>NZ_RDFA01000009.1 GCF_004118325.1 Halorientalis pallida | reverse complement strand
GCATGGCTAAATCGGACTCCGATAGCAATGGCCTCCGGCAGGATCAACCGGAATGTCTCCTGGCCGAAGCCAGGAGGGATAGGCGGGACACACTCTCGAAAGAGTGTGACTATCGAAGGTATAACACGTTCGACGACACACGGACCGACCGAGTGTCACCGAACTGCCAGGGCTAACATCAGATCCCATCTATACGGCGGACCGCAGGGGTGGAATCCTCATTCATTGCGGACCTAACTGTACATCAGGACACCGTATAAGGGTGTCGATATTCGTTCGGACCGCTGCCGGGCGATGTCGGCCCCGGACCGGCCGTGTCTGCATTCCTTCCGAGTGCCCTGTTCCACTTAAGGGCATCGGATCAGGCTCGCCCGGAATCCGCATCCGGGAAGGCCGTGTGTGTTTGCGAAGATCCCCCTCGTAGACTTAAGGGGATCGATGCAGACCGCCGGGCAGTGGGGTCCGTCCCACCGCCCCGCCTTCGTATTTCTTCCGATGGGGGTGATTTACTTAAGCCCGTCGAACCGGAGCCGATACGGCAGGCGATTCCATGGGAATTGCTCGCGCGCGCTCGACCGACTGACGGTTTTCGTATGTGTATGGATTCTAGTAGATTGTGGTGACCGACGCGGCAGGAACTATCGCGTGGGCGGAGGCCGGCCGGTCATCCCGCGCGTGGTGCGTTCGGTCTGGCCGGGTGTTTCCACGCAGTCGAGGGTTGCAGCGAGACGGTGTTATGTTTGTGGGTACGTGCCCGTGTGCGTGTGCGAGAAGCGATCATCAAAGAAACCTCCCGTCGAAGCCGCGTACTCAGATCTCTTCGAGGTGTTCGACACCTTGTTTCTCGACGTTGCCTTTGGTGATCTCGTCGGGCATCCAGTCGGGTTTGTCGTCCGGCGCGCCTTCCTCCCAGGCCCATCCCTCGTAGATGTGCACCTTGTGCGTTCCCTTCTCGCGGAGCCGAAGCTCCGTTCGATCGGCGGCGGACTCACTGCTCGCCGGATCGAGCCGCCGGGCTGCCTTCAGTGCTGCCTGCCGGGGTGTGCCACCGGAGAAGACGCTGGACTCGTCTCCGTTCGTTTCTCGAAGCGCGAAGTTACGCTTATCTTGGTCACGTGCCATGGTTTTCGCCTCTCCGTGTCAATTCAGCACATGACCCACCATAAATATACCCCCGGATCCCCCCGCCGTCCGGCGGTGAATTTATATACTATCCGATAAACCGGTCGACGGTTTAGGCGAGAATCCGCCGGTATCGGGCGGATTTCGAGCGTGCTGGCGCGCGGGCGCGGTCGAAAGCGCTCCCATCCGGACGGTTCGACGCCAGTGCCCCGGGCGAGAGGCCGACCTCGCACGGTAAGCTTAAGTAACTCCTACGGCGAACCACGACGTACGATAGCGCGATGGTGCGAAAAAAGAAGCTGAGTCCGAGTGGCGCCAAGGACGAGGATGGCGAGTACCACAACGTCCACATCAACCTGCACGAGGACGAGTTGGCGGTCGCCGGTATGGAGATCGGCGACGAGGTGTTCGTTCGGGTACGGGACAACAAGATCATCATCCAGAAGGCCGACCCGGAGGACGTCGAACACGAGTTCTAACGCCGCGGACGTACCGAGCCATCGCCGACCACCAACCCACGAGGAGAGAGTGTGATCTACGAACTCGCAAAACCGCTGTTGTTCAGACTCCCGGCCGAAGCTGCCCACCGGAGCGTCCACAACCTGCTCGACGTCGTCAACGGCACCCCCATCACCGACGTCATGGCCCGGTACTACACCGTCGAGGACGATCGGCTGACCGTCGAGGCGTTCGACCAGACGTTCCCCAACCCCGTGGGCGTCGCGGCCGGCTTCGACAAGAACGCCGAGATCCCCGGCGCACTCGCGGCGCTGGGCTTTGGCTTCGTCGAGGTCGGCGGCGTCACGGCCGTCCCCCAGGCCGGCAATCCACGCCCACGGATGTTCCGCCTCCGCGAGGACGAGGCGCTCGTCAACCGCATGGGGCTCAACAACCACGGCGCGGCCGTCGTCGGCGATCGACTGGCGGCCACCGACGCCCCCGTTCCCGTCGGCGTCAACGTCGCCAAGTCCGAGCACGTCGCCCCCGAGGACGCGCCGGCCGACTACCGCGAGACCTACGAACAGGTCGCGGGTGGCGGTGACTTCTTCGTCGTCAACGTCTCCTGTCCCAACTCCCAGGGCTTCGCCGAACTCCAGAACCGCGACTCGATGGCGGCGATTCTCGGCGAACTCCGGGACGCCGGGGCCTCACCCCTGCTGGTGAAGCTCTCGCCGGACCTACCCGAACCGGCCGTCGAGGACGCCCTCGATCTGGTCGACGAGCTCGATCTCGACGGCGTCGTCGCCACGAACACGACGACGGACAGACCCGCCTCGTTGCGCAGTCCGAACCGCGCCGAGACGGGCGGCCTCTCCGGGAAGCCCATCGAGCGCCGGGCGACGGAGCTGGTCCGGTTCGTCGCCGAACGCACCGACGCCCCGGTCGTCGGCGTCGGCGGCGTGGCGACCGCCGAGGACGCCTACCGGAAGATCCGCGCGGGCGCGAGCGTGGTCCAACTGTACACCGGCCTGGTCTACCGTGGGCCGGGGATCGCCCGCGACATCAACCGCGGCCTGCTCGACCTGCTCGAACGCGACGGGTTCGACTCTGTGTCCGAGGCCGTCGGTGCGGATCTGGACTGAACCCGTATCGGCCACGGTAACCGGCGGGAATTTTCAACGGATCGTTCGTCTCTAGACGAATCAGTGACCTGCCATCTATCGGGGTTGACGGTCCCACTCGCGGTTTCGGGAGTGCTGGGGCTCGTCGTCGCCGCCGCCGTCTGACGCGAGCGGCCCAAGGCCGGGTCGACGTGGCTGTCCCTGGCGGCCGTCGCCGTCGCCGTCGTCTCCAGTGGGACGCAGTCGGTCCGCCTGCTGGGGAGCGGCCTGACCGTCGCCGGGATGTTGTTCACGCCGACGCTGTGGCTCCTGTTCTCGCTCGGGTACACCGGGCACGGTGACCGCGTCAGTGTGCCCCTGCTCGCCGTGTTGCTGGCGGAGCCGACCGTCCTGAGCGGACTGGCACTCGCGGGCAGTCCCCTCGTGCTCGCCGAGGGAACCCTCGTGGCCGGTGCGCAGGGCGCGGCGCTGTTCGTCAAGTACGGTCCGTTGCTGATCGCCCGGCACGCGTACGGCTACGCACTGCTGTTCGTCAGCGAGTTCCTCCTCTACAGGATGTTTCTGAGCTCGCGCAACGTCTGTCGCGAGCGCACCTTCTTTTTGCTCGCGCTGATCGTCTTCCTCCACGCCTGTCAGTTCCTGAGCGTGGCGGGTCTGAGCCCGACGCCGTATCAGACGCTGACGCCGCTTGGCTTCCTGCTGTTCGGCGCGCTCTCGTTGCTGGCGCTGGTGAGCTACCGGAGCTTCGAGTTCCTCCCGCTCCAGCGGCTACTACGGCCGTTCAGCCGCCACTCGAAGCATCTCACGCCCATCGCACGGGAGCGCGCCATCGAGGAGATGGCGACCGGGTTCGTAGTGATCGACCACGCCGGCCGCATCGTCGGCATCGACCCGATGGGCGAGCGCATCCTCGCACGCGAGGAGGAACGCGTCGTCGGCAAAGAGGGCTCGACGGTCGTCCCACCGGGGATATTCGTCGAGGGGACGCCGGCCTTTTTCGACGGCGATCGGAGAGGTAACGATACGAGCGGCCGGTACTCGGGTATCTGGGTCGAGACGCCGGCGGGCGAACAGCGCTGTTTCGACGTCCTCGTCTCGAACCTGGGCGAGGACGCGGGGTCGGGATCGGTCGCGTTGATCCACGACGTGACCGACCGCGAGCGAAGAAAGCGGAAGCTCAAGGAACAGAACAGGGAGCTCAAACGACAGAACGAACAGCTCGAGGACTTCGCCGGCATCGTCTCCCACGACCGTCGGAATCCACTGACCGTCGCCGACGGCCGCCTCGAACTGCTCGAGCGCGAGATCGGCAGCGAACACGTCGGGCCCACCAGGGCCACTATAGACCGAGTGCGCGAGAGCATCGACGACGTGCTGACACTCGCGCGCAGCGGCCAGTCGGTCAGCGACACCCAGCGCGTCGAACTCCACGCGGTCGCGACCGAGGCCTGGGACACCGTCGACACGAGAGACGCGACCCTCACCGTCGCCGTCGATACGGCCGTCGACGGCGACCCGAGCCGTCTTCGCCAGCTGTTCGAGAACCTCTTTCGCAATGCCGTGGAACACGGCGGTCCCGAGGTTGCCGTCACCGTCGGCACGCTCGAGGATGGCGGCGGCTTCTTCGTCGCCGACGACGGGCCCGGCATCCTCGAATCCGAGCGCGAAGAGGTCTTCGACGAGGGGTTCACTACGAACGAGGACGGCACGGGCTTCGGGCTCGCGATCATCGAGACCATCGTCGAGGCCCACGGCTGGGGGATCGCCGTCACCGAGAGCGAGACGGGCGGTGCACGAGTCGACATCACCGGCGAGAGCCTCGCCAGCGACCGGGACGTACGGGCCGTCGTCGACTGAACCAGTATCAGGCGAGATAACACGGAAGAGAGGTTTATCCCCCCCGGCAGTCACGTCCCCGTATGCCCTGGGAGGTGACGCCGTACACGCTCCTGTTGCTACTGTCGGCGCTACTCGGGGTCGCGGTCACGGCCGTCGTCTGGCGCGAGCGACCGAAAGGCGGTGCGACGTGGCTCTCGCTGGCGGCGTTCGCGATCGCGCTCTGGGCGGCCGGCCAGGTGATCGTCGTCTCGACGACGGCCCTGGAGATGCGACTGCTGGGCAACCGCATCACCATGGCAGGCGCCATCGCCATCCCCTCGCTGTTCCTGCTTTTTACCCTCGCGTACACGGGCCGCTCCGACGGCGTCGGCAGGCCCCTGAAGACGCTGGTCCTCCTCGAACCGCTCGTCGTGATCGCCCTGGTGCTGGTGGGCCACGAACTCGTCTCGCCGGAGGTGACGCTCGCGCTCGGCCGGGGCGAGGCGTTCGGGGCCTTCGGGTACGATCTCATGACCGTCCACTACGCGTTCGGCAACGCCCTGCTCTTTCTCAGCGAATTCCTCCTCTACAAGATGTTCCTGCGGTCGCGTAACGTCTTTCGCAAGCGCACGTTCTTCCTGCTGGCCTTGCTCGGCGTATTACACGCCACGCATCTCGTGACCGTCCTCGGACTGAGCCCGACGCCGTACTACACGCTCACCCCGCTCGGGTTCCTGTTCTTCGGCACCCTCTCGCTCGTGGTGACGGTCAGCTACCGGACCCTGTCGTTCCTGCCGCTCCAGCGCCTCCTGGCGACGGTCGGCCGTCACTCGAAGAACCTCACGCCGCTGGCGCGTGACCAGGCCATCGAGGAGATGGGGACTGGCTTCCTCGTGGTCGACCACCAGGGCCGCATCGTCGACACGAACCCGCTCGGCAAACGGATGGTCGGACAGGCCGACAGCCGCGTCGTCGGGAAGGACCTCGAAGCGGTGATCCCGCGGGACCTGTTCGCCGACGGCCCGCCCGAGTTCATGACCGTCGACCCCAGCAAAGTGGTCAACGGTCGCTACACCGGGCTCTGGATCGAATCCGACGGCGGCGATCCACGGTGTTTCGACGTCCTCGTCAGCGCGCTCACCGAGGACGATGAGATGCAGGGATACGTCGCGTTGATCCACGACGTGACAGACCGCGAGCGACGGAAACGGAAGCTCGAACAGCGGACCGACGAACTCGAACGACAGAACGACCAGCTCGAGGATTTCGCCGGCATCGTCTCCCACGACCTGCGCAACCCGATGAACGTCGCCAGCGGCCGGCTCCAGTTGATCGACGCCGGCGACGACCGGGAACATCTCGAGGAAGCCCAACAGGCGCTCGACCGGATGGAGGCCATCGTCGACGACGTGTTGACCTTCGCTCGCCTCGGCAAGACCATCGACGACACCGAGCCCCTCGACCTCGCGACGGTCGCGCGAGAGGCCTGGGGGAACGTCGACACGAGGGACGCCACTCTCGACGTCCCGGCCGACGCGGCCGTCGACGGGTCCCGGAGTCGCCTCCTCCAGGTGTTCGAGAACTTCTTTCGCAATGCGGTCGAACACGCCGGCCCCGACGTGACCGTCACCGTCGGCGAGTGCGAGGCCGGCTTTTTCGTCGACGACGACGGCCCTGGTATCGAGCCCGGCCACCGCGGACAGGTCCTCGAACAGGGTTTCAGCTCCGACCCAGAGGGCACCGGCTTCGGCCTCGCGATCGTCCGCACCATCGTCGAAGCCCACGGCTGGGAGATCGCCGTCACCGAGAGCGAGACGGGCGGCGCGCGCTTCGAGATCACCGGCGAAGTCCGCGCCAGCGGCGGGAGCGCACGCCCGTCGTCCGTCGACCGATAGCGACGAAAGAACGGACCGAAACCCGCGACCTCGTTCCGTTCGGTCCTGGACCGAGTCCGAGCGTCCACCGAGCGACCGTCGGGAGCGAGGTGGTTCACCGAAAGACGCTCTGTGCCTCTCGAGCGTTCGTTCCCTGCGGTCACTCACGAAGGCACCGGACGCGAACGAACGCAGTGAGCCACCCGGCAGTTCTCCCCAGGTTCGTGGTGCTTATCGGAGTGCGTTCAGATCGAACTCGAACGCCGCCACCGGCAGTTCGACGTCGTGCTCGACGATGACCTCGGGATGGACCTCGCCGACGACGCCGACTTCCTCGCCGTCGATGACGACGCTGGCCGTTCGACCGGAGATGAAAGTCGGGTGCTCCGTGGCGGGCGTCTCCAGATCCTCGTCGAACCCGTCCACGAGGGTTCTGAGCGCGGCCTTCGCGTCCTCGTAGGACGCGCCGGCGTGACACAGCGCCGCGGCGACGGTCCGGCGTTCGGCCACGTTCGTGTTCTCGCGCTCGTCGACGTGGGCCGAGAACCCGACCTCCGCGAGGTCCTGTGGGTACGCGCGGTGTGTGTTGTTCTCCAGGACCATCATGATCGAGGGGAGTGCCCACGACCGCACCATCGTGAAGTCCTCGCTGTAGGGCTGTTCGATGGTGACGGCTTCGCCGCCGCCGACCACGTCTGACCCCTGCTGGGCGTTCAGCCGCTCGTAGTTCTGCTCCTCGTCGATCAGGTGGAAATTGAGCAGATCCTCGAAGCCCTGCCCGACCAGGCGGTCCCGGACGGCGTCTTCCAGTCGGGAGCGCTCGTGTCGCCCACCGACCGTCGAGACGTCCGGGTAGCGCGGTTCGAGTTCGTTGAACCCGTAGGCCCGGCCCACGTCGTCGATCAGGTCGACCGGATGGAGGACGTCGACCCGGTAGGGCGGGACCTCGATCCGGTAGGCCGCCGCACCGTCGTCGGTCTCGGTGGGTTCGGCGTCCATCCCCGCCCGCTCGATCAGGTCGACCACGTCCCGTTCGTCCAGGTCGACGCCGAGCATGGTCTCGATGTCGCCGTGGACGACGGTCTTGGTCTTGGTCACCAGATCCGGCCGGAGCAGTTCGCTCCCTGCCTCGGGCGTCACCGGCGCGTCGTCGGTGTACTCCACGTTGACTTCCTCGACTCGCCCGCCCCGGGCGTCCAGGGCGTAGCAGACGATGTTCAACATCTTGTCGACCGTCCACTGGTCGGTGCCGGTCATCTCGATGAACAGGTCCCGCGAGTCGGCCGAGACTTCCGTCCGGCGGCCGTTGACCACCGGCGGGAACGAGAACAGCCCGATCTCGTCGTAGATCGCGGGCATCGACTCGTAGTCGGCCACGAGGTCGGCGTACTCCTGCCCGATGTGGTGAACGTCGAGCACTTCCCGCAGTGTCAGTTCCTGGTCGCCTTCGAGGGGCACCATCGTCTCCTCGTCCGCGTCGACGCCGGTGTAGGTGACCGACTTCGCGCTGTCGTCGTCTTCTTTCAGCGTCTCACCCTTCAGCATGGTCAGGTCGTGGACGCCGATGGCCCCCTTCGCACGCTGGCGGCCCATCGTCGCGTGGAGCTTCTCCTGGACCTGGATCAGCGATTCGAGGGCCGCGTCGTCCATGTCCAGCCCCCGGACGATGGCACCCGTCACGTACGGGCGGTCCTCGGGCACGTCCGCGACGCGAATCGTCCACTCGGCGTCGTTCGTGCTGGGGACGTACACCCCGCGGTCGTCGCCGTACTGGTAGCGCAGCGAGCGGGCGACACCCTCCACGGAGAGGCGGTCGAGTCGGTCGGGGGCGAACTCCAGTTCGAACTCGCCGTCGTCGGTCTCACCCTCGAATTCGAGGCCGAGGCCGAACAGGTCCTCTCTCAACGCTGCGTCGTCTTTCTCGTCGTGGCCGGTCAGGCGGCGGAGTTCGTCGGGATCGATTTCGACGGTTGGCATCAGTAGGTCACCTCCTCTTCCCGCAGGAATTCGAGATCGACCAGCGTCCCGTGCACGTCGCGGATGTCTTCGGCTCCAGTCGCGAGCATGAACAGCCGTTCCAGCGCCAGTCCCCACGCCATCACGTCGCAGTCGACGCCGAGCGGTTCCAGCATCTCGGGCCGGAAGAGGCCCGAGTTGCCGATCTCGATCATCTCGCCCGTCTCCGGGTGGCGGCCGAACAGCTCGAAGCTGGGCTCCGTGTAGGGGTTGTAGTGGGGCTTGAACTCGATGTCCGTGATCCCGAACTGCTCGTAGAACTCGGTGAACGTCCCCATCAGGTCACGCACCGAGAGGTCCTCGGCCATCACCCAGCCCTCGATCTGGAAGAACTCCAGCAGGTGGGTCGCGTCCAGCGTGTCGTTGCGGTAGGCCTTCTCGATGGAGAAAAAGCGCTGGGGCGGCTCCAGGTCGCCCATCGCCTCGCCCGAGAGGTGCCGAGCGGTGAGCGAGGTGGTGTGACCCCGCAGGGCCAGCGCCTTGGCGAAGTCCAGATCCCACGGCGAGTGGTAGCCCTCGCCGTCCGGCCCGACGCCCTCGCGGTGGGCGCTCTCGACGCGCTCGACGAGGTCTTCGGGGAGTTCGTCGATGGCTTCCGGACTCTCCAGCGCGAACCGGTCCCAGTGGTTGCGCGCCGGGTGGTCCTGGGGCATGAACAGGCAGTCGTTGATCCAGAAGTCGGCGTCGACGTGGGGGCCCTGCATCTCCTGGAAACCCATCCCCACCAGCACGTCCGTGACGCGTTCGGCCATCTCCCGGAGGGCGTGCTTGCGGCCGGGGACGACCCGCTCGGCGTCGGCCTCGACGTTGTACTCGGCGAACTCCACCTCGGCCCACTCGCCGCTGGTGAGCATCTCGGAGGTGACCTGGCCGACGGTCTCGGCCGTCTCGATGCCGGCCATCAACTCGGTGACCCCGTCGTCGGTCAGCGTCACCGACCGGATCACGGTCTCGGTCTGCTCGATCAATCCGCGGTTGTCCAGATCCTCCAGTGCCGTCTCGCGAGCGTACGCGCCGGCACCCTCGGCGAGGGCGTCCAGCGCGGTCGCCTCGTCGTCGGCGTCGGGGTCGGCCTCGGGGTCGGCAGCGATCTCGCCGCTGTCGATCTCGCCGTATCCCTTCCGGGCGTAGTTCGACAGCGCGATGTCGACGGCGTCGCCTTCCAGCCCGGACGCGCCGATGACCTGCCCCATCCCGACGGGTTCCTCGTCGGCCCCGGCCTCGACGGCGGCCTCGTAGAGTCGGAGTTCCGGCAGCCCCGCCTCGACGTAGCGCTCGGCCTCCTCGGTCAGTTCCACGTCGCTCGTGGTGCGTTCGGTCACCTCCAGCAGGCCCGCGTCGTCGAGTTCGAAGGCCGCGCGCGTGGCGGTCTCGGGCTTGAGGTCGGTGGCCTCGGCGATGCGGTCGATGGTTCGTTGCTCGTCTGCGCTCGCGGCCTCCAACACCGCGACCTGTGCCTGTGGCAGTTTCATGCGTGGGTAGTCGTTGTTACGTACCGCGCGGGTCGGTCAGTTAACGGTTCTCACTCGTGGCTCGCGGGTCACACCGCTAGAAACGCGTCCCGCGTGCGACCGGTTTCGTTCGCCCGGCGGGTCCCCCCGCCGCCCGAACTCCGCCGGACTCAGGCGGCGAAAAAGAAGTCGAACCCCGCTCTCGGGACTCCCTGGCGCACGACCGACCGGCAGTGGGGCTCGGATGCCATGTGCGAGCGATTGTGATGGGGCGCCAAAAACGTACCGTTGTCGCCCGCGAGCGCAAGACCTAAGCGATATTCTGTAGCCACAGTCACACATGGGAGATCGTGACTCACGGGACCGGAACCGGGACACCGTCGTCGACCTGCTGTCGGAGGCGGTGCCGCTGGCCGACCCGACGCCGCTGACCGACGTGGCCATCGAACTGCAGGACGGACTGGCGGACTTCGGACTGGGACCGTCGGCCATCGAGCGCGTCCTCGACGGCACCAGCCTCCCGGAGGCCGGCGAACTGGACGTGTCGACAGTCACGCAACCGGACGCGAGCATCGCCGAAGAACGGGCCGACGCAGTCGTCGACGTCGGCGGACAGGCCGCCGAGGTGATGATCGAGGGCAGCGGCGAGGCGGCGAGAGTCCTCGTCGACACCGGCGGTGACGTGGTCGAGATCACGACCGAGGGCGGCGAGGTGGCCGCCGAGGCGACCGCGGAGTTGCTCGTCGCGGCGCTGGACGGCGTGTGAGGGGCAACGACGGCCTACCCCGTCAGTCGCCGCTCGCTCGCTTCCGATCCGAGTCGAACTCGAAGTCCAGCTCGTCCAGCTTGTCTTCCCACTCCTCGCGTTTCTCCTGGTGGTCCTCCAGGAACTGCTCCATCAACTCGGCGGCCTGCTCTTTGCACCCGCCACAGAGGCGTTCGCCGCCGACGCACTCCTCGTAGACCTCCTTGGCGAACTCGTCGTCGTCGCCCGACAGCAGGTAGGCGTACAGTTCGTAGACCGGACACTCGTCGGCCTTGCCGCCTTTCTCGCGCTGTTCCTCGGCCGTCTCCCGGCCACCGGTGGTCGCCGCCTTCACCTTGTCGTACCCCTCCTCGGGGTCGTCGAGCAGGCTGATGTGACTCGCCGGGATCGACGAGGACATCTTCCCGCCCGTCAGCCCCGTCATGAACCGGTGGTAGATCGAGGACGGTGGGATGAACCCGTAGCCGCCGTGGTCGACCTCGACCTGCCGGGCGAGTTCCTCGGCTTCGGCGTGATCCAGGTCGAACGCGTCGACGTGGGCCTCGTAGCGGCGCTTCTCGCCGTCGATCTCCTCGACCAGCGCGTCGAAGGCCGCGTCGGTGGCGTTGCGGTCGAGGAAACGGGTCCGGGGCCGGAGGGGTTCCTTGCCGGCGTTGTCGAGTTTCTCGACCGCCGCATCGCGGGCCTCGCCGGCGCTCGTCTCGTAGTCGGCCAGCCACTCGCCGGCCTCGCCACACCGGGGCTGGTCGAGGTCCTCGGCGTACTCCTCGCGGTGGTCGTAGGCGATGGCAACCAGTTCCCGCTCGGTGTCGGTCAACTCGAAACTGGCGAACGCGTCTGTCACCTTGAAGTAGCGCATCCGGGTCGACAGGTCCCGCGCGAACCGCATGTGCGGGTCCTGGTCCGGTCCGACCGGGATGACGGTGGGTTTGGGCTCGTCCAGCTGGGGATAGAGGATGTCGGCCATCTGGGTGACGACCGACTGCATGTGGGACACGTCGGTCTCCCCGTCGAAGCCGTAGATGGCCTGGAACTCCGAGAAGTTCGCCTCGATGCCGAGTTCGAAAGCCAGGTCCTGGACTTCGCGGTTGGTCGACTGTCGATAGAGGTCGCCCGCCTCGGGGTCGAACCCCAGCGCGAGCAGGCTCAGGATGTAGTTGCGCGTGTGCTCGTCGATCTCGTCCCAGGAGAGCCCGCGAGCGCTGTGGGCCTCCAGATCCGCGATCAGGGCGTAGGCGTCCCCGCCCTGCTGCTGGTGCCAGATGATCTCGTCGAAGACCATCTTGTGGCCGATGTGGGGATCGCCGGTCGGCATGAACCCCGAGAGGGCGGCCCAGGGGTCGTCGTCTCGCATGGCGCGAGCGACGGCGCGATAGTCGCGGTGGCCGAAGATCACGCCCCGGCGCATCAGGTAGTGCGGGTCGGGCACCTCGTCTAAGACTTCCTCGAACTGCTCGATGCCGAACTCCTCGAACAGTTTGCGGTAGTCCGAAACCGTGGAGGAGCCCCACGGGTCCAGCGCCACGTCGTCGGCGCCAGTGGCGCCACCGTCCGGCAGCGGGTCCTGTCGAGTCGCGTCAGTGTCCGCGCCGTCCGCGGTCGGTTCGTCCGTGTCGGTGTCGGGTTCGCGTGTCATCTGTATCGTATCCAGTGTCTGTCTGTCGGGCACTCGAAAAGCGAAGGGAGCAACGCCACCGCGGCCGCCGTCACCGGGCGGCCGGGGTCACGAGACTGTCCGCTTCCGGAGGGTTCTGCCAGCGCCAGCGCCATCCGTCGGAAGCGGCCATCTTGGGTGAACGTAACCGCGAGCAGGTGTTTAACCGTTTCCACTCACGGCGTCAGCCGTTCGGCCGAGAGCCACTCGATCCCCGCGGCCGTGAGCGCGAACACCATCCGCTTGCGCACGCCGCCGGCCAGCCGCACGTCCAGCGCGAGGTCCCGCGGCGCGAACCCGTGGCCGTCGGGCACCACCCGCACCAGCAACTCCGAGTGGCTGAGTTCCGACACCGACTCCACGTCCGCGTAGGTCCGGAAGTCCGCGCCGAACTTGTAGCCGGTCTTTGGCACCACGCCGGCCTCCCGGAGCGCCGAGTAGACCCGGAGTCGTCGGTCGAACCGGTCGCCTTCGACGGTTCGGCCCCTGTCGAGGACAGCCGTCTCGTCGTCCCCGTCGGTCGCCAGTACGAGCGCATTCTGTCGAACGAGGTAGGCGGCTTCTACCAGCGAGAGCTGGAGAGTCTCGACGGTCTCGCCGTCCCGGTCCAGCGGCTGGCCGTAGAACCCCCGCTCGTAGAGGTCGGCAGGTGGGTCCCAGACCAGTACGCGGTCGTCCAAGAGGGAGCCCGGCGTGTCGCCGGGCGGGCCGTAGTCGGTCGCTCCCGACACGTCGGGCCGGTCGGTTTCGAGGTAGGTGATCTCGCTCTCCTCGTCGACGACCGCAAGCACCACGTCGCCCAGGTCGGCGGCGGGCACCGTCGCGCGCTCGCTGACGACCCGCACGCGGTAGGCGATCTCGTCGTCCCAGGGCCCCTTTCCGCGCGGGTAGACCACCAGGTCGGTCTGTCCGTAGTCCTCGACCCAGTCGACGCCGGTCGGCGAGAGGTAGAAGCCCCGGTCCCGGAGGTCCTTGTACACGAGAAAGTGCAGGTCCGGGCAGGCCGCCGAGGCCAGGAATTCCCGAAATCCCATGCCGTCGACTGCATCGAGGTCGCCGCGGTAGAGCAGGTGGGCGGCCTCGACCGGTGCGAGGCGAACCCCCTCGCCGTCGGGGTCGCCGTAGCCACGAGCGTCGTGGAACTGCTCGCGGGCCTGGCGACCGGCACGAACCACGCCCGAAGACAGCGTCGCGTCCATACCGCTTCTCGCCCGCGCGGCGACAAAGCCCCCACGGTCTCGACGGCACAGTCACGACGGGGATGCCTTCGCTCGGTCCGTCTCTTGACAGCCGCTGTCCAGACACCGCTGGCCGCCCGCCGTCTCGAAGACCGGCAGGCCACAGGCACACTCGTCGACGACGGTGCCGGTCGGGATGCCCCACCCAGTCTCGCAGTCGGGGTAGTGCTCACAGCCAGCGAGGAGGCCGCCCCGTCGGAGAATCCGGAGGTCGCCGTCGCAGTTCGGACAGTTCCACTGGCGGTCGAAGGCGGTCCGTACCGCCTCGTCCAGCGACTCGCACTCCCTGTTGATGCAGACCTCGAACGCGCGCCCGCGTCGGACGCGCATCCGCGGGCACCCACAGTCGCACGCCGACTCGGTCAGTATCGTCGCGTCCCGCGGGAATCCGTACGCCGTCCGGCAGTCGAGGCAGGTCACCGTCCCGTCGTCCCGAACCAGACGGCCGTCACAGTCCGGGCAGTCACCGACCGGAATCCCGACGTTCGCGAGGGGATAGCCGTCGTCGGCGTACGTCTCGTGGATTTCGACGCGGAGCAACTGGTCGCCGTCGGTGGCGGTGAGGACGCCGTCGGCGGCGGTCACGGTCTCGGCGCGGGTGAGCCACGCGACCGGCTGGTACCCCTCGGCCCCGTGAACCAGCACGGTATCGTCGGGCTTGCGGACGACGATTACGTCGCCACGGCGGTCGTCGGGTTCGGTGTCGTCGCGGATGGTACACTCGCCGGCCAGCACGCGGGTTTCTTCGGGCATACTCCGGGCTGGTCGTGGTCTGGTACATAAATATCCGGACGCGTCGGTGGGAGAGACGGATCGGGCGGGCGGCCCGATCCGGAGGGTGGGGGAGTGGGGGTGGTCCCGTCGGCTTCGGCGTCGGCGGAGACGGGTGGAGGGCAGTGGAGACGGGTTCGGGGACCGTGGGGCAGGCGAGCCCACGCGTCCACGGCGTCAGTCGCGGTTGTAGTCCCGGCCCAGGACCGCGCCGGCGAGGTTCGCGACGACCAGCGCCGCGAACAGCGGGAGGTACTCGCCGGCCAGTCCCGAGACCATCATCGGGAACAACACGAGCGGGAGGACGACCGCGCTCCAGAAGCCCAGAAACCGCACTGGCGCCAGGAGCTTGCGGCCGGCATCTTTGCGGGCGGTCCAGTCGGCGAAGCCGTCGAACGTGGAGGTCGATTGCGTGGACATCGTGGGGTCTCCCTGCACTCACTCCTTGGACGGATACCTCCATATAACGGGTCGACGCTTGCCGAGAATTCGCCTCGTTTTTGCGAGTTTCCCCTTCTTCAGTCGCGTTTTACCGGCGGACTGTCTCCGGTCGTGGGACGCTCTAACGTTTTAGGACGTGTCGAGAGACATTTAGAACTTTTATCGGCTGCTCTACAACCGTTTCGGTGAATCGATCACTCGATGCGGACCGTACGGGAGGCAGAAACCGGCGCGAGCGGCAGATCCGGGAAGTGGACTTCGGTGGTGTAGGTCAGCGTGTCGGCGTCGCCGCCGAACACGCCGACCGGGAGCGTCGTCGTGCCGAGGTACCCGTCGGTCGTGGTCATCTCGTGCCCGTTGACGGTGACGCGGACGCCCGCCCGCGCGCCGTCGCCCTGGTTGGTGACGGTCACCTCACACATCTCGTTGCCGCCGCTCGCGACCGATTCGGGGAACTCGCCCCAGTCGAACCGGAGGTCGGGCAGTGACTGGGCGCTCCCGACGACCTGTTTCGCGACGCCCTCGGAGAGGCCGGCCTCGACGAGCCCCGACACGCCAGCCTCGCGCACGTCGGCCGGAGACTGCAGCCCCTTCGTGGCCAGCCGGGACGCGCGGCCGGAGCCGACGCCGTCGAGCGCGGTCAGCCCGACCGCGTCTTCGCTGACGCCGTGTTCGATGCGGGCCTCGACCCGGGCGGCGAGGTTGGCCGCGGCGGCGGTCCCCAGGTGATCGAGGAAGGCCCGGAGCGCCGCGAGCAGGCGGAGCGCGTTCTGTCGGATCACCCACGCGTCGCTCCGGAGTTCCGCCGGCGTGGCCGAGTCCATGCTCGAATCCAAAATCGCGAGGACCTTCCGCGGGCCGGGGTCGAGGTCGCGCTCGCGGTCGCCCAGCACGGCGCGCACGGCGTCGCGTTCGTCCTTGCGGGCGCTCGCGCTGTCGAACTCCGCGGCCGTCGCGACCGCCCGCAACACGTCGTCGGTCGTGAGTTCCGTCGCGGTCCCGTCGCCGCCGTCGGCCCGGCGCGCCAGGTCGGCGAACTCCCGGGCGGTGTCCAGCCGCAGGTAGAACTTCGAGGCGAGGCGGCCGAGACGAGTCGGCGAGAGCGACAGGCCGTCGCGCTCGACGAACCCGCGGTCGACCAGTTGCTCTAGCGTGTCGCTAACGCGGTCGCGCAACTGGCCGTCCGAATCGTAGCGGTCGGGCGCCGACCGGGCCCGCACGGCGTAGAAGGTCGTCTCGATCCAGTCGAGTACGTCGTCGATGTCCCGAACCGTGCCCAGCACGATCTCGGCGTTGAGGTGGGCGTCCAGGTCCGTGGCCAGCCGCGACTCGATCTCTTTGCCGTCCCGGAGCAACTGGCGGTACTTGTCGGCGTCCGACCGGTCACAGACGACCCAGGCATAGCCCTGATCGTCGTATCCCGGCCGCCCCGCTCGCCCGAGCATCTGGAGCACGTCCAGCGGGCTCATGTCCACCTCCCCTTCCAGCGGGTCGTGGAGCTTCGTGTCCCGGATCACGACACAGCGGGCGGGGAGGTTGACACCCCACGCCAGCGTCGAGGTCGAAAAGAGGAGGCCCAGCGTTCCCTCGCGGAACCAGCGCTCGACGAGGGTCTTGTCGTCCTTCGAGAGCCCGGCGTGGTGAAAGCCCACGCCGTCCAGCACGGACTTCCGGAGGGTCTCGTTTTGCAGTTGTTCGGCTTCCTGATGGAAGTCGTAGTCCCCGCGGGCACCCATCGGCACGTCCCGCTCGGCCAACTCGTCGCGGGTCTTCTTCGCGGCCTGTACCGTGTCCTGGCGCGAGGAGACGAAGACGAGTCCCTGACCGTCCTCGCGGAGGTGCGGTTCCACCAGATCCAGCGCCCGGTAGAGCCGGCGGTACTTGTCGGCGAAGGCGTTCTCGCCGTGGCTGTAGGTCTTGACGCCGGCCTCCAGCGGGACGGGGCGGTACTCCTCGCCGAAGGCGAAGGTCGTCTCGGCGGGGGCGTCGAGCCACTCGGCCACGTCGTCCACGTTGGGCATCGTCGCCGAGAGCGCGACGATGCGGGGGTCACAGAGCCGTCGGAGTCGCGAAATCGTGACTTCCAGCACCGAGCCACGGCGGTCCGAGTCCAGCAGGTGGACCTCGTCGATGATACAGCAGTCCACGTCGGTGACGAAGCCGTAACGTGGCGAATCGTGTTTGCGGGTGGCCGAGTCGGCCTTCTCCGGGGTCATCACGAGGATGTCGGCCCGCTCCGCTCGTCTGGGGTTCAGGTCGCGCTCGCCGGTGACGACGTACACCGAGTAGCCCAGGTCCTCGAAGCGCTCCCACTCGCTTTCCTTCTCGTTGGTGAGGGCTCGCAGCGGAGCGAGAAAGAGGGCGGTCCCGTCGGCCTCGAGGGCCCGGCAGATCGCGACCTCGGCGATCGCGGTCTTGCCGCTGGCGGTCGGCGCGCTGACGACGACGTTGTCGTCGCGCTCCAGAAGCGCCGGCAGGGCCTCCGACTGCATCCGGTTGAACGACTCGAACGGAAAGGCGTCGGCGAACTCGGGGAGGACCTCGTCGATGGCCACCTGCGGCTCGTGATCTACGCTCCCTGGCACGACAGCAACCGGGGGTGCCGAGAGTATAGGCGTTTCCGTCGCGGCCGACACCGTGGCTCGGCCGCCAGGGCGACAGGAAGTGCACTACACTTTCCTTAGTCAAGCGACGTGTCGGTAGTATGCGACGACGGACGTACGTAGCGACGGTGGGGACCGCGCTGTTCGGCGGCTGTCTCGGCTCCGGCGGGCGTGAGGGCAGGAAGAGCGACGCCGGCACGGGGACGCCGACCGGGACAGCCGGATCCGGTGGGGACCGGCCGGTCGGGTTCGAGCGCCAGTGGAAGGCCGATCTCGGGATCGACCGGATCGGCGGCGTCGACATTCCGTTGGCGATGCAGGACGAGACCGTCTATACGACGTACGAACGCGGGCTGGCGGCACTCGGACTGGCCGACGGGACGAAACGCTGGTCGGGCCCGACACCCGAGCGCCTGGACGGGCTGACTGCCGACGCGGACGGTCTCTACGCCATGGACACGACGGGACAGTTGATACGGATCGACGCGGGAGACGGCAGCGTCAGGTGGGAGCGTGATGGTGGCGGGCAGGAGACGCTGGCCTACAGCCAACTATTCACGACGAGCGATCACGTCGGGGCGAAGACGCCGGATGGGATCGTCGTCCACGAGAAGGCGGGTGGACGCCGGACCGCGACGCTCGCCGAGAGCGGTCACCTGCTCGGGGCGTACGACGGGCAGTTCGTCGTCGACGACGGGTTCGACCTCGCGGCGTCCGGTCCCGACGGCACGACTTCCTGGCGTATCGACTCGGTCGGCCTCTCGTCGACCGCGACCACGACCGAGTCGACACTCCTCGGCCCGGGGTACGACGGAGTCGTGGCCGTCGACCTGGCGGCCGGCGAGAAACGGTGGGAGACACCGGTCGACGCCGACTTGCTCAACGCCGACGCGGTCTCGACCAACGAGACTGCGCTCGTCAACGCCGGCTTCGAGGGGGAGCCGATGTACGCCTTCGACGTGACTTCGGGGGACGTACTGTGGCAACACAGCAACGAAGGCCTGGAATCGTTCCCGAGCGTGGCGCTGGACTCCGCGTTCGTCGTCGAGGACGGCGGAGAGGCACAGGCCCGGGACCACCGGACCGGCGAGGTCCGCGATTCGTTCTCGACGAGGGGATTCGCCGGGACAGTGGGTCGAGGCCGCACGTTCGTGGGTACCGACTTCGACGTCGAAGCGTACCGCGTTTGACCGACACTGCCGCTGTCGGGTCAGAGCCTGACCGGCCCCGGAACCCCAGGCTTTTCTCCCGACGGCCCCTTCTGTCTGGTAATGAGTCGCGCCCGCAAACCCGACTGGCTCAAGATGGCGCCCCCGTCGGGCGAGCGCTTCACCGATATCAAAGAGACCCTGCGCGAGCACGACCTCCACACCGTCTGCGAGGAGGCCAACTGCCCCAATCTCGGGGAGTGCTGGTCGGGCAGAGACGGTCCGGGCACCGCGACATTCATGCTCATGGGCGAGCGCTGTTCGCGGGGCTGTAACTTCTGTGACGTGCAGACTGGCGGGATGGAGCCGCTGGACCCCGAGGAACCCCAGCAGGTCGCCGACGCCGTCGCCGAGATCGGACTGGACTACGTCGTCCTCACCTCCGTCGACCGCGACGACCTGCCCGATCAGGGCGCGGGCCACTTCGCCGAGACGATCCGTGCGATCAAAGAGCGCCACCCCGGCATCCTGGTGGAGTGTCTAATTCCCGATTTCCAGGGCGACCCCGAGCTGGTCCAGAAGATCGTCGACGCCGAACCCGACGTGATCGCTCACAATATCGAGACCGTCGACCGCCTCCAGTGGCCCGTCCGGGACCGTCGGGCCGGCTACGAGCAATCCCTCTCGGTCCTCCGGCAGGTCGATCGGGAATCGGACATCTACACCAAGACCAGCCTCATGCTCGGTGTCGGCGAGTACGACCACGAGATCTACCAGACCCTGCGGGACCTCAAGACGGTCGGCGTCGACGTGGTGACACTCGGCCAGTACCTCCAGCCCTCGCGCTCGCACCTGGAAGTGAGCGAGTACGTCCACCCCGACGCCTTCGACACCTGGCAGCGCGTCGCCGAGGAGGAACTGGGCTTTCTCTACTGTGCCTCGGGGCCGATGGTCCGGTCGTCGTATCGAGCCGGCGAGTTGTTCGTCGAGGCCGTGCTGGATGGCAAGGACCCGGCCGCGGCGCGCGAGCGGGCGCGAGCGAGCGAGTAGTTAGTGTTCGTCGTCGGGAACCAGCCCCAGCGCCGGCACGCGCCGCGAAACGTTCGTCCACTTCTGCACCCAGTCCACACCTGAAAGTTCCAGAATACACAGCCCTGAGCGCCCGAGCGCGGAGTCGCGCGGGCAAGATTGCGTGGTAACGAAAGCTATTTGGCAAAAGCCTATTACCGAGCGACGCGACGTGTATGGTATGTGTTGTCGGAGGTCAGTATGAGTACCCTACAGCGTGACCCGGGTGATCGGGTCGAGATCCTCGACGAGGACGGGCAGGTCCGGGAGGGCGCGACGGTGCCGGATCTGGGTGACGAGGAACTCGTCGAAATGTACCGTGAGATCAGATTAGCCCGCCACTTCGACCAGCGGGCTGTGTCCCTCCAGCGGCAGGGTCGGATGGGTACGTACCCACCACTGTCGGGCCAGGAGGCCTCGCAGGTCGGGAGCGCCCACGCGCTGGACGCCGAGGACTGGCTGTTCCCGAGCTACCGGGAGGCCGGGGCGGCGCTGATCCGTGGCGTCCCCCTCAAACGGATCCTGCTGTTCTGGATGGGCCACGAGGGTGGCAACGCCGTCCCCGAGGAGATCAACATGTTCACGATGGCGGTCCCCATCGCCACGCAGGTCCCTCACGCGACGGGGGCGGCCTGGGCCTCGAAGCTGAAGGGCGAGCGCAAGGCCTTCCTCTGTTACTTCGGGGACGGCGCGACCAGCGAGGGCGACTTCCACGAGGGCATGAACTTCGCCGGCGTGTTCGACACACCCACCGTCTTCTTCTGTAACAACAACCAGTGGGCGATCTCGGTGCCCCGCGAGCGTCAGACCGCGAGCGCGACGCTGGCCCAGAAGGCCCACGCCTACGGCTTCGAGGGCGTGCAGGTCGACGGGATGGACCCGCTGGCCGTCTACCAGGTCACCCGCGATGCCGTCGAGAAGGCAAAAGACCCCGGCGAGGGCGAGTTGCGGCCGACGATGATCGAGGCCGTCCAGTACCGCTTCGGGGCCCACACCACCGCCGACGATCCCTCGGTCTACCGGGACGACGACGAGGTCGAGGAGTGGAAGCGCAGAGACTCCATCCCGCGGCTGGAGACGTTCCTCCGGGAGCGCGGCCTGCTGGACGACGAAGCCGTCAGCGCCATCGAGCAGGCGAACACCGATGCGGTGGCCGAAGCCATCGACGCGGCGGAGTCGGTCGAGCGCCCCGAACCCGAAGAGCTGTTCGCCCACGTCTACGCGGAGATGCCCCAACGCTTACAGCAACAGCTCGAGTACTTCGATCGCATCAGGGAGCGACACGGCGACGACGCCCTCCTCGAATAACATGAGTCAGGCAACCGACACCGAGACTGAGGCACAGGATCTCACGCTGGTACAGGCCGTTCGGGACGGCCTCTACGGCGAGATGCAACGGGACGACGACGTCCTCGTGATGGGCGAGGACGTGGGCGAGAACGGCGGCGTCTTCCGGGCCACGCAGGGCCTCATCGAAGAGTTCGGCGACGACCGAGTGATCGACACGCCGCTGGCCGAATCCGGCATCGTCGGCACCGCCGTCGGCATGGCCGCCTACGGCCTCCGCCCGGTGACCGAGATCCAGTTCATGGGGTTCATCTACCCCGCGTTCGACCAGATCGTTTCCCACGCCGCACGCCTGCGCACCCGAAGCCGGGGGCGCTTTACCTGCCCGCTCGTGGTGCGGGCCCCCTACGGTGGCGGCATCCGTGCACCCGAACACCACTCCGAGTCCAAGGAGGCCTTCTTCGTCCACGAGGCCGGCCTCAAGGTCGTCATCCCCTCGACCCCCTACGACACGAAGGGACTGCTCGCGAGCGCCATCCGCGATCCGGACCCGGTGATCTTCCTCGAACCCAAACTCATCTACCGGGCGTTCCGCGAGGAAGTGCCCGACGAGCCCTACACCGTGCCGCTGGGCGAGGCCGCGGTCCGCCGGGAGGGGACGGACGTGTCCGTGTTCACCTGGGGCGCGATGACTCGGCCGACGATGGAGGCCGCCGAGAACCTGGCCGAGGAGGGGATCGACTGCGAGGTGGTCGACCTCCGGACGCTCTCGCCGATGGACGAAGCGGCCATCGTCGAGTCGTTCAAGAAGACCGGGCGCGCGGTCGTCGTCCACGAGGCCCCCAAGACGGGCGGCCTCGCGGGGGAGATCATCGCCACCATCCAGGAGGACGTCCTGCTCTACCAGGAGGCCCCCATCAACCGGGTGACGGGCTTCGACACGCCCTACCCGCTGTACGCGCTGGAGGATTACTACCTGCCCGAGGCCGCGCGCATCGAGGACGGCATCCGCGAGACCGTGGAGTTCTAGGATGGTCCGCGAGTTCAAACTCCCCGACGTGGGCGAGGGCGTCGCCGAGGGCGAGATCGTCCAGTGGCTCGTCGGCCCCGGCGATCCCGTCTCGGAGGACCAGCCCGTCGCCGAGGTCGAGACCGACAAGGCCGTCGTCGAGGTCCCCTCGCCGGTGAACGGGACGGTCAAAGAACTGCGCGCCGAGGCCGGCGACGTGGTCCCCGTCGGCGAGGTCATCATCGTGTTCAACGTCGAGGGTGAGGCCGCCGAGGAGGCCGGCGAGGCGGCGGCACCCGAGCCAGCGGAGGGCGGTGAAACAGCCGAGGACCCCGCAGCCCCGAGTACGAACGGCGAGTCGGGCGGTCGGGTGTTCGCCGCGCCCAGCGCCCGGCGACTGGCCCGCGAACTCGGCGTCGATCTCGCCGCCGTCGACGGGTCGGGCCCCGGCGGTCGCATCACGGAGATGGACGTGCACACCGCGGCCGAGGCCGACGCGGACGAACCCGAGGAAGCCGAACCGACCGCCGAGAGGGAGACAGCCGATGCCGACGCGACGGCTGTCGGCGACGAAGCCGAGGCCGCCATCGCCGAGGCGGAGGAACCGCTGGGTGGCGCACAGCCGACCGTCGTCGAGGGAAGTCAGCCGACGACGGAGAGCGCGGCGGCCCCGACGGAGACCGAGCCGGTCGACCGCGACCGGACGCTGGCGACTCCGGCGACCCGTGGCGTGGCCGAGGAACTCGACGTGGACATCGACGCGGTGCCCGCGACCGAGGAACGCGACGGCGAGGCCGTCGTGACGACCGAGGCCGTCCAGCAGTACGCCGAGTCCCAGCGGGCGGCCCAGCGAGCGGACGCCGAGGCGGTTTCGGCGGGCGGCGGGGGCGGGGCGGCCCAGGCGGCCGAGCCGGATCGCGCCGAAGTCGCGGCCGGCACCGAAGAGCGGGTGCCCTACCGCGGGGTGCGCCGGACCATCGGCCAGCAGATGGAGCAGTCGAAGTTCACCGCGCCCCACGTGACCCACCACGATCAGGTCGACGTGACCCGGCTGGTCGAGACCCGCGAGGATCTCGCGGAGCGAGCCGAAGAGCGGGGTATCAAACTCACGTACCTGCCCTTCGTCGTGAAGGCCGTCGTCGCCGCGCTCCGGGAGTACCCGATTCTCAACTCCCAACTGGACGAAGACAATGAGGAGATCGTCAAGCGGGGCGACTACAACGTCGGCATCGCCACCGCCACCGACGCCGGGCTGATGGTTCCGGTCCTGGACGGGGCGGGCGAGAAGTCGCTCCTGTCCATCGCCAGCGAGGCCAACGAACTCGTCGCGCGGGCGCGCGACCGCTCGATCGCCCGCGAGGAGATGCAGGGCGGCACCTTCACCATCACCAACTTCGGGGCCATCGGCGGCGAGTACGCCACACCGATCATCAACTACCCCGAGACCGCCATCCTCGGACTCGGAGCCATCGAGAAACGGCCGTGGGTCGTGGAGCGCGAGGACGGTGAGGACGAAGTCGTCCCCCGCCACGTCATGACCCTCTCGCTCTCGATCGACCACCGCGTGATCGACGGCGCGGAGGCCGCCCGGTTCACGAACACGCTGAAGGAGTACCTGCGGGACCCGACCCTGCTCCTGCTGGAGTAGCGATCCCGCGGATCGACGCTACTCCTCGATCTCCACGTCGGCACCGGGTGCGTTGCGCTGGACGCTCTCCAGGCCGTTCACCGCGTCCTTGCGGCGGGCGTATCCCTCCCCGCTGTCGGCGACGATGTTGCCGTTGCGGTGGCGGAGCCGCCAGCGCCACTCGTCGGCCTTGTCCCGGAACAACTCGAAGGTGGCCTGCGAGGCGGGCCCGGGTTCGGCGGCCGCCCGGCCCGTCGGATTCGTGGTCGAGTCGGTGGTGACCGTGCCGTCCGGGTCGTTGGTTCCGGTGCTCTCGCCGGACTCGTCGGTCCGTCCCGCGGTCACGGGGCGCTCGTCGTCGGGGCCCCACACCAGTTCGACCTCCAGTTCGAGTTGCTCGGCGTCGGTGTCGCGGTCGAGTTCGACGTCGACGGTCATCCCGGTCGGGACGCCGACGTCGAGGGTTTCGCCGGCAAGCGCGTCGAAGCCGGTCCCCGATTCGAGGTCGTCGGCGAGCGAGCGCAACAGGGCGGCCGTCTCGGCGGCGTCGCGCTCGTCGGTCTGTTTGAACAGGCGTTCCTCCATACTCCGATTCGTCGGCCCGGCGAGGAATAAAGCCAACCCGCACACTCAAAGTCCGGGGGTGCGTTGCCGTGGTATGGTCGTCGGCGATATCGCGACTGGCACCGACGTACTGGTAATCGGCGCGGGCCCCGGCGGGTACGTGGCGGCGATCCGGGCCGCCCAGCTCGATCTGGACGTGACCCTCGTCGAAAAGGACGCCTACGGCGGGACCTGTCTCAATCACGGCTGTATTCCCTCGAAGGCACTCGTCTCGGCAACGGACGTGGCCCACGAGGCCCGCGAGGCCGAACACATGGGCGTCCACGCCGACCCCGCCATCGACATGGCCGGCATGACCGCCTGGAAAGACGGGGTGGTCGACCAGCTCACCACCGGCGTCGAACGGCTCTGCAAGGGCAACGGCGTCAACCTCGTGGACGGCACCGCCGAATTCGCCGACGAGAATACAGCGAGAGTGGCCCACGGTGGTGAGGGGCAGGGTTCGGAATCCATCGAGTTCGAACACGCCGTCGTCGCGACGGGGAGCCGGCCGGTCGAACTCCCCGCCCTGCCGTTCGACGGCGACCTGATCCTCTCCTCCCGGCACGCGCTCGCGCTGGAGTCGGTGCCCGACGAGTTGCTCGTGGTCGGGGCAGGCTACATCGGCATGGAACTGGCGACGGTCTTCGCGAAGGCCGGGAGCGACGTCACGGTCGTCGAAGCGCTGGATCAGGCGCTTCCGGGGTACGAGGCCGACGTGACCCGCGTGGTCACCCAGCGCGCGAAGTCACTCGGCGTCGACTTCCACTTCGAGGAGGCCGCCGCCGACTGGGAGGAACGTGAGGAGGGACTGACGGTCGTCACCGAGGGCGAGGACGGCACGGTTTCGGAGTACGAGGCTACGAAGGCACTGGTCGCGGTGGGTCGCGAACCGGTGACCGACACCGTGGATCTGGACGCGGCGGGCGTCGAGACCGACGAGAACGGGTTCGTGCCGACGGACGACCGCGCGCGCACGAACGTGGATCACGTCTTCGCCGTCGGCGACGTGGCCGGCGAGCCGATGCTCGCCCACGAGGGAATGAAAGCCGGCGAGGTCGCGGCGGAGGTGATCGCGGGCGAACCGGCCGCGCTGGACCAGCAGGCGATCCCCGCGGCAGTGTTCACCGACCCCGAGATCGGGACGGTCGGGTTGACCGAGAGCGAGGCCGAGGACGCGGGCTTTTCGCCCGTCGTCGGGGAGTTACCCCTCCGGGCGTCCGGGCGGGCGCTGACACACGACGACACCGACGGGTTCGTCCGGATCGTCGCCGACGAGACCGACGGCTTCGTCCTCGGGGCACAGATCGTGAGCCCGGAAGCGTCGGAGTTGATCGCCGAGGTCGGGCTGGCCATCGAGATGGGGGCCACGCTGGAGGATCTGGTCGCGACCGTGCACACCCACCCGACGCTCTCGGAGGCGGTGATGGAGGCGGCTGCCAACGCGATGGGGCAGGCGATCCACACGCTGAACCGTTGAATCCGACCCGCCCGCTGTCGGGCGGAAATCGTGCACGTGTTCCGACAATCGTGGACCCCTGTTGCGGTCGACTCGGTGGTGGAGGTGACCAAAAGATTTATACCTACAATTTCGAAATTCCGGAACGCGAGACGACCGAATAGCCATGACAGACGATACGGACGACACGGACGACGCCGACGACGCCGCCGCCGACGACATCACGAGTGCGATTCTCTCGGGATCGATGTACGACCAGTTACGTCTCCAGCGGCGGACGTACTTCTCCCAGCCGACGATCACGAAGCTGACCTGGCAGAGCCTCCTCCTGGGTGGTCTCACACTGCTCTTGCCGATCTATCTGCTCTTTCCGGCGACGGTTCTAGAGTACGTGCCGTCGGCCGATCCGGCGACGGCCTCGCCGAAGGTGTTGATCCTGGGACTCGTCGGTGCGGGTATCGTGACGTTCACCGCCCTCCTGCTCGTCGGCGCTGCGCTGTACCGCATCCGGAACCATCCGCTCGACGAGACGGAGGCACAGGCGATCCTCAACGTCGAGGACTTCGCGTCCTACCTGGCGTTCGGTACCGGCGGCCTGGCCATCGGGCTGACCGTCGTCTACTTCCTGCTCGGCCTCGGCGGCGGTGCGGCCGTCGGGACCTACGTGCAGGCGATGGACGGCGTCAACCCCTTCGCAGCCTCGGGCACTGGCCTGTCCGTCGTCGAACTGGCCGTCGCCTCCTTCCTCGGCTGTATCGTCCTGCTCATGATCCGACTGTATCTCAAGCTCCGACTGTTCGAACTCGACGGCGTCTGAGCGGCCAGCTACCGGACGTAGCTGTCGCGTGATCGCTGTCGGACATATATTATCGAATATATTTTATGTGATTGCATACAGGAATACGGCATGGAACAGACACGTCGGCGGTTTCTGACCGCCAGTGCGGCACTCGGGACAGGTGCACTCGCGGGTTGCAGTGCGGTCACGGACGCGATTCCGTTCGTCGGCGGTGGCGGGCTGGGTGACTACCAGGACTGGGTCTACGAGCCGGATCGGTTCGCCAGTTCCGACAGTGGCGGGGACTTCGGGGACGAGAACGTCGCGTTGAGTATCTTCGCGATCAACCAGCAGGCAGTCTACGAGAACCGCAAGGAACTGTTCCCCAGCACGTACAACTCCCTGTCGACGAACTTCGCGTCGAACACGGGGATTCTCCCGCGGAACGTCTCGATGCTGCTCAGCGTGCCCGAAGGACTGGTCCTCACCGGGTCGTTCGAGCGGAGCGAGGTCACCGCCGAACTCGAAGACGACTCGAGCACCGAGTACGAGAGCGACGGCAGCCACAGCGGGTTCGACCTGTACGTCCAGTCCGACGTCGGGGAGTCACCGGACGCGTTCGGCGTCTCCGGTGACGCCGTCGTCCAGGGCCAGCGAGTCGACAACTTCGGCTCCGACTCGGATTCGGTCGCGGCCACGGACGTGGTGCAGGGCATCGTCGACACGAAAGCCGGCAGCGCCAACCGCTACGTGAACGCGAACGACGACTTCGGAGCCCTGGTCAGTTCACTCAGCGGCAGCAGTTTCCTCACCGCGACCGTCCGGGACGAACCGGTCAGTTCCGACGACGCAGACGAAGACAGTGGCGAGTTCGAGGGACTCGTCGCCAACGGGCAGGCCTCCACGATCAACGGCGCGACGACCGAATCCCAGTCGGTGTTCGTCTTCGACTCGGAGAGCGACGCCGACACCGGCGCAGTCGACGACTACGTCGAGTTCAACGACAACAGCGGCCAGTTCGCCCGTGCCAGGGACGTCCAGGTCGAACAGAGCGGCCGAACGATCACGATCACCGCCACGTCGGACACCTACACCTCACCCAACCTCGGGACCGGCGGCGAGTGACGCCGTAGGGCCGCCGACCCGACCTCGATTCCCCGCAACGATCCGCTCTCCCGCCTCACGGGCGGCCTACCGCGTACGTCTGGTAGTTACTATCGAATATATTTTATGTGATACCATACAGAAAGAGTACATGGAACAGACACGTCGGCGGTTTCTGACCGCCAGTGCTGTGATGGGTACAGGTGCACTCGCGGGTTGTGGTGCGGTCACGGACGCCATCCCGTTCGTCGGCGGTGGCGGACTGGGTGACTACCAGCAGTGGGCCTACCCGGCCGACCAGTTCGACCAGGACGCCGACAGTCTGGACTTCGACGCGACGAACCAGAAGGAAATCTACGACAGTCGCAAGTCGTTCTATCCGAGTACCTACAGTTCGCTCGCCACGAACTACGGCGCGGTCGGACTCACTGACCGGTCCGTGACCATGGACCTCGATCTGCCCGAGGGGCGCGTCCTGACGGGGTCGTACGACACGGCCGAGGTCGTCGCCGAACTCGAAGACGACGCCAGCACGGAGTACGAGAGCGACGGGAGCTACAGCGGGTACGAACTGTACGTCCCGGCCGACCGCGACACGCCCTCACAGGCGGTGGCCGTCTCGGACAGTGCGATCGTGTTCGGCCAGCGCGTCGAGCCAGGGTTCGGTGCCGACTGGGACGCGGTCGCGGCCACCGACGTGGTCGAAGGAATCATCGACACCAAGGGTGGGAGTGGGACCCGGGCCGTCAACGAGAACGAAGACCTGTCGACGCTCGTGAACACGCTGAACAGCGGAACCAACGTCAGTGGTGGGACCCGCGACGAGGTCGGTTCGGGCCGGGCCGGCGCGGAAACGGGCGTCTTCGAGGGACAGGTCGCCAGCGGTCAGTCCTGGACCGTCGACGGAGACACGACGAGTCGCCAGTGGGTGTTCGTCTTCGACTCCGAGGGCGACGTGGACACCGGCGACGTCGACGACTGGATCGAGGCCAACGACACGGGCGGCGCGTTCACCCGGGCCCGGAACGTCAACGTGAACCAGAACGGGCGCACGGCCGTCGTCACTGCCGAGATCGACACCTACGACCTCTTCCGGTAACCCGGACTCGCCCGCCGACTGGAGCCGACACTGGCTGTTTTTCCGACCCGACACCACGACGCTTTTCACCGGCAGGAGCGAACACGCCGGCGATGAAGGCACTCACGCTCGGGCCGGCGGGGACCTACTCACACCGGGCCGCGACGGCCGTCGCCGACGAGGTAGCCTTTACCGAGTCGGTCACGGCCATCGTACAGGCGGTCGCCGCGGGCGAGTACGACCGCGGCGTCGTCCCGGTCGAGAACAGCATCGAGGGCAGCGTCACCGAGTCGCTCGACGCCTTCGCCGAACACGACGTGGCGGTCGTCAAGGAACTGATCACGCCCATCCGCCACGCCCTGCTCGCCCAGGGCCCGAAGTTCGAGTTGATCGCCAGTCACGCCCAGGCGCTGGCCCAGTGTCGGGACTACCTCGACGCCGAGTACCCCGACGCCGACCTCGAAGCGGTCGCCTCGACCGCTCGCGGCGTCGAACGCGCCCGTGAGGACTCGTCGGTCGCGGCCATCGGCCACCCCGAGAACGCGACCAACGGCACGGACCTCGACGTGCTCGCGACCGACATTCAGGACCAGTCCTCGAACGCGACCCGGTTTCTGGTCGTCGCGCCCGAGAGCGAGCGCTCCGAGGGCGGCGGCAAGACCTCGCTGATCGTCTACCCCAACGTCGACTACCCCGGGCTCCTGCTGGAGATGCTGGAACCCTTTGCCGACCGGGACATCAACATGACCCGTGTCGAGTCCCGGCCCAGCGGCGAACGCCTGGGCGACTACGTCTTCCACATCGACATCTCGGCCGGCCTCTACGAGGAGCGCACACAGGAGGCGCTCGCGGAGATCGACGACATCGCCGAGGACGGGTGGGTCCGACGGCTGGGGTCGTACGATACCGAGCACGTGGTAGAATAGCGAGGATAGCGTTTTCACCCGTCGGCGCGACGGACCGAACGGATGCTCGACACAGGCGACGCGGCACCCGAGGTGGAGGCACAGAACCAGGACGGGGAGACGGTCACGCCGGCGTTTTCGGCGCCGATGGTCGTCTACTTCTATCCGCGGGACGGGACGCCGGGCTGTCAACTCGAGGCGCGACAGTTTCAGGACGAACTCCCGGAGTTCCAGGATCTGGGCGCGACCGTCTACGGCGTCTCCACCGACGACGTCGACTCCCACCGCGAGTTCGCCGACGAGGAGGCGCTGGCGTTCGATCTGCTGGCCGATCCCGACGGCGAGGTGGCGGCGGCGTTCGGCCTCGACACCGAGGGCGGGTACGTGAACCGGATCACGTTCGTGCTGGCCGACGGGACGGTGCAGGCGGTGGTCGACGCCGACGACGTGAACCCGGACGGTCACGCCGCGGCGGTCCGCGAGCGGGTCGCAGACCTGTAGCCCGTTATCGCGTTCGATAACCCCGCCGAAACGTTCAGGCAGTAGGTGTGAGAACGTGAGGCAGAGATGTCAGAGCAACAGCGGCGCGGGGTAGCGGCAGGCGTCTACGCCGACTTCGACGACGCCGAGATGATGTGGGTGCAGGCGCTGCTTGATCTGCCCGTTCCCATCGTCGTCACCGACGCCGAGCCGGACATTCTGCTTTTCAACCCGGCCATGCAGGAGTTGATGGCGCTTCCCCCCGAACGCGTCCCCGAGATGGAGGGGTACGAGGTGTTCCGGACCGAGCAGACACACGGGACACAGACGACGACGGCCCAGCGGACGATGGCCAACGAGACACAGATCAGGGGCGTCGAGTCGACACTGTTGAACCACGACGACGAAGAGCGGACGGTCAAGATCACGAGTACGCCGATGTACGACGCCGACGGCGAACTCACGGGATCGGTGACGGCACTCCAGGACGTGACCGAGTTGCGCGAGAAGGAGCGCCGCCTCCAGGAGAGCCAGGAACAGGTCGCCGAGCGGCTGACGGACGTGATCGCGCGCCTGGAGACGGTCGCGGGCGACGTGGCCGACAACGCGGCCGACATCGAGGACCGGGCGGTCGCTCAGGACGACCGGCTCGACGATATCAGCGCGGAGATGGAGTCGCTGAGCGCCAACATGGAGGAGATCGCGGCGACGACCGACGAGGTGGCCGAGACGGCGGCGAGCGCCCGCGAGGCCGCCCGGCGCGGGCAGGAGGCGGGGACGGAAGCGGAGTCGGCAGCCGACGACATCCTCGCGACCAGCGAGAGTCTCGAAGCGACCGTCGACCGGCTGGCCGACCGGATGGACGACATCGAGGCGGTCGCCGAGATCATCGCGGACATCGCCGAGCAGACGAACATCCTGGCGCTGAACGCCAACATCGAAGCGGCCCGCGCCGGCGAGTCCGGCGAGGGGTTCGCCGTCGTCGCCGACGAGGTGAAAGACCTCGCGGACCAGACCCGCGAGTACACCGACGAGATCGGCGACGAGATCGAGGCGATCACCGACGAGACCGACCGCACGGTCGACGAGGTCGAGCGGGCCCACGAACGCGCCGTCGAGGTCAGCGACCGGGTGGACGAGACCCTCGACGCGCTGGAGGAGATCGTCGACCACGTCACCGACGCCGCCGCGGGGGCCGAAGAGATCGCGACGGCCAACGACGACCAGGCGGCCCACATCGAGGAGGTCACCGCGTCGGTCGAGCAGAGCGCCACCGAAGCGGGGGAGATCCACGAGACCGCCACCGAGACGGCCGACCTGACCGAACGCCAGCACGACATCGTCGAGGAGGTGCGCGAGGCCGTCGAGGAACTCTCCGAGGACCTCGCCGAGGAGGACGACTGACGGGCGGTGGCCGTCGCCGACAGACAGTTTTAGCAGGCCGTCGTAGTTCCGGTGGGGTGAGCCCATGGATCGACAGAACCCATTCGAGGAGATCGACCGCCTGTTCGACCGGATCAGCAGCGAATTCGCCGATTTCGAGCCGGCGACGGGCCTGAGCGGAGAGGTCGCCGTCGACGTGGCCGACACGGGCGAGGCCTTCGAGGTGACTGCCGACGTGCCCGGTTACACCAGCGACGACATCGACGTGACCCTGCCGGACCCGCGGACGGTGCGGATCGCCGCCAGCCAAGAGACGACGACGGAGACCGGGGACGAAGACGAAGATCACCAGTACCTCCGCCAGGAGCGGACCCGTCGCTCGACGAGCCGCACAGTGGCGCTCCCCGACCGCGTCCGGAAGGAAGACGCCGAAGCGAGCTACGACAACGGCGTCCTGACCATCCGGCTCCCGAAACAGGAGGCCAGCGAGGGAACGGACATCCCGGTGAACTAGCACAACGACCTTCCGGCCGGCCGTCGAACCGCCGGGTATGCTCGAACCTGGCGACCCGGCACCCGACGTGACGGCACGGAATCAACACGGCGAGTCCGTCTCGCCGACGTTCGCCGCCCCGACGGTCGTCTACTTCTACCCCGAGGACGGAACGCCTGGCTGTACGACCGAGGCCGAGCAGTTCGCACGCGAGCGCGAGACGTACGACGACGCCGGCGTCACGGTGTACGGTGTCTCGACCGACGACGCCGAGTCCCACCGGGAGTTCGCCGACGAGACCGGCGTCGAGTTCGACCTGCTGGCCGACCCCGACGGCGAGGTGGCCGCGGCGTTCGGCGTGCCCCGCGACGCGCCCGGCGACGCGACGCTCCGGACGACGTTCGTCCTCGTGGACGGCGTCGTCGAACGCGTCCACACCGGCGTGAACCCGGACGGGCACGCCCGCGAGCTGTTGCTCGAACTGCTCGACGACGGGGTGGTCACGCTCGGGTGACCGGGGCCGGTACGGTACGAGTGAGGATAAAGTTTCCAAGCTGGTAGTTTTTTTGTTAGTGGATATCGAAACGGTAGGTTATGGTCGACGAGAGGTCGCCGGCGGACGCTGCTGGGCACGACGTGGGCGAGCGGGACAGGGAACCGGCGGCGGGAGACGGGGTGACTGGGCGCTACCAGTTGGCCGCAGACGGGACGGTCGTCGCGGTCGACGACGGGTTCTGCCGGCTCACGGGGTACAGACACGCGGAGGTCGTCGGCGAACACGTCTCGACGCTGTTCGGCGACGACGGGAGCGAGCGATACGGCGCCGCGCTCGGTAAGGTGCGCCAGCGCGGCGAGTTGTGCCGGACCGACGTCGCCGTCACGCTCGACACCGCCGGCGGCGACCGGATTCCCTGCACCGTCCACGTGCAGGCGCTCGGTGGCGAGTCCGGAATGTGGTCGAGTGTCGGCGAATTCGACCCGCAGGAGACAGACGAGACGCCGGCGGCGAGCACGGCAGGACAGGACGGACCGACGGCTGGCGGGGCCGAACCGTCGTCGTCGCTCACCGACCGCATCCGCGCGCTCAGCCGGGAACTCGGCACGGCCTCGACCCGGGCCGAACTGGCGGAGTGTGTCTGTGAGTGGCTGGTGGCCCTCCCGCAGTACGGTGCGGCCTGGGTCGGTCGGAGCCACTGCAGCGACGCGGTCCTCGAACCGGAGGCGACGGCCGAGGTCGAGGGCGTGACCCTCCGGACCGACGGGGACGGTCCGGTCGGGCGTGCCGTCGCCACCGCGGAGGTACAGGTCACCGCCACCGACGCGGCCGCGGACCTCCCGGCCGCACTGGCAGACACGGGCACGACGGTCGCGGCCGTGCCGCTCGTCCACGGGGAGACGGTGTACGGACTGCTCGTCGTGACGGCGACGGCGGAGGGCGCCCTCGGTCCGGCCGAACGGGCGGCGTTCGCGGACGTCGGGACCGTCGTCGGGCACGCCCTCTGCTGTCTCCGGGCGCGGCGGACGCTGATGACCGGGCGCGTGACCGAGGTGACGCTGCGGGTCCGGGACGGTGGTTCGGTCCTGTCCGCGCTGTCGGAGCGACTCGACTGTCGCGTCACGGTCGAGGGCGTCGTCTCGACGCCGGACGGGCGGCCTCGACACTACGTCACCGTCCACGCTCCGGCGACCGACCGGATCCGTGCGGTCGGCGCGGACTGGCCGGCGGTCGAGCGGTTCGAGATCGTCAGCGAACACGACGACGCGTGCGTGGTGACGGTCGAACCGCCGGAGCCGACGCTCCACCGGGTGACCGCCGAACACGGCGGGTCGGTGCGCGACCTCGTCTTCGAGTGTGGCGACGCGCGAGTCACGATCGAGTTGCCCGACGCCGACGGGACGCGGGAGTTGCTGGCGGCGCTACGGGCGAAGTTCGAGACGGTGACGCTGGCGGCCCAGCGGGAGACCGACCGGTCGATCCAGACGCGACGGCAGTTCCGGTCGGCGCTGCTCGACCGGCTCTCGGACCGCCAGCAGACGGCGCTTCGACTGGCCTATCGGGCCGGCTACTTCAACTGGCCACGCGAGAGCACCGGCGAGGACATCGCGGCGTCGATGGACGTCTCGGCGCCGACGTTCCACAAGCACCTCAGACACGCCGAGGAGAAACTCGCCAGTGCGGTGGTCGCGCCCGAGGAAGGGTATTAATTCTTTACCCGTCTCACTGATAGGCGAAGAGCAGAGACGTATACACAATGGGTAAGAACGGACCCTCCGGAGAGCGAAGCGGCGGTCCACTCGGGTGGTCGGTCCGGGGGAACGCCACCAGGGACGAGTTGTTCAGAGCGCTCGCCCACGCCCGTCGACGCCGCGTCCTCGCGTACCTCCGGAGCGAGCAGCGCGCAGCAGCGGTCGAGCACGTCGCGACGTACGTCGCCACGGCCGAAACGACGGGCAACGACGACGCGCCCTACACCGAGGTCGAGACCTCCCTCTACCACGTCCACCTGCCGAAACTGATCGACGTGGGATTGGTCACCTGGGCCGACCCCGACCGACGGGAAGCCATCCAGTTGACCACGCTGGGCGAGGAGTTGCCGACGACACTCGGATGGGTACCCGTCGACCTGAAGAGTGGGGACTGAACGGGGTCAGAAGTCGGATAGGGAGTTCTTTTAGGCTCGCCGCGGGAACCGTATCATATGGATTACGAGCCCCAGAAACTCGAAGCGAGGTGGCGCGACCGCTGGGCCGAGGCGGGACGGTACGAGGCCGATCCCGACGGCGAGGCCGAGCCGACGTTCATCACCGTCCCTTACCCCTACCCGAGCGGCGGCATGCACATCGGGCACTGCCGAACCTACACCGTGCCCGACGTGTACGCCCGCTACCGCCGGCTCCAGGGCGACGAAGTTCTCTTTCCGATCGCCTGGCACGTCACCGGCACGCCGATCATCGGCGCCGTCGAGCGCCTGAAGAAAGGCGAGGAAGACCAGCTGTCGGTCCTGCGTGACACCTACAACGTCCCCGAGGACACGCTCGAAGACCTCGAAACCCCGATGGGCTTCGCCCGCTACTTCATCGAGAACCACTACAAGTCGGGGATGAAGCAACTCGGACTCTCCATCGACTGGCGGCGGGAGTTCACCACCAACGACGATCGCTACTCGAAGTTCATCACCTGGCAGTACGAGACGCTCAAGGAGCGGGGCCTGCTGGAGAAGGGGCTCCACCCCGTGAAGTTCTGCACCGACGAGGAGAACCCGGTCACCACCCACGACCTGCTCGAAGGGGAAGAGGCCGAGTTCCAGGAGTACACGCTCGTGAAGTTCGAGGCCGACATCGACGGCGAGCGCGGGGCGCGAAGCGCCTCGGACGGGTCGAGCGGCGACGAGCCGCGAGACGTGATCGCCCCGATGGCCACCCTCCGACCCGAGACCGTCCGGGGCGTCACGAACGCCTACGCCCACCCCGACGGGGAGTACGTGCGGGCGACGGTCGACGACGAGACGTGGATCGTCTCCAGCGCGGCCGTCGAGAAACTGCGACTGCAGGAGCGGGAGATCGAGATCGACGAAGAACTCACCGGCGCGGACCTGATCGGCGAGACGGTGACGAATCCGATCACCGGCGACGAGGTGGTGATCCTGCCGGCGACTTTCGTCGACACCGACAACGCCACCGGCGTCGTGATGTCCGTCCCGGCCCACTCGCCGGACGACTACCTGGCCTTACAGGAGGCCAAGGCCGACGACGAGCGCATGCGCGAGTACGGGATCGACCCGGCCGACGTGGCCGACATCGAGCCGATCCCGATCCTCGACATCGAGGGCTACGGTGACGTTCCCGCGAAGACGGCCGTCGAGGACGCCGGCATCGAGTCCTCGGACGACCCCGACCTGGAGGACGTGACGGCCGACCTCTACCAGGCCGAGTTCCACCAGGGGATCATGCACGACGACTACGGCGAGTTCGCGGGCATGACCGTCGAGAACGTCCGCGAGGAGTTCCGCGCCCACTACCAGGACGAGGGTGCGTTCGACGAGATGTACGAGTTCACCGAGGACGTCGTCTGTCGCTGTGGCGGCGACGTGGAAGTCGCCAAACAGGACACCTGGTTCCTCCGCTACAACGACGCCGAGTGGAAGCGGAAGGCCCACCAGGTGCTGGACGGCATCGACACGATCCCCGAGAACACCCGCGACCAGTACGATCACACCATCGACTGGCTCAACGAGTGGCCCTGCATCCGCAACTACGGGCTGGGCACCCGCCTGCCGTGGGACGAGGACTTCGTGATCGAGCCCCTGTCGGACTCGACGATCTACATGTCCTACTACACCGTCGCCCACCGGCTGGACGAGATTCCGCCCGAGGACCTCGATCCCGACTTCTTCGACGCGCTGTTCTACGGCGAAGACGCGGTCGACGACCCCGACGAGCGCGCGCTCGAACTGCGCGAGGAGTGGAACCACTGGTACCCCGTCGACTGGCGCTGTTCCGGCAACGACCTCATCAACAACCACCTCACCTTCTTCCAGTTCCACCACGGCGAACTGTTCGACGAGAGCGAGTGGCCCCAGGGCATCACCATCATGGGTATGGGCCTGCTCGAAGGGGAAGCGATGTCCTCCTCGAAGGGCCACGTCGTCCTGCCCTCGAAGGCGATCGACGAGTACGGGGCCGACACCGTCCGCTTCTTCCTGCTGAACTCGGCGGAGCCGTGGCAGGACTACGACTGGCGCGACGACCTCGTGGGGAGCACGCGCGACCAGCTCGAACGGTTCTGGAGCCGGGCCCAGGCGGTCATCGACTACGACATCGAGGAGATGGTCGAGATCACCCTCGAAGCCGAGGGCGAGGAGACGACCGACGTGGCCATCGACGAGGACGCGCGACCCGACCTCGAACACGTCGACCGCTGGCTGCTCTCGAAACTGCAGGGCACCATCCGGGAGGCGACCGAGGCCATGGACGGCTTCGAGACCCGGACGGCGAGCCAGGCGATCTTCTACAGCTTCGAGGAACACCTGAAGTGGTACCGGCGGCGGGCCGACCTCGACCGCGAGGGCGCCCAGTGGACCCTGCGTGAGGTCCTGCGGACGCGGCTGCGCCTGCTCGCACCCTTCGTCCCGTTCATGGCGAACGAGCTCCACGAGGAACTGACCGGCGAGCCGGCCGAAGACGCCGACTGGCCCGAACCCGCTCCCGAATTCGAGGACGAGACCGTCGAACGCCGGGAGCGACTGGTCGAGAGCGTCACCGACGACATCCACGACATCGTCGACGTGACCGGGACCGACCCCGACACGGTGCGGGTGTACGTCGCGGCCGACTGGAAGCGCGACGTGTTCGAGACGGTCCGGGAGACCGGCACCGACGTCGGCGCGGTGATGGGCCAGGTCATGGAGGACCCAGAGCTCCGCGAGAAAGGCGACGCCGTCAACGACCTCGTGCAGGATCTGGTGGAACTGGTTCGCGAACGCGACGACGACGAACTCGCAGCGATGGCCGACGTCGACGAGCAGGCCGTCTACGCGGACGCCGAGGCCTTCCTCGAGTCCGAGTTCGACGCCACCGTCGAGGTCTACGACGAATCGGACCCCGACGCCGTCGATCCCGACGGGAAAGCCGACAGCGCGGTTCCGTTCCGACCGGCCATCCATCTGGAGTAACTCACTCCAACGAGAGCCGGCTGCCCACCAGGCGTCCGTCGGTCCCCGTGTAGTACCAGCCGTCCCGGAGGGGGTGGGCCGCGTTCCGCTCGTCGAGACACCCGTCCATCACGGTCGGGCCACCCACCAAGACGGTGCCGTCCTCGGACAGCGCCAGTTCGGTTCCCGCCACCGGCGTCCCGACGGTCCCGGGCTGGAACGACGCGGCGCGGTTCAGCGTCGCCACGCCGGCCGTCTCGGCCGGGCCGTACAGTTCCGTCAGCGGCACGCCGATCCCGCGGAAGAACTGTATCAGGTGGTCGTCGAGTCGTTCCAGTCCCGAGAGGGCGTACGTCAGGTCGTCCAGACCGAACTCCTCGCGGAGCGGGCGGAAGACGAGTCGCTTCGCGGCGCGGTACTTCAGGGGCGTCCCCTCGCCGGCGAGGATGCCTCGGCCGTACGCGGCCGCACGCCCGGCGAGTTTCCGTTTCATCCAGCCGAGGTCGCCGATCCGGTCCTGCAGGGTGCCGTAGAGTTGCTGGTAGAGTTTGGGTACGCCGACGAGGACGTCGGGGTCGATCTCGCCGAGGCGGGTCGTGGCCTCCTCGAAGGCGGCGTACGCGACCGCGCCGCCGGACGACCAGAGGTGGTACGCGAGGACGCGCTGGTAGACGTGTGCCAGCGGCAGGAAACAGGTGCCGGTCGCGCCGGGGTCCAGGGGTACCTCGGCGTCCAGCGCGGCGACGGCCGCCCGCAGGTTCCGTCCGGTCAGTACACAGCCCCGGTCGGTCGGCGTGCCGACGTCGAAGACGATCGTCGCCGGGTCGTCGGGATCGGCGTCGAGCCCGGGGAGCGTCCGCGGATCGGCGGTCGGGAGGTCGTCGACGTGGACGACCGTCTCTGCTACTTCCTGGACCGCGACGGGCGTGTCCACGTCCGCGACCAACCCGTCCACGTCGGCCCGCTCGGCACGCTCACACGTTCGGTCGTCGGCGGCGGAGGGGTACAGCGGCACCGACACCAGCCCGGCCAGCTGACAGGCCAGGTCGACGACCGACCACTCGTAGCCCGACGGGAGCGGAACGGCGACCCGGTCGCCCGGCGTGAGGTCGGTCGTGAGGAGGCCGCCGGCGACGGCCCGCGCCCGCTCGTAGAGGTCGTCGAAGGTGCGCTCGGCGTAGCCGTCACTCTCGGGAACGAGCGCTGCCGTCCGGTCGCCGTGGGTCGCCGCGAGGTCCGCGAACCAGGCCGCGACCGACTCGTCGGGGACCGCGAGCGGCCCCCCGTCTTCGACCTCGCTCCCGAGTGTGACCGACTGGTCCTCGACGGCGTCGGTCTCCTCGGCCTCGCCAGCGGGTTCGTCGGCGGTGGTCTCGGCGTCGTCGGTCGTGCGGTCGCGTTTCAGCGTCCCCGGGCTGTACTCGTAGTCGTCGTCGACCTCGGCGTCGTAGTAGTCGCCGTATCGCTGGTCCTCGTCGGCCGCGGCGATGTGTGAGTCCAGCCAGTCCCGGGCGAACACCAGCACGTCCATCGTGACGTACTCGCCGTTCTCGTGTCGCTCGCGGAGTTCGCGCACCTTCTCCTCGAACTGCTCGTGCATCTCCCGGTGGTCGAAAAAGCAGTCCGCACAGTCCATGGCGTACCCGCAGTCCTGCATGAACTCCTCCTCGTCGCCGAAGTGGTACTCGGTGTACCGCTCCAGTTCCCGCAGAATGTCCCCCACACGTTCCTCCGAGTGCCCCTCGTCCATCGCGGTGTGCAGGTCGTTCAACAGCCCGAACAACCGCTTGTGCTGTTCGTCGAACCGCTCGATACCGGTGCTGTACCGATCGTCGTCCCACTCGGCGAAGGCCTCGCTCGAACGAGAGGTCATACCCGAGATAGCCCGCAGTGTGTGAAAAATGAGCCCACGGGTTCCCGTCCTGTGAAAATGCGCCCGACAGTCATTACGTCGGCGTGTGTGGTGCCGGCAGCATGCGACAGCTCAGCGACGCGGAGATCGTCGAGGTCCTCACCGGGAACCGTGTCGGCGTCCTCGCCCTGGACGGCGGCGACCACCCGTACCCACTCCCGGTGTCGTTCGGGTACGATCCCGACGCGGACCTGTTCGTCCTCCAGCTCGAAGGGGAGGAGGACACGCGCAAGCGGCGCTGTCTGGACCGCGACGACACCGTCGGCTTCACCGTCTACGAGGAGACCGAACCGGGACGGCGGTGGCGCAGCGTCGTCGTCAGCGGCCGGCTGGTCGAGACGACCTACCAGGCGGCCGAATCGGCGCTCGCCACGCTCGCCCGGAGCGCACAGTCCGTCCCCAACCCCGTCACGTGGAGCGACGCGTCGGCGGTGACGCCATTCGAGCTACGGATCGAAGACTGGAGCGGGCGGGCGTTCGACGTCGGCGGCCCCTGAGCGAGTCCACGCCGGCGACACGACGGAGCCGGAACCAGGACGGACCGAGCGGCCGCTACACCTCTGCCAGCGAGTCGTACTCGTCCCAGCAGTCACAGTCGAGGTCGTCCAGCGAGTTCACCTCGTCGGGCAGGTCCGACAGCGGCATCCACCCCGACTCCTGTTTCGCGCAGTCGTCGGCGTGAACGGTGAAGTCGTCACCCGACATGTATGGCATATCGCCAAGTATGGCCACAAGATTGAAAACAGTACCGTCGCCCCTGCGAGGGGAGAGCCGATACTCCCGACCGCCAGCGACCCCGACGTAGGCGGAACTTACCGCGGCGACGGCGGCCGCCGTCGGAGGACGATCACGGCGTTTTATCACGCGGTTCGTGGAGCGGACGGGCATGAGCGAGCGAGAGGCCGATTCGCCGCTGCCCGAGCCGCTTCGCACCGTGACGCCGCCGTACGGCGGGCGACCGGACCTGGAGATGGACGTGATCGGCTGGGGCATCTTCCTCGTGATGGCCGTCGTCGTCCTCCCGCTGTTGCCGTTCGTGCTCCTGCTCTGGCTCGCGGCCAAAGTGGTCGGGTTCGTCGCCCGGCAGATGCGCTAGTCGTCGGTCCCGACGAGTTCCATGGACTCGCCCACGTCGTGGTCGCGGGCGTACTCGTAGACGACGTGGGCGCTGGCCACGTCCTGGATGGCCAGGCCCGTGGAGTCGAAGACGGTGATGCCGTCGTCGTCGGTCCGGCCACTCGCCTCGCCGATCACGACCGCGCCCAGCTCGGCGTGAACGTCGTCGTCGTCGAGCGTCCCGGCGGCGTAGGGGACGTTGATCTCCCCGGAGTGCGTACACTGAGCGTGGTCGTCGATGACGAGTTTCGCGTCCAGCAAAACCTCGTCTTCGAGTTCGTGTTTCCCCTCGGCGTCGGCCCCCATCGCGTTGATGTGGGTGTGGTCACCGACGGCCTCACGGGGGACGATCGGCTCGCGGACCGGCGTCGTCGTCGACACCACGTCACAGCCGACGGCGTCGGCGATGGAGCCTTCCCGCACGTCGAACGCGTCGCCGGCGTCGCCCCGAAAGTCCGCGACTGCGTCGGGGTCTTTGTCGGCCACGACCACGGTCTCGATGTCCCGGACGGTGGCGATGGCGTCGAGCTGGGCGTGGGCCTGGACGCCGGCCCCGACCAGTCCCAGTGAGGTGGCGTCGGGAACGGCGAGGTGATCGGTGGCGACGGCGGCGGCCGCGCCGGTCCGTTTGCGGGTGAGCGTGGTCCCGTCGATGATCGCCAGTGGCACCGCAGTCTCGGGGTCGGAGTAGATCATCGTCCCCATCACGGTCGGTAGGCCGTGGTCCTCGGGGTTGTTCGGGTGGGAGTTGACCCACTTGATGCCTGCACCGTCCCAGTCGTCTGCCGCGAGATAGGCGGGCATCGACCGGAAGTCCCCGTCGTACTGCGGGAGATCGATGTAGGACTTGGCGGGCATCTGGGCGTCGCCACGGGCGTAGGCGGCGAAGGCGGCCTCGACGGCGTCGACGACCGCCGGCACCTGGGCACTCTCCTCGACGGCGGCCGGGTTCAACAACAGCGTCTCCATACCGGAATCTGGTCGGCCGGGTGACTTAGTTCCAACCCCGCGCACGGCCGAGCCCGGCCGGAGGTTTATGCCGAAACGGCCCCACGAGTGGCTATGTCCCGCCTCGCGCCGGTCCTTCTGTGCTGTGCCCTCCTCGCGACCGGCTGTGCCGGGTTCGCCGCCGACGACCCCGAGACACCCGGCCCCGTCTCCGTGCCCGAGGTCACGGTCCCGACGCCGGAGGCGACGCCGATCCCGACAGCCCGCCCGCAGATCGCCGCCGGTGTGACCCGCGAGCGCGTCGTCGACCCGGATGCACTGGTGACCGCCCACGTCGCGACCCTCCGGAACGCCTCCGTCCTGTTCACCTACGAGCGGACGGTCACTGCCGAGAACGGGACGGTCCAGCGACGTGTGGTCGACGGGCGCGTCGACCGCGGTGCGAACGACACGACGACCTGGACCGTGACGAACACGAGCGACACCACCGCCGGGACGGAGACCGAGACCGAGACGCGGTCTGGTCAGAATCGGTCGCTCTCGCCCTCGTTCCGGGACCGACTGCGACCGGTCCTCTCGGCGGTCGAGCTGGTCCGGGCCGACGATCCGAGTGGGGTGCCCCTGCGGACGACGACGTACTACTACCGGGCCAACGCGACGACGGCGACGCTGTTCGGGGAGCATGTGCGGAACGTCTCGATCCTGCTCGAGGTCGAGCCCAGCGGCGTCGTCATGTCCTACGAACTGCGCTACGAGCGAGTCGGGACCGGCGAGGAGGTCGTCGAGCGCCTGAACTACGGCGCGGTCTGGTTCGGGAGCGACTGAGGGCCGTCGCTGACGAGCGGTCACGAAAGAAAGCGTCGTCGCGTTCGACGGAGCGATGCGGGTGCGGTGTGGGTGAGTTGTAGTACCGCACGCGAGCGGCCGGAGGCCGCGAGCGCGCGGAACCGGCGCGCCCGACGAACGGGAGGGCGCGCCGATTTTTCCCACGTTTTTGCCTGACCGAGCGCGCCGAAGGCGCGCGAGGGAAGTGCAAAAAGTGGGCTTACATCATGCCGCCCATGCCACCGCCCATGCCGCCCATGCCGCCGCCCATACCGCCGGGCGCGCCGCCGGGGCCGCCTGCGGGTGGTCCTTCGTCGTCGTCGTCGGAGCCGCCGCCCTTGAGGTCGCCGGCCGCGATGACGTCGTCGATGCGCAGGATCATCACGGCTGCCTCGGTGGCAGACTCGACGGCCTGGGTCTTGACACGGAGGGGTTCGACGACGCCGTCCTCCTCCATGTCGACGACTTCGCCGGTGTAGGCGTCCAGCCCGGACGTGGTCGCGCCGCCGTCGTGCTTGCTGCGCAGGTCGACCAGCGAGTCGATGGGGTCGAGCCCGGCGTTCTCGGCGAGCGTGCGCGGAACGACGTCGATGGCGTCGGCGAACGCTTCGACGGCGAGCTGTTCGCGGCCACCCACGGAGTCGGCGTAGTCACGCAGACCGAGCGCGAGCTGGGTCTCCGGGGCACCGCCGCCGGGGAGGACCTGCCCGTCTTCGAGCGTGACGGAGACGACGCCCAGCGAGTCCTCGATGGCGCGTTCGACCTCGTCGACGACGTGGTCGGTGCCGCCGCGCAGGATCATCGTGACGGCCTTGGCGTCCTCGACGTCCTCGACGAAGATGCGCTGGTCGCCGCCGATGTCCTTCTCCGCGACGGAGCCGGCGAAGCCGAGGTCCTCCTCGGTGACGTCGTCGATGTTGGAGACGACGCGAGCGCCCGTCGAGCGGGCGAGCGCCTTGATGTCGGACTTCTTGGCCCGACGGACCGCGAGGATGCCCTCCTGGGCGAGGTAGTGCTGGGCCATGTCGTCGATGCCCTTCTGACAGAAGACGACGTCGGCACCGGCCTCGGCGAGGTTGTCGACCATCTCCTTGAGCTGTTTCTCCTCTTGGTCGAGGAACTGCTGGAGCTGGTCGGGGTCGGTGACGTTGACCTCGGTGTCGAGTTCGGTCTCGGGGACCTCGATGGCCGTGTCGAGCAGGGCCACGTCGGCGTCCTCGACGGCGTAGGGCATGTTGTCGTGGACGCGTTCCTTGTCGACGATGACGCCCTCGACGAGTTCGGACTCGTCGATGGAGCCGCCGACGACCTTCTCGACTTTGATGTTGTCCGTGTCGATACCCTCGTCGTCGGCGACGGCGCGGACCGAGTCGACGACGAGCGAGGCCAGCGTGTCCTTGGCGTTCTCGGCGCCCTTGCCGGTCATGGCGGTGGCGGCGATCTGCTCGAGGATGTCGGTGTCGTCCTCGTCGACCTCGATGGCCATGTCTTCGAGGATCTCCTTGGCCTTCTCGGCGGCCTGGCGGTACCCCTGGGCCAGGATTGTGGCGTGGATGTCCTGATCCAGCAGGTCCTCGGCCTTCGCGAGGAGTTCACCGGAGATGACGACGGCGGTCGTGGTGCCGTCGCCGACCTCGTCTTCCTGGGTCTGGGCGACCTCGACGATCATGTTGGCCGCGGGGTGCTCGATGTCCATCTCGTCGAGGATGGTGACGCCGTCGTTCGTGACGACGACGCTACCCGTGTCGCCCACGAGCATCTTGTCCATCCCCTTCGGACCGAGCGTGGTCCGAACGGACTCGGCGACGGCCTTGCCGGCCGTGATGTTCATCGACTGTGCGTCTTTTCCGGATGTCCGCTGACTCTCCTCCGAGAGTACGATGAGGGGCTGGTTACCCATCTGCTGAGCCATAGTCAAGCAAAAGGTTGTATTGCCATTCTATATAAGTGTTGTGTTACCCACAGCCCAAACCGCCAACGGGCGACGCGTCCGAACGGGGTGTCACCGGATACCAAGACAGGGTTTAAACAGCCCGAGGGCGGCCGGAAGGGGGTCGGCGGCCGGTTCGGCACCGGGATTTACGTGACCCGTTCACATACGTTCGGGCGATGGAGATTCGCCTACGTCTTGACGACGATCTTGTCGCCGAGTTGGACGAGGAGGCACAGCTCCAGGGGTTCGACGACCGGGGTGCGTACCTCCGGTGGATCGTCGCCAACCGTCCGATGTCGGACCTGGCGACGACGCAGGCACCGGCGGTCGCGAGCCGCGTCTCGGAGCTGGAAGAGCGCGTGAAACTGCTCGAACGCCAGCTGGACCTGGACGAGCCGACGAGCCCCGACGCCGACCTCGGGCAGACCAGCGGGGCGGAGACGGCGACGACGAGTGCCGACACGGGCGGTGCGGAGCTGGAGCCCAGCGACACGAGCGAGCCGGACGACACCGCGGGCGGCGAGCCCGCGAGTCTGGACGGCGACATCGAACCCGAACGGGAAGCGATGGACCTCGACGGCGAGGAGACCGAGGAGGCGGCCGCCGCCGACGACGACATCGCCGAGGCTATCGGGGACGTGTCGCTGGAAGACGAGGAAGAGGAAGAGGAAGAGGGGTGAGCGCCGGCGGAGACCGACGGGGCTTCGCCCGCTAAGCCACAGCCCCGACCGATGGGTGCTGAGGCCGAGGCCGACGACGGTTCGGAGGTGTCGTTCGTTGAGTACGGGGTCGACGACTGGCCGGGGCTGGCGCCGTCGATACTGCTCGGACTTCAGCACTACCTGACGATGGTCGGGGCGAACGTCGCGGTCCCACTGATCCTCGCGGGCGCGATGGGGATGCCGACCGACGTCACCGCGCGGTTCGTCGGCAGCTTCTTCGGCGTCTCCGGCGTGGCGACGCTGGCCCAGACCACCCTGGGGACCCGTTATCCGATCGTCCAGGGCGCGCCCCTCTCGATGCTCGCGCCGGCGATCGCCATCGTGACCACCGTGACCGCCACGGGCGGACTCCCGGGCTGGCAGGCCAAACTCCAGGTCCTCCAGGGCGCGATCATCGTCGCCGCCATCGGCTATCTCGGGATCGTCGGAACGCTCGGAGCCTCCCTCTCGCCGGTCGTCGTCGCCCCCACGATCACCCTCATCGGACTGGCGCTGTTTGGCACCCCACAGGTCACCGCCGCTACCACGAACTGGTGGTTGCCCGGACTCACCCTGGGCCTGATCGTCCTGTTCTCGCAGTACCTCGACCGCAGTCACCGCGTGTTCAGTCTGTTTCCCGTCCTGCTGGGCGTGGTGATCGCCTGGGTCGTCGCGGCCGTCCTCTCGGTGGCCGGGGTCTACACCCCGAGTGCGGCCGGCTTCGTCGATCCGGGCGCAGTCACCGAGGGCCAGCCGCTGTTCCCGATCTATCCGCTCCAGTGGGGGCTGCCACGTTTCGAGCTGGCCTTCGCCATCGGCATGTTCGCCGGCGTCCTCGCCTCCATCGTCGAGAGCTTCCGCGACTACCACGCCGTCGGGCGCCTGACCGGGCGCGGCATGCCCAGCGAGCGCCGCATCAACCGCGGGATCGGCATGGAGGGACTCACCAACGTCTTCTCCGGGGTCGTGGGAACCGAGGGCGCGACCTCCTACTCCGAGAACATCGGGGCCATCGGCCTGACGGGCGTGGCCTCGCGTACGGTCGTCCGGATCGGCGCGCTCGTGATGCTGGTGGTCGGGTTCGTCGGCTACTTCGGCCGGCTCGTCGCGACCGTGCCCGACCCCATCGTCGGTGGCCTGTTCGTCGCTATGTTCGGTCAGATCGTCGCCGTCGGTCTCTCGAAGCTCAAGTACGTCGATCTGGACTCCTCACGGAACGTGTTCGTCCTCGGCCTGGCGCTTTTCGTCGGGCTCGCCGTCCCCGAGTACATGGCCAACGTCGGCGACGTGGCCACCTTCCAGGCAGGGCTGGCCGGGATCCCCCTCGCCGGCCCGGTTCTGGGCACGGAAGCGGTCGCCAACACGGTCTACGTGATCGGCACGACCGGCATGGCCGTCGGCGGCCTCACGGCGCTGGTGTTCGACAACACGATCCCCGGGAGTGACGAGGAGCGCGGCCTCACCGAGTGGGACCGGATCTCCGAGGCCGAGGACGCCTTCCAGTCAGTGTGGACCCGTGTTCGGGCGGGAGTCGACGGAGTCGGCCGAGATGGACGAAAAGCGGTAGAACGGTCAGCCCGTGAACTGGTGGTACTCCATGCCCTTCTGTTTCATCTCGTTGTGGCGACGCTCCAGGAACGAGTAGACCGAGCCGTGGGGCGCGCCGTCGAGGATCATCTCGGCGGCCTCCCGGACGGTGTCGACCTGCTCGGGTTCGCCGATGATCGACAGCGTGGAGCCGTAGATGACGACGGCCGCGCCGGACAGTTCCTCCATCAGCTCCCGCGTCCGGCCGTCCTCACCGATGAGGCGGCCCTTCTTCCGCCGCATGTCTTTCTTGTTCCGGGAGGCGGCCTTGAGATCGACCACGTCGAACATCATCAGGTCGTCCTCGAGCAGTTCCAGTGCGTCCTCGGGGGCGAACCCACGGCCGATGGCCTTCACGATGTCCGGGCCGTTCAGCCCCACGATGGGGTCGCCGACCGTCTCGACTTTTACCGAGCCACTCTCGGAGTCGATGTCGAGTCGCACCTCCGCGCGCTCTTCGATCTCGCGCATCGTCTCCCCACCCTCGCCGATGAGCACGCCGATGCGGTCCTGCGGTATCTTCACGTGCTGCATAATATGCTCGCCACTACGGCACCGCGTGGTTTTAAGGCTTCGCACGGTGGGCGTCACTGAGCCGCCCGGTCGCCGGCCGTCCCTGTACCGCCGTGTCGACCGCTGACGAGACGATCCGGCCACTGCGTTGCACGTGCCGGGCCCGAGGTTATGGACGCGGCGACCGACGGTGTGTTCACCATGCGGCGTGATCGACCGTGACCGCGGTTGGCTTCGCGCTGTCGAGCGAACTCCACGGCCCCGACGAGTTGATCGCGCAGGCACGGCCGGCGGAGGCCGCCGGCTTCGACTTCGTCGCCCTCTCCGATCACTTCCACCCCTGGCTCCCCGAACAGGGGGAGAGCCCCTTCGCCTGGACGGTGCTGGGTGGGGTCGCCGAAGCGACCGACGAGATCGACGTCGGGACGGGCGTCACCTGCCCGATCCAGCGCTACCACCCCGCGATCCTCGCGCAGGCGACCGCGACCGCTGCCGACCGACTCGGGGAGCGGTTCTGCTTCGGCGTCGGCGCCGGCGAGCGACTCAACGAACACGTCGTCGGGGACTACTGGCCCCCGGCGACCGTTCGCCACGAAATGCTCGACGAAGCCGTCCGGGTCATCCGGGCGCTCTGTCGCGGCGAGGAGAGCACCCACCACGGCACCCACTACACCGTCGAGAACGCCCGATTGTTCACCCTGCCCGACGATCCGCCCCCGGTCTACGTCTCCGCGTACGGCCCGAAGGCCGCGAGGCTGGCCGCCGACATCGGGGACGGGTTCTACACCGTCGGCCCGCGGGAGACCACCCTCCAGCGGTTCCACGACGAAGGGGGCGAGGGGCCGGCCTACACCCAGCTGACGATCTCCTACGCCGAGACCGAGGCCGTCGCGGACGCCTACGAGCGCTGGCCCAACACTGCCCTGCCCGGCGATCTCGCCTCGGAACTGGCGACGCCGGTCCACTTCCGGCAGGCCAGCGAGGCGGTCGAAAAAGATGACATCGCGGAGGGCAGTACCGTCACCGATCCCGATCCGACGACCCACGTCGAGACCGTCGAGGAGTTCGCGGACGCGGGGTTCGACCACGTCGTGGTCCATCAGGTCGGCGCGGACGTGGACGGGTTCTTCGAGACCTACGCGGACGAAGTGCTGCCCGAGATCCGGTAGCTCAGTCGTCCTCGCCGGCCGTCACGAACGCCAGCAGCTCGTCGTCCCCGACCTCCAGCCCCTGCCGGCGGAAGAACGCGGCGACGTTGTGGCAGTCCCGTTCGAGGAAGTCACGGCTGTTGGGGTGGTGGACGGTGACCGCCTGGCCCAGGTCGATGACGACCAGTTCCTCGCCGTGGAGGATGATGTTGTACTCCGAGAGGTCGCCGTGGACCAGTCCGGCGCTGTGGAGGCGGCGCATGTACTCCCGGACGACCTCGAAGGCGGTCTCGGGGTTCTCGACGTGGACCTCGGCCAGCCGTTTCGCGCGGCCCTCGTCGATCCCCAGCAGTTCCATCACGAGGACGTTGCGCTCGACGGCGATGGGTTCGGGGACCCGGACGCCGGCTTTCCGCGCGCGTTCGAGGTTGGCGAACTCCTTGCGGACCCACGCCTTGACGATGTCGCTCTTTTTCGAGCCGATGCCGTCGAACCGGGGATCGCCGTCGAGGTAGCCCCGCATGTCCCGGAAGTCGGAGGCGTTGATCCGGTAGACCTTGACGGCGACCTCGGGCGACTCCGCGGTGTCCAGCGTGTCGGCGGCCGCCCGGCCGCCCAGCGCCGAGTAGACGTTGGCTTCCTTGCCCGTCGAGATCGGCCCGCCGAAGGCGTCGATGTGGCCGTCCTGGACGAGTTTGTAGAGGGCACCGAAGGTCGCGTCGTCGAAAACTGAAGCTTCGACCTTGAACTGGTCGGCGTCCTTGATTCGCTCGCGGAACTGACTGAACTCCCGGTCGCGACTCCGGGCGATGCGGTCGGCTTCGGTGTCGGCGACGTCGATCTCCTCCCACTCGTCGCCGGGTGAGTCCACGTCGTCGGTGTCGACGAGGTCGAACTCGGTGGTCACCGGACCACCCCGTCACCGTCGTAGCCGCGTGTCCTCCCGATGAGCCACTCGGCGGGTTCGGAGGTCACTCTTGGATGTGGCCCTCCTGTCGAAGCTGGTCGGCTTCCTGTTTCTCGTAGCGCCACGTGATGTCCGCCTTCTCGTCCTGCCAGTCCCACGGTTCGACCAGCACCACGTCGTCTTCACGGATCCAGATGCGTTTCTGCATCTTTCCAGGGATGCGCGCTGTGCGTTCGACACCGTCCATACACCTGACGCGTACCCGGTTCGCACCGAGCATGTTCGTAACGACCGCAAAGACCTCGTCGTCGTCGGGCATCCGGAGGTCTTTGCGTCCCTCGTTGTCGCTCATAGTCGCCCCTTCGGCGGGCAGACGGTTTAAGTTTTTCAAGATTGAGAGGCGGTCACGACGCCCGTGGGCTCGGCGATCCCAGCCCCGAACGCGTGATACCACACCCCATGAACTACGGCCCCATATAACCGGGCAGACCTCAAAAATTGGGGGTATGAAAAGGCCTACCAATGTTTTATTACGGAGTCTCTATTGATAGGGGCTGTATGAAAGCAGCAGTCTTTCAGGGGGTAGAGGAGCCCCTTGAGATTCAGGACGTCGAGGAGCCGACGGCCGACGAGGATCAGGTGGTCGTCGAGACAGAGGCCTGCGGGATCTGCCGGAGCGACTGGCACGCCTGGAAGGGGGACTGGGGGCACATCGGCGTGGTCCCGACGGAGGGGCTGGTCTTCGGCCACGAACCGGCCGGCCGCGTCGTCGAGGTGGGGGACAACGTCGAGCGGTTCCGCGAGGGCGACATGGTGACCGTCCCGTTCAACCTCTCGGACGGCACCTGTCAGCACTGCCGTGACGGTCGCGGGAACATCTGTGACCGGATGGTCCCGCTGGGCTTCCTCCAGATGGCCCCCGGGGCCTTCGCCGAGCGGTTCCCCGTCCGGGAGGCCGACCACAACGTCGTGAAACTCCCCGACGACGTCGAGCCCGTCAACGTCGCCGGGCTGGGCTGTCGGTTCGCCACCGCGTTCCACGGCCTGGTCAGCCGCGTCGACGTCACGCCCGGCGACTGGGTGGCCGTCCACGGTTGTGGTGGCGTGGGGCTCTCGGCGGTCCACATCGCCGACGCGCTCGGTGCCAACGTGATCGCCGTCGACATCAAGGACGAACAGCTCTGGGCCGCCGAGGAACTCGGCGCCGACGAGATCATCAACGCCACCGAGGTCAAGGACACGCCCCAGGCGGTCAAGGCCCACACCGAGTCCTCCCACGGCGTCGACGTGGCCGTGGACGCGCTGGGCGTCGCCGAAACCTGCAAGAACGCGGTCAACTCCCTCGGGAAGGCCGGTCAGCACCTCCAGATCGGCCTCACGACCGGTGAGAACGACGGGAACGTCGAACTGCCGGTCGACAACATGGTCATGGACGAGCGCGAGTTCTACGGCTCCTTCGGCATGCCCCCGAACGAGTACGACCAGATCTTCCGCATGATGTCCCGCGGCAAGATCGACCCCGGACAGATCGTCACCGAGACCGTCTCCCTCGAAGAAGTGCCGGACGTGATCGGGAACATGGGGAACTACGAGACCGTCGGCATCCCCGTCTGCAACGAGTTCTAACGGTTTCTGCGTCCACCTTCCGTCACGAAAACGAGTTCCCGCCTAGTCCGACGGGAAGTCGAACGTCGGTGCGTCCGAGTCGGTGTCGAACGCGAAGTCCGCGCCACCCGAGTCGGTCCCGAAGTCGAATCCGGACCCGCCGGTCTCGTTACCGAACTCGAACGTCGGCGCGCCCGACCGGGTCTCGAACCCGAACCCGGAGTCGCCGGTGTCGTTGCCGAACTCGAAGGCCGGTCCGCCCGAGTCGGTCTCGAAGTCGAAGCCCGAGCCGCCGGTCTCGGTGTCGAACTCGAACGTCGGCGCACCCGAGCCGTTCGTCTCGAACCCGCCGAACGGTTGGCTCGTGTCGTTCCCGATCCCCGCGAACAGATCGCCGCTGGAATCGTTGCCTGCCTCGAACGTCGGGTCGGAGTCGGTCGAGTCGTTGCCCGGTTCGAACGTCGAGTCCGAACCGTCCGAATCGTTGCCGGTCCCGAACGTCGGCCCGGAGTCGCCGGTGTCGTTGTCGGACCCGTCGTCGGTTCCACCCCCGTCGGAGGTGTTCAACGACGGATCGACGGTGAGGACGGTCGAGGCGGCCGCGTCGCCGCTCTGGACGGTCGCCGTGTAACTCCCGTCGGTGTCGGAGCGGGCCGTCCACACGAGCGTGACCGACTGGCTCGCACCGGCGGGCACCGAGACGAACGTGTCGTCGACGGTCGTCCCGTCGACGACGAGCGACACGGACTGGCTGACCGTCTCCTCACGCTGGTTGGTCAGCGACGCGTCGACGGCGACCGTTCCACCCGGCGCGACCGGGCTGGACGTGTCGGTGATCGCGACCACGAGCGGTGCCTGGGACGCGTTCCGTTCGGTGAGCGCGACGTCGATCTCCGCGGTCTGCCCCGCTTGCACGGTGACCTCGCTGGTGGTGGGCTGGTAGCCGTCGGCGTCGACGACGACCGTGTACGTGCCTTCCGCCATCGTGAGATCGAAGGTCCCGTCAGCACCGGTCGAGGCGGACGCCGTGCCGTTCAGCGTCGTCACGGTCGCGTTCGGGATCGGCGCCCCGCTCTCGTCGGTGACAGTCCCAGCGATCCCGCCGTCGGCCCGGTCGAGCGTGAAGTTCCGGGTCAGCGTCTCACCCGGCGAGAGCGAGACGTTCGCCACGCCGAGTTCGTACTCGACGCTGCCGGCTCCGAGGTCGTACTCACCCGGGTCGACCGAGAGCTGGTATCGCCCGTCTGCGTCCGGTTGCGTGCGAGCCACGTACTCGTCGGGGAACCCGGCCGTGTCCGCGAACCCGCCGGGCTGGCGCAGGTCGACGAACACCGAACTGATCGGCTGGCCGTCGGTGTCGGTCACCGTCCCCTGGATGGTCGTGGTCACCGCGACGGACACGTCGGCGGTCGTCGTCGCGTTCGCCGTCACGTTCACCGACCGCGTGGCAACCTGCTCGCCGGCGACCGACACCGCGAGCGTGTACGTCCCTGTCGGGACCGTGACCGCGTACCCCCCGGTCGCGTTCGTCGTCGCCGACGCCGACCCGACCGTGACGGTCGCGTCCGCCACCGCCGCGCCACTGCCGTCCGTCACCGTCCCGGCGACGGTCCCCGTGGCAGTCTCGTTCGTCGAATCGGTGGTGTTCGTCGTGTTCGTCTGTATCGTCCCGAGCGACGCGTCCGCCGCGCTGGCCCCTGCCGCAGTACCGCCGCCGACTGCACCCGTGACCCCCACAACTGCGACGCCGAGTGCGACGACGGCAACCACTGCTGCGATCCGTATTTCCCCCATAGTACTCGCTTAATTTCTATATGTTTGCCTTAAAATTTTATTGGCTGTTTTAATTATAAATTCGTGTCCAGTTCCCGTCGCTGGGTTCGTCGGCGCAGTCGCCGCCGTCGGCGCTGTCGTGCCGAGTCACCGTGTTTAAGCTACCCGAGATGGGAAGGGCGTGTATGCTGGACAAGATTGGGACGGCGGGGGTTCTGGGGCTGGTGCTCCTGCTCGGTGGAATCGGCGTCGTCGCGATAGAGAGTCTGTACGTCGCGGCCGGCTTCGCGTTCGCGATCGCCGGGCTGTTGCTGGTGGCGTACGGATTCGTGACGACCGTACTGGGCGCGATCGGGATGGGGCTGGGCGACGTGACCTAGCTCTCCGGTCGGTCCGCCCGGTGTTCGCTGATCAGTCGATCCACCATCTGCTCGTTGTTCTGTTTCTCGCGTTCCTCGGCCCGCTCTTCCCAGTCGTCGATCACGGTCTCGACCTCGCTCTCGCGGGCCACCGCGAGTTCGTCCACCTCCTGAATCCGCACGCCATCGGTGGGACCGACGGGCACGTCGTGTTCGAAGAGCAAATCGTCGGCGGCGTCGGAGAGTTGCCCGCCGTCCCGCAGGACGACCCGCGGGTTCACGTTCGCGAGTCGCTGAGCGGTCGATCGCCCGGCACCGCTCCCATCCCGGAGGTAGATCACGTCACCCTCGGCCAGTCCGTAGGCCTCGTCGGCGTGTTCGATGGCGTCCCTGGTGAACTCCTCGATCACCTTCACCGGCACGAGATCGGCCCGTTTCTCCGACACGTCCGCGAAGTTCGAGTGGTCGAGTTTCCACAGCGACTTCAGCCGTTCGAGTTTGTTCTCTAGCTCCTCGACTCGCTCGCGCTCCTCGTCGAGTTCCCGTTCGAGCCGTTCGTTCTCCCGCTCCAACCGGGTGATCTCCCGGCGCTCGCGGGCCTCGCGGCGTTCCTCGCGGCGGGCCTCCGAGAGCTCCTGTTCGTACTCCTCGATCCGGTCGTCCTTGCGTGCGATGGTGTCTTTCAGGTCCTCGTTGTGGTCCTCCAGCCGGTCGACCCGCGCTTCGAGTCGCTTGATCTTCTTCTCCTCTGCGGTGAGTTCCCGGGCGGTGTGTTCGGTCGTCTCCTCTTCTTCGTCGGGGTCCCGCTCCAGATCCGAGATCACCGCCTCGACGGACTCCTCGCCGGCGACGACGCGGGCCAGCACCTCGCCGAGGTCGAACTGGGGCGGCACCTTCTCGGCGACACGTTCGAACTGATCCTCGTGGGCGTCGAAGGCAGACAGCGCCGCCGCCAGGGCGTCGCGCTGGTGGTCGTCGTCGTACCCCTCCTCGCGGGTGCGGTGTTTCTTCTCGTCGACCGGGAGGTCCCGGGCGGGCACCCACGCGGCGGCCTCGAAGCTCCGCCGGATCTTCTCGACGGTCTCGGGCATCGGTTCCACGTCGGCGGCGACGACGATGGGCCGGCCGCGCTCGATGATCCACTCGATCACGTCCGCGGTGTCCGCAGTACGAGTACTGAACACGTCCAGCACGTCGCCGTGCACGTCGACGACCGCGGCCGCGGTCGTCGTTCCCGGATCGATGCCGACGATGACGTGATCCCGGCGCTTGACCAGCGGCTGGAACTCGATGCCGTCGCGACGCTCGCGCTCGATCTCGACACGCACGTCGCCCGAGCGGTGCGCCGAGACGGGGATGTCGGCGGGTCGCCCCTCCACTTCGAAGATTGCGTTGGAAAAGCCGCCGTACTTCTCGGTCGCGTCCCGCTCGTAGTCGAGGCCGGCGTCGTCCAGTTCGGACTCGACCTCGCGGGTCCGCTTCTTGACCGCGCCGTGGATGCGGCGAGTGTAGCGGTCCTCAGACCAGCCGCCTTTCCCGGTCGAGCGCCCGCGAGCGACCTTCACGCGGGTGGTATTCGTGAAGGCCGACACCTCCTGGCCGACGTTCATCGCGGCGAGGCGGGCGGCGGCCTCGGCTTCCTTCATCGGGTCCTTGCCGTAGGGCACGTTGTGCCGGCCGGCGACCCGCGAGAGCGGTTCCGGCCGCTCCGCGCCGGTGACCTGGACGAGCTTCGTCTCGTCGGGGAGTTGCCCGAGGAAGTGGATCAGGGCGTCCTTGTTCTCGGCGAGTTCGTACATGTTGTCCGTCGCGACGATGGCCGGCTCCCGGTCGTCGATCAGCCGATTGAGTTTCCGCCGGGAGACCACGTCGCGGTCGACGGACTCCCCGTCGAAGACGACCAGCGCGTAGGACGGAGCCGACCCCCTCACGTCCCCGCTCTGGATGTCCACCCCGAAGACGACTGCATCGAGCGCGCTCGTACGGGCGTTCACAACTACCACGGACTAGGGACCTGGCCGGCATAAACTTCGTGCCGGGCCACCCGCCGGACAGGGCACGGCGGCCCGACGGAACGACGGCGCGCGGTTACAGTTCCGCGGCGACCGCGTCGGCAATGGTGTCCAGCCGGTCGCGCCCGGGTTCCGACCGCTCGAACCCGAGCGTGACGCCGTCGTCTCCCGTCCGGGGAATGACGTGCAGGTGGACGTGGAGTCCTTCCTGGCCCGCGATCTCGCCGTCCGCCAGGAAGAGGTTGATCCCCTCGGTCGGCACGTCCGACGCTCGCAACGCCGCGGCGATCTCCTGGCCCACCCGAAACAGTTGCCCACCGGTGCCGGGGTCCAGACCGGCGAGCCCCGACGAGTGGGCCGTCGGGATCACCAGCGTGTGGCCCTCGGTGACGGGCGCGATGTCCGCGAACGCGATCGTGTCGTCGGTCTCGTAGACGACGCTGGCCGGCGCGTCGCCACTGACGATGGCACAGAACGGGCAGTCGTCGGTCACACCGGCCACTGGGCGGGCGGTGGGAAAAATTCAGTCCCCGTCCTCTCCGTCCGGGAACGGCACGTCGAGTTCGTCGCCGTCGTCGGGGAGGACGGCCTCGCCGTCGAACACCTCGCGGGCTTCGTCCTCCAGTCGGCCGGACTGGCCGGCGTAGCGCGTCGAGACGTGGGTCAGCGCCAGCCGTTTGGCCCCCGCGCGGTTGGCGATCTCGGCGGCCTGTTTCGCCGTCGAGTGGCCGGTCTGACCCGCCCGCTCGCGGCGGTCCTCGGCGAAAGTGGCGTCGTGGATCAACAGGTCCGCGTCGACGGCGGCTTCGACGACCCCCTCGGTGGGACAGGTGTCGCCGGTGTAGACGACCCGCCGACCGGGCCGGGGCGGGCCGACGACCTGCTCGGGCTGGACGACCGTCCCGTCGTCGAGTTCCACGGACTCGCCGTTGTGGAGTTTGCTGTACTCGGGACCGGGTTCGATGCCGAGTTCCTCCTCTGCCTTCTCACGGTCGAACCGGCCCTTGCGGTCGTCCTCGACGATGGCGTAGCCGACCGACGTGGCCCGGTGGTCGGTCTCGAACGCTCGGACCTCGAACTCCCCGCCGTCGAGTGCCACGTCGCCGGGCGAGACTTCGTTGACGCGGACGGGAAAGGAGGGTTCGTTGCCGGTGACGGTTATCAGGTCCCGGATCCGGCGGCGGGTACCCGCGGGCGTGTGGATCGCCACGGGTTCCTCGCGGTCGTTGAAGTCCCAGGTCTGGATCAGGCCGGGGAGGCCGAGGACGTGGTCGCCGTGGAGATGGGAGACGAAGACGTGCGAGACGGCGAAACCGGTGGAAAAGCGCATCATCTGACGCTGGGTCCCCTCGCCGGCGTCGAAGAGGAAGCGCTCACCTTCCCGGCGGACCATCACCGCGCTCGGGTTGCGCATCGTCGTCGGAACGGCCCCGCTGGTCCCGAGAAAGGTCACGTGCATATCCGTCCGGTCGGCAGGCGGCCGTAAACCCGCTTCGAAAGGGTTCAGTCGGGCTCGACGCAAGACGGCAGCGCCGGCCTGCGGTTACGGCGGTCGGGTCGCGGCTTACCACCGCCGGTCCGGGACCCAGGGTGCCTGAAATCCGGGCCTACCCGCGGGTAAGGCCGGATTCCAGCTGTTAGCGGGCCGAAATCGGTCCGCAACGGTGCTCGTGATTTAATCGCGTCTCCGTGGAGACTTCGACGCCTATGACACAGCGCACCCTGGCGGCAACGGTCGCCGTCGTCGTCGTGCTGGGACTCGGCGTCGCCGGCGCGGTGGCGGTCAACGCCGGCGCGAGCGGTCCCTCGGCGGCCCAGAACGCACAGGTCGCACAGCAGACACCACCGGACGATCCGGGCGTCACCTTCGACGACCAGGAGAGCGACGGCGAGACGGTCACGGTCGAGCAGGTACGCCTCCCCGACGGCGGGTACGTGGTGATCCACGACCGGGGGCTCCTCGACGGTGACGCGGTCGGGAGCGTCGTCGGCGTGTCCGAGTACCTCGAATCCGGCACCTACGAGGACGTGACGATCCGGCTGTTCGACGTTCGGGGCGCACAGTTCGACCAGGACGAACTCGACAGCGATCAGACCCTGATCGCAATGGCCCACCGGGACTCGAACGACAACGAGACCTTCGACTACGTGACCAGCGACGGGGACGAGGACCCACCCTACAGGAGCGACGACGGCACGCTGGTCCTCGACGGCGCGTTCGTGACCATCGACGACGGCGATGGTGACGGCGACGGCGACGGCGATGGCGATGGCGATGGCCAAGAAGAGTTCGAGGAGGACGACGACGAAGACACCACGACGACGCCCAACAATACGACAACCACGACGGACACACCCACGACTACCACGACGACGGACACGCCCACGACTACCACGATAACCGACTCCCCGGGCGTGACCACGACCGAAACCGAGACCGAGACGCCCGAACCGGTGGCGCCCGGTGACGAGGGGACGCCCGAACCGGACACTCCCGAGGACGTGACCGGAACGCCGGATATCGACGTCACGCCCGACGAGGCCGACGAGACGCCCGAAGACGACGTCGACACCCCCGAGGACGAAGACGGGGAGCAAGAACCGGCAGGGGAGAACGGCGATGCCGGCGATGTGGACGAACCCGACGAAGGTGACGGAGACGGAGCCGACGGCGAGGCGGCCGAAGACGGCGACGAGGACGGCGCAGACGGCGGTGAACGGAACGGAGCCGAAGACGAAGGTGACGGTGAGAACGGCGCGGACGGGGGCGACGAAAACGGCAGCGGAGACGACGGCAACGGGAACGGCAGCGGAGACGGCGGCAACGGGAACGGCGGCGACGGGGAGTCCTGACGGCCCACGGTTCACTTTTTGGGCGGCCGCCGACCGACCGATTCTTACCCTCGGTCCCCGAAGCCGAGGCAAATGGATGCCCCCCTGTGGACCGAGGTGCACGCGCCGGAGATCGACGATCTCCCACAGTCCGGGGTCCGCGAGTCGCTGTGGCGGGCGGTCGACGAACCGCTCAACCTGGTCGTCCACGGCCCGCGTGGCAGTGGCAAGACTGCCGCCGTGCGCGCGCTGGCCCGCGAGACCCACGCCGACCCCGACAACGACTTCGTGGAGATCAACGTCGACGACTTCTTCGGGATGACGAAAAAGGAGGTGAGCGAGGACCCACGCTTCGCATCCTTCATCACGCCCAAGCGCCGCCGCAACTCCTCGAAGGCCGACCTCATCAACCACGTCCTCAAGGAGTCGGCCAGCTACTCGCCGGTCTCGGGCGAGTACAAGACGATCCTGCTCGACAACGCCGAGTCGATCCGCGAGGACTTCCAGCAGGCGCTGCGCCGCGTGATGGAGAAGTACTACGAGACCACACAGTTCGTCATCGCGACCCGCCAGCCGTCGGCACTGATCCCGCCGATCCGCTCGCGGTGTTTCCCCGTCCCCGTGCGCGCGCCGAGACACGACGAGATCGTCTCCGTCCTCCGGTCGGTCGTCGAGGCCGAGGGTGTCGAATACGGCGCCGACGGCCTGGAGTACGTCGCCGGCTACGCCGACGGCGACCTCCGGACGGCCCTGCTTTCGGCCCAGACCACCGCCGAGACCGAGGGCGAGATCACCATGGAGGCCGCCTACGAGGCGCTGGGCGAGGTCGGCACCGACGACCGCGTCGAGGAGATGCTCGACGACGCCGAGGCCGGCGACTTCACCGACGCCCGGAAGACACTCGACGACCTGCTGGTCGACGAGGGCTACAGCGGCGAAGAGGTCATGGAAGACCTGCTACGCGTCGCTCGCTCGCGGTACGAGTCCGACCGGCTGGCGCGACTCCACCGGCTCGCCGGCGAGATCGACATGGACCTGAAAGACGGTACCAACGAACGCCTGCACGTCTCCCACCTGCTGTCGAAGCTGGCACAGGCCCAGTGACTCAGTCGAGCCGGCCGACGCCGGTGAACTCGAAGCGCGCGCCGCCTTCGTCGCTCTCGGTGACTGTCAACTCCCAGCCGTGGGCCTTTGCGATCTCCCGGACGATTGCGAGGCCGAACCCGGTCCCGTCGTCGGAGGTCGAGTACCCCAGTTCGGTCACCACGTCGCGTTCGTCTTCGGGGATGCCGGGGCCGTCGTCCGCGACGTAGAACCCGGATTCGAGGGCGCCGACGGTGACCGAGACGGGCCCGCCGGCGTGCTCGACCGCATTGCGAAAGAAGTTCTCCAGGAGCGTGACGATCCGGTCCGGATCGGCGCGGATGCGGGCGTCCTCGGCGACCGTCAGCGTCGCGTCGGTCCGCTCGACGCACTCCCACGCCCGGTCGCTCGCCGTCGAGAGCGCGACCGGTTCGGGGTCGGTATCGGACTGGCCTTCGCGGGCCAGGGTCAGCACGTCGTCGATGAGGCGGTCCATCCGGTCGAGACTGCCGGCGGTAGTGTCGAGGTGGTCGTCGACCTCGCCGTCGGGGTCGGCGACGGTTCGCGCGGCGTCGACCCGCGAGACGGCGACCTGAAGGGGGTTTCGCAGGTCGTGGGAGACGAGTGTCGCGAACCGGTCGAGGCGTTCGTTCTGGGCCGTCAGTTCCCGCTCGCGCGCTTTCAACTCGGTGATGTCGTCGATGATGCCGACGTACCGCCGGGTGACGCCGTCCTCGTCCCGGACGGGGTAGGCGTCGGTCTCGACCCAGCGGACGGTCCCGTCGGGTCGCTGGATGCGGTGTTCGATGCTGTAACTGTCGGCGTCGTCGTCGGGGTCGTGGACGGTGAGCATCCAGTCGCGGACGCGCCTGCGGTCGTCTGGATGGACCGCGTCGAGAAAGCCCACGGGGTCGTCGCCGACGGCGGGACCGCTCCGGTCGACGAGTTCGCCGAAGCCGGGGCTGAGATACACCAGTTCGTCCGTCGTCGGGTCGGTCATCCAGATGACCTCGTGGACGCTGTCGGCGATCTGGTTGAACCGCTGTTCGCTCTCGCGGAGCTGGGCCTCCATCTCTTTGCGCTCGGTCACGTCCCGCAACGCCGAGAGGTGCCGCCCCGGCAGGATGTCCGTGGTCGCGCTGAACTCGACGACGCGTTCCTCGCCGTCGGCCCGGACCAGCGGGAACTCGCCCCGCTGTCGGTCGCTCTCCTGGAACCGCTGCCATGCCGCCTCGAAGTCGAAGTCCGGCGGCGCGAAGTCGGCGATCGACATCCCGATCAGCTCGTCGCGGTCGACGCCGAGCAGGTCCGCGGCGGCGGGGTTCGCGTCGAAACACCGGCCGTCATCGTTGGCGATCAGGAGACCGTCGTGCGCGTTCTCGAAGACCGCCCGGAATCGCGTCTCGCTCTCTTCGAGTTCCCGCTCGCGTTTGCGGCGCTCGGTCACGTCCCGCATGATGACGACCGCGTCGTCGCGGTCGCCGGCGTCGATGCTGTTGACCGTGATCTCGGCGAACCGTTCGGTTCCGTCGGGCCCTCGGTAGGTGACCGTCTCGGGGCCCGTCTCCCGCCCGTCGAGCATGGTCGCCACCTCGCCCTCGACGGTGGTCGCCGTCTCGGTCGGGAACGCCGACAGATCGCCCAGCGAGCCGTCGAGTGCCGTCTCGCGAGTCAGGTCGAACTGCTCGCAGAAGGCGTCGTTGACGTATTGAATCGTCGAGTCCGTCGAGAGGACGAACACGGGGTCGGGTGTTCCGTCGAACAGCGTCCGAAACCGCTCGCGTGAGCGCTCCAGCCGACCGGAGAGTCGCTGTGAGAGCCGACGGCGTTCGAGCAGGTTCTCCAGCCGGCGGTACAGTACCGACTTCTCGACCGGGACCGAGACGATCTCGTCGATGACGTACAGGCCGTCGATCGACGACCACGCCGACGGGTCGAGCTCTTCGCTGGGCGGCTCGTTGCTGACCAGCAACGCCGGCAGGAAGACCGGATGAGCGCCCTCTTTCCGCTCCCGGAGCCACTCGCGGTGCCGGGCGAACGACGCCGCGTCGAGGACACAGAGGTCGAACCCGCCGTCGGGGTCGGTCCCGACCTGTCCCCTGTAGGCCTCCGCCAGCCAGTCGCTCAGCAGTTCGCGGTTGCGTCGGTCCGCGACGAGGAGGCGGATCCGGGCCTCGTCGTCCGTCGTGACGCCGTGCGTGAAGCCGGCGTCACTCGTCATGCGGTCCCCGGTCCTGCGTGGTGGTCGTTCCACGCAACACGCCCTGGTGCCCCGAGAGGTGGTCGCCCACGACCACACCGTCGCCCGTGATCTCGAACGCCCGGAGCGCGTTCTCGAAGTCGCTGAGCCGCTTTTTCAGGACGCCGATGGCCTTCCGGAGTTCCCCGTTGATCTCGTGGTACCGCAGGAAGAGGACGTTGTCCGCCAGGTAGCTGATGCCAGCGTCGGTCGCCTGGAACTCGCCGGTGACGCCGTCGACCTCGTCGACGAGGATCACGGTCACGCCCACGTTCTTGAGATACCGACAGAGCGCGTGGAGCTTGCGTCTGAGCGCCGTCTGTTCGCCCTGGATCGAGAGGGTGTAGCCGTCGATCCCGTCGATCATCACCACCTCGGTGCCGTTTTCCTCGACCTCGCGCCGAACGCGCTGGGCGAACTCCTCGGCCGACTGTGCCAGGGGCTCGACCTGTTCGAGCGTGAGCGTCCCCCCCCCGTTCCATCTTCGAGATCGGAACGCCGATCGACTCCAGTCGGCGCGTGAAGATGGCGCGACTCTCCTCGAACAGATAGATCGCGGTGCGCTCGCCGCGGCTGGCGGCGCCCTCTGCGAACAGCGCGCCGGTTGTCGTCTTGCCCACGCCGGTCGGGCCGCTGATGGCCGTCGTCGTCCCGCGTTCGAGGCCGCCACCCAGCAGCGAGTCCAGTGCCGGGACGCCCGAGGTGATCGTCTCCTCCCTGACCGTCTGACTGTAGTCTTCGGGAACCAGTTCGGGGAACACCGTCAGGCCGTCGCCGTCGATCCGGAGCGAGTGGGTCCCGCCCTCCCGGTCGGACCCGCGGAACTTCGGTACCGAGAGCGTCCGGCGATCGTCCTCGTGGTCGAGTTCGACGATGCCGTCGCTCAGAAACTGCAGGTCCACGTCCGAACTCGTCGGCGTCTGCTGGGCGGTGTACAGCACCGTCGCACCACCGTCCTTGAGATAGCGCATGAAGGATAGGGTCTGCTTGCGGAACTGGTACTCGTCGGGCGCGAGGTAGCGCAACTGGGTGAGTGGATCGACGAACACGCGGTCGGGGTCCACCGCGTCGACGCGTTCACGGATCCGTTCGGTCACTGGATCACGCTCGACCTCGTTGGGTGCGAACACGTCGTAGGACCCGTCTTCACCGAAAAACGACGACTCCGGCGAGAGATCCAGCGTCTCGACGCCGTCGAGGTCGAACCCCAGTGTCCCGGCGTTTGCCTGCACGTCGCTGGTCGACTCCTCGATGTTGATCACGAGCGCCGTCTCGTCGTCGCCCCCGGCCGTCAGGAAGTGAAACCCGAGGATCGTCTTGCCCGTCCCGGGCGGGCCACGGATCAGGTAGTGTCGCCCCGAGACGAACCCACCGTGGAGAATCTCGTCGAGTCCGGGAATACCCGAACTCACCCGCGCCAGCGAACGCTCTGTCATGGCCATCAGTAGACCGCCACCGGAGATGTACTTTCCCGCCCGATTTCAGTCACTGAGACTCACGGCCGACTACCCGTGGCTGTTCAGAGCCGACGATCACGGCGTGCTGCCGCGCCCGTCACCGACCACCGCGACTGCACTGCCGCGGTGGTCAGCGCGGCACCGTCAAATCCTCCAGATACCCACCGCAGTCGGGACAGAGCCGGTCGTCGACTTCCTCGGTGATGCGCTGATCACAGTCCAGACACTCGTAGTAGGGATCCGTGTCCGGTACCGGTTCGGTCAGTGGCATCCCTTCGACTCCACCATCGTCACCGGTCCTTGTTAATCCCGTGCACGGTTCAGCGGTCGGCGCGAGCCAGCACGAGGACGTGCCGGGTCAGCGAGCGATGGACGCGGCGCTCGAACCGATCGGTCACGCGCCAGCCGGCCTCGCGGGCGGCGTCGTCCCAGGCCCGGTCGGCGACGACGACGGCTCGCGGGGCGACCCGGCAGGCCTCCGCGAGCGCGCCGGTCACGAGATCGTCGAGTGGCTGGTTAGCGATCTTCGACTGGCGGCCGTAGGGTGCGTCGAAGACCACGCCGTCGACCGCGTCGTCGGGGAGGGGAAGCGCCGTCGCGTCCCCGCGAACCGTGTGCCAGCTCCCCGGGTCGGGCAGGCCCTCGGCCGACCGTGCGGGCGTGAGGCAGTGCCCGAGGTTCTCGGCCGCGCCACGGACCATCTTCGACTGGGCGTCGACGCCCAGCACGTCCGCCCCGACTAGCCCGGCCTCGATCAGGCCGCCGCCGGTGCCACACATCGGGTCCAGGATCGTCGCTTCGGGCCCCGCACCCGCGACGTTCGCCAGGGCACGGGCCAGGAGCGGGTCCATACTCCCGGGCTGGAAGAAAGGGCGGTCGGTCGGCTGGCGGTCGCCGAAGTCACGGACGCTCTCGAACGCGAGCCACCCCAGCGCGCACGCGTCGGTGGAGAATACCGCCCGGAGTTCGTGGTCGGGGTCGTCGAGGTCGACCGCGAACCCGCGGTCCACGAGGACGGCGCCGAGTTCCCGCTCGGCCGCCTGCGTATCGACGCTGGAGCGGCCACGCACGTCGCGGGCGCGAACCGCGACCGTCCCCGAGCGCTCGACGGTGGCAGCCGAAAGCAACGCCCGGGCGCTCGCCACGTCGGGGTCGGTCCGGCCGACGTACTCGCTTGCGCGGTGGGTGTAGGCGAGCCCGCGTGTCCGCGCGTCGACGCCGCGCGCCGTCGCCAGGCCCGGTGCGAGCCGGGCCACGTCCGTCGCGACGGCCGCGGCCTCCCGCACGGCGAAGGCGTCGTCCTCGCCGGCCAGTTCCAGCAGGTACACGCCCGTAGGTGCCCGCCTGTGGCCTATACGCCTTCCGGTCGGGCGCGCCCACGCCGCCGAACCGAGCGACCGTGAGGCCCCCCGCCGAGACTGGTAAGCACAGCGACCTATCATCGACAGGTACCAAGCTTTATAAACCTTAAATACGTGCTTTAAGTCGAGACATGGTTGACCCCAAGGAAACAATCAATATTGAGAACGTCGTCGCCTCGACCGGCATCGGGCAGGAGCTGGACCTCCAGAGCGTGGCAATGGACCTGGAGGGGGCGGATTACGACCCCGAGCAGTTCCCTGGTCTCGTCTACCGGACCCAGGAGCCCAAGTCGGCGGCACTCATCTTCCGGTCGGGAAAGATCGTCTGTACGGGCGCGAAGAGCACGGACGACGTGCACGAGAGCCTGCGGATCGTCTTCGACAAATTGCGTGATCTGAACATCCAGGTCGACGAGGACCCCGAGATCGTCGTGCAGAACATCGTCACCTCTGCCGACCTCGGCCGCAACCTCAACCTCAACGCCATCGCCATCGGCCTCGGACTGGAGAACATCGAGTACGAGCCCGAGCAGTTCCCCGGACTGGTCTACCGGCTGGACGACCCCGACGTGGTCGCGCTCCTCTTCGGCTCGGGCAAGCTCGTGATCACGGGCGGCAAGCAGCCCGAAGACGCCGAGGAAGCCGTCGACCGGATCGTCTCCCGGCTCGAAGAACTCGGCCTCCTCGACGGATAGCGCAGGCTACATACCCGCGCCACACCAAGCGCGGGTATGCTACCGCTACAGGTCGACGTGACGGGTGGTGGGCCGCTGGCAATCGTCGTGACCTTCCTGCTTCTCGCCGCCTTCTACGCCGTCACCCTCCACCTGGCGGCGACCTTCTTCATCGGCGACGTGCCGAGCCAACGCGCCGCCTACGTCGCCCCCGCCCCGGCGCTCACCTCGCTGTTGCTCGGCCGGTGGGGGGTACAGGGCGTCGGGCCCATCTCACCGAGTCTCGGAGTCGGCATCGCAGCCCTTTCGACGCTTGCCGCCGACGCCATCGCCATTAGCTACGTCTACCGTCTGAAGTGGTCGTCGGCACTCCCGCTCACACTGTTGCACTTCGGATTCTTCGCGGTCTTGGCCTTCGCCCTGAACAACATCTTCGGGCTCGTCTAGCGGTCGACGAAGAGCGCGTCGTCGAGCAGACGGCGGAACCGGTCGTCCTCGACGGTACAGACGGCTCGCCTGTCCGCAGCGTCGTACGTGATCACGTCCGCAGCGTCGAGCTTCGGCAGGTGGGTGTGGTGGAGCTGGAGCCGAATCGTCTCCAGCGGCGGTCGGTCGTCACCGGCCGTGGCCGCGTCGCACCGGGCCAGGACCGCCCGTGTGAGAACGTCGATAGAGAGCCACTCGCCGTCCCGCAGGACCGCGATCACCGCACGACGATAGGGATGTGCCAGTACGTCGAGCATCCACGTGAGATCGTCGAACTCTGGGAGGGAATCGCCCGTCCGACGCCACCCATCCAGCGTGGTCCGGGGAGTCACACGCTCCGTTCCCTGGTGATCCTGGCCCACAGACCCGTTATGCACCGACTGCCCCATCAGCATATCCCGTGCACAGTGTGCAGGGGTTGCACGCGCCGCCGACGACCACACCGCGTGGCGGTCACCACTGCTCGAACGGCGTCGCCTCGGCACGGTACTCCTCGACGGTGCGTTCGGCCCACTGGCGGGCGCGCTCGTCTTCGGTCGCCACCAGCGCGGCGGGTTGCCCCTCCTCGACCAGCCCGAGTTCGACGGTGTCGGCGTACCGGCCCAGATAGTAAGGGAACTGCCCGTCGTAGACCCACAGTGAGGCCGTCTCCGCCGCCTGCAGGTCCGCGACCATCTCGCGGTAGTCCGCCTCACTCCGGAGGTTCTCCGCGACGACGGGGGTGACCAACAGTTCGAGGTCCGCCCCCGCTTCGGTGACCTGCTCGTGCAGTGCCGCCAGCGCCTGCGCGCAGGTCAGCGGAAACAGCATCCGGAGGTACTCCGCGCCCTCGATGTGTTGGACCTGCTCGTGGATCATCTTCAGCGGGTCGGCCGGGTCCGGCGTCGTCACCGACACGTCCACGTGTCGGAGGTTCAGGTCGACCGCCTCCGTATCGACGTGTTCGTAGACCGGCGCGAGTTCCGAAGCGGTGTCGACGGTCCGGACCAGGTGTCGGAAGTCCTCGGCGACCCACTCACCGGCCGCCGTGGCGTCGTACTCGCGGTTCCGTTCCCGGACCCATCCCCGGTCGGCCAGCGCGTCGAGGTTGCGCTGGACCGTGGTCCGGGCGGCGTCGAACCGTCGCTGGAGGGCGTCACGAGTCAACGGCCCCGACGCGACCAGCGCGTTCAGGATTCGGACCCGCGTCCCCGACCGCGCGAGGAACTCGACGGCTCCGGTGGCCTCGCTCCGGTCGCCCACCGGCGTCGGGGTCGGCCGGTCGGTGTCGGCCTGTGGTGTCGCACCGCCAGCCGTCCCGCCGTCGGTTCGTTCGGTGCCCGCCGAACCGTCCGCCTCCGAAGCCCGCTCCCCACTCCGCTCGTCCGGTTGCGCACCGTTTGTCGCCTCGTCCATGTCGCCTTTCGATTCAGGCCATCCCCACGTAAAACCTGTCGGACGACGCGACAGTTACTCGACCAGCCGTTCGATTTCGGTCACCAGCACGTCCGTCGCCCCTTCTGCCTTGAGGTCGGTGATCGTCTCGAACACCGACTGCTCGTCGACGACCGCGTGGACCGCCACCATCTCCTCCCCCGCGATGTCCATCACCGTCGGCCCGCCCATCCCCGGAATCACGTCCTTCACCGCCTCGATCTTCTCCTCGGGGACGTTCATCATCAGGTAGCGTTTCCCCTCGGCGGTCTTGACCGAGGACAGCGCCGTCCGCACCTGCTCGACTTTCGGATCGTCGACGACGTCCTCGCGGGCGAACAGCCGTACCGAACTCTCCAGTACGTCGTCGATCACCGCCAGCCGGTTCATCCGGAGAGTGGTGCCCGTACTCGTGATGTCGACGATGGCGTCGGCGATGTCGACGTGCGGCGTCAGTTCGGTGGCACCCGAGACCTCCGCGATGTCGGCGTCGACGCCCCGGTCGTCGAGGTACGCCCGGGTGACGTTGGGGAACTCGGTGGCGACGGTCCCGCCGTCCAGATCGTTCACGGACTCGACGGCGCCGTCCTCGGGGGCCGCCAGCACGAGCCGACAGGCCCCGAACTCCAGGTCGAGCAGGTCCACGAGGTCGCCCGTGTCGGCCTCCCGAACCTGATCGAGGCCGGTGATCCCCACGTCGGCGGCGCCGTCGCTGACGTATTCGGGGATATCGGCGGCCCGGGCGTAGAGGATCGTCACCTCGGGGTCGACGGTGTCGGCGTAGAGTTTCCGGTCCGCGCCGTCGACGACGTGGAGTCCGGCCCGTTCGAGCAGATCGACCGACGGATCGTGGAGACGCCCCTTGTTGGGCACGGCGATGCGCATACCGCTCCTTCCGGACCCGCCGGCAATTGCTTTTCGCACGCCGCCCCGGCCGTCGGATCGCCGCGAAGATCGTTATCAAGCGCGATACTGCCGGAGGAATCGACTTATGAGGCGCAAGATCACGAAAGTACATGGCAAACGTACTGGATAGACTCTTTCTCTCGCTCCCCGATCCGGTTCGGGAGCGGCTCTGGGGAAAATTCGCGTTCGCCCTCGGCACGGTCGCGGTCCTCTCGGTCGTGCTGACAGGGGCACTCGTCGTGGTGTTCGACCTGCCATGGGTGCCGCTGCTGTTGCAGTGGGCGATCCTGATCGGGCTGGCGACCGGCACGAGCGTCTACGTCGGCGCGGACTTCATCGGGCAGATGCAACGCGTCGAGCGAAAGGCCACAGCCATCGGGCAGGGGGAGTTCGACACCCGGGTGACGACGCCGCGGAGAGACGAAGTGGGGGAGGTCTTCGACGCGCTGGCGACGATGCGAGATAAACTCCAGGACCGCATCGAGGAGGCCGAGCAGGCGACGGAGGCCGCCCAGCGCGAACGGGAGAAAGCCGAGACGTTGAGCGCCGAGGCCGAGCAGCTGAACGACCACCTCGAACGGAAAGCCGGGGAGTTCGGCGAGACGATGGCGGCCTGTGCCGACGGCGACCTGACCCGACGGCTCGACCCCGACGGCGAGAGCGAGGCGTTGACCCAGATCGCCACGGAGTTCAACGCGATGATGGACGAGATCGAGGCGACCATCCTCGATCTGCGGGCCTTTACCGACGACGTGGCGGCCGCGAGCGACGAGGCCACGGCGGGCACCGACGCGGCCCGCGAGGCCGGCTCGGAAGTCAGAGGCCACATCACGGACATCGCGGACGGTGCGAGCGAGCAGGATCGGAAGCTCCAGTCCGTCGCCGACGAGATGAGTCAGCTCTCGGCCACCGTCGAGGAGATCGCGGCCACCGCCGACGAGGTGGCCGACGTGTCCGACCGCGCCGCCGAGGCGGGCGACCAGGCCAGGGCGGCCGCCGAGGACGCCGTCGGCGAGATGGACCGCATCACCGCACAGACCACCGCCGCCGTCGACGAGGTCGAACAACTCGACGGGGAGATGGCCGAGATCGACGAGGTCGTCGGCATCATCGAGGACATCGCCGAGCAAACCTCCGTGCTGGCGCTGAACGCCTCCATCGAGGCCGCCCGCGCGGGCGAGGCCGGCTCCGGGTTCGCCGTCGTCGCGAACGAAGTGAAAGACCTCGCTGAGGAGACCCAGGCGGCGACCACGGAGATCGCAGAGCGCGTCGAGCGGATTCAGGACCGGACGGAATCGGCCGTCGAGGGCATGCACGAGACCAGCGACCACGTCGAGGAGGGGATGGAGACCATCGCGACCGGCCTCGACTCGCTGGAACGTGTGGCCGAACTCGTGGCCGACGCCAACCAGGGGATCCAGGAGATCGACGCGACGACCGACGAGCAGGCCGCCCGCACACAGGAGATCGTCGCGACCGTCGAGGAGGTCGCCGACATCAGCCAGCGGACCCGGGAGGAGACCGACGCCGCGACAGAGGCCGTCGACCGCCAGCAGGAGACCCTGGAGGCGGCGACCGGGACGGTCGAGGGCGTCGCCGACCGGACCGACGAGTTGCGGGACATGGCCGACTACTTCCGGGTCGAGGGCGACGCCGAGCGTGCGACGCTGGCGGCGGACGGTCGGGGCGACTAGCCCCGAGTCCCCGTCTTTATGTCGTCCGGCCGCGGACGCCCGAGCATGACGACGCTGCAAATCGCGGACGGTCGCGTCCTCCGCCCCGACCACACGGTCGAGCGGGCGGACGTCCTCGTCGACCAGGCCAGCGGCGAGATTCTGTCGGTCGAACCCGAAGGCGAGGGAAGTACCAGCGCCGACGACACCCTCGACGCCGACGGCGGGTTCGTGATCCCGGGGCTGGTCAACGCCCACACTCACGTCGCGATGACGCTGTTGCGGGGCTACGCCGACGACAAACCGCTGGACGCGTGGCTCCAGGAGGACATCTGGCCCGTCGAGGCCGAACTCACCGCCGAGGACGTGCGAGCGGGCACGCGACTCGGCGTCCTGGAGATGATCCGCTCGGGTACCACCGCCTTCGCGGACATGTACTTCTTCATGCCCGAGGTCGTCGCCGCCGTCGAGGAGTCGGGGATGCGCGCACTGCTCGGCTACGGCTCGATCACCGTCGGCAACGACGACGACGCCGCCCACCGGGAGATGCGGGACGGCCTCGACTTCGCCGAGGGCTACGACGGCGCGGCCGACGGCCGCATCTCGACGGCGTTCATGCCCCACAGCCTCACCACCGTCGGCGAGGAGTACCTCCGGGAGTACGTCCCCGAGGCCCGCGACGCGGGGATCCCGATCCACTTCCACGCCAACGAGACTGTTAGCGAGGTCGACCCGCTGGTCGACGACCACGGCGAGCGCCCCCTCGAATACGCCGACGACGTCGGCATGCTGGCCGACACGTCTTTCCTGGCCCACGGCGTCCACACCGATCGGACCGAACACGAGTTGCTGGCCGAGCGCGACACCGCCGTGATCCACTGTCCGGCCTCGAACATGAAACTCGCCAGCGGGATGGCTCCGGTCCAGGCCATGCGCGACCGGGGCGTGACCGTCGGCCTCGGCACCGACGGGGCGGCCTCGAACAACGACCTCTCGCTGTTCGACGAGATGCGCGACGCCGCCATGCTCGGCAAACTGGCGGCCGACGACGCCAGCGCCGTCGACGCCGATGCCGTCGTCGAGATGGCCACGCAGGGCGGCGCGGACGCGCTCGGGATGGCCTCCGGCCGGATCGAAGCGGGCGCGAACGCCGACCTGGCGGTGCTGGACCTGGACCAGCCCCATCTCACGCCGGATCACGACCTCGTGAGCCACCTCGCCTACGCCGCCAGCGGATCCGACGTGCGCCACACGGTCTGTGACGGTCAGGTCCTCATGCGGGACCGGGAGGTGCAGACGCTGGACGAAGACGCGGTGCTCGCGGACGCTCGCGAGCGCGCCGCAGCCCTGATCGACCGCGCGGAATCGTGACTCGACGCGTGAATTAAACGACCAGTACGGTTCGTGAACGTTCTGCCGGCAACTGCTGGCGTTTTAGATCGCAGTGAAGTAACTGAACGGGAATCCGGGTTTATGCGGGTCTCTCGCCTGGATACGGGTGAGATGCAATCGAGACAAACACTGTTCGCACTCGTGTCCGTTGTACTGCTCGCCGGTGCGGCGCTGGGTCCGGCCGTGGCCGCCGGCTCACCGACCGCCGTGGCGAGCGGGGCCGCGCTCGCACAGGACGACACCACTACCAACGAGACGGCCACGAACGAAACGGACGGCAACGAGACCGATCTCGACGAAACGGACGGCAACGAGACCGATCTCGACGAAACGGACGGCAACGAGACGGCCACGAACGAAACGGACGGCAACGAGACCCAGGTCCCGTTCGGTCAGCTCGTGTCCGCGTTCGTCGAGGACGCCAAGAACCGGCTGAACAGCACGAACAGCACGAACAGCACGAACGCGAGCGACACGCCGCTCGGCCTGCTGGTCGCGGCGTTCGTCACGGAGAACAACCCCGGGAACGCGCCCGACCACGCGGGCCCGCCGGACCACGCCGGTCCCGGCGGTGACAAGAACATGAGCGAGCGACGCGGCCCGCCCGAGGACCGCGGCCCGAGCGAGGACAGGCGACAGGGCCCACCCGAGGACCGCGGCCCGAGCGGTGACGACGAGGCCGACACCGAGAACGACGGCAACGGCGGTGGCGGCGGCGGTCCGCCCGCGAACGCCGGCGGGAACGGCGGCGGTGGTAACGGCGGCGGGAACGGTGGCGGCGGTCCGCCCGCGAACGCCGGTGGCCCCGGTCGGTAGGCCGACACTCTTCTGACGCGCAGATTCCACACGCAGGTTGCCGAGGCGAGTCAGTCCGACTCGGAGACGGCGACGTTCCGGTACGCCGAATCGTGTGACCCGCAACTGATCCCCTCGTTCCCGTCGCAGTCGTTGACGACGATCAGCGAGTCGGCGTCGCCGAGGTTGTTCGTATCCCCGTACACCTCGCCGATGGGGACCTCGTAGCGGGTCCAGCCGTCACCGGTCCTGTAGTACGACCCGCCGTAGTCGCTGACGTTGACACCCCAGTTCTGGACGCCCGAGAGCCGGACGACCCGGCCGCTCTCCTGCCCCGTACCGGCGTTCTCGAACCCGATACCGTGGATCGCGCCCTCCGTCGTACTCCTGAACTCGAAGGTCAACACCGTGTCCTCGGTGACGGTGTAGTTCTTCTCCACCAGTTGCCACTTGTTGCCGGTCACCTCGATCCGCCGTCCGTCGTCCGAGACCGTCGTCGTCGCCGACGGGTCGTTGTAGTTCCCGCCGAAGTCACCGAGCGAGCCGGCGTCTGCGGTGATCAGTTCGCCGACGATCCCGTCGGCGATCCAGAACTGCCGGGTGTGCAGGACCGCGCCGCTCGCTTCGTGGACGACCGCAACCGCGAGTTCGCCCTGGATCACGTCGTGGGAGAGGCGATACCGGTCACCGGCGGTGATCCGGTCGTCGTCGCCGCCGGCGACGGTGGTGAGCGACGACAGCCTGACGCGACGCGCGTCGTCGCCGTGGCGCAGGACCACGACCGTCTCGGCCGCCGGCAGGGCGTTTCCGGCGGTGTGGACGAGCGTGAGATTCGCCGCGGAGACGGAGGAGGAGAGCGACGCCGTCGTCGGGTCACGGGTCGTGTCCCCGGCCAGCGAGAACCCGAGGACCGCGACGACGCCGACCAGGACGACGCCGACCGCGACGAGCAGCAGGCTGCCGATCACCTCCGACTGCCCCCGGTCGCGACCGAAGTTTCGCATATCCGAGTGTTGGCTTCGCATTCGGTAATCGTTTTGGTCGGTCACGATCCGTGAGCCACGCCTTCACCGGCCCGGTTCGGCAGCGTTTTGAGTGTGCTGGCTAACTGTGGAGCAATGACTGCGCCGATCAGCGAGCGGCTCGACGACCCGGAGAGTGCACGGGAAGAGGGCCGCCGGAAGATGGACTGGGCGCGCGAACACATGCCGATCCTGGCCTCGCTGCGGGAGGACTTCACCGAGGGTCAGCCCTTCGCGGACGAGGTGATCGGGATGGCGATGCACGTCGAGGCCAAGACGGCCGTCCTCGCTGAACTGCTGGCCGAAGGCGGTGCCGAGGTCGCCATCACGGGCTGTAACCCCCTTTCGACCCACGACGACGTGTCCGCGGCGCTGGACGCCCACGGGAACGTCACCTCCTACGCCGAGCGCGGCGTCGACGACGACGCCTACTACGCCGCGATGGAGGCCGTGATCGAACACGAACCGACGATCACCGTGGACGACGGGATGGACCTCATCGCCGCCATCCACGAGGACTACCCCGAACTCATCGACACTATCGTCGGTGGCTGTGAGGAGACCACGACCGGCGTCCACCGCCTGCGTGCGATGGACGACGACGGCGCGCTCGAGTACCCGGTCTTCGCCGTCAACGACACGCCGATGAAACGCCTGTTCGACAACGTCCACGGCACCGGCGAGTCCGCACTCGCCAGCATCGCCATGACGACGAACCTCTCTTATGCCGGCAAGACCGTCGTCGTCGGCGGCTACGGGGACTGCGGCCGCGGCGTCGCCAAGAAGGCCGCCGGGCAGAACGCTCGCGTCATCGTCACCGAGGTCGACGCCCGGCGCGCCCTCGAAGCACACATGGAGGGCTACGAGGTCATGCCCATGCACGAGGCCGCGAAGGAGGGCGACGTGTTCGTCACGACGACGGGCAACCGCGACGTGATCACCGCCGAAGACTTCGAGGTCATGCAGGACGGCGTCTTGCTCGCCAACGCCGGCCACTTCGACGTGGAGATCGACCTCGTCGCACTGGAGGAGATGGCCGCGGAGGTCACCGAACCCCGGGAGGGCATCGAGGCCTACGTCATGCCCGACGGCCGCGAACTCAACGTGCTGGCCGAGGGGCGTCTCGTCAACCTCGCGACGCCCGTGGCGCTTGGCCACCCCGTCGAGGTCATGGACCAGAGCTTCGGCGTGCAGGCGGTCTGTGTCCGCGAACTCGTCGAGTCCGGCGAGGCGTACGACGCCGGCGTCCACGACGTGCCCGACGCTCTGGACCGGGAGGTCGCGGAGATCAAACTCGACGCGGAGGGCGTGGCTTTCGACGACCTGAGCGAGGCCCAGGCGGAGTACATGGGCTCGTGGCAACACGGGACATAGACGGCCGGTCGATTTTTCGGGTCGCCCTGCGAACCGGCAGGTATGGACGACGGTGCCCGGAACCGCTGGAACCCGGACGACTACGACGACGACCACGGCTTCGTCCACGAGTACGGCGAGGGGGTGGTCGACCTGCTCGACCCGAACCCGGGGGAGCGCGTCCTCGATCTCGGCTGCGGGACGGGTCACCTGACCGCCGAGATCGGGTCGGCAGTGGGGCCACAGGGCGAGGTCGTCGGCATCGACCGGGCCGCCGAGATGGTCCGGGAGGCCCGGGAGACCTATTCCGACCCCTCCTTCCAGCGGGCCGACGCCCGGTCGTTCAGCGCGCGCGAACCGTTCGACGCCGTCTTCTCCAACGCCGCGCTCCACTGGATCTCCGACGTGGACCAGAACCGCGTGCTGGCGGGCGTGGCCGACGCGCTCCGCCCCGGCGGCCGCTTCGTCGTCGAGATGGGCGGTTCGGGCAACGTCGACCGGATCGTCACCGCGACGCTCGACGAACTCGACGCCCGCGGCTACGACGCGATCCACCCGTGGTACTTCCCGAGCGTCGGCGAGTACGCCCCGCGGCTGGAGACCCACGGGTTCGAGGTCCGCCACGCGCGGCTGTTCGACCGGCCGACGGAACTGGACGGCGGTGCCGAGGGCCTCGCCAACTGGCTCGGGATGTTCGGCGACAGCCTCTTTTCGGACGTGCCCGACGACGAGCGGGCAGCCGTCGTCGCGGCCGTCGAAGACCGCCTCCGGCCGGACCTATTCGACGGCGAGACGTGGACGGCTGACTACCGGCGACTGCGCTTTCACGCCGTCCGGGACTCAGAGTGAGAGTAGGGTCAGGGCGTTGAGCGCGACGGTGAGCACGGAGATGACGGCGAAGCCGGTGAGGACCAGTTCCGCCGGTCGGTCCGGGAGGTAGTGCCAGGTGACCACGAGGACGACCAGCGCGGCGAACTTCAGCAGGCCGATGCCGGCCTCGCCGTAGGTCGCCAGGAAGGCACGGGCGACCTGGTTGCCCTCCTCGAACCCGACCGAGAGGCCCGCCAGCGTCGTCACCACGTCGAACGCCGCCGCGACGATGATGACCGTCCACAGCACGGCGTGGGACTCCGGGAGCTCCCGCTCGAAGCGTTCGAGCGCGTCTGGACTGCTCTCCGCCGGCGACCCCGAGTCCGACCCCATCTACGGCCGAAGAGACCGGCCGGCCACATAACGGTCCCCGCAGTGTCGGCGCGTGAGTCGTTTGGGACGCCGCGTCGGCAGACAATTCATATCCGTGTAGTCCCTACCACAGGTGACGGCACCGACTATGCCGCTGATTCCACCGCAGACCGACGAGATTCGCGCCGAGATGTCGAAAGATCACCGCCGTTTGCTCCACTGTCTCGACTGTGGCGGGCAGGTCGTGGCGATCCGCCACGGCGGCTCCTGCATCCTCTGTAGCTCCGAGGCCGTCGTGATCGAGGAGTGGGACTAAGGCCCGCGACACGGAAACCCCGAATCGATGCCCGCACGTGACGACGGGGAGGACGGGGCCGCCGCCGACGCCCTCTCGGTGGTAGCCCACGAACTCCGCCTGGAGATTCTCCGAGCGCTCTGGGCGGCGGAGGGACACTCGCTCTCGTTCTCGGACCTGCGGACCGCGGTAGGCGTGCGCGACGCCGGGCAGTTCAACTACCACCTCTCGCAGTTGACCGGCCGATTCGTCGCCCACGTCGAGGACCGCTACGAACTGCTCTACCCGGGCCACCGGGTGGTCGACGCGATCCAGAGCGGCGTGTTCCACCGGGACCTCGCCGGGACCGAGATCGACGTACCAGGCACCTGTTCCGACTGTGCGGGGTCGCTCGCGTTCACCTACGACGAGTTCATCGCTCGAATCGAGTGTCTGGACTGCGGCGAGACGATCCTCGGGTACCCGTTCGACCCGGGCGGGTTCGAGGGCCGCGACGACGCCGGCGTCGTCCGGGCGTTCGACCGCCGGACGCGTCGGTACTGGCGCTCGTCGACCGACGGCGTCTGCCCGGTCTGTGCCGGCCCCACCGACGCGGAGTTGGTGGCCGACGCCACGACGCTCCAGGCACTGGATCGGTACGACAAACACTTCGCGAGCGACCAGCCCGCCATCGTGGCCACCGACTGTCGGCACTGCAGTTTCTACAGCTACGTCCCCAGCGGCGTCGTCGTGCTCTCTCACCCCGCCGTCGTCGGCGCGCTGTACGACCGTGGTGTGGACGTGCGTGACGAACGGCTCTGGACCCTGCCGTTCGTCGTCGACACCGACCGCGTCGTGCTCGCCGGGTCGAACCCACTCGAAGTCACGGTCACCGCCGGCCCGGACGACGACCCCTTGCGCGTCGGCGTCGACGCGGACGCCACGATCAGTTCCCTCGACGTCTAGTCCCCCGCGGCCGGCGCGGGCGTCGACGGACAGTCCGGGTAGGCGGCGACGTTGGCGTACGCGACGAGTTCACGTCCCAGTCCCGCGACGCGTTCGGCGACGGCCTCGTCGGCGAACGCCCCGTCGTCGGTCACCGCCGAGTGTGAGTCCGGGACCGCGACCTGCGCGGGGAGCGTCCACGCCTCCAGTGCCCGGCAGACCGTCCGGAGGTGTTCGAGCGCGGGCAGGGGGAACCCACCACCCGCGACGGCCAGCAGACCGACCGTCGTGTCCGCGAACTCGTCGAACCCGCAGTAATCCAGCGCCGTCTTCAGCGGCGAGGCGTAGGAGCCGTGGTACATCGGCGTCGCCAGCAGGGCGGCATCGGCCTCGCGGACCCGGCGGCGCAACTCCGCGGCCTCGCCGGCGTCGGGCCGGTCGGGGTCGAACGTCGGCAGCTCCCACTGCCGGAGGTCGAGCAGGTCCGTGGTCGCGCCCGCACTGCTTGCGGCGTCGAGGGTCCGTCCGGCGGCGATTCGCGTCACGCTGTCGTCGGCCTGACTTCCACAGATCGCGACGACGTGTGTGTTCTCGGTCATGTATCGAGTGTATCGAAACACACGCCACGTAGTGTGATAAGCGATTGGTGAAGCCGATTTCAGTAAAAATTCCGGTAAGTACGGATCGACGGTCGCTCAGGAACGGTCGGTCTCGATCTGACGGTGTAGGTGCCGTCGCCGGGCAGTTGGAGGTTGCGTCCGTAGTGGAGCAGGCCCGGGTGACAGACGAACTGGATCTCCAGGGGCCCGACGCTGTCGCCCGCCTCGTCGGTCAGCGTCGCGCGCACGTCGACCTCGGGGGGAAGCGGCCGGTTTCGCCCTCGGCGACGAGGACTTCGAGGTGGCAGTTGTCGCCCTCGGCGGGATCGTGCCACGCCAGGTCGCCGTCGACGAACCGGTAGAGACCCATCGGCTTCTTGCTGTGCGAACCCGATCGGGTAGTCGCCGTGCTCGGTCGTGTCGCCCGTTGCCGCGACGTCGTCGATCATGTGGCGCTCGTCGGCCTCGTCGGGGGGTTCGGGTCGGAGCGGCAAGAGCCGCCGGACAACGTGCAGGTTCGTTGTCGCTCGCTTGCGAGACGGGCCTACAGCGTGATGCAGATGGCCCCGACGACGACCATGGCCGCGCCGAGGACGACCCCGCGGGTCACCCGTTCCACGTCCCGGAGGAGGACGGCGGCGAAGACGGTCGTGAACAGGGGTGCCGTCGCCGCGAGCGAGTCGACGATGGCGATCCGACCGGCCTCCATCGAGAGCGCCGTGAAAAACGAGAGCAGGGCAACGGCCGTGATGAGCCCGCTCCCGGTGAAGTACGTGTAGGACGCACGGGGCGTATCGAGGGGGTCGGTGCCCCACGTGACGAGCGCGTAGGCGGCCAGCGCTACGAGCGCTGCGGTCTCGTTGATCGCGACGGCCTGCAAAGGGGTCGCGGCGGTGTCCCCGAACCCGAAGCGTCGGAGGACGTTGCCAGCCGCGAACACGGCTGCCGCGCCGACCGGGAACAGCAGGTCCCGGGGCTTCCACCCCATCACGTCCCCACCCTTGGAGTATGTCAGGACCACGAGTCCCGCGACGAGGACGACGATGCCGACGCCCGTGAGCGGGCCCAGCGGCTCACCGAGGAAGCCGAGCGCGAGCAGGCTCGCGAAGAGCGGGCGCGTGCTGATGCCGGCGCTGTTGATGCTCGCCCCGACCCGGTGGACCCCGGCGAACACGAGGATTCGCCCCATCGCGGTGCCGAAGAGGCCGGCGACCGCGAAGACGGCGACCAGGTCGACGGTCAGCCCGGCGAAGGGATCGGGCCAGGCGGTGATCGAAAGCGCCAGCCAGTACAGCACCGAGTCCACGACCACGACGACGATGGCGGCCTGGGTCGCCGTCCCGCCGGCGTCCATCCCGCGCTTGTCGAAGATCGGCCCGAGACCCCAGAGGACGGCCGGCAACAGTGCCAGCGCGTATACGACCAGCGGCGTTCCCGTCACCGACGATCCGCTCCTGTCACGGCCGCCTTTCCGAACGGCCGCCTGAAGTGGCTTCCGTTCACTTCCACCCCGCTCCCGTGTCCCTTTTGCCCCCACCCGGCCAAGCCGGGGGTATGTCCTCGAATCGGAAGGGTGACAGGCGCGAGCGCGAACTCGTCAACGCTCTCGACGAGTCCGGCTTCGCGGTGATGCGCGCGCCCGCCAGCGGGAGCGCCACCGAGCGCGAACTTCCGGACGTGCTCGCCGGCGACGGCGAGGCCTTCTACGCCATCGAGGCCAAATCCTCCGCGGGCGATCCCATCTATCTCGACGGCCACGAGATCGAAGCCCTGCTGTACTTCGCCCAGAACTTCGGCGCGAAACCGCGCGTCGGCGTCCGCTTCGACCGGGAAGACTGGTACTTTTTCCACCCCGGCGACCTCTACACGACCGACGGCGGCAACTACCGCGTCAAGAAAGAGACCGCACTCGCCGACGGCACCGACTTCGCGGAGTTCGTCGGCGACACCCAGAAGGTCACGCTCGCCGAGGCGGCCGCAGCCGCCGAGGACGACGAAGGAGACGGCGACGAGGCCACCCGTGAGGTTCTGTCGGCACTGGATCGGGGCGACATCTCGGTCGACGACGCCGTCGAGATGCTCTAGTCGACCACTGCAGCGTCCTCGACCTGCCGGAGTCGCGAGTAGGGAAACGCGTACACGCGGGGATCGTCGTTGCGCAACTGATCGCCGAGATAGACGGCCTCGACCACCAGATCGTCGGCCGGGTAGTCCTCGTTCGTGTCGTGTGCGGCCACGGACCTGCCGGTGGCCTCGATGACGTACTCGTCGGCGCGGTCGGGCAGGACCCGCCGGACCACGAGGGTATCCGCCGTCTCTCGGTCGACGGCCACGTCGCCGTCGTCGAGCCGGCAGTCCGCACACAGCGGGACGTCGGCGGTCTCGGGGACGAACGACTCGTGGCCACAGTGGGCACAGTCGGCGCGGCGCTGGCCGGGTGCGGGGACCCGCCCCTGTGTGATCTCGATGGCGACCCGGCGGCGGTGCTTGCAGTGTGCGTGTCGGAAGTGGTAATCCGGACAGGTACAGCGGTGGCCGGGTACGTCGACGGTGTAGGTATCGGCGTCGGTGTCGACGCGATAACAGCCGCCGCCGAGCGGCGTGACGGCCATCGGTTCGGTCCATGCGCGAACGGTGCGCTCGTCGCAGTCCCGAAGGTCGGGCGCGAGCGCGGTCTTGGAGGCTCGTGACATCGGCGATCAGGACGCTGCTAGTTTCCGGCGCGTCCGTCCGAAAGTAGGTGCCCGAACTACCTAAGTGATACGCCCGATCCGGCCGGAAAACGGGTCTGAGACGGCCTGTATCGTCGCATTCTGCCCTTCTCGAAGCGGGGGAAATCGCCCGCGTCCGGCGGCATCGAAGCCCTTTTGCACGGGCCGGTGAAAGCCGCGCACATGGATATCGAGCGGGAGACGGTCGTCGAAGCGGGCGTCTCGTTCGCGGCAGTACTCGTCTTCATCGCGGCCGTCATGGGCGTCGGCACGACGTTCGGGACCAACGGCAACCTCTCCGGAACCGGCGGTCTCGCCGTCCTCGGCGCGGTCGTGCTGTTCGTCGTCGTCATGACCCTCGTCGGCTACTGGCTCTCCTTCCGGGAGTGATCGCCCGAGTCGGTGACGCACGGCCGTTACCCCGCGTCGTCGTCTTCCTCGTCTTCCTCGCCGTCACGCCAGTCGACCAGTTCCTCCTCGTCGGCCTCCTCCAGCCGGTGTTCGTAGTAGTTCAGCGGGTGTGACTCGTTGATCACGTCCTCGCAGATGTCGTCTTTGTTCACGCAGTCGCCGTAGGACTGCATCGTCGCACACGCCGGCGCGGAGTACTCGGTGGGGCTCGTCTCCCCGCGGATGTGATCGACCTGGTAGCGCGTCGCCTCCTCGCCGAAGCCGGGGTTGACCTGAAACAGCTCGACGATCTCGTCGGTGCTCATCCCGATGCTCGTCAGGAAGGCGGCGATGGCGAAGCGGGAGTGGTGTTCGAGGTGTTCGCCCTTCTGGACCTTGTCGAGCAGGTGGCGCATACACGGTGGGAACAGGTCCGGAACCACCGTGTCGATGTCCCGCGTCAGGTCCAGATCGGCGAGGACGTCGCGGACGCGCTCGGTCTCGTCGTCCAGTTCCGTGGCGATGGCGTCGGGCACCGAGAGCGGGAGTCCGTCCTCGACGCGGCGGCGGACGGCCTGGCGGACGAGCAAGAGGAGTTCGTCCTCGTCGACCGGGACCTGCCCGTCGGCCAGGGGGCGGTTGACCAGCCGCCACTCGTCACCCCACTGGCCGGCCGTGTGTTCGAGGTAGGTTCCCACGTCCACCCGATACTCCCCGTCCTCGCCCGCGACCGCGTGAACGTGGCCGGACAGATCGAATTCGGCCAGCAGGTCCTGGCGGTCGAGCCGTTCGGTGCGGGTACTCTGGAACTCCGCAGTCGCGGTCAGTTCCTCGGAGAAGCGGTCGTAGGCCGTCACCGCCTCCGCGCGGGCGTAGCGGCGCAACAGGATGTGTTCGTCGACCAGCGACACCAGCACCCTGGCGACGGGATAGGAGAGCAACTCGACGCGGGTGCGGCGGTGTGGCTCGCCGACGGTGCCCTCGGTGACGGCCCACTCGACGCGCTCCAGGCCGCGCTCGACCGCCGCCGAGTCGCTGGCGACCAGTTCGGACAGATCGACGCCGGCGGTCTCGACCGCCTCCCGGGCGGCCGACAGAAACGGATAGCGGGCGTGGAGCGCCTTCATCGACGCCTTGGTTGCCGCCGGGTCCGAATAAACCCGACGGTCCGGAGAGTGAGTCGCCGCGTCACCGGTCGTGGCGGTGTTCGATTTCCGTCACGATATCGTCGTCCGTCTCCCCACCGTCGGACCGGTGGTCCGACGAGGTCCCGATCACGACGTTCTCGGGACCCCCGTCCGCCAGTTTCGACCGGTACGCCTGCAGTTCGGCGGGCGTAACTTCCATCCGGCGCGTCTCGCCACCCGTCTCGATTTCGAGGGTGACGGTGCCGTGGGGGTCGTTGCGCCGCCGGAAGTTCGCGACGGCGACGAAGACGTACCAGAGGGCGACGAACGCCCCGACGAAGTAGACGACGGCCGTCTCGAACACCAGTGGATCGGCGGCGTGGAACCAGCGCTGGGGGTAGGCGAGCGAGAACAGATAGACGCCGGCGACGGCGACGAGCGAACCCGCGACCACGCCGACCTGCTGGCGACGCTTCGAGGGCAGGACGGCGACGACCCCGAGCAGGACGGCCGGGCCGCCCAGCCCCGCGAGAACGCCGCCCATGTGTTTGGCGGCGATGGCGTCGGTGGCCCCGAGGAGGTCTCCGAGCGGCGTCGTCACCACGAGCAGGGCGGCGACGAGTGCGACCGCGCCCGACAGCGACACGGCCGCGCCCAGCGCGATCCGGCGTGGATCGCGCTTCCCGCGGTCCCGTCGGTCGGTGTAGGCCTCCGAGAGGCTCGGCATACGTTCGTATGGTCGCTCCACCTACAAAACGATGCGTCAGACACGCGTGTGACGGCATCACCGGCGACCGAGCACCCGTTCGGCGATCCCGCCACCCTTCCGCTCGGTCAGGAGGACCGACACGTCCACGTCGTCGACCACGTCCATGTGCAGCGAGTCCGCGACGAGTCGCGAGAGCAGGCCGCGTTCGGTCGCACCCATGATCACGAGCGACGCGTCCTCGGCCGCGTTCTCGATGGCCGTCTCCACGTCCCCGGAGTCGTCGACGGTCATCGTCGCCTCGGCCATGTCCTGCTCGACGGCCCAGTCGGCGAGGAACGCCTCGCCGGCCTCGCGCTCTTCGGGGCCGTCGACGACGTGGAGCAACTCCACCGACGCCCCGGAGACGTCCTGGAGTGTCCGCGCCACCGACGCGGACAGTTCGCAGTTCGGCCCGCCGTCGGTCGGCAGGAGGACCGTCGAGACGTCGAGCCCGCGGTCCTTGAGGATCAGGAAGTCGCTGGGGAGCCGGCGGGTGAGGTCGTTCAGCGACCGGTCCGACCGGGCCGCCGTCCAGAGGCGGTCGTCACTCCAGCCCATCACCACGGTGTCCGCGTTCTTGCGCCGGACGATGTCGAAGATCTCCTCGAACGAACGGTGTGAGACGACCGTCGAGGTCTCGAATCGCACGTCGTAGCTCGCCGCGGTCCCCTGGAGGGGTTCGAGGAGGTTCTCCGACTCGTCGATGATGCGCCGGCGGTTCGACCCGCCGTACCCCCGTGCCGGACGGTCGGGCTTCTGGACGACGTGGACGGCGTGGACCGTCGCAGTCTCGTGGTCGCGTGCGAGCATACAGGCCAGCTCCACGAGGTGGGTCTCGGTCCGGGGATTGGCGATCGGAACGATGATCCGGTGATGATCGCCGTTCTCGGCGGCCTGTTCGGCCGTGTCGATCAGGGGGACGTACGAGCGGCCGACGAACCCACCGAACAGCCACTCCCGGATCGAGAGCTGCCGTGTCGCACCCTCGAACCGGGCCGACTCCAGCCGCGTCTCGGTGGTCTGGAAGTAGTTGACGAGCGTCACCAGCACGACACCGCCGACAGTGTTACCCAGAAGCACCGGGAGGACGAACTCGATCATCCCGGTCAGGACGCCGAGTTCGCCGAGCAACACCAGATACACCATCTCGGTGAACGAGACCACGGAGTGATACAGTCCGCCCAGCGGAATCGACAGGAAGGCCAGATAGATGACCACGAGTCGCGACACCGTGTCACGGGCGGCGTACTCGACCCAGACGACGCCGGCGACGATGAGACCGGCGAACGCGGCCTTGGAGAACAGCGACCACCACGCCGTCGCGACCCCTTTTTCGGCCAGAGCGGTCGCGGCCGTCGCCGCCTCGGGCGAGAGGACGCCGCCGAACACCAGCGCGATCGCGCCCAGCGCGCCCCCGGCGAAGTTGCCCGTCAGCACGACGATCCAGTTGCGAAGGAGTGCGGGGATCGACGCCAGCCGTTCCAGGGTCAGCGCCACCGGTGGCAACGTGTTCTCGGTGTACAGCTGGTAGCCACCGATGATGATGTAGATGAACCCGAGCGGATAGAGCATCACGCTCAACACCGTGTCTCCGCCCGTCGAGGCCGTCAACGAGGCATAGAGGAGGAACGTGATGGTGATGGCAAAGCCCGCAGCCAGGCCGCTGAAGAACAGTTCGCGGCTCCCGGAGGTGATCTCCTCGTCGGCCGCCGCGATGATGCGCTGGAACACCTCGTCGGTCGAGAAGCGATCACGGACGACGCGGCCGACCGCCGGCGCGCCACTCCGAGAACGCTCGACGGCTTCACGAACGGATTCCTCTGGGTCGCGGTCCGGCTCGGGCGGCCGGTCGTCTGGTATGTCCATGACAGGTCAGTACTGGATGAGAGGCAGGAAGACGGAGGACAAAAGAACAGTGATAGAGGACCGTGGATCAGTCGCTCTGTATCCGGGGTGCGAGCATGTAGGTTACCGTCCCGTCGCCCTCCGCGATGTCGAAGTGCATCTTGACGGGGAACTCCTCGCCGAGTTCCATCTCGATCTCGGCGTCTTTCGGGATGGCCTTGTTCATGTCCTTGAGGTAGTCGAGCGAGAACAGCGAGTGCGCGTCGCCTGCCACGAGGTCGATGAGGTCGTCCCGGCCGAGTTCGAAGTGGACGTCGTCGGTGTCGCCCTCGGCGTCGACGTAGAACACTTCGTCGTCGGTCTCGACACCCAGCGCGATGTGGTCGGAGACCATGTCCGCGGCGGTGACCGCGCGGTCGATGTCTTTGCCCTCGAGGACGACCGTCGCGGGCAGGTCCAGGTCGGGCAGGTCGGGTTCCTGCCGGATCGAGTCGGGGTCGATCAGCGCCAGCGTCCCCTCCAGCCCGTCGATCTGGACGTGGAGCTTCCGGGTCTCCTCGTCGAGTTCCAGCTGGATCAACTGGCCCGCGTCGGCCATACCGGCGAACTCTTCGAGCCGCGAGAGATTGACACCGATGATCCCGCCGTCGGTCTCGTAGGACTCGAAGGCTGCGGCGTCGAGCCGCAGGTCGACCATCCCGACGTTCGCGGGGTCGACCGCCCGGATCTCGATGCCCTCGTCCGTGAGGTGGATCTTGCACTCGTCCACCAGGACGCTCACGGAGTCGAGCGTCGCCCGGAGCGTGTCTGCACTCACGATGGCGTTGAACATCTTGACCCGGGCTACGCCCCCATCTCTTAAAAAGTCCCGTCTTTCCGTTCCCCGGCAGGGTCGCCACGGCGAACTGAACGACGACAGCCACTGCGCGGTGTCGGGCGACTAGCCCCGAAGTTTCGTGTCCGGCGACCGAACTGTGTGTCATGAACGAACAGACCACACACGAGTTGATGGAGTCGTACGCCGAGCTAGCGGCCGAGGAGGCAAAATACCGCCGGCAGAGAGCCGGCGTTCTCGGGACGGTGAGCGAGCGACTGGCCGACGGCGTGGCCGACGCGGTCGACGAGGCCGGGGTCGACGTCGAGGTGGCACACACGTCGGCCGAGGGGACCCACCAGACCCTGCGGGTGCGGCTGGAGCGGGCCACGCTGGTCGCCGCCCTCAACGATCACCTGCCCGCCGGGTTCGTCGTCGAGCACGTCAACGAGGACGGGACGCTGACGGTCCAGCGAGACGAACGCGAGGCCGTCCGGGAGCGTCGCCACCACGGCGCGATCCTGAAAGCCATCGTCGCCGAGGAGACGGTGACCGACGGTGACCGACGGTGACGGGCTCGTCGAATCGGTCCCGAGCCGCGAGCGAGTGCTGTCGCGGGCGGTCGATCTCGGTGTACCAGAGGACGCGGCCGCGGACCGACTGGCGCGGCTGGCCGAGCTGGACGTGATCGACCTCGCGGACGACAAGGTCTACCCGGACACCGACTTCTCGAAGTTCTGAGCGGACACGAACGACACGGGTAAACGGCTCGGCGGGCTACGGCGGACAATCAGATGACACGGAAAGACGAGTACTACAACCGGGCCAAACAGGAGGGGTACCGCTCCCGGTCGGCCTACAAGCTCAAACAGTTGGATCGGACGGCGAACCTGCTCCACGAGGGCGCGACCGTCGTGGACCTGGGGGCCGCCCCCGGCGGCTGGCTCCAGGTCGCCCAGCAGGAAGTCGGCGAGGCCGGGACTGTGGTCGGCGTCGACCGCCAGCGGATCGACGCGCTGGACGGCGTCGAGACGGTCCGTGGCGACATGACCGAGGACTCGACCAAAGACGAGGTGCGCGAGATCGTGGGGGAGGTCTCCGGCTCACAGCCGGAGGCCGGCGAGACTCCGTCTCGCGCTGCCGACGTGGTCTGCTCGGACATGGCTCCGAACATGACCGGCGAATACGACCTCGATCACGCCCGCTCGGTCCACCTCGTCCGGCAGGCGCTAGAGGTCGCGCTCGATCTGCTGGCCCCGGGCGGGGACTTCGTGGCCAAGGTCTTCGACGGGCAGGATCTGTCCGACCTGAAAGGAGACATCGAGCCCGAGTTCGAGTACGTCCGCGAGGTCCGGCCCGACGCCTCCCGCGAGTCGTCCTCGGAACTGTTCCTCGTCGCGAAGGGCCGACTCACCGCGCCCGTCGCGGAGGGCGACACGGTAACCGTCGAGATCGTCGACACGGGCCACGAGGGCGACGGTATCGCCAAGCTGGAGGGCTACACGCTGTTCGTGTCGGGAGCCGAGACGGGCGAGGAAGTCGAGGTGCGGATCGACGAGATCAAGCCGAAATACGGGTTCGCACAGCCCGTCGAGTGATCACCGGGGCTCGCCGTCGGTCGCGGTGGGAGCGGCGGTTGCCGGTTCACGCGACCGGACGAACCCGACGACGGCGTAGACGAACGGCGTGTCGACCAGCGCGATCAGGAGTTTCAGGAGGTACTGCCCGACGATCAGACTGGCGATCACCGGGATGGGGGGCGCGACGCCGACGCCGAGCAGTTCGGGGACGACGAGAAAGCCCAGCGTGACGAAGATCACCGTGTCGAGCAACTGGCTCGAAGCCGTCGACGCGATGTTGCGGAGCCACAGGCGCTCACCGTCGGTGGCCTCCCGGAGCCGGTGGAAGACGAGCACGTCCCAGTTCTGACTCACGACGTAGGCCGACAGACTCGCGATCACGATGTTCGTGCTCGCGCCCAGGACCTGCCGGAACTGGGTTGGGTCGATGCTGGTCGGCGCGGCCGGCGCGAAGATGGTACTCCAGACCAGCGCCAGCAGGACGAAGTTCATCGCGAAAGCGACGTTCACCATCACCTGCGCGGCTCGTTTCCCGTACAACTCGGCGTAACAGTCCGAGGCGAAGAAGGTGAGCGCGTAGGCCAGCGCGGCACCTGGCAGGGTGAGCGTCGATCCCGTCACCGGCAACGAGAGGGGAATCGAGAACGCCAGGATCTTCGCGGCGGTCACCTGCGCCGTCACCAGCGCCGTGACGAACAGCGCGAGCAGGGCGACCTGCGGGACCGCGAGCGAGGGCGTCCGCTCACTCATCGTCGAGTCGGCCCTGCCGCTGGTCGATCTCGTCCAGTAGGTCCAGCGTCTTGCGGATCGACGCCCGGATCGCCTCGCTCCGGTTGACGAACTTCCCGTCTTCCCCGACGTGATCGTCCAGATCCTGCAACAGCTCCTCGGGCACCTCGACGCTTATTTTGGGCATGCTGGGATAATATCGCAAGCGCGGCTTAACGGTTTTCGTCGGTCACTCGACTCGGGGTCACTCCGACGGGAGGCCGTCGGCGATCTTCATCAGCGAGACGTTGCCGTCCTGATCGATCCTGATGCGGTAGCCGGCGTAGGAGAAGGCGAGCTGGGCCTGTGCCTCCGAGGAGGGTGGATCCTCGTACATCTTGGTCACGAGGTGATCGATCCGGTCGTAGATCGGTGGCAGGTCGGTCACGTCGAGCCCTTCGACGTCGGCGATCAGCCGCAGGAGCCGGTAATCGGCGTCGGCGGGTTCGGGTTCGATCCGCCCGTGAACGATCCGGTCGTCGCGGTCGTCGATCTCGTCGCGGTCCTCTCGGTCGTCACTGTCGGCCGGGCCGTCAGTTCCCATACGCGGTGATTGTTCACCCCGGCAAAAGTGTCAATTGACGTGGTGGTTTCGGACTGGGTGCCCGACGTCCCACAACTACTTGCGGCTCACTCGACGGTGGGTTCCTGGGGCTGTGGGCGACCCCGACGGCCGCCGAGCGTGATCAGCCACAGCAGGCCCAGGCCGGCGAGATACGCCAGCGCGGCGGGAATTGCCAGCAACAGCATGGTGAACACGCCGCGTGGCGAGACGAACGCGGACAGGCCGAAGATCGCGACGACGATCTCCCGCCAGTACTTGCGCTGGGTGTGGTAGGAGGCGATCCCGCCGACGTGGAACAGCGCCATCGAGACGGGCACCTCCATGAGCAGGCCGATCCCGACGGTCGTGTAGATGACCAGCCAGCCGAAGTTGTTGATCCGGTAGGCGATCACCATGTTGGCGCCGATGGCGTCGGCGGCCAGCCAGGAGATGACGGCCGGCGCGACGAAGAGGAAGCCGACGATGCTCCCGACGACGAGGCCGACGATCAGCGACCCGCCCCAGACGAGCATGACGCAGGAGTCCCCACGGACCCAGCCCCGCTCTTTCAGCGACGGCCAGGCGTAGTACAACAGGAGCGGCAACGTCACGATGATGGCCAAAAGCGTCGAGAACTTGATCTGGAAGATGAGCGCTTCGACTGGGTGGAGCGTCACGATGTCGATGCTCCCGCCGACGCTCTCGGGCACCTGGCGGAAGAACGTGTCCTTGATCCGCCGGATCCCGCCCTGGTAGAGCCAGATGAACGAGCCCGCCAGCACGACCATGAACAACCCGACCAGCCGGAAGGCCTTGGAGGTCAACGACTCCAGGATGAATGCGATGTCGTAGTAGTAGCCGCCGATGTCCTCCTCGGTCGTCTCGTCTTCGGTGAAGGCGTTCATCATGCCCGCGGCGGTCTGGGTGGCCGTGCCGGCGTCGTCCTCGTCCTCGTCACTCGCGTCGGTCTCGCCCTCGGCCGCCTGCTCGCGGGCTTCGAGCTGCTCTCGCACCTCGTCGTACCGGTCGAGGATGGCCTGTGCTTTCTCGTGGTCGTCCTCCTCCATGGCGGCGCGGGCCTTGGCGACGGCGTCGTCCTCCGAGAGGTCGGCGAAGGCCTCCGGGGGCGCCGCCCGCACGCCGCCCGCGTCGAGGGCGTCGAGGCTGATCTCGGAGGGTGCGCCGGCACTGGCCGGTGCCGGGCTGGAACGGGCCCGGTCGGCCGCGCCGAGGGCCCGCGAGACGAAGACGAGCAGGGCGGCCCCCACGGCGAGCAGGGCGACGACGACGCCGAGCAGCGCGGCCGCGATCTCGTCGGGCAGGCCGAGGAGCTGCGAGGCCCGGGCCACGCGGAACGACGAGTCGAACGGCAGCGAGGCGCTGGCTCGGTTGGCCGCGGCGACGCCACCGCGGGTGAAAAAGCCGTAGACGGCGACGCCGGCGACGAAGGCCACGCCCGACAGGACGTTCCAGTTGGCGCGGGCGACACCGGGCACGTCGATCTCACTGCCGCTCCGTTTGGCGATGACGACGATCTTGGTCAACTGGAGGGAGAAGGCATAGAGGATGATCAGCGGGATCGCCCACATGATCTGGGTGAACGGTTCGGGTGGCGAGAACAGCGCACCGAAGATGAAGATGGCGACGACGGCGTGGCGCCACTTGTCACGGAAGGTCTCGTAGGGGACGATCCCCGAGTAGGCCAGCGCGCTCATCGCCAGGGGCAACTGGGCCGCCAGCCCGAATGAGATGGTCAACAGGAAGACGAACTCGGCCCACTTGACGATAGAGTAGGTGGGCTGGAACCCGACGTTGTAGGCGTTGGCCGCCAGGAAGTCGAACATGACGGGGAAGAAGACGAAGTAGCCGTAGGAGACGCCGACGGTCAAGAGGCCGACGGACATCAGGACGATCAGCGCGATCTTCCAGCGGGCGACGCGCTCGCCGGGCCAGAGGCCACGCTCGCGGAGGCCGTCCCGCGAGTACCAGAGAAAGAGGGGGAGCGCGAGCAGGATACCGACGGCGAGGCCGATCTTCACCTGCAACAGGATGACGTCGAAGGGCGTGCGGGCGACGATCTCCGTCGATTCGAAGGCTTCTGGATGTTTGGCGGCCAGCCGGGAGAACAGGTCCCGTTTCAGGATCGCCCAGCCGAACTCCCGGAGGGCGTAGATCGTCCCCATGAGGCCGAGGACGGCGACGATGAACACCTTCTGGAGGTGCGACTGTGCGGACGACAGCATCGCCCCGATGGTCTGCCGGCCGCTATTGACGGCTCGGCGGGTGTCATCGTCGATCGCCCCGGACATTATCGTGCGGTGATTGCCGACAGCCCGTTATCAACCTTTTCGATGCGCGTGGCCGCGCCGGGGCCGGGAAAAGAAAGTTTACAACACCCCACCAGCTATTCGGCCCCACATGAGCGACGGCGAACCGGGGCTCTACTCGGAGATGGACATCGAGGGCCCCGACCGCCCGGAACCGGATCCGAACCCACCCGGCGGCGATCCGCCGGGGACGGGCACGGGAACCGGCACGCCGGGCGCGCCCGACGACGAGGAGATGCCCCTGACGGAGCACATCGAGGAGATGGTCCGCCGGTTGGGCGTCGTCGTCCTGGCCATGGCCGTCGTCGCTGGCGTCGCCTTTCCGTTCGCCGACCGCCTGATCACGTTCCTGTGGTTCTCGTTCCTGCCGGGCGTGGCCTCGCAGTGCCCGCCGCCGGCCGGCGCGACAGCCTCGTCCTGTCCGCGGGTGTACCACCCGCTGGCACTGATGATCGCTCGACTGAAGGTCTCGACGCTGGCCGGGTTCATCATCGCGCTTCCGATCTTCGTCTACGAGACGTACCTGTTCATGCGCCCGGGGCTCTACCCCCGCGAGCGGAAGTACTACCTCGCGGCGGTCCCGACCAGCCTGATTCTCGCCGGCGTCGGCGTCGCCTTCGCGTTCTTCCTCGTCTTGCCAGCCATCTTCACCTACTTCCTCTACTACTCCGAAAGCGCCGCCGTCATCGCCTTCGGCCTGAGCGAGACGTTCAACCTGATGGTGATGATGCTCGGCCTCTTCGCGTTCATCTTCCAGATCCCGCTGTTCGTGATGCTGGCGATCATGATGGGACTGGTGACCCGCCGCTGGCTCGAAGCGCGGCGGCTCTACTTCTGGGGTGGCTTCCTCACCATCGCCTTCTTCTTCAGCCCCGACCCGACCGGAATGGCCCCCATCCTGGTGGCGGTGACGATGGTCACGCTGTTCGAGGGGACGCTGACCCTGCTCCGGTGGACCGGGACGGACTCGCGGACCTCCACGGTCGAGCAGGTGGCCTCCCTGCGGCCGTTGCTGTACACGCTCACCGCTGCCGTCGCCTACGTCGTCAGCCCGGCCCCGATGCCGACGGGTTACTTCGGCCAGCTCCCGCCGGCCGTGGTCGACGGGCTCGCCTACCTCGGCTTGACCTCGGCCACGCCGATCATCGTCGGGCTCGCCATCATCGGTGTCTTCGAGGGGATCAACCGCCTCGTCCGACGGGCCACCGGCGACTACCGGGTCCGAACACTGCTGGCCCGCGCCCGGGTCCCGGTCTGGCTCGGCGCGGTCGTCGTCGGCTACCTCGCCAGCCCCGATCCGGGTCTACTCCGGCGGATCGACGTCACAGTGTTGACGACGACCGAGACGGCCATCGCGGTGGCTGCCGTGATCCTCGTCTACGAGGGCGGGCTGGTGCTGTGGCGCTGGCGGCGCGGTCGTCGCGGTCGATAGCAAACCTGTACACTCTTTTCGGTGCCCGTCGAATCGCAAGCCGATGACGACGGTCGTGGTCGTCCGACACGGCGAGACCGAATGGAACCGCGAGGGCCGCATCCAGGGCTGGGCGGCCTCACCGCTGAACGAACGGGGCCGCCGCCAGGGCCGCGCCGTCGGCCGCCACCTCGACGACACCTACGACCTCGATGCCATCCTCGCCTCCGATCTCCGGCGCACCCGCGAGACCACCGCCCACCTCCGTTCTGCGGGGGAGTTCCCCGAACCCGAGTTCACCGAGGGGTGGCGCGAGCGGTCCTTCGGCGCGTTCCAGGGCCTGACCTACGAACAGGTGTTCAGCGAGTTTCCCGAACACCGGGCCTCCGTCGGCATGGTCGGCCTGGAAAACACCCCCGAAGGGGGCGAGAGCCTGCTGGAGGCCCGCGAACGCGTCCTCACGGCGTGGGACGACCTGCTGGAGGAGGCCGACCCGGACGGGGAAGTACTCGTGGTGACCCACGGCGGGCCGATCTACGTCCTGCTGGCACACCTGCGCGAGATGGACCTGCCGACGGCGCTGACGAACTTCTCACAGGGCAACTGCGCCGTCAACGAACTCGAACACGATCACGAAACCGGCGAGACCGAGATTCTGCGGGAGAACGAGACGGCGTATCAGGAGGTCGAGCTGGTGGAGTGAGCGGCGAGCGCGGGGCGGACCACCGGCCGCACCGCCGCTCACTCACCAGTCGGATACTCCGTACTGAACACGTCCTCGACAAGCGGTTCGTCGTCCTCGTCGTCGGGACTGACACTGCCGGTCCGGTACCCGTGGAGGTCGAGCGTCACGTGGTCGAACCCGAGGTCGCCGATGTGGTCGCGAGCAGCCCGCACGAAGTCCGGATCGAGGGCTACGTCGAGTTCGTCCTCGGCGACCTCGATGCGGGCGAGGTCGTCGTGGTCGCGCACCCGGAACTGCTCGAAGCCCCAGGTCCGCAGGAGGCGTTCGGCCTTCTCGATGCGGGAGAGTCGATCCTCGGTGACCTCCAGACCCGTGGGAATCCGGGAGGAGAGGCAGGCCATCGAGGGCTTGTCGGCGACCGAGAGATCGTACTGTCGGGCGATCTCTCGGACTTCGGGCTTGGTGATGCCGTGTTCCAGCAGCGGGGAGTAGGCGTCGAGTTCCTCGACGGCACGGAGGCCGGGGCGGTGCCCCTCGCCGGTGTCGGAGGCGTTGGTGCCGTCACAGACGACGCCGATGTCGAGTTCGCGGGCGTGGTCGTACATCGCCGAGAGCCGCATCGACCGGCAGTGGTAACAGCGGTCCTCGCCGTTGGCGACGAACTCGTCGCTGGTGAGTTCCGAGAACTCGACGATCTCGTGGCGGATGCCGATCTCGTCGGTCACCCGGCGAGCGTCGTCCAGTTCCTCGGCGGGGAGCGTCTCGCTCTTGGCGGTGCAGGCGACAGCGTCGTCGCCCAGCGCGTCGTGGGCGAGGGCGGCGACGACGCTCGAATCGACGCCACCGGAGAAGGCGATCAACACGCCGTCCATCTCGGCCAGGTCGTCGCGAACGGCCGCGATCTTGTCCGAAACCGCGTCCGCGTCGACACTGGTGTCCTCGGCTGCCATGGCCCCGGCTTCGCCGTCCCGTCGCAAAAGCCCGTTGTCTCACGCCCAGCGACGGCGGAATTATTTAAACTGCCGGCTAGTGACGGCACCGGTTATATCAGCGAGGAGAGTGGTGCAACGAACGATGGGGGACGGTGTCTACGCGATCGCCGGCGGCAAGGGAGGCGTCGGCAAGACGACGACGGCGATCAACCTCGGCGTCGTGCTGGGACAGGCCGGCTACGAGGTGGTCGTCGTCGACGCGGACCTGGCGATGCCCGACGTGGGTCGGCAGTTGCACGTCGACCAGGAGCGAGGGCTCCACAGCGTACTGTCCGAGGCCGCGGCTGTCCGAGAGGTCGTCGTCGACGGGCCGGGCGGGCTCGCGGTAATCCCGGGCGACGGCGATCTCGCGTCGTTCGCCGACGCGGACCCGGCACGGCTCCGGAAGGTGTTCAACCTGCTCGGCATCGCCTACGACGTGGTGCTGGTCGATACGGCCCCAGGGCTCCAGAACGAGGCCGTCATCACGTACCAGGAAGTCGACGGCGTCGTGCTGGTGACGACGCCGGAACCGAACGCCGTCGCGGACATGGAGAAGACCGGGCGACTCGCCGCCGACGTCGGCGCGGACCTGCTGGGCGCGGTCGTGACCCACGGCGAGGGACGCCGGGCCCGGGAGGCAGCCGGCGAACTGGACCGGGACCTGCTGGGTGTCGTGCCACGCCACTCGACCGGCGGCCCGATCACGGCCGTCGCACCCGACGACGCGGCGGCCGACGCCTACCGACGGATCGGCGCGGCTCTCCCCGCGGTCGACGCCGAGGCCGTCGTTCCCGACGGGACGGCCGCGGTGTCCGACGGCGTGCCGAACGTGGACCGAACCGAACCCGACTCCGACGAGGCGACCGCGGACACGAGCGCCGACGGGACTGTTAGCGCCGATACCGAGACTGGCGACACCGACGCGGCACCGGCGACGGTCGACACGCCCGAGAGCGACGACGACACGGAACCGATCGAGACGGGCGAACCCGACGACGCCAGCGAGTCGGGCGAACCCACGGAGACGAGGGATGAGACCGACGAGGGGACAGAACCCGGCGCGGACGAGGACCGCGACGAACGGGTCGACACGGAATCCGAAGACGCTGAACCCGTGGCCAGGGTGACCGGCGAACCGGACACGGCGGAGCCACCGGAGCCGGCCGAGTCCGACGGGGGCAGGGACGCGGCGGACCCGGACGCCGCGGCCTCGCCGCGGCTGACTGCGGAGCTCCCGCGGGCCACGGCGGTGGCCGGTGACGACACGGCGGAGACGGACGGGAGCGAGACCCCGGACGACGAGCCCGAGGGCTTCGACCGCGACTCGGACGGGCCGGCGTCCTGAGCGCGGGCCCGTCGTGCCGACCCGGGAACGCTTTTGCCCTCGGGTTCGGTAGGACGGGTCGATGGACCTGGAAGCGATTCCCGGGGTCGGCGCGAAGACGGCCGAGCGACTGGCCGAGCTCGACGATCCCGAGCGTGCGCTCCGGGACGGGGACGTGGCCGCCATCGCCCGCGCACCCGGCATCAGCGAGGGGCGAGCGGCCCGGATCGCTCGCGGTGCGATCAGGCGCGACCACGACGATCCCGGCGGCTTCCTCGGGACCGACCGCGCGAACGAACTCTACCGCGAAGCGCTCGCCTTGTTCCAGGAGCGGACGGTCACCGACTACGCCGCCCGACGACTGGAGACGATCTACCCCAGCGCTACCGAGTCCCGGATCGAGGAGGTTCGCGAGTTCGCGACGGCGGCCATGGACCGCGACCCCGATCCGGCGGTCCGGGACGCACTCGCGGACGTAGAACCGCTCGACGCGCCCGGTGACGTGCGGATTCGCGACCGCTGTCTCGCGACCGGTGACGCCGAGACCTACGCCCGGGCCCAGGAAGCGATCCCGGAGGTCAGCGTCGAACTCGTCGACGACGCCCGGAAGCTCTCGGAACTCGCGCGAGGCTACGCCACCGTGGTCGCGCTCGACGAAGATTTCACGGGCGTCGAAGTGGACGGCGACGTGCGCGTCGAGCCGTCGGCGCTGGAGAACCCGGCCGAGGTCGTCCCCGAGCGGGTGCTGACCTTCTTCGCACGCAACCGCGATAGCCTGCGAGCGGCCACCGAGGTCGCCCAGCGGGCGGGTATCGAGGTCGACTGCGATCTGTCCGCGCTGGAGAGTTCGCTCGACCAGCTCGACGACGACGGGCAGGTCCGGGGCGACGAGGAACTCGACCGGCTGACGACGGCCGTCGACGACCTGGACGCCGCGGTCTCGACCGCCGAGTCCGTGGCCAACGACCGGCTCCGCGAGGCTATCGAGGAGCGGGACGTGACCATCGAGGGTGCGGACCTGCTCACGCTGGTCGAACGCGGCGCGGGCGTGGACTCGCTTTTGGGCCGGGAACTGGCCGACGAGTACGCCGACGCCGTGGCGGCGGCCCGCGACCACCTCGTGGACGCACTGCAGTTGCGCGACACCGAGAGCATCGCTCGTCGGACGTTCCCGGACGAACCCACGTTTCCCGTCGAGCGCGACGAGTCCGTCGTCTCCCGCCTCCGCGAGGAGTTGACCGCGGCCCGGGACCGGCGGGCGACCCGGCGCAAACGGGAACTGGCGGGCGAACTGGCCGACGCGCGCCCGGCCGCCGAGGAACTGGTCGACGCCGCGCTCGATCTCGACGTGGAGCTGGCGGTCGCGCGATTCGCCCGCGATTTCGACTGCACGATGCCGACGCTGACGAGTGCCGACGAAGCCCCGGGCTTCGAGATCGAGGGGGGGCGCTCGCCGTTGCTGGACGTGCCGTTCGAGGCCGTCGAGCCGGTGGACTACGGTGTCGACGGCGTGACGCTGTTGTCCGGCGTCAACAGCGGTGGGAAGACCTCGACGCTGGATCTCGTGGCGCTGCTCGTCCTCCTCGCGCACATGGGGTTGCCGGTGCCGGCGGAGGCGGCCCGCGTCGAGCGGCTCGCCGAACTACACTACCACGCCAAGACACAGGGAACCCTCGACGCGGGGGCCTTCGAGTCCACGCTCCGGGAGTTCGGCGGCCTGGTGACGGGCGTGGGCGAGGAGGGCGACGGCGAGACGCCTGCCTCAGCGCGAAAACTCGTGCTGGTGGACGAACTGGAGTCGATCACCGAACCGGGCGCGAGCGCCAAGATCATGGCGGGTATCCTCGAAGCGCTGGACGAGCGGGGCGCGACGGCAGTGTTCGTCTCCCATCTTGCCCGGGAGATCCGGGCGGCCGCCGACTTCGACGTCCAGGTCGACGGGATTCAGGCCGTCGGGCTCGAAGACGGGGAGCTTCGGGTAAATCGGTCGCCGGTCAAGGGGGAGTTGGCGCGCTCGACGCCGGAGTTGATCGTGGAGAAACTGGCCGAGGACGGGGACGAACGGTCGAAGGCGTTCTACGAGCGGTTGCTGACCAAGTTCGGGTAGCTGGCGGTGTGACCGGCGAGGGATCGAGGAGCCCTCGTGCAGCCGGCGCTACGTGTCGGCGACGCAGGGAACACCGCCGGACACGCGAACGGATCAGACCAGGTGAATACACGCGCCGAGTTCGAGATCCAGGACGGCGGTGAAGACGGTCCCGACGACGACGGGGAAGAAGGCGCCGGCGGTGACCTGAAGCGCGCCGATCATCGCACGGCGACCCTGGCGCTGTCGGTCCGCACGGGGGGAGCCGAGTTCGTTGAACGCGACCGTCGCGGTGATCGCACCCTTCACGACGTGGAACGCGGCGAGCGCGGCCAGCGCGAAGGTGACGAGATCGCCGATGCCGAGTTGGCACGCGACCGAGCCCACCTGATCGGCCGCGCCCGCGCTCGCCGTCCCGACGAACAGCGGAACGAGGAGAATCAGCGCAGTCGCTCTGTCGGTCGTGAGTGCCCGGTCACAACCGAGCACACACAGTCCGACGCCAGCACCGACGGCGATAGCCGAAACGACGAGTACCCAGTCCATCGATCCCCTCCGTCCCCCCGGACGTGCGGCTTCGTGCCGCAATCGTTCCGCCGTAGCGATATTAACTCTCTATCAACGGCGGTGTGTCGACGGAATCTGTCTCCGAGTGGTTGTTCGACCCGAAACGGGGGTGTCGGGCCGGCACGAGTGGGGCCCGGTGCCGTCGGCGACCCCGTCAAAAGTGTCATGTGCCGGATCGACGTACGTACGGAGAATGACGGGTGAGGTAGATTACCGGTCGCTCTTCGAGCACGCCGCCGACGCGCTCGTCGTCTTCGACCCCGACACCGGGGACGTCCTCGACGCCAACGAGCGGTACTGCGAGTTGGTGGGTTACAGTACGGATCGTGTGGACGAGGTGACGCTGTCGGACGTGACGGCCGACGGCTGGGAGTGGCCGGCGAGTCCCGACGAACTCGTCGATCGGGCGCGCGAGGAGGGACCGACGACGATCGAGTGGTACAGCCAGCACAGGGACGGGACACCCTTCTGGACGGAAGTAGCGCTCTCGATCATCGAGTCTGACGACGGCGAAGCCGTCTGTGCCAGGGTCCGGGACGTGACCGAACGGAAGGACACCGAACGCGAGGCCACGCTCTACGAGACCATCGTCGAGAACGTGAGCGACGGGGTGTACGTCTTCGACACCGACGGGACCATCGAGTACGTCAACCCGCGCATCACCGCGGTGACTGGCATCGACCGGGAGCGGTGGATCGGGAACACGGTACGAGTGTTCACCGAGGATGGCGTGGCCGGCGAGGAACCGGTCGCGGAGTTCGAGCGGGCCTTCGAGGCGTTCGTCGAGAGCGGCGACGACCGGACACAACTGGACGTCGAGTCGCCGACGGGCATCTTCGACGTGATCGACATCAGGCTCTCGGCGGTCCGCTTCGGCGGGGAGTTACGGAAGGTCGTCGCGACGGTCCGGGACGTCTCCGAACGGGTCGAACACCAGCGACGGCTGACCGAACGGACCGAGCAACTGGAGGTCCTCAACCGCGTCGTTCGCCACGATATCCGCAACGACATGACCGTCGTGCTGGCGTGGCTGGAGGCGCTCGAAGCCCACGTCGACGACGACGACAGAGACGCGCTCGAACGGATCGAGCGGGCCAGCGAACACGTCGTGGAACTCACCGAGATCGCCCGCGATCACGTCGACGTCGTGGTCGGAGACGGAGAGGTCGAACCGGAGCCGACCGACCTCGCCGACGCGCTGGAGACGGAACTGGAGAAGCGCCGCGAGTCCTACCCGGACGCGACTTTCGAGGTCGACGGCGAGTTGCCCGACGCCCGGGTCGCGGCGGACGGGATGCTGCCGTCGGTGTTCCGGAACCTGCTGAACAACGCGGTCCAGCACAACGACGGGCCGTCGCCGACGGTGTCGGTTTCGGCCGAGCGCGACGGTGACACAGTGTGTGTCCGCGTGACCGACGACGGCCCTGGCGTCCCCGATGCACAGAAGGAGACGATCTTCGGCAAGGGCGAGAAGGGACTGGACAGCCCTGGTTCGGGGATCGGCCTGTACCTCGTGTACTGCCTCGTCGAGGGCTACGGCGGGTCGGTCCGGGTCGAGGATCGGGCAGACGGCGAGTCCGGGGCCGTGTTCGTCGTCGAGTTGCCGGTGGCTGGCGCGTGAGCGCTGGCGAACAATTAAGTCCTGTGGGGAGCGTGGTGAAAGTGATGACCGACGACCCCGAGGAGGGGATGCTCTCGTGGGACGAGTCGGTGTTCCGGGACGAGCACGTCTTCGAGATCGACTACCTGCCCGAGACGTTCCACCACCGGACCTCCCAGATGGAGAGCCTGAAGTACGCGCTCCGGCCGGCAGTTCGGGGTTCGCGGCCGCTGAACGTCATCGCCCGCGGCCCGCCCGGGACCGGCAAGACGACGGCCGTCCAGAAGCTGTACACCGAGTTACGCGCCGAGACGACCGACGTGCGGGCGGTCCGGGTCAACTGCCAGGTCAACGGCACCCGCTATTCGGTCTTCTCCAGACTCTTCGAGGGTATCTTCGACTACGAGCCGCCCTCGTCCGGAATCTCGTTCAAGCGGCTGTTCGAGCAGGTGACCGACCGGCTGGTCGACGACGAGGAAGTCCTCGTCGTCGCGCTGGACGACGTGAACTACCTCTTCTACGAGAACGAGGCCTCGGACACGCTCTATTCCCTGCTTCGTGCCCACGAGGAACACGCCGGTGCGAAGATCGGGGTCATCTGTATCTCCTCGGACCTCGACCTGGACGTGATCGAGGAACTCGACGGGCGCGTCCAGTCGGTGTTTCGCCCCGAGGAGGTGTACTTCCCGAAGTACGGCGAGGCCGAGATCGTCGACATCCTGAGCGAGCGGGTCGACCGGGGCTTTCACGACGGCGTGATCTCGCCGACGGTACTGGATCGGGTCGCCGAACTCACCGCCGAGTCCAACGGCGACCTGCGGGTCGGAATCGACCTGCTCCGGCGGGCCGGGCTGAACGCCGAGATGCGCGCCTCCAAGGAGGTCAGCGTCGAGGACGTCGAGGAGGCCTACGACAAATCGAAGTTCGTCCACCTCTCGCGGGCGCTCCGTGGCCTCTCGGACAGCGAGGCAGCCCTCGTCGCGGTGATCGCCGAACACTCCGGCGAGCAGGCCGGCGAAGTCTACGAGACCTTCCACGAGCGGACCGACCTGGGCTACACCCGCTACTCGGAGATCATCAACAAGCTCGACCAGCTCGGGATCATCGACGCCACCTACACCGACGTCGACGGCCGCGGCCGCTCGCGGGAGTTGACGCTGAACTACGACGCCGACGCCGTGCTGGATCGACTGGAAACCTGACGGTCACGGTCCCACGTCGACGTGTCTCGACTCGACGACATCGACCAGCGACGCCACCGGCCAGCGGAGAGGTATCAAGGACGACCGGACGTGTTCGGGTATATTAACACTAGGTGTTATATCTTCGGCTATTCTTGAGAGAGATGGAAAATTTTAATTCTATTTTTTGGTAAGAAACGGATACGATGGTCGTGCCGAAGCCAGACACCGGCATACTGAACAGGCTCTACGCGAACCTCGTCGGCGGGAACGGCGTCGTCTCGCTCGACGTGCCCGAGAAGGTGCTGAAGCGACTGTACACGTACGGGAGTCTCGCGAACACCGACGACGGCGTTCGCTTCGAGGTGAAAAACAGGTTGCAGGACGCGGAGTTCGGCGGCCTCGACCGTCTGGAGATCAACGGCGACGAGGTCATGCCCAGCGACGTGACCCTCGAAACCTCGGAGGGTGAGACCTACGCGCTCGCCGAGGTCGACGAGGACGATCCGCTGGGGTTCCCGGTCGGGCGGACGGTGTACGTCACCGTCGCGGGACTGGAACTCCCGACCGGCGACCACGACATCGGGATCGACTTCCTGGCTCATCCCTTCGGGTCGCTGTCGCTGTCGGTCACCGACACCATCCGCGACGAGGAGGCGGTTCCAAGTGTCCCTCGGGACGAAGCCGACAACTACAGCGAGGCCGCCATCGACGAGCGCCACGAGTACCTCGCCGAACGCACCGACGCGGACCTCGAACACATCAGCAGTTACTCCGTCGACCCCCAGGAACTGGCGGGCAACATCGAAAACTTCGTCGGCGTCGCCCAGATGCCGATCGGGCTCGCGGGGCCACTCAAAGTGAACGGCGAACACGCCGACGGCGAGTACCCGATCCCGCTGGCCACGACCGAGGGCACGCTCGTCGCCTCCTACAGCCGCGGCATGAATGCGCTCAACCTCAGCGGCGGCGTCAAAGCAACCGTCGTCGACGACCGGATGAACCGCGCACCGGTCTTCGTCTTCGAGGACGCCCGCAGCGCCCGGGACTTCCGGGACTGGGTGTTCGATCACTACGACACCGTCGAGGAGAAGGCCGAGGAGACTTCCAGCGTCGCGGAACTGGTCGAAATCGAGGACTACCTCACCAACAACCTCGCCTTCCTCCGCTTCGACTTCGAGACCGGCGACGCCGCCGGGCAGAACATGGTCGGGAAGGCCACTTTCGCCGCCTGTAACTGGATCCTCGGCGAGTTCCCCGGCTACGTCGAGAACTTCTACCTGGAGGGTAACTTCGCCACCGACAAGAAACACTCCCGGGTCAACGACATGATGACCCGCGGGAAGCGCGTGACCGCCGAGGCCACCATCCCCGAAGAGGTGTTCACGCACCACCTCGGGGCCGACCCGGAGAGTCTGGTCCACCACGGCGACGTGGCCAACCTCGGTTCGATGCTGGCGGGCGCGAACACCAACGGTGCCCACCCGGCCAACGGACTCGCGGCGCTTTTCGTCGCCACTGGGCAGGACGAGGCCAACGTCGCCGAATCCTCGGCGGCACTGGTCAACGCCACGCTGCTCGACGACGACTCCGTCCACGTCTCGGTCACGATTCCGTCACTCATCGTCGCGACCTACGGCGGTGGGACGGGCCTGCCGACCCAGGACGAGGCCCTGCAGATGCTGGACTGTGACGGCGCGGGCAACGTCAACAAGTTCGCCGAGATCGCCGCCGGCGTCGTCCTCGCCGGCGAGCTGTCGCTGGCCTCGGCCATCTCGGCTTCGGACTGGGTGACCAGCCACGAGGAACTCGGCCGGAACCGGTGAGGGAGTCGGCACGGCTGGCGATACGGCCCGAAGAGATATCCGGGTCGTCGACACCAGGGCCAGTAATGCGACAGTCACGACGAGGCGTGCTCCGGACCGGCGCGCTGGCACTGGCCGCAGGGCTGGCGGGCTGTGGCGCACGCGACGACGGGACGACCGGCGCGGCCACGACCGACGGGACCGCGACCGGCGACGCTGCCGGCTGTCCCGCGACCCCGATGCCGGAGGGCTGTGTCGTGGAATCCAGCGCCGGGGACGCCGACCCGATTCCGACGACCGCCGACGGAACTGCCGACGCGGAGACGACGCTCTCGGTCCGCTGGAACGCCCGGACACAGCCGTCGATGTCCCCTGACGATTCGGAGTTTCTCTCCTATAGCCCGGCACGGGGCATGGTCTACGTCGTCTTCCGGCTGGAACTGACGCCCGCGGTCGACCGCCCGGTCGACGTCGGACCCTACGGGGTGTTCGGCCTGCGGGCGCAACTCTGTGACGCGACGTGGTACCTGGAGCCACCGCTCCGGTCGCTCGACGCAGGCTTCGAGGTCAGCGTCGATCTCTCGCCCGGGGAGACGCGGGCGGGCGTGCTCGGGTTCGAGGTCCCCGCCGAACTGGACGCGGCGACGCTGGTCCGGTACGCCGACGCGGACGAGCAGCCCGACAGCGCCTTCGAGGCGACCTGTGACCGGGACCTCGACGTGGGGATCGGTCTCTAAAATTCCTCGACGTGGGGCCGCAGGTCGAGTTCCAGCGTCCACGCCGACTCGTCTTGCTCGACCAGGTGCCAGTAGCTGTCGGCGATGGCGTCGGGGTCGAGATAGTCCGCTTCGGTCTCGACCTCGGTATCCGGGGGCCGAATCATCCCGTCGAGGACGACGTGGGCGACGTGGACGCCCTCGGGGCCGAGTTCGCGAGCCATCGACTCGGCCAGTCCCCGGCAGGCGAACTTCGCGGCGGAGAACCCGACCGCGCCCTCCCGGCCCCGGACCGACGTGGTCGCGCCGGTGAAGATCACCGTGCCGCCGTCCGAATCGAGCATGTCCGTGACAGCTTCTTGCGAGCAGTGGAGCGCGGCCTTCGGCCCGACGGCGAGCGCGCGGTCGAACGACGCCGCGGAGATGTCGGTGAGGCCGTCCCACGAGGCGGCGCTGGCGTGGTTGACGAGGACGTCGACGGGACCGAACGCCTCGCGGACGGCCGCGAATCCGGCGGCGATTTCTTCGGGATCGGTGAGGTCGGTCGGTACCGCTAGCCCTGCGCCGGCGGTGTCGTCCAGTTCCGTGGCGAGGTCGTCGAGGTACGATTCAGAGCGGGCGAACAGCCCGACGCGACAGCCCTCGGCGGCGAACCGTCGGGCGATGGATTCGCCGAGCCCGGGGCCGACGCCGGCGATCACGGCAGTACGTGACATGGCCCGGGGTACGACCGGCACCGTCAAAAGGCTGTGTCGCCGACGGCCCGTCCCGAGCGGAGTCGTGACGTTCGTCCGATATATAGCGCGCGAGGGTGGCTGGTCGTGGCCCGACACGTCGTGCGCAGAACGTATCGGCAAATGACACCGGTAGCGAGCGGACGGGCCGTCCGTGGCGGTGTCCGAGGCGTTCGTCGGCGCGGGAGAGTGTCACAATCACCACCCAAAGTTAAGACAACACCATCCTATGCACCGGATGTATGCCGGAATGTCAGAACTGCGGCGCTTTTGTCACTGCCGCGTATGCACGTGTCTTTACACCGAACGGCATCCAAGCACCACGGGTCTGCCCGCAGTGTGAGGACAAGATCCGCGACGGCGCTGACGTCCGGAAAGCGCGGTCGACGCGGCGCGGATAGCCACCCCCGACGGGACGGTACGGCCCGTCGTCCGGAACCACCCCTCAACTTCTCGCGGTCTCCAGCAGGTCACGAGCGTCCGCGAAGATCGTCTCGGCCCGATTAGCCCCGCGTGCCTCGGCCGTGATCCGGATCAGTGGCTGGGTCCCGCTGGCCCGCAGGAGAAACCAGCCGTCGCCCAGGTCGACGCGCACCCCATCCAGCGTCTCGACGGCGTCGTACCGGTCGGCAACGAGGTCCCGCACTCGGTCCATGACGGCGGCCTTGTCGTCGACCGCGACGCTGTCGCGGCGGATGGGATAGGTGTCGATCTCGGCCGCTCGGTCTTCGAGGGGGCGCTCGGCGGCGAGTTCGACCAGTCGACAGGCCGCCAGTGGGCCGTCGGGACACAGCGTCGCGTCGGGCCAGATCCACGCCCCGCTGGGCTCGCCACCGAAGGCCACGCCGTCCTCGGCGACCCGTTCGGCCACGTACACGTCCCCGACCTGCGTCCGCTCGACGGGCACGTCGATCTCGGCCAGGTGGTCCGCGACCGCGAGGCTGGTGTCGACGGGCGCGGCGACGCGCTGACCGGGGTCGGCGGCCGCCCGGGCGAAGAGTGCGAGCGTCACGTCGCCCGAGAGGTAGGTGCCGTCCCCCGCGACGGCGCGCATCCGATCCGCGTCCCCGTCGTGGGCGATGCCGAGGTCGGCGTCGGATTCGGCCACCAGTGTCGCCAGCGAGTCACAGTTCTCGGCGGTCGGCTCGCTGGGACGGCCCGGAAACGAGCCATCGGGCTGGGCGTTCAGCGTCTGGACGTGACAGCCCAGTTCCTGCAGGGCGTCGACCGTGACGCCGCCGGCCCCGTTGCCCACGTCGACGATCACCGACGGCGGGTCCGCGACGTCCACGGCGGAGACCAGCGCCCGGACGTGGCGCTCGCGGGCGTCGGCGTCCCGGCGGTCCCCGAGTGCGTCCCAGCCCTGAAGATCGGCGGCGCCCTCGCGGACGCGCTGGCTGATCGTCTCCCGGCGCTCGGCGTCGAACGCCTGGCCGCTCTCCTGCCAGAGTTTGATCCCGTTGTCCGCGGGCGGGTTGTGCGAGGCCGTGATCGAGACGCCGGCGTCGGCCTCCTCCCACGCCACGGCGCGGGCGACGGTCGGCGTCGCCGCCAGCCCCAGGTCCAGTACGTCGGTCCCGGACTCGCGCAGCCCGGCCGTCAGGGCGTCGGTGAGCAGTTCGCCGCTCTCGCGGGGGTCCCGGCCGACGACGACCCGTTCGGCGTCGGCGCCGAGGCCGCGCCCGACCGAGAGCGCCAGGTCCGCGGTCACCGTCTCGCCCACCGGTCCCCTGATGCCGCTGGTTCCGAACATACGCGGGGCGACGGGTGTGATCCTCAAAAGTATCCGCCTCCTGGCCGGGCGATCCCACGGCTTTTTGTCCGCGGATGCGGTTCTCCCGGGCATGAAACGCGGCGGGAGTGACGAGGCGAAGCGACGCGCCGGCGAGGCCGCCGCCGAGGCCGTCGCGGACGGACAGGTGGTGGGACTTGGCACCGGCAGCACCGCGGCCCACGCCATCCGGGCGCTCGGCCGGGCGGTCGACGCCGGTCTGGACGTCGAGGGAATCCCGACATCCTACCAGTCGCGGGAACTCGCCCGGGAGGTGGGGGTCCCGCTGACGACGCTCGACGACGCGACACCGGATATCGCGATCGACGGGGCCGATCAGGTGGCCGACGGCGACCTGATCAAGGGCGGCGGGGCGGCCCACGCCCGCGAAAAGCTGGTCGACGCCGCCGCCGACCGGTTCCTGGTGGTCGCCGACGAGTCCAAGCTCGCCGACCGGCTGTCGGTCCCGGTGCCAGTCGAAGTCCTCCCCGACGCCCGCGAGCCCGTCGCGGCCAGCATCCGTGACCTGGGTGGCGAGCCGGACCTCCGGCTCGCCGAGCGGAAGGACGGCCCGGTCGTCACCGACAACGGGAATCTCGTGCTGGACTGTGACTTCGGGGAGATAGACGACCCCGCCGCACTCGCGGCCGACCTCTCGGCGTGTCCGGGCGTCCTCGAACACGGCCTGTTCGTCGACCTGGCCGACGCGATCTACGTCGGAACCGACGACGGTGCGACGGTCCGGGAGCGGTAGACCCGTGGCTGGCGGCCGTGGTACCCGGTGAAAAAACGAACTGGATTCCCAGCCTAGAGGTCGCGCGGCTGGACGGTCTTGCGGTCGTTCTCCTCTGCACGACGTGCGGCGTCCTCGAGCAGCTCGTCGACTTCCTCGTCGAGTGCGTCGTAGAAGTCAGATGCGACGTTCATGTCATCGAGCGCTTCCTTGACGGCGGCTTTGACGATCAGGTCTGCCATACACGCGGCCTTTCCAGAGGGTGGTTTAAATACTTTCCCGTTTGTGCAGTTTCTCGCCGGTATTCACGGGGGTCTGAGCCGGTTTCGCGGTTCCCCCTTTTTAAAGCCACTGGCCGGTATTTAACGAAAAGCCTGCGTCGACCCCCTTCGAACCGGCGAACTGGTCGTGTACACCCGTTAGGCGGTCGCTCGCGCGCGCTTTGGTCTGAAAGAATATGTGTCAGTGTATCGTCTATTCTGCGGCAGAGTCGATGGGTAGGAGTGAGTCGAGTGTGGAGGGGGCGTATGCGCGAGTTGCTCGAAGCGGTCGCGACGGGCGAGGTGAGTCCCGCCGAGGCACAGGCGGAACTCGCCGGCTACGCCACGGGCGAGGCCGGGCGGTTCGACGCCGCCAGGGAGACGCGGGCGGGCGTGCCGGAGGCGATCCTGGCCGACGGGAAGACGCCGGCCGAGGTGGCCGACCTGGCGGCCACGGCCGTCGAGACGACCGGGCGAGCCATCGTGACCCGACTGGACGCCGACGCGCTGGCCACGGTCAGGGAACGCCTGGCGAGTCACGACGCCGAGGACACGTATCACGAGCGCGCACGGGTGCTGGTGGCTCACACCGACGGGTTCGAGCGACCGCACCTGGACGCGACCGTCGGCGTCGTCACCGCCGGCACGTCCGACGCCGAACCCGCGGGCGAGGCGGCGGTCCTCGCCCGCGAGATGGGCGCACAGGTCGAGCGCGTCGACGACGTTGGCGTGGCCAGCATCGTCCGCTTGCTCGACCAGTTGCCCGCGCTCCGCGACCTCGACGTGTTGATCGTCGCCGCCGGGCGCGAGGGCGCGCTCCCGACGGTCGTCGCCGGCCTCGTCGACACCCCCGTCATCGGCCTCCCGGTGTCGACGGGCTACGGCCACGCGGGCGACGGCGAAGCCGCTCTCGACGGCATGCTCCAGTCCTGTACCGCCCTAACCGTCGTCAACGTCGACGCCGGCTTCACCGCGGGGGCACAGGCCGCGCTGATCGCCCGCGCGGTCGACGCCGCTCGCGATGGGTGAGGAGCCAAAACCGAGAGACGGCGCGGCCACGCGGGGATACCTTACTGGTCCGGTATTGAGGATATGTACACGCGACCCCTACAGATAGTGTCGGCAGTCGGTCGCTGCCGGCAGTGACGAATGCCAGACTGTAATCACTGCGGCGCGCACGTGTCCGACCAGTTCGCTCGGGTCTTCGCGGACGAGTACGGCGAGGTTCACGCCTGCCCGAGTTGCTCGGCGAACGCTGGCATCGCCGAGGTCGCACGCGAGCGCGCTCACAAAGCGTGACGGCCACTGTGGCCACCCGAATCGTGGTCTAGACACCACGCGAAGCCCATTTCGGCGGCACTGCTCCGGCAGCGGGCCGGGCGACACTGCCCTTTCGTACCTCCGTAGTCCCGACGCCGAACGTAACGCTCACCGTCGCCCGCGTGCAGAGTCCGCCCGTGTCGGACCACTACGTCTACGTGCTACGCTGTGCCGACGATACTCTCTATACCGGCTACACGACCGACGTACAGCGCCGGGTCGCCGAACACGACGCTGGCGAGGGCGCGAAGTACACCCGCGGGCGCACGCCGGTCGAACTCGTCCACGTCGAGGCCTTCGCCTCGAAGTCGGCCGCCATGTCCCGCGAGTACGAGATCAAAGAGTGCTCTCGGGCCGAGAAAGAGCGGCTGATCGAGGCCTGAGAGCGGTAGGGCCGGTGTGGAACCCCCACTGGATTGTCAGCAACCGTGACTTTTTGCAGGGCCACGAGCGAGGGACCGTATGGATCAGATCTCGTTCGGCACCGACGGGTGGCGGGCCACCCTGGAGACGTTCACCGACCGGCGCGTCCGGATGGTGGGGCAGGGAGTCGCTTCGGTATTGCGGGAGGACGACGACACAGGGACGGTCGCGGTGGGGTACGACGCCCGGGAACACTCGCGGGGCTTCGCGGAAGAACTCGCGCGCGTCCTCTGTGCCAACGGGTTCGACGTCCTGCTCCCCGAGCGGGACTGTCCGACCCCGGTCGTCGCCTGGAGCGTCCGGGACCGTGACCTGGCCGGCGCGCTCATGCTGACCGCCTCACACAACCCGCCCGAGTACAACGGCGTGAAGTTCGTCCCGGAGGACGGCTCGCCGGCCCCGGCGGACGTGACCGACCGCATCGAGGCCAACCTGGCCGACCCCGACCCACTCCCGGAGGCCGAACACGGGGCCGTCGAGGAAGTCGACTTGGTGGGCCCGTACGTCGACCACGCGCTGGCGTTCGTCGACACCGATCTCGACGGGTTGACCGTCGCCTACGACGCGATGCACGGGAGCGGCCGCGACGTGACCGACCGCCTGCTCGAAGCCGCCGGTGCCGAGGTCGAGCGCCTGCGCTGTGGGACCGACCCCGAGTTCGGCGGCGAATCGCCCGAGCCAAGCGCCGAGAAACTCGACACGTTGATCGAACGTGTCCGGTCGGGCCCGGCCGACCTGGGGATCGCCAACGACGGCGACGCCGACCGGATCGGCGTCGTCACACCCGAGCGTGGCTTTCTGGACCCCTCCCTGTTCTTCGCCGCGGTGTACGACCATCTGCTCGAATCCGAGTCGGGGTCCGCGGTCCGGACGGTCTCGACCAGCGCCATCGTCGACCGCGTCGCCGAGGCTCACGGCGAGCCCGTCGCCGAGACGCCGGTCGGCTTCAAACACGTCGCCGAGGCCATGCGAGAGACGGACGCGCTGATGGGCGGCGAGGAGAGCGGTGGCTTCGGGGTCCGGGGCCACCTCCGGAACAAGGACGGCGTCACGCTCGCACTGCTGACGGCGGCCGCGGCCGTCGAGCGCCCGCTGGACGAGCGCGTGTCGGCACTGGAGGACGAACACGGCGAAGTCCACCAGGATCGGATCAGCGTCGACTGTCCCGACGACCGCAAATCCGAGGTTATCGCGGATCTGGACGGGGCACTGCCCGACGAGATCGCCGGGACGGCCGTCGACCGTGTCAACGACGTGGACGGCTTCAAGATCTTCCTGGCGGACGGCGCCTGGCTGCTGGTCCGGCCCAGCGGCACCGAACCAAAGCTCCGGGTGTACGCCGAGGCGACCAGCGACGAGCGCGTGCGGGAGCTCCTGTCGGCCGGACGGGAGCTGGTCGAACCCCTCGTCTGAATCTGGTATTCGAAGCGGTGAATTCGTGCAATAAGGCCATCCTAGCGCCAATTTACACCCCAAAGATCTAAGGAAACGACTGGATAATACTACTCGCTATGGCGGCTGACGCGACTCCGGAGCAACGAGTCGATCACCTGCTCGATCTCTCGACGATCGTGTTGGATCCGGGAACGTCGTTCACCGACCGACTGGCACGGGCACTGGAACGGGAGCGGAACCGTCTCGACCTCTCCTACGGCTTTCTGACCCACATCGACCAGCAGGCGGGCCAGCAGGACATCGTCCTGACCGCCGGCGAGGACGGCCTCGTCGAGGAAGGCGAGACGCTGCCGCTCCCGGAAACGTACTGTCGGCGGACCATCCGGACCGACACGGGCCAGTTGACGGTCGAAGCGGCCAGTCAGGAGGGCTGGGCGGACGACCCCGCCTACCAGCGGTTCGGGCTCGAGAGTTACGTCGGGTCCGCCGTCGAGTTCGACGGCGAGCGGCGAGGGACCGTCTGTTTCGCGAGCGAAGCCCCCCACGAGGAGTCCCTCGACGAGTTCGAAGTGGCCGTCGTCGCGCTGCTGGCACGCTGGGCGGGCTACGAACTGGCACAGCGAACCGCCCGCGGTCCCGACGAGCGGCCGCCGGACCGACTCTCCCCGTTCGCCGCCGATGTCGATCCCGGTGTGGTCGACACCGCGCTCGACCTGCTCGCGAACCGGACCCGCCGGGAACTGCTCTCGTATCTCTCGCTCGCCGACGAGCCCGTCACCGTGACGAACGCGGCGGAGTACCTCGCGAACGTGGGCGGCGTTCCGGGCCAGTCCCCCGAGCGAATCGAGATCTCGCTCGTCCACTCACACGTGCCGAAACTGTCGAGCGCCGGCGTGGTCACGTATCGAGAGGGCAGCGGCGAACTCGACTACCGGTCCGACGACGCCGTCGAGCGCGTCCTCAGACGCGTCCGCACGCTGGAGGCGTGACTCACTCGCGGACGCCCCGGTAGCGGTCCGATCCCTCGGCGGCGTCGATCTCGAACCCGAGCGACGCCCAGAACGGCCGGACCCGCGGGTCGAACTCGACGACGAGGCGCGCCCGGCGGTCGGCGGCGGCCGCGACCAGCGCCGTGCCGATGCCCTGGTCTCGGCGAGCACGCCGGACCGCCACCGCCTCGATCTCGTCGCCGACCAGGAGACAGGCTCCGAGAACGCGGCCCTCGGCCACGGCCACGAGCAGGTCGCCCCGGTCGATGGCCTGCCGGACGGTCGCCACGTCGGTCGCCAGCATGGCCCCGTCGAAGACTGTCATCACGGCCGGCAGGTCCTCGGCCGTCGCCTCGCGAATCTCCATCGGTGTGGGATAGCCGCTGCCGGGTAAAGAGCGCGGGGGGCTGGGGCGGATTCGTCACGACCCGCTACCCGCCCTTGATCAGTCGCAGGACGCGGACGTAGTCGGCATCGACCGCGCGGTCCTCGGGGACCGGCTGGTCGTCGACCAGCACGGACACCTCGTGGGGGCTGTAGTCGACGGCCCGCACCAGATCCGCGTAGGTCGGATCAGTCCCGAGCGTCTCGGGGTCGATCTCGCGGGTCTCCTCGCCGACCACCTCGACCGTGACCATGTCCGGCGGTCGGGCCGACCGGATTTGAGCGTGTCGCTCACCGGCGGGTCCGCCGTCGCCGGACGGCGCTGGCGAGGACCCAGATCGAGAGCCCGAGACCGACGGCCGTGACGAGGAGGAAGTCCGTTTCGCGGTCCATACCGATCGACGGGGCCGGACGGCAGTAGTTACTGAGGGCCTACCGGGGCTGGTGGGGGCCGTGCGCGACCGGTCCCGGGCAGTTTATGACGAGCCCACTCGTTGCCCGGACTATGAGCGAGGCCGACACCGAGTCGCGGGCCGGGCGGGACGAGATCTGGATCGAGAAGTACCGCCCGCAGACGCTCGACGAGATCGTCGGACAGGAGACCATCGTCGAACGCCTCCGGAGTTACGTCGCCAGGGACGACCTGCCACACCTCATGTTCTCGGGGGAGGCCGGAATCGGGAAGAGCACCGCGGCGCTCGCCATCGCCCGGGACCTGTACGGCGAGGACTGGGCGGAGCACTTCCTCGAACTCAACGCCTCCGACCAGCGCGGGATCGACGTGGTCCGGGAACGGATCAAGAGCTTCGCCCGGTCCTCCTTCGGCGGCGCGAATTACCGCATTATATTCCTCGACGAGGCAGACTCCCTCACGAGCGACGCCCAGTCGGCACTCCGCCGGACGATGGAGGAGTTCTCGAACAACGTCCGGTTCATCCTCTCGTGTAACTACTCCAGTCAGATCATCGACCCGATCCAGTCCCGCTGTGCCGTCTTTCGCTTCAACCCCCTCTCGGACGAGGCCGTCGAAGAACAGATCCGGATCATCGCCGAGGAAGAAGACATCGAGGTGACCGACGACGGGATCGACGCGCTGATCTACGCCGCCGACGGCGACATGCGCCGGGCGATCAACGGGCTCCAGGCCGCCGCGGTCACGGGCGACGTGGTCGACGAGGAAGGCGTCTACGCCATCACCTCGACCGCACGCCCGGAGGAGATCCACGAGATGGTCACGCAGGCGCTCGACGGCGACTTTCTGTCCGCCCGCTCGACGCTCGACGACCTGCTCACCGACGAGGGCATCGCCGGCGGCGACGTGATCGACCAGTTGCACCGCTCGGTCTGGGAGTTCGACCTGGACGACGACGCCGCCGTCACGCTGCTGGACCGCATCGGCGAGGCCGACTACCGGATCACCGAGGGGGCCAACGAACGCATCCAGCTCGAAGCCCTGCTGGCCTCGCTGGCACTGGACGACTGAGTGTCGGCTGGTCGTCGATACGCTCGGGCTCGGCTATCCGTCACGGCAGTACGGATCGAGGCGTCGAGACGGCTGGGCCCTCAGTCAGCGTCCGCGGCTGGGAGCCAGGCTAGCACGAGAAGCGGGACGCCGAGTTTCAGCGCCGCGTCGAGGGTGACCCGTGCCGGCAACAACGGCAGGGCCGGGGCGAGCGCGAAGCCCGGTGCTCCGAGCACCCAGATCACCGGGTAGAGCAGGAACAGGGCGACGACGACGTTTCGGCCGCGCCCGAACGCGGGCGCGGCGTCGGCGCTGTCCCGAGCCGATCGCGAGAGTGGCCCGAACAGGACCCACAGGAGCGCACAGAAAGCGCCGACGGCGACGCCGAGCCACGCGAGTTTCGCCGCCCCCGTGGTCAGTGTCGCGGCCAGCGTCGCGGCCATACTGTACCCGCCGAGCGCCATCCCCGTCGCCGTCGTCGTGCGGTCGGCATCGGCGAGCAGGGAGAGGACGAACACGAGCAAGGGGATGGCGAGGACGCCGTCGGCGAAGCGGCCCCAGTGGACCACGCGGTCACCGGCGTAGAGGGCCCACCCCGTCGCCATGGCGAGGTACCAGGTCCCGATGGAAACCGGGAGGAGCGAGAGGGCGACGGCGACCGTCCGGGCACGACCTTCGCGGCCGCGGGCGCGCCAGCCGACCAGTGCTGCTCCACCGCCGAACCCTGCGGCGACCGTCGTGAGCGTCGGGTCCATCAGTTCAACCGACAGAGTTCGTAGTTCAACAGTGCGGCGAAACTCACCCACGCCAGGTACGGCACCAGCAACAGCGCGGCCCGGCGGTCCACCCGGTCGAAGGCCAGCACGGTGGCGACGATGGTGAGCCACAGCGCGAGAATGACGACCAGCCCGAACAGTGGCGAGCGCAGGCCGAAGAAGGCGCCGGACCACGCGACGTTGAACGCGAACTGGCCGGCGAACAGGGCGAGCGCGAGTCTGACGCTGGGCTCGTCGAGGCCGGCACGCCAGACGAGCCAGGCGGCGACACCCAGCAGGGCGAAGAGGGTGACCCAGACCGGACCGAACACCCAGCTCGGCGGGGTGAACGCCGGTTTCGTCAGCGTGGGGTACCACGTCGTGACGCCGTCGAGCGAGAGGAGGTTGCCGAGGCCGCCGAGCAGTTCGCTCGCGAGGACGGCGAGGGCGAGCGAGGCGGCCGGACGGCGGTCGGGGAGCCGGGCCACCGTGCGGAGTGTGGTGTCGGCCATACCGAACACAGACCGGGCAGCGACAAAAGGAACGTGGCGGGGGTGGCGAGCGGGTAGGCCGGCGCGGCGGGCACGTCGGGACCTCGAACGTCCAGACGGCGGCGAATCTCGCCGGCTGTTCGGAACTGTTTTACCGCCCGGTTGACCACAGTATGGCAACGAATGAGTGAGCTCGAAGCGGAGTACAAACTCCAGTACTTCGAAGACGAGGGGTTTCACCGGCTGACGTGTTCGGCCTGTGGGGACCACTTCTGGACGCTCGACGGGAGTCGAGAGACCTGTGGCGAGCCCCCGTGTGCGGAGTACAGTTTCATCGACAATCCGGGGTTCGACGACGAGCTGTCGCTGTCGGAGATGCGCGAGACGTTTCTCTCCTTTTTCGAGGACCACGATCACGAGCGGGTCGATCCCTACCCCGTCGCGGCGAACCGCTGGCGTGACGACGTCCTCCTGACGCAGGCGTCGATCTACGACTTCCAGCCCCACGTGACCTCGGGGCAGTCGCCGCCGCCGGCGAACCCCCTCGTGGTGTCCCAGCCCTGCATCCGGATGCAGGACATCGACAACGTGGGCAAGACCGGCCGCCACACCATGGCTTTCGAGATGGGCGGCCACCACGCGTTCAACGCCGCCGAGGATTCGGACTACGCCTACGAGGGTGAGGTCTACTGGAAAGAGGAGTGTGTCGAGTACTGCGTCGAGTTCTTCGAGTCGCTCGGGGCGGACATGGGCGAGTTGACGTTCATCGAAGACCCGTGGGTCGGCGGGGGCAACGCCGGCCCGGCCTTCGAGGTCATCTACCGCGGGCTGGAACTGGCCACGCTGGTGTTCATGTGCTTCGAGCAGGACCCGGAGGGTGAGTACGAGCTCAAAGACGGCAACACCTACTCCCGGATGGATCGCCGGGTCATCGACACCGGCTACGGCATCGAGCGCTGGACCTGGATGAGTCAGGGCACTCCAACTGTGTACGAGGCGATCTACCCCGACATGATCGACTTCCTGAAGGACAACGCCGGGGTCGATCTGACGAGCGAGGAGGCGGCCATCGTCCACGACGCCGCGCGGCTCTCCGGGAGCCTGGACATCGACGACGTCGACGACGTGGAGGCCGCCCGTGCGGACATCGCGACCGAACTCGGGGTCGACGTCGACCGCCTGCGCGACCTCGTGGAGCCCCTGGAGGACATCTACGCCATCTCCGATCACGCCCGGACCCTGGCGTACATGCTGGGTGACGGCATCGTCCCGTCGAACGTCGGGACGGGCTATCTCGCACGGATGGTCCTGCGACGGACCAAGCGGCTCTGTGACAACGTCGGCGTGGACGCGCCGCTGGACGAACTCGTCGACATGCAGGCCGAGCGGCTGGACTACCGCAACCGCGACACGATCCGTGACATCGTCCGCACCGAGGTCGAGAAGTACCGCGAGACGCTCGACCGGGGCGGTCGGAAGGTCCGCCAGCTGGCCGCCGACTACGCCGAGTCCGGCGACCCCATCCCGACCGAGGAGCTGATCGAGTTGTACGACAGCCACGGCATCCAGCCGGACATGGTCGAGGAGATCGCCGCCGAGCGGGACGTGGACGTGGCGGTCCCGGACGACTTCTACTCGCTGGTCGCGAACCGCCACGACGCCGAGACGGCCACGGCCGAGGTCGAGGAGTCGAGTCACGGCGAGCGGCTGGCCGACCTGCCCGAGACAGACCGCCTCTACTACGAGGACCAGGAGCGCATGGAGTTCGAGGCGATGGTGCTGGACGTCTTCGAGCGCGAGGACGACGGCTACGACGTGGTGCTGGACCAGACGATGTTCTACCCCGAAGGTGGGGGCCAGCCCGCCGACCACGGGACGATCACGACCGACGACGTGACCGCCGAGGTGACCGACGTGCAGATCGTCGACGGCGTCGTGCTCCACCGTGTCGACGAGGATCCGGGCAAAGGCGAGTTCGTCCGCGGTGGGATCGACGCCGACCGGCGACGCCGGCTCATGCGTCACCACACCGCGACTCACATCGTCGGCCACGCCGCCCGGACGGTGCTGGGCGACCACATCCGCCAGGCCGGGGCGCAGAAACACACCGACAGCGCCCGGCTGGACGTGCGCCACTACGAGCCCATCACGCGCGAGCAGGTCAAGGAGATCGAACGCCTCGCCAACGAGGTCGTGATGGACAACACGTCGGTCAGCCAGGAGTGGCCCGACCGCCACGAGGCGGAAGCCGAACACGGCTTCGACCTCTATCAGGGCGGGATTCCGGCCGGCGAGCAGATCCGGCTGATCCACGTCGACGAGGACGTACAGGCCTGCGGTGGGACACACGTCGCCCGCACCGGCGACGTGGGCGCGATCAAGCTCCTGAACACGGAGCGCATCCAGGACGGCGTGGAACGGCTCACCTTCGCCGCCGGCGACGCCGCGATCGGCGCGACCCAGGAGACGGAAGACGCCCTCTATGCGGCCGCGGACACCCTCGACGTGACTCCCCAGGACGTCCCCGAGACCGCCGACCGGTTCTTCACGGAGTGGAAAGAGCGTGGCAAGACCATCGAGCAGCTCAAGGAGGAACTGGCGGAGGTCCGGGCGGCCGGCGACGACGGCGAGGAAGTCGACGTGGGCGGGACGCCCGCGGTGATCCAGCGGCTGGATGCCGACATGGACGAACTCAGGGCGACGGCCAACGCCCTCGTCGAAGAGGGGAAGATCGCCGTCATCGGCAGTGGCCGGGATGGCGCACAGTTCGTCGTAGCCGTGCCCGACGACGCCGGGATCGACGCCGGCGAGGTCGTCGGCGAACTCGCGAGCAAGGTCGGCGGTGGCGGCGGCGGCCCGCCGGATTTCGCCCAGGGCGGCGGCCCCGACGGCGACGCACTGGACGACGCGCTGGACGACGCGCCGGACGTGCTCGAACAGGTCCTGCGCGCCTGATCGGCGCGCGATCGGTGGGTCGCCGGTGCCGGTAAATCCACAACAGCTAACAACTCTCCCGTGAATCTCGACCTACGGGTATGGGGGTGTTCACGGATCGACTCCGGTCGCTACCGGCGGCACTGTACGGCATCGTCGCGTTCGCGGCCGGACTCAGACTGTACGATATCGGGAAGGAGAGCTACTGGCTCGACGAGATCGCGTCGCTGAACCTCGTGGCCGGGCGCACGCTGCCGGAGGTGCTGACTCAGGTGCCGACGGTCGACCGACACCCGCCGCTGTACTACGCGGTGCTGAAAGGCTGGACGGACCTGTTCGGGACCACCGAGACGATCACACGGCTCCCGGCGGCGCTGTTCGGCGTCGCGGCCGTCGTCGTCATCTACGGCGTCGGCGCGCGCCTCTACGACCGGCGGGTCGGTCTGCTGAGCGCGGCCGTCCTCGCCGTGGCGCGGTTCCACATCAACTTCTCCCAGACCACGCGGATGTACAGCCTGTTCGCGCTGCTGACACTGCTATCCTTCTATCTGCTCGTGCGGGTCGTCGAGACGCCGACGCGCCGGACGGTGGCCGGGTACGCGCTGACGACGGTCCTGCTGGTCTACACCCACGCGTTCGCGCTGTTCGTCGTGCTGGCCCAGAACGTCTTCGTGGTCGGCTCCCGGTGGTTCGACGACGAGGGACCCGCCGTGCCGTTCCGGACGTGGCTCGCGTCACAGGCCGTCGTCGGCCTGGTTGCGCTCCCGTGGATCGCGGTGTTGCTCGGGCAGGCGCTCTCGTCGGGGGGCGGTGGGCCGACGGGACTGACCTGGATTCCCGCGCCGACGGTGTCGCGGATCCTCCTGACGTTCGGGGCCTACGTCGACCCCTGGAATCCGGTGATCGGATCGCTGGCGCTGTTGCTCGTCGGCGGATTCGTGGCCGTGGACTACGCCATCGAACGGACCGGCGGGGCCGGTGAGGCCCGCGAGGCCCGAGGGGACGGCGGCACTGCGAGCGAGCGCTGGGGAGCGCTCACCGGTCGCGAGCGGACGGCGTTGCTCGGCTCCTGGGTCGGGATCGTCGTCGTCGTCCCGGTTCTGATCTCGTACCTGGTCACGCCGATCTACGTGTACCGGTACACCATCGGGGCGGCGATGGGGCTGTACGTTCTGCTGGCGGCGTCGGTCCGACTCGTCGGCAGCGTCGAGATGCGCTACATCGTCGGCGGCGTCCTCGTGCTCGCGTTCCTGCTCCCGCTGCCGGTGTACTACACCCAGGACCAGCACGCCCAGTGGGACGAGGTGTCCGAGACGGTCGGGACCGACGCGGCCGCCGGGGACGTGGTTCTCGTCAGCCAGCCCTCCTACGCCAACCCCTTCGAGCACTACTTTTCGCGGGACGACGTGGCCGTGAAACCACTCCCGGCGTCGGCGTCGACGACCGAGATACGGGCGGCGGTTCGGGGCCACGAGACCGCCTGGCTCGTCACCTCCCACGTTCCGCCGGACGGACTGCGGCGCTACCGCGATACGCTCGAAGCGAACCGGAGCGACGCCGACGTGACGAAGTTCAGGGGGCTGACGCTGTGGCGGTTCGATCCCGGGAACGGGACGGCCGGCGGGTGAGCGCGCCCGGACGGCGCGACCCGTGGGGATTCAAATCGGTGGCCGCGCAACGACGAGACATGCCGACCGCGACCAACGGCGACGAGGACCTGTACTACGAGACCGCCGGCGCGGGCCCGACGGTCGCGTTCGTCGAACCGGCGGGCTACGGCGCGTGGTGCTGGTCGTGGCTCGTCGACGCGCTCGCCGGCCCGGTCGAGACGCTCGTCTGGGACCTCCGTGGGACCGGCCGTTCGGACGCCCCGCCGGGCCCCTACGACGTGGCGACGCTCGCCGCCGATCTGGAGGCCGTGCTCGCCGATCACGGGACTCGGACTGTACACCTCGTCGGTGCGGGACTGGGCGGGATGGTCGCGCTCCAGCACGCTCGCGAGTACGGACGGGCGACCACGCTCGCGCTACTCGGGACGACGGCCGACGGGAGCCGCGTCGACGCCGACGCCCTCCGAGACCTGCAGGCACCGCGGGACGACCGCGACGCGCTCCGGGCGTCACTGACGGAGGCGTTCTCGCCCGGCGTCGTCGAGGCCCACCCCGAGGCCGTCGACCGGATCGCCGGCTGGCGAGCCGACGACGACGCCGGCCCCGACGGCTGGGACGCACAGATCGGCGCGATGCTCGACTTCGAGATGCCGGACCTCTATACGGTGACGACGCCGTCACTCGTGGTCCACGGCCGCGCCGACGCCGTGGTCCCGGTCGAGGCGGGACGAGACCTCGCCGAGGACCTGCCAAAGGGGACATTCGAGGGGATCGACGCCGGCCACCTCGTCGCCGCCGAGGAGCCCACGCTCCTCGAGGACGCGCTGGCCGGACAGCTGAACGAGCACGCCGATCTGGACGGCTGAGTGCGGGCGCGGCAAGACGTGTCGAGACGGACGGGCATTTCAGTCTGGAGTGAGTACACAGGGACGATGACGCGGCCACGCATCGCCCTGTTGAACGCGGCCCACGACGGTGCAGACACCCGACGGAACTTCCGTCGCGAACTCGACGCGGACCTCGTCGAGTTCGACTGTCCGGCGGGTGAGGTGCCCGAGAACTTCCGCTACGACGGGTTCGTCGTGACGGGCTCGCGGGCGTCCGTCTACTGGGAGCGGGAGTGGATCGGCCAGTTGAAGGCCTGGGTCGGCGACGCCATCGAGGCCGGTCTCCCCGCGCTGGGCGTGTGTTACGGCCACCAGTTGCTCGCCGACGTCATGGGCGGGCGCGTCGAGGCCATGGACGAGTACGAGATCGGGTACCGTACCGTCGGGCAGGACGGTCAGAACCGGTTGCTCGACGGCGTCGACGACGACTTCACCGTCTTCACCACCCACTCCGACCGCGTGGTCGAGGCTCCGCCGGGCGCGACCGTCTTCGCCCGGAACGACTACGGTATCCACGGCTTCCGGAAGGACCGCGTGTTCGCCGTCCAGTTCCACCCCGAGTACGACATGGAGACGGCGGCGTCGGTCACCGAAGGGAAAGACGACCAGTTGAGTCAGGAGCGCATCCAGCAGGTGCTCGACGGCATCAACGCCGACAACTACGACGCCGCCTGCGAGGCGAAGCGCCTGTTCGACAACTTCACCGCCTTCGTCCGTGAGGTGCAGGCCGAACGGACCGGCGGCGACCCAGGAACTAGCGCCGCGGACGACTAGCGCGAGGCCTCGGTTCGCGCGAGCAGGGAGCGAGCGTCGACCGCGGCACGAACGGACGGAGCCCGTGCGGGCCGGACACCCCGAGAATAGGGGGATCGAACTGGGAGCACTGCAGTTTCGACCCGGTGAGCCGCAGGCGATCCGACCGACGACACGGGAATTTACCCCCCGGCCACCGGATTTAACAAACAGCGGTTTGGTTGAGTAGTGTTTTTACCACTGGAAACCTAGGGCGTTGTATGCTCGATTACTACGGCGTGGAAGCGGACCTCTCGGAAGAAGAGCGGATGATCCAGGAGTCGGCCCGCGAGTTCGTCGACGAGAAAGTGCGGCCCGACATCGGCGAGCACTGGATCGAGG
>NZ_RDFA01000008.1 GCF_004118325.1 Halorientalis pallida | reverse complement strand
ATCCCCGACGGCGCGCCCGAGGACGCCATGGACCTCGTCCGGGAGTTCTACTGAATGCCACGAGCTACTCCGACGTCGCTCCGAGAGTCCGTATCGGTCGAAAACGTCGTCGCCTCGACCAGTGTGGGACAGGAACTCGACCTCGATAGCGTCGCGTTCGACTTGGAGGGAGTGGACTACGACCCTGAGGCGTTCCCTGGGATCGTCTACCGGACGGACGAACCCGATGCAGTCGCACTGATCTTCCGGTCGGGGAAGATCGTCTGCACCGGTGCGTCGAGTGTCGACGCGGCCCGTGGTTGCGCAGAGACCGTGTTCACGCGGTTCGAGTCACTCGACATCCGGACGCCGGCGGCCCCGGGCGTCACGATCCAGAATATCGTCTCCTCCGGTGACCTCGGGACGACGCTGAATCTCAATGCTATCGCTATCGGACTGGGGCTCCAGGCAGTCGAGTACGAACCGGAACAGTTCCCGGGTCTGGTCTACCGACTCGACGATCCCGACGTCGCCTTGCTGCTGTTCGGGTCGGGCAAGGTCGTCGTCACCGGCGGCACGGACCCGGCGGACGCGCCTACGGCGCTAGAAACTGTCGGCTCGGACCTCGAGTCGCTCGGGCTGCTCGATCGATAGCCCCATCGTCGCGCACGGTGTCCCCGCCGCCGACGGGAGAAGACCTTTTTACCGGTCCCCTCTTGACAGAAGTATGGGTCTCTTTCGTAGCGTCCAGGCGGTCACGGGAGCCTCGGGGACGGGTCCCGTCGACTGGACCGCGGTCGCCGAGGCGGCAAAAGCGTCGACCGAGCCTGGCTCTATCGCACTCTCGACTGAGGAACAGGAGGGGTACGCAGACGACGTGCGCGAGGCACGCGGCCGCATCCGCGAAGTGGCCGCCATCGACTTCGACGTACCCGAATCCATCGAGATCCAGAACCGCCACCACTGGATCGACGCCAACATCGACACCTTCCAGCGCGTGATGGCGCCGCTGGGTGACCAGGTCGGGCTGATTCCGGGCCTGGCTCGCATGGTCAACACCGGAACCATGTCCATCGCGCTCGCCTTCCTCGGCAACAACGTCCTGGGGCAGTACGACCCGCTCTTGCTCGCCGAGAGCGACGCCCACTCGCTGTACTTCGTCCACCCCAACATCGGCAAAGTGGCGACGATGCTCGACGTGCCCGAGCCACGCTTCCGGCGCTGGATCGCCTTCCACGAGGTCTCCCACGCCGCCGAGTTCGGGGCCGCCCCGTGGCTCGCCGACCAGCTCGAGGCCGACCTCCAGCGCGCGGTCGACGCGCTCGGCGAGGGCAGTCTCGACCGGGAGGCGCTGGGGAGTCTCGATACCACGATGACGGCCGTCGAAGGCTACGCGGAACTCGTGATGGATCGGGCTTTCGACGGGGAGTACGCCGATCTGCGACGGAAACTCGACGAGCGCAGACAGGGCCGGGGTCCCGTCTCGCAACTCGTGCGCCGACTGCTGGGGCTGGGGATGAAGCGTCGACAGTACGAGCGGGGCAAGCAGTTCTTCGAGACCGTCGCGGACGAACGCGGCGTCGAGGGTGCCTCTGCGGTCTGGGAGCGCCCCGAGAATCTGCCGTCCGACGCCGAACTCGACGACCCGCGCGCCTGGCTGGACCGCGTCCGCTAACTACCGGTTGCGCTGTTCTGTCCGCCGCTCGTCGCGGTCTTCGCTCTCGAACCGCCGTTCCAGGTGCCCTTCGGTCTCGGAGAGGCTGTCGGGGACCTCCTGATCGCGAAACCCGTCCGCGCTGGGGATGGCGAACCGCGTGAGGAGCGCGCCCAGCACGAGGCCGCCCACCACCGCGCCGGCCAGGACGACCGGACTCGGGTTACCCTGGAGCGTGATGAGCCCCGACGAAATGCCCACGAGGACGACGAAGCCGATCTTTAGCCGCCGGGTGAACGACGCGCGTTCGTCGTTCGAGACCGGTCCGACCATCAGACCTCACCTGCCGTGCTGACGTGCATCCCGACGAACTGCCACTCGGAGGGTGCTCCCGCCTGGTCGCGTCGTTCGAGCGTCCCGCTCCAGCGCGTATCGAACTCGTACTGAATCCCCCGCTCGGTGTCGGTCCAGTTCATTTCGACTGCGTCGCTGAACCAGGCGTGGCGCTCCCGTTCGGTTGTCCGAAGGGCGTGGCTCTCGACGGCCCAGTCGACCGTCGTTGCGGTCTGTTCGCGCAACCCCTCCCGGATGGCGTCGGTCCCGACCAGCCGTTCGGAGGTGCCGAACTTGACGACCGCGTCGTCGCCCGACTGCGCGCCGGCGAAGAACGGCCCGAGCGGTTCGCCGGTCCGGAGCGCGTCGTAGTACGACCGGATCGTGTCGGCGGCGTCCATGGCAGTGTGGTAGACGTGCGCGGACTTCAGTTGCAGGATTCGACCCGGGCCCCAGTCACAGCGAAAGGTTTATCGGCCAACTGGTCGCATGGGGCCGCATGCAGCGCCGTCGGAACGCGGTAGGGAGGGAACGATCGGGGCCGTCCGGTCGTGGATCGACCGCTATCGGATCGCGAGTTTCCTGCTCGTCACGTACGCGTTCACCTGGTCGATCCAGGCGGCACTGGTCGCGTTCGGGATGACCGCGTCGTGGACGCTCTCGATTCTCGTCGGGCTGGGCGGGTTCGGCCCCCCGGTCGGTGCCGCGGTCGTCGTCTGGGCCAGCGAAGGGAGTCTCCGAGCGTGGCTCTCGCAGTTTTTGGTCTGTCGGATCGGTGTGACGTGGCGGGCGGCCGCCCTGCTGCTCCCGCCTGCCGTCCTGGCCATCGGAAGCGCGCTGTTCGTCGCGACCGGTGGCCCCGTGGAGTTCGGTACGATACCGTTCGTCGGCATCTACCTCTTCGCGCTCGCCTGGGGAACCGTCTGGGGTGGCGGACAGGAAGAACTCGGCTGGCGTGGGTTCGTGGTGTCGCTCCTGCAGGAACGCGACAGCGCGTTCGTAACCAGTCTGCTCGTCGGCGCGGCGTGGGCGCTCTGTCATCTCCCATTGCTGCTCAACGCGAACACGACCCACGGCGGGTGGCCCCTCTCCCAGTAACTCGGCTGGACGAGTACCATCTTGGCAGGGCCGATCCTCTGGACCTGGATGTACAACGACGCCAGCGGGAGCGTGCTGGCCGTCGCGGTGTTTCACGCCGGGATCAACGCGATGGGGTCTACCACCCCGCGGACATGGCTGTACTGGCTCCCGACGGTGTCCCAGACCCGTGGCTGACCTTCCTCGCGGAGGGCACCGGCGCGATTCCGCTGGTCGGACTCGCCGTGCTCGTGGTCCTGCTCTACGGCCGGGACAGACTCGCGAACCGCCGGGTGCCAGGGTCCGAGGTGCTGGGGCTCGACCCGGAAACTGACTCGACTATCCAGTCCTCGAACACGACGACCAGTGAGTGAGTACGCTCGGCGTCCAGTGGAACTGCGACGCCGCGACGCCTGGCACCGTGTACGTTTCCGACGGGCGATAGATTTAATTTAATCAGATAGGTATAACGATCTGTGTACGATCTGACTGGATTCCAGCGCGATCTGCTGTACGTCATCGCCGGGTACGACGAACCGCACGGGCTCGCGATCAAAGACGCCCTCGAAGAGTACTACGAGGGCGAGATTCACCACGGCCGGCTCTACCCCAACCTCGACACCCTCGTCGAGAAGGGCCTCGTCGAGAAGGGGAAGAAAGACCGCCGGACGAACGTGTACAACGTCACCAAACGGGGACGTCGCGAGCTCGAAGCACGCCGTGAGTGGGAGGATCGGTACCTCGAAGAGAGCACGATCCGGGCGTAATCACCGGTACTCGATGTCGGTCACGCGACCCTGCCAGGCCTGGAACGCACCATCCGGGGGGTGCCACGTCACCTCCCCAGCCATCGGGACCGACACGCCCTGGCGTGTCGCGTAATCGTGCCAGTGCCCGGTCCAGGGTGTCGGTTCGTATCGGCCGTCGACACTCCGGTACCGTTCGTCGGCGTGGACGCTGGTCACCTCGTCGTCCTCGAACGTGAACGTGAGCGACGCGGTCACGCCGCCGTGTTCGACGGTCGCCCGCGCCGTCTCGTCGTCGATGCCCTCCCACTCGACACCCTCGTTTGGGAGGAGCGCCGTGGGGTACCAGACCGCTTCGGCGAGGTACCGTATCAGCTCGGCCTCCCGGAGCTCGGGGCTCGACCCGGCCGAGTCGATGGGCACCACGCCGAACAGCGAGACGCTCGCACCACTCTCGGCGTCGGCGAAGCGGTCTCGGACGCCGACCGAGACGAACGGCAGATAGCGGACGGTCGCGTCCCAGTAGAACCCGGGCGGGTCGACCGTGACGTGATGGGTCGCGGTGAACGGCTGCCACGGCGAGTCGGCGTCCCCCGGGCGCAACCGGCCGACCTGTCCGATTCGGGCGCCGTCGACGAACTCCTGGCCGGGTTGGAGGACGTTCGAGAAGTAGCCCCGCACTGGTTCCGGAAGGTCCGCCCAGTCGTCGGCCGAGACCGTCTTCCCGCGGTCGATCTCGGCCCTGTCGTGGAGGCGCTCGACGAAACGTACCAGCTCGCGGTCACGCCACCCCTTCGCAGCCAGGGCGGCTCCTGCCAGTACACCGGTGACGCCGACGGCTCCCCTCAGAACGCGCGCCAGTCGCATGGGGTCACCTCCGCGGCGACTTCCTAAAGGATGTCTCTCGGGCGCTCGCGTGGACCGAGCCCCCACCGCCTCGACCATCGATCTTGTCGCACGTTCCCACAGCTCACCGAAAACTTTTATTCCGTCCGACCTGTCGTGGAATCTGGTCTCCGATGGACAGACGGACCTATCTGGGGGCGCTCGGGGGAGCGTCCGTGTTCGGAGCGGGGAGCGGCATCGGCAGCGCGAACACCACATGGTGGTTCTCGGACCCGGAAGTCGAGACCGAGAGCGGCACCGTCGAGGGCGACGACGAGGGCGACGTGAACGCCTTCCGCGGGATTCCCTACGCCCATCAGCCGGTGGGTGAGCGGCGGTTCAGGCCGCCGGAGACGCCCGCGCCGTCGTGGGACGGCACCCGCGACGCCCACGACTACGGGCCACGGGCACCACAGCCCATCCTGGTTTCGGGTTTCCTGGGACTCGACGTCGGCAAATTCGTCGGTAGCGAGGACGGCTGCCTCAATCTGAACGTCTGGACACCCGAAGACGCCGACCCGGGCGAGAAACCCGTGATGTACTGGATTCACGGCGGCGGGTACAATTTCGGGAGCAACCGGTTCCCCGGCGGGGCGCTCGCCGAGGCCGGGGACGTGGTCGTCGTCGCGGTCAACTACCGCCTCAACGCGCTGGGCTTTTTTGCCCACCCCGAGGTGACGGCGGCGACCCCGTCGGCCCCGACCAACTTCGGCTACCTCGACATCCGCGCGGGGCTGGAGTGGGTCCAGCGCAACGTCGCGGCGTTCGGCGGCGACCCGGACAACGTGACCGTCTTCGGTGAATCCGCCGGCGGACACGCCGTGCTGACCCTGCTGACCGACCCCGAAGCCGAGGGCCTGTTCCACCGGGCGATCAGCGAGAGCGGCCCGATCAACGACCCGCTCTACGGGCTGGCGGAACTGGAGGCCCGCGGGACCGAAGCGGCCCGAGAACTGGACTGTACGGCCGGCAACACGCTCGCCTGTCTCCGGGAGGCAAAGCCCGCGGACCTGGCCGAGGCCTACGGCGTCGCGGGCGCACTCGCCAGCGAGGCCACCGGTGGGCAGACCCCCACAGTGGAACAGCCCGGGCTGATCTTCGGCGTCGACGGCGAGGTCGTCCGGGACCACCCCGCCTCGCTGATCGAGGACGGCGAGTTCCACGACGTACCCGTCCTGCTCGGTGGCAACGCGGAGGAGTACCAGTTCTTCCTCGAGTTCGCCGGCGATAGCGTGCCGGAGTCCGAGGCGGCGTACCGCGACCGCCTCCAGCGAGTCTACGGCGACTTCGGGGACCGGATCGTCGAGGCCTACCCCGTGAGTGACTCCGACTCCATCGAAGCGACCTACATCGACGTGAACACGGACGACTTCTTCCTCTGTTCGGACGTGGCGGTCACCGACGCCATCACCCGACAGGGCGGGACGGCCTACCGCTACCTGTTCGACGATACGCCCACCATCCCGGTGACGCTACTCTCCGAGGACCCCGGTGCGTACCACACCGCCGAACTCTCCTACGTGTTCGGGGAGACGGTCACCCAGCAGGGGCTCCCGACCGGTATCAACGGCCCGAGCGACTGGAAACTCCGCGACCGGATCCAGAGCTACTGGTCGAACTTCGCGGCCAGCGGCGATCCAAACGGAGCGCACCTGCCGGACTGGCCGACGGCGAACGAGACCCAGCGACGGGTCCGCCTCCAGGAGGACTCGATCACCGTCGAGACGGGAACCAGCGACGGCTGTGCGGTGATGCAGGATATCTACGGCTACCTCCGCTCGATCGGTCGTTGACTACTCGAACCCGCGGCTCACGGTGTCCTCGACCAGGTCGTCCAGTTCCGCGTCGAGCAACTCCTCGGCCTCCTCGAAGGTGGCCGAGAGGTCGTCGAGTTCCTCGGGGCGGTCGTCGAACTCGATGTCCGCGGGGCCGAACGCGGGGCTGTCCAGCGTCTCCATCACGTCGTCGAACAGCGCGTCCGGCGTCGTCGGGGCGTCGGCGTGGGCCTTGAGGACCTCCTCCAGTTCGGTCGCCTTGTCCTCGGCTTCGTCCTCCTCGATGGGCCGCTGGACACCGAAGCGGCCCGAATCCTCGCTGGGGAACAGGTCGTCGAGGTCCTCGTCGATGCGCCGGGCGACGCGGGTCCCGACGCCCTGGACCTCGAAGGGGTTCTTGGCGTAGGTCTTGAGCTGGTAGACGGCTGCGTCAGGGTGGCCGACGTACAGGTCCTCGCCGATGCCGCCGGCGCGGTCGCCACCCACGGCCCGCCAGCCGCCGGGGTCCGCGTCGCTCTCCACGACGTCCTCGAGGATGTCCTGCCAGTCTCTGACGCGCATAGCTACTCGATTCGTAGGGCTCGGCCGCCGAAAACGTGTCGATAGCCGGTGGCTCGCCGCCGAGTGATCACCCGAGGAGTCTGCCGCCCTCGGCCAGGTATCGCTGGTCGGCGAGCGCCACGGCGGCCTCGCCGGCCGAGACGTTCGCCGCGAAGTCGGCGTCGGCGCGGTACCAGCCCACGAACGCGCCCTCGCGGTCACGGAGCGAGAGTTCCAGCGCAGCCGTGTCCCAGTCCGCCGTCGCGGAGCCGTACGCAGCGACCACTTCCGAGAGCGCCGACCGCAGGCGCTCGCGGTCGCCGGCCGGCGCACGGACGGTCAGGAAGACGGTCCGGTTGCGTACCGACGCGCCCGCGACGTTCACCGCCGTCCGGTCGGCCGCGGTGTAGAAATCCGTCAACTGCCCGCTCCGGTCCGGATACTGTCCGTTCGGGCCCGTGCGTTCGAGCGTGGCCTGGAGTCGGTCGCCCAGTTCCGCCGCGGAGATGGTACCCTGAAAGTACTGCAGGGGCCAGGATGCAGGCATCCGGAAGCGCGCGAGCGCGCGACCGTCGGTGCCGACGGCCAGCGCGTCCAGTCGCGTGGTCGCCCAGGTCGAGTCGTTCCGCCAGGTCCGGTTGACGGTCCCGCCGTAGGCCAGGCCCAGCACGTACGCGTCCCGGAGCAGACGGCTGTCGTTCGAGACGTAGGTCACCCTGAACGCGCCGTTGGCCGTCGCCACCGATCGGACGGGGAACTGCGAGGTCGACAGTCCGTCGAGGAAGGCCCGGCCGCGCTCCGTGTCGGCGCTCGATGGCGGCGCGGGAGTCACGGCCGGCGGCGTCGGCGTTCCGTCGTCGCCGCCCAGATCCGGCGTCGGGAGCGGCGTCGGATCGCCGCCGAAATCACCGCTGGGGCCGCTACAGCCCGCCAGCACCAGCAAGATTGCCAGCGCACCCGCCGTAACCACGCGCCGAGCCCGTCGCATGATTCGGGGTAGCAGTCGGGTAATAAAAAGCCTGGCCGATCCCCCGTCGGTTTCAAGCCGCCCGGCCTCGCTCGGAGGCGTATGGAGTACGAGGTGGTGGACCTGGATGCGGTCGAGGAGATCGAGATGGCGGGGATCGACCAGTTCCCGGCCGGACACAAACAGCTCACCGCGGCGCTGGGCCTCGATGAGAGCCACGTCAACGTGTGGCGCTACGAACCCGGCGACGAGACGGCCTTTCACGCCCACCGTGAACAGGAGGAGGTGTTCTACGTCCTCGACGGCGAGTTCGAGGTGACGCTCGGCGACCCCGAGGACCCGGAGACCCGGACCATCGGTCCGGGGACGGCGTACGCCGCCGGGCCGGAGGTCGGCCACGGCCACGAGTACGTCGGTGACGACGAGGGACTGGTGCTGGCCATCGGCGCGCCGCCCGTCGACGATACCTTCCGCGACCCCGAGACGCTCTAGTCGTAGAGGGCGAACAGGAGGACGACGGCGGCCCCGAGCAAGGAGACGAGCGCGAGCAGGGGCAGGTCTGTCACCCGGACCCGCCAGACCGCGACGGCGGCGGCGACCGTCACCGCTCCGACGAGGCCCGTCGCGCCGACGTGGACCAGTTCCGTCCGTGCGGTCGTTCCCGTCCGTCCGACCTGCTCGCCGAGCGTGATGGCGTGTCTGGCGGCGTCCCACGCGGCGACGCCGGCGACGGTAGCGCCGAGGATTCCGAACAGGCCGCCGTCGCGGGTGATCCCGCTGAACAGGACGCCGACGAGGACGAGCCCGACGCCCAGCGTCGCGAGTCGCGTCTCCCAGCCACGCCGGACCGGGAGCAGTCCCAGGCCGAGGACGGCGAGACCGTAGAGCCCGGGGAGCAGCTCGGCGTCCCCGATCCGCCCGAGGTCGGCGGCGACGGACAGCTGAATCCCCCCGAGGACGAGCGCGAGGCCAGCCAGGAGCCGGATCACGGGAACCAGCCCCTCACGCCGCCTGAACCCGACGCCGAGGACCAGGAGACCGAGGACCACCAGCAGGATCGACCTGGTCTGTGCCGGCCCGGTCGCGACCAGCGCCACGCTACAGCCAGCCAGCGCGACCGCGAGGACGCTCGCGACGCTGGACGGTCGGTGATCGACCGGTTTTCGGTTCGGACGGTCGGTCCTGTGATCGGTCGCCAGTGACTCCTCGCTCCCGTCGACGGTCCCGCCGTCGGGTCGCAGTCTGCCAGTCATCGTTGCCACCGGTTCCGCGCCGCCGCCACGCTCTTGCGCAGTCGTTGGGCCGGGTCCCAGTCGACCACCCGGACGCCGCCGCGATGGAGCCGGTCGATCCGATTGCGACGCTCGACGGCCGCGAGCCGTTCGCCCGGCGAGTCTCCGCCGGTCACGTCCGGACTGACGACGGTGACCGACTGGCCCCTGGCGGCCTGCTCCATCGCGAAGCCGACGATCTCGTCGTCCGCCAGCGGCGTGAGCAGGAACAGCTGTGCGTTCCCGCCCAGCCGGGCGCTGAGTCTGTCGAACGGGTCCGGCTCGGCATCGTCTTCCGCGCGGGTCCGCTCCCAGTCGGGCGGTCGTGGGGAGAGCGACGGGTGGGTGAGCAGGAGGTGCCGGGCGCGGTCGGCGTGGTCTGAGCCGCGATCTGGGGGGAGCCAGCAGTCCGGGCCGCCGAGCGTCGCCACGCCCGCCCGTTCACCGAGGTCCCAGACCGATTCGAGCAGTTCCCGCGCGGCCGCGACGCTGTGGGAGACTGCGTGTGGCTCGCCGTGCTGGCCGCGGTAGGCGTCCGCTCTCGCGTCGATACAAACGGTCACCGAGACGCTTCGCTCCTGGCGGAACTCCAGGGTAGCCAGCGACCCAGTTTTGGCCAACTGTCGCCAGTCGATCCGGGAGCGGGCGTCGCCGGGATGGTACTCGCGCGTGTGATCGAACTCGACGCCCGCGCCGCTGGCGTCGGTCAGCACGCGCCCCGGATAGGGGTCGGTCGCGCCGTCGACCGGTGGTTCGGAGGGGGCACGGAGACACTCGATCTCGTCGACCGCCTCGACCTCGGTCTCGACCTCGTATTCGCCGCTGAGGTCGCGGGCGATGGCCGTCAGCGGTCGGAACCGGTGTGCGCCGTGTTCCGCCACGACGGCGTACGAGAAGGTTGTGGACTCCCCGGGCCGGAGCGCGGCGGTGTGGCGGGCGGTCCCGTCGACGACGGGCAACATCGCGGGCACGCCGTCGACCAACCGCAGGTCCGAGAGCCAGGAGTCCCCCTCGTTGGTCACGGTGACGGTGACGGTCACGGTCTCGCCGGGGGCCGGGTCGCGCTCGCTCAGGCGGCGGTCGACCGCCAGCGAGACTGCTGGCGGCGTCAGCAGGTGTGGGTAGACCGCGAAGCCGACGCCGACCGACCCGGCCAGCACGATCAGCGGTCGTTTGAAGAGGACGCCCAGCGCGGCTCCGAGCAGTGCCACCGCCACTAAGCCCCGCCAGTGGTGTGTCCGGCGCGTTCGGGTCACGACTCTCCCTCCGCGAGGTCGAGGACGGTGGCCACCGTCCGCTCGGCCCGGCGCTGGAAGCGCGACCCGCCGGGGAGCGCATCGACCAGCCGCGTGCCGAGCGACCCCGGGCCAACCTCGGACAGGAACGACGCGGCGGTGGGCTCGTCGGTCCACTCTCCCCTCGCCACGCGCTCCCGGGCGTCCGGCCTGGAGTGCCCCTCGGCCCGGACGAGTGTCTCGACGGCCGCCGTCCGGAGTCGGTCGCGGACGGCTGCGCGCTTCTCGCCCCGGAGGTGCGCTCTCGGCCCGAGGTCGCCCGCGATCACGCGGTCGATCTCAGCCCCAGGGGGGGTCCCGGCCGGGACCTCCTCGGTCCGGGGCGGCGTCGCGCCGTCGAAGCCCGAGATCGAACGGGCGGCCACGACGCCGAGGCCGGCGAGGACGACCAACGCCCCGACGCCCGCGGCCAGCAGGTAGTCGTGGCCGGGCCGGGCGAGCCAACCCGTCGAGCCGATCTCGGCCAGTCCGTCGAACAGGACCGCAGCGAGCGCCATCGCACCGAGCAAACCGCCGGCAAGGAGTGCGACGCGTCGTCCGGTCACGGTGACTCACCGTTGAGGCCGAGTCGTTTCCGTGCCGACCGGGCGCGACGACGGCGGTCGTCGGTCACCGGCTGGCCGCCGTAGCGGACGGCCTCGAAGTCGAGTCGGAGCCGTTCGATCTCGGTGCGGTCGAACCCGGCCTCGGCGGCCGCGTCGGCACACTCCCGGGTGGTCAGTGTCTCCGGTCGGTCCACGTCCAGGTCCGACAGGAGTTCGTCCCAGCTCTCGAACACGAGGTTGTCGTCGGCGGGTGGTCCGTCCGGGACCGGCCGCGGATCGTCGTCGGTCCCTGACTCGTCGGTCGCGAACAGCCCTCGGAAGCGGTTGCGATAGCGGTAGCAGAGCCACGCGGTCGCCGCGATCAGCGCGGCCAGGACGAGCAGTGTGAGCAGATCCACCAGCGTGAACCGCTCGCCGGGGACGAGGGACGTGCTGTCTCCGTCACCGCTGCCGCCGCTCCCGCGATCGCTGTCGCCGCCGGCGCTCTCGCCGGTCCCACCCTCGTCGCTCTCCGCGTTCCCCGCGCTGTCGTCGGCACCGCCGGAATCGTCGCCGTCGCGCTCGTCGCTCTCCGCTCGGTCGTCGCTCGATCCGTCGTCACCCTGGCTCTCGGCGCCGTCGCCGCCGACGGGCGCGGACGATCCGCCGTCGCCGCCGACGGGTGCGGACGATCGGCCGTCGCCCGCCACGGCGGCTTCGAGCTGAGCGAGGCCCTCCCCGGCGACGGGGATCACCTCGTAGTCCGGGTCGAGGGCGTCCGAGGGGTCGGCCGCCACCGACGAGGACAGCGTCGTGGCCGAGACACCGACCGCACCGAAACACGCGAGCGCCACCACCAGTGTCGTGAGTTGTGTCCGATTCATGTGGGCGGTTGCCCGGGTCGCGTGACCGCGGGCGTGTTCGTCGGTCAGTCCCGTCCAGTGCCCATTGTTATCCACCCTGTACCGTGCGCCAGCCCGTCGCAGCGGGGTGATCCCGCCCCGTAGTAAGCCCAGCGTACCGGGCCCGCGAACCGGTCGGTCGGGAGTCGCGAAGGGGGAGGGCTTTTGTTCGCTCGGCCGGTTCCCCCGCAAGTGCAACTCCGCGGACCAGTCGTCGAGGTCGGGGACTCCCGAACGGTCGAGACCAGTCGGGGTACCAGCGACCTCGCGGAAGTTCGAATGCGGCCCGATGGCGGCGCGAGCGACGCCGTGACGGTCACACTCTGGGGGAAGTGGGCCGAAACCACCGACTACCTCGACCCCGGGATGGACCTGCTGGTGACGAACGCCGAGGAAGACGAGTTCCGGGGCGAGATTCAGTACGCCACCCAGCGGGAGTCGATGGTCGTCGTGGACCCCGGGTTCCTCGTCGACGTGACCGACGTGCGCTCGTGGGTGCAGTGCCCCCGGATGTACTACCTCAACAAACTCTCCGGGCTGGAGCTGGCCTACCCTGTCGTCAAGGGGACCATCGTCCACGAAGTGTTCGGTGACCTCCTCCGAGGCCGGGACCTGGACGACGCTATCGACGAGCACGTCGCCGAGTCGGGCCTCGAACTCGGGCTACTGGACGAGGACCCCGAAGCAGTCGCCGCCGAAGTGCGAGATCACGCCAGCGCCATCGAGGCCTGGCTCCAGCAAGGGACGCTGACAGACACCGATCAGTGGCGCTCCGAGCAGACGCTCGTCAGCGAGACCTACGGCCTGAAGGGCCGGGCCGACGCCGTTCGCCGTGGCGGCCCCGTGGAACTCAAGACCGGGAAGAACACGAAGCGGGAACCCCGTTTCCAGGACAAGATCCAGGCGGCCTGTTACGCCCTCCTGCTCGGTGAGCAGGCCGTCGCGGACGGGGCGGCGACCGCCGCAGACGGCGGTGAGGGAGTCGATCCGACAGCCGGCGACCACGCCGCCGAAGCGCCCGACACCGGGACCCTGCTCTACACCAAGAACGCCGCCGTCGAACGGACCGAGGAGACGGGGGACCTCTCGCCGGCGAAGGAGTTCTCGCTCGGCCCCGGCCTCCTGAAGTTCGTCGTCCGCACCCGCAACGAGATCGCAGCGATGGAACACGATATGAGTGTCCCGACGGGCTTCGAGGCCGACGCCAAGTGTGAGTACTGCTTCGAGCAGGACACCTGCATGGCCGTCTCGGGCCGGCTCGACCAGGAATCGAAGGCCGGCCAGGTCGGCAGTCCCATCCCCGAGGACGAACGGGCGTACTTCGACCGATTCTACCGCGCCATCGAAGCCGAGCGCCGGGCGGTCCACCGCGAGTACACGAAGCTCTGGCGGCAGAGCGGCGAGGAACGGGCCGACGACGACCGTGCGCTGATCGACCTCGAACCCATCGGTCGGACCGAACGCGAGGGCGGCCGCTGGGAACTCCGGGCGAAAGGCACCGGTGCGGTCTCGAAGATCCGCGCGGGCGACGTGGTGCTGGCGAGCGACGGGCACCCGGTTCGCGGCCGGGCGGAGATGGCTCGCGTCGAGCAACTGGGCGAAGAGGTCGTCGTCACGACCGACGAACCCGTCGAGTTGCGGCGGCTGGACGTCTACCCCTCCGAGATCGGTACCGACCGGATGCTCACCGCGCTCCACGACGCCGTCCTCAAGCAGTCCCCCGAGAAGAAGGCGGTTCTATTCGGCCGCCGCGAGCCCGAGTTCGGGGAGGACGACACGGTCTACATCGACAACAACGAGGCCCAGAACGAGGCGGTCTCGCTCGCCGTTCGAGCGGAGGACGTGGCGCTGATCCACGGCCCGCCGGGCACCGGAAAGACCTACACCCTCGCCCGGACCGTGCGTGCGCTCGTCGAGCGGGGCGCGCGCGTCCTGCTCACCGCGTTCACCAACCGCGCCGTCGACAATGCCATCGAAGCCCTGGAGGAGCAGGGATACGAGGACATCGTCCGGGTCGGTACCGAGACCGGTGTCCGGCCGGACATGCAGGAGTACCGGCTCCCGGACAGCGGCGACCCGCAGGAACTGGCCGGCCAGCTCCGTGACGCGTCGGTGGTGGCGGCGACCACCGCGTCCTGTGGCTCGACGGTGATGCGCGAGCAGTCCTTCGACGTGGCGCTGGTCGACGAGGCCGGGCAGTTGACCGAACCGGCGACGCTCGCGGCCGTCTCCCTGGCCGAGAAGTCCGTCCTCGTCGGTGACCACCAACAACTCCCGCCGGTGGTACAGGCCGCCGACGATGACGACGACGGAGCCGCCGCGCCGCTCCAGACCTCCCTGTTCGAGCGGCTGATCGAAGCGTATCCCGACGCGGGGGTCATGCTCGACCGCCAGTATCGGATGTCACAGCGCATCCAGGCCTTCGCGTCCCGCGAGTTCTACGACGGACGGTTGCGCCCCGCGACGGGCGCGGTGGCGGGCCAGCGCATCGACGACCTCGACGGCGTCGAGATGGACGCTCTTCCCCCGACCCTCCGTGACTCGGTGGCGTTCGTCGACCCCGACGGACGGGCGCTGGGTAACACCAACCCAGTCGAGGCGGAATCGGTGGTCGAGACCGTCCAGTTCTACGTCGACGCGGGCGTGCCGCCCGAAGAGATCGGTGTCATCGCACCCTACCGCGCACAGGTCGCCGAGATCAACAAGCGCGCGCCGGCCGGCGTGACCGTCGACACCGTGGACCGATTCCAGGGATCCTCGAAGGAGGTGATCGTCGTCTCGTTCGTCGCCACCGACCGGCTCGACGGCCCCATCTTCGAGGACTACCGCCGGATCAACGTCGCCCTGACTCGGGCGAAGAAGGCGCTCGTCCTCGTGGGCGACGCCGACGCGCTCGGCACCGATCCGGTGTACGGCCGGATGGTCGAGTGGGCGCGCTGACGCCGGTAGGCTCTTTTCGCTCACCGACCCAGACCCGTCCATGTCATTCACGCTCCCGCTGGGCGAGGCCGAAATTTCCGTCTCGCTCCCGGACTGCGACGTGACCGTCGCGGACCCACCGGGTGGCGAGACGGTCGACGTACGAGGGGCGGCCGAGCGCGCCGTGGTCGATCCACACGGCCTGAAACTCGCCCGACTCGCGGACCCCGACGACCTCGTGACCGTCGTCGTGACCGACGTGACGCGCGCTACACCGGACGACGTGCTCGTGGACGTGCTCCTCGGCGAACTCGAACGTGCGGGCGTCCCCCGCGAGCAGGTCACCGTGCTGATCGGGCTCGGTCTCCACCGGCCGATGACCGACGACGAGATCGAGGCAGGGCTGGGCGAGCACGCCGACCTGGCGACGAATCACGACCCCGAGGACACTGTGCAGGTCGGGACCGTCGACGACTGCCCGGTCGAGGTCCACGAGCGCGTGGCCGACGCCGACCTCGTGGTCTCGACAGGGATGGTCGAACCCCACCAGTACGCGGGCTTTTCCGGCGGTGCCAAGACCGTCGCCATCGGTGCCGGGAGCGAGTCGCTGATCCGGTACACCCACGGCCCCGAGATGCTCGCCAACGAGGGCGTCCGCCTCGGCCGGGTCGCGGAAAATTCCTTCCGCGAGGCAGTCGACCGCGCGGGCGACGAAATCGGCCTCGACTTCTGTCTGAACGTGACCCACGGCCCGTCGGGCTTTCTCGGCGCGAGCGCCGGCCAGCCGCGAGAAGTGGTTGGAGACCTGGCCGCCGTCGGCCGAGAGGCCCTCTCGGTGCCGGTAAGCCAGGACTACGACGCCGTGATCGCGGGTGTCGGCGCGCCGAAAGACGCCAACCTCTACCAGACGACGCGGGCGGCGACCTACGTGGTGCTGGGCGATCGCAACCCCCTTCGAGCGGGCGGGCGCGTCGTGATTCCCGCCGTGCTCCCTGAGGGCGCGGGCGAGGGGACCGGCGAACGGCGGTTCTACGACCGGCTCGGCGGAGCAGAGAGCGCCGACGCGCTCTACGAGGAGATGCGGGCGGGCTACGAACCCGGGGCACAGCGGGCGTTCGTCGTCGCGCGGGCGCTCCGGGACCACGACGTGTACGTGACCGACAGCCAGCACCCCGGAATCGTCGAGGACTGTCTGATGCACGCCCGAGAGTCCGTCGCCGAGGCAGTCGACCCCGGGAGTGACGTGCTGGTCGTCCCGGACGCGCTGAACACGTTGCTGGTCGAAAGCGACGATTGAGTCCCCCGTTGCGGATCGAACGAACGCTCGACTGGACACTTATCTGCCACACGGGCGTGGTACCACTCATGATCCGAGATGCCCTCCAGCGACTGGGCGTCCGCCTGGGACTCACCGAAACGGCCGGGAGCGAGGACTCGGACGAGTCCGACGAGTCCAGATTCGTCCCGTCGGTCCTCGACGCGTCAGTGCGGGACGCTCACGCCAGTAGCAACACCGGCCTGGAGTCGGTGATCGCGCAGATGGAGGAGAAAGCACGCCTCCTCGAAGACCAGCGCCGGAACCGCTGACGCTCCCTCCGAATTCTAGAACGAATCCGACACGAGTACGGACCGACTCCGCTCCCATCCGAAAGGGAGTTCGGGCCGACCTCGAAAAATTGAATTTAGTTGAAACGTCCTCGATCGGCCTGCAACATGACGGACGACAGATTCACGCGACGGCGGATGGTGCAGGTGACGGGTGGAATCGCCGCAGTCGGCCTCGCCGGCTGTCTGGACAGCGGTGGCGGAGACGACGGTACGCCCACGGACGGCGGCGGTGGGGGCTCCGACGACGACACGATGGACGAGGAATCCACCGAAGACGACATGTCGGACGGCGGTGAGATGTCCGACGAGGACATGTCGGACGACGGCACGACCGAGGATAGCATGACCGAGAGTGGGATGGACGATGGAACGACCGACGACGACAGCGTGTCCGGTGAGACGACGACCGACGACGGGATGTCCGGCTGACTGGGTTCGTAGCGCCGTCGACGACGATTTCGGCGGAATATCGGGTGGTAACTGTGAGTTATCCGCAGTAGGTCCTGATTTCGACCGGTCAGGTCTGTCGGCCGAGATCGACGGCTGCGTCGGACTGGAGCCACGCGCGGGTGTTCTGGGAGTCGTAGATGACGACGGTACCGTCGGGTGCCTCTTCCTCGACGAACCGGCCCTGGTTTTCTCTTTGCTGCATCACTCGGAGGTAACAGACGGTGCCTATATGAGCTTAATCGAGGATTTCGAGACACGTCGACGGGATGACGTTGCCGGGGGCCCACTGATACCAGCCGGGGTAGCGTCCGCTTTCCTCGCTCTCGGGTAGACGGTGCCCGCCGGTGTCAGCGTACGTGAACGTTACCGCGGTTACCCGCCCGTGGTGACGCTCCGCTCCTCGTCGATCTCGTCGAGGACCCGTTCGTGGAACTCCTGGAGGACCTGGCTCTCGTCTTCCGCGAGGACCACGTCCGAAGCCATCAGCGTCGCCAGCCCGAACGCCCGCGGAGTGGGCGACTCCACCCGTCGGGTGACGATCTCGACGTCGCCCGCCTGCACGTCCCCGAGGACGCTCTCGATGGCTTCCACGTTGAGTTTGTCCGAGAGAATCTCCCGGTAGGTCTCCTCGATCACGGCGAAGTTCGGGAGGTCCTCGGCGAACCCGAGTAGCATGTCACTAGAGACCTGTTGCTGGCTGGCGGATTTCTCGTGGCCCTTGTAGCGCTTGAGGATCATCAGCGCGCGTGTCGCATTGATCCTGAAGTACCGTTTCAGGATATCGGTGCCGGCTAGGCTCGTCCTGAGGTCCGCGCGGACCGCCGTAGGGTCGACGTCTTCGAGCACACCCGCGAGGTCGACCTTCCGGTTGAGCGGCATCGACAGCGTGAACCCGTGATCCGCGACGGCGACCTGGACGTTGGCGTTGGCCGTCTGGGCCACCCGGTAGGCCAGCAGCCGCGAGAGGCCGTCGTTGAACCGCCGGCCGTAGTTCGAGTGAACGTAGTAGTGCCGTTCGTAGGACTCCCGGTCCATCTCGGTCTCGATCACGAGTCGCCCGTCCGTGCTGACGCTCTCGGGACCGGCGTAGGCCAACTGCTCTTCGTACATACGCGTGATGGCACGCACGCTGTCGTCCGACAGCGGGAACTCCCGGAGCCAGCGACGGACGGCCGCGGGTCCGTCGTCGGTCAGTCGGTCCACGAGGTCCCGCTGGAACGAGAGAATCTCTCGGCCCAGGTCGTACGACAGCGGGAGGCGTTCGGAGAACCACGACGGCACGGTCGGGCGGGCGTTCGTCCGATCGACGTAGACCTTCGAGCCGCGACGGTACTCGAACTCGAAGTTGCTTCCCCCGAGGACGAACACGTCGCCGGATTCGAGCGTGTCGAGGTACTCCTCGTCGAGCTGGCCGACCCACTCGTCGCCGTTCCGGGTGATCACGTCACAGGTGAACGAGTCCGGAATCGTCCCGATGTTGGTCATGTAGATGACCCGCGCGAGGCGGCCGCGCTTGCCGATCAGCCGTTCGCCGACCGGGAAGTCGTCGTAGTGGTACTCGCCGTCGGGCGGGTCGTTCTCGTCGCGCCACACCTTCGCGTACACGTTGCGGTCCTCCAACCCGTCGTAATCGGCCGTGAGGTAGCGGAGCAACTGCGCCCACTCCTCGTCGTCGTACTCGCGGTAGGGGTAGGCCCGTCGGAGGATGCCGTCGATCTCGCGCTCGGGCCGTGGCCCGTTGATCGCCATACCGTAGACGTGCTGGGCGGCCACGTCCTGGGCGTCCTCGGGGACGAACACGCGGTCGACGAACCCCTCCTCGGCCTTCTTCAGCATCACCGCGCACTCGACGAGTTCGTCGCGGTCGAGCGCGACGACCCGTCCAGTCACGGTCTCACCCAGCTGGTGCCCGGCCCGGCCGACCCGCTGGAGCAGGGCGGCGACGGACTTCGGAGAACCGACCTGGACCACCAGATCGAGGTCGGGCATGTCGATCCCCAGTTCGAGGCTCGTCGAGGTCGTCACCACGTCCAGCGCCCCGTCTTTGAGCATTTCCTCGACGCGCTGGCGCTCCTCCGTCGAGAGACTGCCGTGGTGACAGCCCGAGTTGTCCTCGTCGTAGTCGTCGTAGCGCTCCCGGAGGTTCTGGAGGACACGCTCGGCCCCCGACCGCGTGTTCGTGAACACGAGCGTCGTCGTGTGGTCCCCGATCAGGTCGTGGAGTTCCCGGTAGAACCGGTCGGTGATCAGGTCCCGCGGGGTGTTGATGAGGTCGTCGGTCGGGCAGGTCAACTCCACGTCGAACTCCCGGACGAACCGCGTGCCGACGATCTCGTAGTCCCGGCTGGCTCCACCAGGTTCGGCGCGACCGACCAGGAACTCCGCCATCGTGTCGAGCGGTTCGACGGTCGCCGAACAGCCGATCCGCGTGGGTGAAGTCTCCGCGAGCGCTTCGAGTCGCTCCAGCGACACCGAGAGGTGGGTGCCACGCTTGTTCTCGGCGAGGCTGTGGATCTCGTCGACGACGACGTGCTCCACCGTCCGGAGTTTCTCGCGGAACTTCGGTGAGTTGAGCAGGATCGCGAGCGTCTCGGGCGTTGTGTTGAGGATGTGGGGCGTCTCCTCCAGCATTTTCTGACGCTCGCTGTCGGGGGTGTCGCCGTGGCGGATCGCGTGGCGTATCTCCACGTCCTCGCCGCGGGCCGCCAGTTTCTCGGTGATCCCCGCCAGCGGCACCTCCAGGTTCCGGTGGATGTCGTTGGCCAGCGACTTCAGCGGGGAGACGTACAGACAGTAGACACTGTTTTCCAGTCCGCCGTCGCGGTCCCGGCGGAACAGTTCGTTGATGATGCTCAGAAACGCCGAGAGCGTCTTCCCGCTGCCCGTTGGCGACGCGACCAGCGCGTTCGTCCCCTCGTGGATCAGCGGGATCGCCTCCTTCTGTGGGGGCGTAAAGTACCCACCGTTCTGCGGGACGAACTCGCCGAACTGCTCTACCCACCACTCGCGGACCGCGGGTTCGAGCAACTCCAGCACGTCACCATCGTCGATCTCGACGGCCGCAGGATCGAAGTCGACGGATTCGGCGGCCAGTCGCTCGCGCTCTCCCATCCTGGCCTCCCTTAGGGCGAGGCTCTCAAGTCGGTTGTGACCGCACGGTGAAAGTGAAACGGCCGTCGCGGGAGACCCGCAGGGGGCACACGCGTGAAAGTATCGAACTACAACGACCGTTCCGGATAGATACACGACCGGTCGTCGAGGTCGACAGTACGTGCATCCACAGACCGGGTTCGGTTTGCCACGACGACGTGGGGCCGGGCGAGACGACGACGTGTGAGAGCTGTGGCGCCGCGATCCACGGACAGTGTGCCAGGTACGAACGGCGGTTCAACTGCCCGACTGTGCCGACGAACTGGACGTCGGTGCCGTCGACTTCTGAGGCCGGATGTGACCGGCGCCCCCGGACCTTTTTGCAGTGCGTGACGACTGGCAGGTATGCGCGTCACCTTTCTCGGGACCGGGAGCGCCATGCCGACCGGCGAGCGCTTCCAGACCGGCATCATGCTCGAAGCGGCGGGGGACCGTCTCCTGGTCGACTGTGGCAGCGGCGTCGTCCACGCGCTCTCGACCACAGACGTAGGCTACGAGGGAATCGACACCGTCCTCCTGACACACCACCACCTCGACCACGTCGCGGACCTCCTCCCCTTGCTGAAGGCTCGCTGGCTGGCCGGTGCGGAGTCACTCGAAATCGTCGGGCCGCCCGGCACGCCGGAACTCGTCGAGGACCTGCTCTCCGTCCACGAGTACATGCAGGACCGCATCGGCCTCACCCTTCGAAGCGTCGACGCCGGCGATGCCTTCGAGATTGCCGGCTTCACTGGCGACGCGATGGAGACTCGCCACTCGATGCCCTGCCTGGCCTATCGTCTCTCTCACACCGGCGACGGTTCGGAGGACACCGAACCGCCGGTGTTCGGCTACAGCGGCGACAGCGAGGCCTTCCCCGAATTGATCGACTTCTTCGACGGCGTGGCCGTCCTCGCACACGACTGCTCGTTCCCCGACGAGGTCGACGTGTCCAACCACCCGACTCCGGCCTCGTTGGGCGACGCGCTCGCGAGCGCGGACGCCGAGATCGGTCGCGTCTACCTCACCCACCTGTACCCACACACAGAGGGGAACCACGAGGCGATGCTGAACTCACTGGCCGACCGCTACGACGGCGACGTGCGCGTCGCCCGTGACGGCCTCTCCTTCGAGATCCGGTGACCGGGGCCCGGAAACCCATACGGAATTCGACATCGCGTGGTGGGTTATCGACACGTCCCCTCTCGATCGATCTATCAGGCGTGATAACTGCGCCGTGTCGTATTTATCCCGGAGAGTGGTCGGGGGCCGTAATGAGTGATAGCCTGCAGCCTGACCACGAAATGTCCGATTCGGATATACTCTCGGAGTCGGATCGCCGCGGCGTCGACGGTGGTAGTCTCGCCGCGGATATCGGGCTCGACGACACGGAGATCGACTGGCGCAAGGAGTTCACGGCTTTCGACGGAGCCACCGCCGCGACGCTGGAGGGGATGAGCGGCCTCTTCGAGGACTGCGCCGACGATCTCGTCGAGGAGTTCTACGACCACCTCACCGACTACGAGCGGACGGTCGAGATATTCGGTCGCTCCAGCAAGACCGTCGAGCAGTTGAAGACTACACAGCGGGAGTACCTCCTCGACCTCGGGCGCGGCGACTACGGGCAGGACTACTTCGAGCGCCGCGCGCGGATCGGCAAGATCCACGACATGCTCGATCTGGGCCCTCGTGTCTATCTCGGTGCGTACTCGATCTACTATCGGTCCCTCCTCTCGGAGATCGGCGAACGGGCCAAGGAAAACGCCACGGCATCGAGCGAGGGCGACGTCGAGGCCGCCGTCGACGACGCCGTCGACGAGGTGGTCGAGCGCACCCTCGCGCTCACGAAGATCGTCAATCTCGACCAGCAGGTCGCGATGGACACCTACATTCAGTCGTACAACCAGCGGGTCGAACGCGAGGCCGAACGCCGACGGGAACAGTCCCGGAAAGTGAGCCAGGACGTGGAGTCGCCGCTGACCGATCTGGAGACGGCCGCCGACGAGGTCTCGGGTAACGCCGACGACATCGACGCGCTCACCAGCGAACAGAGCGAGAACATGGACACGATCGCCGCCGAGGTCTCCGACATGAGCGCGACCATCGAGGAACTGGCGTCGACGGCCGACCAGGTGAAAGCCACGAGCGACGAGGCCGAGCGCCGCGCCGAGACCGGCCAGGAGTCGGCCAGCGACGCCATCGACGTGATGAGAGACGTGAGCGACTCCGCCGACACCGTCGCCGACGATCTCGACGACCTCCGTGACCGGGTCCGGGAGATCGACGAGATCGTCGACGTGATCGACGACATCGCCGACCAGACGAACATCCTCGCCTTGAACGCCTCGATCGAGGCCGCTCGCGCCGGCGAAGCGGGCGAAGGGTTCGCCGTCGTCGCCGACGAGGTGAAGAACCTGGCCGAGGAGTCACAGGCCAACGCCGCAGAGATCGAGACCATGGTCGGCCGGATCCAGGCCGACACCGAGGACACCGTCGAGGGACTGGCCGAGACGAACGAGCGCGTCGAGCGGGGGATCGAAGCCGTCGAGGCCGCGATGGCCGACCTGGAGGAGATCGCCGAGGCGGTCACCGAGGCCTCCCAGGGGATCCGCGAGGTCTCCGCCGCCACCGACGACCAGGCGGCCAGCGCCGAAGAGATCGCCAGTATGGTCGACGAGGCCGTCGAGCGTGCCCGCGACGTGTCGGCCGCCGCCGACGACATCGCGGCCACGACCGGCACCCAGGCCGAACGCGTCGGAGAGATCAGCGACGCGGTCGCGACCCTCACCGACGACCACTGATCAGACCCGATCCAGCGTGATCCAGAAGTCCGCCCCGCCCCGCTCGCTCCCGGTCACGTCGATGTCGCCGCCGTAGGACTCGGTGAGCGCCTTCGCGAACCCGAGGCCGAACCCGGTCCCGTCGCTGTCCTTGCTCTTGACACCCATCTCGAACAGTCGGTCGGCGACGTCGTCGGGCACGCCGCGCCCGTCGTCCGCGATGGAGACCGTAACCCGACCCTCGCGGGCGTCGGCCCGCTGGACGCGGACGTGGACCTCGCCCTCGTTGTGGACGGCGGCGTTGGTGAGGACGTTCGTGAACACCGAATCCAGTAGATCGCCCCCGTACACGCGCACGTCGAACGCCTCGGGGTCGAATTCCACCGTCAGCGTGTCGTACTGATCCCGGGCGTCGGCCACGACCGCCGAGAGGGTCTCCGAGAGCGACCGCGGCGTCGGCTCGTCCTGCCGCTCCAGCGTCGACACGAGGTCGCCGACGCGCCGGATCAGATCCATCGCACCCTCCGCGGTCCGGTGGACGCGCTCGGCGTAGTCTCCCCACTCGTCGTCGACGTTCTGTGCGATCTCGTCGGAGAACGCCGAGATCACCTGCAGGTCGTTGCCCAGGTCGTGGCGCAGGAGTCGGTCGTACATCTCGACCATCTCCTTGCGTTTCTCCAGGTCCCGACGCGCGCGCTCGAGTCGCTCCCGCGAGCGGATGTTCCCGATTGCCGTCGCCGCGTGTGTCGAGAGGATCTCCAGCGGCCGGACGACCTCGTCGCCGAACTCCTGGTTCTCCACGGAACGGGTCACGATGATCGCCACCACGTCGCTGGCGATGGTCGCCGGCACCGCCAGCGTCGCGCCGACGCCGTCTTCGGCCTCGCCGGCAGCCTCGCCGCTCTTGATCGTCGTTTCGCCGCTCTCGAAGGCCTCGTAGGCCACCGCGAGCGGTTCGTCCCCCGCCGAGACCGCGGGGTAGGTGCTGTGGACCACACGCAGGTCACCGTCGCGTACCTCGACGAACGTCGTGTAGGGGAAGCCAAAGAGCAGTGACACGGCCTCCAGGCTCAGCGAGACGACCTCCTCGACGGACTCGCAGTTGTTCAGCGCCTGTCCGTACTTGTTGAGGTCAGCGACCTGTGACGTGAAATCCGCCTCTTGGGAACCCATCTCTCGATCCGTATCGACTCGACCAACGGAATACCCCTTCAAAACGATTGCGACCGTAACAGATCAGGAAACGCCGCAGGGCACCGCCCGCACCGTCGCACTCACTCCAGCCGGTATCGCAACACCGCCGCGATCTCCCCGAGGTTCGCCAGTTGCATCCCGGGGTCGAACTCGCTGGAGAAGACCGTCACCTCGCCGCCCTGCTGTTCGACCGACTCGATCACGTCGTCCACGTCCACGTCCCACTCGCCCTCCCTGGCACGCTCCCGACGCAGGGCCTCGTCCAGCACGAGCAAGTGGTCGACCGCTCCGTAGTCGGCGGCCTTGGCGGTCTGTTCGGGCCCGTAGGCCGCCTTCTCACCCTGGCCGATCTGGTCCATCAACTCGTCGATGAGGTCCGCCTCCTCGGCGATGCGGGTCTGCTCCTGTACCTCGTCGACCGCACCGCGTTTGAGGACCTCGTGGACGCCGCGGTCGCCGACGCCGCTCGTGTCCACCGTGGTGATCAACTCGGCCACGTCGGGGTTCTCGTCCTCGATGTAGTCCAGCGCGTCCTGTTTGGTGAAGCCGGGGCCGGCGAGGATGATCGCGGCCACGTCCAGCCGCGCCAGCACGTCCGTCAGGTCCGAGAACAGTTCCTCGCGGGGGCGGGCGTACTCGCCTTTCCCCGTCGGGGCGGTGATGCTCGCACGCTCCTCCGTGCCGTACTGTGCGACGGTGTGGACGTAGGCCTGCCCCTCCTCGACCGTGGCGATGGCCACGTCGGGATTCTCGGAGGCCTCGACGGCCTCGTTCAGCCGTTCCAGCTGGTCTGACTTCCAGCGTTTCTCGACCTCCAGTTCGTCGCGCTCCTCGACGTTGAGGGTGTGGTGGTGGCCAAGCTGGTCCTCCCGAGAGGCGTCGACGATCTCGCCGCCGACCCGGAGGCGGTTGGCGAAGCGGGCGAACTCGACGGTCTCGACCGCGAGCGTGACGTACATGTGCTCGCGCTCGCCGCCCGTGTCGCGCATCTTGTCGTCGTTGCGCTGGATGCGCCGCGTCGTGTCCCCGCCGACGCGGTCGCCCGGTTCCAGCACGTAGGTGAGGTGCCACAGGTCGTCGAGCGTCTCCGGGACCACGGTGATCCGCTCTTTCCCGCCCTCGACCCGCACCCGGTCGGCGATACGCATACCTGTCCGTGTGGCGCTGTCGGGTAAGTGCCCTCCGGTTTCGGAACTCGCGGTGAAAATCGTCGTGCGATCCGTTCGGCCCGCTCAGTGCCGCGCGACCAGACTCGTCCGCTGGGTCACCGGGTCGATATAGGCGACCAGTGACTCGCCCTCGTCGCTCTCGATGTCGACGACCCAGACGCTGACCTGGCGTTCGACGCCCGTTATCTCGCCGTCGCCGCGGTCGCTCTGTGCCAGCGCCTCCTCGGCGAGTTCCCGCGCGTCCGCTTCGTCGGTCACCGTCTCGTCGGACTCGGGCAGGCGAACGGTCATCACCGGGCAGGTCGCGTGTCGGACCAGTCGCTCCGCGACGCTCCCGATGAGACGGCGCTGGACGCCCGACCGCCCGTGGGTCCCGGCGACGATCAGGTCCGCCTCGGTCTCCTCGGCGTAGTCGATGATTCCCGACGCCGGATCGCCCGTCCGGATCTCCGTCACCGTGTCGACCCCGTGGACCTGGGCCATCCGCTCGATGCGCTCGACCGCGCGCTCGCCTTGCTCTTCCAGTTCGTTCTCCGAGCCGGTGGCTTCCAGCAGTGAACTCGCCGTCTCGTCGACGACGTGGAGGACGTACACCGTGCTGTCGTACTGTTCGGCGAGGTCCAGCGCCTGCATGGCCACGTGGGCCGTCCCTGTACTCCCGTCCGTCGGAACCAGGATACGTTCGTACACGTGTGGACGAACGCGTTCGCTCCTTATATGCTCGCGACAAAGTTCTCAGTGGGCGGGAACTGTCCGCCCCGGGACACCGGCGGTGGTCGGGGACGCGCTCCCACCGCGTCCCGAAAGCGCAATCCGCGAGGGACGGTTCACACCACACGAATGATAGTGGCGTCGGGACCGATCGAGCGGATCGGCGGGCAGGTTCGCCGCGACCTCCGGGCGGACCCCTACCTCGTCGTGATCCTCCTCGTCGCCGCCCTCCTGGCTTGCTTCTGGGTATGGCACCGCGTCCCAAACTTCGTCACCTGGGACGAACGCGACCGCCTGCTCGACTCCCTCGTCGTCTACAGTTCCCTGATCGAGGACCCCAGTCTCGCTTCCCTCCGGGAGTCCGTCGCCTGGGGCCGGGCCCCCTTCGGGGCCACGTTCTACCTCTACACCCTCGCCGTCCTCCCGGTCGTCGTCCTCGCACTCCTCCTCGGCGAGGGCGGCGCGCTCGCCGGCGTCCACTCGCTGAACGTCGAGTACGGCTACTTCGAAACGTGGCAGGCGACGCCGGCCTGGATCTGGACCGGGAGCCTCGTCGCTACCCGACTGGTCAACGCCTGTCTCGCCGTCGGGTCGGTCTACTTGACCTACCGCCTCGGCACCGCCCTCCGGGACCGTGCGACCGGCCGCCTCGCCGCCGCCCTCCTCGCGGTGACCTTCGGCCTCGCCATGCTCGCCCACGAGGCCGGCGAGGACGTGCCCGCCCTCTTCGCCCTCCTGCTCGCGCTCTACCTGCTCGTCCGATCGGTCCAGACCGGCTCGCGCCGCCGGTTTCTCGAAGCCAGCGCCGCCGGCGGCCTCGCCGTCGCGTTCAAACTCACCGCCGGCCTGATCGTCCCCGTCATCGGCCTCGGGTACCTGCTCCGCGCCCGGCGCGACGATCGCCCGCTCCCGGACGCCCTCCGGCGGCCGCGCCTCCTCGTCGGCGGCGCGGCGACCGGCGCCGCCGTGATCGCGCTGGGCTTCCCGACGCTGCTCGTGGGGCACGTCGATCTCGTCATCGAACGCTTCGTGGGGCAGTCGGCGGGCCGCGCCGGTGTCGCCCTCGGGCCCGACGCGCCAACCTGGTGGTGGTTCCTCCGCGGCTACCTCGCCAGCTTCGGCCTCCCGCTCACCGCCGCCGGGATCGCCGGCGTCCTCGCGAGCATCGCCGCGCTCCGCCCCGGTTCGGGCGACCGCGCCACCGCCAGTCCAACGGACCGCGACGCTCGAATCCTGCTTCTCGCCCTGCTCGCCGCCTTCCTCGCCGTGCTCTCGGGCTGGCACGACGTTCGCCCCCACCACCTGCTCCCCACGCTTCCCCTCGTCGCCCTGCTGACCGCCGACGCGCTCGCCCGGTTCCGGGACCGCCGGCCTCCACTCGGCGGGCCGCTGATCGCCGTCCTGCTCGTCACGACCGCCGCCTTCGCCGGCGTCGGCGTGGCCGGTTACGCCACCACTCCGCGGGACGCCGCGACTGACTGGCTCGACCGCACCGCCCCCGAAAACGCCACCATGGCCACCTACCACCACGGGTTCGACGAGACCGCCGTCCCCCACCGGATGTCCGTCGCCCACCGCTGGGGCCCCGCCAGCCACGAGGACCGCAACGTCACCTGCCCCGAGTACGTGCAGCTCTCCTACGAGAACCTGCTGTACCTCCGGGACGTGCCCCCCGCCCAGCGCGAGGCTGGCGTCCGCCGAAACGTCTCCCGGCGTGCCGCGTACGTCCGCGGCCTCTTGGAGGGTGACTACGCTTACGAGGTCGCCGTCGAGTTCGGCCCCCGCCCGCCGAACTACGTCCCCCAGCGACCGACGCCCGGCTCGCTGGTCGACATCCTGCCGATGGGGCTCACCCCCCGCAACGACTTCTACGGCGACGAACAGGAACTCGGACCCGGCCAGTACGTGGTGATTCTGGTTCGGGATGGTGCGTGTTCGAAGCCGGTGCCGGCGTGGTAGGACAGTCCTCGCCTCCAGAGTCCCCCTCGGGCTGGGGCCACGACTCTTATCGACGCACCGCTGGGAGCGACCATCGCGGTCGGTCGCGCTCCCGATCGTCCTGTTCCAGCCTGACCAGTTACTGTCGATCAGTCATCTCGCGCGGAACCACCACGATCGAAGGACTCTGTTGTCACGGACGTTGTATTTCGTATACGACAGTCGTTTAACCTGTCAGCCTTGGGAAAGCGAACGCAAGTATAATATTCGGTCCATCCGGCAGGTTGTTAGGTAGATGGCCTGGCAACAGACTCCACATCTTATTCTCCTGTTTTTCTCTTCCGTGGTCGCCGCGGGGTGGGCACTGTACGGGGTCGGTCTGCTCCGTCGCTCGGAGCGACAACTCCACCTTGTCGCGTTCGTCGTTTTGAGTCTCGCCGCCGCCGAATGGTCGTTCGTGTACGCGTTTCAGGTGGCGAGCCAATCCCTCGGCACGAAGCTAGTGGCATACAGGCTCCTCCACGTCGGTGCTGTGACGGTCCCACCTGCGTGGTTGCTCTTTTCACTCGCTTACGCCGGGTTCGAGGACTGGATCACTCCCCGCACGGTCGCTGGAGTAGCCTTCATCCCAAGCGCGCTACTGATCGCGTTTCTGACCAATCCTGCGTCTATCGCGCTCACGGACGCGACGCTGGTGACGGTGGGCGACCTCGTTCTGTTGGAGACGGGGAACGGGCCGCTGTATACACTCCATCTGTCGTACAGCTACGTTCTGTTGTCGGCGGGTGGCTACATCCTGCTCCGGACCGCACTCAGACAGCACCACACGTTCAGAGGGCCATCCGCGTTGCTCCTGCTGGGCCTCGTGCTTCCGTTTCTCGTCAACGTACTCGAAGTCGCCGGCCTCTATCCACCCGACGGTGTCGGAATCAACTACACGCCAGCGTTGTTGGCGTTTTCGGCGTTCACCTTCGGTATCGCTGTCTTTCGCTACCGGCTTCTGGATCTGAAACCGATCGCGAGAGAGACGACCTTCGACAGTATGGACGAGGGCGTCGTCGTCCTCGACGACCGTGAACGCGTCGTGGACCTCAACCCGGCATCCCGCGAGATACTGGCCCTCGACGGGTACGTGGTCGGTCGCCCCGTCTCCGCCGTGGTTCCACGGTACGAAGAAATCTCGGATACCGAGACTGCTCACACCACACTCACTGTCGACCGTGGCGGCACCCGAACGTTCGTAGAGATGAGACGATCTCCGATCGTCACCGATGACTCTCTCGGCTGGATCGTCATCCTTCACGACGTGACAGCCCGCGAAGAGCACGTCCAGAAGATCGAACGGCAGAACGACCACCTCGACACGTTCGCGAGTGTCGTCGCCCACGATCTCCGGAACCCACTGAACGTCATTTCGATGCGTGCCGACCTCGCGAGAGAGACCGGCGAGGAGAGCCACTACGACGCCATCGGGAACGCAGTGACGCGGATGGACGAGCTTCTGAAAGGACTCCTGACGCTGTCACGTCAGGGCGACACGATCGCCGCTCTCGAACCCGTGGAGATCGATGGCGTCGCGGCCGACGCGTGGTCGGTCGTCGAAACCGACGCGGCAACGCTCACTGTCGATACGAAGATGCGGATCGCAGGCGACGCCGGCAGTCTCAATCAGGTGTTCGAGAATCTCTTTCGGAACGCGATCGACCACGTCGGGCCGGACGTCGCCGTGTCCGTCAGCGCAGTCGACGACGGTGCCGGGTTCGCTATCGAGGACGACGGGCCGGGCATTCCCGAGGAGGCACGTGCCGAGGTGTTCGAGTACGGGCACTCGACTGGTGGTGACGGCATCGGGATCGGACTCAATATCGTGCAACAGATCGTCGATGCCCACGACTGGACGATCCACGTCACGGAGGGAACTGAAGGCGGCGCTCGCTTCGAGATCCTCGGCGTCGACCTCGTCTCGTGACCTCGGACGCCCTGTCGGAAATCACAGCCGAACCGCTTTAGCAACGACGGGAAGGGCCGCCAGCGGACTGGTCGCAGCAGAATGCGCGGGACCGGATCCGAACCGGATGAAGACGTGCTCACTTCGTTGCGCGCGTCTTCCAGGGTTCGAATCCGCTGGCGATCGCTGTCGCTCACGAGTTGTTCGCGACAGCAATGCGCGGGACCGGATTCGAACCGGCGGACCCCTACGGGACAGCGTCCTAAGCGCTGCGCCTTTGGCCTGGCTCGGCAACCCGCGCGCACCCCCACTTTCGGACGCCTGCTTATAAACGTCACGAGCCGGACCGACCGCCCCCGAACGGTTTGCCAACTGACTTACGAGACGAACCGAAATCCCCGATCAAGAGATGCAGGGGGTGCTCTCCACGGTCCCGCGAACGCGGACCGACCTCCACGACTGGATCGAGACCCGCTGGTTCCCCCTCTTGCTCGGTGGCGCTATCGCCCTCCTCGTCGCAGGGACCGGCTACCAGTTCCTCGATCATCCCTGGTACGTCAGCGACGACTCCGCACTGTTCCAGCACGGCGGCTGGTACGTCACCCAGGGCGCGACCCCATACGTCGATTTCTGGGACCTCAAACCGCCGCTGATCTACGCCGTGACGACGCCGCTCGCTTTCTTTTCGGGCGGGAACGTGGCCGTCCTGCACGTCCTGAGCGTCGTCGTCGCCGCAGCGGCCATCGTCGCCGGCGTGACGTTCGTCGGCGTGATCAACTACCGACTCACCGGCGACGGCGTCGCCAGCCTGGCCGCCGGGTGGACGGTGTTCGTCGTCACGACGCTGTTCACCTACCCCTGGGCCGGCATCCGGCCGAAGTACATGGCGCTGTGTTTCGGCGCGCTCGCCCTGCTACTGGCCGTCGAAGACCGCTCCCTCGCGAGCGGTGCCGCCGCCGCCGCCACCGCCGGGTTCTGGCACCTCGGCGCGCCGCTGGCCCTGCTCGTGATCGCGATGGGCTACGCCGACGACGGTCGGCTGGGGCTCCAGCGTGCGCTCGCTGGGGGTGCGCTCGTGACCGTGCTCGTCGTCGCACCGTTCGCGCTCACCGGGAATCTCGTCCCCCTGTTCGTCGAGGTCGTCCTCACGCCGCTCTACGGCGCGGGGGAGTACTCGCTGGCGTCCCGGTTGCTGGAACCGATCTACGAGATCGGCTGGGGAATCGCTATCTTTCCGCTTGGCATCTACGGCTGGTTCCTGGCCAGTGACGGCGACTGGTCGCAGTACTGGTGGGTCGCGGTCGGCGGTATCGGCTACCAGGTCCTCTTTTTCGTCGAGATGGCCGGTGCCATCGACGCGGTCATGGCGGCACCCTTCGCCGCGCTCGGCGTCGGGGCGGTCGCCGCCGAGACGCGAACACCCTCACGCCGGGTCCTGTTGCTCGGACTCGTCGTCCTGCTCGTCGCGTCGAGTTTGCACTGGAACGAGGCCGCGACGACGCCCGTCCGGGACGAACTGGCGGACCTGCAGGAGTCGTTCGGGACCGTGGAGTACGGCCCGCTGGCTGACCGTCCGCCCGGTGTCCCCTCGATGCAGACGATCTACTGGGAACAGCGCCGGCCGGCCACCTGCCACTACCGGATGGACAAGAAACAACGAGCCTTCGTGTACGCGACCGGCGGGACCCTGCAGGAACCCACGTGTGGCCAGTGGCCGTTCGACGACCCGCCGCTCCCGTGGCTGGCCGACGCCGTGACGCCCTGGTGATTCAGGACAGTCGGTCCCTGATGGCGTCGGCGAGGCCGTCCGGGTCTGGGGCGACCGACTCGCCCATCTCGATCTCGTCGCCGACGACGAACTCCCCGCCGTCGATCACGCGGGCACAGATTCCGCCTCGGTCGTTTCCCAGTGACTTCGCAACCCCCTCCTCGCGCGCTACCTGCTCGACGTGCGCACAGGGTGGTCGCGGGCGCGTCCCCTCGAAGGTCGCCTCCCCGACGGTGAACCGCGTGTCGAGCAACTCGTGGACGTCGACGCCACGGGTCACCACGTTCCGGCGGTGGCGACCGTCGGTCAGGTCGATCCCCTCCCGTTCCCGGATGCGCTCGATGGCCTCGGCCTCGATCAGCGTCACTTCACACTCGTCGAACCCGGAGTAGTAGCCGGTGCCGCGCTGGTACCGGTCGCCGTCCAAGCCGCCGCGGACAGCTCGAATCTCCTCGACGGCCGCCACGGGAGCCGATCCCTCGTCGGTCACCCAGATCCGCTCGACGGTGCCTGACATAGGCCGTCGTAGGTGGCGACAGCGTTTATATTTCCGGCCGGTCAACGGACGAGTATGTATCGCGCCAGCGACGAGGTCGACAACGAGGAGTGGCTCGCCGAGCTGGAAGCGGCGGCCGACCGACTCGATCTCGACGACGAGGCGCGGACGCGAGCGGCCGATCTGTTCCTCTCGACGTTGCCCGACAGCGACCGCTCGAAGCGACCGACGATGGCTGCCAGTCTCTACGTCGCGACGCTCGTCACGAGCGACCGTCGCGCGCAGGGCGAGGTGGCCGACGCTGTCGGTGTCTCGCGACTCTCGGTCCAACAGCGGTGGAAGGAGTTGCTCGAACGCGCCGGGTTGGAGGCCCCGGACTGGTGAGTCAGGTTTCCGTCTCCCGTTTCGGCCGTCCGTCCCGGTCGGGCGTGAGATTCCCGTGTTCGTCGATCTCGCCCCTGACGATCCGCGTCGAGGAGATGATCTCGCCGTCGTCCGCGTAGACGTGGTCGACGACCTCGATCTCGAGGGGGTCGTCGCCGTTCTCGCGGCGGATTTCGTTGATGCGGCGACCGCCAGTCTCGGTCTCGGGGGAGACGATGAGCACGTCGAACTGTGATTCGGTGGCGATACCTGTGGGTTCGGTGAGCTGTCTGATCTCGTACTCGCGGTCGAACTCGTCGGCGAATGTTGAGAGTTCCGCGTCGAGGTCGCGTCGGCGTTGCTCGAACGTCCGGACGTGGCGATCCTCGTCGCGGGTCTTCGGTGCGAGTTCGTCGCTCGTGAGCCCGACGGTGACGTCACCGAGATCGAACGCGCGCTCGAAAAGCGCACGGTGCCCATCGTGTACGGGGTCGAACGTCCCGCCCAGCGCGACCTTCATATCTCTCGGCATGGTCCCCTCAGGGTTTAGTGGCTTCGGATTGCCCCGCCCCGACTGGTGTCACTGGTCCGATTCCTCGACGGTGATCGTCACCGGTTCGTCGGTCACGTCCGGCGATTCGGTCGGCTCCTCGTCGAGATGATCGTCCAGATTGAACACCGTGTTCAGCTCCGACTGTACGTCGCCCACGATGCTCGACACTAGTTCACTGGGCGCGATGGCGGTGTACTCGTAGGGATTGTTCCCAGCGCCCCCACTCTCGCGCTTGCTCCGGGTCACGCGCTCCTCGTCGTGGAGTTCCGCGAGCGCCTCGCGAACGGTACTCGGGTACAGGCCAGTGCCATCCGCGACTTCGTCGCTCGTACTGTCGGGATTCTGGCGCAGATAGACGTAGATCCGTGCCCGCGTCTCCGTGTCGAGGACCCAGGACAGCAGGTCGACCACGCCGTCGTCGAAGCGCTCGACCGCCCGGTCGCTCTCCGCTTCGAGTCGGTCGCGGACGGCCTCGTTGTCGGTTACGTCCAGCCCCTCTTCCTCCGGTTCGGATGGCCCGTCGTCTGTGGACATGAGTTGCTTCTATTCCGACGGAAGGAAGTTCCCGGGTAAAAATCCTTGGCTACAATTTCAGCGATCGGCAGAGTGCGTCCATCCCGTCCTCGTCGTGGAGTCGCCGCTGTCGCTCCGCGCCGCTCTCGGCGTCGTAGACCGCCCGTATCCCGCTCACGCCCAGACGCTCGCACTCGCGGTCGACGAGTTCGCCCAGGTCGACGGTCTCGGACAGGTCACGCGAGAGCAGTTCGGCCTCGTGACCGTGTCGGATCGCGCGCCACTTGTTCTCGTCCAGTGGCTCGCGTCGGTGTTTCCGGCCGCTCTCGCCGTCCTCGTAGCGCTCTGACAGATCCGTCACGAGCGCGTGGGTGTACTCGACGAACGCCATGACCGTCTCCTGGTCGGCCTGGCCGTCGGGCGCCCGCACTTCGACGGTGCCCAGTCCCGAGTGTGGGCGCACGTCGTACCAGAGTTCGCCACGGTCGTCGATCGACCCCGTCTCGACCATCGTGCGCTCGAACTCGTCGAACTCGGCGTAGGAGTCGAAGGTCGTCGGCACGCCCGTGTTCGGGAGTGCCTCGAAGATCTTCGCCCGCGCGGAGTGGAGGCCGGTGTCGAACCCGTTCCAGTACGGCGAGTTGGCCGACAGCGCCAGCATGATCGGCAGGTGCCAGCGGATCTCGTTTGCGACCCACACCGCCTTGTCGGCGTCGTCGACCCCGACGTGGACGTGCAGGCCCGCCGTCGTGTTCCGGTGTTGCGGGTACTGGATCCGGTCGAGTTGCGCCTGGTAGCGCGGCTTCTCTGCGTGTTCGAGTTCGCGCCACTTCGCGGCCGGGTGCAGCCCCGCCGCGGCGATGCCGTAGCCGTGGGCCTCGGCGTGGTCGACCAGTGCGGACCGCACGGCCGCCAGTTGCTCGCGGGCCTCGTCGAGGTCGTCGGCACCGATCGTCGGGGTCTGGGTCTCGACGACGCACTTGAACAGTTCGTGGTCCAGCCGGCCGTCCAGGATCTCCGGCGGGTCGCTCTCGTAGACGAGGTCGTCCGTGCCGGAGGTCGGCCGGTTCCGGTCGTCGACGACGAAAAACTCCTCTTCGATACCCAGCGTTCCCATCCGGGTGAACGTCTCGGAAGAGCCCCTCCGGTCCATCTTTCCGCGGGTTGGACTCCCCCCGGCTAAAACGTTCCCCTCCGGAACGCCCGGGGTTACACTCGCGTCACCGCGGTTCTCGGCGCGGCCGTGCCACGACACCGAGGTGGTCGGCGTGATACGGTTCCAGCCGCTCGCGCTCTAGCACCTCGTACCCCTCGGAGAGCGTCTCGACCACTTCGTCGAACACCGCCTCGGGATCGGCGGTCACGTCCTCGCTGCGGGCCTTCACTGCCATGAGGAGGCGACCGTCGTCGTGCAGGAACTCCCGGTTGGCCAGCGCCACCTCGGCCTGCCCCCGGGTCGCCACGTCCTGCACGACGACATCCACCGGCTCGACGACGTGGGCGTACGTCTCGGGCTTGCGTGCGTCTTTCAGTAACGGGAAGAGTCGGTCCCGGTCCTCGGCCACGCCCAGCAGGTCCCGCACGGGCCGGGGCGCGAACTCGACGGCGTAGGTCGGCCCCGCGAAGTCCGCGACGTGGCTCACCGTCGTCCCCGCGGCCGCGCCCAGGTAGAGGACCGTCTCACCGCCCGCGAGACCGGTGTCCATCCCGGTTTCGAGCATCGCGCCGAGCTTGGAGCGTCGCGGGTTCCAGTGTCGCCACCCCGCGCCGTCGGTCGGCTCGCCGTAGGCCGGCGGTCCCTGTGTCGCCAGGCCCGTCTCGCTACCGACGTCCCGGCGCTCGACCCCGTCGGGCAGGTCAGGCATCCTCACCCGCCCCCGCGCCGCCTGCCCGCGCCTGAATCGTCGCGATACGCTCGTCCAGTTCCGCTTCGAGTTCGGGCCGCCGGTCACCGCTGTAGTGGTCGATCCGCGCGGCGATGGAGAGCTTCCCCGCGAGTGCACGGGCCGCGGAGCCGCGGTCCGCTGGCCGGGTCCCTCGAACCGCGTCGTGGGTGTAGATGATCCCGTGTTTGGGCGACGGGGCGTCCCCGCGGAGGTGGGCGAAGAGGGCGTCTTCGGCCCCCAGCACCTGCACCGTTCCGCTGGGTTTCTTGGCCAGTGACTCCAGCCCGCCCGCCAGCGAGAGCAGGCGAGCGGCGAGGACGGGGCCGGCCAGCGCGGCGAGGTTCGGCGCGACCTCGGGCGTCGTCGTCTCCACGTACTCCCGGATGGCGTCGGCTTCTTCGTCGAGTGCGACGACCCGGCGGGCCAGCGAGACGGCCCGTCTGTCCCCCGCCCCTGTCGGATCGCGGTCCGTGAGTTCGCGGGCGTACTCGACGCCAGTGCCCGCATTCTCGAAGCGACTGCTCCCCCACTCCGCCACTCGCTCGGCGAGTTCGTTGGCCTGTCGCCGGCAGTCGTCCATCGCCCGCACGGCGTGGACGAGTTGCTGATCGACGGCCCCCTCGGCCTCCTCGACGGCCGCTCGCGCAGCGTCGAGCGTCGCGTCGCGGAGTCGGTCGTAGTAGTCGTCTTCGTCGGCCACGAAGCCGGTCTCGACGGCCAGCGCAGGCCAGTCGGCGGATGCGTCGGCGCGCCCGCCCCGTATCCGCCCCGCGGCTGTCTCTCGGTCCCCCGGATCGAGGTCGGCGAACCACGCGTCGTCGGTCATGCCCGGTCATCGGACCCCCGCGGCGGTAAAGCTTCGCGATGCGTGCCGGTCAGTCGGGCAGGACCCGCGTCGCAGCGTCCGCGGTCTCCTCGAACAGCTGACCCGCCCAGCCGACCGCGGCCCGGGAATCGTTCTCGACGACGCCACTGATCCCGTTTCTGCTACAGAGGATCAGGATGGCGGTCTGTTGCCCACCGTGGTCGAAGATGCCCAGACCGAACGGGAACGGCGCACCGGCCGTATATCGACGGACGTCCGACTCGGCGAGCAGGAGGGGGAGTTTCTCGCGGTAGCGTGACCGGAGACATGTCAGGACCGCCTGCGTGACCACGAGTTCCAGGTCGAGCCGGTGGTCCGCGACCCGCTCGTGACAGGCGTCGACGAGGTGTCCGAGGACGACGGGTGAGAATCCCCGGAACCGGTCGGCTGTCTCGACGAGGTCGAGGAGATGCTGCAGCGGGCGGTCGGGCTCGTGCGGCCTCGGCCGGACGACCTCCGCACCGTCGAACACGACGGCTTCGCCGCGGTCGCCCCCCGGGAACCGCGACTCGACGGCCGAAGCTTCGTACGCCCCCTCGATAGATTCCCAGAACGAGTTCCGGGCGGTACACAGCAGACACCCCAGTTCCGTCTGCCGGTACCCGTCGGGCGGCGACCGCTCGACGATGTCGAAATCGCCCAGTTCGTCGATAGCTCGGTCCACGGTCGAACGGGACACACCGACGGCGTCGCAGATCTCCGATTTAGAGCGCGGTTGCTCCCGCAAGGTGTCCAGCACATCCGCCCGCTTCGAGAGGACCGAAGCGACCTCGGTCGGCGACGGTCGTGACATGTACCGGCGTATTTCCCGCCGTGATAATAATTTTTCTACGCCAACCGTTCCTCGGCTCGACGACCGAGCGCTCCGTCGGCGCTCCGACAGACGTGCGTCAGACGTTTTCCTCACCACCTGCCGACGGTCGCCGGGTAGTGAGCGGTCCCCTCATCGACCGTTACGTTTCGACGTACAGTAACATAATATCAACGTAAGACACTGTTTCATCCGTGGTCACGATGGACGGTAATCACGACGATACGACAGACGACTGGTCTCGGTCCGGTCACGACGGACGCGGGGACGAGGCCGACCGGGTCGGCGGATTGTGGGAGACGATCGACGAATCGGGGGTCGCGTCCCGGCTCGTCCTCGACGCGGACACGCCGGGCGCGGTCGCGGCGATGTTTCCCGACGCGGCGACCCAGCAGCCGGACCGCGAGATCGACGTCGAGTGGTTGGCGGGGGACGCAGCCAACACCGTCGCGGTCCGAGCCCGTCGGACCGACGAGTACGCCCGGCTGCTCGACGTGGCTCGCAAACGCCGGAGTCGCATCCGCCCCATTCCGGAGACGACGACCGCCGCCCGGGTCACCGACGGTGAACGCGTCCGCACCGTCGTGACGTTCGACGTGGACACGTTGCAGGCCGAGACGGCACACCTCACCGTCAGCCGGCACCGTAACCGAGACAGGCGGCCGACGGCCACCCTGGAGTACACGACCCGGAACAACCGCGATCGGCCCGAAGCCGCCACCGTCTACCGCACGGAGGGCCAGGACCTCGACCTGACGGCCCTCGACGTGGCGCGCGCACTCACGACCGACCGAGACACCGACGGCGGGGCGGGACCCTCCACGGTGTCCTGTGACTGCTGTCGCGTCGCGGTTGGTCTCGTCCGCCGAGTCGGCCTCACTGCCCCGCTGACCTTCACGAGCTCCCTCCTCGGGCCGTCCGTCATCGGGCGGTTCGACACGCCCACCTTCGCCGCACTCGTCTCGCGACTCGACGATCCGGACGAACCGTCTTCGGCACGAGCCGTCTGTGAGCGGCCGGAGATCGGTCTCTGCCCCTGACCGCCGTTCCCGCTGGCTGCGAGAAGTCCACACTTTCTTTAGGCGATAGAGGGTAGCCTTGCCCATGCCAGGTGCCGATATCGAAGGCGTCGACCCGTTCCACCGGTTCGTGTTACTCTCGGTGATCGACCTACGGGCCCGTGACGACGTGCCGGTCCACTCGTTCGACGTGACCGGCGTCTGCGAAGATCTACTCGACGAATTCGACGAGCTCGACGAGATGGTGCCCGGTGGCGTCACGCGCCAGCGCGTCATCAACGCCCTCTCGGAGCTCGAATCCGCCGACCTCCTGGGCGAGAAACGCAAGGAGTCACCGACGGGGAAGGGCCGCCCGGCCTACGCGCTGGACATCGCCGAGGAGAACGTCCTCGACGCCCTCGCGGACGACGACCGGTTCGCGCCGGCCGTCGAGCGAATCCGCGATCGTCGCGAGTAATTGGTTGGGTCGATAATATTTTCTACTCGCCCGACGTTACTGAGAGGCATGGGAACGGTTCTGAGTCGGGTCCGTCGACCCGAATACACGGGGGAGAATCGCTGTGTGCCGTGTACGGTGGTGAACACCGTCATCGCGATCGTCTTGGCCGTCGCCGTCGGGTACGTCGTCACGACTGTCGCGGGGTCGGTCGTCGGCACCACCGCTGGCGGGATGGTGTTCACGCTCTCGGTCGCTGCTATCTACCTGCGGGGGTATCTGGTCCCCGGGACGCCGACGCTGACGAAACGCTACTTTCCGGAGCGGGTGTTGGCCTGGTTCGACAAGGCCGAGACCAGGACACGGACGAGTGGCCCCGCCGAACCCGAGGAGATCGACGTGGAGGCCACGCTCGTCGACGCGGGCGTACTGGAGGAGAAGTCCTACGGCGATCTGGGGTTGACGCCGGCGTTCGCCGCGGACTTCCGCGACCAGGTCGAGCGCGAGCGCGACGAGGAGGCCGACCGCGAAGCCCTCGCCGCAATCGTCGGCATCGACGCCGAGGACCTGGCCTTCGAGGAGTACGGCTCCGCCTTCGTCGCCCACGCCGAGGGGCAAAACGTCGGGCGCTGGGAATCCCGCGCTGCCTTCCTCGCCGACGTGGCTACGGGTCGGGTCCTCCCAGAGTACCACGACGGCTGGGACGACACCGATCCGGCCGGCCGCGGACAGTTGCTTGCCGGCCTCCGACTGTTCGTCGAGCAGTGCCCAGCCTGTGACGGACAGGTCCGGTTCGGCCAGGAGGTCGTCGAGTCCTGCTGTCGAACCATCGACGTGGTCGCCGTCACCTGCCAGGACTGTAACTCGCGGCTGTTCGAGGTCGACGCGTCCGACGTGGCCGCGGCTGCCTGACCCGTCTTCACGGCTCGATACCGATGACGTACCAGATTCGGCACAAACTGCCGTTCCGTAGTGACAAGTTTATGACCCACGGGTTTGCAGGGTACGTATGCGCGACGCGTACCTGATCGGGGCGGGCCAGTCCGATTACGGCTCGTTCCCGGGCGAGAGTTACCGGTCGCTGTTCCGCACGGCGTTCGAGAACGCCTGTGACAGCGTGCCGGCCGGTATCGAATCCGAGGACGTGGACGAGGCCATCGTCGGGACCCTCGGCGTCGGGGGCCGGCAGCTCGGCTTGCCCGGCCCCGCGGTGACCGAACACGTCGGCCTGCACGGCATCCCCGTCACGCGGGTCGAGAACGCCTGTGCCGCCTCGGGGTACTCGGTCCGGCAGGGCGTGCAGGCCATCCGGAGCGGGATGGCCGACGTGGTGCTGGCCAGCGGCGTGGAGATCATGACCGACGTGTCCGGCGACGCGGTGCGTTACTGGCTCGGCGTGTCGGGCGAAACCGAGTGGGAACGCCTCTCGGGCACCACGTTCGCCGGCGTCTACGCCCAGATGGCCAGCCGGCACATGCAGGAGTACGGCACCACCCGCGAACAGCTCTCCCACGTCGCCGTCAAGAACCACGAGAACGGCGCGAAGAATCCCCACGCCCAGCTGGGCTTCGAGTGCTCGCTGGAGGACGCGATGGGGGCGCCGACGGTCGCGGACCCCCTCAACCTCTATCACTGCTGTCCGACGACCGACGGTGCGGCCTGCGTCCTGCTTGCCAGCGAGGACGTCGTGGAGAACTACACGGACGATCCGATCCGGGTCGCCGGCGTCGGTGCCGGCAGCGACCGCGTGGGCCTGTTCCAGCGCGACACCTACACTGCCGTCCCGGCCTCCCAGTACGCCGCCGACCGCGCCTACGAGATGGCTGGCTACGGCCCGGACGACCTGGATTTCGCGGAGGTGCACGACTGCTTCGCCATCGCCGAGTTGATGGCCTACTCGGATCTGGGGCTCTGTGAACCCGAGGAGGCGGGCGAGTTCGTCGCCAGCGGAACGACGAAACGCGACGGCGAGATGCCCGTCAACACCTCGGGCGGCCTGAAATCGAAGGGGCACCCCATCGGCGCGACCGGGGCCGGACAGGTCGTCGAGGCGTTCAAGCAACTCTCCGGACAGGCCGGCGAGCGCCAACTCGACGACCCGCAGATCGGACTGACCCACAACGTCGGCGGCTCCGGCGGTGCGGCGGTCGTCCACGTCTTCGAACGAGGCCTGGGGGGTGATGCCGCATGAGCGACGACGGGATTCACGCCGTCGGTGCGTACGCGCCCGGACTCCGGGTCGCGGCCGAGGAGTTCGCGGAGGCCTGGGGGAGCTTCGAGGCCGCGGGCATCGAGACGAAGGCCGTGCCGGAGGCCGACGAGGACGCGCTCACGATGGGCTGGGAGGCGGCCCGGCGCGCGCTCGCCGCGGGCGACGTCGACGTTGCCGACGTCGACTGGCTCGGGTTCGCCACCACGAATCCGCCGATGGCCGAGGACGACCCGACCGTTCGGCTAGGCTCGTTCCTCGGCGTCGCCGACGACGTCACACGGCAGACGTTCACCGGGAGTACGCGGGCCGGCACCCGGGCGCTGTTCGCGGCGATGGACGCCGACACCGACGGGCTCGCGCTGGTCGTCGCCGCGGACTGCCCGCGGGGCGAACCGAGCGACGCCCACGAACACGCCGCCGGGGCGGGCGCGGCCGCCGTCCTCGTCGGACCGGACGCGCCGGCACCGGTCACCGACCGCGCGGAGTACGCCGAACCCTATCCCGGCACGCGGTTCCGGCGAGCCGGCCGCGGCGAGGTGGAAGGCATCGAGGTCACCAGCTACGACCGCGAGGCGTTCCGGGAGACGCTCGCGGGCGCGGTCGACGCCGTCGACGCCCCCGACGACCCCGACGCCGCGGCCGTCCAGGCCCCCGACGGCGGCCTGCCATACCGCGCGGCCGGTGCCATGGGGCTGGACAACGGGACGATCCACACCTGCGCGACGGTGCAGGACCTCGGCGACACGGGCGCCGCGAGCGTGCCCCTGTCGCTCGCGACGGCGCTCGCGGACGGCACCGAGACGGTGCTCGGCGTGGGCTACGGGAGCGGTGGCGGCGCGGATGCCTTCGTCGTCGAGGCGGGCGAATCCGTCCCCGCCGACCTGGCGCTGGACGGCGGCACCGATCTGACCTACGCCGAGTACCTGCGTCGCCGCGGCGACGTGACCAGCGGCGAACCGAACGGCGGCGCGGCGTACATCTCCGTACCGACGTGGAAGCGGTCGATCCCTCAGCGCCATCGCCTCGTCGCGGGCCGCTGTCCGGAGTGTGGCTCGCTGGCGTTCCCGCCGGAAGGAGCGTGCCCGGACTGCCGCTCTCTCGTGGAGTTCGAACCGGTCGAACTGCCCGATACCGGCGAGGTCGAGGCGGTCACCGCCGTCTCGCGCGGCGGGGAACCACCCGAATTCGCCGTCCAGCAACAGAAGAGTGGGGAGTACGGCGTCGCCATCGCGGCCTTCGAGGCCGACGGGGAGTCCGTCAGCATGCCCCTGCAGGTCGTCGGTGCGGAGACCTCGCCCGACGTTGGCGACCCGGTCGCGACCGTCGTCCGGCGGATCTACACGCAGGAGGGCGTGATCCGGTACGGGCGGAAAGCGCGCGTCGAAGACGGTGCGTAGGCCGGAAACTCTCGTAAACGTTTAACCCCTCGGACGCGCGGGTCTTGCCATGCGAGTCACAGTTATCGGCGCAGGGACGATGGGCGCCGGGATCGCCCACGTCTGTGCAGCAGCCGGCCACGACGTGAGCATCCGCGACATCGAACCGAACGTGGTGATGGACGCCATCGACACGATCACCAACCGGCTCAGCGCTGGCGTCGAACGCGGCTACCTCACCGCCGCGGAGAAAGAGCAGGCCGTCGACGACCTCGACGGGACGACCGACCTCGATTCCGCGCTCGAGGGCGCGGACCTCGTGATCGAAGCCGTTCCGGAAGATCTGGAGCTCAAACGCGAGACTTTCGCCGACACCGAAGACCACGTCGACGAGGAGACGATCATCGCCACGAACACCTCTTCGATGTCGGTCTCCTCGATCGCGGCGGCACTGAAACACCCCGAACGCTCGGTCGGCCTGCACTTCTTCAACCCGCCCCACAAGATGGGCCTGATCGAGGTCGTCCTGGCCGACCAGACCGACGAGGAGACCGCCGACCGCGCCGAGGAGTTCGTCGACGGCCTCGGGAAGGAGCCAGTCGTCGTCACGGACACGCCCGGGTTCGCGTCCTCTCGCCTCGGCGTCGCGCTGGGTGTCGAGGCCATGCGGATGGTCGAGAACGGCGTGGCCAGCGTCGAGGACATCGACGCCGCGATGGAACTCGGGTACAACCACCCCGTGGGCCCGCTCGAACTCACCGATCGCGTCGGGCTCGACGTGCGACTCGACATCTGTGAGTACCTCCACGAGGAACTGGGCGACCGGTTCGAGCCGCCCGAGATACTCCGCGAGAAAGTCGAGAAGGGCGACACTGGCAAGAAGGTCGGCCGTGGCTTCTACGTCTGGGAAGGCGGCGAACCGAAGGACGTGGCCGACGACGAGGACTACGACATCGAGGACGTGATCTGAGGCGATGGCGGACGCCGCGGAGGCCAGCGGCGACGAGTTCGAATCCGACGAGCGCCGTCGGCCCCGCGAGGGCGACGAATCGGACGACGAACCACCGACGCTGGGTGACCTGCTCGACGAACTCGACGAATACGAGGAGTCGTTGACCGACCCGGCCCGTCGGGAACGGATGCAGGAGATCATCGAGACCGCGACCGAAGTCGAAGAGCCCGCGGTGTTCGGCCGGACGATCGTCGGGTTCGACCGTGCGGACCTCGTGGAGGCGACGCTCGGCGCGCTCCTGTTCGGAATCCCGATGATGGTCGAGGGCGGCACCCAGGAGGTCGGCGCGTTCGTCGCCACTCGTCCGGTCTACCTCGTCGGGACCCTCGCCTTCGCCGTCGCGACGACGGTGGGTATCCTCTACGTCGCCGAGTTTCAGGACGTGCGGATCTACAAGCCGTTGCTGGGCTTCCTTCCCCGCCGCCTCGTTGGCGTGCTCGGCGTCTCGCTCCTGCTCTCGCTGGCGATGAGTACCGTCTGGGGTCGCGTCGACTGGGCGAACCCGTGGCTCGCGTTCTGTACCTGTGCCGTCGCGTTCGTCCCGATGGCCATCGGTTCCGCGCTTGGCGACATCCTGCCGGGTTCGTGAGGTCTGCCGTCCCGGGACACCCTGCCGGCGCCACGGCTACGCCTTTTGTTAAGGGTTATATGTCGGGCTGTCTTCGCGGTAGGTATGAGCGACACTCAGCAAAAGCGAAAACAGAAGTGCATCTCCTGCGGGATCAACATCTCGGGGACGAACGCGGCCGCGTTCAAGTGTCCGGACTGTGGCCATCAGATCTACCGATGCGCCAAGTGCCGCAAGCAGAGCAACCTCTACGAGTGCCCGGACTGCGGGTTCACCGGACCCTGAATCGCAACGGCAATCAACCCCCTGCTGCAATTCACTATCATGGGAAAAGTCGCAGCCAAGATCAAGGTAATGCCGCAGAGCCCGGACGTGGACCTGGACGCCCTGCAGGAACGTCTCGAACAGTCCCTCCCCGAGGGAGCCAAGATCAACGGATTCGAGCGTGACGACGTGGCCTTCGGCCTCGTCGCGCTGTTTCCGACCGTCGTCGTCCCCGACGACGCCGGCGGCACCGATGCCGTCGAAGAGGCCTTCGGCACCGTCGAGGGCGTCGAGTCCGTCGACGTCGACTCGGTCGGCCGTCTCTGACGCCGTCGCTCGCATTCTCGACACCGAAGCCCGATAGCGACGGCTGCCGCTCGCCGGTCCCACCGTTCCACCGACCGGCCCCGGTGTCGCTCCGTTATCGAGATCGATACTGTTCGACGAGTCGCCCGAAACGGGAGCTCGCCTGTCGGACGAGACCCCGCCGATCGATTATCAGACCACATAATGAGGGACGAACGCTTATTGTAATCGGTTGAGGAACGCTGACATATGGATTTCCGGCTCACACGATACCTCCCTGACCGCGTCCGCCGGACGTACATCCGGCAGTTCGTTTTTACTGTCGCGGTGATTCTCCTGTTGCTGGCGGTGGCGTTGCTCGGTGTCGTCGGCGTCCTCGGTGACGCCGAACAGCAGACCGTCTACGACCAGCTCGACACGGATACCGAGCGCAACAGCGGCGCGGTCGACCAGTGGCTCACGCAGTACCGGACCACCGCACGCACGGTCTCGACGTCCAGCTCGCTCGAGGCCGAACCTGGGCCGGCGTTACAGCGAGCCCTCGCGGACACGGAGTCGGGGTTAGCCGACGAGGTTAGCGCCGTCCACTACGTAGACCTCGACCGCGGGTCGGTCGTCGGGAGTACCGCCGATATCGCGACCGCGAGCATGCGGGTCCCCTGGATCACCCGGAACAGTTACGGCCTGGACGGTCCGGACGACGTGTACCTCTCACAGTCCTATCTCGTCGACGGGGAGCGTTACGCCGCGTTCGTCAGCCCCGTGCCCGGCGCGAACCACTCGGTCGCGGTCGAAGTCTCGGTCTCCGACTCCTTCGACTTCCAGAACCAGGTCAACGGCTCTCGCGTGACCGTGATGGACGGCAACGGGTTCATGCTGTACGACGCCAATCAGTCGTCGACGAACCTCTACAGGGGTGCCGGCGAGGAGCGGATTCTCACCAACACGACCGCCGAGGGAGCGATCTTCGAGGCCAACGGGACGGTCCTCAGCTACCAGCCGGTGCCGGGCACCGACCTCCTCGTGTTGATGCGAGCGCCCACCTCGGCCTACGCGGTCGGCTGGCAGTCGCTCCAGTATCTCGCGCTCATCTTCGGACTGGTCGCCGGGAGCATGTTCCTGCTGGGCTTCGTGATCGTCCGGCCCACGGCGACGTCGATCAACCGACTCGTCGACCGGGCAGAGTCCATCGAGAACGGCGACCTCGACGTGTCGATGGAGACGACCAGGAACGACGAGATCGGGACCCTCTTTGCCTCCTTCGCGAGCATGCGCGACTCGCTTTCCGACCGGATCGACGAGATAGAGCGCGCCCGCGAGGAAGCCCGTGCGGACGCCGAGGCCGCGCGTGACGAGGCCGAGGCCGCCCGCCGGGAGGCCGAGGAGTTCAACGAACATCTGGAGGCGACCGCCGACGAGTACGGGTCGGTGATCCGGGCCTGCGCGGACGGCGATCTCACCCGCCGACTCGACCCGGACGACGAGAGTTCGGCGATGGCCGAGATCGCCCGCGCGTTCAACGAGACGCTGAGCGATCTGGAGGAGACGGTCGCCCGCGTCCGGTCGTTCGCCGACGACGTGGCGGAGTCGACGACCCGTGCGGTGGAAGCGACGGAGTCTTCCCGTGAACGCAGTCGGACCGTCTCCGAGAGCGTCCAGGGGATCGCCGAGGACGCCGTCGAACAGAACCAGCAGCTCACCGGCGTCACCGACGAGATGAACGATCTCAGCGCGACCGTCGAGGAGGTCGCGGCCACGGCGAACACCGTCGCCGACCTGGCCACCGAGACCGAGGCCGCGGCCACCGAGGGGGCCGCGGCCGCCAGCGAGGCCGCCGCGGAGATGGCCGCCATCGAGACGGCCACCGAGGAGACCGTCGCGGACGTGCAGGCGCTCGACGACGAGGTCGACCGTGTGGCCGAGATCGTCGACCTGATCGACGACATCGCCGAGCAGACCAACGTCCTCGCGTTGAACGCCTCCATCGAGGCGGCCCACGCCGACGGGGACGGCGACGGATTCGCCGTCGTCGCCGACGAGGTGAAAGAACTCGCCGGACAGACACGGGAGGCGACCCAGGAGATCGACCACCTCCTCACACAACTGTCCGAACAGACCCGCGAGGCGGTCGCCGACATCGAGGCCATGCAGGACGACGTGGAGAGCGGCGTCGAGACGACCGAGGGTGCGCTGAACGCGCTCGAGGACATCGCCGACAAGGTCGAGCAGACGACCGACGGCGTCCGCGAGATCAGCGATGCGACCGACGATCAGGCGGCCTCTGCTCAGGAGGTCGTCTCGATGACCGACCAGGCCACCGAGGTGAGCGAACGGACCGCCGACCGCGCCGGCGAGGCGGCAGACACCGCGACGACGCAGGCCGATCAACTGGAGTCGGTGACCGAGACCGCCCGAACGATCGCCGATCAGGCCGCGGACCTTCGCGCGCTGATGGACGAGTTCACGGTCGACGCGACCGACGTGGCGGTCGACGCCGCGAACCCCGACCTGGCGACCACCGACGACTGACCGGAGACGCGCCCGGGGTCTCTCCGTCCGCACGAACGGGCAGCACCGGGTCTCCCACTGTGGCACGAACGGGTGGAGCCGGTAGGTGCGGAGCGACCCGTGAGCCGCCCGTGCCGTCGCTGGCGGCGGCGGAACGCACGTTTTATAAGCCCGACCACACAACCGACAGCCACGAATGCCCAATTCGCACGGTCCACTGAAGAAGACGCGCCACAAGCTGAAAAACGACCCCCGTGACCGGGGTACGTCCCCGCCCCAGCGGTCCGTCCAGGAGTTCGAGGCGGGTCAGAAGGTCCACCTTCGCATCGATCCGTCGGTCAACGACGGTCGGTTCCACCCGCGGTTCAACGGTCACACGGGAACCGTCGAGGGTAAGCAGGGGAAGGCCTACAAGGTCCTGATCGAGGATCAGGGCAAAGAGAAGACGATCATCGCAAAGCCCGCCCACATCAGCGTCCAGGAATGACGATCTTCAAGGAGAAGGTCGGCGAGGAGTACCTGACGCTCGCCGAGACCAAGGAGATCCTCGAGTCGCTCGAACGCGAGCGTGCCGCCGACGAGGATCGGGAGATGCGCTACGAACTGGCGCGGGCCATCGAGCACGTCAACCGGTTCGCCACGCTCGACCCCGAGGAGTCCCAGGAGTTCGTCGACGAACTGCTGGAACTGGAGAAGGTCGACGAGGCGACCGCCTACAAGATCGCCAACACGACGCCGAAGGACCGCGACGAGTTGCGCGCAATCTACGCCCAGGAACGGTTCTCCCTCTCGGGCGACGAACTCGACGACATCCTCGACGTCGTCGCGAAGTACGTCTGAGTGCCCCGTCGGCTGGGGCTTTTATGTATCCCGTCGCCGTATCGGCGTGCATGAGCGATTCCGAGAGCGGCGACCCGGCCGCCGACACGGAGCGCGAGACGGGTGTCGTCCTCGACTTCCTGCCACACGGGCGCACGGAGGACGACCGCCCACAGTACGAGAAGTCGCCGCTCGCGTACGTCCTGACCGAGTCCGACTTCGAGCTGTTCGAACTCCGGGTCGACGACGACGCGGACGTTCAGATCGGCGACCGAATCCCCGTCGAACGCGGTGCGGACAGCCCGGTCGAGCGTATCCGGACCATCGAGTACGAGGACCTCCCCAGCGGCGCGCGCTCGGAACTGGAGTACGTCGTCGAGGAGATCGTCACGACCAACGAGGGCCGGTTCGTCGACTTCTACAACGACGCCCAGCCGATCACCCTGCGACTCCACCAGTTGAACCTGCTGCCGGGGATCGGCAAGAAGCTCCGCAACAACATCCTCGACGAGCGCGACCGCCGCCCCTTCCAGAACTTCGAGGACCTCCAGGCTCGCGTCAGCGGCCTCCACAACCCCAGAGCGGTGCTGGTCGAGCGCGTCCTCGAAGAACTCCGTGAGGAGGACCTGAAATACCGGACGTTCGTCGGTACCGACGACCAGGACTGACACGTTTTTGGTCGGCGAGGTTCAGGTTCCGGCAATGACTGGTGGCCCCGCCGACGACGCGCCGACGCCCGGTAGCCGCGACCCCGACGCCCTGCTGGCCCGCGCCGGCGTGCGCGGCGACCCAGACCGGGATCAGCACTTCCTCGTCGACGACCGCGTCCTCGACCGTCTGCCGGGCTACGCCACCGAAATCGACGCCGACACGAGCCACGTCCTCGAAATCGGCGGCGGGACGGGCGCGCTCACCGACCGACTGCTCGCGGTCGCCGACCGGGTGACCGTGATCGAGCGCGACCGCGACCTCGCCGCCTTCCTCCGCGAGGAGTTCGTCGCCGAGATCGAGGGCGACCGGCTCACCGTGATCGAGGGCGACGCCCTCGACGTGGATCTCCCCGACTTCTCGCTCTCGGTCTCGAACCTGCCCTACGGCGTCTCTAGCGAGATCGCCTTTCGACTCCTGCCCCGTGACTGCCCGCTCGTGTTGATGTTCCAGCGGGAGTTCGCCGAGCGCATGGCCGCCGACCCGGCCACCGACGAGTACGGTCGGCTCTCGGTGACGGCCGGGCACTACGCCGACGTAGCGGTCGTCGAGACCGTTCCGAAGGAGGCGTTCTCGCCGCCGCCCGCCGTCGAGAGTGCCGTCGTCCGTGCACGGCCGCGGGACCCGGACTACGACGTGCCGGACGACGACTTCTTCCTCGATTTCGTCACGGCCGTGTTCACCCAGCGCCGGAAGACGATGCGCAACGCCGTCCGGAACACGGCGCACATCTCCGGCCTCGGTGATCCCGACGCCGTCGTCGACGCCGCCGACGAGGAGTTGATGGGGCGGCGCGCGGGCAAGGTCACGCCGGCGGAGTTCGCGGAACTGGCACGGCTGGCCTGGGAGGTGGGCGAGCCGTGACGCTCGCGGGGGCGGTCGTCGACACGATCCAGAACGTCCTCGACACGCGGACGCTCCGGATCCTCGCGACGATTCTGATCGTCGGAGCGTGGGCCGCGCTCTCGATCACGGTCAAACAGATGGGGCCTGTACTCCACGACAGACTCTCACTGAACAAGCCGCTCGTGGAGGGGGCACAGGCGGCGCTGGTCATCGTGGTGACCGTCGCGGCCGGGGCGCTGGTGACGATAATCTGGCGGGCGTCCGACGAAGCGGCGGGGGTGCTCGCACTCGTCCAGGCGGACCCGCGCTCGCTCGTCAGGCTGTTCATCACGCTCCTGCTGTTCGTGTTCGCGTACGCGCTGACGGTCCTCGTCAAGCGGATCATGAAGGACCTGTCCGAACAGCGGTCGGCCATCTCGATCCACCAGCGCGAGGTCGGCTACCACCTGGCACAGGTGAGCGTCTACCTCTTTGCGATCCTCGGCGCGTTCTCCATCTGGGGCGTCGACCTGAGCAACCTCCTGCTCGGGGCGGGGTTTCTGGGCGTCGTGGTCGGTCTTGCCGCCCGTCAGACGCTGGCCGCGGTGCTCGCAGGGTTCGTCCTGCTTTTCTCGCGGCCGTTCGACGTGGGTGACTGGGTGGTGGTCTCCGAGCGGGAGGGTATCGTCACCGACGTGACCATCTTCAACACCGAGATCAAGACGCCCGAAGACGAGTACGTCCTGATCCCGAACGACATCGTCACGAGCAACGCGGTCGTCAATCGGTCCCGCGCGGGCCGACTCCGGGTCGACGTGGAGGTCGGCGTCGACTACGAGGCCGACCCCAAACACGCCGCGTCGGTGGCGCAGGACGCGATGACGGAGCTCGACGAGGTGCTCGAAAAGCCCGACCCGCTCGTCGTCCTCCGGGAGTTCGGCGACTCGGCCGTCGTGCTGGAGTGTCGCTTCTGGATCGACGACCCGAGCGCGCGACGCGAGTGGCAGATTCGCTCGAGCGTCGTCGAGGCCGTCAAGACTGCGTTCGACCGGGAGGGGATCAAGATCCCTTTCCCCCAGCGGGAACTCATGGGCCGCGAGGAAGCGTCGGGACTCAAACTCGCCGGCGGCGAGCGGGCGGCGCTGTCCGCAGACGGTGACGTCGACGATGGCGAGACGGCCAGCGGGAGCGGTCGGGCCTCGCCGGACGGGGACGAACCGCCCGAAGCCGAGACGGACGGCGAGTCGCCGGAGGTCGACGAGTCGTGACCGACCTCGCCGAGCGCCGGGACCTGGAGCAGGTGTACCAGCCAGCGGAGGACTCGCGGTTGCTGGCGGACACTGCCGCCGAGCGGGTCCGGGAGGGGGAACTGGTTCTGGACGTTGGCACCGGGAGCGGCTACGCCGCGAGCGTGACCGCCGACGCCGGGGTCGACGTGGTGGGCGTGGACGTCAACCCACTCGCCTGCCGCGAGGCCCGCGCGAACGGCGTCCCGGTCGTGCAGGCCAACCTGACCGATCCTTTCCGGGACGCGGTGTTCGACTTGGTGGTTTTCAACCCGCCCTACCTGCCGACGCCGCCCGAGGACGAACGCGACGACTGGATGGAGTACGCGCTCTCGGGCGGCGAAGACGGCCGTGCGGTGATCGAACCCTTCCTCGACGACGTGGAACGCGTGCTCGCGCCCGGCGGTCGCGTGTTGCTCTTGCTCTCGACGCTCACGGGTCTGGAGGCGGTCGTCGAGTACGCTGGAGAGCAGGGGCTGGTCGCCGAGGAAGTCGCGGCGGAGAAACACCCGTTCGAGCGGCTGGTCGTGCTATCGATCGCGCCGGCCGACGTGGCGGACGAGCCGGCCTGATCCGGTCCTGTCGCTCGCCACGAACCACGTCGAAAAGAGCCGGGCTGGTCGAGCCCGAATCGGTCTCTCGCTACCCCCCGAAGACCGCTTACAGGAGGCCGCTGTTCAGGAGGAGCTCGGAGATCTGCTGCTGGAGCTCCGGCGGCAGTTTCTGGACGATCCCGATGAGGAATTCACGGATCGCCGACGAGAAGCCGCCGCTACCCCCTGTCTCTGCTGCTGCGGTTCCAACCCCGAACACCCCCGCCAGGACGGCGAGGATCGCTTTCATGGCAGTTCGTTTCATGCCACCCGTCACTATTCGGACCTGCAGGATAAGTAAGGCGATTAACCACTCGGATTTCCTGCAACAAAACTTATTTCACAAACTTCTACACGTAAAATAGTCTGCGCCGATCAGACAGTTCGATTGTCGGTGTGAGCGGTCCGTCTGCAACCAGGCACGACGGACCGCCGGTGTGACCTCGCCGCCGATCCGACCTCCGTTCGACCGTGTCTATATAACTACTAGACATCAAACCGATTAGCAAATATTAAAGGGCATCATTTCGTACGATGGTCCAATGTCAGAGGTAGTTACGACGACACCGGGATTGTTCCCGTTGCCCGACTGGGCGAAAGACGAGTTATCGGATCTGAAAGGCCACCAGAAGGCCGATCTGATCGACGGGAGCGAGGGAGGTGCTATCGAGGACGCTTACGAGCGTGTTCGCAGTGAGTACGTCGACCACCAGCAGTCGGCCGGCCTCGACCGGGTCGTCGAGGGGCAGGGCCGCTGGGACGACATGATCGCCCACCCGCTCGCGGTCGCCGACGCCGTCGAGACCCGCGGGATCGTCCGGTACTACGACAACAACAACTTCTACAGGGAGCCGGTCGTGACCGACGACCTCGCCGCGACCGGCGACGTGGCCGCCGAACTCGACGCCGCGAGCGAACGGGTCGATTCGGGTCTGCAGGCGGTTCTCCCCGGTCCCTACTCCCTGGCCGATCTCGCGACCGACGAACACTACGGTGACGACGGAGCCTTCCTCGACGCCGTGGCGGGCTTCCTCGCCGACGAGATTTCCGAGTTCCCCGACGTGGAGACGCTGTTCCTGCTCGAACCCTCCCTCGTCGAGAACCCGCCCGGAGACGGCGAAGACGAGCGCGCCAGCGAAGCCATCGACGCCGTCGCGGCGGCCGCCGACGCCGACGTCGTCGCCCACACTTACTGGGGTGCGCTGGGCGAGAAAGTCTACGCGCACCTGATGGACGCCGACGTGGACGCCATCGGCTTCGACTTCGTGGCCAACCACGAGGACAACGTCTACAACATCAGCGAGTACGGCACCAAGGACGACGTGGCGCTGGGCGTCGTCGACGGACAGAACACGCTGGTCGAAGGGCCCGACACCATCGCCGAGCGCATCGAGTGGGTCGACGACAACACTCCCGGAACGGACTTCGAGACCGTCTACGCGACGATCAACACCGAGACGTTCTACCTTCCGGCCAACAAGTACGAGGCGAAACTGGACGCGCTGGCCGCCGTCAACAAAGCGGTGATCTCCGCATGAGTTCCGACAGACATTCCGGTTCACTACGTTGCACGGGCTGTGACTATCGACGCCGTACTCGCATCACGGAGGTGACGCTCGCATGAGCGACACCCGAGAACAGTTCCGTCCGGAGAACCACCCGAACGATCACTTCCTGCTGACGACCGTCGTCGGCAGTTACAAGAAGCCCAAGTGGCTCGACCGCGCCCGCGAACTCCTCGAAGACGAGGACGCCAGTTTCGACGAGGACGACTGGCAGGAGGCCACCGACGACGCCGCCCGTCTCATCACCGAGGAACACGAGCGCACCGGGATGGACGTGATCTGTGACGGCGAGATGCGGCGCAACGAGATGGTGGAGTACTTCGCCCACCTGATCGAGGGTTACGAGTTCAACGGTCGAGTCAAGGTCTGGGGCCACAACTACTTCGACAAGCCCTCCGTCGTCGAGGAGGTCGAGTACGGCGAGGAGTGGCTCGTCGACGAGTTCGAGTTCACCGACTCGGTCTCGGAGCGCCCGGTCAAGGTCCCCATCACGGGACCCTACACCCTCGCGAACTGGTCGTTCAACGAGGTCTACGACGACGAGGAACAGCTGGCCTACGACCTGGCCGACCTCGTCAACGAGGAGATCGAACGGCTGGTCGACGCCGGCGCGACGTACATCCAGATCGACGAGCCCGCGCTCGCGACGACCCCCGACGACCACGCCATCGTCGGTGCCTGTCTCGACCGGATCGTCGACGAGGTCCCCGAGGACGTGCGCGTCGGCCTCCACGTCTGTTACGGCGACTACTCGCGCATCTACCCCGAGATGCTCGACTACCCGGTCGACGAGTACGACCTCGAACTCTGTAACGGCAACTACGAGCAACTCGACGTGTTCACCGAGCACGAGTTCACGAAGGACCTCGCGCTGGGCGTCGTCGACGCCCACGTCGCGGAGGTCGAACCCGTCGAGGAGATCAAAGAGAACATCGTGAAGGGCTTCGAGGTCGTCCCGCCGGAGCGACTCACCGTGTCCCCCGACTGCGGCCTGAAGCTCCTGCCCCGCGAGGTGGCCTACGGCAAGATGGAGAACATGGTCCAGGCCGCACGCGAGGTCGAGGAAGAACTCGACGCCGGCGAGATCGACGTGGGACTGGCCGCGCCGACGAGCGACTGACTCCGTTCCGTTTTTACCGCAGTCACGGATTGGATCCGGTATGGCGTCCCGTATTCGTGCCCTCCTTCGCCGTGTCCGCGCGCAGGTCGTGGACGACCTCCGGTCCGATCCGTACCTGCCCTTCATCGTCTTGCTCGCCGGCGTGTTGTGCAGCTTCTGGTTCTGGCACCGCATCCCCAACTTCGCCACCAGAGACGAGAAGAGCCGCCTGCTCGACGCGATGGTCCCCATGGGACGGATGCTCGCCGATCCCAGCGTCGAGACGCTCCAGCGGAGCGTCGAGTGGAGCCGGGTCCCGTTCGGCCCGACGCTGTACCTGTTCGGGCTGGCACTGTTGCCCGTCCTGCTCGTGTCCATCTTCACGGGCGATCTGTCGGCGTTCACCGAACTGGGCTATCCAGACCCCGAATTCGGCTTCTACCCGGCCTGGCACGCCACGCCCGAGTGGATCTGGACGTGGAGTCTCGTGTTCGTCCGACTGTTCAACGTCGCGTTCGCCGTCGGTGCGGTCTACCTTACCTACCGGCTCGGCACCGAACTCCGGGACCGCGCGACGGGGCGACTGGCCGCGCTCGTGCTGACGCTCACCTTCGGCTTCCTCACCATCGCCCACGAGGGCGGCGAGGACATGCCGGCGCTGTTTTTCTTCCTGCTGGCGCTGTACCTGCTCGTCCGCTACGTCCGGGCCGGCGACGGGACCGCTTTCTTCGCGGCCAGCGCAGCCGGTGGAGCCGCCATCGCGTTCAAGTTGACCGCCGCGCCCATCGTCCTCCTGATCGGAATCGGGTTCGTCCTGCGAGCCTGGGGGACCGAGGAGTCCACGTGGTCGGCGCTGTTCCAGCCGTGGCTGGTCGTCGGCGGCGCGTTGCTGGGGCTGGTCGCCATCCTCGCTGGCTACCCTACCTTCCTCGTCGGCGGCGTGGACCTCGTCCTCGAACGGCTGTTCGGGCAGTCGGTCGCGAGAGGGAATCGCGTCACAGGGCCGACCGCGCCGGTCTGGTGGTGGTTCCTGCGGGGGTACTTCAGCGCTCTCGGCCTGCCGCTTTTCGTCGCGGCCCTGCTCGGCGTCGTCGCCAGCCTCGCTACCCTCCGGGACCGCGCGACGGACACGGCCGCCTACGTCCTGACGGTCCTGCCGCTGGGAATCTATCTGCTGTTGTTCTCGCGCTGGCACGACTTCCGGGTCCACCACCTACTGCCGACGTTCCCGCTGATCGCACTCCTGCTAGCGCTCGCCCTGATCAGGGTGCGCGAGCGGAACCCGAACGTCGGGACGCCCGTGATCGCCCTCCTGCTGATGACGACGGGCATCTATGCCGGAATCGGCGTCGGTGGGTACGCCTCGATGCCGCGCGACCAGGCGACCGCGTGGCTACAGGACGACGCCGACGAGAACGCCACGATGGAGGTCTACCGGCGTGACTTCCAGGATGCCGCCATCCCACACGACATGCGGATCAACCATCTGTTCGGACAGGAGACCGACCGCGAACAGGCGGCGATCGTCGACTGCCCCGAGTACGTCCAGCTGGGCTATCGCGACCTGCTGTACCTGAAAAATGGCACGTACTACCGCAACGGCGAGGACCAGCGTGAGTACTTCCGTGAACTCCTCTCCGGTGAGTACAGCTACCGCATCGTCGCGGAGTTCGGGCCACGCCCGCCGAACTTCGTTCCCGACCGGCCGACGCCGGGGTCGCTGACGGACCTGTTCCACGTCGGGCTGGTCCCACAGACCGACCAGTTCGCCGACGAGCAGGAACTCGCGGAGAACCAGTACACCGTGATCCTCCAGCGGGAGGGCGAGTGCGGGTACGGGCGGTTCCCGCCGTTCTGAGACGTGGGGGCCCGTCCTACCGATCCGGCGCGAGCGACGACACGTCGACCTTCAGCGTCGGGTACCAGCCAGCGACCGCGGGGAGGTAGGTCCCCAACACGCGGTCGATCAGGATGACTGGAACGATCACGTCGCTCGGAACCCCGAGCGCGACGAAGACGGCGGCCGCCGTCGCCTCCGTCACCCCGACCCCGCCCGGCGTGAGCGGGAGGAGCGTGACGCTGTAGGCCGCTACGAGGACGAGCGGGACCAGAATCGCGGGCTCGAATCCCGACCCGAAACCCCACAGCAGGAGCAGGACGCGCAGACCGGGTGCGAGGACCAGCGCGCCGAGCCACCCCGCCCCGTAGTGGGTCCAGATGCGTGGATCCGTCGTCAGCGCGCGGAACGAGACGGTCGACGCGGTCGTGAATTCGAGGACGTTCCGCAGGCGCTCTGCCAGCCCGGGGCCGACCCGGGGGACGCGAGCGACCAGCGCGGCGATCCCCTCGATCAGCCGGTCCAGGAATTCGAGGTTCATCCCCGCGAGCAGCACGAATCCGCCAGCGGCGACGTAGAGGCCGGTGGAGAGGCCGACCAGCGCGAGCAGGCCCCACGGGAGCCGGTCGAAGACGAAACCCACGCCGAGCAGCGCGACGATACCGTAGTAGACTGCGTAAATGCCCGTGTGGACGCCGGCCGTCGCCGTCGCGTCGGCGTAGCTGATCCCGGTCTGACTCCGGATGACGAAGGGCGCGGCGACTCGGCCCGAGAGCCGCGAGGGGAGCAACTGGTTGACGAACTTCACGATCAGGTCGGCGCTGGCGGCGTCCCGGTAGCGCACGTCCCCGAACGGCCGGCTCACGACGTACCAGGTGTAAAAGCGTGCCAGCAGGCCGGCGACGCTCACTGCTAGCACGGCCAGCACCGTCGCGGCGTCGAGGTTCCCGAGCAGGTCGAGGACGTTCCCGACGTCGATCTGACTCACCAACCAGGCCAGCGCGGCGATGCCGACCGCGTACTGCACGAGTGTGATCGCGACCCCGCGACGGGTGCGTTCGGACACGCTAAGGCTCCCCCAGTTCAGTATCGGTGGTTCCGGCCGCGCCGGCCGGGTCGGTCGCGATGCTGTCCGCGACCACGGACCGAGCGGTCGTGAACGCGAAGTCCTGATCGAGGATGCGCTCGATCGCCCGGCGCATCCACTCGCCGGTGTGGTAGTAGACGCGACTGGGGACCCCCTCGACGGCGGGGAGGTCGACCAGTTCCCACGGGTGGACGTACAGGACCGGCGTGATCCCACGCCGGGCGAGCAGTTTCATCCCGAGGATGGTGTACCGCGGGCCGAAGAAGCGAATCCAGGTGCCCGTCAGCGGGAGGCGCAGGCCCGGCATGACGCTGACGGGCAGTTCGGCAAGTCCTTCGGGGGCGTCCGGATCGACCGCCGTCGCGGGCGCGGGTCGGTGGAGGTCGAACTCGCCGCCGTACCAGCCCGGAATCGCCCGGCTCGGGACGACACTGGAGTCGTAGCGGTAGCCCGCCTCGGAGAGTGCCGCGAACTGGTTCGGGCCGATGTCGAACGACGGTGCGCGAAAGCCCGTCACCGGTTCCCCGGTGACCCGTTCCAGAACCTCCTTCGAGCGGGCGATCTCCTCGCGACAGTCGGCGGGTGACAACTCCGAGAGGTGGCGGTGCGTGTGGGTGTGCGAGCCGATCTCGAACCCGGCGTCTGCGAGCGCGGTCACGGCGTCGGGGAACTGTTCGGCCATCCCGGAGACGACGAAACAGGTCGCCGTGGCGTCGTGCTCGCGGAGGGTCTCGCGGAAGAACTCGCCGCCAGCGAGGCCGACGCCGGTCGCGGCCATCTCCCCCGAGGCCGACCGGTAGGCCGGGGTCTGAGAGAACAACTCGACGTCGATGGAGAGGACGGCGCGGTGGCTCATGATCTCCCTCCGCGTGGTCGGGACCGTGGCTGGTGAGACGGACGGGTCGAAGGCGGCGGCTGGAGGGGTGCGAGCGGCGAGGCGTGGGCGACGACGGGCACTGGTGAAGTGGCCCGGGTCGGCTCACTTCAACCTGTCGTTGTCCCGGGTTCGCGGGCGCCGTGGCGGGGTTCTCACCTCGAATGCGGACGGAAAGACATAGTTGCGTCCGTATCGTCGACTCGGGCATGACACGGACGTTCGTCGTGGGCCTCGACGGGGCGAGCTGGCGGTTGCTCGACCCCTGGATCGAGGCCGGCGACCTCCCGAACCTCGCCGCCCTCCGCGAGGCATCGGCCTGGGCACAGCACCGGAGTTGCCTGCCGCCCGTGACCTTCCCCAACTGGAAGTGCTACTCCTCGGGCAAGGACCCCGGTGGGTTCGGCGTCTTCTGGTTCGAGCGGATCGACCTCGACGAGGGCGTCATCGAGGTCGTCAACGGCGGCGACTACGACACCGCCGAACTGTGGGACTACCTCAACGACGCCGGGCAGACTGCCGGCGTCGTCAACATGCCGACGATGTACCCGCCCCGCGAAATCGACGGCCCCGTCGTCGCCGGCGGTCCCGACGCCGTCGAGGGCGAGTACCGCTCGATCACCTCCGGGTACACCGCCCCCGAGTCGCTGGCCGACGACCTCGAAGCCCGCTTCGACTACCGCGTCCACCCCGACCCACTCCTCTCCTCGAACGAGGAACGCGGCGCGGAAGTCGAGGCCATCCTCGACCTGCTCGACGAGCGCTTCGAGGTCGCCGTCGCGCTGTTCGAGGAGGAGGACCTCGATTTCATGCACGTCACCCTCTTCTACCTGAACGTCATCCACCACTTCTTCTGGGACGAGGAGCCGAGCAAGCGCGCCTGGGAACTCGTCGACGAGTGGGTCGGCCGCCTGCAGGAGCTGGAGGACACCAACCTCGTCCTCGTGTCCGATCACGGCTCGGCGGCGACCCAGACGGAGTTCTACGTCAACGAGTGGCTCGCCGAGAACGGCTACCAGGCCCGCACCCAGACCGTCGACGGCCTGCTCAAGCGGGTCGGCATCGACCGCGAGACCGTTCTCTCGGTCGCCAAACGCGCCGGCGCGGTCGACTTCCTCGCGAACGTCATTCCCGAGCGCATCCAGGCACTGGTCCCACAGAGCGCCGGGCTCAAACGCTCCCGGAAACTGGAGGCCATCGACCTCGACCGGACGCAGGCCGTCGCCAGCGCCCAGGGGCCGATCTACCTCAACCCCGACTTCGAAACCGAATCGGTCCGCGAGGAGTTGATGGCCGACCTCGCCGCCGTCGAGGACGAGCACGGCCGGATCTTCACCGACGTGTACCGTGGCGAAGAGGTGTACGAGGGCCCGTACGTCGACGACGCGCCCGGGATCGTCGTCGATCAGCGACCGGGCGTCCACGTCAACGACGGCGTCGGCGGCGGGACGATCCAGACCGGCCCGGACCGCTGGGCCGCCGAGAACACACCCAACGGCATCTTCCTGGCGACTGGCCCGGACTTCGCCGAGACGGGGCAACTCGACGACATCAGTATCCTGGACATCGCGCCGACTCTGCTGGTCGCCAGCGGGTGTGCCGTGCCCGAGGACATGACCGGCGAGGTCCTCGACATCTTCGCCGACGACCGTGACTGGGATCGGCGCGAACCGATCACGCTGGCCGACGAGGACGACAGCCGTGACGACGAAGAGGTCGCGGAGCGGCTGAAGCAACTGGGCTACATGGAGTGAACAGCCGCCGGGTCGCACCCCGTCCGCCCGGTCACTTTTCAAGACCGACCGCGTAGTTCGCCGGCATGGACACGGAGGTAGCTCCGGCGGTCGCGGACATCGCCGCCGAGATCGCCGCGATGGATATCCGTGGGGCGGCGACCATCGCCGACGCCGCGGCCGAGGCCCTCGCCATACAGGCCAAGGAGAGCGACGCCGAGACGGCCGCGGCCTTCCGCACCGAGATGCACGCGGCCGCGGGTGTTCTCTACGACACGCGTCCGACCGCCGTCTCGCTCCCCAACACCCTCCGGTTCGTGTTCCAGAGCATGGACGGCACGACCGTGGAGGGGCTCCGCCAGTCCGCCGTCGACGCCGCAGAGCGGTTCCAGACCCAGCTCGACCGCGCCCAGGACGACCTCGGCGAGATCGGCGCCAACCGACTCCGCGACGGCGACACCGTGATGACCCACTGCCACTCGACGGACGTGCTGGCCTGCGTCGAGGCCGCCCTCGACCAGGGCAAGGACCTCTCGGCCGTCGTCAAGGAGACCCGGCCACGAAATCAGGGCCACATCACCGCCGAGCAACTCCGGGAGTGGGACGTGCCCGTGACGCTGATCGTCGACAGTGCCGCCCGCCGATACCTCGACGACGTGGACCACGTCCTCGTGGGGGCCGACTCCATCGCCGCCGACGGCTCCGTCATCAACAAGATCGGGACCAGCGGGCTCGCGGTGTCGGCCCGCGAGCGGGGCGTCCCGATCATGACTGCGGCCCAGACTATCAAACTCCACCCGGGGACGATGACCGGTCACACCGTCGAGATCGAGATGCGCGACGAGGCCGAGGTCGTCGACCCGGGCGATCGCGACGAGATCGGCGATATCACCGTCGAGAACCCCGCGTTCGACGTGACGCCGCCCCGACACGTGGACGCCATCGTCACCGAGCGCGGCCAGTTCCCGCCGGAGAGCATCGTCACGCTGATGCGCGAGTTGTTCGGCGAGACCTCCGAACGACCGTGGGAGGCGCCGGTGTGAGGAGGACACCGTGGTGCGCGTGATCTGTGCCGGGCACGTCAACTGGGACGTGACGCTCGCCGTGGACCGACTGCCCGGAGCCGACGGCGAGGCGACCATCACCGACCAGTCCCAGTCCCCCGGCGGGAGCGCCTGTAACGTCGCCACCGGCCTGACCGCATTGGGGAGCGACGCCGCGATCCTGGGCAGCGTCGGCCGGGACGAACACGGCCACCTCGCGGTCCGGGCGCTCGACGCGGCCGGCGTCGACTGCACACCGCTGGTGACCGCCGACGCCGAGACCGCGGTGAAGTACCTCGTCGTCGACCCCGACGGCGAGGTTGCGGTGCTGGGCAACGAGGGTGGCAACGAGGCGTTCGATGCCGAGGACCTCGAAGCGGCCACGCTCGCGGCCGCCGACCACCTCCACCTGACGAGCCAGGATCCGGCGACCGCCGCCACGCTGGCCGACCGCGCCCACGACCACGGTCTCCGCGTGAGTTTCGATCCCGGGCGTCGCATCGATGCCCGGGATTTCACCGTCCCGCTCGCCCGGGCAGATCTGGTGTTCGTCAACGAGCGCGAGGCGGCGACGGCCATCGAGGATCACTTCGGTCCGGCGGACGGTCTCGACAAAACGGTGGTCCTCAAACACGGCGCCGCGGGCGCGGAGGTCCTGACACCCTGTGGCCACTACGCGAGCCACGACGGGTTCCCGGTGGCGGCCGTGGACACGACCGGCGCTGGCGACGCCTTCGCCGCCGGCTTTCTGACCGTCTGGTTCGGCGACGCGAACCCGGACTACGACCGCTGTCTCGCGGTCGCGAACGCCTGTGGTGCGCTGGCCGCGGGTGAGCGCGGCCCGGCCGCGCCGCTGTCCTGGGACCGGATCGACGCCCTGCTCGACGGCTAGTTCACCGCGGCGTCTCCGTCCCCCACTTCTCGATGGCCGTCGCGAGTTCGGGTACCTCGTCGGCTTTCGCCTCGATGTCCTCGCCCGCAGCGGCCGCGTCGACCGCCGCCCTGAGCGCCTTCGCACCGGCGTGAGTGCCGTCGGGGTGCCCGTGGACGCCCCCACCGGCCTGGACGCAGACGTTCGTCCCAACCCGGTCGATCAGTTCCGGCACGAGGCCGGGGTGGAGGCCGCCCGACGCGACCGGAAGCACGTCGTTCAGGCCGTGCAGATCCGTGTAGAGCCACTCGTTGATCCCCGCCGTGTCCTCGTTTTCGAGTTTGCCCAGGTCGGCGGTGCCGGTGTGGAGCTGGTCGGCCCCGCAGAGCCGGCTGACCTGTGCGAGCACGCGCATCGACACGCCGTGGTCGGGGATGCGGTCGAACGCGGCGTGCATCGCACGGTGGGCGTGAATGGCGAGCCCGTGCTCGTCGCAGCGCTCACGGACGCGCTGGACCGCCGACCAGCCACAGGTCACCACGTCCACCATGACGTACTCGCCACCGTGTTCGGCAACCATATCGACCCGTTCGAGCATCCGCCGGGTGTCGGCGGTGACGTTGACGAGATACGACTTCTTCTCGCCGGTTTCGTCCTCGGCGCGGTCGCGCTGGGCCAGCGACTCCGTGAGCCGGTCCGCGAAGGGGTTGAAATCCTGATCGGTCAGGTTCTCGTCGTCTTTCAGGAGGTCCAGCCCGCCGGTCCAGGCCTCGTATCCGATCTGTGCGTGCTGATCGGTCGAGAGTCCGACCTTGGGTTTGGGGACCGTCGCGGTGATCGGCCGGTCGCCGGCGTCGAAGATCTCCTCGCGGACGCTCGTCCCGAACTGTGGGCCCGGGAAGGTGGTTGCGAGCGGCTCGGGCCAGTCACAGTCCAGCAACCGGATGCGCTCGACGGCTTTCATCCCCATGATGTTCCCGGCGATACACGAGAGGACCTGCGCCATGTTGCCGTCCTCGAACAGCGCGTCGGGATAGGCCACCGTGATCCGGCCGTCGTCGATCGCGCAGGCCGTCGCCGAGAGGTCGGTGATCGACCCCTCGGCCTGGAGCTCGGCCCAGGTGCCGTTCGAACTCTCGGAGGCGACGCGGCCGGCGGCGTCGGTCATGTCCATGTCGCTGGCCGGGTCGACCGCGAACGTACAGACCAGCTCCGAGTCGCGGGGCTCGTAGTCCAGGTCGAGGAAGTCCTCGTAGTTGATGCCGGGCATGCCACGACCTTGACCGGCGTAGACCCTTAAACTGCCGCCGGATAGCGGTCCGGGCCCGTCGAAATGCTGTCGGGAGCCGAAACGTGTAAGACGCCGGTTGGTGGAACGTGCAAGTACGATGACTACCGCGCCCGCGGTCCGCGTCTCGCGCATGCTCGATCAGATCGACGATCCGGAGCGGGCCACCCTGCTGCGCGGACTCTGGCGGATCTACCAGCTCGGCCGGCGCGTCGCACATGCCTACCGTGCCTACCTCTCGCTCGTCGAGCGTCTCCTCTCGACGTTCGTCACGACCGTCGTCTGTCTCGTCGAGGCGTCCATCGACATCTTCACCGAGTGATTTTCGTCCCGCCGACCCCTCACAGCGTCAGGAGCAGTGCCACCGCAAGCGCCACCGGTGCGGCGTAGATACACCCGACGATCACCAGACTCGCCCGATCCTCGCGGAAACTGAGCCAGTGACCCGCCAGGACCGACAGCACCGCCACGATTCCGATCACCGTCCAGTGCGTCGTGAAACCAGTCGTCCCGGTCAGCGCGAACACGGCGATCAGGGCCGCGCCGGCCGTCGCCACGTAGTCGAAGGCACGCTCCCGCCGGACGGCCGCGCCGACCAGCGCGGCCAGCATCGGCCCGCCGAGAACGAGTCCCACCAGCACCGGGAACACCGAGCCGCCGCCGACCGCCAGCGTCGCCGTCCCGCGCTCGTCGTCGAGCAATCGCTCGCGCCGACGGTCGCGCATACCCCCGCTATCGGGCGGGCCTTGAAATAGTTACTGCCGGCGCTGGCCCGTTCGCGAGTTGCCCGACGGGCGGGGCTGTCGCTCCCGACCGGTAAATACGTGAAGAGGTGGTGGCGATCCGTTAGACGTCCTCGTACACCCACTCGGCGTCCGACTTCTCCCAGTCGACCAGTTCGTCCTCGTCGAAGAACAGGTCGATCTCCCGTTCGTTCGCGCCGGGATCCTCGTGGTCGGAGCCGTGGATGACGTTCTGTCCGAGGTCCAGCCCGAGGTCACCGCGGATGGTGCCCGGCTGTGCCTCGGCGGGGTCGGTCGTCCCCATCATCTGTCGGACCTGTCGGGTGGCGTCGGCGCCCTCCCAGACCATGGCCATCACCGGACCGGCGGTGATGAACTCGACCAGGCCGTCGAAGAAGGGCTTGTCCTCGTGTTCGCCGTAGTGCTCGTGGGCGAGCTCTTCGTCGATCTGCATGAACTTCGCGCCGGCGAGCTTCAGACCGCGCTCTTCGAGGCGGCCGATGATCTCGCCGATCAGGCCGCGCTGGACGCCGTCGGGCTTGACCATCACGAACGTGCGCTCGTCGTGACTCATCTATGCCTCGGCCTCCTCCTCTTCGGCCTCGTCCTCGTCGGCTTCGTCGTCTTCGGCCTCGTCCTCGTCAGCGTCGGCGTCCTCGTCGACGGCCTCGGCGGACTCGGCGTCCGCGTCGGCGGCCGCTTCCTCGGCACCTTCGCCTTCGGGGCCGGGGACGGCGTCGGACTCGGCGTCTTCGAGGTCGGGGGCCGCACCCGTGTCCTCGACGACGTCGGCCTCGGTTGCCGCCGCGTCCTCGGGCTCTTCCTCGGTTTCGGGCTCGTCGGGTTCGTCGGCCGTCTCGGCGGCGCGCTTGCTGCCGGCGGCGCGGCCGGCCTCGGTCCAGCCCATGTCGCGGGCTTCGCGGCCGAGGTCGGCGTTCTTCTCGCACTTCGAGGAGCAGAACATGACGGTCGTCCCGTCGTTCTGCACGAACATGGTGCCCGTGCCGGGTTCGATGTCGTCGCCACAGAAGTCACATTCGCGGGTTCGTGGCATTATTGTCCTCCGATCTGGTCGGCCTCGCGGGCCGTCTCCCGGAGCTGGAGCACGTCGCCCTCGCGGACCGGGCCGAGGACGTTCCGGGTGATGATGCGGCCCTGATTCTCGCCCTCGCGGATGCGACACTTGACCTGCATGGCCTCCCCGTGCATCCCGGTTCGGCCGACGACCTCGATGACCTCCGCGGGCGTCGAGCCGCCGTCGCCTTCAGTTTCTTCTGCGCTCATATCGAGTCACCTACTGGAGGTCCTCGAGCTTCTGGGCGATGTCGTCGACGTCGCCGCTGGCCTCGCCGGCCGTGACGATGGCCGCCGCGGCACTGCCGACCTCCAGCCCGGCCGCGTGACCCACGTCGGACTGGGACTCGACGAACAGATAGGGCACGTCCTTCTCGGCGGCCAGCTCCGGCAGATGCATGACGATCTCCTCGGGCTGGACGTCCTCGGCGACGAAGACGAGGTCTGCGTTCCCTCGCTCGACGGCCTTGGTCGTCTCGTTTGTCCCTTTCTTTACAACTCCTGTGTCCCGTGCGACCTCCAGAGCCTCGAGGGCGTCCTCGGCGAGGTCGGCTGGGACGTCGAAATCGACGTATACTGACATTGGTATTCACCTCCCGCGCGTGGGCTCGCGCTCCCCCGCCTGAGAGTCCACCGAACGTCCGTGCCGGCGGACGGCAAAGTCCTGAGAGGCTAGGAGCATCATCAACCCCGCGCAGGCTGTATCCCTTCATTGGCTATCCCCTGCTAAAAGCGCTTTCGATGCCGCCACAACCGTGTCAGGCGTCCGCATATCGGATCCGAGCCAGTTGCCGTCGAATCAGCCAGCGGCCGCGAATTCTGACAACACGTCGATACGCTCGCAGGCCCCCGCCACCAGTTCCCCGACGATCTCGGCGGCCGGCCGGACCTCGTCGGTCAGGTCGACGCTCTGACCGGCGTACATGGCCATCTTATCGACGGCACCCTCCACGTCCGCGATCGGCGGATCGTCGTCGTACCGCTCGACCGGGTGCCCGTTCCCGTACCGGGCGACAGTCTCGCCTTCGCCCGGGCGCTCGCCGACCGGCGGTTCACCCGCCTCGGTCCAGTCGGCGTACGTGTCGTTTTCGAGCGTCCGGTGGGGCTGTCCGGGCCAGCCACCGTCGTACAGCTCCGACCGGACGGCTTCACGCGCGCCGGCATCCGTCACCGCCTGCTGGTACGCCCGGTGTGCCTGGGACTCGGTGGCCGCGACGAACCGCGTCCCGAGCCACGCGCCGTCCGCGCCCAGCGCCAGCGCCGCGGCCAGTCCGCGCCCGTCCGCGATACCACCGGCCGCGACCACCGGTACCTCCTCGCCCGCCACGTCGGCGACCGCCGGCACCAGCGGCATCGTCGCCACGTCGCTCTGGACGTGGCCGCCGGCCTCCCAACCCTGGCTGACCAGCACGTCCACGCCGGCCGCGACGGCCTCGCGCGCCGCCTCGGCGCTCCCGACGGTCTGTAACACTGTCCCCCCGGCGTCGTGAACCTGTTCGACGTAGGGCGCGGCGTCGCCGAAGGAGGAGGAGACGACCTCCGCGCCCGCGTCGAGGCAGGTCGTCAGGTGGTCCTCTGTCGCGTGGATCGTCGTGTCCGGATCGAGGACGAGGTTCACGCCGAACGGGCGATCCGTGCGCTCGCGGGTCGCCGCGATCACCGACTCCGTGGCATCGAGGCCGAGCCAGCTGACCGCCAGCGTCCCGAGCCCGCCAGCCGCCGAGACGGCGGCCGCGAGATCGGGACAGGAGACACTGCCGATTGGGGCCTGGACGACCGGGACCTCGATGTCGAGCCGATCACAGAGCGGCGTTCGTACCGTCGACATGGCCGTCCTTCCGAGGCCGAACAGTTGAGTGTTCGGGCGATCGGAGCCACGCGACCGTCAGACACAAGCCGGCTGCCCGTCGATGAGGCGTATGCTCGACGGCGTCGTCGGTCCCCTCCGTGACGAGGCCCGCGAGACCGACGAGCGCCGCCTGCTGGTTCTCGCGGGCGACCCGGACCGGACACGCCGGGCGGCCGGCGACGCCCTCGACGCCGCCGCCATCGACCGGTCCGACGCGACGCTGGTCGGCCCCGAACCCGCGCTCGACTGCGAACACCTTCCGCCCGAACGCTCCGCGGACTTGCTCGGCACCACCCGCGAGGCCGTCGTCCTCGACATGCACGCGGCCTGCCGGCCCAACACCATCGGCCGGGCCGTCGGCGTCGTGGACGGCGGCGGCCTCCTCGTCCTGTTGACGCCGTCACTGGACACCTGGCCCGACCGCCGCGACGGGTTCGACGAGGGACTGGCCGTCCCACCCGCGGACCTGTCGGCCGTCACCGGCCGCTTCCGCCGGCGTCTGGTGGAGACGCTCCGGACACACCCCGGGATCGCCGTCGTCGACGCGGACGCCCACCGGGTCGAACGCGACGGCCTGACGGATCCACCGCCGGTGGTGGCCGGCGGTGGCGTCTCGCTCCCCGACGCCCGGACCTTCCCCGATGCCGTCTACGAGGCCTGCTTGACCGACGATCAGGCCGACGCAGTGCTGGAACTCGAACGCCTGCGCGAGGCCGGGCAGGCGGTCGTGATCGAGGCCGACCGCGGACGCGGGAAGTCGAGCGCCGCGGGTCTGTCCGCCGGCGCGCTCGCACTCGCGGGCGAGGACGTGCTGGTGGCGGCACCCGCGTACCGTAACGCCGCCGAAGTCCTCGAACGTGCCCGCGAGCGCCTCACCGCCGCGGACGCCCTCGCCTCCGTCGACGACCCCGACACGCCACACGAACTGACTGCCCCGGACGGGTCGGTCCGTTTCCGGCGGGCGGCCGACGCGGCCGACGGGCCCGGCCTCCCCGGCGATCCCGACGCCGTGATCGTCGACGAGGCGGCCGCGCTCCCGGTCCACGTCCTCGACTCGTTCCTCGACGCGCCGGCGGTGGCGTTCGCGACGACCGTCCACGGCTACGAGGGCGCGGGTCGGGGCTTCTCCGTGCGCTTTCGCGACCACCTCGACCAGACCGATCACGACGTCGGCGAGATCCGGATGACCGAGCCGATCCGGTACGCGGCCGGCGACCCCGTCGAAGTGTGGGCCTTCCGCGCCCTCTTGCTCGACGCCAGTCCGCCGGTCGAGCCACTCGTCGCGGATGCCCAGACCGAGACCGTGGAGTACGTCACGCTCGACGCCGCGGACCTCGTGGCCGACGAGACCCTGCTCCGGGAGGCGTTCGGCCTGCTCGTGCTGGCGCACTACCGGACCGAACCCGACGACCTGGCCCGACTGCTGGACGCGCCGAACGTCGCCGTCCGCGCGTTGTTGCACGACGGCCACGTCGTCTCCGTGGCGTTGCTGGCCCGCGAGGGCGGCCTCGACGACGAGACGCGTGCGAACATGTACGACGGGGCTCGTATCCGGGGGAACATGCTCCCGGACGTGCTGACGACACAGCTCCGGGACGAGTCGGCCGGCGTCCCGGTGGGCTACCGCGTCCTCCGGATCGCCACCCACCACACGGCCCGGTCGCGCGGGCTGGGGTCGCGCCTGCTCACGGAGGTCCGGGCGGAGTTCGCGACCGACGTGGACTGGCTGGGCGTCGGCTACGGCGCGACCCCCGAACTGCTGGCCTTCTGGGCCGCGAACGGCTACGCTCCCGTGCACCTCTCGACGACGCGTAACGACGAGAGCGGTGAGTACTCCGCGCTGATGCTCGACCCCACGAGCGACGCGGGGGCCGATCTGTTCGCGCGCCACGCAGACCAGTTCGTCGCACGCGTCGGTGACGTGCTGGCCGACCCGCTCACCGATCTCGACCCGGACGTGGCGCGGGCGACCCTCTCGGCACTGCACAGAGACGCGGACCCCGAACTCGCCGACTGGGAGTGGCGACAGGTCGCGAGCGCGGCCTTCGGTCCGGGCCTGTTCGACATGGCACCCGGCCTCTACCGCCGCCTGGCCGTCACGTACTTCACCGCCGACGTGGATCTCACCCTTACACCCCGTCAGGAGCGACTGCTCGTCCTGAAGCCCCTCCAAGGCCGGCCCTGGGACGCCGTTGCGGCGACGCTCGACTACCACTCGACGGCGGAGGCGATGCGCGCGCTCGGTGACGCACTGGAACCGCTCGTCGACGAGTTCGGCCCGGACGCGGCACTGACGGAGGCCGACCGATACAGATGACCGGACCCGGACTCACGACCGTTCTCGGCACGGACCTGGTGGTGTGGCTCGCGATCGGCCTGGCGCTCGTCGGCGTCCTGGGGACGCTGATCCCCCTCGTCCCCGGCGCACTGCTCTCGCTCGGGGGTGTCTACCTCTACTGGTGGTCGACGGGGTACACCGACCCCGGCCTGCTCGTGCTGGTGGCGCTGACCCTGCTGGGGCTGTTGATCGTCGTGGTCGACTGGTTCGCCGGCGCGGTCTCGGCGAAAGTCAGCGGTGCAGGGAATCTGACGACGGTGCTCGCCGGCGTCGCCGGCTTCCTGCTGTTTTTCGTCGCCGGCCCCGTGGGAATCTTGCTCGGCGTCGCCGGCATCGTCTTTCTCGTGGAACTGCGTCGGACCGGCGATGGCCCGGCCAGCGCACGAACGGCCGTCTACACGACCGTCGGGATGCTCGCGAGCACCGTCGCGCAGTTCCTGCTGACGACACTGCTCGTCCTCGGATTCCTGCTCGCCATTCTGATCTGAAGCCGCGTTGTTTACGATCGGGGCCGAACCGTTGACATCACTGGACGATAGGTCGGACGAATGTCGGTAGTCCCGTCGTTCGGCCACCGAACAACGGACGAAATTTGTACATGGCGGAAAATATTTGTGAGGGCGAACCGTTTTCCGAAATGTCAACAGTTACCACGGGTCGAGGGCGTCGGGGAGTCGGCGCCGTCGCACTCGCCTCGGGATCACAATGTCAGGGAACTCGTTACGACGGAGCATCGAGGTCGAGTACTGGGTCGTGGACGCGGACGGGCGGCTGGTCGAACCGGGCGATCTCGTGACCGCGTCGCCAGGCGTCGAACGGGAGTTCGTCGAGCCGCTGCTGGAGATCAAGACGACACCCTGTGAGACGACCGCGGCGTTGCGTCGCGAGTTGTTCGAACGGATCGGCGCTGTCCTCCGGCAGGCAGAGGGGACGGGGAAGCGTCTGGTGCCGCTGGCGACACCGATCCGCGAGGGGGTGATCCGTGATCGGCCCAGCGAGCGGACCAGGATCCAGGATCGCATCCTCGGCGACGACTTCGAGTACGTTCGCCACTGCGCGGGCACGCACGTCCACGTGGAGCAGTCGCCCGGCCACGAGGTCGACCAGTTGAACACGCTGATAGCGCTCGACCCCGCGCTGGCGCTGGTCAACTCCTCGCCGTACTTCCGTGGCCGACACCTGGCCGCCGGCGCTCGGTCGAAACTGTACCGCTGGCTGGCCTACGACGACCTCCCACACCAGGGGCGGTTGTGGCGCTACCTCGACGAACGCGACCAGTGGACGCGGCGACTGGAACGGCGCTACGAGGAGTTCGAGCAGGCGGCCAGCGACGCGGGCGTCGACCGTCACGCCGTCGCGGCGAACTTCGATCCGGAGAGTGCCATCTGGACACCCGTCCAGTTGCGGGACCGGTTCGGGACTGTCGAGTGGCGGTCGCCGGATACCGCTCTCCCCAGCCAGGTCGTCCGCCTCGCCGACGCGGTCGCCACAGTCGCGACGGACGCCGCGGACACACCGGTCCGTATCGGCGACGACGCCGGCCGCGTGACCGACGCGGAGATCGTCCTGCCACCGTTCGAGACGGTGATCGAACACGTCAACGCGGCCATCCGGGACGGACTGGACTCCGACGCCGTCCGGTCCTACCTGGAACGTCTGGGATTCGACGTCGGGTCCTACGAGCCGCTCACGCACGCCATCGACGGCGAGGGGACGGTCACGCCGGAACAGGCACGACGGCACCGGCTCGAACAGGCGGACCGACTCGAACGGGACGTTCGACAGACGCCGGTGGTCGGCGACGACTGAACGACCGCACACCGGCTTCGAAGTGCGATGCCGTCCGCTACCGGACGAACGATGAGGGTGGCCGATCAACCGTCGAGTATGCCTACCTGTTCGGCGGCCGACTGCGAGGCGTCGGCCGCCGTGGAACTCCACATCCCCTGGGACGAGAACCGGCTGGTGTGTGCCGGCCACGCACGGGTCTGGGCGCAGAAAGACGGTGTAGTCGCCGATCCGCTCGACGATGCCGACCTCTAGAGGTCGATCTCCATCATCACTTCGTCGATGTAGTCGCCGTCCAGCCTGTAGTGGTCGTGGCGGCGGGCCTCCTCCTCCCAGCCGTGCGCTTTCAGGAACTCGATCGCGGCCTCGTTGGTCGAGGGCACGCTGTTGTAGATGCGCTCGTAACCCTGCTGTGCGGCCCATTCGAGCCCGCGCTGGAGGAGGTGGCTCCCGATACCGTGTTCCCGGTACTCGTCGAGGACGCCGACGGTGAGTTCCGCCGTGTGGGACAGCTTCTCCATCTCCGGGTGTTCGAGGTGGACCCAGCCGACAACGTCGTTCTCGACGCAGGCGACGAAGAACATCCGTGACTCCAGTTCGTTGTGCCGGAGGAGAACCTCCTCGTGGTCGATCATGTCTGCGACGCTCTCGGCGACCACGTATGTCCCCGCGTCGATGGCCGACCGCATCACACCGACGATCCCGGTCATGTCCGCCTGTCGAGCCTGCCGGATGGTGTACTCGATCGCGTCTTCTTCGTACTCCTCCTCGGCAGCCTCGTCGTAGGCGATCTGGAGGTGTCCCGCGTCGGTTTCGGCGAGTATCCCGTCGCGTTTCAGGATCGCTACGTGGTGCCCGAACTCCCGTGCCTCCATGTTCAGGGCGTCACGCGCCTGCGCCTGCGAAACGTCCCCGTGACTCTCGATGTACTCGTAGACGTCTCTGCGCCCGCGGTGACCGAACTCTAACTGTTCTGTGAGTTCCATGAGGTGCGTTACCACGCCACGCTACTTAACTGTTCGTCAACTGGGAGGCTGTGGCCGCCGCTGTCGCCCGCGATTAATCGATCCGATACAGGGGTTGGATTTAATACGGACAGGTTCGTGATGCCACACGATTTGCCGTAGACATCGGCCGTGTGAAATCGTGATGGACGAACGACACCGCTCTGGGACCGACCTGTCTGCCCGCCCGATCCGGGTCTTGCACGTCGACGACGACCCGGCGTTTCTGGACCTGGCCGGTGAGATGCTGGACCGGACGGACGAACCGATCGACGTGACGACCGAGACCGATCCGCGGGCCGCGCTGGACCGACTCGACGCGTCGCCGTTCGACTGTGTCGTCAGCGACTACGATATGCCCCAGATGGACGGCCTGGAGTTTCTCCGACGTGTCCGCGAGGAGCATCCACAACTCCCGTTCGTCCTCTTCACCGGCAAGGGGAGCGAGGAGATCGCCAGCGAGGCCATCTCCGCGGGCGTGACCGACTACCTCCAGAAGGGACCACGGGAAGATCAGTACGCGCTCCTGGCGAACCGGATCGCCAACTCGGTCGAACACCACGTCGCGGAACGCGAGATCGACGAGACGCGGACGCGGTTCTCGAAACTGCTCGAACACTCCGCCGACTACATCTTCATCATCGACGTCGAGGGGACCCTGACCTACGTCACGCCGTCGGTCGAGCGGACCCTCGGGTACGACCCGGCGGAGATAACGGGCGAGAACGCCTTCGACTTCCTTCACCCCGACGACGTGGAGCGGATTCGGGCCGAACTGGTCGACGTTCTGGAGTCCCCGGACACGGAGAAGACGGTCGAACTCCGGACGAAACACCGTGACGGCTCATGGCGCTGGGTCGAGATCCGGGCACGGAACCTGCTCGACGATCCCTGCATCGAGGGCATCGTCGGCAACGTCCGCGACGTGACCGCCCGGAAGGAGAGTGAGGCGGAACTCGACTGGCACCGGTCGGTCATCCGGAGCATGGACGAGGGCGTCTACGTCCTCGACCGGGACTACCGGTTCCGGTTCATAAACTTCCGCGCCGCACACACCGTCGACCTCTCGGCACAGGCCTGGATCGGCGAACACGTCTCCTACCTCGACGAGGTCGGCATCTTCCCCGATTCGGCCGTCGCCGACGTCCAGGCCGCTGTCGACGACATCGCCGCCGGCGAGCGCGACGAGGTCAGACTGGTTCTCGAACCCACCGTCCCCCCGTCGACGGAGTTCCTGGACCTGCGGATCCGGCCGCTGGAGACCGACGACGACGACGACGACGACACCGAGTTCATCCTCGCGACGACCCGTGACATCACCGAACGGAAGCGCAACGAACTCGATCTGGAACGCAAAAACGAACGCCTGGAGACGTTCGCCTCTGTCATCAGCCACGACCTCCGCAACCCGCTGGAGACCGTCTCGACCTCGCTCGACCTGCTCGACGACAGCGTCGAGAGCGACCACCTCGACCGGAGCCACCGCGCCGTCGACCGCATGGAACGACTGATCGACGAGGTGCTGACGCTGGCACGCGAGGGCAGAACTATCGACGACCCGTCGCCGGTGTCGCTCGCCAGCGTCGCCCGCGACCGCTGGGCGTCGATCCCGACCGACGATGCGACCCTCGTGGTCGACACCGACGCGCACGTTCTCGCCGACGTGGGACGACTCGAACAGTTGCTGGAGAACCTCTTCAGAAACGCTGTCGAGCATGGTGCTGGCCACCGGACAGAGTCCGACGACGCCACCGAACCCGCCGACGGAGCCGTGACGGTCCGACTCGCGTCGGTCGCTCCCGGGCACGGTACCGAGGATGGCGGGCCGGCGTCCGATTCGGACTTCGGGTTCGTCGTCGAGGACGATGGCCCCGGCATCCCGCCCGAACAGCGCGACCGTGTCTTCGAGATGGGGTACTCCACGACCGAGGACAGCCCGGGACTGGGACTCACTATCGTCGACGACATCGCGCAGGCCCACGGCTGGTCCGTCACGGTGACCGAGAGTGACACGATTCCGGAGACTGACGACGAGCAGCCGTCGTCCGGTGGGGGTGCCCGCTTCGTCTTCGACGGCGTCGAGACCGTCTGAGTGGGTCGCCGTCGGACGGCGGCCCCGGTGGCGTCACTCGTAGGTGTACCACAGCGCCCAGGCGATCAGCACGCCCTGGAAGGGGAGGCGAACCCAGCGGCCTAGTCCCGGTTCCGCGATGGCCGCCGGCGCACCCTGGATCACCACGCCGGAGGTCGCCATGTAGACGTTCGCAGGAAAGACCGCCAGCAACAGAGCGACCAGTCCCCAGGCCGCGACCCGGCGAGTCCGTGGGAAGATCACGCCGATCCCGAGGCCGATCTCCGCAACCCCGGAGAGGTAGACCAGCGCCGTGGCTGCCGGTAGCTGTGGCGGGACGATCTGGGCGAACAGGTCCGGCACGACGAAGTGAAGCACGCCGGCCACGACGTAGATCGCTCCCATCACGTAGACGAGCGACGTCTTCACCCGCGACAACTCGTAATTCTGCGTGGACATATGCTCGCTCGTATCTGTTCGGGCTTTGATCCTTCGCATCGCCGCGAAGGGGGCCCCAGCACGTCCGGACACGACCGAGCGGCCCGTCAGCCGTCGACCGTCGCCCCGCGCTCCGGGACACCCGTCAGCATCGCCGCGACGTCTTCGACGTTGTGGGTGTCGAGCAGGAGTTCGGCGGCCGCCCGGACCGTCGCGTCGAGGTCGGTCTCGACGCCGTAACAGGCCGTGTACAGCGAGAGGTAGCCGTTCATCGCCTCGTGCAACAGGTCGAACTCCCGCTCGGAGAAGCGCACGCCCCAGTCGCTGGCCCGGGCGTCGACGTAGATCATCACCGCCGGCCCCAGTCCCTCCCGGCAGTAGTCCATCGCCCGCTCCGGTGCCGGCGGATCGGCGGGCGGGTCGAACTCGTCGCGGTCCGTCCGGTACTGCTCGACGATGGACTCGATCCGGGCGTGGTACGAATCGGTTTCAGTCATCGCGAACGGGGAGCTCAGCCCTGTTCGAACTCCACGCCCTTGCCGCCGGCGGGGTGTTCCCACTCCGTATCGGCGACGATGGCGCAGGTCCCACACTCGACGCAGGGCTGTGTGTCCAGGCTCACGAGGTGTTCCTCGTGGCCGTTGGTCTTGACTTTCTCGTCGCGGTAACAGCCCCCGCCGAAGTCCTTCGCGCTGACCGGACAGGCCGACACTGCGGCCCCGCTGGCCGCGAATGAGTTGTCCCGCAACTCGATGTGCGGGTCGCCTACGTCGTAGGTCAGGTCGCCGATGCGGTCGGCCAGGTCCGGCGGTTCCACGTCGTTTTCCTCCCGGACCGGCGTCCCGAGGGCCTCCGCGATGGCCGTCGGCGCGGTCACGTACGGCGTCCGCGTGTCGGGCATGACCGACATCACGAACGGTGAGTTGAACGCCCGCCTGAGCAGGCCCAGCCGGTCGGCCGCCTCGATGCCCAGTCGCCCGAGCGGCGAGTCGACGAGCGAGTCGGTCACCGACGCCACCGCACCGTTCTCACCGACGGCACTCGCCACCGTGTACCGGGTCGGCCGGAGCTTCGCCATCACGCCCTCGTCGCGGAGTTTCGTCTCGTAACGCTGGCCCGCCTCCCCGGGCCGACCGCGGGTCTGGGCCTCGCTGAAGGCCTCGGCGGCCAGCGCACCTGCCGACACCGCGTGGTTCATCCCCTTGATGATCGGCCCCTGCGCCTGCATCTGCCCGGCGGCGTCGCCGACGAGCATGAGCCGGCCCTGGTGTGGCGATGGATTGGCCGCCTTCTTCGAGTCCGGGACGAGTTTCGCCCCGTACTCCAGTTCCTCGTACTCGCCCTGGAGCCACTGGTCCAGCAGTGGGTGGGTCAGCAGGGCATCCAGGAGTTCGTGGGGTTCGGCCGCCTCCGCCACCAGCGAGTCCAGATGGAAGACGGTCCCGATGGACAGCGAGTCGTCGTTGGTGTAGAGGAACCCGCCGCCACGGACACCCTCGAACAGGTCGCCCGAGAACAGGTGGGCCACGCCCTCGTCCTCGTCCACGCCGAACCGCTCGGCGATGGCACTCGCCGGCATGTCCACGATGGCCTTGACGCCCTGGAACCACTCCTCGGGATCCTCCCAGTCCATCAGGCCGGCGTCCCGGGCCAACTCGGAGTTGACGCCGTCGGCAGCGATGATCGCGTCGGCTTTGATCGGGTCCAGTTCCTCGCAGGTCACGCCGACGATCTCGCCGGCCTCCCGGAGCAGGCCGTCGACCCGGACGCCCGTCAGCAAGCCGCCGCCCGTCTCGCGGGTCATCTCGTGGACCCGACCCTCCAGCCAGGAGTCCATGTGTCGCCGGAGGACGGCGTCGGACCACGTCGTGTCGTGTTCGTGGAGATCGGTCAGGTCGATGGTCTTGACATTCCGTCCGGCCACGTTGTGGAGGTAGTACTCCGTGACGGGTCGCTCGCTGGCCTCCGACCGGAACTCGGGGAACAGGCCGTCGATGGTGTACGGTGCGGACTCCTCGGCGTAGATGAGCCCGCCCGAGACGTTCTTCGAGCCGGATTCGACCCCTCGCTCCAACACGAGGGTCTCCACGCCGTTCTGTGCGAGTGTCGCCGCCGCGGCCGCGCCGCCGGGACCGGCTCCCACGACGACGGCTTCGTAGTGTTCGTAGTCGTCAGTCATCGGATGCACCCCCTGCCAGCGCTTGGATGTCAAGTTCGCCTTTCTCCAGGGAGTCGATCAGCTCCGGCAGGATCTCGAACAGATCTCCCTGAACGTAATAATCGGAGAACTCGACGATGTCGGCGTCGGCGTCCGTGTTGATCGCGATGATCGTGTCCGACTCGTCCATGCCGACCTTGTGCTGGACGGCCCCGGAGATCCCCGCCGCGATGTACACGTCGGGTTCGACGACTTGTCCGGACTCCCCGATCTGTCGCTCCTCGGTCACGTACTGCTCGACGTGACCCGCGAACTGGTAGGAGGCCGTGATGACCCCCCGCGAGAGACCCAGATCAGCCGCCTCGAACTGGTCGACCAGGTCGAGTCCGAGTTCGATCCCCTCGGTCGGGTCCTCCCCGATCCCTCGCCCCAGTGCGACGACGACCTCGTTGCCCGTCAGGTCGACGCCGCCCTCGAGCTGGTCGTAGTCGGTGACTTCGACCTTGAACCAGTCGTCTTCGAGGGGCATCTCGTGTTCGATCACCTCGCCCTCGCGCTCGGGGTCGGGCCCGGGCACGTCGAAACTCCCCGGGATCACCGAGGCGCCCTGCGGGTGGAACTCCCGGCCGGGCTTGTCCAGACAGAGGATCGTCGAGTACTCGAACCCGGAGAAGTCCGGGCGCTTCATGTGAAGGACGCGCTGGAACTCGACGGTCTCGCCGGGCTTGCCCGTCTTCGCCGGATTGGAGATGTCCGCGGCCTCGATGAACAGGTCCGAACAGTCCGAGGCCAGCCCGGAGTCGAATTCCGCCTGGGCCAGCGCCGAGAGGTCCCGCCCGTTGTTCGTCGCCGGGAACACGGTGTACCGGGGTTCGTCGTAGTCGCGCCAGTCGTCCTCCTGGCGGTCATCGCGCCCGTACGGGTGGCCGCCGTTGCGCGCCATGTCACAGAAGATCCGGGTGTACGGCGTGTGTCGGAACCGGCCGAGGCGCTCGTCTTCGAGGTAGATCACGCGGTCGGCCCCGTAGGCGACGCACTCCTCGGCCAGCTCGCCCACGCCGTCGCCGATCAGCACGGCGACGACCGACTCGCTCTCCCCGTATTCGTCGTTGTACTCGTCCATCAGCCCGCGGGCCTTCCCGAGCATCTCCTTGGACACGTCGATCAACTGGCCCTGCTGGGTCTCACAGTAGACCCACATGTCCCGGTAGTCGCCGTCTTCGAGCGCGCGAACGTGCTTTTTGTCCGCCGTCGGGTGATCGAGGTCGGGATACTTCTCCTCGGGGTCCTCGACGACCACGTCCTCGTCCTCGCTCTCGTGGTCGCTGTCCTGCAGGGTGTCGAGCCGACCCTCGATCTGACTCTTGGCGGTCTTGCGGTCCTGGCCGTCTCTCTCGCGCTCGAGGAGGTCTTCGAGGACGTCGATATCCTCGATGTCCCGGACCATGTTCGCCACGTCGGCGACGGTCATGTCGTCCAGGTCGGCGTCGCTCGGATCGACGTCCTCGTCCTCGCCCGCGACCTTTTCTAGGCGGTCCTCGATGAGCGTCTTCACTGGCGCGCGGTCCTCGCCGTCTTCCTCGGCCGCCAGCATCTCGCGCAGTTCGTCGGCGTCGTCGACGTCTTTGATCTTCGGTCCGAGGTCCGCGATCTCGTGGTCGGTGGGATCGATCTCCATTGTCAGTCAGCCCCCGCGTACGGTTCGAGTTCCTCGAATACGTCCGCCATCGCCCCCTCGTCGCTCGGGTCGACCATCGTCGCCTCCCGTTCGGGGGGGGCCTTCGGGATCGGGTCGACGCCGGCCACGATGGTCGGCGACCCGTCCAGTCCGATGAAGTCCGGATCGAGGTTCAGTTCTTCCTGGTCGTACACCTCCAGGTGGTCCTCGAAGTTCTCGGCTCGCTTCTGGGTCTCGGCCCGGAGGTCCTTGTGCCGGAGCCGGTGCTCGGCCTTTCGATACGTGGGCTCGAACTCCGGGTCCGCGACGACGAAACACGGCAGCGGCGCTTCGACGGTCTCGATCTCCTCCACGTCACCCTCGACGAGGCGCTTGGCCCGTAGGGTCCGCTCCTCCTCGTCGATGTCCAGCGCGACGACGTGGGTGACGATGGGCCAGTCCTGGCACCAGCAGGTCTGAGGGCCGGTGTGGCCCGTCTCCCCGTCGGCAGTCTTGAAGCCTGCGAACACGACGTCGGGTTCCTCGTCGAGGTGATCGATGCCCGTCGAGAGCGTGATCGACGTGGCCCAGGTGTCGGCCGCACCCATCTCCCGGTCCGAGCAGAGATAGAGGTCGTCGGCGTACACATCGGCCATCCCCTCCTGCAGGACCTCCTTGTACCCCGGCGGGCCCATACTCATCAGCGATACGGTGCCGCCGTGACGAACCTTCGTCTGGAGTGCCGCCTCCAGCGCGTGCTTGTCGTTCGGGTTCATCACGGTCGGTGTCTTCCCGCGCTCGAGGTGCCCGTCCTCGTCGAACGACACCTGTCCCTCCCTGAAGTCCGGAACGCCTTTCGTAAGTACCAGTGTGTGCATAGGTATCACACTATTTGGGTGAACATCACTACCACTGTCGTCCTGGTATTTTGCTATTGTGCTTTTTCTAAGATTTTACAGGTATCTGGAGGGCAAATGGCCACTATCCAGAGGCGGAAAATCGCGGCGCCGGCGGGCAGTCGGCAGGCGGTGGGCGGTCAGATACGGCCCGCGCGCCCGGGGTCCACGTCGATAGCGTCGACCGGGCAGACGTCGACACAGAGCATGCAGTCGATACACTGCTCCTCTTTGGCCGGGTCGGCCTTGATCTCGCTCTCGGGATGGTCGGGTGTGTCGACCCACTCGAACACGTCGACCGGGCAGTCTTCGAGACACGCACCGTCCGCGAGACAGATATCGAAGTCGACAGCGACGTGTGTCCCGTGGATTCCCAGCTCTTCGGGTTCGTCGACTGGCCCCCACACGGCGTGGCCGTCGTGGTCCTCCACTTTCTCGCGGTTCTGCTCGAACTCGGGATCTATGGCCATTGGTACCTATGCCCACCTGCGCCGGGGAACTACTTAAAAGTTGGACCGAACACCCGGTCAGGGATGGGCGTAGTACGCCACCGTCTCGTCGCCGTCGTGACGATCCACTCGCGCGAAGCCGATCCGCTCGAACTGGACCATCGCGTCGGGGTCGTAGTCGGTGATGCCGGGTTCCGCGTGTCCCGACACGTCCCCGTCCATCGTCCGGAGCCGGAGGGGCTGGCTCTCCGTTGCGGGCACCCAGTGGATCACGTCCACGTCGCCGTCACGCACCACGTCGATGTCGTCGTCGGTGAATTCGAGGGTGTCGGCCTCGCGGCGGACCGGTCCGAAGCCCTTCAACCAGACGCGTTCGCCATCGGCCGGGGCGTCGTCGGGTTCCAGCAGGACGGCCTCGTCCACGGGGATCGACCGCTCGCCGCGGTCCTCGTGGTCCGGGTGAACCGGCGGCTGCCCGGCGTCCGGGCCCCCCTCCACGGCGAACGCCTGCCCGTCCCGGACGAAGAAGGTCCGGTCGGTCTCGTCGTCGATCAGTTCCCGATTGTTGGCGTAGATCGACGACATCGCCAGGTCGACGTTCGAGGTCGAGGTCCCGAGTTCGACCATCGCGTCGACGATTGCATGGCCGCGGATTCCGCGCCGCCGGAGACTGGCGAGCGTCGGCGCGCGCGGGTCGTCCCAGCCGTCCAAGTCGCCGGCGTCGACCTTCTCCTTGATCGTCGACGTACTCATCGACACGTCGTAGGCGTCGACCTGCACGTGGCCCCAGTGGATCACTTCGGGGTAGTCCCAGTCGAAGTAGTTGTAGACGAAGCGCTGGCGCTTGGCCGAATCCTGCAGGTCGATCCCGCGGATGATGTGTGAGATGCCGGTGAGGTGGTCGTCGATCCCGCTCTGGAAGTCCAGCATCGGCCAGCACCGGTACTCGCTGGCTTCCTCGCGCGGATGGGGCGTGTCGATCATCCGGAAGGCCACCCAGTCCCGGAGGGCGGGGTTCTTGTGTTCGATGTCGGTTTTCACGCGTAGGACCTTCTCGCCCGCCGAGTACTCGCCGTCGATCATGGCCTCGAACTCCTCGCGGGTCGTCTGGGGGTCTCTGTCTCGGTGCGGGCAGGCCTCTCCCGAGTTTTTCATGTCGGAAAACTCGCCCTGCGGGCAGGAGCAGGTGTACGCGCCGCCGAGGTCGATCAACTCGCGGGCGTGGTCGTAGTAGGTCTCCAGACGGTCGCTGGCCCGGATCACCTCGTCGGGCTCGAAGCCCAGATATTCGATGGCGTCGAGGATCTCGTCGTAGGCGTCCAGGTCGGGCCGTTTGGTCTCGGGATCGGTGTCGTCGAAGCGGACGACGAAGCTCCCGTCGTAGCGCGCCTTGTACGTGCCGATGACGGCGGGCATCCGGGCGTGGCCCAGGTGCCACGGGCCGTTCGGGTTCGGGGCGGCCCGGAGTCGGATCTCGTCGTAGTCGTCGGCGTTCGGGAGGTCCGGGAGGTCGTGCTCGTCTTCCTCGTCCTCGGCGTCGAGTTCGGCCACGAGGTCGGGATCGAGTTCTTCGAGGCGGTCGCGGCGCTCCGCGGTCGACATCCCCCCGATCTTGCCGACCACGGGGCCGATCACCTCGGGAATCTCGTCGCCGTGTTCGCGGAACTCGGGGTTCTCGCCCATCAGCGGCCCCATGATCGCGCCGACCTGTGGGTCGCTGTCGTGTTTCAGGGCGTTGAAGAGGGCGTTTTTCTCTGCCTCCTCTTTGACTCGCTCGCGTACCTCGTCGTCCATTTTGTGGAGACTCCGGCGCGCCCCCTCAAAACTCCGCCGTTCCGTCCCCGCTCACAGCTCGATTCGCTCGCCGTCCTCTGGAATTGCCACTCCGTCCACCGCCGCTGCCAGATCCTCCCGGGTCGCGAGACAGTGGTTGATCGCCTCCATGTGGTCTGCGATCACCGGCACGTCGTCGGCGACTGCGCCCCGAACCTCGCCGACATCCTCGGGCGTCATCGTGATCGGCTCGCCCTCGACGAACTGGGCCGCGCCGGCGTTGACGACCACCGCGTCCGGGGCGTGGGCGTCGATGGTCTCGGGCACCGCGTCGTACCACACCGTGTCGCCCGCGAGATAGATCGTTCGAGCGCCGTCGAGGACGTAGCCCGACGACGGCCCCATCTGTTCGGCGAGGTCGCCGTGTCCGTGGCGGGCTGGTGTCCGTGTCACCTCGATGCCTTCGAAGGATACGGTGCCCTCGACCGGTCGGACGTCGGTGAACCCGTCCTCTCGGAAGTCATCGACTTCCTCGGGCTGGCAGAGGATAGGGACGTCCGAGGGGAGCTGGTCGGCCGCCGCGTCGTCGAAGTGATCCCGGTGGCGGTGGGTGACGAGGACGGCGTCGTAGCTCAATTCGACGTCCGGGAGGTCCACGAGCGGGTTCTCGCGGTCGTTCGGCGAGTTCGGGATCGGTGGAATCTCGCCCGGTTCGCTCAGCATCGGGTCCACGAGAAACGTGGTGTCGTCGAGGTCGAGCAGGAGTGTGGCGTGTCGCAGAAGCTGGATCGCGGCCATACCACCCGGCCGGGCGGGACCGACATAACTCTCGGGGTGGTTTCAGAGGTAGTCCCTGAGGATTGCGCCGAAACCCGCCGCGCCGATACGGAACGCCACCACCCCGCCGATGCCCGTCAGGGTCAACCCGCCGTTCAGCGCGCCCGCGACCAGCAGCGGCTTCAGCCACCCGTCGTCGGCGTCGATCAGCCGCGTCGCGATAGTGAGGAAGGCGATGGCCGAGCCCACGCCCCACACCAGCAGCAGGGCGAGAAACAGCACGATGGCGACGGGAATCCCGATCAGCGAGAACAGCAGGGCGACGAAGAGGATCACTGCCAGCACGAGGGAGAGCACCCCGTAGACGACCGAACCGACTGGTTCGTCCCGGAGGGTACCCATCTTCGACTCCGTGTACTCCGGCGCGATCGCGACCATGATCGCGCCGACGACGAGCGTGAGCACGAACGCGCCTCCCGCACTGGAGGCCACTCCGGCCGCCGGGTCGACGTTCACGTTCAGGCCCGGATTGCCCGGTCCACCGCCAACCGCTCCGAACTGGAGAACGGCCCACCCCAGCACGCCTGCGACGTCGATCATACGACTCCCAACACCAGGTGTGGGTGAAAAGCTGTCGGCGATCTGCCACCATTGCGCGCGCCCCTGGTTCAGCCCTGCCAAACCCGGAGTCCGCGGTCCGTGCCAGCGCCGACCGCGAGGCGTCCGTCCGGGAGCGTGACGCCGGCGAGGTTCGAAGTGAGCGGTGCGTCGAGGGCGAACTGCCAGTCGGTCCTCGCCCCCTCGGCCGTCCGCTCGACGACGAACAGAGTGTCCCGGCCCACGGCGGGGACGAGCAGCTCCACGGTTCCGTCGCCGTCGAAGTCGCCGGCGAGCGCCTGGTCCGTGTTGTACGAACCGTACGTGTGGCTCTCGACGTTGGGGTATTCCGCGACGATCGACAACTGACTGTCGTCGAGTCGGTAGAATTCGACGACGTGGTCGACGTGTGGTTTCTGCGTCACCGCGAGTTCCGGTCCCTGACCGGCAAAAGGTGCGACCGCGAGCTGGTGTCGCCACCCCGGACCGTATATCGGTCCCCTGGCCCGTCGTCGGCCGTCCCGATCGTAGACCGCGATCCGTGCACCGTTCTCGCTGTCGGCGACAGTCACGATCACCTCGGGCTCTCCGTCGCCGTCGAGATCGGCCACCATCGGTGCGAGTCCCTCGATCACCTCCGGCGGCCCCACACGCGTTCGGGCGGTCACGTCGGGGACCGAGGCGTCGAAGAAGACGATACTGCCTCCCTCTTCCTGGTTCCCGAGGGCTCCGTGGCCGTACCGGTTCGTCGCGTCCCCCAAGAGCGCGTAGTCGCTCCCGCCGACGTGGACGATCCGGCCGTCGGGCAGGGCGGACACGGGGAAACGCCGAACCCCCGACTCGCCGCGTAACACCAGGTCACCGTCGCCAGCGATCGAGAGAATCCCGGCCTCGGTCACGACCGGATGCGTGCGGTTGGCCGTCACGCTTCCACCGCGAAGCACCGACGATCCCTCGTCGGTCGAGTACGAGAGCGGCGGCATCCCCGCTGGCAGGGCGCGGTGGGACTCGATTTCCGTCGCCTCGCCGTCCGCGACGCGATAGGTGGTCGCGTCGTCGAGCACGCCGACGACCGTCCAGAGACTCCCCATCTCGCCAGGGAGAGCCACCAACCACGTCGGGCGCGTCTCGGTCTCGAGTGTGATCGGCTCGACGCCGTGGACGTCGCCCGATCCGTCGAGGACGCGGTTCCCCGAAGGCTGGACGTGCGTGTAGCCGTACTGGCGATCGGGCGAGAGCGTCGCCGAGGTCGGTGTCGGCGTGGGCGTGTTCCCGAACAGAGCCCCGGAACAGCCCGCGAAACCGACTGCGGCCCCCAGCCCAGCGAGGACTCCCCGTCGGCTGCGGCGGTACATACCGAAACCTCGGTGGATCGAACAATAAGGGTATGCACGGCTGCGACCGGATCGGCGGGTCAGTACTCCCGTTCGATCAGGTAGTCGGCGATGCCGCCCAGCAGGTCCCGGCTGTGGTTGTCCGGCAGCACTTCCAAGTTCGACTTGCCGCTGTCGATGAGGCCGTGGGCGGTTTCGCGGGCGTACTGGATACTGCCGGCGTCACGCAACTCGCCGACGGCGGCCTCGATCTCGGCTTCGTCGACCGCTTCCACGGTGTCGGCGTCGACCAGGCCGTCCACGTCGACACCGTTTTCGCGTGCGTGCAGCGTCACCAGTGTCTTCTTGCCTTCGATGAGGTCGCTGCCGCGCTGTTTGCCGAGTTTCTCACTCGGCGTCGTCAGGTCGAGCAGGTCGTCCTGAATCTGAAACGCGCGTCCGATGTCGAGGCCGTAGCCGTAGAGCGCGTCGACGGCGTCGTCGTCGCCCAGCAACATGGCGGGGACGCTCGCGGCCGCGGCGTACAGCACCGCGGTCTTGAGCTCCACCATGTCCAGGTACTCGTCGGGTTCGACGGCGCTACGGGACTCGAAGTCGATGTCGAATGCCTGGCCCTCACAGATCTTCGTACAGGTCGTCGCCAGTTCCGACAGCGCCCGGACCGACCGCTCGGCGGGTGCGCCGGTTTCGAGCATGACCTCGAAGGCCTTCGAGTAGAGCGTGTCGCCCGCGAGAATCGCGGTTTCGAGGTCGTACTCGCGGTGGACTGCCGGCACGCCACGACGCATGTCGTCGTCGTCCATGATATCGTCGTGGATGAGGGTGAACGACTGGATGATCTCGATGCTGACCGCCGCCGACATCACGTCGACGGGGCCGTCCGGAGCGGGGAAGGCGTGGTAGTCCTCGCCGAGCGGGTCGGCGTCGGCGATGGCCTCCGCGGCCAGGAGGAGGATGGTCGGGCGCAGGCGCTTGCCGCCCGCGTCCAGCAGGTACCGAGACGCCTCGTAGAGGCGCTCGGGGCGGATGATCGGAAGCTGGTCGGGGATGGCGTCGTTGACCAGGTCCCGACGCGTGATGATCGCCTCCTCGACGGCCGCCTGATCCGCGCGTGGGGTCGTCATTCTTCGACGAGCGTGATCAGGTTCCCGTTGCGCGTGACGTGGAGGTCACGCCCGAGGTTGTACCCCATGTTCTCCGCGAGGTCCACGTACGGTGCGAAGCCCTTCATGTCCTGGTGGGCCGGGATGATGTGCTGGGGCTGGAGCGTGTCGATCATCTCGTAGTGGCCCTCCTCGCGAAGGTGGCCCGACACGTGGATGTCGTCGTAGATACGCGCACCCTGCATGCCCAGCAGTTTCTCGCTCTGGTAGCGCTGGCCCTCGTTGGTCGGCTCCGGGATGACCCGGGCCGAGAACAGGACCTTGTCGCCGTCTTCCAGTTCGTAGGGCGTCTCGCCGCGGCCCATCCGGGTGAGCATCGCGCGCGGCTCGCCCTGGTGGCCCGTGACGATGGGCAGGAAGTTCTCCTTGCCCTCGTTCATGATTCGCTTGAACGTCCGGTCGACGGACTTTCGGTGGCCGTACATCCCCAGGTCGTCCGGGAAGTCCACGAAGTCCAGGCGTTCCGCGGTCCCGGAGTACTTTTCCATCGAACGGCCCAAGAGGACGGGCTGGCGGCCGATGTCGTCGGCGAACTCGACGAGCGAACTCACACGGGCGATGTGCGAGGAGAAGGTGGTCGCCACGATGCCGCCGTCGTAGTCCTCGATGCTGTACATCACGTCCTTGAGGTGGCGACGGGCCACCGACTCGGAGGGCGTGCGGCCCTTCCGACCGGCGTTGGTACAGTCCTCGATGTAACAGAGGACACCGTTGTCCTCGCGGGCGATCTCCCGGAACCGCTTCATGTCGATGGGGTCACCGATCACGGGGGTGTGGTCCATCCGCTTGTCCAGCCCGTAGACGATGGACCCTTCGGGCGTGTGGAGGACGGGGTTGATCGCGTCGATGATGGAGTGGGTGACGTTGACGAACTCCAGTTCGTTGCGCTCCCCGATCTGCATCGTCTCGCCCGCACTCATCTTCTGGAGGTCGTTCTCGACGCCGAACTTCTCCTCGCCCTTGATCTGCTGTTTGACGAGTTCGATGGTAAAGGGCGAGGCGACGATGGGTGCGTCGTACCGGTGGGCCAGCTTGGAGATGGCACCGATGTGGTCGAGGTGGCCGTGGGTCGGCACGATGGCCTTCACGTCACCTTCCAGGTCGGACATGACCCGGTCGTCCGGGATCGCGCCCATGTCGATCAGATCCAAACTGTGCATCCGCTCGGTTTCGACGTTGTCGTGGATCAGAACCTTCGAGAGGTTCAGACCCATGTCGAAGACGACGACGTCGTCGCCCGCTCGCACCGCAGTCATCTGCCGGCCGACTTCCTCGTAACCGCCGATTGTCGCAATTTCGATTTCCATGGTTGTGTCGCCGAGACGGGCCCCGCGGAGACGGACGACTCGCGGTGACCGGCAAACACGCGATTCTGGTCCGAAAGCTAACGACTCCCGACCGCCGACTGATTCCGTGCGGCCACGTGCCAGAATCTGGCCCGCGTCGCGCGTCGACGGACGGGAGTCGGTCCCGTTCCGGACACACCGAACCGCTCGATGTGTTGCCGGCCGCCGCGTCCGAGTCCGGGCGGCCGTGCGCTCGGTTATCCAGCCCTTCGGCACCCGCTATTAAAACTGTTGGGTTTGGACACCCCTCCCCGTCACTGGCGGCCGCGTCACTCCATCGGCGACTGGTGGAGCAGGTGGCCGCCGTCGACCACGTAGTAACTCCCCGTCACGTAGTTCGCGGCCGGACTCGCCAGGAAGAGGACGAGCGGCACGCAGTCCGCCGGTTCGCCGAACCGATCCGCGGCCAGGTCCTCCAGCAGTTGCTCGGGTAGCGACCCGCCGACCGCGCCGGCGATCCCCTCGGTCTCGATGATCCCCGGCGCGACCGTGTTCGCGCGAATCCCGAACTTGGCCCACTCGCTGGCCAGTGACTGCATCAGGTTGTGGACGCCCGCCTTCCCCGCGCCGGAGTGGGCGTGGTAGGGCGCGCCGAACTCCGAGTTCGTCGCCCCCATCGAGACGATCGATCCACCGCCGTTCTCGATCATGTGCTCGCCCACCGAGAACGAACAGTAGGCCGTCCCGTCGAGGATAGTCCCCACGACCGACCGCCAGCCGTTGGCCGACAGTTCCTCGGTCGGCGTGACGAAGTTCGCCCCCGCGTTGTTGATCAGGATCGTGACCTCGCCGAGCTCGTCGATCACCGTCTCGGTCATCGCGTCCACTTCGTCCTCGTCGCGCACGTCGACGGTGGTCGCACAGGCGTCCTGCCCCCTCCCCTCGACCGCCTCGGCCACCGGCTCCAGGTGGTCCATGTTCCGGCTCGCGACCGCCACGTCCGCCCCGTGATCGGCCATCGCCAGTGCGATCTCCTTCCCGATTCCCGTCCCACCACCGGTGATCAGCGCCGTCTCGCCCGCTAACAAGTCCTCGGCGTACACGTCCGTACTCGGCGGCGTCGGATCGAACCCTGTCATCCCCTACATGCCCGACCAGACACGGTAAATGCGTTTCTAATTCCTTGTGATACGTTTCCACGGCGCAGGAAACGATAAACGGGTGGCTGGTTCTTGTCGTTCGGAAACAGTTAACACACTACTCGTCGTCGCTGGCCTATGATCGATTTCTCCCTGACGGAGGAGCAACGGGCCGTCCGACGGACAGCGCGCGAGTTCGCGGAGAACGAGATCGAACCGGTCGCCCGGGAACACGAGGAGAGCGGCGAGTGGCCGGAGGCGGTCTGGGAGCGGGCCGTCGACGCCGGGCTGATCGGCGTCTCGATCCCCGAAGAGTACGGTGGCGCGGGGATGGGACAGATCGAGGCCTCGATCTTCGCCGAAGAGATCGCCCGCGCGGACGCCGGGATGCTCGCGGCCATCGGCACCGAGTTCGGCACCCGGATGATCGCCGAGTACGGGACCGAGGCACAGAAAGAGTGGATCCTCGAAGGAATCACCTCGGGTGAACTGATCGGCGCGCTCGGCAACACCGAACCGGATCACGGCAGCAACGCCGCCGGTATCGAGACGACCGCGCAAAAGGAGGGAGACGAGTACGTCGTCGACGGGGTGAAGACGTTCATCACACACGGTTCCATCGCGGATTACGTCCTCACGATGTGTCGAACCGGTGTCGAGGGCCACGCCGGCATCTCCGCGATCATCGTCGAGACCGACCGCGACGGGTTCACGGTCGAGTCGAACATCCACAAGATGGGCTGGAACGCGTCCGACACCGCCCAGTTACGGTACGACGGGGTGCGCGTCCCGGAAGAGAACCTCGTCGGCTACGAGGACGCCGGGTTCTACCAGCTCATGGAGTTCTTCGAGGAAGAACGGGTCGGTATCGCAGCCCAGGCGCTGGGCATCGCACAGCGGTGTCTCGACGAGGCCGTCGAGTACGTCGGCGAGCGCACGCAGTTCGACCGGGAACTCGAAGAGTTCCAGGCCGTCCAGCACACGCTCGCGGACATGGCGGTGAAAGTCGAGAACGCCCGTCGGCTCACCTACGACGCCGCTGCACGCATCGACCGAGACGAGAAACCCACGAAGCTCGCCAGCATGGCGAAACTCTACGCCTCCGAGGTCGCCGAGGAAGTCGCCAGCGACGCCATGCAACTCCACGGCGGCAACGGCTACACCCGCGACTACCCGGTCGAACGCCAGTACCGCCACGCGAAACTCTACCAGATCGGTGAAGGCGCCAGTGCGATCCAGCGCAACATCATCGCCAAAGAACTGCTCGACCTGTGAGCACAGGCAGGCCGAGACACGATCAGAACTCGGTGAAGATTTCAAATATATTTATATAGCATAATAGACAATACTTCGTATCTGGTTGTCGTCGTGTTCGACGGGAACGGCGAAGACAGATCGTAGGTAGACGATGATAGACGCACACAGCGGACAGCAGCAGCGGTGTGGGGAGCGAACAGCGTGGTCGGTCCGGAGCGGGATACCGTCGGAGCACGGGAGACTAGACGCGAGGGACGTTCGATGAGCGGCGGCGACTCTCCCGCTGGCCCGATCACGCGTCGTCGCGCACTCCAGACGGTCGGCGTTGGCGGTGCGCTCGCGCTCGCGGGCTGCATTCACGACGACCCACCGTGCCGGGACCGCCACGTCGATCTGAGTACGGGGAGCACGAACTTCGTCCCGGACGCGTTCGGTGTGACGGACACCGACTGGCGAGTCACGAGTTCACCCGACGGCACCACGGGCCAGGCGATCAGCGTCCAGCCGGTCAGTCAGTGGGTCACGCTCAGCAGCGCCAACTGGATCGATCCCTACGGGACTGGCGGCTGGCCGACGACCGTGGACCCGGTCGGAACCTACGTCTACGAGATCGACTTCGAGGTGCCCGACACCTGGACGGAGGGGCAGTGTCAACTCCGCATCCACGACTGGTCGGTCGACGACCAGGCGACCCTCGAACTCGAGGACCAGTCCGGGACGACCCAACTGGACCAGGGCGCGGGACACACGACGCTGAAAGGCCCGATATTCCAACCGGTGACCGCCGGCCAGTACACGCTCCGTGCGAGGGTCCGAAACGACCAGACCGTCTCCGGGTTGCTCGTCGACGCGGACCTGTTCTGTGACTGCGACGCCCCCGTCGACGACGGTACCTGTGACCTCTCGATCAGGAAAGAGCACTCGGGCGAAACGGTGTCCTACGGCGACACGACCGAGTTCCAGATCACCGTCTGTAACGACGGCGACGGCCGGTGTGAAGACACCGTCACCGTCGAAGACGAACTGCCGAGCGGTACGACCTACACCGGCGTCTCCGGGAGCGGCTGGACCGCGACGGTGTCCGGTGGCACCGTCACCGCCGAACACTCCAACGCGAACGGACTGGCTCCCGGTGCCTGTCTCCCGACGCTGACCGTCGAGGTCGAGGTCGGCCCGATGGACGAGGCCGGGGACGTGCTGGAGAACTGTGCGACCGTCCAGCAGGGCGACGGCGACGCGGCCTACAAGGAAGCCTGCATCAGGGTCCCGGTCGGAGAGCCCACCGACGGGAAGTGCGACCTCTCGATCACCAAGCGTCACGACGGGACGGCGGTCGTACCCGGTGACACGACCGAGTTCCAGATCACCGTCTGTAACGACGGCGACCGCCTCTGCCGCGGTCTGGTGACGGTCGTCGACGACCTGCCGAACGGCGTCAGCTACGTCGGAGCCACCGGCACTGGCTGGAGCGTCAGCGAATCCGGCGGCGTCGTCACCGCCGAACACCTGAACAGCAGCGGATTAGCACCCGGCGACTGCCTGCCGACCGTCACCATCGAAGTCGCGGTCGGCTCGACGGACGAGACGGGCGACGCCATCCGCAACTGCGCACACCTCGAGTACGAGGACGCCGACGCCACCAACGACCGGGACTGCGTTCAGGTGCCGGTCGACCCCGACGGTGGGGACGACGGCGAGTGCGACCTCTCGATCACCAAGCGACACGACGGCGACACCGTCGCTCCGGGCGACACGACCGAGTTCCAGATTATCGTCTGCAACGACGGCGACGGCACCTGTGTCGAACCCGTCCGCGTCGTCGACGAACTGCCCGGCGGGACCAGCTACGTCGGAGCCACCGGCACTGGCTGGAGCGTCACGGAGAACGGCGGACTCGTCGAGTTCGGGCATCAGAACACCGGCGGCCTGGCACCCGGCGACTGCCTGCCGACCGTCACCATCGAAGTCGTGGTCGGCCCGACGGACGAGACGGGCGACGCCATCCGCAACTGCGCCCGACTCGGAGGCGACGATGCCGACCCGAACGACGACCGGGACTGCGTCCAGGTCCCGGTCACCCAGTCGAACGTCGGCTGTGACGGACTGGAAGTCGAGAAGGTCGCACCGAACCAGTTCACCTACGGCAACCAGGGGACCTACGAGATCAGGGTCTGCAACCCGACCAGACAGCAGTGTGAGAGCGGGATCAGAGTGACCGACGACCTCCCGGACGGCATGACGTTCGTCTCCGGAAGCGGTAGCGGCTGGAGCGTCTCCGTGACCAACGGCCTCGTCACCGCGACCCACCCGAACACCGGTGGGCTCGCTCCCGGGGACTGTCTCCCGGTGCTCACGCTGATCGTCGACGTCGCACCGGCCAGCCAGTTCCCAGGCGGCTCCGACGGCGTGCAGAACTGCGCCCGGCTCACCGTCGACGGGACCGTGATTAACGAGGACTGTCTCAACCACGTAATCACGAACTAGAGAACACCCGGAGGGTGGCACCGACCGCGCCTCCGCCCCACAGGGACAGGACACGGCCACGCCAGCTTCGCCCACTGGACGGTGCCTGAAACGTGACGCCGTCCAGAGGCCGGGATCGTTTCTGCCACCGAAACACTGCGACGGTGCAGTTCAGTCGTCCTTGAGGTCGCTCTCGTCGAGCGGCTCCCAGTCGCCCGGCTCGTCGGTGGCGTCCTCGACCTCGCCCTCCTCGATGGCGTCGTCGATGATCGTGTGCCCATCCTCGTCGAGGTCCTCTTCCGCTTCCTGCTCGAACGCACGGTCGATCACGTCGGCTTTCGCCATCTCCGAGGGATCCTCGTCCACGTCCGAATCGTTCTCGGGCGCGGTGAACGTGTCCTCGACCTCGGTGTCGCCCGCTGTGGACTCACCACGGTCGTCCGCCGACGGCACCGCGTCGTCCCCCTCCAGCCTCTCGTCTGTGGCGGGTTCGTCCGGCACGTCCTCCGCGGCTTCCGCCGTCGCCTCGTCTCCGGCAGGTTCGTCCTCGGCCCGTGTGTCACCGAGGCCGCTCCCGGTCGCCTCGCTGACTGCCCGGTCGATGTCCTCCGGCGTCGGTGGCTCCCCGTCCGCCGGGGCCGGTTCGCCCGCGGTCGTGTCCTCGCCCGCCTTCACGCCAGTCTCGGGAGCTGACGTGATCGGGTCCTCGTCCGATCCCGCGACCGGATCCGCAACCGCCTCGTCGTCGTCCACGTCCTCCTCGACGGGCGTCGTCGCAGTGCTGTCCCCCGTCGAGTCCCAGTCGTCACTGGCGTCCGTCGATTTCGAATCCGGCCCGGGATCGGCCACGTCGTCCCCGGCGGCGTCGGCGGTCGGTTCGGACGACGGCTGGGTCTGTCCGGGCTTTTTCGTCGGTTCGTCGACCAGGTCCACCGAATCCGGCTCGACCGTCCCGACGTCCGACTCCGTCGTCTCGGCCGCCGGCTCGGGCTCGGTCGCGGCGGGTTCGGCCTCCGTCGGCGAGTCGGCCGCGATCGGACCGGTGTCCGGCCGATTCTCGCGGTCGAATATCGACCCCGAGTCGGACTCCGACTCCCCGGTCGTCTCGGAGTCGGCCGACTCCGGCGTTGCGACCGCCGACTCGGCGTTCTCGACGCCGGCCGTGACGCTGTCCGCGATCAGCTTGTGAATCAGCCCGACGGTCCCGGCGTAGAGGACCACGACGCCGGCCAGTCCGAAGAATCCGCCGGCGGCGAGCATCGCCGGCTGGCCGACAGCCAGGAGCGGTCCCCGTAACGTCAGCTCGCCACCGGTCGCCAGCAGGCCCCCCAGGGCGAACAGGGCGCCGCTGACCACCAGCAGACCGAAGACGAGACCGACCGTCCTGAAGCCGTATCTCGCCCCGTCTACGATTCTCACAGTTGTCATGTCGCTGTTGTTGGTAACAATCCCCAATAAGAGTACGCCACGTTTCGGGCGGCGCGAGGCCACGCCGTGGGCAGGTCTCCAGTTACACTCCGGTTCGACTGCCTATCACCGAAGAGAGGGGTCGTCGTTCGCTAGGACTCGTCGGGGTCGCCCCCGGCCACCAGTGTGCCCGGTCGCTCGCCGTCGAAGAACGCGTCGAGGTCGTCCAGCGCGAAGATCGACGCCGGCGTCCCCAGATCCAGCAGCGTCCGGACCTTCGCGGCCATCCCACCGGTCACGTCCGCGGCGTCGCTCCCGCCTAGCACCGCGGCCACGTCCTCGAACGCGTCGATTCGATCGATCACCGCGTCCTCGGCGTCGAGGACACCAGGTACTGCCGAGCAGAGCCCCACGCTGTCGGCGTCGAGGCCGGTCGCCAGCGCCACGACGAGTTCGTCGCCGCTGACAATGGTCGCGCCCGCTCCCGCGTGGGCGAGAACGTCCCCGTGCAAGACCGGGACGAACCCCTCCTCGAGCATCGTCTCGACCTGTCCGGTCGGCAGTTCGAGTCCCCCGCCGGCGTCCCGCACGCCGGCCGACAGCGGGTGGACCGGAACCGCCGGGACGCCCGCGTCGGCGAGTGCCTCGACTATCGCGTCGTTCAGTCGCTGCATCGCACCGTGAATCTCGCGCACGGCCGTCGGGTCCGTCGTCCCGTCGGTCCGGGAGACACCGTGGCGCGTCGCGTAGTGGTGGCCGAAGCTCCCGCCGCCGTGGACGACCACGACTTCCTCATCGGCCGCGGCGACCGCCCGTGCCGCGCGCTCGATGGCCGCCCCGTCGAGCGTCTCGGGCTCGTCTTTCTCGGTGACGACGCTCCCGCCGAGTTTGACGACGACCGTCATCGTTGGTCCACCCGCACGCCGTCGGTGTCAAGTTCCGCCCGGAACGTCTCCGCACAGCCCGGCGTGTACGACAGTGCGGTCCGCGCCTCCTCGGTCTCGTCCAGCACGACGATACAGCCGCCACCGCCGGCCCCAGTCAGCTTCGCCCCCAGCGCATCGGACTCCCGGGCGGCCCACACCATCTCGTCCAGCGACCGCGAGGAGACGCCCAGCGCCTCCAGCAACCCGTGGTTGAAGTCCATCAACCGACCGAGTTCTTCGAGGTCACCCGCTTCGAGCGCTCGCTCGCCCTGCCGGACCAGATCGCCGATGGTCTCGACGGTGTCGGCCGCGAAGGGATACTCCTCTTTGAGTCGACGAACGCCTGCGACGAGTTCGCCTGTGTCCCCGGCCCCACCGTCGTACCCGATGACGAACGGGAGCGTGGGTACGTCCTGGATGGGCTGGCAGTCCTCCCCCTCGATCCGGACCGCGCCGCCGACCGCGGAACAGAACGTGTCCGCCCGCGAGGCCTGTCCGTCCTGGACCTCGTACTCGACCTCGTAGGCACGCTCGGCGATCTCTCTGGACGACAGTTCGACGCCCAGCTCGCGGGTCGCCGCGTCGATGCCCGCCACGACCACCGCCGCCGAGGACCCCAGTCCCGCGCCGAGCGGGATCTCGCTCTCGATGGTGATGTCGAAGCCCGCGTCGGGCCGCCCGGCGGCGTCACGGGCCTGTTCGGCCGCCGCGTCGACGTAGCCCACGGCCGCCTCGACCAGCGCCTCGGGTACGTCCACGTCGGCCGAGGCGTCCGCCGCGCCGTCGTACTCCACGGTGAACCCGTCGAGCGTGAGGTCGGTGGAGTGGACCCGTAGCGCGCCGTCGTCGCGTTCCTCGACGGTGACGCGCGCCCGTCGCTCTATCGCGCACGGCACCGCCGGTTCCCCGTACACCACCGCGTGCTCCCCGAAGAGATAGACCTTCCCCGGTGCGCTGGAAACGACCATATCCGCCCATTCCACTCTCGGGTAATGGAACTACCGGGTTCAGAGCACGTCTTCGGTGTAGAGGTACTCCCCGACGTACCCGCCCAGCGCCGACAGGCCGACGATGATGGCCGACACGAACGCGAACGCGAACAGGGTGATGATCAGCCCGATACCCCCGGCCATCATCGCGCCGCGACCGCCGAAGATCGAGAACAGTCCGAGGACTCCACCGAAGAAAAACAGCCCCAAAATCAACGGCACGAGTGCGATCAGGCCGGCCAGCGTGCCCACGCGCACGCCGTCGCGCTGGTTCAGGTACCCGGCGACTGCTCCGCCGAGGATCGGCGAGAAGCCAGTGAAGGAGAGCACTATCGTCACGACACCACCGATCAGGGCGTTCATCGTCGAATCGTCGGCCATACGTCCGGCCTCGACGGCGTGAACCAAAGGTCTTGAGGGGGTCCAGAGCCGAGCAGGTGGCTCCGTCCCACGGAAGTCACCGAAGTCCCGCTCTCGGAACCCTCGCCGAGACAGCCCGGCACACGTCTTCGCGACGGACTCACCTGCGGATGAGGTACACGAGAGCCATACCCACGAAGCCGACGACGGGGTAGACGTACGTCGGCGCGCTGAGTGGCACGTCCGATGGGACGAGTACCGGGATGAATGCGACGAGCAGCATGAAACCGTACGCGGAGACTGCGCCGGAATTGATTCGGCTCAACACCGACCCGGAGTCGCTTGCCTCCTCGTCGACGTCGTCGACGGTTCGGTAATTGTCGGTCTGGTAGCTGTACCAGATCACCCCGACACCGCCGAAGACGACGGCCAGTCCCAGCGCCTTCTTGGCCAGTTCGAGCGTCGCGTTCCCGAACGGGCCGAAGAAGAAAAACATCACGAACCCCATCAGAACGAAGTTGAGTCCCGCGATGAACTCGATACTCGTGAAGAAATCGGACGACGGTGAATGCTCAGACATATTCTCTCGTTTTGTACCGTGGTAAAAAGTGTGGGCGTCTCGACGCCACGCGTGTCGACCGCGGGCCGTGGCCGTCTCACGACCCGAGCACGTAGCTCGCATCGAAACTGGCGGCGTACGTCACCGTCGTGTGTACGCGCCGTCGGTCTGTGTTGGATTCGCGTGTACGGTCTGCACACTCGTCGTCCGAAAATCGCTAAAACGAAACGTCGGTCGCGCCGGAATTCAGAGTTCGCTCTCGAAGTCCTCGAGCGCGTAGGCCGGTTCGGCACCACGGCGGTCGAGCGTCTCGTTGGCCAGCAGCCAGTAGACGACCGACAGGGCCTTGCGACCCTTGTTGTTCGTCGGGACCACGAGGTCGACGTTGCTCGTCTGGTTGTTGGAGTCACACATCGCGATGACCGGGATGCCCACGGTGATGGCCTCCTTGACGGCCTGGGAGTCACCGATGGGGTCGGTCACGACCACGACGTCGGGCTCGATGTAGCCCTCGTAGTCGGGGTTCGTGAGTGTGCCCGGGATGAACCGCCCGGTGCGTGCGCGAGCGCCGATGGCGTCCGCGAACTGTTCCGCCGGGAAGCGACCGTACTGGCGCGAGGAGGCCACGAGGATCTGCTCGGGGTTGTAATCGCCCAGGAAGTCCGCGGCCGTCCGGATGCGCTGGTCGGTCATCGAGACGTCCAGCACGTACAGGCCGTCGGTCCGGACGCGGTGGATGAACCGCTCCATGTCCTTGGTCTTCTGCTGGGTCCCGATGTGGACACCGGCCGCGAGGTAGTCCTCGACCGGGATGAGGAGGTCCGCCTCGTCGTCGGGCATGACGTCCTCGTCCAGTCGCGGGTCCTCTTCCGCTTCCGCTTCGGCGGCCTCCTCGGCCGCCTCCTCTTCACCCGACTCGGCGTCGGGGGTCTGTTCCTCGTCGTCGGCCTCGGCGACGTCCGTGTCGGGATCGGGCTCCGGCTCCGCACCGGACTCGCCGGTCGGCTCCGGGTCGACCTCCGACTCGGCGGCGTCGAGACCCTCTTCTTCGTTTCCACTCATGCGTTGTCCTCGATTCTGATCAGTTCGTTCAGCTTCGCGGTGCGCTCGCCGCCGACCGTGCCCGTCTTGATGAACGGCGCGTCGGTCGCCACGGCGAGGTGTGCGATCGTCGCGTCCTCGGTCTCTCCGCTCCGGTGGGAGACGACCGGCTCGTACCCGTTCTCGACGGCCAGTTCGATGGCGTCGAAGGCGTCGGTCAGCGTGCCGATCTGGTTGGGCTTGATCAGGATGCTGTTGGCCGCACCCTGCTCGATCCCCTCGGCGAGCCGGTCCGTGTTGGTCACGAACAGGTCGTCGCCACAGATTAGCGTCTCCGCGCCGACTCTCTCGGTCAGGTCGGCGAACGCCTCGTAATCGTTCTCGTCGAGCGGGTCCTCGACGTAGACGAGGTCGTACTCGTCGACGAGGTCCGCGATGTAGTCGATCTGTGCGGCCGTATCGCGGGTCCGCTCGCCGTAGCTGTAGACACCCTCGTCGGCGTCGTACAGCTCGGCACCGGCCACGTCCAGGCCCATCCGGACCTCGAACCCAAATTCGTCTTCGACGCGTTCGGTGGCCTCGGCGACGATCTCGAAGGCCTCGGCGTCGTCCACTGACGGTGCCCACGCGCCCTCGTCACCCTTCCCGGCCGCGATGTCGCGGCCGGTCAGGATGTCGTGGACTTCCTGGTGGACCGCCGCGTTGGCGAACACCGCGTCCACGACGCTCGGCGCGCCGACGGGCGCGGCCAGGAACTCCTGGATGTGGGTCGCGTCTGCGGCGTGTTCACCGCCGCCGACGACGTTGCCCAGCGGCACCGGGAAGTTCCGCCCCCGGAACGCACCGCCGAGATGCTGGTAGAGGGGGATCCCCTGCGTGTCGGCACCGGCCTTGGCCGCGGCCATGCTGATCGCGACCGCGCTGTTGGCCCCGATCTTCGAGAAGTCGTCCGTGCCGTCGGCACCGTGCAGCGCCTGGTCGACGCCGCGCTGGTCGCCGGCGAAGACTTCGCCGACGAGTCGCGGGACGGCCAGTTCTCGGGCCTTCGCGATGGCCTCCGCTGGCTCCAGTTCGATGGCCTCGTACTCGCCCGTGGACGCGCCGCTCGGTGCGGCCGCACGGCCGAAGCCGCCCGAGTCCGTGGTCACCTCCGCCTCGACCGTCCCGTTGCCGCGGGAGTCGAGGATCCGTCGGAGGGACACGTCGGCGATTAGCGTCACTGTTCACCCCGCCTGACGGTGAACGGCAGGACGCCAGCGTCGTACTCCTCGGCCGCGATGAGGATCGGCTGGGTCTGGTCGGTGTCGATGAGCACCGGTGCGCCGTAGGCCACCTGCAGCGCTCGCGCGCCGATGATGCGTGCCTTCTCGTATCTGTTGTCCTGTCCTGCCATGTGTCACTGATACGGTGCCACGATGTCGACGAGGTCCTTGTGTGAGACGAGCATGCGGCGACAGCAGTGTCGCTCCACGCCCAGCTCGTCGAGGACCATCTCGGGGTCCTCGCCGTCCTGGGTGCGGGCCTTGAACTCCTCCCAGTGTTCGCCGACGACGTTACCACAGGTGAAACACCGGACCGGTACCATCATACTTGAATCACCTCAGCGGTAGGACTTCTGGTAGCGCGCCCGAGCGCCCGGGCCGCCCCACTTCTTGGGTTCGGTCTGGCGCACGTCGTTGACCAGCAGCGACCGGTCGAACTCCATGTAAGCGTCCCGCAGTTCCGCGTCGTTGTGGAACTGGACGAGCCCGCGCGCGATGGCGGTCCGGACTGCGTCCGCCTGTCCGGAGGTCCCGCCGCCCTCGACCTGCACGTCGATGTCCACGTCGTCGCGCAGGTCGTCGTCGGCGATCCGGAACGGTTCCAGCATCTTCAGCCGCGACAGCTCCGGCTCGACGAGTTCGACGGGCTGGGAGTTCACCCGAACCCGACCCTCGCCGTCGGTGACCGTCGCGCGTGCGATGGCCGTCTTCTTCTTGCCTGACGTGTTAGTTACCATGTGACGTTCGCTCCGAGTTCTTCGCTGACCTCGCCCAGCTGGACGAAGTTGATGTTCGAGAGCCGATCCAGCGACGTCCCCTCGACGACGTCTGCGTCCTCGTCGTGGGGGTTGCCGATGTAGACACGGACGTTCTCGAATGCCTCGCGCCCGCGATCCTTCTTGTAGGGCAGCATGCCGCGGATCGCGCGCTTGAAGATGCGGTCGGGCTGTTTCGGGTAGTACGGCCCCCGGTCCGAGCCCAGATCGCGTCGCTTCCGGTACGTCTCCATCGTGTCCTCGGCGTTGCCAGTGATGACTGCCTGTTCGGCGTTGATCACGGCCACGCGCTCACCGTCGAGCGCGCGCTGGGCCACCTCGCTGGCGACCCGACCGAGGATGCAGTCACGTGCCTCGACGACGACGTCCGCGTCGAATTCTGCGATACTCATCGAATCACCCGTACGTCGCCGCCCTCGGGGTTGCGTTCGAGTGCCTGTTCTAGCGTGATGCTCTCGCCTACCTGGTCGATCTTGGTCTCGGCCGTGCCGGAAAAGTCAACGGCGGCGACCGTGACGTCCTTCTGCAGGACGCCGCTGCCCAGGACCTTCCCGGGCACGATCACTGTCTCGTCTTCCTGGGCGTACCGCTCGATGCGGCCCAGGTTGACTTCGGCGTGCGTGCTTCGCGGCTTCTCCAGCCGGTCGGCCACGTCGCCCCAGACCTCGCCGCCCGAGTTCCGGGCGGTCGACTTCAGGTCGGCGATGAGACTACTGAGTCTCGGGTTCGTCTTACTCATATCCTACCTCCGAAGAAGTGTGTCTGCTCGCTTTTACGACTCGTCGGTCGTGACGAGCCGAACAATGCAGGGAGCAGGATTTGAACCTGCGGACCCCTACGGGACAGCGCCCTGAACGCTGCGCCGTTGGCCTGACTTGGCTATCCCTGCGCGCATGTGTCAGTTCCGACTGCCCCTTCAAACCGCTTTCGATTGCCCACCGGTCGGCCCGGCCGCTCTTCAGGGGACGGGAGGCGTCATGTCGGTGTGCTGGGGCAGTGTCGTTCATTATAGCTGTACCGCGTCCTTCAGTTCGCTCGCCCGGCCGTGAATCGTGTCCACCGCCTGTGTCACCAACTCGTCGACCGACATCGAACCGTCGGTCTCGACGTGGAACACGAACGCGTTGGGAACGTCGTGGACTTCGACTTCCTTGCCCGGGTACCGCTGGGTCAGGTCGTGGTCGAACTCCTCGGTCGGAATCAACTCGCCGTCCTCCTCGATGACCCCACGCAGGATGTGGGGATCGTCGTCGCCGTACTCGTCGGCGTCGCCGACGATCTCGACGGTCTGGAGGTGACGGTAGCCGACCGCCACGCCGCCCTGGTGTTTGGCGTGTTCCCGACCTACGTCGTAGACGGCGTCGGCCTCGACCTCCAGGCGCTGGGGGGTCTCCGAGCCCTCCGGGTCCTTGAGATCGATGATCGGGACGTTCTTGTCAGCCGGCTCGACGCGGTCGTCGGTGCTGACCAGGTCGCCCGAGTAGGCGGTACCCGGTCCCTCGACGTCCAGCGCGAGCGTGACCGTCTCCCCGATCTCGTAATCGTCGGGCGTGGTCAGCGGGACCAGCCCGAGCCGGAGCGCGATCTGCTCGTCGAACATGACCGACGAGTTCTCGATGACACGCACCTCGTCGATCGAGAGGGTCGGCACGTCGGCGATCATCGCCCGCCGGATCCCGTTCGCGAACGCGGGGCTCACGTCGCGCACGAGGAATCGTGCTTCGCGGTCGCGGTCGCCCCGGTCGATGAACTCCACGTCGTAGTCCGGTGCCATGTTAGAATCCGCTGTTCTTTGGGCCGCGCGTGCCGTCGTGCGGGATGGGTGTCACGTCCTCGATACGACCGATCTCCAGGCCGGCTCGGGCCAGCGCGCGGATCGTCGCCTGCGCGCCCGGGCCGGGATTCTTCTGCTGGTTCCCACCGGGACCGCGCACGCGAACGTGGACGCCTTCGACGCCCTGCGCGAGGACCTGCTCGGCCACCGTCTCGGCCATCTGCATGGCCGCGTAGGGCGAGGCCTCGTCGCGGTTCTGTTTGACGACCGTCCCGCCGGAGGATTTCGCCAGCGTCTCCGCGCCGGTCTGGTCGGTGATCGTGATGATCGTGTTGTTGAACGATGCGTGCACGTGGGCGATGCCCCAGATGTCGTCTTTGCCTTCTGTCATGTTACTGTTCCTCCGCGCGTTCGGGGTGGAGTTCGTCCGTCAGCGGACTCGTACTGTCGAACCCGACGGCGTCGCCTTCCGCGACGGCGACCTTCCGCGAGGGCTCGGTGACGCGGCTCCCTTCGACCGTGACGTGGCCGTGAACGATGAACTGCCGCGCCTGCTTGGCCGTGTTGGCCAGGCCCTTGCGGTAGACGACGGTCTGGAGACGCCGCTCTAGCACGTCGGTCACGTCCAGCGACAGGATGGAGTCCAGGCTGTCCTCTTCGTCGAGGATGCCGTACTTCTTCAGCCGAGCCAGGAACTCCTGGCTCTCGGCGGCTTCGGCGTCACCCTGGGTGGCACCGAGCAGCTGGCGGGCCTCGCGCCGGTAGGAACGCAGTTCCGACTGGGCGCGCCAGAGCTCCTCTTTGTTCTTGAGTCCGTAACGAGCGACGAGGTCGTGCTCGTCGGCGATACGTTCACCCTGGAAGGGGTGGTTCGGCGTCTCGTAGAGTTTGGTCTTCGTTCCGAGTGGCATTATTCCTCACCGCCCTCTTCGGCGGCCTCCTCGGCCTGTTCTTCCTTGATCGCCTCGACGTTGACGCCGATAGTCCCCTCGGTACGACCGGTGGACTTCGTGCGCTGGCCACGAACCTTCTGCCCGCGCTTGTGGCGGACACCCCGGTAGGAGTCGATCATCTTCATCCGGTTGATGTCCTGCCGACGAGTCATGTTGAGTTCGTTGCCGGTCTCGTGGGTCGTCTCCCCCGAGAAGTAGTCCGACTGGTGGTTGGTCATCCACTCGGGCACCTCGTCGGCGAAGCCTTCGACGAGATCGACGATCTCCTCGATCTCCTCGTCTTCGAGCTTGCCGAAGACGTCCCGACGGTCGATGTCCGTCTTGTCGGTGATGATCCGGGCGGCCCGGTGTCCGATACCGTTCATGTCTGTCAGTGCTCGCTCGACGGACTTCGTCCCGTCGAGGTCTGTCTGTCCGATACGGACGAAGTAGCGGATGTCCTCCTCTTCCTCCGCGTCCTCGTCCTCGGGTGGGTCTTCTGCACTCATGTGTAACCGTTGTCGGTGAGCGTCGTGGCGGGGATTCGAACCCCGGAGGCTTGACGCCACAGAGTTAGCAACCCTGCGCCTTGGGCCAGACTTGGCTACCACGACCCGCTTGCCTGTTGTATCTTCGCCCGCGAGACACCGCATCTCCGTCGGACTCGGGGCCCGCTGCCCCTACACGATCTGTACTCTCCCGTATTGCCAGGGTCTATTTAAACGCAACGGAAGCGTCCCGAAGCACGCGAACGGGACCGGCGGTCGGCGTGTTCTCGATCCGACCGTGGATGTGATAATCGGTGTTCCTGGATGCCCCCACGAGGTACCGTTTCCAGGTCCTACGAACCGGGGGTCGTCCGGGGGGACGGCGACCGAACCTGTCTTTTGAGGGAGTGGTATTTTGTGCGCTCGACTGAAAGAATCGGGCGATGAAGGGGGCTCGACTGGGGCTATCGATAGCGCTGGCGACCGTACTCGCCGCCCGGGGGCGATGACGACCCCTCGTTCGGGGCGCGAGCGTGGCTGGCTGCAGACCGCCGTCTCTTCGCTACCGAGACCGGTCCGACACACGCTCTCGCTCCAGGTGCGGGCAGTCCAGTTTCTGACCGACCTGCCGTCGCTCGCGGCGCTGCACCTGGCCGTCGGCGTCCTCGCGTCGGTCGCGCCAACGTTTCTCACGTCGGTCGAACTGCTCGTGGCCAAGTTCGTGAGCGCCTGTCCCGTCCTGGCGGTGACCTACCTCGCCGTGGCCGACTGGACCGACACCGATCCACAGTCGCCGATCTCGTTCGTCCAGGGGACCGTCGTGGGCTCGGCCGTCGTCGCGGTTCCGCTCCTGCCGATCACGCTCACGACGCTGGGCCTGTTCGCACTACTCGGCGGGGACGTCGCCACCTTCGTTCCCGGAGTCTGGACCACCGGCCTGCTCGAACTGTACCTGGTGCCGTTGTACCCCCTGTTGCTCTACCTGCTGGTGTCCTCGACGCTGATCGTTCCCGCGGCAGTGATCGACCGTGCCCGGCCGACGTTCGCCGGTAGCCTCGGCTGGAAGGCAGTCAGCCAGGCCCGCTGGACCGTCGTCGGCGCGTTGCTCGCCACTGCCCTGGTCGCGGGTCTGCTCCTCGCGGCCATCGTCGGCCTCTTCGCCGCGCTGGACTGGCTCTCGGCCGGAAGCGCGCCGACGCTCGATTTCGGGTTCGCGCGGCGTGTCGTCTACGAGGTGTGCAAGTGGCTGTTCGTCGTGATGCTCGGTCTGCTGTACGTGGATCGACGACCACGGGAACGGGACGGCGTCGCCGGCCGATAGCGGCCGACGTGGTGATCACACGCCGATGTACTCCTCGTTGATCCGCCACTCGCCGTCGTCGTCTTTGATCATGTACTCCCCGTAGTACGGGACCCGCTCGTGGACGGTCTCGCGGAACGCCTCTCTGATCTCCGGCCTCGTCATCTCGCCCATCGACCGCAGGTCGTCGTTCCGGTTGAGACAGCCCTTGAGATATCCTTCGTGCGTCACGCGCACGCGATGGCAGTTCGCACAGAAGTCGGCGTTCCCGACGGGATCGACGATCTCGACCATGCCGCCCTCGTCGTCCTCGGGAGCACCGTCGGACGAGTCCGACGAGGTCCCGCTCGACTCGCTCGCGGGATTCCCCCCGACCCAGTAGCGCCGCCGATCGTGCATCTCCCGCTGTTCGACGTGGTCGGCCTGCTCTTCGAGCCAGTCGTGGACCCGCTGGATGTCGACGGCCCACTCCGGCCGCCCGGCGAGTTCGGGCATGTACTCGATGAGCTGGAGCTGGAGCCCATCGTTCGCCGCCACGTGATCGACCATCTCCGGGACGTACCCCGCGGTCTGTTCGAACACGACCATGTTCAGCTTCACCGGCTGGAGCCCGGCGTCCAGAGCCGCCTCGACGCCCTCGATCACCGCCTCGTACTCGCCGCTCTGGGTGACGCGTGCGAACGCCTCCTGGTCCAGGGCGTCCTGGGAGACGTTCACCCGGTCGAGACCGGCGTCGACCAGATCCGGGGCGCGGCCGGGGAGATAGGTGCCGTTGGTCGTCAGGGAGGTCTCCATCCCGTCGGGGGTGCGCCGGACGATCTCTTCGAGGTCGTCCCGGAGCATCGGCTCGCCGCCGGTGAACTTCACTGCCTCGACGTCGAACTCCCGGGCGACCTCCAGAAACCGGACCACGTCGTCGGTACTCATCTCGTCGTCCCGTGGCTCCATCGGCCCGCGCGTGTCGCCCAGTCCCTCGTTGTGGCAGTAGACGCAGTCGAAGTTACACCGGTCCGTCAGCGAGACACGGACCCCGGTCACCTCGCGCCCGAACTGGTCGACCAACATACCCCACTCTGGGATAGCCGCGTGCTTAAATCCGCTGACGAACGCGGGGGACGTGTAACCAATAGTAGTTACACTCGCCCCTGATTGGTTCCCGAGTTCACAATCCTTATCGCCGCGCCGGCCCCTCAGTGGGGGTATGAACGAAGCCGACATCCGGGACCGGCTCCGGAACGTGACCGACCCCGACCTGGGCGACGACATCGTCTCACTCGGGCTGGTCAACGACATCACCGTCGACGGCGAGACGGTCCACATCTCGCTGGCACTCGGGGCACCGTACTCCCCGACAGAGACGGCCATCGCCAACGACGTGCGCGAGGTGCTGGCCGACACCGACCTCGACGTCGACCTCTCGGCGGCCGTCGACAGCGGCATCGATCCCGAGGAACAGGTCCTGCCCAACGTCGAGAACATCATCGCCGTCGCTTCGGGGAAGGGCGGGGTGGGCAAGAGTACCGTCGCTGTCAACCTCGCCGCTGGTCTGTCCCAGATGGGTGCCCGCGTGGGTCTGTTCGACGCCGACGTGTACGGCCCCAACGTCCCGCGGATGGTCGCCGCCGAGGAACGCCCCAAGGCCACCAAAGACGAGAAACTCGTCCCGGTCGAGAAGTTCGGGATGAAGCTGATGAGCATGGACTTCCTGGTCGGCGAGGACGACCCCGTCATCTGGCGCGGCCCGATGGTCCACAAGGTCCTCACCCAGCTCTGGGAGGACGTGGAGTGGGGCGCGCTCGACTACATGGTGATCGACCTCCCGCCGGGGACGGGCGACACCCAGCTCAGCATGCTCCAGACCGTCCCGGTCACGGGCGCGGTGATCGTCACGACCCCACAGGACGTCGCCGTCGACGACGCTCGCAAGGGGCTGGAGATGTTCGGCAAACACGACACGCCCGTCCTCGGCATCGTCGAGAACATGGCCTCCTTCCAGTGTCCCGACTGTGGCTCACAGCACCACATCTTCGGCGAGGACGGCGGCCGCGAGTTCGCCGACGAGTCCGACATGCCCTTCCTCGGATCTATCCCGCTCGACCCCCGCGTCCGCGAGGGTGGCGACGACGGCGAACCCACAGTACTCGACGACGAGTCCGAAACGGGCGACGCCCTCCGTGAGTTCGCCGGCGAAGCCGCCGACATGCAGGGCATCGTTCACCGTCGCGGCCTCTCCATCGAGCGGTCGACGCCGGAACACGACCACGAACACGAGCACGACCACGCGCACTGACGGCGGACTGGTCGGGGCCCTGAGGGCGACCGCTCAGTCGTCGGCCGCGACCGCGTCGTCGGCCGAGAGGTCTTCGAGCGCCCAGGTGATGACACGGGCCTCGACCAGATCACTGACCTCGACGTGGTCGTCGTCCTCGTACTCCTCGATCACGCGGCGACTCTCCTCGCGCATCTCCCGTTCCAGCGGTCGCTGGTCGGGTTCGTCCCGTACGTCGTTCAGCAGCGCCTCGAAGTCCTCGCGGAGGTCGAAGTCCGCGCGAGCGGCGTTGCATCGCGAGAGCGGGCTCATCCCGGCGTCGAGGACGAGATCCACGACGGTCTCCCAGTCGCTCTCACAGAAGTAGATCGACACTTCCCCCACGATGTCCTGCCAGGCGATGGGCCCGCTGTTGTCGAGTTGCTGGACGGCGCGAGGCGGCAGGTCCAGCCGCGACTCGGTGTCGGGGTTCCCACACAGGCAACAGGGCTTCTCCGTCTTCCCCGTGTACATAGTTGTCCGTAAGGGATCGACTGGCTTGTGTCTGTTCCATCCGAATTCGACTCGCGACCGACGCGACTGACAAGGTTTTAATCGCCGGCACCGGGACTCGGAGGTATGAACACGGCCGACCGTCTCGACCTCCTGACGCGCTACACCGAGGAGGTCGTCACCGAGGACGAACTGGAGGAACTGCTCGACGGGGAGCCGACGGCGTACATCGGCTACGCCCCCACCGGCGAGATGCACATCGGCCACTTCACGACGATCCGGAAACTCGCGGACTTCCAGCGCGCCGGCGTCGACGTCACGGTGTTGATCGCCGACCTGCACGCCCACCTCGACAGCGAGAAGAGCCCGTGGGACCTGCTGGACGCCCGCAGCGAGTACTACGAGGAGTCGATCCGCGCGATGCTCGATTCGGCCGGCGGCGACCCCGAATCCATCGACTTCGTCCGTGGCATGGACTTCCAGCTCGACGAGGAGTACACCATGGAGATGTACCGGATGGCCGCCGAGACCACCGTCTCCCGCGCCCAGCGGGCCGGCAGCGAGGTCGTCCGCGAGAGCGAGAGCCCGAACCTCGGCGGGCTCATCTACTCGCTGATGCAGAATCTCGACGTGAAGGCGCTGGACGCCGACATCGCCTACGGCGGGATCGACCAGCGGGGCATCTACATGCTCGGCCGCGAGATCCTCCCCGACCACGGCGGCGAGGCCCCGGTCTGCCTGTTTGCCCCCCTGCTCTCGGGTCTCTCCGGCGGGAAGATGAGCGCCTCAGACGCCACCTCGAAGATCAACCTCACCGACGACCCCGAACAGGTCGAGGAGAAGATCGACGGCGCGTACTGCCCGCAGGGCGAGGTCGAGGACAACGGCGTGCTGGAGTACGTCCGCTTCCTGATCTTCCCGATCCTCGAGGAGCGCGAGGAGACATTCGTCGTCGAACGCCCCGAGGAGTACGGCGGCGACCTCGCGTTCGAGGACTACGACGACCTCGAAGCGACCTACGTCGAGGGTGAGCTCCACCCGCAGGACCTCAAGAACGCCGCCGCGGGCTACGTCGACGAAGCCATCGCGCCGATCCGCGAGCGCCTGACCGACCGGCCGGAACTGCTGGCCGACGCGTACCCGGAGAACTACGAGTAGTCCGTTCCTGCACCGCTCAGACCGCGTCGGGGCCGCGCTCGCCCGTCCGGATCTGGTAGGCCTCGGCCACGTCGAGAACGAACACCGTCACGTCGCCCGTCTCGCCGGTGTAGGCGGCGTCACAGATCGCCTCCGCGACTGCCGACCAGGGCACGTCTGCGAGGACGCACTCGAGTTTCACTTTCTCGTGGAGATCGACGGTGTACTCTTCGCCGCGTCACTGCCCTTTCTTGGCGGGCTGGCTACCGCGCCCGCGCACGTTCGAGACCGTCAGCGATGGCGCGCCGACTTCCGCCAGCGCCTGCTTGACTTCGTTCAGCCGTTTCGGTCGGACGTAGGCCACGATCATCTCGATGTCGCGGTCGTCGCTCGTGTCGTCGGTCACGGCCGAACGGATCAGTCTGCGGTGGCGGGCTCGGTTTCGGGGTCCGTCTCTGGAGCCAGCCACTCGTCGGCCCAGGTCTCGATCTCGTCGAACACTGGGCACAGCGACGCGCCCTTGTCAGTCAGCGTGTAGAACGTCGCCACCGGTGCATCCTCTTCGAGTCGGCGCGAGACGAACCCCATCTCCTGGAGGTCGTCGAGCACTCGCGAGAGCGTCCGGGAACTCGCGCCGGTCGACCGCTTGAGTTCGTTGAACCGCTTCTCCCCCTCCCGGAGGTCGTGCAGGACGACGAGCCGCCACTGTGACCCGATCTGCTCGATCGACCGCACGATGGGGCAGGCGTCGGGATTGTCTTCCGCTGTCATCGATGTCACCTACTAACAGTACTGTCCGGGAACGAATATATAGGTTCGCATTGTTACCAGATACTGCGATGAAATCAGATATCAAAGTGAAACCGGGTATCGAAACGCAACTGCTCTCGGTCACGGAGGTGCTGCGCTGATGGTGTTCGACACCGTCGGCGCCGGCGTCGCGCTCTTGCTCGCCCGGGTACTGTTCGGCGCTGTGCTGGCGTTCATGGGACTCACCCATCTGCTGAACGGCGAGGAGATGGTCCCCTACGCCGAGTTCAAGGGGATTCCGTTCCCCGGACTGGCCGTCCCGTTCAGCGGCGGGCTGTTGCTGTTCGGCGGCCTCGCCATCGCGCTCGGGGCCTATCCGGTCGTGGGTGCGGGCGCGCTCGCGGCCTTCCTGCTCGTGGCGACGCCGACGATGCACGACTTCTGGGCGGCCGCCGAGGCGGACCAGCAAGACGAGATGATCAACTTTCTCAAGAACGTCGCCATGCTCGCCGGGGCGCTCGTCTTCCTCGCGCTGGGCAGTGTCGAGTGGCCCTACGCCGTCGGCGTGGGTCTGGTCTGAAGCGGCAGGATTAGAGGGGTCGGGCTCCTGGGTTCCGACGTTCCACCCACCCCAACATGCAGATCGACCCCGAAACCTACGACCGGTCGCTGTATCGCACGATGACTGGCGCGGTCGTCCCCCGCCCCATCGGCTGGATCTCGACGACGAGCGATGACGGCGTCGACAACCTCGCCCCCTACAGCTACTTCAACGTGGTCAGCGTCGAGCCGCCGGTAGTTATGTTCTCGCCCGCGAACAAGGGGCCCGACGAATTGAAAGACTCGGCTCGTAACGTCGTCGACACCGGCGAGTTCGTCCACAACGTGGTCACTCGACCGCTGGCCGAACGGATGAACGAGACCAGCGCGACGCTCCCGCCCGAGGAGAGCGAGTTCGACCACACGGGACTGGAGCGCGTCGAGAGCGAGAAGGTCACGCCGCCGCGAGTCGCCGACGCCGACATCGCCTTCGAGTGTGAACTGTACGACGTGGTCGACGTCGGCGTCGGGACGATGATCCTCGGCGAGATCGTGCTGGCACACGTCGACGACGACGTGACGACCGAGGGTAAAGTCGACGTCCGGAAGGTCGACGCAGTCGGTCGACTGGCAGGTAATTACTACGCGAGTACCGAGGATCGCTTCCGGATCGAGCGGCCGGACTGAGCCGCTACAGCGGTTCCTCGCCGTCGATGATCCGCTGGGCGCGGTCGGCCAGCGCGGGGACGCCCTCGCGCATCTTCGGGTACATCGGGTCGTCGCTGTTGCCTTCCAGGAACCGGCGGAAGAACATCTCGCCGAGCGCGGCGAGTTTGTATACCGCCAGCGCGCGGTAGAACCGCTCGTGCTCGAACTCGAAGCCAGTCGCGTCCTCGTAGCGGGCGACCAGTTCCTGGCGGGTCATGTAGTCGTCGTTCGCCATGAACGTCGTCGAGAGTGTGTCCGTCGATTCGGGCGGGGCGGGGTCTTTCGCGTCCCACCAGTACGACAGCATCCAGCCCAGGTCGGTGAGCGGGTCACCGAGGGTTGACATCTCCCAGTCGAAGATGCTGGCGATCTCGGGGTCGTCCGCGGGCGCGTACATCACGTTGTCGAGCTTGTAGTCGCCGTGGACCAGCGTCTCGGGATGGTCCTCGGGGGCGTTTGCCTGCAGCCACTCCATCACGTCGCGGACGACCGGGACCTCCCGCTCCTCGGTCGTGACCTGGAAGGCCCACTCGAACTGCTCGCTCCAGCGCTTGACCTGGCGCTGGGCGAACCCTTCGGGGTACCCGAACTCGCCCAGCCCGACGGCCTCGTAGTCGACCGCGTGGATCTCGGCCAGCCGGTCGACGAGTTCCGCGCCGACCTGCCGGCGCGCGTCCGCGTTCTGGAATCGCTCGGGTTCCTCGGCCCGCAGGACGGTGCCCTCCTCGCGTTCCATCACGTAGAATTCCGAACCGATGACGTCGTGATCGTCGGTCGCGGCCACGGTCGTCGGCACACGAACGTCCGTGTCCTGTAGCGCGTCGACCACCTTGTACTCCCGGAGCACGTCGTGGGCCTTGTCCGCAGTCTCGCCCGGCGGCGGCCGCCGGATGACCAGCCCCTGGTCACCCCAGGTGACGAAGAGCGTCTCGTTGGAGTGTCCCTCCTGGTGGTGGGCCACGTCGTAGGTCTCGACGGGGCCGAGTTCGGCTTCGAGGTAGTCGGCCAGTTGCTCCTCGTCGACGATGCGGTCGAAGTACGTCTCGCTATCGTCAGTCACGGGGCCGTCACCCCGGACGCGACACCAGTGAACGCTAACATTGTTAGCCCGATTGCGGTCCACGTATGAATAAGTGGGGGTTGCCACCGCGGGCGGCCGGCCATGAGGGGATCTGAACCGGAGGTTGCCGTGTGTCGTGCTGTCACGGCTGGGGGATGTTTTACAATGTTGTGTTCGTAAGGGGTCGTATGGTAGTCGAGTACGAGGATTCCGACACGGCTGCGGCGCTTCGGGAGAAAGCCCACGAGTTCGTCCAGAACGAGGTCATTCCGGTCGAGCGTGAGTACCTCGGTGACGGGCCGGTGCCCCACGAGGAGATCGAGGACCTGCGGGCGGGTGCTCAGGAGAAGGGGATCTTCTGCCCCCAGATCGACGAGGAGTTCGGCGGCGGCGGGTACAATTTCCGTGACGTCCTGCCACTGTTCGAGGAGGCGGGCAAGAGCCTGCTCGGGCAGGCCGCGATGCGTGTCGACGCGCCCGACGAGGGGAACATGCACACCCTCGAGATGTTCGGGAGCGACGAACAGCAGGAGGAGTGGCTGAAACCCCTCGTGGCTGGTGAGATCCGCTCGGGCTTCTCGATGACCGAGCCGATGCAGGGTGCCGGCTCGGACCCGAAGATGATGCAGACCACGGCGGAGAAAGACGGCGACGAGTGGGTCATCAACGGCCACAAGTGGTGGACCACACAGGGCGACGAGGCCGACCTCCTGCTCGTGATGGCCCGGACCGACATGGACGCCCACCCCTACGAGGGCACGTCGATCATCCTGGTTCCCATGGACACCGACGGCGTCGAAGTCGTCGAGCCGACGCCCCACTTGGGCCAGTCGCTGATGGAGGAGAGCCACGCCGAGATTCGGTACGACGACGTGCGTGTACCCGAAGAGAACCTGCTGGGTCCGGAGAACCAGGGCTTCGCCATCTCGCAGGAACGGCTCGGCCCGGCCCGGCTGACCCACTGCATGCGCTTCTCGGGAATGGCCGAGCGCGCGCTGGGCATCGCCAAAGAGTACATGCAGGACCGGTCGGCCTTCGGCAGCCAACTTTCCGAGAAACAGGCCCAGCGGTTCGCCATCGCCGAAAAAGAGACGCAACTGCACGCCGCGCGGACGATGGTCCGACACGCCGCCGAGAAGATCGCCCGCGGCGAACAGGCCCGCATCGAAGTCGCGATGAGCAAGTACTACACTGCGAACGTGGTGCAGGAGACCATCGACCTGGCACTGCAGGCCTGTGGTGGCGCGGGGATCTCCCGGCACCTGCCGCTTGCTGACTTCTACGAGTCGGTGCGTGCGTTCCGCATCATCGACGGGGCCGACGAGGTCCACAAGCGATCCATCGCGCGCGAGGCCTTCGAGGAGGAGAACGTCCCCGAGGGCGAGTTGACGAACCTGCCGCGATTCTGACGGGTCCGGTAGGCCTAAACGCGACGCGGCCGAGACTCCGGGTATGTCGCCCGGCGTCCTGCAGATTGGGCTGTTACAGTCGATTCCGTGGTGGCTCTGGGCCGGCGTGGTGCTGGTGTCGGTGTTGCTCTCGCTGGGTGTCACACTCAGGTTCGAGCGCCCGCGTGGCCGCTGGGCCCACGCGCTCCGACGCCGATTCGTCCTCGGGGTCCCGTGGGGGACGCTGCTGACCGTCGGCGGCGTGGCGGCGTTCTATCTCGTCGTCCAGGCCGGGTACCAGCACCCGCGGCAGCCGCTCATGATCCCCTTCGTCAGCTGGTCGTACTTTTACCCGCTCGGCGTTCTCTCGTCGCCGTTCGCCCACTCCGGGCTCAACCACGTCACGTCCAACCTCGTCGGGACGCTGACGTTCATGCCCGTGGCCGAGTACGCCTGGGGTCACTTCCCCCGGTCCCGGGGGAGCCAGTCGTTCGCGCGGCTCCGGGACAACCCGTTCGTCCGGATTCTCGCGGTCCCGGCCGCCGCCGTCGTGGTCGGTCTGGTATCCGGCGTGTTCTCGTTCGGCCCGACCATCGGCTTCTCCGGCGTCGTGTTCGGCATCGCCGGGTTCGCGCTGGTCTCCTACCCCATCGCGTCGATCCTCGTGTTCCTCGGCGCGCGCATCGTCAACCTCGCGGTTCGAGCGGTCGGGGATCCATTCACCATCTCGCGCGCACGAGAGGTGTTCGTGGCACCGGGCTGGGCCAACATCGCGATCCAAGGCCATCTCTATGGCTTCCTCCTCGGTGTCGCGCTCGGTGGGTACCTGGCCGTGCGCCGTGATCGGTTGCCCGGGCCGGCGCGCCTCTGGTTCGCGACGCTGCTGTTCGCCGTCCTGCAGGGGCTCTGGCAACTGTACACGCCCGTCCCCGGCGGCCGGTTCGTCCTCTACCGGGCCGTCGGCGTCGCCGTGATCTTCCTGCTGGCCGCCCTGATCGCGGGCGGTATCGGCGAGTACGGTGACCGAACGTTGCTGTCGAGCATCGACCTGCCCTTCTCCGACCGGTCGGTGACGGCAGACCTGCGAACCAGGGAACTGGCTGGTATCGTCTTCGGGGCCGTCGTCGTCGCGCTCTCGCTGACGGCCGTCTGGACGGGGCTGTTCGTCCTCGACGACGGCGTCGACGGCGAGATCAGCGTCGACGGCTACGAGGTCACCTACGCCGAGGGGATCACCGACGAGTACACCTCGTCGTTCGCCGTCGGGCCCTTCGGGGACGGCGGCCAGGTCAACACCAGTGGCGTCGTCGTCACGAGCGGATCCCGCGAGGTATTTTACACCATCGTCGGCAAGCAGGAACTGGCGGTCAGAGAGTCAGTGACGATCGTTCTCGGGAGTCCCGGCCGGTACGAGCGAGTGGAAGCCAACCGGACCGCCTGGAACCCCGTCGGGAACGACTCCGTCTACAAGGTCTACCTCTCCCACGAGGACACGCGGCGGCTGGCGTTTACGTCCGGACCGTCGACCGTCCAGCCGCGAATCGCCGGGCGTCGGATCGTCCTCGCGCCCGCCGAACGCGACTTCGGCCTCGCCGTGGTCGCCGCCGGCGAGCGAGTCGGCGAGACACCGGTACCCGCCGTCGGCACCAACGTCTCCGCCGGCGGTCTGCGGTTCAACCGGACGGCCTCCGGGAGTCTGTTCGCGATCACGAACGACACGCGCGTCCGGATCGCGGGCCGGCCCTAACCATCAAAACGACTCCTGTTCCGACTCGTCCTGGCTGGTTCTGCGGTCGGAGTAGTCGGTCCGGCCTGCGGCAGACGCACCGACCATCGTGAGGACCGTCTGTTGGACGGCGTCGGGACCGTCGAAGGTCTCGCCGCCGACCGGCCCGAGGATCTCGTCGAGCGTCTTCGTCCCGGATTCGGTCCCGATCTCGCGGTCGCCGTACGCCGCCAACAGGTCCGCCTTCGAGAGCGGGTACGATTCGTCTTCGAAGTCCGCCCGGAGTTCGCCGAAATCGAGTCCCACGTCGCGGTCTGCGACCGTGGTCGCTCTCGCCGACCGAGGCAAATAGCGGTTCGGCCGGCGCGTGCAGGCTCGTCGTCCAGCGACCCGGATCAGGCCCACTGGATACGGAACACTTCCGCGTCGATGCTGCGGGACTCGTCGGTGTGGTGGTCGAACTGGTTCGGCAACTCGAAGGTGGCCCGGAAGGCGTGGGTGACCTCGCCGCCCTCGTCCGCGGCGAAGGCCTCGACGAACTCGTCGCTGTTCTCGTTGTGGATCGAGTAGGACACGTCGGCGATCTCGGCGGCGGTTCCGAGGAACGCGCGGTCGGCGTGTTCGTTGCCGGCCTGCGCGCCGAAGGGTGGGTTCATGACGACCGTCGTCGGGCCGTCGGGACAGATCGGGGCCTGGGTCGCGTCCGCGCGGAGCCACTCGACGGCCGACGCCGAGGCCACCTTCCGCTCGTTCTCCGTCGCCGTGGCGAGCGGCGCGGGGTCCACGTCGATCCCGACGACCCGCGTCGGCCCCCGGAGTGCGGCCCCCAGCGCCAGCATGCCGGTGCCACACCCGAGGTCGACGACGGTCCGGTGCTCGACGTCGCCCTGCAGGTCCGCCGTGTGGACCAGGTGGGCCGCCAGCTCCGGCGGCGTCCGGTACTGCTCCAGCGACGCCGACGGATTCTCGAACCCCGCGACGATCGCCAGTCGCTGTGCGAGCCCGCTCTTCGTACTCATACGGAACGCTCACCCCGACCGCCATCCCGGCGAACACCTGTGCTCATCGCTACCGTGGAATACGCTACGTTCATTGAAAAATGTTTGTGTATGCTTCGTAGTAATCCCATTCCGGCACACCAGCGAAACAGTGGCGGCCGGGGACGACGGTCCGGTTTACGACGTTAGCTCAATGTGGGATAGGATTAACAGTGGCGGGATCCGTGGGCCACGGTATGGCAGACCAACCCCATCCACAGGTACAGGCCGTGTTGCAGATGATCGACGACCAGCCGGTGCCGCCGACGTATGCAGTATCGGTCGAAGAGGCCCGCAACCAGCTGGAAGCGATGGCCGCCATGCGGGGTGGCGGCGAGGACGTGGCCACCGTCGAGAACTTCGAGATTCAGGGGCCCGACGGGGCACTCCCGGTCCGCCTCTATCAGCCCGACGGCGACGGCCCCCATCCCGTACTCGTGTACTTCCACGGTGGCGGCTTCGTCATCGGGAGCCTGGAGACACACGACGCGCTGTGTCGCTCGATCACGAACGCCGCCGACTGCGCGGTGCTCTCCGTCGACTATCGGCTCGCCCCCGAGCACCCCTTCCCCGCGGCCGTCGAGGACGCTTACGCCGCCGTCGAGTGGGTGGCCGAACACGGCGACCACGTCGACGCCGACACCGACCGGATCGCGGTCGGGGGCGACTCCGCCGGCGCGAACCTCGCGGCCGCGACCACACTCGCGGTGCAGGACCGGGGCGGCCCGGAACTGGCACACCAGGTGCTGATTTACCCCGCCGTGAGTTCACCCGTCCTCGACGCGGACTTCGACTCGTACGAGGAGAACGCGGAGGGATACTTCCTCGAAACCGAGAGCATGGAGTGGTTCGTCGACCAGTACATCCAGGACGAGATCCACCTCCGCAACGAGTACTTCGCGCCGCTGCTGGCCGACGACCTCTCGGGGGTCCCGCCCGCGTCGATCCTCACCGCCGAGTTCGACCCGCTACGGGACGAAGGGACGGTCTACGCCGACCGCCTCGAAGACGCGGGTGTCGACGTGACGCTCGATCACTACGAGGATATGATCCATGGCTTCGCCACCATGGTCGGCGTCGTCGACGCCGCCGACGATGCCATCGGCAGCATCGCCGCCGACCTCGACGACGCGTTCTGAGCGCGCGAGGTTACGGGCCGCCCGGTCCCGGACCGGGGCCGTCGCCGGGGCCGCGGTCAGTACCTGGTCCTCGCCCAGGTCCCGGTCCAGGTCCCGGCCCGGGACCCATCCCCGGACCGGGCCCCGGCGTCGTCGCTTCGTCCCGCGCCTCGGACAGCCAGTCGGGTTCCTCGACGCTCGGCACGCCCACCTCTTCGACGCGGAGTTCGTACCGCATCGTCACGGTACGCTGTTCGGCCTCGACGGCCCCGTTCACTGCCCGGACCACTCCCCGATCGTCGACCACGAGCGTAACGTTGCCGCTCGCATCGAACCGCGGGTCCGCCAGTTCGATCGGTGCCGTCAGGGTCACGCTCTCGGCGCCAGTGTCGGCCTCGGGGAGCGGCTCCTCGGCGACGGTGAACTCACCGGTCGCGTTCTCGAGTGCCAGGAGGACCGCCCCAGGGACGGCCTGCCCCGGTCCCATCACTCCGGGACCGCGCTGTGGCATCGGGCCGGGGCGCTCGCCGGTCGCCGTCCCGTTTCCTCCGGGCGGACCGCCCTCACCGCGTGGCCCCACGGGCTCAGTCGGCAGCCGCTGGTAGGTCACGTTCCCGTCCCGTTCCACCCGGACGAACCGCTCGTCCTCGGTCGTCCAGACCTCCATCTGGACGGCTCGGCCGAACGTCGTCGCGTTTCGGACGACCAGCGACCGGTTGTCGGCACTCGCGGTCTCCGTCTCGTTCAGCCCGTGACTGAGTGTCCCGTTCATGTCGACGGTCACGTTCTCGGTCACACGGTACCCCTCCGACCGCAACACCTCGCTATGGCGTTCGTATAGCGCCGTCAGGTTCAGCGATCCGTCGTCGACTACGGCTTCTGGAACGGTGTCGAGCGGTGTCGCACCTGCCTCGCCGTCGGCATCCGTCGGTGTTTCGTCGGGCGTTGCCTGTTGGGACAGCGCGTCTCCGGTCGCGTCCGGCCCACCGTCGCCGAGTCCGATGGTGGCCATCGCGCCGACCGCGAGCAGGATGACCACGCCGAGTGTGACTGTGCGCACCACGTCGCTCACGGCAACGGCCAGCGAGGTAGTCGCTCTTGCCGGCTTGTCCGTCGTCTTCGTGGCTCCCAATCGCTCCGTTGTGAAACGACCCCGGACTGCTCGCGGGGTGGCTACAGCTGGTTTCGCCTCCGTCAACCGGCGGCCGCGGTCCCGGGCGCGCTTCGATCGTTCGGCACGTTCTGGTCCGCTTCGTCGGTAGTCGCCGATACGTTGCCGGTCCAGGCGGGCCGTGGCACGTCGTCGACGCCGAGTTCGACGAGCCGGTACGTCATCCGTTCGGTCCCGTCGGCCGTCGGGCGGGTCACGGTGGCGTTGCGGACGATTCCGCGGTCGTCGACCCGGAGGTTCAACGTGCCAGCCTCGCCGTCACCGTCGGTCGACCGTTCGAGGGGTGCCGCGAGGGTCACCACCCGGTGGCCGTCGACCGTCTTCGAGTCCGTGACGACGAACTCACCGTCGACCCGACTGAAGGCCGCGGTGAACGGCTCCGTCGTCGGCGGAACCGGGGTGACGGGGACGCGCCCGGTGACGGTGAAGGTGTCGTCACCGGGCGTCGACTGCCGAGTGACCCGGTGGCTGTCGTTGGCCCAGACGGCGGCCCGTCGGGTCTCACCCTGCGTGTCGAGGCTCCGCTCGACGACCAGCAGCTGTGACCCGTTCGGGGACACCCGGAAGGACAGGTTCCGTGCGGCGACTACGGACCCGTCGGTCTGCCGGGTCGCGTTGGTGACCGCGACGTAGCCGCGACTGGAGAGGGCGCTCCGGTGGGATTCCAGGACGCCGGAGATGTTGGCGGTCCCGTTTTCGGCGACGCCGGGGACGGACGCGTTCCCGGTGTCGGCGACGCTATCGGACGGCTCGGCCGGGGGAGCGGAATCGAGGGCGATGTCGCCGGCGATGTGGCCCGCCGCGGCCACGAGGGCGGTCCCGGCCGTCAGGACCACCGCGACGCCGAAGGCGACACACACGACGATTCCGACCGTGACGAGTGGCGTGCGTGACACGTTCGAAAACAGAACCCCCGGGGTTGAATGACATTCTGCGGGTCGGCCACGACCTCGCTGCCGAGTGCTTGCGGCATCGACACGCGACGGTACCCGATAGGGACCGTCCTGGTGCAGGATCACACCCGGACGCGTCCCACCGCGCCTCACCAGGTACCGTGGAAGGTATCGAAGGAGAGTTCCTCCAACGGTTTCTCGCCGATGGCGATCTCGTACTCGCCGGGCGTGAGCATCGGCTTCTTGAACTGGGGGCCGTCGTCTGTCGTGATCCGCGGACAGCCCGTGTTGACGTAGGCGTCGAACCCGAAGTTCGTCAGCCGGTCGGGCGTCACCTCGTCCATCGTGATGAGGTAGGCGTTGTCGTTGTCGTCGACGATCTCCTGGGCCTGATCCCAGCGGCCCTGCCCGATCTTCGTACAGAAGATGACGCCCCACTCCTCGGCGTCCATGGCCTTGTGGACCGAAGCGTAGCGCTGTTTCAGGAACTTCTCGGGGTCGGCGACGGTGATGGCGTTGTTCACCGGGTCAGCGATGACGACGTGTTTGTCCGGGTGTTCCATCGCGAGGCCGAGCGGGTGGAACTTGCCGCCGCCGACGTAGAGGATCTGGTCGGCGTCCACGTCAGCGCTTGCGTAGTTACAGCCGAGCACCTGTCCCTCGTGGGTCAGTCGCTCGTCGCCGCGGCGGGTGTGGACCTCGTAGCCCCGGTCTTCGAGCCACTCGCGCATCTCCTCGAACTTGTTCATGTGCTGGGCCGTCGTCACCAGCCCCACGTCCGGATCGTCGTCTGGATCGGCGAGTTCCGAAAGCGACTCGTCCATGATCGGCGTGACCTCGACGTTCGAGAACAGCGGCACGTAGATGATCTTCTCGGACTCCTTCATCGGGCTGTGCCCGAAGTGGACGAACACGTCCGTCCGGCGCATCATGTACGTGTCCAGATCACAGGCCCCGTAACAGGGCTGTCCCGAGGTCATGACGGTCACGTCCTCGGGGAGCTCCGCACGGAGGTCGTCGGTGACGGCGCTGGCGCGCCGCTTCAGTCCCTCGGGGAACTGTAACCCGACCATCTCGGCGTCGCGTTCCGCGACGGCTTCCGTGATCCGGTCGAGTTCGTAGTCCCACTCGCGGTCGTGTTTCAGGGACATTCCCGTCCCCCGGAGGTCTCCCTCCGAGTAACCCTCCGACGAATCCTGACTCATTGCACCTGCGTTACCGCCGGGCGCGTAAAACGCCGACGCTTTCGGATACCGGAGTCGCTAGCCAGGATTCAGACCGGCCGCCCCGGCCGCTCGTCGCGGCCGTCCGACTCGACCCGGTCGAGGTACCGATACAGCGGGACCGACCCGACGCCACTCAGGAGGACGGCCAGCGCGAGGAACACCGCCCCGGCTCCCGCTCCGTCCAGCACCTGTACGAGCGGAGCGAGGACACCCTGCCGTTCGGGACCGCCCGGATAGAAGCCCGCGACCGGCGCGGTCCCGTCGACGTAGCGGTCGAGCCAACCGTCCATCCGGTGGCCGGCGACGGCGGCGACGGCGTCGGCGAAGTCAGTGTAGGTAACCGGCCCTTCGTGGGCGTTCAGGCGCCGGAACACGTCCTCGAGAGACCGGTCGCCGTCCGTCGAGAGCCGGATCTTTCGGTCCACGAGCGCGAGGACGCGCGCACCCTTCGTGTAGGGCACGTGGGGATCGGTCCACGTACCCGGTGCGGTCAGGGCGGCGGCCTTCGGGGTGCCGGTCAGATGCGTCTCCATCGCGGCCCTGTCGATGCGCCCCTGTTCGTATGCCAGGCGCGCGGCGTAGTACTCGGCGCTGGCTTCCCGGAACCACCGCATGTCCGCCGCGAGGCGGAAGTCCTGGCGCGTGTGGACGTACTCGTGGAGCCAGACGCTGTTGGGGTCGTCGAGCCGCGAGTCGGCGTTGATCCACGCCTCGTCCTGGACCGGGAACGACTCCCCACCACGTCGGGCCGGACTCCCCAGCGCGAACAGCACTACCTCGTCGCCGCGGTCACCCACGTCGAGTCGGTCGGCGGCGTCACCGAGAGCCGCGGCGAGCGCGTCCTCGTCGGGTCGGAGGGTCGTTCCGGCAGGCCTGACGAGCCGGACGTTCCCGTCGGCAGTGTCGACGGTCGTGCGACGCTGGGTGCCGACCAGCGCGTACCGCTCGCCCGCGGTCACCTGCTCCGAGGTTCCCCGGACGTCATCGAACAGTCGCCGGCGTTCGACGGGTCCGCCGGCCCCGGCCCAGCGGAGCTCGACCAGCGGCACCCGGCCCAGGAGCCACGAGTCGGCCGCGACGTACTCACCGCCGTCGGTGGGTCGGTCGGCCACCGCAGTGGTGGTTCGGATGCGGACCGTGGCTTCGCCACGCTGACCGCCGACCTGCAACCACGTCCGCCCGTGACGCTGCGTGGCCGTCGTCCCATCCGTCTCGAGGACCGTCGCGTCCCGTCCGACGACGAGTTCGACCCGCTCGTACTCGGATAGCCCGCTGAGCGAAACGTCGTATCGCAGCACCCCGGTCCCGGAAACCCGCTCGACGGTCGTGTCGACCGTGGGCCCCTCCACAGCAGTCGCGTTCGCGTCGCCGACGGCAGCCCCAGCCACACCCGCAGTCGCGACGAGAGTCACGCCGACGGCTACAGATACGAGTATCAATAATAAAGAAAAAAGGGAGCTACGGAACGAAGCTACTTTTTTCATCGTTGATGTCGCCTTGGAGTCGATTTCTGCTATCGAAATAAATCAGTAGCCCTCAAAATATCGATACTGATACTAAATTTCGTTCGGTGCCGGCGGCGTGGACCGACGGGAGGTCACGGCTGCTGGGGCTCCGGGGGCTGACGGTTCGGCAGGTTGAAACCGCTGAAGAACGTAGCCCAGGGTGATGAGCATCGAAACGGAATCCGGCGAGTCCGCCAAGTCGACAGTCGACCAGCTCAGCCGCGACCTCGGCGAGGCGATCGCCGATCTCCCGGCCTACCAGCGCTTCGAGGAGGCCAAAGAGGCCGTCGAGAACGACGAAGAGGCCCAGGAGAAGATCCAGGAGTTCGAATCGTTCCGCGAGGAGTTCATGCTCGCCCGGCAGACCGGTGAGGCGACCCAGGAAGACCTCCGCGAACTGCAGGCGAAACAGGAGGCACTCCACGACATCCCCGTGATGGCCGAGTTCATGCAAGCACAGAACGAACTCGAACTCCACCTCCAGGAGATCAACGAGACCATCTCCGAGCCCCTGCGGATCGACTTCGGACAGAAGGCCGGCGGCTGCTGCGAAGACTGAGACGAGGCGTCCGGAACGGCCCGTTTTCTCCACGCCGCCGACCTCACGAGCGGCGTGTGGGTCGAAATCCTCTTTGGGCGGCCCGGCGGAGCCACGGGCATGGTTCACAGCGACTGGGGCGACTGGCTCCCGGCAGCCGTCGCCGACGCCGACCCCGACGGACTGGCGATCTGGTATCTCGGCTGTAACGGATTCGTCCTGAAGGCCGACGACGGGACGACGCTCTTTATCGACCCGTACCTCGGCACCGGCGATCCGCCGCGGACGGTCCGCATGATCCCGATCCCCTTCGAGCCGACCGACGTGCGCGAGGCCGACGCCGTCCTCGCCACGCACGAACACTCCGACCACGTGCACGGCCCGAGCCAGGCGCCGATCCTGGCCGGAACCGGAGCCGACTACGTAGGGCCGGACGACTCCCTGGCCGTGGTCGAAACCGAGGGCTGGACCGACGAGTGGGCGGTCGACGACGCGCAGTTCCGCGAGGTGAGCGAAGGCGACACCTTCGAGGTCGGTAGCCTCCGCGTACACGTCGAACCCGCGAACGACCCCGACGCGACACATCCCGTCTCCTACGTCTTCGAGCACGACGCCGGAACCTTCTTCCACGGCGGCGACGCCCGCCCCGGTGAACCGTTCGCAGCCGTCGGCGAGACGTACGATATCGACCTCGGTGTCCTCGCGTTCGGGTCGGACGGTCAGATCCCGGACAAGCAGACGCGGGAACCCAAGTACACCAAGTGGTACAGCGACGAGAACGAGATCAGCGAGGCCGCCCGCCAGCTCCAGCTAGACCGGTTGCTCCCGACCCACTGGGACATGTGGAAGGGGCTGACTGCGGACCCGACGGCGCTACACGATCACGTCCGGAGTCACGAGTATCCACGCCGGCTCGAAATCGTCGAGATCGGGGATCGAACCGACCTGTAACCGGTCGTTACTGCGAGCCCCCCGGCGACGCCGGAGCGCGGTTGTGAGTACCTACCACGCGGGGAGAAACGGTACGTAGCTTTAATACCGTTGGTTACTCGAACTGTAATCATGAGCGAATCGCAAAATTACGAGGAGGTGACCGTCGCCTCGAACGGGGTCACTGTGATCAAGACCTTCGAGGCCGACGCGTTTCCTGTCCCCGCGATTGCGTTTCGGATCAACTCGGACAGGACCGAAGCGGTGACGGTCAGGCTCGTCGACGACGTGCCGGAGAACGTCGCTGTGGAGGATCTGGGGTTCCATCCGGAGTACGGCAGCGAGTACTGGACGATCGAGGACGACGAGATCACCTTCGAGCGAGAGATCGAGGCCGAAGAGCAGTACACGACGGTCTACGGGATCCGGGCGACGGGGACCGACAACGTCGAGCAGTTCCTCACCGAACCCGAAATCGCCGAGGTCGAGCCGCCCCTGGAGGACGAAGACGGTGTCGTCGGGGGGAGCGGCAGCGACGTCGTCCGCGACGTAATCTCCGGCAACGCCGACTCGGTCCCCGGGCTCGAGGACGAAGAAGCCGACGAGGAGGACATCGGGACGCTGGACCTCACCGATCCCAACGCCGAGGAGGCGGAGGCGGACCCGGACGAGGTCGACCTCGTCGACGACGATGACGACGAGGACGAGGCGGACGACGCCGACGAGGAAGCCCAGGCCGACGAGGAAGAGACCGAGGAAGACGAGGAAGGGACCGAACAAGCCGAAGAGCAGGAGGCCGAAACGGAAGCCGAGACCGAGACCGTCGACGCCGAGTCGGGTAGTTCACTCGACGTCGAGAGCGTCGCGTCGGCACTCGCCTCGGAGATCGAAGACGGCGAGGTCGACGACGACGACCTCGAGGTCCTCCGTTCGGAACTGGAAGTCGAGCGCAACGGCGGGGGCGGTGCCGTCGAGGCTCGCATCGAGAAGCTCCAGACCGACGTGAGCGAACTCGACGCCTACACCGACGCGCTCGAAGAGTTCCTCGAGGAGAACGGCACCGGCCAGGACCTCATCGAGGGACTCCAGGACGACGTGGCGAACCTCGAAGACCAGCTCGGTGGGCTGGAAGACGACATCGAGGACAACACCCAGCAGGTCACTTCGCTCGAAGACAGCGTCGAGAGCATCCAGGGCGACCTCCAGTCGCTGAAAGGCGACGTGAAGGACGTCGACGACGAGATCGACGCCATTCAGGGCTCCATCGGCGATCTCGAGGACGAACTCGGGGACATCGACGAGGTCGACGACCGCGTCGACGACATCGAGAACAACATCGAGGAACTCCAGGAGTGGCGCGAACAGCTCAGCAACGTGTTGGGTGCGGCCGACGGCGACTAGAAACCGGCGGCGTTTTACTCTCGGCTCGCGACCTGTTCGATAATGACTACTGTCCGCGTCGCCGTCCCGCGCAAGGGACGGCCGCTGGAGGCCGTCCTCGAACGGCTCGCGGCCCGGACGGGCACGACAGACCTCGCCGACGACGTCATCTCGACGCTCCAGTACGAGAAAGCGATCACGAAGGACAACCAGACCGCCGAGCGTGACGTCTACGACCGGCTGGCGGCCTACTCGGACACCGACGACCCAGCTGCACCCGAGTTCACACTCCTGCGCGACGATCGCGCCGGCATGCCCCGGCGGATCGTCTTCGACAGCCTCACGCTCGACCTCGACGGGTACGACCTCCAGCTCGTCGGCCGCGAGGAACCGTTCCGGGCGCTCCGGACCCACGAGTTCGCTCTCGGGTTCGACAGCGCGGACCTGGTGCTCGAAGAAGTGGTCGGACTCGACCCCGAACCGCTGACCGGACTCGACGAGGTCAACGACCGGATCGATCCCCGCGATACCGACGTGCGCGTCGTCTCCGGACTCGGGGACACCGTCTGGCACACCCTGCTGGCCACCCCGGAGACACGCCGGGACGTCGACGCGGACCTGAACCGGTCGTTCGTCGATGCCTACGAGGGCACCCTCTGTATCTCACCCCGATACGAGCGTCTCGTGGAGGCCGTTCTCGGAACCGACGCCATCGAGGGCGTCGAGTTCACCTATCCCGACGAGGAGGCCGTCGAGGAAGCGGCGATCGCCGAGACGGGGCTCGGGGTGTACCTGACGGTCACCGGATCGACGGCACACGATTACGGACTGGAACTGGGCGAACGGCTGTTCCCGAGCGAGACGGTACTGCTCGAAAACACTGCCGAGACGACGGACGCCACCGAGCGCGCGACCGATCTGTTCGTCGGCGCGGATCTGGAGACGAAACTCGCGACCTGAGGCCGGAGCATCCGACTCCCGGGCCAAACGGTCACGGGTCTCGATAGCGACGGACGGCGGCTTCTGTCTTCCGTCGGTGTTCGCCGACGGTGCCGTTCGCCAGGCCGAGCCGGTCGGCGACCTGTGAGTGATCACGGAGATGAGGATATTTTTGCTGGTGTCTGTGGATGGTAGACACATGCCCAGGGATCGAATCTCGCGGCGGACCATCGTGACGGTGGGTGCCGCCGGGGTGTTGTCGGCAGTGGTGGGGGTCGTCGTCGGGCGGTTCACCGGACTCGTCCCCGGTGGCGGCGACTGGTGGGAGGGGACCGCGACCGTCTCACTCCCCGAACCGGAGCGGGACGGGGAGACGGCCGTCGAGACGGCACTGGACGACCGCCGGTCCCGACGGGAATACGGACCCGGCACAGTCTCTCGGGCGGACCTGGGGCAGTTGCTGTGGTCCGCACAGGGGATCACCGAAGCCGGCACGGGCCACCGGGCCGCGCCGAGTGCCGGTGCACTGTATCCGATGGACCTGTTCGCCGTCGTCGGTTCGGATGGCGTCGAATCACTCGACGGTGGGGTCTACCGGTACCGACCCGACGGGCACGAACTCGTCCGGGGGGCCGCCGAGAACGCGAAGTCCGAACTGGGACGGGCGGTCGAACAGGACGCCGTCGACGAAGCGCCCCTCGCCCTCGTCGTCTGTGGCGCCGACGGCAGAACGACGCGGAAGTACGGTGACCGGGGACGCCGACGATACGTCCCCTTGGAGGCCGGCCACGTCGGACAGAACGTCTACCTCCAGGCCGAAGCCCTCGGGCTCTCGACGGTGGCCATCGGTGCCTTCGGCGACGACGACGTCCGGTCCACACTGGGTGTTCCGTCGAATCTGCGTCCCCTGTACGTCCTGCCCGTTGGCCCGCGTCAGTGACCGCGCGATGTCGGACCGGGAAGCAACACGACGACGGCAGACCGATCCACTCGATCGTCCCTCCACGTGCCGGGGACCACTCACCCAGACGAACCGTAGAGCCCCGCTTCCGACGGAACGGCGCGATTTTTGTATAGCGCCATACGGTTTATCCGTCGCCCGCCGAACGTCAATCCACTGGTGATTTACTCTATCTCGAGTACACATTCACCACTTTGGCCCCCTGGACCTGAGGTGACGAACTCTCGATTCGCGAGAAGCGGGACTGCGCTTTTTGTACCGACGGGCGTATTGTCGCCGAGATGTACGAGCGGATTCTGATTCCGACGGACGGGAGCGATCACGCAGTACGGGCGGCCGAGCACGCGATGGCGCTCGCTCGGGCCTTCGACGCGACGGTGCGCGTGATCGGTGTCGCCGACGTACAGGGTGCGGCGGGCCCGTTCGACGCGGGTGGGGTCGACGACGCGTTCGTCGACGAGCTAAAATCACAGGGCAGAGAATCGATCGAGGCGATCGAAGCGCTCACCGACCGGCGCGTGGAGACGGATATTCTGGAGGGGACGCCTGCGAACGGCATCGTCGACGACGCCGCGGAGTTCGGGGCCGACCTGATCGTGATGGGGACCCACGGCCGAACGGGCGTCCATCGCTACGTCGTGGGGAGCGTGACCGAGCGAGTCGTCAGACTCGCCGACGCGCCCGTGCTGACGGCCCGGGCTGGTGTCGAACTCGGTCCGGCGGGCGAGTGTGACGACGTGTTGATCCCCACCGACGGGAGCGACCTGGCCGACGTCGCCGTCGATCACGGCCTCGCGATCGCCGATCGCTTCGACGCCCGGATTCACGCGGTCTCGATCGTCGACGTCGGCGATCTCGCGACGCGGGTCGAGTACACGCCGCCGACCGAGGCACTGGAGCGCGTCCGTGACGAGCGAACCGACGCCACGGAAGCGGTCGCCAAACGGGCACGCGAGGCCGGGCTCGACGCCCGGACAGCGGTTCGAGAGGGATTCCCTGCGGAGGGTCTCCTCGACTACGCCGACGAGAACGAGATCGACCTGCTGGCGATGGGGACCCACGGCCGAACTGGCCTGAATCGGGTCCTCCTGGGGAGTACCACCGAACGAATCATCCGGCACGCCGACGCACCCGTCCTGGCGGTGAACGCTCGAGAAGAGGTCGACGAGTGAGGGGTCAGTCGCCCGTCTCGGCCGTTTCGGCGGCGAGCCGGTAGGGCACTGACGCGTATACAAGCGCGTCGTCCCGAAGTGCGCCGAGGGTCGTGTACTCGTCGACGGCGTGGGCGGTGTCGGTACCCAGTCCGAACTCGACGGTCGGGACCCCCGCGGCCCGGAGTTTCTTGGCGTCGCCGCCACCGGTCGCGCTACGGCGGTACACGTGGTCATCGGTTACTGTCGCCGCCGCCTCGGTTACGGCCTCGACGAGCGGACTGTCGAGCGGTTCGTAGGTCCCGACGCTCCAGGAGACGTCGTCGATCCGGACGCCGTCACACCCGGCCGCACAGTCCCGGATGCGCCCGAGCATCTCGCGAGTCCGGACACCCGCAGTCAGCCGGATGTCGAGGCGGGCCGTCGCCGACGCCGGTACGCTGTTGACGCTCTCGCCACCGTCGATAGTCCCCAGGTTGATCGTCGGATACTCGAACAGGTCGCGAGCGGCCGCTTCGCCCGTGACTGGAGCGTAGTACTCGACGGACTCCGAGACGAGCGCCTGGACGTCGGGATGCAACTCGAACCGTCGCGTCCCGAACTCCTGCCGGATACGTTCGACGGCCGCGTAGAGTCGGTCGATGGCGTTCTCCCCCAGCACCGGCCGCGAACCGTGTGCGGCGGTGCCCTCTGCTGCCAGGGTGAGCCACACGCTGCCCTTGTCCGCGACCGTCACGGAGTGGCGGCCGTCGTCACACGTGGTCTCACCGATCACGCACCAGTCGGCGTCGATGAGACCGCCGTCTAAAAGCGTCGGAAGTCCGGGCTCACCGGCGATCTCCTCGTCGCTCACGAACGCGAACTGCAGCGTCACCGGCGGTGTCGTGCCGGTCTCGACGTAGGCGCGGGCGACCGCCAGCATGGCCGCCAGGGCCCCTTTCATATCGGTCGCGCCCCGGCCGTAGATCCGGTCGCCGACCCGCTCGCCCAGCGGCTCCCGGTCCCACTCCGCCGCGTCGTACGGTACCGTGTCGAAGTGGCCGTTGAAGAGCAGCGTACGGTCCGAGGTACCCGGAAGAGTCGCCAGGAGGTTCGGCTTGGCGGGATCGGCCACGACCCGCTCGGTCTCGATTCCGAGCGCTTCGAACCGGGTCTCGACGGTGTCCACGATCGCCCTGGTCTCGCCCGGCGGATTGGCAGTGTCGATCGCCAGCAACTCCAGCAGCTGGGTCTCGATCGAGTCCACGCTGGCCTCGATGGCCCCAGTCACTGGCTCCGGTGGTCGGTCCCCTGGCATCGGGACCGATCAGCGGTCCGCGTCACACGTGTCGATTCCCACACCGGCGTAGATCGGACAGCGCTGGGTCGTCCCGGTGACGACCAGCACCGCGCCGATGGCGACGATCAGCGCACCCACCGCGGCACCCACAGCCCAGTACCCCGTGATGGCCGCCCCACCTGCGATGGCGATGAGGACGCCCAGCGCGATCCGCACTGTACGGTCGCCAGTACCGACATTTCGGTCCATACGATACTCTACGAGCTCCACTGTATTGTATATTGTGGGTACAGAACACAAGATCAGTGCCCCGCCAGCCCGGATCACGTCCACGAGGCACCTCAGGCATCGACCCCTGTACGTCAATCACACCTGGGTGAAGCAGTATTGTCCAATTCGCACAAAACAACTAAGTACGGTCGGGACGTAGGGACTGTCGATGAGCGAGAATCGATCCATCGACGACATCAAAGCGGAGAAAATGGAACGACTGCGCGAGTCCGCGGACGGCGGGACGGCAGCGACGCCGTCGGAGCCGATCCACATCGAATCGGCCGAGGACCTCTCGGCGGCCGTCGACGAGTACGGGGTCGTCCTCGTGGACTTCTACGCGGACTGGTGCGGTCCGTGTAAGATGCTCGAACCGACCGTCGAGGAACTCGCGGCCGAGACGGAAGCGGCCGTCGCCAAAGTGGACGTCGACCGAAACCAGCAACTCGCCGGCCAGTACGGCGTGCAGGGCGTCCCGATGCTGCTCGTGTTCGCAGACGGCGAACCGGTCGAGAAGCTGGTCGGCGTCCAGAGCAAGGACGACCTCGCCGGCCTGATCGGCGCGTACAGCTGAACGACCGTCGACGGCCGGGGTCAGTGCTCGAAGTTCTTCTCGCCCGCCTCGATCCGCACTTCCAGCCAGTTCTCCGTCGGTGGGAGCGGGCACTCGTACCGGTCCGAGTACGCACAGGTCGGGTTGTAGGCCTCGTCGAAATCGAGAATCCACGTTCCCGCGTCGGTGCGGTGGCGCTCCGGTTCGAGGTCGAGGTATCGACCCGCACCGTACGTCTCCGCCCCGCTGGTCGCGTCCCGAAACGGCACCCAGAGCCGGTCTCCATCCGGATCGCCCTTGTAGGCAGTGATTGCGACACGTTCGCCGCCGATCTCGACAGTGAACTCCCCCCAGGCGAGGTACTCCTGTTCGCCGTCCGTACTCGTGCCGACGACGACCGGTTCGGGTTCGTCGTAGGCGTCCAGTTCGACCTCGAACCGATAGGCCGGGTCGACTGCGAAGTAGTCCAGGCCGTCGAAGGCCGCACGCTCGTCTTCGGGTATCGGTGATCGGTGGTCCTCACCGAAGTACCGGTCTTTCTGTCGTCGCTGTGCCTCGACGTCGTCGATCCAGTCCTCGTTCGTATCCATGAGTGTCCGTGGCCGTAGGCTCGACCGCCAGCCCGCTGTTTCGATTCCGATCCGACGCGTCTCTACCTGTAGTTTTGCCCCCGAAATACAAAAGTGCGCCGTCCGTAGTCTCCCCGATATCGGTACATGCACCGGAAAATCGCCGCTCAGTATCCCGTACGTGTTGCGACCGGCCACGCGTCCGGTCGCTGTCTGCCCGGTCGTATATTGTATTTTTTGCACAATATTTTATTATCGGTGCGGACGTAGGTACTGGTATGACAGCACCAGTAGTCGTCGTCGGTGGCGACGCGGCGGGGATGAGCGCCGCGAGCAAGTTCAAACGTGACGCGCCTGATCGAGAGGTCGTCGTGTTCGAGCGTGGCGAGTGGGTCTCCTACGGCGCGTGTGGCCTCCCCTACTACGTCAAGGGGGCAGTCGAGACGCTCGAGGACCTCGTCTCGGTGACGCCCGAGGAGTTCGTAGAGCAGCGCGACATCGACCTCCGGACGAACCACGAGGTGACGGCCATCGACCGCGAGGCACAGACGGTGAGCGTCGACGGTCCCGACGGCGAGTTCGAGCAGGCCTACAGCGAACTACTGATCGCGACTGGAGCCCGCGCCGTCGAACCCCCGCTCGACGGGATGGAACTGGACGGCGTCTTTACACTCCACAGTATGCAGGCGGGAGCCGATATCCGACGGGCGATCGGTCTCGAGACGCCCGCCGTGGACGCCCGCGAGGTCGCCTCGGACTACGCCGACACCGAAGACCCCGAATCGGTCGGCATCATCGGCGGCGGCTACGTGGGCATCGAGATGGCCGAGGCCTTCGCCGAGCGCGGCCTCGACGTCCACCTCTTCGAGATGTTGCCCCACACGCTCCAGCCGTTCGGCGCGAACGCGGCCGCCACCGTCGAGCGCCACCTCCGCGAGCAGGGTGTCGACCTGCACCTCGATACGGCGGTCGACGCGATCACCGGCGACGGACGCGTCTCGGCCATCGCCGCGGGCGACGCGGACGTGCCAGTCGACCTCGCGCTGGTGGGTGTCGGCGTCGCGCCGAACACGAAACTCGCCGAGGCGGCCGGTATCGACACCGGGGAGACGGGTGCGATCGCGACCGACGGGTACGGGCGGACGAACGACGACCACGTCTACGCGGCCGGTGACTGCGCCGAGGCGACTCACGTCGTCACGGACGAACCCGATCACGTCCCGCTCGCGCTGACCGCCAACCGCGCCGGCCGCGCCATCGGACAGACGCTGGCCGGCGACGAGACCCCGGTCGGCGAGATCGCCGGCACGGCCGCAGTGAAGGCCTTCGACCTCGAAGTCGCCCGAACCGGCGTGATCGAGGAATCGGTCGCCCGCGAGGCCGGCTTCGACCCCGTCTCGGTGACGATCACCGCACCCTCGCGCGCCCACTACTACCCCGGCGGCTCGGAGATCGAGATCACGATGCTCGGGGACCGGGAGAGCGGGCGCGTCCTGGGCGCGAGCATGGTCGGACGCGAGGGCGTCGCCAAACGGATCGACACCGTCGCGGCGGCGCTGCACGCCGAGATGACGGCCCAACGACTCTCCTCCCTCGACCTTGCCTACGCGCCCCCGTTCAGCCCGGTGTGGGACCCGGTCCTTACCGCCGCGAAGGTTCTCGCGGGGAAGCTGGAATGACGGCCCCACTCACTCCCTTCGAGCGGCGGTTGCTGGCCGAACTCGCCGGCGGGGACCAGACGCCCGCCGGGCTCGCGGTGGCGCTCGATACGGACCTGGGTACCGTCCTCGAAACCACCGCCGCGCTGCAGGCCCGGGACCTGCTGGAGCGTCAGGGGTTCGACACCTGCAGGCTGACCGACCGAGGGCTCGAGCACGTCCCGGACCGACCGAGCTGACAGGCTCTCGACCAGTCACGTCCGGTCACGACAGCATCGACACGAAAAAACAGCCTCACTCCTCGCGAAGGTCGCGCCCGAGCGCACGAGCGATCGCGAGCAGAAACCCCATGCCGGACTGCACGTCCGGATCGCGCAACGCACGAACCGTCCCGACGACACCTGGTGGCTCCGGCGGCTGGTCGCTCGCTTCGCCGACCGCTTCCAGCACAGATTCCAGCGAGCCCGCGACGGCCTCGTCGGCGGCCGTGTCCGCGAGTTCGCCCAGGCGCGAACCCGTCGCCGTCAGGTTCTGCACCATCTCGTCGTCCATCGCGGCCGTCAACAGCGAGAGCGTGTCGGCCAGGGCGAGCACGTCGTCGAGCGTCCCCGACCGCTGAAGCCGTGCCAGCGTCTCGATAGCTTCGGCCAGGTCGTCAGCGTTCTCGCCGGCTGCCTCGCCGAGTTTGGCTGCCGCAGGTGTCGCCAGTCCCTCCGCGGCCGCGCCGAGATTCGTCCCGGTGGCCGCCAGGTTCTGGACCATCTCGTCGTCCATCGCCGACGTGGCGACGGCCGTCCCGTCCAGCAGGTCGTTGACCGCCCCGAGGTTGTCGAGGAAACGCGCGACCTCCTCGGGATGCTCGGCGATGGCCGCCTGCACTTCCGGTGGGAGGTCACCGCCGTCGTCCGGCCCGTCTGTCGACCCGTCGCCGGTCGTAGCGAGTTCCTCCTGTTGTTCTGTCATCGTTCTCACCTCAGAGTAGTCCCCTGGCGGTGAGCCAGTAGGACTCGTTGTAACCGAGTTTCGCCCAGTGGACCGGCTTCGAGGGCTCCCTGACCGTGGGCTGGGTGCCGTACTCGAAGTCGACGAAGGTCGCCTCGTCCATCCCGCTCTCGATGAAGCAGACGGTCTTGCCGTCGTAGGTCGCTGTCGGCGTCTCTCCGCGCGTGCGACTGGCGATGCGATCGGCGACTGCACCGGCCTCGTAGTGGGCGACACTGCCGGCCTTGCTGGTGGGCACGTCGGCGAGGTCGCCCAGCACGTACACGTCTTCGGCGTGGTCCGATTCGAGCGTGTGTTTGTCCACGTCGGCCCAGCCGTCGTCGCCCAGGCCGGCTTCCGTCACCAGGTCGCTCCCCTCGTGCGGTGGGATGCCGACCAGCAGGTCGTAGTCGAGTTCCGCGCCCTCCATCGAGTGCAGGACGCCCGCCTCCGGGTCGACCTCGTCTGCGTTGAAGAACGTCTCGACGTCGATATCGCGTTCCTCGAAGGCCTCGCTGGCCCAGTCGGCGACGTTCTGAATCGCGTGAGCTCGCTGGATCGGGTAGGTGTAAGTGATCTCGACGTCTTCGCGGACGCCGCGCTGGCGGAACCAGGCGTCGGCCATCAGCACGAACTCGACGGGCGCCGCCGGACACATGTGCGGCGTGCCGATCACCGAGAGGACCAGGTGGCCCTCGGTGAACTCTGCCATCGTTTCCCGTAGCTCCTGGGCCCCGTCGGGACCGTAGAAGTGGTGGCCGCCTTCGGCGAGGCCCGGCAGCTCTTCGGGCACGAGCTGTGCCCCGAGCGCGAGCGCCAGCTGGTCGTAGCCCGTCGACCCGCTGTCCCGCAGCGACAGGCGCTTGCCGTCGGTGTCGACCCCGGTGACGCGGTCGATCTCGACGTCGACCGCGTGGTCGACGAGGTCCGCCAGTGGGCGTTTCGCGTCCTCGACCGTCTTCTTCCCGAAGGGGACGTAGAGGAACGTGGGCTTGTACACGTGGTCGGGGTCGTCGGAGACGAGCGTGACCCGGGCGTCACCGCGCTCGATCTCCGGGCCGAGCTTCTCGGCTAACCGGTTCGCGAGCACGGTCCCGCCCGTGCCGCCGCCGACGACGACGATGTGTTCTGTCATGATTGGGTGTGAGAACGGTGTGGACCGTTCAGTTGATCTCGACGTACATGCTCCAGTAGTCGTCGTGGTCGACGACTTCGAGGAGATCGTGGCCGGCCTCGTCCAGCCACTCCGGGACGTCGCTCTTGGACCCGTTGTCCGAGGTCTGCAGTTCGATGACGGTGCCCGGGTCTGACTCCTTGACCTTGCCGATGAGGTCCATCAGAGGACCGGGGCAGGTGGCACCGCGGGAGTCGACCGTGACGTCGGGTTCGTGTTCGGTTTCGCTCATTGTGTTGGGTGTATCGTGGTGTACTCGAACGATCGATGCTCAGACGAAGACGACCTGTTTGTCCTGGGCTCGGTTCAGGAAGCCCGAGACCCCCAGCGAGTCGTCGAAGACGTCGACGTAGTCGTCCAGGTCTTGGCCCATCAGGTCCATCGCCATCTCGCATGCGTAGAGTCGGAGCGGGCCGATCTCTTTCGCCTGTGCGAACTGCTCGGTGAAAAGCGGAACGTCCATATCCTCGGCTTCCAACATCCGCGCCCCGACGGGCCCGACTTCGAATTCTCCCGACTCGACGGTCTCTCTCTCGAAGGGTAACAGTCCCTCCATGGTAGCGAAGACCTCGACGGGGACGTCCGACGCCGCCGCGACGGATGCGATGGTACTGACCGCCTGGACGCGGGACAACTTCCTGGACGCGAGGACGATTGCATAGCCTGTCATGGGTCCAGTTACTGCTACGCCGAGGCCACAGATAATAGTGTGCAGAATTCCCAATATTCGGGAAGAACGACAACGACGGCGGTTGCTCCACGGGGAGACGTACGGAGAGGTATCGAAACTCGGTCAGCGGGTAATCCCGCGTGGGTTCACGACTCCGAGGGGGTCGTCGGGGCCGACTCGTCTTCGTACTTGGTCCGGAACTCCTGGATCAACTGACCGATCTGGGCGTACCAGTCGTTGAGCAGTCGCTGCATGTCGTCGGTGACCTCCTCGGGGTCTGCGGGGTAGTAGACGTGGTAGTACCCGCCCTGTTCGTAGTTGATCTGTTCTTTCTGGACGAGGCCGGTCTGGAGGAGGCGCTGGATCGATCGATACGCCGTCGAGCGTTCCCGCTCGACCCGGTCGGCGATCTCGTCGACGGTCAGTCGCTCGTCGCTGTTCGCGAGCGTCTCGAAACACTCCCTGTCGAGGTCCTTGAGACCGTGAAGACACTCCAGGAGCCCCTCACACTCCATGTCCTGGCGCAACATTTCCGCCATCGAGTCTGGCATAGGTGTACGTAGTCGACCTGACGCTAAAAGAGTTATGTATGTACCATACAACACTCCGCCGGGGTGTCAGCGTGGTCGGGGCCGGGAAAGAGTGACGAGTCAGACCAGCAACTGGATGTCGGCATCGGCCATCTGCTCCAGCGCCGTCGCGGCGCCGACGCCGACGGTGACGTCGTCGTAGAAGTCGTCTTCGTCGTAGTCCATCAACTCGACGGTCATCTGACAGGCCTGCATCTCGACGCCCATGTCGAAACAGGTCTCAAGCAACTCCTCGACGCTGGCCGTCTCGTTGTCGGCGATCCGCTTTCGCATCATCTTCGTCGTCACGCGATCCATCCCCGGGAGCGACGCGATGGCGTTGGGGACCGGCATGTTCGGGTTGCCGACAGAACTCATCTGGAGGTCCGTCGAGTGGTCCTCGTGGAGGATGTCCAGCCCCCAGAACGTATGAAAGACGGTCACGTCCCAGCCGAAGGCGGCGGCCGTCGACGCGAGGATCAAGGGCGGGTAGGCCATGTCGAGTGTCCCCTTGGTCGCGACGATGACCATCGACTTCTGCCCGTCGTCGACGTCGGTCTCGACGGCCGCCAGCTGGTCTTCGAGTTCGTCGACGCGTGCGCGCAGAGCCGCCAGCTCGGCCTCCTCACCGTCCAGTTCCGGACCGTCGGACTCGGCGCTCTCGTCCGTCTCGGTACTCATTCCTCCACCTGCACGTAGTGCACGTACACGCTCTCGCCGCCCTCTTCGCGTTCCTCTTGGTCGAGCAAGGCGACACCGTCTGTCCCGTCCGCCCAGCCGTCGATGTCGCTCATACTCCCGGAGTCCGTCGCGACGACTTCCAGCACGTCGCCACCGGCGAGGCCGTCGACCGCCTGTTTGGTCTTCACGACCGGCATCGGGCAAGAGAGACCTTTCACGTCGAGCGTCTCGGTGATGTCTGCTTCGTAGCTCATGTTGTGCCTTCGGCGTACAATACTACGCCCGGCCTTGATAATTGTGTCGGTAGTGCCCACTACTAGAGACCGAGTAGAAGAAAAACATCCGCTCAAGAGACCTATTGAACTCGTATCTCGAACACAGTATTGTACAATAACCGATTTGCTATGCAAATCCTTTTGACCGAGCAGACGGTAGAGCGGATGAGACATGCCCAGAAATCGACCCAGTACGGCAGCCCGCTCGGGCGGGGTGATCCGCCGATGATCGGTGCCGAGTTGTTCCCGAACGGGATCGCACGGTACCTGATCGGCGGCCTGTTCATTGGCGGCGGTGCGGCAGTGATCTACCTCGCGACCGGCATCATCGCGGGCGCGAGTACGTTCCTCGAGTCGACCCTCTCGTACGTGTCGAAGGTTCCGCGGTTCAACCGGTTCCCGTACGTGAATTCCCGGGACTGGCGGGTCGTATTCACGATCGGAATCGTCCTCGGGGCCGGTGTCTACGCCCTGATCTGGCAGGGCGGAGCCTGGACCACCGAGGTTCAGTGGTGGCGACTGCTCGGCGGCGGCATCCTCGTCGGCGTCGGAACCCGTCTCGGGAAGGGGTGTACGTCCGGCCACGGCGTCTGTGGTGTCGGTTCGCTCTCGCAGACCTCGATCGTCAACGTCGCGACGTTCATGGCCGTCGCCATCGGCACCGCACAGCTCGTCCAGGCGCTGGGGGTGTCGCCGTGAGCGACCGTGGCCCCGGCTTCTACCTGGCCATCCTCGTCGGCGGGCTGATCTTCGGATTCGGTCTGGGTTACAGCCACATGGCCCGGCCGGAGGTCGTCCTGAACTTCCTCCAGTTCGACGATCTCGGACTGCTGTTCGTGATGGGTGGCGCTGCGGTCGTTACCGGGATCACGTTCGCGATCGCCACGAAGACGCTCGACCGCGCGCCCCTCACCGGTCGGGAGTACCTTCGCCGGACGAAGTCCTTCGACCGGAACGTCGTGGTCGGCGGCGTCGTCTTCGGGGCCGGCTGGGGTATCTCCGGTATCTGTCCCGGCGCCGCCTACGCGAGTTTCGGCATCGGGAACTGGCCCATCCTCTGGGCCGTCGCCGGCATGTTCATCGGCGCGTACGCCCAAGGCCGACTGCGCTCGCGCATAGCCGATTCGAGTGCTGGCCCCGCCACGGCCGACTGATTCCGCTGCCCGCTGCGTTCCCGTCACCGCGCGTGACGACTTCCCGTCCTTCCGACTCGTCACATCGACCGGTAGTATGAGCGCCGTTCGCCCCCCGTAGCTACCCGTAACTTATCCATCGGTATCGGTCGGTTATGGCGATATAGTATTGTAGCTGAGACCCAAAACCGTTATTTACCCGCTCCGACTACGAACTCACGTGCAGAATTTCAAATCCGACACAAGACTGCTGGCACAGGTGAGTTCCGATGTTCGGAATTGAGACGCTCGGCGGGAACGCCCAGGCTGCCGTGCTCGTCGGCATCGTCCTCGTCGAGGCTCTCCTGCTGTACGTCGGGTACGGCGGGCTGGAGACCTTGCTGGGGCCGCGGTTCAGGCGCGTCCTCGAGGGACAGTGTGCGGTGCTGGACGCGTTACTCATGCGCTGTAAGACTGCGGAGAACGGGGGTGTCGAGCGGTGATGGACCTGTTCGGCGTGAGCGTGACGCTGCTCGCGACGTTCACGGGCTTCGGACTGCTCATCGGCATCCTCTTCGGCTTCTTCGGGATGGGCGGGTCCTTCCTCGTGACGCCGGCCCTGCTGGTGATGGGATACGAGCCCAACGTCGCGGTCGGGTCAGGCCTCGCGTTCGTCTTCGGGACCTCGGTGATCGCGACGCTGAAACACCGCGACCTCGGGCAGGTCGACTACAAACTCGGCGTGTTGATGATCGCCGGGACGACCGCCGGCATCGAGGTCGGCAAGGTCGGGCTGGAGTACCTCCAGCACATCGGGCTGGCCGGTTCGGTCGTCAGCGTCGCGTACGTCCTCCTGCTCGGTGGGATCGGTGCATTCGTCACCCGCGAGTCCCTGAAAGGAGGAGACGGTGGCGGCCTCGAACACGACGTAGACGAGGACACCGACGTCGACGAAGACGACATCCCCGAGATCGCACAGAAGATACAGTCCTACCGCATCCCGCCGATGATGTCGCTGCGCGGAGGGTTCCAGGTCTCGCTGTGGATGATCCTCGCCGTCGCCTTCGCCACGGGCCTGCTGTCGGGCTTCCTGGGCGTCGGCGGCGGGTTCATCCGTATGCCCGCGCTGTTCTACCTGATCGGCGTCCCCGTGCCGGTCGCGGTCGGGACCGACTTGTTCGAGATCGTCTTCTCGGGCGGGATCGGCTCTTTCCTCTACGCCCAGTCCGGTGCGGTCGACCTGAGCATCGTCGTGCCCCTGCTGGCCGGGAGTGCCCTCGGCGCACGACTCGGCGCGGCGGCGACGAGTCTGGTCGAGGAGGAAGACATCAAGATCTACTTCGGCATCATGCTCCTGCTGGGTGCGGTCGCCGTCGCAGTCCGGCAGGTCGGGGGCGTGCTCGAGATGCCGGTCCTCGACAGCGTGAGTCTCGCGATCATCCTCGGCGCCGCACTGCTGGTCAGCGGCGCCGTCTCCTACAGCGCGGTTCGGGAGCTCCGGCGTGACGCCGCTGAGAGAAGCGTGACCGCCGAGGCCTGACCGCTCCGCACACGTATCGACTTTGCGTTTTTTCCACAACACAACGTCGTCGCTTCCCCTGTTTTAGACGCCGAAATACCGCCAACTCTCCGCGGCGCGTGACATCTGGGGACATAGTATTGCACAATTTACGCAAGATATATGGGCGTCGGTCGCGTACCGGTGAGTGTACATGGATCCAGACGACTTTCCGACGCCGGACGTCGAGGTCGACGAGATCGAACCGGACGAGCTCAAGCGACGGATCGACGACGGGGAATCGGTGACGATCCTCGACGCGCGAATGGAGAGCGACTTCGACGAGTGGCACGTCGACGGTGACACCGTCGAGGTCGCGAACGTCCCGTACTTCCACTTCCTTGACGAGGGCGTCGACGACGACCTCCTCGAGCGCGTGCCGGAGGGGGACCCGCTGGTCGTCCTCTGTGCGAAGGGCGGCGCGAGCGAGTACGTCGCCGGTCGGCTGGCCGAGGCCGGCCGCGACGTCGTCCACCTCGAGGAGGGCATGAACGGCTGGGCCCGCATCTACGAGCGCGAGCCGGTCACGCGCTACGACGGGCCCGGTGACCTCTACCAGTACCAGCGCCCCTCCAGTGGCTGTCTCGGCTACCTGCTCGTCACCGACGGCGAGGCGGCCGTCGTGGACCCGCTGCGCGCGTTCACCGACCGCTACCTCGACGACGCGGCCGCGCTCGACGCCGAATTGACCTACGCGTTCGACACGCACATCCACGCCGATCACATCAGCGGCGTGCGTGCCCTCGACGACCGGGGCGTCACCGGCGTGATCCCCGAGGCGGCCCGCCAGCGAGGTGTGACCTACATCGACGACCTCGAGACGGCCGCCGACGGCGACGTCTACGAGGTCGGCGCGGCCACAGTCGAGACGATCCACACGCCGGGCCACACTAGCGGCATGACCTCCTACCTGCTCGGTGAGAGCCTGCTCGCCACCGGCGACGGCCTGTTCGTCGAGAGCGTCGCCCGCCCGGACCTCGAAGAGGGTGACGAGGGAGCGCCCGACGCTGCCCGGCAGCTCTACGAGACTCTGCAGACGGCGGTTCTGCCTCTGGACGACGACGTGCTGGTCGGCGGTGCACACTTCAGCGACGCGGCCGAGCCCGCCGGCGACGGTACCTACACCGCGCCCGTCGGCCAACTCGAAGCCGAGATGGACGCGCTCACGATGGACGAAGCCGAGTTCGTGGACCTGATCCTCTCGGACATGCCGCCCCGGCCCGCCAACTACGAGGACATCATCGCGACGAACCTCGGCCAGCGGACGGCCGACGACGAGAAGGCCTTCGAGCTCGAACTGGGCCCGAACAACTGCGCGGCCAGCCAGGACGCGCTCACCGGCGACTGAGGCCACCCGAGAATCGCTACCTGTTTTCCCGGTCGGCACCACAGTACTGATATCAGTGGACAGTATTCACCGTTCTATGTCGTGGCTCCCGAGGGATCAGTATGAGCGACGGTGACAGTCCGCCCGACGACGAGTCCGAGGACGCTGCGCCGGACCGCCCGCCGGACCCGGACCGCGACTCGCTCGGTCGAGTGGGGCCGCTGGACGCCCGGGTCGGCGAGGGACTGCTCGACAGTGACATGGGTCCGAGTTCGGCCATGGCCCACCTCTACCGGGGCGAGATCCACCGGATGAAACTCTGGCGCGAGCGCCTGGACAAGACCACCAACTGGGCGGTGTTGTTGATCGCGGCGGTCCTGACCTGGGCCTTCTCCAGCGAGGCCAACCCCCACTACGTGATCCTCGTCGGCCACGCCGCGGTCGTGATGTTCCTGTTCATCGAGGCACGCCGGTACCGGGCCTACGACGTGTGGCGCTCGCGCGTGCGGAAACTCCAGGAACACGTCTGGGCCGTCGGCCTCGACCCCGGGATGGACCTCGAAGAGACCGGCTGGCGCGAGGATTTGGCCGAGGACTACCGCCGACCCCGTCTGAAGATTTCGACCGAAGAGGCGATCGCCCACCGACTCCGGCGGGTCTACTTCCCGCTTTTCACCGTGCTGAACGGCGCGTGGTTGCTCCGAGTGACCGCGTTCGCGGGCACGGACTGGCCCGCGAGCGCCGCGGTCGGGACCATCCCCGGTACCGTCGTCACCGGCGTCGTCGCGGTGTTGTACCTCGGTGCGCTGGTGATCTGTTGCCGGCCACGAACCTGGCACACTCGCGGTGAACTCCTCGACGAGGACCTCAGACAGAACGGGGACTGATCAGCGGACGCGCGTCGGCGGCACGATCAGGACGTTCGAGGTCGCCCGGGCGGTGACGTCCTCCGAGACGCTCCCGAGCAGGAGCCGCCGCATCGGGCTCCGACCGCGCGCGCCCAGCAGGATCGTCGTCGGCTGGAACTCGGTTTCGGCGGCCAGTATCTCGTCGGTCGCGACGCCCTTCCGGACCTGGGTCCGCGTCCCGATACCCCGAGATTCGAGGTCGTCGGCCAGTGCCGCCAGTCGATCCTCGGCGTCGGAAACGGTCTCACTCCCGGCCCGACGCGCCGGCGGCGCGACGTGTACGAGCAATGCCTCTTTCGTCGCAGTCCGGAGCCGGTCGAACTGCTCGAATGCCCGTTCTGCGTTCTCCGAGAAGTCCGTCGCGTAGAGGATTCGCTCGAAGAGGTGTTCGTCGGCGACTTCGTGGTCGTCGTCCCGTTCGACGATCCGCTGGACGAGCAGCGGCCGAACCGACGTCCGAGCGACGTTCCGTGCGGTCCCGCCGATCAGTCGCTGTTCGAGTGGGCTCTGCCCCCGCGAACCGACGATCACGAGATCGGCGTCGACGCGGTCGGCGAGACCGTTGATCCGCCGGTGGGGCGTCCCGCGCACGACGTGGGTTCTGACCTCGAACCCCTCGCGCTCCAGAAGTTCACGCTGCCGATCGAGCGCGGCGCTCGTTCGCCGACTCACGTCGCTCCCGGGCATCCCGGCCGTCACGTTCGGACTGGTGACGGTGACGAGATCGAACGCGTCGATCCCATATCGTTCGAGACACTCCAGGCAGGTTCGAGTCCCGATAGCCGCCTCGATCGCTTCAGACAGGTCGGTCGCGTACACTGCGCGCATAGGTCGACCTACGACGGCCGTGCTATTTAGTATTGCGGGCAGTACACAATATATACAACACAGGCTGGCGGAGACGCGACTCGTAGTCACGTGGTGGTCGTCGGGTACGGAGGGGAGTGATGTGAGAAGTGATCGACGAGTCGCAGGCGGTCGTCACCGGTCCCGGGCGGGTCGGGCGCGCTGGGTGACTTCGAGGCCCATCTCGCCGCCGGTGCCCAGTGAGACGACGACGTCCTCGACGGTACGGACGTACTCGCTGCTGTGTTTCCCGGTCGTAGACAGACGTGTGCGCTCTTCGAGCAGGCCCGCGTCGGTCAGGAGTTCGAGTTTCCGGTAGGTGGTCGAGAGCGGCAGATCGCAGGCGTCCGAGACTTCGTTCGCCGAGCGGGCGTCCTCGCTGGTCGCCTCGAGGATTTCACGGCAGTCCGCGTCGTCGAGCGCGTCGAGGACGTGCTGTATCTCCTCGGCCCCCTCGACGGTGGTCACGTCGCTGGAAGCGTTCTCGGCGAACTTCACGGACGAGACGGCGGACGGTGACTGACTCATACTACCGACAACACGCCGGATGGTGAGGAACGGACAGCCCCATTATCCGGGCAGGTTTATAAGTGAGCCGCGGTCGTCCGGTGACGCTCCTCAGAGCAGGTCGTCGAACAGTTTCCGCTCGGCCGCAGAGAGGTGTTCGCGCAACGTCGACGGGTTGATGTCGAGGTCGTCGGCGATCTCGGTCGCGTTGGCACGTCGCGGATTCTCGAAGTAGCCCATCTCGTGGGCTCGTTCCAGCACTTCCAGTTGTCGGTCGGTGAGCCTGCTGCGGTCGACCAGGACCGAATCGTGCCCGTTCTCCCCGGCTGGGCCACGGACGAATCGTTTGATATCGATATCGGGGAAGCGTTCGCGGAGCTCCCCGACGACCGTCTGGAGTTCTTCGTAGTCGGCCGCGTGGAACACGACGGTGAGTCGCCCCTCACGCGCGACGTACCGGGTGACGGGACAGCCGAACTGCCCCAGACACTCACAGGGACAGTGCACTCCCTCGTCGTGGACCATCCGGTACCGTCGGGTGGAACCGTGGGAGAACACCGGTGTGAGGTCTCCATCGGGTTCGTAATCCGCGTCGACAGCGAACTCCGTCGCAGTCCGCGCATCCGCAGTCGGGCGAACACTTCGGGCCACCGAATCGACCGTCGTCCCCGCAGCGCTGGCGTGTTCGACGACCGGGCAGATGTCGGGCGTCGAGAACTCGACCGTCGCTCGTATCCCGGACGACATCGGTGACGGCCATTTCTCCGGTAGTCACTTCAGTGTACAGGTCACTCCGGGGGCCGGTCCAGCAACTCGTCTTCGTACGCGGCGACGGCGTCGACGACCGCCTGGGCGTCCTCTGCGGGGACGTCGAACGCGTCGAGACTCTCCGCTAACAACTCGACGGCCCGCTGGATGTCCCCCGGTTCGAAAGGCACGTGGCGGTGTGCCTCCCGAACCGGCTGTGCGTCGTACGTCTCCGGGCCACCGGCCGCCTCACAGAGGAAGTCGGTCTGGGTCCGGCGCAACCGCTCCATATCCGCGCCCTCGAAGAACAGTCCCAGTTGCTCGTCGGCGACCAGCCGGTCGTAGAAGTCGTCGACGACGGCTCGAATGCCGTCACGCCCGCCCAGTCGCTCGTACAGCGTCGTTTCGGACATGTTCGGGACTCTAGTGACGCCCGGAAAAAAACGACACCTCCCTTCTCACTCCCTGGAAACGGGGCCAGTCAGTCGGACCTGCTCGCCACCAGATACGCGACCAGGAAGACCGCACCCAGCCCGGCCGCGACGGCCGCGTACGGGCCCCCATGGAACGTCAGCACCGACGCCGTGACGGCCAGTGCACCCGCCAGGACGGCGTACCCGAGATGGCTGTCGCCCCCAGCGTGCCCGTCGGCGGGTTCGGTTCTGACGACGAGTTCGTCGCGTTCCAGTCGGTCCAGCGTCCGGTCGAGCCGCGCGGGGAGTCGCGTGAGCGCGGGCAGTGACCGCTGTGCGTCCGTCCAGGCCTCGTCGACCATCGCCTGGAGTTCGTTCTCGATGAACCCCTGTTCGACGAGGAAACGACGGATAATCACGAGGAAGTCGAACTCCGGGTCGAGCTGTCGACAGACGCCCTCGCCGACGGTCCCGACGCGGACGAGCAACATCACGTCCGGCGGGATACGGAACGGGAAGTCCTGCAGCATCGTCGTCAACTCGGTGATGATCGCCCGCCAGGTGATCTCCGAGCGACCCTCGAGGTTCTGGATGACCAGTTCCAGCACGCGCCCGACCTCGGCGCGGTCGACGCCAGGTTCGAGCACGTCCAGCGCGACCAGCGCGTCGACCAGTTCGTGGACGTCCCGTCGCACGAGCGCGCGGTAGAGGTCGACGATATCGCCACGGACGCTCTCCGGAAGTCGCTCGCTCATGCCGAAATCGTAGAGCAACAGTGCCCCGTCCTCCGTCACTGCGAGGTTTCCGGGGTGTGGATCGGCGTGGAACACGCCGTCGACCAGCCCCATCTTCAGGTAGACGGTCGCGATCCGCTCGGCCATCCCGTGGGGCGTTACGTCGAGCCCCTCGAAGGCGTCCGCGTCGGTGATCTTGCGGCCAGTCAAAAACTCCATCGACAGAATCCGTTCCGACGACAGTTCCTCGTAGGTCGCCGGCACGACGACGCGGTCGTCGTCGGCCAGGTTCTCCCGGACGTCCGCCATGACTGACCGCTCGCGCTCGAAGTCGAGTTCGTCGAGGATGATCTCCTCGAAGTCGTCGGCGGCGTTCCGGATCGAGTACTCCTGGCGGTCGTCGACGAAGACACCGACCACGGGCACCAGGGCTCGAACCACCCGCAGGTCGCGCTCGACGATGGGTTTCAGCCCCGGCCGCCGGACTTTCAGCGCGATCCGCTCCTCGCGGTACCGGACCGTGTAGACGTACGCGAGCGACCCTCCCGCGACAGTCTCCAGCGTCGCGAGGTCCAGCTCCTCGCCCAGTTCGGCCTCGACGATCGCACGCGGATCCCCACCTACGTCCTCGGGGACCTCGTCCTGGAGCGTGGCGAATACGTCCGCGTAGACGGGCGGGACGATGTCCGGACGCGTCGAGAGGACCTGGCCGACCTTGACGAACGCCGGCCCAAGTTCGAGCATCGCGTCCCGTATCCGCTCGGCCCGTCGTCGGTGAGTCGCCTCGTCGAGTCGTCTCGGCCCGCCGAACAGCAGAAATCGCCGCCGGTCACGGCGGAAGGCGATCGCGAACGGGAGAAACTGGACGACGACGGACAGGTACCGACGGAGGAATCCACTCATCGCCAGCGGCTCGTCGTCACGTTTCGTCGACAGTTCATGGCTCCCCGTTCGAGTGACCGATCCATAGCTGTGTGGGACTGGGCTGCCCGGAACGCCGCCGCTCCGCCGCCGCTCGAACCTACCGCACCGTGTCGAGGCTCACGAACGAGCCTTCACGAGCGGTCACCCAGGTCGACATCAGTTCTATCCCGCTCGCGTCGGCGGGGTAGAGGGTACACTCGGCCGGCTGACCGCGGGAGACGACGATCTCGGCGGCGATCGGCACCGAGGGCTCCGCGTCGTCCGCGGGAGTCGGGAGCGGTGCGTCGTCTCGAACGTCGTCGTCGGTCGTGTGTGGACTCATCGTGATACTCAGTCGGTGGCCGCGTTGCTCGGTCGGAGTTACGCCCCCACCACCGATAAGCACACAGTAAAATTCCCGCGAACCGAGAAGATCCGGTCGGAGTCCGCCAGCCCCGTCACGTCGATTCGGACGCGTCGTCGACTTCGACGCTTCGGCCGCTCAGGCCGTCGGGAGCGAGCTGGTACAGCTGGATGTCGAGGTCCTGCCTGGATTCTCCCCAGATCTCGAACAGCGGCCGTTTCGCCTCGCCGTACTGTTCGACGTGTTCGACAGTCAACTCGGACCGTGGAATCTCCTCCAGGCGGCCGACCGCGACCACACTCCGGTAGACGCCGTCGTCGTTCTCGTAGACGACGAGACGCACCCGCGGATCGGAACTCAGAAACTGCCGTTTCTCACTGCCAGGCGTCGAGACGAGTCGAAGATAGAATCGGCGGTCGTCGGCGTCGTACCCGTACGAGATCGGGATCGCGTAGGGTTCGTCGTCACGGGCGAGCGACAGCACGCCTGTCTCGTGACGGGCGAGAACCGTATCGGTCTCGGCCTCCGACAACGATGTCTGCTGATCCAGAGCCATTTGTTCGCATCCCATCTACAGCAGTGGACGATTAATACTTGTCCGTCCTGCGGTGGGAGACGTCCGTTCCTCGCGGATACCCCTCAATTCGCCGCCGCCGACGAGAACACCGAGGACGGCACGCTGGCCCCGCAGACCACGCAACCGCTCTCCACCAGTGCCGCACGCATCGACGCGTTCACTGCCATGGACTCTCCACACTCCGGGCACGCGAAGACGAAATCCGATCTAGTAGCCATACACATTCGTTCGCGCCGATCTGATAAAGGCCGTTCTCTTTCTCCAAGACAGTGGGAACCGTCCTGCCGGATAAAAAACGGGGCCGGAACCATGTTCCACCGTTCGGGCGAGCTGGACCGGCCGGTCGCTGCCGTCGACGAATCCGTTCGCGACACCCCCGATGTGATGGCCGGTTCGAGACAGCCCCTGTTTGCCCAGCAACGTCAGGTCCGCGTCGATCTCGTCTGCGTACGCGACGAGCTCCTCGTGTGGCTCGCCGTGGCAGGTCTTCGTGACGATCTCTCCGTCCATCGTCTCGGCGCGTTGGGCGACATCGGCCAGGTGTTCGTGTGCCCGGTCTTCGAGTTCCTCGAGTACCAGTTCCGTGCTGGACAGCGCCGGCTCGCCGTATCGACCCGTGTCCACGACCGAGATGACGTGGACGACCGCGTCGTATCTGGACCCGAGGCTCAGTGCGTGTTCGACCCCCCTGTTCGCCGGGTCGCTTCCGTCGGTCGCAGCCAGGATTACATCGTACATCGTTCCCCACAGATACGGATAGCACGGCCGCCAGGATAAGCCGTTCAGCAATTCTTACACGTTGGGGGAGTCTCGTGCGCCCCCGGACACCCTAATTCCCGCTCGGCTGGAAACAGAGGGCTTCATTTATACCCTCGCACCATACGTCCGGTACGGATGGTCGAGAACGGGGCTGCAGAGTACCAGTTCTTCTGTGACGAGTGCGGTGAGTGCCTCGAGGTCAACGACGCGATGCGGGAAACACTTATTCAGAAAGGCTGTGTCATCTGCAGCGCCCCAGTGACCACTGCCGAGTTCTCCACCGAGTGACCTCCGCGACGGACCCGCGGTTACTGTCCGCAAACCGACCGTTCTCCGCTGTCGCGACAGCCACCTTGCTTATAGCAACATGTAGTTTACGTGGCCGACCTGAGACGACCCTGCCGACGATCGACACGGTGTGTGATATGTCACCCCCGTACCGAGGAGTGCACGGAGAATGGGCTCGAATCAGCGTCTTCGCTGTGACAGTTGGCCACGGCGGACACCGAGTCGGTTCGGGCCACGACTGGGACCGTGGCCCTCGACGTCCGACCGAGTTCGTTCCAGTGCCAACATCCGGACGCCAACCCTGGGGGTCGGGGCGATAAAATCTCTTCCGCCCTCAGGAACTTTCGGCAGCGCCGATGGCCCCGGCAGATCGTATATTCGCTTCCGTGGTACTATCTATCCGCGAGTGAGGAACTACGAAAGCAAATATTAGAACAATTCGGGACCGGTTTGGTTCCTACCGGCACAAATAAGATAGTTTATTCGCACTACCGACACCCTCACTTTCGAACTGACAACTACAGGCCGATTCATCCCGATTCTCTGTCGCGTGCGTGTTCATCGTCGAACCTCCTTGGTGGCGTCCTTGAGCGTCAGGTAGATCGCCGCGAGTTCGTCCTTCCGTAGCTGATGGGCCGGCCCTATTCTCCCCGGCTCGAATCCCGATAACAGCAGGCACCGACGGATGATATCCTTCTTTTCCACGTAACGCGCTACGTAGTGTCGGCGCTCGCGCTCCGGCCAGCTGTCGAAGCCTGCCGGCCACCTCCTGCCCGGCGACGAACTCGTAAACTCGTACTCGCTATACCCATCATCGGAGTCTTCACCGTTGCTCATGCCCCACCTCCGTCAGATTCGAACCGCGGGGCCAGCACGAACGTGCTCGTGATCCCCCAGTCCTCGTGAGAGAAGTTGAGTTCTACCGGGAACTGGTCGCCCCAGTGGACCGTCAGGCGGTCGGCCTTGGACTTCTTGATAGCCGCCACCATGTCGTCCAGGTAGTCCAGAGAGAACAGCGACGACGTGGCTTCCCCGTCGCCTTCTGACCATGCTGTCTCCGGCATATAAACCGCGCCAGCGCCGGTTTCAGCATCCGTGTCATCATCGGGGTCTATCTGTGTGTTGCCCGACTCCTGGCTCGCGAGAACGAACGTGTCGCTGTCTCGGGTGATGTATGCGTAGTCCCGGTGGTCATCGACGGCTTCGACGGCGTCAACGAGATTCGACGGGTTCGGGTCCGCCCGGTCGGGCAGATCCAGATCCGGCGGGTTCGGATCTTGGCGAATATGATCCGGGTCGATCCCGAACCACTCACTGACGCGCTTCATGCGCTGGTCCGTCCGAGTGACCGATACCCGCATCCGGGCGGGGTTCTCGAACAGGTCGATACTGATGGGGTCGCCGTCCTCACCGCGCTTTCGTGCCCACGAAATCACGGACGTGAAGCGGTCAAGATTCAGACCGAACGCGACCTCCGAATCCGGGGCATCGAAACCACGGAATCCCTCTGCCCGGAACGTGGTTTCGAGCATCGCGACGTTCGCCGGATCGACAGCAGCGACGTGAAGGCCGTCGTCGTCGATCCGAAGCCGGCACTCGTCAACGAGCGAGTCCGGGAGTTCAACCCACGACCGGAGCGGGTCGCCGTTCGTCAGAATCGAGACAGCCGCGTCGTCGTCGGTGGCCGGCTCGATATCGTCTCTGTCGTCGGGTTCGACGGCTTGGCTCATTCTTCACCCCCGTCAGAACCGGTCTCGACAGGTGGTTTCTCTCGCGGGAGCGAGCCGACGGATTCGCTCTCGAAGGTTCGCACCCGCGCGTCGTCGCAGTTTTCGAGTTGCTCGTGAGTTTCGCGCTCGATTTCCGCGAACGAACGACGCTGGTGTGGTTCCCCCCGGGCCGCTTCGCCGTCGCGACCGCACGGGACACAGACGACTTGGTAGAACGTCACCGTCTCGCCGTCGCCGCGTGGCTCGAAGTCGCCTGGATCTTCGACTTCCGTTCCACCGTCCGTGCGTATGCCCTCGCCGCGGTCGACGTCATCGGCCTGCCGTTTGGCGAGAGGCGGGAGATACTGCCGGTCTTCGTCAACCACTCGTCTGAAAGTGCGCTCCGTCTCTGGGACGTACTCAGTACAGAGCTTCCGCACCTGGCACCAGCGCCATTCAGGAATCATCCCCGTCCGGCCGTCCCACTGCACGCACTCGATGTGACCGCCCTCCTTGACCTGCACGTCCGCGTAACAGACTGCTTCCGTCGAGTCGTCGGCGTTCCGAGCCGAGACTACCGCAGGGTCGTACCGGCGCGGGAACTCTTCAGGATCGACCGCGTCAACAGCGTCCGGGTCGTCGTGAAGTTCGTCCACCGAACCCCCGTCCGTCGCCGTCTCGGGAGGGGCCGCAGACCCGCAAGCGCCCGACGGATGCCCGCCGTCGGCCATCAGCCGCTGGTTGTCCGGATCGGCCCGGGCCTCCGAGACGCCCACGCCACGACCGCACCGCGGGCACCCCGTGTCCTGCGTCCGAATCGCGTTCGCCTTCGACCGGAACCGATCCGAATAGCTACAGTCCGGACACCGCACCCGGTAGCGGGTCGTGGGGCCAGCCGGCCGGGCGGGCGTCGTGTCTTCCGACTCGTCATCCTCCCACGCAGACACGACCGCCTCGGGATCGGCCGGCCGGTCAGACTCGTCGTGATGCGGGCACTTGATCGCCAGATTCCGGCACGGCGAATCGTCCAGACACTCAGCGGCACAGACGCCGCGCGTCTCGGAACTCATCGGCCACCTCCCGCGTTCGTATCGGCCAGCCCCGCGCACACCGAACAGGTCGGTGCATCGAGAATAGCACAGAAGCCCTCCGCCGGCTCGGTACACACCGCGCACTGGGTACCGTCACGATTATTCGACAGCGGTTCCTCTCCGTTCGAACGGGGCATCAGCCCCGTAGTGGTTGTTTCGCTCATGGCTGCACAGCGAAACCACCGTTAGGGGCCGTGTGTCAGCACGGCCCCGGCATCACAAACCGAGGAGAGTCATCAACAACCTGCGTCGGTGGCTTCGTACTTCCCACAATGGATGGACTATGCATTAATGTATCGACTAGCTTTGGAAAACGAGTCTATTCTTTTGAGGATAAAAGATAGCGATAAAAGTAGATGGTGCATTAATAAACAGACAATGCGCCAATCAGGGTCGTGGATGACAATTTGGGACGACCGGATTCTTGAGATATTAAATGATGACGAAGATGGAATCGGGAAAGTCTCGAATCTGTCTAAACAAGATAATATACACGTACAACAACCACAGGTGTCGAGAAGGTGTAAGAAATTGTCAGAGAGGGGGCTGTTACGGGCAATTGGAGACGGTGTCTACGTAATCACCGACGAAGGAGAAGCGTACCTCGAAGGGAAGTACGACGCCGAAAAAGATCGCTACATCAACGGTGGCGGGAGTTCGAGCGACGAAGAAGAGTCAGACGGTGCCGCCTCCGGCCCCAGTATCAACGGGTGACACATGAGTTCGACTCGCTCGCCCGCTCCCTGGATGGTCCCCCTTGATGAGCGAATCCTCGAAATCCTCCAATCCGAAGGCTGGTCTGCACCCGACTACATCACCCGAAAAGTCTCGCTGTTCGCCTCTGTTGGTCGGGTTCGGGAGCGCTGCCGGATGCTTGCTAAAATCGAAATGATCGAACCCCTCACTAAGCATCGCGACCACTACGAGATCGCCGGCCGCGGCCTTCGCTATCTCAACGGTCAGCTCGATGCCGGGGAACTCCCAAGACCCTCTCCCTCGCCACGGCTACTCCCCCGGTGGTAGTCTAATCTCTGCTAACCTTCGCACTCGGTCAAGTGCTTGGCGAGTCGGTTACTTGGACCCGACCAGTCCTCACACCGCGGACACTCGGCTTCTGTAATTTCACCGTGGCTGAATGGACTGTCCTCTCCCTCTTCCGGCAGTACCTCGCGGGCGGCGTCACCGAACTCATCTGCGACTGATCCGGCCGTCCGGACGATGATCCGACGTGGCGTGTCCTCAAGTTGGGCCTCGTTGGCTTCCAGCCAACGCGCCACGATTACTGCGGGATCGTGGTCTTCGAAGAGATAGTAGACCTGCGTCGACTGACTGCCAAACGCCCCCGTGTGTGGGTCGAATGTCGTTACACCCTCCATCTTGTTGTGCGTCGTAATCTGTTCGCCCGGCAGTTCCGAGAGCGTTGCCGGTCCATGCTCCTGTAGGTACTCAACATTTGGTTGTGAGCGTTTCATAAAAAGGAATCTACGAGGTAATTAGGCGTCGGGCCCGGTCTGCTCGGACAGTGTGGCCGACGTGTCGCCTTCGGAGGGTTCCCAGACGAGCGAGAGGTCGAAGTCGCTCTCGACGGCTATGTTGACGGAATTCCCGCCAACGACTGCCGAATTATCCCCGATGCTGCCAGTTGCCTGACTACCTGGCCACACGTTCTGACTATTATTCGAACCAAGTGGGACTGGGCCGGTGAAGCCACTCGAACTCAGGTCAAGATCGTTACTGCCTGCGTTCGAGGGGTCAAAGAAGCCCTCGCCACGGACGATGAGTTCCTGTGCCGGAATCGAGTCACCACCGTCATGCGAGACTGTAGCAACACCGACATTCGGGTCTGTGTTCGGATTATCGTCGTATTTCTGATAATCCCACGAGAACGACGCCTGTGGTGTCTGTTGTTGACTGCCCCCGAGGCCGAGGACGAACGATGCGATGACGGCGGCCAGGATCACCGTGATCGCGACCATCAGGATCACGCCGATGACCGGGCTGACCGCGTCGTCTTCCTGTAGCATTTTCTTGATTTGCATGGTTGTAACACCACACCTTCAGCGCGGACGCAACGCTCAAGCGAGTGGGGACAGTTATCCCCAACCGGCCAGGTGGGTTCTGTGGCCCCGGCCTTTCTTCTTGTCCGCTCTGTCAGGTGTTAGAATGTTCGTCATGTTCTGTTTGCTTAAACGTTCGGGATGTTCTAGGGAGGTGTAAGGCAGCGTTTCAAAACGGTTTAGCGGATCATTACATGGCAGTATAGAGTCTATATCGTCTCGAAGTGGTCATACTTCCGCTCAGTAGTCAGAATCGTCGCATGCCGGAGCCGATTCCGCACGTCGTAGAGAGTGTTCGCTTCCTCGGCTCGAAGCATCCGCCAGGCGACCGAGTGCCGGAGCGTGTGGGCGCTCACGTCGGTCGGCACGCCACGCCCCCGGTAGGCGTAGGGTTCAACGCCCGCGCGTTCTGCCAGCCGCTTGACCACGTCGTTGATGCCCTTCCCGGTCATCCGGTCGGCCTTCCGTGAGGGGACCAGCGCCGGACTGCTGTCCTCACGAGCCGAAAGATACGCCCGGAGCGTCCGAACCGTCCGAAGGTCCCCACTCTGGTCCAGCTCGAAGGTCGCGACACTCGGGCTGTTCTCGTTGGGGTAGTCCTTCTGAATCTCGGCGGGGATTCGCAACTCTCCAGCGTCAAGATCGAGCATCGCCCGGTCGACCGCCGCCAGCTCCGACCGACGAAGTCCGGTGTCGTAGAGAACCGTGACTATCGCGTCGTCGCGGGGACCGTGCCGACCCTCGTAGGCGGCGTCCCGCATGGCTTCGACCTGGCCGGGCTTGAGCCAGCGAATGTTCGAGTTCGTATCTCGGCCGGTTGACTGGGTAGTGCTCATATAAGGAGATACGTGTTCGAACTCCTAGAATGTTTGGTTCCATTAGCAGAATCGAACATTCAATAGCAGCCTGCTACAGCCCGAAATCGGCGCTTCACTTTCACCCTATTCCCGTATCTTAAATCTAGAATATTCCTCGTTCTCTCTGTCGCCTCTCCGGCGACGTTCTGACCAATGGAAGGCAAATTTGACATTCCAGACTCGGTACTCAGTCCATTCTTCGTGCTTTTCAGCGCGGTATCACTCGGACTGATCGGGTTCACGCCACTCGGCTTCGACCTCGGAAGTACAGCACTCGAATTCAGCGCGGACGGCTACGCAACCCAGATCAGCTTTGCGGGCATCCTCTCGCTGCTGATCCTGCTGGTCGCTTACGCTACCAACCGCGGCGACAAGAGCGGCCCCCAGCCACTTCAACTGTGGCTCGTCGTCACCACCTTCGCGCTCGTCATCGTCCCACCCTTCGCACCGCTGTTGAACGCATTCCTCGGCGAAACGATCCCCGGCATCATCGCCATCGTCATCCAGGCCGGCGGCTACTATTCGCTGTCCTACATGGGGTGACCAGATGCGGGAATCAATCAGACGCGCGCTCTCGGTCGTCATGGTCTTCGCTGTCGTGGGGGCTGGCACGGTCGCGCTGATCAATCTCGACCAGGGTCCCGAGCCCGTCCAACAGTACGGAGCCGTGCAGGACGGCGAAGCAATCCCGCCCATCGTCGCCTACGGAGCCGGAGCCGCGACGGTCGCGGTCGCGGGCTGTCTCGCGAGTGAGTGCTGGGTGCAGGAGGCCGACCTCCCTGAGCAAAAAATCGACTCGACAGAGACGCAGGGAGAAATCTACAAGAGCGCTCAGACGACGAGCGCACAGATCGACGTGCTGGCCGACAGCACGAACAACTGGCAGACTCAGACTGCGAACTCCTACCGGCGGGCGGGAAAGAGTGAGTTCGTCCGAGCGATCAACAACGGTTCGTCACAGTCGGCGGCGGTCACAGAGGCTAAACAGGCCGCTCAGGATGAATACGCTCGCTCGCAAATCCAGTTGCTGAAGTCCTACGAGGCTCAGGTCGGAGCGGTCGTAACGATGTGGCAGACTGCCGCGCAGGAGCAAAACCTCTCGGCAGGCAGTGTGTTCGAGTTCCGGAAGAATCCAACAGTAGGATGGGCTAAGGACCTCGAAAACCTCAAAGAGGTCAACCACACGACAACTCTGGTAAACGGGTCATCGTACACGTACTCGTCTCTCGGAGGCCAAGAAGGGGGCTCAAACCTCCTAATCCATGCTGACGGGGAGTATGGGGGACAGGCACGCCTCGCGGTCCTCCCGCCGGACACCCTAGAGAGTTCGGACAGGGAGATCGTGTTAGAACAGGACTCTCCGGACGGCTACACCACGATGTGGAACAAGTACGAGAGTCAATCCGCCAACGTAACTCAGAACCTCGAAAAATTCGCCCAGAGCGCCTATGACTCGTGGTCTGCTGGAAACATCTCGTCGGCTGACCTCGTGGACCCGTACATGGGGGCTCGTGACTTCGAGCCGGACGGCTCGCAGGGCTCGACGTGGACCCAACAACAGTTACTTTCGCTTGGCATCACCCCGCCTAAGAATTTCTCGTCTATCGAGCGTATGACGGTCAGAGACGAGACGAGCGGGATGATTTACGACGGTACGCTCATGTCGGGCGGGACCCCACAGGGAGGTGGCTTTGAGGTCGGACAGACCTACAACGCCACCGAAGTCCCCGGCATCCAGTATGTCGTCTCTCGGACGGCGAAGACCCAGCTAAACGGGAACTTCACGCTCGTCAACGCAACCGGGATGGATGGTGGACCCATCCAGTCCGTGGACTACACCCAGCCCAACCTGAACACCACCAATTTGCAGGAGTTCAAGGAGGGCATGGACGATTACCGGAAGTTCCGAGAAGAGATAGAGGCGCGAGAGGAAAAGATGCGGAACGAATCGGGCAGTGGTGGCCTGCTCGACGGAGCCGGCGACTGGATCCCAGGCCTGAACGGAATTCAATCCGTCGTCGCGCTCTTCGTCGCGCTGTTCGCCGTGATGTTCGGCGCCCGCGTCGTCGCGGGTAACTGACGAAACCACCCTTTTCAGACCTATGAGAATCAGAGACATGGCAGCCGGGTTGCTGTTCGCAGTTATGGTCGTCGGCGCGACCGGCGCGCTGCTGCTGGCCGGGACCGCGACGGCAGCCGGGCAGACGACAGCACAGAACGCGACCAACCAGACCGACGGCGAAGTCATCACCGACGGGCTCACGCTCGTGAACACAAGCTACGAGCCCGCGGAAGACGGCGGGAACGGCACCCTGTCGCTCACGTTCCAGGCCGACGGCCCGACCGCGGTCACCCTCTACGACGCGGGCGCGTTTCGGAACGGCGGCCAGCTCCCCTCGAAGACGAAGGTCATCGAGGGCACGCACACAATCGAGATGGCGGTCACCCGGCAGGGGCAGTTTGTCGGGGTGACTGTTGTCACCGGGAACACCCGCTACGCGGTCCCCCACCGAATCGGTGAGTCCGACAGCCACCTGTTCCGTGGTGATCCGACGTGGGCGGACACGCAGATCGCCGGCCTCTCCGGATTCGTGGGCGGCCTGCTGGTTATCACCGGCACGGCCGTCTATCGCGTCCGCTCGGAGAAAGGGGAGGTGACGCGCGTCCTATGAACCGACGCGAAGCCGCTGTTGAACTTCTGACCGCGTATCGCTGGTGGATCGGAAGCGCGACCGTCGTCGCCGTCGGGCTGGCCGTATGGTTCGGCCTGCCGGAGATTCCGGAGATTCCCCGCGGCCCGCGCCTGTTCGCGGTGGGCGCGCTCGCGGCAATCGCGCTCGGCTACGCGCCTGCGATGAAAATCGTCGAATACCTCTACTCGCCGGAGGGTACCTATCTCGTCGACATCGACTCGCGAGACAACGGCTTCGCGCTGTATCACCTCTCTCCGGAGAAGTGGAAACACCTCGAAGTCGAGACGGGCGAACTCTACCGGCTCAAGACCAGCGCGGATGCCTACGCCTGTCGGCAGTACTGGCCCGACTACGACGTGTGCATGGGCACTTGGCGCGGCTCGGCATCGGACCTGGAACTCCTCGAAGAACGCGAGCGGATCGACGAGATTCGGGAGACGCTGGAACAGCAGGCACAGGAAGGCCTCACCATGCGGATGAAGGTCGGCAGTATCGTGCGCACCGCGGTTCGGGACATCGTGAACGACCTCGTGAGTCAGTACGAGGGCACGGCGATCCACCGCGGCGAGCGTGTCGAAGACGCTGTTAACGAAGCCATGAAAGACCACAACCTCCGAGACGACGAAGAGCGCGAGCGAGAGGAACAGCGACAGACTGAGCATCAAGACGGGGACAAGTTCGGCCCCGACCCGAAACCCGGTGAGAACCCGAACCCGGGCCAGCAACCGGCCGCGACAGACGGGGGTGAGCCGACTTGAGCCCCATGGTCGGCTCGCGGTCGAAGTGCGACCGCTGTCGGGACCTCTCGCGTCTCGGCACTGTCGAACGGGTACGACTACTCCATGGGCCGGACGGCGAACGCCTCTGTCCGAAACATCACCGCCAGGCCTGGGACGAGTTGACAGGTGAGACCGATGATTAGCGAGATAGTGGCCGATCCGCGCGGACTGGTCCGGAACCTCGCTGTAGCCGGCGGTATTGCTGTTGGCGTCTTCGTGACCGCGATTATGGTCGACGGAGCAACCACAGCCGGCGGTGGTGTGATCCTCGGGGCGTTCGTGATGTTGATCCTCGAAACGATCTTGGAACCGACAGTTGGGCACGGAGAGACGTGCGAGACGTGCGGAACTACCCGCTCACCATGTGACTGTCAGGCCCGACCAGCCGCCTACGAGGTGGACGATGAGTGACCGAAGCAGCGCGAGCGAACAGGTCACCTACTCGGCCGCGCAGTTGCGCGGGGACGTGCTTGAGGGCGCGGTCGAAGAATCGCACCCGCACGCGGGTCTGGTCCCGAACGCGGACTCCCGCGAACTCTTGAACACGCTCGCGACCGAGTTCGACCCGGACGCCCACGCGGGACTCGACAGCGTCGAAGAGTCCGAACTGTATCAGACCGTCCTCCGGAACGAGGGTACCGACACGCTCACGGAAGCTGTCGAAGCCGGGAACGTCTCACAGATGCAGTACGCCGTGGGCATGGTCAACCACGAGAAAGACGCCGAGAGCGGCAGCTACCGCCGCTGGTTGCACTCGACACTTGTCTCGGAAGCCTCGGTGCTATTCGTGACCGGCGGCATGGGCGCTGGAAAGACCGACTGGGCCTTCTCCGGGGCCGACGAGTGGCACATGGTCACCCGCGGCCGGATCGTCACGAATCACGAGAAAGCGGCAGATAGGAATGAGAACGTCGAATACGTCGACACCTACAAACAGGTTGAGACGCTGTTCAAGGAGTCGACCGACGACTTCTATCTCTTGATCGACGAGACCGGCCAGGGACTGACCGGTGTCGGTGGCGACCAGCAGAAAGCACAGGCGCTCGCGCGGTTGCTCAAGCTCGTGCGTAAGGGAGACGCGCCCGCAGGAACGAAGCGGTGCATCTGCTTCATCGGCCAGACCGTGACCGACCTCTCGCGAGATCTTCGCCGGCTCGTCGCGCAGACGGGTGCGTTCGTTCACAAGCCCTCGAAGAAGCGTCTCGAAGTCTACGGGGACGAACTCGTTGATGCCACCGAGATCCAGCAGGCCAAGCCACAGACGACCTTCAACGGCATCAAGAAGAGCCGGCTCCGGTTCTCCACGACTGAAGAGCCTGTCTTCGACATGAGCGGCGCTGTGGACGGCGACAACAACCAGGAAGACCCAGAATCCGTCCGGAAGGCCGAGAAGAAGGCTCAAGCACAAAGGTTACGCAATACAGGTATGAGCGGCACTAAGATAGCCGAGGTGGTTGACATGGGTACAACTTGGGTGTATGATAACACCGAAGAACCCGCGGAATCCGGCGCGGAATCCGATACCGAGTGAATCAACCGACGGCTCTACGATTCTTCCGTTTCCGTTTCCGGCAGGCGAGTATATTTCTATAATATATGTGCGCATATGCGCGATTCAGTGGAACCCGGGGGTGACCGGGACCGGGTAAGGGTGGGGTTCGAGACGAAAAGATCGCGAAAAGAGCGAAGATCGCCTACTCGAAGCGGTCGGGGTGGGTGACCCGCCAGGCGGCGTAGGCACCGATACCACCGACGAACAGGAACATGATCGGAAGCCACGTCGGAGCCGGCTGGTAGGCGATGCGTTCCTCAGGCCTGTACTCGGACGCCTGCATGGGCACGTCGAGCGCTTCCGGTGGCACGCTCCACAGGCCCACCCACACGCCTGCGATAAACGCGAGCGCCCCCACAAGCGCCAGCACGGCCGCGCTCCGGCGCGTCAGTCCGAACCGCCACTCGTCGTTACTCATCGGACTCACCCCGGCAGTCGAAACAGGTCTCGGAGCTTCCGACGAGCATCCGGCTACACCCGTCACCGGTGCATTCGGTCCGTTTTCCGGCCAACGCGACCGGACCACCGGAGCCGTCGGCCGCAGTCTCTCGGTTGGCTTCCTCCGGACTCTCGTCACCACACCGGAGACACGTGCCGGTCGAATCGCGCAGGTGCGTGTGGACGCACTCGCTCGATCCAGGTGAGGCCCAGTCCGACGCTGGCCGACTCGTCGAACCCACGTCGGGTTGGGGCTCGTGGTAGATCTTGAGCGCAGTCTTCCCGGCGGCCAGCCGCACATAGCCCGCGTCAATCAATGGCCGAATGACGACCCGAACCACGGAATCCGTAGCAATCTGTAGGCGTTGGGCCAGCGTCGACTCGGCTACGTCCTTCGAGAGCCTGCCGGCAGCGCGGCCGCTGGTCTCGAAAGACTCGGCGAGCAGGACGTCGAGCCCCTGGCGCTGAGTGTCGGTCAGCCCCATGTCGACCTCGGTGGCCTGTTCGTCGGCTACTCGCGCCCGGAGCGCTTCACGGACAGCCTCGCTCTTGCTGTCGGCATCCGTGAGGTAGTCTTCGAGTTCCGGGTCCTCGATACGGATCGTGTGTCGGCTCATTCCGACCCCTCCGTCCCAACCGCGACCAGATAATCAACCAGATGACGCGAGCAAAGCAGAGCCAGCCCGTCCTCGACGACCACCAGCTCCGGCTCCCGGCTGCACTCCGGCACGTCGCAGGCCGGCATCAGCGCGTCCCGTAGCGTGTCAAGGATCACGCCGATCCCCCCTCGACAGTCCACCGGCAATCGTCATCCACACGAGCCGTCGAAAGCCGAGTAACGGCCCCAGCGTCAAGGTCGACGGCGTAGGCCGTCCAATTTAACCCTCGGAGGATTACCCTCTCGGAGGTCCGGTTCGCGTGGTACCAGTGGCTCACCTCTCTGCTTGGCGACTCGATCATTACGCCGTCTGCCGAACGAATCCGAGTCTCGACGGACAGCACACAGGACACCTCACTCCCTCTGTAGACATCCCACGAAACCGACGCGCCTGGATCGAGGTCGGGTTTGGGTTCAGTCGGGTCGGGCTCGGTCGGGAACACGGCCACCAGGCCGATTGCGACCACCAGCAAGGCCAGCGCGTGCCGGTAATTACCGGCGTCGATCACCGCGACCACCTCCCGTCGAGTTCGTCGCTATCCGGCCACGGGTGCCCCTCTGCGAAGCAGTGAGCGAGGACCGGCGAGTATCGAAGCCCGTCCCCGACGTACGGATGTTTGACGATGCCGTACAGGTTGCGAGTTCGCCACCACGCCCACCCAGCCGCGGTCGCCGTCGCACCGGCCACCAGCACGCTCCGACGGGAGGGAGTTGCCGGCCATCGTGCGCGGGCGTGCGCGCCCCCTCGTGCGCGTCCCCCTATTTTCCCCGCGCCGGAGCGCACGGGGGGGCCACCGATATGACGATGGGAGGGGGGCAGTATGACACGAGTCGATAGACCTGCCCCAGCGCCTCTAACGTTCGATTCTCCGGTTTGCGTCTGTATGACTCGGGTTCCTGTCATATGACACAGCAGGGTTCCACTTGAAACGGGGGTCATGCCCGACCACCGTCCTCACCGACCCCGTGGGCCTGCTGCACGATATTGGGGAACCGGGCCACCAGTTCGAAGTATCGGTCGGCGTAGGTTCGGAGTCGTTCGTTCTCTTTTCGTAGCGCCTCGTTTTGGGCTTCGAGCAACGCACGCGGGCGTTTAGACACGGTCTTCACCCCCACGAAGCAGGTCGCGAGCCGGCCGGTCGAAGTGCCGAAGTGTCCAGTAAGTCCCGTGGCCGATGCCCGTCAGCCACGCTAAGAGCGTGAATCCGACGAGAGACCAGTCCGTCGCGAGACTCATCGGCGAATACCCCCGTCGGCCACCGGCTGCTGTTCCTCGGGCTCGGCGAAGTGGTCTGCCGTCGCCTGCCCGACCGCTTCAACGTCGAAGATCCGGACGGGCTGGCCCTTGTCGTCTACCTGATTCCCGAAGTCGGCCCGTCTAATCGCGCATAGGTGCGCGCACGGTCCGTCGTGGTAGGCGAATCCAGGGCAGTCGTCACCGTCGGGACGCACCGCACAGTCGCCGAGATACGCGCCGTGGTCCCGGTGCAACCGCACGCGGTGGGTATCCTCGCTGTCTCGGAAGGTGACCAGCCACTGGTCCCACGCGATCCGCTCGATGAGGACAGGTTCGGAACACGCGCGCCCCCAACTGCCCGTCATCTGGTCGCGCTCGTGCTCGAAATTGAGCGGGTTCAACGGACACCACCCCCGGTACACTCCGGACAGACGCGACGAGTGAGACCGCCCGGACTCGTTTCAGTAGTCAGACGAGAACCGCATTCGGGGCAGTATCTCACGCCAGAACACCCCGGAAAATCTTCGGTTTTGGATTTGTGCAACTGCACCCGCGGATTCGTTGAGACGCCAGTTTTGGGGCTTTAGCGCGTCTGAGATACGATAGTTTATTCGCGATAGTGGGGACAAGCTTTAGTCACCGGCGTCCGAGTGTTCGGACATGTCCACTGACGGTGACGTCGACACGTCCCGGAGCAGCGTCCGGACCTACGTCCCGGCGTATCAGAAAGAGGAGTGGGAACGACAGGCCGACCGGATGAACATGAGCCTCAGCGAGTTCGTCCGCTCGATGGTCCAGGCCGGGAGACAGGGCTTCGAGGGTGAGGTCGCTGGGGACAGTCCAGACGACGCGCCGACCGACGACGGACACGAGCTTGAGACGCAGGTCGTCGCGGAACTACGCGAGCGCGAGTGTTGCTCCTGGGACGACCTCGTGACAGCCGTGACCGACGACATCGAATCCGAACTGGAGCGGACGCTCCAGGAGAGTCCACGAATCCAGCACAGCCCACGGCAGGGCGGTTACGTTCTGGAGGATACATGAGCCAAGCACAGACCGCCGAAGATCCAGACGATCCGGTGGCCTACTTCCTGCGAGACATCGAATTTCAGGGCAAATCGGCCCGCACACGCGACTCTTACGAACGCGTTCTTCGAGAGTTCGAGGCGTATCTCGACGCGAACGGGCTGGGGGGCCTCGACGGACCGTCCTACCGGGATTGTATGTCCTGGATACACACCCTCCGTAGCTCCCACGCCGAGAGCTCCATCGCGACGTACGCGTCCTACCTCCACCGGTTCTACTCGTACATGGTGCAGGTCGGTGTCTTCGACGCCAATCCGATGACCGTCGTGATCGAGGAGATGGACGAGTCGATCCACACCGACCCGACCCGGCGTGATCTCTCCATCGAAGAGATGCGTGGGTTCGTCGGGACGATTCGACATCCGCTGGCCGACGCCATCGTGACGACGCTGCTCAAGACGGGGATGCGGTCCGGCGAACTGTGCAATCTCGACGTTCGCGACCTCAACCTGGAGGGGGTGGCCCTCTCGAACGCCGGCCTGGACGAGGTTCGTCCCCAGTTACAGGGGCGTCCGAACTCGATCTACGTCGACGACGCCCCTGCGCGGGGTGAGCGAATCAACGGCGAACGACGCGACGCCTCGAACAAACGCAAGCGTGCGACGATCGTCCCGGTCGACCCGGAGCTGAAAGCGACACTCGAACGGTGGCTCGCCGTCAGACCGGATCCGGCGTCCCCGGCCGAACCCGTGTTCGTCAGCACGAGTCGAAACTGGGGTGAACGCGTCACCATCGACGCCGTTCACCACGTCGTGGCCACGAACGCCGAACGCATGGGCTGGTACCGCACTGGCGGCGGTGCCGACGAGAACGTCACCCCCCACTACTTCCGGCACTTCTTCACGACACACCTCCGGGACCGAACCGGAGATCGTGGCATCGTCAAGTACCTCCGCGGCGACGTGGCTTCGGACGTCATCGACACTTACACCCACAACTGGGGCAGTCGCGTCCGGGAAACCTACGAGACCCACATCTATTCACTGGACTGAGTCGGGCTTCCGACAGTTTGTATAAGATACTATATATTTCATTTCCGTCTATTCGTGCCCACGACCGAACACGTAAACTGTATATCGCTATATCTAATTGGCGGTGTCGGGTTGCTGTCTGCGTCAGAGGAAAACCGACGAGGCGAATGCTGACGGTGGTAATTCCCGGACCGATGCACCCTGTGTCGACTACGAAGCGACGAACCGCCGACTGTCGCTGGAGGTTCAGTGCAGGCACCAGTTACGCGCGAGAAACGCTTCTCGGTCGGGGGACCTAAGCCATCCCGAGTGCGATTCGCAGTATCTAGGGTCGGTGTGGTCGCCGGGCGGTCATCGGACTCGTCCTCGGCCTGGCCGGGTTCATCGTTTACGACGCCGACGAAGTCTCACCCTCCCTGCTGGTCGATTCACTCGGCGCGTTCGACGCGTCTCGGACGGAACGGCTTATCGAGTACTTTACCGATACCACCCGATACCCCCTCGCGGCGGTCCACCCCGAAGTCGCCGCCGAAATGGAATACGAGTCGGCATCGATGAGCTGATCGATCGAACGCATCGACCCCGACCGCGATCTACCCAGTCCGCAGTCCGACGAACCTCGGGGAGCCGGTGCTGTCGGTACCCTACTCCACCGGACACCGGAACACACTGTCGCCCCACCTTTCGATTCGCGATACTTGCCAAACCGGTGAGCGGGAACGCTATCGGTTCCTTCTGGGCGAGTGGTTCGAAATGAAAAGACCCCCACACGGCGAGTGCCGTGTGAGGGTCTGAGTATGA
>NZ_RDFA01000007.1:174091-212646 GCF_004118325.1 Halorientalis pallida | reverse complement strand
CGCCGCGAGATTGAGGCCCGCCGCGAGTGGGAACAGGACTACCTCGACTGGTAGGCGGCCGGTCAGCCGCGCCCTGGCCTTGATCCAACCGCTGTAGTGGAAACAGGCGCTCACACGCGACTGCCTGTTACTCACCGGGCTTGCGGACGATCAGGAAGTCGCTGAGATCATCAATGCAGCGGGCCGGAACGCGGAGCCGGCCGTTGTCAGTTGTCTCGAACCCGGAGACCGCCTGGTCGGACGGCTCGATTAGCACACTCTCGAGCGCGCCCGTCTTGACATCCATCGTGAGATTGTACACGTGTCCGAGTTCTGCACCATCCGCGCTGAGGACCGGTTTGTTGGAGAACTGTTTGGCGAGGACCACTACCATAGCCACCAGTAGATAGCACTCTGACAAAAATCATCGGGAATGGAAATATAGTAACGGGTGCTATGGCCCGGTTCGCAGACTCTCATTAGGACTACCCGGTGAACGATCAGTGCAGGCTGTGTAGTGATCGGTGAGATGAAAATATATCAATAAAAGACCATAATTGCCGTGCAAGATATAGAGGTTGATTTCAGCATCAGATCGTTGCTTCTATCCACCAGTCAACTCCGAATCAACCGCTAGGGTCCAACAAGAACAGTTTCAGATCTTATTTTGCTCCAATATATTTTACACAGGGAACACACTCTGTATACCATGCACCTCAGGTTTCAACAGAAGATTCAGATCCTCCACGTTGACGACGAACCCTCGATTACAGACCTGACGGCAACCTTTCTCGAACGCGAAGACGACCAGTTCAGTGTCGAAACGGCCACCAGCGCTGATGAGGGGCTGGAAGTCGTCACTGACCGCCAACCCGACTGTATTGTCTCGGATTACAACATGCCCGGGATGGACGGTCTGGAGTTCCTGCAGACCGTCCGGGAGGACTACCCCGACATTCCGTTCATTCTTTTTACAGGGAAGGGAAGCGAAGAGGTCGCTAGCGAGGCCATCGCCGCCGACGTCACCGGCTACCTCCAGAAGGGGTCTGGTACCGAACGGTACGAACTCCTGGCCAACCGGATCCGTAATGCCGTTGAGGCACGACGCGAGACCAAACGTGCCGATAGACAGCAGCAACTGATGCGGCTGACGGAATTCGCTGGTAATACCGGTGGATTTGAATTGAACCTCGATAGTGGGAACCTCTTGCTGACTGACGGCACCCGCCGACTCGTCGGCCTGCCCGAGGGCGCTCACCACAGTTTAGAGGAAGCGATCGAACTCTACCACCCAAACGACCAACCGGACGTTCGACAGACTCTCAACCGGGCAGCCGAGACTGGCGAACATACGCGGGGTACTTGGCGTCTTCAGACGCTTGATGGCGACGAACGCCTCGTAGACGTGACCATCACGCCAGCCGCCGAGAGCGGCGATGTCACCACACTCCGGGGTGCTGTCCACGATATCACCGAGCGAAAAGAACGCGAACGCGAACTCAGAGCAGAACGACGGTTCATCGAACAGGCACTCGATGCGCTCGAGGAGGTATTCTACGTGCTCGATACTAAGGGCACCATCCGACGGTGGAACGAGCGAGCTCGTGAGATAACGAGCCATACTGGCCAAGCTCTGGGTGATATGCAGGCGATCGAATTATTCCCAGAGAGTGAACGCGAGACCATCGCCGACGCCATCGAAACGACGCTTGCGGACGGACAGGCCACAGTCGAAGCCGACCTGCGGACCGCCGACGGTGACCGTCGCCCCTACGAGTTCACCGGTGCGCGACTGACCGACGAGGACGGGACCGTGACTGGTCTCGTCGGAGTTGGTCGGGATCTGAGCGAACGACGACAGCGTGAACGGCGGTTCCAAGCGCTCGTCGAGGAGTCTAACGACATCATCTCGATTCTCGACGCTGACGGCGTGTTCCAGTACCAGAGTCCGTCGATCAAACGTATTCTCGGGTACGATCCTGAGGAAACTATCGGTGACACGGCGTGGGAGTACATCCATCCTGACGACCGCGAAGCAGTCCTCGACACGTTCGAGGAGTGGGTAACTAATCCAGAGATGACGGCGACAGTAGAGTATCGCGCCCAACACGCTGATGGGTCCTGGAGATGGATAGAGGCTAGGGGCAACAACCAGCCTGACAACCCGGCTGTCGAAGGGTACGTGGTCAATAGCTGGGACATTACCGGCCGGAGAGAGCGTGAAAATGAATTGCAGGATATAAAAAGACAGTATCAGACGCTGGTCGAGAACTTCCCCGACGGTGCTGTGTTCCTGTACGATAGAGGTCTCCGGGTGGTCCGTGCCGGCGGCAGCGAACTATCCGAAGCTGGATTATCTCTTGAAGAGATCGAGGGGAGTACACCTCATACCCGATATCCTCCCGAAATTGCCGAGGAACTCGTCCGCAACATCGAGAACGCTCTCGCCGGAGAGAGTCATCGGTTCGAACAGGAGTATCAGGGCGAACACTACCGAATCCAAACGGCTCCTGTTCGGGCGGGTGACGGAGAGATTACTCACGCGATGGCAGTATCGCAGAACATCACTGACCAGGTTGAGGATAGGCAAGAGCTCGAACACCAGAACGAATGGCTCGAAGAGTTCACTAGCGTCGTCTCACATGATCTACGGAACCCGTTGAACGTTGCCCAGGCACGGGCAACGGTGCTACAAGACCGGTGCTGTGACGACGAATCCCAGGAGCACCTCAGCAAGACCGTGACTGCGCTGGAGCGCATGGAGAGTATCATCGAAGACACGCTCGCACTCGCTCGGCAGGGCGATACTGTTGCGGAGATGGCTCCCATTCAGATCACAAGCCTAGTTGAGCAGTGCTGGGAGGGAGTCGAGACAGCTGGGGCTACATTCCAAATCGCTGACGAGTTCACCCTGCGTGGTGACCGCGAGCGGCTCCGACACATCTTCGAGAACCTGTTCAGCAATGCAGTCGAACACGGAGGTGACGACGTCACAGTCCGCGTTGGACGCGCAGGTAAAGGCCGTTTCTATGTCGAAGATGACGGGCCAGGAATTCCACCGAATGACCGCAAGACAGTGTTTGAAGCAGGCAACACATCAGCAACTGGTGGAACATGCTTCGGACTCACGATTGTCAAGCGCATCGCAGAGGCACACGGCTGGGGGGTGAGCATTACAGAAGGCAGAGACAGCGGCGCTCGGTTCGAGTTCAATACTGTCAAGATGATTAGCGAATAAGTCGCGTGTATCAAACAACGTTGAGAGCAGGTTTGTGGAATATACACCTTCGGTCTCGTACGAGACGGTTAGATAGGAATCTGCCCTGATGATTCAGCAGCTGTTGGATTTAGGGGGATGAGTCTGCATGCGTTGTTATGTCATTTCTCTTTGTGGAGGCAGCTGACCGTTGACGGAGAATCTCCACAGTTTGCGAGATCGCGTGACAGTCGGCGAGCGCCCCAGCTATCATTCGAGTTCTGCATCTCCGTCGCCGTTCGAGGCGGCTGCTTCTGCTTCCTGCAGTTCCTCCTCCAGCGTTGCAGCCGTCTCGTCGATGGGCGCAAGTCCGAACTCGCACGTCCTGCTCGGCGCCTCGTCGTCGTCACAGAACTCGTACATCAGGTTGCCATCGACGACGGCGTACACTCCCTGTGATTCGTTGTGGATAACCCGCTTCTCCGAGTCGATGTCGAGTGATTCGGTTACTCGCCCAGTATATCGGCTTGTCGAACAGAAATTCGGTTAGGTCGATGACTCGGTACCGAGAGTTTCTATCTCGATTGGGGGCCTCTGCCATTTCGTGACCCCGCCAGTCGCGCCGTCGACACGGTAAACCATTCAGTTCACCGGAAACGCGGTGTCTATAGAAGGACCGTTTGCCGAACTCTTACATTTGCGGACGCTCCACTATTACCTGGAAGGAACCAGTCACACGCTCCTTCCACCCCGTATGAACACCGACGCATCATCACTCGGTCGCTGTCCGGAGTGTGGTGATCAGATCCCCGAGACGTGGCTCCTCGTCGAATACGAGAAGGATGACGGCAGCGAGGGCATCTGGGCCGAGTGTCCGGTGTGTGACGATGTCGTCGCACCGGAGCAGTAACTACAGCGTCAGTCGGTGTGGGCGTTGTCAGCTTGGTCTGTCGCCTCGATGCACTCCTCGAACTGAAGCGCGCTTCGGATGTGGAAGTTCTTCGCGTCGGGATCGTCCGCATCGAGGGCTTTCCTGAGCTGGTCCGTTACCTGTTCTTTGAGGGGAGGCCGCTCGCTCATCGTTAGTCGATACGGTTCCCCGGATTTGTGGCTTACCATCTCCCCAAGATCGTCTGACGGATTGCTGGGGAGTAGAGTCAAGTGCTTTCCGCCAGACAAGCGGTGTACGTTACGACTGATGGATATTCCTGACCAACTTCGCTGTCTATTCTCTGCGTCTGTCGAGAAACGCAATGGCTCGGCTGTTATCGAAATTCCAGAGCAAGAGGTTCAGAGTGGTGATCTCCAGCTCAGTCAGACGTATCGTGTGGCTGTGCTGGCGGCACCGACAGCCGACGAGAACACTGATACCGGCGCTACCCCCCAATCCACGAATACCCCACACACGTCGCCCGTTCAAGAGGGAGAGCAACGGACTGTTGAAATCGAAGATATCGGCGAGCAGGGCGACGGCATCACTCGAGTTGAGCGTGGGTTCGTCGTCATTGTCCCTGAGAGCAAACAAGGCGAACGCGTTACCATCGAGATCACTGATGTCCAACGGAATGTTGCCTTTGCGGAAGTTATCAAGCGTTTCCATTACTACGAGTAAGATTCCAGAGCTGGTCGTACCTCATTCCCCGCTTCTCGAACAGGGCACGAATACGGTTGGCGACTGAGGATTCTGTCTACGATCCAGTTCATGAAATAGTAGGTTGGAGCAGATGTATTGAGACGACTAACCTCAACTACTGTTATTCTACTGTCCAAGCGGACATGTCAGTCATATGTTCTGAATTATCACTATCCTTGGGTGGCTGTTCCGACAGCCGATCAAAGCGGGACTGAAAACCCTCTTTCCACTCATCGGTTTCGTTCTCCTGATATGCCATCTCGACCAGTTCCTATTCGCAACCACTACGGTAAACACCATATCAACGTGCTGGCCATCCTCGGGCAGCTCCTCTCAGTCCACCACTGACTTCCTGACTGTATCGTCCTCACCTTCGGCCAGCAGTACTATCATCATATCTTCGAATCGGTCCAGTACCGCCGTGTGGGTGTTGTCGTCAATCGCGAAGACACCTCCTGAATCACAAGTTGACCGTATCATCCCGGTAGTAACCGAATCGTCGCCGTTGTTATACACCGGACTCCACGAACCCCAGGAGAGATCCGGTTCAGTGTCCTATTCGCTCCCGTTATAGACCGTCACCTCCGTACTCGGATCCAGTGTGAACCCGGAAGATGACGTTTAGGTGTGAGATCGGCCGTAAGTCGAATCGCTCCATCGCGGCCTCGTCAGGATACCCGTACCGAAAGTCATAGGTACTGGGGATCACTGCAACTCGCGGAGTGGCCGCATCCAGCAACGGCGCACCGGAATGTGTATCACTGCCATGGTGGCCTACCCGAAGGGTAGTGTTCAGATTAGCTGATTCCATGCAAAGGCGAACGATTGGAGCCAGTCGTCAGCTGTGTCTCGCTCGGCGTTGCTGAAACAGTTTGAGAACGAAGAGGTACGTCGTTTTACCTCACGAAAGACACGTTCGACGCTGTTCCGATTTCCATGGCGTTCGTATCTGAAATTGAGGCCGTGTCGCTGGCAGGCGTCTTTCAGCGGGTCGGCTCCATCAACGAGAAACACAGCATCGTCTACGTCGTGTTTCTCGCGGAGTTCAGTAAAGAATGCGTGAGCAAAAACGTTCGTTCGGACCGGTTCAAGCTTTGTGTGGAGTAATTCGTTTGAATCAGGATCGACGGCGGCGTACAGCCAGTACCGCTCGTCATTGAGTTGGATCACGGTTTCATCAACCGCAACGTGATCCGGCTGGCGTCCGTCCTGGGGCTGTAGATCGGCCTTGTGAACCCAGTTATGAACGGTGGATCGTGCGCGTTGGACACCGAATACTTCAAGAAACGATACAGTATTCGAAAGCGAGAGTCCAGCCAGATATAACTGAATACTGAGCTTCATCAGCAGTCGCGGTGTCGCTTCTCGCTCCACAAACTCTAACTCGATCTGGTCTAAACAGCCGTTGAGGCGGTCGGTTTTTGGCATAGAGCACTAAAAACCGCTCCCGCCTCACTTTTCAATCTTATCTGAACACCGCCACCCGAAGGGCCATCACATTTATAATCGACCTGTACTCGTCAACGAGATACTCCTCACCCTCGGGGCCGGCGTTACCGGGCAATAGGAAACTCGATCCACCGTGGGCCACTCGAAGGACGGTGCTGTTCTCGTTGCGATAACTGCTGGCGACATGGGACTCCGGTGGTACCAGCATGTCGACCGATGTACCCTAGTAACGCTGTCACCAGCTCGTTTCTCGTACAATTTCACTCGGTGTTCTTCGACAGCGTCGAGATAGCGCTCGTAGGTCTGGCTATTTAATGTGATCTCCTGACCGTACACGGCACCAACGCTGTCGGTTTCCGTCTCGAAGTAGTCGATCACTGTTGCATTTCCACCGATATGGTCGGCGTCGGCATATCTGGTGGTCAGATGGTCGATGCGGTCGATATCATTGTCACGCAAATACTCCAGCACGCACCCCCCGTCCTCTTGCCAGTCGCCACTGTCGACAAGTGTCATCTCGCTGGCTGGTCCGACAATTAGCGTACTTGATCCCCTGTCACGCTTATGAGGTTCACTGACAGCGAGCCGGCAGTCCGACTCGGCTCACTCGGTGCCGCGGTGGGCGATCCATCACCAGTCGACAGATCTGTCGTATGGCCCACGGTCGACACTGCTGTCGGTTCGTCGCCAGTCGGTGCAGTCGACGTTGGTGTCCCATCCGCCTCGACGTCGGTCGTGTCGCCACAGCCCGCAGGGATGATCGTGAAGTCGACAGGAGCAATAGCAGCCCATCTTCGCATAGGTTCGAAGTGGAGGGCCAGTTGAATGGGCCTGCCAACACCGTTGGTCGCCAAAAGATGGACGTAACTCGGTCGATTTACTGGAATGTGCAATTGTTCGGCCGATCTATCGACCGATCCCACCCCATGATGTTAGAGAGGCAAATCACTCTGGATCATAGGTTAGTGTTCCATCATTATCAGAGGAGGGTCTGTAATCAGAGTCTCAACTATCTGGGCTGGAACCAAGCATACGCTTCTCGAATCCACTTGCCCGAACTCGCAGTGGGAACCATCCCTCCTCGTCGATCCCAAGCAGCGCTTCCGAAAACCCGTCTTCGTCGTTTCCAGCTTTTGCCGTGCGAACCCAGTTCACTTCGCGCTCGCTGAGACCAAACCACTCCGCCAGCTTCTCGGCTTCCTCGTTCACCCGGTGAATCAATGTCATCGAACACAGATTCGAAATCGTCTGTGCCTGCGGTGTGAGCGTGAACTCACCACCGGTCTGGGTGATGAAGTGCAGAGAGAGGTCGTAGTGGCGACTGTGTCGAACGGCCATCTCTAAGAACTCCAGCGAGGTCGCATCGTTCATCAGGTAGTGGGCTTCGTCAATAACAAATACCACTCGTTTGTCCGTCTGCTTTGCCCGTTCGTAGACCGCATTGAACAGGACGGACATCATGAGACTCGTCTCAGTTCTTCCGCGCGCACCTTCTTCCTGGTGGAGATCAAGATAGAGTACCTTCGAGTCCAGATCGAACTCCGTAGGTTGGGCGAGATTCGCGAGGTCACCATCCGGACGGAACGATGGCCGCAGGTCCGTCAGCAAAGATTGGGCATCTTTCCGAACACTTTCTTGCTCGCTGGCTGTCGGATAGCCAAAGGCGACCGGATCGTCCAGCATATCTTCGAGAACAGCGATTACGTCTCGAATCGTCGGCGACTCGTGATGGTGGGTCTTCGGATCGCGCTCGATTCCCTGCCGCTCGTAGGCTTCCTGTACCGCTCGCCTAAGCGTCTGCTTGCGCTCGCCAAGGGGATTGTTCGCGACGTGGGTGAAGAAGGTATCACAGAAGGTCAGCACCCAGCTAATCTGTTCAGACCACGGATCCAGATCGGGCACACGATCCAGGACGTGTTGCGGTGTCGATTGTAGTTCAAGCGGATTGAACCCACGGCGACCACCCACCGTTATCCGTTCACCACCAAGGGCTTCGTTCACACCCGCGAACCCCTCCATCGGATCGAGCATGACGATCAGCGTCTCCGGATCGTACATCGCCCGCCTGAGCAGTTGCAGTTTCGTCGAGAAGGACTTCCCAGCCCCTAGTTGCCCGATGACCATCGTACAGTAGCCCGTCTCGCGGTTGAATCGATCGAGGATGAGCGGACTCTCATTGAGTGCGTAGGTGCCGTACTCGACACCCGGTTCGGCGAACGACCCAGAGACGAACGGGAACATCGCACCGACAGCGCCGGCGAGCATCGGCGTCTTCGCGTCCAGTGACTCATCGAGTTTGTCGACACCAATTGGACTGGCCGAGATGAGCGAATCAGTTTGGGCCCACCGTGGCGTGACGGGCGTAAGATTCGCAGGCGCACGTCTCGCTGCTTTCCGGACAGCGTCAGTCTCCAGGTTCTCGCGTTCTGTTGCGCCAGTGGTGAGATACATCGAGACGTCGAACGCCCGCATCGACGTATTCCGGAGGACGTCGTACAGCTCGCGGTGATCTTCGAGGTCTTTCTGAATACCACGAGCGCTGGCCCTGTGCTTCTCGGAGAGGTACTCGAATTCGGCTTCCAGATCCTCTAACTGGTTCTCCAGCGAGTCGAGTGTACTCTGGGTATCCCGTGGGTCAAGATGCATCGAGATGTCCGTCTTTCGAGTTTCGCCCGTCGAATAGAGCGCTTCGAGCAAGCCATCGGCTGGCGCATCCGCGAACTCGCCGATCCACTGTGTCTGGAGCCATCGGTTGCCCGCTCGAATCGCACCCGGCGTCTTCTCGATTGCTGATGGTGCGATAATCGACGAATGAACGTCTGACTCTTCTTGGAGTGGACTATTCGGCGTCTCGTGGGTCACCGAAAACGGCGCTGTATCGTCCGTGTCAGTCTCGGGTTCGGTAGAGTGGTCTGTAGTTTCAGCATCAGCCGTTTCTTGTTCGACTGATTGGGCCTCAGCGTCTGTCTCGGGTTGCTCTTGGGATCTATTGTCTTCCTTCGCGTGTTCTATATCGCTGCTCATTGGGCGGCCCTCTCAGCGTCGAGAATCGAGCGCACCTGGAAGGCTTTCTCCGGGTCGCCATACTCAATCTGCTCACCGGCCCAGAAGGACGCCAGCAGTTCAACGGCTTCTGTCGCAGGGACTGCCCGCGCCCCACAATTTTCGATCTCACGAAGGCCGCGTTCGATTCGAGAAAGTCGCTGTTCGAGCGTCCCGAACATGGCATCACGCTGTTCGTTTCGGGATGGCGCTAACCAGACGCGAACGAGGGTTCCGAGAAGGGGTACCCCAGCGAGTTTCCCGACGAGACTCTCATGTTCGAATTGTACTTCTTCGGGCGCAATCGTGACGATCACGTAGTGATCACGGATCGTCATCTGGCGCTGTTCGAGGTCAGTCTCGTACCACTCAATGTAGTTCTCGATCAACGCGGCGAGTTGCGGATTGGCTTTCACGTCATCATCGCCGAGTCGTGATTCGTAGTGAGCGAGATACTCCTCAACGGGGAAGTCCCGAGTCGTCGAGTAGATCTGGATCGGAAATTCGACGACCGTGTTCAGGAAGTCCTGAAAGGCGTCTGCTTTCTGTGCCCACTGCGCTCCCGTCGCGAGGGCCATGTTGGGTGGCTCAACCTGGATCAGTCCGACGAGCGCGCCGTCTGTCCGTTCAATGGCATTCTGATCTGGGTGGATGCGTTCGACCTGTGTGTATTCCTTCGCGTCGTCGTGTTCGAGTTCCGTGTCGTTCGAGTAGAAGCCGATCACGGTCTGGAGCCAGTCGAGACTGGTCGTATAATTCGGCGTCAGCGAGACGAATATCGACCCAATCGCGATCGCGACACCGGCAATCGGGAGCGTCAGCGTTTGGATCGAATAGCCGGCGATGACTGCTGTTGGGAAGAGTAGTTGCGTACAGAGAACGACGAGGACGCCCGGGAAGAGCGCCACGGCAACGTCGGTCAGACTGTAGCTACCGATGAGGTTCGCGTCAGTGTTGAGTGATTTTGGAATGCGCTTCGACGGATCGGAGTGCGGAGTATCTGCCATTAGTTGATGTACCGTGGTCGGTCGTCGTCGCTGTCGCTGTCATTGCTGGATCGAGAGCGGTGCGTTCGAGTACGGTCTCGATCACGGAGTGTCCCGAAGTTCGTCGATTTGTTCTGCCGAGTTTGGTCGGCTGTCTCGGGTGGACTCGAATCAGTCGTCGTCGAGTCGCCCGTGTCTGCATTCGGTGTGTCTTTGTTGGGACCCTGGCCAGCACTGGCACTAGAACCAGTCGTTCCACCGCTACCACCTCCACCGTCTTTTCGAGTGGTAGAGCCGCTTTGCAAACGCTGTGTCGCACCAGCAAGTTGTTTTCCTGCGGCGTGAGCGCGCGAGTCACCGGAGTTGAGAACGTACTGCCCGTCGCGTTTGATCGCTGGCTTCCCGTCCATACCACGCGAGAAGTTTCTCGTCCCGTGGGCAGTACGCGAGCCAACATCACGCGTTTTAGTGACTCTGTTTCGGGCCTGTGATCCCGACAGTCGTTGGGAAGCACGGTCTGCAACGAAGAAGATTGCGCCTGCCTGCCAGACCAATACCAGCGGCGAAAGAACGGCGATCAATGGGATCACAAGCGCAGTCAGCCACTGGCCAAAGCCACCCATCGAGAGGCTAAAACTCGATCCCAGCAGCGCGCCGAGTCGGAACAGAATCGCGACTGGAATCGTCATGAACAGAAACGGGACGTAGAATCCCGAGAGTCGGCTCACGAACCGAGAGACAAGCGTGAACGGCCCGACACCTGGCACCCAGAGCGCGATCAAAATCGGCATCATGAGGACGAACAAGTAAAGGACAACCTCACGAGCCAGATAGATCAGTGCGATCAACACGAAGAGGACGAAATCTGCAGAGAGCGTGAGTACGATCCCCAGCACGCCCATCGAACTGAACGAGAGCGTCTCGAACAGCGAAATGTCTGTGAGCGTGGGGACGATGATCTCTGCGAGTGCGCTCATGAACCGCAGTGAGAGTGCGGCGATCCACCACCACATGAGAATGCCCAGAAGGCCGGTGAAGGCTCGTTTCTTGAGTTTCGTTCGGTGGTAGCTACTGAAGAGGTGGCTCGTCATCTCAAAGAAGATGACCAGGCCGATTGAGACAGCCCAGAGAAACAGGGCCAGTGGAAGTATGTTCTCCCAATAGTAGTTGTAGATTGCCGGCCACGGGGCGTTCGTTGGGGGCCCGAAGACGGAATTCGGATGTGGTGTTCCGACGATTTCCTCTACCAAGCTAGAACCGTGGCGTTCAATTAAATTTGTAATCGGGCTGAATAGTTCTCGAAGAACATCTTGGATTGCACTAACGATTATGTCTCCAAGCGAACTTAGATCAACCATTGCCATCATCCTCCAACAAATTCGCATCGACACCAATGCAGGAGTAGCGTCTGTTACTCCCACCAGTGTTCAGATCACCACTTGCCTCAAACTGGACCATAGCCGAGATATTGTGTCCATCAGCGCTTCTGGCGATGATTTTCATCCGTCCGCGAGTATTATTACAGTGACTATCACTCTCCAAAGAGAACAATAGAGGCAATTCAGTCGGGACATAGATCTGATATTCGCCAGGTAGGATCAGAAACTCAGATACCTGAATGGGTTCAGTGTACGACGGAATGCTGGACCGGTCCAATAGCTCGCCGTTTGCAGCAAAGTAAGGCGAATCCTCGAAGACAATATCGGAGACCCAAGTTGGCCCAGTACCGGTGTTGCGAACTGTAATTTCGAGCTTACCGTACTCATCGTCGTATTCGCCATCTCGGTATTGCTGAACTGCCGTAATCTCCAGATCCGGGTTCAGATCGACCGTGACCGTATCGCTGACTGATCCACCCGATATGAGAGCTAACTCGTGCTTGCCCGGGGTGTAGTGGGCATACCTGCCCGTAATCGACGGGATTTCGATGATCTGCAGCCGCACCGTCGTCTCTCCGGTTGCAATCGATGTCGACGCATAGAGGCTGCCCTCCGGATCGAGGAGGTTCAATTTCGAGATGCCGTGTCCGTCGACAAGCTGGATGACGAGGTCCTGACCTTCGAACTCGATTGCCTCCACGAGCGAACTCTGGCCTGCCAGATTCTCTTCGCGAGCGTCCGAGTCAGACTCCGGTTCTGTCTCACCCGAACCGAGACAGCCTGCAGCGCTCGTCAGGAGACCCACGGTCCCAAGGCGAACGAACGACCGACGAGAGAGGTCGATAGATCGCGACGAACGACGCCGCATCTACACACCCCTCCACGGTGGCCAGACACGCCAGCCCGTGATCCGATCGATGAGGTACACGCCGAGCAGGAACAACGACACAGGTACGGCGAATCGAAACAGGGTCGCGAACCACTCGAGAACGGTCCCACGAGCATAGACCACGTCCGAATCAGCAGTATAGCCCGGCGTCTCCCACCACCAGAAACTCGGTTCGTACCGTGCAGAAACCCCACCAGTATCGCGTGGAAGTGTCCTAATGACCGTTCCGTTCCTCGTGGTGTTGAACCGTTCGCCGGCAATAACGAGATAGCCGTCTCGATCGACAGTGTTGATCGGCACGCCAGTCGAATTCGACTTGAGTGTGGCTTTCACCCTGAGTGTGTCAGAATCGCGATCGAGTACCTTCAGGGTGAGATTGCTCTCGGACAACGGCATCTCTTCGAACGACGAGAAGTCCCGCTCGGCCGTCACACCGCGTACCAGACCCGTTGCAACCACACGTTCGGGACGGGCGTCCGTCTTCGTTCGTGTCTCGATCCCGAAGCTCGCAGTGTAGGGTTCGGTGAGCGTATCCAAATGGATCGACTCGGGGAGTGTCCCCGGTTGGATTTGCTCACCGTAGACTGCGAGTATCGAGACGTTCGCACGTGGTGATGGAGTCGGGCCAGTCTCGATGGGAAAGGCTGACACCTGCAGTGGCTGTGCAGGCGAGGAGATGGGTTTCTGTCCGTCTTCGCTTGATTCGATGAGTGTGTCCCACCCCGTATCACGAGCACTGTAGAAGCGCCACACACCGCGGACCTCACCATTCGGGAGTGCGTGTCCGAGCCACGGATAGTTCTTGTAGACAACGAGTCCCAGATCACCATTGGGATAGGTCGCTCGATACCCGGAGATATCGAGATCGTAGACGGTCACATTTCGTGAATCCCGGACGGTGATCGTCTCCGAATCGGGCTCTCGTTCGCGGTCGAAATCGATACAGGCCCGCCCGTAGCGGTTGTACTGATTGCAGTACTCCACCACGTGGATCAGATCAGCCCTGATATCGGCTTCCAGCGTGAGCGTCAGATTCTCACTGCGATAGGTATCGAGGTCCTCGAATGGGACCGTAACTCGTTGTGACCCAGACTGGCGTGTCAGAACCTCGCCGTCGACGAGGAGTCGCACTTCAGTGACCTCGTGGGACTGGAGTTTCCAGAAGTTCCGTTCACCGAGATCCTCGGTGGGCTCGTCGATTTCGAGACGATAATCGACCGTCCCCAGAAGGGATCCCGATGAGCCAACGTACAGTGGATGGTCACCCTCCTGAATACGGGCCCGTGTCGAGGGCTGGACGGCGAAGATATTCGCAGTAACGTCCTTGAGGAATGTGCCAGCCGAGAGGGTCGCATTCGGTGGATAGAGTGACTGATCGCGACCACTGCTCGGAAAGTCACCAAGATCGCCGCGGTTCCACTGCTCGACAGCAGCCGGTGGTTCATCGAGTGGAATGTCCGTCCCGTTCGCGAGGACGGCCATCGCAGATCGCTCTGTCTGGCCGGTCACGTTCGCCGGTGAAACGAAGGCATCCTGATCGCCCGACCAGAGGACGTGAAACGTCTCGTTCGAGAGTCCGTGATCAGTCTGATTCGGTGGTGATCGTGACGGGGGTGCATGGACGGTCGCCGCACTCACTGTCGAGACGAGCGTCACGAATACGAGGACGCTCACCCCAATCCCACCGACGAGGGACTTCAGAAGCCGCAACTTGCCCCACCTGCAACGACGTTGTTCAGGAGGAACTGCAGGATCACCGTTGCCAGGGGTGCAACAATCACACCCCAGATGAGCCCCTGATTCCGGATCTCCTTGATCTCCTTTTTCAGATCTGCACGTCGGACGGCCGGCGTCGCAACCGTCGCGCCCAGGAAGATCGTCCCGCCGAGCAGCGGCCCACCGAACTGGATAATGGTGAAGACGTTGCGGACGGTTTCTGCCATATCGGTCGAGCAGAAGTCGTTCCCAACCGACTGGGCCAAGACGGGATCGACGGCGAAGACACTCAGGAGAAATCCAGTAAAAAGTGACCACCGAACTGTGCGGACCGATGGACTAATCGAACGGCGAATCGACGACGTATCTGCAGCGCTTGTATGATTTTCTGACATAGTTGCTACTCAAAGAGTCACTTTGCGTTGAACCCCACCCAAGGATAGAATTGACCGCAACGCGACGAGTACAACTAATCTGGTGAGTGGGTGGGATATAAACCTGAAGATTCCACTCCCTTCGTGCGTTTTTGACTACTAAGACGCAACTATCTGAGTAGCAAATAAAACTGATTTAAGCGATTCTCAACTATATTATGACATAAAGGGATACGTCTGAAGGTGTCGTTTCGATTATTCGGGAATAGGTTTCTTCCCAGTTCTCACACATTCCCAGCAAGGGAAGTCCTCGAAGCACTCTTCGCACTCGTCTGTGTCTGTCTCAGAGGCTACAGGAGAATCATGGCCGGTGCTGATTCTGTCCTCAATGGATCGCTTGTCTGCACCAGTGGTTCCACCATCGGCTGCGATGCTGGTCGTCGCTGCATCGAGGATCGGTGTGCGGATCGCAACGGCAACCCGGTGTTTGCAGGCACCCTCAAAGCGAGCATCCGCTGGACAGGTGCAGTGTGTGGGGAGGCCATCCTGGACAGTAACGAGATACTCGTGGTCCTCGGGATTTGCGTGGCTACCGTTTCGCACCTGGACGCCCTCGGGAGTGAGAGTGTACTCGAAGGCTTCGTACTGGGCACGCTTTCGGACACGGTTCGTGAACTGAAGTCTGGCAAGTGGATTGTCTGTCTTCGACATTCGTATTTCAGGACACATCGATCGATGTGCCCCGCGCCCCTCGCGGGGCACCAACAAAACACGATACAGAGGCAGGATGGCACAGACGGTCGCTTCGATTATCTGTCTCGATGATGAACAGCAGCCCGTCGTCCACGAGCAGTACTCAATTGTCGTAGACCGTGCGGTGACAGAGAATCGAGGACGGTCGCGTCAGATCAAGACTCTGTAAGCAACGAGCGAGCCCGTTGGACGTAGCTGTTCACGTCCCAACTGCGGGCGTCGCTGATCTCATCGAGGAGCAACCGGGCCTCAGAAGCTGACAACTGTTCGGTTCGAACGAGAATCGAGAGTAGTGTCGGAGTCGTGACGAGCCGGGTATCAGCGAGCGAGGCGTGAATCAAGCCAAGCTGATTGAATTCGTCACAGAGCAACAGGCCGACATCGAGTTCGTTCGCGAGTGTGACGGCAGCGTTTTCGCCATCATCGAGCGGAAACTCAGCGTCAAGGTCAACTGACCGTGTCTTTAGCGCCTCAGTTCGGTCGAGGACGGTGCTTGCAGCACCGCCGTGTGTGTCATCGTAGGAAGCGATCTCGCGGAGTTCCTCGACGACAACCGTTGGGACGATAACCTCGTAGTGGGCGAGACAGAGTTCGAGAGGATCAAGATCGCCCCCAGCAACGACTCCAAGACTGACGAGAGCAGAAGCATCTGCGACGAGTATCGACATCTATACGTCGGCGACCTCGTCGACAAAGTCCTCGTCCAACTGCTGTTTCAATACTCGGAGATTCGCCGCCTCTTCGGCACCGACGAGCGCTTTGAGCTGTTCGAAGGTGATCTCGTCGTCGTAGTACGCGGCCGCAATCTCCTGGGTGAGCGCATCGTCGTGCGTAGCCTCCTGAAGGTACTCTCGAAGGGCAGTCAGAAGGATATCCGTCCGGTCTTCACCCAGGACAGCTGCGAGGGCGTCAGTTCGGTCGACGAGCCGGTGTGGTGCTCGGAACTGAACGCGCTTCTTCTCGCTACTCATTATGTGTACATTGTGAGCCAGACTACTTAGCCCTTCTCGTGTGTACAGTGTGAGCCAACCTGGCTTGCAGAGATCTAGCCAGTGTGGAGAAAGCGTCCCTAGGGTCGTCCAGAGAACAGTCAGATTACAGCACTACCAATCCTTTCCCAGCCACTGTCGAACCCGTTCGTACTCGTCGTTCGTCCGCCAGCACGCACCAGAGTCGACGTGTTGGACTTCGTAACGATGCTTACAGCGACCACAGCGGTAGCCGTCATCGGGATTGGTCACTGACTTCGAGGCCCGGTGTCGGTCGAGGTGCCAGCCACAGTCTTCGTTGGTACAGACGAGCTGGAGGCGAGCCTCGGTGAATGGTCGGCAGTAGCGTGGCGCATCGATCTCGCGGGCTTTCTGGAGAAATCGCGTGCCATGCGTGGAATCGCCGAAATGCTGGAACTCCCAGGCGTGGACGAGTTCGTGTCTGATCGTTCCAGTGAACTCCGCCCACCCGTATTCCTGATAGGCAGCCCAGGCGAGCGTGATCGTAATCTGTTCGGTCAGGTGGTTGTACTCACAACAGCCAGCATAGCGCTTTGCTCGTTCGGAGATTTCCCAGTCGATTAGATGAACGTCAACGTCGAGGTCGACTGTCTGTGCGTACGCCGGTGCGCGTTCAAGCAGTGCCGCTTTGCTCTGTGGATCTTGTTTCTGGATCAGTCGGTGAAATCGGTCAGCGTCGAGTGTCGATTGTTTTCTCACGAGTGCTCAGGGGCACACGAAGTGCGCCCTCGCCCCGCAGGGCGCAAAACAGAGAGGACCGAATACGAACGGATCCAGTCGGATAACAGGTCAAGCCCCAGGCATTCGCCTCGACCACCTGTAAACCGTCTCTGGGTTTCAGACGGTCTTTATTATAGAATCCGTTCAATTTCTATCTCCGTACGGCGTGTGTGGTAACCACACACATATACTGGTCTAAACACACTATGACAGACGCAGAATTTGCAAGTGATGACTGGTGGAATCGTTATACAGAAATCGTCAGTTCCGACCCGGAAATGACCCTACATGGTCGACAGGCATTCGATGAGAATTTCGTCGTCGCCATCGGTGAAGATACTTATCTCATCGATATGTACGATGGCGAGGTTCAGGATGTACGCACACCCGGCCTCGACGATTCGTGGTCGTTCAGCGTCATCGGATCGCCAGATGCCTGGAATCAATTCACGGAGGAGGTCCCGCCATCCCACCACAACGAGGTATTTGCATCGTTCTATCGAACGGCAGTGAAGGGCGAAGAGGGATACTTCGATCTCGCTGGCGATCACAAGGTGATCTTCCAGAACTTCCGCGCAATTCAGCGTGCGCTGGACCTCATGCGAATCACAGAGCAGAGTGGCGAACCACGCACAGCGGGATCGACACGACCGAGCGAACCCTCGAACGAAGCGATCACAGGACAGTTCGTCACGATTGATCTCGATGGTGTCCCACACCGAATCTACTACGAGGAAGCCGGCCCTGAGGATGGGATCCCACTCCTGTGTCAACACACTGCCGGCTGTAACAATCAGCAGTGGCGTCACGTCCTCAACAACGACGATATTACCGAACACTTCCGGGTGATCGCCTACGACCTCCCACGACACGGGAAGTCACTCCCGCCATCGAGTGAATCGTGGTGGAGCGAACAATACGATCTCACGGCCGAACGGTTCACCGACACCATCGTCTCGATTGCGGATGCACTCGAACTGGATGATCCTGTGTTCATCGGGTCGAGTATGGGTGGCACGATTACCCTCGAACTCGGCGATTGGTATCCAGAACGATTTCGGGCACTCATCGGCCTCGAAGCAGGGCTGTTTACGCCCGGTTTCTACATTCAGTGGCTCGATCATCCCCACATCAATGCAAACGACGTAATCTCGTATGCGACCTGGGGGCTCATGGCACCACAGTCACCGGAATGGGCCCGGCGAGAAACCCTCTATAACTATGAACAGGGTGCTAATGGCGTCCTCAAAGGCGATCTCTACTATTATTCGGTCGAACACGATTATCGCGACTCGGCCGACGATATCGATGCCTCGCAGGTTCGGATGTATCTCATGAACGGCGAGTACGATTACCTGACCAATCCTGACGACGCACGTGAGGCCGCGGCTGCTATCGGTGACGGCGCAACCGCCCACGAGATGCAGGCAGTCGGGCACTTCCCGATGGCTGAGGCACCGGATCTGTTCCCCGCGTACCTCAAGCCAGTTCTGGATGACATTCGTGGTGTTCGCGATGAACCGGTACCTGAAGTCCTGAAACCGTCGGATTTCGGTATCGAACGCAACCGGTAGCCAACCCACGGATCAGAGATTCACACACCGGCACTCGAAAATGTATAACAGGACACTCAGGAGACCACAATGACCGACACAACCACAGAAATCCCGGCACCGCAGATAATCAAGAATACACAGATGCTCATCGTCGGCTACGAAGCAGATCCAGATGTACTCTCGGCTGCATTGCCGCCAGGGCTAGAGCCGCATCCGAACAATCTCATCCAGATGAATATGTACCGTGTCCCCTCGGCCGACCAAACCAGCCATCTCGACCCGTACTCACTCACGTACTTGACCGTCGAGATCGAAGGACACGATAGCCGTGCGCTCAGCAACGCCAATGGCGAACTACCTGTTCCAGGGCGATTCTGGGTTGGCTACTGGAATGACTCCCGTGCCATGAGAGAGTACAATCGAGAGATCGGTGGACTCCCCGTTCGAGCGGGTTCGTGTTCGTGGAAAGAAGATGACGGCCATCTAACCTCGACACTCTCGGTCGATGGTGACCCAGTCATCGAAACCGAGGCAACGGTCGGTGAGACACAAATCGATACCCTCACCGGACACCTCAACTACTATTCCCACAAGCAGGTGCCAGACCCGACTGGCGACCGGCCAGATATCGACGAACTCGTAGAGTTCCCGATTCCGTTCACGAGTGAACTCTACGAGGCAGATGTCGAAGACATTACGTTCTCGTTCCCGGATGACGCCGGCTTTCAAGAATTCGCGCCAATTGAACCACTATCGACACCGTCTGTCCTCTATGGGACGGTCACATTCACCTATCCACAGGGGCGCGTTTTCAAGAACTATCACACCGACGGCTGACAGCATTACGACCAGCGTGACGTTCTAAGAGAATTACCGAAAAAGTCTCATGCACCGGATTTCCGTAGGTTTCTCTTCCCAGAGTGTCATAGACCGGATCGCATACCTGTTTAGTGCTCTTTCCCTATCTGCTCAATATAGAGCGTGGACTCACCAGAGTGGCCGACTCGCACGCGACCGAAGCATTTTGTAAAACTCTTCTATGAGTCTTCCCCAGGCTTTAGTCAATAGTTCAGAGACAGAGTAACATGGAACCCAAGGATTACGCGATATTGTTCGTACTTCAGGTAGTCGCAACCGTTGTCGGCATTTTCGTATACATCGGTATCGGCGGTTCGTTCTAATCACAGCTCCAAGACAGGGTACAAAAACCGAGATTCAAAATACTCAGACGTGCTTAGCAGGTCATTCAGCGTAAAAGGCGTCAAAACAATCGCATTGGAAACTGTTCCATGCCTCTCTGTGTTACTCTATCCGATACACTGCAATTCCTGTCCGACCACAGAGTGAACAGGCTTCGCTAGTGGAATCGACAGTTGTCCCACAGTGACGGCACTCACAGATCGTCACAGCACGTGATCGTCCCAGAACTCGACTGATGACATCGAACATCACTCGACCACCACCGAAGACCCAGACGTGTTGGGGTCAAGCTCGTTCGTCCGCTCCAGGTCCCAGATCGCGTTTCGCTTGGCCCTGATCGTCGCTGGTGACACGTCCGCTGCATCGGCGATTGCTAACTGTGTGATCGGTTCCTCAAAGGCGTCGACCGCAACCGCGAGACAGCCGCCAGCAACCCCTGCTGGGTTACAACCAGTCGTGATTCCCGCCTCCGTCGCTGCTTCTGCGAGTGTCCGAGCGTAGAATTCAATCTCGGATTCCAGATCGAGTGTCGATGCGAGTGTCGGGATGAACTCGACCGGAAACAGGGGGCGAACCGCCATCTGGAGTTCCCGGTTCAGCGTACTGTAGCCATTCCACACTTGCTGGTCAGAACACCGCGCGACCTCGGCAACGTCTGTGAGTGTTCTGGTGTGCTTGCTTCGGCGACAGGCCGCATACACAGCGCCGGCTGCGATCCCTTCGATCGACCGCCCGTGGATCAGGTCTTCTTGTTGTCCCTCTCGATAGAGCTTGGAGGCTTCTTCACGGACACTTCTGGGGAGTTCTAACGCGCTTGTGAGTCGAGCGATTTCCGTACAGGCCTGTCCAAGATTCCGTTCGGCCTTGCTCCGCCAGCGTGCCCGATTGTGCTCGCGACGAAGGCGACCAAGTTGCCGTTGTTTACGGTTCGAGAGGCTGTTTCCCTTCGCATCTCTCTTGAAGCCGATCTCGCTGGACAGCCCTCGATCGTGACGTGCCTGGGTGAGTCGCGGGCCAGTCCGCTTTCGGTTCTGCTCGTTACTCGGACGGGAGAAAGGCCGTGCCGCATGGTCGAGGCGATACTCGTCGAGAATCAGGCCACAATCGGCACAGGCAGTTTCGCCGCCATCCGTTTCAAGTGATCCCGCACAATCGGGACACTCAGTCGCAGCGATTGTTTTTCCATCGTCCTCATCGAAGCCACACTCGTAGATTTCTCTCGAAGTCATGTTCGTATTCCGGGGACTTGCTTGCCCCGCACCCCTCAGGGGCACACAAAAACGTGCGGCGCGAACGTGGGCAGAAAGACTCGTCTGCAGAGGGGGCACGATTCATCGGAACGGCCGTCAGACACTCGGCTGACGCAGGATTCGTGATCACTGCGCTGTCCTGTAGTTTTCAGTTCCAGTGCGACTGGCTGGCCTATTTACCGATTCTCGCTCATGCACCAATACCCATGATCAACCGAATCAAGCGCGCGGTCACAGGACAACGGGAGAGGAATAGATTTTGTGAGTGTCGTCACTGTGGCTCACGTATCGACAACGCTGGCAGGAGCTGTCCTGTATGTGGATCATCTGAAGTAGCTCAGTACGAGCTAGAGTGGTGAACCCGCAAGGTAACTCATCCTGCGCCCACGGTGAGAAAATGGGCCGTGTGCACTTACTCTACAGCGATCCGGAGATATTCCTAACGAGTAAAACAGTGTCGCGAGAACTCGATGTTCGGTTGCTAATCCGTACCAATAAGCATTAGCGGCCGACCGTCCAGTGTAGGATCATGGATGATATTTTCGTCGCCCGTCTGATGTCATCAGGTACCATCTCCATTTCACCGGACACCCTCGTCGAGGAAGCTGCCGACATCCTGCTCGAAAAGGAGATTGGATCGCTCGTTGTCGTCGACAGCCACAATCAATTGAAAGGTATTCTCACGAGTACAGACTTCGTCCGCATCGTTGCCAAAAGCCAGCCAAAGGCAAACATGACCGTCGAGCGGTACATGACCGACCAGGTCGTCACGGTCGATGCACAGGACTCCATCCGCGACGCCGCGGACAAGATGATCACCTACGGTATCCAGCACCTCCCCGTCGTCGACGACGAGGAAGGTGTTATTGGAATGCTCTCGACGACAGACCTCACGGCCTACCTCTCGGATGTCGAGCAATCCTCTGTCGCGTAGGGTCAGAGATAATACACTATTTCCATGCGGGCTCATGCAGAACTCAGCGAGGCTCATGCCGAAGGTAGGAGAGCAACTACCATTCAGGTGAGAAGTAGCGAGGATTCGGAGTGGTTGCAGCGTAACTCTCATCCACAGTAGAGTCTCAGAAATCCCGAGATAATTTCTAACACAGTTGGAGCCGAACTATCTGCTATGCCACGAAAAGTGTTAGTACCGACAGATGGGTCGCCACTCTCGAAAGACGCGCTCGAACACGCCATAGCCACGTTCCCAGATGGGGAAATCACGCTCATTCACGTCACCAATCCTCGATACACCGATCCAGCAGACGACGAGCTGCGACCTGACCGAATATTTGCTGAGTTACTCGATGTCGCCGAGCGCCACGATATCGAGGTGAAAACAGAGACATGCGTCGGGCACCCGAGCCGTGAGATCGTGACCGCCAGCGAGGAACATGATGTCGACGAAATCGTGATTGGAAGCCACGGCAGAGAGCGGTCCGCACGAATCCTGTTGGGGAGTGTTGCCGAGCAGGTCCTGCGACGGGCACCCGTTCCCGTCACGATCGTCCGCCCACAGCAACGGGTGGGCGAAAAGCACCATCTCGTTCCAATCGACGGCTCAGAACAGTCGAGAAATGCACTCGAATATGCATATTCAATCTTTCCAGCCGTCGAAACAACGGTACTCCACGCAATCGATCCGATGGAAACACACTACGGCGAAGGGCAACTGGTCCACTCCGAAGCAGAGTATGAACAGATCGAAGCCGAAGCAGAGCAATTGCTGGCGGACGCAAAAGACCTCGCTCGAGAGTACGGTGCCAACGTCACGACAACGACAGTCGTCGAATGGGGGCCAAATAGGCCGGCCTATGCGATCTGCAAGTACGTCGACGAACACGACATTGATCACGTGATTATGGGGAGCCACGGTCGTTCTGGTGTATCCAGGCTGCTCCTCGGGAGTGTCGCAGAGACCGTTGCAAGACGGTCACCTGCACCCGTCACAGTCGTCCGATGACCGTTTCACCAATCTGAATGGATAGCTATCCTTGGAATAGAAATCCATCTCGAAAGGGTGAACGGGCGGACGAAGATTTGGCCGTTATTGCCTCCACTAGGATGGCGGTTCCCAGTCTATATCACCTACCTCGGCGTGAACGCCGAGGTTTGTCGGTGGACTCCCGGTCTATCCACTATACTGTGGAAGGCGTGTAATCGCCGTTCCCGTTCAACGTCCCCGACTTGAGGGCGAGGTGATGGGGCGCCCGTCCAGAACCAGACTTGAGCCGGTTCTGGACGTACCTGTGTGCGATATTCCGTGCCGCGTTGTAGTCGGCGTGTAGCTCTTTGCCGCACTTCTGACAGCCAAAGTCGTCGCCGTCGCGGTTGTCTTCGTGCGTGAAGCCACAGTCGGCGTGACTACACCGTTGACTGGTGTACGCAGGATGGACTGACTCGACGGCGATTCCTTCGCTACGGGCTTTGTACGTCGTCTGGCGTTTCAATTCGCGGAACGCCCACTGCTGGAATTTCGAGGCGTTCGAGATACGTTCCCGTATCTGTTCCAAGTCCTCGAAGACGATAACGGAACAGCCCTGTGACACGGCTTCTTCGACCAGCCGTTTCGACGTTTGGTGGAGGAAGTTCTCTGACCAGTTGGCGAAGGTGTCACCGATGGACTGAATTGTTAGGTGTGCGCTTCGCGTGCCCTGCTGTTGCAGTTGAGCGCGGCGGTGTTCGTACTCGCGGCGTTTGTGATTCAGCAGGTCAGCGTTGCCGATGAACGCACCTGTGCTGGTGACGGCCAGATACCCGTCCACGTTCCGGTCTACGCCGAGAACTGTTCGGCTCTCGGTTTCTTCCGACGACTCGTCGCGTTCCTGTTTGACGGAAACGTGTAGGTAGTAGGTGTCTGTCTGGCGGTCGTAGCGGAGTTTCGCGCCCTGTTTCTGCCACTCGTCGCTCTCCATGTATTCAGCTTGGGGTGAGTCGTCCGGGTAGACGTACTCGGCATGGACACGCCCACTACCGTATGCGGCCAACGAACAATAGCTGTCGAAGTAGCTTATCGCGTTGGTGTTGTAGACAGTCGTGTTCGACGTGAATACGGGCTTCGAGGTACGTTCTCCCTCTTTTATCCTGTCTACGCAACCAGTGAGTGCGTCGGCGGCATGGTTGACAGCGGCCACCGTCAAATCGGCGTGTAGCCCTGTGTCTTCCCGTATCTCGTCGTAGACGAGCGGCTGAAGTCGAGAGCGCGACGTTATTACGTACCCGTCGTCGTCCCCGTCCCAGCCCCGGTCGGCAAATCGCTGTGCGGCGTCCCGAAACGTGTTCATCGTCCGTTTCAGGTCGTCGCGGCGCTCGTCGGGGACGGAGAGTTTGACGACAGGGGTACGCTGAATCTCCATCTACATACCACGAGTGGCACTGACTATATATAAATACTTGGGAGTTGGCCAGGTCGTTGAACGTTGTTTGGTTCTCGGAGCTTACGCGATTCCCGCCCGCCGTGAACGGCGGGACTCCCTCGCTGAATTAGGTGGCATCACTCAGTTCCAGTGCGGCTGACTAGCCTATTTATTGATTCTTGCTCATGCACCGATAGGCCGAACAAGCGCAATACCACGGCCGTCAGAAGGAGGTGGATCTCAAGCTGTCGCTTCGTCTGACCCAACATCCGGAGTCACGAGCGGCAGATCGATATCAATTGCCTCGTACCAAACGGACGGTCGTTTCGACTGTCCATCATCGACGAGTTCGACCAGGTGCAACTCTTCAAGTTCGGTCAAGTTTCGATGGACCTGACTCACATCTCGATCGACGAGGCGAGCGGTCTCGCGGATGCTCTCCGGGTTGTGCTGGACGATTGCACGCAAGAGTTCAAGCGATTTTGGTCGGGTGACACGGTGGACGTCGGCTGGGTCATGATACACGACTTCGAGATGGGGGTCAGGCGTTTCGCCACGATCGAGTGCAGCGAGCGCATCTTCGAGGTCGTCGTCACTCCCTTCTTGGAATCGGATGTGGAGCGTGCGGTCGGTCTTGTTGGAGTTACCAGTTGTGGCCATAGTCACTCACCTCGGATTTGAACCGCTGAAAGAGGGATTGCAGCCCATCAAAGTCAACATCGACGACGGTTCCATCGGCACGATGCTTGTGGTGATGCGCTGCGTCGGGGTGGTCGGGAAAGTTATCATACCGGAGTATGGTTTCGCCGGCTGCATTCCCGTACTGCATCGAGTACTTGATGCCCTCTGGATAGCGGTCAGACGTGGGGACCTGATAGGCAGTGATCTCAGCGTAGCGGTCACCGAAGTCCCGCGTGACGTTGATAATTTGCTGTGCATCGTCCCCTGTCACAAGTGTTGGTACTGGGTCCAACATATTAAGTGTTGGTGAGTGCCACAACACGATCTCGCCAGAGCCATCTGAACGGAATGGAGACGTAGCTGAATGCTGTTCAAGGTTCAGTAGCTGATGAGACGGGTACCGACGCTATGTTGTGCTGTCGCCCAGTTGGTCGTTGACTACGTCGATGATCGTCGTTGCGGTGGTACTGATCCGCTGCAGTCGGTCAGTGATCGTATCCGTCTCGTCCTCAGCCCAGACCGCCAGATAGAACGCTGCGTTGCTCGTGTCGAGGCCGAAGTACCTTCCAACGACGTACGCCACTGCTTCGGCTTCGACTTCGCGTTTGGCCCGTTCGCTGTCGTCGGCCACCTGAAAGTGCAATAGCGCGTGGGCGTACTCGTGGATCAGTGTTGTCGCTAGATCGGCGTCGTTCGTTCTGTCCTTTGCCTTCACCGTTGGACGCTCGTCCTGTCCCGACTGACTACAGACCCCCTTTGCACCCGGATAGGTCCAGTCGGACTGAGCGACGATTTGGACCTCGATATCGAGATCGGGCCCAGCCCTCTGGAGTGCGCCGACTAATTCGGCTCCATCGCCGTGTGTGTCAGTATCGAGTTCCGGGAGTGGCTCGCCTTCTGTCTGGGAGACGTCGAAGACTGGTGCGGGCTTGAACCCGACCAGCCCCTGGTCCCACTCCTCCGGTGGTGTCTCGTCGTACTCACAGCCCGACGTGTCGTGATACGACGGTGCGTTCTCACATTCGGGACACCGCGTGGTGATGATGGGTGCCCAGATCCAGATCGCCGACTCGCCTTCTGTGACGTATCTGTCGAACTCTTCCTGCCAGGTTCGGTAGCCCGCAACCTTCGTCGCCTCAGGGCACTGTTGTTTGATCAGGAGTGTATTCCGGTGTGAGTACTCGTGGAGGCGACTCTGGACATCCAGCCACTCCTGGAACTCCACGCTGGCTTGTGCCTCGTCGACGAGGTGAGTGAGGTCTCCCACCCACTCGTCGATAGTTGCTCGCATCTGTTCATCACGCGTCTCCCGGTCGTCGAATGTCGTGTTGTCACTCGTTGCCATCTCGAATCAGCGCGACCACTGTGTGTGGCCCCGCACCCCCTCGGGGGCAAAAAACAGACCGTCGCGGTGGGTTCAAGCGGGCGAAGAGTGTACTGGGACCCAGGATGGTCTCCGAGGCCGAGATCAAGCGCCTCCGGCTGGAAGCCGACACAATCATGACCCGCTATCAGACGGTCGAAGATGCACTCAAGCAGGCGCGCAACGAGTCCGGCGACCACTGGGAGGCGGGCGAACTCACGGTCACACTGGAGACCCCACAGGGGGAATCGATCGAGGTAGTCCTGGATCTCGATCAGGACCCAGCGGCCAACGCCCAGCAACGCTACGAACGGGTGAAAGAATTGGAAGCCGAGCTCGAACAGCAACAGGCCGTGGTCGGGCAACTCGCACCGCTACCAGCCGATCCGGTGGCGTATCAGATTCTCTATCACCTCGACACGGTCGAGGGGAACTATCCGCGGTCGATGGCCGGACACCTCGATGCTGAACGGAAACAGGTCGAAGCGCTGTGTGAGAAGATGGAAACGGCTGGGCTTCTGGAGCGCGTCGAGTCGGGAACCGTCAAGCAACGCCGGGTGAAGGCCAAGAAAGCCGACGAGGTCCGCCAGCACCACACCTATTACAGGCTCTCACGGGAGGGCGATCACCTCCTGCGCTTTTTAGAAGAACGGGACGGGAAGAAGAACGTCCTCCGGCACTTGCCGGATGGCCAGACGGTCGCCAAGCGACTGGCTCGTGGTGGACCGGATTATCCGCGGATGACCGCTGACGAACTGGACATGGACTTCGAGTACGTTCGCCATCTGTACCGGGCGCTTCAACGCGTGGGACTGGTGACTACCTACGAAGGAAGTACAATCAAGGGCAGTGAACGCAAGCTGAAACCCAAAGACGAGACCCACCGCAAGCACACCTATTACGTGACGACACCCGTGGCTGAAGAATTGCTACGGGAGCTTGATGACTAGTGAAGTCGGTCCATTACGAGTCTTTACAGCGGTGTTTTCTCGATTTCTTCCCAAACATCATATTTACTCCAGCGTACGTCTAGGCGGAGATGCCTGATCGGATTCGAAGCATCGTCCCGATGTTCGGCGGCGCGACGAACTACGTCGCGACACTTGACGCGATTCTTGAGTTCGTCGCCGCACAACAGCCAACGACGGACGAATTGATCGGCTGGCATCGTGGACGATTCGACCGGGTTTCCAGTCGCACCTCGATCCAGCGACGACTCGACTATCTGGTGAACGTCGGCTTTCTCGAACAGACAGACAACGAGTGGATACTCGGCCAAGCCGGTGAAAAGTACCGTACAGACCGCTCGATGGAGACGCTGGCCGAAATAATGTGCCGTCGAAACCTTGGCCTCCGTAGTCTCCTGTATTCGCTTTCTCCAGGTCCGATGACAATCGAGGAAATCAACCGCCAGCAACTCCAGACCCATCCCGAACTCGACTGGGATGAATCGAATACCGATATGGCGAAACAACGGACCGCTTGGCTTCGAAGTCTCGGCCTGGTCGAGAAAGACGGCACCCAGTACCGACTCAGTGAGCAGGGCAGATCGTTTATCGAAGCAGCGATCGAACAGTGGGCCTCTGTAGACACACCAGCAACAGCGACGGACGCCACCACGATGGACGCTCGGAGTTACGAGACGACCGTTCAAGCTCGGTCGGTTGATCCGGAATTCCGAATGACGGTTCTCTCACGCTACGACACAACCTGCCCTGTTTCTGGTGTCGATCATCGGGCGCTCCTGGATGTTGCCCATGTCCTCCCCTGGAGTGAGTACCCCCACCGTCGTGCTGATCTTTCGAACGTCCTCCCGTTGAGTAAAATCCACCACGCTGCTTTCGATCGCGACCTCATCACGATCGATCAGGACTACCGACTGCGCGTGAATCCCACATTCGAGACCGATAGCGATTTACTCCAACGAACGATCCGCGAGCAGGCAGGTGAACCAATCTCGATCCCAGATCGTGGCGTCAATCCGGAATATCTCAGAGAACACAACGAGCGCCTGGAGTGGCTCGCAGACTAAGATCTGCTCTGGACAGCACCATTGCTTCGAGAAGAAGCTACGGTTTAGATCTCAAGAGAGACTACTCGCCATAGACTAGTAGAGGCAAGAAAGTCTGCACTCAGCCTCGACAGTCGTGTTCCCGGATCCGCTCGAGGAAGCCGCGCCGGCGACACATCGGACACTCGAACAGTTCCGCTGTTAGCCCATCCTCAAACTCCGCTAACGCCGCCTGCAAATGCACGATCGCATCCGGTTCCACTGCGCGGGTGTAGGCCTGCACCAGTTGGTGTCTGACTGCCTCAAGATCAACCCGCTCGCTCATACACTACTCACCCGGTCGGCCAGTGCATCACCGAAATGTTCGTAGAGCCGTCGATTAGCCCACCCGCGTTTCTGAGCGACGAAGGCCATCCACTCGTCGATACTTGCCTCCGAGAGGTCAGCAACGTGTTCGCGGTGGCCATCCGGTGCAACCGCGATGACGGAGTCAGTGACCGTGTTGTAGACGTGATCGGTGCCAGTTGTGTCCGTACCACAGAACAGCCACTGTGGCCGGACGGAAGCGTTTTCAGCAGTCCGTGTGTTCGTTGCCATGGGTTCTAATCATCTCAGCAGGAACCCGGCTCGCCTGTCCTTAGCAGGCGGGCGACTTTCTGCGTGAAACCACCCGAAAGAGCCCGGATCCCGTGCCAAACTGTTGTGACTACACACCCATAATACTATTGTTTAGCCACAACCAATCACCGAGACAAGCAGATGGCCACGAAAGGACCAGACCCAACTGTGAGTGATCGTGAATTGATCGACGCCATCGCCAAGGCAGCAGAGCCATTTGCCACTGCTGGTGGTGTCGCTGAACGTGTTGGGCTCTCAGATTGGCGGGTCCGACAGCGTCTAGAACGACTCGGCGAGCGTGGTGAACTCAATCGGGCACGTGTTGGCGGTGGCCCGTGGATCTACTGGCTCGACGACTCGTTTTCCTCGGGATCAAGCTGACGACGCCCGTCATCTGTGAGCCACCAGACACGCGCGTTTCCGATTTTGTCAGATTCAACCAACCGATAGTCTTCGAGACGTTGCAATCGTTTGGAAGCTGCCTGTTGGCTAAGCCCCACCCGTTCGGCGACCTCTGTTGTGCCGAGTGCTGGTTTGTATGCCAGATGGATCTCCATCAAGAACGTCTCATCGTCCACGTTAGGGTCGGGACCACGGCGGTCTGACACGTCCCTATCTACAACACTACACCTACAAGATAAATTTGTCCACTATCTGATGTAGCTACACAACAAATAAGTAGCCGCTCTTTGAGATACCGAATGGGTTCCACGGCGGATACTCGTCAACGCAGAAGTGCAAACGACGACCCGGGCCAGCGGGCCGCCGTGTGGCCTCCTCTCTCGGAAGAAGCCATGTTCGAATATACTCGTGGGGCTATTCAATCCCCCACACGCCCAGTTGCATCGCTCCTAACCACACTCACTGGAGGGACCCGCCAATGACGGCCCTCGAACACCTCGAAGCCCGCATTGCAGACCTGGAGGCCACCGTCGAGTCCCAACAAACCCAGATCGAGAACCTCCAATCAGATCTCCAAACCGAACGCGAGGCACGAAAGGCGGCCGACCAACGCGTCGATTCCCTCCAGTCCACGTGTGAGAAACAGTCCGCACTCCTCGAAGCACTGCGCAAGCGCACGAAAACCACCCAGTCCCAGCTCGCCGAACTACAGACACGCGAACTCGAAAAGGGAGCCCACCTCGAATACGAACACGTCACACCCACCAGGGACCAACTCGACCTGCCCGAGAACCGCCTCGAACGCTTCAAAGACGATGAGGGCACCCAGTGGGTTCGTCTCCCCGATCACGAGGATCCCCTGGAGCGCTCGGGGACTACCCCACTCGCAACTGCGGATCTCCTGCCGATCCAGCAACTGGCCCGCATGGACGACCAGCTACTCACGACAGCCACCAACCGCCGCGCGGACTATCTCGCAGCCAAGGCATGGGCCGAACGCGGGAAACACGACTGCTCGACACTCTGGTCGCTGGGCTGTAACACAGTCTCAGAATACGTCGATGCCTCGGACGTCCGGATCTGGATCAAGTCCACGCACGAACGCTCCGATGAGACATTGAGTTACGACCACGCGAAGAAACTCGCCGGCCAGACACTCGAACGCATTCGCGAGCTTGCCAACGATCGCGTCTATATCGAGAAACGCACCCACCGCAAGGACGGCCTCGAATACAAAGAGCGTCGCCTGGTCCTCCCCAGTGATTCGGATATCCCAGGAACCGCCACCACAGACACTGACACTCCGGGAACGACTGACCTCCCCGGATAGAACCCTCCCCGGAGACTAGAAAATCCAAGCGGACCCCAACGCTCCAGGCTACCTCCCACCCAAGCCGTCGACGCCACCCACGACAGCAGGCGTGGCGTCTGTCTGCCTGCTGTCGGTAGCTGTCGGTCCGCGAGTCAAGCGCGACAACGGCGACTCAGACCAGCCACGGACACACAACTGCCACCGGGGACGACACGTCTCCCCGGAGCGCACGGTGTCATGGAACAGTTTCTAAGATTGGTTCGAGACTACGCGGAATGAGTTACCTGCTCAATGTATATGCCTACTGATCGCTGAGAATCCTAACATCCTTCGTCTGTTTTTCTGAAAACCGTACAATATGTAGACACATATCAGGCACAAGAATGAGAGCAGACTCCGCGACGAGTTCCTCACCGAGTGGCGTTCGGAATGAGAAACCATGGCCGTCAGCTTCCAGAGACGGAAGCAGTTCCGCCACGTTCTGGTAACAACTGACGTGCCGGCCCACGGCGTATCATTTGTGGTTGTGTTTGCATGTCCCCGACCGAAACACCACCACGACGCGTTGCGATCGCCTGTCAGGGCGGCGGGAGCCACACGGCGTTCACCGCCGGAGTTCTCGACCGCCTCCTCTCGGAGGACGAAGTCGAGTACGACATCGTCGGGTTCAGCGGGACGTCCGGTGGCGCCATCTGTGCCTTCGCCGCCTGGTTCGGTCTGGCGAGCGAGGGTCGAGACAAGGGACGTGCGAAATCGAGGCGTTTGCTGGCACAGATATGGGATGATCTCGAGGCGGACGGCGTGTTCGATACGATGGTGAACGCTATCAGCGTCTCGACGGTTCGGGCACAGGGATTTGGGATCCCGCTTCCAGCCGTGAGTCCGTATGCCACGCCGGGGTCCGACTGGGGGAGAACGGTGCTCCGTGAGACCCTCGAGGACGCGATCGGTCCGGACGAACTCGCGAGCGTGGTGAATCGGTCCGAGCCGGTTCCCCCGCGGCTCGACATCGGGGCGGTCGACGTCCAGCGTGGGTCCTTCAGGAGTTTCACCGAGCGGGACGTGAGCTACGACGCTGTCCTCGCTTCGGCCGCCGTCCCCAACCTGTTCCAGGCCGCACCGGTGACCCAGCCCGACGGGACGACGCGCTATTACTGGGACGGGCTGTTCTCTCAGAACCCGCCACTGGAGAATCTCTTCAGCCGTGCGCCCGGCCGGCTCGATCCCCCAGACGAACTGTGGATCGTCCAGATAAACCCCCAGCGAGAGGAATCTATCCCGACCGACCTCGAAGCGATCGCCGACCGGCGGAACGAACTGGGCGGCAACCTCTCGGTCAACCAGGAACTCGAATTCATTCGACAGCTCAACGAGTGGCACGCCACGGGCGCACTCGAGGATGTCTACCAGCCGATCGAAGTGAAGACGATCAATCTGGACGAGTCCGTCCCATCGCCGGACAGACGGTTCGACTACGCGACAAAGTTAGACCGGTCACCGCGGTTCCTCGAACTGCTCTGGGACCACGGCCGGGCGCAAGCCGAGCGCTTCCTCGCAACAGAACGAGACCGGCGTCATGTCCGGGAGACAGTGGAAGCGACCTGGACAACAGACCGCCGCGCTACCATCGACGAGTGGGTCCGTCCATCCTACGAGGCACACTTTCCGACCAGTCTGGTCAATCTCCGAAACTACCTTCGGGATGACCCGAGCGAAGGACCTGGCACCTTCGACCTCGAGGACGTACTCGAATTCAGAGCGTTGCTCCAACAGGCCGTTCCCGATTTAGCGGTCGAAGTAGAGGAGATGGTCGCCCAACCGAACGCGGTCGCGACCCGGTGGAAGGGGACCGGAACTCACACTGGGACCTTCCTCGGCATCGAACCGACGGAGGACACGGTGACGATTTCGGGGATGCGGATAGACCATCTCCGAGACGGTCGCTTAGCCGAGTCCTGGCTTCTCCTCGAACAGTGGAGCTTGCTTCGCCAATTGAACGTTGCGGAGACCGCAACTCCCGTCTCGACGACGAGCCGGATGGCAGCAACGCCAGTCGTCACCGAACTGTCCGCCCCAGCCGAGAACGAGGAACTCACACGGTCGCTCGTCACTGACGTCTGGAACAACGGTCGTCGAGAATATCTGGACGCCGTGGTCGGAGACAACGAGGTTATGTATCTCGACGGTCAGAATGACTTGGTCGGTCCCGAGGCCTACTGGGAGTTCGTCTCCAACTACCGCGAGGCGTTCCCCGACCTGAAGCTCACGATCGAAGATACCGTGTCGGAAGGGGACAAAATCGTCGTCCGGAAACGGTTGCAGGGGACACACGAGGGCCAGGTGTTCGGCGTGGACGCGACCGGCAATCGCGTGGACGTGACACGCATGGTCATCCACCACATCGATGACGGCCGTATCGTCGAAACCGGGATGGTCGAAGACACGATGGGGCTCCTGCAGCAGCTGGAAGCCCGGCCCGAAGTGATCGAAGTATAGCGTCCAATCCGGCCCGTCAGTCCGTTAGCATAAAAAAGACAGAATACACTGCTCAGCAGGAGTGCCTGGATGAACACAGTATAATATTTTTCTTCCGTTTCCGAGCCAGAGAAGGTCGATAAGACCTATACAATTCCCGGGTGCTGGCTGAAGTATGAGCATGATCTCGAAAAGTCGGCTGTTGGTATCCGGCGGGAGCCTTCTGTTGGTATTTCAACTAACTGTGTTTCAGCAAGCTTTCAACATAGTCGAAAACCCCAGAGTTTCAGGCTCACTGAGGGGTGTTCTCAGCGGTGGATTGTTGCTCATCGCCACAATCTGTATCGGTAGCGGAGCGTATCTTCGGTATCAGTGTTCCTCAGCCGTGGAGGACTTACACTAAGAAAGAGCGTGTCATAGAAGTCTTCACATGGTATAGTCATGCTGCATACACTCTGTATCGGTCACGGCGCTTCTGACAGACTTCGTGACGAAGATCAGCACCACCAGTGAGTAGCTCACCTGTACTGACCGAATCGGGGCGAAAAGTCGATATCAGAACCGCTGTATGACACCCAACTCCCCGGAGAGAGCGATCCATACGCTTAAGCTACACTCAGCAATGGCAAGCGTATGCCTTCTGACTCGAACTATCGATTCCCTGCACATCCATTTTCGATCGAGGAGGCACTAGCTGTCCGAGAGAAAGTCTCCGCATTCGTGCATACTGCACCGTTGTTCGGACTCGAATCCACAACGCGTGGCCAGGGGAGTGGCGCACGATCAGTTGTCGGGCTGTACGTTGGCGTCAACCGGCAGGCCCATCTCTTTGGATTCGAACCGGAGACGAAGACATGGAAAGCAGTCGCCGTCGTCCCCGATGGCGAAGTGACCACACTCGAAGGGATGGACCTCGACTCGCGAAACTCACACAGTGGCTCAGGAAGCACTATCCCGACGAACAGCTCGTTCCGTTCGGGAAAAGTGAGAAACGCTTGAATTGATTTGGATGTCGGAAGCGGTGACCAGACGATAACGAGTAGATCCACGCACTCAAACCAGTGTGAGTTCGCCCTCACGAGCGCTGATGTGCAAGCTCTGTGCATACGCCGAAACCGTTATGATTCTATGTGCAAAACGTGTGCATAAGATGAGCGCAAGCGACGATCCGCGACGGGTCCATTTTCACTCCCCCGAGTACCTCGTTGACCGGCTCGATGCAATCGCGGAACTCTTCGACAAGGATCGCACGGATCTGCTCGTCGAAGCCATCCGCGAGTACATCGAAGAGACCGCCGATAGCGAGACGTTTCAGGAACTCGTCGCGACGAAGTACTACGACGACCAACTCGAATTCGAGACGGTCAAGCAGTTGGTCGGAGCCGAAACTGCCCAGCGACTCCGCCTCCTCAAGGCAGACCTCGAGGACGAGCCGCTCGATCTCGCCGCCCCCGACGACGTCGACGTCTACGATGGTGATATCACGACGGTCGATACCGAAGCTGACGATCGATGAGCGGCCATCGACTGCGAACGGTCGTCGCAGATACTAGCGCGCTCGTCAGTCTGGCCGTACCCCGGGCTGACGCATCCGTCGACACAGATGACGCGGACCCATTCCAGTATCTCCTCACCTCGTGTGACGTGTTCGTCCCGCCGGAAGTCGTTGCAGAACTCCGCGATATCACGCAGTATCAGGACATCCACGGCGCGGCTGCGAGTAACGTCCTCGCGGCCCGTTCTCACTACACAGTCGAGGATCCCTACGAGGGTGCCGACACCCCAGATTCTCGGCCGACGTTTGGCCTCGACGACGGCGAAACCGACGGGATAGTCCTCGCGAACGCACTCGACGTCGACGGCTTCCTTACCGACGAGTTCGGCGGGACGAACTTCCCACTCATTCACGCCGTGCTTCAGGGGCCGCGGATCGTCCCGACACCGCGGCTCATCTTCGACTACGCCCGAAACGGCCATCTGACGCAGGCAGAAGCGAGAACACTGCTCACGACGAGCAGCCCACACCGTAGTTGGAAGAACAGTCCTTATGTCACGCAATTACTCCGGCGTCTCGGAGAATAGATCTCAGCACACTCACGAGTGAGCTTCTCGCGTAGCTCAACTCACAGGGTGAACAGATGACTTACCAACACAAGATCCTGTTCCGCACTGTACGTCGTATAGCAACACGGTTTCTTTTCGAGCCGCCTGGATCGGACAGCTGTCTCAAATATCGAACCCCACCACGTGAGGTTGTGGCTGCCGGCCGACCGTAGGGAGGCCGGGAGCGGAGGGTGGGGAGGTGGGTCGTGGGAGGTCTGGTCTCGAAAAAGAAAGAGCCGTGCGCTGCCTACTCGGGCCTGTCCCCGAGAATTGTCACCTGACTTCGCCCCGTGAGTGCAACCGAACACCGACCCTGGTACCAACTCTTCGCGACCCCTCGCATTCGCACCCGATCACCTTCCTCAACGATCGGCTGCCCTGACTTCCGCCAGCTCGTAAACTTGGTTTCGCTCGTCCCGTCGTCGATCAGTCCAACCTGGCTGATCTTCGGCGATTGTGACTCCCAGAGCACACTCACAGTTCCCTCGATGTCCACCTCGTAGTCGTCGACCCGCTCCAGTGCTGCAATCGGGATTACCTGTCCGGGCCCCATCTGTAACTCCTCAAACACCGTCATTACGGCACTCGCCACATCCGTTCCATCCACGACCCGCTCTGCCAGCCGCCGGCTGATTGCCGCTCGTGACCAGCCGCGTAGCTCCTCGCTCACCCGCGCTGCCTCTTGGTTTACTTCCGCCAGTTCAGCTCTGGACAACTGCAGTCGTGCGTCTGCCCGATCTGGGTCTGCCCAGGGGTCGACACTCGCCGCGCGCTTCTCGAATGAACGCCGGCGCTTGATACTCCCCGACCGAGCCACCGCTTGCGTTCGTTTCTCTCGATCGGAGTCCACTCGCCGATCCACCCGCTGGAACGTTCTCGTTATTTCTTCCTCTCGTGCCTGCATCCGCTCTTCTGCTTCGAGGGTCAGCCCCTCGGGGGTTGCATCCGGGTGGTTCGTATCCACTTTCCCCTGTATTTCCTGCTCGACAGACGGCCGCAGTTCGGGGTTCTCTTCGACTGCGTCTTCCTGGCCCTGTGCATCCGCGATCGGATCACGGACATCCAGATCGACGTGTTTGACTGCCTGTGCAACGGACGAAACTTCATTACCTCGTGGGTTCGTATCTGACATTGGTCATCACGACCGAAGGCGCTCACCGCGCCGACAACCGCGACCCTACTCGCGGTTTTCTCACACCGACCGACTCGATCAGTCACACCGCTGCGCGCCGCTCGCGCCTTCGCTTGCGCCCGCCAGGGCGCGAGCGGCGCGCTCTCTCGGACGGCCACCCAGCGACGCGCGCCGGTTCGCCTGGCACGACCGTCCAGCACACAAGCCGGTTTCGTGTCCGAGCCTGCGAGGACCGACAGCGCGCTTGGTGCTGGCGCGAAACCAGACGCCCGGAACGGCGAGCAGTGCGTGGCCGACCGCAGGGAGGCCACAAAGCGAGCGGGGAGGGACGACCCGCGAGCAGCGAGGCGCACGCCCGGAATGGTCGGTCGCGAGGGACGAGCGGTTCGACCGACAGGGAGAACCGCGTGTGCGAACGGCTGGAAGCCGTGAGCAAGTGCCGGGCGAGAGAGGCGAGCGGGGCGGGCCATTCACAACGTCAACAAACACCCGCTTCGCCACCTCGAAAAACCACACCTGGTGGAGTGAAGGGGCGAGTGCGCTCCGGGAACCCCGACCCGTCAAGCACCAACTGGAGCGCAGACGCGGTCGCGGGACTGGAGCGTGCGAGGGCTTTCAGAGAGCGCTAGAGGACAGTTCCGAACAGCACCGGCCAGCATATCACTCACCTCCAGAATATCGAGTTTTCTCGTGCTCACGGAACTCTCTGGATTCCGGGAATGCCCACATTGTCGGCCTGCATCACCTGTAGAATCAGCGCAAGAAGACTCAATATAAAAACACGATTGCTTTACTCCCACCCGATAAATACACGGTGAGATGGCCCGACTCGTCTTCTATCATCACCCACAGGCCGACCAGTTCTCACTTACATATAGCTCGGCATCGATGGCAGAGATCCGATCGCAGCGAGCGCAATCCGACGAGTCGACGAAGTGTATCGGATACCCCTTTGAAACACCGGTCTATGTACTCTATGAAGGCGATGGAGAGATTGAATCAGCCCAGGATATCGACTTCGATCAGGAGTGGCTGAGCGACCGTATGGGTGGCCTTTCACGTGCTGGAGAAGTTGTCACATTCCGCTTAGTTGAGTTGCTCGAAGCCGCTGTCGATGTTCGGGAAGAAGAAGCGGTCCGGCTCTACAAGGAGTTCGAACCGCAAAAGATCCAGCAGGCACTCGATCACGTCTCCTGGGGAGCACCACTTCCGACTGTTGCTGGAGAAGTGATGTCGAATTTGATTCTCCGGCATTCCCTCCCGAATGCGAATCACCGAACTGGCATCGCGATGCTGCAATTCTGTATCGAGAGTGTGGATCCGGAGTTCCAGATGCCACGAACCCACGTCGACGACGACACCTGGCGTGAGTGGGTCGATTCCTACATCGTCGATTCCAAGCGGCTCATCACGGTCCGTCGAAACAACCTCCGATTCAAGCAGCTCGAAGAGTTGGACGTCGACCTCGTCGAACGGAAAGATGGAATCCAAATCCGATTAGCCGAGTTCGAGTTGGATATGCACTGGCGAGAGGCCCTCTCGGAGTATGCTGGGCAACACGAGTCCCACTGTAGAGACTTCGCTCAAGCAGTCCTCGAGCGTGCAGAACGTGATGATCTGCTCGATCGACAGGGCCCGACGAAACAAGAGTTCGTCACGTTCCTCGAGAACGGGCTCGTCGAACGGGACTTCAGAGAACTGTTTTGATCAGTCGCGAAGCTCGGCGACCGACTGGCCGACCTCGTGAACGTGCTCACTTCGTTCGAGGTCGAGTTCCTCGGCGAGGTAGTCAACCGTCTCTTCGAGGTTCATACTGGATAGAAGTCTGTCAAGCGGTATAAACCTAGTGTTGGCACCATTGAAGAGGTTCGATCCTATTTACGACGCACTCGCTTACGGGTGATTCCTGACCTAGCACTACCCACACCTGGTGGATGAAGGGCGAGTGCGCTCCGGGAACCCCGACCCGT
>NZ_RDFA01000007.1:0-173994 GCF_004118325.1 Halorientalis pallida | reverse complement strand
TAGCACTACCCACACCTGGTGGATGAAGGGCGAGTGCGCTCCGGGAACCCCGACCCGTCACGCACCGACAGGCGTGCAGACGCGGTCGCGGGACTGGAGCGTACGAGGGCTTTTGAGGAGTGCAAGACGATGTTGTGGCAAGAACCAGCAATCGTCCACTGGGAAAATGGAGTCCGTTGCCCTATCGATGCCCCGACTACTGCAATTCAGACGAGAATGCCACAGTCCGATTCAGAAGTGTTGGGATAGCGTAGAATACAATGAGTCAACAATAAGGTTTCAAATACATAATCTGACAGAGATGGTTTCTAACGAAACAAGATTTGACGCCACGGACTGAAGAGTGGGGTTGAATACCATGGGGAATGGAAGGGTTTGTAATGACTGATGAGTCTGGTGAAGACGAGACCGGCGATACTCATTTTAGCCCCGCCACTGAGGGCAGTGATATCGTCTCATCAGACGATTTGGCAGCTGATTTCGATTCTGAACTCTGGTATCCAACCGTCGAAGATATCGTTGAAATTCACGACGATATTATTGCGGAAGACGAACAGAGTGAACCAGGAATCGAAGAGAAGGATCGGATCCAATACGCCGTTGATTACATCAAACACGGTGTGATGAGCAAACAGCCTGAAACAATCCATGAGAAGGCATTTGCCCTGATGCGATTGATCGCATCGAACCACTGGTTTGTCGATGGGAACAAGCGAACCGCTCTGAACACCACCAATCTGTTCTACTATCTCAATGGGTACGAATTAGAGTACGGGGAGGACCTCCGCGCGATGCTCAAACTCCTCGCAGTTAGAGAGGATATTATCGATCGTGACACCGCAACAGGGTATTTGGCGGATCAGACAGAGCCGCTTGATGAAGACGATTGGATGACCCTTGGCCTCACAGCCCTCCTGAACCTAATCGTGAACGCCTTAGATCCTGAAGATATCGACGCTGAGGAGATATTGTCGGAAACCGCTGATAGTACGGATTTAAATAACCACAACGGTTAACAGTGCTTCCCGACCAATTTTCGCGTAGTGATGGCTGCCGAGGACAAAAACGGGGATCCACCGAGGAACTTCATGGAGACTCTTCTGACGGCTGTTCGAGAGAAGTATATCGAGGAACACGGAGAAGAACCGCCTGAAGAGTTTATGAAGGAGGCTCGGAATAAAATCGTCCACAACTTCGCCAGCCAAGACCGTGACGAACACCGCGATATTTATGATGCGCTCGCTAGCGAGTGATTCCTGACCCAGCACTACCCACACCTGGTGGATGAAGGGCGAGTGCGCTCCGGGAACCCCGACCCGTCAAGCACCGACAGACGTGCAGACGCGGTCGCGGGACTGGAGCGTGCGAGGGCTTTCAGAGAGCCTTCGACCAACGGTGAGAGAAGAGCAGTATCGCTGTGTGTTCAGTGAGAAGACCACAGCGTCTCGATACGACGCTCGATGGCCGTGAGCACAGTCGAGTAGACTTCGAGTGGATGGAGAGAGGAGAGTTCGAGATCGACGACCTCGGTTCCGGCTGGTGGCTCGTGGAAGTGTAGCCGAGTGTTGTGTGTATTCGGATGCCGGTCCCAGCGACACTCCCAGTCAGCCTCCGCTCGCGTTTCGACGTAGTGAATCGAAAAATCTCCCGTCCTGAACCACCGGATATCGAGCCGGGCCATAGTCACCGCCCCAGGATATCGATCAGCATCGAGGAACCCCGCAAGTAGCCGCGGCTCATATGAACCAGGTTCGAACACAGTTTCGACGACGAGTGACTCCGAGGCGAGGTGTCGTTCCAGCAGACGCAGTGTCTGTCGATCCGGTGGGCCTGTGGAGTGATCGGCCGAATCATCGGGTGAATGACCCATCTATGCTGGAATCAGGTGGCCATCGTTCTGGGAAAGCTGGCGAGCGAGTTCGTAGAGCCGAATGTCCCGGATGACGCTCTGCCACTCACTGACTGCACTCATCCGTTCGTGGATGGTTTCGTGATCACCCTGCTCGAACACAGAGACATCCGAGGGGTCTGTCGTTCCGAACTGGGATTCGTATTCCGTGCGCTCTTGTTCGAGTTCCTCTACCCGCTGGAGTATCTCTTCGACAGCGAGTTCGGATGCGATTCGACTCGCGTCCTGCCATTCGAGGTATCCGTCGTTTCGTTCGTACGCCGCTGGGCGACTCTCACTATCACCACGGGCGATTCCCATCTCTACCAAGCGATCGAGGTGCTTTTTCGCAGCGTTCGGGGAACAGTCTGCAAGCTCTGCGATGTCGGTATAGGTAGTTGGGGAGGTAATCCCGAGGACAACGTTGTAGACACGACCAAAGGTATCAGTGCCCTCCTGCCACCATCGTTGGGAATCTTCGGACTCTGGAGCCGGATCGAACTCGGTCATGACCATCTATACGTGGCTTTCCTCAATATATCTTTGGCACTCCCAAATATCTGTGAGTGCGTCAAGCTCTGATTCGTTAGAACCGGGGTATGCAGTGCGAACGGGTGCATACCGTGAGCACGTGGAGGACAAGAAAGACAGTCAGGAGGACACACAACCACCGGACATCCATACTGAGCCGGCCCAACCCATGCCTGGTGGATGAAGGGCGAGTGCGCTCCGGGAACCCCGACCCGTCAAGCACCGACTGGAGCGCAGACGCGGTCGCGGGACTGGAGCGCACGAGGGCTTCAGTGCATCATAATCGACGCCCCTGCTCACCCCGAACTACACTCTCCTTTCGCCGACACACCGAGTCACGCTACTTGAACACATGATCGCCACCAAGACACTCTCCCCATCCATGACGTCTCCAAACCTGCCAAAGCAATCCCTTGGCTTATAAGAGCCACATTCGAGGGGATATCATCGACCAGCGTCATGACGACTCCACCTTCATCCCCCACAACGTCCCAACAGCCACCGAGTGCAGACTCCCTCCCCGTTCTCGCCGATGACGCGCGCCCCTATATCCAGATCCGGCCGACGACAGACCACGCTGACCCCTGGAACCTCCCGCTGCACCTGAAGCGCCTCCACCGACTCTGTTTCGATGATAGCGCTCGTCGTTGGTTGCCCTTCGACTCGCCGGCTCACACCACGATCGAAGTGTTACTCTATACCCACGGACACGGTGAGATAACCTACCTGTTCGGGGGTAGTGATCCCGAAAAACTCGATGCACTCGAGGGCTTGCTACGAGAAGCCGTTCCCAACAGCTACGAATTCCAGCGTGTCGAATTCCATCCTGACGCACTCGCTGATCCCGATCATGGATCGATCGCTGGACTCGAATTCGAGGGCCAGCCCAGATCGCCCAGAGACTGGCAGACGAGACTCACACCCTACACGGACTTCTACGGTCCCGAAAACCGATACAGGAAGGACAAATCGAACAGCACACACGAGGGCCAGACGAAGACGATTCCACTCGCAACCATCGCGGAGACGATGGCGAGAAGCGATATCCGAGTTCTCTACCAGGCACTCCTCACGCCCTATGACGATTTCACGAACGAACTCGATGCCTACAGCAGAGCTATCGAGACGGGTTCCGTCGGCATCCTCGATCAGGCGATCAACGCACTGGCTGGCTATCCCGATCCCGAGGATATCCGACTCACCGCAACCGATCAAACGCGACTAGAGGCCCTCGTCGAGAAGGACGGTCGCCATTCGTTCATCATGAATGCCCGAACAGTCGCAATGAGTGAGGAAGAGTCCGAATCAGAAAACTTGATTCGAACCCTCGAAAGCGCTTTCGCCGAGGTGAGTGGGACGACCTACGACATCCGGGCATCCGTCTCGACTGGAGACTATGGCCAAACTCTTTTCGAGCAGATTACAGACCGAACCATCCAGCACCCCACCTACGAGACACTCACACAGCGACTCCCGGGAACCCAGACAGGGAGTACAGGCATCGTCGCTGACCCCGCCGAGGTCGGGAGTTTCTGCCTGTTAGATGGCGATGCACTCACCAGCGAAGGGAGTCGTGCAGTGGCCCCGACATCAGCCGCAAAAACTGGACTGCGGCTCCCACCCCAGTCCGTCCTCGGGAACTACCAGCAACCGGGCTTCAAGATTGGCCTCCCACTCACTGCCGATAAGACTCCCAGGAACAGTCCTGTTGCCGTCCCGCCTGCACTCCAGCCGATGCATCAGGCGATTCTGGGTGCGACTGGCTCCGGGAAGTCAGTCTTGAATCTCAGTGGCGTCCTCTCGAATCACGCCACAACGGATGGACCAAGCGTTCTCTTTCTCCCAAAGGGCGGCAACGCTGTTGCAGAGTATCTGCTGGCCCACCATGCGAGATTCGATGGACTGGACGACGTCGTTTATTTCGATTGCAGTGAGACGGTGCCTGCCCTCTCGTTTTTCGACATCAGGCCACAACTCGAGGCGGGCATTCCACGAACCACGGCCGTCCAGGACGTTGCGGATCACTACATCGAGTTGCTCGGCCAGATCATGGGCATGGAGCGATTCGAGCGGGCGGTTCGCTCACCAGACTTGATTCGGTATCTGATTCACGCGCTGTTCGATCCAGTCCATGGCTCGGATGCCTTCTCCCATCGTGAACTCCACCTCGCCGTCAAGAAAATGCAACAGGACGGGAGTCCGCCTGCCGTCTCGGATGCAGAACTCGAACGTTCCCTGAGTAAGCAACTCGATACGGACGCTCGCACCTTCTCGAAGATCATGGCTGGTGTCGCGAGTCGTATCGAGAAGATCACGATCGATGCCAGACTCGCTCGGATGTTTAATCACGTTGCTGTCGATGAGCCGACTGGCGATGATGATGCGACCCACGACGAAGACGGGGCTGCCGAAGACACTCCACAGACTCCGCATTTCGATCTCGGGGAGTACCTCGACGAGAACGTGGTCATCATCGTCGACACGGGCGGCATTCGGACGGCAGCCCAGCGAGCAATCGCACTCGCGATCCTCTCGAATGCCTGGTCGGCACTCAAGCGTCGGACGCGTTCGAGTGGCCCCGAAACCGATCACGCACTGGTCAATCTCTATATCGAGGAAGCAGCGAGTATCGCCAACGCCTCGCTGTTGAAGGAGCTCCTGGCCCAGGGACGGGAGTTCGATGTCTCGGTCACGTTGGCGATGCAGTTTCCGAGCCAACTCGCCGGTGCTGATGCCAGTGCCGCCGACGAACTGTTGAACAACGTCCAGTCGGTGGTCTCGGGAAGCGTCCCGTCTGATTTCGAGTTGGCCAAACGATTGGCGACCGGGGAGACGGATGCTCAGACAATTGCTGATCGCCTCGATGGCCTCCGTCGTGGTGAGTGGCTCGTGAAACTACCAGGGGAGTTCCTCGGTGAAACCCCCGAGCCATTCCTCGTGCAGTCCCTGCCGCTTCCACCCGGCCATCCGAAGGGGTCGATGCCGCTTGCTGGGGAGACTCGCTCAGGCTTCGAGTCCGCTCGTGACGATCTCGAAGCCCGTACTATAGAAACGGTCGGACTGGAGCTCACAGAACCGCAGACGGCCGAGGACGCGAGCCAAGTGACGGACGAGACCGACGAAGAGACTGTTCCGGTGCGAGTAGACAGCGCCCTCCCGCATACCAAGCGACTGCCGGGGATGGTCAGCTACGAAGAGGGTGGCCATGCACTGCTGTGTGCTGATTGTGAGACGCGTTATTCGCCTGATGATGCTGGACTCGAACAGGCAATCGAGTGTTGTCACTCCCGTTCTGAGGTGGACCCTGATGATATCCCGATCACCGACGTGAATCTCAGACTCGACGAAAACGAGCGCCGCCAGAGTGAGTGGTCCGATCAGGCCCTCATGTTCCTCCAGGCGGTCCACAATGCGAGTCAGTTCACCTACGAGGCACCCGGCTACGATCTGCTCTCGGATTCGATGATCCGCTTACAGGAGTATGTCGGCGTAGAATCTGCAGAGGTCGACGAACTTCTTGAGGCAGGATTGCTGAGCCAAGATACGACGCGACCCCATCGGTTGTATTCGCTTCGCCCGGAGGGACGAAAGCTGATCGGCCAGGAGAATCAACACGGCGTTCATTATGGCCATGGTAAGGGCGATCTCGATGAGTCTACCCAGCACGTACTTGGTGTCGAGGTGACGCGCCAATGGGTAGAGCAAGAGTTCCGGGAAGATTCAGAGTCGCCAGTCGTGGAGGTCCGACCCTATTACGAACTCCGGGAGGGATCGGTTCCGGTGGCTGGGTTCATGGGTAGTGATACTGATGCTGCGGAGGCCAGTTCGGATTTCGAGCAGCATCGCCTGGATCTTGCGGGACTGGACGTGGATGGTGAGATCGTCGTGGTCTGTGAGATCGAACGCGTCAATCACGACCTTCGGCGAGCGGCCCCGAGTGATTACGATAAGATGGCTGCCTGTGATCCAGAGGAAGCGATCTGGGTGGCGATGTCACATTCGGAAGCACACGAGATTCTCCAGGCGCTGAACGATCCCCTGGAGGGTGACCAGCGTGTCGAAAAGACGTATTCTGAGAGCAGTCCGGTACAGAAATTCAGGATCGACGAGCCGGGGTTTACCCAGATGCATACCCTGGAACAGTTGCTCTCGAAAGTGCGTGAGGAGTGATCTGGAGAAGATCTGGTCGTGCGTGTTCGACGGCTGGGCGGTGTAGGACACTGAGATTCCTATTTATTCCTTATGGAACGAACTAAATATCGGATCGGTGCTGTAAAAATCACAACGGATCAGGCTACCGTAGAATATGATTGGATTACCCGTTGCTGTTTACGTCCGCTCGCAGGGTCCTATTGAGGAAGCGTAAGGTCTTGCTCCAAGCATTTCTGGTCGCTTCTGGTCGGAAGGACTCCCCACTTGGGTTCGCAAAGGCGTGCCGGGCATCTTCGTACACGTAGATTTCGCGCTCAACCCCAAGCTCACCGAGGGTCTGATTGAATTCACGAACACTCTCAATACCGACAACCTGGTCTTCGGAGCCGAAGATGCCGAGGACTGGCTCGTCGATCTGCCGGAGCGTGTCGCGGTCCGTCGCGAGCGTCCCGTAATAGATGACCGTCGCGTTTAACTCGGCTTCGCTCAGGCTCAATTGTAAGCTCTGCCCGCCGCCGAAACACCACCCCAAGCTTGCCACCCGATTGGTGGTAGACGAGAGGTTACGTACTCCGGCAGTCGCCTGGCGCATCTTTTGGACCGCCTCATCGGGATTTTCCCGAACCTCGCCTGAGAGCTCAGCTGCATATGAGGAGTTGCTCGCAACGCGTCCTTCGTACAGATCTACTGCGAAGACAACATATCCTTGGCCGGCAAGGATATCGGCCATATGTCGGATGTTCTGATTGAGGCCCCACCACTCGTGTACCATGACGACTGCCGGATGGTCTCCCTCAGCATCCGGGCGCGCGAGATAGCCCTGCGTTCCGTCAATCGTGGTATTCTCGGTTGTAATGGGGTTGAGGTTCTTTACGTCGAAGATATCAGCATTTGAATTAGACGTGACTGGTTGACAGGTACCATCCTTCTTGATTGTACCTGGTTGGCACCCTGTGTGAGGAGTTTGGGTATACGAGGCTTCTGCAGTGTTTGTCTCCTGTTCCGGTTGCGGGTCCTGCGTTGTCGGATCCATCTCCTCTGCCGTTGACTCAGTTGGCGACACTCCAGAACAACCACTCAACAGTAGCATCGCAACGGTGAATACTGCCAGAGCCTTGATACGCATTTGTTGTATGCAATGGCTATGATTTTATAAAGGTAAGCGATGCCCAGTATCTGACATAGTTTATATAAATTGTTTGTTACTTATGGTGGTCAAATCTACAATCAGCCGGGGAGTGTCATTATATGTCTTTATATTTAAAAGGGACGCGATCAATGATGGAACGCTGTCACTCTTTTACTGAATGCTGTTCGCCGGAATTTTTAGCATTTTTATACATTTTTCTATGCTCCATACAGGACACACAGCGTGATCCTGAGACAGAATATCGCATAAAGAGAAAACGAGGTCGGTTACCCTGAACAAATGTAACTCTAGTAGTGTTGGCTTTTCGTTTCTGATAACCGATCCCATTATCTTATTGTTCTACTCTGCGGCAGAACGCGCATGGAAAGACGGCTTGACCAGCGTGGCTCCGTGGCTTCTGGACAGTCTCTCGGGACCGACTACACTACTGACGAGATCGCGTCGGCTCTTGATCTGGACAGGACAGAAATCAACTGGCGCAAGGAATTCGTCAACTTCGGCCCTGACGATGCTGAGCGACTTGAGCGACTACAACCCATAATCGACGAGAACAGAGAGGAACTTGTCGACGCATTTCTGAAACCCGTTTTTGCGACGCCAGAAACAAAGGAAATTACTGACCGGTCGCCTCGCAATGCTGATGCTCTGAATTCAATCGTATCTGGGTACTACGACACGGTCGTGAATGGCGACTATGGGCCGGACTATTTTAGACATCGAACCCGGATTGGGATGCTCCATGATAAGCTCGACATGCCACTTCATTATTTTGCTGGGATGTTTAGCAATATTACGACGACGCTGATCGACGCGCTCTGTGAGGACATAGCCGGCACATATCAGAGTGAATTTGACGAGGAGACGAGTGTGCAGGCAGTTTCGGAGCTACAGACGGCCAAAGAGTCGCTCAAGTCGCTCGTCCGTATCCTCAACCTTGATATGCAGGTGGTCAACGACACATACCTTTACTCGTTTACCGAGTCTCTTCGCGACGAAATTGAAGCGTCACAGGAAATGCGCGAGACTGTCTCAGAGTCTATTGAGACGGCACAGGAGTCTTCAGTAACGGTCAGCGAGAATACGGCAGAACTGCGAGAGCTTATCGAGGACTTCAATGAACGCTCGGCGTCGGTCGCGACCGAAGTGTCGGACCTAAGTGCAACGGTTGAGGAGATTGCAGCGTCGAGCCAGTCAGCGAATGAAACTAGCCGAGAAGCCTCGGAGAAGGTGCAGACAGGGAAGGAACGTGCCGCTGAGTCCGTCGCGGCAATGGAGGATATAGAGGAGGCACAAGCTGATCTTCAAGAGCGAATCGATGGGCTCGTTGCAGTCGTCGACGAGATGGACGAAATCGTCGAGGTGATCAACGACATTGCAGATCAGACGAACATCCTGGCATTAAATGCCTCCATCGAAGCCGCCCGTGCCGGTGAGGCCGGGAGTGGATTCGCTGTTGTAGCCGATGAAGTGAAGTCGCTCGCTGAGCAGACCCAGAACGAAGCCGGCGAGGTCGAGTCACTTCTTGAGAGTGTCACCGACGAAATCGAAGAGGCGTCTGACCAACTTGAGACGGTAGCAGGATCTGTGACCGCTGGGCAAAGCAAAATAGAGGAAACCGACGAGGTTCTCGATGATATCAAGACACGGGTCGATGACGCGTCTGCATCGATGGACGAAGTTGCGACTGCAACTGACAACCAGGCCGCTAGCACTGAAGAAGTGAGTTCGATGCTGGACACGTTGGACGATCGGGCCCGCGAGATGGTTGCTGAGGTAGAGTCACTCGAAACCGAGACCGAAGCACAGGCGACGCAAATGGAGGCGATTGCCGAAGCGACCGACAGCCTAGAAAGGGGTTCTAGGCTCGAACTCACCGACGTGACTAGTAAAGGCGACTGGAACGGTGAAATGTATCCAACCCAGCCCAATGCCGATAGAGCGGCGTCAAGTAGAGATGGGATGACAGATGGCGGTTCGCTCCAGCGCGAATGGGAAGCCGCTCCAATCGAGAGCGGTGGCTCCGAACTCCCTTCTGGTGTGTCGGCTGACTTGTACGGTAAACTACCGGATGCAATGCCTGATGAAATGATCGCTCAACTGGATCGTGAGACGCTCGAACGGATTGCAGACGGGGAAACAGGCGGGTTCCGGTAATGATTGACAATCTGGACTATTGTATACAACCTCTGGGTTTCGCGCAGCGTTGGTGAAGGCGTTCCTTTTTTTTAGAATTCCTGTTACGCTGTTTCTTGCTATCGCACAAAAGTCCAACAGCACTGCGTCTTAACCAACATGACCACCACCCTCTGCTTCGTGTTTGTTGGCCGGGTGACGGATACAGCTTGCAGTCACGCCACACCATGCGCTCTGTGATTCCTGGAACAGCGGGGTAAGCATGTGGTTGGTGACGTTGATCTGGAAATCATCAAGAGACCACTTCCCCTTGGTTGACACGCAGGGTTTACCACGCGACACGTGAGCGTGTTCACGCAGCGGTGGTGGAGTTAGACGCCGAGGTACTGAAACGGCCCTCGGAGTGTCACAACTGTGGGTGGATTGGCTTTCCCAATCAAGTACGGGAACACAACCGTGGCGGACTTCGCCGCAGTCCATATTCAAAACGGTTGCAGAGAGTTCGCGTGCGTGCCGGAGCGACGGAGGGTATTCATCCAGTACGATCCGCGGTGATTCAGGCTTCAATAGGTGCATGTTCATCATAGTATCGCACGATAATGACTAAGTGCACAAGTTTGCATGTAACCGCGGTCCCGCCACTGAAAGCCATCGCCCATGGATTGGGTTTGTATGCACCGCAGAGTCCATGGCGGTACGCAACGAGTTTTAGCCCGTTGAGAAAACCGACAGAGGGGTCTTGAATGACTCGTCCCGTATTCGAGCCAGCGTTCCTCGTCTATAACGTTTCGACTTATTCACGCATCTATCTAGGAAGATGATCCCCATACAGCAGACTATATCTGGTAATTGCAGACCGTTACAACAGAGCCGAGCCGACTATGTTGTTTCTGAAGAGTTTGACTTGATCGCTGAGTAGTCCAAGTTGTAATCCTGACACACGTTCGATTGTGGTTCAACAACATCGCGGCTGTCATTGAAACGGAGTGTAACAGTAGCCCGAATCACCGCTAGAAAGGAACGGCTCTGAGAGATAGGCGACTAGAAGCTGGGTTCCCACTGACTGGGTGAGAACAGGCGAAGATCTGGATTGCCGGGCAGGGTCGTTCTCGGACGGGCTTCGAACGGATCTAGAAGTTTGAGGTGACCAGTGGGTATATCAGATTGTGTATCAAATGGCTTCTGTATATTTGTAACCCCGGACTACGTACGTGGGTTACAGCTACCCTTACAATACCTCGTGTTTCATATATTTCAGACAGCGTGGACTCGTCCGTCTTCGTCAATCAGCCTGTGCAGTCTTCCTTCGACCGCTTCAGCGATGTCCCCTGTGGGTCGTCCCCGACCACAGTCGATCGAGTCCCAGTCTAGGCAAATTCATCGGATATTCACTATTATCTAGCGGTGACGAGAGTCAAGATTACACCACTGATTCGACCACCCTGAGCCGGCCGCTATTTTATAACCCAGAACGGGACCACCTTACTTCGTGTCAAAAGAAAGAAAACGAAAGGGTCACCAGAACCCCCAGAATTCTGTAGGGGATTTCGAGGAGGAGCGAGATCTAACCGAGAAATCTACTGCCGAGCAGATGCCGGGTATCGAGCTCACAGAAGGTGGGTTCACTGACGACACTGAAGTACTAACCACGGACGGACCTCGGGCAGTCTCTGACCTTACAATCGGTACGGTCGTCTATGCTCTTGACCCAGTGACAGAGCTCTGTAAACTGAAGCCGATCACGTCGATCCAACAGGTTGCACCGCCAGCAGAACTCATCAATATTCAGACACGCCGGTCGAATCTTCGAGTCGCACCAGATCACCGTATTCCCTTCCAAACAGATTCAGTTGGAGAAACGCGCTTCCAGCGAGCGTGCGAACTTCACGAGAAGAGCATATACCGGTTCATCAATGGGTGGCGACAGAGGCCGGGCTATCGACTAGAGGGTGTAGACATCACAAACCTGGTGACCGACTATGAGATCAGAGTCTGGAGTGAGGATCACGGACATACGTTTCGGGCAGCCCTCCCAGATGGATGTGATCCCATCCGACAGAACAGCCACACGGGCTATTACTTCGACCCCGAGACGTTCAAGCAGTACCAACCCGCCATCGAATCGATTGCCGATGACGTTTCACTCGTTGCAGGGCCGAACGCACGTGGGCGACCATACCGATTCGACGGCGATGACTTCATCGAATTCATTGGATGGTTCGCTACAGAGGGTAACGTCTACTGGCCACAGAGTAGCGATACAGCACAGGTACAGATTGCGCAGGAAAACACAACTCACCGAGAAACAATTGCGGGGCTATTGAAACGGATGGGGCTGCAGGGAAGTGTTGATAGCCGGTCCTTTGAGTTTAGCTCAACAGTGTTCGGAACACTCTTCGAGTCACTCTGTGGAGTCGGCAGCCAGCAGAAACGACTGCCTGCTCTCGTCTGGCAAACGGACCAGCGACAGCGTCAGTTACTTTTTGAGACGCTCATGGCTGGTGATGGAAACGACCGAGGAGTCTACTATACTTCAAGCGCGCAGTTAGCCAGCGACATGATGCGTTTGTGTATCGAGCTCGGAATCAAGCCCCAATATGCTCGACGAGACCAGATGTGGCGACTCTCTACAAACTGCGTCAATGACGGGTTCAAGCCAGACCAGAACGTCCGGTGGATCGACGCTTCAGCGGATCTCTATCGGATGACGGTCGCTGATTACGGACTCGTACTCGCTGGCCGGGATGGCAAGTTCCAGTGGGTAGGCGTAAGTGGCGTGTCGTAAAGAGAAAACACACCGATTAGAGTATCGTCCATCACGGCCGCATTCGGACGACCGCGTTATTCTTACCGCTCCCAACGCGACTAGGCTACAATCGACGCTCACCGATACGCCCGGCATTCACCACATCACGGGTATCGTTCGAGATGCGCAGCAGAACGTTGATTTCTATACGGGTGTACTCGGTCTCCGCTTGGTCAAGCAGACGGTGAATTTCAACGAGAAATTCACACGACATCTCTTCTACGGTGATGAGACTGGTTCACCTGGTACTGCCCTAACCTTCTTTCCGTATCCTGCAGAGGAGGATGGACGACCCGGCAAACCCCAGATCAGCACCGCGGCACTGGTAATACCCCCGAACTCGGTATCGTACTGGCATGACAGACTTACAGAGCACGGCATCAACGTTGAGGGACCATTTGAGCGATTCGAGGAGAGGGTACTTCGGTTCACAGATCCTGACGGTACCCAACTCGAACTTGTCACTGGGACATCATCCGTGGAACCGTGGGCGGATGGCCCAGTCCCGGAAGCACACGCGATCCGGGGTATCCACGGTGTGACTCTTCTCTCGACGAACGTCTACATTACTGCGAGCGCACTGGAGACACTGGGTCTAGAACTTATCGATCAAGAGGGTGATCGCGTGCGGTATCGGGCTCCGGGAGATCGTGCCACCGTCATCGATCTCCTCGACCGTCATATGGAGTTTGGTCGCGAAGGTGCAGGGTCAATCCAGCACGTCGCTGTGCGCGTCCCCAACGAAGACCAACTCTACGAGTGGCACGACCTCTTCCGAGAGCGTGACTATGATGTCTCACGGGTGAAGGACCGGCATTTCTTCCACTCGCTCTACGTCCGCGAACCCGGTGGTATCCTATTCGAACTCGCCACGGAAGCGCCGGGACTCACCGTGGATAGCAATCTGGATGCGCTCGGCAACTCACTGTTTCTCCCACCGTGGCTCGAAGAAGATCGTGAGATGATCGAAGGTCAGCTACAGCCGGTTCCACTTGCGTCCGCTTCGGGGAGGGACTGATGGGAGAAGATACCGAGTCAGCCACATCCACATAGCCACACGCTGGAAAACCAATCGAAACGGCCGGCGCACCGCCTCAGGCAGGTGAGGTCGCAGTCATTCTGCTCCACGGTCGAGGATCCTCTGCACAGTATATGTTGCGGCTCATCGACGAGTTCCTACATCACGGTGTGATGTATCTGGCCCCGCAGGCGGCCCATAGTTCGTGGTATCAATATTCGGGTGCTGTATCGTTCGAAAAAACGAGCCGTGGTTGTCCTCAGTGTTCGAACGTGTCACGAGCGTAGTAAAGATTGCTGGCAACGCCGGTATCCCACCTGAGCGCACACTCCTGCTCGGCTTTTCTCAGAGTGGATCGATCATGAGTGAATTCGTTATGCGAAACCCTCGTCGCTACGGTGGCCTCATTGTGTTGTCGGGAAGTCTACTCGGGCCAGAAACCGAACGAGAGCCAGAGGGGAACCTTGATCGAACACCAGTTTTCTTCGGTTGCAGTACTGACGATCCCTACGTCACCGCCGACCAGGTTCGCGCTTCCGTGCAGGTATTCGACCAGATGGACGGTGATGTAGAGAGTCGGCTCTACGATGATCTGGGTCACGAAATCAATGACGATGAAATCCGGATGATCAATTCGTTCATTGAGGAGCTACTCTGAGTCACAGCACTGTTAGGTGAGTAGACTGTGTCCTCGCGGTGGCGCTGGACGTGACTGTGACGACCGAACGCGGGGAGCGACGGGTGACGCTGGTCGTCGAGTCGAACAACTGATAGAATCGGTGCGAGGGCGTTCGAATCCCCGAGAGCGAGTCGGCCCGCTGGAACCGTGCTCTACAGCCCAGTTCGAGTCCCGCACTCCCCTTAGGACACACGCTCAGTTTCAGAGCCAGAAACACCGAATCCCGTTTTTACTGGTGTCACACCGTTTTTGCAACTATGCTGCCCGACTCGCCCCTCCAACATCGATCCGCAGTGGATCCGTCGGTTGGCGACGAACGGTTGCTCGTCTCCGACGAGACCCTCGTCCTTCGGAACTACGATAGCGAGACCACTCACGAGGTCACCGTCGAGTTTCACAACGCCGACGACGAAATCGCGTTCCAGCGGACCTACACCCTCACCCCACAGGCGGTCACGAGCATCCAGACGCGGCTCCCACGCGCGGTCTACCACGTCGACGTTCGGGTCGACGGTGCCGACAGTTCCAGCGCCGACTGTCTGGTCGGGAGCGCGCCGTCCGAGACTGCGCTCGTGGAAGTGGGTAACGGTCTCGTGAGTGTCGCAGAAGGCGTCGCTTGACGGTCCCGCGCCTGGGCACGGGTGACGCTACTGCGGTGATCCCTTTCCCGGGGCTCGATAGCAACCGACACCGCGTCAGAGCGTGACAAGTACCTTCAGCGCCTCGCGGTCGGCCATCGCCCGATAGCCCTCCGGCACGCCATCCAGATCGACCGTCTTCGTGAAGATCGGCGCGGGATCGAGTGTCCCGCCGAGCACGTCGGCCAGCAGTTCCTCGGCGTACGCCCGAACTGGCGCGACGCCGCCCCGGAGCGTCACGTTGTCGCCGAAGAAGTCGTACAGCTCCAGTCCGGCGGCGTCGACGCCGTGGGGAACGCCGACATAGCCGACCGTCCCGCCGGGCCGACAGACCGAGACTGCGGTGTCCATCGACGAAGCGGCCCCGACACACTCCATGACGTGATCCGCGCCGCCGTCGGTCACGTCCAGCACCTGCTCGACCTCGTCACCCTCGCCCCCCAGCACCGTGTCGGTCGCGCCGAATTCGTCGGCGAGGGCGAGGCGGTCCTCGTGGTGACCGACGGCGACGATCCGGCGGGCCCCGAGTCGGCGAGCGGCGAGGACGCCACAGAGGCCGACCGCGCCGTCGCCGACGACCACGCAGGTACTCCCGGGTTCGACGCCGGCGCTGACGGCGGCGTGGTGGCCCGTCCCCATCACGTCCGTCAACGGAAGGACGGATTCGAGGGCGTCCTCGTCGTCGGCGTAGCGATCCGGCACTCGCACGAGCGTGCCGTCGGCGTGGGGCGTCCGAACGTACTCGCCCTGTGCGCCGCCATTCTCGCCGCTCCAGGAGTCACCGTTCACACAGGAGGTGTGCAGTCCCTTGCGGCAGAACTCGCACTGGCCACAGCTGATGACGAACGGTGCGAACACGCGGTCGCCGGGTTCGACACGTCGTACGTCCTCGCCGACCTCCTCGACGATGCCCATGGGCTCGTGGCCGACTCGCGAGCCCTGCTCGCGGTCGCTATCGCCGTTGTAGAACCACAGATCCGAGCCACAGATCGCGGTGTGGGTGACCCGGACGAGCGCGTCCGTCGGTTCGGTCAGTTCCGGTTTCGGTACCTCCTCGACGCGAACGTCGCCCGGCCCGTGGAACACTGCTGCGCGCATATCCGGTGCAGGGCCGGCGGGGACAAAGAAGTACGGTCAGCGCCGGATTCGTGACGGCTCGGGTTGGCGTCGTCGTTCGGCAGCGGAGGTCACCGGTCAGGGACTCCCGTCGGCCGAGTCCTCGGAGTCCGACTCGGGAGGGTTCCGGTCGGGATCGACCACCTCGTTCCCGAGATCGAGATCGACCGACGCCGCGTCGAGGAGTTCCTGCCAGTCAGGCGGAGTCGCCGGCGGCGCGGGACGGCGCGCCGACCGCTCGTCGGTCACGACGCGGTCGAGGTCGCGCTCGACATCGGCCAGCAACCGCTCGCCGACATCCCCACGAATCTCACCGCGCTGGATCGCCCGCTTGATCGCCTCGTGTTCGGCCAGGAGGATGCGCCGTTCGCTCCGCCGGCGCTCGTGGTCTCTGAGGGCGGGGTACTCGCGAAGCAACCGTTCGATCGCGTCGACGAGTGTCGCCCGTTCGGCCCGGTAGGCAGCCGTGATATCGGCGTACATGCTCTCGGGGATTTCGTCGTCCGCGAACAGGGCGTCGGCGGTTTCGAGGGCCGCGTCGACGCCGTGGAGTCGGCCGGCGAGTGCGTCGTAGAGCCGCCGGCGCGGGTCGTCCCGGCCGAGATCGAGCCACGAGACGAGTCGTGGCATGGTCGTGCCGTTGACGACGAGGGTGAAGGCGGCGACCCCGAACAGCAGGGCAGTGAACTCGTCACCGAGGGCGGCGGGGAGTTGTTCCCGTGCGTCGAGCACCAGGGCGACCGAGACCGACGCGTGGATGCCCGACCAGGTGAGGACGTGCTGGAACGGCCGGGAGATCGGCTGTGTCCCCCACCGAGCGTGCAGTTCGAGCAACGGGTAGACGACCAGCGCCCGGGCGAGCAAGGCGAGAACGACGGCCACGGCGATCCCGGGCGCATAGGTGGCGAGGAGGTCGACGGGCGTGATGAGTCCGATCGACACGAAGACGATCGTGTTGGCCAGCACGGCCGCGATGTCCCACGCGAACCCGATCGAGAAGTGTATCTCCGGGGCGATATCGGCGTGCCCGTCCTCCAGTCCGAGGACGAGTCCCGCGGCGAGGGTGCCGATCACGCCGCTGGCACCGAACTGATGGAGCAGGAGGTAGACGCCGTAGGCGGTCAGGACGGAGACGATTACGGCGGTCAGTCGGTCGTCGGCGAACGCGACGACGGCCGCGGCGAGATAGCCGGCCGCAGCCCCGACGACGACACCGCCGACGAACGCGACGACGATCCCCGAGCCCAGGTCCAGGGCCAGCTCGAGCGAGCCCTGGAACGGGGCGGAATCGGCGCTGCTGGGCCCGGCCTCGACGACACCTAGCACCGTCGAGTACACCACGATCGCGACCCCGTCGTTGAGGAGGCTCTCCCCTTCGACGAGGACGGCGAGCCGGTCGGGGACGTCGAGTGTTTCGAAGATCGCCACGACCGAGACGGGGTCGGTCGGCATGAGGATCGTCCCGAACAGGACCGCGACCACGAGTGAGAAGCCGAACAGGGAGCGACCCGCGACCGCGACGAGGGCGATCGAGCAACAGAAGCCGACGACGGCCAGCAACAGGATCGGCGCGAGGTTGGCACGGAGCGCCCCGGCGTCGATCGTCACGGCGTCCCGGAAGATCAGCGCTGGGAGCAAGACCAGCAGGATGAATTCGGAGGTGATCGGGTCGGGAACCGGCGGTCCGACCGCGGAGACGAGCAACCCGGTAACGACTAGTCCGATGGTGTACTGGATTCGGGCGTGCTGCGCCGCGAGGACGCCGACGGCGGCAGCGATCCCGAACAGCGCCAGCAGCGCCCAGAGTTGACCCTCGATTCCGGCCATAGGCCCGGTTCCACGTTGGGTCCGATAAGCGCGGGGCCGGTCCGCCGGGACGATTAATTCGGTTCGCGTCGAACGTTGGAGGGGGCAAGGGAGGAAACATCATGACCGATCAGCCCGAGACTTCAGAGACCGCAGATCGTACGTTCACCGATCCGGAGTTCGCGACGCTCGCGGTGACCGTCGACGCCGACGACGCACTCGACGCGATCCACGACGCCGTGAAGGGACTCCACGCGACCGAGACATCCGTCGGCACGAAGATCAGGACGACAAACGGCGCGCTCGTCGCCGTCGTCCAGACAGCCGACGCCACGCCCGACGAGGCCGCCGACGAAACCGATGCCGAGTCGGTCCTGCACTACCGGGCCGAGCCGGCCGCCGCACTCGCGACGAGGAAGGCGAGGACGCTCCGTCGGCGACTCGAACGCCACGAGGTAGAGACGAACGCGACACCGTGACGGCCGAGTGACCACCTGCCGCGGTCACTCGACACGAGAGGAGCCGAGATCCACGACGCTATCTTCCGGTCACCGTCCGCCGACGGACGGTCTGTCTACCGAGCCTCCTCTCGCTTCGCCCGACAGAACGGCGAGATACACATCGCATCTATCGAGCCCGGCCTCACGTACTTCGGCCGGACGCCAGCCGATCTACTGGACGTCGGGATCGAGACGCCCCCAGGCGTGCATTCCGTTTCGAACGGACTTCGCCTCGAAGCCGTGCGCGCGCAGGAACTCGGCGGCACGGGCTGACGTGACACCGGCCTTGCAGACGACCGCGATCTCCTCGTCTTCCGGAAGTTCGTCGAGATGGTTTTCGAGTCCCGAGTACTCGTACTGTAGCAGATCCTCGTAGACGGGAACGTTCGTGCTCTCGGGGATCCGTCGCTGTGCGTAGTCCCTCTCCTTGCGAACGTCCAGGACGAACAGATCCGCCGCGTCGTCGGCCTCGATCCGACGTGCGACCTCTGCAACCTCGATATCGGTATTGCTCATCTTGTCCAATATCAGAGGGCGGTTCGGCCATAAACGTGTTGAAACTGAAACGAGTGGTGGCGCTCGTATCGCCGCACGAATCCGCGCCCTTTCGAGCCGCGCTGGCAACGGCGAACGGAAAACGACCGATAATACACGCCGAAGCGGACAGGAGAAATCCGGCGGAATCCAGCAATTATTTCACGATACGTACACAACTACGGTCGCATGGGACACCACACGTTCGACGCCGGGAAAGCGGCGAAACTCGAGGACACCGCGGCGCGCTATCGGTCGGTCTCCCGCGAGGAACTCCTCTGGGGACTCGATCTGACGGGGACGGAGACGGTAGTCGACCTCGGGAGCGGGACTGGCTTCTACACCGACGACGTCGCGCCCCACGCCGACCGCGTGTACGCGGTCGACATTCAGGACGAAATGCACGACCACTACCGGGAGAAGGGCGTCCCCGAGAACGTCGAGCTCGTCACCTCCGGGATCGAGGACCTCCCGTTCGACGACGCCGAACTCGACGCGGCCGTCTCGACCATGACCTACCACGAGTTCGCCACGGACGGCGCGCTCGCCGAACTCGCGCGGGTCCTTCCCTCGGGCGGCCGTCTCGTCGTGGTCGACTGGTCGGCCGATGGGACCGGTGAGGACGGCCCGCCGCTTTCGGAACGCTTCTCCGAGACCGAGGCGGCCACGGCACTCGACGACGCCGGCTTCGCGGTCGAGTTCGGGGCGACGCGGCCGGAAACGTTCCTGGTCGTCGCCACGAGACGATGAGTTCGATCGGGCCGGGCCGACTCGACGAGCGCCGTGCCGACGACGACGTGTTCGTCCTCGACATCAGGCCCGATTCCGAGTACCAGGGGGACCATATCCGGGGAAGCTACAACGCGCCGGTGTACCACGACCTGCGCGACGGGGCCGTCGACGCACTCGACCCCCATCTCGACACACTACCCGAGCAAGCCGAAATCGTGACCGTCTGCAAGGCCGGCATCGTCGCCCGGACGGCCACGGACTACCTGGAATCAGAAGGCTACGATGCGACGACGCTCACCGGTGGCTACGCGGGGTGGCGACAGTACGAGCGGAACACGGTGCTGTACCGGCTGGCTGCACTCGTTCGACGCCTCGCGCCGCGGTGATGGACCCGAAACGGATTGCTGGACCGGCGACGGTCAAATCTCGACGACCCAGGCCCGGTAGTCCTCCTCGCGGCCGTAGACTTCTCGAAAGATCCGGTCGAAGAAGGCACCCAGACGTTCCGGGTCGGCGCGGGCCGTGATCCGGACGTTGGTTCCGTGGGCGTCCGCCGGACTCGTCAGGTCGTCGATCCGGAAGTCCGGGTACTCCTCCAGCAGGGTCTTCACCCGCTCCAGTTCGGCGTCCGTACAGTCGAGGTTCACGGTGTCGTCGGCGAGCTGGATCCAGGGAACGGTCTGTTCCGGTGCATCTTCAGGCAGATCCTCGTCGTCGGCTGCTGCCATCTCCGCGGGTGTCGGTTCCGGTTCGATGGTGATGAACGGGCTCCGGCGCTCGCGGTGAGCCTCGATGGCGTCGGCGAACAGGTCGCGTCGATCCGTCAGCGTCTCGGCGTCGAACCGTGTCACGGGCGGCCTTCGTCGGCCAGGGAGAAAAGTGCAAGCGGCTGCCCTCACTCCACGACGTAGGAGTGGTGGTCGCCCCGCGTTTGCACGTCGGCGAACTGGTGGCGGGTGGCGTCGCCGACCGCGCCCGCGGACGAGGCGTCGCGGTCGCCGGTATCGTACACCTCGTCGGCCCCGTAGCAGTCGTGGTCGTGCAATCGCTCGCGGGCGTCCCCGGGAACGCCACCGTCGGTTGTCGCGTCCACGACGAGCAGGCGGTCGGTGAAGCTCTTCGCGAGCCCCGCGTCCGCGGCGACCTCGCGCTCGCGGAGATCGGCAGCGAGGTCACGTGAGTCCGCGGTCCGGTTCATCGTCGGTTTCTTCGTTCCACCCGGCCAAAGGAGCCGTCCCGAATCCGTTCGTCAGAGCAGACGTGCGCCCGAAACGGGGTCAGACGCCGGCGAAGCGAGTGGAACGAAGCGATCACTCCGAAAACGAAAACTCCTGCCCCCCGTCCACTTCGTCACCGAAATCGAACTCCGGGCCCTCGTCGGCCTCGTCACCGAAATCGAACTCCGGGCCCTCGTCGGCCTCGTCACCGAAATCGAACTCCGGGCCCTCGTCCACTTCGTCCCCGAAGTCGAACTCCGGTCCATCGTCTGCCTCGTTCCCGAAGTCGAACTCCGGTCCTTCGTCCACCTCGTTCCCGAGGTCGAACTCCGGTCCTTCGTCCACCTCGTTCCCGAAGTCGAACTCTGGGCCTTCATCCACCTCGTTCCCGAAGTCGAATTCGGGCGGGTCTTCGTCCTCGAATTCGAACTCCGGACTCTCGTCGTCGTCGAACTCGAACTTCGGAGGGTCGTCGGTCTCGTCGTCGCGGTCTCCGGTGTCGTCTTCGTTCGTGTCGCCGTCGTGTTCCTCGTCGGCCGTGCAGTCGACGCGGGCCACGCGGTCGCTATCGTGGAACACGCAGACGCCGGCCGGAGGGTCGTCGAGGTCCGACGCGCGGATCGTGTACTCGATAGCGACGTGGTGGTTCGTGCAGTCGCTGGCGTCTTCGACGGTCTCGACGCTGAACTGGAGTTCGCCGTCCTCTCGACCGTAGTCGACGAGGTCCGCCGTGAGACAGGACTCGTCACCGACGATACGGCCCTCGACGGTCGTGGGCGTCCCACAGTCGACGTGGACGGACTCGTCGTGGTCACCGACCTCGTGATCTCCGACCTGGAACGACACGTCGAACCCACCGGCCAGCGCGGTTCCTGTCGCGCCGTTCACGACCCCGAGCGAGAGCACGCCGGCACCCGCGTGCCGGAGCAGAGTTCTCCGTTGCATCGATCCGCCCGTCGGTTCAACGATATCCCGTATGAACCTAGCTCACACGGGCAAGCAAGGGGCTACGATTCGCCAGCGAGCCGAACGCCTCGATAGCTATCCGGTGGGTACACTGGTGCCGTCTGCATTCGACCGGACCGGAAACGGTAGGGAGCGAAGCCAGTCGGAAACAAGCGCGCGGACTGGTGTGACCGGTCGTCAGCCAGTTCGTGGCGAGCGGGAACCGGTCGGAACACGTCCGGCGCACACGGCCGAACCAGTCGAACGCGGTACGGTTCATGTCGCTTATTATTCCAGAGAGAAGCCGCCACGTCCGGCAGTTTCACTTTCACTCCGCGTGGCTCGGGTACATATCCCTCCGGCTAATACTGTTAGGTAGAGGGCGACCAGCCCTCCCCTGTCACACGCTCCTTTCGATGTCCCGAACCGCCACCCACGAGTCTCTCGGTAGTTGCCCCCGGTGTGGCACGTCCATCCCGTCGCGCAACCTGCTCATCCGGTACGAGCGGGCCGACGGCGAAGCACGGTACGCGGCGTGTCCCGACTGCGAGACGCCGGTCCGCCCCGCCTGAACGGGGTCAGCCGCTCCCGTCGAACGGTCGAAACGACGGGGACGTTCATAAAACATAAAACGCTGAAATCACCCCTCTATAGTAGTTACTGAAATTGAGTTGTTAATGCATTTCGACAACTCCGTTCGCGAGTTTTGTTCGCCGTACCTAGTGTTCAGATTAGCCGATTTCATTCGAAGGCAGAAGCTTCAATCCATCCGGCGGCAGTTTCTCGTTCAGCCTTGCTGAAACAGTGTGAGGACGAAGAAATGCGTCGTCTTACCTCAAAAATATACGCTTGACACTATCCCGAATTTCTTAACGTTCGTATCTAAAATCGAGAGCGTCTCGCTGGTAGGTATCTTTAGTAGGTCAGCACCATCGCGAAATTCAGGAAAAAACACGTGAGCGAAAATCTTAGTTCCCGTCAGTCGGGTTTTTTAAGTGATTTGTCCACTCCTGAATTGACAGCAACATACAATCAGTAGGACTCGTAATTAAATCGGGTCACGATTTCGCCAGCACAGGTGTGATTTAGTTCGTGTCTATCGTCATGATGACGGAGACTGAGATAGACGCCACGACTGTACCGTCGCTCCATAGGCTCTTGCTGTTTGGGAGTGGACCTGGTCCTCGCGGTACGCAACCCAACGACATCAATGCGCGAATCGCACCCATCGGTGCCAATGGCACCCCAGAACTTGATGCAGTTGTACCTATGGCTATTAGCCGTATATTTCTTGGCAATCTTGGAATCAGTGCCTGGAGATTTCCAACCCCCCGGTCAACGGTATTTCAGTGTTTTTTGATTTTCCCTACTATGTACAATTCCTAGCCATCAAGCATGGGTGGCGTTATTATTTACTGCCACTATCTGTACATAATTTTCATACTAGATAGATCCTTCGTGTCTTTTCAGTGTGCACGGACACCTCCACACTGAATTGGCGCTGTTATTATCTGGAAGTCTTAAATTATCTTTTACAAAACTTGCTCACGCATGCTGGTTGCTATTTAACGACGAGCTGATGAATGGCTGTCACCAGCTGATAACGCCATACGTAACAATCGCCAAAACCGCTCGCTCAACCGATGCCGCAGTTGTAGTCTCCGAAGCTGGCTCCGAGGCCAACCACCCCACCGACCGGATAACTGTCGCCAATCTTAGGAGGTAAGTATGCTACAGTCTCTCGAACCAAACGATATCCCTTTTATCACTGAGCAACATAAAAATCATAGATGTCTGAGCCATCACGGCGCTGGGTGCTAGGTGCTGCCGGAATAGCACTCACAACAACCGGATGTATCGGCACCACACCGGACGAGAATACGCCCAGTCCGGAGAATTCTGAAGAGATAGCCGATACCTCTGGACAGACGCCTACCCCTGTAGAAAGTGAGGAAATCACCACCCCCCAAGCAGACCCGACCCCAGAACCGGAGACTACAACTTCCGAGCCTGAGCCTAGAGCACTGCGTATAACAAAGGAAATCGCCCGTATTCATGGGTACCGATGGCGAGCGCACCGGTTTGTTCTCAAGCGTAGGGCTACGTTCGCTTACAAATTCACAATACGAGAGGGGCCAAAAGTTGACGCATATCTCCTCTCTAAATCAGATAATCTCTTTGACTCAGAGTGGGATAATTTCAAAACACGAAATAAATTCCAACCTCTGACTGCAGATGAGGGTGTTCGCGATGGTAAGGACTCAATCAATCTTGAAGCGGGTACCTACGTGTTTGTTGTAGACAACACTAACCGCGGTCCGACGACTGTCTCCAGGGACGTAGGAGAGCACGTGGCGGTGGCCGAAATTCATGCTGCATACAAACCGTTCCGGTAATGATTACAAAGGTAGCGAGGGGCAATCCAACGATCTCACAGCAGTTGCCGGACTAGGGGAGAGTCGGTTGTCGTCGCTGTAGTCGTCTCGATATGGTCAAGATAGCCAAAGCCAGGCAGGTGAGTCGGTGAGCGTTATCACCACTGTTTCCCGAGCTTAGTTTCAGTGGTTCGGACAATGGCACCTATCTGAGGGAGGAATTTTACATAGTCCTCACTCAAATTGTTTTGATAATGAGTTTGCGAACACTGGCACGGACTTGTTAAATCGTTCGTGGTGACAGTGTAGAAGTTGGGACCGAATCACAAAATGTGATAGCGAAGGTACTGTTGTATAATCTTCATAGACCTGACGCGGATAGAGTGGATGATCAGTTTGACCGCGTCTGAGATGCTTTTGCAACTGAATCGGCCTGCAACCGGCTGTTGGCACAGACATTCGACGTTACAGTTGACATTCACACCCCGCTATACTACCGCGACAGCAAACACCGCACGTTCTCGATCGGGTCCGGACAGAAGAACCAGCTATGCCTGCGACTTCGCCACCAATTGTGTTGTCGACCTAACCGTTTGGTTTATCTTGCGGGGGAGCATCATACTGTAGCGAAATAAACGAGTTGGCCGATGCACTCCGCCAACTGGTCTCCAAGCGCGGGAGTATAATCAAGATCAATCGTGTCTCACCATCGTGATTTCTACCGTGTCCATCTTGTGTTGGCGCTGGAGGAGTTCGTCTTCAATTTCGGGATAGATGTGCCACAGACTTGGGAGTGCAGCAGTTCTTCACTGAGCAGTAAAAAAGACATCCATCGAGTAGTAAGAGACAACATGATCAAGCTCACCGACAGACCGACTCGTCATCGCTCCACATCACTCTAGTAAAGACAATCACCTCTGTCTGGTAACCAGCCGCGATGTCACTCTTGACATCGCTCACCCGCTGGTGGAATTTTATTTGCGCCTTTTGGAGATCAAAACGCCCTATCAGAAAAGGATAGAGCGGTTCAAGAACGTCATTCATAACATTTTCAACCCGGTCATCTTATTTTTCCTGTTTCTGTGGCTCTCTACATTTTCCGGGTGTTAATTAGCCTGCTGCTCACGCCAGAGAAGGCGAGGGGAGATTACCCACCCTCCCGACCATTCTGTTCCGGCAGTCTCTTCGTCCCACGCCCGGTAGGTGAAGTGCCACACAGCAGTTGACTCGGCCTGTCTGCACAGGTCAATACCATACTGATTATTGGCAAGGCTGCCAAAACAGTTCTCGTTGGGGATTCTTATCCAACGGACATCAGTCCATCTCTTCTATTAACGGGGATAATTCTAAAAAGAAATAAGAGCTCGCCTCTCAGTAAGTAGTCATCATAGGTGAATCAGCAGCCAATGTTTGATTATGAGTTAGCTCACATCCGTGGCCGTCCTACTAACGAGTAGCCGTGAGTTCACCCGCACATCAGTGTGGCGGCTGCGGTGCACTGCTCCAGTCCGTCGACGAACTCGACCGGCAGGACGGGACGGCCGGCCGGTCGTGGTCCTGTACGTACTGTGGAACGTCCGTGCCGGGCATCGTCGGCGAGAAACTCAGCCACCGACGGGACGGCTCCGCGACCGACCGCCGTTCCTGAGGATTTACACGAAGGAAATAAGTTCCCAGACGGAGTGGTCGCGCACATGCCCGACGCAGGCCGCGAGACGGAGTACACCGAATCGAACGTGCTCGACGTGTTCACGTCGCGTGAGGACTACGCGGAGCCGCTGACGGCGACGGAGATCGCCGACCGACTGGACTGTTCACGTCGGACGGCACTGAACAAACTCCACGCGCTCTCGGAGAAGACCGACGTGACGAGCAAGAAGGTCGGTGGTCGGAGCCGTGTCTGGTGGATCCCGGTTCACGTCGACAACTGAAAATCGGCATCGGCGTCCGCGCCCGCCTCAGTGTACCCAGAGTCCGTGCTCACTCCGGGCGTGCTCCAGCAGTTCTTCTGTGGTATCGAACTGCTCACCGCAGCCACACGAGTGGTAGGCCATCGTCTGTTGGCGTGTCGCCATACGCTATGCCAAACGATACGAAACGGTTTAATTGTTTGTGCGGCACGAGACGGTCACTCACACACCTCGTCGAGGCCCCACTCGGCCGCGCGTTGCCGGGCTTCCTCGCGGGCCTGCTCGCGGATCGCCTCGATCAAACCTGTGTGAAACCACCAGAATGCGGTACAGTGGTGGCCGAATGCTTATAAGAGAAAACGAACCAACCCCTGGTATGGAGGTTCGGCGTACTGTCCGTGTTAAACTCGCGGTGGACAGTGATGACGCCGTACTTTTACGTGAAACCGTAGATGAATTTCTCCGGGCTGCAAACTATGTCGTCGATCATGCCTTCGAGGGGGAGTCTGTAACAACTAGCAAAACAACGTTGCACGAAGAGACGTATCAGGATCTGCGCGATCTGACAAGACTCCATAGCCAACATGTCCAAGCCGCTCGGAACAAGGCAGCTAATGCACTCAAAGGAACCGTTGCTCGATGGGTACAGGGCGAATACGCTGGAAAGCCACAGTTCTCAAGTCCCGCTGTCGTATATGATAAACGTTGTGCGACCTTTCACGACGGGTTCGCGTCACTTGCAACTGTAGGAGGGCGAATCAAGGCCCAGTACGTACTGCCAGATCCAGAGCGAGAAACCCCACATCGAGAATATTTATTTTCGGACGAGTACGAAATCACGGGGGCAGAACTACACTCTAAGCGCGGTGAGTGGCATCTTCATGTCCGCACAAAGGCGGAGGTGGAGTCCGACACATCGAAACTAGCATCGACCGAGCACCCCACGGTCCTCGGCGTTGACCTCGGTGTGAACAACCTTGCCGTTAGCAGTGTGGGCACCTTCTGGACTGGCGGTGAGTTTGATCATTGGCGAGGAGAGTACGAACAGCGCTGTAGCGACCTACAACAGTCTGGAACCCGTTGGGCTCACGAGAATATTCAAGCGGTGCGACAGAAAGAGACGGGGCGGTTCACGCAGATGCTGCACAAGATAGCAAACGAGATTCTCCGTGAGGCGATTGAGAACGGCTGTACGGTGATCGCGTTCGAGAACCTGACGAGAATTCGTGACCGTCTCAGTGGAGCATCATGGGGTCACAAGTGGGCGTTTGAACGCTTGCAGAACTGCGTGGAGTACAAAGCCAAAATCAAGGGGGTTGAGGTGGTGGAAGTAGATCCCTCAGATACGTCCAAGCGTTGTTCGACGCGTGAGTTCACTCATCCTGAGAACCGTGATAGAGAGTCATTCAATTGCCAAAATTGTGGGTACGAGAATCATGCGGACTACAACGTAGCCAAAAATATTGGATTGCGGTACCTTCGCCGTAGCCAAAATGGAAACGGCGAAGGCGCACCCGTAGGCGTACACTTGAACAGCGGGACGTTGAACGCGAATGGAGAGTACGATCCTCCTGCCGAGCGCTCGGCCAAAGCGCGAGTCCATGCTGAAAACCCGTCGTCTTAGGTCGGGTTAGCTTACCGTGGTTCCGGGATTACAGTACTAAGAAACCGATCAGCCACGTCGTCGGCCGTGCCCGAGCGCACGTCGATCTCGCGGGCGGCCCCGCGGTAGGCGTCGGCGGCCTCGGCGGCCGGCGCGTACGCGAGCAGGGGCTCACCGGCGCGGCGGGCTTCCCGGGCAGCGTCGCTGTCGGGAACTGTCGCGAGCGTCGGCCCGTCGAAGTACCGCTGGGACTTCGCCGCGACCGACTGCACGTCGTCCGGGTCAGTCACCTTGTTGAAGATCGTCCCGGCCGTCCCGGTCCCGTAGGAGTGGGCGTACTCCTGAACCTTCAGGCCATCCGAGAGCGCGGGGATGGTAGGCTGGAGGACAACCACCACCCGATCGGCCAGCACGATCGGCAGGACGGCGGACTTCGAGCCCAGCGTCGCGGGCGAGTCGAGCAGGATCACGTCGGTGTCGACCGCCAGCGTCGCGACCACGTCGCGCAGGCGCTCCGGTTCGGCCGCCTCGAAGCCCGCCAGGCTCGTCCCGCAGGGAACGACGGACATCCCGAAGCGATCGTAGACGGCGTCCTCGACCGGCGCACCACCCTCGACCAGCACGTCGTGTAGCGTCGTCTCGACCGACGAGAGGCCAGCGTGAAAGAGCAAATTCGCCATGCCCGTGTCGGCGTCGATCACCGTCACGTCGTACTCCTCGGCCAGCGCCATCCCCAGCGCGAGCGTACTGGTGGTCTTGCCCGTCCCTCCTTTCCCGCTCGCGACCGCGAACGCCTCGACCATTGGGCGAGAGTGGCCGCGGTTTCACCCTTAAATCTACGGGTCGGTGGTCGTACCAGCGCGTGGATAGCTGGCGATTCACGGCTCCGGGACGACAGACGGTCAGGCTCCCCTCTGTGGGTTCTGTCAGCGTCTTCTTCGAAACTGTGGCGACGGAAAGTTAATACTGCACGCCGGAGATGTCCGGACCAATGACACGGCGGCAGTTCCCGCGACGAGGTGGGTAGCGTGCTCACTGTCGTCGCCCTCCACGTCGCGTTGCTCGCCGTTTCGGGAGTGACGACGGGGTCGCTCGCGGTGTACGCCTGGGGTCGACGGGCCGAGCCGGGCGCTCGCGAATTCACCGCGCTGATGGCCGTCCTGACGGCTTACACCGTCACCCACGGAGTCGGGATGCTGATTACGGATCGGTCGCTCCGGATCGCGATAGAGAACGTCCAGTGGGTCGCGACCCTGTCGGCTCCGGTCTGCTGGCTCGTCTTCGCGCTCGCGTACACCGGGTACGAGGAGCTGGTTACACCCCGGTCGGTCGCCACGCTCGCCACGTTCCCTGTCGTCGGGAGTCTGCTGATCTGGTCGAACGGGCTCCACGGCCTGGTCTGGCCGGTCAACGAAGTCGTCGTCACGCAGGGCCTGTCGCTGATGGCCCAGCAGTTCGGCCCCGGGTTCCACGCCATCGAGGCCTACGTCTTCACACTGACTGGGGTCGGCGCGGTGCTTTTGCTCCGACTCGTCGTCCTCTCGGACTACCTCTACGCCGACCAGTCGGCGCTACTGGTCGTCGGCATCGCCGCCCTGGTACTGGCGGGCGTCCTCTCGACCGCGGCGGCGTCGCCCCTGCCCGGGCCACGGCTCGACCTGGTGCCGTACGCCGGCGGCATCACCGGCGTCACCTTCGGCTACGCCCTCTTTCGGCACCGGCTGTTCGACATCGTGCCCGCGACGCGACAGTTGGGCCGGAAAGCCGCACTGAGCGACTTCGAGGACGCGGTCGTCATCCTCGACGCCCAGCGCCGCGTGGTCTACTGCAACCCCGCAGCCGGCGACCTGTTCGACTGCGAACCCCGCGCCGTGCTGGGCGACCACGTCGACCGGCTGGTCGACACCGACGCCGTCGGCTTCGAGACCGAGGACGCACTGGGCGAACTCCGGCTGGCCGACAGCACCTACGAGGTCCGAACGTCCCCCATCACCGACCGCGAGGGTCGGGACATCGGGCACACCGTCATCTTCTCGGACATCACCGGGCGGAAAGAGCGCGAGGAACGGCTCCGTCGCCAGCGCGACGAACTCGAAGAACTGGACCGCATCAACGCGCTCATCCGCGACGTGAACCAGGCGCTGGTCGGCGCGACCACCCGGGAAGAGATCGCCGGCGCGGTCTGTGGCCGCCTGGTGGAGGCCGATCAGTACGGGGCCGTCTGGATTGGTGACCGCCCGGCCGACGCGCCCGAGGAACTGTACACCTACCACGCGACCGACGGCGGCAAACCGGTCGACGGAGGCGACACGGCGGTCGGCGACACGTCGAGCGACGACGAGCACCCCGCGATTTTGCCCACCACGACCGACTCGGGCGTGCCCGCGGCGACGGAGTGGACCGAAGGCGACCCCGACGGCGCGTGCCACGGGACTGTCGTCCCCCTGTCGTTCGAGCGGACCGTCTACGGCGCGCTTGCCCTGACCACCGACCGCGAGGACGGCTTCGAGGACCGGGAACTCGACGTACTCGACGAACTCGGTGAGATCGTCGGCCACGCCATCGACGCGACCGCCAGCCGGCGGCTCCTGACCGCCGACGGCGTCATCGAACTGGAGTTCGTCGCCGGCCGCGACCCCGCCTTCGCGCCCGCCGCCGAGTGGGACTGTACCGTCACGCTCGACGGCATCGTGCTGGCGGCGGCCGACCGACTCGTCGTCTACCAGCGGATCGACGGTGCCGATCCCGCAGTCGCCGCGGACCTGCTCGCCGACGAACCCGGCGTCACCGAGGTAGAGGTCCTCGAACGCGACGACGACGAGGGCGTCGTCGAGTGTACGGTCGCCGGCGAGTCGCTGCTCGTCCCGCTGGTCAAACACGGCGCGAACGTCCGCTTCGCCCGCGCCGACGAGGGCGTCCGGGTCGCCGCGGAGGTCGCGCCCGACGTGGACGTGCGAACGGTCGTCGACCGCGTCCAGAGCGTCCAGCCCGACGCCGACCTCGTCGCCAAGCGCGAACTCGACCAGCCGCTGGACGAACACGGCGTCGACGGCGGTCTCGATCCCGACCTGACCGACCGGCAGGCCCAGGCGCTGGAGGTGGCGTATCGAGCCGGCTACTTCGAGTGGCCCCGCGAACACAACGCCGAGGAAGTCGCCGAGCGCATGGACATCACCTCCGCGACCTTCCACAACCACCTCCGGAAGGCCGAACGGACGCTCATCTCGGCTTTCTTCGAGGCGAGCGACGGCGACCGAACCTAGGGGTCGAACGGCGAGAGGTCGACGTACTCCGTCAGAAGCGCCGCCGCCCGGTCCGCGGCCGCGTCGATGCTGCCGGGAGCCGGTCCGGTGGTCCCGGGCGCGGTTCCGTTCCCGTTCCCGCTCGGTCGGTCCCGATCCACCGCCGCGAAGACCGTCTCGACGAACGCCTCGCGTGGGCCCCGGTTCTCAAACAGGCCGTGGAGGTAGGTCCCCAGCACGCGGTCGGTTGCGGCACCGTCGGGGTCGCGACCGTCGTCGCCGGGGAACGGGCGTGCGGCCTTGCCCACCAGCCGCGTCCGTCCCATGTGGATCTCGTAGCCGGTGACCGCGCCCGCGGCCCCCGAGAGTGGCCCGACACCACGGAACTCCCGAGTCACCGGTTCGACCTGCTTATCTGCCTCGAACCGCGTCTCGACCGGGAGCAGGCCGAACCCCGCCAGCGAATCGAGGTCGTCGGTGCTCTCGACGCCCGCGTTGGTGATCCGCTCGCCGAGCAGCTGGTAGCCGCCACAGAGGCCGACCACCGGACCGTTGAACGCCGACAACGCCGCGCCGAACCCGGCCTCGCGGAGCGCGCGCAGGTCGTCGACCGTGTTCTTCGTCCCCGGCAGAACGACGGCATCTGCTGTCTCGAGGGACGCATCGAGTGGCAGGTATCCCACCCGGACACCGGGCTCGCGGGCCAGCGGCTCCAGGTCGGTCATGTTCGAGGCCCGGGGGAGCCGCGGGACCGCGACGGTCACGGCCCGGTCGTCTGGAACCCCGTCGTCACCGCCGTGGACGGCCCGCTCGCCGACCGACGGGAGCGACACGCTGTCCTCCTCGGGCAAGCCTGGGTCGTCGTACGGGAGGACGCCGAGGGTCGGCACGCCGGTCCGCTCCTCGAACGCCGCGATGCCGGGCGCGAGCAGCGAGCGGTCGCCACGGAACTTCGTGATCACCGCGCCGGCCACCTGCTCGCGGAGGTCGTCGGGCATCAGTTCGATAGTGCCCACGAGGGAAGCGAACACGCCACCGCGTTCGATGTCCGCGACGAGGAGGATGTCCGCGTTCGAGAATCGGGCCGTCTCGACGTTCGCGAGGTCACGGTCCCGAAGGTTCGGTTCGGCGATGGAGCCCGCTCCCTCCGCGACGATCACGTCGTGGTCGGCGGCCAGGCGGGCGTGGGACTCGCGGGCGGCCGCGAGCGCGTCGTCCCAGTGGTCCGCGTAGTACTCGCCGGCGCTGTAGTGGGCGACGGCCTCGCCCTGCAGGACCAGCTGGGACTCGCCGTCACCGCGGGGTTTCAGGAGGACGGGGTTGTGGTCGGTCGTCGCCGGGACGCGCGCGGCCCGGGCCTGGACGTACTGGGAGACGCCGATCTCGCCGGTCGTGCCGTCGGGATCGCCCACCGCACGAGCGTTGTTGCTCATGTTCTGGGCCTTGTAGGGAGCAACCTCGACGTCGCGGTCGGCCAGCAGGCGACAGAGCCCGGCGGCGACGGTGCTCTTGCCCACGTGGCTGGCGGTGCCGGCGACGAGGATCGTCCGCGCCATTCGGCCGTGCTTGGAGGGGCTAGCACACGAGTCTTCCGGGGCCGGACCGCCGCCTACATGCCGGCGGCCGTCCTTGCTCCGACGATGAGACTCGGGCGTGGGTTACGGCTGCGACAGCCACGGAGGGGAGGATGGCAGTCGCTGCCGTAGCCCTCGACCTCCTGGTGGTGGCCGTCGCCGTCGCCGCGTTGTGGTACGGCGGACTCCGGTTCGTCGACTCCGCGTCGACGCTGGCGCGACGGCTGGGCGTCTCGGACCTCGTGATCGGGCTGACCGTGGTCGGCTTCGGCACCTCGCTCCCGGAGTTCGCGGTGACCGTCGACGCCGCGGTGGTGGGCCGGGCCGACATCGCGGTCGCGAACGTCGTCGGCTCGAACCTCCTCAATCTCGGCCTCGTCCTCGGCGCGGTCGCGCTGTTCGGGTCGGTCGCGGCCTCCCGAACGCTGGTCCGCAGAGACGGGGGCGTCGTCGTCGCCAGCACCGTCCTCGGGGGGCTGGTCTGCTGGGACCTGACGGTCACCCGCCTCGAAGCTGGCGGCCTGTTCCTGGCCTTTCTGACCTACCTGCTCGTGGTGGTCGTTCGGGACAGCGGGGGCGAGGCGAAACGCGAGGCGGCCGGCGGGGCGATGCTCCGGACGGCGCTGACCGCGGTCGTTGGCCTCGCGCTGATCGTGGGGGGCGCGAACCTGCTGGTCGGCGCAGCAGCCGACCTCGCGCGGGTGGCCGGCCTCAGCGAGTGGGTGATCGGCGAGACCGTCGTCGCGTTCGGGACCTCCACGCCGGAGTTCGTCGCCTCGCTCGCGGCCGCCCGGCGGGGCCTCGGCGACGTGGCCGCGGGCAACCTCCTCGGAAGTAGCGTGTTCAACCTGCTGGGCGTGCTGGGGCTGGCAGGCCTCGTCGTCCCTCTCTCGGTCGCCCCGGCCGCGGCGACGAGTCTGGTCTGGTTGCTCGGACTCAGCGCACTGGCGGTCGTGTTGCTCGCGACCGGCGGCGGACTCTCGCGTGGCGAGGGTGTCCCGCTGGTCCTCGTGGCCGTCGCCAAGTGGGTCGTGGATCTCGTCTGAGGAGCGTGTGACTGTGGTGGGGAGCGCGTGTCGCGCCCGTCCGCCACGACACTGGAGCGGAGGGGGCAGGTAATGTGTCTTGTGGTGGTCGTTCGCCGCGCGTCAGACGGCCGTCCGTCGGTTTTCAGAACTCCGTCCCCTTCCGCGCCCCCTGGCCCGCCTCGATGGGGTGGCGCTCCTTCCCGACCTCGGTGACAAGGTCGGCGCGCTCTGTGACGTACTCGGGGCGGTCGTGGCCGCCCGTCAGGACGAGTTCCAGGTCGTCGGGTTTGTCCTCGATCAGCCCGATCACGTCCTCGGGGTCGATCAACCCCCTGTTGGCGGCGTACAGTACTTCGTCGAGAACGAGCATGTGGACGCCCGCCGTGGGGTCACCGTCGAGCGGGAGGGGGGCGTCGAGGTCGGCCTCGCCGGCACCCTCGATCAACTTCCGTGCTCGTCTGAGTGCCCCCTTCGCGCGGGCGTCGTGTTCGTCGTCGTCGCTGCCGTCCATGAATCCGTGCCAGCCGTAGTGGCCGGCGTTCTCGTAGGAGAGGCCGGGCATCGCGGCCATCGCGTTGTACTCGCCGCGCACGTCCTCCACAGTGCCAGTGCCGCCCTTCATGAACTGGAGGACGTGAACGCGGTAGCCGTGGCCGGCGGCACGGAAGGCCATCCCCAGCGCCGCAGTGGTTTTGCCCTTGCCGTCGCCCCACCAGACCTGGACGAGGCCGAACTCTTCGGGCGCGCTCGGCTCGATCTCGCGGGGACCGAGCGGGTCGTCTGTCGCATCCGTCGCGTCTGTCATACTCCGCTGTCGGGGCGCGAGGACCGTATCACTCCCGGTCCGTGGGCTCGACCACGGTCGCGCGCTCGGCGGTCCGGACGCCGTGGTCGGCGTCGGCCACGCTGTCGGGAACCTCGCGGTCGGCGTATCTGGAGTGGAGACTCGCCCGGACCGCCTCGCGGACGCAGGCCCGCGTCGCCGCCCCGACGGGCGTCCCACTGCCCGCAAAGTCGGCCGGTTCGCCGTCGGTGGTCGAGCCCACCACCACGGCGTCGGAGGTGGTGCCGGTAAAGCCGGTCACTGACTGGAGGGTCGCGGTCTTTGCCTCGACGGCGGTCGCGAGCAGGGTCGCCTGCGCGCCGCGGTCGAGGGCGCGGGTCGTCCCCACGAGCAGGTTGACCGTCCCGGTCTCGCGGTCGGCCGACGCAGCCCCGCCCTCCTCATCGCTCGCGTCCGAGTCCGGTTCCATCGGGAGTGCGGCCGGGTTCGAGAGTCCCGCCGTGGCGACGACGGTCACCGGATCCAGGCGGGCCGTGCGGGCGTGTTCGAGGGCGACACCGGTCAGCAGGGCTGGGCCTGCACGCTCGAAGCCCGCTCGCTCGCGGCGCTCGGCGATGTAGGTCTCGAGGTCGGTCCGGTCGAAACCCTCGGGGACGGAGACGTTGTAAGCGACCGGCCCAGTCCGGTAGCCGCCACCGGGTGCCGTGGCCAGCCAGCGGTCCGGGCCCGAGAACTGGAGGACGCCGTCGGCGACGGTGACCGTCATCTTTCTTCAAGCAGGAAACCCCGCCCTTTGGGGCAGGGAGGAATGCGACACTTGGCCGTCTGTCCACCTACTGCGTTTTGTCGGTATCGAGTGATTTCGCGCCCTCTAACATGAGACCTTTCCACGTGTAGCCCCGCTCGTCTTTGAGTTCGCACAGCCATTCGTACTGTTCGTCTTCCACCTCGAACCGTATCGATTTGCTCATACATCATTATCATATACGTGCAGTTTATGTGCTTTGTTGCGTAGGCCGTACTGTCGGATGACCGCCACCACCACGAAAACGCTCGAAGCCACGCTCGCGCCACCGACGGCGCACAAAGAGCGACGGCTTCAGCGTACCGTTGCGACATACCGCCGCGCCCTCACCGATGCGTTCGAGAGAGGTGCGGACACGCAGTCGGCGGTCAACGATGTCGTCACCGGCTACGACCTCGCGTCCTACGCCAAGGACGCACTCAAGAACTACGTCCCGCAACTCCGCGAGACGTACAATGCCGAGGAGTTGGACGACCACCACCCTGTTCGATTCACGAATCGGGGGTGGCGTCTCGACCACTCCGAAGACCGAACGCACGAGTTCTGCTGGCGCGTTCCGCAGGCCGGGAGAGCTAACGTCTTCTGGATTCCGATCCGTATCAATCCCACACAGCGGGAGTTGTGGGACGACCTGCTCGACGGCGACGTGACGGTCGGCGAGTTCCGACTGCAAGAACACCGAACGACGTGGGTGTTGCACGTCAGCGTCGAGTACGAGGTCGCGGACCCAGAGGAGCCGGACGACCCGACGCCAGTCGGATTCGACATCGGTGAATCCAAACTCCTGACGGGCTGTGCCCTGACGGACAACGATACTCCAACCCAGCCGTACATCTACGACGGCGGACGCGCCCGACACCTCCGCAAAGAGATGCATACCACGCTCAAGCGACTGCAAGAGCGTGACGCCGCCGAGTGGCGTGTTGACGAACGATTTGACTACTACCAGAACGCCCTCACGGACATCGTAGAGAAAGCGTCCCGGAAAGCCGTCAAGTACGCCCGGCAGTTCGAGAATCCCGTTATCGTTCTCGAAGACCTGTCGTACATCCGTGAACATCTCGACTACGGCGCGTGGATGAATCGCCGTCTCCACAACTGGGCGTTCGCCCGTCTCACTGGGCGCATCGAGGACAAGGCCCTCGAAGCGGGCATCCCGGTGCGGACGGTGAATCCGGCGTACACGAGTCAAACGTGCCACGCTTGCGGCCACCTCGGTTCTCGAAGTTCGCAGGCGGCGTTCCGATGCACGAACGAGGATTGTTGGGTGACGGAGTACCAAGCGGACATCAATGCGGCGGCCAACATCGCCGGCCGCCTCGACCCGTGGGGAGAGAGCCTGCCTTGGAAACCGGCAAGCGATGACTCGCCACGGGACGGGAGTGGCTGTGACACCACCTCGGGACACCGAGGGGCGAGTCGGGAACCCCGACAGACGACCCTCTCGGCGTACAGTTCCGAAACCTCCTCGCGTAGCGAGCCTTCCTTGTAGGAAGCCCCGCCGTTCACGGCGGGTGAGGATGTCACATGCCCAGCGCGGCGAGCAGGCGGTCGTTCTCGACAGGCATCCGGACGGCGACCCGGAAGTGCGAGTCCAGGCCGCGGAAGGTCCGGGCGTCCCGGATCGCGATGTCGTGTTCGCGGGCCTCGGCGATGGCCGCGTCGACGGCTTCGCTCGACCCGGCGTCACAGAGGAGGAACGGAGCGTCCGAATCGGACACGTCGAAGCGGTCGCCCAGTCGCGCGGCCATCCGGGGACGCTCGCGGGCGATACGCTGGCACGTCTCGGCGACGAACTCCGTCTGTCGCATGCAGTGAGCACCCACGGCGGCGGCGGGTTCGGACAGCGACCAGGTGAGCCGCGCGGCCGCGAGGCGTTCGCGGAGTTGCCCCGTCGCGACCGCGAACCCAGCGCGAAGGCCGGGCAGGCCGAACATCTTCGTGAGCGAGCGGGCGACGATCACGCCCTCCGCCCCGGCGAGCGACGGGTCGTCGGTGAAGTCGAGGAACGCCTCGTCGACGAGCAAGACGGTATCCGCCCGGCGACAGCGGTCTGCGTACTCGCGGAGCCGGGCAGGGTCGTAGGCCTCGCCCGTAGGATTGTTCGGGTTGCAGATCGCTACCATCGCGTGGTCGGCCGGGTCGGCGTCCAGCAGTTCGTCGTGGGGGACGAACTCGGGTTCGCCACCCTGGAGGCGGACCTCGCGGGCGTACTCGCTGAAACTCGGCACGGGCACGAGCACCGACTCGCCGGAGTGGACGACCGTACCCATAGCGAGCCGGATGGCCGCGAGGCCGCCGGCGGTCGGGACGACGGACTCGGGGTCACAGCCGACGTACTCGCCGGCTGGCACGCGGAACGACGAGTAGTCGTCGGCGGGGTACTCGCGCGCGGTCGGGAGCGCGGTCTCGTAGATCCGCGGGACGGCCTCTGGGTACCGGGGGTTGGTGTTGGCGCTGAAATCGAGCACCTGTCGGTCGTCGGCACTGCCGTGTGGCACTCGCGCGTCGTCGGCGACCGGGTCGTCGTCGTCGGACCCGCCCGAGAGCAGGGAGTCTACCGCGTCGGGATCCATCGCCAGTATCCAGTGTCCCCGGTCGAAATATACTTTTCATTCTTTCGGCTGGGCGAGCCGTGCAGCCAACCACCCCGCCACGGCCCCGTCGCCGGGCCGGTTGACGTTGACCGCCAGCCGCGCCGCCGACGTGACCCAGACCGTCCCGTCGTCGCCGCCCACGACGTTCAGCCCCGTCGGCGCGAGTTCCTGACCCTGCTCCTCGAAGGTCGTGTCGGCGCTCACCCCCAGCCGTCGTTTCAGATCGGCAGGGACCGCGACGGTCAGTGAGTCGGCCGGGGCATCTCGATAGGCCGCGCAGGCCTCGTCGACGAGCGCGGGCAAGAGCAAGGGCAGGTCGGCCACGCAGGTCACCGCCGGGCGCGAAAGCGTCGCGAGTGCCGCGTCCAGATCCGCGACGTAACCCTCGCCGGGCGTCTCGACGACGTCGGCACCACGCTCGCGGAGGTGGGCCGCCGTCTGGGGCGTGTGTGGCGACACCGCGGCCACGACCGAGTCGATCTCGCTTCCGGCCAGTGCGTCGTGAACACGGTCGACCATCGGTCGGCCGGCGATCCCGTAGAGCGGCTTCTCGACCGGTGCATCCAGCCGGGTCCCCTGCCCACCACACATCAGGAGAGCGTCCACGCGATCACCCCCGCGTGGAGCGCGACGACGCGGGCGAGTTCGTTCGCGGCCCCGAACACGTCGCCGTTGACGCCGCCGAGCCGCGCGTCGGCCCAGCGCCAGCAGACGAGCGTCGTGAGGACGCCCGCGCCCAGCGCGACGGCCGCGGCCGGCGACGGTACAGACAGGACGGCGGCGGGCAGGGCCAGCAGGATCGGGAGCAGGAGGTCCCGACGGCTGGAGACGCGGGTCAGCTGTGCGCCGAGGCCGTCGGCCGTCGCGGTCCCGAGACCCGCGAGCAGGGCCATCCCGAGTTTCGCGCTCACCTCCGCGGCGACGACGACGGCGAGCGCCGCGAGCGGTGGGAGACCTGCGAGCGCGGCCCCGGCGGCGACCAGCGCCGCCACGAGGAGTGCGAGTGCGAGCGTCCCGCCGACGCCGACCGCGCTGTCTTTCAGGACGCGCCGGCGGGCCGCGACGGGGTCCTCGCCGCCGTGGACGACCGCCGCGTCCCCAACGTCCGCGACGCCGTCGGCGTGGTTGATCCCCGTGAGCGCGACCAGTCCGAGCGGAAAGAGGACGGCCGCGGTCGCGACCGGGAACGGGAGGAAGACGGGGACGGCGGCGAGCGCACCGACGAGGTAGCCGACCGGGACGAAGGCCGCGGGCGTCCGCCGGAACGCGTCCCAGGCCCGCCGGTCGGTTCCCACCGGGAACTGCGTGAGAAAGCCCAGCGACCCACGGGCGGCGGCGGCGAGCCGAGCGGGGAGCGAGCCGGACGGGTCGGCCGACTCGGCGGTCGCTGCTGTTCCCGCCGACGGGTCGTCGTGTGACGAGTCCGACGCGGTGCCGTCGGCCCTGTCCTCACGCGTCACACTGTCGTCGGACACGTCAGCGCACCTCCGGGAGGACGACGAGCGCGGCCGTGAGCGCGTACGCGAGGCCGCCCGCGACGGCGACGGTTCGGACGGCCGCCCGGGCGTCCGCGACCGTGGGCAGGTGTGCGTCCGCGTTGAGGACGTACACGTCCGGTTTTTCGAGCCGCACGTCGAGGCTCGCCGCGAGCGTTCCCATCGGCCACCCCGAGTTCGGCGAGGGGACCGACCCGACCCAGCGCGACACGCGGCGGGTGGCGGTCGGTGCGCCCGCCGCGACCGCGAGCAACAGCGCGCTCGCGCGGGCGGGTATCCACATCACCGCGTCGTCGAGCCGCGCCGGCCCCCAGCCGACGGGTTTCGAGCGATACCCCAGCATCGAGTCCATCGTGTTGACCGCCTTCACCCAGGCGGCCGCCGCCGCACCGACCGCCGGCGAGAGCTGTGCGCCGACGGCGAACGCGAGAAGCGGCGCGACCAACCCGTCGGCGAGGTTCTCGGCGGCGCTCTCGACGGCCGCACTTCGGACCTGCCCGGCCGGCAGCGCCGACGCGTCCCGACCCGCGAGCGCGCGCAGTCGCTCGCGGGCGGCCCCGAGATCACGCTCGGTCGTCTCGGTCACGTCCCGGACCGCGGACAGCAACCGGCGGAGACTCGTCGTGACGAACAGCACCAGTCCCGCCACCGTCGCGCCCGCGAGCGGGGCGAGCGCCGTCGCGGCCACGACGATGGTCCAGACGACCACCGCCGCGATCAGCGGGAGTCCCAGCGCACCGACGAGGCCGGCCAGCTGCGGCACGGGCCAGTCCCGGTCCAGCCACCCGACTGCGCGGCCGAACCAGGCGACCGGGTGCAGCGTGGTCGGCGGTTCGCCGACCGCGACGTCGAGGGCGAGCGCCAGCCCCACGGCACCGGCGCTCAGCACGGTTCTGTCACCTCCGTCAGTCCCACGCGCGACCCTCCATGTACGACGGGAACTCGGCGAGGGACACGTCCTCCAGGAGGACGTGATTCGGTCCCGTCGTGTCGGACGCGTCAGTCGTCGACTCACGGTCCACGACGCGGCCGTCCGTCCGCCGGTCGTCGCCGACGTGACAGAGGTCCGCGAGGGGCACGTCGAGCGCCGTCGCGACCGCCGTGAAGGCCCGGCGGTCGGGCTTGCGCCAGCCACAGCTGATGCTCGTGACCGTGGCGTCCAGCAGGTCGCGGTCGACGGCCGAGCGCGTGAGGACGCGCGAGACCAGATTGGGCACGCTGCAGTTCGAGAGGACGCCGACCGGACCGTTGGCCGCGGCCGCGCGGACGGCCTCGACCGCCCCGTCACGGGTCTCGACGTCGGGGTCGAACGCCGCGACGACGGCGCGTCTGATTGCCGTCCCGGGGGCGTCGACGCCACGGCTGGCGAGGGCGGCGCTGACGTGGGCCGGCAGTGGTACCGTCGCGCCGTCGGGCGCGTCGATGTGGCGCTCCCGATAGGCGCTCGCCCAGTCGTCGGGGACGGCGACGTCCCTGTCGGACAGTGCCGCCGCGACCGCGGTCGCCGGGTCAGAGGACCGGTCGACGTCGACTAGCGTCCCGAAGAGATCGAACGAAACTGCCACGCGAGAATTCACCCGCGGCACTCACAAAAACGGCGCGGTCATCAGACGGCTACCCGCAAACACGTGACGACCGACCGGCGAGTACGCCGCCCAGAAACCTCTCGGATTCGGTATCTGTAGCGGGGATCTGTATCCGCCGGGATACGGCCGCCGTCCGTCGGTTGAACGGTCGGGTACATTCAATAGTGCCAGGTCCTTCATCCCGTGATATGACTGAGGCCCGAGGTCGGTATTTCCCCACCCCCCACACGACAGTGCGGTCTCGTACACACCCCGTGCGGGACGCGAGGTGATCCGGATGGGTACGCTACTGCGGTTGAAGGAGTACCTGTCCCGCGAACAGTCGGACGGCTCCCAGTACGAGTGTCTCACCTGTCACGCGACGTTCGAGCGACAACCGCAGGTCTGCCCGGACTGTGGCGGCTACGACATCCGGTCGACGGAGTGGCTCGACAGCGGCGGGCGTCCACCGGAGAAACGAGCGTAGGTCAGACCTGTTCCCGGAGTTCTATCTCGCCGTCGCTGTGGACGACGACGAGCAGTCCCTCGTAGTTGAACGATAGCGAGCCGTGAACACCGGACTTCTCCGTGGTCGGGCCGAAGACGTGATCGAGCGCGTCCGGGTCGACGTACTCGTCGAGCGGATCGAGCGTCGTCGGTTCGGCGTCTCTGACCGCGCCGACGGCTTCGAGGACGCGGATGCTCGGGTTCTGCGTCGACGGGTCGTAGGAGGTCCGGTACGTTCCGGTCTCCGCATCGTACGCGACCTCCCTGTCGTCAGGGGGTGTCATAGCGGATCTGGTTGGTTCTGCGGCGCCACGCGACGACAGAATCCTCTCGTTCCGTGGTTGTCCGTCGTACTATTTAACATGTCGCTCTTGGGTCAGACGCCGGCACCGCCCGACGGGACGGATGGCGAAAATTGCAACTCGGAGAAGAGTTATCATGTCAGAAGAACTGCAGTGAAAACAAGGATGGGAACTGAGGATACGGGTGGGTCACGCCCCAGTTCGATGCGGCACAGGCGAATCCTGGACGTTGCGCGGCAGAATCCCGACGCGTCGGTCGACGACCTCGCGTCGATGGTCCCGAGCGCGACGCCGGATCTGGTCGAGCACGTCTTCGAGGAACACGGCGATCCCGCCGCCGAGGAGGAATCGCCGGACGCGTCGACCCCTCCGGCAGCCGACAGCAGTGAGGGTGGTGACGCCGCAGACGGCGGACCGACCGACGCGGCCGGCGACGGAACGGCCGAGACAGTCGACGCTGGGGCCGCCGATTCGGAGTCAGATTGCTACCCCGAACCGGGTGCTCTCTCCGAGAAACAACGTGACGTCCTGGCGATCGTCGCAGCCGAGCCGACGGCGACACAGCAGGAGATCGGCGAGCGTGTGGGCGTGTCGCGCGCGACCGTGAACAAGCGCGTGAACGGGATCGAGGGCTTCGAGTGGAGCGAACGGGAGTCGTTCGTCGACGCCGTCTTCGACGAACCGCCGGCCCCTGGCGTCACGACGGACGGTGGCTCCACGGCCGAGCCCCCCTCGACGGATACTGATGAGGCGGCACCGACGGGGGTGGACGGCGACGACCCGAGGTCCGCGACAGCCGAAGTCGGGACCGCCCTCGCCGACCTCGAAGGACGGGTCGCGGCCCTCGAAGCGGCCCGTGACGGCGGGAGCGAGGGATCGGCGTTCGACGACCCCGACCTCGTCCACAAGGTCGTTCACGCCTGTATGGACGCCGAGACGATTTCGGAAGCCGAGGAACTCCGGATCCTGCGAGCGCTTCTGGAGTGAGTGCAACGCCGCCGTCCCGGGCGGAAACCAGGGGAACGTACCGTCGTGAGTGGCTCGAAGAGGTATCGGATCGCCCGCCGACTCTACTCCACGACGATTCCGCCTTTCATCCCGAGCGAGAGGTGGGGGGTGCAGTGATACAGCGCGCTCCCCTGCTGGTCCATCGTCGTCGTGAACTTGACGCCCGACCCGTCTTTCAGGCCACCGGAGTCGAACGTGTAGTCGGACGCCCCGAGTTGGTCGGTGGGGTGTGCGGCCACGTCGTGGGGGTTCCCGAGCCCCGTCCAGGACCACTCGACGACCGTCCCCGTCGAGACGACCACCGCCGGCGGCCCGTACGCGAAGTTCCCTTCGTTTCCGTCGGCACCAACCGAGATCGTCACCGTGTCCCGGTCGGTCCAGTCGAGTAATTCGCCGTGGTAGTTCGTCGCCGGACCGCCGACGTCGGACGTCGACAGCCACTCGTCGATCGTCGGGTACTCGCTGCCCGGAACGGTCGGAACGTCGCTGCCGGCGGCACTTCCACTGCTGGCGCTACACCCTGCAGTTCCGGCGACCACGCCGGCACCGACGGCCCGAAGCAGCCAACGGCGTGTGGTCTCGTCCATGTCCGTTCCACCGATCCGGGGTCGTAAGTATGTCCGAGCGGGCTCCCGATATCTGAGAACGGGACGTTCGACCCCCAGAGCAGACGGGAGCGTGACGGACCAGTCGCTGGGAGATCTCGTCGACAGCCGCGAGAAGCAGTCCGCCCTCCCCGATTTGAACGGGGGGCAAGTCGATCTACAGTCGACTGCTCTACCAGTCTGAGCTAAGGGCGGTCGCATCACAACGTAGGACCACTGTCGGACTTAACCGTTATCATTCGGGAATCGCCCGCGGGCCCAGAGTTCGTCGTCGCGGCGACTGACGACCGTCAGACAGTCGGGAAGATTGAAATAGTTTGCCTGACTTGGTGTATGACAGGTCGAATGAGTAAGATAACGTTCCGCGCGGACGACGAACTCATCGAGCAACTCGAGGAGTTCGACGCGTCGAAAAGCGAGGTCATGCGGGATGCCCTCCGGACGTATCTCGACGGGGAGACCGACGGCACCCCGGAGCGTTCGGCGTCGAGCGCCTCGGCGACGTCCACCGAGGATAGCCTCGACGACCTCGTCGCGGAACGTGTGGACGCGATGATCGCCGACCGGCTGGAGACGGCGTTTACGCCACGCCAGCCACAGGATATCAACGTAAACATCGATCTCGACGGCGGTTCCGCCGAGTCCGACGACGTGAGCGTCGACGAGCGTAAGACGCCCGTTGACGAGAACGAGGACGTGTCAGACGCGGCGGCGGACGAGCGTAACACGTGCCAGCAGTGCGGCGAAGACCTGGGCGCTAACCACGTTTACTGCCCGAATTGCGGCGAGAAGGCTGCCCGCCGCGTGTTCTGTGAGTGCGGCGACGAACTGCGTTCGGACTGGGCGTTCTGCCCCGGCTGTGGCCGCCGGACCCCGGCAGCGGACGTGTTAGACCAACCATAATCCGCCGTAAACGGCGTTAGGATGGCGTTTACTCCGTTAAGACGCACTTGTCTTACGGTAGGGGAAACCTTTATAACCCAACAGTCTGATGTAAACTCTGCGTAAGACGGTGCGTCTTACACACCGGGCGCGACGCACAACAATCGGCTGCCGTGGTGCGGTTTCCGGTGTGTAAAACACTGGGGCGCGGTGACATACCCCCACCGTCTTACCCTAACAGGGGAACCAAAAATGGAGCGTGTGACACTACGGATTCCGAAACAGCAGATCGAAGAGGTCGAACGAATGGTCGATTCCGGGGAGTACCCGAATCGGAGCGAGGCAATTCGCTCGGCCGTCCGCGACATGCTAAACGAACAGGAGGACACCCGGGACTCCTCTGACAAACGCAAGCGGTCCTGGGCCAAGGTGTAGACGATGCAGGACCTCGTAAAGTCGGCACTCGAAAACGACGAGAAAGAGAAGAAACAGCAGGACAACGCTGGCGCGGAAGGCTTCGGTGACCCGCGGATCGTCATCGTCGGCGCCGGCGGTGCCGGGAACAACACCGTCAACCGGCTGTACAACATCGGTGTCGACGGTGCCGAAACCGTCGCGATCAACACCGACCGCCAGCACCTCGAGATGATCGAGGCCGACACGAAGATCCTGGTCGGCAAGAGTCTCACCAACGGGCTCGGCGCGGGTGGCGACCCCAGCATGGGCGAGCGCGCGACCGAGATGGCACAGGGCACGATCAAGGAAGTCCTCGGCGAGGCGGACCTCGTGTTCGTCACCGCCGGCATGGGTGGCGGTACCGGGACCGGTGCGGCCCCCGTGGTCTCGAAGATCGCCAAAGAGCAGGGCGCGATCGTCGTCGGGATGGTCTCGACGCCGTTCAACGTCGAGCGTGCCCGCACTGTGAAGGCCGAGGAAGGCCTCGAGAAACTGCGTAACGAGGCCGACTCGATCATCGTGCTGGACAACAACCGCCTGCTCGACTACGTCCCGAACCTGCCCATCGGCAAGGCGTTCTCGGTGATGGACCAGATCATCGCCGAGACCGTCAAGGGCATCTCCGAGACGATCACTCAGCCGTCGCTGATCAACCTCGACTACGCCGACATGTCCGCCATCATGAACAAGGGTGGCGTGGCAGTCATGCTCGTCGGCGAGACCCAGGACAAGAACAAGACCGAGGAGGTCGTCAAGGACGCGATGAACCACCCGCTGCTGGACGTGGACTACCGCGGTGCCTCGGGTGGCCTGGTCCACATCACCGGCGGTCCCGACCTCACGCTGAAGGAGGCCGAGGGCATCGCCCAGAACATCACAGACCGCCTGGAAGCCGACGCCAACGTCATCTGGGGCGCGCGCATCCAGGAGGAGTACAAGGGCAAGGTCCGGGTCATGGCCATCATGACCGGCGTCCAGAGCGCCCAGATCCTCGGTCCGACGGCCCAGAAGCAGGCCAACAAGTCCAAGCAGGCGATGGACGCCGACGAGGCCGAGTTCGAGGGCACGTTCGACGCGAGCGATCACGTCGAGAACGGCATGGGCAACGCCTCCGGTACGCAGAGTGACGGCTGGGCCGACGGCGGCCAGGACGAGACCAGCGAGACGAAAAACGGTCTCGACGTCATCCGGACGAACTGAGCCACCGGCCCACCCGCGAAGCGTCCCACTAACTTTCCGCTTTTCTCACGAAAACGTACGTTTACGTCCGGGTAGCCGCCGGTTTCCCGTGTGACGAGCGTCTGACGCACGGCGGACTAGTCGGCGTCCGTGCGAACGGAGTGAGCGCGGGTTCGATTGACGGACTCCGTCCGTCAATCGGCAGTCTGCACGGCTTCGACCAGCGAACACTTCCGACAGACTGCGCGTGTCGTCGTCGCGCCACAGCGCTCGCACTCGCCGTACTCGGGGCCGCCGCCGTCCCGGTAGGCGCGGGCGGCCATCGCGGCCAGGTCCTCGTAGCCGGCCATGATCGAGTGTCGGACCCCGGGGTGGCGCTCCTCCATATCGAACAGGAGCTGTTGGATCTCGCCGCGGTAGGCCTCGCTCGCGTGGGGACACTCGGTGATGTGGGCGGGGAGATCTTTCAGCTGGGCGTAGAGGGCGACCTCCTTCTCGGGCACGTCCCGGAGTGGTTTCGCTCGCGGGACGAACGGGCCGTCGGTGCTGACGCGGGTGGGGGTGCCGTCGCGGTCGCCGTCCCCGTCGGCCGCACCCGGGAACGCCCCCAGACTCGCGTCGAAGTGTTTGGCCATCTGTTCCACGTCGCCCTCGAAGAAGTTCATCAGGGCGGTCTGGGCCTCGTCGTCGAGGTTGTGCCCGGTCAGGAGTTTATCGGCATCGTACTCCGCCGCGTACTTCGAGAGCAGATCGCGGCGGAAGACCCCACAGTAGGCACAGGGGGCCATGTCCATGGGGTCCTCGACGGCCACGTCGTCCATCCGGAGGTCGAACTCCTCCTCGTAGGTGACGAGTTCGTGGCGCAGATCGAGGTCGTCGGTGAGGTCGAGACAGGCGGAAAGCGACTCGTCGCGGTAGCCCTCGATCCCCTCGTGGATGGTCAGCGCGACCAGTTCGACCCGCGGGTCCTCGGCGAAGGTGTCGTGGAGAATCTGCGTGAGGACCACGCTGTCCTTGCCGCCGGAGAGTCCGATCAGCCAGGTCTCGGGGTCGTCGGGGCTGGCGTCGTCGGGGAGCAGGTTGTCCTCGCGGACACGCCGACGGGTCCGGCTCTCGACGGACCGACAGAAGTGATCGGCGCACATGTGCAGGCCGGAGTAGGCGGCGTGCATCACCGCCTCGTCGCCGCACTTGTCACAGTCCATTGCCGAACCCTTGCTGATCGGCGGGGTTGACCGTTTCGGAAACGCAATTGCCGGCGGGGACCGGTTCGGAAACGTACTTCAGGGTGTGGCCGGTCGGACGGATATGTTCGACCGACTGCGGGTACGGCTCTGGAAGCTGGCGTTTCGACTGTTCCCCGCGTATCGCGGGACTGGCGGACGGGTCACACACATCGAACCGGACTGGTCGGAAGTCGAGGTGAAGGTGCCCCGCAACCTGCGGACACGCAACTACGTCGGCACCATCTTCGGCGGGTCGATGTACGGCGCAGTCGATCCCATCTATATGCTGATGCTCATCAATCGCCTCGGCGACGACTACGTGGTCTGGGACAAGGCCGCCGAGATTCAGTTCGAGAAGCCGGGCGAGTCGGACCTCTACGCCACGTTCGAGATCACCGACGCGGAGGTCGCGGCGATCCGGCAGGCACTCCAAGAGCAAGAGTCCATCGACCGCGAGTACACGGTCGATCTCGTCGACGAAGGCGGCGTGGTCCACGCGACGGTCGAGAAGACGCTCCGCGTCAGCACCAACGACGACAAGCGAGCCTGACTACTCGAGCGCGTCGACGCCAGTGTCGAGCGCCGCGAGGACGGTGTCGATGTGGTCCTCGCGGCTGGCCGAGCCGAACAGTTCGTGGCCGCCCTCGTAGCTGATCCGGTTGCGCTCTGGGGTCCGGGCCTCGATAGCGTCGGCGCCGACGACGGGGTCCTCGGGGGTGTAGAAGACGACGGTGTCGTCGTCGAACGGCGGGAGTCGGTCCTGCCCCCAGCGGGCTTCCCGGAGGAAGGTCGGGGCCGCCTTGTCGGGTGTGGCCTCGATCTGGTGGTCCGTGGTGTGGGTACCCAGCGATGCCTTGTCGATACCGGTCGGGAGGATCGGCGTGGCGAGCGGGAGTTTCATCGCCAGGTTCACGAGAGGGTTGTCGAGGTCGTCGTGGAACCCCCACCACGGGCTCAGGTGGACCTCGTGGACGGGCGCGGGATCGTCGAGGAACTCGCCGATGAGGCCACCCGTCGAGTGGGTGAGCAAACGATACTCGTCGAAATCGGCGACGTACTCGGCGACGGGGTCCAGCCACTCGTCCTCGAAGTCGGTGACGACCGTCGGGATCTGGAACCCGTGGACGCGATAGCCCGCGTCGGTCAGCCGGTCGAGTAACCACTGGACGGTCTCGAACTCGAACTCGTTGCCCCAGCCGAGGACGACCACGAGGTCGCGCCCGTCCTCGGGGCCGAACAGTTCGCGGCGCATACCCCTGCGTGGGCGGCCTGTGCTAAGTATCCCCGTCCCGACACGGCCGTCGAGCCACGGAACCGTTTTGCCCGTCGCGTCGGTAGTGGGACCGATGACCGACTTCGAGCGCCGGGCGGCCGTCGACCGCGTGGCCGACCTCGTCGAGACCGTCGCCACCGAGCCGATGCCCGTGCCCGTCCGCGAGGTGTGGGTCTACGGCGACGTGGCGCTCGGCCTCGACCCCGTCGAGCGACTGGACGTCTACGTCACCAAGGACATGCTCTTCGGGCGTGACTCCGACCGGGCCGAGGAGTTCCGCGAGTCCCACGGGATCGAGGGCGTCGGCGAGACCGTCGACGCCGACTGGGCCGAGGAACACCCGGAGTACCTGCGCGCCAACGCCAACGGCCACGCCGCGCCCGAGCAGTGCCTGGCCGCCCACCTGATCGACGACGACGAACCGATCCACCTCGAAGTCTGTAACGCCTCCTTCGAGGACAACGTCAGACAGCGACTGGAGGGCGCGATGGCCCACGAGGACTACGCGCAGATCCTCGATCCGCGGGGGGTCTGTCTGTGGGCCGAGGGTCAGCGGAGCGACGAAGCCTTCCGGAAGCTCCGGGAGAGCGAGTTCGCCTTCCCGCCGCTGTCGGGCGCGCTGGAGATGCTGGGGCTCGAGGCCGGCGAGGCCGAAACGGCCGCCGACGCAGTGAAACAGTACCGCGCCGAGGCGGAGGGGGCGACCGTCCGGGGCGACGTGGTGTGAACGAAACGGACATGTCGCTCCCTGCATCAGTGGGGGTATGACCGACCGCGGCGTCCTCGTCTACGGGAGCCTCCTCCACGAACCGACGCTCGCCGCGACGCTCTCCGAGGGCACGGTGGCCGACGCCATCCCGGTGGAAGTCCACGGCTACCGGCGGCGGTTCGACAAGGCTTCGGCCCACCGCGAGGGCGAGGGCGGTGAGACGGCGATCCTGAACGTCGCACCCGAACCGGGGGCGTGGCTCAACGCCGTCCTCGTTCCGGACGTGCCCGACGCGGAGTTCACCGAGTACCGGAAGCGCGAGTACCGCTACGACCTGGTCGACGTGCCACCGAGCGACGTACTTCCCTACGACGCGGCGGACGCGACGACCGTCGAGCGCCTCGACGAGCGCCTGATCGCGACCAGCGAGGGCGGCCTGGACGACCCGGAACCGATCCCCTACTACGCGGCCAAGTGCGTCGAGGGTGCGCGGGGCTGGGGCGAGGACTTCCTGTCGGATTTTCTGGTGACGACCGACCGAGTGTGACGACACGGACCCGCACCTCTCGGCAGGTGAACTAAGTACGTCCTCGTGGACCGCCCAGTCGTATGCGACTGTCCAGGCGGCGGTTCGCCCGGTTCGGTGCGCTCGGCCTGTTCGGACTGGCGGGGTGTGCCGGCCCCGAAGGCGAGGGTGACGGTGACGACGAGGACGGCGAGGGAGCGGAAGACGGGATGGGTGACGAGGAGGGCGGTGAGAACGATGGCGAAGAGGGCGAAGAAGACGAGTGAGCGCACGGACCGACTGTGCGAACGGCGAGTGAGACAGATCCCGGCCACAGGGAGCGTCGAGAGCCGCGGGACCACACGCCTGCCGGGGCCGTATTACGCCCGCAGAAACATACGGAATCTGGTATAATAAATACCAGAGTTCTTATCTAAAAGCATCAGCCAGCCGGCAGACAAGTATACGATTTCTGGTAGTTACTCGGAGACGTGACCGGCGGTGACGAAGAAGGGGACGACCTCGCGGCGGTGGTACTCGTCGGCCTGCATCTGGACGACGACGTCCCGGCCCATCGCGCGCCAGGCCTCCCGGAGGTCGTCGACCGCCTCGGGCGTGGCGTCGCCGGCGAGCATCGTCTCGCGGTCGACCGCCAGCCCCTCACCGCTGGCCTTCCGGCGGGCCGCTTCGACGGCGTGCTCGGAGTAGGGTGGCTCGATCCGTCGTTCGTGGTCGTACCGCGTCGTGGTCATGTCGGTCAGGCCGGTTTCCTCGAAGACGCCGGCCGCGTCCGCGCCGAGCGTGGCGTCGGTCGACACTCCCTGCAGGTAGAGTTCACGCGCCCGCCGTGCGAGTTGTGCCTCCGGGTCGGCCGAGGAGGTCACCGACACCGCGGCGTTGTTCGGTTCGATGGCCGCGACTAACTCCGAGGACACACGAGCGAACTCCGCGACCGCCGCGGCCGGGTCCGGCAGGTTCACGAGCAGCGCCTGACAGACCACCAGGTCGAAACTGTCGTCGGCCACCGGCAAGGAGAGCGCGTCGGCCTGCAGTCGAGGCGGATCGACGCTCGCGAGCAGTCCCCGGTCGGCGTCGAGGCCGACCACTTCGGCGGGGCTCTCCTCGCGGAGGACGCGCGTCAACTCGCCCGTCCCACAGCCCACGTCCAGGACTCGGTCACGGGCCGGAAGGTCGAGGTCGGCGAGTGCCTCCCGGGAGTCGGCCCACATCCCCGCCCGCGTCGTCTCCAGATACTCGGCACTGAACTCGCGCACAGGCGGGCTACGCCCGACCCCGTCAAAAACCGACTGGTTCGACCGAAAACGGACGTAGGAACAAAATACCTTCGTGTGGATTTACTCGCTGTCCCGCAGTTCGTTGACGCGGTCGATGTTCCACTCGAAGCTCCGGCCGTCTTCGGTCGGCGTCTCGAGCACCAGTGGCACGTCCCGGATGGCCTCGTGGTTGACGAACGCGCGCATGCCGTCGTCGCCGATCAGGCCTTCGCCCACGTGGGCGTGTTCGTCCTTGTTCGTACCACACTCGTGTTTGGAGTCGTTGAGGTGGACACAGGACAGATCGGAGAGGCCGACCACGTCGTCGAACTCGGTGAGCGTGTCGTCGACCCCCTCGGGCGTCGAGAGGTCGTAGCCCGCCGCGAAGGCGTGGGCGGTGTCCAGACAGAACTCGATGTCCCGTTCGGTGCGTTCCCGGACGGTCGCCAAGTGTTCGAACTGCCCGCCGAGTTTCGTCCCGCTGCCCGCGTCGCTCTCGATCAGGATCGTCACGTCGTCGGGCACGTCGAGTTCGTCCAGCGCACTCGCGGCGTTGGAGAGCCCCTGGTCGACACCGGCTCCAGTGTGGGCTCCCAGGTGGACGTTGACGTAGTCGACGTCGAGTTCGGCGGCGGCGTCGACCTCCTGTTGCATGGAATCGATGGACTTCGCCCGGAGGTCGTCTTTGGGGGTACAGAGGTTGACCAGGTACGAGGAGTGGATCACCCACGGGCCAACGTCTCGCTCCGCGGAACGCTCGCGGAACTGCGTTGCGTTGTCGGCGTCGATATTCGGGTCCTGCCAGACCTGCGGCGAGTGCGAGAAGATCTGCCCGCAGTTCCCGCCGTAGTCCAGTTGCTCCTCGACGGCGTTGTCGACGCCGCCCGCGATAGAGGTGTGTGCACCGACTCTAAGCATATCGACACTGGGTGTCTCGGTCCCAAAGCGGCTTCGATGCGCGACGGGACCGTGACTTCGAAACGGTCGGTGAAAATAACAGTCTCGATCACGGAGTACGACAGGGATGCACGGAACGGTGACGAGTCCCTCCCGGCGTCAGTACCTGACCGCCGTCGCTGCGGGAGGGCTGTCACCGTCACTCGGCTCGACGTCGAGACGGTCGCCGAATAGCAAGGCATCCCCGAGGGGCGAGTCCGAGTCGTCAGACTCACACGTGCAACCCACACCGCCACGCCCCCACGTCGATGATCAATGGCTGAAGGACCCGGCAGGCAACAGAGTCAATCTCCACGGGCTGAACACGGTCGATCCCTGGTGGGGGACACAGTACCAGCAGATGGGTGATACGACGTTTCTGGAGACGCTCGACCGTCTCACCGATCCGACCGAAGGCTGGTACACCGACGTGGTTCGGGTACCGTTCCAGCACTCGATCGATTCGATCGGACTCGACCGGACTATCGAGGAGTACATGCGACCGGTCGTCGACTTCCTGGGCGAGCAGGGCTGTTACGCGATCGTCGACTTCCACCGGGTCGAACCCTGGAACACCGACGAGATCGACCGGGAGGTACGGCGGTTCTGGGACGCGGTCGGACCGGCGTTCGCCGACGACGAACACGTCCTCTTCGAGTTGTACAACGAACCGACCGAACCGTTCGGCGACGGCCGTCGCGACTGGGCCGAGTGGCGACGGACGGCGCAGCCGTGGATCGACCTCGTCCGCGCACACGCGCCCGAAACGCCGCTCCTTGTCGGGTCGCCACGCTGGTCGACGTACACGAAATACGCCCCGGAGGATCCATTCAGAGGCGACGACATCGTATACGCGACACACATCTATCCGTCGCACTTCGAGAACCACGATCTCGACGCGCTCGCCGCGGTCGCGGACGAGTATCCACTGTTCGTGACGGAGTGGGGCTACGTCGACGACGAGGACAAGCCGGACCACATGGTCGGGAGCACGTCGGGATACGGAGAGCCACTCCGGGAGTACTTCGAGGGAATAGAGAACCTCTGCTGGACGGCGTGGTGTGCCGATTCGCTCTGGAGTCCGACGATGTTCGATACCGACGGCACCCTCCGCAGCGGCGATCGGTACATGGGCGCGTTCACGAAACGGTACCTGGCTGACCTGGCCGACCGGGCGTAGCCGCGTCAGGTCGACTCGCCACGCTGGAGCCGCCAGGTAAACAGCCCCTCGAACGCGTAGTTGACGAGCATCGCGACACCGATCGCGGCGACGCTGGCGACGAGAAACCACACGTCGATCCCGGCCGCGACGACGGTGACGTCGAGTCGACGCGTCAAGAGCCAGTAGGCGGCGATCTGGAGCGATACACCACCCGAGCGGACGAGATGTGATCTGCCGAAGCGACGTGCGAGTGGACCGAGACCGGGGGCACCCCGGCCGGCGAAGGTCCACCGTTCGTTGACGACGAACATCACGATAATTGCGACTTCGACGCCGACGGCCTTCGCCGGCAGGTCCGGGAGACCGAGGACGAGCGCACCGACGGCGAGGGTCGCGTTGTCGGCGAACGCACCGACGATTCCGACCGAAAGGAATCGACCGAACAGTGTTCCCGAGAGGAGCGGCTCGATTCGGTCTGGGAGCACACGCCGGAGCCGGTCGCGACCGCTCATCGGTCGACCAAGGGTGGCACTCCCTGGTTTCTGACCTCGTTGGTGGTCTGTCGACCGTTTTCACGCAGTCGGTCGGCTCGGTACCGGGCCGCGAGGAGCGCCCGAAACAGCGTCGCAGCGTCGCGCACCGGATCGACCGTCGAACCCGCCCGATCTCGCCACTCGACTGGGACCTCCCGGACACAGAGGTCCAGCGCACCGGCGATCGCGACCAGTTCGATATCCCACGCGAATCCCGGCTCGTAGAGGTGTTCGCGGACCCGTTCCCAGCCATCCGCACGGATCGCCTTCGCGCCACACTGGTAGTCGTGCAGAGAGACCGAGAGCAGTCTGCCGGCAATCCAGGCGTAACAGTCGCCGAGTAGCTGCCGCAGGACCGTCTGCTGGCTGACGATTTCGGCATCCGGATGTCGCCGCGAACCGACCGCGAGATCGCTGCGTGCGCTCACCACCGGATCGAGGACTTCGCCGAGAGAGGCAACCGGCGTCGACCTGTCGGCGTCGACAAACGCCAATACGTCCGTGTCCAGTCGCTCGAAGCCAGCGGTGATCGCAGCACCTTTTCCACGGCGATGTGGGGCCGTCTCGACGCGACCGGGAAGGTCGGCCAGTCGGTCCCGTAGCCCTGTCGCAGGTGCGTCGAGTTCGACGAGTATCGCCGTCGGCGAGAGCGACCCCTCTATCGCCTCGACGTAGTTACGGAGTCGTGACACGTCGGGTTCGTAGGCAGGGACGACGACACCGACCGAGTCGCGGGTCACGGCTCTCCCTCCGCGAGACGATTGACGTGGTCGGCCGTCGCGCTCGATCCGAATCGTGTGAGACGGATCTCACCGACCGTCTCGTTCCGGTGGTTCTGGTACGTCCGTGGGAGCGCCCGCCGGACAGCACCTCGATTCTCACCGTGGATGTTGACGACCCAGACCTGATCGTACTGCTTCTCGGCGATTCGACGGCTGAACGCCTGTGACGAGGTGTACTGGACCATGTCGGCCGAGTGATTCTCCCCGAGATAGTAGTCGACGGCACCGCTGGTGTAGCCGGGATTGAAGACGACGAGCGATTCCGAGTCGAGATCGTCCTCGAGGATGGACGTGGCCCGATCCCAGTTCTCGGCCGAGTCGGCGGTGTAGTAACTCGGCAGCATGGCACCGAACAGGAAAACGATTACGACGAGTGCGATGACCTGCACGGGACGGTAGTCAACGTCGGTGATCGACTTCGCCACGAAGATGGCCACTGCCACGAAGCCGACAATCGTGTAGCGAGTCTCCAAGAACGGAAACACGCTGACCGACACGAGGTACGGAATCGCGATGATAGTGACCAGGAGTGACAGGAGCAACACAGATCCCCGAACCCGTTCGGCCGTACGCCACTCAAGATATACCTGCCAGAGAATCGCGATCAGGAGGACGACTCCGAACAGGATCCCGACGTTGAGCGTGAACGGAGTGAGTTTGATCTGCGGGTAATTAGTCGGCACGCCAGCGTACGCCAGCAGGATGGAGCGAAGTTCCAGCAATCCCGGTTCGGACAGCCACCGGACTTCCGTTCCCTCGCCGAAGAGATAGTTGGGGAGCGCGACCAACCCCATCCACGGGACGAAGAGGGCACCGGCGAGGACCTGCGTGCCGAACCACTTCTTGACCGCCCGGATGTCGGTGGACGCGACGAGTCGTGTGCCCAAGTGTAGCAACTGAGCCAGCAACACGAATGAGCCGTACACGTGGGTCGAGAGCATCAGTAGCGTCGCGGTGGCGTACCCGAACCGGTTGTCGAGGTTGTGGTTCCGGAGCGTTCGTACGTAGAAGTACAACGAGAGAGTGGCAAAGAAGACCAGCATCGTGTACATACGGGCGGTCTGTGAGTACTGGATCTGGAAGGTAGAAATTCCCGTCAGTAGCGCGGCGATCAGCCCGGTCCGACGATCGTACAGTTCACCAGCCAGCAGGTAGACCGCACCGACGGAGCCGATCCCGAACAGAAGCGACAGCGAGCGAACAGCAACTTCGGACCGGCCGAACAGTACCATCCAGAGTTTCAGGAAGAGGTAGTACAGCGGGGGGTGTGGATCCGCCGCCGTCGTGACGATCCCGTAGACGTTCATCGACCCCCTGACAGTCACCGAGTATACCTCGTCGACCCAGAGACTGCGTCCGATATTGGGCAGTCGAAGTACCAAGGCGAGGAGGAGTATGGGAGTCAGAAGGACGTGTTTTTGTAGCGTCCGCTTGACCGAGTGACCCAGCGACTCGGCCTCGGTCTCCTCGTCGTGTTGGAGACTCTCGAACCGGCCCCTGTCCCTGTGGACGGTCTTTTCCCAACCGAGGTCGCCGAGATACAACTGCTTGAACGCTCTGATATCCGCACCCCACTGGAGGAGCCAGTAGAACGGCACCGTGGCCACGACGAGACATGCCCGTATCGCTCTGGCACCACCGGACTTGGTCGACGCAAGCCAGTACCCTACTCCGAACGAGCCCAGACCCACGGCCAGAAAGGTCAACGAGAGCAACAGGACCCCGACGACCAGGGCGAACTGTGGCACGAACTGGATCGCGGATCCGACGATTACGAGCATCACGAGCCCCGTGATGTTCAGCGGGCCGAGATGCGGCAGGAACGACTGCCACAGCAGATGTCCACGGTCCGACGACGAGCCAGCGGGGTGTCTGAGAAAGTCCACGAACGTGAAGATCTTCCCTTTCTGCCAGCGGGTACGCTGCTGAATCCAGTTGTCGAGCGTCTGTGGCGACTCCTCTTTGGTGACCGAGTCGACGAGTCCGAACTCGTGATCGGTGAGCCACAGAGACAGGCCGAGCTCGAAGTCCTCGGTGACGTTGTCCGGGTCCCACGGCGTCACACCCGAGAAGCCGTGTTCGGTGAGCCAGGACTCGTCGCCTTCCTCCCAGGGGCTGCCCTTGCGTTCGCGTCGTCGCGTCGACGCGTCTTCGAGTACGGATCGTCTGAAGAAACAGGTCGTCCCGCTGAGCGGAATCGGGAATCCGAGGCGCTTGAACGCCGGCACGAGGAATCGGTACCAGTAGCCGTATTCCGCCCGGAAGATGAGGTTCTTCCACCCGTCGTCCTCGTTGGCCATATCGACGATCCCCTGCACGTAATCGCGGTTCCCGCCGACGATGGCCCGCGCGACCCGGTCGAACAGGTCCGTCTCGACCACGTTTTCCGCGTCGATCACACCGACGATCTCGGCGTCGGTTCGCTCGAACCCGTAGTTGAGCGCACGCGGTTTGTTCGGCGAGCCGGGATACGCTGACGGGACCGTGAGCACGTCCAGCTCGACGTCGGCGGCGACGGACTCGACGGCCTCTCGGGTCGCATCGTCGCCCGGTTCGAGCAGGACGGTCAGGGTGAGACGCTCGTGTGGATAGTCCGCGCTTCGAACTGAACGAAGCGCGTGATGGATCACCGTCTCCTCCCGGTAAGCCGGGACGAGCACGTCGACCTCCGGATACTCCTCGAGGCCGATATCGTCGGTTCCGACGAACGCCGCCTCGCGTGTCCGCGTTCCGGTCAGCAGTGTCGTCACGGCCGACTGGACCACCGGGTAGTAGTTGTAGAAGTTCGTGACCGTCCAGACCGTGCCGAAAAACACCGCGATGACCGACAGCACGCCGGTGAAGGTGATCCCATTCATTTGCTTCGCGGGCCGTGATAGGCCTTCGACAGACGCTGCTGGCCCGACGTCAGATCGCATCTAGCCGAGTAATTCCTCACCGAACAGCGTATTTGATTCCCGTTCGCCGGTGGGATATTCGGAATCACACACCGCACGTTTCCTGCTGCGCAGTTGAACAGTCCAACCACGTTCACGTTCGTGCGAAAGTATAGTTTTAAGATAAGTCTTCTGTATAATTAATTAATTATAATTTTACTCTTAACAGATATTGTCTCAATAATAGGGTATAGCTGAATGTCACGAGAGGGTCGACTGATCGGCCGATATGAGATCGGTATGGATAATCGACGCTGTCTCTCTCTCGGTCGCACAGGCGAGTGTCGTCGGACGCGCTTGCTACGAACTGTTGAGCGCAACGCCACCGTATCCTTCCTGGCCGTATCCCTGGCGTCCGTACACCTCCTCCGGCAACTCCTCGGGAGAGTTCGACGGTTCGGAGGTTGGCGTCGAAGTCGGCGTTGCGGTCGGTGTGTCCGTCGGCGTCGGGGTTGGCGTCGAGGACGGTGTGTCCGTTGGCGTCGAGGACGGTGTGTCCGTTGGCGTCGAGGACGGTGTGTCCGTTGGCGTCGAGGACGGTGTGTCCGTTGGCGTCGAGGACGGTGTGTCCGTTGGCGTCGAGGACGGTGTGTCCGTTGGTGTCGGGGTTGGCGTCGGAGTCGGCGTCGAGGACGGTGTGTCCGTTGGCGTCGAGGACGGTGTGTCCGTTGGCGTCGGGGTTGGCGTCGGAGTCGGCGTGTCCGTTGGCGTCGGTGTGCTGGTGGAGGTACCACTGCTGGCTCCACCACTACCGCCACTGCCACCGCCACTGCCACCGCCACTGCCACCGCCACTGCCACCGCCACCGCCACCACCGCCGCCTCCACCGCCGGTGAACCCGCCTCCAGAAACTGCGCTTTCTTGTGTCGTTTCCGTCGGTGTCGCGGTCGTGGTCTCTGTCGCAGTTGGCGTCGCCGTCGGAGTCGATGTCGAGGTCGACGTGGGTTGGGTAGTCGTCTGTCTTCGGGTGGTTGGCGTCGCCGTATCTGCAGACTCACTCGTCTCGTCGATCGTCGCCTGGAGCCCGGACGGGACCGGCGTCGCTGGCTCGACCGTCGGCGTCGGTGGGCCATCGGGTTGGTCAGTCGTAGTCGTCGCAACTGGTGCCCCTCCGTATCCGTACTTGGGGGCTGCCTGTTTCGAGTTCGATGTCACGGGATCGGATCCGCCGTCCCAAGCGTTGTATCCGAACAGCAACCCAAGCGTACCTGCGACGAACCCCCCGAGCTGCAATGCTTCTCGGCGCGTGACACCGACCTGATCACCTGCTGTATCTTCCAAGGTATCCCACGTGTTGAACGGAACCGAGCCGTCGGTCTGTGTCGTTGTCTCCTGCGTGGACTCGCTCTCCGTGTTCGTGTCTCCGTCGGTCGCCCCGGGAGTCTCCCACTCGTCGAAGGGCAGGTCTGTCGCTTCTTCGTCCGCAAAGAGATCGTTGGTCGCCATGTCGAGTTACACGAGCAGACCCGCAGTTCGATACCGAACTGGGTGAAAAGTAGGGGGTTCAGTCACGGAGAATGTTATCCGAGCCATCGTGTTGTTTTCTGTTGTATGTTTACTGGAAGTTAGTAAGAAAATTGTGGTATCGACCGAATATGTCTGAACCGTCAGGCAGGAACCGTGGGCGCGTCACCCGTAGCCATCTTCTCCGTACCCACCCTCTCCGTAGCCACTAGGCTCCGTGGTGAGATTGTACAGTCCAGCGGCCGATACCACAGCTACAGAGAGTCCCAGGGCGTGCCGCCGTTCGATTTCCGGCAACCAATCGATATCGTCTTGGTTGGTGTCGGGCAAAGATCGTTCACTTTCGGTAGCGTCTGGATTTGCATAAGCCCCGGGCCATCCACAGGGTAGCTGGTGTTCCACCGCCGGAGGGCCCACAACGGCTATAGCGATTGCGTCACTGTGCCAAGCCAATGGACGTCGTCTTCGTCAGTCACAACGATCTCGGGCACGCCTGCCTCGAGGAACTCGACGCCCTCGGAGCCGATATCCGTGCAGTTTTTACGCGCCCCACGGATGGCGACATCGCGGATCAGACCGATTTCAGTTCCGTTGCTGCAACCGTGGGCGCGGACTACCACGAAGTAGAATCGGTCAATACCGACCCCGTCGTGGAGACGATTGCCGCATACGACCCCGAGTTGTTGTTCGTCGTCGGCTGGTCGCGCCTCGTCGAACGGCGAGTCCTCGATATCCCGAGCGTCGCCGCACTGGGGATGCATCCCGCACCCCTCCCTCGCGGCCGCGGTCGGGCACCGATCGCCTGGAATCTGATCAAGGGACTGGACACGACGGCGCTGTCGCTGTTTCACCTCGTCGAGGAAGCCGACGCGGGCGACCTCGTTGGCCAACGGCCGATCGACATCGAACTCGACGACGACGCGGCCAGCCTCTACGCGACGGTCGTCGACGCTGGCAGAGAACTGATTCGAGAGTATTATCCACGGTTCGAGACCGGTGAAGTGCCACGCATTCCACAGGACGATGCGCGCGCTACCTGGTGGCCAAAGCGGGTTCCAGAGCACGGCCTAATCGACTGGCGACGCTCGTCGATGGCAGTTTACAACTGGATTCGTGGACAGTCTCACCCGTATCCAGGTGCCTACAGCTACCTCAAGGGGCGTCGCGTGACTGTCTGGGAGGCGAATCCACCGACCGGCGAGCGCGTCTTTACCGAACCCGGAGAGATCCGCGGCCGCGACGGCGACGTGCTCCGTGTGGGTACCTGGGAAGGCAGGATAGAATTGACACAGCTACAGATCGGCGATGGGACAGAGACATCGGCCGGAAAGCTACTGGATCGGGAGTGGGTCACAGTCGGAGACATGTTCACGCCAGTGTGCGACCCGGCGACCGAGTCTTGATATCCGTTACCAGACCGTCCAGCCACCCGCGAGGACGATATTCTGACCGGTCATCCACTTGCCTGCATCGGAAGCGAGGTAGGCGATGAGTCCCTTCATATCGGTCTCGTCACCCATCCGGTCGAGCGGTGTGCGGTGGCGGTATTCCGGGAGAAATACTTCCCGGATCTCCTCACTCTCTTCCATCTCCTCCCGGTAGAACCCGCCCGGGCTGATCGAGTTCACACGGATTCCCTCGTCCGCAAGATATGACGCTAGCCATCGGGTGAACTGGATGAGGCCGGCTTTCGCCGCACCGTAAGTTGGGGGGTTGTTCATGTCGGTCTCACCGTAGATACGGTGATCCGGGGCGACTACGCCGTAGTGACTCCCGATGTTGATGATCGTGCCGTGGTCGCCGTCCCGAATAGCCGGAAGAGCCGCCTGGGTACAGAGAAACGACTGGGTCACTACGCCTTCAAAGGTCCGCTCCCAGTCTTCCAGTGTGAGGTCCTCGAAGTCGGTGCCGTACCCGTATGCGTCGTAGGCGTTGTTGACCAGGACGTCGATCGTCCCGAACCGTTCGACGACGTCGTCAACCATCTCCTGGACGTCGTCCTCGTCGGTGACGTCGACTTCGACAGCCATCGCCTCGTTATGTTTCTCCGACAGTTCCCTGGCTTTCTCGGCACACCTCTCGTACGTCCGGGCAGCAACGACGACGTGCGCACCCGCCTCGGCCAGCGCATCGCTCATCTGCGAGCCGAGTTGTCCGTAGCCGCCAGTGACGATCGCAACACGGCCTTCCATATCGAACAGTTCCCAGATCGTCTCTGACATTGATCTTCAGTACGTATCGGTTGTCGATATCCTAATAAGAAGTGGTCCGGTGGGTATCCGGTCGGCAGAAACAGCTACACCCGATTCCAGGCAGTGTCGGAGTTAGTACGCGTCGAGCAACCCCACGCCGTCCGGCTCGTTGACTTCCGCGGCCGGCGTGATCGACACGTCGACGTAGTATCGTTCCCCATCGATGTCGACGTAGGCGTTGTCGAACGGCGGGAACGTGAGTGCCCGGAGACGGTCGAGCAGTTCCCGAACAGTGCAGGTTTCGTCCGGGTCGAGTTCACACAGGTCGGTGAACTCGGCTTTTTCGTGGTAGGTTGCTTCGGTATCGCGCTGTTCGATGGCGTCGACATCTCCGTCCCGGATGTCCGACCACGTCTCCACGAACAGGTCGTAACACGCCGTCTCCAGTCGTTCGTAGAGGTCCTTGCCGGTATCCTCGAACGAGACCGGAACCTCCCGGGTCGCGACGATATCACCCGTGTCGATACCCTCGTCCATCCAGTGAATCGTCACCCCGGCCGGTAGGCCCTCGACGATGCTCCAGACGTTCGGGTTGTACCCGCGCGCGTGCGGGAGCAGTCCTGGATGAACGTTGAGACAACCCCGTTCCGGTACGTCGAGGATTTCGGGTGGCACGACGTGATCGAAGCCGGCCGCAACGACCAACTCGGGTTCGACTGTCTCGATCAGCGAGAGTTGTCCGGGCCGCGTCAGGAGAGCGTGAACGGTCACGTCATCGCGTTCACAGAGCCAGTCGTAGATAGCGAACCCCGCGTTGTTCGCGCCGAGAAACACGACATCCATACACGCCAAACGTACAGGGCAGCATTAAATTTCGATGGTCTTTCCTATTCCTCGACAGGGCCCTCAGACCGACACCTCGTGGACCGGAATCGTCTCACCCACGTCCATTGACTGTTGACCCGCGATGATCGTCCGGAGTACGTCCAGCGTGTGCTCGACCGGGATCTGTGGCTCGCCCGTCCGGACCATCTCGAAGAAGTGCCACAGCGTCCGCCGGAATGCGTGGAAGTTGTCCCGGAGCGCGTGGTGTACTACCCGCTCGCTTCCGTAGATATCGACGTCGAACGTGATCGGCGCGTCGCCGATAGTGTTGATCTGGACGGTCGTGTCGCCGGTCGTCGAGATGGTCGCCGCAGTCCGTCCCGTCGCCGTTTCGGTAGCACTGACGGCTTCGGGACGCTCGTCGAGCACGCCGAAGATGGCATCCAACAGGTGGACGCCGTATTTCGACCAATCCTTGATGATCGTCCCCGTGACGAGTTCGACGGACCCGTACGGGTCGAGGTTCGCCCGCGGTTCGTCGAGCTCGCGAGCCAAGTACATCCCGGAACAGGACATGCACAGGCCGTCTTCGAGATACGGCCGGAAGGTTGCCAGTTCGTCGGGATCGACCGCGAGAGGTTTATCCACGAACGTCGGAACCCCTCGCTCCAGGAAGGGAAGCGCCATGTCGAGGTGTGTCTCGTAGTCGTCCCGGGCGACGACGACCGCATCGACCTCGTCGAAGAGAGTTTCGCGATCATCAACTGCGTTAGGGATCTGCGCGGCCGCACAGAGACACTCGGTCTCGGCCTCGTCCTGGGTCCAGGCGTGAGTTACCGCGACGCCGTCGAATCCGAATTCGGAGGGATCTTTCTCACGAAGGTAGTCGTGGATGACACCCCACTCGCTCACCTGGAATCCGTCGTCCGAATAGCCGTTGACGATCGACGCGAACGAGTAGGGATGGCCGTTCCCTTCGCTGACGCCGATCATGCCGACGTCGAGTTCAGACATGGCCCTCCTCGATGAGTGTCTCGGCGACCGCGAAGTCCAGTTCCGTGTCGATGTCGAGTGAACGCTCGGGTGGCATCACGACCGCGCCGGCGTTTCCGAACAGGAGCGACGGACCATCCTCTGTCACGGCCTCGACGGCGAAGGCGTACACCGCACCGTTCAACTGGTACGCGTCGGGGAGTGCCTGCCGAGGCTGCCACGGCGTGCCGTCGGGTAGAAACGGTTCCGGCCTCTCGTCTTCGAGGCGCCACGTGCGGTGTGGATTCAGGTCGGCGTCGGTGAACGTCGCCACGGAGTCGAGCGACCGATCGGGACTCGTCAGGAGATCGAGACACCGCTCGATATCGTCCGGTCCCCGGAACGGTGTCGTCGGTTCGAGCATCACGACGTAGTCGGCATCGGCACCCTCGTCGCCGAGTCGGTCCACAGTGTGGCGGATCGTCTCGACGACCAGTGAATCGTCCCGTGCCAGCCGGTCGGGGCGCTCGAAGACGTCGCTCCCGTACTCGCGTGCGACAGTCGCGATCTCGTCGTCGTCGGTGGAGACGATCGTCCGGTCGATCGAGCCCGTCGCGTGGGCGACATCGATGGGCCAGGCGACCAGTGGTTTCTCCCCCAGTTTCCTGACGTTCTTCCGGGGAACCCCCTTGCTTCCGCCGCGGGCCGGAACTACGGCCACGACGTGCTCACCGTCGATCATATCTGAGGTAAGTCATTCGATCGGTATGTCGTTTCGCGTTGCCGCGAAGCGTGCGAGATTACCGAATCGTCCAACCGCCGTCGACGACGAGGTTGTGCCCGGTGACATAGCTCGCGGCGTCCGAGGTCAGGTAGACGACCGCGCCGGCGACATCCTCGGGTTCGGCCATCCGATCCAGTACCGTACGGGATTCGTAGCGTTCGACGAACTCGGGGTCGTGGTCGTCGGTCACGCCGCCGGGACTGACGGTGTTGGCCCGAATGCCGTACTCGCCGAGATACGAGGACAGGTACCGGGTCAGGTTGATGACGCCACCCTTGATGGCTGCGTACTCGACCGGACTGGTCGTGTCGAGTCCATCGTACAGCGAGAAGTCGGGGGCCTGGACGCCGTAGATCGAGCCGAGGTTGACGATGCTCCCCCCGTCGGGTTGGTCCCGCATGACCTCGGCGGCTGCCCTCGAAGTGAGGTAGTAGCCCCCGAGGTTCGCGAGGACGTTCTCTGACCAGTCGGCGTAGTCGACGTCCTCGTACCGCCGGCCGTAGTTCGCGTTGCGAGGGTACGCGCAGTTGACCAGCGCGTCGATTCGTCCGAACCGGTCTACCACGGTTTCGGTGAGCGAGAGTACGTCGTCTTCGTCGGTCACATCGGCCGCGGCGAACGTCGCAGCCTCACCGAGCGACGACGCGAGGGCCTCTCCGTCGCTGTCGGGTCGGTCTGCGATCACCACGGTCGCACCCTGCTCGACGAGCGCTTCGGAGACGGCTTCGCCGATCAGTCCGGCCCCACCCGTGACGAGTGCGACGGTTTCGTCGAGATCGAACATCCCTGGTTCACGTCGTATCGCCAGTTGTAAAGTTCGTTTCGTTATATCAAATCGACAATCGGAGTAGGGGCTAATCGTCTCAGTGCATGGTTGTGGAATCCGTTGGGACATCTGCTCTCTGAATGGCGTAGTCTCGTTTCTTTCGGTATTTTCGTTGCTTTCAGAGTTAACACTCTTTACAGTGGGTGGCGTATCTCCAATCAACGATGTCCATCGACCGAGACACCTTCGAGAACACGAGCGAACAAGAACTCGAAGACCTATCGGTCCCGGATCAGGTACTCGGGTTTCTCGCTGCCCACGACGATCGTGCGTTCAAGGCACGCGAAATTGCATCCCGGATAGATCTCGACGAGGGCGCAGTCAGCACCGCGCTCTCGCGGCTGAAGGACCGTGCCTTGGTCGAACACAAGGCAACGTACTGGGCGGTAACCGATGACACCGATCGGCTCAATGGATACAGTGGCTACGAACGGGCGACCGCCCAGTTCAACGACTAACTCGGTACAGAGGAGAAGGAGTCGTGGCGCGAACACGCCCCCAGTGAGCCACATCCGAGCGTAGAGAACCAGCAGTGACTGACGTGAGAGCAACCCCGATTTTCGAGCGGGGCGACGTCGTCTACGGTGACGACCGGTTCAAAGGTGAGCAAGCCGCTCGGCCGTGGCTCGTTCTCTCGAATCACGACGACCGACCGTTTCACGGCGAGCAGTATATCGCGCTGACGTTGACGACGAAATCCTGGATGGACGGGCTGGTCGAGATCCCTGAAGAGAGTTGGCTGCGTGGTGGGACGCCCGAGGAGAGTCGAATCGTCCCATGGGGCGTTCAATCGATCGACCACGAAGATATCGACTTTTGACAGGGACGGCTGGGGAGCGAACTCGTCGAGGACGCGGTCGCTGCCCTCGTCGAAGAGTTGCAGTAGCCGATCTGTACGGACCGACCGGAATTTACGCCTTGATGACAACGAGTGGCATTCGACGACGCCACTCGACCGGGGTCTCGGCGGCACGGGCCATCGAGAGCACAGATTACGTCTGATCGGGAAGCGACGCAGCCGTCTCACCGTGTTCGATACCAGTGCAGTCCCGGCGAGGGAGGGTCAACGGACTGTTCGCCATATCGGTCGTCGTTATCGTCCCTGGTTGTGTCGTGAACGCCCACTCGAAACCGGCCTCGTGAACGAGTTCCCGCGTACGCGCGGAGTACGAACTGGTTCCGCCGTATGGGTACGCGAAGAAATCGACCTCGGTATCCAACAGTTCTCCGAGACGTCGCCGGGAGTTTCGAATCTCGGTTCGCTGGTCGGGCAGTGAGAGTCGAGAGAGTACGGGATGGGACACCGAATGTGCGCCGACGACCATGCCGGACGCGTCCAGTTCCCGGAGCTGGTCGGGCGAGAGATACAGGTCGGCGGCTTCGACCGATCTGTCTTCAGGGAACCGATATTCGAGTGCCTCGAGCACATCGGGCAGGTGTTCGTAGGGGATGTCCTGATTGCAGAGGCGCTTGAACCTCCGGATGCTCTCGCCGGTATCCCGGTCCGCGTACATACCTTCGGCCGACTGCTCGGGGACGGACAGCTGGTCGTGGTCGCGGAGTATGTCGAGCAACGCGTCCAGCAGCTCGGTCCCGGAATAGCACGACACCAGCGTGTGGACACGATGGACGGGCAGTCGGCGACCGTCGACCAGAGGATCGGTCGCTACGAAGAAGAGGCCCCAGAGGTCCCGTTCGTCCAGTTCCGGCAGGACCCAGCGATAGTGGTCGAGTAGCCCGTCGTCGAAGGTGAGTACGACGCCGTCGGCGGGCGGTCGACGGTCTCCCCGAAGGCACTCGAAAAACGTCGACTTCGAGAGCAGCGTGTGTGTGTCTTCGAGATAGTCCAACTGTGCCCTGAACCCCTCCAGCGGGAGGTGGTAGTATCCCGCAGGTGGTTCGCCCGTCTCCGGGCGCACGTAGTGGTACGTGATCGCCTGCATCAGCACCACCTCTCGTGGTCGCGACAGGACCGCTGTCGTGTGCCCGCCTGTGAAGACTGATCGATCATGCCCTGCAGTTCTCGACGGCCGCCGCCAGTTCCGCGGCGATGCGCTGGCGATGCGCCGGTGGAAGGTTCGCGTGCATCGGCAGCGAGAGCACTCGCTCGGACATCGCCTCGGTCGTCGGGAGCATCCCGGGTTCGGAGCCGTGTTCCGCCCGATAGAACCGGCTCAGGTGGATGGGCTCGAAGTAGACCTTCGAGGCGATATCGCGTTCCGCGAGATACTCGATCACGGCGTCCCGGTCGATCACCTCGTCGAACGCGACGGTGTATAGCTGGTAGACGTGGCGCGCATCCTCTGCTTCCACTGGCGGGTGAACGCCCTCGATCCCGGCGATGCGTTCCGTGAGATCGGCAGCGATGGCGCGCCGACGCTCGATGATATCTTCGATTCGTTCCATCTGTGCGACGCCGAGGGCCGCGGCGATGTCCGGCATGCGGAAGTTGTAGCCCATGGCGACGTACTCGCCAGTTTCGGCGCTGTCGAAGTACTCGCCCGAGGCGCGGCCGTGCGAGCGACGCAGGCGAAGCCGCTTCGCGATCCCGTCGTCGTCGGTGACGACCGCGCCGCCCTCGCCAGTGGTGATGATCTTGTTCTGACAGAAGCTCAAGACACCGGCGTCGCCGAGCGTGCCAACCGGCTGGCTCTCGTAGCGCGCGCCCTGAGCTTCGGCCGCGTCCTCGATCAGGTGCAGGTCGTGGGCCGCAGCGATCTCCTGGAGTTCGCCGATCCGACACGGGTGGCCCGCGTAGTGGACGGGCACGATGGCCGCTGTCTCGTCGGTAATGGCGTCGCGGACTGCATCCGGGTCGAGCCCGTAGTACGCCGGTTCGATATCGGCGAACACCGGTGTCGCACCGACCGCTTTGACCGCGTTGGCGGTCGCGATGAAGGTGAACGACGGGACGATCACCTCGTCGCCGGGTCCGGCACCGGCCGCGTCCAGACTGGAGACGAGCGCACTCGTCCCGGAGTTGAACACGACGGCGTGCTCGACGTCGAAATACGCTGCCAGCAACTCCTCGAACTGGTCGACGAACGGCCCGTTTGCCCAGTAGCCACCGCGCGTGATCGACTCGACGGCGTTCTTGAGTTCGGTCTCGTCCCAGTCGATCCGAAACAGTGGGATCGGCTCGTCGTTCGCTCCGGTTTCAGTCATCGGTTCCGATCACTGCGAGGGCGTCGTTTTCGGATGTCGGGTGTGACGCGTCGAACACGCCTGTCTCGACGAGGCCGATGATCTCGTCCTGGTTCAGAAACGGCTCCATGTCCGACCGATACCCGTCCGGCGGGAGGTCGGTGTCGGTAGCGGGGCCCGCAGTACCGTCGGCCATCTCGGACGGCGGGAGGACGCTGTATCCGTCGTCGTTTTCGATGGTTCGGGCGACTTCTGTCGGCCCGACGAGATGCTCGTGGGCGCGTTCGCCGGGACGGCGACCGATCTCTTCGATCTCGACTCGCTCGGGCGGCGTCCCAGCGGGCGCATACTGGTCGACCATGGCCTCGGCGAGATCGCCCAACCGGAATCGCTCGATCCTCGGGACGTGGATCCGCCCACCCGGCTGGTCGGCCACACGGTCGGCGATGAACGACGCCGCCCGGGTTTTCGACATGGCGAATCGGGTCATCTCCGGGTCGGTGACCGGAACCGGCCCCCCGGACTCGATCCGTTCGCGAAACAGTGGCACCACCGAGCCAGCCGAGTCCACGACGTTACCGAGACGGACACAGCCCAACCGCGGCCCGTCCGGTCCGGTCCGATCCGCGGCCGCGTGTGTGATCCGCTCGGCGAGCATCTTGCTCGCACCCATCGTCGACGTCGGGGTCACTGCCTTGTCGGTACTCAGTGTGAGTACCGACTCGACGCCGACTCGTCGTGCCGTCTGGAGGACGTTCCACGTACCGTCGGCGTTCGTCCGAATCGCCTCGTACGGGTGAGACTCACACTGTGGCACCTGCTTTACCCCAGCGGTGTGAACGACGTAGTCTGCCCCCCGCATCGCCGCCTCGAGGCGGTGCTCGTCGCGAACGTCCCCCAACTCGAATTCGAGTTCGGGGAAGACGTCACTGGTTCGCTGTTCGAGCGCGAACAGCCCCTGTTCGTCGTTGTCGAACACCGTGATTTGCGTTGTGTCGTCCTGTTCGAGGAGGTGAGCGACCACCGCTGACCCAATCGACCCACACCCACCTGTAATGAGGACCCTCCCACCGGGACTCATTCGTGAAAACTGATGGTATTGTTAGATTTAAATATTACGGAGCGAACAAATGACGCGACCGATCCAGAGTATGCAGCGAAGACCGTAGCCAACTATCGGGAGCTCTCGGTTCGAGGCCAACTCGTCAGGGCCCACTCAGGGACGTGAGGAAGACTTCGGACGCGAGAGGGAACGACGGGCGAAGCGGACCCCTGCTTCCCGAATCCGATGCAGGCGTTGCCCAGTCAGGCGGACTACCGTCTTGACCGAGAGCAAGGCAACGTACACCACGAGCAAAAGGAGGATTCGAACGACGTCGTAGCTGTACTGGAGCACGCCCGATCGGTCGGTCATAGCCGAACATCATACTGAGCACGTATAAATCCATGCCCAAAATTATCGGAAATGAAACTTGGAAACGATGGAGAGATGATCAGATAGACCAATGGTGGCTTACCGATAGACGAGATCGAGCGCTGTGCCGTGGTTTTGGAGCGCTCGTATCGGTGTCTGTAGGAGCGTGGGAATTCGTCGACCAACCCCACCAGATAGCCCGAAGGGACGGGGGCGGACGTCTCGGTTGGTCGGTTAGTATATGCCATTCCCGACACAACAAGTATCGAATATGAATATGGCTATAGCCGACCCTGTAATTTAGCACGCCTCGCTGGTGCTCCGCCGTGATTTTCGTTTCAATCTCGCCCCAAACAGAACAATTAACAGTTAGTAATATAAGATGTATATAGAGTGGGGTTATGGGTAAGAGTTCATCCGAAGACGGAGAATCCGGAGCGGAAATCAGTCGTCGACAGGCCTTGCAGGGTATCGGCGTCGGTGGTGGGGCAGTCGTCGGCGGCGCAGGCCTGACAGAGATCGGTATGGGGGTACTGGGATACGGCGGGGGTAGCTACAGCTGGAGGCCGTCCTGTCCGAAAGGGCAGGTATTGCACGCCAAATACGAAGTGAAAGACGACGAGCGGTTCGAGTTACAGGAGCACGAAAGTCGCGGGGACGCTCTGGACGCTGTCGACGACAGCGACCCGCTCGTAGAGTTCACCGTCACGGAACGTAAAGGGAACGGCGAGGTTCTCAGCTTCGAGGCCGACACGTCGCCGTACTACATGAACAAGATGGAGGTGAAATTCAACGGCTCCAGTGAGGTCGTCGAGGTCGACGAGGCACAGAACCACTTCGAGTTCGAGAACCCAGGAAATCACGCTGTCAGTCACGTGTACTTCTGCAAGAAGGTCTACATGCAGATCGATCTCTTCGCGGGTGGCGAAGACGACATCAAGAAACCGCCGACGTACGACTGGGAGAGTGATAACCTGATCAAAGCCGCGATGGCGAACTCGGTGGACGGGGTCGTGAGTTCGAGTCCACTCACCAAGAACTACGATCCAGTGCTTGGTGGTGCGCTACAGGATCGTGAGATACACTTCGAGGTCGACTGGGAGTGGTTCTTCGAGACAGGAATCGTCGCCGCGTACTTACCAGACATCCCGAAAGATCCCGACATCGAGGAACCGGAGTTGGTCAAAGAAGCCCATTCGAAGCGGTACATCGAACTGACGCTCGCCGTGTACGAACGAACTGGACCGGAAGGTGAAGGGAGAAGCGGGAGCTTCCAGCCGGAGTTACAGCGGTACGTCGACTCCCACACGAGATGGGTCCAGTTCGGGTTCTTCAGTCAGTTCGATCTGGAAGCGGATACGCCGAAAGCCGTCGAGAATCTTCCTGACTAGAGTAAATCGTCGAATGCTCGCTCGAGGACCTGTCTCGTTCGCCACCCGCCAATCGCCGTGAGCAAATTACCGACGTCTTTCAGCGTTCTGTCGTTGGTGTGGTACAGTGCCTGCGCAAACGCGATGATCGCTTCGGACGACCACCCCTTCTCGCGGAGCAGTCGGATTCCGAGCACACGCCAGTAGGTTGCCTGCGCGGCCCGCTCTGCGAGTGGATACTGGTCGTACAGGTCGCCATACCGGTCGAGGACGTTTCGACGGGCACGGGCGTTCTCGAGTGAGTCGCCCAGAGAGGATCTGTCGTCGTGGTGGGTGAGCGGGTCATCGACGAAGTCGAACTCGGTACGACGAGCGAGTTCGATATTGAATCCCAGATCGTCGGCGGCGTGGAGGTTCGGGAACGGAAGGAACTCGTCGAGGACCGCACGGTCGATCAACATCGTCGAGGGCATACAGGGGCCAGTCGACCAGCGGAGGGCCGGTTCGAGTACGTCCCCACGAACGTCGGAGTCCGGGTACTCGATCTCGCCGTCGTACAGTTCGACGCCACTGTAGACCACGCCGAGATCGTCGTTCGATTCGAGCAGTGGAACCCGAACGCGGAACGTCTCCGGGGAGAGGGAATCGTCGTCGTCCAGAAACTGGACGTACTGGCCGCTCGCGACGCTCGCCCCGACACTCCGGGCGGCGTGTGGGCCACAGTCGGCGGGTTGGGGGATATACTGATCCACATCGTAGCGTTCGATGACTGGTCGGGCGTGGCCCTCGCCGCTTCCGTCGACCACGATCAGTTCCACCTTCGGATACTCGATATCGAGAACACTCTCGATGGCGCGTTCGAGCATTTCGTTCCGGTAATACGTGGTCACGACGACCGTGACCGTGGCAGCCATTGCCCGTCGTTACCCTGCCGCAGACAAAGACCTATCGCCGCTGAAATGTCGTGTGAAGACACAGGCTAATGTAGCTTCGAGTGCTACGACCACCCAGTGACGAACCACGTCGTCTCTTTCTCGATCGGTGCCAGTAGTACGTCCGCCGAGATCGTGGCTGGGGAGGGCGGGATGACGACACTGCTGACGCCGACTGGTCTCGGTGCGGGGGGCGCTTTGATTGCAGTCGTTCTCGTGGTACTGCTGGGCTATCTGAACGTCGTCAGCGCGCGCGAGAACGCCGACCCACGGCTGCGACAGATCGTCATCAGCGTTTCGGTACCGCTGCTGGCCACGTTCGGTGGCGTCGTCGTCTACGAGTCCATACAGATCGTAACGAGCTGACTCCGCTGTGTTCAGAGGAGGAACGGACCGAAAATCGGCAACACGCCGAACAGGACGACGTTGAGACTGCCGTGAACGAACGTGACGAGCAGGAGACTGTCGGTCAGTTCGTAGCCGATTCCGAGTAACACGCCGATACCGAACGCGACGACGAGTTCGGGAACGAACCCGTAGCCGGACCGGGTCATCGCGAACACGACGCTCGCGAGAAAGACGCCCGCCAACCACCCGTATCGCTCCGAGAGCCCCCGTTGCAGGACGCCACGGAAGATGAACTCCTCGGCGAGCGCCACGACGAATACTGCAATCACGACGAGGATCCCGAGGAAGAGCGGGGACCACGCCGGTAGGAGCGTCTCGGGTCTGAGAACGCGATACTCGATCTCGGCGAGGACGAATCCCACTGGAACAGCGACCGGGAGCAACAGGAGCCCAGTCCTGATATCCAGCGGAATCTCCACGAACTCGGACGAGCGTTTCAGCACGAACAGTCCCGGGAGGAACGGCGCATACACCAGTGGGAGCCAGTACAGCGTAATCTCGAAGAACACCGGCATCCCGAGGCTGACACAGCGCAGCGCCGACACGAGCGCGAGTCCCGCGTACGCCTCTGTTTCGTCCCCGAACCACATCGGGACGATCACCGCGTACAGGAGCGTAATGAAATGTGACCGGAGTGCAGATGTCGTGTATCCGGCGAAAAACAGCGTCTCGCTGAGGACGATCCCGAGGATCGGCACGAGAAGGGCAATGTTCGCGAGGGTCACACCCCGTCGAACCAGCCACTCGCCGACGCTATCGGAGAGAGAACGTGAATCTAGACGCATTTAGCCAACGTACACCTGTGCCCTACAACGACTGGTGTATAGCCCACGACAATAAACAGTCGGATTACGTCACGAGCGAGCAGTCAGTGCCGATGGCAGAGATACTGGCGACTGGAACCGGTCGAAACTATTGCCACAATATCAAAACGGATATACGTAACCACCAGAATGCTAAGATATACGATTCGGGTGGGACCGATCGGTAGCTCATGAACAAGGGGTACGTCGACAGGGATTGGTGGTGTGGGACGGACACAGAAACCGACCGAACAGTCGTGGGGATGTCGACATGACCGACCAGCCCAACATCGTTCTGGTCACCTACGACAGTCTCCGTGCCGACCACTGCGGGTTCATGGGCTACGACCGGGACACGACGCCGACTCTCGATCGCATGGCCGAAGAGGGCGCTGTGTTCGAGAACGCCGTCGCCTCCGGCGTCCCGACCATCGCGTCGATGACCAGCGTGATGACCGGGCACCACTCGCTCGCGAGTCCGGAGATCGGATTCAATACACAGCAGCGCGAACAGGTCACCTCTCGTCCCACCATCGCGGAGGTCCTTTCGGACGCGGGTTACAGTACGGGGGCGCTCTCGCCGAACCCGCCGGCGTCGAGTTACTTCGGGTTCGACGACGGCTTCGACTGGTTCGAGGACTTCCTGGCGGAAGACGACGGCGTCCTGGAGCGGGCCTGGAACCGGGTGTTCCAGCGGTCCATCGAAGGTGGCGGGCTCGCGACGTACGCGCGACTCTTCAAGAACGTCGCGACCAAAGACGAGATCCTTCGCCCGTGGGCGGACTTCTACGACGAGATACTGGCCTGGCGCGAACAGGCCGAAGAGCCGTACTTCCTGTGGGTACTCCTGCTGGAACCCCACCACCCGTGGATGCCGCCAGCCGAGTACCAGCAGTGGAGTTCTCGCATGGACAAGTATCGCGCGTTCCGCCAGTACTACGAGATGTTCACCGGCGGGTGGACACCGGATTTCGACGCCGGGGAACGCGAGCGTCTGGTGAATCTCTACGACGACTCGATCAAGTATGGCGATGCCTTTTTGCAGCAGTTGCAGACGGACCTCGCCGACGACGATCCAGTCTATCTGGTCCACGCCGACCACGGCGAGGAGTTCGGGAAGCACGACCGATACGGCCATCAGGCCGACCTCTACGAGGATCTGGTTCACGTGCCGCTCGTGGTCGGCGGCAGCGTCGATCGGTCCGAACCCGTCGAGCGTCCCGTGGCGTTGCGCCAGTTGGCGCCGACCATCGCGGAGTTGGGTGGGGCGTCCCACCCCTACACCGCGTCGAGTCTGTTCGCGGAGTCCGAGCGGCCGTGGGTCTCCTCGAAGGTGTTCGCCGAAGGCGAGCGGCGGGTCGCGATCCGGACCGAATCCGAGAAGTTCATCACCGAACCCGATCGGGAGGAACTGTACGACCTCGCGGCCGACCCGGACGAACAGCGTGATCTGAGCGCCGAGCATCCCGAGACGGCCGAGGCGTTTCGGGGGACGGTCGACCACCACGTCCGGACCGAACAGGAGAAACGGTCGATACGGTCGGCGGTGGCGGAGCTGGGAGGTGAGGACGTATGAGCGAGCACAGGCCGAACATCGTCCTCGTGACGATCGACAGTTTGCGGGCCGACCACTGCGGGTTCGTGGGCTACGAGAAGGACACGACGCCGACCATGGACCGGATGGCCGAGTCGGGGACCGTGTTCGAGAACGCCATCGCACCCGGCCCGGCCACACCCGAATCGATGCCGGCGATCTTCACCGGCCAGTATCCCGTCGATCGGGAGACCGACGCAGACTCCGAACTCACCGCTCGCCGCGAGCGCATCCGCCACCACATGGAGGCTCGCGACACTCTCCCGGAGAAGCTCTCGCGGCTCGGGTACGAGACGGGCGCGTTCACGCCCAACCCGTTCACCTCGCGACACTTCGGTTTCGACCAGGGGTTCGACCACTTCGAGGACTTCATGGACGAGGCCAATCGGGGCGCACTCTACCAGAAGGTGTTCCAGGGCTTTCTCGAAGACAGCGGCCTCTCGTCGATGGCCCGCGTGTTCATGAACATGTGGCAGCGTGAGGAGGTGTTCAAGCCCTGGGAGTCCTACTACGACGACGCCATCGAGTGGATACGCGACGCCGAGGAACCGTACTTCCTGTGGGTGTTCCTGATGGATGCCCACAACCCGTACATGTCCAGCGACGAGTACCGCTCGCAGTCGAGACTCTCGGAGTTCCACGCGAACTTCGAGTTCTGGCGACAGAGCCACGAGACGCCGTTTTCCGATTCGATGCACGAGAAGTTGGTGACCGCCTACGACGACTCGATTCGGTACTCCGATGCGTTTCTGGAGCGGTTGCGTCGGGATCTCGCCGAGGACGACCCGGCCATCGTGATTCACGGCGATCACGGCGAGGCGTTCGGCGAGCACGGGTCCTACGGTCACGAGCCGTACCTGTATCCCGAGAACGTGCACGTGCCGCTGGTAGTCGACGGCGTGGAGGACACCGAGATATCCGAACCGTTCTCGCTACGGAACCTGCCGGGCCTGTTGGGTTCGATTGCTGAGGACGAACCGGTCGCCGAGCTGGCTTCGGCATTCGAGGTGTGTCGTACACGGGACGGCGAGTCGGTCGCAGTTCACACGGCCGACGGCTACGAACTGGAATCGGTATCGGCGGGCAGGTTGGAGAACAGATCACCGTTCGTTGACCAGTCAGAGGTAGACCTCCACGAACGGCGAACGGTCAACTCCGCTGTCGGACAGATCATCGAGAGAGAGCAGGTATGACTGACAATCTTGTCATCGCACACGGAGGTGACGTGAGCCAGCCGAGTGGCGGGACGAACCGCGTGACTGCGTTCGCGACCGGACTCGCCGACCGAGGGTTCGATGTGACACTCGTCGTTCCGGAACCGGACGAGGAGTTATCCGATGGATTAGGTGAGATCGAAACGTCGTTCGTCTCGACGCCGAATTCGAGCATTCTGGACGAGCCGATCCGTGCGTCCCTGATCGCCCGCCGGGCGAAGGCCATTGCGGAACGTGAAGACGCCAGCGTCCAGCTCGAACACTCCACGCTGGGCGGCATTGCAGAGCTCTGGGGGCATCGAGACTACGTCCTCGACATGCACGACTTGGCCCACTCTTCGTCACGATACGGTGACCTCCCGTTCGGGTCGGCGATCCAGCGAGCGATTTACAACATCGAGAAACGGGCGATCGACTCCGCCTCGAACATCGTGGTCGTCTCGGAGAACATGCGGACCCTGGTGAGCGAGACGTGGGATATCGATCCTGACGAGATCGAAGTCATCCCGAACGGGTACGCAACGGAGACTGTCGAGCCCTATCGGACCGACGAAACCGTCGAGGGTCGCGTCGTATTTCTCGGGACGCTCCACCCGAAACTCGACACCGAGGCGATATTCGACATCGCCGCGTCACCCGAGGTATCGGAGATGATCGTGATCGGTGACGGCGCGAAACGCGAGGCACTCGAAATCGGGAAAACCGAACGCGGACTGGAGAGTCTCGAGGTTCGGGGCCGGCTTCCGGACGAGGAGGCGTTCCCGTTGCTGGCTCGCGCGGCCGTCGCGATCAATCCACAGACGGAGTCGTCCCTCCAGAAGGCATCGTCACCGGTGAAGCTGTTTTATTACGCGGCTCTTGGACTGCCGATGGTAATTTCGGCTGGACCGTCGATCGGTGAGGAGCTTCAGCAGGCCGGTGCGGCAGCGGTGATCGAGCCTGGAGAGGCCTTCAGTTCCCAGGTGACGGAGGTGCTGAGCGACAAGTCGCGCCGCGATTCGATGAGCGAGGCAGCCAACGAGCTAGCGCCTGCCTGGGGGTGGGATCAGCGGGCGGCCGAGCTGTCAGAGATATACGGCACGAGTCGGTAAATCGGTCACAGATGTAATAGATAGACGCTAATTAAACGGAGACATGTTACCAGAAACAGTCCGGATCGGTCGACGGCAGGTGCTTGCTGCGGCCGCGGGACTGCAGGCGCTCGTCTTCCTGACTGTCTTCTGTGAAGTGGCCACGGGAGTCGACCTCTGGATGGCACGGCCGCTTTTTGCGGTCGTTTATTTAACAATAGTCCCCGGGTTACTCATCGTTACTCTGCTGGGGTTAGACTACGAGTTGGCAACTGTCACAGGGTACGTCGTGGGAACAAGTCTGATCACGACGATGATCGTCGGCGGCGTCATCAGCCTGCTGTTCCCGGGCCTCGGTGTGACCGAACCACTCCGACCGGTGCCCCTTTCCCTCTCGCTCGGGAGCGTCGTGGCAGCCCTCTGGGTCTCCGTCTATCGCGCTGAATCCGAGTTTTCAATAGACGTTCCCATTGGGGCTCTCGTCAATCCTCTGCCGCTCGGGCTTCTTTTGATCCCATTCGGGAGTGTCCTCGGGACCGCTTACCAGACGGGAGGGGGGTCCAATATCCCCCTCATGACCACCCTAATAGTGGTGGCAGTCACTCCGCTGGTCTTGCTCACTTGGACTTCCTCCAGACGATGGTACGGACTTGCAGTCTGGATGTTGGCCATCGCGCTGGTATACAACGACGGGCTGTGGCCCTTCAGCGGTGGCCACCAGCTCATTAGCATCACCATTGAACAAGGTCGCTGGATCCCGAATTACCAAGGAGGAGGAATTGAACTGGGTTCCCTGCTTCCAAACGGCGTATTGTACCCAGCTTATGCGTTGCTAGGAGATATTCCTATGGGAGTTCAATGGGATCTTGTCAACCCATTTATTGTTGCTTTGCTCCCAGTGTGGCTGTTCGCCATGTTCCGGTGGCGAACTAACGCCCAGAAAGCGCTGATCGGGGCCTGCCTGTTCATGTTCTCCTTTCCATTCTACACGCTATACCCGGGTGGTGGGCGCGTGGCCACGCCTGTCTTCTTCCTTGCACTGACCGGGCTGGCCGCGAGCGACGACTTGATGGCCGAAGAGTATCGACAGCCACTGTCGCTTGTATTTGCCGCCGGCATCTCTGTCTCGCACTACGGTACCTCTTGGGTGGTAATGGTCGCATTCATTATCTCAGCAATGCTGTTACTGGCGACACGCGTCGCCGACAGACTGTGGCCCGGACGAAACCAGTCACGGCCGGATGCAGAAAAAACAATGAGCGACGGCGGCGTGAGATCGTCGTTATCTGGTCAAAGTCGGGTAGACCGAGGGCGATTACTCCAGTGGCCGTTCATCGTCTTCTACTCAGCGTTTACGCTCGCCTGGTACCTTTATACTGGTCTAGGTGGGAAATTCAAGACTCTCCCAAATCACATTGCAAATGGAATTGCAAAGATCACATCCGGAAGTACCGCCAGCGGAGACGCAGCCCGATCGCTGACGAAAGATTATGGGTCAATTTCTATTGCTTGGAGTCGGCAGCTATACCTATTGTTCGGTGTACTAATGGCGCTGGGTATCCTCATCCTTGCCTGGAAGCGGGTTATTCGGAATAAAAAAGTCGTCTCGGATGAGTTCCTCGCTCTCGGGGGCGGGTTTTTTACGATACTCGCCATCGCATTCCTTCCGTTCAGCTCCGGGTTCAATACAGCCCGAGTAATGATGATCGTGTTCGCATTCTCGGCACTATTTATGACTTTCGGTGCTGGAGCCATTCTAAATGGGCTCTCGCAGGGGGTATCTGCGTTTAAGGACCGACTTCCAGTTAGTGCCGACTGGGCCGAAGTTGCCAGTGTCAATTTGCAGTCTGTAATCAGTGCTGGGCGAGTTGCCGTAAGCGGCCTAGGTATCCTGCTCGCCGTGTTTCTCCTATTAAACACAGGCGTTGTCGCCGAACTGGTTACCAAAGATTACGCCCCGACAAACCCGGTGAGTACGGAGCGACTTTTGAACAGTGAGGATCCCATCGAGCGCTCGCAGGCCGGGGCATGCACGGACTGTAAAGTCCAGATGCACGTTTGGATTCTTGAGAATAAGGCCCCTAGTCGACCGATATATGGTGATTTCCTATTAAATGCACAAATAGACTACTGGCGGGGCCCAATTACACGGCAGCTTGATAAGGTACCTACGAAAGTGTACAATGATATCTGGGAGATCCGCAATGGAACGAAGAACACATCATACATTGCGATCCGGCCGTATAATATGGACACTGGTGGCGTACTCGTCAAAGGCAAGTATGATTGGCGTCAGCTGGATATGAACGGTCTGACAAAAACGACAAACAGAATATATGTCTCGGGAGATTCTAGAATATATATGTCAAAATAAGAGTTAGATGGGCTGGATATATGGTTAAATATACAATATATCATGAGTGAGGAAACCGGGTCAGATGATAGTAAGCAATCAACTTCAGACGCTCTAGCAACCGTTGTATCCGGAGGAGCGATTATTTCTGCGAGTAAATTTATTTCATTAGGATTTGGTTTTCTGACACAAATAGTGATGGCACAATTGCTTACTGAGGCTGCGTATGGAGAAGTAGTTCTCACGCTTGCAGTGGTTAACATCGCTGGTCTTATTGCAAAATTAGGACTGGATGAGGGACTCACGCGAGAATTACCTCATTATGAAGATTCTGCTGAGAAAGCACAAGGTGTCATCCGAGCAGGTATCGTCATCGCTGCCATATCTAGTCTTACTAGTTTTATCTTTGTGTATTTTTCTGCACCATTCGTTGCAAGGCAAATTTTCAGTGATGCGTCCCTAATACCTCTTTTTAGAGTGTCAGCATTCGGGATCCCGTTTATTGTCTTCAGGAGTGTTTCGGTTTCATTAGCCCGCGGTTCACGCAATGCAAGAGTGCATGCATATGTAAACCAGTTATTTCAGCCCTTTGTAAGGCTACTATTCATCTCGGGCTTTGTTATTGCAGGATTCAGTGCATTCGGGGCCGTTGCAGGGCAAATATCCGCTGTGATAGTAGCCTCGCTGCTGGCATTATATCTCGCTAAAAAGACACTTCCTTCGTTTAGTGGAACGCCAGCCTCAATGTACCGTTCAGTGCTCACATTCTCTGTGCCGTTGATCGCTGCTCAGGGAATGGGATTTATCAATTCCAATGTCGACATATATATGATAGGATATTTTATAGACTCGTCCGCGGTCGGTGTATATAATATTGCGCTTCAGTTGGGAAATATTGTGACAGCTGTATTGGGATCAATTGGATTCCTGTTACCCCCAATGCTTACTCGTCTGAATAAGAAGAATCAGAATGTAGAGATGAGACGAACTTATCAAGTGATTACAAAGGTAATGACGATCGTGGTACTGCCTTTGGTTGTTGTCCTCTTTTTTGCACCGTCTTTGGTTATTGGCATATTTTTTGGTGAAAAATATATTGATGGTGCAACTGCCCTTCGTGTACTCCTAATTGGTAATCTGTTCGCTGTTGTGATGGGACTAAACGGGTCGGCGCTGGTTTCGCTTGGCGACAATCAAATTATCTCAGTGATTGTGGCTGTGGAAAGTGTGATAAATATAGTAATTAACATACTATTGGTCCCTGTCCTCGGGATCGTTGGAGCTGCAGTTGGGATGACGATAAGTACTATAATTGGTGATTCACTTGGCGTTTCAGTGCTGTATAAGCGCCATGATATACATCCATTTACCCGTTCAGTTTTTTCGCCCATTGTTGTTGTCTTGCTACTCTCATTCATCGGATATTTCTCTTTTTCTATAATTGGCTTCCCTACAGAACTAGTTATCATTCTGATCGGAGTCGCGTATGTCCCATTAATCACCACAGTTGCTATAGAGCCTGAGGATGAGGAGTTGTTGTCTCGGTTCGAAGATCACATGGGGTACGATTTGAGCATATTCCGCCAGGCAATTCGGATATTGGATTAGAAAATATGTATTGACATATTTTAACCGTCCGTACTAACTATTAAAACAGTATATTCCTTTCTCCGTTTGGCACTGTCCAGCGAAGCGAGTTTGAGAGGTAGGATGTCGTAGCAAGGTGCCCATCCAACTCGCAGACCCCCTCAACGAGACCTAGTTGAGAGTGGTTCGATGAGGTGAAGCTGAAATCTGGCCAGATCGTCGCCGGTAATTCTTTGACGTTGACGTGTTTAACTGTTACAGGACTGACCCCGCGGCATACGCACCGATCAACGAGAAGCGCAATGTCGGCGATAGAGTGTTTCTTGTCGTCGCTGGCGGCTGTCTGACTGCTTTGGCTCATCATGAGTTGAGGGTCGACTCAATTACCAGATCAGGAACCACAATAAAGGAATTATTCAAGTCAGTCGCGATGTAGATCAACCGCTTTCACTCATTGTGGCAGAGTAGTCGCCAGAGCGCGAAACAGTTGTTACTCTGCCCTAGATACCATTGACAACCACCAACGACCGAATCAAGCGCTTGACGGATGAACACTCGCCGGGAAGCAGAAATAAACAGTGCCGATATTATATTTCATGATGTTCTATATCGTAGATTGCATTCTTAATACGGCCACACTCTGAATGGTGTTCCATCCAGCCATCAAGAAGACGACGACAGAGATTAATAGTCTCAAGATCGTCTACCCGTGCTCCATCGTCTGTCGTAAGTCGTACTTCATCATCTCCATCAGATCGTTGAATGAACCGCCAGTTTTTCCCGCTAATTCTTAGTTTGTCACCGCCGCTAGCGATACTACCTGCAGTGTCCTTTGCTACCGTTGCCACGTCACCACCTATTGCAATTGTATTCAAAAGCTCTGGCAACAAGCGCAATGAAAACGGTGCCGAAACGGTCTCTCCTGGGCCGTTACCCCATATCACAAGAGGGACATGTACGTTTTGTTTATATAGTTGATCATGGTGCCCGTAGGTGCCGTGCTCCCCAAATGCCTCACCGTGATCGGCGGTCGTTACAATAACAGCGTCCTGTACATCTGATGCAATCCGTTCTAAGAACCGATCAGTATACCGGATTGAATCATCGTAAGCAGTCACAAGTTGATCGTGAACCCGATTACTGTATGGCGTTTGCTGACTTTCAAGATATAGTCTGAGGTTTGCCTCATACGTCCGCCACCGGGACTGCGAAGTCGCTTTCTGGTCTGGAAGGTACGGGAAATGGACATCAAGGAGGAATACCCAGACAAAATACGGCTCGTTTGCCTCACTTATCCATTGCGTAATATTATCATAAAAGTGCTCCCACGCTTTGAATGTATTAGCCCGCTGTAGCCAGCTCATCAAAAGACGGACCCCAGCGATCGTCTTTGATCCCCTACCGGCAATCATCCGTTCCCAGATCTTTTCTGACCTATCCTCGTCCATAAAGTCCTGGTAATGATCAAAACCTCGTCCGAAACCGAAATATTCCGATGTCCAAGGGTTGGGCGTGAATCCAGCAGTTTCGTAACCGAGATCCGAGAGTTGGTCTTGAATCGTCACGTGTCTGTCAATGTGACCAGATATGTCTTCCTGAGTGTCATCCATTCCGTTGACATGACCCAATACAGAATCTGGGTACTCTCCTGTGAACATACTGGGTAATGAGTGAGGTGTCCGAGAACCTGGGGCATATGCATTTGAAAATACCATCCCCTCATTCGCCATGCGGTCTAACATTGGGGTCGTGTTTTTTTCATAACCCATGAAACCACAGTGGTCTGCACGCAGACTGTCAATAGTCACCATTACAATATTGGGATGAGAATCTTGATCTATCGTCATGGGCAAGTAATATCTCTCAACCATCCTACTACAAGTTGACGGTGTGTAGAGTGACTCATAAGAAAGTTAGACAAGTCTGATTTAAATAATACTAGTTTAGTTTTGAATTATAGCCTATGGACGAAAAGGCCTTCAAAAAGATTGGAGGCAGAGACAAATCCGCTATTTAAAAGTCTATCAACAGGAAATTTAGTGCCACCACCAATCCCACGCAGAGGGCACACTCTGTGTGAACGTTATCGTCCCAAACCGAGGTACAGCGAATGTTGACGGAGTAGAATCCAAAGTGTAGTCGTTCCCGTCCCCATCTGTAATCTTGATTCCCTTCCCGCCATCATGAGTCACCGTTGCGGGTTGGCCGTAGAAGTTACCTGTACCATCATTTGTTCCAGAGGGCAGAGATGGTTGACTCCGACCCTGATATCCAACCGGATTATGGCCCCAGTTTTCTGTAACTTTCACGTTGTAGTTCCCGCCCCAATTTTCATTGATCCCATTCATACAGTAGTTTCCGGTAATTTGGCCACTCCGTAATGCCTTAGGGTCAAGATCAAGATCGTAGTTGCCACCACCACGGAATACGTTGCCAGAAATAACCACCTGATCGTTATTACCATTTCCACTTACCGTATCGAAGGCAGCATTACCACTGCTATTACATGCATTCACGTTATTCCCCGTAAATACTGCTCTGTTGAATTGATTGTCACTACCGTCAAACTTGAGTACTTCGTGGTTAATGTTAAATATACAGCCAACTACGTTTGTTCCTTGTAGATTATCGAATATCGCGTCTCCGCCCCCACCAAAGGTGCAGCCATTAAAGAACAAACTTCGCCCCTCAATCATATTCCCGCCACTGTTACTGCCGAAGATTTTGCAGTCGGTAAATACCCAATTTTTCGACGGCCCAGAGGGAGACGAAGCGATTCCAGCTACTCCTGGGTCGGCAGGAAATTCGTCTCCCTGATTAATTCGGCACCCGCGGACCTCATTTCCGTTCCCTGCATATTTGAGCGGTGCTACTCCAGAGTTCGAGTGCTGGAACATGCAATTGTCGATAATCGTGTTGTTCGGGTTCTTATTGGTGACTTGGTTGATCCTGAAGTGGGCCTGTCGAAACTGACAGTCTCGCATCGTTGACTGATAACTTCCTGACACGCGAAGACCCTCACCGTTTGGCCCAATACTTTCGTTGGTTATCCCTCTGAGTGTATGTCGATCGGAATCCCAGATATGGATTCCGTATACGTCCCGGTCCGCAAATCCAAACGTGATATTTTCAATTGAACATGCGTTTCCTTCGACCCGTATCATTCCCTGGACTGGATTCGTCGGGAAATCAGAGGAAGGCTGGAACATTGTTGTGCCTTCCTTATTCCATTCGTAGTCCGCCTGTCCGTGAAGTTTGACCCCATCGGCAGTAATCGTTGCCTGCGTGTCGAACGTGTAGGTGCCAGTGCCGAAGATGATCTTTCCGATTACATCGGTGCCTGTGATTGTAGTCGCCCCGTTGTTGAGAATATCATCATGGAGAGACTGAATCACAGCGCCTGCATCGGTACCACTAAAAGGGCCATTATTTGTAACGAACGACTCCGCAACGTAATCCCCACTTTGATCAATATAGACGATTCCTGCGACTGTTTCTTTGAATGACTCTGTCCCGGTTCCCCGAGGGCTATCTGTCGTCGTTGATCCATCAGGATAGGTCAACGACTTTGTTATAGTTGCATCACTCACTTCGATAGATTCGAATTCCCGTGATGCACGTGTCCACGATGATTGCTTAGCATCGTAGACTGCCCCGGTATCTTCTGCTATAAAGATTGCCCCTTCGTGTGCCGTATAATTACTGAGGTTCGATTCTTGATCGCGGATAACAAGACGTTTCTCAATAGCCCGCATATCCGGCGAGTGAGTCCAATCAGTGTCTCCCTCGCTGTAAATATTAAGTCCGTGGTTCGGCGTTTTTTCAACCATCTTCTTCGTGTAATCGCACTCCGGTTTGTTAAATATATGGTCAAATTTGCGACAATTATATTAGAAGCTTGTTGAATCCGTTTTATTGAATATGGAAGACAGCGACAGGATTTCTCCGTGAAAGTTTGAGGAAATGAGGTTGAAAGGGCGGTGAGTGGCGTTACTTGATCTCGTTAAAACAGCACTACAAATAGTCGGACAAGCGTTATAGAGTGCTATAGAGTGATCTATGAAAATCCTGCTTTGAAACCGGTGGCACGTGAATTAGGAGATATGGCTCTGTTGAAATCCTAGTGATCAGACACTATCTACGCTGAAACAGCAGGTGAGAATGGTCGCGCACGGCACCCCCATCTCAGAATCAAAGACGACTGGCGTAACCGTTACACGCACCAAGGTCTCATCCCGGAACACGGACGTGTCATTGGGCGAAGGACACAACGGAGGCAACAACTAATGCGTCGCAAACCGCGTGCCCGACGATGAGAGTGCGTGGCCGGTCAATGGCTCAACCGACGTGACTTCAACGAATGTTCCGAGCGCCCCATAGTAAAGAATAAAATGCCAACTATATTTACTTTCAAGACGTGATTTACGGGATTACAGCGGGCGATGGGGATCTCGCCGATATGGCGATCTGCCAACTCCGCTCTCTCCACAAATATACATCGGCAACCCGTGACGAAATCGTTGTAAACTGTCCACTTGATGAGTGGGTCGAACTCTCCGACTGCAAACAGCGTGAAATTGAATCTCTATCAACGCTCTACCACGAGCCCCCAACTATACCGGACTACCCGCTAAGTGCAGCTCATGCGACTGGACTGGTCGCGGTTGACCAAGCAGGTCCCAATGAATGGGTTGCCCTTCTTGACACGGACACAGTGGTTCTGAAAGAGTTAGACAGGTTCACAGAGACTGACGCGGAACTCGCGGTCAAGCCTGCTGACTTTCACTACCAACGTGTCGGCCTCGACGAGGAAACACTCCGACAAGCATACGAATCCACCAATACGACTTATCCAGAGGAAACGATGCGGTCGACGGTCGACAAGGAACCGATAATCCCCTACTGGAACGGTGGTGCAGTATTCTCAAGAACAGACTCGTTTTTTTGAAAAGTATGCTAATTTGTCAGAGAGCCTCCACAAGGACTTTCCTGATGAATTTTTCTTGGACCAGATGGCGTTATCTATCCTCTCGACTGATTTCAACACGCTTTCACTCCCTGAATCTTATAATTTCTTGCTCCCGCAGCGTCTTTGGACCCCATCTGATACACGTGTTCTTCACTACCACCGAATAAACGAACTTAAGTATGTTATCAACCCGACTGTCTATCGTAAACTGTATGACATTGATGCCTATAGTCAGCTTGAATTCGGGGGTGTAAAGCAGCAGTTGAAGTTATTCGCTATCAAACTCACCCGACTTCGATTACGTCGATAGGCAATTCGACATATCGGATGCAAAAAGTTGTCAATAAATAAGATGCATTGTCAACGATAACCGAGATGTTCAAGCCGCTCTTCTACGGTATTTTCGTCATCAGTCGACTGCTCGTAACTCGTGGGTTTAAGAGTCTCACGGTCGACCGCAGTTGTCTCAACCCACGGGACTCGACGAACCACGGGATGCCTGACTCCCGGACTGTGATCCCAGAGGAACCGCTCACCGAGCGCCTGTCCGTGGTCGGCAGTGATAACTGCCTTTTCAGCGTCGACATTTTCCAATAGTGTGTACACCTCGTCCAGCGCGTACCGGAGATTGTCGACGAATCCATCACTGAGTTGGTCACTGGTGATATCCCCTCTGAAGTAGTTGTGATACAACTCTCGCCCGATGGACCACTCCACTGGTTCTACGTCGCGTCTGTCACCCACCTGCTCGAAAAACGGCTTGTGCGGTTGCATGTAGTGGACCACAAGTCGGTCGAAGGAACTCGATCGTGCAACGTCGACAGCACGATCCGTTACCATATGGGCCGGTGCCACGACGTGGTCGGAGTCGGCTCCGAGATAGTTATTTACGTTGTCGAAAGCGGCCAGACGTTCCGGGCTAATATGTTTGTCAACGAAATGGTTCGCGGAAACGTAGGCGGTTCGCTCTAGTTCGTGATCCGGACCATCGGCGAACGTGTCCTTTAGCCACTCCTCGGAGTGACTACCGACAGACCAGACCGAGTCGACACCGTCGACGAACGAATATTCAGATTCAACGGCGTTCATCCAGTCGACGCGACAGGCGTCAAGCACCACCAGCAGGTCCCAGTCGCGGTCCCAGATACTTGTCTCCGAGATATCCTGGTTGTACCACCTGTGGAACCACATCGAAGCGACCATCGGATACCCCCGCCAGCCCCAGTTCTCAAGTGGCAGCTGTAACCGGGACCACTTCTCTTTCAGGTCTTTGATCATACAGTCTTACCTCCAGTTACAGTTATGGTTCATATAACCGTTGTGAGATTATCATATTTTTCTCCGAAACAATCCAGTTGCTCACCTTCGGTAAACGATGTTGAAGCTCGTTTCGCTCGCTCAGCTAGCTCACGCCGATTCCCGACTGAACGTTCGAAGTACCAACAGATGCCCTGAGAGAGACTGTTCTCGGACGGTTCGACAGATAATTCGTCGGCGATCTCGGAAACGACATCTCTTGATCCCGTAGTATCAGTCACGATCGCAGGCGTTCCCGCACGCATCGCTTCGATAACCGTCACACCGAACGCATCGGCTCTGGCCGGATGCACGTAGAGGTCGGCCCGTCGGTACTCGTCGGCGAGGTCTTCGACGAATCCACGAACCGAAATCCCCGGCACGTCACCATAGCGGTCGGGATGGCCGTCGCCGATCACGTCCAGCGTCGCATCGGGGAAACGGTCACGGACCGACGGCCACGCACGGACGAGCATATCCACGCCCTTGTGATCTCTCGCTTCACAGACTGTGACGGCGTGACAGCCATCCACGTCCGTCTCCAGAGCGTCGAGTTCCGAAGCGAACTCCGGTTGCACGTACGGATACACCGTTCTTCGAGGGGTGTCGCCGACGAACTCGGAAACGTACTCCGAGACGAACTCCGAGATCGTGAGAACGCCATCTACGTGTTTCCTAATGAGTCGGCGAACGATTTTCGAGTCGAGGTACCGTTCTGCCGGCCGGAGAATACTGGTCGGAAAGTCGTCGTCACTGAAGTCGTAGCTTTCGAGCCCAAACATCCGGTGTGCAGCCAGGAGGAGTATCGTGGCGTCGGGATATTGGTCCCTGATAAACGGTGTGGCATACACTGCGTCGGCGTTTTCCAGCACGAACGTATCGTACTGCAGAATGTCGAGTTTCCGGGCAGCAAGATACGGTTCGAGGAAAGTCCCGGCGACCGGTGAAAAGTCGGCATCGGGAAACAACACCGGTTCGGCCTCGATTGCTCGCTGGAACCCACGGTGGGACGGGTGACCAAAATCGCCACCTTCGTCGTTTACCGAGTGGCCAAAGGCCGGGAAAACCCACGCAACATCATCACTCATTGTATAGCCCTCATCTAAATTGACCAAGGCAGTTCGACGGCTACAGGCACGGTTGGAATCAGTGGATGTTGCTGTCCTGACTGAGTGTTCGATCGACCCTCACTCCGATCTGTCATCATTGGTACCCCAGAGCTCTCAATTGCCCCTCGACATCACTCGATCGTCGAGAAACCTGCATTTTTTCGGGCTCTCGAGTCCCTTCGTCCGTCGCCGTCGTCTCCACGTACGGAACGGACCGAAGACTCGACAACGGCATGTGCATCGGATGGCCGTACACCCCGTATTCGCCGAAGGCGTTGCCGTGGTCGGACGTGATTATCACCTTCTCTGCGTCGATGTTCTCCAACAGTACCTCGACGCTGTCCAGCGCGTACGTCAGGTTGTCCCGGTATCCTTCCCAGACGTCTTCCGCCGAAACCTCACCACGACGTAATCGTTCCCAGACCTCGTCTTTGTTGTATGTCCCGAACTCGTCGAGTTCCATCCCGCCCTGGTTCGTGAGATTCATAGCGGGAACGAACGGCCAGTGTGGCTGCATGTAATGGACCAACAAGCGATCGGTGTCTTGCTCGCGCCCGATATTGATACATCTGTCAGTGAGTGTATCGGGTGTCACCGTATCGTGCTCGTCGTTCCAGGCGTACTTCCAGATCTCGTCGAGTTCCTCGAAGTCCTCTGCATCGAGCTTCTTTTGAGAGAACGGGTTGCCACAGAGATAGTACGTTTCGGCCATATCGCGATATCGTTCTTCGACGAACGTCCGTTCCATCCAGGCCGGCGTCATCGAATCGAGCGAGCGAATACTATCCGTACTGGGCACGAAATCGTAGTCGTCCGCGACTTCACAGAACAGATCGTACCGACACGCGTCGAGAACGATCAACAGATCCCAGTCGAGGTCGTAGATAGAGACGCCTGGGTCGCGAACCCGGTCGACCTGGTGGAGGAACTTGTAGTACGGTTGTCGCCAGAGTGAATCCAGTCCGCCGACCCCGTGCTCTCTAACCTCGGTGACGGTCCCCCCGAGCCAGTTCCGTATCGAACCCATGTTCATCCCTGTGTACTGCGCGGTATCGTAGTCATCCAGAGGTCACGTTCCGAGTTCTGGAAACCGACTACTTCCTTACTACATACTTTCATATGAGAGTAACATATACTCTTCGACGTGAGTAACGTTTGCTAACGGGAGCCAAGAGCCGCTTCGGAAGCCTCCACTGACGATATCCGGTGAGTGGTTCTGCACGCGCGCTCTCACAGACCATCGATTTCGGCGAGCAGACGAGTGAACTGTTCTTCGAAAGTACGTTTGCTTCGCTGACAGTCGAACTTGGTCGTCGTCTCACGGGCCACTTCGGAGATGGAACGACGTTCGTCGAGATCTCGATCGAAGTACTCGGCGACCGATTCGGCGATCGCGTCGGGAGACGGTTCACACCGAAGTGAGGAATCGACCGCGGACAGGTGCGGCGTCACACCGCAGTTAGTCGTCCCGATCGCCGGAACACCCGCACGCATCGCCTCGAGAACCGCGACGCCGAACGCTTCGAACCGAGCCGGGTGGACGTACAGCGACGCGTCCCGATAGGCCTCACCGATGTCGTCCACGTAGCCGGTAACGGTGACGCCCGGCACGTTGCGTTCGACGTGTTCACTCCCGACGAGTTCCAGCGTCGCGTCGGGATGTTCCGCACGGATCCTCGGCCACGCACGGCAGAGCAGATCCACCCCTTTGTGAGTTCGGTTCTTGCCGACGAACACCGCGTCCTTGCCGTCCAAGGAGGGCTCCATCTCCCCGAGTCGATCGAAGAGGTCCGGTTTGACGTACGGATGGACGACACGAACCGGAACGTCGGGTGCGATACGCGAGACGTTCTGAGCGACGAGACCCGAGACGGCGATGGCACCGTCCACACTGTGTCGAAGCAACCTATGAATGATCGTAATGTCGACGGTGCGGTCGATCCATTTCGCCACCGAATGCGGGCTCCACGGCCCGATATCGTACCCGTCGAGTCCGAACGTCCGATGGTCCGCCGCCAGATGGATGTTCAATCCGTCCGTCCGCGCCGTGAGATACGAGGCAGCGTACAGTCCCGCCACGTCTTCGCTGAGGTACACGTCGTACTCTGTGGACATCGATGGAATCCGTCGTGCGACGCCCAGCACGTCTTCGACGACGGAACCGGTCAGCAGGTCGTGGTCAGTGACCGGTAACTGCACGCGATCCGCTCCGATGGCATCCGCGAACCCGGCGTGGACCGGATGTAACTCGTTTTTGAACAGAATCGCGACTCGTGCTCCCGTCCCATCGGTACCCATCGAGTTCGTTTCGCTCTTTATGTGGGACTCACTTATTACAGTCGATTATCTTAGAGTTTCGAGGCGAGATGGTCGGCTGCGCGCAACGCCAGTGCGGCGATGGTAAGCGTCGGTTGCATCGCACCGCTGGTCACGAACACACTGCTCGAGACGAGATACAGGTTTGTCAAATCGTGTGTCCGGAGTTGCGGGTCGACGACACTGTTCCCTGGATCGGTCCCCATCCGCGTCGTCCCGGAGTGGTGGCCGACGCCGTTCCAGAGGACCGATCGGTGTTTCTCCCTGACGTCGGCATCGAGATTGTCCACGATCGACTCCAGGACCTCGAAGGCACGTTCGATCGTTCGTTCGGCGTGGGGGTCGCGGTTCCACGAAACGTCCGGGATGGGCTTCCCGTATGCGTCTGTCGTCGACCGATCGAGTGTGACGCGATTTTCGACCCGTGGTAACACCTCGATTTCGGCAGAGATCGAGAAGTAGTTCCCGTACTGCTCTCGAATATTCGCCAGCAGATCGTCACCCCACTCGATCCCGCCGAGGTTCCGTGCGTTTTCTGACCACTGTCCAACGGATGTCGGATTACGCATCGTATCCAGCATGCCTTCGAGCGGAGTTCGCTGTTCCAGTGCGAGCTGTGCGGGTGTCGGTCCAGCGCCGAGGCCGAATTCGATCTTGAAACTTCCGGGTTCGGCCTCTTCGGGGGTGTAGAACTGGTGGGACTCCATCGTCCCGAGACCAATCAGATTCTGACGCGTCCGGCGGTCAAGTTGTCCGATGAGATGGATGTACGGCGATTCCATGAAGAACTTCCCGACTGTCCCACTTGAGTTCGCGAGTCCGTCCGGGTGACTCGGAGACTCCGAGAGCAGCAGGAGCCGCGGAATTTCGATGCCACCAGCTGCGAGCACGAACTGACGGGCGGTTTGCCGATGGGTCTCCCCGTCAGGCGTCCTGTAGACAGCGGCCGTAACGGTCTCACCCGAGTCGTCGTGTTCGAGTCGCTGGACCGCTGCCTGATCGATGACGCGTGCCCCCTCGCTTTCCGCCTTCCGAACATGGACATCGGCACTGTATTTCGCACCGGACGGGCACACTGGCTGACAGGTCCCGTAGCCGACACACGCGCTCCTGTCCTGGTAGGGTTCGCTGTTTCGAGCCTGCGGAACCGAGTGTGTCGTGATATCCAGTTTCTCGCAGGCCTGTTCGAACAGCGAATCGGAGTAGCTCCGGGGAAACGCCTCCATCGGGAAAGGTTGCTCCCGAGGTGGCGCGAACGGATTGTCGTCGACTCCGGCGACGCCCAACTCCCGCTCCGCCCTGGCGTAGTACGGCTGGAGGTCGTCGTAGTTGATCGGCCAGTCGCTGGCGAGGCCGTAGCGAGACTGCATCTCGAAGTCTTTCTCCGGCAAGCGGGCGACCCGCCCACCCCAATGCAGGGTCGACCCACCGATACCCTTCACCCGCTTGTGATTCAGCGGGTAGAAGATCTCACCGGAGGAGTTGAAGTCGTCACGAGGACCGCCCATGTCCCAGACATCGAGGTCGTCGTACGCCGGTCGAATCGAACGTTTCATGCGACGTAGCCGACTCTCGAAGTCGAAGCGCTTGCCGGCTTCGAGTACGACCACGTCGTGTCCGCCTGCCGCAAGTTTGTCGGCCATTAGCGCCCCAGCGGGCCCGGCACCGACGATACAGACGTCGACGCGTTCGGACGGCGTCCGGTCGACGACATTCGCCGCGTCACTCATCGTCCGGCCCCTCTTGATACGCCTCGCGTCCACCCGGATGGCCGACGGGATTCTCGTTGCCGACGAGTTCCCCACCGGTGGGTGAACTGTACAGCGCGTACAGGAGGTCGTTGACGAGATAGTACCGGATTCGCTGGGGGACGGTTCCGTCCGGGTCGGGATAGGCTTTCGCTGCGCCGATCTCCCTGAGCACGTCGTCGCGTTTCGAGGGCGTCAGATCGGTGAACGAGCGCCCAGTCGAACGCTTGGCTTCCCTGTCGATCGTGTCTAGCAGCGATGCAATCTCCTCGAGGGAATACCCGTCACCTTCGGTCCGGCCGTCGAGGTACGTCTCGACGAACTCCCGATTTCCGGAGACGCTGGACGGGAAAACCACCTCTGCAACTGCAACCGTTCCGTCGGTGACTTCCGCCGAGACGGTACCGCGATCGCCCAGTTGTTGGGCGACACCCCCGGCCGCAATCCCCATCGCACTCAAAGCGAGCAGCGCGTCCCGCCGTGTGAGTTCCACAAGTACACATGCAAACTAATAAACTAATAATTTCCGCGTCACTCTGTTAGCGTAGGCAAGAGGGAAGTTACAAGTTATGTGGTTCATCGGATCACTGTTTCACTGCAATATGGACCAGCGACCAGTCAATCGTTTTCGTATCGGGGTAAATACTAATATGAAATGGGAAATTCTACCTAATGGGTGGAACAATTGAATATCGTCAGGGAGGCAGGGAAGAAATTACTCAAAAATACACCAATGGAATCGGCGGCTTTCCGTACATATGAGTGGATGCTCGATAGATACGTGGCAGGGTCGCCTTGGCCCAGCGGATATTACAATGTCGAAATAGAGAACACGACCAGTCCTCCGTTTATAATCTGGTTGGAGGGGAAAGGACCGACCGATCGGGCACAGATACGGGGCCAGTATGAGCCCGAAGTAATCAAAAAACTCGTCACATATGTCGATCCCAGTATGGAATTTTGGGAGGTTGGAGGTGGATGGGGATACCATTCACTTGCGCTTGCGCCAGTGGTCGATAATGTGGTTGCTTTTGAAGCCGAAAAGCAACGGGCGGTGCAAATTAGGGAATCAGCTCACCGGAACCAGTACGAGAACGTCGAAGTTGTACAGGGAACCGTCGGAACAGAGATTTCACTTGACGAGTTTTCCTGCCCGGATGTTGTCTTGTTAGATGTCGAAGGATGGGAGGTGGAGGTACTACAACGTAGTCCTGAGTTGCTCCGCTCCGGCCCCCTGTGGATCGTAGAGATACATGAGCCCGGACTTCAAGGAGTTGAACGTGGGATCGATCCCGAAGAGGTGTACAATATATTCGAACAACACGGGTATGAAGTCGGTGAGCTTAGTCGGCGGAAACCCGGGAACTTCCACATTGTCGCAAAGACACCGCACAGTTAGTCAGCAGAGAGTGAATCCAAGCTATTGATTCAACCACTCTCTTGACGCGACTCGTATCCCCGCACAGTGTCCGATTTTTATTCATCTTGGCACACGGCTGCCTCGTTTTTCCCCCAGAACACCCACAGGAATATCAACAGTGCGACTCCACCACCGAGTAGTTGGATCCGTGTTCCACGTGGACCGGCCAACTCCAGAACCACCGTGGCCAGTGGTGTGAGCCGACGCCCGATTCGCTCGGCCGGGACGAGTCCGGTCGCACGAAACACGAAGCTGACCACTGTCCCAACGACGACCCAGGCGACGGGTGTCACGACGAACAGTCCCCACCGGTATCGTCCCCATTCGTGTTCGGAGCGGTGAGCAATCCGTTCGATGACCGTATCCCTGCCAGCGACTCGTTGCTCCAGATAGGCCCAGAGTGGGAATGCAACGACTGCAAGCGGGAGGACGGTCGCTAACTGCGTCGGTGCGGCGATCGAAAACGCGGACAGCGAGAGCAACTCCAGGGCCCAGCCCAGTACCGCAGCAAAGAGAGACAGCGAAACGACTGCGACGGCCGCATAGGCGGCGAAGTTACGAACGATGCTACGGATCGTTGAATCGCCACGTTTCGTTTCGGGACGAGTCCGACCCCAGACCGTGTACGCCGTAATCGACGCCAATCCGAGAGCGGGGACTCGACAAAGCGTTTCGATCGATAGGGCCCCGATTACGAGATCCGTAACTACTGCTCCCACCATTACACCGAGAACCGCCGCAGGCCCCCAGAGTAAACTACCAATCACGAGTACTGCGCCACTCGGGTCGCCACCGACGAACGGCGTGAACGATAGCAGCCACTGAAACGGTCCCGAGACGATGACAAAGACGATAGAAAGAGATACTGTTCGCCGAAACGAAGGCTTTTTATTCCACGATACTACTTTCTCTCTCATAAAAAATGTTCGGCGTTTGATTGATCACACTGCGAGCGGCGGTTCACATCGTCGTTCACGCTTCGAAACAGATCGCGTTTTTCCTACGGCTGACAGATTCACGACCACGTAATACCTTTGTATCGATAAGTTCTAAGCAATGATAGATGAATGCTGCGATAGTTCGGGATTTTGCGAAGGCAGCCTATCGCAAGGGACTCCATCAACTATCTCGGTTCGGTCGTGACGGACGGAACATATTCGAAGAAGAGTGGGATCTCCTGATCGTGATCGACGCGTGTCGGCTCGACCTGTTTCGGGAGGCCATCGATAGGAGACCGATAGAACCAGCTGTCGGTTCTCGGTGGTCCGTAGACTCGATGACGCGTGAGTGGATGAGCAAAACGTTCGTCGAGGACTTCGCAGGCGAACAGAGCCAAACCAGATATGTCTGTGGGAATCCATTCTCTTCAGAAGCGGTCGACGAGGGTCGATTAGCCGCACTCGACGAAGTCTGGCGGCATCAGTGGGACAGCGAGCACGGGACGCTGCTACCACGGCCACTCACCGATCGCGCAATCGATCATGGGCGCTCGGAGGACCAGAAGACGGAGCGAGTCATCGTCCACTACATGCAGCCCCACTGGCCCTTTCTCGACGCACTGGAACTGAGCGATGGTCGTGGCTGGGATATCTCAGGTTTTGCTGATAACGGCGACTCGGACTACCGAGCGTGGGACAACAACCCGGATGACGTGTGGGAACGACTACGTCTCGGGGAGATCGATAGAGACGGTGCGTGGCGAGCGTACAGGGAGAATCTCCACCGGGTTCTCGACGACGTTGCGGTCCTTCTGAAAAACTACGACGCAGAGCGAGCGGTGATCACGTCGGACCACGGGAACGCGCTCGGCGAGTGGGGCATATATGGTCATCCGATGCACATGCCACTGAGGTGTCTTCGAGAAGTCCCGTGGGCAGAGACGACGGCGATCGACGAACGAACACACGAACCGGATCCGGCGAACCTCAAGACGAAAGAGATTGACGAGGAAGTGGGTCAGAAACTCACGCGACTCGGGTACCTGAAATGAGGATCAATTCGCCCGTGGCGTATCAGCCCCGTCAGTCAACCACTCGATGGTGAACCGGCAGAACGTCAGATGCTCGTAGGTGGAACTGAACGCCGTGCCCCGCTCGAACAGACAGCCGACGGATCCGTCAGGGAGGACTGCGAGGGAAGAATATGCGGCTCGACTCCCATAGAGAACTTTTGAGTATTCCCAGGATTCACCCGCGTCGTAACTGAGTCGAATCGTCAAGTCGACACGACTGTCTTCGTGTCCAGGGTTTGCGAACAGGATTCGGCTTCTGCCCTCGTCGGGCCAGGAATACCTGACGAAACTACCCTGGCAGGTCGGTGTTACGAGCGTCTCGTCGTAGCTGATATCTGACCAGGAACCCCCACCGTCCGCGCTCGTCGCCACCGCCCTATAATTCCCGTCCGGCGAGGCCGCCACATCGGAGCCAGGTGTCGATCGCATATTCATCATGATCCGGCCGTCGGTCAATTCGACAGCTTGGGGCTCATCGACGTGTTCCCCAACTGTTCCGCCGAGTTCCCACGTCGTCCCGCCGTCGTCGCTGTAGATAATGTGGTCGTACATGACGTTGTCGTCGGGGATCTCGCCTTCCCAGAAGTGGTTCCAGTGGGTCGCTGGTATAACGAGCCGGCCACTGTATGGCTCTCTCCGTAGTTGGATGCCTACACCTGGGCCGGTGGCGTAGTACTTCCAACCATCTCGTTTTACCGAAGACGTGATTTCTCGTGGCTCATCCCACGTCCTACCGTCGTCGGCACTCCGAGTCATCAGCACGTCGCGGTACTCACGGCACAGCGGAAGATAGATCCTTCCCGATGACTGGTCGACGACCGGTGTAGGGTTGCTGATTGTCTTGTCTCCTTCGGAGTACACCACCAGCTGATCGGTCCAGGTCGCTCCACCGTCCTCTGACCGTTTGAGTAGCAGGTCGGTCGGTGAGCGATCATTTCCTTCGCCGCGTCGTCCTTCACAGAATGCAAGGAGCGTCCCGCGCTCCGTCACCTGCAGTGCTGGGATCCGATATCGCGTGTATCCGTCCTCGCCGGAGACGAAGATATCCGAGGTCTCGAAACGATAGTCGCCGTCATTGAACCCACCGAATCGTGCGAGACAGCCTCCGATCGCTGCCATCCCCACACCGCCGAGTTGGAGAAGCCGACGGCGTGATGTCCACTCCCGACCCGTTTCGTCCATCAGAAACCCGTACATTAGCACGTGGCATAAATTTCTTGAATCTGCCACTCTCTGTTTTCCGTGTAGAAATACGACTGTTCGCCAAGACGTAGCGAGTCCAGGTAAGGTGGTAGGCGCCGCTATTGAACGAATTCGATAGTATCTATGAATTTATTAGAAAGGGACCTACAAGATATCGGCAAACAGAATGGGCTACTCGGAGTTGTACGATCGCTTTCTCCGGATCGAATCGGAGCTGGACCCATTCTCGATAACGGTGGATGGCGTTCCAGTCTGGGAGCGAGTTCGGTTACCGGTCTTTCGCGAGATACTCCAACAGACTGGCGAGTGGGGTCAGGAGGTCCAGAAAGTCGAAAAATCTATTTCGAATTTGCTGAAGGGTGGATATCTGCTCGCGAGAAACGCCGTCTATCGTAATCCCTACCGCGCTGACTCACACGACTTCCTGTTCTGGGGGTTCGAGCGACGCAAACAACTCGAAGAGGGTCACTACTGGGACCTGTTCTGTGATCCACTGTACGAGCGACTCGATTTCGACTATCTCCACCTCGAAGAGCCTCATTTGAACGGACACCTGCGTCCCGTCCAAACCGAAAGATTCCGATATCTCGACCGAATCGAATATATGAGCACGATCAAGCGTTCACTCGGGATCGCGAGTGGTGACATTCCGAAACCTCAACGGACAGCACTCGAAGCCCTCAGTGAGCGGTTCAACGAGGAATTCGACGTGTCGGTCGACATTTCCGAACGTGCATCGTTTCGTCTCGCACTCCGGGCATCGACACGGTCGTCGTATCGAAAACTCCTCGAACGGATCGATCCGGCGATGGTCTTCGTCGTCGTCAGCTTCCAGAAAGAGACGTTCGTCGAAGTGTGTAACGAACTCGACATCCCGGTCGTCGAACTCCAGCACGGTATCCTTGCGCAGTACGAGTATGGGTTTCCCGGCTTCAGGACGAAAGAGACGTTTCCAGATTATTTCTTTTCTTTCGGAGAGTACTGGAACGACAGGGTCGATTTGCCGATCCAAGACGACAAGATTCGGGCAATCGGGTACGGTCACTTCGACCGGCAACGGGAACGATTCTCGAATACGACTACTGGGGACGATGTCGTGTTTATCTCACAGGGAAACGTCGGCGAGAAACTCTCGAAAGCGGCACTGGAACTGAGCCGCCACCCATCCATCGACGACTCAAATATCGTCTACAAGCTCCATCCGGGCGAGTATGGTCGGTGGCAAGCGGACTACCCTTGGTTGAGAGAGTCCGACCTCCGAGTCGTCGGCAAATCGGGCCCGGACCTATACGAACTCTTCGCCGACGCGTACGCCCAGGTCGGCGTCTATTCGACGGCGGTATACGAGGGGCTCGGGTTTGGACTCACGACGTATCTGTACGACCTCCCCGGTGTCGAAGAGCTCGAAGACCTTGTTACGACAGGATACGCGCAGCTAGTCAGCAGCCCGGAAGAACTGGCTACCACACTTACCGAACGACAGCAGCCACGAGTCGATTCTGCGGCGTTCTTCGCTCCCAATCCACACCGGAATTTCGTCGAAGCAGTCAGAGACATCCAGACAGCACACGACCTCGATTTGGATATCACGCTGTCGGACGGGAAATAGGGGAGACCCTGGTATTCGTGGTAGAGACGTCACCATATGCATCGGATCCGAGCGTGGGTAGCGAACCTATTTGACGGTTGCACTTTTTCCACCAGATAGAAAGGGAACATGTTGGTCGGCCTCTCTCCCTGTCCCCGGCATGCGAGCGGCAACGTTGGCGATCAGTTACTTGTGGAGGTCACGATAGAGTTGATCGAAGACATTCACGGCCTCCGTGAGTTCGAGGTTTATTTCAAACGGGAAGACTTCACATCGAGGCTCGACGATATAAACGAAGCCGATGCAATTCTGCTGTTCGGTTTCGAGATAGAGCAACGCCAGATAAGACCGTCTCAGTATCGGATCGCCGAAGATCTCACAACAGTAGAGCCCCCGATTATCCCGATCGCCTCTTGCTATTCGTTTTTTCCGGGAGACCGGGTCGAACTCCGGAGACAGGTGTTCGGTTCGGAGACACGGTCGTTTATCGACCGTGTCGTCCCGGCGTGCCCCGACGAGACGATCCCCGTCCGTGATGCGTGGGTCGGTGAGGTACTCGAGCAAAACGGGTACGATACCGTCCTCACGGGCGATCCGGCATGGTATGCCCTCGAGCGGTTAGGAGACGAATTTCACCGCCCACAGAGTGTCGAACAGGTAGTGTTTACCACTCCCCATTCGTGGCAGTACGTCGAGCAGGCAAAGAGCCTTCTGCGCGAACTCACCAACGAGTTTCCCGACGCAAGACGGATCGTTTCTCTGCACGCCGCGCCGTTGGAGCGAGATCGAGAGATATGTGCTGCCGCAAAGAAAGCAGGATGGGAAATCCACTATGCGAGCCACGAGACCGACAATCTATCGCTGTACAAGAGGACAGATCTCCACGTCGGGTACCGATATCACGGCCATCTTGCCCACCTTCGATACAGGCGGCCATCGATACTACTCGAGGAAGATTCCCGTGGACGAGGACTGACTGAAACGTTCGGTGGAGGAGGCATACGGGCCTTCGAATCGGAGTACTCGACTGCATACAGGGGACTTCCTCGCCGGTTCGCGGATTCAACTCCGATTCACATGGCACACGCACTGGCCAACAAGGTTGGACTCACCAACGTGCTCGCAGAATATAGTTCACTGAAGGGGAACGCACGACCGGAAGCAGTTGAAGAAACCATATCGATGATTCAAAATCAACGATCGAACGGGTGGCCGATGTTGACAGCTATCCGGAAGACGATCGACGAAACATACGAAACAGGAATGCAACCGTTTTTGCAGTCAGCCTTAGATTGAGCCGGCCGCATCTTGAGTGTGTTACAAGGGTTCAGGTCTCGAGTACAGGAGGGTTTCGTACAGACGTCCACAGATCCGATACCACTCCCGCCGTGTCGAAACGTACAGTTCTCTCAGCGGTTCGTCAGGCGTCGTGATGAGATCGTGCATTCGCCGCGGATAGAGGAGTTTGAATCGCATCTCGTTCAGGAGTTTCCGTCGTGAACCGAACTCGCCCGGATGGAGCATCTCCCAGTCAGGGTCGTACTGGATGGCGTCCAATCCGAGCGCCGATTCCATCCGATACCCGAATTCGGTGTCGTCTCGCCACCCGGCGAACCGGGAGTCGAATCCACCGATCCGTCTGGCTGCATCACGATCGACCCCCAGATTCGCTCCGATGTAATGACGTGGGCCCGGCGAATGAACGTCGACGGTCCCCTCCAGGAGGACGATATCGTCGTTTTCGAATCTGGAGAGTGCAGTCTCGACCCAGGTTGCCGGTGCGTAACAATCGTCATCGGTAAACAGAATGATGTCAGAGTCGGCCTCTACAATCCCCGCATTACGTGCTTCACACACGTCCAACTCGTCCGAATTCACCAGGATGACCTCGAAGTTCTCGACGGTTTGCCTCCGAAGCGACTCGACGACCGAGCTATGGTCCCGAGACGGGAGTGTCGGAATGACGATCGACGCAGACGGCGAATCAGCAGAGAGAGGACGCAGGATCACACTTCTGAATATTATATCCCCCAACATAAATAAGCTGTCTGAGAGGATCCGGCTACGAGCCGCTCAGTTGTCGGAGCGATCGTGACGTAGCGAGGGAAAGACCGGTCACGGCTTTTTTCGACAACGAAACGACTACTGTGCTGGCACGTTGCAGGTAAACAAAGAGAATGGGGGCATCAGAGACGAGCTTCACCATCGGACCGGGGTCGATCGACGCCGGCTCCGTATACCTCATCGCGGAGGGGGGAGTCAACCACAACGGGGACATCGCCCGCGCGAGGAAGTTGATCGACGCGGCGGCCGATAGCGGTGCAGATGCAGTGAAGTTCCAGACGTTCACGGCCGACCGACTCGTCGCCCAATCGGCACCGACAGCGGCGTACCAGGACGACACCACAGACGTAGAATCCCAGTCCGATCTGCTCGAACGGTACGAACTCACTCGCGAAGATCACCTCGAACTCCAAGAATACTGCCGCGAGCAGGGAATCACCTTCCTGTCGACGCCCTTCGACCCGGAGAGTGCCGACTTGCTCGATTCGCTGTCCGTGCCGGCGATCAAACTCGGTTCTGGTGAGTTGACCAACCACCCACTCCTCCGCCACGTCGCCGAATTGGGGCGACCGATGATCGTCAGCACGGGCATGGGACGGATAGACGAGATTCGGGCTGCACTCGACGTGGTTCGAGAAGCGGATCCGGACGCGGACGTGGCGTTGCTCCACTGCACCACTGCATACCCCGCAGACGTAGACGAAGTCAACCTTCGGGCGATGGAGCAGATGGCCGATGCGTTCGATGTACCGGTTGGCTACTCCGACCACACGACGCTGGTCGGGATGCCCGCGTTCGCGACGGCGGCGGGAGCACTAATCGTCGAGAAGCACCTCACGCTCGATCGATCACTGCCCGGCCCAGATCATCACGCCTCGCTCGAACCCGACGAGTTCGACCGTGCAGTCACGCTGGCGCGACAGGCCGCACTCGCTCGCGGGAACCCCGAGAAACGACCCACAGAGAGCGAGAGAGAGAACGTCTTCCCCATACGCAAAAGCCTCCACGCTGCACGGTCGATAGACGCTGGAAGGGTACTGACCCGGGAGGATCTGGCCGTCAAACGTCCCGAGGCCGGCATTCAGCCGAGCGAAGTCGACGACGTACTCGGACGGCGAACCACGACAGCGCTCGACCGAGACGATCCAATCACGGAGGCCGATCTCGAATGACCGGCCGGACTGTCCTGTGCGTCGCAGCACACCCCGACGACGAAGTCCTCGGTGCGGGCGGAACCCTCGCCAAGCACGCCGCGGCCGGCCACGAGGTCCACGTCCTGATAGTCACCGAGGGTGTGACGGCCCAGTACGACGATCTCGAACTCGTCGAGGAGAAAGTCGACGCCGCCGAAGAGTGCGGCGAGCGGCTCGGGGTCGAGACGCTCCACTTCGGCGAACTGCCGGACATGCGCCTCGATTCGACGCCACACGTCGAGGTCAACGCCGTGATCGAGGACTGCGTCGAGTCGATCGGGCCTGACGTGGTTTACACGCACACACAAGACGATGTCAACCAGGATCACGTCGCCGTCGCCGAGTCGACGATGGTGGCGGTCAGACCGGGCGCCGGCGTCGAGCGCATCCTCGCCTACGAGACTCCCTCCGGCACCGAGTGGGCCGCCGGCGACCGGTTCGCGCCGACGGTGTACGTCGACGTGACCGACCACCTCGACACGAAAGTCGGGGCCTTCGACGCCTACGATATGGAACGGCGGCCTTACCCGCATCCACGCTCCGAGCGGGCCGTCCGCGCACGAGCGAGGACACGCGGGACAGAAGCAGGGTTCGAGGCTGCCGAAGCCTTCGCGCTCCTGCGTGAATACGCGAGCGAGGTTTGAGATGACGGCTCGTACCATCACCGTCGTCACGGGCACGCGCGCAGAGTACGGCCTCCTCAAGCCAGCCATGGAAGCGATCCGGGATCGCGAGGACCTCTCGCTTTCGCTGATCGCCACGGGGATGCACCTCTCGCCGGAACACGGGTACACCGTCGAGGAGATCACGGCCGACGGGTTCGACGTGGATCGGCGCGTCCACATGCAGTTGTCCGGGGACTCCGGGACCGCGATGGCCCAGTCGCTCGGCGTCGGCCTTACGGGGATCGCGGGCGCGCTCGACGATCTCGATCCCGATGTAGTCCTCGTCCTCGGAGATCGCGACGAAGCTTTCGCCGGCGGCGTCGCCGCCGCACACATGAATATCCCTGTCGCCCATATTCACGGCGGCGACGCCATGCGGGGAGCGATCATCGACGACAGCATTCGCCACGCGCTGACGAAGTTCGCTCACCTCCACTTCCCGGTCTCGGAGCGAAGCGCCGAGCGAATCGAAAAGCTCGGCGAGGAACCCTGGCGGATCACGACCGTCGGCGCGCCCGGACTCGACGCGATCCGCGAGGAACGTTATACCGACCCGGATACGATCATGGATCGGTACGACCTCGAACCCGACGAACCGGTAGTGCTCGCCGTCCAGCATCCGATCACGACCGAACCCGGGGCGGCCGGCCAACAGATGCGCGCGACGCTGGACGCACTCGACGCGGTGGATGCACAGATCGTCCTCGTCTACCCTAACTCGGACGCTGGCGGACAGCGAATCGTCGGGGCCATCGAGTCCCACGACGCGACCGACGGGTTCCGCACGTTTCGCTCGATGCCGCGAGCGGACTTTCTGGGTTGCATGAATATCGCAGACGCGATGGTCGGCAACTCCTCCAGCGGGATCATCGAAGCACCCCTGTTTAAACTCCCTGTCGTCGACGTAGGCCCGCGACAGGCGGGCCGAGAACGGGCAGCCAACACGCTCTCGGTCGAACACGACGCCGACGCCATCGAGACGGCTATCGAGCGCTGTCTCACCGACGAGAAGGTTCGAGACCGGGTAGCCGACTGCGAGAATCCCTACGACTACGGGGGTGCAGGGGAGTTGATCGCCGACCGGTTAGCCGGGGTTCAACTGGACGGTGAACTGCTACGAAAGCGGTTGACGTACTGATCCGGAGAGAACCTGTCGCCACATACGTGTCGGAATCCACCTGGAGCCCCAAATTCGACTTGTGATCGCGTCAGGGATGTCGGAGTATACACGGACCGAATATACTAAGGAGTTACACGAATTACAGTAAACACGAATCTGGCACGGCTTGGGTGGGGACGCAAGTTCGGTGCCGAGACACGGCAATGGGGGTCAGAAGTGACAAACTACGCGGGCTCTGTTTGCTGGCACTCTTAGTGATAGCCACCGTCGCAGGGACGGCAGGAACCGTCGGATCGACGACGGCAGCCAACGACGAGGTGACCGCCACCGCAACACCTGACGAACCAACATCCAGCCCAACACCTGACGAACCAACATCCAGCCCAACACCTGACGAACCAACATCCAGCCCAACACCTGACGAACCAACATCCAGCCCAACACCTGACGAACCAACATCCAGCCCAACACCTGACGAACCAACATCCAGCCCAACACCTGACGGACCGGCACCACTGAAGGCAACATTCAGTCCCGGAGTCGCCGCACAGAACACAACGGTGTTGGAGCTTAGCCGGAGCGAGGGCAGGCATAACGTCACTGTTACGGCAGATGGATTGGACGCCGAAACGATCCGGGAACTGCTTGCTGAACAGAAAGATGCTTTTATAAACGAGGGCGGCAGGGTAGAGTTCCGGGTAATTGAGAAAACGCCGAGTATCAATGTCGACTTCTCAAGTATCCAGGCGGGGACTTACGAGTTTGAGTTTACAGTCAAGGGTACTAGGGAGGCGGCAACAGCAACGGTACGCGTAATATCGCCAAACAATAGTTCGCCAGAGTCAGTCACTAGTGCGTCGCCAACTTTCGTGGGCGGGAAAATCAAGGTCACTCGCGGTGGCGTGGCCAAGATTCCGATCCGAACAAGGGTGTCGACTCGAATGAAAGTACACATCGCTTCCAACAGTGGCGGCTACAGCGGGTCGTTCACGATTCGGAATGGTAGAGAGGATGATATTATTAGGCTCAGACTGAACACGTTCACGCTGGGCCGCTACGGGAATCAGTACGAAGCGGGAATCAGAGGAACTGCTGTCAGTGCCGCTTCGACGGTCAGTTCCGACGATAAGATTCTGTCAGGGCAGTTGAACCAGTCGACTCCACTCCTCAATTCGGTTGATCCGGGAACCTACACGCTGAGAATAAGCGTTGATGGAAAGCAAACTGATAAATCTTCCCTCGAAATCAAACCATTGTCCAACACGAGAGTTTGGACTCAGACCGCTCCTCAACAAGAGTTTGACGAATATTACACCGCATCAGATGTCAGGAGTGCAGTCATGGATGAGTATGATCGCGAAGCTATTGCAGTGGGAGATGTACTCGTCATAGGTATTTATAAGAGCGGACTCTCAGGTGTTTTGTCAACAGGAGACGATCCACTTCAGCAACTGCTCGCACACAACGCGTCAGCATTTTCACTCACAATTAGACAGCAAAATCCAAAAAACAACCAGACAGCCAAGATTTTGGACCTCCGCGAGACGATTCGCAGAGACAGACTTGAATTGTTCAGTGACGAAAAAAACGAGGTAGTGTATCTGCTAGGGCGGACTAATAAACTGATTTTCCATGACGGACAGGCCAAAAATAAAAATACCTTGGTGGCGGGTGACCAGTTCAGCGCAGAACTGACGCTATTAAAAAGCGGATCACTGGTTGAAGCTGATAAGACATCTGAGACGACATTTGAGGCAGTTAAAAGAGTTGTTGACTTCCAGTACAAAAGCAACATGATCACCGTTCAGAGTGAGTTTGATCAGTCAATCAAAGGGAGTACCTCCGTAGCTCCCGGGACTGAGCTCGAGATTCAGGCAAAAAGTAAGGGGGCTGATCCGTTTCTGAAGCGGACAACTGCCGAAGTCACCCCTGAGCAGACATTTGAATCGACGTTCGATTTTAATGATGTGAGCCAGAATATAACGTTTCGGCTTAACATGACGGACATCCCAAATGAGGACACCGTCGGCATTGTCGGCGATGCCCTGCGTGCGTCAGTTTCGTTTGACAAACAACAGATCCAAACCGACGCTATCAGCATCTCTTCAGTAAGACTCTCACACGGTGGTTACCTCGCACTCAGAAACGGCAGTTCGTCCGGTGCCGTCGTCGGGATAAGCGGAAAACTCACACCTGGCAGGCATGATGACATAAGGGTTCCTGTAAGAAAGGAGTGGAACGGGTCGAAGACTCTAGTTGCAGTCCCGTACTACAACATATCGGAAGCCAAGCCGACCAACGTCCGACAATCGGACATCGTGTACCGACAGGACGGCTCGGCTGTCTCGGATACAGCGACGATTACGAAACCAAGTCAGGGTGCAGACACACTGGAGAATGGGACCGGTGGTCACCAAGCAAACAGAACCGTAGCGGCGAACATAAGTGAGCCCACAGCAACAGCTCCCGAGTCTTTAATACCTGCCGACCCGAGCGAACTAACGCCAGCGGCATCAAGTGATGACCGGTCGTTGGTTGCAACATCTGCTGACCCAGCAGGGCCCGGGCTCGCAGACCTGAGCGTGGCGGCCTACGGCGTCGTCGCGCTCGGTCTGCTCGTCGTGTTCGTCGTCGTCCGCGAGTGAATCTGTTCCGCGGTTCCGGGGGCGAGATTCTCGGGACACAGGTCGTTTTTGTATCCGTGGCAGAGTAATCTTAGTCGAGATGCCACCGCTCGATCAGCTGTCGTGGGTGCTGTCCCAGTCGGCGAGCGGAGCCATCCTCTTCACCTATACGTTCGAGAACGTGGCCTGGGCACTGGTCAAACACCTGGCGACCGGCTACCTTCTCTATTCAATCCTCCAACGCGTTCGCGGGCGTCGGCTCACGGTGGCGACAGTCGTCGCGGCTCTCGTCGGGAGCCTCGGGCCGGACCTGATAGACAAGCCCTTGACCTTGGTCGGTGTGCTGGGATACGGTCGCACCTTCGCCCACTCACTGTTCACCACGGCGGTGATCCTCACCGCCGGGTTCGTGCTCGCACGTCGCGTCGACAGGACCGACCTGAGTGGTGCGTTTGCAGTCGGCTATCTCTCGCACCTCCTCGTCGATATGTTCGGCGAGGTGTTCGGGGGGCTGCCCTACGTCGACACGGCCTTCCTGTTCTGGCCGGTCGTCGTCAAACGGCCGATCGGCCTCGCTCGCCCGACGCTACCGGTGCCGAAAGCGACCATCTTCCTCGCGATCGTCGTCTTCGCAGCAGTGCTGTGGGTCCTCGATGGGATGGTCGGTCTGTCAGACACCGCCCGGTTCGTGCGCCATCGGCTGCGCGAACCGTAAGTCAAAACCGACAGGTCGAACTGGCGCTCAGGAAACGGGTTGCCGTGAGAACGAACGCGGCCGTCGAATCGGGATGTTAGCGTCCCTCGGCGGTCGCGAGCATGCTCAGGAAGAAGGAACAGAAGACGGTCTGGACCCCGAGCAGCGTCACGGTCGAGGCCAGCAGGTTCACCGAGGCTGACGGGACGAACGCGTACCCGTCTATGCTCCAGGCGACAGCAGCGTAGCTCAATCCGAGCGTACCCACGGCGAACAGCACGACCCCTAGCGAGGCCCCGTGTTCGAGTTTGAACCGGTTTCGGATCCAGTGGGTGATCGGATCGGCCGGCTCGCGGATCGGGTTCGTCGCAATCGAGCTGAACATCGCCAGACTACCCACCTGATAGCCGACGATCGTGATCAGGCTCCCGCCGATCATCGTCTGGGTGCCGAAGTTCACGCTCCCGAGTTGGGCGCCGAACAGCGACAGGCTCATGATCGAGAGTCCCAACACTGTGAGCGACGCGGCCGGCAGCGAGAACAGGTAGCCCGGCGCGTTCACGAGCATGAACTTGACGTGGCGCCACCCGTCCTGGAAGCTGTCGAGGGTCGCCTCGCCCTCGCGCTCGTGGTAGGTGATCGGCTCCTCGGCGATGGTCATGTCCTTAGCGGCCGCGTCCATGATCATCTCGCTGGCGAACTCCATGCCGGTCGTCTCCAGATCCAGCCGATCCAGCGCGTCGGCGTCCAGCACGCGGAGACCGCTGTGTGCGTCGCTGACACCGGCGTCGTAGAACGTGTTCAGGAACGCCGTCAGGAGCGGGTTGCCGACGTACTGGTGGAGCGGCGGCATCGCGCCGGACTTGATCTCGCCGTCGAGGCGGCTCCCCATGGCGATGTCGACGTCGTCCTGGTTCGCGAGCTTGACCAGTTTGGGCAACTCCTCGAAGTCGTAGGTCGTGTCGGCGTCGCCGATGGCGACGTACTCGCCGCGGGCGCGCTCGAACGCGTACTTGTACGCGTTGCCGTAGCCGCCCTCGTCCGGTTCGACCACGATCGCACCCAGGTCGCGGGCGATCTCCGGCGTGCGATCGGTCGAACTGTCGCTGACGATGATCTCCGCGACCACGCCGAGTTCGGCGATGGCCGTCTTCGCCCGTTCCATACACTCCGTGATCCCCTCTTCCTCGTTGAGGGTCGGCATGACGATCGTCAGGCTCGGCTCCTGGTCGCTGTCGCGCTGGACCAACAGCTCGTCACCGGAGTGGTCCACACGGGTTCCGTTGTCGAGTGACCCACTGACAGACTCGCCCACCCCAGATGCGGGACCGGACCCGTCGATCCCGCTGTCCGAGTCCGTCGCCATTACTCCGAAGCCTCGCCGCCGTCGGTCCCGACACGCGCACGGATCGGCGATTCCCCGCATTCGGCACAGACGTATGCCTGCTCGATGGTTTCGACTACCGGCGCGTTACAGTCGATACATTTGATACTAGCTGCTCTAACCGCTTTCGGATATCGGCCCACCGTTGTCACCCTCGTCATTCAATTATAACACAATAGTTGCTAAAGTAAGTTATGATCCGACTGATAATTACCACAGGAACGACAATGACAGACCGTCCGACAACCGGTCATCAAGTATGCGGCAATCCGTGAGAGCGACCAGACAGTACAGTCCGGTCGAACGGAGTGATGGCGGCGATTCGCACCCGTTAGTCTCGGCACTCGGTTCGGAAAGACTGTCGGGAAAGAAATCATTATATGCGCTGAAAGTTCATTTCCGACGAGAACTCAGAGCAATGAGTCAGGAGCAGACCCAGCAACTCGACCTCCCCGCCCGGATCGTCGAACGGGTGGAGGATCGGTTGCCTCGGACCGAGTTCGACTCGCCCGAAGAGTACGTATCGTTCGTGATGGAGGAAGTGCTCTATCGGGTCGAACAGGAGACCGAGGACGACGACTTCGAGGAGGTCGACGAGGACGAGGTCAAAGACCGTCTGAAGTCACTCGGCTACCTGAACGACGAGTAATCGTGGACATGCAGGAAGGGGTCGAGACGCCGGGGGGACCAGTATGGACTTTCTGACCCATCTGTTCCTGCCGATCACGGTCGCGGCCGTCTGGTGGCCCGAAGTGTTCGAGTCGCCGGCCGCGGTCGCACTCGGGGGCTTCGGCCTGCTCGGTGACTTCGACAAGTTCCTCGGAGTACCCGGACTCACCCACTCGCTCGTGACGATCGTCCCGATCTCACTCGCCGTGCTGGGAGCCGAGTACTGGTACCGCGGTCGACTGGCGATCAGTCCAGTCGTCGTCGCGTTGATCGCCAGCCACCTCGTCCTCGACTTCGTCGACGGGGGTCCGGTCCCGCTGTTGTTCCCGTTCGTGGAGACCGGTATCGGACTCCAGTATCCCGTCCGGACCGTCTTCGGTGCGGGACCGCTCGGGGTCTGGTGGGAGGGACCGATCGTCACACTGCGAACGACTGCCCCGCGACCGGGACACAACACCTACGGCTTCATCAAGGGGGCGGGCGTGGTGAGTTTCCTCGCGTTCGTGACCGTCTACTGGGGCCTGCGTGACCGACGGACAGGCGCTTCCGGCGGGGGGAACGCATGAACGTCGTCCACGTCTACGACGGCCACGAGAAGGTCTACGACGGCCGTGGCTCGGTGCCGAACGTCATCTGGAACGTCGCCCGTGAGACGGCACGAAATCACGACGTGACAGTACTGGAGCGAAAGTGGCGCGGTCTCGACGCACGCGCCGAACACGACGGCGTCGTGTTCGAGCGGTTCGACCTCCGGACCGGAGCCGACGAACCCTGGGAGCGTGTCCCCTACGAAGCCGTCGAGTCACCGATGAAACTCGGCAGACTCGTCTGTGACCGGACCAACTTCGCCCGCGTCGCACTCTCGCGCGTCCGCGAACTCGATCCGGACATCGTGCACGTCCACCTCCCGTTCGCGGCGAACGTGCTGGTGACCGTCGCCCCCTCTTTGCGCGAGAAGACTGTCTACACGGCCCACCTCGGCGAGTTGCGGATGAACGCACTGGCCGACGACCAGCAGGGCCAGGCCGCCCCGGCCGCCGACGGTGGCGAGGTCGAGGGGGAAGACGGCGGGCTGGGCGCTCCAGCCGTGCTCGATTTCGTCTCGCCCGACACCTACCTGGCGAACAGGGTCGCACACACGACGGTCCTCAATCCCGACATCGCCGACGTGTTCGCTGATCGCGGCGTGTCTCGCGACCGGCTGTCGGTCGTCCCCAACGGCGTCGACGTCGAGCGGTTCGGCGACGTCGACGACGCACGAACGCGGGCCATCCGCGACAGCTACGGTATCGGCGACGGCCCGACCCTGTTGTTCGTCGGGACCGTCATGCCCCGAAAGGGCGTCGACGATCTCATCCGGGCGGCGAGTCAGTTGATCGAGGCGGGCTACGACGACCTCCGAGTGATCGTCGCCGGCGAGGACGACCTCGACGGGGAGTACACTACGGATATCCGAGAGCTTGCACGGGAGAACGGCGTCGCCGAGGCCGTGTCGCTCCCCGGATTCGTCCCCGGCGAGGACCTCCCGGCACTGTACGCCGCCGCCGACGCGTTCGTCCTGCCCTCCCGAGAGGAAGGGTTCGGGATGACCGTCACCGAAGCGATGGCCGCCGGTACGCCCGTCGTCGCGACCGACGTGGGCGGTATATCACGGTTGGTCGACGAGGGGAAACAGGGGTACGTCGTCCGACCGAACGACCCGTCGGGTCTGGTCGACGGGATCGACGAACTGTTGTCGGCATCGGACAGCGAAGCGATGGCCGACGCAGCACGTGACCGCGCTGCGGAGTACTCCTGGCGTGGAATTGCAACCCGTTTCAACGACATCTACGAGGAGGTGGCCCGGCGGTGACCGATCCGATCCGCGTCCACTTTTTCACCCTCACCGCTGCTGGGGGATCCGAACACATGTACATGGGCGAACTGGCACCGGCCCTCGGCGAGCGGGACGTGATCGCCGTCGACGACTGGCGCGACGCCGACGTGGTCCACCTGTTCGAGGTCAACTTCCTGACGGGCGAGACGATTCGCCAGTTCGAGTTCCCGAAACTCATCCGGATCATCCGCTCGGAGACGCCGCTGGTCATCTCGACGGACGACCTGTACTTCTCCGGCGATCCGTCGCTCACCGTCCGCCCGCGGTTGTACCAACTCAATCACTATCTCCAGCGGTGGCTGTTCGAGCGCGCCGATGCACTCATCGCTATCTCCGAGAGCGTCCGGAGTCGCCTCGAACGCCACGTCGACGCGACGCCGATCCCGGTCGTCCACCACGGTGTCGACGACACCTACCGGAGCCCCTACACCGAATCGGACGACCCCTTCGTGCTCCACGTCAGCCTTGCGGCACCGCGAAAGAACCCCGAGGCCGTGATCGAAGTAGCCCAGCGCCTCGACGCTCGGATGGTCGTCGCCGGCGGTGGCTGGAACGAGCGCATCCCGGCGACCGCAACGAACGTCGAAACGCCGGGGTTCGTCCCCGAGTCGGACCTCGTCGACCTCTATCACGCCGCCGACGTGTTCTACTTCCCGACGCGGCACGAGGGGTTCGGCCTCCCAGTTCTGGAGGCCATGGCCGCCGGCACCGCCATCGTCACGTCGGACGTCTACTCCGTCCCCGAAGTCGCCGGCGACGCGGCAGTGCTCTGTGATCCGACGGATCTCGATACGCACGTGACCGAAATCGAGCGGCTCCTCGACGACGAACCGGCACGCCGGACGCTGGCGACGGAAGCCCGCGAGCGCGCCCAGACGTTCACCTGGGAGCAATCTGCGAAAGAGACGGAAGCCGTCTACCGGGCTGCGATCGACGACTGAGTCACCGGGGGTACCTTCCGCTCGACGACACGAGACCGAGCTACCCGCTGGAAGCGGTCGTCACACTGGCGGAACCGTCCGGCGTCGACGTGTCAACCGGCGGTGGCGTCGACGTGGCAGTCCGCGTCGCTGTCGGGGCCTGACTCGGACCCGCTGTCTGCGTTCCAGAGGAGTCCCCCGGCGTCACCGTCCCCGTCGTGCCGTCCGGTGTCAGTGTCGAAGGTGTCGGCGAGGTGTCGGACCGGTCGGTCGGCGTCGTAGCGTTGTCTGTCGACCCGTTCGGCGCAGTCGCGTTGCCGGGTGTCGTCTCGTTGCCAACCACGCTCTCGTTTCGGACCTGGATCCACAGGCGAGTGCGGAGGGAGGGATCTGCACTCGTCTCGTTGTACAGCAGGAACCGCACCCGATACCGTCCGGGGTCGGCCGGCGCTGTCAGATTCACCCGGAACTCCCGCGTGTCGCCGTCGGCGACGCTAACGGTCCGTTCGGCCGTCTGCGTCCCGTTCAAGCTCACGCGCATCCGGTACTCGACGGACTTCCGTTCGTGATTCGAGATCCCGACGACGACGGTCCCGGTCTGATTGGGAGCGAGGGTCGTCGGGTACTCGCTCGCGTTGCCGTCCGGACCGAGCAGGTAGAACTCGGAGAAGGTGCTCCCGGACTGGGGCGGGACGAGCGCGACGTAGACGACGCCGGCCAGCGAGAGCGCGAGGGCGATAGCTAGGATCCAGGTCAGTGCTCGCTCCGCCCGTTGCCGCTGTGCCGCCGAGATTCGACCACCGAGTACCGCCTCGCCGTCCTCATCGCCCGAGTCGGTGTCGTCGGTATCCATCGCTTCGCTACCCGTCTCGTCGTCGACAGAGATCGGATCGGGACCGGCTCGCTCCGCAGGGTCAGGAACGTCGGTTTGGTCGTCCGATGAAGCCTCGGATTCGTCCTCGTCTCCCGGGCCGTGGGGATCGACCGGATCGTCGGGGTGTTCGTCCTCACCCATCGGTTACCTCGACACGTTCGGCTGGCTGCTGGGACGACTGGGAACGGCCGCGGGCGCGATACGGTCGGCGATCCATGTGTGGTGGCGGGTGGTTGCTCTCGGAGGGTCTGTAACTTACGTTATAGGAGTGGCATCTAAAAGTTCGTGCTTTCGTCGCCGACCGAAAGGGGGGTCACCACCCGCCGAACGCGGCGCGTTCGTACGCCTCCAGAGCCCGTGTCGTGACCTGATCCCAATCGAATCGCAGCGCTCGGTCGACGGGGTCGGCGGGCGGTCGCTCACCACCCAGTGCGTCGTCGAGGGCGTCCGCGACCGAGTCGACCGTCGGCGAGACGAGGAATCCACCGTCGCCGATCACGTCGGTCGCGGCCGAATCCGGGTGCTCGGCCGCGATGACGGTACAGTCGGCCGCCATCGCCTCGACGAACGTGATACCGAACCCTTCCCGCGTCGATGGAGAGACGAACACGTCCGCTGCCAGCATCTGTCCGAGGACATCGTCGTAGTCGTCGAGAAAGCCGAGAAAGTCGATTCGGTCCGAGCAGTCCAGCGACCGGGCGTGAGTCCGGAGTGCGTCAGACTCCGGCCCGTCTCCAACAATACCGAGCGTCGCGTCGTGATCCGGTCCGACCGCGTCGAACGCGTCGAGCAACACGTCCACGTTCTTGTGCTCGATCAACCGACCGGCAAACAGAACGTCGTACCCGTCGTCCGGCACTGGAGCGGATCTAATCCGATCGACGTCGATCCCGTTGGGGACGATCTCGATTTCCTCGCGAGGTGGGCCGAGCTCCGCGAGTCGCGACGCGGTCACTTCCGAGATCGCGATCGGATGCTGTGGCGTACGGGCAGTCGCGAACTCGACGCCCCGGCCGAACGGAGCCAGGCGTCCGAGGTACTCGGACCAGTACGACCGCCAGACTTCGTGCCAGGTCGTCACCAGCGGTACCCCCTTCCCCAGGCCGGCGAGTTTCGACGAGAGCACGGGAAAGTACGGGAACACCGACGCGACGACGAGGTCGTGTTCGCGCTCGGAGAGTGCCGGCTGCAGTTCCGGGAGGAGACGGACGGAGAAATCGATCGCTTCCGTGATCGAACGGCGTTCACCTTCGTAGAGGTCCGCGCTCGGCGCGACCGCCCGGAGTGTCATGCCCTCGTACTCCATCGTCGCCGGTCCGTCCCAGAAGTGGCGGCCGTACACCGTTATCTCGTGGCCATCGGTGGCGAGCCGACGGCCAATCTCGTAGATTCGCTTTTCTGCCCCACCCTTGACGAAGGGATAGACGACATTCGAGACGAACGCGACGTTCACACGAGAGATTGTTGTGTCGATAGTATTGGCTATTTCGACAACTCTATCGGGACGAGCGACTCGCCCATCGACGTCTCGGCTACACCAGAATAGCTGATCGACCGACTCGATCAGTTGGGCGCGACGCCACCGTAACCGTATTCGCCGTATCCTTGGACGCCGTACTCGTCCGTACTCAATTCCGTCGTGGTCGTAACCGTCGTCGTTCCGTCGGTCGTCGTGGTCGCAGTATCCGTGGTCGTCGTAGTTGGCGTGGTCGTGGTCGATCCACCGCCCGAATTTCCACCGCCTCCGGAGTTACCGCCGCCACCACCGCCGCCGCCACCACCGCCGCCACCGACAAACCCACCGCTGCTTTCCGTCTCGGTCTCGGTGGGTTCGGTCGTCGTCGCGGGAGTGTCGGTCGTGGAGGACGTTTCCGTCTGCTCGGTCGTGGTGGTCTGTGAGGTCGTCGTGGTGCGACGTGTCGCAGCCGTGGTCTCCTCGTCGGTCCTCGTCCTCGGCGTCGCCGTCGGTGTCGGACCAGTCGGCGCACTCCGTGACGTCCGCGTCTGTCTGACGGTCGTCTGCGTCGTTTCCACGGGAGTTCCACCGTAGCCGTACTGGACGTCACCGCCGGAGTCGTCACCGCTGAGTAGGAATCCGCTAGCCCCAAGACCAGCCACAGCCGTCAGCGCGCCGGCCTTGAGTGCCGTTCGCCGATCGACCGTGGTCTCGGAGGTGGCCGCCGACTCGTCACTGTCCGTCTGGGACCCGTCCACGTTTGCGGACTGCTCGTCTTCCCCCGACGGTTGTTCACCGCTCATGGGTCAGTCGCCCCCGTGGTAACATCACGGTGCAGTCCCGTCTTCCTCGCGGTTTGATTGTAGACCGGCAATTCCAATATCATTATCCTAAATTGTAGAAGGTACACTCAAAAGCGTATGGAGTAGATTATCATTCGATAATATTGGAACGGAGAATGATAACAATCACAGTATATTTCGTCTGCGGGCGAGAGTCGCGAGTGACTGATGTGGTCGCTTCCAGTTCACGGCCCCCTATCCTACGACCGGTACTACACGTCTCGAAACCGGGCGAAGGATATTATCGACGTCGACCGTACTGGCGTGAATGACAGATTCGACGGGACTCACCGTCGGCGAGCGCGTTTCGGATTTTTCGGGCCAGTTGGTCGATCCAGACGGGACCGAGCGGACGACGACACTGTCGGACCTGCTCGGGGACAAGCCGGTCCTGGTCAACTTCTACACGGCCGATTTCAGTCCGGACTGCATCGACGAGTGGTGTGAGTTCCGCGATTTCGACTGGTTCGCCACTGGCGATCAGGTACAGGTCGTCGGCGTCAGCAAATCCGGGGCCGCCCTCCACAAGCGATTCATCGACTATCTCGACCTCGGGTTCCCGCTCTTTGCCGACCCGGACCTCGACATCGCCGAGGCCTTCGGCGTCCGCTACCGGGCGTTCAAGCTCACCAGTCGCGCCCGCCGGTCCTGCTTTCTCGTCGATACCGACCGTCGGATCCGGTACAAGTGGCTCTCGAACCACTGGCTCGACCCGACCCGTGACACCCCGCCGGTCGGGGAGATCCACGACGCGATCGTCGAGGAGTTACAGGACGAACCCCAGAGCTTCGGGATGAGCTAGGTCGGATCCTCGCGGTCACGCGTCCACGAGTCGGCGGCGTACTTCTTCTCTGCACGGTCGCGCGCACTCGCGAGTTCGGCCTCGGTCCACTCGCCGTCGTCGGCGTCGGCCCACGCCGCGAGCGCATCCGTCAGCGATTCCACGGCCTCGGTTCGGGAACGGTCGGTGTAGTCCTCGATGGCCCCGACTCGCTCCTCGAATTCGTCGACGGGCACGTCGTGGCCCGAAAAGACCGCGAGGTGCCGATCCGCTCGTCCGGCGTAGGTCAGCGACCCGTGCTGGATGACGCTGTCTCGCCGTCGGTACTGGGCGTTGCCGCTGAGTTTGCGCCCGTCGGTCGCCGACACCACGTCGTGAGCCGGGTGGAGTTTTCGGAGGTAACACGCCGGCTGGTAGACGGCGGGTCGTTTTTCGTCGGCGAACGTCACCGGTACACCCACGTCCGCGAACGCGTCCATGATCGGCGTACAGAGGAGCTCGTAACAATCCATCAGATCCCCCGGGAGTTCCGCGGCCGGCGCGACGATCGAGTAGGAGACGTCGCCGTGGGTGTCGTGGTAGATCCCCCCGCCGCCGGTCGGCCGACGGGTGACGGTGATCCCCTCGCGATCGCAGTAGTCCCAGTCCACAGTATCGGCGTCCTGGTTGTACCCCAGCGAGAGCGTGCTGGGTTTCCACTGGTAGACTCTGAGCGTGCGCGGGCCGCCCCGAGCGGCGGTCTCGGCCGCGATCTCGTCGAGAGCCATGTTCATCGGCCCGTCTCGGGCCTCCTCGCGGATCAACCGCCACTCCCGGTCGGCGAGGTCGGTCATAGCCGCCCTTGGCCCCGGGGCTGGAAAGCGGTTGTGCCCCGCTGCAGGTCAGTCGTCGCCGATGGTGTCGGAGCGGACGACTCCGTCACGAGTTACGGGCGAGGACTGGTCCGGAAGCGACAGTCGGACCGCACACTGCTTGAAGTTTGGTTCGTTGGAGTCGGGGTCGACCGCCGGGAGCGTCAGTTCGTTCACGACGGGGTTGTGGATGTCCAGCCAGATAGCGCCGGTCGGGATGCTGTCGTCGGGCGTGAGCGTGACGGTGACCGACCCCCGGCGGGATTCGACGACGGTCTGTCCCCGGTCCACCACGTCGATGTACTGGCCGGCCGTCTCCGGATGGATGCGGGCGTTCGGCACCGTGTCGTCGTCGTTCCGGACCCCCGTGTTGTACGCCCCGGCGCGCCGGCCAGTGATCAGGAGCAACGGATAGGTGGGATCGGTCGGTTCGGGGACGCCGCGGTAGCTGGCCGGCAGGAAGTGTGCGAGCCCGGAGTCGGTCGGGAACGACCACGACCCGTCGTCGTGGTACCGGTACCCGCCCTCGGTCGTCTCGTCGGGTGCGGGCCAGCGAACCGCGCGCTCGGCTTCGAGGCGGTCGTACGTGACACCCGAGACGTCGGCCGGCGTCCCGGCCGTCAGGTCGCGGATCTCGTCGAAGACTCCCTCCGGGTCCAGCGGCGGGTCGTCGAACAGCCCCGGGACGAGGCGGTTCCCGATCGCCGCGATGATGTCGAGATCCTGCCGGACGGTGTCGACGACGTCGCTCACGGCGGTGACTCGTGAGATGCGACGTTCCATGTTCATCACCGTCCCCTCGGTCTCCCCCCAGGTCGCCGCCGGGAGGACGACGTCCGCACACTCGACGGTTTCCGACCGGAACGCGTCCTGCACGACGAGGAAGACGTCGTCGAGCGCCCGCTCGACGTTGGTGGCGTTGGGCATTCCGGCGACGGGGTTGGTCGCGACCGTCCAGCAGACGTCGACGTGGCCCCTGTTGATCTCGTCGACGATACCGACGGGCCCTTTGCCGGTCGAGGACGGGAGCGTGTCGACCGGAACGCCCCACGCCTCGGCGACGCGTTCGCGGTTGTCCGCGTCGGTAAAGTCCCGGTGCCCGGGCCAGGTCCCCTTCGACGAGCAGACGCGGGTCCCCATCGAGTTCGCCTGGCCGGTCAGCGAGAAGGGGCCGGTACCGGGTCCCACGTTCCCCGTGGTCAGACAGAGATTGAGCAGCATCTGTGCGGCGTCGGTCCCGTGGGTGCTCTGGTTGATACCCATGCCCCAGTACAGGAGCGTCCGCGCGTCGAAGGCCGCCGCCAGTTCCTCGACGGTCGCGCGCGCGACGCCGGCGGTCTCCGCGGCCGTGTCGACGTCCGGCAGCGATTCGACCAACCGATCGAAGCCCTCGGTGTACTCGTCGACGAACTCGCGGTCGACGGCACCGTCCTCGATCACCTGTGCCAGCACCGCACGGGCGAGCACGAGGTCGGTGCCCGGCTCGGGCTGGACGTGGCGGTCGGCGTCGGCGGAGGTCTCGCTCTCGACGGGATCGATCACCACGAGCCGACTGCCCGCGTCCGCCGCGCTGTCGAGGATCCAGCGGTACAGCACGGGGTGTGCGACCGCCGGGTTCGCACCCCAGACGACGTGTGTCTCGGCCTCGGGGATATCGTCGTAGGTACACGGCGGTGCGTCGCTCCCGAACGCCCGGTAGTACGCCGTCACCGCCGACGCCATGCACAGCGTCGTGTTGGCGTCGAAGTACTGGGTCCCGATAGCGCCGCGAGCGACTTTCCCGAGGGCGTAGGCGGCCTCGTTGGTCTGTTGGCCACTGCCGAGGACGGCGACGCTGTCGGGGTCGTCGGCCGTCGCTTTGAGCAGTTCGGCCGAAACCGTCCCCAGCGCGATGTCCCACGTCGTGGGCACGAGCTCGTCGCCCCGCCGAACGAGCGGCTCCGTCAGCCACTCCCCCCGCGGGTCCTTCGTCTCCCGGATCCCGCGTTCACAGGAGAGGCCCTCGGCCGTCGGATGTCGGTGATCACCCTGCACGTCACCGACACCGTACCCCGTGTCCGTACCCCGCTGGAGCTGTCCACAGCCGACGGCACACCGCATGCACGTCGTGGGCTTCCATCGAGTCATCGTCGTTCCGCACCCCGGCTGAGTGGCGACCGGCGTTGCCCCCCGGTCTCGACGGGTTCGTGGACGCACGACCCCGGAACGGCGGAACAGGCGACGGTTGGGAGTGGATTTTCGTACATAATTTCAGCCCGCGTTAGAATATAGTCGCATTATCTCCGCACTAAGTCTTTTGATTGGCGAAAATAAGAGAGTGCCGTGAACGAACATTTATTCTTGTTTCGAGCACCGCGGGCACCGGGTCGGTTTCGACGCACTGCCGGGTCGAGCCCCGTCCTCACCGGGACGTGGCGGTGTGTCCCGGCTCCGGATTGACGAACGGACGGCAGTCGAGACGACTTTTCGAGATTGAAAAAAATCGACGCCGAGACCGGGCGAGAGACGGCCACATTGTCCAGTCGTGGACCAGACGAATCAAAATTGCTGATTTCTAAATGGTTACGACTATAACCATCTGTTCTTAATGGAATTCCGTAGCAATGTGGCCATACATGGCACAAAATAGATTCAAAGTCCACGAAACGCAATCCGTTTTGTCGGGCGGGCGTGGTTCGTCGCTGTTCGTGGAGGGGATAGTATGGGACTGATCAAGATGACGAAGTACCGGACGCTACTGCTCGCGACCATCGGATTCAACTTTTCCTTTCTCATCTGGTTTTCATTCGCGCCGTTCACGGGTGGGATGGCCGAAGAGTTCGGGCTCACGACGGCCGAAATCGGCATCCTCGCCAGTTCGGCGATCTGGATGGCACCGTTCGGTCGCATCCTGACCGGTTGGCTCTCGGACAAGTTCGGCGCGCCGGCCATCTTCGCCATCGTCCTAGCGTACGTCGGCGTGTTCTCGATAGCCTCCGCGTTCGCGCAGGACTACTCGGTCTTCTTCGTGACCCGGCTCATCGTCGCGACGGCCGGGATCACGTTCGTCATCGGCATCCAGCACGTCGCCGAGTGGTTCGAGGAGGAGAACCTCGGACTGGCCGAAGGCATCTACGCTGGGGTCGGCAACGCCGGGGCAGCCGGCGGTGCGCTGATCCTCCCGCGCGTGTTCGGTGAAGGGTGGAGCGGACCGCTGTTCTCGACGAACTGGCGAGCGGCCTTCTTCTACACCGGTATCGTCTCGATCTTCCTCGCGATCGCCTACTACGCGCTCGGCGAGGCCGCAAAGAGCGACGAGAAACGCGAGGCGACCAAACAGAACGCCAGCCTGAAAGGGTGGATCTACACGGCCACCCGCTACGGGACGGTCGTGCTCGCGGCCGCCTACATCATGTCCTTCGGCCTCGAGCTCTCGATGAACGGCTGGCTCGCGACGTACTACCGCGAGGCGTTCAACCAGAACAACCTCGTGATCGCGAGCACCTTCGCCGCCACGTTCTCGATCGCGGCGGGACTGCTCCGTCCGTTCGGTGGCTACATCAGCGACGTGCTGGCACGGAAAGAGAAGAACATCCTGCCCTTCTTCGAGGGCCAGTACCGGGGCCAGTGGACGTTCCTCGGGCTCTGTTTCATCGTCGTGATGATGTTCGTGATGACGCTGGCTGGCCTCTCCGGCGTCCTGCTGAACGCGGTCGTCGTCGGCTTCCTCGTCGGGGCGGGGTGTGCCTGGGCCGAGGGCGCCATCTTCGCGCAGGTGCCCGCGATGTTCCCGAACAGTTCCGGGGCGGTCGCGGGCGTCGTCGGCGGCGTCGGGACCGTCGGCGGTATCGTCTACCCGCTGTTCTACTCCGCGCCGTGGCTGGCGAACCTCCATCTGGGGTACTCCGTCGCCGCGCTCACCATGATCCCGATCGTGGTGCTGTCCGCGTGGGTGTTCAGACCCGAGATCGCGACGGTCGCGAACACGGCCGGGTTCACGGGAATCAGCGAGAGCGAGAGCACCGCCACGGCCGACGACTGACGCGTACGGACGCGCCGAGCGCCGAGTCTCACTCTTTCTCGCGTCGTCGACAACACCCGTCGCCGTTCCCTCTGTCGGTATAGCCGTCCATCCACGGGGAGACTGTGGCGTGTCTGACCGACCGCGCGACACGGTGGACGAATGTCGGCCAGGCCGGCCCGCCGCTGGAAGATACCGAATCCGGCCTCGAACGAACCGGGCTCGAACGCCCGACTGGCTGTTTGTCATCGCAATCCGGATAGAGTGGCCATTCGTTAACGAATAGGCTTATTGAATTCGTAGTATGAGAATATATCGAGAAATGCGTGACGATCTGACCAACTTTGGCCCGATAACTAAACAAAGTGGAACCACGGTGAGGGCGACCGATGGGTAACAGAAAAGAGGAAATCAAAGACGAGCTGTACGGCGACGAGGTACGCGAGAAGCTCCTCGAGTTCGCGGAGCGGGGGTGGGACTCGATTCCCGAGGACGAACGCGAGGAGTGGTTCTCGCGGTTCAAGTTCTGGGGTGTGTTCCACCAGCGTGACGGACAGGAGTCGTACTTCATGATGCGCCTGACCAACTGCGGAGGCGTCCTAGAGCCGGGACAGCTGCGAGCCATCGGTGAGGTGGCCCGCGACTACGCCGAGGGGCCGGTCGCCAATCCGGAATTCGGCAACGGGTGGGTCGACTTCACGACTCGCCAGTCCGTCCAGCTTCACTGGATCAAACTCGAAGACGTGCCCGAGATCTGGGACAAGCTGGAGTCGGTCGGCGTCTCCTCCCGGTCGGCCGGCGGCGACACGATGCGCAACATCTCCGGCTGTCCGGTCGCCGGGAAGGGCGAGGAAGTCGTCGAGTCCCGCCCGATTCTCGACGAGATTCAAGAAACCATCCGGGACGACGACGACCTCTGTAACATGCCCCGGAAGTTCAACATCTCCGTCTCGGGCTGTCGGCAGGGGTGTGCACAGGACGCCATCAACGACATCGGACTCGAACCCGCCCGCAAGATTATCGACGGCGAACCGACCACGGGGTTCAACGTCCGGGTCGGCGGCGGACTGGGCGGCCGGGAGCCACGCCGGGCGCGCCCGCTCGACCTGTTCGTCCGGCCCGCACACGCCGTCGAGACGGTCCGGGCGTTCGTCGAGTTCTACCACCAGGCGGGTGACCGGACGAACCGCTCGAAGAACCGCGGCCGCTTTTTCGTCGACGACCTCGGCACCGACGAGATCCGCGAGGAACTGGCCGACCGACTGGACTTCGAGTTCGAGACCGCCGGGACGGACTTCCGCGGCGAGTACACCTACAACGCCGGGAAGAGCACCGAACTCGGCGCACACGACCACGTGGGCGTCTACGACCAGGCCGACGGTCGAAACTACGTCGGGCTCTCGGTGCCGGTCGGTCGGCTCCCGGCCGCGGCCACCATCGAACTGGCCGACCTCGCCGACGAGTACGGCTCCGGGGAAGTCCGGCTGACGCGCCGGCAGAACCCGCTCGTCATGGACGTGCCCGACGACGCCTTGGAGAGCCTGCTCGACGAGCCGTTCCTCGACACGTACTCGCCGAAGCCGAACCCGTTCACTCAGGGTGCGATGGCCTGTACGGGAACGGAGTTCTGCTCGCTCGCGCTCACGGAGACGAAAGCCCGGATGGCCCGCATGTTGCGGTGGCTCGGGGACAACGTCGACGTCCCCGACGACGTGGACCGCATCAAGATGCACTTCTCCGGCTGTACGGCCGACTGTGGACAGGCCATGACCGCCGACATCGGCCTCCAGGGGATGCGTGCCCGGAAGGACGGCGAAATGGTCGAGGCGATGGACGTGGGCGTCGGCGGTGGGATCGGCGAGGAACCCAGCTTCATCGACTGGGTGCGCCAGCGCGTCCCGGCCGACGAGGTTCCCGGCATGATCGCCAACCTGGTCGAGGCCTACGCGACGCTGCGCTCCGAGGGACAGACCTTCAGCGAGTGGGTCGACGCCACCGGTCACGAGACCATCGTCGACCTCGCCGAACCCGAAGAGGTCGAGGGGTACGAGGACCCGTGCCTGGGCGACGCCAAGCAGTCGTGGTACCCCTTCGACGAGGGCGAGAGCCCCGCGCCGACCGACGAGAACGGACGACCGATCTCGGCGGACGACTGAACCCCCACTCGCGGCGGAGCAGCGGCCTGGCTGACTGTTTTCTCGACTGCAGGGATCGTCGCCCGACCGCAGGACCGTATCGTGACCCCGGCTGTGGCGATTCCACGGGCGGGTACCGGCACAGCGGAGCCCTCTCGAATGCCCCTGTGACTCGCGAGGGGCACAGCCGGAATTCGATATAGCGGAATGGAATTTACGGCCGCCAGCGGGCGGACGCGTCGGGCTTTTACCGACCGGCCCGCTACGGACGGCTAATGGTCGAAAACGTCGCGCCGCTGATGCGGGAGCTCGAACCCGAGGATTTCCACCTGCTCTCGGGAATCGAGCAGGGGATGCGGTTCTCGGAGTGGGTGGCACGGGGAAAGTTGCCCGAGTTCTCGCGACTCTCGCCGGAGAACGTCGACTACCGGCTCGACCGGTGTGAGGATCGGGGGTTGATCGAGCGAAAGACGATCCAGTACCAGGGGTTCAAGCTCACCTTCGAGGGCTACGACGCCCTCGCCTTGCACACCTTCATCGAACGCGACAGCGTCGAGGAGTTCGGCGCGCCGCTGGGCGTTGGCAAGGAAAGCGACGTGTACGAGGTCCGCTCCTACAAGCCCCTGGCCCTGAAGTACCACCGCGAGGGGTACACGAACTTCCGGGAAGTGATGAAAGAGCGCGACTACACGTCGGACCGCGACCACGTCTCCTGGCAGTACACCGCCCGCAAAGCGGCCGAACGGGAGTACGACGCCCTCGAAACCCTCTATCCCGACGTGAGCGTCCCGCGCCCGATCGATCAGAACCGCCACGCCATCGTGATGGAGAAGATCGACGCCACCGAACTCTCCCGGACGCGACTCGAACCCGAACAGGTCGTGCCGATCCTGGACCTGATCCTCGCGGAGCTCGCGACAGCGTACGACGAGGGCTACGTCCACGCCGACATGAGCGAGTACAACGTCTTCGTCGGGAGCGAGGGCGTGACCGTCTTCGATTGGCCCCAGGCGGTCCCGACCGACCACGAGAACAGCCGCGAACTCCTCGCCCGCGACGTGGAGAACATCGTCGGCTACGTCCGCCGGAAGTACCCGAAACACGTCGACGACGTGGTCACCGACGCCGTCACGGCCGCCGTCGCCGAGAGCCGCTTCGAAACCGTCGACGAGCACCGCGAGTGATCGCCGATATCGGCGCGTTTCTCCCAGTAGGCGACCCGTAACGCCCTGTATCGACGGAGACACCACCTCGGCAGCGGCTGCCGTGCAACCACGCGATAAATCGTATGTCGCTATACAAAATTCGGGCGTGGGCGGCGAGAAATGTTACGGGAGATCTACAAGCTCGGCGACGGACCCGACGGTTTTCAGGCGAGACGTGGAAGGCGGGGCATGACCGAGACAGCACACGGGACACACCACGAGGGCGAACACCGGAGCCGCTGGCCGTTCGTGGCGGCGGTCGGTGCGGGCGCGCTGTACGCCGGGCTCGGACTCACGGTGCTGGCGACGGCCGCGGGCGTCGTCCCGACCGCGGTCGCGGCCGCCGTCGCACTCCTCGGGACGGTCGGGCTCTGTGTCGGACTGACCGGCTGGGTCGTCGAGGGCTTTTTCGGTGCACCAGTCAGCGGCCGCCGCCAGCGGCTCTACCGGCTGGCGACGATCTGCTTTCTCGGGACGGACGTGGCGACGTTCGGCGCGGGCTTCGTTTACTATCTGTTCGTCCGGGCTGGTGCGTGGCCGCCGACCGAACTGCCGGCCCTGCTCGGCTCGCTCGTCCTCGTGAACACCGCCGTCCTGCTGGCCAGCAGCGTCACGCTCCACTACGCACACCACGCGCTGAACGGCGGGTACCAGCGTCGGTTCCGCGCGTTGCTCGGCGTCACGGTCGCGCTGGGCGTCGTCTTCCTGGCCGGGCAGGTCTACGAGTACTACGAACTGCTCGTCGTGGAAGGGTTCGGCCTGCAGAGTGGCGTGTTCGGGAGCGCGTTCTACGGCCTGACCGGGCTCCACGGCTTCCACGTCTTCCTCGGCGTGGTGACGCTGGCGGTCGTGTTCGGCCGCGCACTCGGGGGCGCGTGCGGGCCCGAGCGGGACACGTCGGTGACGACCGCCTCGCTGTACTGGCACTTCGTCGACGCCGTCTGGATTCTGCTGGTGACCGTACTGTACGTCGGTGCGGTCGTGACGCTGTGACTACCTCTCGGAATCCCCGCGCTGACGGCGCTCGAAGGCGAGATACCGGCGGTAGAGCGGCGGCGTGACGACGCCGACGACCCCCAGCAGACCGGCGGCCAGCCCCAGCGGCAGGAGGAGCGGACTCACCTGCGTGCAGTCGTTCTCGGTCGCCAGCGTCACGTAGTGGGCCTGCCCGTCGGCGACGACGAGGACGCCCCGTCGGAACGCCGCCAGGTGGGGTGTGTCGCCCTCGACCGGAATCTCCCCGCCGGGGTCCTCGATCCCGGCCCTGACCGCGCGGCGTTCGGCCGGCGAGAGGTCCTCCATCCGAAGCCGGTCGAGGTCGGGACCGCCGGCCGGCGCGTACCCCTCGCGCAGGCGTTCGGTATCCCCCGCGCTCGCCACCGTGATCTTCGGCTCGCCACAGAGACCGGCCGCGGGCTGGACCAGCGCGTAACCACCCATGACACCGCCGACGATGCCGACCGCGAGCAGGACCGAGCCCACGAAGGGGACGCCGTAGGTCAGGAGCCACTCGCGGGCCACGCTCACTCACCCACCGTCCGGCGGTACTCGGCGTAGCGGATCGTCCCCGCCAGCCCGAGCCCGTAGAGCCAGTGGGCGACCAGCGCGAAGACGAGGTAGCCGACGAGTTCGAGCCCCGTCTGCCCGGTGTAGAACGCCACCGTGAACCCCGTCGACATGATCGTCGCGTAGGAGAGCCCGGTCACGACGAGCAGGCGGCCGGGGAGGAACTCCGCGATGGCCCGGAAGAGGATCGCCCAAGTCGTGACCCCACCGAGGATGAACAGCAGGTAGCCGGCGCGGGCGTCCTCGCCCAGGCCGACGAGGCCGCCGAGTTCGGCGAACGCCGACACGTCGAACACGCCGATGAACGACCCGGTGAACAGGACACCGGACATCGCGAGCGTCCCGATGAGTCCCCCGAGCGCCCCGTAGAGCGTGTCCCCGACCACGGATCTGACCAACCGCTCGGGGTCCGTGAGGACGTGGGGACTCCCCTGTTCGGGATCGGTCGTGTAGGACGCTCTGACTGTCTCGGGTTCGGTCGGTTCCACGTCGTATTTGCGTTCGAGTCGGTCCTCCAGCCACTGCCACTCGGGGGTGAACTGGTCGCTCTCTTTGAGGTCCCACACGTCGGCGTCCGCGATCCGGTCGCCGTTCCAGTACGACCAGATCATGTTGTAGAGCCACAGGATCGCCGAGAGACCGATCAGGTAGCCGCCGACCGTCGCGACCTGCTGGAGCGGGGCGAACTCCGCGGGGTAGTTGGCGTACCGGCGCGGGAGCGCCTGGAACCCCAGCGCCAGCAGGATACCGAAGGTGACGACGCTCCCGACGATCAGCAGGCCGACCTGGAACCGCGCGAGCCGCCGGTCGTACCACCGGCCGGTGATGAGCGGGTACCAGTAGTACGAAGCCGCGATCATCATCATCGGAATGATCCCGACGGTGATGAGGTGGAAGTGACCCACGACGTAGTAGGTGCCGTGGTAGAACACGTCGACGGGGACGGCCGCCAGGAAGACTCCGGTGACGCCGCCGATCACGAAGGTTCCGATGGAGCCGATACAGAGCAGGCCCGGCGCGGCGAGTCGAATGCGGCCGTCCCAGATCGTCGTGATCCAGTTGAACACCTTGATCGCCGAGGGGACCGCGATGGCGACCGAGACGGCCATGAACGAGGCGCTCAGTCTGGGGTTCATGCTCGTCACGAACATGTGGTGGGCCCAGACGCCGAAGCTCAGGACGCCGATGGCCAGCGTCGAGTAGACGATGAAGCGAAAGCCGAACAGCTTCCGCCCGACGAACTTGGGCAGGATCTGACTCATGAGTCCCGTCGCTGGGAGAAAGAGGATGTAGACCTCCGGGTGGCCGAAGAACCAGAACAGGTGTTGCCAGAGGATCGGTCCGCCGCCAGTGATCGCGTAGAATGTCGTTCCGAGGTTGCGGTCGGCCAGCAGCATGAGCAGGGCGCTGCCCAGCAGGGGGAAGGCGAAGAGGACGATCCCGCTGGTCGTGAGCATGCTCCAGGAGAAGATGTCGAGAGTGGCCCAGGAGTTGCCCTCGCCGCGCTCGTGGAAGATGGTGACGATGAAGTTGATCGCGCCCAGCGTCGTGGCGATGCCCGAGAGGTGCAGGCCCAGCAGGAGCAGGTCGATCTGCGGGCTGGCGGTCGTGGTCGACAGCGGCGGGTAGAGCGTCCAGCCGATCCCGGGTTCCTCGAGCGCGGCGAAGAAGTCGACCAGCGGCCCCGACGTGAGCGCGCCCAGAACCTGGGCGGCGACCTGTGAGGGGAGGCCGGCCCGCGCGATGAGGAGCGCGGGCGGTAACAGCCAGAAGCCGATGGCGTTGATCCGGGGAAAGGCCATGTCGTCGGCCCCGATCAGCAGCGGGACGAAGTAGTTCCCGATGCCGAAGAAGACGGGCGTGACGAAGAAAAACAGCATCGTGACGCCGTGGGTCGTGAAGAGGGCGTTGTAGGTGGCTTCCGACCACACGTCGGCCGCGGGCGTGAGCAGTTCCGTCCGCAACATCATGGCGTCGACGCCGCCCCACAGCGCGGCCACCGTGCCGAACGCGATGTAGAGCAGGCCGACGTCCTTGTGATCGGTCGTGGTCGTCCAGCGGACCAGTCCCTCGCGGAGAACGCTCGGGTGGAACAGCGGGCGCTCCCGGTAGCCGCCGTCGGCGCGCGGGCTACCGCACCGGCGAGCGTAGGCGACGAAGCCGACGACGAGGACGGCGAGTGCACACAGCGCACCGAACTCCACGACGGCCCGGTTCATCGGTGGCGGGGAGAGGTGGGGACTGGGCGGGCTGGCATTGGCGACCCGTCCACGGACACGGGCAAAAAGCTACAGACCCGTCGTCGGGCTGACCTCTGCCGATTTCGAGAGGTCGAGGGACGCTTTTGTGACTCGACGTGGAGGGTGGAGACGATGGAGTCCCGACCCGGCCGAGCGGCCGCGGGCACGCTCCTCGCACTCGCCGGCCTCGCTGTGGTGTGTTCGACGCCCGCGGCCGCGCAGTCGGTCAACCGGAACCTGATCCGGGAGCTCAACACCCAGTTGCTGTACGTGGCGCTCCCGCTCGCGGTGTTCGTCGAGGTCATCCTGATCTACGCCGTGCTCCGCTTTCGGGACAACCCCGACCCCCGGCCGACCATCGACTCGCCGAACCTGGAGATCACCTGGACGCTCGCGACCGCCATCATCCTGCTGTTCGTCGGCGTCTCCGCGTACGTGGTCCTCACGACACCGTACTTCTCGCCCGGAGCCGTCAGCGATCCGGCAAACGAGAGCGCGGCCGACGGCGAGCGCGCGACGGTTCGCGGCCTGAGCTACCAGTACGACTGGCAGTTCCGGTACCCTGGAGCGAACGTGACGACCCGGAGCCTGCTCGTGCTCCCGGCCGAGCGACCGGTGTCGATCAGGCTCTCGTCGGCCGACGTGCTCCACTCGCTTTTCGTCCCGCAGTTGGGCATCAAGAAGGACGCCTTCCCCGGCAAGTACACGAGGGTCCGGACCCGCGTGACCGAACGGGGGACCTACCGGGGGTACTGCGCCGAACTGTGCGGGTCGGGCCACTCGACGATGCGGACCGAGGTGGTCGTCGTCTCGCCGTCGGCCTACGAGGACTGGCTGGGGCGCCACCGCGGCGAGGCGAACGTGACCGACGCGCCGACGCCGCAGGCCTGACCGACTCAGGACTCGCCAACGTCGGCCTCGTCGTCGTAGGCTTCGGGTTCCTTGCCCCCCTTGATCCCGTGGCCGTACTTGAGGAGGGCGACGAACACCGAGCCGCCGAGGGCGTTCCCGACGGTACTCCAGAGCAGGAAGCCACCGAAGTCGGCGAGCGTCGCCCCCTGCCCGGCGAAGACGGCGAAGAGGACCTCCACGGTGCCGGCGATGGAGTGGGGCAGATACCCCATGCCGATGGTCAGCGCCACGAGCCAGACGAAGACGATCTGACTCATCGTGTTGTGGCCGGCGGCGACCAGCCAGGTCAGCAGCCCCATGAGCCAGCCCGCGAGGACGCCGCCCGCGAGCGTCACCGACGGACGGGCGACGAGGTTCTCGGCCAGCGCACCGAAAGCGGACGGCTCGACGGCCCCGAGGTCGGGACCGACGAGGACGACGAAGCCGGCGAACAGCGTCGCACCGACGATGTTCGCGACGTAGACGATCCCCCAGAGCCGGGTCAGTTCCGCGAGGGACGCCTCGCCGTGGAGGACGGGGATCACCGCCAGCGTCGTGTGTTCGGTGAACAGTTCGGAGCGGCCGAGGACGACGATGATGAACCCGACGGCGTAGGCGTTGGCGGTCAGAATGTGGATCGTCGCCGCCGAGAACGTCCCCTCGGCGGTGCTGATCAGCGCGACCATCAGGAACGGGCCGAAGCCGATGTCGAGGCCGGCCGACAGTCCCGAGAGCGCCAGCCCGACCGACGACCGGTTGAGTTCGCTCAGTCCCTCCTGAATCTCGATACGGAGAATCTCCCGGTAGGAGGTCGGCGACGGATCGGTGCGGTCGGTAGCCATTCGCCGGACGTTGGCCCAGCGCGGGCAAGAACGGACTGCCGGCACGTGCAACCCCGTCGACGGAGTTCGAAGTGTTTAACCCCGGCAGTGGGGAAGAACGGGGTAACTCGCTGGACGACGGGCACCAGCGGGCACCTGCCGCGTCGCGCGGGGACACGGTTCCCGCCGATCCACAGGACGGGATGTGATTCCCCAGAGGGGAATTGAACCACTCGACGCCCGTGGTGATAGCCCATGACACGGAGCTTCTACTCCCACATCCGAGAGGCGTGGGAAGACCCCGACGACGGACAGCTCGCAGACCTACAGTGGCAGCGCCAGCAGGAGTGGCGCGACCAGGGCGCACTCGAACGCATCGAGCGCCCGACCCGACTGGACAAGGCTCGCTCGCTCGGCTACAAGGCCAAGCAGGGCGTGGTCGTCGTGCGCGCCAGCATCCGCAAAGGCGGCGCACGCAAGCAGCGCTTCACCGCCGGCCGGCGCTCGAAGCGCCAGGGTGTGACCCGGATCACCCGCCGAAAGAACCTCCAGCGCGTCGCCGAGGAGCGTGCCACCCGCAAGTACCGCAACCTGCGCGTGCTCAACTCCTACTCCGTCGGCCAGGACGGCCGGCAGAAGTGGTTCGAAGTGATCCTGCTCGACCCGCACCACCCCGCCATCGAGAACGACGACGACCTCAACTGGATCTGTGACGACTCCCAGCGCGGCCGGGCCTACCGCGGCCTGACCAACGCCGGGCAGTCCAACCGTGGGCTCGACAAGAAGGGCAAGGGCACCGAACACAACCGCCCGAGCAACAACGGCGGCCGCGGACGCGCTAAGTAGGCCCCCACTTTTTAACGCCCACTTTTTCCGTCAGGGAGTCGCCGCTGGCGACCCCCTGCGCAAAAACTTGGGGAAAAACTGCCGCGAGCGCGCGTGGCGCGCTCGCGGCTGCTGCGCTCGTTTCTTTCCGCACGGCATCCGCCACAGCCGCCGCCCCGCACGGCAACTCCAACCGCTCCGGCACAGCGACCGCACAGCACCGCTGGCCGCCTGTTTTGGCCGGTCGTAGCCCTCAGGCCGCCTCGCTCGCCGCCTCGACGACCTCGGGGACGTGGTCCCACTGGTCGTAGTTGTTCCAGGCGTACCGGACCTCGTCCTCGTTGAGGACGTAGAGTTCGGGGTCGTCGAGGGTGCCGTCGAGCCCGAGGGGCTGGTACCACCGCCGTTGTTCGAAGGTCAGGGTGATCGCGCGGCCGACGAACTCCATCCGGCGCATGGTGTCGTAGTCGAAGCTGTCGAAGTCGTCTTCCAGCGACCGGCCGAACGAGCGGGACGTGACGGTCTCGATGCCGGCCGGCGGCGCTTCGCCCATGTCCATGTCGTTCCCGGCGGTGTCGACGAGGTTCGTCATCGACGAACAGACGGCCCCGGAGATGGCCTTCTGGTTCCAGTCGCCACGGCTGGCTTCGTCGTCCTCCTGGATGTACCTGCGGTCGGCCAGCCGCTGGGCTTTCCGGAACTCCGGGCCGGTCACGAAGTCGGTCGCCCCCCGCCGGGCGTAGAGGCTCTCGTCGGGCGGGCGCAACGACGACTCGAAAAAGTCGGGGGTGCTACACACGTCGCCGAGACAGCCAAGCGTCGGCTCCAGGTACCTGACCGTCCACGACCCGTCGTCGGTCTCGTAGGCCATCGCGGCGGCGAGATGTCTGAACTCGCCGAGCGTGGGCGGTTCGGCCGCGGCGACGGTCCAGGTCTCGATCCGGTCGCGGCGGTCGAACAGCAGGTCCGCGAAGTGATCGACCAGCGGAACGGTGATCAGCGCCGCGTCGTAACTGCTGGCAACCCCGGAGTGATCGTTCAGACCGTTCCCGATGCCCCAGGCGATGGCGTGGGGCCATGGCTCGGTCTTCGGGTCGTCCGACGCCAGCGTGCGCTCGACGTAGGGGCGCAACTTCGTCACGCTGGTCCGGTTCTCGTCCATCAACTGCCGGGTGTACTCCATATCGTTACGCTTCATGCGGTCCCACTCGGTCTCGGACCGGCTGTTGGTGACCGTATCGAACGACCGGCCGGTCGTCCCCGAGCGAGCCACCTGCCCGAGCGTGTCGGCCTGGTCGTGGAAGTCCACGCGATAGCCGCGTGGCTCGGCCGCCTTGCGGTTCTGTACGCGACGGCCGATCGGCTCGTCGCCGTCACCGCCGAGTCCGAAACAGCCGGCGAGTCCACCCAGACCTGCAACTGTGAGCGAGCGCAGGACGCTGCGCCGATCCATCGGGGACAGGTGTCACGGAGTCGGCTTAACAGTTGACACACCATCGAAATCCGCGAATCCGGCCGGGCCGGCGGCGAGTCTACGGCGGACGATCCAGCCAGTACCTTCAGGTGTGACGGGAACCGAACCTGTCGGTAATGGTACCACCGGCAGACGACAGGTCGGTCAGCCGACGCACAGTGCTGGGCGGCATCGTCGGACTGGGCGCAGGTGCGGTCGCTACGGGCGGGGCATCAGCCCGGTCAGCGTCCCAGACTCCCGGACTGACGGTCCTGACAAGGAACGTCTACCTCGGCGTCGACCTCTTCGCCCTGTTCGACGCGCGCTCGCTCGACGACGTCCGGCGGATCGCCGGTGAGCTCCTTGGCGAGGTCGATCCCGCCCTCGTCACGACGCGGGCCGAGGCCATCGCGGCCGAGATCGAAGCCAGCGGTGCGGACGCCGTGGCGCTCCAGGAGGCCGCCACGCTCAGGGTCCAGCGCCCGAGCGACTTCGGGACGGACTCGCCGGAGCAGGCCGAAACTGTCGTCGTCGACCTGCTTGCGGCGGTCCAGTCGGCGCTGGCAGAGCGGGGGCTGGACTACGAGGTGGCCGCGTCGGCGGTGACGACTGACGTGGAACTCCCCGCGGAGACCGACGACGGCGAGGTCGACGTGCGCCTCACCGACCGGGACGCCGTGCTGGTCCGGAGCGACCGCGACGCCACGGCGACCGCGACGACGACGTACGAGGCGGCCTTCGGCGTCCCGATCCCGATTCCGGGCCTCGGGAGCCTCTCGGTCCAGCGCGGGTTCTGTGCCGCGGACGTGACGGTGGGCGGCGAGACGGTCACCGTCGTCTCGACGCACCTGTCGTCGGTCTCGAAGTCGCTGCGTCGCCAGCAGGCCACGGAGTTGCTCGCGCAGTTGCCGACCGACCGGCCGGTGATCGTCGGCGGCGACTTCAACAGCGGCCCCGGCGCGGAGACCGCGGCCTACGAGCGGTTGACGGCGGAACTGACAGACGCGTACGCGGCACGGAACCCCGAGCGGGACGGGTTCACCTGCTGTCAGAACGCGAGTCTCCAGAATGCCGATTCACGGCTTGACAGTCGCGTCGACTGCCTCCTCGTCCGTGGCGACGTGTCCACGACGGGCGCGGGTCGCGTCGGCCACCGGCCAGCGGATCGAGTCGCCTACCGGACGGGCGGAGAGGCGGTGCAGGTCTGGCCCTCGGACCACGCCGGCGTCGTCGGGACGTTCGCGCTCACGGCCTCGGAGTCGGTCGGGACCACGACGGCGGTCGAGACGGTGACGCGAGCAGAGACCCCGGCGTCGACGACCGACGCGGCACCGAGTACGACGGCGGGAACGGGGCCGGGACTGGGGGTCCTCGCGGCGCTGGCGGGAGTCGCCGGCGGTATCGCCGGTCGACTGTGGCGGGAGTGACGCGGGGGCGGGAGCGGTGCCACGGCGAGCGAAACGGCGACCACGTTTTTACGAGGTGGGCGGCTACGGGTAGCCCATGGAGAGTGGCAGTCGATCGGTCGTAGTGGTCGGTGCCGTGGCCGTCCTCCTCGTGCTGGCAGGGTGTAGCGGGTCGCCAGGCGACGGGACGCCGAGCACGACGGAGTACCACGAACCGGCGAGCGAGTCCCTGTTGTCGGCGGAGCAGTTCACCAACTGGGAAGCAAACGGCACGCGCGCGCCGGGTGCCGCACCCGCAGGGATGGAGTCGGGACGCGTGTTGGAACTGCAAAACGGGAGTGCGAACCTCCAGATCGCGCTGCTGGTGTTCGAGTCGCCCGCAGACGCCCGAGCGTTCCTGGCCGCCCAGCGCGAGACATACGAGGGAGACGGGATCAACACGACGAACGCCAGCGTCGGGGACCGGGCGTTCGCGACCACGTCGCTGACCGAGACGGCCGTCGACGCCCAGCAGTCGAACGTCTACGTGCAGGTGACCGGGGCGGTTCCGCTGAACGCATCACAGCAGTACGCGCGGGCGCAGTTGCGGGCGGTCACCGACCGGTAGTCCACACCCCTTGCTCGCGGTCCATGAGCGTCACGACGGCGACGTGTGGCAGGGTCAGCACGGCGATGAGGACCAGATAGAGCCCGATCCACCCGAGAAGATCGGCGGGCGGGTTCGGGACCAGCAGGGAGAACCCGGCGAGCAGGACGATCGAGGCCAGCGTCAGCGGCGTGGCTTCCCGAGCGAAGCGAGCCAGTGCGGGGCGGAGCCGGTGGTCGTCGAGCGCGGCCCGGGAGTTCGGTTCGAGCGGGAGCAGGCGGGCGATGTGGCGGTAGGCGTGCCAGACGCAGAAGTAGACGCCGACGGCGAGCACGGGGGGAACGACGGCGAAGAAGGTGATCAAAAGCAGCGTCTCGGCCGCGTCGACGGCCCAGGTCGAGCGCCCGACGGTGGACCCGAGATAGCCCATCGTCAGATACCCGAACACGACCAGGCCGTAGACGGCGCCGAGCACCAGTCGCGTCTCGAACTGGAAGGCCCACTCCAGTTGCGCCGTCGAAGCGAGTGCGAACAGCGAGACGAGGGCGTCCGCGACCCGGCGATACCAGCCCGGGAAGAAGACGAGCGGGACGAGCATCGGCAACCCGCCGCGGACGACGACCGCGAGCGCGCGCCGGAGGCGAGTGTCGAGGTAGTCCACGTCGGCGACGGCCAGCAGTGCGTAGAGGTCGCCCTGCCCCCAGTGGGCCCAGGTCAGCAGGATGAAGAAGACGAACGCGGCCGCGGGGAGGAAAAACCAGACGGCGGCGTAGGCGACCCCGAGGACGCCGTAGAGGGCGAACACGCCGGCGATGGCGCGGAGCGTAGGGTCGTCGCCCCGGACGCGGGGGAGCGCGAGATGGTCGATCGCGCCGTGGGGCAACCCGAGGACGAGGACGCTGGCGACCAGCGGGACGTACTGGACGACCGGCGGGACGGTGACGCCGAAGAGAAAGGGCACGACGAGGGCGGCAGTGACGACCCACGACGGCCAGAGGACGCCCCGGGTCAGCGTGTCCCGAATCGAGCCGTCGAGGTCGAGGCCGGGTACGGTTCGGATCATGAGCCGGTCGGTGTTCGGCGGTTCCAGACCGTCCGGACCTGTTCCCAGCGGTCGGTCACCCACCAGAACAGCAGCAGGCCCTGGACGAGGAAGACGTTCGTCAGCGCGAAGAAGAGCAGTTCCTCGATGGGGAGCCCGAAGACGGCGAGCCCGGTCATGAACGCCTCGTCGAAGGTCCAGATGCCGAGTTCGATGGCGATGCGGTCGATGGCCGCGAGGTAGGCGGTGGGGATACCGATGCCGAGTGCGAGCGTGCGGCGACGTTCCCAGAGGACGGGCCAGCCGAAGGCCCACTGGACGGTCAGAACCGGGCTGGCCCACAGCAGCAGGGTTCCGAGGTAGTAGGTCGATTCGGCGAAGAAGAACAGGCCCAGCGCGGCGACGAGGCCGCCGCCGAGCAGGCCCAGCGCGCGCTGTGGGACGGAGATCCCGAACTCGTGGTCACTGCGGGTCCGGAGGCGCGCGAGCCAGAGACTCGTCAGCACGGGCTGGAGGACGAAAAAGAGGTACTCCTCGATGGGCGCGTGCCAGATCCGGAAGCGGACGGTCCCCTCGCCGTAAGCCCAGACGCCGGTGGCGATGAGGTGGTTGTCCCACGGCGTCGTGTAGACGACGGCGACTACCGAGAGCAGTGCCACGCCGAACGGGCCGGCGTAGGGCCGCTCGACGGGTCCGGCGAGGACGAGCAAGGCGGCGATCGGTGGCAGGACGAACAGGAGGTGAAACTCCAGATAGGTGAGCGCGACGAGGGCGACCCCGTCACTCATCGGGGCGGGCCTCCCCGGGAGCGCGAATGTCGGATTCGATCATAGTAGTGGTATCCAGGGCGGGGTGGTTAGTGGTTGGTGTGGTATCGGCGGGTTCCGGGTATCAAAAAACCGCACGTGGTCGGTGGTTAGTCGGCGGCAGTCGCTTCGGGTGCGTCAGTGGTGGCCTGGTCGAGGACGCTCCGGCTGCGGAGCAGCAGGAAGCCGAATCCGACCTTGGCCAGCACGTCGAGCACCATGAACGCGGCCGTCTCGGTGTAGAGCGGGACGAGGCCGAGGCCTTCGGTCCCGACGATCCACACGATCGGGTAGGCGAGCCACAGCAGGATCACCACGTTCCTGAGCGTGCTGAACAGGTTACCCACGTCGCCAGGCCGCTCGGCCGCCTGCGCGGTCAGCCGGCTGACGAGGACGTACAGCAGGACCAGGAAGAAGCCACAGCTGATGCCCCACCAGGCGATGCGCATCGCGACGCTCGCGGTGGTCAGCGCGGCAACCAGGCCCGTGATGATCATTCCGACGTCCAGCCCGACGAGCGTCGAAATGGTGTTGCGGTCTGCCCCGGCGAGCAGCGCCAGGTCGAGCAGCAGCAACGGCGTGGTGAACAGCCAGTCCGCGTACCGGGCCCAGTAGATGTCCAGAACCTCACCGGCGACCGTCACCTCCGTGAGCCCGAATCCCATGGCCATCGAGAAGTACGACGTGGCCGCGATGGCCGGGATGAATATCGTGATGATATAGTATTCCTGCTTCTGTGCGTCTTTCTCGTTCCAGCCCATACCGATGAAGGCCAGCGTACCCAACGCCATCAGTGCGGTGCCAATCCACAGCCAAATGCTCTCCGGACCAGGTTGTGGCATGATGCATAGTATAATTAGGTTTAGATAGTTAAAACATCCTTGCCCAACCAGTTGGGCTCGTCGCGTAGAGACGCTGATAAGCCAAAACCTGCCATAGCTTCGAAGGGGATCAGCAAGAATCGATCGACAGCCGGGCGGTCAACGGTGCGCTGCGTCCGTGTCGATCGGGACGCGACCGGCCGACGACGGGGTACCAACGGGCGACCGAGGCTAGATTCCCGCCAGCGTCCGTGCGTGGTTCGTCGTCGCCGGGTACGGGCGTATTTTTCCGCTCGTGCGCGACTGTAACACAGGCACAGACGCGGGGTGGCGTTACGTACTCCCCCGTCGACGTTCCGGACGCGATGGCGACCGAAACAGACACGATCACGGAGCGTGGAACGGGTGTGGCAGACTGGCAGGCCGGCGTCGCGGGTGGCATCGTCGGTGCGGCGGTGATGGCGGCGCTGGTCGTCGCGATGAACCCGCCGACGATCACGGCTGCGATCCCGGCACTGTACGGACTCTCGGGCGGCGTGGCGGGCATCGCCGTCCACGTCGCACACGGCGCAGTGCTGGGCGTCGTGTTCGCGGCGATCCTGCGGTTCGCACCGATCCCGGAGGACTCGGCGACCGCCGTCGTCGGGACGGGCCTGGCCTGGGGCGTCCTGACGTGGGTTCTGCTCGCGGCGCTGGTGATGCCGGTGTGGCTGGGCGCGGTCGGGTTCCCGAAGGCACCGCCGTTGCCGAACTTCGCGGTGCCGAGTCTCGTCTGGCACGTCGTGTACGGCGGCGTCCTCGGCGTCGTCTACGCGGCGTTGCGCTGACGCCCGCCGACACGGCTACGGCCCGCACCGACGACAACAGGAATTTAACTCCCAACCGTCTCTGCCCGGACATGGAGCCGCCGGGCGCTGAGACGGTCGTCGTCCGCTACGGGGACATGAGTACGAAGAGCAGTCGCGTCCGTCGCGGCATGGAAGAGCGCCTGGTCGAGAACATCGAGGCGCTGCTCGCCGACCGCGGCGTGGACGGCGACGTGGAGCGACGACCGACCAGACCGCTCGTGTGGACCGACGAGCCCACGGCGGCCGCCGAGGTGGCCGCCGACGCGTTCGGCGTCGTCTCGGCCAGCCCTGCTCGGACGCTCCCGGCCGAGCCGGAGGCCATCGTCGACGCGATGGCCGAGACCGCCCGGACCCACTACGACGGCGGGAGCTTCGCCGTCGACGCGCGTCGCGCGGGTGACACCTTTCCGATGGACAGCGAAGACCTCGGCCGCGAGGGCGGGCAGGCGATCTGGGACGCCGTCGAGGGCGACTTCGAGCCCGAAGTGGACCTGGACGACCCCGACTTCACGGTCAACGTCGAAGTCCGCGAGGACGCCGCGTTCCTGTACCTGACGGAGTTTCCGGGACCAGGTGGTCTCCCGCTGGGCAGCCAACGGCCGGTCGTCGCGCTGGTCAGCGGGGGCATCGACTCGCCGGTCGCGGTCTACGAGATCATGCGGAAGGGCTGTCCCGTCGTCCCGGTGTACGTCGATCTCGGAGAGTACGGCGGCCAGGACCACCGCGCCCGCGCCGTCGAGACGGTTCGGACGCTGGGCTCGTACGCGCCAAACTTCCGGGAACCCCTTCGAGTGGTCCCCGGCGGTGAGACGGTCGAACTGCTGGCCGACAGCCTCGAACAGGGACGGATGCTGGCCTTCCGCCGGTTCTGTCTCGCGGTGGCCGAGGAGGTCGCCCTCGACGTGGGTGCGGCCGGCATCGTCACCGGCGAGGCCATCGGTCAGAAGTCGAGTCAGACCACCCAGAACCTGAGCGCCACCGACCCGATCACCGACCTGCCCGTGTTCCGCCCCCTCCTCACGATGGACAAGAACGACATCACCGAACGGGCCAGAGCGATCGGGACGTTCATCGACTCGACGATCCCCGCGGGCTGTAACCGCTTCGCCCCGGCCCAGGCCGAGACCAGCGCGCGACTGGACCGACTCCGCGAGCGCGAACCCGACGACCTCCGCGAGCGCGCCCGCGACGCCGTCGCCGACCTCGAACTGGTCGAGCCCTGACCCTTTTATCCGAGAACGGGACCAGCCCGGGTCGTGACCACCGTGGGACAGCGCGCACTCGTCGCCTACGAACGGACGAACGGCCGGTACGACCTCCACTACGCACACTGGGGTGCCCACGAGTGGCTCCTGGCGGCCTCACTCGCCGCGATCCGACCGGGGAGCCGGTTCGATCCCACCGCCGGCACCGGTTCGCTAACCGGTGTCGATCCGGACCCGCTGGCGACCGACCGATCCTTCGACCACCTGCTCGCCACGCACGTCGACTGGCAGACCTACGACGCCTGCTACGTCGTCGCGGTCGACGGGACCGTCCAGCCGTACCTCGCGGCCTGGTTCGGCCTGCCAGGGCGGGACACGGTGCGTCCCCGAGACGGCGCGCTGGTGGGCGTCGATCCCGACCGTGTGGAGCCCGACGGGGAGTTCCTGCGCGGCCGCGTCGCCGGGCTGAAAGCCGCCGCGCTGGCGATGGTCCGCGACGACCGCCTCTCACCCCCCACGGCCCGGTCGTTCCTCGCCAGCGAGGTCCGGTCTTGGCACGCCGAGGGACGGACGGTCCACCTCGGGCCCGACGTCGATCCGGAGGGGTGGGACGACTGACGGGAGTCGGTCTCGACGCGCTTATCCGCCGACCGCGACTACGGACGGGCAGTGACCGAACAGGGTGACGGGAGTGCCGAGGCCGGGGACGCGGCCGGAGTGGTAACACTCGCGAGTCCGACGCCCGCCGACGCTCGGGAGGCGGTCGCGGCGGCCTTCGAGCGCGAGGACGTGGTGTCGGTCTTCGGTACCTGTACTGTGGAGTACGACGGACGGGCGTCGAGCCACCTCGGCCCGGGCGACCGCCTCGTCGTCTGCAAGCCCGACGGGACGACGCTGGTCCACACCGACGAGGGCCACCAGCCCGTGAACTGGCAACCGCCGGGTTCGACCCAGGAGGGCCGGCTGACCGACGGCCGCCTCGAACTCCACAGCCTGCGCTCGACGCCCGAAGAGGAGTTGCTGGTCCGCTTCGAGGAGATCCTGCAGGTCACCGCCTACGACGTGACCGACGAGCGGGAACTCGCGCTGGAGGGCACCGAGGCGGACCTCCGCGAGCGCATCCTCGACGACCCCGGCCTCGTCGAGGCGGGGTTCACCCCGCTGGCGACCGAGCGGGAGACGCCCGCGGGCGCGGTGGACATCTTCGGCGAGGACACACAGGGTCGGCGGGTCGTCGTGGAGTTGAAACGCAGGCGGGTCGGCCCGGACGCCGTGGGCCAACTCGGCCGGTACGTCGACGCGCTGGAGCGGGACCTCCACGCCGACGCCGACGTTCGTGGGATTCTGGTCGCGCCCTCGGTGACCGACCGGGCGCGGCAACTGCTCGCCGAGCAGGGCATGGAGTTCGTCGCGCTGGAGCCGTCGCCGAGCACCCGTACCGACTGATCGGTCCGTAGACGACCCGTTTCGCCCACGGACGGCCGGGTTTGATTTTGTCCGTATCGCGGAGCTATAATAGTTCGTGATAATCACGGGCGGAAGCATAAGATGTGGGAAGCCAACAGTCAGCCATGTTTGAACGAATCCGTCGGAGTTTCGGGCTGAAGCTGTTTCTCGGGTACGGAATAACGGGGTTGTTGATCGTCGTCGTCGCCGTGAGTACGGGAAACCTCGCGGCGACGGTCACGGCCGGCCTCTCCGGGCTGTTGGCGCTGGGATCCGTGACTGGGACGGCGACGATCGCGGCCGTGTCCGAACTGGAGGAGCAGGCGGGCGAGATCGCGAACGGGGACTTCGAGGCACGAGTCGAGACCGAACGGGTGGACGAGATCGGCGAGTTGTACGTGGCACTCGACGAGATGCGTGGATCACTGGCGACCCGGATCGGCGACCTGGAAGCGGCAAAACGGGAGTCAGAGTCCGCGGAGCAGGAGGCGAACGCGGCCCGCCGGGAGGCAGAGCAGGCCCGTGAAGAGGCGGCCGAACTGGCGACCGAGTACAAGACGGCGGCCGAGCAGTACGCCGAGACGATGCAGGCGGTGGCGGACGGCGACCTGACGCGTCGGATCGACGTCGAGACCGATCACGAGGCGCTGGCCACGATCGGCCGCGAGTTCAACGCGACGATGGACGACCTCACCGCCGCGTTCGAAGACGTGCAGTCGTTCGCCACCGAGATTCAGGACGAGGCGCGGACGGTGGCCGAGGTGGCCGGGCGGATCGAGCGGAACGTCGACGACGCCGCCGGGACGGCGGCCGGGATCACCGACGAGGCACGGGCACAGCGGGAGAAACTGGAGGCGACGGCCGGGGACATCGACACCATGTCGGCCGCCGCCGAAGAGATCGCAGCGACCGCGGACGACCTCGCGGGCCGGAGCGAGGAGGCGACCGCGGCCAGCGATCAGGCGCGGACGGCCGCGACCGGCGCGATCGAGGAGATGGAGCGGATTCAGCAGGAGACCGCCGAGACGGTCGCACAGATCGAGACGCTGGCCGACAGTGCCGACGAGATCACCGACATCGTGGCGATCATCCGCGACATCGCCGAACAGACGAACATCCTGGCGCTGAACGCCTCGATCGAGGCGGCCCGTGCCGGCGAAGGTGGCACCGGCGACGGGGCCGGTGACGGATTCGCCGTCGTCGCCGACGAGGTGAAACAACTGGCCGAGGAGACCCAGCAACGGGCCGACGAGATCGCGGCGATGGTCGAACAGGTCCAGACGGAGACGGACGAAGCCGCCGCGTCGGTCCGGACGACCAGAGCCCGCGTCCAGGACGGGGTCGAGACCGTCGAGGATGCGCTCAGCGAACTGGAGGCGATCGCCGACTCGATAGAGGACATCAACGATGGTGTGTTCGAGATCAGCGACGCCACCGACGACCAGGCACAGACCGTCGAGACGACCGCGGCAGGGATCAACGAGGTGACCGAGCGCAGCCGTGAGACGGAGACGTCGGCCGAGTCCATCGCGGATGCCGTCACGAACCAGGCGAGTGCTGTCGACGAGATCACGGACACGATGAGTGGCTTCGAGACGACCGCGAACGAGTTGATCGCCGAGATCGATCGCTTCGACCTGACGGGCGACACCAGACGCCGTCACAGTGCCGCCGTCACCGACGGAGGTGAGCGATGATGGTCGCGCTCCCCGTCGATCCGGTGGCCGTCTTCTACGCGATCGCCGTCCTCGGGTTCGGCGTCGGCATCTGGATCGGGTGGCGACTGCTCACCGACGACCCCGACCTCGCCGAGCGGGGCGCGTTCAAGTACCTCCTCGCCATCCCGACCATCGCCGGGGTGTCCTACGTGGTGATGTTCTTCGACGTCGGGACGCTCACGATCGGGGAGCAGAGCATCGTCTTGCCCCGGTACGTCGACTGGCTGCTCACGACGCCGATACTCGTCGGGTACATCGGACACGTCGCCAGCGCACCCCGCCGGTGGATCGTCGGCCTGGCGGCGGCCGACGGCGTGATGATCCTGATGGGCGCGGTCGCGACGGTGACGACCGGCCTCACGAAGTGGGTGTTCCTCGGTCTGTCGGGATTCGGCCACGCGTCGCTGTTGCTCGTCCTCTACGCCGTGTTGCCCCGGTTCGTCCCGGACGACCCGAAACGCAAGGGGCTGTTCAAACTCCTCCAGAACCACGTCGGTCTCCTCTGGCTCGCGTACCCGAACGTCTGGCTGATCGGGCCGGCCGGCTTCGGCCTCATGTCGGGCGTGGGCCTCAGCCTGGTCGTCGCGTACCTCGACGTGGTGGCGAAGACTCCCTATCTCTACTTCGTCTGGCAGAACACCCAGGCGTTCGAGACGGGTCCGGACGCCGTCGACGCCGGTGACGCGACGACCGACGACGGAACCTCCGGCAGTCCGGCCGTCTGACCCGTCACGGCCAGTCCGAAGGCCCCCGCGTCCGGTCCGGGCCAGCGGTGCCGCGTCGAACGCCGATCTTCACTCCTCACCGACCCGCTCCTGGAGGTCCTGTAACAGCGCCAGCGCCTCCATCGGTGTCGTCGTGGCGAGGTTCTGCTCGCGAATCGTCTCGGACAGACCGCCGTCCACGTCGTCCGGACTCGCCTCGCCACCACTCACGCCGTTCGCAGCGGCCGGTCGATGGCCGTTCGTCGCCTTCGTTCCGTCGTGGGTATCGTTCGAGTCGGCCGCGTCGAGCAGTTCCCGGGAGCGCTCCACGACGGCGTCCGGGACTCCGGCCTCGCGGGCGACCTCGACGCCGTAGGAGGCGGCGGCAGGTCCGTCGCGGATCTCGTGGTCGAAGACCACGTCCCGTCCGTCCTGGTCCGCTGCAAAGTGCAGGTTGGACACCCCATCCAGTGTGTCGGCGGCGTCGGTGAGTTCGTGATGGTGGGTGGCGAAGAGCGTTCGCGCGCCGATCTCGTCGTGAACGTACTCGGTTACCGCGCGGGCGATGGCGAGACCGTCGGTGGTGCTGGTCCCCCGCCCCACCTCGTCCAGGAGGACGAGCGAGCGGTCGGTGGCGTCTGCCAGGATCTCGGCGAGTTCGGTCATCTCGACCATGAACGTCGACTTCCCGCCGGCGATGTCGTCGCTGGCACCGACCCGGGTGAACACCCGGTCGACCAGCGAGAGGGAAGCGTCGGCGGCGGGGACGAAACTGCCGGCCTGGGCCAGGAGTTGAATCAGCGCCACCTGCCGCATGTAGGTGGACTTCCCGCTCATGTTGGGGCCAGTGATGACGGCGAAGAAGTTCTCGGCGTCGAGGCGGGTGTCGTTCGGGACGAAAGATGGCTGGGTGCGCTCGACGACCGGATGGCGGCCACCCTCGATCTCGGTTCGTTTCGGGTCGTCGACGAACGTGGGGCGGGCGTAGTCGTACTCGGCGGCGACGGTGGCAAAAGAAACCAGCACGTCCAGGCGCGCGAGGGTGTCGGCCAGCGCCTGCACGCGTTCGGACTCCGCCGCGACGGTGTCCCGGACCTCCCGGAACAGGTCGTATTCGAGGTCGTCGGCCCGCTGTTCAGCCTGGATGATCTCGTCCTCGCGGGCCTTGAGTTCGGGCGTGTAGAACCGTTCGGAATTTTTCAGCGTCTGCCGGCGCGTGTAGTCGTCGGGCACCGCGTCGAGGTTGGCGTTCGTGACTTCGATGTAGTAGCCGTGGACGGAGTTGTGGCCCACGTTCAGCGAGTCGATGCCGGTCCGTTCCCGTTCCTGGGCTTCCAGCGAGTCGATCCACTCCTTGCCGGAGCGTTCGGTCTCGCGCAACTCGTCGAGGCGCTCGTCGTACCCCTCGGCGATGACGCCGCCCTCGGTGACTTCGATGGGCGGTTCCACACGGATCGCACGTCCGATCAGATCCCGGATATCCTCCAGCGGATCGAGGTCGGACCGGCTTTCCCGGAGCGTGGTACAGTCGGCGTCGTCGAGTGCGGCCTCGATCTCGGGCACCACGTCGAGGGTATCTTTCAGCGAACGGAGGTCGCGGGCGTTGGCGCGGGCACGCGAGACCCGCGAGATCAGTCGCTCCACGTCGTACACGTCCCGCAGGAGATCGTGGAGGCGCTCGCGGGTCCGCACGTCGCCGGCGAGTTCCTCGACCGCGTCGTGGCGGGCCTCGATGCGGTCGCGTTCGATCAGCGGCCGTCGGAGCCAGTCGTTCAACTCGCGGCTCCCCAGCGCACAGGCGGTCTCGTCCAGCACTGCCACGAGCGTCGCGCCCGCGCGGCCGTGGACCGCCCGGCGATCGAACAGTTCCAGGCTCTCCAGGGCCACCCGGTCCAGCAACATGTACTCGCGCGGGTCGTAGCGGGTGACGTGGTTGAGGTAGTCCAGCTGGCCGCGCTCGCCGTCGGTGTCGTCGCCCTCGCTCCCCCGTGTGTACTCGGCGTAATCCAGCAACGCGCCGCAGGCTCGAACTTCGGCCGCGTTCCCGAGGACCGTCCCGGGGTCGCCGAAGTACGACTCGACCAGCCGTTCGGGACTGTCTCCCTCGAAGGCAGAGCGGTCGTGGGGCGTCACCATGCAGTCCGAATCGAAGGGGTCGGTCGGGGCGTCGGGACCGACGACCGCCTCGGCGGGGGAGAAACGGCCGAGTTCGTCGGCGACGGCGGACTCGTCTGTCGTGCTGGTGACGTAGAAGTCGCCCGTCGACACGTCCAGCAGGGCGAGGCCGAATCGGTCCACCGAGCGGGCGAGACAGGCGACGAAGTTGTTGTCGTCGGTCCGGAGGAGTTCGTCTTCGGTGAGCGTCCCAGGGGTAACGATGCGAGTGACCGCGCGGTCGACGACGCCGGTGGTTTCGTCGGGGTCTTGCACCTGGTCGGCGACGGCCACGCGATACCCTGCGTCCAGCAGAGTCTCGATATAACTCTCGGCGTTGTCGATGGGGATGCCGGCCATCGGGTACTCGCCGGTCGAATCCTCCCGCTTCGTGAGTGTAATCTCACAGAGTCGCGAGACGCGTTCGGCCGCGTCACAGAAGGCTTCGTAGAAATCCCCCACCTGAAAGAGGACCAGGGAGTCCTCGTACGCCGAACACAGCTCGAAGTACTGCGACATCATCGGCGTCAGCTCGTCGGCCCGGTCCGTCATCGTCTCGGGTGGGCCAAGCGCCGCGTCCATGGACGACCGCAGTGTCGCGGACGGCATATGCCCTCCGGATGGCCAGCGGGTCGCGGTCGACCGTTCGGGGCGGCCTTCTTGTGGACCGGGTTCGTACCGCCGGCCATGCGAACGGGGCTGGTCGTCGCGGGCGGGTACTCCACGCGGTTCGGGGACGGCGACAAGGCCGTCGCCGACCTCGCGGGCACCCCTATGCTCCGCCGGGTCGCCGACCGCCTCGCGCCCGTGATCGACCGACTGGTCGTCAACTGCCGCCTCGACCAGCGGCCCGCCATCGCGGACGCGCTGGCGGGCTACGACCACCCCGTGACCCTCGCCGAGGACGACGAGCCCGACCGAGGGCCGATGACGGGCATCCTGACTGGCCTGCGGGCGGTCGACACCGAGTTCGCGGTCGTCGTGGCCTGTGACATGCCCTTCGTCGCGCCCGCGCTGGTCGCGCACCTCCTCGATCGGGCCCAGGATCACGACGCCGCGGTCCCGCGCGTCGACGGGCGCGATCAACCCCTGCAGGCGGTCTACCGGACCGACGCGACCGTCGCCGCGTGTGAAGCCGCACTCGTCAGGGACCAGCGGGCGGTCTTCGCCGCACTGAACGACCTCGACTGGGTGTTCGTCCCGGAAGCCGAAATCGAGGCCCACGCCACGCTGGAGTCGCTCCGGAACGTCAACACGCGCGAGGACCTCCGGGCGGCGGCCGCCGACCTGGAGCAGTGAGCCTCGACCGTGTGAGTGGGCCCCCTCGCTTATGGTGTGTGAGAGAGATGATGACAGGCATGGAGTATTACAATGGTGACCAACTGGCACACATGGGCGACCTGCCGTCGATGGCGGCGGACAGGTACGGGGAGCAAACAGCGTTCGTCTTCCAGGGGCTAGAGACGAGTTTCGACGAACTGGAGGCGGAGGCCAATCAGGTCGCGAACATGCTCGTCGACCACGGCGTCGAGGCGGGCGACCGGGTGGGCCTCTTCATCCCGAACACACCACGATTCCCCAAGAGCTACTTCGGGACGATCAAGGCCGGCGCGATCCCGGTCCCGCTGAACCTCCGGATGGACCCCGAGACGCTGACCTTCGTCATCCAGGATGCGGGCATCGACGTCCTCTTTGGCTCACCCTTCCTGGCCGACGAGGTCCAGAGCCTGGCGGCGGCCGCAGAGGTCGGGACGCTGTTCCTGCCGGGCGTCTCCGACGACGGCGTGGTCAACTACTCCCACGCCATCGCCGACCACGCGGAGACGTTCGACCGCGAGGCCGAAGGCGTCGACCGCGAGTTCGAGGACGTGGCGGTCCAGCCCTACACTAGCGGGACGACGGGCAAGCCCAAAGGCGTCCAGCTCACACACGAGAACCTGCTGTCGACCGTCGAAGCGTACGACAACGGCGGCCTCCCGCTCGATCCGGACGACACCTTCCTGCTCGTCCTGCCGCTGTTCCACATCTACGGGCTGAACGCCCTGCTGGGCTCCGGGCTCTACAGCGGGTCGACGATGGTACTGGTCGCACAGCCCGAACCCGAACCGATGTTGAACGGTATTCAGGACAACGACGTGACCCAGTTCGCGGGCGTCCCCGCGATGTACACGATGATGTTCCGGGAGTACCGCGAGAACCCCGAGCAGTACGACCTCTCCAGTCTGGAGACAGTGACCTGCGCGGCCGCGCCCCTGGCGGACGCCACCCGCCGGGAGATCATGGCGGAGTGGGACGTGCCGATGGTCGAGGGCTGGGGGATGACCGAGACCAGTCCCGCCGGCACGGTCGAACCCTCGCGTGGCGTCCGGAAGGCCGCCGGCTGTGTCGGGCCCGTCCTCGACGGCGTGGAGATCAAGCTCGTCGACCCCGACACGAGAGAGACGAAGGTGACGACCGACCAACTGGAGCCGTTCCCGGACGACGACCTCGACTTCGAGGACGAAGCGAGCGTCACCGGCGAGATCGCGATCCGCGGTCCAAACGTCTTCGAGGGATACTACGACCGCCCCCAGAAGAACGAGCAGGTGTTCGACGACGAGGGCTACTTCTACACGAAAGACATCGCCCGCGTCGATCGGGACGGCTACTTCTGGATCGTCGACCGCGCCGACGACATGATCATCGCCGGCGGGGAGAACATCTACCCCGCGGAGGTCGAGGACGCCCTCTACGAACACCCCGACGTGGAGGAGGCCGCCGTCGTCGGCGCACCCCACGAGGTGAAAGGCGAGGCGCCCGTCGCGTACGTCGTCCTCTCGGAGGACGCGGACGTGAGCGAGGGGGAACTCCGGGAGTTCACACTGGATTACGTCCCGACCTACGCCCACCCTCGTCGGGTGTTCTTCGTGGAGGAACTGCCACGGAGCGCCACCCAGAAGGTCCAGCGGTACAAGCTGGAGGAGGAGACCGAGGACCGGCTGAGCGAGCCGCTTCGCTCCGAGGACGAGGAGCTGTAGAGCGGACCGTCGCCACCGGGCGGCCACGTGTCCTCGCCGCTCACCGGTCACGGTACCACTGCCGAATCCGTGGGCCCTTCCACAGGAGTATGCCGGAGAGCAACAGCCCCGGAAACACGAGCAGTTGGACGACGAGGACCGCCACCGCCACCGTTCGGAGCGGTGAGTAGACGAACGTGCCGAGTGCGACCGCGAACAGGAGATGGACGAGTCTGTGGGTCCGCCGTCGCCAGGGAGCCCCCGGCGTCACGGGACGTCACCTCCCGACTCGCTCGTCAGTCGCGTCCGAACAGGTACTGTGCGACGACACGAGCGGTTCCACGGCGGATCGTCTCGCTCGCCGTCGACTTGTCGACACCGAGTTCGGTGGCCAGTTCCGCCAGCGTACACTCGCGCGGTACCTCGAAGTAGCCCAGACGCTGTGCGCCGCGCAGGAACTCCTGCTGGCGCTCGGTGAGCAGGTCGCCGTCGTCTTCGGTGTGGACGACCGTCAGGAGGTCGTACTCGCGACCGCTGTCGTCCAGTACCGCCCCGAAGGCGTCGAACTGGTCCCGGGTCGCGGTCAGGTCGAACTCCATCTCGCCGTCCTCGACGACGACCGGGAACTCCGGCGGGAGCGAGGACGCCCAGAGGAACTCGTAGAGCCCCTGCTCGACGGCCTCGTACTGGCCGATGGCGCGCCGGTCGTCCGCGAACACTGCCTCGTAGTTCGAGATGTCGGGATGGTTCCGGATCGCGTCGGCGACGACACCGGGGTTTTCGGCCCGTATCTCCCCCAGTTCCAGGGCATGGTCGCCTCTGGGAACGCCCGTGAGCAACCGGAGGGTCGCGTCGGGAAACGACGTCGACACGTCCGCGACCCAGATATCCGCGGGAAGGACGATGCGAAAGCGTGCGCGGATCACGGCCATAGGTGGGTCCAGGTAGGCAAAAGCGTTGAGCCCGACTTCGGCCGCAACCGTCGTGGTGTCGCGAGGGCGACACGCGGACGGTCGGCGTCACGAATCGCCCCGGTACCACAGGAGTGCCCCGTACACCGACCCGAGACAGACCGAGGCGATGAGTGCGAGGACGATGCCGAACGCGAGATACCCCAGAAGCGGGTTCTCGTACGGCACCATCACGTCCTGTGGCGGTTCGACCGCCCACGGACTGACGTGAAAGTACGCGAGCATGCCGGCACTGAACGCGAAGAAGCCCGCCCAGTACCGGGCGTCGACGCGGTCGGTCAGTGACAGGTACAGACTGATTCCCAGGAGCGGGTAGATGGCGAGGCTGTACGTGAACGGGTTCACCTGCGCGGTGAGCGGCCAGCCGACGTGGTTCCCCCGGACGACGTGGTCGACGTGGTGGGCAAGCCCCAGCACCGTCGGAATCGCGACGAACAGGTAAAACAGCGGCGTCAGCTTCGTGTGGTCCGGAAGATCGATTGGGATTCTCTCCTCGAGTTCCATACGAAACGAACGGCCGCCCCGGGAGTCAGCGTTTGCCCAACATGTTGGCATCCACGGACGCTGCCGGTCACGTGGCACCTGCCGGTCGTCGTGGTTCAGGTCCCCTCGACCAGCCGTCGCAGCTGTTCGGGCGGGACCGCGCCGCGGGCGGCGTATCCGTCGTATGCGAAGGTCGGCACGCCGCTGACGCCCTGCCGTTTCGCGTCGTCGAACAGCGAGCGGACGCGCTCGCGGAGGGCCTCGTCGTCGAGGGCCGCACGGACCGTTTCGGGATCGACGCCAGTGTCCTCGGCGAGGTCGGCCAGCACGTCGGGCTCACCGATGTCCCGGCCCTCGGTCCAGAGCGCCTCGAAGATCGCCCAGTCGAAGTCGAGCCACGTGTCGTAGTCGTGCTCGTCGCGGACGCGAACCGAGGCGAGCTGAGCGGCGAGCGAGTCGATGTCGCGGGAGAGGGCGAGGTCCATCTCCACGTCGTACTCGTCCTGCAGGCGGCGGACGTTCTCTTTGGCCTGCTCGTAGTAGTCCTCGTCTTTGCCGTCGTCGACGTCGTGGTCGATGCTCCCGTCGGGGTTGCGCTTGCCGGCCCGGAGGTCGAAGGGGTGCCAGTCGATCACGAGGTCGACGTCGCGCTCGTCCTGATACTCGATCAGGGAGTGCCGACCGAGATAGCAGAAGGGACAGACGTAGTCGGAGTAGACGGTGATCCGCTCGTCGCCGGTGGTGTCGGACATAGCCGTGCCAGGGTCCGGGAACGGGAAAAGGGCGCGATTCGGTGGGAGGCGGCCGCGACGGCGACGGGGCCGCGGGGTCAGGCACTCGATTCGCTCTCCTCGGTGAAGAATTTCAACACCGTCCCGAGCCTGACGACGACCCGTTCGAGCGCGACCGGGGCGACCGTGACGAGCGACACGAAGCCGGCCATGGCGTTGACCGCGGGCGTCATCCCGGCCTCGGCGTTGCGCCACACGTCGTACAGGTAGGAGGTCAGGAACACGAGTGGGAGCAGGCCCTGGAAGAACACACGGACGAGCGTCTGGTACAGCGCCCAGATCGAGCCGTCGGCCGAGGACCACCAGGTGATCGGGAGCGCGAGCAGGACGATGGCGGCGACGGTCGCGACGACCGCGGCGACGGTCCCGACCCACGAGAAGTCGATCCCAGTTCCGAGGACCAGCGCGTTCACGAAGAGCACGAGGACCACGACTGCGCCGCCGACGACGAGGTAGGTCGACAGCCTCGTCGCGCCCAGCAGTTCCAGGAACGATCCCAGGAAAATTCCCGAGAGAACGGCGAACGCACCCACCAGTGGCGCGGCCTTGTTCCACGCACCTGTGTCGACCACGGGGACCGCGATCCGTCGGGCGACGGTCGCCGGGAGCAGCCCCGCGAGCGGGAGGAGGACGAGCGCGCGCCCGCGCGCGGCCGACGCCGCCGTACCAGATCGCGTCGACGAAATCGCCCGTCAGCAGGTCGATACCGGCCGCGATCGCGACGGCCCCCAGTGCCGGCACCAGCGACAGGCCGACGATCACGACGGCGACTTTGCCGTCGTAATCCGGTGCGATGTCGTCCGTGTACGAGGAGAACTCGAAGTAACGTGACATCGCTACTACCTGTTCCCTGATTCAGGGTTCGACATAGTAGTTCCGCCGCGACCGCGCTGTGACCGGGACCACCGTCATCGCTAAGTCCACCGGGTTGTACCACTCTGTATGACAGACCTGGGCAAGGTCGACCGGGAGTTTTTCGACGCACACATCTACCCGCACCTGGGAGCCGACCGCGACGACGAGATCCTCGGCCCGCAACACGGCGTGGACTTCGGGGCCATCCGGATCGGCGAGCAGGTCGTCGCGATGGCGACCGACCCCGTGTTCGTCATGCCCTCGCTGGGCTTCGAGCGGGCGGCCTGGTTCGCCTTTCACATCCTCATGAGCGACGTGGCTGTCTCGGGGATCCCGCCGACCCACCTCAGCGTCGACTTCAACCTCCCGCCGGAGATCACCGACGACGAGTTCGAGACCGTCTGGACGACCTTCGACGAGGAAGCCAAGGAGTTGGGCGTCTCCATCGTCACGGGCCACACCGGCCGATACGCCGGCTGTAACTACCCGATGGTCGGCGGCGCGACGCCGCTGGCCGTCGGCGACCCCGACGACCTCGTCCGGCCCGACGGGGCCCGCGAGGGCGACCGTGTGATCGCCACGAAGGGGCCGGCCATCGAGGCCACAGGACTCCTCTCGATCCAGTACGAACCACTGCTGGCCGAGGCCGTCGACGCCGACACGCTGCAGGCCGCACAGGACCGCTTCTACGACATGAGTCCCGTCAGGGACGCGTTGACGGCCGCCGCCGCGGGGCCGGTGACGGCGATGCACGACGCTACGGAGTGTGGGATCTACGGCGGCCTGTTCGAGATGGCGCGGGCGGCGGACGTCCGCATCGAGATCGAGCGGGACGCGGTGCCGGTCCAGCCCGGCGTCGTCGAGGCCTGTGAGTTCTTCGAGATCGATCCCTGGATCTCGATCAGCGAAGGGACGCTCCTGACGACGGTCGACCCGTCGGGCGTCGACGACGTGCTCGCGGCACTGGAGGACGAGGGGATTCCGGCCGCCGACGTGGGCGAGGTCGTCGCGGGGTCGGGACTGGCCGTCGACGGGGAAGACAAAGACCACCCCGGGCGGGACCCCTTCTGGGCGGCCATGGAGGAGTACGCCGGGAAACTGGAGTGATTACTGCTCGACCGGCGTGACTGTGTTTGATTGGACCCAGGCCGACTTGTCGTCGCGGTCGTAGACGATCAGGTCGCCGTCGTCGGTCTCGAACTCGCCGTACTTCTCGTCGATCTCGGTGTCGATCCGTTCTGCTGGTTCTGCCATTGTTGTGTTCACGCGCGGTCGACGTGTGTCACCACACTCCGGCCATCGCGCCTTACCCGTATGGGAGCCGTTGTCAAATATAAGCATTGTGCTGAATGTTGTATGGAATATTGTTAGCATACTAGGATGCATAAGGTGGCGACGCTCGCCAGCCATCGACGGTGGCTACCGCTAGCAACTTAGTGCGTGCCGGCCGGATGTCGGGGTATGAAACGACGAGCGGCACCGGAGTCTCGGCCGGTCGCGATGACCGTCGCCGGCAGCGACTCCGGCGGTGGCGCGGGCATCCAGGCGGACCTGAAGACGATGGAAGCCTGCGGGGCGTTCGGGACCAGTGCGATCACGAGCGTTACGGCACAGAACACCCGCGGCGTCGAGGGGACACACCTGCTGCCGGTCGCGGAGCTCGAGGCCCAGATCGAGGCAGTCCTCGACGACTTCGACGTGCACGCGGTGAAGACGGGGATGCTCGGGACCGCCGAAGTCGTCGAGACGGTCGAGGGGTACGCCGACCGCCTCCCGAATCTCGTGGTCGACCCGGTGATGGTCGCGGCCTCGGGCGACCGCCTGCTCGAACCCGAGGCGGAGTCAGCGTACGAGGACCTGATCGGTGCGGCGACACTCGTGACGCCCAACGCCGACGAGGCGGCAGTTCTGACGGGTATCGACCCCGAGACCGAGGACGACATGCGGACAGTGGGCGAGCAACTGTGTGACCTCGGCGCAACTGCCGCGCTTGTCAAGGGCGGCCACGTCGAGATCGGCGACCGCGAGGAGGTCGTCGACGTGCTGGTAACCGACGAGACCGTCGAGACGTTCCGACATCCACGCGTCGAGACCGACGCGACCCACGGGTCGGGCTGTACCCTCTCCAGCGCCATCGCGGCCCGTCTGTCCCGTGGCGATGATCTCACGACGGCCGTCGAGGCCGGCGTCGACCTGCTCGCGCGAGCCGTGCGCTACCCGCTGGACGTGGGCGAAGGCCCGGGCAGCGTCCACCACATGGTCGAGTCCCGGGACCGCGCCGCCCGCGAATCGACGGCCGAGCGCGTCACCGAGGTCGTCGAGCGGTTCGTCGACCGCGACGTGTCACGGTTGGTGCCCGAGGTCGGGATGAACGTCGTCGGTGCGACCCCTTACGCCGAACGCCCCGACGAGACGGCTGCTGTCGAAGGCAAGATCACGCGGACGCTCTCGGGTGTCCGGCCCAACCGGGGGGTTCGTTTCGGCGCGTCGAGTCACGTCGCGCACTTTTTGATCGCCTGCCGGGAGTTCGACGCCGCCAGGCGGTTCGCGGTGAACTGCCGGTTCGACGACGACGTGGCGGCGGCGCTGGCCGACCTGGACGGCGAAGTCGTCACGGTCGAGAGCGACGACGCGCCCGACGCGCCGGGGTCGATCCAGCGGTGGCTGGCCGGGACGGCGTTCGAGCGGGCCGACGGGTCGCCCGTCGCGGTCGTCGACCGGGGTGGCGTCGGTCGTGAACCGACGGTGAGACTGCTGGCCGACGACGCCACGAGGGTGGCGGAGCGGACGCTGGCGGTACGGGACGACCTGACCACCGAGTAGGCTGATACCTCCGGCATTTTTTCGCGCAGTCGAATCCGGAAAACATTCAACGGGGTCGGCAAGACTGGCAAGCAAGACTGGTGACGACAGACGATACAGCTCCGGCAGTGGTAGCTGCCGACCTCGCGGGCGCCGTGCCCGACCTCGGGGATCTACTGAACGGGTACGCGGTCGAACGGGTAGCGACGGTCGCGGCGCTCCGTCGGGTAGTGGCGGACACCAGACCCGACTGCGTCGTCGTGACCTGCGACGGGCCGAACGGCGCGTGGCGACGCGGCGTGGCCGCCGTCTGCGCCGTCGAACCGGCGCTTCCCGTCGTCCTGGTCGCGTCGGACGGAAGCGAGCGGCTGGCGGCCGCGGCGGTCGAGGCCGACGTGGCCGCGTACGTCAACCTCGCGGCGGAGTCGGATCCGGGCGGTCGGCTCGCGGCGGCGGTCGAGGCGGCCGTCGAGCGCGGGTCCGGGGACGGTCCCACGGGGAACGGTTCCGACGCCGAACAGGCACGGATCGACCACTACCGAACGCTCGTCGAGACCGCCGGCGATCCGATGTACGTGCTCGACGCGGACGGGACCCTCCAGATGTACAACGGGGCCATGGCCGAGCGGGTGGGCTACGAGAGCGGGGACCTCGTGGGTTCGAGCGTCGAACGGTTCACGACGCCGGACTCGGTGGCGACCGCCGACGCGGCCCTGCAGCGCCTGTTCGCGAACGGCGGCGGGACACACGAGACCGTCGAGATCGACCTGGTCACCGCGGCCGACGAGCGAGTGCCCTGCGAGGTGTCGCTCGCGCCCATCCGGGACGACGATGGGGCGTTCGCCGGGTCGGTCGGCGTCGTCCGCGACATCAACCGGCGGACCCGCAAACGGGAACTCGAACGCTACAAGCGGATCTTCGAGACCGTCCCCGACGTGCTCTTCGTGTTCGATGCCGACGGGATCGTCGAGACGACCAACGAGCGCGCCACGGAGGTGTTCGGGATCGACCGGGCGGACCTGATCGGGCGGTCCTACGCCGAGCTGCTCGACGCGGAGGTGTTCGGCTGGGAGGCGGTCAACCGCTACCTGGAGACGGTCGCCCGGCTCCTCGATTCCGACACCGACGCGCCGGGGCGGTTCGAGGTCACGCTGACGACACCCGACGGACGGGACCGGACCTACGAGGTCCACGTCACGCTCCGGTCGGTCGACGGGGAGTTCCACGGCACCGTCGGCGTCATGCGCGACATCACCGAACGGACGCGCCGGGAGGCGGAACTCGAACGGCAGAACGAGCGGCTCGAACGGTTCGCCAGCGTCGTCTCCCACGACCTCCGGAACCCGCTCGAAGTCGCACGCGGTCGGCTGGAACTCGCCCAGGAGCACGGTGACGATCGCCACCTCGAACACGTCGACGGTGCCCTCGACCGGATGGAGACCATCGTCGACGACCTGCTCGCGCTGGCCCGCCAGGGGACCGCGGTGCAGGACACCCAACTGGTCCGACTCGACCGGACCGCCCGCGCCGCCTGGGAGGTCGTCGAGACGGGCGACGCCACGCTGACGGTCGCGAGCGACTGCCCCGTCCGCGCCGACGGGAGCCGCCTCCAGCAGCTGTTCGAGAACTGCTTTCGCAACGCCGTGGAGCACGGCTCCACGAGCCCTGACTCGCAGGCTCGTCAGGACGCTGTCGAGCATGGCTCGACAGGCAACCGGAACTCGCAGAGTTCCGGTGACGTTGCCGAGGAGACCTCGGCAGGCCATCGGACAGAGTCCGATGACGCCGTGGAACACGGCGACCGCGACGACGCCTCGGCCCCGACCGTCTCCGTTCGCGTCGGCCTGCTCTACGACGACGGACAGCCCGACGGCTTCTACGTCGAAGACGACGGGCCCGGGATTCCCGTCGACCAGCGCGACCACCTCTTCGAGTACGGGACCGCCGGAAGCGACGGTGGGATGGGGCTGGGACTGGCCATCGTCGAGGACATCGTGGACGCCCACGGCTGGCGGATTCGCGTCGCCGACGGCGCGGACCGCTCGGGCGCACGCTTCGAGGTTACCGGCGTCACTGTCCGCGAGCAGTGAACCCGGAAGAACGCTGCCGGGCCGCTACCGCGGGCGCTGTGGCAGGCGAACGCTGGACTCGCCGGGCCGAATCGTGACGCCCTCGGACTCGCGGGAGTCCAGGTAGTACGGACTGGAGACCTCGATCTGGAGGCCCAGCCGGTCACTCGTCGAGACGAACCGCTGGAGGGTCGGGAACTCGAAGTTGATTCGGGAGACGCCCGAGCCCTCGACCCGGTAGGCCTCCCCGATGCCGTTGATCGGATCGCCGTTCCGGAGCACGTTGACGAAGATGCGAGCCTCGGGGCCGTGCACGTCCAGCGACAGGTCGATCTGTGGCGTGCCGTACCACTCGGCGCGGTCGCGCACGTCCCAGGTGTAGGTGACGTTCGAGTCGTACCAGAAACTCCACTGCTCGATCCGGTCGTCGCCGTTCGCCTCCGCGTTGCCGAGGTCGTACGTGACGAACTCGGTATCGGACGGCGGGAACTGGTCTTCGGTCCGGAACTCCTCACGCTGTTTGAGGTAGGTGTTCGACTGCGCGATGTCGGTGCTCTCTCCCCGGAGGTGGCGGTCGAACCACGTGTTGGCGAGGCCGTTCATGTACCCGCGCTGGTCGAACGGCACGAAGATCTCTTCGGGGGCGTGGCCGCCCTCGTAGAAGGCCAACCGGGACTCGACGCCCCGGTCCTGCAGGGCCCGGTAGGTCCGGACGGCCTCGATGGGCTTGAACAGCGAGTCGTCCCACGCCTGCACGAGGAAGGTCGGCGTGTCGTAGTTCTCGAAGTAGGGGAACGACCGGAGTTCGTTGGCTTCGAGGATGCCTGGCGGCAGGTCGTTGGTCTGCAGCGCCTGCTCGTACCAGTCGTACAGCCGCGGGTCGATATTGGTGTCCGGCCCGATCAGGTTCGAGCTGAGCCCTCCGAGCCCGAGCAGGATCGACAGCCAGCCGATCTTGATGACGCCGTTGGGTGCCAGCGAGTACTGCAGGTCGTTCCAGGTGATCCGCGGGACGACCGCGTCGATCCGGTCGTCGGCCGCCGCCGCCGACAGCTGGATGCCACCGGCGTAGGAGACGCCGTCCATGCCGACCTTCGGGTCGTCGGTGGCGTCGAGTGCCACCTCCGGCCGGTTGGCCAGCCAGTCGACCAGCCGCTGGGCGTCCTTGATCTCGTTGGGCCCGTCGAGGCCGACGGTCCCCTGTGAACTCCCGAACCCGCGCGAGTCGTAGGTCAGGACGTTGTACCCCCGCTTGGCGTGGTATTTCGCCTTGGGTGCCGTCAGCGGTGATTCACGGAACGCACCCCACCCGTGGGTCATCAGGACCGCCGGCTGTGGCTCGTTCGCGTCGGGCGTGTACAGCGTCGCCTCCAGTTCCGTCCCGTCCCACGAGTCGATGGTGTAGTCCTCGGTGGTGACGCCCGACCCGAACGACGCCGTCGCCGTCCCCACACCGGTCGCGAGCGCCGTCAGGGCCGCCCCCGAGGCCCCGAGGAACCGTCGTCGGTTCACCCGCCCCGCATCTGTACCCCGTTCGTCCGCATTGCGATCCGCTCCCATGATACCCATCGACAACGTTCAAAAACGAATCCAATTAAGTGTTTATATCTGCCTGCTATTTTCGGCATTTTATATGCGATTAGGTGAAATTTTCTCGATCACAGCCGGTCGATATCGAGCGTCGCGTCGATGGCTGGCGTCGAGTCGTCCGAGAAGAGCGTCGAGGTCGAGACAGCGCGACCGCAGGCGGAGCGTGCCGACCGGACCCGAACGGACCAGTGGGGGTCCGCGGGGCCGGGATGGGCTACCGGGGACGCTGTGGGATCGTAATCCGTGAGGCGGCGGGGTCGATCGTGACCTCGCCGCGGCCCTCGGCATCCAGGTAGATCCAGTCGGAGATGTAGATCCGCAGATCGAGCGTGTCGCCGGCCGAGAGGGACTGCTGGAGCGGCGGGTACTCGAAGGCGATCCGGTGGCGCCCCGGCCCCTCGACCCGGTAGGGAGTTTATTTATTACGTTTTTTCGTTGTTGAAATTATACTGCGCCCGCGGCCGGACCCACAGCGTTTTATCCGGTGTCGCTCCCACGGAGAGGTATGACCGAGGCGACGGGTATCGTCGGGGAGTTTCTCGCCCTCAAAGAGGAGACGGAGGCGGATCTGCTGGCGATGCAGTGTGGCGACTTCTACGAGTTCTTCGGCGAGGACGCCGAGACCGTGGCCGACGAACTGGATCTCAAGGTGTCACAGAAGTCCTCGCACGGGTCGTCTTATCCCATGGCTGGCGTTCCGGTCGACGACCTCACGCCCTACCTGACGGCGCTGGTCGAGCGCGGCTACCGGGTGGCGGTCGCGGACCAGCACGAGACAGCGGACGGCCACGAGCGGGCGATCACCCGCGTCGTGACGCCGGGGACGCTGATCGAGACGACCGACGACGACGCCCAGTATCTCGCCGCCGTCGTCCGCGAGGACGACGGCTACGGCGTCGCCGCCGCGGACGTGACGACGGGACAGTTCTTCGTGACCAGCGTCGACGGCGAGGACAGTGAGGGGGCGCTCCTGACGGAACTGTACAAGTTCGACCCCGCGGAGGTGCTGCCCGGCCCGGACGTGCGGGCCGACGAGGCTCTGCTGGACCGGGTCCGCGAGCGGACGACGGCGACGCTGACCCTGCACGCGGCGGAGTCGTTCGCACCGGGACGGGCTCGTCACACTGTCCGCGAGCAGTTCGGCGACGATACCACCGAGAGCGTCGGCATCGACGACGACACGGCGGCGATCCGGGCGGCCGGCGCGGTGCTTGCCTACGTCGAAGAGACCGGCCAGGGCGCGCTGGCCTCGGTAACACGCCTGCAGACCTACAGCGGGAGCGACCACGTCGAACTGGACGCGACGACCCAGCGCAACCTCGAACTCACCGAAACTATGCAGGGCGACCGGTCGGGCTCCCTGTTCGCGACCGTCGACCACACCGTCACCAGCGCGGGTGGGCGGCTCCTCCAGCAGTGGCTCGTCAGACCGCGGCGGTCCCGCCGGGAACTGGAGCGACGGCAGTCCGCGGTCGCGGCCCTCACCGAGGCCGCCATGGCCCGCGAGGAACTCCGGGAAGTCCTCGGCGGCGCGTACGACCTCGAACGGCTGGCCAGCCGGGCGGCCTCGAGGAGCGCCGACGCGGGCGACCTCCTGCGGGTCGCCGAGACGCTCGCACTCCTGCCCCGGGCGGCCGAGGTGATCGACGGGACCGAACGGTTGGCGGAATCGCCGCTGAGCGACATCGTCGCCGGGGCCGACCGGGATGCCGCCGCCGACCTCGCCGCCGAACTGGACGAGGCCCTGACCGACGATCCGCCCGGTACGGTCACGCAGGGCGGCCTGTTCCAGCAGGGGTACGACGACGAACTCGACGAGATCATCGAGCGACACGAGGCCGCCAAAGAGTGGATCGAGACGCTCGATCGGCGGGAGAAACAGCGTCACGGCATCACCCACCTGCAGGTCGACCGGAACAAAACTGATGGATACTACATCCAGGTCGGCAAGAGCGAGGCCGACGACGTGCCCGACGCGTACGAGGCGATCAAGACGCTGAAAAACTCCGAGCGGTTCACGATTCCCGAACTGGAGGCGAAAGAACGGGAGATCCTGCGCCTGGAGGAGCAACGGGGAGACCTGGAGTACGAACTGTTCCAGGACCTCCGGGAACGGGTGGCCGACCGGGCGACGCTCCTGCAGGACGTGGGGCGGGCGCTGGCGGAACTCGACGCACTCGGGAGTCTCGCAGCCCACGCCGTCCGCAACGACTGGACCCGGCCGGAACTGGTCGAGGGCCGGGACCTGGACATCCGGCAGGGTCGCCACCCCGTCGTCGAACAGACCACCTCGTTCGTCCCCAACGACCTCGCGATGGACGACGACCGGCGCTTCTTGATCGTTACGGGGCCGAACATGAGCGGGAAGTCCACTTACATGCGCCAGGCGGCGCTGATCACCCTGCTCGCACAGGTCGGGAGTTTCGTCCCCGCGGAGTCGGCACGGGTCGGGCTGGTCGACGGGATCTTCACCCGCGTGGGCGCGCTAGACGAGTTGGCCCAGGGCCGCTCGACGTTCATGGTCGAGATGCAGGAGTTGAGCAACATCCTGCACTCGGCGACCGACGAATCGCTGGTGATCCTCGACGAGGTGGGCCGCGGAACCGCGACCTACGACGGCATCTCTATCGCGTGGGCCGCGACGGAGTACATCCACAACCAGGTCCGTGCGAAGACCCTCTTCGCGACCCACTACCACGAACTCACGGGGCTGGCCGACCACCTGGAGCGAGTGGCCAACGTCCACGTGGCTGCAGACGAGTCGGACGGCGACGTGACCTTCCTGCGGACCGTGCGGGACGGCCCGACCGACCGGTCCTACGGGATTCACGTCGCGGACCTGGCCGGCGTCCCCGACCCGGTCGTCGAGCGCTCGCGGGACGTGCTGGAGCGGCTCCGCGAGGAGGAGGCCATCGAGGCGAAAGGCAGCGGCGGCGGCGAACCGGTCCAGGCCGTCTTCGATCTCTCGTCGGGGAGTTTCGAGGGAGCGGCGGCCGCGGACGAACGAGCGACGGCCGACGGCGGGGAAGCGGCCGGCGAGAGTGCAGACGATTCGGCGCTCGACCCCGAGGTCGAGGCGGTGCTCGACCAGTTGCGGGACCTCGACGTGAACGAGACGCCACCGGTCGAGTTGATGACGAGAGTCCAGGAGTGGCAAGCGGAACTCGACGGGGACGACGACTGAAGCGTGCCGGCGGCGTCTCGCGAGGCGGGTGGGATGGCCGGTCCGCTCGCCGCCCACTGATATACGTCCGATGTTCTGGTGGAGTGGCTTTAATTGGTGCCAGCCATTGGATATGGGCAGTGATACACAGTGTCAGCCGCTGAGACAGACACGGACGGGGGGGACGGGAACGTCGACGTCGACGCCGTCGTGATCGGCGCGGGTTTCTCCGGGCTCTACATGTTGCACAAACTGCGCGAACAGGGGCTGGACGTCCGCGTCTACGAGAAAGGCGCGGAAGTCGGCGGGACGTGGTACTGGAACACGTACCCGGGTGCCCGCTGTGACAGTGAGAGCCACATCTATTGCTTCTCCTTCGACGAGGGTCTGCACCGGGAGTGGGAGTGGAGCGAGCGCTACCCGGAACAGCCCGAGATCCTCGACTACCTGCAGTGGGTGGCCGACCGGCTGGATCTGCACCGAAATATCGCGTTCGAGCGGGAGGTCACGTCGGCGACCTACGACGACGAGACGGCGACCTGGAGCGTCGAGCTGGCCGACGGCGAGCGTGTCACGACCCGATACTTCGTCACCGCGGTCGGGTGTCTCTCCGAGCCGTTCCTGCCGGACTTCGACGGGCTCGACGCGTTCGAGGGCGAGTGGTACCACACGGCGCGGTGGCCCGACGGGGAGATCGACTTCGGCGACGACCACGTCGGCGTGATCGGCACCGGCTCGACCGGCATCCAGTTCATCTCGGAGGTCGGCGGCCAGGCCGACCACCTGACCGTCTTCCAGCGGACGCCCAACTACGCGGTGCCGGCCCGGAACCGGCCGCTGGAGGACGACGAGTACGACGAGATCCGCGAGAACTACGACGACATCTGGGAGCAGGCCCGGGACTCCCGCCTGGGCATGCCGTTCGACCACGAACACGAGACCGACTACGGGCTCTCCGAGGACGAGATCCGGGACGTTCTCGAGGAGCGCTGGCAGCAAGGCGGCTTCCGCTTTCTCCACAGTTTCGAGCCGGGGTCGATCCTGTCGAACCCCGAGTTGAACGAGGTGGTCTCGGCGTTCATCCGCGAGAAGATCCGCGGGAAAGTCGACGACCCCGAGACCGCCGAGAAACTCGTCCCGACGGACCACCCCTACGGCTCGAAGCGCCCGCCGATGGATTACAACGACTACTACGGGACCTACAACCGCGACGACGTGTCCCTCGTGGACGTGGACGAGCACCCCATCGAACGGGTGACGGCCGACGGAATCCGGACCACGGCCGATCACTACCCCCTCGACGTGCTCGTGTTCGCGACCGGGTTCGACGCGATGACCGGCGCGATCCTCGCGATGGACATCGAGGGGAAGAACGACCAGACCATCGAAGAGAAGTGGGAGGCCGGACCGCGGACCTACCTCGGCCTCATGACCAGCGGGTTCCCGAACCTGTTCACGATCACCGGGCCACAGAGCCCGTCCGTGCTGACGAACATGCCGCTGTCCATCGAGCAACACGTCGAGTGGATCGCCGACTGCATCAGGTACATGGACGAGCACGGCTACGACCGCATCGAGGCGCGTCGGGAATCCGAAGACCAGTGGGTCCAGAACACCAACATGCTGGCCGAGAACATGCTGTTCTCCCAGGCCAAGTCCTGGTACCGCGGCGCGAACGTCCCCGGGAAGACGCAGGTGTTCACCCCCTTCCCCGGCGGCCTCGACAATTACCGGGAGATCTGTGCCCGGGTCGCCCGCGACGACTACGACGGCTTCGAACTCGAACGCGCGTCGGGTTAACACCGACGGGTTCCCGGTCTCAGGCGGCCGCCGCCATCGCCCGCAGTCGCTCGATTCGCGCCGTCGTGGCCGGGTGGGACGCCCGGGCGAGGCGTCCGGCGTCGGGGCGGGTCTGCGGGAGGACGTTCAGCGCCGAGGCGGCACGGAGGTCGACGGTCGGTCGTGACGGGTCCGAGAGGGTTTCGAGCGCGCTGGCCAGCGCGGCCGGGTCGCCGGTGATGGCGGCGGCACCGTCGTCGGCGCGGCGCTCCCGGTCCCGCGTGACGATCACGACGGCGAGCCAACCCAGCGGCCGGACCACCGCGGCGAGGACGCGCAACAGCGCCACGTCGAGGTCGGGCCGGTCGATACCGGCGTCGATCTCAGGGTGTGACTGCGTGCCCGCAACGAGGTTGCGCGTCCAGAACAGCGGCCACAGGAGCCGGGCGACCAGCCCCGGATCGCCGTTCCGGAGGTGGGCGACTTCGTGGGCCAGCACGGCCCGCGTCTCCGTCTCGTCGAGGGCGTCCAGCGAACCGGTCGAAACGACGATCACGGTCTCGGCCGCGAGCGGTGCCGGGAGCCCCGGACCGCCGTCGTCCAGCAGCGGCACGGGATCCACGGTGTCGAAAACCGCCACGTCCCAGTCGTCGTCTCCGTGACCGTCGGCGGGTGGGCCGAGCACCCCCGAACCGACGGCCTCGTCGACGGCCTCGGGGTCCGACACGGTCCACCGGAGCGAGTAACAAAGCGGAGCGTCGGTCTCGACGACGCGCAGCGCCGGCACCGGGAGGGTGACCTGCTGGGCGAGGCGACGAAGCGTCGCGGCCGCGGTCGCTTCGGCACCGTTCGTCGCCGGCGGGCGGCCAGCGAGGTACCGCCCGGGCTCCCGCCGCAACCGTCGGCGAACGCCCGGACCGTTTCGGCGGACGAGGATGGCCAGCACTACCAGCGTCAACAGGATGAAAAAGCCGACGGTGAAGGCCAGTCCGAGGTCCCGTTCGGCGTTGGCCACCCCCGCGTACGTGATCGCCGCCGCGAACAGGGAGACCGGCAGCACGACCGCGACGAGGACGGTCACCAGATACACCACTCCTGCGGCCGCGACCCGTGTTGCCGAGCCGACCGTCTCACCCAGATCCGTCACCATACCCGTGTTTTCGCGCTCCGCGCCCTCAATCTTTCCGCTCGCGTGTCACGTTCTCGGCCGACCCGGGCGCTCGCTCCGGTCGGCGAGGCCACAGCCTTTGTCCCTGCCGCTCGCACGGTCGGTATGGCGTACATCTACGCGGAACACGAGATCGAGGACTACGGGCAGTGGGAGCGCCACCACGAGGACAACGCCGATCGGCGGGCGGCCCACGGGTCGCTGGGTACGCAGGCGTTCCGGCCGGCCGACGACGAGAACACCGTCGTCGTCCTGCAGGAAGTCGCCGACGACCGACTGGCCGAGGCGCTCTCCTACTACGACTCCGAGGCGTTCGCCGAGACGCTCGAATCGGCCGGCGTCGTCTCGGTGGCGGCGTCGGCGGTGCTAGCGAAGGTCCACGAGCAGGACGCGTGAGTCGGCTCGCGACGGCGGCTGGTGCCGGCGTCACCGTACGATTCCCACCCAGGAGCCGGCCTGTCGACCAGTGGATCGGGGCACGGGTTTTTGTACTTTACCCGCGTCTCTCACCAGAGCAGCGTCGAGAGACAGACTGGAGTGGAGACGAATGAGTGACGAACACACGAGAGAGAAGTCCGCCGCGTCGCCGCTACGATCGCTCGCCAGTGACCCGGATCTCGTCCGGTCGCTGTTCGGGGCCGCCGACACCGGTGTCGTCGTCACCGACGCCGACGACACCGTGACCTGGGCCGGCGATCGCGTCGGCGAGTACTTCGGCTTCGACGCCGAGGAGGCCGTCGGGACCGAGCGCACGGCGGTGCTCGAGTCGTGGATCCGGCCCCGACTCGAAGCGCCGGCCCGGTTCCCCGCCTCGAACGACGGGTGCGGACCGGACGGCACCTGCTATCACGTACTGGCGACAGAAACCTGCGAGGAGCGATGGGTCCGGCATCACGGCCACGAGGTATCGACGGGACCGCTCGCCGGCGGACGCATCGACCAGTTCGTCGACGTGACGGAGCGGCACGTCTCGGATCGTCCCGTAGACGATCAGCGGTACGAGACGCTCTTCGATCACTTTCCGAACGGAGCCGTCACGCTCGTCGACGAGTCGCTCCGGTACCGGCTGGCCCGCGGGGAGTTGTTCGACGGACTACCGGAGACGCCACGGAGCGTCGAGGGGGCGAAGGTGAGCGACGTCACGTCGGGTGACCGGACGGAGTTCGTGGAGACGTACCGCCGAACGCTCGCTGGCGAGTCGGTGACGACCGAGACGACGGTGGCGGATCGGGTCCTCGTCCATCGGACGCATCCCGTGTCGACCGAGGACGGGAGCGTCTGTGCGGCGATCGGGGTGACACAGGACATCACCGACCGGAAAGCTCGGGAACGGGAACTCCGGCGGAACAGGGAGTTCCTCAGGGACGTACAGGCCGTCGCCGACGTCGGCGGATGGGAGGTCGACTTCCGGTCTGAGACGCTGACCTGGACGGACGAGGTCTACCGCATCCACGACCTGCCGACGGACTACGAGCCGTCTGTCGACAGCGGACTGGCGTTCTACCACCCCGAGGACCGTGGGCGGATGGAACGGGCCTACGAGGCGCTCGCACGCGACGGCGAGCGCTACGATCTGGAGTTGCGAATCGTGACCGCCAGCGACGAAGTGCGGTGGGTCCGGTCGATCGGCAAGCCCTGGACCGACGAGGAGGGGCGCCTGGTCGGTGCGCGCGGTACCATCCAGGACATCACCGACCGGAAGACCCGGGAGCGGAAGCTCGAGGAGTCCCGGAACCGGTACCGGACGCTCGTGGAGAACGTCCCCAACGGCGCGGTCGCGCTGGTCGACGCGGACCTCCGGTACACGACCGTCGGCGGGACACCGATCGAAGAGGCGAGCACGACCCCGTCCGAACTGGTGGGACGGTCCGTCGAGACGGCCCTGCCGTCGGACCTCGCCACGCTGTTGGTGCCGAATTACGCCGCCGCACTCGACGGAGAACACAGGACGTTCACCGGATCGATCGGTGACCGCGACTACCGATTCCGGATCGTCCCGGTCCGCAGCGACGACGGTCGGGTCTTCGCCGCGATGGGCATGTCACAGGACATCACGACCGAAGAGCGCCGCGAGCGGGAGTTGCGCGAGGCGAAACAGCGCCTGCACATCGCCCTGGAGGAGACCGAGACCGGCGTCTGGGTACTCGAGGATGGCGACACCCTCAGGCCCTTCGGAACGATCACCGATCTGTTCGGCGTCGATCCGGGGACCGACAGCCTCGAGACGTACATGGAGCGGATTCACCCGGCGGACCGACCGGCCGTCGAGGACGGACTGCGGGCCGCACGGGAGGACGGAGCGCGGTTCGACGTGGAGTACAGAGTCCGGACCGGACGCGGCGACCGCTGGGTCCACGCTCGGGGGAAGGTCCTCGACGACACGGACGGACAGCGAATGGTCGGGGTCACGACGGACGTCACCGACCGCAAGCGACGGGTGGGGGCACTCGAGAAACGGGAGCGCGTCCTGCGGGAACTGCACACCGCGACGCGCGAGTTCTACCCGCCGAGTTCGCTCCCGGAGATCGCGACCTTCCTGGTCGAGTTCGTCGAACGTGCCTTCGGGTTCGGATACGTCAGCGTCAAGCGGTTCGACGAGGAGACGGGGCGGCTCCAGCCGGCGGCCAGGTCGTCGTCGGTCGACGCTCCGATCGCGCCGGGCCCCGTCGATCCGGGGGAGAACCCGATCTGGGAGGCCTACCGGAACGGTGAGTCCCGCATCTTCGACGGTGGGGAGATCGGAGACGGCACGCACGCCGCGCTGAACCAGGCGCTGATCGTCCCCATCGGTGACTTCGGGGTCACGCTGGCGTGCACCACCGGTGAGAGAGCGTTCGACGACGTGGACCTGGACCTCATCGAGGTGGCGGCGGCGAACGCGGAATCGGCCTTCCAGCGCCACCACAGCGACAGAGTGCGGACCGAGATCACACGGGAGCTGTCGACCCAGCAGACGAAAGTCGACGAGTTGCGAGGAGTGATCGACGTGATCCAGGGGATCCAGCGGCGGATCGCGGACAGCGAGAGCCAGGCGGCGCTGGACGCGGGCGTGTGTGAGGAACTCCGCCGGACGGAGCCGATCGATTTCGTCTGGATCGGGCGGCCGAGGGGACGGGACACGGACCTCGAACCGGTGGCGTGGGCGGGCGACGACGGCGGGTATCTCGATTCGGTCGGGACCGACGAGTCGGACGGTCGCGTCCCCGCACAGCGGGCGGCCGCGAGTCACGAGACGTACACGCTCTCGAACGTCTCAGAGCACGTCCTCGACGACGCCTGGGCGAAAGAAGCGCTCTCCGCCGGGCTCAGGTCGGTCGTGTGCATTCCGCTAGTCTACGACGAGGTGCTCTACGGCGTGCTGACGGCGTACTCGGCGACCGAAGACGCGTTCGGCCAGCTGTACGAGGACCTCCTCACCGACGTCACGTCGCTGGTGGTGAACTACAGTCGGATCCTCGAACATCGCTACGAGGCCACGAACCGGGAGTTCCTCGAACTCGAATTCGCGCTGTCCGACGCGACGTACCCCCTGCAACGACTCGCGACCGAGGCCGACGCGGCGATCCGGTACGACACGGTCGCCGAGAGTACGAGCGACGCGGTGCGCTGTCTCGTGACTGTCGAGCGCGGTGACGCCGAACGAGTACTCGAACGGGCGCGGTCGACCGCGAGCGTCGTCGACGCCGAGTGGTTCGGGACCGTCGAGCACGGACAGTTGAGTCTGTGGATCAAGCGGCCGTTTCTCCCGTCGGACGTGGTCAAACACGGCGGGCGACTGCTGGAATCGACGACGACGGCCGACGGGACGACGGTCCGCGTGGCGTTACCCGCGACCGCGTCCCCACGTCCGCTACTCGATTCGATCACGTCGCGGTACCCGGACATCGACCTGCTCGCACAGCGACAGACCACGAGCCCGGAGGGGACCGACACCGCGACCGTCACGGACCGCCTGACGGACCGCCAGCACGAGATCCTCAACGCGGCCTACTACGGCGGCTACTACGAGACGCCGCGCAAAGTGACGGGCGAAGATCTCGCGGAGAGTTTCGAGATCTCCAGTCCCGCGGTCTACAATCACCTGCAGGCCGCCCACCGGACACTGCTGGAGACGGTCCTCGATCCGGAGCACGGTTTTCGCTACTGAGAACGCAGGGTTAGACACGTAACCCCCACCGAGTCGTTCGGGGTTAACCTGTTAGTATCTCCTTTGACATGAGTAGACGGTGGGGTTCGAGCATGCGTCTACTGGAACGACTGAAGATCGATAGGCTGGATCTCCGGCCGAAGTTGCTCGCGGCGTTTCTCCTCGTCGCACTGCTCGTCGGCGTGACGGGGCTGCTCGGGTATCAGAGCGTCGGTGAGCTCGACCGGGAAGTACACGCCGTCGGCCAGGACGGGAAGGACATGGATCACGCGGCGATGATGGTCGTCGCCATCGAGAAACAGCAGGTCGCCGTACAGGCCGCACGGCTCGATCGTTCGAGGGCGCGTGCGGACTTCTACGACGCCACGGCACACTTCGAGGACGTCTCGACGGACATGGACGTCGATGGGGAGCAACGGACACGGCTCGACGAGTTACAGCAGACCCACGAGGAGTACGATCGGCTCGGTGCCGAGTTCTTCGAGGCGAAAGCGGCCGGCAACGACGAACTCGCCGACGAGAAGTTGGCCGCGATGGACCAGCTCCGGACGGAGATGGAGACACAGGCCCACGCGATCGAACGCGCGGCCCAGGCGGACATGGAGGCACAGATCGCGGCTGCCGACAGCACCGCGCAGACGACACAGCTGGAACTGCTCGCGCTCACGGTCGTGGCCTTTCTCACGGCGCTCGGGATCGGCATCCTCCTCGACCGCCACATCACGCCGCCGCTCGACCGCTTGGCCGAGTCCGCCGTGGCCATCAGCGAGGGGAACCTCGACACCGACACCCAGGAGCGCGAGATGGACGACGAGATCGGACGGATGGTGAGCGCCTTCGGCGACATGGAGCGCATCCTCGACGGCGTGTTCACGGACCTGCGTACGGTCAGCAGCGGCCTCGAAACCGGGACGTTACGACGGGACGTCGACACCGACTACCCGGGAACGTACGGTGACATCATGGCGAGTCTGGACGACGGGACCGACCAGCTCACCGGGAGTTTCGACGAGATCGAAACCGCCAGCGAGGCGTTCCGGCAGGGCCGGCTCGACCAGTCCGTCGACACCGACCGACCCGGCCGGTACGGGGCGATTCTCGCGGACTTCGAGCGCGGGACCGACCGGTTGTCCGAGAGTTTCGAGCAGATCTCGCGGGCCAGTGACGACCTGAAGCGGGGTCGGCTCGACCGGACCATCGATACCGACTATCCCGGTGAGTACGGGCGGGTCCTCGGTGACTTCGCCGAGGGCGTCGAGCGGCTGCGGGCCAGCATCGGCAGTGTCCAGGCAATCGCCGACGAGGTGGCGCGGTCGAGCGAGCAGGTGTCGGCCAGTGCCGAGGAGATCGAGGCCGCCAGCGAGGACGTCGCCGAGTCGATCGAGGAGATCTCACAGGGTACCGACGTCCAGAGCGAGCGACTCCAGACGGTCGCCAACGAGATGAACGACGTGTCGGCGACCGTCGAGGAGATCGCCTCCTCCGCCGAGGAGGTGTCGGCGACGGCGGGAACGGCCGTCGAACGCGGCGAGACCGGGCGGGAACACGCGGCCACCGCGACGGCCGAGATCGAAGCGATCGAGTCACAAGCCGAACGCGCCACCCGGAAGGTCGAGACGCTCGACGACGAGATGGCCGAGATCGGCGAGGTCGTCGACCTGATCGCGGACATCGCCGAACAGACGAACATCCTGGCGCTGAACGCTTCGATCGAGGCGGCCCGGGCGGGCGAGGCCGGCGAGGGCTTCGGCGTCGTCGCCAGCGAGATCAAGACCCTCGCGGGTGAGGCCAGCGACGCGACCGCCAGGATCGAGAGCCGGATCGAGACGATCCAGGGGACGACCGACGAGACCGTCGCGGGTATCGAGGAGATGACCGAGCGGGTCCGGACCGGTGCCGACACGATCCAGAACGCCGTTCAGATGTTCGAGGAGATCGCCACTGCCGTCGACGAAGCCGAACGCGGCATCACGGAGATCGGTAACGCGACGGACGATCAGGCGGCCTCGGCCGAAGAGGTCGTCTCGATGGTCGACGAGGTCTCGAACGTCAGTCAGCAGACCGCCGCCGAAGCGACGAACGTGTCCGCCGCGTCCGAGGAGCAGGCGTCCTCGCTGTCCGAGGCGGCGGCGAACATCGAACAGCTGTCACAACTCGCGGACGAACTCCACGACGACGTGGCCGACTTCGAGGTCGACGGTGACGACGAGGACGGCTCACCGACCCCGACGGCGACCGACGACGACGAGGATGGATCGTCGATCTCGACCACGATCGACGCGACCGGCCAGGTCGGACCGGCAGGAGAGCCCGATTCACCACCGACCGCAGCCGACAGTGACACCGCCCCGGCAGCGGAGACGGACGGCGGTTCGAGTCCTGCCCCCGACCCGGCGACCGAGTCCGACCGCTGACACCGGTGGCCTCGCGGACGCCGTCTACACTCCCACACAGCTATCAGTCGTCGCTGTGAGGTTCCAGCGATGACCGCGCCGCTTCCCACGGTGTCGGCGTACGGCGACGTCGCCCGCCTGCTCGACGCCCGGCGGATCCGGGGGATGGTCCGCGCCCTCCGTCACGACGTCGAGCAGTACGAGCCACCCGACACGCCCGACGAGGGCCTGGTCGCCGTCGCGCAGGGTGCCTTCGGATCGGTCGAGGACGCCGCCGAGCGCCTGCGCCGACTCGAAACACTGCTCCGGGACCGCGACGACCGCCGAGCGGTCTTCCTGACGATCTACACCCGCATGACCGAGCGCATCCGCGCGCGGATCGAGCGTGGCGGCTTCGCGGACGCCGAGTGGATGCGGGCCTACACCGCGGCGTTCGCGAACTACTACCGGCGGGCGTTCCTGGCCTTCGAGCGCGGCGAACTCGGGGCCGTGCCCGACCCCTGGCGGATCGCCTTCGGGACTGCGATCCGGGACGACGCCCTGGTGATGCAGGATGCCTTCCTGGGCATCAACGCCCACATCAACTACGACCTGGCGCTCACGCTCCGGGACGTGGGGATCGATCCCGACAGGGCGGCGAAGCGGGCGGACCACCGTGCGGTGAACGAGGTGCTGTCGCGCCTCGTCGACGCCCAGCAGACCGCGCTAGCCGGGGTGTACGCGGCTGGGGTCGCGGACGTGGACGACGCGCTCGGTCGGCTGGACGAGCGACTCTCGCTGCTCGGACTCAGGGAGGGGCGCGAGCAGGCCTGGCGGGTCGCCGTGGTTCTCACGGACGTGGGCTTCCCGCCGGTCGTGTCGCTGGCGCGGTGGGTCCTCCGGGCGACCGCGACCGGCGGGGCCGCGTTCGGCCGCGGACCGCCGCTCGATCCGGACGTGCTGGCAGAGTTACGACGGGTCGAGCGTGAGGGGGCCGACCTGTCCGACGTGCTGGACCGACTGGACGACGGGCTAGCGGGCGTCGCGTAATCAAAAGAGCCGTTCTCGGGAAGTGAACGAGATGTGGCCCCAGGTTGGGCAGGTGTGAATAAAACCGGATCGACGGGGGCCGGACTCGCCGCGCTCGATGGCGGAGACCGTCACCGGTACTCGTCGGTCACATCGACGAGGTTGACGACGCCCTCGGGGACTCGGTAGGCGGCGACGACCTCGCGGTCGGCGTCGGGCGAGTCGACGGTCTTGTCCACGGAGTAGCCGACGTAGGTACACTCCTCGGGGGTGAACTCGACGACGGAGTAGCCCCAGTTGTGGCTGTCGAAGAACTCGATGTGTGGGTTCATGCCGGTGACGAGGTTCGAGACCAGCGGTTCGGTAATCTTGCCGCGGACGCCGTCGGTGAGGTGGAGCGCTTCGGCGGCGTTGAGCGAGGTCAGCGCGGGCGTCATGAACTCGACGCCGATAGGTTCGCCCTGCGCGACGCCGGTGCCACCGGTGACCCGGCCCGGATAGGAGGCCTGCACGTACGCGGCGACGTAGCAGTGCATGTCGCCGGTGAGGGTGACGTAGTTGTCCACGTCGGCCGCCGCGATGGCCTCGGAGATGGTCTGACGCTCGCGGGTGTAGCCGTCCCAGCCGCCCTGGACGGGATAGACCGACAGCGGGCCGGAGCCGATCCGGAAGGGCACGGTCAGGACTTCGTCGGCCCAGACGGTCCAGGTGGTCTCCGATCCGGTGACGGTGTCGATCAACCACTCGCGCTGTTCGTCACCGAGCATGGTCCGGCCGGGCGGTTCGCGGTGGGGCCCGACGTTGTCGGGCGTGGGGATTGCCTCGCGGGGCGGGTCCCGGAAGAGCCGCTCGTCGGTCAGCACGAGGGTCACGAGGTCGCCGAACTCGAAATCGCGCCAGAGCTGGAACCGGTCCTGCAGGGAGTCGCCAGCGGGATCGTAGTCGATGCGGGCGGGCATGAACTCCCACCAGGCGTGCATCGCGTCGGCGGTGAGCTGGGTCATGAACGCCGGGTCGTCGCCGCGGGGGTGGTCGCCGGCCGGCGCGTCGGTCTCGGCGTCCCAGTAGATGTCGTTGACCATCTCGTGGTCGTCCCAGCCGGCGATCAGCGTGTGGGATTCCAGGGCCGCCTGCAGGAAGTCGTCGGCACGGTAGGTCCGGTAGAGATAGCGGTAATCCTCGAGGGTTCGCACACGGTCGTAGCCGCTGGGGAGGTCGAAGTCCCGACCCTCGAACTCGGGCGAGCCCAGCCCCTTGAACTCGCCGGCACCGGACTCGTAGATGAAGTCACCGAGGTGGACGAGAAAGTCCAGGTCCGCCTCGGCGACGTAGTGGTAGGCCGGGAAGTAGCCGTTGAGGTAGTTCTGACACGTGAGGACGGCGACCCGGAGCGAGTCGGGCGAGGCGTCGGGCGCAGGTAGGGTCTGACACCGCCCGGGTCGGCTGGCGACGCCGTCGTAGACGAAGCGGTAGTGGTACTCGCTGTCGGGCTCGAGGTGGCCGTCGAGGTCGACTTTGACAGTGTAGTCGTGGGCGAGGATCGACTCGGCGTCGTCGACCAGGCCGCGGTAGACGGGGTCGGTGAACCCGGGATCGGTCGCGACTTCGAGGGCGAGCGTGCGGTCGGGGTCGAAACTGTCCGGTGCGACGCGCGTCCAGCAGATGACACCCTCCGGCGTGGGGCCGCCGCTGGCGACCGACTGGGGGAAGGTGTCGTCGGGGTCGGCGTCGGGGTCGAACTCGAAGGGATCGCTCTCGCCGGTCTCCTCGGCGGCGACGGCGAAGGCCAGGTCGTGGGAGTCCAGTTCCGAGAGCAGTTCGGCGTGGTCGTCGGGGCCGCGTGCCGGTTCGTCGCGCCCGTCGAGCGCGTCTCGACCTACCATACCCGCCCTGGGCGGCGGGGGGCAATCGGAGTTTCGGCCGCCGGGTCACTCCGCGTCGGGCATCCGGACGGTGAGCACGGGGACCGAGGCCGTCCGGACGAGTTTCTCGGCGACGCTGCCCAGCAGGTACCGGTCCAGCCCGCTCCGGCCGTGGGTCCCCATCACGATCAGGTCGATCCGTTCGTCCTCGGCGTAGGACTCGATCGCGTCGTGCGCTCGGCCCTCCAGCATGGCCGTCTGCGTGTCCTCCACTCCGGCCTTGCTCGCGGCCGCCGTCACGGTCTCGACGGCGGTCTGGGCCCGGTTCTGGAGCTGGTCCATGATCACGTCGAACTGCACGTCGGGGGCCATCGCACCGGTGTCGACGACCGACACGGCGTGTAGTTCCGCGCCGTAGGTCGTCGCGAGGTCCGTCGCGCAGTCGACGGCCACGCTGGCCCCGTCGCTCCCGTCGGTCGGGACGAGGATGCGCTCGTAGGGAACCGATCCGACGTCGACCTCCGCGGGGTGGACGCTGAGGACCGGCACGTCCGACAGCCGGACGACCTTCTCGGCGACGCTACCCAGCAGGTAGCGGCGCACGCCGGTCCGACCGTGGGTCCCCATCACGAGCAGGTCGGCTCCCGCTTCGTCGGCGTAGTCCAGAATCTCCTCGCTCGGGATGCCGGCCCGGACGACCGCCTCGATCGGCATGTCGAAGTCGGCGTCGTCGAGGGACTCTTTCAGTTCCGTCCGGGCTGCCTGTGTGCGCTCGTCGTCCTCGGAGTCACCGTCGAGTTCGCGTGTGTCGACGACGTTCAAGACGGTGACGGTCGCGCCGTATCGGGTCGCCAGGTCGGCGGCCTGTTCGATCGCCCGCCGCGCCGGGTCGCTGCGGTCGGTCGGCACCAGGATCCGTTCGAACATCGTATTCACCTATCGACGGGCAGCCGTATAGGTGTAGCCCGATTCGGCGCGTCCCCGCGTCGCCCGGCGACGGGGTCGGGATTTAGGTACGTCGCGGTGTCACGTCCGGGTATGGTCGCCGTCCGCAGACTCGTCATCGACGTGTTGAAGCCACACGAACCGTCGTTGCTCGCGTTCACCGAACAGATCGCCGCCGTCGACAGCGTCGAGGGCGCTACCGGCTCGCTGATCGAACTCGATCAGGAAGTGCAGAACGTCAAGCTCACCGTCGAGGGGACGGATCTGGACTTCGACGACCTCGAATCGACCGTCGAGGAACTCGGTGGGACCGTCCACTCCGTCGACGAGGTGGGCTGTGGCGACACGCTCGTCGAGGAGCGACCGACCCACCAGGACGGGTGATCGCGGTGGAGCTGGGCCAGCGTGTCCGTCGCCTGCTGGGCAACGAGGACGTACTGTCGATCTCGCGGCGGTATTTCGTCTCCAACGGGTTCGACGGCACCCTGACGTGCATCGGCGTCGTCATCGGCGCGGTCCTCTCCGGCGTCACGGAGGGGTTCACCGTCGTCAAGATCGGCCTGGGCGCGGCGGTGGGCCTGGGTACGTCGGCCGTCTGGAGCGTCTGGGAGATCGAACGCGCCGAGACGCGCGCGGAGATCAGGCGCATCGAGCGCGCGATGCTGACCGACCTCGACGACACGCGCATCGAGAGCCAACAGCGAGGGGCGCGCCTGCTCCACGCCACGTCGAGCGGCCTCGGCCCACTGATCGGGGTGCTCGTCCCGCTGTCGCCGTTCGTCGTCGCCGGGACGGACGCGATCCTGACGATGTTCGAGGCGGCCATCGTGGCCGTCGTCCTCGGCGTCGGCGTCCTGAGCACGTTCGGTGCCTACATGGGCTCGATCTCGGGCCAGCGGTGGTACGTCTCGGCCGCCCGGATGGGACTGGCCGGGTTAGTGGTGGCGCTGCTAAATCTCGTTTTGCCCGGCTAATCGTCCGGACCACTCCGTGGGGACGTCTCCGACTCGTCGTCTCCGCCGTCGGTCACCGGCAGTCGGTCGATTTTCGTTCCGAGCCAGTCGAATTCGCGGGTAAACAGGCCGTTCTGTCGGAGATTCCACGGATCGTCGTCACGGACCTGTGGCCCTTCGAGCCACGACTGGACGACGTTCCAGACGAAGATCAGCTGACCGATCAGGAGAAAGAGTGCACCGAGCGTGGCCACCTGGTGTAGCGTCGTGATACTGGAAAGCGGCGCGATCGCCGAATCCAGCTCGTAGGAGGCATACCGGCGTGGCATACCCAGGTACCCGAGCGCCAGCATGGCGAAGAACGTGACGTTGGTGCCGATCATCGACAACCAGAAGTGCCACTTCGCCAGCGTGCGCTGGTAC
>NZ_RDFA01000006.1 GCF_004118325.1 Halorientalis pallida | reverse complement strand
CCTCGATCCAGTGCTCGCCGATGTCGGGCCGCACTTTCTCGTCGACGAACTCGCGAGCGGACTCCTGGATCATCCGCTCTTCTTCGGACAGGTCGGCTTCCACGCCGTAGTAATCGAACATTGGTTCGAACGATAGACGCCCATAACAATAATATTTCGGAACTGATCCATATTTTTGTCTTTATCTCGTACTCTATCCAACCTTGTCGACGGCTTCCGCTCGACGCGGCCGCGTGAGTGAACGCCGTCCCAAGTTGGTCGACCCGTGCGTGGCTGAACGTGTGTCCAACTCGTTCCCCTCGGTTCGTTATTAATCGAGTTGTCAGGACGCAAATGGGGTTGTTTGTAGTCCTATATTACAACTAAATCCTGAACATAGTCCAAATTTTCAAAAGTATTATATAGAGAGATGCAAAAGAGGGTGGCAGGCATGCGAGAGAACATCAAGACAGTAAAAAATCGACGACAGTTCATGAAAGCGGCTGGCCTTGCGGGTACGGTGGGTGTTGCGGGCGTGGCCGGCTGTGTGGGTGGCGGTTCCGACAGAGGTGGCGACAAGTTCAAGTTCGGCGTCGTGACGTCGCTCTCGGGCGATCTTCGATTCGGTGGTGAGGTTACCCGGCGCGGGTACGACCTCTGGAAGAAGACGGTCAACGAGAACGGCGGCATCGACATCGACGGGAGCAGCTACGAGGTCGAACTCTCCTACGCTGACGCGAAGTCCGATCCGAGTACCGGTGCAGACGCGGCCTCGCGGATGATCTCCAGTGAGCGGGTCGACGCCGTCCTGGGCCCGTACTCCAGCAACGTCACGCTGGCCGTGGCCCCGATCATGGAGAAAAACCGGACGCCTCACATTTCGGGGAGCGCGGAGTCGCCACGCATCTGGGAACAGCAGTTCAAGCATACGTTCGGGACGGTCCCGACGGTGACGCTCATCGCGCAGCGGGCGGCCGAGGAGATTCTGTCGCTGGATCCCGCTGCGGAGTCAGTCTACGTCAGTGGTGTCAATGGGCCGTTCTCGAAGGCGACGGCGAGCGCGATGCGCGACGCCGCCGAGAACAAGGGCGTCGAGGTACTGGCCTACGACCTGAACCCGTCGGACACGGACTGGACGAACGTCGTCAGTAGCGCCAAGAGCCAGGATCCCGACCTCCACTTCCACGGTGGGCACATCGGGAGTCACGTGAGCCTCCTGAAGGCGGCCGATCAGCTGAACTACGACCCGGACGGCTTCTTCAATCACTACGGTGTGAACACGTCCAGTTTCAAGGAGGGACTCGGCGACGGTGCCCGGGGGACGTTCGGAGCGACCGTCTGGATGCCCGACCTCGAACGGAGCGGTGGGAAACTGTTCGGCTCCGCCGCCGACTACGCCGAGGCGGCCCGGGCCGAGTACGACAGCGACCCGGACTACACCCAGGCCGCGTCGAGTGCGGCGGGTGTCGTCTACCAGCAGGCGCTCGAAGAACTGGGCGCGGCACCGCCGCTCTCGGACACACAGAAGAGCAAACTCGTCGAGATCATCGAAGGAGCCTCCGTCGAGACCTTCTACGGGGACGTTACCTTCGACAAGGAAGGCGAGTTCTACCACAACAACACCTCGACCAGTCCTCTGCCGATCCAGTTGCAGGACGACAACAAGGCGGTGGTCGTCGGGTCGGCGGACTCGGCGTCGCCCGCCAACTATCCCGTCGAGGAGTGACCGAAGATGGTCAGCACAGAACTCCTCGGACAGTCGATCGTGAACGGCTTGCTGCTGGGCGGTATCTACGTGACCGTCGGGGTCGGCTTCGCGCTCGTATTCGGCGTCCTCGAGATTATCGACTTCGCGGTCGGTGAGTACGTGATGCTCGGGGCGTTCATGGGCGCCATCGTGGCACCGGTGGTCGGTGGTGAGGGCCTGTTCGTCGTCCCCCTCGCCTTCGTGGCCTTCTTCCTCGTGGGCATGATCGTCCAGCCGTTCTTGCACCACGTGACGACCGGCGACCGACCGATGCCGTTGTTGATGGGGCTCGTGTTCACGTTCGGGCTGGCGATATTCATGCGCGGGTCCGTGTTGACAATCTTCGGTCCGAACACGCGCGCCGTCCCGACGAAGACGCTGGAGGGCGGCATCGACGTCACAGGGATCGGGACCTTCCCGGAAGTCCGCGTCGTCACGGCCGTCGTGGGCGTCCTCGCACTCGTCGCGTTCATGTACTACCTCTACCGAACGACCGGTGGGACGGCTATCCGGGCCATCGCCGAAGACCGCGACATCGCCCGCCTGATGGGCGTCAACATCAACCGCTATCAGTCGATCGCCTACGGCGTCTACGCCGGTCTGACGGCGACCGGCGGAGTCTTCATCGGCCTCATCTACTCGGCGGGCCCGGGCATGGGCCTGCAGTACACCGCCTTCGCGTTCTTCATGATCGTGCTGGCAGGACTCGGTTACCTGCCCGGAATCATTATCAGCGGACTCGTCCTCGGACTGGCCCAGTCACTGACCGCCGTCTACATCGGCGGCGAACTGGTGTTTTTCGTCCTGTTCGGGATGATCTACGTGCTCCTTCTGGTCCGACCCGAAGGACTCCTCGGCAAGGGAGAGGTGAGTTGACGTGGGGGCAGAAAACGACCTGTCGATCCGAAACCGCATTCAGGCGCTCCTCGACCGCGACGACGCACATCTCTGGCTGTTCGCCGCCGGAACGCTGTTTCTGACGGTGTTGCCGCTCGCGTTGAACACGTTCTGGACGCGCATCGCGCTGGGCGTCCTGCTGTGGGTCGGCCTGGCCCAGTCGTGGAACATGATCGGCGGCTACGCCGGCTACCTGGACTTTGGCCACGGCGCGTACTTCGGCGCCGGCGCGTTCGTCACCGGGATCGTCATGACGGAACTCGAACTGCCGTTCGTCGCCGGCCTGCTGATTGCGGGCGTGTTCTGCGCGGTGTTGGCCTACGCCGTCGGCGTCCCGACACTCCGACTCTCGGGAGCCTACTTCGCCATCGCCACCTGGGCGTTCGCGGAAGCGATCAAGGAACTCGCGCTCATCATCGAGATTACTGGCGGGACGTACGGCATGACCATCCCGACTGGCCCGGGGACGGCCGGGATCCCGCTGGTGGGATGGCCCGACGAGATGTTCTTCTACTACCTGATGCTGGTGTTGACCCTCGGGACCATCGCGCTCGCGTACTGGCTCTTCGAGCACAGCGAGTTCGGGTTCCGGGTGAAAGCCATCCGAGACCACGAGGACGCCGCCCAGTCGCTGGGCATCGACGCCACGAAGATCAAGCGTCGCGTGTACGTCCTCTCCTGTGCCATCGCGGCGCTGTTCGGGAGTGCCAACGCGTACTACATCACGTTCGTCCACCCCAACGACGTGCTCGCGCCGATCATCACCGACCAGATGATCATCATGGCGTTGCTGGGCGGACTGGGCACCATCGGTGGCCCCATCATCGGCGGCGTGTTGATCTTCCTGCTCAATCGCATGACCTCGCTGTTCCTGGGGCAGACGACGCTGTACCTGCCCCTGATCGGGGTGCTCATCATGGGTATCGTCCTGTTCGCCCCCAGTGGCGTCGTCGGCATCCTCCGCGGTGAGGTCGGCCGCGAGGACGTCAAACGTAACCTGCGCGAACTCGCCGAGAAGTTCAACATCCTGTAAGCATGTCCGAGACACTACTCCAGACCGACGGGCTGACGAAACGGTTCGGCGCACTGACCGCGAACGACGGGATTACGCTCGGCGTCGACCGCGGCGAGATCCGCGGGATCATCGGCCCGAACGGGAGCGGGAAGACGACGTTTTTCAACTCGCTCACGGGCTTCTACACGCCCGACGCGGGCACCGTTACCTTCGAGGGAACCGACATCACCGGCTGGGACTCCCACCGGATCGCCCGCCAGGGAATCGGTCGGACCTTCCAGATCGCCGCGCCGTTCGGCAACATGACTGTCCGGCAGAACATGCTGGCGGTCCAGACGCCAAAATCCGTCGACGAACACGAGCGGGCACAGGAGATCCTCGAGTTCCTCGACATCGACCACATCGCCGACGACGACGCCAGTGGGATGAGCGGCGGTCAGAAGAAGTTGCTCGGGCTGGGTCGCGTGCTGATGCTCGATCCGGCGTGTATCCTGCTCGACGAGCCGACCGCCGGCGTCAACCCCGCGCTGGCCGATCGCATCCTCGACCATCTGCGGGACCTCAACGACGATGGGACGACGTTCCTGATCATCGAACACGACATGGACGTCCTCAAACAGATCGTCGACACCGTGTCGGTACTCGATCAGGGCCAGCACATCGTCCAGGGGACCTTCGACGAGGTCAGCACGGACGACCGCGTTCGCGAGGCCTATCTCGGCTCGGCCGACGAGGACGAGGTGCCGATATGAGCGCCGACACGCCACGACAGACGAGGAGAGGCGACTCGGACCCACCGGTCCTCAGGGCGGACGGCATCGTGACGGGCTACGGCGACCACGAGGTCATCCACGACGTGGATATCCAGTCACACGAAGGGATCACCTGTCTGTTCGGGCCCAACGGCAGCGGGAAGTCGACGCTGCTGAAGACGCTCAACGGCAGCGTCCCGATCTGGGACGGGACGATCACCTACGGCGACGTGGACCTCTCGAACGCCAAACCGGACGAGATCGTCCGCGAGGGGATCGCGACGGTTCCACAGGGCGGCGGCGTCTTCGGGACACTCACGGTCGAGGAGAACCTCCGCGTCGGTGGGTTCACCGTCTCGGATGCGGACGCGTATCGGCGTCGCCGCGAGGCGGTCCTCGACGCGTTCCCGGCGCTCGAAGACAAACTGGGCGACAGAGCGTCGTCACTGTCGGGCGGACAGCAGATGATGGTGAGTCTCGGTCGAGCGATGATGACGGGTGCGGACACGTTCCTGCTCGACGAACCGAGTGCGGGACTCTCGCCGGCGCTCGTCGAAGACGCCTTCGAACTCGTCGAACGACTGGTCGACCGCGGGGCACGTATCGTCCTCATCGAGCAGAACGTGAAGGCAGCTCTCCGCCTGGCCGATCACGTCAACATCCTCGTCGCGGGTGAACTCGCCTTCGACGGCTCGCCGGACGAACTCTCGGACGAGAACGAACTGATGGAAGTCTACCTCGGCCTCTAGTCCTGTCCCGCTCTTCGGCCTCAGGCCGCTTCAGAACGGCGCGACACCACTGAGACGACGATTCCGACCAGGAGCGCGCCCAACGTATTCGCCAGCACGTCCAGCACGTCGAACGAACGGAACGGCAGGACCGACTGGACGACTTCGATCCCGGCACCGTATATCGCCGCGACAGCAACGGCGACCGCGGGCCAGCGCTTCGTGGCCCCCGACAGCGCGTACGCGACCAGCAGTGTCAGCGTCGCGTACCCCACGGCGTGCAACCACTTGTCCACGCCGACGAGGCCGAGCGGCCCGGCCGGTGTCAGCCCGCCGGCAGGCGGATCCGCGACCGAGGCCACCAGCACGACCGCCGCGTACACGATGACAGGTACAGCGCGTGCCGGACCGGTCCCACTGACGACGGACGGCCGCTGCATACCCAGGGCTGGTCGCCCGAGGAACAAGTCTCCTCGGGTCGCGATCACCGCGGCGTGAGCGTCCAGTCGAGTTCGAGCCCGACGTGGTCGGTCAGGTAGTTCGGCCGTTCCTCGGCGTCGTCGGCGTAGAACTGGTCCGGCGGTGCGAGTTGCCGACAGAACACCCGCCGTTTGATGGCCTCGATCGACAGCCGAGAGGCGTGACTCGGCCGAGTCGGCTCGACGAACACGTAGTCGATGCGGTCGCCGCCCGCACCCCCGTCGCAGTAGGAGGGCGGACTCTCGGCCGGCTCGAACGCACAGCCGTCGGTGATGGCGGTGCGGTTCGTCCCCCCTGGCCCTCCGGCGTACCCGAGCCAGGCGTCCGCGAGGCCGAGGTCGTCCCGGACCGCGGTGAGTTTCCCGTACTCGCCGCCGCCGGCCCCGACGTTGAAATCGCCCGCGACGACGGTCGGGACGCGATTGTCCGGGTCGTGGTCGGCCTCGACCGACTGGACGAACGCTCGGAGTTCCGCGAGCTGGTCGGCCCGGTACTCGGCTGGCGTCGGCGGGTCCGAGAACGGGTTCAGGTCGACGTACGGGATGCCCCCGCCCGCCAGCAGGTGCGTCGTGAACAGGTCGACCTGCCCCGCTCCGAAGTCCAGCCGCGTGTACAGGACGCCCTTCTTGGCCCACGCGTCGGCGTCGCGTGGCTCGTAGCCGTCCGCGTCGAACTCCGTGCGCTCCATCGCGACGATTTCGGGACCACCGAGCGCGAGCGTGTACAGCCCGCTCGACTTCTCGAACTCGGCTGGCGGCCCGATCTCGTAGTCGACCGCCCGCTCGACTGGCTCCCGGATCGTCTCGCGCTGTTCCGAGGAAAAGACCTCACAGAGCGCGGCCACGTCGATGTCGCTCCCGGCGAGACGATCCCCGAATTCGCTGGCTCGTTCCTGCAGTGCCGGTTTCGCGATGTCCGTGTCGTTGCCCACGATCCCGTTGAGCAACCACAGATTCTGCCACAGGAACCGGTACGTCTCGCCCGCTCCGGCGGCCGATCCACCGACCGACTGGCCGACGCCCGACGCACCGAGCACGCCGACACCCCCGGCGACCGTCGCCCCCGTCCGCAACACGTCGCGTCGCTGTATCTGTGCTCCCCCGAAGTGTGTGTCATCGTCTCCCATATTGCTCCCGTCGGCCGACACGGACGGCCACCAGGCAATAATTTCACCGGATATGGACGGCGATTTATACACGTTGCTGTAACTGGTACCAGTTACGTGGTGCTGGTAACGAATAACACGCTACGGCCCTAATACAATCGTAGGACGTTAAATTATGACAGATCTAGGAGGATTCCACGACAACGTCGCTCGCGTCGATTTGAGCGCGGGTGACGTACGGTACGAGGGTATCGACGACGAGGACGCGGAGAAGTACATCGGCGCGCGCGGCCTCGGCGGCAAGTACGTCTTCGATCAGGGGCCCGAGGTCGACCCCCTGGGCGAGGACAACCTGCTCGCGTTCATGAACGGGCCGCTTACGGGGACTCAAACCACGATGAGCGGCCGGATCGCCATCTGCACGAAGTCACCGCTCACGGGGACGGTTACGGACTCCCACCACGGCGGCTGGTCGGGGGCGCGGCTCAAGTGGGCCGGCTTCGACGGCTTGCTGTTCGAGGGCCGCGCCGACGAGCCCGTGTACGCCGTCGTCGAGGACGGCGAAGTCGAACTCCGTGACGCCTCCCACCTCTGGGGCAAGGGTGTCCACGAGACACGCGACCAGCTGGAAGAGGAGGTCGAGGGGGCCTACGGCAAGAACCTCTCGATGATGGCCATCGGGCAGGCCGGCGAGAACGAGGTCAAGTACGCCTGCATCATCAACGAGGACGACCGCGCCTCGGGCCGCGGCGGCACCGGCTGTGTGATGGGGTCGAAGAACCTGAAAGCCGTCGTCGTCAAGTCGACGACGAAGATGCCCCAGCCGGCGGACCCGGAGACGTTCAAGAAAGGCCACAAGCAGGCCATGCAGGTGATCCAGGAGTCGGACGTGACTGCACCCAACGAGGGCGGCCTCTCGCTGTACGGCACGAACGTCCTGATGAACGTCACCGAGGAGATGGACGGCCTGCCGACGAAGAACGGCCGTTACTCCTCAACGAAGTCGATGTCCGACGCCGAGGGCGACGGCGAGCGGATCATCGACTCGGAGAAGGTCAGTGGGGAGAACGTCCGGGAGAACATCCTCGTCGACGAGCCCACCTGTCACTCCTGTCCGGTCGCCTGCAAGAAGGAAGTCGAAGTCCAGGCGATGCACAAAGGCGAGGAGATGAACGTTCGGATGGAGTCCTACGAGTACGAGTCGGCGTGGGCGCTCGGGCCGAACTCGGGCCACCACGACCGGGACCGCATCGCGGTCATGCTCGACCTGTGTAACGACCTCGGGATGGACACCATCGACACCGGCAACACCATCGCGATGGCCATGGAGATGATCGAGGAGGGGAAACTCGACTTCGACGACTCCATCGAGTGGGGCGACGCAGACGAGATGATCGATCTCATCGAGCGGGTCGGCCACCGCGAGACCGACTTCGCGGACCACCTGGCCGAGGGCCCCGACCACCTGGCCGAGACGTTCGACGCCCACGAGAACTCCCTGGCCGTCAAGGGCCAGTCGATGGCCGCCTACGACCCCCGCTGTATGAAGGGCATGGCCATCGGCTACGCCACCTCGAACCGTGGCGCCTGCCACCTGCGCGGCTACACGCCCGCGGCCGAGATTCTGGGCGTCCCCCAGAAGGTCGATCCCTACGACCCCGAGGGGAAAGGTGAACTCTGTGCCACCTTCCAGGACATGCACGCCATCAGCGACTCGTTCGACATCTGCAAGTTCAACGCCTTCGCGGAGGGCATCGAGGAGTACGTCCTGCAGTACAGCGGGATGACCGGCCTCGACGTGAGCGAGGAGGACCTGATGCTGGCCGGCGAACGGATCTACAACCTGGAACGGTACTACAACAACCTCGCCGGTTTCGACGGCGACGACGACGACCTGCCCGACCGCTTCGTCGAAGGTAACGAGAACGCCATCCCCGCTCAGGGGGCCAGCGAGGGCGAACTCGCGGAACTCGACCAGCTGAAGGCCGAGTACTACGAGGTCCGCGACTGGGTCGACGGCGTCGTCCCCGACGAGAAACTCGACGAACTCGGAATCGACGTGGGCCCCGGCACCGGCGTCTCTACGGGCGACTCCGGCGCGGCCGCACCCGGCGACGACTAGAACCCACTTTTTCCGTCGGGGGGTCGCCGCGGGCGACCCCCCGTCTGCTCACGGGCCGCGAAGCGGCCCGTTCGCATGGTATGAGGGACTGGTTCGAGAGAGCGAAGCTCTCTCGTCATCACGAGGGACGTCGTCCCTCGAACGACTTCGGTCCCTCACTAAGCAAAAACGTGGGGAAAAAGCCGAACTCGCGGCTTCGCCGCGAGTTCGCAACGCCAACTCTGTGGCAACCGCTCCGAACATGCCGTGTTCCACTCACCGCACCAGTAGCGCCGCCAACAGCCCGCCGATCAGCGTCAGCGCGGTCAGGAACCACCCCTCCAGCTGCATCGCGAAGGCCTCGGCTTCGGCAGTGTAGAGAAACTGCTCGGTGACGACGAGGCCGACGAACGCGGCCCCGGCGGATCGGCCTCCGAACAACCCGCCGCGACCGCGGTTCCGCCCGACTGACCTGTACCCCGAGCCACGCGCCACGCCGAGCAGAACACGGATCGCCAGCCGTCCGGCCCAGGTTCCCGACCGACGTTCGATGATCGCGAGGAGGTTGACCCCGAACCGCGCGGTCGGATTCCGCCCGAGCACCCGCAGTGTCGACTCGTCGACCGACCGGGTGTCCTCGACCGCCAATAGCGTCCGTTCGAGTGCGTAGGACGCCACGAGGGCCCCGACGGCGGCGAGATGGACAGCCCCGACGAGCCACGAGGACGAGGTGCCGGGGACGGGATAGGCCCAGATGGCCGCGATCACGGCCACGGCACCGCCCCTGGAGAGCCAGTACAGCCGCTGGACGAGCTCGTCGTAGGCGTAGCGGTTCAAGATGTCGGCGAGTCGTGCTGTCGCGTCCGCGACGACGGCGGCCTGAAGTTCGTCGGCCGCCGTCGGGTCGTCACCCCCCATCGGTAGTCGGTCGTGGTTCCTGGCCAGCAATCAGGGTGGCGAGTCGGCTCCGGCCGACACCGCCGCCCGCTCAGCCCAGGAACACCCGAAGCCACGGGTTCGACTGCACGAACGACTGCGCTTCGAGCCACGCGTCGACGCCGAGGATCCGGCCGGCACCGATTGCGCCGAGACCGAACAGCAGGATGGCGTACACGATGTGGCTACTGACGAAGAAGCCGTGTTCGATGGGGAAGCCCCCCATCAGGCCGCCCTGTAGATGGGCCGCCCAGAACAGGATCATCTGGAGTGCCCCGAAGAAGGCGGCCAGTCGGACGAACGCACCGACGAGCAGCGTCAGCCCGATCAGGAGCTGACCCCACACGACGAGCATGTCGACCATGGGGGACCCGGCCAGCGATACCCACAGTCCGCCGAAGGGATTCCCGGCCGGGACGGCGTTGGCGAGAAAGCCCGCGGCGGTCCAGTTGCCTTCGAGGAGTTTGGCGATGCCGGCCTGCAGGAACACCCAGGCCATCACGAACCGGAGCCCCAGCAGGGCGTAACCGATCCAGTGGTCGGAGTACTTGAATCGCGTTTCACGGCCGAACAGTTTCGCTTCGAGGGTGCGCGTGGACATGTTTCTGGTTCGCTCCGAGCGAACGTGTGTTAATGATTGTTATATAAATAACGGCCAATTCTCGGCGAATGGGAACGAACCGGCGACGTGTCGGTGCGGCTTAGTGGCTCGGCCGCAAGCAGGCGTGTGATGAGCGACCCACTCGCCGCTGTCGACCTCGAACACCACAACGCAGTCGTCGACGACGTGCGCCTCCACTACGTCGCCGCAGGACCCGAGGACGGAGAGCTAGTGGTCCTGGTACACGGCTTCCCGGAGTTCTGGTACTCCTGGCGCTACCAGATTCCGGCCCTCGTCGACGCGGGCTATCGCGTCGTCGCGCCCGACCTCCGGGGCTACAACCGGTCGGAGAAACCCCACGGCGTCGACAGTTACGCCATCGAGAACCTGGTCGGCGACGTGATCGGCCTGATTCGTTCCCACGGCGAGACCGCCCACCTCGTCGGCCACGACTGGGGCGGGGCCATCGCCTGGGCCGTCGGCATGCAGCGACCCGACACGCTGGACAGCCTGACCGTCATGAACGCGCCCCACCCGGCCGCGTTCGCCCGGGAGTTCGACCTCGCGCAGTTGCAACGCTCCTGGTACGTGCTCTTCTTCCAGGTGCCGTGGCTCCCCGAACGCCTGCTCTCGGCGGGCGGCGCCCGCGCCGTCGGCGAGGTGTTCCGCGACCAGCCCACGAACCCCGACGCGTTCGACGAGGAAGACGTCCGGCGCTACCGGGAGGCCTTCGCCCGCCCGGGTGCCGCCCGCGCCGCCGTCAACTACTACCGCGCGTACGTCGACGGCATCGGCGTCCCGATGGCCAAGGCCACCCTGCCAGGCCTCCGCCGCTTTTTCGATCCGCCGGGCGACACCGAGATCACGGTCCCGACGCTGGTGTTGTGGGGCGAACAGGACGCCGCACTCGGCGTCGGCATCTCGGAGGGACTGGACGAGTGGATTCCGGACCTCCGGGTCGAGCGCTTCCCCGAAGCCAGCCACTGGGTGCAGTGTGACGTGCCCGAGGCGGTCACCGAGGAACTGCTGGAGTTCCTCTAGGTCCCGAGCACCACGCAGTCCCTGATCTCCAGGGCCATCTCGAACTCCTCGATCCGGCCCAGTCGCCGACCGTCCCGAGTCAGTTGTTCGTGGTGGGCCCGCCGCACGGCGTCGACCTCGCGCTCGCCGAGGTCGAGGCGGTCCCGAATGGCCTGCCAGTGGCCGTCCTCGACGAAGAAGGCCGTGCGGTCGTCGCTCTCGTAAGCGCGTTCGTACTCGCGGGTGTAGGTCTCGCGCCGGGGGTTCAGATCCGCCGCCACACGGTCGATCAGGTCCGGCAAGCGCTGGGGCCCGACACTCGCTTTCGCCGCTACGAGGATCAGCACTTCTCCCTCGATGGGGTCGCCGGCCATCAGCCACCCGCTCGCATCGCTTTCTGGGTGAACTTCTCGACGAGTTCCTCGACGGCCTCGTCCTCACCCTCGAAGCTGACCGACACCTCCGTCAGTTTCATCGACCCGGCGACCGAGACCTTCTCGGCCGACAGTGTCGCCGTCCACTCCTCGTCGGCGACTTCGGCTTCCGCGTTGTCTTCGCGCTCGCCCGCGACGAGTTCGCCGCCGAGGTTCTCGAGGTAGTGGACCGCCAGCCGTTTGGAGATGCCCCGGAACGCCTCCTCGCGGCGCATCAGCGCACCCCACTCGCGCCGCCCGCGACCGGCGGGAAGACCGACAGGGAGTCACCGTCTTCCAGCGGCGTCTCACCGCCCTCCATGTGCGTCACGTCCCGACCGTTCTTGAGGATCGAGAGCTGTGGCCGGATCGTCCCGTCCTCGTCGAGCAGCTGCGCTTCGAGGTCGGGATACGCCGTCTCCAGCGTCGAGAGGACCTCGGCGACCGTCGCCCCGTCCGGGAACTCCCGGTCGAGGGACTTCTGCCCGACGATGGCCCGGTAGGTGGCGAAGAATCTGCATTCGAGGTGCATACCCCTCTGCAGGGACGGAGCCAGCATAAATCCCCGCCGCCTCAGAGATCCCGCAGGCGGATGCCGTCCTCGACGACCCGCTGGTTGCGCTCCCGATCCAGCCGGTCGGCCAGTTCCTCGTGTTCGTAGAGTTGCCCGATCAGGTCGGCCATCAGGTTGCGCCAGCAGATGGCGTAGATCGGTGACTGCCCCCAGGCCCGCAACTCCGGCACGAACGCGTCGTAGGTGTCCATCCGTTCTTCGAACAGTTCGATGGCGTCGAAGACGTAGCCCGCCGCTTCGTCGTCGTCGCTGTCCGCGAGCGCGCGGTTGATCCGTCGTTCCCAGCCCTCGACGGCCCGTCGCATGTCCTGTGCGGCCGCGCCGTCGTCGTCCGGGAGCGAGTCGAGAATTGGTTCCGGGACACCGAGTGAGATGTCGTCCATAGCCCACCGGAGGAGCGGATCGAACTAAAACGTCCCGGCGGGGTGGTTACGCGCCGGCACCGAAGCCGGTGCTCGCCCCGGTCTCGGTCTCGACTTCCGGGCCGTAGGTCAGCTTGACACCGTCGAGGAACGCCGACACCGACGGGACCCGGCGGGAGAACGAGGCCGCGTTCTCGGGCACGTCGGGCTGGCTCCCGACGCTCGCGGTGACGTCGTAGTCACCGAACCGGCCCGAAGCGACGACGTAGAGCGTCTCACCCGAGTCCAGCGACTCGGAGAGCGTGACGTTCCCGTAGGCCGCGAAGCCCGATCCGACCTGGATCCGCGTGTCGGCCGGGATGGCGTCGCCGCCCTCGTGGGTCAGCGCGAGCGCCTGTCCCTCACTGGTCGTCTCGACCGTCGCGTCGGGGTACTCGCCGGCCCAGTCGGGCTGGGTGACACTCGTCGAGCCGACTCCCGAGACTGTCACCGTCATGCTCTCGGTCTGACTGGTGTTCGTGTTCGTGGCTTCCCAGTGCAGTTCGCGGATGACGCCCTCGGGCGTGACCAGAACGTAGCCGCTCGCGTCCTGCAGCCCAGCCTGGAGATTCCAGCCCGAGTCCGACCGGTTGAACCCGTCCATGGCGAGCCGAAGGACCTGCTGGCCGTCGACGGTCGTCGTCCCGTCGACCGACAGCGACATGGAGTTGAGCGTCGAGAACGGGATCACCCGGACGAGGCTCAGGAACTGATAGCCCGTGTAGAGGTTCGTCTCACCGTAGGAGTAGGTGACCGGTGGCGACTGGGACGTGTTCCGCCGAACCACAGTCGACCCGGACCGCCACCAGGTCCCGGACCTGCCGGTCGTCTCGTTGACGTAGCGGAGCCGTTCGCCGGCGGAGCCGTTCCGGTGGACGAGCCCGAGCGTCCCACCGCTCGACTCGAAGGCCATCCGCGTCTCGGCGTTCGACCCGGCCGCCTCGAAGTGGCTGGTGACCAGCGCCGTCGCGTTGGTGACGCCGGAGCTATCGACGCCCGGCGGGTACATGTCCGACGACACCGCGTCCATGCCACCACTGCCCGGCCCGACCGGCGACACGTCGATGCTGAGCGAGTCCGGTACGTCCGGACTGCTCACGCCGGTCTCGGGCTGCGTTCCGTCGTCCGTTCCGTCGGGCGTGCCGTCCGACGTGTCGTCGGCACTCGGAGACGCCGTCCCCTGCCCGCCGCCGCTACAGCCTGCCAGCACGAGCATCGCGGCGACCGCCACAGTCAGCAATATGCGTTTCATCTATCAGGTTCTGATACAGAAACGACGAATAAACTTCCGCTTCTCGACGTTGCCTGCGGGGAGGGGTTGCCGTCGCGATCAGCGCTCTTCCACGTGCCGGACCTGGCTGGCGATGCCCCGCGTCGACTCGACCATCTCCGGTCCGTTCATCGACGCGCGGCCGACGCCGAACGCGGCCGGTCCTTCGATCACGACCTCGTCGCCCGGCCGGATCGAGTCGCTGGCGTCGACCACGCCCGGCGCGAGGACGCTCCCGTGGGGCACGAAGCCGTCGATCTCGACCCGTTTGACCGGTGCGTCGCTTTCGGCCCAGCGCCGACCCCCCGCGAGCGTCAGCGAGAGGACACCGTACTCGGGGACCATCGCGGCCAGTTGCTCGCCGTCGGCGTCGGTGACCCGCAGTTTCGGGTAGCGTGACTCCGTCTGGATCTCGTCGAACAGGTCGTCCCCCGCACCCTCCCCGAACTGGTAGTCGGCGATGGCTCGGATCGTGTTGTGTTCGCGCTCGCGTTTCGGGTACGTCAGTTCGCCCTCCAGTTCGGCCGCGAGGTTCGACAGCGACTCGCTGGTCGTCGGGTGATCGTCGACGGTGAAGACCGGATCGACGTCGAGGTCGGCGGTGGCGCGCTCGACGATCTCGCGGTAGCCCTCCGGGGGCACGTGGGCGACGACCTTCGGGTAGTCGTTGCGCTGGAGGTACGCTTCCAGCACGTCGCTGACGAACTCGATCTCCGTGGCGGTCCACTCCCCGGTCACGACCGAGTCGTAGTGCTGTGCGGGGTAGGTGCATTCCAGTTCCTGGGGCACGACGCCGATGGGCGAGGTCATCGAGGCGACGTGGGCGCGCCACTGGATCACGTCGTGGTACTGGCCGTGGCTCTGTGACTCGCTGTAGGGTTTCTTGGCCGAGCAGGGCACCAGAACCAGGGGGTTCGAGAAGCGACTGCGGTACTGCGTGGTCACGCGTTCGGCGAACCGCTGGATCTCCACGCGCCGGATCGTGTCGTCGGTCGCGGCCGTGATCTCCCCGCGACGGACGATCGGTGTACGCTGTTCGAGGTAGCCGTACTGCTGGTCCAGCCGGCGGAACGTGGCGGTGAGCCACTGATCGTGCCGGGCCTGGCCCTCGATATAGTCCCGGAGCGACCCGTCGCGAATCCGGCGGCGGACCCGCGCGAGTTCCGCGGCCAGTGCTCGCTGGTTGTGTTCGGCACAGTCCTCGCGGTCGAACTCGTCACGGGGCTGCTGACAGGCCGGACACGCACAGGGAAGTTCGTCCAGGTCTTCCAGGAAGTACTCGCCGTCGGTCGCGAGGTAGAACCCCTTCGTGCCGCGCAGGACGGCCCGATCCGTGTCCACGAGGTCGGCCCCGGCGTAGACCAGCGTCGCGACGTTCGCGGGCGTGGCGACGCCCGGGAGATAGAGTGCAGTGTCCGCGGGCGTAGCCTCCCGCACCGACAGCATGGCGTCGACGAACGCCGCTGCGTGGCCGGCGTAGCCGGTGGCGTTGGACAGGACGTAGGCGTCGGTGCCGTGACCGGTGGCGGTTTCCGGCGAGACGACCGCGGCGCTGGGGCAGTCCACGTCGGGATACTCGACGGCGAAGGCGTCCTCGACTTCGTCGGGCGTTCCGGCGGGCAGCCCTCGGTGCGGGAGCACGGTGAGCGTCGATTCGTCGCCGTCGGGTACCTCGCGGTCCTCGGGCCAGAGACTGCCCGCGTCGGTGACGACGTCGTCGGCCAGCGCGGGCGTGGTCAGCGGGTCCGCGAGCCGGAGTTCCCCGATGCGGGCGGCCCCGTCCCGCTCGTGGATCTCGAAGTAATCGGTCATGGCACCGTCTCGGGCGAGCGCGGCCGAGTATCTTTCCTTCCGTCCCTCAGACGCGCTCGTCGCGCTCTTTGGCTCCGTCCTCACCGAACGCGTCGTCGACGCCGAGTTCGTACGTGTCCACGCTTTCGGGGAGCCGGTCGAGCGCCGTCTCCGGCCACCCGGTGTGGCCCAGCGTGAAGTCCGCGTCTGGGTTGGTCTCGGCCAGTCGCGCCACCCCGTCGGCCGCCCGGGCGTAGGCCCGTTCGTCGAGTCGCTCGGGCACCTCGGCGTTGAGCGGGTACACCTCCGAGAGATCCCGCGGGAACGGGCCAAAGGGCGGGACGACCCGCCAGCTCTCGTCGTAGGCCTCGTTCGTGTCCCCCTCGGTGAGCAGGACCTCGCCGTCGGCGTCCAGCCGTTCGAGTCGCTGGTGGTGGCGCAGGACCTCCGGTCGGGCCGCGCTCTCCGCCGAGAGGTAGAAGAAGGCGTCCTTCGAAGCGGGATCGGTTCCCTCGATCTGTTCGGCGTGATCGCCCAGCGCTCGGTACCCGTCGAGCATCGTGGGGTGGCCGCGGGCGCGTGCTTCGACGAGTTCCAGCAGGTTCCCCTGCCGGATCGCCTGCTTGATCCGCCGGATCTCTCCGAAGGTGACGTGGAGGTTGTGTTCGGCCAGCAGTCGCTCGCGTTCGCTGCCGCCACAGGACTCCAGTTCGTCGGGCGTGTGACTCGCACAGACTGGACACTCACAGGGGAAGTAATCCAGATCTTCGAGGTGTTCGGTGCCCCGGACGGTGAGGTAGCGGTCGTCGCGGGCGTACAGCGCGTAGGCCGCCGAGTCGAACAGGTCACAGCCCATCGCGACCGCCAGCGCGAACATCATCGGATGGCCCGCACCGAACAGGTGGACCGGCGCGTCCGCGCCCAGTCCCCGCTTGGCCGCCGCGACCATGTCCACCACGTCGTCGAAGCGATAGTTGTTGAGCAGGGGCACCATCGCGCCGACCGGGAACACGTCCAGATCCGTCCCGTAGGCCTCGCGTGCGGCCCGCTTGCGCAGGTCGGGGTAGGTCGACCCCTGGACCGGCGCGTTGACGAGCATGTCGCCGGTCTCCACCTCGGAGGCGAGTTCCAGACGCTCCTGCGTGGTCGCGAGTTCGTCCTCGGCCTGCTCGCGACTCACGTCCGGCGGCGTCGGGATGTCGACCGGCGTCCCGATGTCCGAGCCAATCGCCTGCTGAAATTCGAGAATCTCGCGGGTGTCCACGTCGATCTCGCCGTATTCGGAGAGCTGAAAGGACCCCGAATCGGTCATGATCGCGCCGGAGAAGTCGTAGAGGTCGTGGAGTCCGTCCGAGAGCGCGTTCTCGCGGGCGTCGTCGGAGCCGTAGAGGATGTAGCCGTTCGTGATGAGGATCTCCGCGCCGAATTCCGCCTCCATGCGGGCCGGCTCGACCGTCCTGACGTGGGGGTTGACCACGGGCAGGAGTGCCGGCGTCTCGACGGTCACGTCCGCCCGGGGAACCGTTAGCTCCCCGATCCGGCCGGCGGCGTCGTAGTCGCGTACCTCGAACCAGTCGCCCATTGGCCCCGGCTTTCGGGGGCGCGGGCCTAAGGGTTGTGTTCTGACCGGCCTGGACCGTGGCGCGATAGCCTCGCACTACCCGAACAGTTCGTAGTGACAGACGCCGAACGCCGTCCGACCGTCCCGGCAGTCGCCGGACTCGACCGCGGCGAGCAGGTCGTCGAAGTCGGCCGTCTCGACGCTGATGGACTCGTTGTGGTCCAGTGCCTGGTCGCCGGTCGGCTCACAGCCGGTGGCGACGAAGTAGTGGAACACGGCGTCGGAGAACCCGTTGGCCGGTTCGACCGTCGTCAGGTGCTCGACCGCGTCGGCCTCGTAGCCGGTCTCCTCCTCCAGTTCCCGGTGGGCCGTCGCGTCGAGGTCGGCGTCCTCGCCCTCGACGCCGCCCGCGGGGAGCCCGCGGTTGACCCGCTTGACGGCCTGTCGCCACTCCTCGATGACGACGACCGCGTCGTCGGGCGTAAAGGGCAGGACGACGACGCTCTCGCTCTCGGAGAGATAGTCGAAGTCTGTCTCCGTTCCGTCGGGAAGGCGGACCTGTTCGCGCTGGACGTCGAACCCCGGGCAGATGTAGGCCGTCTCGCCGTACAGCGTCTCCCAGGCCAGCGACTCCGAGTGACCGTCGTGGGTGGCGTCGTCGGTCATACCGACCCCAGCGTCTCGGGGTGCAAAAGCGTCCGTAAAACACCGGACAATCGGCCTTCCGTTTGTACACCGGGAGAGTTTCCGCCCGTCGCGCCGCGTGCGGGAGGGGACGCGCCACCGGCGAGACGGCTACGAGTCGTCGCCATCCGCGTCCGGCTCGTACGGCCGCCCGATGTCGAACTTTGGGGCGCCGACCCCGAGTACCCGGACCGGCTCGTCGGACTCGGCCGGATTGTACGGCCGGATCGGGCTCTCGGGTTCGACGGCGAACGTCTCGTCGGCCCCGACGACGAACGTCTCGTCGGGCGTCTCGACGTGGAGGTCGCCGGCCAGCACGTAGAACAGTTCCTCGCGCTGGTCGTGGTAGTGGTAGGTCGTCGCGAGGTCCTCGCCGGGCGCGAGGTCGTAGACCGCCGCCGCGAGCTGGGCGAGCTCCGCCGCCTCGGCCAGCGACCGGCGGTCACAGGGGTGGTCCGGCGACGGTGCTAGCTCCGCTGGATCGACGTGATGATAACCCATGGAACAGGACAACGGCGGCGCAGTAAAGAATGGGACGCTCAGTCGGATTTGGTCTCGGTGCCGCCGGTCTTGCTCGACCCCGACTTGGCCTGGGAGTTGACCCGGGCGGTCGTCACGTAGATGCTCGGCCGCTCGAAGATGACCTCGTCGAGGAACGAGACGACGTAGACCACGCTCTGCAGTGCCAGGTAGACCCACAGCGTGAACGAGGCGAACAGTTCCAGACTGTCGTGACTGAACCCGTCACGGTAGTCCTGGACGAACACCATACACGCCGCGATGGCGGGTGAGACCGCGAGCAACGTCCAGAGCGCGTTCCGGGTGAACTCCGAGAAGAACGTCGCGGTCGGAACGCCGTACTGGAGCGTCGTCTTCAGGCCCATGTCGGCGAGGATGGGTGCAGTGGCAGCGTTGTGGACCGCGAAGTCACGCACCATGTCGAACAGCAAGATCGGGAAGGTGAACGCGACGTAGACCGGCATGAGCGCGTACGCGAAGGTGAAGCCGGCGTCGAACCGCTCGCGCATGGACATGTTCTGACTGCGCGGGAGTCGGAACAGATAGCGGAACGCGACCTGCATCCAGCCGCGCGCCCAGCGCTTGCGCTGACTCCACCACGACTGGAGGGTGCCCGGGTTCTCCTCGAACGTGACGATGGAGGGGTCGACCCGGAGCTGTTTGCCGAAGTCGTGAATCTTCGAGGACATGTCGATATCCTCGACGAGGACGCTCTCGTCGAAGTCACCGAGTTCGTCGAACATCTCGGCGCGGAAGAACGCCTGTCCGCCGCCGAAGATGGTGAATCCACCGAGGACTTCCCGTGCGAACAGATCGCCCTTCTCGGCGATGTGGCGCTCGACGGTCGCGTGCAGGGCCAAAAGCGAGTCCCGCGGATTGTCGCCGTAACAGCGACCCTTGACACACCAGATGTCCGCGTCGGACTCGAACCACGCAACAGCGCGGCGAATGGCGTCCGACTTGAACCGGTGATCGGCGTCGATGCTGGCGATGATCTCACCGGTCGCGTACTGGAGTGCGTAGTTCGTCGCCTTCGCTTTCCCGCCGCCAGGTTCGTCCCGCTCGATCGCTTTGAACCGCTCGTCGTCGGCGGCCGCCTCCTCACAGATCGCCGCCGTGTCGTCGACGGAGTCGCGCTCGTAACAGAGGACGACCTCCAGCTTCTCGGCCGGGTAGTCGAGGTTCCGACACGCCTCGATCGTGTCGGGCAGCACCGCGGCCTCGTTGTACGCCGGAATGACCACGCTGACATCCGGCAACTCTGTGTCCGACAGCGTCAGCTCGGGCGTCTCCGGTCGCTTGAACGAAAACAGCGCCGACACGAGTGCCCGCCCGGTCAGCCCGAGCAGCGCGACCAGCATGACCGTCGTGAGTACCCGAAACCACGTATCGGGAAAGATGATCGCCGGGAGGTACAGCGCCCCCATCACGCCAGCGGCGACGGTGATATAGCGGAGAGCTCCCTTGTAGGAGAACGATTGACTCTCCGCAGTCTCTACTTTCATAGAGCCTCTTCGGTCGGTCATTAAGAAATAATTGATGATTTGTCTCGGAGAAAGCAGACGAGCGTCAGACACCCCGAATACACCCCGATACTTTCCGGCCGGACGCGTCATCCTGACCGCCATACAGGGACACGTTCTGACCACATCTACGCACCGCTCACGGGTTCGCTCGCAGGCGAACGTGGGATGGCACAGATTTCGACTCAGATCGTCCTCGAAGCGATCACGCCCTCGTCGGTACGTGCGAGCCGGCCACACTCCCCGTAAACCCACTCCACTGGCCGCCACTGTCGCCCGACGGATCGGTGCGGGTCGTCCAGTGACTCGTAGAACTCCGTCACTGACGGACTCGCGAGTTCGAGGCCGCTACGGAGGTCCTCGATCCGTTCACCCTGTACGAGCCCACCCGTTTTCGTCCCCGGGACTACTTTGTAGGTTTCGCCGTCGTACTGGAGCTCTACAGGTTCCCCTGATTCCAAATAACACATCTCCTCCCACGCCGTCGCGGCCGGTTCGGAGTACTCGCGTAGCCATCGTGTGACCTTCTGTACGAGTACCGTATCACCGGTGAGACCGCAACTCGAACGATGTACCTTTGTATCATCCAGTGACGGATACTGGTCGATCGAGAGCAGCAACGCCGGTACGTCCACAGAATTCGGTGTTTCCGAGTCGAGCGTTCGGAGCCGCTCCCAGAGATCATCCGCCGATTCGGCGGTGCGGTCGAAGTGGTCAACCAGTTCCGATCGCTCCAGCGCATCCGAGGCCTCCCTGAACTTGCGGTACGTGGACGACAACCGATTGAGGGTGAACTCACTGAGATCAAAGGCGTAGATGGTCCGGTGCGTACTCATACATCGGGTTCGGGAGCGGTATTTGTAGATTCTGGGGTTACACGAGGCAGCACCGGCTGTCGATCACCATTTGTCCCAGTAGAACGCTGGGCCGGCGCAAACGTCGAACACGGGATGACGATCACTCGCTACGCTCGCCGTATGTTCGGTGGAAAAGTGGGCCGGCGCGAATTCGAATCGCGGTTACGGCCACCCGAAGGCCGAAGGATACCAAGCTACCCCACCGGCCCGTGCAGTAGCAATACGGAGATGGCACGCGCCACTGTTAACGGTTGCGAAAGTCGCCACCGCCCGGCCTAGTCGAGCGTGTGCCACTGGAACCGCCGCGAGACGGCCCTGAACGACCATATCCCGAGCAGACACAGGGCAGCGAGCGGAAGTATGTAGCCGCCCCAGCGGACGGTCGGCAGGGGGATCGTCGCTATTTCGGCCCCGGCCTGACTCAGCCAGGTCGCGACACCACGGGCAGGGTCGAGACCCTGGCTCGCGAGCAAGCCGAAGGGAAGCGACAGGAGGCCACCGACGAGCAGCGACAGGAACCGACGGGTTCCCGCCGGTGCCAGCGTCGCGGCGGCGGCGAGGGTCCCCGGAATGCCGAGTGTCAGCGTGTACAGCACGACCGCGCTGAGACTCGGCGGGACGATCTCCCGGTCGCTCCCCACCCGGACCGGATCGTACCGGGGGAAGGCCATCCCGAGCCCCGGCGCGATCACGACCGCGGCGAGCGTCAGCACGAGCGCGATCACCGCGAGCGACGCGGTTTCGAGGGGGCCGTACGGCCCGGCGAGCCCAGTGGCGACGGTCGCGACGACGACCACGGGCAGGCCCAGCGTCAGTCCCGGCAGGGCGAGTCCGACGGCGTAGTCCCGGCCGGAGGCGAGCGACGTGAGCGTGGCCGGGAGGGCGGCCCCTTCGTCGCCCAGCGGGTTGAGACCGAACACGGCACCGGCGAGCCAGGGGAGTGCGACGACCACGAGGGGCGGTACCAACGTCAAGAGCGAGCCAACGCCGGCCTGGGCGACGTTGACGAGACTGACGCCGAGGAGGACGACTGGCAACACGAGGAAAGAGAGGCGCTGGGGGTTCCGGCGGGCGACGACGACGGACCGCTGGGCGATCCGGCGGGCTGGTTGGCCGACCGTCGGAAGTGGAATCGGACGGACCGCGGCCGCGAGCGCGTCGTCGGCGGTCCCGGTGTCGACCCGCGCCTGCTCGGCGGCCACCGCGTCCTCGACGGTGTCGCCGAACCACAGCGCCGTCCCGAACCGTTCGACGACCAGCACGCCAGCAGCGGTCCAGGCCAGCCCACCGACGAGAACCGTCGCCGCCCGGAGGAGCGATCCCGAAAACGGCGACCCGATCACTGCGAGGTCGACGATCCAGGAGAACGGGAGCCAGCCCAGCACCACGGTCACGCCCTGACCGCCGAAGTTCTGGAGACCGATGTATCCGCCGACGAACACGATCACCGCCAGGAGGCTGAACGCGGACTTGTTCTCGGCGACGACACGGTAGCGCGCCACGACCAGTTTGGCGAGCAGTCCCAGCGCGAACCCGAGCACGAGCGCCGTCGAGAGGAACAGCAGGACCGCGAGCACCAGGAACGGCGCCATCAGCGGCGATCCCGAGGCGACGACGAACGCCCCGCCCAGCAACAGGACGGGCACGGCGAAGTAGGCGAGCGCCCGGAAGCACTCGGCACTGAGCAGGCCTAGGGCGACGGCCCGGACCGGAACGGTCAGTAGCATCAACGACTCCTGGTCGATGCTGTGGTGGCGCGACCCCGCACGCTGGGCGCTGATGAACACCGCGAACAGCCACTGGATCGCGACACTGCCACGGATCACGTTCGACACGTCGCCCGCCGGAACCTCGTCGCCGAACTGCAGGATGAACCACGTGCCCGCGAGGAGAACGAGGCCGAACAGCAGGGCGACGACGCCGATCAGCGCCAGCCGTGCCGAGTCACCCCGGAGGGACCGAACGGTTCGGCGGAACTCGATTCGGCCGATGGAGAGCCCCTGTCGGATCCAGTCGTTACCGGACATCCGTCGCACCCTCCACCGTCGCCTCGTCGGCCGCGGGATCCTCGCTGGTCACTTCGAGGAACACGTCCTCGAGTGTCCGCTCGTCGGTGCTCTCACCGGCGTCGGCCTGCCGTTTCAGGTCGCCGGGCGGTCCCTCCGCGACCAGCCGCCCGTCGTAGAGGACGCCTACCGTGTCCGCGTGCTCGTCGACCACCGGCAGGATGTGCGTCGAGAGGAAGACGGTCGTCCCTTCGTCGGCCAGGTCGTCGATCATCTTCCTGATCGTCCGCGCGGCCCGCGGGTCCAGCCCACTGGTTGGCTCGTCCAGAAAGAGCACGTCCGGATCGTGGAGCAGCGACTGGACGAACGCCGTCTTCTGACGCATGCCCTTTGAGTAGGCGTCGATCCGTCGATCAGCGTCGCCGGACAGATCGAGTCGGTCGAGCAGTTCCTCGACGCGCTGGCTCGTCGCCTCTTCCGGGAGGTCACGCAACCCCGCGGCGTAAGTCAACTGCTCGCGGGCGGTGAGTTCGGTGTACAGCGGCGGTTCCTCGGGGAGGTACCCGACCCGCTCGATGAGGTGCTCGCGGTCGTCGGTAGGGACGCCGGCGACGCGTGCGCTACCGCTGGAGGGGCGGGTCAGCGACGTGAGCATCCGCATCGTCGTCGTCTTCCCCGCCCCGTTGGGGCCGAGAAAGCCGTACACGACGCCCTCGGGAACCCTGAGGTCGAGGTCCGCGACTGCCGTGGTCGCTCCGTACCGTTTCGTCAGCCCTGTCGTCTCGATCGCTGTCATGGGGACCAGTCGTTCGAGAGTCCCGGCGGACGACCTATGAAGATAGGGTCGCGTTTTCCGAGCCTGAAAACCTTCATTGTCCGGCCGGCCGACGCCCCGCACATGCAGGTGGGAATCGTCTCCGACACGCACGACAACTACAGCGCCGCCGAGGCCATCGCTACCGCCTTCGACGACCGCGGGATCGACAGCCTCGTCCACTGCGGGGACTACATCGCCCCGCCCCTGCTCGCGGCCTTCGAGGGCCACGGCTTCGACATCCACGGCGTCCTCGGCAACAACGACGGCGAACGCGAGGGCCTCCAGTCGGCCATCGACGGCTTCAGCGACGGGAGCCAGCTCCACGGTCGCGACGTCGACCTCACCTTCGACGACACCTCGGTCCACGTCCTCCACGGCGATCAGGGCATCGAGACCGTCGACGAACGCGCCGAATCCGGCGACTACGACTACGTCTGCTACGGCCACTTCCACGTCGCCGAGCAACGAACCGTCGGCGACACCACCGTCGTCAACCCCGGCGCACACTTTCCGACAGTGCCAGCCGACCACCGCAGCGTCGCGATTCTCGACACAGACGCCGACGCTGTCGAGTTCGTCAGGATCGACGCATAACAGCGCCGTCGCTACGCGACTGGAGTACTGGAAGAACGACCGCGCCGATCAGGAGAGATCGGGAACGAGCGGCGCGTCGGCCTCGTCTACAAGCTCGTTACCGGACGTTTTCGGTGCCGCGCGACCACCGTCGGTGCGGACGCGGTTCGTGGGCATCTCGGGAACGAGCGGAGCCGTCGTTTCGATCTGAGGCCGTTCGGTCATTTGTCCTCATCACATCCTGAGGGTGGGACTTACATAAATATCACGGTCTATGATTATCACGGTCGTTCGTGGGCCGGCGAGTGTCGGTGTGGATGACAACCGAGAAGAGGGGTGAGAACGCCAGCGAGGATATGAGCGAGGGCCCGGTTCCGGCGGAAGCGTGGAAGACGGTGATCAGCAACGTGCCGCTGGTTTCGGTCGATCTCGTGGTCGAGACCGACGACGGCGTCGTCCTCGGCAAACGCGAGAACGAGCCCGCGAAAGGTGAGTGGTTCGTCCCCGGCGGTCGCGTCCGCAAGCACGAGGAGTTGTGCGAGGCCGTCGATCGGGTCGCGGAATCCGAACTCGGCTGTTCGGTCGCCATCGAACGCCAGCTCGGCGTCTACGAACACTTCTACGACACGTCGGAGTTCGACGACACGGGCGGCAAACACTACGTCCCCGTCGGCTATCACGTCAGCCTCGACAGTGGCGCGGAGTTCGAACCGGACGACCAGCACAGTTCCCTGCAGACCTTTCAGCCGCCGTTCGAGATCGATCTGCACCCCTACGTCGAGGCGTATCTGGACGACGCCGGGATTCTGGGGTGAACTGGGTTACTCGTCGGGTTCCGGCGTATCACGGAGCCGGTCTTTTTCGAGGAATCGGGAGAGTCGAAGCCGCCCTGCTTCCTCTTCACGGGTCATCTCACCCCGGACTCGCTCCTCAGCCCACCGGATGCGGTAGCGATACCACTCCAGCGTGTCGTTGCCGTTGCGGATCTCGATGTTGAGGACTCCCGCGTACCAACCGTCCGTTCGATTGAGGCTTCTGGGTAGTGTGAGATTCTTGTAGACATCAACGACGTTGGCTACCTGGCCAAAGTACTCGCTGGAGTTGAGTTCGTGATCGGTTTCGTAGGTGAGGAAGGCTTCGCCGCCGTGTTTGTTTAGTGAGAGTATTTTGGCCTTGGTTTGAGAATAGATCATACTTCTCAATTTAGCAAGATACCGATCAGCACCAGGTTCTGGCCGTCCCGCAGATACATTCCAATGGTGTCCGTTCGCGAGAGTAGCATTCAGATATGTATTTAGTCCCCAATGTCCACGGATGTGTTTCATTGCCCACCAATCTTCTGTCCTAAAATCCCAGACCGTAGAACCGTTGGGACTTATTCCCACAATGTTGAGTCTACTAACTCCCCATTTAGACGTGTTGTGATAACTTTTGTTCACAACTTCTGCAAAAACTCTCGTTATGTATGCTAATTCATATCCTGTCCGTGAATTATTAGTGAAATTCCCAGTATAATTTACACGAATAGTACTCTCAGACTTTAAAATATTATTTATTTTTATTGGTGCTCTTTCGACTGTAGATTTGAACAGCGGTGTGTATTCTGTATTATTGTATTTATTATTTTTATTTGAGGAATTAGTATTATTATTTTCTATTTTTGTTGTAGTATTTTTACTATTCGGCGATGTCGTTAAATCCTCATGCGGCTCAGGACTTCTTTGTTCGTCTTGATATCCACTGCACCCCGCAGTGATAATAACTATACATGTAACAATCGAAAGTATTCGTTTTTCTAACATATTAGACAAAGATCAGTGGAGGTTACGCTGTCGCCTGTGTCATCCGACGTGCTGCCCCCGCTGACCAGACCGAAGCCAGGTGACACACCAGCAGCACTATTAATAATTCCGTTTTCATACCCCTCGTCAGGATCTTCGTTCACTTGGTCCTGATTTTCATTCCTCCCACCGTCCCCGTCATCGGTAAAGTCGGTCTCGACTTCCTCGCCCGGATCGGCGGTCGCGGCTCTGGTCAACTCCCGATTGGTCGGGTTCGACTGGCGGACGACGTCACCGGAGGCATCCATGGTCGGTGCTTGAACGATGATGGTGCGATCACCCCATTCGACCTGCATGGCACCGTCGTACCCGTCGTCGCCGCCATCGGAGCCACCGCCGACATTGCGGACCTGCGGTGATATCGACACCGAGTCGGTCGCTTCACGGCCAGCAGTGTCCACGACCCGGACGGTGAGGGTGTGGTTCGCGGCCGATTCCATGCTGTGGACGTACTTGATCGAGTTCGCACTGGACTCGTTGACGGACTGCTGGACTGTCTGTTCGCTCTCGACCAGCCACGTCACGTCGTCGATAGGGGCCCCACCGCGAGAGAAGTTGGCAACGTAGGTCGCTTGTCCGGTCGGCTGCCCACCAGTCCCGGACTGCTCGACGGTCGGGTCTGCTGGCCCGGACAGCGACACCGACGGCCCCGGTGCGGGATCGACCTCGACGTACAGCGTATCCGTCTTCGTAGCCCCATCGTCGTCGGTCACGGTGACGGTGACGTTGTAGCGGCCGGGCGTCCCTGGGCTGAACGAGGTGGTGCCACAGGTCCCGCAGTCGGGCGTGATCGTCCCCCCGCTGGGCGTTTCGATGGACCAGTCGTACCCGGTGACGTTGCCGTCGGTGTCCCGTGAACCGGTGGCGTCCAGCCGAACGGTCTCGCCTGCCCTCGCCTGCTGGTCGAGGCCAGCCTCGGCCAGCGGCGGTTCGTTGTCCTCGCCGGCGACGACACTCGGTATCGCGAGGAGCGCCACCACGAGCGAGAGGGCGAGTCCACCCCGGATGACTCGATCCATGTCCCGTGCCCGGGTTTTGTCGCGGTCTGGTACTTAAACTTCAGGATTGCGAACAGGTTTCAGTACTGCCGGAAGCCGTCGGTGTCGAGATAGTTGTGCGCGACCGTGATGGCGTGGTCCGCGTGGAGGGCCTGCGGCGAGAGGCTGACGCGGTGGTCCGCGTACTCCGCGAGCAGGTCGGCCTCGGCGTCGGTGAACGACTGGTGATCGGAGAGGACGAACAGCGGGTCCTCGGGCGGTTCGACGTCGACGATGGGGTCGCCGTCCTCGTGGAGGTGGACGACGGTGCTGTCGGCGGCGGCCTCCGAGAGCGTGGTCTCGAAGCCTTTCCGGGAGACCGAGACGCCAGGGGAACTCTCGGCGGGCACGTGGCCGATGGCGTCCTCACGGTGGTCGAGCGCGGTGCGGACGAGGGCGGCGGTGCTGCGCTCGTCGGGGTTGAGGTTGCGCAAGTCGGGGCCGTCGAACTGGACGGTGAACTCGTCCTGAAGGACGAGTGAGACGCGTACGTCCTCGCGGATGTCGTGGGAGAGGACGAACGCGGCGCTGATCGCGCGACAGAGGATATCGAGGCGGCCGGCCTCGCTCGGGAGGGCGTCGAGCGAGAAGTCGGGCGTCGTCGGCACGCGGTGGCCCAGCAGGCAGAAGTGGCGCATGGGACCGGTGTCGACCCGCGGGGAAAAGAACGTGTCCGTCTCGACGTGTCCGCGGAGAGGTAACGGGACGGTATACCGAACCAAGGCGCGACTGAATGGCCCGACCTTATTACCGAGCCCGTGGTAGGGACGCCTGATGTCCGAGTCCGGATTCACGGTGCGAGAGCCCGTCACGGCGTTACCCGACCCGGTCGAGTCCGAACACGTCGTCTACAATCCGTCGCTCGACCAGCTCCGGGAGTTTTCCCGGGACCTGGAGACGACCACGGAGTTCGGCTCGCCCGCCTACGTCAGCGACCAGCAGTCGCGCAACGCAGACAAGACGCGAAACGCGATCGACCACGAGTTCGACGCCGACGACCTCGAACACTTCGAGGACGCCATCGAATTCGCCGAGTCGAACGAGCTCATCTGCCTCGATCGGCAGGTGGGTCGCCACCCCGACCACGCCTACGTCTGTCGGTACTACGTCCCGAAGGCGTACGGCCGCATCGCGCTCTCGGTGGCGAAGCTGTTCGAACCGGTCGACGATCCGGACGCCGAGCCCGACTTCGTGACCGTCCAGGTCCCCGACTGGGACGAGACGGCCATCCGGATCCTCCCCGAGGAAGGCTTCACGGCCGTCCTGGGGAGCGACTACACCGGTGAGGCCAAGAAGTCGTTCCTGCGGCTGTTCATGCTGCGCGCCAAGGAAGCGGGCGGTCTGGGACTGCACGCCGGCAGCAAGCGCGTTCGACTCGAACGCGACGACGGCGACGAGGACGGCCTGGAGACCGTCGGCCAGCTGTTCCTCGGCCTCTCGGGAACCGGCAAGTCCACGCTGACCGCTCACGGCCTCGATCTCGCGGATCCGGAAGACGCGACGATGCTGCAGGACGACGTGTGCGCGCTCCTCTCGGACGGCTCCGTCGCCGGCAGCGAGGGCCAGGGCCTCTACATCAAGACCATCGGCCTGGAACGCGCGGAACAGCCCGAACTCTACGACGCGGCGACCGACGAGTCCGCCGTGCTGGAGAACGTGGATGTGGCCGAGGACGGCACCGTCGACTTCGACAGCGACCACCACACCACGAACGGCCGCGCCGTGATCCAGCGCTCGGAACTCGATTCGGCGGGCGAAGAGATCGACCTCCCGAACCTGGACCAGATCTTCTTCATCACGCGCAATCCCGTGATGCCGCCGGTCGCCAAGCTCGATCCCGACGAGGCCGCCGCGGCGTTCATGCTCGGCGAGTCCATCCAGACCAGCGCGGGCGACCCCTCGAAGGCCGGCGAGTCGATCCGCGTCGTCGGAACCAACCCCTTCATCATGGGCTCGGAAGGCGAGGAGGGCAACCGGTTCCGCGACCTGATCGACGACCTCGACGTGGACTGTTTCGTCCTGAACACCGGCTCCGTCGGCGGGCGCGACGTCGGCGTCGACGACACGGTGACGCTGCTGGAGGGAATCTCACGGGACACCGTCTCGTGGCGCGACGACGACACGACCGGCCTGACCGTCCCGAGTGAGGTGCCCGGGATGGACGTGTCGGCGTTCGACGTGGCGGCGAATCTGGACGACGCCGACGACCGGGTCGCGGACCTCCGCGCGGAACGGCAGGAGTACCTGGCGCAGTTCGCGGACCTCGACGACGAGATCGAATCGGCTGTCTACTGACCGGACTCGGATCTGTCGGCTTTTCGTTGTTCATATACTCGGAGTGGCCAGCGACCCGCCTGTCGATGGGTTTATTCGCTCGACGGGGGATGGGCGAGATATGGCCGACGAGCGCGACGCCGCCGAGACGCTCACCGAGCGCCCCGAGCTGGCGTCCGCACTCGAATCCGTTCGCCCGGTCGACGACGACGCCGAGACCTGGACCTTCGAGGACGTCCCGATCGACTCGGGCACGTTCGGCGAACTCGTTGCTGCGGATCTGGTCGAGAAAGTCGACGGGGAATACCGGCTCCCGGACGCGACCCGACGCGCACTCGACGGCGATACGGACGACGCGACCGCCACGCAGGAGGGAGCGGATCTGGACCTGTCACTGCCCAGTTTCGACGTGGACCGGCGCGCGGCGGGGGCGCTGGCTGGCGCGCTCGCGGTGGTCGTTCTCTTCCGGACGGTGTTTTCCTACGGCGCGGTGTTCCGTGACGGTGCGGTCGTTTTGTCCGGAAACGACCCCTATGCCTACCGGTACATCGTCGAGAGCCTGCTGACTCAGGGCAGTGGATTCGATGCCGCCCTGCTGAGCGACATGCCAATGATGAACGGCGAGCCGCTCACCGTCGCGACGCTGTACTGGCTGGCGGACCTGTTCGGCGGAACGGCGTCCGCTGCGGGAACCCTCATGGCCTGGTACCCGGTCGCCTCGGCGCTGGTCACGGCCGTGCTGCTGTACGTCATCGCGGTTCGGCTCACGGACGACCGACGGGTCGGACTCGCCGCGGTCGTGTTCCTGGCGACGACGCCTGCCCACGCGATTCGGACGAGTCTCGGCTTCGCTGACCACCACGCCTTCGACTACCCGTGGCTCGTCCTCTCGGCGCTCGCGTTGATTGTCCTCGCGGACCGGGGCGACGATGCCTACCGCGACCCCCGCGCCTGGCTCGCGGGGCTGGGACTGGGTATCGGCGTAACCGGGCAGATCCTGGCCTGGGACTACGGGGCCGCACTGGTGGTCCCAGTCGCACTGGTCGTGGCGCTCACCGTTGTGCTGGACGTAAATGCGGACCGGTCGCCGCTCGAGGCGAACGCGCCGCTGATCGGTGGCCTGGCAATCGCGGCAGTCACCGTCCGGACCGTCCACGGCGAGGTAGGCTGGCACACGGACTTCACCGTCGCCGTCCCCCTGTTGCTCGCCGTCGGCACAGTTGGCGTGGTAGTGGCAGGCGAAGCCGTCCACCGGCTGGAGCTCCCATCACTCACGATGGTCGGTGCAGAGGTCGTCGGGACAGTCGCGGCCGTCTTCCTGGTTCCGGTGGTGGTCACGGACTTCTGGACGCGAGCCGGCGACCGAGCGGACCGGTTCTTCGCGACCCGGAACATCGTCGAGACCCAGCCGCTTCTCAGCGGCGACTTCACCTGGTTCCTGTTGCTCGGCTTGGTGCTCGTCCTCGCGCTCCCCCCGCTGGTCTGGGGGAGTCGGCGCGCCGCCGAGGGCGCGAAGGGGTGGCTCGTGGGATCCGTCTACGCCTGGTACTTCCTCGTACTCGCGGCGGTGCAGGTCCGCTTCGTCGGCGAACTCGCCGCCTTCACGGCCCTCTTCGGCGGCCTGGGCTTCGTCTGGTTGGCCCACTGGGTTGACCTCACGGCCGTCCCAAAACCGTTCGCCGAGGATTCGATGAGCGCGAGATCGGGTGTCGATGAAAGCGCGACCGACGGAGGTCCGGGAACACTCCGGCTGCCCACCGCACGGGAGGCGGGGCTCCTCGTCGCCCTGTTCCTGCTGGTCGGGGGCGTGGGCGTCCTCCAGACGCCGATCAAGACGAGTCAGATCACCATCGACGGTGGAGCCTACGAGTCGGCGGCGGCCATCGACGACCACGCGGCCGCCGCGAACCTGAGCTATCCCGACGATTACGTCCTCAGCCAGTGGGGTCGCAACCGGATGTACAACTACTTCGTCAACGGCGAATCGCGGTCGTACGGCTACGCACGCCAGCAACACCGGACGCTGTACAGTTCGACCAACGAGTCGGTGTGGTACCGTTCCCATCGCAACCGCGTCGGCTACGTCGTCACCGAGTCGGTGGCAAACTCGAACGCGACTTCGGCCTCGCTGTTCACCCGGCTGGACGACGGATTCGGCTCCCGCCGATCGCCTGTCGCCGGATTGGCGCACTTCCAAGCCGTCTTCGCGGCCGACAGCGGCGACTACAAGTCCTTCCGACTCGTCCCCGGCGCGACGATTACCGGCACTGGACCGGCCAACGCGACCACGACGCTCTCCCAGTCTGTCGACGTGCCGGGCGCGTCGTTCACGTACGAGCGACAGGTCCGGACGAACGCCGCTGGCGAGTACGGCGTCACTGTTCCCTATCCCGGCGAGTACACCCTCTGGAACGAGACGGTCACGGTGAGCGAGCGCAACGTCGCGGCCGGCCAGCGGGTCGGGTAACCGGAGCTACCAGACCGTTTCGTAGCCCGAATCAGCAATGACACTGTCGGACGTGATGATTGCGTCGGTGTCCCTGGCTCTGTGGCTCGCGACGACGAGACCATCGTGGATACTGAACGTCTCCGTCAATCCCGCATACTCCGCGATTTCGGCGTCGTCGATAGATGCGAGTGCGACGGGCCCGTCCCGTAGGAGTGCGCTCCGGGCCTGCTCCGGCGTCCCGGACAGGGTGATGCCACGTACGTTCTCGTCCCGCGAAACGGAGTAGAGCACCTCTGCGAGTGCAGTCCCGGGCGCGTGAATCACCGTCTCCCCGGCTTCGGCTTCCGCGAAGAGTCGGTCGGCCTCGGGCGGGAGTGAATCGACCAGATAACAGAGGAGCGCGACCGCATCGGCCGTGTACATCTACGACTCCTCATAGTTTCGGTCGCGGCGGTCGCGCACTCGCTGTTCAAGTTCTTCGGCTACCTCGGCCCGCTTCTCCTCGGATGTCTCGTCAGGGACGAGTAGCCCCCGGCCTTCGGTCCGGGTTCGCTTTTTCACCACGATTCCCTCGTCGGTATCCAGCCAGACCACTTCGTCTCCCGGTTCGAGGTCGTACTTCTCGCGTAACCCCTTCGGGATCGTCGCCTGCCCCTTCTCCGTGATCCGAGTCGATTCGCTCATATCGAGTAATACACCGTGTAATACTAAAAGGATACGCGTGTTCGGGGGCTTCGATCCGAAGCCCGTATCACCGTCGCCGCCGTCCGTCCCAGTAATGTGGCCCTGGGGACACGCCGCCGTCGGCTACCTCCTGTACACCGCCTACCGTCGGTCCCGCCTGGATCTACGGCCGCAGGGCGTCGCCGTCGTCGCGCTCGCGGTCGGGACGCAGTTGCCGGACCTGATCGACAAGCCACTGGCCTGGCAGTTCGCCCTCCTGCCGAACGGTCGGTCGTTCGGCCACTCGCTTCTGATCGCCGCCGTGCTTTTGTTTGCGCTGTGGCTCGTCGCGAGACGGTACGACGCCCGCGAGAGCGTGGCCGCCTTCGGCATCGGCTACATCGGCCACCTGTTCGGTGACGCGCTCTACCCCGCACTGGCCGGCGAGTTCCACTACGTCGGATTCCTGGGCTGGCCGCTGATCCCCGCCATCGAGTACGACCTGGCGACGGGCGGATTCCTCTCACATTTGTTCGCGCTCGATCTGGGCCCGCTCGCGCTCTTCGAGCTGGGCCTCACCGCCGTCGCTGTGGGCCTCTGGTACCGCCACGGACTGCCCGGGTTGGGGGTCGTGGTGCCGGGCTACGGCGAATCCATCCCGGAGGAACAACCGAAATCGTGAGCAGGTGTCCTCGGCCAGACTTGTGTCGACCTATGTTGTTCGGTCCATAGGCTTATGACGTTAGGCGGAGTAGTAGAGACCATCGGATGGCGTCCTACACGACGGTCGTCGAGTGGACGGATGTCGAAGATGACTACGTCGTCGATGTCACTATCCGCCGAACGGAGGACGATACGTACCCGAGTGGCTGGAGTTACGCGCTCCGTCTCGGGGAAGTCGGTGGTGAGACCATCCTCCGCTAGGACAACGCCCACGAACGAACCAAGGGGCACGAACGTCACACCCAGGGAAATGTCGAGACCATCGACTTCCCAGGAATGCTGGCCCTGTACGATCGGTTCAAGCGGGAGGCCGAAGACCACTCCCCAGTCACGTGGGAGTGGCCGGAGTAGGACGGCATCAGGAGGTCCACACAATGCCAACGCTCAAAATCACTGTCGGGGAACGCGACCGACTCGATCAGCGGGCACGTCGTCGTATTGAGGCCGCACAGGAGGGCGAGGAACTCGACGACGCGCAACCGGTTCTAAACTTCGGGTCGTACGCGGAACTCAGTCGTCTCCTCAGCCCGAAGAATCTGGAGTTACTGGAGCTGATCGCCCGGCGCGAACCCGAGAGTATCAGCGAGACAGCCGATCTGGTCGAACGTGATTACAAACAGGTACACAGAAACCTTTCCGAACTCGAAGATATCGGTGTGATCGAATTCGACGACGACAGCAATGGACGGCCGAAAAAGCCGCTCCTCGCTTACGACGGCCTCGAAATCGACATTCCGTTTGCTGATTCTGATGATGCGACTGGCGTCGCGGCACCGTGACTGACCGTCACCAAGTCAGCCCCTCGTAGGTGATCCCCTCGCGCCGTTCGACGATCCGTCGCCCGTCGACCACGACGGCCTCTTCCATCGCGTCGAACTCCTCGTCCAGAGTCCCGAACTCGTCCCAGTCGGTGACGACCACGGCCCCGCTCGCGCCGTCGAGGGCCGCCGCCGCCGACTCGGCGTACTCGATGTCGGGGAACCGCTCGGCCATCTCACCCGCGGCGACGGGGTCGTACGCGACGACCTCCGCCCCGCGCTCGCGGAGCCCCTCTATCACCGGAATGGCCCGCGAGTTCCGAATGTCGTCCGTCCCGGGTTTGAACGCCAGCCCCAGCACGGCGATCCGGTCTCCCTCGGCCTCGACGTGCTCGTCCAGCAGCGAGAGCAACCGTTCGGGCTGGCGCTCGTTGACCTCGACGGCTGCTTCGAGCATGCGGGGATCGTAGCCGGCGTCGCGGGCGTGTTGTATAATCGCTGATGTGTCTTTTGGAAAACAAGATCCCCCCCACCCGACCCCGCTCCGGAGGAACTGCTCGCCGATGCGGTCATCGAGTCCGATGGCTTCGGCCACCTCGTAGGCGTCGACACCGAACTCCTTGCAGATGTTCCCGATGTCGTTGATGAGGCTGACCTTCGCGGCGAGGAAGCCGTTGTTGGCGTACTTGATCATCTCGGCCTCACGCGGGCCGGTCTCGAAGACGGGCACGTCCCACTGGAGAACCAGCGGTTCGTAGACTTCCGCGAGCAGATCGAGCGCGCGACCGTCGCCGTCGGTTCCCACGACGATCTTGTCCGGTTCCATGAAGTCGTCGACGGCGGTCCCCTCTCGGAGGAACTCGGGATTGACTGCGACGCCGAAGTCCTCGCCGGCGGTCTTTCCGGAGGCCGCCTCGACGAGCGGCGTCAGGGTGTCCTCGGTCGTGCCGGGGACGACGGTACTCTTGACGACCACGAGATGGTAGCCGTCCTTCTCGGCGATGGCCTCGCCCACGGATTCGGCGCCGGCTTCCATGATCGAGGTGTCGATGCTCCCGTCGTCGTTTTTCGGCGTCGGAAGCGCGAGGAACGTCACGTCGGTCTCGCGGATGGTGTCGTAGTCGGTCGTCGCGCGAAGTCGGTCGCCGCCGTAGACCGACACCAGCGGATCCAGCCCCGGTTCGTGGATCGGAGCGTCGCCATCGTTGACGGCCGCGACGATGTCTTCGTCGATGTCGACGCTCGTGACCTCGTGGCCGAGGTCGGCGAAACAGGCCGCGATGGTCGTCCCGACGTAGCCGCTGCCGACGACGCTTACGTGCATACAGGATCCGTCCACGTCACTGGACTTGAGGGTTCGGTTGAGAGGCGAGTCCGAGCCGGATGTTCAAGTGCTTTGACGACCAAGATTCCCACATGAGTCAGATGGCGAGGCGGATCGTTCGTGAGGTACACGACGAGCCACATCTAGAAGGCCGACGGATCACAGTGGAGTTTCTCAAAGAGCAGGTCGAGGACAAGGACCTCGATCCACGGACGGTCGCAGACAGGCACGATCTCGACGTCGCCGACGTCTACCGCGCGCTCACGTACTATCACGATCATCCCGAAGAGATGCGAGCAGTCGAACAGCAGCGCCAGTCCGCAGTCGACGAGCATCGCCACATGACGACGGACCCCGCCGACGTTCGTGACTGATGGGGTACCGACTTCTGGCAGACGAGAACGTCGAACCCGCGACGATCAACTACCTTCGAAAACTGGATCACGACGTCGAACAGGTCGGTAACGCCCCCGAACTCCATCTGGGAATCGATGACGAGTCGATAGCCACGTACGCCGATGAGTCCAACCGCCTCGTTCTCACGCAGGACGACGATTTCTTCACCGATTTTTGACATCGATGAGACGGCAGGCGTCCTCTTCCAGACGGACCAGACACTGTCAGCACGCGAGGTCGGGGATGTCGTCCACGAGATGTCCGAATATCTGGATCAAGAAGACATCTCACTGGAGTACGTGAGCCGGAACTGGCTGTAGGTTCAGGGAGCTGAATCGTAGGGCGATCGGGACGGTGAACGATACGTCCCTGTTTCCGAGTCGGAAAACCAGCGCGCGCTTTTATTTTGGCTCGGTTCGCCGATTGACATATGACCGCCATCGAAGCGAACGAGGTATCGAAACGGTACGGGACGGTGGTCGCCCTCGACAGGGTCGACCTCACCGTCGCCGAGGGGGAGATATTCGGCTTTCTCGGGCCCAACGGCGCGGGGAAATCCACGTTCATCAACGTCCTGCTCGACTTCGTGTCGCCCAGCGACGGCTCGGTCGAGATCTTCGGCCACGACTGCCACGCGGAGGGGGTCGCGGCCCGCAAGCGGATCGGCGTCCTCCCGGAGGGGTACTCCGTGTTCGAGCGCCGGACTGGTCGCCAGCACCTCGAGTACGCCATCCGCTCGAAGGAGGCCGACGACGATCCCGCCGAGATTCTGGATCGGGTCGGGCTCGACCCCACGGACGCCGAGCGGGAGGCCAGTGACTACTCGAAGGGGATGGCCCAGCGGCTCGTCCTCGGGATGGCGCTGGTCGGCGAGCCGGACCTCCTCTTGCTCGACGAACCCACCACCGGACTCGACCCCAACGGGGCCGCCGAGATGCGCGACATCATCCGCGAGGAGAACGAACGCGGGGCGACCGTCTTCTTCTCCAGTCACATCCTCGAACAGGTCGAAGCCGTCTGTGATCGGGTGGGCATCCTCCAGGGCGGCGAACTCGTCGCCGTCGACACGATCGAGGGGCTCCGGGAGTCCCTCGGCGGGGGTACCAAGCTCGTCATCACGGTCGATCACATGGCGAACGGCACGCTGGCGTCGGTCAGGGAGATTCAGGGTGTGGAGACGGCCGTCGAGCGCGAGGAGTCGACGCTGGAGGTGACCTGCACGAACGACGCGAAGATGGACATCCTCGTCGAGCTGCACGACGCGGGCGTCGACGTGGTGAACTTCCGGACCGAGGAGGCCTCCCTCGAAGATATGTTCATCGAGTACACCGGGACGGGCCGATGAGCTGGGACGTGATCGCACGCCAGGACTGGGCGCTGACGGTCGGCGAGCGCTCGACCAAGGGCCTGCTGGGTCTGCTCGGGTTCGTGATCGTCGTCACGGCCTACGTCTACCCGGTCAGCGGGCCGGGACCGCATACGACGGGGCGCTTCGCCGGAGCCGTCCACGGGAGCCTGACGACGCTGGTCCCCATCGTCGGCGTCCTGCTCGGCTACAACGCGGTCGTCAGCGAGCGCGAGTCCGGGGCGCTCCGGCTCTCGCTGTCGCTGCCTCACAGCCGGGCCGACGTCGTGTTCGGGAAGTTCCTCGGCCGCGTCGGCGTGGTCACGGCCACGCTGGTCGCTTCGCTGGCTGTCGCTGGCTTTCTCGTCGTCTACCCCTTCGGCGAACTCGAAGCGTTCCGATACCTCGCGTTCGTCGGTTTCACTGTGTGGTTCGGAGGGGTCTGGACGGGTATCGGGATCGCTACGTCCATCGCCGCGGCGACCAAGCGTCGCGCGCTCGTCCTCGCGCTCTTCGTCTTCTTCGTGTTCGTGATGGTCTGGGACACCGTCGACAGCGGCGTCACGCTGGCGCTAAACTTCGTCGGCCTCGTCGACGGGGCGTTGCCCGATCCCCTGCAGTTCTACTTCGGTCTCGAGCCGGGCCGGGTCTTCGGCCGGCTCACCGATGGGTTCGTCGACCCGAGCGCCACCGTCGATGGTGCCTGGTACCTCAGCGAGTGGGTCGCGCTGGTCCTCTTCGTGCTCTGGCTGGTCGGGCCACTGGGACTTGCCTATCGACGCTTCGCCCGGGGGGATCTGTCGTGAGCTGGCGCGTCGTCGCCCGCGAGGACGTCTACGACGCCGTTCGGTCGAAGACGACCTGGCTCGCGGTCGCGCTCTTCCCGATCGCGTTCCTCGGCTACGTCGTCGCCCACGACTACGTCGGCGAGCCAAACTTCCCGGCGTTCGTGGCGGGACTGGCCGGGGTGGTCGGTGTCGTCCTCCCGGCGGTCGCGATCCTGCTGAGCTACAAGTCGATCGCCGACGACCGGACGAGCGGGCGACTCACGCTCACGCTGTCCTTGCCTCACTCTCGGCGCGACCTGGCGATCGGGACCGTCGTCGGCCGCGCAGTCGTCGTCCTCGTCCCGGCCCTGCTCGCACTCGCCGTCGCGGGTGTCGTCGGTGCCGTTCGTTTCGGCACCGACGGGGTGCTGTGGGTCCCCTCGTTCCTCCTCGCAAGTGCGCTGTTTGGTGCCGCATTCGTCGGGTTCGCCGTCGGCCTCTCCATGTCGACGACCGCCGACCGCTGGATCACCCTCGGTGGACTCGGCGGCTACCTGTTGCTCGTCACGTTTTGGGGCGGTCTCCAGTCGGCCACTCTTCTGGTTCTCCATCGTTTCGACTTCCAGGTGCTTCGGGACATACCCGACTGGGCGCTGCTCTTTCGGCTGCTCGAGCCGGGCGAGTCCTACGCCCGACTGGTTCGCGCCGGGTTCGACGTGGACCTAGCCGGACTGTACGTGGTTGAGGGCGCACCCCTCTACGTGAGCGCGCCGGCTGCGCTGGTACTGTTGGTGGCGTGGGCGCTCGTTCCGTTGGTGGTCGGGTATCGGCGGTTCCGGGCGTCCGATCTCTGACTCTCAGAGACCGAGCCCCAGCACTCGGTTCACAGAGCGGACCGATCACCCGAACACTCTTGTTCGAGTCTGCGTAACACTATCGTATGTCGAATACGGATACACCCGCTGGTGGGCCAGAGAAGACGAACATCAACATCCGGTTGACGGAAACGTTCCTCGAAGACATCGATGCGACGTGGCAGGAAGAGGGGTACAACAGCCGTAGCGAGTTCATTCGGGATGCTCTCCGTGATGCGGTTCGACACCCGGGCTTGACACGTGAAAGCTGGAAGGAGATCGCGGCCGTCGAACACGCACGTCGGACGGGAGACAGCGAGACGTTCACCCGCGAAGACATCGTTGGCGACGATGAGTGAGGACTAGTGGAGCTGGCAGTTCCGCACACCAGCAAAGCGAGCTTATGATGATCTCGACGAACACGCACAGGACCGCATCACCGACAAACTAGACGAGATGGTGACCGATCAGTGGCGAAACCCCGACGACGACCTCGAACCACTCACTGGAGTCCCCTACTCGAAACTCAGGATCGGTCAGTTTCGACTCGGTGCCGAGTGTGACCACGGCGAGAAAAACCTCGATACATACACTATCGAGCATCGCAGTGGCGCGTACAAAGCTGACGACGATTGAGATGGTTTGCGCTTGTTCCAAGCGATACTAACTTCTGGATCGTCGAACCGAGGGCGACTAGGTCGGTACTTCCCAGAGACATCTCGATATCCTGTATCGAAAGACGGAGACCGGACGAGTCTCAGAGCCCGAGCCCCAGCACCCGATTCACGGCGATAGCGACGACAGCCACGCTCGCCAGCACGGCCAGCAGGCCGAACGCGACCGTCCAGCCGATGGCGTCCGAAAGCACACCGACGACCAGGCTTCCCGACGCGCCAATCGTCATGTAGACACTGCGGACGAGACCGAACCCCGCGCCACGCTCGGCGTTCCCGAGGATGTCCATGAACCGCGACTGTAGCGGCGCACCCCAGCTCATCCCGACGCCGACGAGCCCGACTCCGGCGATCACGACGAGGAATTGTTCGGTCACGACCAGCAGCGCGTACCCGGTCGTGGCCGACGCGAGCGCACCTGCGACGACCGTGTCCCGGGAAAGCCGGTCCGAGAGCGACCCGAGAAGCGGCTGTGTGAGTCCGTGGATCACGAAGTACGCCGAGAACAGCGCGCCCGCCATCGTCGTCGAGAGGCCGTGGTGGGCCGTGAGGAACGTCGGGAGGAACGAGGCCGTCGCCTGCCAGGAGAAGGCTCCGAGGACGGAGAGGCCAGTCGTGTAACGGATTTCGGGTCGGGAGAGCAGTTCCCGCACTGCACCGACCTCGAAGCGTTCCCGCATCGGCTGGTCCGGCCGGCGCGGTTCCGTGGACTCGACGGCGAGGGCAACGGCGACGAACACCGGGACCGCGACGGCCGCGCCGATCCCGATGGCCGGGCGCCAGCCGTACCGCGTCGCGACGACGGCCGCCGCGATGGGTGCAAGCAAACCAGCGAGCGGCCCCCCGGCGACGTGGACACCGATCGCCCAGCCGATGTCGTCGAAGTAGCGAGCCAGCAGTGTCGTGGCGACGCTGTAGTGGAGGCCGGCGACGGCACCCAGCAGGACCGTCCCGAGAAGGAAGAGCGGGAAGTTCGGAGCGGTCGTCAACAGGAAGCTCGTGACGGCCGTTCCGCCGACCGCCGTCAGTATGATCTTGCGCTCGCCGAAGCGATCGCCGAGGACCCCACTGGGGAACTGCGTGGTCGCGTAGGCGACCCACATGCCCGACAGCGCCAGTCCCATAGTACCGTTGCTGACCCCGAGCGCGAGCGTGAGGTTCGGGACGACGGGGCTGATCACCAGCCGAGCGACCATCGTGGCGAAGAAGGCCAGCGTACACAGCGCGAGAACGACCGACGCGTACCGACGACTCACTGGCTTTGGTTCGAGAATGCCGGGAAAGACTGTTTCGAAGGAGAGAGATCGTACCCCAATACCAGTTGTACCAGCTGCTCACGCCCGCGAATCGATCCGCGGCTCACAGACTACGGACTGCTGTCCATCGTCGAAGAGGGCCAGTCAAAACACCCGTACGTTCCATGGTATCCGGAGAAATTATAAATTATAATTATTTTCCAGTTGTATATCTGAATATCCGCTATGGATTTCCGTTACCGAACGATGTCGACATCCATCAGTTGATGGACCGGTTGCTTGTCGAAGTCGTTCTTGTTTCTGGTCGCAAGCGTCGCGTTCCGGGATCGCGCGATCGCCGCGATCAGCAGGTCACCAGGATCGAGTGAAGTTCCCGACGAACTGAGGAGATTCTCTATGTCCGAGGCTTCCAGGGCGGCGTCGGTGTCCAACGGTAGGACCGCGTCGACCCTACTTTCCACCTGTTTCCGCTCCGTCCGCCGCCGTGACTGCGAGCCGTAGAACGAGAGATACTCGTACAGCCCCACCGACGGCACGATCCACTGCTCGTCTGTTCGCTGGGTGAGATACGAAGTCACTGCGGGGTCGCTGTTCGGCCGCGCGTACTCCACGAGAACGTCCGTATCAAGAACGATCATCGACGCGTGCCTTTCGATCCTCGAGCGACTCGTTCAACTCCGCACGCCTCTCCGCAACGTGGTCCTCGAGGCCTGCAGCCTCGTCCTCGTCTAGCCACCCACCCATCTTCTCGACGTCCTTCTCGGTTCGTGCCAACCGGTCCAGCAAGTCATCAAACGACTCCCCCTCTCGTTTTCTCGCCTCGAGCTTTCGCTTCGTTTCTTCCGAGATCCGAATGGAACTGCTCATGTCGAATACAACGTATTCACACAGTGTAGGTGTTACGCCGATACGCTTCGCTCAAATAGCGATCGGCAACAGTTCGACGAGCGTCTCCACGAGCGGCAACGCGTAATCGGCGTACTGGAAGTAGACGAGGCCGGTAAACAGCAGGAACAGCGTCGACAGGGCCGTGGGGACTGCGAGCGCAACGACACCAACCCGCTCGTCGAAGTCGAATCCGAGGCTGGCGACGACAGCCCAGATCGCGAGCAAGCCGGCACCCGCGAGGTTCACCAGCGCGTGTAGTTGCATCGCTTCCCCCAGCGCGAGGTCGAACCACAGGAGGGCGAGTAGGAAGCCGAGCGTACCAAGTAGGAACGTCCCGACGTACGCCCCGGTGAGCCAGCGCAGGTCGGCGTTGACGGCGCGCTGGACACACCTCAGGCGAGCGACGCCGTACAAGCCAAGCGGGACGATGGGGACGAGATACCGGACGGTGATCTGGGTATGCAGGGGAAGCCGTTCGACGTTCATCAGCACGAGTGCGACCGCCATCGCGACCGCCAGCAGGTCGGTCTGGCGCGTCGGCTGGCCGAGTGCAGTTCGGAATGCGTGGAGCGAAGTGGTCCGAAGGCGTCGGAGGCTGGTTCCGAGAACGCCGAGGAGGCCACCAAGCAGTGGCGCGACTTCGAGTAACGCGAGGTCGATCGCTTCCTGCTCGGTCATCCGATACCTCACGTACTCCGGAATTCGGCCGCTCCTGAGGAAGGTATGATACAGTCGCTCGGGTTCGTCCTGTGCGAGTGTGATCCCGGTATCGACGTACGACCAGCCCTTTCCGAATGCCCAGGTACTGCCCTCGATGGCCACGCCGAGTATGGCCGCGAGTGCGGACAGGAGCGTCGTGATCGGGCCTGGGCTGGGCTCGGACGGCGACGTGGGTACAGGTGGTTCGGGTGCCGTCGTCCCGCCGGTTCCGCTCCCTGTCGTCGTGCCGTTGGTCGTCGCCGGTGGCCCGGTTCCCTCGGTTGTCCTCGACGTATCTGTTGTCGGTTGTGATTCGGTGGGTGTCGGCGTTGGCGTCGATCCCCCGCCACCGCTTCGACTGTCGCCGCCGTCCTGGCCGCCGGTCGCGAGCGGGTCAACCTGCCCGGAGAACGAGTCCAGCGACCGGGGCGGCTGGAAGGGGTCGCCGTTGATCGTCGCGTTGGTCGCGAGGAACGGGGCGAGTGCGACGAGGAAGACGAGGGTCACGACCGCGAGGTGTTTCGGGTGGTTCGAGCGGGCTGTCGCGAGGTCTGTCGGGATGAGGACGGCAAAGACCACGAGGGCTTCGAGCGCGTGGAGCCACGCCCACAGTGCGACGACGGTGTACGCCAGTGCGCGGAGGCCGAGCGCGCGTCGTCGTGTGTCTGCCGCACGACTGAAGTAAAAGGCCCCGAGAACGGCGACGACGGCCAATCCCGAGAGCGCGTGCCGTTTCGGGATCGACGCCCAGAAGCTCACGGGCGAGGCAACCACAGCCGCTGCACCGAAGACGAGCCCGACCCGGCGGCCGTGTGCGTGGGCGAGGACGCGATAGAGGACAACGCCGGCGAATGCGACGGCGAGCATCCCCGTTATCTGGAGTGCGAGGAAGGCCGTCCAGCGGTCGGGGAGGGGCGCGGCGACGAGGGCGCTTGCGAGGAAAGTCAGCAATGCGAGGGCCGCACCCGCGATGGCGAACGGCTCGTGTCGGTCGAGAATGCGGCCGGCACGGTCGAACAGGAGGACGATGATCCCCGACCACGCCGCGGCGAGGACGAGACGCAGGTCGAAGAGGGCAGCGAGAGCGTCGAGGACCCAGAGGGCAGGTAACGAGAGAAAGATGTGTGCGTAGTTGCGGGCGTAGACCGCCCCGTCGGCGTACCAGAGGCCGGGTTGGGAGCCCACCGTGAGCGAGTAGGTTATCTTCGTGATTGCGAGGTGGCCGTCGGCGACGTTGACGAGTCCGTTGGCGATGGCGTAGCTGTCGGTGAGGAACACGCCGATCCGCCAGTAGGTCGCGAGGACGGCGAGCGTACCGAGAAAGAGGACGACGCCGTACCGATCGCCGAAGAGGGCATGGCCGAGTCGTCGTCGCCATCGGTCGGCCGTCTCGAAGAGGGACTGGGCGTCGATCTGCGTGCGGTCCGACAGCCGTGTCACGTTCCTGTCTCTGCAGGGCGACACCAAGAGGCTGTCCCCGAGTCGACACGCCGAAACGGACGTTCGACGGTGGTCAGACGCTCGTGTGACGGCTGTCGTAGGTCTTATATCCGGCGGTCGAGTTATCAGTTCTAATGGCTACGGGCTGGCGGTACCGGGTCGCGAGCGTCCTCGGGACTGCCAGCCTCACCGCGTTCGCTGTCTGGTTCATTAACTACCCGTTGATTCAGGACGCGTTCAGTCAGGTGCCGTTCGTCGGCCGACCAGCGCCTGCCGTGCTGTCGAACGGCGCGCTTGTCTTCGTAATCTTGACGGTGCTCGTCGTGGTTCTCGGCGCGATGTGGCCGCTGTTCAAACCCCGACCTCGGCGCGTGCTTGATACGATCCTGCTCACGCAGAAACGGGTATTCCTCGCAATGATCGGGCTAGCTGCGCTGGGGTATTTCGACTACAGTTACCGGCTCCCCCGGCCGACGCTGTTGCTCGTGACCGGCTTCCTGTTGCTCTGGCTGCCCGCCTGGATGGTCGCGATCCGACGGCGGCCGAGCGAGCAGTCCAGAGCGATCATCGTCGGTGACGATCCGGCTGCGATGGAAGCCATCTTGGAGGAAACCGATCTGCCCGTGATCGGGTACGTCTCGCCGCCGTCGTCCTACGAGGCCACTGGTGAGGTGGTCGTCGGAAAACCGGAAGTGTCCGACGGTGGTGCTGTCACGACGCGGCTGGACGAACTCTCGAATCTCGGTGGGTTGTCGCGACTGGATGAGGTGCTGGTCAAATACGAGATCGATACGGCGCTGTTGGCGTTTGCGGATACCGATCGCGCAGAGTTTTTCGGGACGTTGGACACCTGTTACGAACACGGCGTGACAGCGATGGTTCACCGAGATCATGCTGACAACGTGTTGACCGCAGGTGTGGCCGGTGGGGAACTGGTTGAGGTTGATCTCGATCCGTGGGACTGGCAGGACTATGTGGTCAAGCGGGTATTCGACGTCGCGTTCGCTGCGGTCGGGTTGCTCGTTTTGACGCCACTGCTCCTGGTCATCGCCACCGCGATCAAACTCGATAGTCCCGGTCCGGTGCTATACAATCAAGAACGTACCGCCGAGTTCGGCGGTATCTTCACCGTTTATAAATTCCGTAGTATGATCCCCGAAGCCGAAGCCGACACGGGCGCAAAACTCTCCGAGGATGACCGCGGCGACATCGACCCGCGCGTGACGCGCGTCGGTCGATTCCTTCGGAAGACACATCTCGACGAAATTCCCCAGTTGTGGTCGATTCTGGTGGGACACATGAGTGTCGTCGGCCCCCGGCCCGAGCGGCCGGAACTGGACACCTCCATGGAGTCCGGTGCCGAGGATTGGCGCAACCGGTGGTTCGTCAAACCCGGCCTGACCGGGCTGGCACAAATCAACGACGTGACCGGCCACGACCCACAGAAGAAGCTCCGGTACGACGTGGAATACATCCGCCAACAGTCGTTCTGGTTCGACGTCAAGATTGTCGTGCGCCAAATCTGGTCGGTCCTCACGGACGTGGTGGCGCTAGTTCAGGACGAGAGATCAACCTGACCTGGTGTCGAGAAGGGTCTGGAACAGTTCCGTATACTCCTCAGCCGCGTGGTCAAGCGTGTACCGGGCTTCAAAACAGGACCTAGCATTCCTACCAAGCCGTGACGCCTGTTTATCGTCGTCAGCCCAGCGTTGGAGTATGGTCGCGGTTGCATCCACATCGCCGGGACGGACGTACGCGCCACAGTCGTGCTCGCGAACGACGCGAGCGACTTCGTCGCCTTCACCGACGACAGCCAGAACCGGCATACCGGCTGCCAGGGAGGAATATAGTTTCGAAGATACACACATCCCCTCCATCTCAGGCTGGATGCCGACCAACGAAGCGTCGCCACAAGTGAGTGTCTCGGGCAGTCGTTCAAGCGGCTGGAAAGGGAAAAACTGGACATTTTCGATGTCACGTCGGTCAACCATTCGACGGAGTTCGTCCTTTTTTGCTCCCTCACCGATGACTAACAGTTGTATATCCATTCGCCCCTGTTGTTTGAGTTGAGCGATGGCTTCAATAGCCGTTTCAAGTTCGTGAAAGCGGCCGATGTTACCCGAGTACAGAAGCGTAAACGGGTCAATTGTGTCGTGTTCCACCGCAAAGTCGTTATCCTCTTTTGCCATCGGCTTGATGAACGTCTCATCCTCCCAGTTTGGGATCACCTCAATCTTCTCGGGATCGAACGCCGAATCCTCTTCCATCTTCTCCAGCAGGCGGCGCTCCATAGAGTCGCCCAGAACAACGATTCGGTCGGCATCGCGATAAATCACCACCATAGCTCGCTCCCAGATCTGAGCGATGATCCCATCGTCTGAAAGCAATCCAAGGGCGATTGGCATGTCTGGATACATGTCATAGATGAGATAGACGTAGGGCGTCCCGCGCAACCGTTTGTACACCCAAGCGACGAACGGCAGGATGGGCGGATTCGAGAGGACGAACAGTACGTCACGCTCAGACCGGCCGCTGAACAACCGAACCAGTGCGAGAAGTGAAAAGGAGAGCCAGTTCAACACACGAAGCGGGAGCGAGTCTTTATCGAACCGCGTCCCCCGCACGCGTGAGATGTTGACACCGTCGTGGACCGAGCGTTTTGGAACGGTTTCGGACCGGTCCTCGTCGTGGTAATTGGGGTACGCCGTGACGACGGACACGTCAAAGTGGGCCTCCAGCCGTGTCGTGAGTCGCGTCAGCAACTGCGCGGTCGATGCCTCTTCCGGATAGAAGTATTCCGTGAGGAGAGTTATCGAACCATCTGTGTCACTCATCGAGCATCAGTCGACACGCGAGTGTCCTTAGCGTGACGGTCTGGCTGTCCTCAGTGATTGGCCGCGCATTCGGCCGCCGGCCATCTTACGGCTGACTCGTCGTTTCCTCGAGATCCTCGTCTGGAGTCCACTCTGCGGTTCGCAACAGAACACCGGCGAGTCCAAGAAAGACAATGAGCCGGGTGTGGTAGAATACCGCCGCGGTTGACATCAGTTTGACGAACACAGCGACGAGAGTCAGGAAGATGGCCCCGTATAGCGCACGATTCCTGCTGGCCGCTCGCTTCCACGCCCGGAAGTAGACGAGGATTGCGGAGACGAACAGCCAGAGGCCCAAAATAACGCCGAGAATCCCACGACGGAACAGTTGAGCGAACAGAAAGTTGTGGATCTGGTGATTGATGTCGCCGTACAGGATGGCCCTGGAACTCGAGACCTTGCTGATGACGGTCTCGTACTGGGCACCGTTCCCAAACCCGAAGAGGTACTGCAACAGTGACCCGTGCTCCGCCATGTGCTTGAGTACGTCCAACGCTTCAGCGATCTTCTGTGCCAGCGAGCCACGTGCACGGCGTTCGTACGCAAGGAACTGTTCGAGCATCGCGATGTCATTCAAAACGCGTAGCGTCTTGTTCCTGATCTGGGCCAGTATGGTTTCGCCCTCGACGAACAGCGTTACCCCAAGTACACCGGCGAAAGCAACACCAGGGATGCTTTTCAGCGGTCGAAGAAGGGTCCGCTTGCGAGTCGAAGTGAGCAGAAAGACCCCGACGACACACATCGTCACGATCCAGTCGCCCCGACTCAGCGAGAGGATGATGCTACCAACGGAGACAAGGAGCAATCCAAACTGTGCGGTTCTGGATATCGGAAGCGGGTCACGTGCCTCAGGGGTAGAGAGCGTCATCAAGAGGAGCGGCACTAGATAGAAAACGCCTAATGAGGCGCTGATTTCGGCGAAAGAACCACTTAGTAGCGAGAGCACCTGCTTCGCAAAAGTCGCGAGCAACGAAACGGTGACGAGCGCGTAGACTGCACGAAACCACTCGAAGATCCGTTCGCGGTCAACGATGATCAGAACGGCCAGATATCCCAGAGGAAAGATGACCAGTTTGTACGTATCCGAGAGGAGATGTGAAAGGTCGTTGCCCATAGCGAGTCCGATCACGAGGGTCACGAGGTTGTACAGACCGAAGAGACCGATCACAATCTCATAGCGGTGGACCGAGACGACGAATCGCTGCGTCCGTGTCACCAGCGCGACGATGGCGATACACAGGATTGCCAGGAGTGGGCCGCCAACCGCGAGCGTTTCGATGATCAGTTCGACCTTGGCGTCACCGATCGATACAAACCGGGCGAATACAATCGCGAGCAGTTGGGTCACAACTAAACTCAGTGCGAACAGCCAGAGAAGCACCTTCTCGGTGTAACTCGAGAACAGAGATTGGTATCTGACGACCAGTACGACCAGCGCACAGATCTGGACAGCGGTGATGAGGGTCGGGAGCGTCAGCATCGCTCTGTCTTGGCGTGAGCGCCAGTGGGCGGTCCCACGCGCGAACTAGCAGTGAACGCGGTTAGCAGTGCAGGCAGGCGTCCGACGACGAACCTTCGGTGGTGATTTCGAGACATCAGACGCCCTCTCGTATCACTTCGTCGAACACACTGCAAGTCTTTCGGGCCGAATCTTTCCAAGAGAACTCCTTTGCACGGTCCAGTGCGGCGTCTTCGAGCGCGTCCCTCGTGTCGGCCTCGGTCGCGAGGGTACCGATGCTGTCGGCGATGCTATCCGGACGGTACGGGTCGAAATACAGCGCGGCCTCACCGCAGATTTCCGGCATCGACGTACGGTTCGAGCTGGCAATCGCGGAGCCACACGCGAGCGCTTCGATCAGTGTGATCGGGGCATTCTCGCAGGCGGAACTGAACAGAAAGCCCGTGCTCGCACTGTGTAGGTGTGGGAGATCGCCGTGATCCACAAACCCTATCCTGTGGACGCGGTCCGCGATACCGAGCGATCGGATTTTTGCGTCTAATTCCTCGGAATATCCGTCGTCGATTACTTTTCCGACGAGACAGAGGTCGGGGACTCCGTCGCTCTGCTCACAGGCCTTGGCGTATCCCTCGACGAGTTGGAGGTAGTTCTTGTATCGAGCGACGTTCGAGACCGACAGAAGATACTCTTCCGGGAGATTATACGACGCGAGTATTTCCGGGTCCGGTTCGACCGGCCCGAACCCCTCAGGCACGCCGTGTGGGATCACGACCGCTTTCTCGGTGACGCTCGGAATGTACTCAGCGACGCGGTCAAGCGTGGCCTGCGTGAAAAACACGATCCTCTTGGCTTGTCGCACCGACAGCCGCGTCGCGATTCGGAGCGCGCGTAACCGGGCCGACTCGCGGAGCGTCCTGTTGGGCTGGGCGCTCGGATAGAATGGCGCGATGTTCCGGACGGCGACGATTTTCGGCGTGAAATTGAGCACGTTCGAGATATGTGACGGAAAGTACAGCAGATCGGGGTCAATACGGCGTGCCCACCGGAGCAAATCGACGTTCTCCCAGAAGATCCGTCGCGGCGTCTGAATGGGCTGTAGAAACCCGTTTTCCTTCGGGACGACGGGGTAGAGATTAATCACGGGATCCGTATCGCCCAACCGCTCTGCCACCTCCGACGTACAGAGGACGTGATACTGGTTCGTCGATTCGACATCCGGTAACTCTTTCAAGAGATGAAATTCACGGAGGAGAGAACCGCTGCTGAAAGAGACGGCGTTGACGAGTATGTCGTCAGATTCACTCATAAAGATCACTGAACACTAACGGCGATCACAATTCGTCACCCTCTACAAAGCATCCGTATTTTTGTGTTTCGGTCAGCATCGCGGGTGATGTCTCATCACCGAGAGATCGATCATATCGTATTCGATTACCTAGCCGTATCGACGGCTGGGACACAGTTCCGGAAGGCGGGATGAATAAATAGTCGCAGAGGGAATGCGACACCGGATACATCCACTGAAATGAACCCGAACGTCCTCTTCGTTACCGTCGACTCTCTACGTGCCGATTACGTCAGTTGTATCGCCGACTCGCCGGTCGATACACCGGGTATCGACGCCGTAGCAGAGGACGGCACAACCTACACCAACGCGTACGCGCAAGGTCCGTTCACCACGTTTTCGATGCCATCGCTGTTCACCGGCCGGTACCCCTCGGCACTCACCTACACGTCGTTTGCTGGGGACGTAGTCGGCGTCTACCTGACCGAGGGAACGATGCTGGCCGAAGCGGTTTCCGACAAAGGCTACCGGACGGCCGGGTTCCACTCGAATCCGTTGCTGTCGAATCTCTTCGAATTCGACCGTGGTTTCGACACATTTGACGCCGATCTCCCGTTCTCCGGTCTGTCACTCCCCGGGAGTTTCAAACTCCTAACGAACAAACTACGACGGTTACTCCGGACACACGCGTACATCCCGGCCGAAACGATCACCGACCGAGCCATCGAATGGACCGACGAGCAAGACTCCGAGGACCCACTCTTCCTCTGGACCCACTACATGGACGTTCACGGTCCATACCAGCGCAAGGACGGGTTCGTCTACTACAACAAATTTCGGGGAGAGCGTCTCTGGCAGAAGGCAGTTCACTCCCCAGAAGATATCACCGACAAAGAACACCGTGAATTGCTCGAAACCTATCGAGAGGAGGTCGCATATACCGATTCGGAGATTGGCCGTCTCGTCGAGACTGTGACCGAAACGACGGACCGCCCGACGCTCGTTATCATCACTGCAGACCACGGCGACGGATTCGACGAACACGGGTACTACAGTCATCCCCATCGCACCGAAGACGTGTTGCTCAACGTCCCGCTCGTGATCGACGACCCGACCGGAACGCTCGAGGACGGCGTCGTTACTGAACCGACGGAACTGATCAGTGTCGCCCCGACCGTCCTCGACATCGTCGGTGCCGACACCCCGTCTTCGTTCGAGGGAACGTCACTGGTAGCGAGGGATGAGAGCGACCCGATCGCCATCGGGGAAGCCGAGCTAACGCCGGACTACCGTGCCGCGTTCGTCAGCAGTGAGTACAAGTACGTCCTCGACAAGGTCGCGGACAAAGAACGACTATACGCCCGGACCGAAGCCGATCTGGAAGGGAAGTTAGTCACCAACGAGGCCGACGAGCAACTCGAACGGTTCCGCGACATTGCCGCCACACACCGGAATCGGGACGCCGTGTCGGACCAAGCCCAGACGTCTACGGACATCAAAGACGACGAGGTGAGAGATCGGCTGAAGAAACTGGGCTACATGGAATGAGCGTCGCGCGGCCGATCACTCTACGTATCCGAGACTGTTGAGACGCTCCGCGACCGTTCCGTCGTCGACCTCCGATAGATCTGTCGTGGTATCGCCCGCAGTGATCTCCTTTCGCTCGCCGTCACCGTCACAGATGAGCCACGGGACCGTGACGAGGTCCGGAATGTAGACGCCCGAGGGGTGGCCCCACTCCCGGATAGGGAACGGGAATGCACGCTCGCCGAAGACGTTCCCGTGATCCGACGTGACGACCGTCTTTCCAGTGAGGTCCGAAAGAAGATCGGTCACGTGAGGCAACACGGCGTCCAGGTTCTCGGCGTAAGCGGTCCAGAGCGTCTCCGTCGAGACATCGAGGTCGCCCAGGAGCCGTCGCCGCCAGAAGTTCGGGTCCGGATCCTCGACGTCCGGATCGGCAAGGTGACCCTTGTCGAACTCCAGGCTCGCGTCGAGGAACGGGTAGTGCGGTTGGATGTAGTGGACGATCAGCCGTTTGTTTGGATACTCCTCGGCGGCGCGGCGGGCGTACTCGGTCGTCGTCTCCGGGCGGACCGTCCCGAGTTCCTCGTCCCACCCCTCTTCCTTCCAGACGTGGATCACGTCGTGGAACTCTGCTCTGATCTCTTCGCGGTAGTGATAGGGAACCGGATTGGCGGTTACGTAGACGGTGTCCGGAAACATGCGATCGGCGAAGTTCCCCCGAAGGAAGTCCCGGGTACTCGAACCGCGAGAGATCCGAGATTCCAGGCCCCCACCAAGCGTGTTTCGGTCACGGAAGAGGTCGTAGCGGCAGGCGTCGAGAACGATCAGATTGTCCCAGTCTTCCTCGAAGACGTCGATGCCTTTCGTGTTGTACCCGGCGTCGCCACGCCGTCGGAAATAGAGTCGGTTGAGTTCTCGACCGACGAGAACAGGGTGTGCCAGCCCTTTCCGAAGTTGTGAGAACGAATACATAGCGACGATGGCCTTGGGCCTCAATCAGGGCCTCAGGGATAATGCCTTTCGGTTCCGAAACCAACTCCCAGGTTTCACTCGGCGTGTCGCTCGTAGAGGTCCACGTACCGGTTCATCAGCGACTCCTGGTCGTAGTGACGGTCGATCCACGCGACAGACCGTTCCCGGGCGTCGTCGCTCTCTGTCTCCAGTTCCCCGAGTCGCTGTCGCACTTCCTCGGGGGTCGAAGCCCGCATGATCGGCGGTGGGTGTTCCCACCGCGACTCGTCGACGGCCGATATCAACGGCGTGCCACAGGCCAGCGACTGCCTAGCTAGCGACCCGAACCCGAACCGGAATTGATCCAAGACGGCGTCAGCGTGCCGGATATCTCTGGCTAACCGCGGTTTCGACATGAGCGGTGCGAACGTGACCGAATCCTGGAGCCCCAGTTCCGAGACCAGACGCTTCGAGCGGTCCACGTCGTTGCCCCACTCGATAGTCGTGAGCTGGACGTCGGATCCGTTGAACCCAGCAAGCGCCTCGAACATGACGTCGTTCCGTTTGGTCTCCCAGTCGTGGCGCGCCCCGGCGAACAGTTCGAGACCGTCGTGTTCGGTGTGGGTATCCTCGGCCGGATGGAACAGTTCGGTGGCGAGAAGCGGATCGAGCTCGGCCGTCTCGGCCCGGTCGTATCGGGAGCGGAAGTCACTAAGCCACTTTCCAAGGCCCACGACGACCGATGCGCCTCGGATCGCACGTTTGACCAGAACGTACAGCGGAATCCTGAAGAGCGTGCTGTCGACGTGTCGGTCCCGTTGCCAGTCGTAGTGTCCTGTGATGTGATATATGTACGGTGTCCCGGAGAACGAGGCCCAGATCGCACTCCAGATGTTCCAAGCGTGGATTACATCGCAATCGACGGCCCGAATCTGACGCACCATCTCCGAGTGGGCGTGCAGATCTTTCAGTGGTTCATCATCTGCATCGACCGACACAGGAGTGACCCAGTCTTCGAGCCGTCGCTGCTGATCAGGCCCCCACTTAGCATCCCCGCTCTGGTCGGTTAGTTCCGAGAGGTCCGTGTCAACTTCCATCCAGAGCGGATGGTTCGTCACGTGACGGTCGAGGAACACCTGCTCTGTTTCGATACCTCGGTCTCTGAGCCGCTTTGAACAGACGTACGGCAAGTTAGCAGCGTTTCCGACTTGTAACAGCTTCATTATCAATGTTGGTTTCAGGACCGTTGCGTTCGGGAGCCAGTGGTTCTTCTCAGTTCTACCTATTCTTCCAAGGAGCGGCGCTCAGTCTGGGTCCACGAGCCCTCGCTTTGATGCATAGACAACGGGGGCGAACGCCTCGTCGATCGTGTATTCAAACCCGTGCTCCGCTAGGATCTCTTCAATGGCCGATAGTTCCGAACAGGCGACCAAGGCGAGATCCAGATCCTTTTGCAAGGTCCGGAAAGCGCCACGGAGGATGTTCGCTTCTTCCATATTCACAGTTAAGATGAGATAGTCGACGGATTCTATCTCCATATCGTCGACGATTCCATCTAGGGTCAAGCCCTCGACCGTAATCGTCGAGATCATGTCTTCCGTAATTTCATCAAACTCGTCGAAATTTTCCCGTTTGAGGCTGTACGTTTTCCCACTCGCACCCGTCGTCACGTAGAACTCGAGATCGCCGTCTGTGTTAGAAACCGCCCTGTTTAGTGTCCTGACGTTGTCAAGACAGTTCTCTCGAACATTGGCCTCGAGCAGTCGGTGATTTTCCGGGTGGGCTTCAATAGCGACGACGGTTCCCTCTTCACCAACCATGTGTGATAACTTCGTAGTGAAGTGGCCGTGGTAGGGGCCGACCTGGACAACCGTATCACCCGGCTTCGGATCGTAGTATTTGATTTGGTCGAATATGCTGGTATCTACGTAGCTCCGGTAATAGTCGTACGCGACAAAGTAAGCTTCGGGAATAAGAACGTCTTTGATCGCTTGATCGAGTTGCGCATAATCGTTCTCGTACTCGTCGGACGTGTAGCCATAGAAGACATGTCCGTTCGCCAGTTCGATGTACGGATACGTCTCGCCCTCGATGGTTCCGAAACCGGAGTCAACGATGTCGAGTTGCTCAACCTTTGCTGTTCGTTCGGACACCGTATATTTCTGTCTAAGCCAATCTTTGGGGCCACCTTCGGGGAGATACCGTGCGGCGGTACCCCGCACGAACGAAAGTGCTGATTTCGGCATATGTTTTATTAGTTTACTGCTCATGTTGTCGGGAGTTACGTTTCGTTGGTTAAGCGGGGAGTTCTTTACTCTTACTCCAAATACTCCAGCGCCCACAGATTTGCTCCAAATCGTCAATTTTCCGCTGTTCAGGGTTCGATTCACACGACCGGTTTGTGCCATCAAGATAGTATTCGAGTGCTAACGCGAGCCGCTCGTACATCTTGTGCTTGTCTAGTGAGGGTCTTGTGAGAGCGGATTGGCTTCAAAGTCGTCAGTGCCCGCTCGGATCCACCGGTTTCGGCGAACGAGCGGACAAATTTGTAGAGTGCTGACGGGGCACTGCTTAGCTCAGTCCGTACTCGTCCGGATTCTGTATTTCCGAAAAAGTCCGCTCTGTCCCCTAGAACCACGACTCGTTGAACAACCGACAGTCCCTGAGCTTCACATCAATAAATTTACGGTAGATTTGCTGCATTGTCTACATGATAAATTTTTTCTACAATAAGCAACTACCGATCACAAGAGATATTATTAATAAAGGAAACGGGATTACGCTCTCCAGAGCTGAAGAATCCACTGTGGCATCGGTCCCTGAAGCGATCACTTTACAATGACTGTCAGTAAGCTTATTTCGACCGGCACCCATTGCAATTCTCGATGTGGTCGAGTTCGAAGCACGATGCCAATCCATTGATAACACCATACCAGAATCCGGCTGCCGAATATGAACAGTACCAACCCGCGGTCGTTCGCGTCGACGGCGACTATTTCATGTTCGTCAAGTCCGATGAACTCGATCAAAACCGTCGTCGGTTCCGTCTCTGGAGGAGTACTGATGGCATAGAGTGGCGATTGACTGACACAACGTTCGGCCCCGCCGACGGCAGCCTGTCGGTGAACGAGATACATCATCCGGTCTTCGTATACGAAGCGTCGGAGAACCGGTATCATCTGTACTACAGAGCCGACGGCGGAGAAGACGGTGGGAGCATCGGCCATGCCGTGGGAGAGCATCCGACAAAGCTGCGGGACGACGGTCGAAGTCCTGCGTTGACCAGCGAGGAACTCGAGGAGAAATTCGGCGGCGCCTGTCGGAACCCCCAGTTGACAGACATGGTCAGTATCGGCTCGACCAATGTGTATTATGGCTTCTACTGGACGAAGGGGTGGGCAGACCCGGACGCGGGGGACAGCCACTGTGTCCTCTTTTGTGCGGTCGGTGACCACGGTGACCTCCGGCCCCGAGGCGTGATTTCGACGGCCGATGCCTTTCCACGGAGCGGGACGATCATCGGGAACGTCAGTGTCTTCGCCGCGGACGACCAGTACTGTCTCACCGCGATGGTCGGACGGTTATTAGAGAACGAACCGGATCAGCGTGAGACCTACGCCATGGTCGGGGACGGGTTCGAGTTCGTTCCAGTGTCCGGGCGCGTCCTCGATACGGGGCCGCCGGGGACGTGGGAAGAGAAGTGGGTCTACGGTGGGTCGTGGCTGAAGGACAACAGGACACACGACACTGTGCAGAACATCGACGGTCGAGCGCGGTTCTACTACAACGGGCAGGACACCGCGGATAATAACGGTTCAATCGGTCTCGCAGAATTTGACGACATCCCCAGTTTGGACCGATTAACCGAGATTAACGCGTGGAGCCAATCGATACCGCTTCAGGCGGGGTCGAATACGATCGCATTGCCAACAGATACCAAAGCAGTTCGGCTCGTCGTCGAGTACAGAACAGCAGACGGGGACGAAGTCACCACGGCACTCTCGACGGCTGACGCGCAGGGAAACAACGTCAAAACTGGCATCAGTGGCATAACAGGGTCCGGGCAGCAGACCAAACGTGGGGCCGTTGCACGACTCGGGACTGAAACGTCCGCAACACTGACGATCACACCGAAATCAGCGAAAGATGAAATTGCTGCAGCGACGGTTATCGGCTACCGATCCTTCGTCGCTCCCGATGTACGGTAGGAACCCCTCATTCCCGTTTTTCGGCCCGAACAGAATGGCCACTCATTTGCTCGTTGAAATGAACGACTTCGAGTCCCGCCTCGTCGAACATCGACCGGAGTTCAGATTCACTGAATCGGAACGTGTACTCCGGGTTGAACCAGTTGAAGTTGCACAGGACGCTGTACTCCTGACCCTTCCCGTCCCAGTCGTAATAACAGTGTAAGAGGTGACGGTAGACGAATTCGTGGACGGTGTATGTACCACCTTCGATTCCGAGCAACGGAATGTCCGGGACCGTAATCTCTTCGTCCAGGTTGTAAAGTTCCTCACCAACTCCCGACATCTGCTCTGCAAACTGGAGGACGTCCTCGCGGTCCATGTCGACAGTCTCGTCACGAATGAGCGTGTCTGCGGCCTCCCGGATTCGCGATTTCTCTTTGTAAACGTACAGCGTAATCGTTCCACCGGGTTTGAGCTTCGTGACGATATGCTGGAAGTACTCTTCCGGTTTAGGCGTCTGGTGGAGACAGTTCTCTACAGCGATGTAATCGAACTCTTCGTCGGAGAAATCGAGATTGCTCATGTCCCCGACATGGATGTTCTCGATACCGAGTTCGTGGCCCTGTTCGATTGCGCCCTCAGAGAGATCGATGCCAACCGCTTCGGCTTCACCGTTCAGATCGTCGACATAGTCCGTCCACCACCCCATCCCGCAGCCTACGTCCAAAACCTTCTTGCCCTTCACCCACTCCTCAAACTCCTCTACCGTCCATCCGTTCCGAATAATTCGGTCACGGGCGCGTTTTTCGACTTCCTCCCCGGTGACCGGGTCCTGTTGCCATCGATAGTCAAAATGTTGTTTCGTCTGCTCTTGAGACATGGGGGTACGGTAGAGAGTTTGGAATATAAATCCAACTATTAGGAAAACCAACGGATCGTCGTCTGCTGAAGTCCCGTACGGCTGTCGTGGTCACTCCAGGTACCCCAGCGCCCGTAGCCGTTCTTCCATCTCGTCCGAGTTTCGCTGTTCCAGATTCGGTTCACACGACTGGCTCACCCCATCGAGATAGGATTCAAGCGCCAGCGCGAGCGGCTCGTACATTTCGTGATTGTCAGGAAGGGGGTCCCGTTCCAGCGGGTCGGCCTCGATGTGGTAGAGTGCCCGTTCGGGACTGCCCGTCTCGGCGAACGAGCGGACGAATTTGTACGGATACTGACGGACAGCCGCTTCACTCAACCCGCCGTCGCCCGGATCCCGGATCGTCCCGAAAAAGTTCGCGCCACCCTCGTAGAACCACGACTCGTTGTACAGGTAGCGGTCGTCGTCGGGACCCTCGCCCGCGAGTGAGACCCCGTCAGCGGGCCCGTCCCACTCGAGTCCAACCACGTCCGCGATAGTCGGAGCGAGGTCGACATGGTTCACCGGCGTCGACTGGTCGACGGCCGGGGCCCACTGATCGGACTCGACGAACAGCGGAACCCGCACCGCGCCCTCGGAAACATTAAAGCTGTTGAAAAAGTCCTCTCGGTCCCGCCAACGGCAGCGGGTTTCGCCGTGGTCCGACGTCACGATCAGGAGGTAGTCCTCCGGCATGACAGCACGGAGCCGCTCGATCAGATCGGCGAAACGGCCGGTGTCGAAAACCTCGACGCCACGAGCGTACATTTCGGCCAGGTACTGGAACCGGTCGTCACCGACCTGTGATTCGAGTTCCTGTCTGATGAGGTAATCGAGACTCCGGTACGTCGCGTACTCTCTGAGGGAGTCCGGCAGGTCGTCGTACCGGTCGACCTGCTCTCTGGCTTCCGCTTCCGCGGCATCGAGCATGGCAGACGGGTCACAGATCCCGTCGAGAATCGACCCGAGTTCCGAGAGGTACCGCTCGTTGTATTGGTGTCGTTCCCCGCCACCAGGGGTGTGTATGTAGGGTTTGTGAACGTCGAACAGATGGACGAACGTGAAAGTCCGGTCGGTTTCGCCAGCCGCCTCGACGAATTCGAAGAGGTCGTGTTCGTCCTCCTCGAAGGGACAGCGAACGGTGTCGAACCCCCGGGTGACGTCCAGAATGTCGAGTGCGATGTTCTCGATCCAGGCGGTGGTCCGATAGCCGTCGCGGGAGAACGCCTCGGCCAGTGTATCGACTCCCGGACTCATCGAATTGAAGAACGTCTTCACTCCGTGGTTCTTCGGATAGAGACCGGAGAACAGCGACGCGTGAGAGGGCGGCGTGTACGACGACGTGCTGACGGTGTCGTGAAAGAGCGTTCCCGTCTCGGCCAGGCGGTCGAAGGTGGGGGTCTCGACCGTCAACCCGTGTTGGTCGAGCCACCCGGTCGGTTTCGCCGGGCCGATACAGTCGTATCTGAGGTCGTCGATGGAGACAAGAACTACATTCTCGATGCCGCTCATACGTAGCCGAACACGGAACCAGCCTTATTAAAATGTAGCGGTGCCGGACCCTGGTTCCACACGGTCTGGGCCGGTTTTGGCAGGGATCCCGGACTTGAGGCATCCTCACTCACACCGGTCGATGACGGACCTCGCCAGGCGGACCGCCTCGACACCGACTTTGCCGCCGACACGGGGCTTGGTTCGCGTCGCCACCGAGTCAAGGAAGTGACGGAGTTCGTTTTTTAGCGGTTCTTCCCGGTTGATGTAGGGATTCTCTGTCACGGTCTCGGTCCGGTATCCCGACCCGTCGATGATGTTCGTGGTCCGTTCCGAGCCACGCCGCTGGACGGTGACGTCCTGTTTCTGGTAATCGAGTCGGACGAACACGTCTTTCGTCGTCACGTCGAGGGTCCTGACTTTCCCGTGTGTGACGTGACTCGCGGTGACGCTTGAGACGACGCCGTCGGACGATTTGAATTGCGCGATGACATGATCGAGTTCGGTCGACCGAGTCGTGGTGCCGACCGCGTTGATCGTCGATAGCGCACCAGGGACGAGATAATTCAAGATGTCGATGTCGTGGATCATCAGGTCGAACACGACGTTTTCCTCCGAGAGCTGGTCGCTGAACGGCCCCAGTCGATGTGCGTCAAGTGCAATGACGACCTGATCCTCAAGGAGTTTCTGCAAGGTCTCGACCGCGGGATTGAACCGCTCGATGTGTCCGACCTGCAGCACCGCGTCCTCGTCGGAGGCCGTCTCGACGATCCGTTCTGCGGCTTCAACGGAGTTGGCCAGCGGTTTCTCGACGAGGACATCCAACCCCCGTTCCAAGCAGTCGATGGCCACGTCGTGGTGAAACCGATTCGGGACCGCGACCGTGACCGCCTCGGCGGCCTCCAGATCGGCGACATCGTCGACGATCCGGATATCGTACTCGTCGCTGACCGCCGCCGCACGGTCTGGGTTCGGCTCAACGACTTCGACCAGGTCTGCCCCCGAGAGTTCGTCGTACACTCTGATGTGATTCGCACCCATGTTCCCGGCTCCGACGACGCCGACTGGGATCGGTTGGTCGGTCACGCCTCGTTCACCTCCGCACGCTGGACGGCACCGGCAATGGCGTCGACGTCTTCCGCGGTCACTTGGGGATGGACCGGCAGCGAGAGCACGCGTTCACTCAGGTCGCTCGCGACCGGATACTCGCCAAGCTGGTCGTAGGCCGGCTGTGCCGGGATCGGAACTGGATAGTAGACGGCGTAACCGATACTGGCAGCGTCCAGGGCCGCCTGAATCCGCTCGCGGTGCTCGGTCCGGATGGTGTATTGATGAAAGGCGTGGGTCCGGTCGGCTGGGATAGTGGGTGTCTCGACGTCGTCGATACCGGCCAGTTCCCCGGTGAGCCGGGCCGCATTCTCCCGTCGTCGGTCGATCCAGTCCGGGAGTCGGTCGATCTGGTCGCGACCGATGGCCGCCTGGATGTTGGTCATACGAAAGTTGTAGCCGATCTCGGCGTGCTCGTACCCGCTGACCCGGCCGTGATCGATGAGCCGCCGCGCTCGCTCAGCCAGCGCCTCGTCGTCGGTCGTGATCATCCCGCCCTCGCCGGTCGTCATGTTCTTCGTCGGATAAAAGGAGAATGCACCCGCGTCGCCGATGGACCCGACCATCTCGCCGTTGTACGATGCTCCGTGGGCCTGGGCCGCGTCCTCGAACAGCAAGAGGTCGTGTTCGCGGGCGATCTCGCGGAACTCCTCCATATCGGCGGGCAAGCCGTAGAGGTGGACGGGCATGAGTGCAGTCACGTCGTCGCGCTCGGCCAGTGTCTCGCGGACGGCAGTCGGGTCCAGATTGCACGTGTCCAGCCGCACATCCGTGAAGGTGACCTCTGCGCCGGCGTGTTTGACGGCGTTGGCAGTCGAGATAAACGAGAACGGAGTCGTCAACACGACGTCATCCTCGCCGACGCCAGCGGCCTCGAACATCGCGTGTAGCGCCGTCGTCCCCGAGGAGGTCGCCACGGCGTGTTCCACACCGACGTAGTCGGCGAAGGCGGACTCGAACTCGCGGACGACCTCTCCGTCGGCGAGCATCCCCGAGTCCAGAACGTCACAGACGGCCTCCTTGGCGGCCTCGGATACCTGCGGGTTCGCGATAGGGATGGTCATAGCTGATTTTCTCCGTCTAACTCCGGCGGTAGCTCTCGGTGGGTCGCCGGGACGCCGGCCGCCAGGGTCCAGGGCGGCACGTCCTCGGTGACGACCGAGCCGGCGGCGATGAACGCCCCCTCGCCGACCGTCACACCCGGAAGAATCGTCGCGTTCGCGCCGACGGAGACGCCGTTCTCGATCGTTGGACCGATCAGGTCGGCGTCGGTCCGCACCGGATACTGATCGTTGAGCAACGTCGCGTTGGGCCCGATAAAGACGTTCGACCCGATCTTCGTTTCGCTGGGGACGTAGACGCCGGTTTGCATACTCACGTCATCGCCGACCGTGGTGGTCCCGTCGATGACCGACTGCGTGCCGACGAGGACGTCGTCACCCAGGACGGTCTGCTCGCGAACGAGCGCGTGGTGGCCAGTCTGGAATGAGTCGCCCGCACGCACATCGTCGTAGACGATCGTGCCCGAGCGAATGACGCTCCCCGGACCCACCTCTGGCGGTGCAGTATCGTTGGCGTAGGCGACCCCAAACTGTGCGCCGTCAGCGATCGAAACGTGCGACGATGAATCAGCCATTGGAGCGTTGACTCTTCCCTGTAGCCGAGTGCGTATGTGTATTTCGCTCATCCGGGTCAGTACAGCGGGCCGTCGTCGTCCAGTCGCCCGATTCCCAGCGGCGATTCCCAGGTCCGATCCGTCCTGGCCAGGTGCTCGTCGATCCCCACCGCGTGGTAGTCACGCTCCTCCCGGAGACGGTCGACGGCCCAGGCGTCCCGCTCGCCCCAGAGGACCGGATGGGTGAGCACCTGCAACGGATCTGGGACCCCATCGGCGAAAGGATGGGTCTCGCGCCAGCGCTGGTTCGAGTCCGCGCGGTACTCCACCGTCTCGAAAAACCGTGGCTCGTAGGTGCTCACGAAGTCCTCGAACGTCTCCCGCAGGATCCAATCCGGCGGATTGTGGAAGGAGACGACGTCGACGCTCGTCCCGGCGGCTTCTCCGAGAATCCGGCCTTCACGATCGACCCGTTCCGCAACCTTCTCGAGCGGCGTCGATTCGTCCACGTCGTACTGGTGCGTGCTAAAGTGTAGCCCGATTTCGTGGCCGAGGTCAGCCAGTTTCTCGATTGCAGACCGTACCGCCTCTGTCTGAGGGTTGTAGAACGGCGACGTCACCAGGAAAAAATACGTAGCGGTGACGTCGTGCTCGGCCTCGATCCGGCCGAGTTCGACCGCTTTTCGCGGGGACCAGTCCACGTCGTGTCGGTACAGGACCGTCCCCCCATCAACGTCGTCCTCGAAGGTCCGGAACTTCCGATCCTCGGACTGAAGGAGCTTGAGCAGCGACTCGTACCACTCGAAGGTGAAGCTAACGTCGTCGATGGGATCGGTTGTGCCGGTCATCACTCGGCCTCCGGTGCGTCTACACGGGTTCGCTCACCGAGGGATGCCAACTGATCGCCCTCGGTCGGGGTCCACGATTCGGCCTCCCAGTCGGTGACCAAGAGCGTGCCGTCAGCCGTCTTCACGACGAAATCGCCGGTGGTCACGAACGACTGGACGACGGTCCCCGGAGCCTCGTTGAACACGAAGTCGTCGGAGAAAGGGATCGCCTCCCAGATCATGATCCGCACGCCCTCGTGTTCGGTGAACGCGCCCGGATAGGGGGCGGCGACGGCGCGGACGAGGTCGTAAATCTCCCGAGTTCCGTTCTGCCAGTTGATCGCCCCGTCCTCAGGCGTCCGTTTCGGGTAGTAGGTCGGCTCTCCCTCCTGTTCCGTGTACTCGAAGGTCCCGTCGAGGATCGGTTCGAGCGAGTCGACAAGCATCTCGCTCGTCGCGATGGCGAGTTTGTAGTAGAGGGTGCGAATCGTGTCGAACTCGGTGATGTCGTACTTCACCGTGTCCACGATGTCGCCGGAGTCGACCCCGGCGTCCAGCCGGATGACCGACAGCAGGAACCGGTCTCGGTCCTCGATGATCGACCAGTTCATCGGGGAGCGACCCCGGCCCTTCGGTAGGCCGTAGGCGCTGCCGTGGACGCCGAGCGCCCCCCGCGTGAACGTCTTCAACACGGGCTCCGGGATCAGCCGTTGCCACCCGTTGACGATCAGGAGGTCGGCGTCCAGCGACTCGAAGTGGTCGGTGTCGGCCTCAGTCATCGAGTACGTCTCGGGGTGATAGACGGGAACGTCGTGCTCATCTGCTAGCGCGTCAAAGGATTGGTAGCCCGCGACGTCGTGGGTGGCCGCTTGTTCCTCGGTCAGCGTCACGAGTTCCGCGATCTCGACACCCTCGCGAACCAGGTTCCGTACGACCTCGTACCCGCCCTCGGTACAGCTCGCATAGACGATGTCGTGGTCACTGCCGATAGGCATACTCCGGAGTTATGCTTGTGGTTTATGTACTTTGTCCTCACCCTTGGCTGGCCCCCTCAGCTGGCGAGACACCTACCAGACCGAAGCAACTAAACGGTCGCTCCTCCGTACGTCGGCTATGCACATCGCCGTCTTCGGCGCCTCCGGATTCGTCGGTCGAAATCTTCTCGACGAACTCGGTGGAACGGACCACCACGTTCTCGCCTGTGACATCGAACCGATCGATCACGACGCCGACAACGTCGAATACCGCGACGTCAACATCACCGACGAGGAGGCCGTCGAAGACGCGGTCAGCGACGTCGACGCAGTCGCACATCTCGCGGCACACCCGCTCCCGGCCAGCACCGACGACCCGAAGCTGAACGCCGAAATCAACGTCGTCGGGACGCTGAATATTCTCGACGCCGCCCGAGAACACGATATCGAGAAGGTGTTTTTCTCGTCGGCATCGTCGCTCGTCGGAGAGGTGGAGACGGTCCCCGTCCCCGAAGATCACCCGGCGAGCCCGCAGTCACCCTACGGCGTCGCCAAACACGCCGTCGAGGAGTACCTCGACGTGTACAACCAGCTGTACGATCTGGACTACCTCGTCTTCCGCTTTTTCAACGTGTACGGTCCCTACCAGTACCCGGATTCGGGCGCGCTGGTGCCGGTCGTCCTCTCCCGGTTGGCACGGGACGAAGGCGTCTTCGTCACCGGCGACGGTCAGCAGACCCGGGACTTCATTTACGTCCGTGACATCACGGCGTTCATCGTCGACGGGCTGGAAGGCGACGTGACAAACGAGGTCGTGAACATGGGACGGGGAACGGACACGGCGATTCTGGACGCGATCCACGAGATGGCCGAGGTCGTCGGCGTCGAGCCGGAGATCGACCGCAAGCCCGAACGCCCCGACGAGATCGACGACTTCTACGCCGACACGAGCAAGTGCGAACGGCTGTTCGGCCACGCACCGGAGACGGAGTTCCGTAACGGGCTCGAACGCACCTTCGAGTGGTTGCAGGAGGACGCTGACCTGTAATGTGCGGCATCAGTGGGGTGGTCGGCGTCGACGATCCGTCGCTTCTCGACGAGATGACCGACTGCCTCACGCATCGCGGCCCCGATAGCAGGGGCACGTACCACGACGACGGGGTGATGCTCGGCAGTCGACGGCTCAGCATCATCGACCTCGGCGGCGGTGACCAGCCGATATACAACGAAGACGGTGACGTCGTCGTGGTCTACAACGGCGAGATCTACAACTACCGGCAGCTACGGTCGGCGCTCGAATCACGTGGGCACACGTTCACGACCGACACCGACACCGAAGTGCTGGTTCACGGCTACGAGGAGTACGGGCGTGACGTGTTCGAGCGGCTGAACGGGATGTTCGCGGTCGCGCTCTGGGACGAGAGCGCGGAGCGTCTGCTCCTGGCACGGGACCGCGCCGGGATCAAACCGCTCTACTACGCACCCCTCGAAGACGGACTGGCCTTCGCCAGTGAGCCAAAGAGCATCCTCCAGGGTGGCCTGGTGGCACCCGCCGTCGACACAGAGGCGCTAACCTATTTCCTTCAGCTCCGGTTCTCGCCGTCACAGACGACGCTGTTCCAGGGGATCGAGACGGTCCTCCCCGGGCACGTGCTGGAGGGAACACGGGCCGACGACGAGTGGACGTGGACGGATCACGAGTACTGGAACCCCGCGATGGCGGACGCGACACCGCCGTCGAACCCGGCTGCGGCCGTCGAAGACGCGCTGTACAACGCCGTCGAACGCCAGCTGGTCAGCGACGTTCCGGTCGGGTTCTACCTGTCTGGCGGGCTCGACACCAGCAGCGTGGTGGCGATGGCCGCCGAGATCAGCGACGAGCCGATCCAGACGTTCTGCATGGGCTTTGCGGACCAGCAGTGGGACGAGCGCGCCGACGCCAGGGCCGTCGCGGACCACTTCGGAACGGACCACCACGAACTCACGCTCGACGGGTCGTTCGTGCGGGACTTCCCGGAGATGATCTGGTACGCCGACGAACCCAAACGAAATCTCTACCCCTACTACGTCGCCCAGGAGATGCGTGAGCACGTCAAAGTGGCGCTCGGTGGCCTCGGTGCCGACGAGCTGTTCGGCGGGTACATCTACCGATACAGCCGCTTACAGGAGTACGAGCAGTTGCGCGACACCGAACCGGCCGACACCAGAGCGGGGATCAGCGAGACGGCAACACGACTACTTCGAGCGCACCTGTCAGCCGAGGATCTCGACGCCGACGAGGCGCTCGAGGACACGTCCCTCCAGCGTCACATCGACGATCCGGCACGCCTCTACGTCCTCCTCAACAACAGCGACGTGATCGGGGATATCGAGGTGTTTCGGGAACGGGCCTTCGGTGAGTCGCTCCCGGACGAGCTCGTCCCAGCGGAGTGGATCCGCGACCGCGGGGGCGGGGCGGGCGGTCAGTCGCTGGTCGAACGATCCCTCGACTGGGATTTTCAGACGAAACTGCCGGACGACTTCCTGCTGGTCGAAGACCGGATGAGCATGGGCCACTCGCTCGAGTCCCGGGTTCCCTTCCTCGACAACGATCTCGTCGACCTCGCGCTCTCGCTGCCCCAGTCCGAGAAGTTCGGGTCCGGGCCAATCGGCGGAACGACCGGGAAGAAGGTACTCCGGGAGGCGATGCGAGACCGGTTGCCGGCCGCCGTCTTCCAGAAAGACAAACAGGGCTTCACCATGCCGACGTACCCGTTCGTGCGGGACGAGTTGCTCCCGCACGCACGATCTATCCTCGACGACCCGCACATCGTTCGAGAGGGGTTCGTGCAGGACTCGTACGTCCGAACGCTCCTGGATCGAGATCCCGCGGAGGCGCTGACGCCTCACTACAAACTCCTCTGGAAACTCGTCGCCCTGGAGATCTGGTTCCAGATGTACATCGTGGAGGGTGCGGCCGGACCTGCGGAGATCGAACACTACTACAGCTGACCGGCCAGTGGCCGGGGCCGTCGGTCAGACCTCGCTCGTCCCGTCACCGATACAGGCGTAGGTGAACGCGGTCACGTCGGCAGGGTCGAAGAAGTCACGCCCGTCGACGAGGATCGGCGTCCGCATCGCGCCGGCGAGCGCGTCCAGATCGAGCGACTCGTACGCTTCGTGGCCGGTAGCGAGGACGACGGCGTCCCAGGTTCCGTCGGTCGGATCGGTGACGGGGCTGGCACCCGCCGATTCGATCTCGGCCGCCGAGAGAAGCGGGTCGTGTGCAGCGACGGTCACGTCGAGATCGCGGAGGGCCTCGACGAGATCGAACGCCGGCGCGAACCGCGTCTCGTCGACGCCCGGTCGGTACGTCAGCCCCAGGACCAGAACGCTTGCATCGGCGAGATCGACGCCCGCACCCCGGACGAGCGACGCAGTGATGTCGGCGGTGTGGCCCGGCATCCCGTCGTTGACCGCCCGAGCCGTCGCGAGCAGTGGTGTCTCTTCGGCACGGTTCATCACGAAATGTGGATAGACCGGGATGCAGTGGCCGCCGACACCCACACCCGGGTCGTGGATGTCACAGAAGGGCTGGCTGTTCGCGGCCTCGAACACCGTCGCCGCGTCGAGCCCCCAGTCCTCACAGGCTTTCGCAAGTTCGTTCGCGAGTGCGATGTTCACGTCCCGGTAGACGCCCTCGAACACTTTGACCGCCTCGGCGGCCGTGGCGTTCGGCATCTCGATGACACCGGGGTCGTTGAACTGCCGGTAGAACGACGCGGCTGCCGTCGTGCCCGCATCGCTCACGCCCCCGACGATCTTCGGATACGATTCCGTCAGGTCTCTGATCACCCGCCCGGACGACGTGCGTTCGGGGCAGTGCGCGACGCCGAAATCCTCGCCCGCAGTCAGTCCGTCCGGTTCGGCCGCTTCGGCGAACGGCCCCGCCGTCGTTCCCGGCGGAACGGTACTCTCGAGGATCACCAGGTCGCCTGCGCTCACCCCGCCACGGATCGTCTTCGCCGCCGCGAGGACGGGACCGAGGTCGGGGTCCGACGCGTCGTCGACGAGCGTCGGGACCAAGACGATGTGTACGTCGGCGTCCGCCACGGCCGCCTGGCCGTCGGTGGTCGCCGTCAGTCGAGTTTCCGCGTACTCGTCAAGTAGTGCCTGTAGCCCAGGTTCCGACACCGGTGCGTGCCCGTCGTCGACGGCGGTCACGGTCTCCTCGTCGATGTCGACACCGACCACGCGTGCGCCGTGATCGGCGAGGACGGCCGCCAGCGGCAGTCCCATCTTCCCGAGGCCGAAGACGGTGACAGTGATCGACGAGAGGTCGTCCGCGTCGGCCAGGCCGGCAGTCGCGAGTTCCATCGTGAGCGGGCAGTTGCGCGCCGATACAGTAAGCCCTTCTGGAGAGCACCAGCGCGGGAACCACCACAGCCAAGTACTCACTGACGTATGATAGACCAGATGGCAGATACGATTCCTCTCATCGAGCCGGTCGTCGGTGACGACGAACTCGGGAACATCGAATCCGTTCTGGAGTCGGGTTACATGACACAGGGTCCGTACGCCGACGAGTTCGAAGACGGGTTCGCCGACCGGGTCGGCGCCGACCACGCGATCACCGTCACCTCGTGTACGACCGGGATGGAACTCGCACTGGACGCGCTGGGAATCGGGCCCGGAGACGAGGTCCCGCTTCCGGACTTCACGCACCCAGCGACCGCCAACGCGGTCGTTCGCATGGGTGCGGAGCCAGTTCTCGTCGACGTCGATCGGGACACGTACAACGTCGACACCGATGCTCTCTCCGACGCCGTGACCGACGAGACGGGCGCGCTCCTCCCGGTGTCGTGGGGCGGCCAGCCGCTCCCGACCGACGTCGTCAACGACATCGCTGCGGCCCACGGCGTCCCCGTACTCGAAGACGCCGCCTGTTCGTCCGGGGCCGCCTACGACGGCCAGCCAGTCGGGTCACAGTTCGACGTGAGCGTGTTCAGTTTCCACCCTCGCAAGGTACTCACGACGGGAGAGGGAGGAATGATCACGACCGACGACGACGACCTCGAACGGGAGATACGTAGTGTCAAGAACTTCGGCACCGATCAGCGCGAGGGTGAGATCGGCTTCGTCCGGGCCGACGCTACCAACTTCCGGTTCAGCGACATCCTGGCGGCGGTCGGCGTCGCACAACTCGACCGACTAGACGAGATCGTCGAGCGACGCCGCGAGATTGCCCACCGCTACACCGATCTGCTGGAGGACGTTCCAGGCGTCACGCCGCCGGCGGAGCCAGCCCCCGCCCACCACAACTTCCAGAGTTACTGCATCTACGTCGAGGCCGGTGACGAACACACTCGCGACGACCTCATCGACGCGCTGGCGGAACAGGACATCGAGAGTCAGATCGGCACGTACGCCCTCCACCAGACCGACGCCTTCGCCGACGCAAAGCGCGTCGGTGACCTCGAAACGTCGCGGGCGCTGCACCACAACCTGCTCACGCTCCCGGTCGCCCACAGTATGACCGATAGGGATCAGGAGCGAGTCGTGGAGACGTTAGCAGCAGCACTGGAGTCGGCTACATAATCATCACGGGCCCTTCTGTGGCGATTACTTTCCCTGTGACTGGATCGCGTACAGGTCAGCGTACTGACCGCCGCTCTCGATTAGGGTTGCGTGTGTCCCGGACTCAATGATCTCGCCGTCATCAACGGTGTAAATCCGGTCAGCGTTCTTTACGGTCGAGAGCCGATGGGCGATACCGACGATAGCGTAGTCGCGATCCATGCTCTCGATGGCGGACTGAACCTCTTTTTCGAGGCTGGAATCGAGGTCGCTCGTGGCTTCGTCGAGGACCAGCACATCGGCGTCCTTCAAAAGCGCCCGTGCGAGTGCGACTCGCTGCCGTTGACCACCCGAGAGACGGACGCCCTCGTCACCGAGTTGCGTGTCGTATCCCGCTGGCATGTTCTTGAGGAACTCGTCGACCTTTGCGATCTCGCAGACACGATCGAGATCACGCCGAGACGCTTCCCGGTTACCGATCGTCAGGTTGTACCTGAGCGTATCGTTGAATATGAACGGATCTTGTCGGACCACGGCTATCCGAGAGCGCCACTCGTCGATATCCATCTTATGGATCGAACGTCCGTTTGCGCGGATCACACCCGAATCGGGCTCGTACATCCGTGCTAACAACGAAACGACAGTCGACTTGCCGGCCCCGGACTGTCCAACGAAGCCCACGAACTCGCCCCGTTCGAACGCGAAGGATAGCCCCGACAGTGCCGGCTCCGCCTGCCCGGGGTAGGAAAACCGAACGTCGTCGAACTCAACGGTTTCGACCGTTTTGGGAACAGATTCGTCCGCCGTGGTAGGCTCTTCGTTTCGTTCGAGTTCGTCGACGAATGCTTGCATCCGAACGAGGTGTGCGAGGTTGTTCTCAATCTGATAAAACGTTGAGTTGAGGTTACTGGCCTTCGGACCGAGTCGGAACATCGCAAATAGGAAGATCCCGAGCGAGCCGATCGACATCTCTGCGACGGTAATCGCCAGGTAGATTAGGACGAACACGGAGATTGCAGTTAAGAGATTGTAGAAATTCTTTATTCCCTGCTTGTTCCGACGCTGTCTGATACCAGATTCGGCAAACAGGTTAGTCGCCCTGATCAAGTCATCCAGCAACTCCTGTTTCAGCCCAAACAGCTTCGTGTCTCTGATCCCCTGTGTCCCCGACTGAGCGGCTTGCTGTATCTGTTCGTTCGCGTCCGCGACTCGATCGCCGAGTTCGTAGCCCGACTCGATCAATCGTCGAAACAGGAGCGAAAACCCGCCGAGAAAGACGATTGCGAAGGCCGTTAGGATTGGTGCTAGGATGAAGGCAACACCGAGGTACATCACCGACAGGAATCCCTGTTCGATGAAGTTCACGACGTGTTTGATCACTTCGCCGGCGTACTCCGCCTGCGTAACGATGGCATTGAGGATATCATCCGATCCTTCCTGGTCGAAGTACGCGATTCGCGAATCGAGTGCTCGTTCGAACGATTGGACCTGAATCTCTCGCGTGTAGTCGACAACCAGTGCTTCACGGAGCCACCGGACGACGAACGTCAGTGTCCACCGGACTGTCAGGACGAGGCTGACACCGATGACAACGAACCCCAGTGTGAACGGGAGCCCCAGCAATTGGTAGGCAAACACGAAGGCACCGAGGATGCCGTCGGCCTGCGCTGCAGGGTCGCCGCTGGACTGGACAATTTCGATAATCGGCAGGATGAAACTCAGTCCGATTCCCTCGAGTAGGGCTGCAAAGACACCACCACCAATGATTGCAACGGTAAAGAGTGGCCTGTATCTGGCAACGCGGATTAACGCACGGATTTTTTCACTTCGGCTGATATCCGTGTGATCCGTGTCAGTCACTGGAATAGAGTTTTTCCACACGTATAAAAGATATATGATTGCGCGACAGCGGACCAGGCGAGGAGCGAGGCAACAGCCATTAATATCAGTCAGGGATAGCTGTCGTGACAACGCATATAGATACTACTTATAAGTTTATTTTAACAAAATCATCGTTCAGCCCGGTTACTACCGATCTAAAACCACATCAGGACCTGAATTGGCGCGTTATCAGCGACAAAATGAAAGTTTATACCTGTACGGTACCGTTACCGGATCAGAATGGATCTGAGCGATTCTACTGTATTAGTAACCGGCGGTGCAGGCTTTATTGGTTCGTATCTGACGGAAGAGTTACTTCAGCGCGAGGCGGACGTTGTCATCGCCGACAACTTCTCACGCGGAGATCGAGACCGGATCGAACATCTGAAGGACCGCATCGAGGTGCGCCCCGTCGACCTTACTACGCACAAGGGCTGTGTTGATGCTACTGAGGGAGTCGACCACGTGTTTCACCTCGCAGCCTCGGTCGGCGGTATCCACTATATCCAGCGGGAGAACGTTGGAGGACTCACGCCGAGCGTCCTGATGAACCAGAACATGCTCGAAGCCGCACGGATTCACGATGTCGACCGCTTCCTGTTCGCTTCGAGTGCCTGCATCTATCGACAGGAACACGACGATCTGAACCTGTTCAGTGAGGAGCAGGCGGTCCCGGCGAACCCCCACAGCACCTACGGCTGGGCAAAAATACTCGGTGAAGTCGCGTGTGACGCGTATCACACCGACACGACGGTCAATACTGGTGCGGTTCGCATCTTCAACTGCTACGGACCACGAGAGAGCCTCGATCCAGACAGTAGCCACGTCATCCCATCGCTTTGTCGAAAGGTGATCGAGGAACCAGAGGGCGGGTCTATCGAACTATTCGGAGACGGAACCCAAGAAAGAGGATTCATTTACGTAACCGATCTAGTAGACGGGATGATAGAGGCACTGGAGAAGAAAACGGACGGCGAACCGATCAACCTCGGCAATTCTAACGAAGTCGTTACTATCAACGAGCTCGCGGAAATGATCATCGAGATCAGCGGCAAAGATATCGAAATTGGACACGACCTATCGAAACCGACGGGTACTGACAAATACGCCTGTGATATGACGAAAATGCGGGAAGAGCTCGACTGGGTGCCGAGCGTCCCGCTCGAAGAGGGGCTCCGACAAGTCTACGAGTGGGCAGAAGACCGACTTGACGGAGAGCAACGGACGGCAGCTACAGATGGAGGTGATGGTGAATGACAGAGTGGGACAGTGAGGACGTTCTCGTCACAGGTGGTGCATCGTTTATCGGTTCACACCTCGTTGAGGATCTGGTCGATCACGGTGCGAACGTTCGCGTCGCCGACGACTTCTCTAGCGGTGAGATGGAAAACCTCACTGCTGTCAGAGACGAGATCGAAATTCTCGACGGGAATCTTAAACACTGGGGCTTCGCGGATGAAGCGACCGAGGGCATCGATACAGTCTTCCACCTCGCAGCGGATCACGGCGGACGGGGGTACATTTCGCAGTACCCTGCAAACTGTGCCACGAACATGACACTGGACAATATCGTGTACGAAGCAGCCGCCAAGAACGGGGTTGACCGGATCTCGTTCGCCTCCAGTGCTTGCACCTATCCGACCGACATTCAAAAGGAAAAACGACGTCTCCGTGAGGACATGGTGAGCTTCGACGAACGAGGTGGGGCATACGCGGACGAAGTCTATGGTTGGGCGAAGCTCATGGGGGAGCGATCGCTGCAGGCCTACCAGGAACAGTACGACATCGACGCAAGCATCGTTCGAATATTCACTGCATACGGTCCGCGAGAGAACGAAACCCACGCCATCGTCGCGTTCATGGCGAAGGCCTACGCCAAACAAGACCCGTTCCAGATCTGGGGTGACGGTGAACAGACTCGGAACTTCACCTACGTCAAAGATATTACCAGAGCGATCCGTTTCGCAGCCGAAAACGTCACCGACGGAACGCCAGTCAACGCCGGTATCAGTCGGTACGTGACGATGAACAAAGCTGTCGAGTACATATTCGACTATCTGGACTGGGAGCCTGACGAGATTAACTATATGACTGATAAACCGGAGGGCGTTCGTCATCGAGCTGCAGATACCACACGTGCGGAGGAACTCCTCGGCTGGGAACCCCAGTATACCGTGGAAGAGGGGATCAGGAAGACTCTTGACTGGTATCTTGACGCCCGTGACAGAGAGTACGTCCAGAAAAATCTCGAAACGCTCCTACATGAGCGGTAAATCCGTATCGGTGGTCGATTTACCGAGGGTTTTACTGATCGGTTCCTTTCACGTCCGACAGTAGCCCGCGAACCGAGTCCTCGACGCTCTCCGACACCTTCCACCTCAGCCGATCCCGCGCAGCCGCCGTATCCACCCCGAACTCGTCGACCAGTGTCTCCCCACTGCGAGGGTTCTCGACCAGTTCCACGTCGGCGTCGATGCCACGTTCCTCACGAGCAATCGACTGCACCAACTCGGCCACTTCCATCACGCCCGGATCTTCGTCACTGGCGATCTCGTACTTCTCGACCCCGGTCTCCCCAGCCGCACGCTGTTCCACCAGCCGCTCTGCACTCTTGACGAACGCGTCGGCCACGTCCTTGACGTGGACGAAGTTCCGGGACTGACTCCCGGGCTCGTAGACAGTCAGTGTCTCCCCGGCCAGCGCCCGGTTCACGAAGAAGTTGATCACCGTGCCCTTCGAGACCTCCCGATCGCCGACCTCGTGGCGACCGTACAGATTCGAGATCATGAACTGGTGAGCCGGGAAGCTTCCGTCGGCGAACGTATCGATGGCTCGCTCGCCCAGCACTTTCGTCCGGCCGTACCAATTCAACGGATCGCGTGGCAGATCCACCGTAATGGGGAACTCCTGGGGGTCGCCGATCACGGCCATCGAGAAGGGGAAACACAGCGCCGCACCGGTCTTCTGACACCACCAGGCGACGTTGTTGGTGCCGGTGACGTTGACCTCGTAGGCCAGGTCGGGCTTGTCGTCGCAGTCGTCGACGCCGGAGATCGCGGCGAGGTGGAGGACCACGTCCGCGCCCTCCAAGGACTCCTCAAGCCGGTCGCGGTTGCGGATATCGACGTGGTCGACGGGCACGTCACCGATCTCGCGAAGGTCGCCGAGGTAGAAGTTGTCCAGCGCGGTAATCTCCCAGTCGGGATGGTCCTGCTGGAGCTGTGCGACGACGCGGCTGCCGATGTAGCCCGCCGCGCCGGTGACGGCGACGTGGACGGGCTCGGCGGTCTCGCTCATGGGCAGGATGTCCACGCGAGGGGTTACAAACTTCGTGGTCCGCGGGTGTCAGGTCAACACGTCGTGAAAACGATAGTTGACACGATCAGCGGATTTATCCGCTCGAAGCGACTGGTACTGTGCGGCCATGAACGAACCGCGAACCGGACTGAGCTACGGGGACGTGTTGCTGATCCCACAGCGCTCGCCGGTCGACAGCCGGAGCGACGTGGACCTCACCACCGACCTGACGCCCGGAATCGAACTGGACACACCGCTGGTCTCGGCGGCGATGGACACGGTGACGGAGGCCGAGCTGGCAATCACACTCGGCGAGGCCGGCGGGATCGGGACGATCCACCGCTTCCTGACCGTCGACGAGCAAGCCACGCAGGTCGCGACAGTCGCCGACGCCGGCCAGCCGGTCGCGGCCGCCGTCGGCATCGACGAGGATACCCTCGGGCGGGCCGGTGCGCTGGTCGACGCCGGCGTCGACGCGGTCGTCGTCGACGTCGCCCACGGGCACATGGAACGGACGCTCGACGCGGTCGCCGCGATCCGGGACGCGTTCCCCGACCTCGAACTGGTCGCGGGCAACGTCGCCACGCCGGCGGGCGTCGAAGACCTCTACGCCGCCGGCGCTGACTGCGTGAAAGTCGGCATCGGTCCAGGGTCACACTGCACGACCCGGAAAGTGGCGGGCGCGGGCGTGCCCCAGCTGACGGCGGTCGACGACTGCGCCGAGGCCGCCGCGGATCTGGACGTGACCATCTGTGCCGATGGCGGCATCCGGACCTCCGGCGACGCCGTCAAGGCGCTGATGGCCGGCGCGGACACCGTAATGCTGGGCAGTCTCTTCGCCGGGACGGCCGAGGCCCCCGGCGAGACCGTCGAAGTCGACGGCGTCCGGTACAAGCGCTCCCGTGGGATGGCCACGACCGCGGCCGCCGAGGACCGCTCGGACAAAGAGGAAGACGTAACGCAAGACGAGGGCGTGGAGGGGCTAACTCCCTACAAGGGACCGGTCGCCGACGTGGCCGAGGAGTTCTCCGCCGGCATCAAGTCCGGCCTCTCCTACTGTGGCGGCCACACCATCCCCGACGCCCGCGAGAAGGCCGAGTTCATCCGCGTCGCCGCCAGCGCCCGCGAGCGCGAGGGTGCCCACACCGACCAGGAGTGGGAGACCGTCAGCGTCGACAGCACGAAACACGCCCAGGTCGAGGGCGACGACTGAGTCGGCAGAACAGTTTTGCGAGCAAACACCCACACATAGAGTGTGAGCAAGACCATCTCGGTCTCCGACGAGGTGTACCGCAAGCTGAAACGGGAGAAAGGGGATCGGAGTTTCAGCGAGGTCATCGAGGATCGACTCGAAAGCGGCGGAAAACTGGCCGACGTGACTGGGCAGGGAATCTTCGAATCCGGGACAGTCGACCGAATTGAAGACTGAAAAGGAAGCGTCGGGACAGGTTCCGAACTGTCACAGCCACTGATCGAGCCACACCAGAACGTCCCGCATCTCTTTAGCTCCAAATTGACGGTCGACGCGTCTGATAGCTCTCGCAAAATCGCTGGGCGAAATCGCTTGTGACGTGTATATCACGAGTCCGGCGTGGTTTACCTGCTCGTCGAGTTCGACGAAATCCCGGTCGTTCGTGACCAGAACACGGTCCGAATCACCACACCACGCCAGTAGTTCCTCGTCGACGGTATCCTGCCCGTGTTCCCCGGCAGCAGTGACGACCGAGAACCCGTTCGATTCGAGCGCCGACACGAACGCGTGTGGAACGTGTTCGTCGGTACAGAAAGACAACCGTGCCATCGATCACTGCTCGACGTGGTCCGGCGTCGTCGCTCGTTCGGCGAGTGACGTTTCGAGCCGGTCGTGGCGGTCACGGATCATCTCGATCTCGTCGGGATGGTCGTAGTAGTACGCTAGAGCCGTGTGTACTTCGGCCAGCGAGATGTCGAGCTGGTCGGCCACGTACTCCGGTGATCGGTCCGCTTCGAGAACCATATCCGCGATCTGGAGAACGGAGATACGCCGACCGTCGAGGCGAGGATCACCGCCGAGTACGTCGTCCGTCCGGACGATTTCGGTCATACCCGGTAGTTGGGCGTTTTCCCCGATAAACTTGCGTGTCGTCCTGACCGCGAAGCGCTCACTCCGCGCCCGTGAACCGGTCGGCCAGGTCCCGAACGCCCTCCTGCAGGGACCACTCCGGCTCGAAGCCGGTCTCGGCCAGCCGGTCGAAGTTGACGTGATACGACGGGCCAGGATGTTCGTCTTCGAGGTAGGTCACGTCGACGGGGCCCACCTCGTCCCGCACGAGGTCGGCGATCTCGCTGATCCGGTAGTTGCCCGCGTTGGTGCCGACGTTGTACACGTCGTGACTCCAGTCGTCGGGGTTGCAGGCGGCGTGTTTGTACGCCGCGGCGGCGTCCTCGACGTGGATGAACGGCCGCCAGTTCGACCCGTCACCGTAGACGGTCAAGGAGCGCCCGGTCAGCGCGCGGAAGACGAAGTGGTTGACGACGAGGTTGAACCGCACGCCCGGCGAGTAGCCGTAGTTCGTGCTCATCCGCAGCGCGGTCCCGGCCATGTCGTGGTCCTCGCAGTAGTCGGCCAGCAGCGATTCGGCCTCGTACTTGGCTTCGGCGTAGGGGTTGATCGGGTCGGGTTCGACCGACTCGTCGATGTCCCGGCTCATCGCCCGGCCGTAGATGTTACACGAGGAGGCCGAGACGACGTTCTCGACGCCCAGTTTCCCCGCCGCCTTCAGGACGTTCTCGGTGCCGTCGTAGTTGACCGCCATCGTCTCCTCGCGGCGGTCGTGGGTGCTGGCCGCGCCGGTGATCGCCGCGAGGTGGATCACGGTGTCCACGTCGCGCATGGCGTTCTCCACGTCGCCGTACTCCCGCACGTCGCCACGGCGGAAGTCGACGCCGTCGTCGGGGTCGGTGGCGAGCGTCCCCAGCAGGGCGCGGGGTGAGCCGCTGGACAACGAATCGAGGACGACCACCCGCTCGACCGCATCGTCGGCTCGGAGCTCCGGGATCAGCGCGCTCCCGATGTACCCACAGCCGCCGGTGACCAGTACGTCCACGGCTCAGTCCTCCGACTCCTCCAGGACGCCCGGGAGGAACCGGTCCTCGTGGGCCTCGATGGTCTCGGTGTAGCGGGTCAGCGTCTCGAAGATGTCCCGGACGCCGCCCTCGAAGTCCTGGGCCTGCTCGCCGATCACGTCCATATACTGTGCGTTCTCGATCTCCATCTTGTGGGTCTCGTCCTCGTCGCGTGGGTTCTCGAAGTGCTCGACGGCCACGTCGAGGTCGAACTCGTCGCCCACGTGGGCGATGGTCTCGGCGATCTCGACGATGCTGATGGCCCGCGTGACCTGGTTGTACACAGTGAGGTCGTCGGGCCGCTCGTCGGGGTCGATCAGGGCCAGCCGCGCGAGCCCCTCGACGGTGTCTTCGAGGCTGATGAAGGGTTTGCGCTGTTCGCCCTTCCCGTAGACCGTGACGGGGTAGCCCGCGACGGCCTGGGCACAGAAGCGGTGGCCGACGGTGCCGAAGTAGTAGTCGAAGTCGAAGCGGGTCTTCAGCCGGTCGTCGGCCCGGGTCTCGTCGGTCTCGGTGCCGTAGACGATGGCCGTCCGCACGTCCGAGACGGGGATGTCGAACTGGCTCTGAGCGAGCCGGAGATTGGCTGCATCGTGCGATTTCGTCAGATGATACCACGAACCGGCCATCGCCGGGAAGGGCACCTCGTCGCGCTCGCCGTCGTTCTCCATGATGGCACCACCCTCAGGGATGGGGAACTCCGGCGCGCCGTAGACGCCGGTCGTCGTGGTCTCGATGAAGTGCGTGTCCGTGAGGTCGTGTTCGTGCAGGCCGAAGACGAGGTTCCGCGTGGCCTGCATGTTGTTGTGCTGGGTGTAGTTGGCCCGCTCGCCGTTGATCTGGGAGTACGGCGCGGAGGGCTGGGCCGCGGCGTGGACGATCACGTCCGGTTCGTGCACGGTGAGCAGTTCGTCGACGAACTCCTTCTCGACGAGGTCGCCCTGGACGAAGGAGAGATTGTGCACGTCGTGGGCCTCGCGGGCCGCCGCGAGGCGCTCGTCCATCCAGCCGATGGGGACGGCGCTGGTCGACCCGACCTCTTCGACCCACTCGCGCCGCTCGAAACTGTCGACCGCCAGCACTCGGTCCTCGGTTCTGGTCGCGATCCGGAGCGCGGTGGGCCACCCGACGTAGCCGTCACCGCCAGTGACGAGTATCGTCATTAGTTACTCACGTTCCGAGTAACCACGCGCGAGTAAATAGTTTGTGATCTGTCACTGCCAGTGGCTATCGGGAACGTCGACATCGGGTCGCTGACGGCTGAATCTGTCGAAACCACTATACGCGCAGGGATCGACGCGGGGGACAAGCGATGGAGTTGATCGACGAGGAGGGACGGTTGTTCGGACGCGTCAACGTGGTCGACGCGCTCGTCCTGTTGGTCGTGCTCGCAGTAGTCGGCGCGGGCGTCGCGCTGGTGACCGGTAGTAGCGACCAGGCGGAACCGGGCGGAAATGGCGACGGCGGGAACACCGAGACTCGCTACGCGACGCTCGCGCTCGGTCCGCAGTCGGTCCAGTCCGCGTCGGCGATCCAGGCGGGGCAGAACGTCACGCTCGCCGGATCGAGCACGACGGTTCGGGTCACCGACGTCCACCGGACCGGGGCGACCAACGGCCGCGTGCAGTCGTTCCTCCGGATCGCCTACCCCGCCGGACTGCCTGTCAGGGGCGCGCCGATCCGTACTGGACGGAGTGTTACTGTCGTCGGAGACGGCTACCAGACGGACGCAGCCGTCCGGTCCGTCGACCACAACGGGTCGGCGTTCCAGACTGACACGGTCGCCGTGTCCCTCACGACGGAGGTCGACGCGTCGACAGCGGCGGCGGTCGAGACCGGCGACCGCCTCACCGTCGGCAACCGGACGCTCGCGACGGTCGGGTCCGTCGTGTCGATTCCGACGAACGAAGACGAGCGTCGCCGGCTCCGGCTGGGTATCACGCTCGCGACCCGGACCGTCGGCGGCGAGTCCGAGTTCGCCGATCGGGCGCTCCGCGTCGGCTCGACCATCCCCCTCCGAACGAACCACGTGGAGGGACTCGACGGGACGATCCGGGCTGTCGGGTCGCTCCAGCCACCGGGTGACCCGACCGACGTCACCATGACGATCGCCTGGGAGGGAGTTCGGCCCGCTGTCGCCACGGCTCTCGGGCCGGGGACGACGGAGAGCCATCGTGGCGGGACCGCGCGGCTCGTCGACGTGACCACGGGCCCCGCGACCGTGGTCGTGCCGACCAGCGATGGCGAACTCGTCGTCCGCGACCATCCGCGGGACCGCGACGTGACCCTAACCGTCCGGGCGACCGGCAGGGCGAGCGGGTCGGCGATCCAGTTCCACGACGGACCGTTGACGGTCGGCCGCCAGGTCACCCTCGAGTTCGACGGCGTTACGATTCACGGAACCCTTCTCGATTTCGAGTCCGATGAGTGATGCGTCGAGCGACGACGTGTCTGCCGTCGTTCGGGTGCGTGAGACCGTCGCGGACTGGTTCGCGACCTCCCGGACCGGGCAGACACTGACCGCCGTCGTAGACCGGTTCGAGACCGCCGCCGCCGGCTCCACGACGAGAGGAGTGATAGCGACGCTCGGTGACTGGGTTCGCGCCTCGTGGTCGTACCGCTGGCTGACCGCCGAACCCGACCCCGACGTGATCGTCGTCGACCTGCGGGAGACCTACACCATCGGCCCGATCATCCGCGTGCTGGACCGCGTCGTCGACCCGATCGCCGACGCGTGGGACGGGTCGAGTGCGCAGGCCACGGCCGATTCCGTCGTGGACGCACCGGTGCGTGCGCTGGGCATCGTCGCGGTCGTTGCGGTCCTCGTCGAGACGGCGCTCTCGCTGGTGCTGGGCAATCTCGGGCAGTCCGGCCTCCTCGTCCGGGCGATCCTGTTCGGCTTCGCCACGCTGGCGACCCAGGTGCCGCTGTCGGCGTCGGAACTCGCGGAGACGCGAACGGGTCGCCTCCTCCGGGCGGTCCTCGAACCACCGGAGCCGCCGGGAGAGGAGACCGATCGTCCGGAGAAACAGCCGAACGACGACGATAGCGGCTGATTACTCGACGGTGACGCTTTTGGCCAGGTTTCGCGGTTTGTCGATCGAGCGCCCGAGCATGTCCGCAGTGTGGTAGGCCACGAGCTGGAGTTGGACGTTCGCGACGACCGCGGCCACACGCCGGTGGGTGTCGGGCACCTCCAACACGTGGTCGGCGTATCGCTCCACGTCACTCGCGCCGTCGGTGACCGCCACGACCGGCGCGTCGCGGGCCTCGACTTCCTTGACGTTGCCCACGGTCTTGGTCGCCTGCTCGTCGTCGCCGGTGACGACCGCGAACACGGGCGTGTCGGAGGTGACCAGCGCCAGCGGCCCGTGTTTGAGTTCGCCCGCCGCGAAGCCCTCGGCGTGTTTGTACGTGATCTCCTTCATCTTCAGCGCGCCCTCCAGCGCGACGGGGTAGTGCAGGCCCCGGCCGATGAAGAAGTACGACTCGGCGTCCCGGTAGGTCTCGGCGATCTCCTGAGCCGTGGAAGTGTCGAGGATTTCCTGGACCGCCCCCGGAAGATCGCGCAGGCCGCTGATGACCTCGCGGCTGTCCCCGACGCTCGTGATCGCCAGCGACAGCAGGTTCAGCGCCGCGATCTGACTGGAGAAGGTCTTGGTCGCGGCGACGCCGATCTCCGGGCCCGCCCGGATGTACATCGCGTGATCGCACTCACGAGCGACCGTCGAACCGACCGTGTTGGTCACCGCGAGCGTGCGCGCACCGCGCCGCCGGGCCTCCCGGAGCGCGCTCAGGGTGTCCGCGGTCTCCCCGCTCTGGGTGACGCCGATCACCAGTGCGTCCCCGATGGGCGGTGGGCTGGTGGCGTATTCGGAAGCGAGGAACGCCTGGGCGGGAATCCCGGCCTGCTGGAACAGCTGGGCGGCGTAGACGGCCGCGTGGTAGCTCGTCCCACAGGCGACCAGTTGAACGCCACGCGGCGAGAGGTCGCCAAGGTCGGCGAGGTCCACGGTGCCGGAGAGTTCGTCGACCCGCCCACGGAAACACTGCCGGAGCGCCCGGGGCTGCTCGTGGATCTCCTTGAGCATGAAGTGGTCGTAGCCGCTCTTGCCGGTCTCCTCGGGGTCCCAGTCGACGGTGTCCTCGGTCTTCTCGACGGGCTCGCCGTCCAGCGTGGTCACCCGGTAGCCGTCGGCGTCGACGACCGCGAACTCGCCGTCGGCGAGGTAGACCACCCGGTCGGTGTGGTCCCGGAAGGCCGGCACGTCGCTGGCGAGGTAGTAGGCCGCTCGCGGCTCGTCGCCGCTCGCAGATTCCGAGGCGCTTCGCGCCTCGCCGTCGACGCCCAGCACGAGCGGTGAGTCGTTGCGCGCCGCGAAGATGCGATCGACGCCGGACATGACGACACAGACCGCGTAGCTCCCCTCCAGCCGGGCGACGGCCTGTCGGACCGCGTCCTCGGGGTCGGCACCGTCCGCGAGCGCGTCCTCGATCAGGTGCGGGACGACCTCGGTGTCGGTGTCGCTGCGGAACTCGTGGCCGGCCGTCGAGAGTTCGTCTCTGAGTTCCTGGTAGTTCTCGATGATCCCGTTGTGGACGACCGCGACCTCGCGGTTGCAGTCGAGATGTGGGTGGGCGTTCTCGTCGGTCGGCGGCCCGTGGGTACTCCAGCGGGTGTGGCCGATCCCGACCGACCCCGATGGACTGCGCTCTTCCAGTGCTGCCCGGAGTTCGTCGATCTCGCCCGCGGTCTTGCACACGTCGAGGTCGGAGCCGGCGAGGGCGACGCCCGCCGAGTCGTACCCCCGATACTCGAGTTTCGACAGCCCGTGGACGAGTACGTCGAGCGTCTCGCCGTCGCGGCCGGCACAGCCGATGATCCCGCACATCAGCGCATCACCTCCGCGCCGTCGGGGATCTGTCCCCGGGCGTGGGCGCCGGTGTGGAGGTGCGCCGACGGCCCGACCAGCGTGCCGGGGTCGAAGCTCACGTCGCCCTCCGCGGTGACGCGATCCGCGAGGACCGCGCCGAGGCGCTGATCCTCGAAGACCTCGTTGCCGACGCGCACGTCGGCCTGCCCGCCAGGGACGACCGAGCCCGCACCCACGTCCACGTCCTGCCCGGTCACGGTGTCGACGAGGACGCTCCCGGCATCGACGCGTGCGTCGGCGTCCAGTACTGTGCGTTCGACCGTCACGTTCGCGCCGACGGTGACGTTGTATCCCAGCGCCACGTCGGGACCGACGACCGCGCCGGGGCCGATCTCCGAGTCCGGCCCGACGACGACCGGCGGCCGGAGCGTCGCGTCCTCGTGAACGCGGGCGTCGCCGTGGACCCAGACGCGCTCGTCTCGCTCGGGCACGTCGACTTTTCCCCGTGCCAGCACCGTCCGGGCGACGGTCAACAGGTCCCAGGGGTAGGTCGCGTCGACCCACATCCCCTCACAGCGGACCCCCCGCACCTGCCCGCGCTCGGCCAGGCGAGCGATGGTGTCGGTCAGGGCGAGTTCGCCGGCCGACCGGGGTGTGTCGGCGATCTCGTCGAAGATTCCCGCGTCGAAGGCGTAGATCCCGGCGTTGATCAGCCGGTACTCACCGGTCGTGGGTTTCTCGATTATCTCGGTGAGTTCGTCGTTCTGGAGGACGACCGCGCCGTACTGGCCGGCGTCTGGGTGTTCCAGGACCGCGAGGGCGGCGCTGGAGCCGTGGCGCTCGAAGCCCTCCGCGACGGCCTCGACCATCGAGGACTCGATGAGCCGATCACCGTTGACGACCAGCGGCGGGCCGTCGACGGCCGCGCGGGCCTGCAGGAGGGCGTGGCCGCTTCCTAACTGTTTGTGCTGGCGGACGTACTGGACGGGGACGTCCCGATAACTCGGGCCGAAGTGGTCCTGCACCCGGTCGTGCTTGTAGCCGACGACACAGACGAGTTCGTCCATGCCGGCGTCGACCAGGGCGTCGAACACGTGTTCGAGGATCGGGCGATTGGCGGCGGGCAACATCGGTTTCGGACGGTTGCGCGTCAGCGGACGCAACCGAGTCCCTTCACCGGCAGCGAGGACAACCGCCGTGCTGACGCTCATACAAATTGGTTGCCGGCGGCCCGTTTCAACTTTCCGGCCGGCGAACCCCGTTTTCCACAGCATTACGCACGTTAGTGGCTTTATTACGGGAATTCTGGACAGAGTAGCGGCCGACTACTCATCACTCATGGCATCGCTCGCCAGGTTTCTCCCACGCGCGTTCAGTGCGACTTCCGTCCGAACGCGGACCTCGTCGACCGCACCGATGTCGAGCAGGCGCTGGTAGATCTCCTCGACCTCGTCGGGCGGGATACCGACGAAGTCGGACATCTCGAACGGCGAGACGCCGGAGTACAGCGCCATCAGCACCTGACTCTCCATGTCGTCGAGTTCACCCACGTCACCCTCGTTGCGCTCGACGGCGCTGGTGAACAGCGAGGACAGCGCTCGCGTGTGGCGTTCGGTCCCCGTCAGGTGGGTCTCGACGCTGCGGTCGTCCTCGGTGTGTTCGACCGAGATGACGGTGCGGTCGGTACTCCGTACCGTCGACTGACTCGTGTCGATGGTTCCGACGTTGTCCATGCCGATGGCCACGCGCCCGTCCGAGAGGGCCATCTGGATCGTGTCGTCGACGTAGCGGAACTTCGCTTTCTCCCACTCGGTGTCCTGGACGACACCGCCCTCGACGGCCGGGTGTTTGACCAGGACGATCTCGTCGTGTAGCGTCGCCCGACAGATCGTCTCCTCCAGCTGGGCGTCGGGCAGCGTCAGGAAGATGATCGCACTCCCGACCCGGATGGCTGTGAAGCTGGCGACGTGTTCGGTCGCCTCGATCTCCGGCGGATCGTCGACCAGCGAGAGCTTCGCCAGCGGCACCGTCTGCTTGTTCCCGCTGGTCGCCAGCACCAGCCGCTTGTTCGTCACGATCAGGCGGCAGGACTGCCAGGTCGCACCCTGGTCGACCTCGCCACCCCGGACGGCATAGAGGAAGTCGCCCTGCGCGTCCAGCAGCTTCTGCTCGGCGTCGCTCACGGGCGATCACCTCGACGACTGGGGTGTCTCCGGTCCATGCGTGCCTGGCGTCGCCAGCGGCAAGGGGACGGTCGGTCGACCCGACCACCGACCCCGCCGAACTGGTCGAACTCGTCGGAGACTACCCAGTTGGGAAAGATAAACGTTGTCGGGTCGTTCTCAGAGATTGTACACCACTGGCGGAGCCGGTCGCGGTTTCGACTGGAAACGACGGTCGGTCAAAGCAACAGGAGGCCACCGCCGACCAGGGCCAGCGTGCCAAAGCCCACACAGACGCCCCAGAATGCGACCCGGCGGACCAGCGCTACCAGCGCGCCCACGGTGAGGTAGCCGACGACGGCGCTCACCGCGAGCGCGGTCACCGCCGCGGTCGGCGCGATCCCGAGTCCCTCGAAGGAGAGCAGTCCCGCACCGAGCGAGGCAGGGATGGCGAGCAGGAAGGACAGCCGGAGGGACTCGACGCCCTCGTGGCCCCGCAGGAGGAGCGCACTGACGGTCGTTCCGGATCGGGAGACACCGGGGAGGATCGCCAGGCCCTGCAGGACGCCGACCGCCAGCGCGTCGAACAGGTCGGGCTCGGTCCGGCGGTCGATACTACCCCTGGACTCGGCGACCTTCTGGACCACGCCCGTCACGACCAGCAGCCCGCCGATCAGCGCCACGAACGCGCCGCCGGCCAGTTCCGACACGAGGGCTTCGAGCGCGGTGTAGGCCGCCAGTCCGACCACCATCGAGGACAGCGTGGCGACGAGCAGGAAGGAGACGTCGGCGGTGTCCTCGCCGAAGGGGTCGGCGGTCGAGAGGGCGGGCAGCGTCCGGAGGACGCCCCCGATCTCGTCGCGGTAGAAGACCGTCGCCGCCAGCGCGGTCCCGGCGTGGAGAAAGAGCGCGAACTGGACCGCCGCCCCCGGATCGGCGTTCCCGAGCAAATTCAACACCAGCGCGACCGACCCCTCGCTGGAGACCGGCAACCACTCCAGCACGCCCTGCACGACCCCGACGATCACGGCGAGCAACTGCTCGTCCATACAGTGGAGGCGCTACGGCACCCCAAATAGCGTTCGGTACTGTGGCGGAGGGGCACGGCGGAACTGTCCACCACGCGGCCGGAGAGAAGAGGTGGCCCGCGAGTGGGCGCGGGCCCGAACGAGAGTGAGTGGGTCCCGTAGCGTGGGGAGCGGGACCCGAATCACGCGTAGTTGGGGGAGTCGTCGTGGTGTTGGGAGCGTGTCGTCGGGATTTCCAGTCGGGGTGTCGGGAACGAGCTGCGTCAGTCCGCCCCTGTCGAGCGTGGCGAGACAGGGCTCGATTGACGAACGAATTGAGTCAGTCGGCGGCGGCGGCGTCGTCGCTGCCGAGTTCGACGAGTTCGTCCACGTCGGGAACCTCGGCCTCGGCGTCGGTGATGATCTCGATCCTGCGGGTGAGTTTGTCGCGGGAGTAGGCCACGAGCGGCGCGGGGTTCAGGCTCTCGGTGAGGTCGCTGAACGTGCCCGCGACGTGGGGCATCAGACTCTGGAGCGTCTCCTGGACCACGTCCTCGCTGACCTCGCCGGACTGGACGTAGCCACGGACCTTGTTCATCCCGAAGCCGACGTGGCGGCCTTCGTCGGAGCGGACCTTGGCGATGCCGTCGACCAGTCCGTCGGAGTTGGGGAAGTCCTGGTCGGTAACTTCGTCGGAGCCCTGGTCCGAGAAGGCCGACTGGAAGCCGTAGTAGCCGGTCTGGGCGAGGACGGACTCGACGACCAGATGGTAGTGACAGTACGCCCGAACGCGGTTCTCGGGCGTGTCGTCGGTCAGCAGACGCTCCATCGCGTCCTCGGTCTTGTCGAACAGCGCGATGTAGTCGTCGTTGAAGTAGCGCTGGTCCGTCGGGTTGGTGACCTCGTAGCCCATCTCCTCGGCGACCGGGTCGATGACCTCACGCCAGAACCGGTCGAAAAACTGCGTGTGCTTGGCCTCCTCGTAGATCTGACTGGAGAGGAACATCTGGTCGTCGATGTCCTCCAGCACCATCGCCAGCGGCATCAGGTCCTCCGTGACGGCCTCCTCGCCCGCACCGAAGCGGGCGATTGCGGTCCGGAGTTCGTCGAATTCGGCTTCCTCGGGGCCGTACTCGACCATCTTCCGTTTGTCGTCCTCCAGCCCCTCGATCTCGTAGGGGTCCCAGTGCCGGTAGACGGCGTTTTTGAAGTAGCCCTGTGCGAACGAGTCCGGGTCGAGTCGCATCTCGCGACTGTCGTCCTCCACCTGTGTCATTGTACATCCGACTGTTCGGCACGAACCACCTATCCGTGGTGCAAATCTTCAGTGGGTCATTTATACCACCGCAATAGCACGGGTCCCGATGTGAGGGCCCGCCGGGGTGAAGAGCCAAGGGCTCGCCGGCCGAGGTAACCGCCGCACACATATGGGATCGGCCGTTAGCGAGGGTCATGCGTTACGTGGAGATTGTGTTGCGGCCGGACCGGGAGGGCTTTCACCCGGCCGAGCAGGCAATCGTCGACGATCCCGAACTGGACCGGGTGGCGATCCACCACCTCAACCAGCTCGACGACGGGACCATCGTCTTCCTCTACGAGGCCCGGGGCCCGCTCGACCGCGCCCGGGACCTGATGGACGGCCACGAGGACGTGCTGGAGTACAGCGTCTCCCGCGAGGGCTCGAAACTCCACGCGTACATCCACTTCGAGCCCAACGACCTGGTCGACGCGCTGTTCCGCGCGATGCAGGAGTACAGCATCGTCGTCGACACGCCCGTCGAGTGCCTGTCCGACGGCGGCATCCGGATCACCGGCATGGGCGACCAGGAGACGATCACCGAGGCGCTCGCGGTCGTCCCCGACAGCGTCGACGTGGAACTGGAAGCGATGCGGGAGTACCACCCCGACGACCGCCAGCTGTTCTCGATGCTCACCGACCGCCAGCAGGAGATTCTGCTCACGGCGGCCGAACTGGGCTACTACGACGTGCCCCGCGATGCCACGTACGAGGACATCGCCGCCGAACTGGATCTCGCACCCGTGACAGTCGGCGAACACCTCCGGAAGATCGAGTCGCGGGTGCTCAGCGAGATTCTGCCGGGGTAACGCTCTTTTTGCCGGAGCTAGGATTCGAACACATGAAACGGTCGTCGCTGCTGGACCTGACGGGAACACTCTCAGCGGACGAGGCCGAGAAGTTCCGGGACGTACTGGATACGGTTGATTCCGACGCGAAGGCAGACATCGACCAAATAGTCGAGTCTCGCTCGGACGAAGATACCGACTGCTCGGACGCCTGACTTACATATCCGGCAGGCCGCCGAAGTTCATCGTCACCGATTTCTGCTGAGTGTAGTCCTCCAGCGTCGACTCGTCGAGTTCGCGGCCGATGCCCGACTGCTTGTAGCCGCCGTAGGGACTGGGCTCGAACATGTCGTTGTAGGTGTTGACCCAGACCGTGCCGGCTTCCAGGTCGTCGGCGGCCTGCTTGGCGCTCTCCAGATCGGTCGTCCAGACCCCTGAGGCCAGCCCGTAGATGGTGTCGTTGGCCTCGGCCATCATCTCGTCGTAGTCCGACCACTCCAGGACGCTCAGGACCGGACCGAACACTTCCTCGCAGGCGATGGTGTCTCCGTTGTCGATGTCCGTGAGGATCGTCGGCTCGTAGAAGGGTGCGCCGTCGAGATCGGCGTCGGCGGGCTGTCCGCCACCGTAAGCCAGCGTCGCGCCCTCCTCCAGCGCAGTGTCGACGTAGGACCGCACGTCTTCCAAGTGGTCGTGGTCGATGAGCGGCCCCACGTCGGTGCGGGGGTCGAGCGGGTCACCAACCGTCAGGTCGTCGGTGGCCGCGACGAAGGCGTCGAGGAACTCGTCGTAGATGTCCTCGTGGAGGAACATACGCGAGCCCATCGTACACTGCTGGCCGACGTTGAACCAGGAGGCGATGATCGAGCCCTGGACGGCCTTCTCGATGTCGGCGTCGGGGAAGACGATGTTGGGGCTCTTCCCGCCGAGTTCCAGCGACACGGGGGTGATCGTCTCGGCGGCGTTCTCCATCGTGTACTGGCCAGCCGCGGTGGAACCGGTCAGGGCGACCTTGCCGACGCCGGCGTGACCGGTGAGGGCGTTGCCGACCTCACTGCCCGCGCCGGTGACGACGTTGACGGCCCCGTTGGGCAGGACCTCCTGGATGGTGCGGGCCATCTCCAGCGTCGAGAGGGAGGCCCGGGAGGAGGGCTTGAACACGACGGCGTTGCCCGCCGCCAGCGCGGGGGCCATCTTCCAGGCGACGAACATCGCCGGGAAGTTCCAGGCGCTGATGAGCCCGACGACGCCGTAGGGCTCCTTTTGCGTGTAGGTCAGTCGGTCGGGGCTGGCCGGCGGTCGGCGGCCCTCGTCGGCGGTGCGGGCGAGGCTGGCGAAGTAACGGAACTGCTCGATGGCGACCTCCAGATCGACGAACATCGAGTGCTGGTTGGCCTTCCCCACTTCCAGCGAGTCGAGTCGCGCGATCTCCGAGCGACGATCCTCCAGTCGATCCGCGACCGCCAGCAGTTTGTTCGAGCGCTGCTGGGGCGACATGACCGACCACTTCTCGAAGCCCGCCTGTGCGGCCTCGACGGCGCGGTCCACGTCCGCGGGTGTCCCCTTCTGGAACCGGGCCAACTGCTGGCCGGTCGTGGCGTCGACGGACTCGACCGTCTCGCCGCTGGCCGACTCGACCCACTCGCCACCGACGAGCATGCCGTACTCCTCGTCACCCACCGCCTCGCTGGCGACCTGCTCGTGTTTCTCGGCGATCGAATCCCCCACGTCCACCTGCTCGGAATCGAAGTACTCGCGCTGCATTCTTTGCGTCGTTCACCGGACCGACAAAAACGAGTACCGCCTCAGTTGTTCGTCCGTTTAAGTCGGCGGCGTGTGGTAACAGCCACCGTACGACCCCCTGTCAGGACAGCACGGCTATATATCGGTACGGCGTACCGAGTGCATGCAACTCGCGGACCTGTGGACGGACGCCGAGGCGGCAGTGCTGGGACTGCCGCCGTGGGCGGCCGTCCTCGTGATTCTCGGTGGATCGCTGGCGCTCGCCTGGCTCGTCCGGGTGGGTGGTGACGTCGTGATCCGGCGACTGACCCGCCGGATCGACGGCGACGTCGACGACGCGGTGTTCTCGACGCTGCACCCGCCGCTGTACGTCTCCGTGCTGATCGGCGGCGTCTACCTCGCCGGGGCGGTGGTCTGGGACTTCACCACGTTCGGGTACCCGGTGCGGTCGGGGACGCTCTCGATTCTCGTCGTCCTCTGGGCCTGGACGCTGACCCGACTCGGGCGGCGGGTCGCGACGGCCGCGAGCGACGAAGTGAGCTTCGACCGGAAGATCCTCCCGATCTTCCAGAACGTCTGGACAGCCATCGTCCTCGGCGCGTCGACGTTCGTCCTGCTCACGCTGTGGTCGGTCGACGTGACGCCCCTGCTGGCCTCGGCGGGGATCGTCGGGATCGTGGTGGGCTTCGCGGCGAAAGACACCATCGCCAACTTCTTCGGCTCCATCGCGCTGTACGCCGACGGGACCTACGCCGTCGGCGATTTCGTCGTGCTCGATTCGGGGGAGCGCGGCCGCGTCGAGGACATCTCGATCCGGTCGACCGTGATCCGGACCCGCGACGACATGCTCGTCACGGTGCCAAACAGCGTCCTGAACTCGGCGCTGATCGTCAACGAGTCCACGCCGGGGCGGGACCGCCGCGTCCGGGTTCCCGTCGGCGTCGCCTACGACTCCGACCTCGAGCACGTGGAGTCGGTTCTAAAGGAGGTGGCTGCCGCGGAAGGACTGATCGAGGAGCGACCCAAACCGCGAGTCCGCTACCGCTCCTTCAGCGACTCGGCCGTCGACGTCGAACTGCTTGGCTGGATCGACGACCCGGTCCTCCGAGGTCGCGTGACCCACCGCCTCGTCAAGGCCGTCCACGCCGCGTTCCGCGAAGAGGGCATCGAGATTCCGTTCCCCCAGCGCGAACTCACCGTCGTCGGTGGCGCGCCGGACGGGACCGCCGACGCCGGTCTCGACGGGACCCGGGACGGACACGTCGACGCGGCGACGGACTGACCGGTCACCAGAGGAGGCTCGGACAGACGAACTGGAAGAGCATCCAGATGAGGCCGGTCAACACGAGCGTCGTCAGGACGTTCAGCACCATCCCGGCCCGCATCATGTGCCGCTGCTTGAGATGCCCCGCTCCCGAAGACGATGGCGTTGGGTGGGGTCGCGACCGGGAGGGCGAACGCGAAACTGGCGGCGATCGCCCCGCTGACCGCGAGGAAGACCGCGGCCGCGACTTCCGACAGGCCAAGCGTCGTGGCGAAGACGCCGCCGATGCCGATGAGCATGGGGACGATGATCGTCGACGTGGCCGTGTTCGAGGGCATCTCGGTGAGGCGGACGACCACGAGCACGACCGCACCGACCACGAGCACGATGGGTGCGCCGGTCAGCGACCCGAAGATGGTCCGGGCGAGCCACTCGGTCGCACCGGTCTCGGCCAGTGCGTCGGCCAGGGCGATCCCACCGCCGAACAGGAGGATAGTGCCCCAGTCGATGTCGACGATGTCCTCCGACTCGACGGTGTCGGCCAGCATCAGTGCGGGGATGGCGTACATCCCGACCACGACGTAGTAGAGCAGACCCTAGTGGCCGGCGACGCCGAGCACCGTCGCACCGCCGTCGGTCCCGAGCAGGGTGTTGAACCACGGGGTCGGGAGGACGCCGAGTTGCTGGACGAACGGGTCGAGGCCGCCGAGGACCCACAGGGTCGCCGTCGCGGCGAAGATGTAGGCGACCCGACGACCGCGGGGCGACGGCGGGCCCTCCTCGCGGAGGTACTCGCGGGCCTGCCGGCGCGCGTCGCTCACGTCGTCGATCTCGGGCGGGTACAGCCGGAAGGTGAGGAGATACCAGACCAGCGGGAGCGTGACGACGATGGGGAGGTCGATGAGCAGCCAGTCGACGAACCCGATCTCGTAGCCGAGGATGGCGTTGAGCTGGGTCGCCAGGACCGCGTTCGGCGGCGTCCCGATCAGCGTCCCGACACCGCCGACGCTGGCCGCGTAAGCCGTCCCCAGCAGCGTCGCGATCTGCATGTTCGAGGGGGCCTCGCTGTCGGCGGTCTACTCCCTGAGCTGGTCGCGCCCGATCACCTGCGCGAGCACGCCCAGCGCGATGGGCGTCATCATCGCCGTCGTCGCAGTGTTGGACACCCACATCGAGAGGAAGGCGGTCGCGAGCATGATCGCGAGGATGAGCCGTCGCGGCGACGAGCCCATCCGACTCGCGATCCACAGCGCGATCCGTCGGTCGATGTTGTACTTCTGGAGCGCGTTCGCGATCACGAAGCTCGTGATAAAGAGGAAGATCAGGTGGTCGGCGAAGCCCGACAGCGCAGGGTCGATGTCGTCGTAGACGCCCAGCGCCGTCAACAGGACTGGAATCGACAGTGCCGTCACCCCCAGGGGCACTACGTCGGACACCCACAGCACGGCGGCGAAGAACACAGTCGCGACAGCGTACTCTCTCTTCGTCGAGAGCCCCCCGGGTCGAGCCCGAACGCGACGGTCGCCGTCCCCACCACCGCGAGGGCGAAGACGGCCAGTTTGCGCCCGTTCGTCCCGTTACCGAGCTGTATCACTGATACACGGTTCTCGATAGTGGCTACGTTTACCAGTTTTTCCCACGCAGGTGCGACATCACACCGCAAAGTTACCCTCGGGGTACCGAGCGGCCCGGCGTCAGAAGTGTTCGACGAGCGCCTGGACCTGTTCGTCGGTGAGTTCCGCAGCGTAGAGATCGAGGAGGGCACGTCGGCGCGAGGCAGACAGGCCGCGGCTCCCGCTTTCGAGCATCGAGACGTGGGCCTGCATGAGGTCGTCGACCTCGCGTTCGACACCGCGCTGTTCGTAGCCCGCGGCCGTCCACAGTAACCGCCACGCGTCTGGGGAGATCTCGGCCACGCCGACGGACCGATCCTCGACCGGTGCCATCACGTCCAACTAACCGGAATGGCCGTCAAAAGGGCTGGCACCCGCGGCGACGCGACACGCGGCGATGCCGGAACCACACCGGCGGCCCACGCCGGAGTTTCATCTGGTAATGTTTCGACATCGATAGACGACACTCGGTAAGCACTTCCGCGGTTCGATTACCAGTCAGACGTTTCTTTCGCGTTTCGGGAACCGTTGTAAGGAGATAGCTATATATGGCACACGTTCACACTAATCAGATATGTCCGTCGACAGGGGGTCGGGTCGGTCGCGACCCGTCTTCCAGCAGTTGACTTCGAACCTCGCAGGACTGCGACGCTGTCGTCGCAACGGGGGTTGCCGGGTCGACTGCCGACACGAACGCACCGAGGAACACCGACTGCCGTGGTCCACGAGCGACTACGGCGGCTGGGGTGGCCACGAGCACCACGACACCGAGGCCGGGTCGGCGGAGACACCGGTCGTGTTCGTCCACGGGAACCAGCGCGACGCCTGCGACTGGGACGCACACGCCGAGTTCTGCCTGAACCGCGCTTACACCGGGGACGACCTCTGGGCGATCACCTTCGAGTCCGGGAGTCCGAGTCACGCGCGCATGGCCGACCAGCTCGACGACTTCGTGGCCGAAGTCAGGGCGTACACCGGCAGCGACGAGGTCTCGATCGTCGCCCACAGCCTGGGCGTGACCGGTGCCCGATACTGGCTCCTCCGGGAGGATCGCTACGACTGGATCGACACCTGCGTGTTCATGGCCGGCGCGAACCACGGGTCGGTCCTGAACTCCTACGCCGCCTCCGCCGGCCTCACCGGCGGGACCTACAAGATGAGCGACTTTCTGCGCCGGGACTACGAGTCCGTCGACGGCCACCCGCTCGCGGCGCTCAACGAGAACGAGACGCCCGGCGACGTGGACTACTACACCGTTCGCGGGACCGACGACCCGCTGTTCTGGAACTGCGAGGACAGCCCCGCTCTGGAGGGGGCAGAGAACGTCCTCCTGCGCACCGACCACGACGGCGTCCGGGCGAGCCTCACCAGCATGGAACTCACCTACGAGTGGCTCACCGGCGAGAAACCGTACAACCTGAAGACGACGCTCCGTTCCTGATCGGTCGGCCCGCAGTCTCGCGGTTCACTCGGCCCGGAACCGCTTTCGATACCGCACGACCTCGGCGTTCGGGCCGTAGCTCGCGCTGTCGACCCGGGTCCAGTCGTGACGCTCGTAGAGGCCACGGGCGGCCTCGCGGCGCGCGTCGGTGTAGCGGACGAGCGTCTCGTGGTCGCGCTCCCGTCCCTCCCGCTCCAGCGCGTCGAGGATCGCCGCCCCGTACCCCTCACCCTGGTGGTCGGGGTGGACGCGCATGGCGGTGACGACGCCCGACGAGGCGTCGCGAGGTTTCAGTCCGCCGAGGGCTACGAGGGTGCCGTCGACGAGGCCGACGAGCAGGCAGGCGTCGCCGTCGGTCGCCGCGTCGACGGTCGTCTCGAACTCGCTGTCGGGTGGGCCGCCCTCCCGGTACGGAACCGGACTGGCCCGGAGTGCGGCGGTGTGGACGGTGCTGGCGCGGTCGTAGTCACGCGGTTCGTACGCGCGGATCGTACAGCCCCCCGACATCCGTCCGGACGGGCGGTCCGCGGCGGCAAAGTCCTGTCGAGTACAAAGGAAAGGGAGTTAGGCGCGCCCCACCTCCAACTCACAATGACAGTGCTTTCGACCGCCCGGCGGGCTCTCGATTCGGGTCCGCTCTGTGACGCCTGTCTCGGGCGGCTGGTGGCCGACCGGAGCTTCGGACTGACCAACCGCGAGCGCGGTCGGTCGCTGCGTGTGGCCGCCGCCCTCGAAGACGACGAACCGGTCGGCGACCTCGAACCCGACGAGCCCTGCTGGGTCTGTGAGGCGGAGAGCGACCGCTACGAGGAGTGGGCCGAACGGGCGGTCCACGCGCTGGGCCCCTACGATTTCGCCACCTACCAGACCGGGACGAAGGTCCCGCCCTTGCTGGAGGAGAACGACCGCCTCCTCCGGGAGGAAGTCGGGCTGGACCCGGACGCCGGCGAACAGCTCAAGACCGAACTCAACCGCGAGGTGGGCAAACGACTGGGTGCCGAGACCGACGCCGAGGTCGACTTCCAGCGACCGGACGTGCTGGTCCTGCTGGACCTCGCGACCGACGAACTCGACGTGCAGGTCAACTCCGCGTTCGTCTACGGTCGCTACCGCAAACTAAAGCGTGACATCCCCCAGACGAAGTGGCCCTGTAACGACTGCGGTGGGACGGGGCTGAAGCGGGGCGACACCTGTGACGGGTGTGGCGGATCGGGCTACCGCTACGACGAGAGCGTCGAGCAACTCACCGCACCCGTCGTGCTGGACGCGATGGACGGCGAAGAGGCCGTGTTCCACGGCGCAGGCCGCGAGGACGTGGACGCGCTGATGCTCGAGTCGGGTCGTCCGTTCGTCATCGAGATCAAGGAGCCACGGACGCGCGACGTCGACCCCGCCGAACTGGAAGCCGAAATCGGCGAGTTCGCCGACGGGAAGGTCGAAGTCGAGGGACTCCGGCTGGCCACCCACGACATGGTCGAGCGCGTCAAGGAACTCGACGCGAACAAGACCTACCGGATGGACGTGGCCTTCGACGACCCGGTCACCGAAGACGACTTCGCGGACGCCCTCGCCGAACTCGACGGCGCGACCATCTACCAGGACACCCCCCAGCGAGTCACCCACCGCCGCGCGGACGTGACCCGAACCCGCAAGGTGTACGACATCGACGGGACGCTGGAGAGCGACACCGCGGCCGAACTGGAAGTCAACGGCGAGGGCGGCCTCTACGTCAAGGAACTCGTCAGTGGCGACGAGGGTCGTACCGAACCCAGCCTCGCCGGCGTCCTGGAGACGGGGGCCGTCGTCACCGCTCTCGACGTGATCGACGTGGAAGGCGAGGACGAACCGTTCGCCCGCCCGGAGTTCTTCCGGGACGGTGACACCGAGTGAACCCGCCACAACCCTTAGGGACGACCAGTCCCTTCTCTTTAGTGGTGTGTGATTATGTGCCACAGTATGGACGAGTACATCGACTGGCGCGAAGCGGTCCGTGAGGCCGAGGCCGACGACGAGGAGCCGCCGGACGTCGACATCGAGGAGCCGGAGATCGGCGAGCACGAGATCGAGGAGCCGGAACTCGACGAACCCGAGTTGGGGCAGGCCGAACTGGACGACTGAGACGGAACCCACTGCTTTTTGTCGGCGTCACCCGATCGGAGAGCCATGCAGTTCGGCGTCGACGAGGCCGGCAAGGGACCGGTCCTCGGATCGATGTTCGCGGCGGCCGTCCGGGCCGATCCGGCCGTGCTCCCGGCCGGGATCGACGACTCGAAGAACCTCCAACCGGGCCGGCGCGGAGACCTGGCCGCGCAGTTGCGTGCGGACGAGCGAGTCGAGATCACCGTCGCGGAGGTCCCCCCGGCGCGAATCGACGATCCGGAGACGGACATGAACACGCTGACCGTCGCCGCACAGGCCGAGGCCCTCGACGACGTGGCCCGCGACGGCGACGGCGGGCTCGTGGACGCCGGTGACACGGACGCCGAGCGCTTCGGCCGTCGCGTCGCCGACCGCATCGGGGCCGACGTGTCGATCACCGCCGAACACGGAGCCGACGAGACCTACGCGCTGGTCGGCGCCGCGAGCGTCCTCGCGAAGGTCGCCCGGGATGCACACGTCACGGACCTGGCGGCCGAGTACCCCGACACCGACGTGGGGAGTGGGTACCCGAGCGACCCCGCAACCAGAGCCTTCCTCCGGGAGTACGTGGCCGAGCACGGCGACCTCCCGCCGTGCGCGCGACGCTCGTGGTCGACGAGCCAAGACGTGCTGGCGGCCGCCGAACAGTCGGCACTCTCCGAGTTCTGAGGCCACGTGGCGGTCGCTCGCCGATCACCGAACGAGAGGAAAGAGGGGGGACAGATTGTGGGTGGGGTGGGAATGGGGGGTGTTGGGGGAATCGACAGTGCACCGCAATGTAGGGTGACTGCACCCGAAGCTACGGGCTACACCACTACAAAAGGGCAGGAGCGTTTTCAACGCGTGAAAGTACCGGCGACGAGCGACGAGTCCGAGACCGCTACTGTTCGGTGTAGCGTTCCCGTTCTTCCTCGGAGAGCATCAGGTTCCGGAGGATGTCACCGTAGGCCGGGCGGGTGACCAGCACGCCCAGGAGGACCCCGACGATGGTGACGATGGCGAACCCGGTGAGGTCACCGAGGGACAGCACCGTCAGCGGACTCATCGCGAGGATGGTCGTCGCCGCGGCGGCGCCGATGACCCAGAACGCCTTCTTGAAGCGGCTCTGGAACACCTTGCCGGTGGCGACTTTCCCCTCCTGGAGGATCTCGTCGGCGATGATGATCAGGTCGTCCACCCCCGTCCCGATCACCGCGATGAACCCGGCGATGTGTGAGAGGTCCAGCGCCAGCCCGATGACGGAGGCGAACCCGAGGAGCAGGAACACCTCGGCGGCGGCCGTCGCCAACATCGGCACGGCGACCCGTGGACTGCCGTATCGCAGGAACACGACGCCACTGACTGCGAGGTAGGCGACGAGGCCCGCGATCAGCGAGAACAACTTGAACCGCTCGGCGACCGAGGGCAAGAGCGTGTAGGTGGTGCCCGCGGTGAAGTTCAGCTCCGTCGGGATCGACCCCGCACGGAGGTTGACCGCCAGCTGCTGGGCCTCGCTGATGTTCGTCGTCGTCATCACGAACGAGGGACTGTTGGCGAAGTCACCGCCGTTCATCGACTGGGCGAGTTGCTGGCCCATCGAGGCCGCGTAGACGACCCGACCGTTCTGGACGGTGTACAGACAGTACCCGCTCGCGTTGTCCGGGTTCCGGTCCGCGTTGGGCGGACAGCTCCCGATCCCTTCGCGGGTGAAGCCGAAGTCCTGGAGCGACTGGGAGTATCGCTCGGCCGAGCCGTCCTGCCGGATCGACACCGGGACGTGGGGCTGGTTGATCCCGCTCTGGGGGTCGGCCTGCTGGGCCGCCCCGATGTCCGTGAAGTCGCTGTTGTTCAGCAGTGGCGTCTCGCGGTAGGTCGTGGTCCCGTTCTCCCGGACGGGGTAGCGGGCGACGATCTGGACGCGACCCGTCCCGGAAATCAGGTCTTTGACCTCCTGTTCGCCGGCGTTTGGCACCTCGACGACGACGAAGTACTCGTTACCGGCCGCGGCGGTCTTGACGTTCCCGCCGGAGATACCGCCCTCGTTGATCTTGTCCGAGAGGACGTTGACGACCGTCTCCCGGGTCTGGGCCGTGACGCCGTTCCGGATCTGATCCTGTGACACGTCGAACCCGTTGTTCTGGAGGGTAGTGGCGAACTCCGCCCGGGTGACGTTCTTCGAGAACACCTCGATCGTGTTCCCGCTCTGAGCCTGCGCCTGGCTCTGGGCCTGTCGGCCACCGGCACTCAGCCGGACCTCGCTCGGTTCGAGGCCGAGATCCTCGGCGATCGCCCGGCGCTTCTCCGGGAAGTTCGTGTCCTGTGTGAACTCGACGTCGTCGGCGGTCATGCCGACCAGCGGCGCGCGGATCTGCGTGCCGCCGGAGAGTTGTAGCCCGTAGTCGAGGCTGACCGGTCCGGCGTCGCCACCGCCGGCCTGTGCGGCCACGAAGGGGCCGAACAGGATACCGGCGCTCGCGATCGTGAAGATGACGAGTAAGACGATTCGCCAGTTCTCTCGAAGGTTCATCGGTCGCCCTCCGTCATCGTGAAACCCCCTCGTACTTGTACCAGCGTAGCAGGCTGAGGTTGAGCATGTACGTGTTCATCAGGTCCGCGGACAGCCCCATCACGAGGACGAGGCCGATCTGGGGCAGCAGCGGGATCGCGAGCAGGAACGCGGCGGCCGACATGACCGTCATCGCCGCGATCGAGGTCAGCGTCATCGTCACCCCGGTCCGCATCGCCCGGTAGGCCGACTCGTAGAACTCCCCGCGACGCCGCAGGATGTGATTGTTCAACAGTACGTCGGAGTCGACGCTGTAACCGATCAGCATCAACAGGGCGGCGACGGTCCCCAGCGAGAGTTTCAGTCCGAGGACGTTCATCAGCGCGAGCGGGATGACGATGTCGGAGAACGCCGAGATGACGATGGCGATCGACGGGACGAACGACCGGAACAGCAGGAAGATCAGCAGGCTCATCCCGACGAAGGCGATCCCCAACCCGATCAGCGTGAGTCGCACCGAGTCGGTCCCGAAACTGGCAGACGTCTCGCTGAACGAGGCGATCTCGTACCCCTGGCTCTCGATCGCCTGGCGCACGCCGTCGGTCTGCTGAGTCGTGACGACGTACTCCTGGGTCCCCTGGCTGACCTGCACTGGCTGGATCGTCGGATCGAGGCCACTGAGACTCTGCTGGATTTCGCTCTGGGAGGCGCTGGTCTGTATCTGTACCTCGGTCCCGCCGGTAAACTCGATCCCGAGTGCCACCGGTGTGCCGGTCATGACGTACCAGGCGGCGAGGATCGCCAGCGCGACCGCGAGGACGGCGAGCGGCACCGCCGCGAGTTGCCTGTTCGTGTACCGCGTGTAGTCGATATCGGGGAACCGGTCCGGGAGGTCGGTCATCGCGCTCATCCGGACCATCCCCCGTTTCCGACTCCCGGTACCTCGAACTCCACCATACGCCACCGTGTGCAACAGCCCTGAATAAGCCTTCTTATCTCGGCTGTCGTTCCCACTCCGACGGACGGACAGCGATGGCTGTCGAGCGGGTCGTCGAGCGGTTGGGTCGGCGAACGCAGCGAGTCAGTCAGCGTCGACCGGCGGTCGGCCCGACGCGGTGTGGATCGTCGGCCCCTGGCGGGGGATGGTGATGGTGACGACGCTCCCGCTCACGTCGTCGTCCTGGCCGAAGGCCACCCGGTCGCGGAACTCGATGTCCCCGCCGAGCATCGTCACGCCCCAGTTGACCAACCAGAGCCCGAGGCCGCTCCCGTGTTCCAGCGGTGTCTCGGTGCCCTTGGTCAGCACCTCCCGTTCCTGCCGCGGGATGCCGGGGCCGTCGTCGGCCACGGAGATTTCGACCCGGCCGTCGTCGGCCTCGATCCGGACCCAGACGTGGGGCTGCTGGCTGTCGTTGTGAACCACGGCGTTCTCCAGGACGTTCTGCAGGACCGATTCGAGGATGCCGGTCGAGCTGATCTCCAGCGTGTCGGGCAGGTCGGCCTCGATCTCGGCCGCGGGGTACTCGTGGCGGAGCGTATCGAGTTGCCGGGTCACCAGCGACGGGAGGTCGATCGGCTGGGGATCGTTGTGCCGGCGGGACATGATCCGCTCGATCTCGCGGGCCTTGGTGCCGGTCTCGCTCAGATCACAGGCGACCGACCGGACGCGGTCGGCCAGTTCCGCGTCCTCCCCGTCGAGGCGGTCGACCAGCTGGGTCGCACACACGTCGATGACGTTCATGTCGTTGCGGAAGTTGTGCCGGAGGACGCGGTTGAGCACCTGCAACTGCTGGCGGCGGTTGGTCCGGTCGGTGATGTCCCGCAGGACCAGAATCCGACCGAGCTGGTGGCCGTGCTGATCGGTCAGTTTCGAGACCTTCACCTCGTACTCGAAGGGGCCACGCGCCGACCAGACGACGGTCCCCTCGCCGACCGGCAACTGGAACTCCGGATCGTCGAAGACGGCCCGGACCGGGCGGCCCACCACCTCGTCTTTCGCGAGGCCGAACTGCTGTTGAGCGAGCGGGTTCACGTCGACGACGACGTCGTCTTCGTCGACGACGATGACGCCGTCACGCATGTTCCGGACGACGGCGGTCCGGCCGATCTGTCGGGTCGCCGGGACACGATCCAACAGGTCCGACCGGTAGAACGCGTAGCCGTACGTGATGCCACTGATCGTGAACATGTACGGCGTCATGTCCACCCCGGTGATCGGGACGGCGCCGGTGACGCTGGCGACGTTGGCGAAAAGCGGTGCGGAGACGCCGAGCAGGAGGGCCACTCCCTGGTCCACGAACAGGTGATCGGCGGTGAACACCAGTCGCATGACGAGGACGATCCCGGCCAATACGAGTGTGTACGCGTACGCGAGGAACGCCCAGAACGCCGGCCCCAGGGCCTGGACGCCGACGGCGACACCCTGTGTGTACACCATTCGGACCTCGGACCAGACCAGTTCGTGGAGCGGGTTGGTCCAGACCAGCGCGAGCATGACGGCCGCCGGCAGGGCCAAGAGCACGACCGACCGGCGCGTGACCCGGTCGCCGTACCCCGTGTACTGCAGCGCGAACAGGGCCCAGGCGACCGGGACACCGATCCGACCGATCCAGGCGACCTGCTCGAACGTGATCCAGGCCGCCCTGTCAGGTGCCAGGAGCGCGAGCGCACTCCCGCCGGCCCACAGCGCGATCGAACACAGGAGGAGTCGCAGGGCTCTGACGCCCGGCCCGCTGCAGCGACGCCACGTCTCGACGAGAAACGCCGCTGCGAGTACCACGGGCACGCCGAGCGCTAGCGCGTACGGTGAAACGGACACGTTCTCTACTACCCCCTACGCCCCCTTCCCGGGCTCACTTGCCACTGTTAGATCCACCTGCATAAGAGTAGAGCCGTCAGAGTCCGGCAATATTTAAGTACGGGAAGAGTTCCAGCGGACGGACACGACCGGTGGGACCGCTACCGGGTGTCGAGGACCCCGATCAGGGCAGATAGCGGACGCTGAGCGCCTGGCCGTCGGCGCGGATCTCAACGCGGTCGACGCCCAGCCGTGCCGCGCGTGCCAGCGTCTCCGCGTCGTCGAGAACGTCTTCGGCCGCGTCGTCGGCCTCGCCGTCGGGGACGGTGATGACGTGGAGTTCGCCCTCGCCGGCGCGTTCCTGGCGGGTGATCTCCCCGACGGGTTGGTCGGCGGCGATCTCCCTGGTCTGCTGGGTCGGTGGCTCCGGACTCCGCTCGACGGGGATCGTCCGCTGGTCGGTGATCTCGACGACCTGCCAGACGACCTCCATCGGCGGTTCGGGTTCGATGGTGGCGACGACGGTCTCGCCGACCTCGACGCCGGGGTTGGTACTCAGGGTGTGGACCTGGCTGTCGGTCACGTCCTGGAGGACCGCCGACTCGTCGTCGGCGGCCGTGACGAGGAACGTGGCGTCTTTCATGGGCGTCGCTTGTACGCCGGACGGTTTCGGCGTTTCGAGTTCATCGCGTCAGCCGGTGTCCTGTCGAGCGGAGCGAGACGGGGCTCGGATGACGAGTTCATCGCGTCAGCCGGTGTCCTGTCGAGCGGAGCGAGACGGGGCTCGGATGACGAGTTCATCGCGTCAGCCGGTGTCCTGTCGAGCGGAGCGAGACGGGGCTCGGATGACGAATTCATCGCGTCAGCCGGTGTCCTGTCGAGCGGAGCGAGACGGGGCTCGGATGACGAATTCATCGCGTCAGCCGGTGTCCTGTCGAGCGGAGCGAGACGGGGCTCGGATGACGAATTCATCTCGTCAGCCGGTGGGCGGCGTAGATCGCGGCCGCGCCGATGATGGGCGGCACCAGTCCGACGATGGCGGGCAGGGCGTAGAAGAGTTCGACGAGCGGGGCGTACGCTCCGGAGACGGGCTGTTGCTGTTCCGGCGGCGTCGAGATCAGCAGGGCGAGATACAGGGTCAGCAGGAACAGGTAGCCGGCCGACGCGATGGCGGCGTCGTAGCGGGCGTTCGAGCCGATCCGGCGGTGCCGTCGCGCGACCGAGAGGACCGGGGCCAGCAGGGGGAAGACGACGAGCAACCCGACGAAAATGAAGAAGGCCCGCGAGAAAGAGAACACGCCGCCGGCGGTCCCGGTCGTGCTGGCGATCACGCCGACCAGCCCGAAGGTGAACATGAGCGCGATCAACAGCGCCAGCAGGCCGCCGATGACGGCGTAGGACTTGAACAGAAGCGAGTCGCTCCGCCGGAAGGCGTAGGGGTAAGAACCGAAGAGACCGCCGTAGGAGCGCTCCTCAGTGTCCGACTCGGTCTCGACGTGCTCGGAACCGCCCTCGACGGTCGGGGCGTCCTCCGGGTTCGTCCGTTCGTCGACGGATTCGCCGGTCATTACACACGGGTAGGCGTCCAGGCCCGAAAAGCCACGCGATTCCACCCCCGTCGGAGCAAACAGTAGCGTTTTGCGCGCCCGGTGTGGACGGACGACCATGCAAGTGGACATCGGCAACGCGCTCGCGGCCGAGGCCGAGCCGGGGGTCAGCCGCGACGCGCTGGATCGCCTCGACGAGGACGTGGCACGGGCACACGACCGCATCGCGACGGGCCGGGAAGACGGCGAGTTCGGCTACGTCGCGCTGAACCTGCCCGAGCGGACCGACGCCGCCGCCGTCGAGTCGGCTGTCGAACCGCTGGCCGACGCCGAGGCCATCCTGACGGTCGGCATCGGCGGGAGCGCGCTCGGCGCGGCGACCATCTCCGAGGCGCTGGGTGGACTGGACAGTCAGGGCGAGTCCGCCGACGCCCCGCCGCTGTACGTCCTGGACAACGTCGATCCCGCCCACGTCCGCGAGATTCTGTCGGAGGTGCCCCTCGACCGCACCGCGGTCAACGTCGTCTCGCGGTCGGGCACCACCGCCGAGACGCTGTCGAACTTCCTCGTCGTGCGCGAGGCGATGGAGGCGGCGGGCGTCGACTGGACCGAGCGGACCGTCGTCACCACGGGCGAGGCGGGGCCGCTCCGAGAGCTGGCCGACCGCCACGGCATGCCCGCGCTGGACGTGCCGACGGGCGTCCCGGGGCGCTTCTCGGCGCTCTCGGCGGTCGGCCTGGTGCCCGCGGCGATCCAGGGCCACGACGTCGAGGGTCTGCTGACCGGAGGCCAGCGGGCCGCCGACTCCCTGTCGCCCTCGCTGTTCGACTCGCCGGCGTACGCATACGGGGCGGTGAGCTACGCACTGGCCCAGCGCGGGGCCCGCATCAACGCCGTCGTCCCCTACGCCGAGCGCCTGGAGTTTTTCGCGGAGTGGTTCGCGCAACTGTGGGCCGAGAGTCTGGGGAAAGACGGGCTGGGGCAGACGCCCGCGCGGGCGCTCGGCGCGACCGACCAGCACTCCCAGCTCCAGCTCTACCGGGCTGGGCCGCGGGACAAACTCGTGACGATGGTGCGCCCGCGCGAGCGGTCCGACCGCGAGATTCCCGAGACCGACATCGACGGGCTGTCGTATCTGGGCGGCTCGACGCTCGGCGACCTGCTGGACGCGGAGTTCGAGGCGACCGAGGCCAGCCTCGCGGCCGCGAACCGGCCCTCGGTTCGCGTCGAGATCGAGCGCCTGGACGCCGAGGGCGTCGGCGAGTTGCTGTACACGATGGAGGCCGCCTGCGTGCTGTACGGGGAACTGGCGAACGTCTCGACGTTCGACCAGCCGGCCGTCGAGTGGGGCAAGCGAGCGGCGCGGGGCCTGCTGGGCGGCGGCGAGTTCGCGGAGGCCGAGGCGGTCGCGGACAAGACCGAACTCGTCGTCGAGTGAGTGGGGCGCACCGAAACACAGTCCCTAAACCGCCCGCCGCCGTGGTGAGGGTCAATGGCAGCAGTTGATGCAGTCGACGGTCGCGGGCCGCGGACGACCGCGGCACCGACGACGGGGCTGGTGCTGGCCGGGATCGCACTGGCGGCGAGCGTCCTCCCCTGGACCGGCGGGACGCCAGTGGTCGCGGTCCCCGGGGTCGACGGGAGCGTCGTCGGCCTCGTCCTCGGGGCCGGCGCGGCGCTGGTGTTCAGCCTGCGCCGCCACGGAACCGTCGACCGCCGGCTCGGTGCGCCCGTCGCCGGCGTGCTCTCGCTCTCGCTGTTTGGCTACGCGCTCTACCAGCTGATGCGCCCGGCCATCGGCACCGACGTCGTCCCAGCGGTGGGAATCGGCCTCCCCGTTGCGGCACTGGCCGGGCTGGGCGCAGCCGCCGTCGCCGTCGCCGACTACGATGCCATCGCCGACGACGCCTTCTGGGGGCGCGTCAAGGGATTCACAGTCGCGCTCGCCATCGGCGGCGGGGCTTTCATCGGCCTGTTCGTCGGCCAGTTGTTCGCCCTGCCGCTGTACCCGCCCGACACGGCGCTTGAGTACAGCGTCGTGACGACGATCGGCTACCTCGGGTCGGTCGGCTTCGTCGTCCTGTACCTGCGCGGTCGCCGCCTGTCGTTCGACTACGTCGACGTGTCCGTCCCGTCGGCGCGTGATTTGCTCGTCGCGGCCGGTGGTCTATTTTGCCTCTTGCTCTTGCTCGGGACGGTCACGACCCTCATCCAGCAACTCGGACTCCCCTCGTCTGAATCCCGGATCCAACAGCAGGCGATGGAGAACCCGACGCTGGCGCTGTCCCTCGTCGCCCTGTCCATCCTCGTCATCGCGCCCGTCGAGGAACTTGCCTACCGCAACGTGGTGCAAAAGTACCTCTACGAGTGGTTCACCGAGCGGTCGGCCGTGGTGCTGGGCGCCGCGGTGTTCGCGGCCGTCCACTTCAGCCAGTACCAGAACGCCAACCCGCTGGCGACGCTGACCACGCTCACGGTGATCTTCTTTCTCTCCTTGCTCCTGGGCTACGTCTACTACCGCACCGAGAACCTCGTCGTCCCCATCCTCGTCCACGGCGCGTTCAACGCCCTCCAGTTCCTCGCGGTCTACTTCCAGGCGACCGGGCAAATTCCCGCAGCCTGAGTCGACGCCGTCACGTAGTTTCCGCGGCAGAGAAAGAGAAACGGACCGACCGGGCGTGAGACGATCGTCTGACGGGACTTTATACAGACCCGTGACAAATACGCGTGGTATGCCAACCCGTTTCACCGTGGTCTGTGACGACGATCTCGCGAGCGAGGTCGAGTCGCTGGCCCGGGAGTACGACCTCACCGAGGAGGAAGTACTCACCCAGTTGATCGACCTGGGGTTGGACGAGGCCCACCGGACGCGAAACCGGCACTAGGCCGGGTTCTTCCGGGTGAGATCGCTCCCGCAGACGGGACAGCGGTCGTGGTCGTCGTCGAATTCGCGGCCACAGCCGCTACACTGGAACCGCCAGTCGCGTTGCTCGGTGATCCCCTCGCGGGCGATGACTTCGACGGCCACGTCGAGTTTCTCCGCGACGTTCTGCATCGCGTAGTCGTCGGTGACGAGGTGCCCGTCGAGTTCGAAGGCGGCGGCCACCAGCCGGATGTCCGTCCGTGAGAGTTCGTCGAAGTCGCCGGTCTCGCGGGCGGCCCGCTCGATCCGCTCGACGGTCTCCTCTTCGGGGATGTGGAGGTGCATACCCGAGCCCTCCAGCGCGTCGAACCGATAGGCGCTCTCGTCTTCGAGCTCCTCGCGGACCATCGGAATCGACGCCTTGCGCTCCTGGGTGTGATACTCGTTGATAAACGCCGACGAGTCGAGAATGTACATCGAAAAGAGTACGAGTTATCGGTCGACGATCATGTGGTCCTTGACGGCCTGGACACGGGGGACCGGAACCAGCAGACGGCCGCGCTCGTCGGTGGGGAACTCGGACTCCCGGAGCATCTCGTCGGGTTCGACGACGAGGTTCTCCAGCCGGCCCGATTTGGCGTCCATCGTGATGTTGTACAGCATTCCCAGTTCTTTGCCGTCAGAACCCATGACGGCCTTCCCCGAGAGATTCTCCGCGAGTATCTCTGCCATACACGCCGTAGTGTATTCCACTCACATAAACGCCACGGGGACGTGTGACGCGGGTCTGACGCCGGCAAACTGCGGGTTCCGCGTCGACGAGGAGGACGGAAATGGAGAAAGTTAAATGGGCTGGCCGGTTGGTATCGCGTACGGATTCTCCAGGGTGATGTGCCAATGTCTGACTCTACAGAAGCCGACGCCGACGCCGACGGGGAGTCCACGCTCCGGACCCCCATCGTCGCGGTCCTCGGCCACGTCGACCACGGAAAGACCACGCTACTTGACAAGATTCGCGGCTCCGCGGTAAGTGAGGGTGAAGCCGGGGCGATCACCCAGCACATCGGCGCGACGGCCGTCCCGCTCTCGACCATCTCGGAGATGGCCGGCGAACTCGTCGACCCCACCGACTTCGACCTGCCCGGCCTGCTGTACATCGACACGCCCGGCCACCACTCCTTCTCGACGCTGCGCTCCCGCGGTGGCGCGCTGGCCGACATCGCCGTCCTCGTCGTCGACGTGAACGACGGCTTCCAGCCCCAGACCGAGGAGGCCGTCGACATCCTCAAACGGACCCAGACCCCCTTCATCGTCGCCGCCAACAAGGTCGACACCGTCCCCGGCTGGAACCCCAACGAGGGCGTCCCGATCCAGGAGAGTATGGAACAGCAGTCCGAGCGCGTCCAGGGCGACCTGAACGAACGCCTCTACGGCATCATCGGCGAACTCTCCGATCACGGCTTCGCCGCCGACATGTACTGGCGCGTCCAGAACTTCCAGAACAACGTCGGTGTCGTCCCGGTCTCCGCGATGACCGGCGAAGGCGTCCCCGACCTCCTCACGGTACTGATGGGCCTCTCCCAGCGGTACATGAAAGACGAGATGCAGATCGACGTGGCGGGCCCCGGTGCCGGCACCGTACTGGAGGTCAAGGAGGCCCGCGGGTTCGGGACGACCGTCGACGCCGTCCTCTACGACGGCACCATCCGGGAGGACGACGAGATCGTCGTCGGCGGCCTCGAAGCCCCCATCACGACCGACGTTCGCGCACTGCTCCAGCCCAAACCGCTGGAGGAGATCCGCACCGAGAAGGCCTTCGAGAAAGTACCCGAAGTGTCGGCCGCCGCGGGGGTCAAGATCGCCGCGCCCGACCTGGACGACGCGATGGCCGGCGCGCCGATCCGGGTCGTCCGGAACCGCGATCGCGGCGCGGTCATCGCGGACGTCGAAGAGGAACTGGCCGAGATCGAGGTCACCACCGAAGAACAGGGTGTCGTGGTCAAGGCCGACACCCTCGGGAGCCTGGAGGCCATCGCCAGCACCCTCGACGAGGTCGACATCCCGATCGTCCGCGCGGAGGTCGGTGACGTAGCGCCCCGGGACGTCCGGGTCGCCGAGACCGCCGACGAGGAGAAACACGAAGTCCTCTTGGCTTTCTCCGTCGACGTGCTGGACGACGCCCGCCGGCTGGCCGAGCAGGAGGGCGTCCGCATCTTCGAACACGACGTGATCTACCGCCTCGTCGAGGAGTACGAGGAGTACGTCGAGGAGATGGAACGGGCCCAGCAGACCCAGGTACTCGAAAACATCACCCGACCGGCGCGCTTCCAGATCCTCAACGACCACACGTTCCGGCAGAACGACCCCGCCGTCGTCGGCGTCGAGGTGCTGACCGGCACCGTCGCCCGCAACTCGAACGTGGCGAAGTTCGAGGACGGCCAGTTCGAGCGCGTCGGCAAGCTCAAGTCCATCCAAGACGCCGGCGAGGACATCGACGAGGCCCGCATGGGCGATCAGGTCGCCGTCTCCATCGACGGCCCCACCGTCGGCCGCGACATCGAGGAGGGCGACGAACTCTGGATCTACCTCCCCGAGAAACACGCCAAGATCCTCGAACAGGAACTGACCGACGAGATTCCCGGGGACGAACGCGAAGCGCTCAACCAGTACCTCGAAAAGCAGCGGAATCGGGACCCCTTCTGGGGGAAGTAGCCCCGCCCCGGCGGGCCGTTGCGGGAGTAATAATATTTAATTAGCGGGAGTCGGATTGTGTTTGGTGGAGGCAACTATCTCGGAGCACCCGCTCGGATCGGTGTCACGACCCGATCTCGTGTTGTCCGCGATTCCCGGGCCAGTGGCGCTGGCGGCGGTGCTGGGCGTGTTACTCGGCGTCCCGCTGTCGGTGGCGCTGGCCGTCGGGAGCCTGCCGAGTAGTGCCGTCGTCGGCTACGCGCTGTTCTATCGCCCGCCGGTCGAAAGTACAGCGACCGAGACGCCGAACGCGACAGAAGGAAGCCAGTAGTTACAGAAGGTAAAGGAGAAGGCCCATAACTTCAGTCGTGGGACGAATCCGACAACTGTCCTGCAACCACTTTCACTCCGGTTGGCAACCTAATATACAGGTAGCACTCGTCACACAAAACACAGACCGGGCGATACGATGCATCGCGAGGTCACCACCACGGTTCGGGTCAAACTCCACTCGCTCACCGGGCGGAAGGCTCGCCTCGTCGAGCGTGAGTACGGTGCGTTCCAAGACGCCGTGCACGGTGACGACGCGAACCCCTACTCCGCGACCATGCAACAGGCGGGGAAAGTCCGGTCGAACAAGAATCCCCGAGAGGATACCGAGCAACCCGTCGTTCTCCGCAACGATTGCATCACCATCGAACACGACGAGGCGACGGTTCTCTCGTCGTGGTGGTTCAAACTCCCTGTCTACAATCCCGAGAAAGAGAAGGGAGACAGCATCTGGGTGCCCGTCCACGTTCCCGAGAAGGACACACATCTCCTCGAAGACGAGTATATCTGTGACTCGGAACTTATCTCTCGGGACGGCGAGTGGTACGTTCATCTCGTCTGCAAGCGGTCTGTGGCCGTCGCAGACGAGTACGACGACGTGCTGGCCGTCGATATGGGCGCGAAATGGATCGCCGTCAGCACGTTCCTCTCCGACCGCGACACCACGTTCCACGGCGCGGAAGTTCGGCGTGTCCGTGAACACTACAAGCAACTCCGCAAGTCCATCGGGAAAGCGAAGGTGCGGTCGGGAGCGCAGGTTATCGAGCGTCTCGGTGATAAAGAGTCGCGGACAGTCGAACACAAGTTGCATCAGGTGGCGAACGACCTCATCGCCCGGGCACGGGAGCGCAACGCCGTCATCGTGTTCGGTGATATGACGGGGTTGCGCTTCGACACCGGCGAGGGCAGGTACGTGAACGACAAGACCCACAAGATGCCGTATGCGAAGCTGGCGAACTTCTTGACGTACAAAGCCCACCTCGATGGGCGCGAGTGCACTCCAGTGGCGGAATACGATTCGTCTGTGACGTGTTGGCGCTGTGGGTCCCAGAACACGAGGCGTGACGTGCAGGGACGACTGGAGTGTCACGACTGTGGACTGGACGACAACGCGGACAAGAATGGTGCGCTGAACATCGGACAACGAGCCGTCGGTAAGGACATTCGGAGCCCGCTATCGACGGCGGGGGCTGTTGTGGCTCAGCCCGAAACGCAGGTCGTACTCACTGGAACCAACGGCGAGATGGAACCTGCGAACTCCCCAGACAACGTGGGCCTCACCCTCAGTGAGGGAAGCCCGCGACTTCAGTCGTGGGAGTAGTCACTGCGCCGTCGGGGAGTGGTCGGTCCCCATCGCCTGTTTCATCTGGAGTGCCGCACTGGCCGCGAGTCCCTGGGCCAGATCCGTCTGTTCGTCCTCGGCGATGCGGAGGTCGGCGTCGTCCTCGGGCGTGTACCCCGCGCTGACGGCGGAGCCGACGGGCGGCTGGACGGCGACGGTCGCGCGCGGACCGTTGGCACCCTGGGCGAGTTCGAGACCGACGGCGAACTCGTCGGGGAGGAGGTCGCGGGTCTGGGCGGCGACGTTGGCGAGATCGCGGCGCAGATGGCGACGCTGCTCGGCCGTGAGCCGTGGGACGGCACCATCGTCGTCTGCACCCGCGAACGGAGTGTTCCCGTACATTGATCCCCTGATAGGTGCGACCCACGTAAAAATCCGCCGGCTACCGCAGGAGTGACCGGCTCTCACCGTAGGCCGCGATCACCAGCGCCGTCGTGTACTCGTCGGGATCTGGGTCGGCCTCGACGACGATCGAATCTTCTTCGACGAACGCCCAGTCCCGGAGTTCTTTGCCCGCCGCCAGTCCGTCCCCGATGCGCTCGTGGACGACCGCATCACTCTCGCCGTCGGCCTCGTAGAAGATGCCACGCCCGGACTCGCTGCGCGCCCAGCCGATACCCGCCGCGCCCGCTTCGTCCGGCGGCGCAGTGTGGCGTCCCTGGACGACCGTCAGCCCGTCGCCGACCGCACCCAGATCCGGAGCCTCGCCGACGGCCTCCAGTCGTGCTTCGGCCGGAATAACGGAGGAGACCGTGACGAGGTTGAAGTTGTGGACGTTGGCCTCGGCCAGGGCCGCGTCGTAGGAGGCCGTGGGCGTCGGCCCCGTCGCAGTGGCCCAGACGAGCCGAATCACGCTCATACCAGCATCAAGACGGATGGGACTGGTGAGTGTTTCGAACCCACCTTTTTCATCGTCGGGTGGCGCGTCAGCGGCGCGCAACCTCACCTCGAAAAACGTGGGCGAGAGAGGCTGAAGCCTCACTCCGTTCGGCTTCAGTGAAGCGCTCGCTTCGCTCGCGGATGCCTGCGCTCAGTACAGAGGACTGATGTACCGTTCCGATCAGCGACCAATCTGATCTCTGACAAGGGCCGCGTGCTGGATGGATCGCGCGAATGCGGCAGTTCGGGTGAGAGGGTTGGAGATTCACTCCTGATGAGAATCCACACTCATCAGGTACTGTCATCACGTCGATTGCCCACACCAACTGGAAATTACGAGTGATTGTAATCTACAGTTGCGGTGGTTCCTCGCCTAGAATGTCCTCAAGCGCGTCTCGGAACAACTCGATGTTTTCTTCTGAATCCGGTGCTGTCGATGCCTTTGTTCCCGGGAGATTCGTCTCTTTGGCCAGTTCGATCTTGCCGTTGAGACCCTCTTCTTCCTCGACCAGGCTGTAGTATTGCATGAGTTTTTCTCCCATGTTTACACCTCCTCGTAGAAATCTTCAAGCGCGTCGATATATGGATCAGCCTCTTCACCCCACTCATCGAGCGGTTTGATGACCCACTCGCAAACGTCGTCACCCATGCCAACACATCGTGACTCCATCTCTAGAACTGGAATCCCCATGAACCCACTACACCACGCTGAGCCATACCCCATGAGACTCCAGCAGACCGGGTGGTCGCTTTCGCCGTTGTGTATGAGATGCTGTTGTGCCTCATACGAGTTGTGCCAGGTGCCGTTGAAGTAGAATTCGCCGGCCTCGCGATCGTACTCCATCTCGGTCGGCTCAACTGCGACAATTCCCTCCTGAGTGTGGAGTGCTGGACCGACCTCCAATAAGTCACCCGGGGTCTCCCAGTCGTAGCTGGCCTGCATCTGCAAGAAGTCGGCGTAGCCGGACTGAAAGCCAAATCGAAGGAGTTGCTCTCGGGCTGTCTCTGTGCCCATCGAGTCGATGAGCTGCTGCCGGAGGAGCCCAATGGCACCAGCGTTGAACGTCACCATCCGATTGTTCTTGAATACGTTCACACCCTGCTGTGCCCCATATGTCAGGTCGCCCTCCAAGTCGAAGTCTGATGCTTGCATCCACACGAATATAGCCAGTAACAGTACAAATTTGCACGGCCACAGTATCAGATGTGGTAATACAGGCGATTTTATCTTTGCCTGGGAGTGAAAGTCGATTCTTCGTGGCGTACTCACTCAGTAAGAGGAATCAGTGGGGATCGAACTCCTGACTCTCTACCATGGTTCGTGACAAAACAGTTGCAATGAGACGACGAAAGATACGGACCCATCCTGATGAGTTCAACCTCTGAGTATTGGACACGGTGAATTGTTGTATACGAAGGTTGTCAGAACACATGGCGGTGAATACAGTGCGCGAATGCAGCAGGGAGTGGCTAGATCGTTTTAATCAACAATGTGAGAATTTCGTGGAACTGTCACTTATCACTGTCACCATGATTCTTACCGCACGATAGTTACTGGGATCGGTGCCTGTCGCAGTACACGTTCTGCGACACTTCCGAGGACGACTCGTGACACTCCCTCGCGTCCATGGCTTCCCATGATGATGTGGTCGATTCCGTATTCGTCCGCGTACGCTAAGATGGTACGGGCAGGTCGACCGATTTCGGTCGCTGTCGTGATTTCACAGCCATGTTCGCCAGCGTACTCCGTTGCCTCAGCACAGATCTCGTCGGCCCAGTCGGTTATCCGGTCATGCCAGGTGTTTGCTGCGGGTAGTCCCTTCATCTCCACTTCGTACACGGCAAGCACCGGGTCAATCACGTAGAGGACGGTAATCTGGTCGTCAGGGTGCTTCGTGAGGGCTCGCTCCAGTGCACGCTGAGACAGGGGAGATCCATCGAATGGAACGAGGACGCGTTCCCTCATGGTTAGCCATGGGGTTGAGAGCGGGAAGTTGTTCTTTCCACTTCCGACGCGAGTGACCACGAATAATTAGTCGAGAACTGGCGTACGTACTGAGGGAGAATGATTGAACGACTCCTCGGCGACGATGTTGAATCATCCGGACGATATCTCGCCGAAGTCATCTACGGCGCAAACGACGGAATCGTCACGACGTTTGCCGTCGTCTCGGGCGTCGCCGGGGCCGCACTGAACCCCTCGATCGTGCTCATCCTGGGGGCGGCGAATCTCTTCGCCGACGGGTTCTCGATGGGGATGAGCAACTATCTCAGTCGGCGGTCAGAACTCGATTACCAGCGCTCCGTTCGTAGTGATAATCCAGACCCCCCAGAAGAGCCGACCGATGGGAAGTCACCAGGCAGAACGGCGTTCGTCACGTTTCTCGCCTTCGTCATTGCCGGGTGGGCTCCCCTGATTCCATACATCCTCGAATTCAGCCCCAGTTTTCAGTTATCGATCGCTTTCACTGGGCTCGCTTTTTTCGCTGTCGGCGCGAGCCGTAGTCTGGTAACGCGACGACAGTGGTACGTGAACGGTGCCGAGATGTTCGTCGTCGGCATGGTTGCCGCCCTCGTCGCCTACACCGTCGGGAATCTCCTTGGCGGTATCGCCTGAGAAGTGTCTCGGTGTGAGATTGTCATTTCCCTGTTGATGCGAAACCCTGTTTTACAGAGATTCGAGGAGAGAGCCCACGGCTTCAGTCGTGTGGAGGCTGTTGAAATGACACTGGGCAGCTGTAGTCACTGCGGGTTATTGCACAACAAAGTGAATGCAGCGTACTGAATGCACCCTCTGTATTCAGCAGCGCTCCGTGAACATTAACACGAACCGGCAGAACCGACAGCAGGAGGTTGGCAGGCACTGTGCATCGGCTATTGCACATACTTCTTGCCGAAACTAGCATCCGCGCGCCGGAGGCGCGCGGTTCACCGAAAGACACTCTGTGTCTTTCGAGCCCTCGTTCGTTCCCTGCGGTCACTCACGAGGACACCGGACGCGAGCGCAGCGAGCGTCCGGGACGTTTTTGGCACACGTTTTTACGATGGGGGGTTCGATCCGCGAACCCCCCGAGGTAAGAAGGTGCTAGGCGAGGAACACGTGCCGCGGCCGATCAGCCAGCACTTCCTGTCCCCACGAGACGGTCTCGGAGAACTCCTCGGAGCGGAAGAATTCCATGGCGTCGTCCTGGGCCCGCCACTGGCTGGCGATGAACATGTCGTTTGCGTCCTCGCGGTTGACCAGCAGGGCCGTCTCGCGGTGGCCCTCCATGTCGGCCAGCAGGTCACCCACGGCATCGAAGCGCTCGGTGAACTCATCGCGGTAGTCGGGCTTGACGGTGTAGAACATGCCCATCGTCCCGAAGCCCTCGCCCTCGCCGGCGCGGCCGACGACTTCGGGCAGGTCCGAGAGGAAGCCGGCGGCCTTCTCGGCGGCCGTCTCGGTCTCCCAGAGGGAGACGACGGCCGACCGGTCGCTGTCCTCGGCCCGGGTGTCGTAGACGGCGGTCTTCACGTGGCTGTCGTAGTGGTCGAAACTGTCCCGGAGGCCGTCGACTTCCTCGAAGAGGGTGTCGGCGTCGGCCTCGGAGTAGAGGACCAAGGCGAACACGTCCTCGCCGCGGGGCTGGCCGGCGTAGATGTCTTCCTCGACCAGTTCGCCGCGGATCTCGTCGTCGGTGCCGGCGGCCTCGGGTTCGTCGGCGTCCTGCTCACCGAGCGGGCCGCGATAGCCCTCGACGATCCCGTCCAGATCGTTCAGGAAGCCCGCGGCGGTGTCGGCCGCGCTCTCGGTCCGCCAGACGCTGGCGATGGCCGCCCGACCCTCGTTGGCGCGAACGGTCGTGAGGACGTGGGTGTCGTAGTGCTCGAAGTTGCCCCGGAGGCCGTCCACGTCGTCGGCCAGGTCGCTCGCGTCGGCTTCGGAGTAGAAGACCAGTCCGTAGGTTCCCTCGTCGTAGTCCTGCCCGGGGAACAGTCCGAGGTTGGCGAGTTTGCCTTCGAGTTCGTCGTCCTCGTCGAGGTCGGCGTCGCCCGGCGTGGGGCGGCCACCAGAAGACCCCGAGTCGCCGTCTTCGCTGTCGGCGCTCTCCTCGGCTGGCGGGTGATCGTCGGCGTCGGTCTGTCCGTGGGCGTGGTCGTCGCCGCCGTGCTGAGCGTCGGCGTCACCGTGACTCTCACCGTGGTGGCTCGCGGCGCTCTCGGCGTCGCCGTCGGTCGGGACGGGCTCGCCGGCGAGGTAGGCGTCCAGCTCGACGGGCTCGAATCGTTTGCCGAAGTAGAAGGGGCCAAAGTCGGCGAACTTCGAGCTGGAGGGGTCGAAGCGCATCTCGTTGAGCAGGTCCTTGATGTCGGTGGGGTCGTCGGCCCAGAGCGTGATGCCCCACTCGTAGTCGTCGAAACCGACGCTGGATGCGATCATCTGGTTCACCTTGCCGCCGTAGCCCCGGCCGATGTCGCCGTGGCGGGCCATGTGTTCGGCCCGCTCGTCGAAGGGCAGGTCGTACCAGTTCTGCTCGGGCTGGCGACGCTTGCTCATCGGGTAGAAACAGACGTGCTCGGCGTCGGGAATCTCGGGGTGGAGCCGCTGCTGGATGTACTGAGCCAGCCCGGAGTCGTCGTCGACCTCGCCCTCGAAGTAGTCGCGGGCGCGCTCGGTGTAGCCCGAGGCCTCGGTAACGGAGAGGTACGAGGTCGGCTGCTCGGTGAACGCGGCGAGTTCCGTCCGCTCGAACCGGCGCTCGGCGGCTTCGACGTGGCCGACCGTCTGTCGCAGATGGACGATCATCAGGTCGGCCTTGTGGCCGACGACGGTGAACACGGCGGTGTGGCCGCCGCCGAACTCACCGGGGTCGTCCACGTCCTCTAGCGCGGCGTGGGACTGGAGGTACTCGGTGCCCTCCTCGAGTGCCCGCTGACGACGGCGTTCTGGGGCCTCGCGCCAGGCGTCCCAGTCGATGGTTCGGAAGTCGTGCAGTGCGTACCATCCCTCCTCCGTCGGCGGCGGGTCGCGCTGAGTCATACACGTCCGTTAGGACGGCTTCGTAAGGAGGTTTCCGTTCTCGGACGGACACGGCCGCGACGCCGGAGTCGACGGCCCCGTCAGCCCGTGAACAGCTGTGGCCCGAAGATCATCAGGAACAGGCCCGCCAGCATCAGGAGGCTGATCGAGACGGTGACCGTCGTGGTCAGCCGCCGGCCGCCGTCGACGGGGAGCCGTGAGATGATCGCCTCCGAACTGGTCCGGAGGATGTGCCCGCCGTCCAGCGGGAATGTCGGGACGAGGTTGAACATCCCCAGCTGGAGGTTGACCCAGGCAGTCCAGAACAACAGGTTGGCTGCGATCAAGACGCCGCTGCCCAGGCCACCCAGCAGGCCGGTCGCCGTGTAGAAGTTGGCGATCTCGGGGACGAACCCGGCGAAGTTGTAGGGGATCTGGGACTGGAGGACGCCGATGAATGGCATGATCAACACCATGAACACGCGGCCGAGCCACGAGCCGTCGGTCAGGCCGCCGAAGGCCTCCGAGTCACCCTGCAGGAGCCCCAGGAAGTCCTCGGCGGGGTAGGTCTTGATCCCGAAGTCGTTGACGACCAGGCCGCTGACGCCGCGGGCGGGTGCGACGCCGACGAACCCGCCCGGTCCGTTCGGGTGCGGGTCGAGCGTGACGTTGTACACGTCCCGCTCGAAGTCGCCGTCCCGGAGGACGTACGTCTCGACCGGGACCGTCTCGCCGGGTTGCTCGTCACGCAGGGCCTCGCTCAGCGAGCCGGGGTCGATCACCCGCTCGCCGGCGATTTCGGTGACGATCACGTACCGGTCGGTCGGTGCCGTGGTGTTCCCGAGCGGCCCGTCCTCGAAGACCTGAATGACGAACGCGCCGGTCGGGAACGTCGCGGTGCCGTTCTCGGTCTCGACCGTCGCGACGGTGTGGTTCGCGACAGCCTGTTCGAACTCACGTTCGGTGCTAACCGCCGTCCCGTTGACCGCGACCACGTCGGTCGGAGTCCGCTCGCTCCAGTTGATCCCGCTCTCGTTCCCCCGTCCGTCGATGACCTGCGGGACCGCGGCCGTGATCGTCGGCTCCCTGGTCACCTGGATCGTCCGGTCACCGCCGTTGAGGTCGACCGCCACCTGTTGGCCGGTGGTGTTCCGGAGGACGGTCTCCAGTTCGCCGGGCTCGGCGATCGCGGTCCCGTTGACGGCCGTGATGAGGTCGCCACGTTCGATGCCCGCCGCTTCGGCGGTCGAGCCGGGCAGTGACTGGCCGACCGGCGCGCCGTCGGCGACGGCGATGGAGCCGACGATAGGGCCAAAGAGGAGGGCGAACGCGATCACGGTGATCGCGAAGTTGTTCATCACACCCGCGGAGAACATCCGGGTCTGGGAGCCCCGATCGGCCTCGTTCCGGCTCTCCTCGTCGGGTTCGACGAACGCCCCGACGGGGATGAAGGCGAAGAAGGCAAGCCCCATCGAGTCGATGTCGATGTTCTCGACCCGGCAGAGCAGGCCGTGGCCGCCCTCGTGGACGACGAGGCCGACCAGCAGGCCGAAGATGATACCCGGGGCGGCCGACAGCGGGAGGAACTCGTTGACGCCAGGAATCACGAGGACGTTCTGGGGGTTGCGGACTTCGGAGGGTGTCGCTTCGGGCGAGAGGATGCTTCCGGCCGCGGCCGTCAACACGACGACCAGCATCGCGCCCATGGTCACCAGAGCGATCCCGACGCCGAAGTTGCCGTAGGCGCGCCAGAACCGTCTCGGCGCGGCGAGCCAGTTCAGGAAGGCCCGCCCGCGCTTGGTGTGGACGGTCGTGATCGGCCCCGACACGCGGATGTAACTCGGGAGCCACCCCTGGGTCCGCAACGCCATCATCGCCAGGGTGTAGAGGAGGACCCCGGCGAGTACCCACAACAACAGGTCTGCCATCGCTCGAACTGAGGGGCCTGTCGGTCAAGAGGGTTTGGTTCGGCACACGCCACACGGGAACCCTGGGCGGGACGGCCAGTCGCAGGACCGCCGCTCAGGCCTCCCGGCGCAGTCGGTCGAGGACGAACGCCTCGTCCAGCGCCGCGAGGAAGGGGCCGAGGCGGGGGCCCTGGTCCGTGTCGAGAAAGAGGCGATAGCCCGCGCCGAAGAAGTCACTCACTTCGATCTCGTGGCGCTTGGCCGCCTCGTAGATCTCGCCCTGGATCTCCTCGCCGTCGTCGTGCTCGGCGACGAACTCGGCCAGGTCGTCCAGCGCGGCGGCGGTCGCCTCGTCGAAGTCCACGTCGGGCAGGGCCTCGGCCAGTCGATAGTTGTACTCGTTGTCGGTCCGCTCGGCCCAGGCACGGGCCTGCTCGACGCGGGTCAGCGCCGCGTGGACCTGTTCCGGCGTCGCGTCCTCGGGAATGTGCCCCTCCCGCCGGGCCATGGTCTCCCGCAGTTCCGGGTCGTCGGTCATCCCGAGCACCGCGGCGAAGGTGTAGGGAATCCGGATCGGCTGGTGCTGGGGCACCGAGTCGACCACCTTCGGGTAGGCCCGCTCGACGAGCTCCGCTTCGGTCTCGTCCCGGGGCTCGACCGCGCCGAAGTAGACCCGCTCGAGGCGGTCGAACTCGTCGACCAGCTGGTCCAGCGTCTCGACGCTGAAGTCCCGCTGCTTGCGGGGGTTCTTCACGAAGAAGTACCGGAACACCTCGGGTTCGAGGAGTTCCAGCACCTCCGCGACGGTGACGACGTTGCCCGACGAGGAAGAGAGCGCCGCGCCGTTCAGCGTGAACCACTCGTAGACCATCGGCACCGGCGGGTCCACGTCGAGCAGGTTCCGGGCGATCTCCTCGCCGCTGGGCCAGGAGCCCTCGGCGTGGTCCTTCCCGAACGGCTCGAAATCGACCCCGAGGATGTCCCACTGCGCGGGCCACTCGAACCGCCAGGGGAGCTTGCCCGCCCGGAGCGTTGCGGTCCCCTCGTGACCACAGCCCTGGATCGTGCGGTCGCCGGCCTCCAGGTCCGTGCACGTGTACTCGAGTTCGCCGGCGTCGAGGTCGACGTTCGTGACCTCGCCCGTCAGCTTCCCGCACTCGGCACACTGGGGTGTGAAGGGGGTGTACTCGGCGTCGACGCTGTCCTGGTAGTCGCTCAGGAGGTCGCGGGCCTCGTCGGCCCGGGAGAGGAGGTCGCGCGTGATCGACTCGAACTCGCCGTCTTCGTAGCGCTCCGTGTTCGAGACGAACTCGATAGGCACGTCCACGAGGTCGGCCGCTTCGAGGAGCAGGGTAGTGAAGTGTTCGCCGTACGAGTCACAGCACCCGAAGGGGTCGGGAATGTCGGTGTAGGGCTTGCCGAGGTTCTGACCGACCGCGGCCGAATCCACCGCATCGTCACCGAAATCGACGATGTTCCAGTCTAGATCGGCGAGCGTCCGGGGAATCTTCCGGAGCGGGTCCTTGTCGTCGGTGGTGAACACCTGTCGAACCTCCCGGCCCCGGTCGCGCAGGGCCTCGGCCACGAAGTAGCTCCGCAGGATCTCGTTGAAGTGGCCGATGTGGGGCACGCCGGAGGGAGAGACGCCGCCCTTGATGACGATGGGGTCCTCGGGTTCTGTGGCCAGGATGGCGTCGGCGACGGCGTCGGCCCAGAAGGCCCGCTGGTCACCCGTCCCGACGGCGTACGGGTCGTAGATGTCCTCGTCGTCCAGGTCCACGTCGATCTCCGGAACGTCGCCGGTCACGTCCCATCACCCGGGACGACCTCGGTCCCGTCGTGGTCCTCCTCGCGGATCGCGCGCTCGACGGCCGCGGGGTCGGTGCCGTCGAGCACGATGGCCCGGAGACGCGCCCGCTGGATGACCTTCGCGGCCAGCAGGTCGACGGGGGCGTTGCTCCCGGCGGCCATCTCGATGTCGGCGATCACGTCCACCAGTTCGTCGGCCGAGAGTTCGGTGTACTTCGTCGCGTCGTCGTGTTCGTTCGGGTCGGCGCTGAAGACGCCGGGGACGCTCGTGGCGTACACCAGCAGATCCGCGTTGACGTACTCCGCGAGGGCGGCACTGACGGCGTCGGTGGTCTGGGCGGCCGCGACCCCGCCCATCACCGGCACGTCGCCCCGGTGGAAGGCGGCACCGGCGTCCTCGTACGTTTCGGGCGGTGTGGGCGCAGCCGCGTCACCGAGGGCGGCGACGAGCAGACGGGCGTTCAGGCGCGTGACGCCGATGCCGAGCTGGTCGAGTTGCATCTCGTTGGCCCCGAGTTCCCTGGCCGAGGCGATGTAGTCACGGGCGACCGTGCCACCGCCGGCGACGACGCCGACGCGGTGGCCCGCCGCCAGCAGCGACTCGACGACGTCCGCGTAGGCGCGCACCCGCTCGGGATCGAGATCCGGTGCGAGGACGCTCCCGCCGATAGAGACGACGACTTTCATTACGTCACGGTTGCCCTGTTGCCGGCTTAAGGGTTGTCAAGCGGGGAGACGGAGGTAGGGTCCGTGTCCGCCGGCGGCGGCTGGTCGTCGGTCCGGGTCGGCCGGAGCAGCAGTCTGACGACCGTCAGCCCGTCGTGTCGCTCGTACTCGAGGTGGCCGCCACAGATCTCGGTCACCCAGCGGACGAGCCACAACCCGATCCCGCGGCCGTGCCGGAGTTTGGTGATCGCGCTGTCCTCGAACACGGGGGCTCGCACGTTCTCCGGGATTCCCGGACCGTCGTCGATTACCTCGACGGCGACCCGCTCACCGGACGGCCGGACGGAGACGTCGACGGTGTCGCCGCCGTGCTTGGCGGCGTTGTCGAGCAGGGCTTCGAGCGCGGCCCGGAGCCGCGGCACGGCCACCACGGACTGCGTGTCCGGCGTGGACACCTGCACTGTCGTGTCCGGATAGGTGTGGGCCAGCGGACCGGCGACCCTGCGACAGAGCTCCGCCACGTCCGTCGGCTCGGGGTCGTGTTCGTCGAGCAGGAGTCGTTCGACGGTCCGAGCCTCCTCGCCGACGCTGGCGAGACGCTCGGCCCGGTCGACGACGGTCGTCGCGAGGGCGGCGATCTCGTCGTCCGTCGTCCGGTCGGCCACCTGGGTCGCGGTCCCCATGATGACCTGCAGATCGGTCCGGAGGTCGTGTCTGAGCAACCGGTGGATCACCTGGATGTGGCGTTCGTACCGGCGCTGATCGCTCAGGTCGGTGTAGATGGCGAAGGCGTACTGGCCGCCGTCTCGCTCGTAGGGGATGCCACGGTAGAGGAACTCACAGGGTCCCCGGGCCGTCACCCTGGTCACCAGTTCGGTGTTGGGTTTGTTCGCTGCCGTCCGCCGGTCGAACCGGGTCGCTTCTTCGACGCGGCCTTCGGGGACGATGAAATCGTTGAGCGACTCGCCGCGTAGCCGGTCGCGGTCGTAGCCGAACACGGTCTCGAACGCGGGGTTGACCGTTCGCACGATGGGCTCGCCGTCGACGAGTTCGATCTCGACGACCGGATCGCCGATGAGTGTGAACAGGTGGCCGAATCGATCTTCCGGTGTGGTAGCGGTCATGATTTGACGGTGTCGAGACCGGGGAGTGGGACGGTAGCGCCGTCCCCGCCGGTCGGCGAGGTACGGACCTGGAGGCGACGCTCGCCGGCCGAACGGGACAGCTCGAACACCTGATCGGCCGCGCCGGCGTAGAAGGCGCCGAAGGTGTCGTCGACGGTCCCGTCGTCGACGACGTTCAGGACCGTGTCCCGGGCGTCGAAGACGCCGGCGTCGTTCTCGTAGCGAGCCTCGCGTGCCCGCTGTTCGCTCAGCGTCCGGATCTCCGCCGCGACGTTACCCACGACGAGCAGGGGCTCGCCACGGCGCTGGACGGTCCGTTCGTTGACCGTCGACAGCGACGACGACGAGAGATCGAACACGTTCCGGCGCGACCGCCAGTCGTCGAACGCGTCGAGGACGAAGAGCCGGTCGGTTTCGAGTGCGGTCCGTGGCCGACGGTCGAGCGATTCGGCCAGCGTCGCCTCGTCGAGGCCCGGCGGCGGCGTGAGCGAGACGGCGAGTCCGGCGTCGAGTGCCGCCGAACACAGCCTCGCGACCAGGTCGCCGACCGTGCCCCCGTCGTACCGGAGGACGATGCGGCCACCACGGAGGAGGCCGTCGACCCGCTCGTCGAGGTCGCGGATCCCGGTCGGCACCGTTTCCACGGTGTCGGGCGCGAGCGGCGGGACGGCGTCGGCGATGGCCTCGGAGATCTCGCCCAGCATCGCGGTCTGCTCGGTGCGGGCTTCGCGGATGTCGGCGAGTTCCTCGTCGATCGCGTCGGTCCGTTCCGCCGCCCGCTCACACCGGTCGGCGACGCTCTCGCTGACCTCGGCCTGCTCGTCGGTCGTCGCCGACATGGCGGCCACGTCCTCCGACGTGGTCTCGACGGTGTCGGCCACGTCGGCCAGGCTGTCGGCCGCCCGTTCGATCTGTCGTGCGCTCGCACCGATCTCGTCGACGGCCTCGTCGAGGCGAGCGACGGTGGCGTCCGTCGCCTCGCGGACCTCGGCCAGTGTCGTGGCGATGTCGTCCGAGAGTTGCTGTGACTCGGCGGCCAGCCCCTTGATCTCGTCGGCGACGACGGCGAACCCGTCGCTGTCACCGTCGGTCCGCGCCGCCTCGATCGAGGCGTTCAGCGCCAGGATGTTGGTCTGGTCCGCGACGTCGTCGATGTTTTCCAGTGCGCTCTCGATGCTGTCGATCTGCTGTTGGAGCCGCTGCATCTCCTCGGAGACGGCGGCACTCGTCTCACGGACAGAGCCCATCCGCTCCATGGCTGCGGCGGCGGCGGTGCGCCCCTCGCTCGCCACTTCGGCCGCCTGAGTCGTTCGCTCGTCGATCTCCTGAGAACTCGCGGCCATCTCCTCGATCGTCGCACTCAGGTCCGAGACGTCCGCGAGCACCGAGCGCATCTCCTCGGCCTGCGTGGTCATCCGGTCGTCGATATCGCCCAGGCCGTCGTCGACGGAGACGGACGCCGTTCGAACGACTTTCAGCGCCCCTCGCGCGTTCACGAGCGCACGACGCTCCGGATCGGCGACGCCGGTCGCCCGTCCGGTCACGCTACACCAGCCCCGGGCGAACTCCGATTTAGAATATCAAAAAGTAATTCGGTAAACGACACGTATCGTCTCCAATTCTCGATTTTCATAATACGAACGTGGGGTGTAGCCGATGAAGATTAAGTATTGGGTATATTTTCATTTAACGGCCTTAATCATCACAGACGGGCGCGGGGTGGGACCGGCCGGGCCGCGTGGGTCGCACAGTCGCGAGGGTCCGTCCGCTGTGTGGCACGAGCGGCGGGTACAGGACGGGGTCGTGGGGTTCGGCGGCCGGGGCGGTGGCCGCGCACGGGCGCAGTCGCGCGACTTACGCTGGCAGGAGCATCACGACCGACGTCGTGTTGTGATACTCGGTGAGAGCGTCGCTTTTCGTACAGACCTCGCCGTAGGTCTCGAAGCCGGCGAACGGGGCCTCGACCTCGTTTTCGACGGCGGCCAGCGCGTCGTCGAATTCGTCTTCGAGGATCGCGGCCCGGCAGAAACAGTCGTAGACGAACCCGCCCGCGATGTCGCCGTCGTCGGCCTGACCGACGGCGTTCCGTGCGGCGGTCCGGACGGACGTGATCTGGTCGTCGGGGTCGCTGTGCATGACCCGGAGTTCGGTTCCCTCGGGCATCGCGACGGCGAACGACAGGGGGCCCGCAGTCGTCGTCTCCATACCGGGCCACCGGATGTTGTACCCGCTCGTCGAGACGAACGTCCGCTCGACGAACGACTTGAGTCGACCGAGCAGTCCGCCCGGATCGTCGGCCCGGGGCTCGGATTCGATCCCGAACTCGTAGCGGGCCAGCATCATCGAGAGCTGGTCGGAGCCGTCTTCGAGCGCGTCCACGTCGATCCCGTAGTTCTCCGCCGCCGATTCGCGGATAGCCTCTTTCCAGACCTCGAAGGCCGGTTCGCCGTCGATCTCGTGAACGACGCCACCCTCGGACTCGGTCACCGTCATCGGCTCGGAGATGGGTGTGTGACCGTGGTTGACCGTCACCGGGATCGGTTTCTTCGAGGCCAGCAGTGCCAGCCCGACCGCGTCGGTCGCGAACTGTTCGCCACAGAAGACGTGTGTCTCTTCGAGCAGGAGGTCGTCCCCCGCGGCGCCGCCGACGAGTGTCACGTTGTCGTCGAACTGGTCGTTGGCGATCCTGGCGACCTGATCGCTCAGACCGGAGAGCCCGTCGTGGAGATTGATGGCCACTCTGTGTGGATACCCCTCCAGTTGCGGGTTCCCGTCCCGGGGGAGGGCGTTGACCGCCTCGAAGACACACCGGTGCGGGTCGTCCTCGAGACCCGTCGAGAGACTGGTGAAAAATCGGATCTCGTCACTGGCGACGACGCTGGCGACGACGCTGCCGGCCTGAACGCCGTTCTCCGTGAACTCTCCCGACGACGAACAGCCGAACACGGCCGTCTCGTCGTCGACGACCGAGTGAACACCGTCGAGGACGTCCTCGTAGTCGTACCGCGTCGAACAGAATACCTGGCAGAAATCGACCGTGTCGCTCTCGATCCTGTCGATCGCTTCTTCGACGGCCTGCACCGCGACCGTATATCCGTTCTTGCCGTCGTGCTGTCCCGTCCCGAGTTGCGTGCCCATAATGTCATTCAATTCTCCTTTACTATTGTATCTGTCTCTCTTTTCGAATCGAATACCAGAGAGACTGGGGAGAGGCCGGTTCTCGAGGGAGATCTGTCCGACCCTACCACCCGGCGTGCCCTCTCTCGGGGAACCCCGGGGAGGGCGGCATCCTCCCGGCACGCCGACCCTATCGGTCGGCACGGGGTCGCCGTCGGGGCTCGGTCGTCGTGGACGCCGCTCCCGGACCCGGACCGAACGCTAATGCGCCCGGAGGACCGACCAGCATCCATGCACGTACTCGGGGTCGTCGGGCCATCCGACTCGGGGAAGACGACGCTAGTCGAACGCCTCGCCGAGCGACTGATCGACCGCGGCCGTGTGGCGACGGTCAAACACCTCACGCACGCGCCCGACGTCGACACCGACGGCAAGGACACCGCACGCCATCGGGCGGCCGGGGCGGCGACGACCTACGGCCTCACCGACGACGAGGGCTGGTTCGCCACGGGCGAGGACCGCACGCTCGACGAAGCGCTCGATGCCCTCGCCCCGGACTACGACTACGCCATCGTCGAGGGGTTCAGCGACGCCACGGTCCCACAGGTCGTGCTGGGCGACCGGGACCACGCCGGCCCGGAACTGGCCGCTGCACCGACAGCCGACGACGTGGACGTCGACGCCGTCCTCGACGCGCTGGCCGGGACCGAACCCCGCGAGACACTCGAATCGCTCGTCGAACGGGTCAAACGCTCCCCGCGAGCCGACCGAGCGGGCGCGATCGCTACCTTCACCGGGCGCGTCCGTGCAAAGGACGCCCCCGACGACGACCCCACAGAGTATCTGACCTTCGAGAAGTACGAGGGCGTCGCCGACGACCGGATGGAGACCATCGCGGCCGAACTCGAGGAGCGCGAGGGCGTCCTCGACGTACTCCTCCACCACCGCACGGGCGTCATCGAGTACGGTGAGGACATCGTGTTCGTCGTCGTCCTGGCGGGCCACCGCGGTGAAGCGTTCCGCACCGTCGAGGACGGCATCGACCGCCTCAAGGACGAGGTCCCGCTGTTCAAGAAAGAGGTCACCGTCGACGACGAGTTCTGGGTCCACGAACGGGAGTAGCCACCGGCGTCACCCGCGCACGCGCCGCCGCGTCGTGTCTGCGCGCCACGATAGAACCAGCAGCATTGTCCGGCAACCGACGGCCGTGAGACGCTCGTCAGACGGGTTTCGGGACGAGGTTTCGATACACCTCTGACGACTTCTAAGCGCTTTGTAAAACGTCTCAGGCCTTCTCGAAACGTCCTGAAAGACGCGTTTTACACCGGTTCACGGACGAACAGGCGCAAAGCGTCGTTAAAACCGGCGAAGTGATGCGAAGGTTCCCGCCTTTATATGGGGTTCTGGTTGGAAGGGCGAAGTGAGGTGTCAAAGATGAGCGCAACCACACAGCCCTCCACGAAGAAGGACGACGAAACCGCGAGCAAAGAGGAACGACTGAAAGCCTTCCTCGCACGGAAGGCCGAGGACGGCGAGTTGTACTTCAAAAGCAAGTTCATCGCGGACGAAGTCGGACTGTCGCCGAAGGAGATCGGTGCGCTGATGGTGAAGCTGAAAGACTCCGCCAGCGAACTGGAGATCGAGAAGTGGTCGTACACGAGCGCGACCACCTGGCGAATCGAATCCGCCTGATCGGACACCACGCCCGCCCGACGCCCCGCCACCGGTCGTTCGACGCCCTGCGAACGGCCACTCCGCCGACACGAGGTTTTTACAGTACCGACCCGTAACTACTGGTCAATGGCGGCTGCCCGGACGCCGGGGGACGGCCCGCCCATCGAGGAGTTCGCGTCGGTGTTTCGCGTCCACGAGGTCCGAACCGACGGCGAGAGGCTCCTCTACGTCGGCCGTCCGACCGTCTCCGCCGACGCCCTGGAACGCGAGGTCCACCCCCTGTTTCGCGAGTACGGGTACGAGATCAGCCTCCGACGACACCAGCCGGCCGGCCCGACGGGACCCGGCACGTACGCGCTGGTCGCCGAACCCCAGACCGTCGGCGTCGACGGGATTCCCTGGACCAACGTCGCGCTCGCGCTGGCCACAGTGGCGACCACGCTGTTCGTCGGCTCGCTGTGGTACCAGGGGAACGCCTTCGCGAACCCCGCGTCGGTGCTCCGTGCCTGGCCGTTCACCGCCGCCGTCCTCGGCGTGATCGGCACGCACGAACTCGGTCACTACGTGATGAGTCGCTACCACCGCGTGGACGCGAGCCTCCCCTACTTCATCCCCGTCCCGATCCCACCCTTCGGCACGATGGGCGCGGTCATCCGCATGAAAGGCCGGATACCCGACCGCGAGGCGCTGTTCGACATCGGCATCGCCGGCCCGCTGGCAGGGCTGGTCGCCACCGTCGTCGTCACCGTGATCGGGCTCCACCTCCCGCCGGTCACCAACCCCTTCGGCGTCCAGTTCAACCACCCGCTCCTGTTGCAGGCCATCGCGGCCGCGACCGGCCAGCAACTCGTCTACGGCGACCCCCAGCTGATCTTCAATCCCGTCGTCTTCGGCGGCTGGCTCGGTGCCTTCCTGACGTTCCTGAACCTGCTCCCGGTGGGCCAGCTCGACGGCGGCCACGTCGTCCGCGCGATGTTCGGCGAGCGCACCGAGACCATCGGTGCCGCCGTGCCGGCCGCGCTGTTCGGCCTCGGCGCATTCCAGTTGCTCTCCCGGAGTGGCGACGTGACGCTGGTCTGGTTCCTCTGGGGGACGCTCGCGCTCGGCCTGGCTTACGCCGGGCCCACGACGCCGATCAGTGACGAGGGGATCGACCGCGAGCGGTTCGCGCTCGGCGTCGTCACGTTCCTGATCGGCCTGACCTGTTTCACGCCCGTCCCCGTCACGGCCTGATCGTCCTCACTCCTCGCCGTGTGTGTACCCGCGGTCGGGGAGGTCCACGTCGTCGAGGGTGACCGCCTCGTCGTCGGTGACGGTCCCGATCCGGCTGATCGGCACGCCACACACGTCCCGGAGCCCCGGGAGACTGTCGGGTGGAGTGGTGAACACGAGTTCGAAGTCCTCGCCGAAGAACACGCCGAGTTCGCGGCGGTCGGCGGGGCCGTCGGTCACGTCGTCGACGGCGTCGTCGATGGGCAGGGGCGTCTCGACGGCGAACCCGCAGTCGCTGGCGTCGGCGAGCTGGTGGAGCGACCGGGCCAGCCCGTCGCTTGAGTCGATCATCGCCGTCGCCGACGAGGAGATCGCCAGTCCGGGGACGACCCGCGGCGTGAACCGGAAGAGCTCGTTGGCCCACTCGTGGTCGCCCCGGTCGAACAGACGGAGGGCAGCCCCACTCCGACCGAGCGTCCCCGTCACGCAGAGGGCGTCGCCGGGCTCGGCACCCGAGCGCCGGACGGGGTCGGTCGTCCTGCCGAGGGCGGTGGTGGCGACGGTGAACTCCCCGTGGTCGTCGAGGTCGCCGCCGACGTAGTCGGCCTCGACGTAGGCACACACGTCCTGTGCGCCACGCACGAACGCGCGCAACTCCTCGGGATCGAAGGTTGGGGCGGCGTACACCGCGACGGCGGCGGTGGCTTCGGCACCCATCGCGGCCACGTCGGACAGCGACGCGCCGACGGCCCGCCAGCCGGCGGTGTACCTCGTGGTGCCGGCAGGGAAGTCCGTCCGTTCGTGGAGCATGTCCGTCGTGAGGACCTGCTCGCCGACGACGGCCGCGTCGTCGCCCGCGGCGGGGAGATCGTCGGCCAGCAGTGCCAGTGCCGCCCGCTCGTCCATACGGGGGCATCGTACCCGCTCGTTAAGAAAACAACCCCTTGGAGCGGAGTCGGTGGGTTCAAGCGGTGACCGGTCCACGGGCGAGATATGGACGGTGAGCGCGGAGCGACGGCCCTCGGGTTCGCCGCCGCTATCGTCGTCCTCGGGATCGTCTTCTGGATCGTCGGCATCGACAAGACACTGCAGGCGCTACGCTCCGCCAGTCTCCCCATCGCACTGCTGGTCGTCCCGGTCGCGGTCTGCTGGCTGACCATGTGGGGGATGGCGCTCCACACAGTTCTGCGAGCACTCGATGCCCCCGTCAGCGCTCCGACGGCCGTGCTCGTGTTCGCGTCGGCGATGTTCGCGAACAACGTCACGCCGTTCGGACAGGCCGGCGGCGAACCGCTGTCGGCGCTGCTGATCTCCGAGTCGGCCGACACCGAGTACGAGACGGGGCTCGCGGCCATCGCGTCGGTCGACGCGCTCCACTTCGTCCCCTCCATCGGCCTGGCGACGCTCGGGCTGGGCTACATCGCCGTCCAGACGGTGACGCTGGGGCGGAACCTGCTGTTGGCGGCGGGTGCCGTCGCCGTCCTCGCGACGGCGGTGCCCCTCGCCGCCTTCCTTGGCTGGCGCTACCGGTACGAACTCGAAGCGGCCGTCGTGCGGGTTCTCACACCGGTCATCCGCGGCGTCGGGCGTCTGATACCCGGGCGGGAGCCGGTGGAACCCGGCGTCATCGAGCGCCGCATCGAGGGCTTTTTCGAGGCCATCGACCGCGTGGCGGCCAGTCGCCGCACCATCGTCCTCGCGCTCGGATTCTCGCTGGCCGGCTGGGTCTCGCTCGCCGGTGCGCTGTGGGTGGCCACGTACGCGGTCGGGGTCACCGTCCCGTTCGCCGCCGTGATGGTCGTGATCCCGATCGGCTCCATCGCGGGGGTGACACCGCTGCCCGGCGGGCTCGGTGGGATCGAAGCGGCGTTCGCCGCGCTCCTCGTGGCGACGACCGGCATCCCCGGTTCGACGGCGTTCGCCGCCGTCTTCATCCACCGCGCCGCGACCTACTGGCTCTCGACGATCACCGGCGGTGGGGTCGCGGCCGCCATCTGGACACAGCGGAGCCGGAAGCGGCGGGCGAACTCCGAGTGACGGCTGCGACGGGTCGCTAACGATGCGCTTTTATGACGCCACGCGGAACGGAGATGCAATGACGACGCTCTACGACGTGCCCGCCGAGGATCTCATCGAGGCGGTCGCCGAGAAGCTCGCCGAGGAAGAGGCCGTGACAGAACCCGACTGGGCCCGCTACACCAAGACCGGCACTGGACGCGAACTCCCGCCCGAGCAGGAGGACTTCTGGCAGCGCCGCGCCGCCAGCCTGCTCCGGAAGGTGGCCGTCGACGGCCCCGTCGGCGTCGAACGCCTCAGCACCGAGTACGGCAGTTCCACCCAGGGATCGACCCGCTACCGTGTCCGCCCGCCGAACAGCACGGACGGCTCCGGCAAGGTCATCCGGACCGCGCTCCAGCAGCTCGAAGACGCCGGCTACATCAACATCGCCCAGGGTGAGGGTCGCAAGGTCTCCCCCGATGGGATGAGTCTGCTCGACGACACCGCGGGCGAGGTTCTGGAAGCCCTCGACCGCCCGGAACTCGAACGGTACGCGTAAGCCGATCTTCTCAGTTTTCTCTCGGCGGGTAGCGGTCGCTGTGGCGGTTGCGGGGCGACGAGCATCCGCCGCCGGATGCGGGGTCACCGTCAGAGCTTCGCTCTGACGAGCACCCACTCGTTCCCTGCGGTCACTCGCGGGTATCACGCGAGCGCGACCAGCGGTCGCGCTCGCGCTTTTTTGCCCACGTTTTTGCAAGGGGGGTTCGCCTCCGGCGAATCCCCCTGCAGTAAAAAGGTGGTCCGTTAGGGTTTTGCGGCTGACCGAGCAATTGTCGGGTAGTCATGAGTGGCGAGCCCGACGACGACGAACTCGAACGGCTGCGACAGGAAAAGATGGAGAAACTGCGCGAGCAGCAACAGGGACAGGGCGGCGGTGAGGCCCAGGAGGCCCAGCGCCAGCAGGCCGAAGCCCAGAAGAAAGCGCTGCTCCGCCAGCACCTGACCGACGGGGCACGCAAGCGGCTGAACACGGTGAAGATGTCCAAGCCCCAGTTCGGCGAGCAGGTCGAAAAGCAGGTCATCGCGCTGGCCCGGAGCGGGCGGATCCAGGGCAAGATCGACGAGGAGAAGATGAAAGACCTCCTCTCGGAGCTGAAGCCCGACTCGAAGAGTTTCGACATCGAACGCCGGTAGATGGACGTCGGCGTCCTCTACAGCGGCGGCAAGGATTCGACGCTGGCCGCGCTCGTCCTCGATCCGTTCTACGAGGTCACCCTCGTGTCGGCGACGTTCGGGATCACCGACGCCGCCGATCACGCCCGCGAGGCCGCCGAAGCCGTGGGCTTTCCACTGGAAACGGTCGAGCTGGACGAAGCAGTCGCCCGTGAGGCCGCCGCGCGCATGGTCGAGGACGGCTTCCCGCGCAACGGCATCCAGGAGGTGCACGATCACGTTCTCGAAGTCGTGGCGGCGGAGTCCTTCTCGGCTGTCGCGGACGGGACCCGGCGCGACGATCGGGTGCCGACGGTCTCGCGGGCGCAGGCACAGAGTCTCGAAGACCGCCACGACGTGGATTACATCGCGCCGCTGTCGGGGTTCGGTCGCGGCGCGGTCGACGACCTCGTGGACGCGACGCTGCTCGTCGAGGAGGGCCCGAGCGAGGAGATCCAGAAAGGCGACTACGAGGCGGAGTTGCGGGCGCTGATCCGCGAGGAGTTCGAGGACGGGGCCATCGAGGACGTGTTTCCCGCGCACGACCAGACGCGGGTGGTGGGGCTTCGGGACAGCGACTGAGCGGACGAATTCTCAGGACTCGACTAAATCACCGGTGTCAGCCGGTGCGAGCGTGAATCCGAGCGTTCTGGAATCGCTGTCGAACCCGAAAATGCGTTCGACGCTACGGTTTTCAGCGAGCACGCCGGTCAAGTGATCGACCAGTGTGATTTCCTGATCGTCGTAACGGTCAGTCGCCTTTCGTGCCACTTCAAGCGCGGATTCGTCCGGGTGGACGACAGTAAAAAGCGAAGAATCGTACACACTGTTCAGGACGGCAGGGACCTGTTCAGGGCCGCTGTTGTGAAGGACCAACGTCGCGAGTTCCGAAAGCACGAACGTACTGACGTAGAGCGGTCGATAGACGAGATTTCCAGCCGCGATGTTCTCGAACACGTAGACTGCGTCGTCGTGGTGTTGGTCGTCAGTATCAAACCTTGCGTAGAGTGCGCCCCTGGACCGCTCATTCGTCGGGATCGGCCTCGTCTGCAATCGTCGCGTCGACGGATTCAGAACCGTCCCCTCGCCCGCTCGCGAACGTTGGAGCTTGCAGGAACGGGTCTTCTGCACCGGTCGCCAATTCTTGATCATCGGCGATGGCCCGGTCCAGTGCCGCCAGTGCCTTCCGGCGTGTTTCGGCCCGTCGAGAGACCCCCCGGTCTTCGTCAGTCGCGACCCACGACCCGTCCTCGTAGGTCAGCGAGATGTCCGTACTCGCTGGCTCGTTCGTTCCGGTACTCATCGGGCGACAGTCGTCGCTCCAGCGAAATAGCTCTTGCTTCGCTGAACGCGAGTGGTGGGACTTCGAGAGACCAGTTGACCAGAAGACATATTCCAACCCGTCGGACGAGGGGTCTATGGTCAACCGCCGGACGGTACTGGGGGGCGTCGCCGTGGCCGCCTCGCTGGCCGGGTGTATTCTGCCGACGCCCGAAGACGAGGATCTGGTGATCCGAAACGAGGACGCATCCGACCATCGGGTCGGCGTCGAGTGTACGAGATCCGAGGAGACGGGTGAGTGTTACAAATTCGAGGGTCCAGTCACCGAGTCTCTCGGCCCCGGCGAATCCAGCCAGGCGGAAGAGGTGTTCTCGGTCACTGACCACAACTACTACCTGCTGCTGTCGGTCACAGTCGACGGGACGGTCGTGACCGAGACGAGGACTGATCCGACCTGGGATGCAGTCCGGGTCGTCGTCGACGGCCCGCAGGAGGTCACCGTCTCTCCGAGCCGTCCAGTCACGACATCGAGAACTTCGAACGGGACTGCCGTGAACGGGACCGACGCGGCCAATACGACGGACGTGAGTCTCGAAACGTCCGACCGACAGTAACGGACAGATTCAAGCGCGGGGTCCCCAAATCGGGGCACATGTACGACGGCCTGAAGGGCTTTCGCGATTTCTACCCCGCGGAGATGGGGCCCCGGCGAGAGGTTATCGACACGCTGGAGGCCACGGCGAAGCGGTACGGCTTCCGCGAGATCGGAACGCCGGCGATGGAACGCACCGAGATGTACGTCGACAAGAGCGGCGAGGGGATCGTCGAGGAGCTGTACGCCTTCGAGGACAAGGGCGGCCGCGACGTCTCGCTCACCCCCGAGTTGACGCCGACGGTCGCGCGCATGGTCGTCGCCAAGCAACAGGAACTCTCGAAACCGATCAAGTGGGTCTCGACGCGACCGTTCTGGCGCTACGAGCAGGTCCAGCAGGGTCGGTTCCGCGAGTTCTACCAGACCAACGTCGACATCTTCGGGTCGGCCGAGCCGGACGCAGACGCCGAAGTGCTCGCCTTCGCGGCCGACGCGCTGACGAACCTCGGTCTGACGAGCGCGGAGTTCGAGTTCCGCGTCTCCCACCGCGACATTCTGGGCGGCCTGCTGGAGGCGTTCGACGCCGACGTGGACACCCGCGAGGCCATCCGCGCGGTGGACAAGTCCGAGAAGATCGACGACGACGAGTACCACGACCTGCTGGTCGCGGCGGGCCTCTCCTACGACCAGGCCGCCGAGTTCGACGACCTGCTGGACACCGACGAGGAGAATCTCGACGAACTGATCGAGTTCGCCGGGACCGACCGGGTGGAGGCGGCGGTGACGAACCTCCAGAACGTGCTGGACGTGGCCGACGACTTCGGCGCGCGGGAGTACTGCACGCTCTCGCTGGAGACCGCCCGCGGGCTCGACTACTACACGGGCGTCGTGTTCGAGTGTTTCGACGCCACCGGGGAAGTCTCCCGGTCGGTGTTCGGCGGCGGTCGCTACGACGACCTCATCGAGAGTTTCGGGGGCCAGCCCACGCCCGCTGTGGGGGTCGCGCCAGGCCTCGCGCCGCTCTCACTCCTCCTCCAGCGAGCGGGCGTCTGGCCCGACGAGGGGTTCACGACCGACTACTACGTCCTGCAGGTCGGCGACACCCGCGAGGTGGCGGCCGGGATCACCCGCGAGTTGCGCGAGCGCGGCCACGTCGTCGAGACCGACCTCTCCGACCGGAGTTTCGGCGGCCAGCTGAACTACGCCGACTCTGTGGACGCCGAGACGGTCGTCATCGTCGGCGAGCAGGACCTCGAAGACGACGCGGTGACGGTGAAGGACATGGCCTCCGGCGACCAGCAACAGGTCCCACTGACGGAATTCCCCGGCGACCACGACCGACCCACGTTCGACGACTTCTAGCCGTCGAACAGGCCGTCGTCGGTCGACTCGTCGCTGTCTCCCGTCTCTTCCTCGTCGACCGTCCCGGTGCTGTCGTCGAAAATGCCGTCGTCACCGGACGGATCGTCTGTCGCGGTCTCGGTGTCGTCGTCGAATATCCCGTCGGTCCCGTCGATGAGGCCGTCCTCGTCGGTGACGTTGCCGTCGAGGTTGCCGTCGAGGTTGCCGTCGAAGTTGCCGCCGAACGGGTCGTCGCTCCCGTCGGTCTCGTTGCCGTCGGTACCGTCACCGTCGAGCAGGCCGTCGGACTCGGAGGGTTCGTCCTCGAACACGTCGTCGAGATCCAGCGACTCGTTGTCCTCGCCCAGGTCGTCGAGCGCGTCGCCGAGCGTGGAGTCGTTTTCGTCGAACGGCCAGTCGGTCCGGTTGGTCGGGTCGACGGTCTCGTTGAGTCCCTCCAGCAGGTCCTCTGCGTCGGCCGCCTCCGCTCCGTCGATCTCGTCGACCACCTCGTCGGCGACCAGGGAGCGACCGAGCACCCGGAGGTCTCGGCGGAGTTCGGCCGTCACCGAGTCGGAGCGGTTGGCCAGCGTTCGGAACCGTTCGGCGGAGAGCCCGTACTCGGCCGTGACGGCGTCGGGGAGGTCCGCGGTGGCGCGTTCGCCGCGGTCGGCGAGTTGCCGGTTCACGGTCGCTTCGACCGAGACGGTGGCCGCGAGATAGGCGTACGCACCGGCCGAGACGGAACGGTTGCCCGCGGCCGATCGGAGCCGTTCGCGACGCTCACGGAGCGAGGCGAGGCGGGCGTCGGCGCGTGTTTCCAGCACCGCCAGCACCGCGGCCCGCTCATCCGGGGAGTCGGCGCGACCGAGCCTGACGACCAGCGTCCGGGTTTCGAGTTGGCCCGCCACCTCGGACTGCTGGGTCCCGATGGTCCCGGCGAGTCGGGCCCCGGCCGACGCCGTCACGTTCGCGTCGCTCTCGTTGTCGCCGGAATCGCCGGTCCGGGCGGCGTCGGCGCTGGCGGCCGTCGCCCCGTTCGCGGTCGTGGTGCTTTCCGCACCGTCGGTGGCCGCCGAATTCGCTGTCGGGGAATCGGCCAGCAGGCCGGCCGCCGGGACGGCGGCCCCGACGACGAGGCAGACGACCAGCACCGCGGCGACGAGGGGGCGCAGGCGGTTCGAGAGTCGGATGTGTGCGCTGTCAGTCATGGGTTTCCTCCGGGAGTGAGATGACGTTCTCGCGGCCGAGGCGGAACACTTCGATCTCGTCGTCGTCCCTGAGTCGGGAGACGACGCGGCTGGTCTTCGAGTCGCCCCAGTCGCAGGCGTCGGCCAGTTCTTGCTGTTTGATCCGGCCGCCGTGGTCGCGGATGGCCGACAGTGCGCGCTCGTCGTCGCTCAGCAGGTCCGCCGACGGGCCGTCGGCGGTGTCGCCGTCGTCGCTGGCTGTCCCTGCCGGCGGACTGGCAGTTCCGGCCGTCGACTCGGCCACGGTCGCCCCGTCGCCGGGTCCGTCCGAGCCGTCGGTCGGCCGTCTGCGGACGTACAGCACGCCGGCGGCCCCGAACGCGGCGACCACGAGGACGGCGACGCCGGCCGCCAGCAGCGGGACCCCGCCGGCGGTCGCCGGGTCGGCGTCGGCCGGTTCGCTGGCGACGATCCGTGGTGCCGTCGAGCCGAAGCCGAGTTCGCCCGTCCAGGCGACCCGGTCGCGCCTGGTCTCGGTCGGGTCGGGCGTCACCCGGTCGAGGCTGTAGCCGTCGGGCCAGGCGACGGTGAGCCGTGTGTCCGGGCCGAGGTAGAAGCCGCTGATGGCGTCGCCGATCCGGAGCGTCGAGTCGTTGCCGCCGACGAACCCGGACCAGGCGAACCGGTAGGTGACGATGCCGGTCGACTGGGCCAGGCGCTGGCGGCGAACCGTCACCGTGACGTTCGAGAGGGCCATCTCCCGGCCGGTCTCGTTCTCGGCCTGCCGGACCGATGGGCGAATGTCGGCGGCGAAGGCCTCGACGTAGGTCGAGCGGTTCGCCTCGATGTCCTGGCGATAGGAGGTGAAGGCCTCCCTCTCGCCGGGTTCGGTCAGGTAGAACTGGTACTGGATCTCCCAGGCGGCGGACCCGTCGGCACCGGCGTCGATCCGGATGAGCGTGCTGTCGGGCGACAGCGACTCGTTGTCCGCGCCGGCGGACTGAGCCGCCGCCGGACCGGCACAGAGCCAGCAGGCGGCGACGACGGCCAGGCCGACCAGCAGCCACCGGGATGCTCGTCTCATTCCGTCCGTGCGTGGATAGGTCGAGTGATCGTAATCTATCTTCGGATGCGAACCGCGAACGGGACCCCAGGGCAGCAAAAGCGACAGCGGGAGTGTCAGGGCGGGACATGTGTATGGGGTTCGGGTGGGTCCCGTGGGGAGTCGGGTGGGTGTTGGTTCGGGTGCTTGCGTGGGGGGAGCGTCGTCAGTCCTCGATCTCGTCCTGGAGATCGTCGACCCCCTCGCTCAGTTCGTCGTTGGCGTCTGCCATCTCCTCGCTGGCTTCCTCGTCGAACTCGTCGAGTTCCTCGGTCACTTCGTCGCGGGCGTCCTCGCGGGCGTCGTCGACGGCGGCGCTCCCGTTCGCGTCCGCATCGACGTCGGCCTCCAGATCGGCCTCGGCGTTGCCCGCCGCGTTGGCGTTCTCGTCGCCCTGGGCGTTGGCCTCGGCGTTCTCGCTGGCGAACAGGCTCAGGACGGTGGCGACGAAGCCTTCGTCGCTGTCGTCACCGTCGTCCGCGCTCGCACTCGCGTTGGTGCTCGCGTCGGCCTGAGCGCTACCCTGGAACGGGAGGTCGATCACGATGCCGAAGGGCAACACGACCTTGCCCTCGGCGCTCACGTCGGCCGAGCCCTCGGCGGCGGCCTCGCCGCGGTCCGCGCGGGCGTCACCGTTCGCGCTCGCCGAGGCGTCGACGGCCACGGCCGCCGAGCCGTTGGCCTCGCCGTCCGCGTCGGCGCTACCGGACGCCGTCACCGCGACCTCGGTACCGGCTTCGGCCGACGCGTCGCCGTTCGTCTCGTTCTCGATCTGTGCGTCCGTGTTCGCGGCCGCCGCTGCGGGCACCGTCGCGGTGAGGACCACCGCGAGCGCCAGTAGCAGCGAACCAGTTCGGGTGTTCAGGCGCATTGCATCCCCAGCTTGTGACCGGAGGGTGGTATAAAGCGGTGGCCCTGGCGGTGCATTCCGCCGGATTGCCGACACTTGCACCGATTCCCACACCGTTGCTGTAATGCGTTTTCGTGAAAAATATCACTAAGAGATAAACTGAACGGTCGAAATATTTAACATGGGTTTCGTGTCCGGGTCAGTTGCCGCCCTCGGTCGCGACGAAGACCGGTCGGCCGGCGTCGAGGAGGACGGCCTGCGTGACGCTGCCGAACAGGGCTTTGCCGATGGGGGACCGTTTCCGGCCGTGGACGGCGATGGCGTCCACGTCGAGTTCGGTCGCGGTCTCCAGGATGACGGACGCGGGATCACCGTGCTCGTGTCGGACCCTGGCGGTCACGCCGGCCGCTTCGAGCGCGTCGACGGCCGCCGTGACGCTCTCGGGCACGTCGTCTTCGTCGTAGATGGCCTCGGAGGAGACGGCTTCGGCCTCGTCGCGAACCTCGAACTGTTCGAAGACGTTGAGGACGGTGACATCGATTTCCCCGGGATCGGCGGGGAGGTCGGTGACGGTCTCGACGAGCGGTGCGGGTTCGTCCTCCGTCGCGAGCAACACGTGATACATGCCCCCCGCTTCGAGCGGCCGGTACTTAGTTCGGCGGACCCGTTCAGTCGCGGCATCCGTCGAAACGCTCATGGCCCTCGCCGAACACGCACGAGCCATGCGCGCGTACCGGGTCGCGTACGACGGACGACGGTTCCACGGGTTCCAGCGCCAGCCCGACGTACCCACCGTCTCTGACACGCTGCTGACGGCATTGGGCGACCTCGACGTGCTGGACGACGAGACGGATGCGCCGCCGGGCTACGCGGCCGCGGGCCGGACCGACGCCGGGGTGTCGGCGGTCGCCCAGACCGTGGCCTTCGACGCGCCCGGCTGGCTGACCCCACGGGCGTTCGACAGCGAACTCCCGCCCGACGTGCGAGTGTGGGCCGTCGCCGACGCACCGACCGGCTTCCACGCCACCCACGACGCGACGCGTCGGGAATACGTCTACCACCTCCACGCGCCACCCGAGTCCGTCGACGACGAGCGCGCGACGGCCGCGTTCGACACGCTCCGTGGCGAACACGACTTCCACAACCTGACGCCCGACGCGAACGGCACCGTGAGAGACCTCCAGGGCACCATCAGCCGGGACGGCGACTACTTCGTGGCACGCGTCCGTGCCGGCGGGTTCGCCCGCCAGCTGGTCCGCCGGCTGGTCGCCCTGCTCGACGAGATCGCCCACGGCGAGCGCGGCCCGGGTGCCGTCGACCGCGTCCTCGCGTCCGAACCACTCCCGGGGCCGGCGGGCGTTCCGGCCGCGCCGCCCGAACCGCTAGTGCTGACCGACGTGACCTACCCCGACCTGACCTTCGAGCGCGACCCCGAGGCCGCCGCGAGTGCACGCGAAATCTTCCGGGAGCGCCGCGTCAGGCACACGACGAGAGCACGTGTAGCCGACGATCTGGTCGCCGGCGTCGGGAGTGAGTCGGCGGAGTAGTCACCAGTCGGTGGGCCAGATACCGGCGGCGACCATCCCGGGCTTCGCGCCGGTCTCGACCAGGCGCTCGCGGACGGCCGCGGGGTCCACGCCGGGCGGCGCTCGGCCGTCGCGAGCGAGTTGCCGGACGAGCAGGGCCGTGACCATCGCGTGTTCGCGGATCGTCCGCACGTCCGCCTTCTCGCGGGTGTCGGCGCGGGTGTGGGTCCAGCCCCGTTCCCAGTGCCCCTCGTCGTCGGGACGCTCGCTGTGAAGTTGGATCGCCGGGACCCCGCGGCGGAGGAACGGCCAGTGGTCGCTGTAAGGGTGGGGGCGTTCGCTGACTTCCAGCGGGTGACCGAGGTCGTCTGTGACACCCGTCGCGAGGTCGGTCAGGGCGTCACTGGTGTGGGTCAGCGCGCGGAGTCGGCGGTACCGGCCGACGCCGTCGCAGTTGACGACGGCCCGGAGCCGGCCAGGGTCGAGGTCCGCGGCCAGCGCCTCGCTCCCGAGCAGGCCGAGTTCCTCGCTCCCGACGGCCGCAACCACGACGCCCGTTCCGAGACTGCTCTCGACGTGGCCGAGAATCCGGAGCGCCCCGAGTAGGACCGCGACACCACAGCCGTTGTCCAGGGCCGCCTCGCCCACGTCGTGCCCGTCGAGGTGCGCCACGAGGAGAATCGACTCGTCGGTGTCGGGCCCCAGGTGGCCGACGACGTTGCGACTCGTCCCGTGATCCGTGTCGGCCGCGACCGAGAGCGACACCGACGCGCCGTCGGCGGCGTACTCCCGGAGCCAGTCGCCCGTCTCGGCGCTGACGCCGGCGCCTGGGATGGCCGCGGCGTCGCCGAACCGGAGCGCGCCGGTCGGCGGCAGCTGTCCGGGCGTGTGGTTGGCGAAGACGAAGGCCGCCGCACCCGCGTCCGCGGCCTGTCCCACCTTCTCCATCCGGTGGATTCGCCGGTCGGCCCCCGCCGGCGTGCCCGTGCTCGCCAGCGCGACGCAGTCGTGGAGGTCGGCAGCCTCGATCTCTGCGGGCGTCCCGTGGCCCACGTCTACCAGCGGCGCGTCCAGCTCCCCGGCCGGCGAGTAGGGGAGGGCGACGGCCTCGAACGCGCGTTCGCGGTCGCGGTCGGGGACGCTGACGGCGAGATCGGTTCGGCCGCGCGTCCACCGAGCCATCTCGAAGGGGCGAGTCTCGACGTCCCTGACCCCTGCGTTACGGAGGGCGTCGCCGACCAGTTCGGCCGCGCGGGCCTCGCCCGGGTGCCCGCCCAGCCGGTCGTCGAGTTCACAGAGTCGGGTCAGCAGGTCCCAGGGGGCGTCGTCGCGCCAGGCCCGGCCGAGCGCCCGGTCGATGTCCATGGGCCGGTTTCGGTTGGCATCCTCAAAGGCTTGCCGCGGCGGGGAGGGCCGGCAGGCCCGGCCGGCGCGTAAAGGCTTACTTCGCGTCGACACGTACTACAGGCAATGAGTTCGGTTCCCGAACGAAGCGACGTCGACGAGGAACACAAGTGGGACCTGGAGGCGCTCTACGCCGACGACGAGGCGTGGGAGGACGCCTTCGAGGAAGTGCAAGAACGGCTGGCGGACCTGGAGGCGTACGAGGGGCGGGTGACCGAGGACGCCGAGACGCTGCTCGACGTGCTCGAACTCCGCGAGGAGATCATGCGGACCGTCTCGAACGTCGCCTCGTACGCGCGGATGCGCAAGGACGAGGACACGACGGATGGCCACTATCAGGCGCTGCTGGCCCGCGCCCAGTCGCTGTCCTCGGAGGCCCAGAGCGCCGCCTCGTTCATCGAACCGGAGCTCCAGGACCTGGACCGCGAGGAGATCGAGGCGATGGTGGCCGAGGAACCCGACCTCGGCGTCTACGACCACTACTTCGACGACGTGTTGCGGATGAAGGCACACACCCGCTCGGCCGAGATCGAGAACCTGTTGGCCGAACTGGGCGAGGTCACGGGCGCGCCCGGCGAGGTGTACAACACGCTCGCCAACGCCGATATGGAGTTTCCCGCAGTCGAAACGCCCGACGGCGAGCAAACACGGATCACTCTCAACAACTTCACGACGCTCCAGAAAAAGCCCGACCGCGAGTTCCGGCAGGACGTCTACGAACAGTTCTACGACGAGTGGGAGACCGTCAGAAATGCGGTCGGCTCGGCCTACAAGAACAGCGTCAAGACCGACAGCAAGCTGGCGAACGCCCGCAACTACGACAGTGCCCGCGAGGCCGCACTGGACGGGCCGAACATCCCCGTCGACGTGTACGACAACCTCGTGGACACGGTCCGGGAGAATCTCGACAAGCTCCACCGTCACGCCGAGTTGAAGCGCGACTCGATAGGCGCAGACGAGTTGCAGATGTGGGACCTCTACGTCCCGATGGTCGAGGGCGAGAGCCCGGAAGTCACCTACGAGGCGGCCCGTGAGTACGTCGTCGAGGCCGTCGCGCCGCTGGGCGAGGAGTACCAGTCCCGGCTCGCGGAGGGTCTGGAATCGCGCTGGGTAGACGTGTACGAGACCGACGGGAAGCAGTCGGGGGCCTACAGCGGCGGGACCTACGACTCTCAGCCGTACATCCTCATGAACTACCAGGACGACGTGTCCTCGATGTACACGCTGGCCCACGAACTCGGCCACTCCCTGCACACCCAGTTCACGAGCGAGGAACAGCCCTACGTCTACTCGGGCTACGAGATCTTCGTGGCCGAGGTGGCCTCGACGGTCAACGAGACCCTGCTCACCCACCACCTGCTCGACACGGTCGAGGACGAACGGCTCCGGCGGCACGTCCTCAACGAGTACCTCGAACGGTTCCGGTCGACGCTCTACCGTCAGACCATGTTCGCCGAGTTCGAACACCGCGCCCACGAACTCTCGGAGGCCGGCGAGGCGCTGACGCCCGACCGGCTGGACGAGCTCTACCGTGAACTGAAAGGCGACTACTACGAACCCGCCGAGATCGACGACCGGATCGCCCGCGAGTGGATGCGGATCCCCCACTTCTACCGGGCCTTCTACGTCTACCAGTACGCGACCGGCATCTCGGCGGCGGTCGCGCTGGTCGACCGGATTCTCGACGAGGGCGAACCGGCGGCCCAGCAGTACGTCGACTTCCTCCGGAAGGGGTCCCGGGAGTACCCGCTGGAACTGCTCCGGGGTGCGGGCGTCGACATGGCCTCGCCCGAACCCGTCGAGTCGGCCCTGAACGTCTACGACGACTACCTCGACGAGTTCGCAGACCTGACCTGAACGGCCGGAAATCGACGGACTCGGACGGGTCCGACCCCGGTGAGGGAAGATGGCCGCGACCCAAAGGCCCTTTTACGAGCACCCATTAGCACCGACAGTCAGATGTCCCGGAGTCCGTCGCTCCCGGACCGGCCGCGCCTCGATCTCGATCCGGAGATGTCTCCGGAAGAGCGGCTGGATGCGTTGCGGGAGCACTTTATCAAGCTGGAACAGGTCAACGACGAGCTATCGTCCCAACTCGACTCGGCCGAGGAGCGTCGCGACAACCTCAGTGGCGAGGTCGACCGACTGGAACGGGAAAACGAGACGCTCAAAACGTCGTCGCTGTACATCGCCACGGCCGAGGAGGTCACCGAGGAGGGCGTCATCGTCAAACAGCACGGCAACAACCAAGAGGTGCTCACGGAGGTGTCGCCGAACCTCCGCGAGGAACTGGAAGCGGGCGACCGGGTGGCTATCAACGATTCGTTCTCCGTCCAGACGCTGCTAGACGCCGAGACCGACGCCCGCGCCCAGGCGATGCAGGTCGACCACAGCCCCGACGTGGTGTACGAGGACATCGGCGGCCTCGACGAGCAGATCCGCGAAGTCCGGGAGGCCGTCGAGGAACCGCTGGTCAACGCCGAGCAGTTCCGGGAAGTCGGCATCGATCCGCCCAGCGGCGTCCTGCTCCACGGCCCGCCGGGCACGGGGAAGACGATGCTCGCGAAGGCGGTCGCCAACGAGACCGACGCCACCTTCATCAAGATGGCCGGCTCCGAGCTCGTCCGGAAGTTCATCGGCGAGGGCGCGCGGCTGGTCCGGGACCTGTTCGAGCTCGCCTCCGAACGCGAACCCGCCATCATCTTCATCGACGAGATCGACGCCATTGCGGCCAAGCGGACTGAGTCCAAGACCTCCGGCGACGCAGAGGTCCAGCGGACGATGATGCAGTTGCTCTCGGAGATGGACGGATTCGAGGATCGCGGCGAGATCCGCATCATCGCCGCCACCAACCGCTTCGACATGCTCGACCGCGCGATTCTCCGCCCTGGCCGCTTCGACCGCCTCATCGAGGTCCCCGAACCCGACGCCGAGGGCCGCGAGCGCATCCTGGAGATCCACACGTCGGATCTCAACCTCGCCGAAGAACTCGACCTGGCGGCCATCGCCGCCGAGACCGAGGGCTTCAGCGGTGCCGAACTCGCCAGTCTCACGACCGAAGCCGGGATGTTCGCCATCCGCGACGGCCGCACGGAGGTCCGCATGGAAGACTTCGAGGACGCCCGCGAGAAGGTCACCGACGAGGAGAGTGCCGAGACGGGCCCCATCGCGTTCTACTAATTCGGTCTTTTTTTGCGCCGAACCGGCGTGAGATCGGCCAGCACCCTTTTGATCGTCGGCCCTCTGTTTCGAGCAATGGAGTGGCCCGGCCCCGCGGAGGCGTTGCTCGAGCACGCCCGGGACAAGATCGTCGTTCTCGACGAGGAGGGGACCTTCCGCTACCTGAACCGAGCGACAACGGATATTCTCGAGTTCGAGCCCGATGAGCTCCAGGGCGAGAACGCTTTCGAGCACATCCACCCCGACGACCGCGAACAAGTCCTCTCGCGGTTCGAGCGGGTCGTGGCCGGCCGGGAGTACGACGGGACCGTCGAGTACCGTCACCGGACCGGTGACGGATCGTACATGTGGCTCGAGAGCCGGATCGCCAAACTCACCGATCCGGAGGGGTACATCGTCAGCTCACGGGACATCACCGAACGGATCCAGGCCGAACGCGAGCGTGACGAGACCGCGGAGCGTCTCGAGGAACTCGCCGCCAAGGCCGACGACGTGCTGTGGATGTTCTCCGCCGACTGGTCCGAGTTGCTCTTTCTCAACGCGGCGTACGAGCCGATCTACGGCCAGTCGGCCGACAAAGTCCGAGCGAATCCGCAGTGCTTCCTCGACGCAGTCCACCCCGACGACCGAACGGCGGTCCGTGACGGCATGGCCCGCCTCTCGGCCGGCGAGTCGGTCGACATGGAGTACCGCGTCAACCGGAGGCACGACTACAGCCGCTGGGTCTGGGTCCAGGCCGAACCGATCTCCGAGGCGGGTGACGTCGTCCGGATCGTCGGATTCACACGCGACGTGACCGACCGGCGACGCCGCGAGCGACAGTTGCGCGTGATCGACACCATCCTCCGGCACAACCTCCGCAACGACCTCAACACCGTCATCGGCCACGCCGAGTACGTGTCCGAACATCCCGAGGACGACCCGCCGACCCACGCCAGTGCCATCGAGCGAACGGCCCAGGAGTTGCTGTACAAAGCCGAGAAACAGCGCCGGACCATCGAGTTGCTCACCGATCCCGTCACCCCGTGTCGGATCGAGGTGACGACCGCCATCGAGGAGGCCGTGGCGACGGTCACGGATCACTATCCCGGTGCCGACATCGAGACCGACCTCCCGGCGTCGCTGCCGATCTGTGCGATCGGCGAGATCGGCACCGCGATACAGGAACTGCTCGGCAACGCCGCGAAACACGCCGAGGCGTCACCGTGGATCCGGGTCACCGCGGGCCAGGTCGACGACCGCGGCGTCGTCGAGATCGAAGACAGCTGCCCCCCGATCCCCGACTACGAGTACCGCGTCCTGACCGGCGAAGAGGAGATGGACGGCGTCACCCACACCAGCGGCCTCGGCCTCTGGCTCGTCTACTGGGTCGTCGACCTCTCGAACGGCACCATCAGCTTCGAGTCCGACGACGACGGCAACACCGTCACCGTCTCGCTCCCGCTGGCGACGTCGGAGACGTAGAGCTCGCTCGCTACCGCTCGCAACCACGACGGCGAACTACTCCTCCGCGCAGATCTCCACGAAGTTCCGCAGAATCTGCAGCCCAGTCTCCCCCGACTTCTCGGGGTGGAACTGCGTCCCGAAGACCGTCCCGCTCTCGTCGGCGATGATGCTCGGGAAGTCCAGCCCGTAGTCGGTCGTCGCGACGACCGCCTCGTCGGCTTCGGGTTCGGCGTAGTAGGAGTGGACGAAGTAGGCGTGTTCCCCGTCGACGGAGCCGCCTTCGGCGACTCCGTCTGCCCGTGGGATCTGCGATCCCACACTGTCGACGCCGTCGACCAGCGGGTGGTCCCGTTGCACGTCGAGTTCGTTCCAGCCCATGTGGGGCACCTTCTGGTCGCCGTGGAACCGCCGGTTGGTCCCGGGGATCAGGTCCAGCCCTTCGGCCTCGCCCTGGCCCGCGTGGTCGGCCTCCTCGCTCGTGGTCAGGAGCATCTGCATCCCGAGACAGATGCCGAAGAGGGGCGTTCCCTCGTCGGCGGCGTCGGCCAGGGCCGCCCGGAAGGGACCGGCGTTCTCCATGCCTTCGCTGAACGCGCCGACGCCCGGGAGGACGATGCCGTCGGCGCTGTCGACGGCGGCCGGTTCCTCGATCAGCTCGACCGACGCGCCCGCGCGCTCCAGCCCGCGGGTCACGCTCCGGAGGTTCCCTAACCCGTAGTCGACGACGACCACTTCGGCGGCCGTCTGGGTCGTACTCATGAGCGACGGTTGGGGGGTCCGGGCCAAGTCAGTTCCGTTCCAGCCGAGTGAAACGAGGCTGGAGCTCGGGAGAGCTTTGCTCTCTCGGTGTTCCCGCGAACAGGGCGGGACCGGAGATCCCGCTGGCAGCCGGCGCGTAGTCGTTCGAAAGGCGCGAGCCGCATTTCGTGACGACGAGAGAGCAAAGCTCTCTCGAACCACGCCGGCGACGAAGTGAGCGGGGCGTGGCGCGAAGCGCCACGGACGGTCAGAACGAGCCGAGCGTCGACTGCCCGCCCGAGCCGGTCAGGTCTGCGGCGCGCTGGATGGTTTCCTCGAAGGTCGCCTCCTGGCTCCGGTCGTACAGGGTCGCCGCCGGGTGGACCGACACCATGACGGTCCGAGGCTCGCCCGCGATGGGGGAGTCGAACGTGTCGCCGGCCTCGCCGGTCACGGCGACGTCCCGTTCGAGCAGGTGTTCGCTCGGGACCTTCCCGAGCGTGACGATCACCGTCGGATCGACGGCGTCGATCTCCCGTTCGAGGTACTCACGGCAGTTGGCCAGTTCCTCGGCCCGCGGGTCGCGGTTCTCCGGCGGCCGACAGCGTACGCAGTTGGTGATCCGCACGTCGGCGCGCGCCAGTCCGGCAGTTCGGAGCGCGTCGTCGAGTACCGTGCCGCTCCGGCCGACGAACGGTTCGCCCTGGTCGTCCTCGTTCGCGCCGGGCCCCTCGCCGACGAACAGCAGGTCCGCGTCCGCCGGCCCGACGCCGTTGACGATCCGGCTCCGGCACTCGGCGAGGTCGGGACAGCGTGTACACTCGACTACCGTCAGCTCCTCCATCTCGCCCATGGGGTCGCTCCGGCAGGCGGAGACAAAAGTGAGTCGCCTGCGCCCGCCCGGTCAGCCCGAGCCCGCGCGCCGGAACTCGTCGGCCCCGCGGGCGGCCAGGCGCGCGACCCGGAGCGGTTCCGGGCGGCCACCCTCGGGTGTGAAGCCGTCGACGACCGCGGTCGCCTCGTCGTCGTCGAGTCCGACCGCGCGGACGAAGAGCGTCTCGTCGCCGACGCCGACACGGTGGCGGTCGGGCTGGTCGTGATAGATCGCCAGCCGTCGGTCGAGAGCGTCACCGTCGAACTGCTCGCGGAGGGCCGATTCGAGGCCCGCACTCTCTTCGTAGGTCACCGAACAGACGGGTCGGTCCGTGTGGTCGGCGACGCGGTGCAGGTCGACGACGTTGAACCAGGCGGGAGCGATCCCGGAGACGAGGACGTATCGGACGTCCTCACGGCCGAGGTCGTCGAACAGCGCACAGACGGTGTCCGTGGCGTCGGTCCCGCCGACGGTGCAAGTCCCGAAGCTGAAGCCGTCGACGACGCGGCTCGCGCGGGTCACGACGCCGGCGAGCGTACTCCGGTCCTCGCGAAAGGACTCGGCGATGCCGAGGGCACGGACCCCTCGCTTCACGTGTTCTCGTCTTCGTCCTCTTTGATGTGCTTGAGTTTGTCGAGGAGTTCGTCGTTCGACGCGCTGAACTCGTACTCGACGTCGCCGTCGTGGGTGTTCTCGGATGTTGATACGCCGTCGTCGTCCTCAAAATCAGTGTCGTAGTCCTGATTTTCCTGTTCGGACTCGTCGTAGCTCCCGAACCCCATGTACGTTCATTTGAGTTGCAGAGTAAAAAGTATCTCGCCGCCCGGTACCCTGATACGCCCCCCGGCCGACCACGTGAACATGGACGTGTACAACGTCACGGCCGACGCGGAGACGTTTACCTGCAACGCCTACCTGGCGCTGGGGGAGCGCCCCGTACTGGTCGACGCCGGCGCGATGGACGGCGTCGTCGACGCCATCCGCGACCACACACGCGACCTCGACGCCGTCGTCCTCACCCACCAGCACGGCGACCACGTCGCACAACTGGACGTCGTCCTCGACGAGTTCGACGCCGACCTCTACGCCTACGGCCCCCACGACCGCCGGACCGTCGAACTGGAGGACGGCGATCAGGTCATGCTCGGTGACGAAGCCTTCGACGTGGTGTACACACCCGGACACGCCGACGACCACGTCTCGCTCGTCAGCGAAACCACGCTGTTCAGCGGCGACGTCGTCGTCCACGACGACGGCGCGTTCGACTACGGCTCGTTCGGCCGGACCGACATGGCCGGCCAGTCCCGCGAACGGTTGATCGAGAGCATCCGCGACCTGCTCGACCGCATGCCCGAGGGCGGTCGCGCGAGCGATGCGAGCGCGGCCTCGGGAGCCGAGCGAAGCGAGTCTGCCGGCGTCGAACACATGTACGCCGGCCACGGCGACACGTTCGAGGGAGCCGTGCGCGACGTCTTGGAGACGGCGCTGGAGCGCGCGGAGAAACGAGAGCCGAAGTACCCCGACGAGTAGGATAGAACCCGAGGGGGTGCTCAAAAAGACGTGTCTATCCGAATCCACACGAGTTATCACAGACTCGGGAGACACCCCCGAGTACCAACTGTGGGACTCCGAGACTGGGTGTTCGGCGGCGACGAGACGGCGCTGGAGACGGCCAACCGGCTCCGTGGAACGGCCAAGGAATCGCCCGGAGAAGTCGACGTGGACCGACTGGTCGGCCTGGCGGTCGACCCCGGGGAGCACGCGGTGTCGCGCGCCGCGGCCAACGGGGTCACCGCCCTGGTCGAACAGCGCCCGGGCCGGCTGTTCGATCACGTGCCCGAGCTGATCGAGGCGACGATGGTGCTCGAGGGTGTCGGCTCGAAACAGCGTGGGGCGTTCGCGCGAGCGGTAGAACACGTCGCGGACGAGGACCCCAGCGTCGTCGCGCCCGAGGCGGATCGGCTGGTCGACTCGCTAGAGGCCGAGCTGGAGGCCGACAAGCAGCCGGGCAGCGACGTGTACATCGACCCCGACAAGGCGGCCGGGCTCAGTCACGCCGCGGCCGCCGCCGGGATCGACGACGCGACGCCGTTGCTGGAACGGCTGCGACGCCACTCCGAGCCGACGGTCAGCGACGCCGCGAGGGCGGCGTTACGAGAACTCTAGGCCGCGTTGCGTTCGCGGTTCTTCGGTCGGAGGTTCCCGTAGCCACACTTCCGGCAGCGGTCCGCCTTGTTCGGGTTGCGCGCGTTACACCGCATGCAGATCATCTTCGACAGAATGCGGTCTTCCGCTTTCTCGAACGTAGCCATGAGCGCCTGTTTCCCGTCGTCGTGGTTAAGTGTTCCGAGACCACCCGGACTGGCTTTTTGACCTCACCCACCGTAGTCGGCGTATGTTCTACGACCGGGTCGCCGACCTGCCGCTCGTCGTCGAGGAGATCGACCTGACGCTCCAGGAGCGGGACACCACCAGCGGGTTCGCGCGCGCCACCACGACCGTCGCGCTCTCGGGCCAGGGCGAGACGGGCCGCGGCGAGGACGTGACCTACGAGACCGATCTCCACCACGACCTCGCCGAGGCCGGCCTCCCCGACCTGACCGGCGAGTACACGTTCGCCGAGTTCTCCGCTCGCGTGGGCGAACTGGACCTGTTCCCGACGCCACCCGAGCGCGAGGACTTCCGACACTACCGCCAGTGGGGCGTCGAGAGCGCCGCGCTCGACCTGGCGCTCCGGCAGAACGACCTCGACCTGGCGTCGGCACTCGACCGCACGTACGACCCCGTCCAGTTCGTCGTCAGCACGCGACTGGGTGAACCACCCAGCACCGACCGGCTGGAACAGGTCCTCGACGTCAGGCCCGGCACCGAATTCAAACTCGACCCGACGACCGACTGGACCGCCGACCTCGCCGCCGCGGTCGCCGATCTCGCGCCCGTCCGCATCTGTGACCTGAAAGGCCAGTACTCGGGGACCGAGGTGGACGCGCCGGCCGACCCCGACCTCTACGACCTGGTACTGGAGACGTTCCCCGACGCCGTGATCGAAGACCCCAACCTCACCGACGAGACGCGACCGCTGTTCGAGGGCCACGAGGATCGGGTCTCCTGGGACGCCCCGATCACCGGGGTCGAGAGCATCGAAGCCCTGCCCTTCGAACCCGACTGGCTCAACGTCAAGCCCTCCCGATTCGGGAGCGTCGAGTCGCTGTTCGCGAGCATCGAGTACTGTCTGGAGCGGGACGTTCGGATGTACGGCGGCGGCCAGTTCGAACTCGGTGTGGGTCGTGGCCACATCCAGGCGCTGGCCTCGCTGTTCTATCCGGACGGGCCCAACGACGTGGCTCCGGGCGGGTACAACGATCCCGAATTCGAGGGGGATCTGTCACCGAGTCCGCTCGAACCGCCGTCGGAGCCGACCGGGTTCCGGTGGTCCTGACGCCGGGGTTCGAATCTCGAACTCACCAGCAGTTTTGAAGTCGGTCGCCCGTCTTGTCGTGCGTATGGTCCTCCAGTTTTTCTGGTTCGTGTTCGGCCTCGTAATCACCGTCAGCATCATCGCCATCGGCGCGTACATCGGTACACTCCGCGCGCTCGACACGTTCTACGGCGACGGCGACAGCATGTTCCTCTCCGAGGAGTTCCACGGCCGGCAGGAACGGTGAGCTACTCCCGGTCGAGGTAGTCGTCCTGGACGTCGAGAATCTCCGCGGAGTCGGTGCACTCGGCGTACCGCCGGAGCGGTTCGTCGTTGAGTTCGAGGAAGGTGTGGCCCCAGGTGAACTTCGACATGAGTCGCTCTGCGTGGTCGCGCTGGCCGAGGATACACAGCGCTCCGGCGAAGGCCTCGACGGTGTTCAACTCGAAGGGCGTCCCGTAGTTGACGGGGTTGCCCGCGACGAGGAATGGCAGAGAGCGGTGGATACCCTCCAGGTCGAACGCCTCGCGTTCGGCGGTCTCCCAGGAGCAGTCGAGTGCGACGAGACGGTCGTGGCGCGCACCGGCGCCGACGCCGTCTTCGGGCGAGAGCGCCCGCTCGGCGAAGGGGTTGAGAACGATACCCGGTGGTGTCGACCGGGTCGCCCGGTGTAACTCCGCGAGGTCGAACCGCGCGAGTTTCCGGGCGCTGCACTTGTCGGGGTCGTCGTCGCCCTCGTAGCGGACGTGCAGGCCGTACGCGCCCATCGAGTGGACAAACGCAGTCAGGGTTTAAGTCCCTTGCAGTAGAGTTTCGGATGTGTTATCGGAAGGGACGGTGGCTCCAACCGTTACGCTGCCCGGCGTGGTCGACGGCGCGCCGAGAGACGTCTCCCTCGACGACTACGTCGGGAGCGGGATCGTCGTGCTGGCGTTCTATCCGGCCGATTTCAACCCCTCCTGCGAGGACGACTCCTGTGACCTGACCGAACTCGACCTGTTTACGATGCAGCGGGACGTGGACATCTTCGCCATCAGTACCGATAGCGTGTTCAGCCACCGTGCGTACGCAGAGGAATACTCCCTGTCGATTCCGCTCCTGAGCGACACCCACGGCGAGGCCGTCGAGGCCTACGACGTGGCCCTGGACAGCGACCAGTTGCTGTCCGAGCGCGCGGTGTTCGTCATCGACCAGGAAGGCGTGATCCAGTACGCGTGGTCGACGGCCGATCTGGAACGCCGACCGAACATCGACGCGGTCAGGGAGGCCGTCTCCGAGATCGGCGGCGACTCCACCGCCGTCGGCCGCTACCGCGTCGGCCACGCCCACTACATCGAGGCCCGACGCGCGTTCACCAGCGCGATGAAGAGCTTCGAGGACCGCGACTGGCTGATCGCGCAGGGTGACTTCCAGCGGGCGATGGAGGAGTTCCAGGAGTCCGCGGACCAGTTCGAGAGCGCCGTCCGGTTCGCCGAGTCCGAAGCGCTCGAACAGGGGTTCGAGCGCGCTCAGGAGAAGGCCACCGCGCTCTGGCAGGCCGCCGAGTGGCTGGCCGAATCCGCGAGCGAGTACGCCAGCGGCGACGGGAAGGAGGCCGACGAACTCCGGCAGGACGCCGAGACGCCCCTGGAGAAAGCCCGCGACATCGGCGAGCCGCCGGACCCCGACGACATCACGCTCGACGCGGACGGGACGGCCACGGAGACATCCGGCACAGAGCCGGACGACTCACTCGACGCCCCGACCGATCCCGCCGAGGACGAGGACACGTCCGAACCCGGCGGTGACGCCGACGGCGACCCCGGCGAACAGGACGACGTGGACGCCGCCGTCGAAGACGTCGCCGTCGACGAGGACACGGCCGAGAGCGACGACGGGGCACGGGCCGGAAACGGCGACCGCGACGCCGGCGGCGTCTCCAGCGCCGTCGAGTTCGACGTGGCTGACGACGGCAGGACCGACGGAACCGACGGCGTAACGGCCCCGAGCGACGGGACCGACGAACCGTCGTCCGACGAGTCGGTGTCGACGGGCGCGAGCCCCGACGACGACGCGGACGGCGAGGACGAGGACATCGAACTCGACCTGAAAGACCCGACGGAGTGACGGAACCGGGGCCCACACTTTCTCGGCCCCCGCCCCCCAAGGACGAGCATGGACCGCGACGCGACCGCCCGCGCGTACTACCGGGCGCTCGACGACGACGACTACGAAACGCTCGCCGACCTGCTGGCCCCCGAGTTCGTCCACTACCGACCCGACCGCACCATCGAGGGTCGGGACCGGTTCGTGACATTCATGCGTGAGGAACGGCCGATGAAAGCGACGAGTCACCCGCTCGATGGGGTCTTCGAGGAGAGTGGGAGCGACGGCGACGTCGCCGTCCGCGGCCGACTACTCGACCCCGACGGTGAGCCGGTCGTCTCGTTCGTGGACATATTTGCCTTCGAAGGAGAGAGAGTGGAGACGATCCACACCTACACGCAAGCCTAGTCTTTCTCGCCCGCGCCGACGGCGCTCTCGCCGACGGGTTCGTGGCCCTCGATGACTTCTTGGCCGCCCATGTACTCCCGGAGGGGTTCGGGGACGGTGACGGTGCCGTCCTCGTTCTGGTAGTACTCCATGATGGCGACCATCACACGCGGGACGGCCAGGCCGGAGCCGTTCAGGGTGTGGAGGTACTCGGCGGACTCGTGGCGCTCGGGCCGGTAGCGGATGCCCGCCCGACGGGCCTGGAAGGCCTCGAAGTTCGAGACCGAGGAGACTTCGAGCCAGCGGCCGCCCTCCTCGGGCCCCTCGTCCATGTCGTCGCCGGGTGCCCACACCTCGATGTCGTACTTCTTGGCCTGGGTGAAGCCCATGTCGCCGGTACACATCTCCAGCACGCGGTATGGAAGACCCAGTTCTTCGAGGACTGCCTCGGCCTCGCCGCGGAGTTCTTCGAGGCGGTCGTAGCTGTTCTCCGGGCGGACGAAGTTGACGAGTTCGACCTTGTTGAACTGGTGGACGCGGACGATTCCTCTCGTTTCGGTGCCGTGTTCGCCGGCCTCCCGCCGGAAGTTGGGGGTGTAGGCCTGGTGTTTGAGCGGGAGGTCGTCGTCCAGCAGGATCTCGTCGCGGTACATGTTGGTGACCGGTACCTCCGCCGTCGGGAGCAACCAGAGGTCGTCCTCGTCGTAGGGGTCGTCGTTGTCGCCGCCGACGCGGTAGGCGTCCTCGACGAACTTGGGGAACTGGCCGGTCCCCTCCATCGAGGCGCTGTTGACCGGGATCGGCGGGAACACGTCGGTGTAGCCCTGCTCGCGGTGCAGATCGAGCATGAACTGGATCAGAGCGTGTTCCAGCCGTGCGCCCTCCCCCTGCAGGAAGTAGAAGCCGCCGCCGGAGACTTTCGCCCCGCGCTCGAAGTTCAGGATGTCCAGTTCTTCACCGAGGTCGTAGTGGGGTGTCACGTCGGCGGGCAGGTCACGCAGGCCGTCGAATCCTTCGCGGGCGATTTCGACGTTGTCGCTCTCGTCGTCACCGACGGGAGCGTCATCGTGGGGGATCTGGGGCAGTTCCAGCAGCGCCTCCTCCAGTTTCGCCTCGAGATCGGCGGCGCGGTCCTCGACCTCCTCCAGTTCGGCCTTCAGTTCACCCGACCGGTCGATGGCCTCCTGGGCCGCCTCCTCTTTGCCCTCCTGTTTGAGCTGGCCGATCTTCGAGGAGACCTCGTTGCGCTCGTGGCGGAGGTCGTCGCCGCGGGCCTTCAGGTCGCGCCACTCCTCGTCGATCTCGAGGATGTGGTCGAGGTCCACGTCGTCGACACCCTTGTTCTCGAGGGCGTCCCTGACCGTCTCGGGGTTCTCGCGGAGGAACTGCCTGCTGATCATTTGCTCGGATCTTTTCCGTGCCGTGGCAAAACCGTGTCGCTCTCCGCGAACGTCGGAGTGGCGGCCGTCGGCCCCGGACCGCGGTTCAGCGTGTGAAACCGTCCGCGAGTTTATGATCGCGTTCGACCACAGAACGTGCAGACAGCGATCGTTGCGGGCGACACTGCGGCACCGTCGCCCGGAGACAGCCGTCGAACCTGCAAGACGATGTTATTCGAAGAACAGACCCTCTACGCGGCAGTTGCCATCGTGGCGTTACTACTGACAGTCGGTCTGATCGCCGGGATCCGCCGGTTCGGGGGCGCGACGCGCCGACACATGCTACTCGCACCGGCCGCAATGGCGTCGCTCACGGTGAGTTACGCCGGGATGGCGGCCGGGATCTTGCTGTTTCACGGCCCGGAGGGCGCACCCGTGTACGTCACCCGGTTTCTGGACTACGGGATCGTCTACGCGTTCGCCGCGGCCTACACGGGCCAGGTCGCGAACGTCGACCGAAGGGTGATCTTCTCCGGTGTCCTCGGGCTGTGGGCGTTCTCCTTCGGGGCGATGATCCGCCACCTCGCGCCGCCGCCATTCGACAGCCTCGCGAGTCTGCTGGTACTCGGTGGGTTCGCCTACACGCTGTGGCTGTTGCTTCGACCGTACACGCGGGCGGCCGCGTCCGTGTCCGGCGACCGGCGGTTGCTCTTCGGGAAACTCCGCAACGTCCAGCTCATCATGCTGATCACGTACCTGCTGGTCGCGCTGACGACGCGACAGGCGCTGGGCCTGCTCGGCGCGTTCACCGGCATCTACGTCTCGGCCTATCTCGATCTGTTCAGCCACGTCGCGCTGGTCGGCCTGGTCCTGCGCTCGGAACCGGCGATCAGGTCGCTGGTCGAAACCCACCCCTCGCCGCTCTCGTTCCTGACGGAGTCGGGGTCACGGCGAACCACCGCGGACGCACCGGCCGACGACTGACGATGAACTGGCGCAGCTCACGACGACCGACCGCGACCGATCGGCCCGTCACAGACACACCCGCGGACACTGGAGACGTCTATCCATGAACGCACGAGGACTCGTCCCCGACCGGATCAGATCGCGCTACAGCCTGAAGATCGCGACGACGCTCGCGCTGGTGTTCGCCGTCACGCTCGTGTCGGCCCTCTTTTTCTACGGCAACGTCGCCGGCGAACTCGGCGCGTCCGCCGACGCTGCCATCGCTGCCGACGCGAACGAGAGCGCCGACACGGCCGCGCTGTGGGTCGACGCCAACGCCGACCTGGCGACGACCGTCGCCGCGACGGCCGCCGTCGAAAGCGGCGACACGGCGCGGATGGGCGACTCCCTCGCCGCGGCCGCCGCCGGCTCCGACCGGATCGGTGCGATCCACTACGTCGAGGACGGCCGGATCGCGGCGAGTTCGCAGTCGCGCGCCGTCGGCCAGTCGGTGTCGGTGACGCCGCCGGACGGGGCCGATTCGGTCGCGGTCGGTGACGCCCGGACCGCCGTCGTCGGAGACGGGTCCGTGATCCCGGTGGTCGCGCCGGCCGGCGAGAACCGGTACGTCGTCGTGGCGGGCGCGGCCGAGACGCTCCGGAGTCGACTCGGGGACGGGCGCCACGACACGGCGCTCGCGGCGGGCGGCGAGGTCGTCCTCGCGGCCGGCGGCGGGGAGCGCGCCGCCGGGGCCGCGGAACTGGCGGCGAACGGGAGCGCCACCGGCACCGTCGGGGAGACCGAACTGGTCGCGAGAGCGGCGACCGTCCCGGGGACTCGGTACCACGTCGTGAGCCACGCGCCGGCCGGGACGGTCTACGCCGACCGGAACGTCGCGACCGCGGCCATCGTCGCGCTCATCTACATCGTCGCGTTGAACCTCGGTATCTTCGGCGTCACTATCGGCGGCAACCTCGCGCTGGCGCTCCAGCGACTGGCCGACCGGGCCGAAGAGATCGGGGCCGGGAACCTCGACGTGGAACTGTCGACCGACCGGACCGACGAGGTCGGCGTGCTGTACGACGAGTTCGACTCGATGCGGGACTCGCTGGAGGAGTCACTCGACGAGGCACAGGAAGCCCGTGCGGAGGCCGAGCGCGCCCGCGAAGAGGCCGAGGAGTCCGAACTGCAGACCCAGCGACTCAACGAGGCACTCGAAGCCGAGGCCGAGCGATACAGCGAGGTCATGGCCGCCTGTGCCGAGGGGGACCTCACCGAGCGCCTCGATCCCGAGGCCGACAGCGAGGCCATGCGCGCGATCGCCACGTCGTTCAACGACATGATCGCGTCGCTGGAGACGACTATCGCCGACGTCGAGGAGTTCACCGACGACGTGGCCGGCTCCAGTACCGACGTAGAGGAGAGCGCCGCCGAGGTCAGGGAAGCCAGCGCGGCGGTGAACGACTCGGTCGCACAGATCTCGGCCGGGGCGCGCGAACAGACCGAGGATCTCCAGCGCACGGCCGACGAGGTCAACGACCTCTCGGCGGCCATCGAAGAGGTCGCGGCCACGACCGACGAGATCGCCACGGAGTCGGACCGGGTGGCACGACTCGGCGCAGACGGGCGCGACCAGGCCGAGCGAACCATCGCCGAGATGCGCGAGGTCGAGGGCCGGATCGACGACGCCGTGACCACTATCGAGGACCTGGCCGCCGAGATCGAACAGGTCAGCGAGGCGACCGCGTTGATCGACGACATCGCCGAGCAGACGAGCATCCTGGCGTTGAACGCCAACATCGAGGCGGCACGGGCCGGGGACGGCGGCGGGGACGCCGGCGACGGGTTCGCCGTCGTCGCCGACCAAGTGAAAGAGCTCGCGAGCGAGACCAAGTCGGTCGTCACGGAGATCCAGGCACAGATCGAGCAGGTTCAGGCACGGGCTCGGGACAGCGCCGAGGACATCCGGGCCACCGAGTCACAGATCACCGACGGCGTGGAGGCGGTGACGGAGTTGACCGAGGCGCTGGAGGAGATCGTCGACGGCGTCGACGAGGTCGACACCGGCCTCAAGAGCATCGCCCGGACGACCGACGATCAGGCCGACTCCGCGGAAGGGATCGTCGCGATGGTCGACGAAGTCGCCAGCGTCTCCGAGCAGACGACCCAGCAGGCCGAAACCGTCACGGACGCCGCCGGGGAGGCGACCGACTCCATCGACGAGGTGTCCGAGGCCGCGGGCCAACTCGCCGACCGGACCCGCGAACTCCGGCGGATGCTCTCGACGTTCCGGGTCGAAGCCGAGCAGTCGGCGGACGGGACCGCCGCCGACGGTGGAACGGAGCGGTGAGCAGTGGTCGGTGTCGCTCTCGGTGACGCCGTGGCTCACCGGGAAGCGTCTCTGAAAAATCGCGGTCCGAAGCGTCGCTCAGTTACGAACGAGGTTCGTCGCGCGGGGGCCCTTGTCGGCCTGTTCGATGTCGAATTCGACTTCCTGTCCCTCTTCGAGATCCGGGCCGCCGACGTCTTCCATGTGGAAGAACACGTCCTCGTCCGCGTCGTCAGTCTCGATGAAACCGTAGCCGCCTGTGTCGTTGAAGAAATCGACCGTACCGTTTGCCATTGCCTCTGTATACAACCCGGGTGGATGGATAAAGGTGGCGAGAGTCGGGTTACCACGACCCCCGACCGCCGGAACGGCTTTGCACCGGGGGCGTCAGACTGTCGCTATGGCAATCGGCGATTCCTTCGAAGTGACCGTCGGCGGCGTCGATGGTATCTCCTTCGTCGATACGGGCATGTACGGCACCGCGGAGTACGGCGCGGTGTATGTGGTCGAGGGCGAGGACCCCGCCATCGTCGACTCCGGCATCGGCACCAACTACGGGGCGATCCTCGACGGCCTGGCCGAGCGTGGGATCGAACCAGGGGACCTGGCGACCATCGCGCTGACACACGTCCACCTCGACCACGCGGGCGGCGCGGGCTATCTCGCCGAGGCCTGCCCGAACGCCGACGTGGTGGTCCACGAGCAGGGTGCGCGCCACCTCGTCGACCCCGCACGGCTGGTCGCGGGCACGAAACAGGCCGTCGGCGACCAGTGGGAGTTCTACGCGGACCCGGAACCGATCCCCGAGGAGCGGATCCGTGAAGTGACCGGTGGCGACACCGTCGACCTCGGCGACCGCGAGCTACGGATCCACCACACGCCCGGGCACGCGCCCCACCAGGTCGTCTTCGAGGACCCGGACCAGTCGCTCGTGTTCACCGCCGACGCGGCGGGGATCTACGTCCCCGAACTCGACAGTGTCCGTCAGACGACGCCGCCGCCGAACTTCGACTTGGAACAGTGTCTCGCGGATCTGCACACGATCAGGGACTGCGATCCCGCCGTCCTCTGTTATGCACACTTCGGTCCGGCCGCAGCCGACGACCGGTTGCGCGAGTACGCCGACGTGCTGAGCGAGTGGGTCGGGGCGGTCGAAGAGAAACGTGCGGAGCTCGGCGACGACGACGCCGTGATCGAGTCCTTCGGCGAGCACACGTCGATGACCGACGCCTGGAGCGAGCGGAAAGCAGCCGCAGAAGAGCGGATGAACACACGCGGCGTCCTGACCTACCTCGACAGCCGATCGGCGTAGCTACGCCGAACGCCGGCTGTCGAGCAGTTTCTCGGCTTCCTCGACGGAGTCGGCCTTCGCGACGGCGTACTCCTCTTCGCCCTCGCCGGCCCGGTCGAACTGCATCTGTCCCGTCGCCGAGTCCGAGACCACGCGACAGACGGCCGCGACACCGTTCTCGACGATGCCGCGCTTGCCGCGTTCGATGTGTTCCAGCGCCGCTTCGTCGGTCGTCTTGAACGTCCGCATATCGTTCACTTCGTCGAACCCCGACTCCAGCAGGCCGGTCTTCTCGATCACTTCGTCGGCCGCCGCCTCGGCCTCCGCGACGCTCAACTGTCCGTCCAGAGTGAGGTAGAGTCGGTTTTTCGCCTCGTCGATCCGCACGTTCCAGTCACCCATCGGTCAGGCCTCCTGTGACCGCTTGTCGAGCAGTTGCTCGGCCTCCTCGACGGACTCGGCCTTCGCGACGGCGTACGACTCTTCGCCCTCGCCGGCCCGGTCGAACCGCATCTGACCCGTCGTGGACTCAGAGACGACCCGGACGGCCGCCGCCATACCGCCCTCCGCCAGCGCCCGCTTGCCGCGTTCGGTCTCGCGCATGGCCGCCTCGTCGGACGGCTTGAGGGTCCGCATGTCGTTGATCAGGTCGAATCCCTCGTCGAGTCGTTCGGCGGCCCGCTCACAGGCGTCGGCGGCCGCCGCGTGCCCGTCCACGCCGAGCTCGCCCGCAAGTGTCAGATAGGCTCGCTGTTTCTCCTCGTCGATTTCCATGTCCCAATGTGCCATACCCGGAGTTGACACCCAGCGCCGCTTAAGAATTGCCGCGGCGTTTTCAGCACTGATAGTTAATTGCGCCGCCAGCGACGGACTACTGCGACGCCTGTTCGCGACGCTTGTCGAGTAGTTTCTCGGCTTCCTCGACGGACTCGGCTTTGGCGAGTTCGTACTCTTCGACGTCCTCGCCGGCCCGGTCGAACTGCATCTGGGTGACCGTCGACTCGGCGACCACGCGGACTGCGGCACCCATGCCGTTCTCCGCGAGGCCACGCTTGCCGCGTTCGACCTCCTGCAGTGCCTCCCCGCTGGTCGGCTCGAAAGTCCGCATGTCGTTGATCAGGTCGAACCCGTCGTCGAGTCGCTTCGCGGCGTCGATACACGCGTCCGACGCCGCCGCCTGTTCCTCGACCGAGAGCCCGCTACCCAGTTTCAGGTAGACGCGCTGTTTCGCCTCGTCGACTGTCAGGTCCCAGTTCGCCATACATGTGGCTCGTTACCAATCGACAATAAGAGTTGCCGCACGGTTCTCAGGTTCGATAGTCGGATTGACAGAAACAGCTACGTCACTGCGAGGGTTGCTCGCGGCGCTTGTCGAGCAGTTTCTCGGCCTGTTCGACCGTGTCGGCCATCGCGACGGCGTACTTCTCCTGGCCTTCGCCGAGGCGCTCGAATTGCATCTGACCGGTCGTCGACCCTTCACCCATTACACGGACGGCCGCCTCCGCACCGTGTTCGCGAACTACCCGTTTCCCTTCTTCGACGTACTTCATGGCGTCCTGGTCACCGGGTATAAACTCCTCGAGGTCCGTGATGACCTCGAAGCCAGGGTCGAGTCGCTCGACTTTCTCTTTCACTTCCGCGGTCGATTTCTCCGCCTCCTCGGCGGTGAAGTGGCCGCCCAGTTCGATGTACAGTCGGTTCTCCGCTTCGTCGACACGGTGGTTCCACTCCGCCATAGACACGGCGTAGCACAGATCAAGTATGAGTTCTCTCCGCCCATTATCATTTCGTAGAACCAGTGGCCTCTACAGGCGGCCATCACGGCCACTGGCGGGAGTCACTGCGAAGCCGCGCGCTTGTCGAGCAGTTTCTCGGCCTGTTCGACGGTGTCGGCCACGGCGACGGCGTACTCCTCCTCGTCCTCACCGACGCGCTCGAAGTGCATCTGCCCCGTCGTCGACCCCTCACCGAGGACCCGGACCGCCGCAGCTGCGCCGTTCTCGCGGACTGCCTTTTTACCCTCCTCGATGTACTGGACTGCCTCCTGGTCGCCCGGCACGAACTCGGAGATGTCGGTGATGACCTCGAAGCCGGGATCGAGTCGTTCGGCCGCCGCCTTCACCGCTTCCGACGACTCCTTCGCCATCTCCGGATCGTGACTCCCGACGAGTTCGATGTACAGTCGGTTCTGTGCTTCGTCTGTGTCGACACTCCAGTCCGCCATAGAGAGAACTGTTCACACACACCACAATCAATGTTCCCTGCTGGTTATCAGAATTCAAAAACAGCGCGAGTTACTGCCCGTCGTGAACCTGCGCATCGTCCCAGGAGAGTTCGTCGTCACCGTCGTCACCGTCCCCACCGTCGTGGACCTGGGCGTCGTCCCAGGACAACTCGTCGTCACCGTCGTCCCCACCGTCGTGGACCTGGGCGTCGTCCCAGGACAACTCGTCGTCGCCGTCGTCGCCCCCCTCCTCGTAGCCCGCCAGCAGGTCCCGGAGCGTGTTGGCCTGGTCGGCCAGCCGGTCCATCTGGACGGCCACTTCCGAGAGCATCGTGGTCTGGGTCCCGGTCGCCCTGGAGACGTCTTCGACCTCCGCGGCGGTCTCCTCGCTCAACTCGGCCACGTCCTCGACCATCGCCACGACCTCTTCGGTACTCGCGGCCTGTTCGTCGGTGGCGTCGTTGATCGACTGCACACCGTCGTTGGCCTCCTCGACGCGGTCGGCGATCTCGTCGAGCGCGGAGAGCGCGTCCTCGACCGTCTCGGTCCCCGTCGAGACCCGCTCGCCCATCTCGCGCACTTCGTCGACGGCCTCGCCCGTCTCGTCTTGGACGTCCTCGATCATCTCGCTGATCTCTTCGGTCGCCTGCCCTGCCTCCTCGGCCAGCTGTTTGACCTCGTCGGCGACGACGGCGAAGCCCTCACCGGCCTCGCCCGCCCGGGCCGCCTCGATGGAGGCGTTCAGCGCCAGGATGCTCGTCTGGTCGGCGATGTCGTCGATCACCTCGACGACGCCGCTGATGTCCTCGATCCGGGATTCGAGCGAGGACACCTGGTCGATGGTCGTGTCGGCGTGCGATTCGATGTCGTGCATCTCTTCGAGGGCTTCGGTGGCGGCGTCACGGCCGTCCTTCCCGTGTTCGGCCGCCTCCTGTGAGATGGTCGCGACCTCGTCGGCCGAAGAGGCGATCTCCTCGACCGTCGCCGAGAGGTCCGTCATCTCGTTGGCGACGCGTTCGAGCAGTTCCTCCTGCTCGGCGGCGTTCTCGGTGATCTCGTCCATCGAGGAGTCCACGTCCTCGCTGGCGTCCCGGACCTCCCGGGTCGCCGCGCTCATCTCTTCGGTCTTGTCGTCGACCTCGTCGGCGAACTCGTCGAGTTCACCGACCGTCTCGGAGAGGTCGGCGAGCATCTCGTTGAACGCGGCCGCGGCGTCGGCCATGGCCTCGTTCTCGCGGTCGGTATCGAGACGCTGGCCCAGATCGCCGTCCGCGGCCGCCTCCATCGCGTCGCGGAACTCCCGAGCGGTCGCTTCGAGCGGTGTCTCGGCGGCCGTCGCGCCCCCGTCCGCTACGACCGTCCCCGGGTCGGTCTCGGCGGGTTCGCCGTCGTCGGATCCACGCTCTGCGGGCTCGGGTTCGGCCCCGTTCCGGCCGGTGCCGTCGTCGTCTGATTCTGTCTCGTCGTCGCCTCCGGCCGCCGTCTCGCCCAGTGTCGACTCGTCTCTCCCGCCGGCGTGGCCGCCCGTCTCGGTTCCCGAATCCCGTTCCTCCGTCTCCACGCGTCCCGTCACTCCGTCGGCCGTCCGCCCATCGTCCGCGTCACCGGATTCGGACCGGACCGACCGGAGGAGCGCCGAGACACGGTTGGCGAGGCTCATTACCCTGGTTTGATAGAGAGTAGCATAAATAGGTGCGGGTGAAATTATCGTCGCCGATACTGTGGCTCTGACGGGGCTGGACGGCGGTTTCGACGGCGGCGAGTGAGTGCGTTTAAGCCCCGTGCGTTCGTCGCCCCAGGTGCATGGAGGGTTGGACGTGGCCACAGGCGAGATAATTCCCCTCGTGGCCGCTATCATCGGGCTGGGCGTGGGTGCGCAGCTGCTCGCGGCGCGGTTCCAGGTCCCGAGTATCATCTTTCTCATTTCGGCGGGGCTGTTACTGGGTCCGTTCTCGGGGTTCATCTTCGGCACGCGGCTCCTCTCGGCGGCGACGTTCGGCGCGGAGGCGCTCCCGGCCATCGTGGGCCTCTCGGTCGCCATCATCGTCTTCGAGGGGGCCTTCCACCTTCGGATCGACCGCATCAAGGAGGCACCCTCGGCGACGCTCCGACTCGTGACCGTCGGGGCCGCCATCGCGCTCCTGGGCACGGCCGCGACGATCAAGTTCGCACTGGGCCAGCCGTGGGACCTCTCCTTCCTGATCGGTGCGTTGCTGGTCGCCACCGGCCCGACGGTCGTCACCCCGATCCTGCAGGTCGTGCCGGTCCGGGACCGGGTGGCCGCCGCACTCGAAACCGAGGGGATTATCAACGACGTGTCGGCGGCGATCATCGCCGTCGTCATCTTCGAGGTCGTCATCCTGCAGGACCGGGCCGGCGTCGCCTTCCTCCGGGATTTCGCCTCGCGACTGGGAATCGGCCTCCTCGTGGGGCTGGTCGTCGCAGTGATCGTCTACTATCTCCTCCGGTACGTCGATCTCTCGCCGGGGAACGCGCCACGAAACGCTCGCTTGCTCGCCTTCGCTGGAGCGCTGGTGGCGTTCGCAACCGCGGACACCATCGCCAGCGAGGCGGGCGTCGCCGCCGTGGCTACCGCCGGCCTGGTGCTGGGGAACCTCGACGTGCCCTACGAGGACGAGATCGAGGCGTTCAAAGGCGACGTGACGCTGATCGTCCTCTCGTTCGTCTTCATCGCGCTGGCCGCACTCCTGGAGATCGACGACCTGCTCCGGCTCGGGCTGGCGGGACTGGTCGTCGTGGCGGCGGTCATCTTCGTGATCCGACCCCTGCTGGTGTTCATCTCGGCCCGGGGTGACCGCTTCACACGTTCGGAGAAGCTGTTCATCAGTTTCGTCGGCCCGCGCGGGATCATCCCCGCCTCCGTCGCGACGCTCTTTGCCGTCGAGATGCAGGCCCACGGGCTGGACCAGCAGGCACAGCTCCTCGTCGGGACGGTCTTTCTGGTCATCTTCGCGACGGTCGCCCTCGAGGGCGGCTTCGCGCGCTACATCGCGGAATACCTAGACGTGATACCAATGCGAGTCATCATCGTCGGTGGCGGTCAGGTCGGCCGTGCGCTGGCCGAACGGCTCGAGGATCGCGGCGAGAACGTCGTGATCGTCGAGGAAGAGGAACAGACAGTCGAACACGCCCGCAACGAGGGCTACTCCGTGGTCTGGGGCGACGGGACCGACACGGACATCCTCCGGGAGGCCGGGGCAGCCAACGCTAAGACCGTCGTCGCCGCCACCGGGGACGACGACGCGAACCTGCTGATCGCCCAGTTGTCGTCCTCGAAGTTCGACACCAACCGCGTCATCGCACGCGCGAACAATCCCGACAACGTCGAGGCCTTCGAGGAACTGGGCGTCCGGACCATCTCCTCGGCTATGGCCACCGCGTGGGCGATGGACAACCAGATCGAACGCCCCGCGCTGGCCCACTGGATGACCGACGTGGGCCGCAAGGGCGACGTGCAGGAGGTCGAGGTCTCCCCCGACGGCGAACTCGCGGGCCGGACGGTCGAAGAGATCGGCCCGAAGCTGCCCGACACCTGCCTGATCGCTCTCGTGGATCGAGACGGCGAGGTCGAGGTCCCCGGCCCGGACTTCCAGATCGAGGGCGGCGACCGGGTGACGCTACTCGGCAAGCGCGAGGCCGTCCGGGACGCCATGAAGATGTGTAACCACGAGTAGCGACCGGCGTACGGTCCCGCGATTTTACCGGAACACCGGTCGCACCGACGACGTTTTACGACGTTTCACGCCGTTTCGAACCCGTTCACCGACAGTTCGACGTCGAACGGACGTTAAATGGCCTGTAACGAACCATACGGTCTCGGGATTATACGTAGATAGGGTACTAGTTCAGTAACGAAGATGACGCACCCTGAGACGGACCCCGCCGACGACCGCGACGAACCGCAGGGCAGATACAGGCAGTTCACCGCGGGCGACGCCCTCGTCGTCTACGACCGCGAGGACACCGCCCGGTGGCTCCAGTCCGAACTCGTCGTCTCGCTGGCCGAGATGCGGTGACGAGTCGGCACACGACGCGGCGCATCGCCTCCAACGCTTAAGACCATCCCCCTATTCTGTCGGCCCATGACGGCCCCGACCTGCGATCTCGTGTTGATGAGCCGCGACCACGACAGCGTCGACTCGCTGGCCGAGCAGGCCCAGCGCGCCGAGGAGTACGGCTTCAGCCACGTCACGATGGGCGAGACGACTGGCTGGAACATCGTCTCGGTGCTCACCGTGCTGGCGGAACGAACCGACGACATCGGGATCACCGACGACGTGATCTCGCCGTACTCCCGGGCCCCGACCGTATTGGGTCAGAGCGCGCTCACACTGCACGACGTGAGCGACGGCCGCTTCCGGATGAGTCTGGGCACGAGTTCGCCCGCCATCGCCGAGCGCTGGCACGGCCAGGCGTTCGACCGCCCGCTGCGCCGCCTCCGGGAGACCATCGACGTGATCCGGCAGGTCTGTGCCGGCGGCGACGTGGACTACGACGGCGAGTTCTACGACCTCGGTGGGATGAGCTACGAGGGGACGGTCCCGGAAGACCCACCGGCCATCGACGTGGCGGCGCTCGGACCCAAGGCCGTGGAACTCGCCGGCCGGTTCGCCGACGGCTGGGTTCCCCAGTTGTTCACCCTCGACGGCCTCGACGAGCGCATGGACGACCTCCGGCGCGGGGCCGACCTCGGTGATCGGGACCCCGAAGACCTGCGAGTTAGCCCCATCGTGCGGTGCTGTGCGACCGAGGACGGCGACACCGCCCGCACGATGGCCCGGCAGATGATCGCCTTCCTGATCGGCGCGTACGGGCCCTTCTACGGCGACTCCATCGCCGAGCAGGGGTACACCGACGAGGTCGAGGCGATCCGGGCCGCGTGGGAGGACCGAGACACGGCCGCGATGGCCGACGCGCTCCCCGACGAGTTGCTCGACGCCGTGGCCGCGGTCGGTACGCCCGAAGACGTCCGCGAGAAAGTCGAGGCCTTCGCCGCCGTCGACGGCGTGGATTCGGTCCGGGTCGGCTTCGTCTCCGGGATGAGTCAGGATCACAAGGAGACGACGATGGCCGCCGTGACCGACGACTGACGGCGACGCTGACCAATGTAAGCTGGTCCGACGGTCGACCCTTCCATCCGGAAGGCCGGTTAAAGACATCCGTGTCCAGTGGCTATTGATTTATTAGGCTGCCAGCCATTGCCATTGCCAATGATACACGGGCAGGGTCCACTGCTGACAGTGGACGTGGGAACCCAGGAGACGGAGACGGAGAACATAGACGACGTGCTGGAGTCGTTCATCGGCGGCCGGGGCGTGGGCACGAGACTCGCCCACGAGCGGATCCCGTTCGACGCGGACCCGTTCGGGCCGGAGAACTCGCTGTTTTTCGCGACCGGCCCGCTCCAGACCTCGACGATGAGCTTCACGGGTCGGATGAACTGCACCGGCCTGTCGCCGCTGACCGACGGCCTGCTGTCGAGCAACGCCGGCGGGTTCATGTCCCGGCCGTTCGCGGACACGGGCTACGGTGCCATCGAGATCACCGGCGCGAGCGACGAGTTGGTGGGCGTCCACATCTCCGACGAGGGCGTCACCTTCGAGGCGGTCGATGATCTGGAAGGCGCGACGATCCCCGAGACCATCGAGTATCTGGACGAGGAACACGACCTCGGCAACGAACACGCGGCTATCGCGGGCCCGGCCGGCGAGAACCTCGTGCGGTTCGCCTCGATCATCACCTCCGAGTCCCGCGCGTTCGGTCGCGGCGGCCTCGGCGCGGTACTGGGCTCGAAGAACGTGAAGTTCCTCACCTTCGACGGGGACTCCCGGCCGGAGATCGAACTCGACGACGAGGTGACCCAGGCGATCCACCAGGAGGCCGCGACCTCCGACAGCCCGATGAAAGACGCCGGCACGGTGTCGGTCTCTTCCTTTGCCAACGCCGTCGAGGCCGTCCCGACGAAGTACTTCGAGGAACTGTCCTACGACAAACTCGAGGACATCGGCTCGTCGGCGGTCATCGACCACAAGTACAAGAAGGGGACCTGCTCGTCGTGTGCCTTCGCCTGCAAACTCCCCACGAAGGACGAATCGGACGGGTTCACGACCGAGGGCCCCGAATGGGAGACCGTGATGGCCTTCGGGTCGAACGCGCTGGTCGACAACTTCCGGACGATCATGGAGGCGAACGAACTGTGTGACCGCTACGGGCTCGACACCATCTCCTGTGGGGACACGGTCTCGGCGTACCTCGCCGCCAACGACGAGTTCGGCAACGAGGAACTCATGCTGGAACTGGTCGAGAAGATCGCCCGCCGCGAGGAGGAAGGCGACATGCTCGCGGAGGGGATCGACCGCATCCACGACGAACTCGGCGTGGACAACTGGACGATGAAGGGCATGGAGTTCGCCGCCCACGACGGCCGGACGCTCAACGGCCAGGGCCTCTCCTACGCCACCTCGAACCGCGGCGCAGACCACATGTACTCGGTCGCCTACGACTACGAGTACCCGCTGGTCTCGCCGGCAGAGGCGATGGAGAAAGAGGGCGTCGAAGGGAAATCCGAGACGATCATCGAACTGGAGAACCTCAAGGCCGTCAGGGACAGTGGCGTGCTCTGTCAGTTCTCCTCCTCCTACACCGAGGAGGAACGCTACGAGAAAGTGTTCCAGACCGACTACGAGCAGTTGATGCACGTGGGGAGCCGGATCGTCGAGATGGAGCGGCACTTCCACAACGAGCGCGGGAAGGACCGCAGTGACGACGAGGCACTGCCCTACGATCTGGACGGGCTCTCGGCGGAACTGGACAGCTACTACGAGCATCGCGGCTGGAACGACGACGGGACGGTGCCCGACGAGAACGTCGAGGGTGCGGCAGCCACCGGCGACTGATCGGCTCGGTCGAGCGGTCGTCGCCACGTTCGCAGGTCAGGAAGCTTATGCCGGGGGTCGGCGTAGCGCTCCTACCATGACCGACGATCGGCTCTCGCGACGTGCGCTTCTCGGTAGCGGTGTGGCCGCGGGGACGCTCTTGCTCGCCGGCTGTTCCGGCGATGGCTCGACGACGCCCACGGGACAGTCGACCATCCCGGGCGGGAGCGTCGGAGCAGGTGGAACCACCGACGATCGGACGACGACGGACGAGGTGGCGGAACTCGACAGCGAGCGCCCGTCGGCCGTCGTCGGCCAGCGGATCGTCGACGAGTCGGTCGGTTTCCTCGTGGAGGGGACCGACCGACGGCGGGAACTCGCCGGGCGAGGCGAGGCCCCGAGCGGACGGGAGTTCCTGATCGTCGTGCTGTCGGTGAAAAACCGGAGTGACGACGCTCTGGAGCTGGCGGACCTGCGGGATTTCCGGGTGACCGACGGCGACGGGACGACGCGGGAGCGGCTCCGACTGGTCTCCCAGACGGGCGGGCAGTTCACCAGGGGGGTGCTCCTCCCGGGCGAGACGATTCGCGGGTTCGTCGCCTTCGAGGTGGCGACCGACAGCAAGGGGTGGTCGTTCGTCTTCGACGTGGACGCCGCGGCGACGGCGTTCGAGCGGGTGACCGTCGACCTGACCGCGGACCCACAGCGGCCCGAGTCGGTGTTCCGCCAGTCGCTTCGCGTTCCGGTCAACGAGGTGGGCGCGAGCGTCTCGGCGGCGAACCTGACGGTGACGGTGTCGGAGGTGCGGACCGCCGACAGCGTCGGCAGGGCCACGGCCGGCGAGGGACGGGAGTTCCTCCTGCCGACGGTGCGTGTCGACAACGCGAAAGGTCGGACGGCCTACCTCGGTCTCACCGGGCAGACGCTGTTGACCGACAGGCGAGGCACGCCGCAGGCGCTCGATCTCGGTGTCCAACAGCAACTCGGGAACGCGTTCCCGCTGAATCCGAACGTCGCGTCGGGGAAACACGTCGAGGGGGAGATTCCGTACGTCGTCACAGCCGGGAACGGGCCGCTGTACTTTTCGTTCGACTTCACGTCCAATGGGGCCGACGAGAAGGGGATCTGGCAGCTCCGCTGATCAGTCCTCGCCGTCCTCGGACGCGTCGTCGGTCATTCCCTCCGGCGCGTCGTCGCCGCTGCGGACCCAGGGGGTCCCTTCGCTGTCGCCGCCGGTCTTGTAGACGCCGCGAGCGGAGGCGACGTGGTGCTCGTCGGCGTCCCAGATCTCGATGTCGGTGACGGCGACGCTGCCGCCCATCCGCATGACCTCGGCTTCGGCGTAGAGGTCGTCCGTCGCGGGTGCGAGGTAGTCCATGCGCATGTCGACGGTGGGGGTCACGTCGTGGGCCAGCGAGATGACGGCCGCGCCGCCGACGGTGTCGGCCAGCGAGTAGGTGACGCCGCCGTGGGCCACGTCGCCGCCCGGGACGGAGGCGAGTTCTTCGCGCATCTCGACGCGTCCTTCGGCGTAGCCGTCCTCGGCCTCGGTCAACTCGATGCCGACGAGGTTCGTAAACGGCATGTACGAGAAGATTTCTGTTACGTCCATACGCCTCCATACAACCACCGCAAAATAAGGGTTCAGAAGATAAACGACGGGAGTAGACACGCGGTCGGAGCCAACCGCCGCGTTCCGTCAACGGGGGGCAGTGCCGAGAGATGATCACGCAACATCCGACATACGACGTTCGACCGTTCGCCGACCAACCCGATCAACCGTTGGTCCGGACGACACCACTGGGCTCGGAGGGGGAAGCGAGCCCATGATGCGCTATTTCACTTTCACACTCGTCCCGCTTGCCGACCGCTACTTCCACCCGTCGCTCGTCGCCGCGCGACAGCACCCAGACATCACGCTCGAGCAGATGAAGTACATCAACCTGTTCGAAGACGAGAGCGGCGTGGTCCTGCTGGGTGGCCGCGGGGACCCGGAAGCCGCAGCGGAGGTTCTGAGTTCCGTCGACGACGTGCTCGACTGGGAGTTGATCCCCGGCAACGACGAGGACGGCTACTACGCATACATCCACTTCGAGGGCCGCGAACCGGCGGTCGGCCTGCTGAAACTGCTCGACGAGTACCGTCTCGTCCTGGAGTTGCCCCTCCGGTTCACCAGCGAGGGGTATCTCCGGGTGACCGTCATCGGGAGCGACGACAACATCCAGCAGGCGCTCCGGAACGTCCCCGAGACCATCGACGCCCAGGCCACCCAGATGGGCGAGTACAATCCCGACGACGAGCGCGCGATCGCCGGCCTCACCGAGCGCCAGCGCGAGGTACTGGAGGCGGCCGTCGAGATGGGCTACTACGAGGTCCCGAGACAGGCAACCTACGAGGAGATCGCGGACGTCTGTGACTGCACCGTCGGGACCGTCGGCGAACACCTCAACCGCATCGAGTCACAGATCATCCACGCCGCGATGGACTGACCCGGCAGTGCTGGCCGTTTTTCTAGAAGCGTAGCCCGAGTGATTATAACCCGTAGCGCGGTCGACAGCGTATGGGATCCGACGATACCCGACGCAGTGTGTCGCGGCGACGAACGATTCTCGCGGGCCTCGGTGGACTCGCGCTGACCGGCGGTGTCGCGGGGGCAACCCCCGGCAAGGGGCGGAAACGGAGACGGGGTCGAGGGTCGGGGTTCCCACCCGCGGGAATCACGACCTGGGCGACCGACGAGGACGGCGACCGGTACACGGCGTCGGTCGGCGACGGCGAACTCTCGACGTTCGCGTCGGTCACCCCCTCGGAACGGCCGAAGTACCTCGGCGTCCACCTGACGCGGGCCGCGCTCTCGGGGCTGCCGTCGGCGGCCGACCTCGAAGCGAGCGGCGAGGGGCTGACCGTTCACGGCGCGCAGTCCGAGGAGTTTTTCCTGCCCTTCCCCGAGGCCGCGCCCGATCCGTTCACCGTCCTCGGCTTCTACTGGAACCCCGAAGGCCACCCGCCGCCGGGGACCTACGACCTGCCCCACTTCGACGTACACTTTCACTTCGAGCCGGAGTCTGTCGTGGAGGCGATTCAGCCCGGGACACCCGAGTACCCGATTCCCGACGACCGGATGCCCGAGGGGTACGTCCGCCTGCCCAACCCGGCCGGTGAATTCGACACCGTGATCCACATGGGCGAACACCTCGGCGATCCGACGGCGCCGGAGCTGAACGGGGTGACCTTCGGGAACACGCTGATCTGGGGCGCTCACGACGTGGACGACGACGGCGTGGGCGAACTCACGTTCGTCGAGCCGATGGTGACCGTCGATTACCTGTCGTCGCTGGCCGGCGTGGATCGGCGGCCGATCGCCCAGCCCACGGTCTATCCACAGGACGGTTGGTATCCGACCAGCTACACCGTTCGCGACCTGGGCGCGGACGGCGTCGCGGTCGTGCTGGAGAAGTTCCGGCGGCGGTCGGTCTGATCAGCCGACGAGGCCGGCCCAGTCGCAGTCGGTGCAGGTGAGCAGGCCCTGTCCGTCGACGACGCTGGCGTCGCAGGTCGGACAGGTGGTGACGTGTGTCGACACTGTATCACGGTCGCTCTCGAGTCGCTCGGTCCCCGGTGTGGGTTTGTGCTGTAACATGGTTCACTCCGGTCGGCGGTTCGCGCTCGCGGGTGCCACGAGTACCGTCCGTACCACGCACCCGGTCGCGCCTCGCTCCCCTCACGCGAGCCGCCTGGCCGTACCCTCGATTACGACCGGTTCGTATATAGAGATAGCCCCTTTTACGTGTGAAATCGCCGGACGTGGACGGGACGGCTGTACAACCTTATACACATACCAATGCCAGTGCGGCCCACGGCAGGTGCTGGGCGCATCGGAACGGGCGGCTCGGAGAAAAACGCTCGTCACACGGGGCTCGGAGGGGGTAACCCTTCGTCACTGCCGCCCGAGTTGGAGTACCCGACGGCGCGGCTAAGCCTTTGCGTTCCAGTCGGCGAGGGTGCGGTGGTCGTCGGCCACCGCTCGCACCGCGTCGGCGTCGAGCGGGCCGTCCTCCGTGACGAGCGCGGTCACGAGGTCGGGCGGTGTCACGTCGAACAGCGGGGCCGCGACCGAGAGGACCGCGTCGCCGTCGTAGACCGTCGCCGGGTCGGCGGCTTCGAGGTGGGGGTCTGACCCGGGACTGATCTTGTCCCGGGCGGCGACGACGTAGAGGGGGACGTTCTCGCGTGCGGCGGCGAGAGCGAGCGCACGTGTCCCGACCTTGTTCACCACGCGTCCGTCGGCGAGGACAGTGTCGGCACCGACCAGCGCGGCGTCGTAGTCCCCGTCGGCCAGGAGCCAGGGAAGCGCCGCGTCAGGGGCCAGCCTCACGTCGTCGCCAGCCCCGGACCGTCGTTCCGCGACTCCGACCCCCTCCGCGCCGGGCCGGGACTCCGCGACCAGCAGCCGTTCGGGATCGGCCGACGACAGCGCACGCTCGACCGTTCCCGACCGCGAGAGCGTCACGATGGCGTCCCCGGCCACTGTCTGGGCAGCACGGTCCGCGGCCGTGTCGTCGGCGGCCAGCGCCGCCCCGATACCTTCGTGGGCAGAATCTTCGACTGCCGCCGGGGTTCGCTCGTCGGCCTCGGACATCGCCCGGTTGACGCGGTTGCGGACGACGGTCATCGACGGGCGGGCGGCCAGCAGGTCACGGGCACGGTCCGCGAGAGTGGCCGAGTCCCCGGCGTCGCGGTCGGCGGCGAGGGCGGCGTCGTCGCGGAGGACTTCGAGCGCGCGCACCGAGAGGGACGCGGCGCCGTGGTCGCGGTCGGCGGCGACGGTATCGACGGTCGGACGCACCCGGTCGTACGAGGTCCACAGTCGAGGAACCGTCCGACGGCGCAGGATGGCCGTCGGCGGGACCCACTCGGACTCGGTCGTCTCCTCGTCGAGGGTCACGGCACGGGACGTACAGTCGAAGAGGTACGGGTGGACCAGCCAGCGGCGGTCCAGCGCCGCGTCCTCGACGGGAAACGGGTCGCCCCGGCGGACGAACGTCACGGCGTCCGCCAGGCCAGTCTCTTCGGCGATCTCGCGACGGGCGGCCTCGTCGGGCGTCGAATCCGGGTCGGTCGCCGCCTCGGACTCGCGGGCCACGTGGCCGGCGACGCCGCCCCACCGGCCGGTGTAGGACCCGACCGCCTCGCTCCGACGGAGGAGCAACACGTCCGTGCGGTGGCGCAGGAAGCAGGTGACGACTGGCGTCTCGTCCATGCGCACAGTGGGGCCCGCACGGTGCAAAAACCCGCGCCCGACGGGACGGTTTTAGTCGACCCACCCACACGTCCGGGTATGAACGTCGCCATCGTCAGCGACACGCACGTGCCCGCCAGGATCGACCGCATCCCCGACTGGGTGCGCGACAGACTGCGGGCGGCGGATCACGTCGTCCACGCCGGGGACTTCGACTCCGCGGAGGCACTGTCGACCGTCGAGAACCTCGCCGGCGATTTGACCGCCGTCTCGGGCAATACGGACGTGGGGCTCGGCCTGCCCCCGGTCGAGACCGTGACTCTGGGCGGCGTGGAGTTCGTGGTCACCCACGGAATCGGCAGTCCGGTGGGCTATCAAGAGCGTGTCGCCGAAACCGTGCGGGAACACGCCGGTTTCGGCCCGACGGTAGGTGTCGCCGGCCACACGCACAGAGTGCTCGACACGGTGATCGACGGCGTCAGACTGCTCAACCCCGGGAGCGCGACCGGCGCACCGCCGGCGACACAGGTCACGATGCTGACCGCGGCCGTCGAACGCGGCGAAGTCACCGTCACGGTGCACGAACGTGACCGGTGATCGATACTTTTCCTTCGAAGGTACTATTATCGCAAATAGCGTGTGCGGGCCTCTGACAGGGTATTTAATGGGACGTACATTAATGGCACCAGCTAAATACGGGAAAGAAACGTAGCTATCCGTGTACAGGGAATGTTGGACGCAGTCGGTGGTAGCGAGTGGCGTCGTATCGCCCGAGGCGGCCGTCGGCGTCGACGTGGACCGGCCGACGCCGGGGCGACTGGCGACCGGTCGTCACCTCGGGAGTCAGTGGGGGGTCGAGACGGTGGACGGACCCCGGGACGAGACTGTCGGCAGCACCAGTCCGACATTCCGGTGGCAACCAGCGACAGATTGGAGGTACGACAATGAGCGAAGACGACAACTCACCGATCGGCACGATCTTCGAGGTGCAGCGTCGGACAATCGAGACCGGACAGGACGTCATCGAGCAGACGCTCAAAGTCCCGAAAGCGGCCAACGAGTCGCTCCACGGGACCATCGGCGACCAGAAGAAAGCCCAGCAGGACACCGTCAAGTTCGTGCAGGACACCATCGACCAGCTGCTCGACACCGTCGAGTCGGCCACGCCCGAACAGGGCGAGCAGACGGTCGAGGACATCCGCGAGGCCGTCGACGAGGGCTTCGAGGAGCTGCTCGACCAGCACGAGCAGGCACTGGACAGCATCGACGAGAGCTACGAGGATACGCTCGATCTCTACGAGGAACAGCTCGACCAGACCCTCGAGATCATCGACAGGCAGTTCGAGGTCCTGATCGACGCCAACGAGACCGTCGAACAGCAGACCCTCGACGCCCTCGACGAACTCGTCGACCAGTTCGAGGAACTCCAGGACGAGGTCAGCGAACAGGCCGAGGACCTCGGCGGCCGTTTCGAGGAGCAGGCCGAGGAGTTCGAGGAAGCGCTGGGCGACCAGATCGACCGGTACCGTGAACAGGTCGAAGACCTCCAGGAGCAGTTCGAGGAACTGCCCGACGAGGTCGGGGCCGAGGACGACGAAACCGCCGAAGCCTGACCGGCGACCACGCGGCACCGCGCCGCACCGTTTCCGAACTCGAAGGGGGGAGTGCGGATACAGGGGTTTCACATACGTCCACAGAGATGATGCTGGCACGAGACGGATGTGGGGGAGTGACACGGATCGGAAGAGCCGACGCTGTACGGGACGACGTGATCGGGGATGGGGCGCCGGATCGAGGCGCCCGGAGCGGGGTGAGTGAGCCGCCATGATCCCGGCCGTCGAGTGGGTACTGGCGTCGCTCCCGCCACTCCAGTGGAATCTGATACTGATCCCACCGATCACCGGAATCATCGGGTACGTCACCAACTGGGTCGGGATCAGACTGCTCTTTCACCCGCTCGAGTTCCGCGGGTTCGAGATGCCGGGGCTGAAGCAGTTGGCCCCGATGCTCCCGATGAAGATCCAGCAGATTCCCGGGGTGATGGAGGGAAAGATCGGGTGGCAGGGAATCATCCCGTCACGGTCGGCGAAGATGGGGAGCGTCGCCTACGACGCCTCCATCGCGAAGCTCGCGAGTCAACAGGAGTTCTACGAGCGCCTCGATCCCGACCGGATCGCTCAGCACATGGTCGATCAGTCCCGGAACAACTTCCACGCGTACGTCGACGAACTGCTGGGCCGGGAACAGCCGGTCGTCTGGAACTCGATTCCGAACGGCGCTCGGCAGTTCGTCCACGCACAGATCGAGCAGCAACTCCCGGAGGTGGCCGACCGGATCATGCAGTCGACGGCCCGGAACATCGACGAGGTGTTGAGCCTCAAGCTGATGGTCATCGACTACCTCGACAACCACCCCGAGTTGCTCAACCGGATGTTCCTGGAAGTCGGGGAGGAAGAGCTGACGTTCCTCGTCAACTCCGGCTTCTACTTCGGGACGCTCCTGGGCGTGTTCTCGATCCCACTGTTCCTGTATTTCAACCGGGCGTGGTGGGTCCTGCCGGTGTCGGGCGTGCTCGTCGGCTACTTCACGAACTACATCGCGATCAAGGCGATCTTCAATCCGCAAGAACCCGTCGAGATCGGCCCGTTCACACTGCAGGGGCTGTTCATCCAGCGCCAGGAAGAGGTCGCCGAACGGTACGGCGAGATCGTCGCCGAGGAGATCATCACGGTGGAGAACGTGGCACAGAACCTCCTCTACGGGAAACGCTCCGACCGGACCCGGCGGATGATAGAGGAGGCGATCCGGCCGTCGCTGGACGAGGCGCTGGGGATGGCCGCGCCGGTCGTTCGCGTCGCGACCGGTGATCGGCGATACGAGGAGATCCGCGATGCCCTGGCGACCGAAGGCGTGGAGTTCGCGCTGGAACCGTTACAGGACACCGACTTCAACCGCGAGCGTTCGATTCCCGTCAAGGAACTGATCGCGAGCCGGATGCAAAAGCTCCCCCCGCAAGACTTTACAATGACGCTACGTTCTGCTTTCAAAGAAGACGAGTGGCTGCTCATCGGTATCGGGGCAGCCCTCGGGTTCGTTGCCGGGTGGATCCAGCTACTGGTGGTAACCACGGTGCCAATATGAGCGAATTCAACGACAGCGAACGGAGAGGGGGCGATTCCGAGCCGCGAGGGGGGAACAGCGACGACTGGGTGTCGGAGATCGCACGCGAAACGGAGGGGACCGCCGGCACCACCGACGCGCTCGACCCCGGGTCGGTCGTGCGCCTGTTCGACATCCTCGACGTGGCCACGACCGAGCGCGACCTCGGGCAGGACCAGGTCGAGCAACTGCTCGACGTGCTGGAGGCGTCTATCGTCACGCCCACACCGCTTGACACCGGCGAGACCGAACGGCTCCTCTCGGTACTGGAGTCGACGATCGTCGATCCGGTCGATCCCGACGCCACCGAGGAGGCGCTGTCGGTGCTGAACACGGCCATCGTCGACCCGACCGGCTCCTCGGCGACCCGGACCGACGGCGTCCTCTCGGTGATCGAGTCCGCGATGACCGATCCGACCGTCGCAGAGGAGGGCATCGAAGAGGCGTTCACCATGTTCGACGCCGCCCTCGCCACGTTGACCGATCCGTCGGGGGACTCCGAAGAGGTGTTCTCGACGCTGGACTCGACGGTCACGAGCCTGCTGGACCCGTCGGTCGACACCGACGAGCTGGTGGCCTCGCTCGACGAGGCCGTCGCGGACATGGCGGACCCGGCGACCGACTCGGGGGATACGCTCTCGTCGGTCGACAGGGTGATGTCACACCTGCTGAATCCCGGCGAGACGGAGGAAGACAAGTTCTCGCCGCCGGACCTCGAAGGGGTCGATCACCCCTCGTTGTCGACGACGCCGGGTGACCTCGACGACTCGTTCCGGGTCGCCCGGATCGGGGCGGCCGCCCTCCAGCGGTCGACGGGGTACTCCGTCCGGTCGGGCGTGCGGACCGGTCCGCGGCTGGTGCGGGCCGCGGCCACCTCCGAGTCGATGGTCGACATGGTCGAGGAGGTGCGGTCGATCACGCTCGACGAACTGGACCGGTTGGGGGTCGATACGCCGGCCGAAAACGACGAGACGGAGGTGGATCGGCCGACCTCGTCACTGCCGGCCGACGAGGACCAGTTGCGCCGACGCGGTGCGCGCCTGATGGAGGCATCCGCCGACGTGGACTACGTCGAGGAGGTCCACCCGGCGTACGCGTCGATCCTCGACCAAGTGGCTCCCGACGAGGTCCGCATCCTCCGGTTGCTGGCTACCGAGGGTCGTCAGCCCTCGATGGACGTGCGCGACGTGGGCTGGGTGCCGATCAACTCCGAACTCGTGGCGGCCGGGCTGACGATGATCGGCAACGAGGCCGGCTGTCAACACCTCGACCGGGTCCACGCCTACCTGAACAATCTCAAGCGGCTGGGGCTGATCTGGTTCTCGGACGAACCGGTCGAGGACCTGAACGAGTACCAGATCCTGCAGGCCCAGCCCGACGTCCAGGAGGCCATCGAGGAGGCCAAACGTGCCAAGTTGATCCGCCGGAGCATCCACCTGACGCCCTTCGGCGTCGACTTCTGTCGGGAAGTGCTCCCCATCGAAGTGGTCGTCGAGACGGCCGCCGGCGTCTACGAGACACCCGAGACGCCGGAGGCACGCGAGGCACCCGACCGCCCGGAGATGCCCGGGGACGTGACCACACAGGGGCTCGAAGAGTCGGACGCGGCGAAACGGGACTGAGCGGCACTCGGCGACGCCGGTCTCGACTGCGGGTTCTCGATACGTGTGCGTCGCTCCGGAGCGGTCGATTCGAGAGTGAGAGACGGGAACGCGTGTGGGGGGCGCGTTCCGTTGGGGGAGCGTCGGTCGTTGGTTCGGGAGCGCGTTCCGTGTGGGAACGGGCTCGTGGTGTTTGGGAGAGCGTCTCGTGGGAGAGGTGGGGGAGTGGTCAGGTGGCCGACGACGACCCGAAGACCCGCTTCCCGGCGGCGCTGGTCATGTAGCCGACGATGAGCACGTCGACCGGTGCCATGAACAGCGCGTAGAACAACAGGAAGTTGTTCATGGGGGCAAACAGCAGGAACGGCAGGTAGACGAACCGCGCGAAGAACAACACCATCCCTACCATCGAGAGCGCGAGCGACTCTTCGACAGCGTACGCCAACAGGAGCAGGTTCATCGGCGCCATCCACATGAGGGGGACGAGTACCGCCCGCGCCTGCGTCGCCAGGAACCACACCTCTGCAGCGATGAGCACGACTGTCGGTACGAGAACAGTCAGGTCCACCCTTGGAGGCCATCGCCGCGTTCGAGTCGTGGTCGCCATATCGGTCACCCCAACCGTTTCTTTCACGCAACGGTACTTCAAACATTCGCCTGTATCTGATATATCCCTCCGCGTAGATAGCCGGCAGTTTAAGTCGGTATTTAAAAATAGCCGAATATCGCGGTATGTCCAGATACTGGTATGTCATCCGGAAACCTCCGGCAGTTCAAGTACGGGTGTCGGGAGAGTGGTGCGTCCGCGATGGGGGCCGACCTTGCCAGTGGCGCGTCCCTTTTTGTCGGCCACGCCACAGTGGGGGTATGGAGGTGTTCGCGGTCCCGGGACTGCCGGAGGTTCGGCCGGGCGATGACCTGGCCGAGTTGATCGAGCGCCGGGTCCGGCTCCGGCCCGACGACGTGGTGGTGGTCGCGAGTACCGTCGTCTCGAAAGCCGAGGGCCGGACGGCCGAACTCTCGGACTTCGAACCGAGCGCACGCGCCCGGGAGATCGCCGAGCGCTTGACCGACCTGACCGGCGAGCGAAAAGACCCCCGGTTCGCGCAGGCGGTGCTCGAAGAGAGCGAGTCGCTCCTGCTATCGGCTCCCTTCCTGCTCACGAAGACCCGGTTCGGGCACGTCACGGTCAACGCCGGCATCGACCGCTCGAACGTGCCCGACGCCGATCTCCTCTTGTTGCCCGAGGACCCGGGTGCGAGCGCACAGGCGCTCGCCGAGACGCTGGACCGGCCGGTGATCGTCTCCGATACCTCGGGACGACCCTTCCGACACGGCCAGCGCGGGGTCGCGGTCGGCTGGGCCGGGATACCCGCCAGCCGCGACTGGCGGGGCGAACCCGACCGCGACGGCCGCGAACTCGACGTCACAGTACAATCAGTGGTCGACGAACTCGCGGCGGCGAGCAACCTCGTGGCCGGCGAGGGCGGCGGCGGCACCCCGGTGACCGTCGTTCGCGACTGGCAGTTCGGCGACCACGCCGGCAGCGACGAACTGTTCCGGGAGCGGGCGGACGATCTGGTCCGTCAGGCACTGGAAGCGTGGGATTACGACTCATGAAGGCTATCGAACTCACCCCCGAACATCCGATCGAGGAGGTTACCGAACTGGCAGTTACCGCCGAGACGGCAGGCTTCGACACCGTCCTGGCGTCGTGTCACTACTTCAACCGCGATCCGTACGTCGCGCTTTCCCGGATCGCGGACGCCACCGAGGAGGTGGCGCTGGGTCCCGCAGCGGCCAACCCGTACGACACACACCCCGTCGCGCTGGCCTCCCGGGTCGCGACGATCCAGGAGGTCAGCGACGGCCGGGCCGTCTTCGGCGTCGGCCCGGGCGACCGGTCGACACTTTCCGCGCTGGGCGTCGAACGCGACAGCCCGCTCCGGCGCGTGCTGGAGACGTTCAAAGTCGCCCAGGATCTCTGGGCCGGCGAGTCCGTCGACGCCGACGGCACGTTCCAGGCGGCCGACGCCGACCTCGAATACGAGGTCGAGGGCGAGATTCCCGTCTACGTCGGCGCGCAGGGCCCCCACATGATCCGGATGAGCGCGAAACACGCCGACGGCGTCCTCTACAACGGCTCACACCCCCGCGACATGGCGTGGGCGGCCGAACAGGTCGAGAAGGGACTGGAAGAGCGGCCCGAGGAGCGAGGAGACTTCGACTTCGCCGCCTACGCGAGCGTCAGCGTCGCAGAGGAGGAAGCGGCCGCCCGGGAGGCCGCCCGGCCGCCGGTCGCGTTCATCGCCGGCGGCGCGGCCCCGCCCGTGCTTGATCGCCACGACCTCGACCGAGAACGTGCCGAGGAGATCGGGGCGGCCATCGAAGCGGGGTCGTTCAACGAGGCCTTCGAACTCGTGACCGGGGACATGATCGACGCGTTCTGTATCGCGGGGACGCAGGCACAGGTCGAAGAAGGGATCGAGGCGGTGATGGAGTACGCGGACAGTTTCGTCGTCGGTGCGCCGCTCGGACCGGATCTTGAGCGGGCTATCGAGCTTGCGGGGGCTGTCCTCCGCTGAGATCCGGGACCACCGCCGAGACGATCACGCCGAGCACGAGGTAGCCCGTCAGGCCGACCGTCCCGGCGATGAGGAGTCCACCGACGGTGATCAGGACGGCGCTGAGGGGATCTGAGAGGGCGATCTCGCTGATGCTCCGGACGAGTTCCGGGATGCTGGTGACGATATCGGCGAGTCCTGCCATACCGCAACGTTCGTGGGCTGGTACTTGTGTGTCGTGGTTTGGCGAAGGCCTAAGACGACCGGGGACCGAAGCGGTCGCATGGACGACGCTTCGCTCGACGAGTTCGTGGGCGCGAGCGACGACAGTGATGCCGACGCCAGCGACGGCACTGCCGAGAGCGGGCAGGGTGTCACCGGGGACGAGGCAGAGACGGACGGCACCGGTGCCGACCCGGGCGAGGACCCGGCGACCGACACCGACGCGGTCGACACAGCCACCTCGACGTACGCCTGGAGCGGGGCGGACGCGGTGTGTGCGGTCTGTGACGAGTCGGTTGCGCGGCGCTGGCGGGACGGCGACGACTTGGTCTGTGCCGACTGCAAGGAGTGGTAACGAGTCAGTTGTCTGATACAGCAATATTAGGTGGGACCGGCCCGAACGATGCATGTGAACGGTACCGACGGTCGCGGCCTCGACGGGTGCAGCGGTCGAGCTCGCGGTCCGTCCGGCCAGTTGGACAAGACACTTGTCGGTCGGCAGTGCAGGACCCGCTACCCGCCCGCCATCCCCGCTACCCATGACTGACGCAGACACATCGACGCTAGGATCGGAGTCGGACGACGGCGTGGACGCGGCCGGCGACCTCGCTCGCCGCGTCGCCGAGAACGTCGGTGAGGTGATCGTCGGCCACGACGCGGAGATCGAACACATCCTCACCGCGGTGCTGGGCCGGGGTCACGTCCTGCTGGAGGACGTGCCCGGGGTCGGCAAGACGATGCTCGCCCGCTCCATCGCCGCTTCCTTCGACGGATCGTTCAAACGCGTGCAGTTCACGCCGGACCTGTTGCCCTCCGACATCACCGGCGTCAACGTCTACAATCAGAAGAGCGGCGACTTCGACTTCCGGCCCGGCCCGGTGTTCGCCAACGTCGTGCTGGGCGACGAGATCAACCGCGCGCCGCCAAAGACCCAGAGCGCCCTGCTGGAGGCCATGGAGGAACAGCAGGTGACGGTGGACGGGGCGACCCACGAGATGCCCGATCCGTTCACCGTGATCGCGACCCAGAACACGGTCGAGCGCGACCGGACCTACGAACTCCCGATGGCCGAACTCGACCGGTTCATGAAGAAACTCCACCTGGGGTACCCCGACGCCGACGACGAGGCCGAGATGCTCGGCCGCGTAGTGGGGAACCATCCTATCGAGGAACTCTCGCCGGTGGCCACGCTCGCGGACCTCCAGGCCGCGCGGACGGCGGTCAGCGAGGTTACCGTCGAGGCACCGATCCGGGCCTACGTCACTCGGCTGGCGAAACACACCCGCGACCAGGCCCAGCTGGGAGTGAGCCCACGGGGCTCGATCGCCACGTTGCGGGCCGCCCAGGCCCGAGCGGCGCTGTCGGGCCGCGACTACGTCGTCCCAGACGACGTGCAGACGGAGGCGCGGGCGATCATGCCCCACCGGGTCCAGACGGCGACGGCCGACCGGACCGGCGAGGAGATCGTCGGCGAGGCACTGGAGACCGTCGCGGTCGAATGAGACCGACCTGGCGCACCGTCGGCGTCGTCGGCGTCGCCGGCGGCTCGATCCTGATGGCGGCCGCGTCGGGCGCTCGCTCGCTCAACGCGCTGGCCGCACCCGCGCTGATCGCACTCCTGGTGAGTGCCGTCCAAGTGTTCTACGCCGGCCGGCCGGAGGTCGACCGCGCGGACCCCGTCCCCGGCCACCCCGGCGAGTCCCGTACGGTGGAACTGACAGTCGACGGCGGCGCGCTCGCGCGGGTGACCGACGCCGTCCCGCCGGGCGTGGCGGCCGAGGGCTACGACCGGCGGGTGACGCTCCCGGCGACCGTCGAGTACGAGGTCGAACTCGGGGCGCGGGGCGCGTGGGACCTCGGGCCGCCCCGCGTGGTCGTGACCGATGTGCTCGGCCTGTTCGTGCGGTCGTTCGAGCCCGGGGGGACCGCGACGGCGCTGGTCTACCCGCCCCTGGTCGACCTGCGCGAGGACGACGCCGTCGCGAGTCTGCTGGGGTACGACACCGCGACCGACCGGCAGGCTTTCGACACGATCCGTGAGTACGCGCCGGGGGACCCGTTGCGGGACGTCCACTGGAAGTCCAGTGCCAAGCGCAGCGACGACGACCTCGTGGTCAAGCAGTTCGTCAGCGAGCAACGCGAGTCCACGCTGACCGTCGCCGCGGGGGCCGCGACGGGCCACGACGACGCGATGGCGTCGGCCGCGGCCAGTCTCGCGGTGCTGGCGATGGAGGCGGGGCTCTCGGTCGGGGTCACCTGTCCGGCCGGCGAGGTGGCGACGGGCCGCGGCGAGGCCCACCGGCGCCACGTCCTCGACCTGCTCGCGCGCACCGGGCCGGGACGACCGGCCCGACCGGTCCGCGAGAACGCGGACGTCGTCCTCACCGCCACCGAGGACGGCGTGACCGCGACTATCGACGGTCAGGACCACCGGCTCCCGGTCGGCCCGACGCCGCCGGAGCCTCCCGGCGATGACGACGGGCAGGCGGGAGCGACTGCCGAGTCGGGTGACGAGTCACCAGCCGAGCAGGAGGTGTCGGGATGAGTACCGAGACTGACGGACGGGCGGGCGAGGCGCTGGACGCGGCGAAGCGACCGTTGGACGTGCTGTTCGAGCCCCGCGGGCTGGCCCTCCTGTCGACTGGACTGCTGCTGTTTTCGTTCACCTTCCCGCTGTACGAGATCATCGACGTGGTCGGCGACCCCAGCACGTTCCTGCTGGTCGTTGCGGTGACGCTTCTGTTGGCGACGGGGCTGTCGCGGGTCGTCGGTGCGTGGACGGCCCTGCCCGTCGGGTTGGCGCTCCTGCTTCTCGGGCTCTGGATGTACGCCTCGGCGCTGCCGGCGGACGTGGTCGCCCAGCAGGACCGCATCCTCGGCGACGTGGTGTCGCTGTTGATGGGGCTGTCGGTGTTGCGCCTCCAGATGATCGAACTGTTCGCGCTGGCGTACACGCCGGCACCCGTCCTCCTGACGTGGTACCTGGCGCTGCGCCGGCGGTACGTGGGGACGGCGCTCGTCGGCGGGGCCGCACTGACCTTCTTCGTCCTCACGGGCGACGTGGAGACGCTGGTCGCGTTGCTCGGCGTGCTGGGGGCGGTCGGAACGATCGGTTTCGGCCGGCTCGAACGGTTCGGTGGCACCGACCGGGCGATCGAGACGATGGCCGTCGTCCTGGCGGCGATGGTGGTCGTGACGATGCTGGTCAGCGTCGTCCCCGGCGGGACCGGGACGCCCTTCGGCCTGTTCGGGACCAGCAGTACGGAGACCATCGAAGGGAGCCTGATCAACTCCGACCAGCGCGTCTCGATCCAGGGGTCGATCAGCCTCTCCCCGGAGGTCCGGTTCACCGTCGAGAGTCCGCGCGAGGCCTACTGGCGGACCGGTGCCTACGACCGCTACACGGGCGACGGCTGGGTGCGGACCGGTTCGACGCTCGACTACCGCGGCGAGCTGTCCTCGCCGCCGGGCGAGGACCGGGTCCTCGAACAGGAGGTGACCATCGAGTCGGAGATCGGCGCCATGCCCGCGGCCTGGAAACCGGTCAGCGTCAGCGACGGCGTGGCCGGGGACACGTCGGTGACTTCGCTAGGAGGGATCCAGCCGACACGGGCCTTCGGGCCCGGCGACAGCTACAGCGTCGTCAGCCGCCAGCCCGTGGCGGCACCGAGTCGACTCCAGCGGGGCGGTGACGACTACCCGCGACAGATCGAGTCGCGGTACACGAACCTCCCGGCGAGTACGCCCGACCGGGTGGCGACGCGCACCCGTCAGATCCAGGACGCGGCCGACGCCGACACGGCCTACGAGACGGCGAGGGCCGTCGAGTCCTACCTGGAGCGAGAGAAGGGATACTCGCTGGACGTCGAGCGACCCGAGGGCGACATCGCCGACAGCTTCCTGTTCGAGATGAACCAGGGGTACTGCACGTACTACGCGACGACGATGGTGACGATGCTGCGGACCCAGAACATCCCGGCGCGGTTCGTGGTCGGCTACACGACGGGCGAAGAGGTCGACAGCGGCACGTATCAGGTTCGGGGGCTGGACTCTCACGCCTGGGTCGAGGTGTACTTCGCCGACGTGGGCTGGGTGAAGTTCGACCCGACACCGGCCGGACCCCGACAGGACGCGGAGCGAGAACAGATCGACGGTGGCGGCGGGGACGCCGGCAACGGGGACGACGACCCCGAACCGACGACCGAGCCGCCGTCGACGCCGGAGCCGACGACGAGGGACCAGAATCCGAATACCCCGGGCTCGACGCCGTCGACGATCCAGACGCCAGCCACAGACGGGAACGCACAGCGGACGACCAGCGACGGGAGCGGCGGGATCCCCCTGCCCGAGCCGCCATCGCGCGAGGAGGCGGCGCTGATCCTCGTGGTGCTGGCCGGGGTCGCCGCGGGCGCACGCCGGCTCGGCCTGTCCGAACGCGCCTACCGGGCCGTGTGGGTCCGCTGGCAACCGCGGGCCGACCCGGCGAGTGACGTGCAGCGGGCGTTCGAGCGCGTCGAGTACGTCCTGGCGCGCGAGGAACGACCGCGCCGAGACGGCGAGACGCCGCGGCAGTACCTGACGGCCATCGACGCCGACGAGGACGTCGAACGGGTGTATCGGCTCCACGAGCGGGCCCGGTACGCGGGGGAGGTGACGGCGGGGCTGGCCGACGACGCGGTGGCGGCGGCGAACGAGATCGTCCGGGAGCGGACGGGCCCGTTCGGCTGACGGCCGAGAACGGCTTGCAGTGGGATGCTTTCGTGGGTCCCGAAGGTGTTTAATACGTCGGTTTCGTAGAGCCGACTTGTAATGTCGGAAGTCTGCTCGACGTGCGGGCTGCCCGAGGAGCTCTGCGTCTGCGAGGACGTCGCCAAAGAGTCCCAGGAAATCAGCATCCGCATCGACGAGCGCCGATACGGTAAAGAGGTAACGGTCATCGAAGGGTTCGATCCCAACGACGTGGACATGGACAGTCTGTCCTCGGACCTGAAATCGAAGTTCGCCTGTGGCGGCACGGTCGAGGACGGCTCCATCGAGCTCCAGGGCAACCACACCGGACGCGTCGAGGATTTCCTCCGCGACAAAGGCTTCAACGTGGCGTAACACCGAACCCATCCTGACCGAGGTTCGGACGGGCCAAGAGCTGCCGTCGGGTCTTTTCCAACCGTCTCACCGCGAGTCCCACGCTTCGCGAGCGCGCGTTGACCACAGATTCGAGTAATATCGACAACGCTTTTGTCTGAAAAGAACTGGCGGGTGGATACGAACACACCGGGGGGATGGAGACCGAATGGTCAACGGGGGACACACACTGGCGGTACTGGGATGTACAGCTTTGCTCGCAGTCGCGGGTGCATCGGTCGGGGCGGGCGATGCGCCGACTGGGACGCAGTCGGACAGCGACGTGCCCGACGCCCGACTCGTCGTCCAGGAAGTTTCGATCACGCCGGCGACGCCGCTGGTCGGGTCGCCGGTCACGCTCTCGGCGTCGGTCACCGGGACGACGGTCACGGTCCGGGGTTGGGGCGCGAGCGGCGGCCTGACGGTTACCCTCGTCGACGACACCGGTGAGACGGTCGCCACTCGGCAGTTCGAGGCCGGCAGCGACGGGTTCCGGGCGCGACTCTCGGCACCCGACGCGGGATCGTACCGGGTCGTGGCACGAAGCGACGGGACGAGCGTCGAGAAGGCGGTGCGGGTGAGGGCCGACGAGCCTGAAGCGGGGGCGTTCTGACTGGACACACCCGAGCAGGACGCGACGATCCGGTCGGGGACGCTCCGGGTCAGCGGCCGGAGTCCGACCGAGTCCGTCGCGGTCCGGGTCACCGACGCCACGGGGACGCGAGTCCTGCGGACGAACACTTCCGTCTCCGGCGGCCAGTTCCAGACGTGGATCACGGGCCTCCCGGACGGGCAGTACACGCTGACCGTGACGGCCGCAGGCGACCGGCGCGCGACCCGGACGGTCGCGTTCGACTAGAGCAGGCTCTCGGCCTGGGCCAGCAGGATGCCCTCGATAGTGGCGTCGTTGGCGGGTTCCTGCCGGGCCACGTCCAGCGCTTCGTCGACGGGGACGGTCGTGACGGTGAGGAACTCGTTGTCGTCGAGGTCGGCGTCGGCCGGTTCCAGCCCTTCGGCGAAGACGATGCCCCGGCGGTGCCGGAGGACACCGGTCGAACACCAGAACTCCTCTATCAGGGAGACGCCGGCGGCGTCGAAGCCGGTCTCCTCGCGGAGTTCCCGCCGGCCGGCGTCGGTGTAGCTCTCGCCGTCCTCGACGATGCCCGCGGGTAGTTCGAGACACTGCTCCTGGATCGTCGGCCGGTACTGATCGACCATGACGAGGTGGTCCTCGTCGTCGGTTTCCCCGACGACGTGGCCCGGTGCCACGGCCACGATTACCGCGGCAGCGGGCAGGTCCGCCCAGTAGTACTGTTTCTCGGAGCCGTCGGGCTGGCCGACCCGGTCGTAGCCGCCGGTGTACCAGCCGGTCTCGTACTCGACCGCCGACTCCAGGACGGGCCAGTCGAAGTCCGTGGGTTCGCGGACGGGGTGGCTGTCCGGGTCGAACCGTCGGATCGTCGGATCGTCGGTCATGGGGTCTGTGTCACCTCCAGGCGGTAAACGGTGCCGTTCTCGCGGACGAACACGGCCGTGTCGGTCGCCGCGGACGTGTTGCGCTGTCCGATCGCGTCGAACTCGTCGAACGGCGAGTGGGTGAACGCGCCCTTCAACCCGATCGGGCCCTTCCAGTACGGTTCCGACCGACCCGTGGCGTTGGCGGTCCCGTCGGCCGCCGCCGCGGTCGCGTTCGACAGCGCGGCCGCCGTGTACGGATAGCGGTTCGGCGCGAGCGAGTCGGCCGGGATCGCCGTCCGGTTGTCCGTCGCCGTCGCCGTCATGTAGTAGGGATCGCCGCTTTTCAGGTAGCCCGGGAGGGCACCGAGCGCCAGCAGCAAGACGATGGCGGCGAGGACGGCGAGCGTGACCCGACGCGTGATCTGTCGCATACCCGTCCTTCGGTGGGCCGGCCGAAAAACGATAGCGGATCTTACCGGTCGCCGGTGACGGTACCGCGATAGACGCTGCCGAATGCCTGCCGGCGGAGGGTACCGACGGCGGCGTCTTGCCGCTCCTGGAAGGTGGCGGCGACGACCGTCTCGGCGAACGGGACGGGGTGCCAGACGACGCGGTCGACGTTCTCGTTGCCGATCACCTCCCGTTCGAAGTCCGGATGCGCCTCACACCACTCTTCGAACTCCGCGTCGGTGCCGACGGTCACTTCGAGCATGGAGGCGAAGATGGCCTCGTGGGCGGTCGCGACGACCGATCCCGTCACACGGTCCTCGTACTCCTCGCTGTCGAAGTCCATGGCCTTCGCGACCTCGCGGACGCTGGTCTGGGCAGCCGGGCCGACGGCCGCGTACAACTCGCTCGCTGCCGCCGCCGTCTCGGGTGCGAACACTCCCTCGGTGTGCATGTCCGGGTCTGCGGGTCGCTCCCGTTACTCGGTTTCGGAGTCGGTCGCGTCGGCGTCGGCGTCGCCGCCCTCACTCTCGCCTTCGCCTCGCATCCGTCTGGTCATCTCGCGGGCCTCCTCCAGAATGTCCTCGTCGGCGTCGTCGAGGCCGCTGAGGTCCCGGGCGCGCTCGCGGCCACGCTCGACGGCCCGGCCCTCGTCGTCGAACAACGCGCCCGACCGCTCGTGGTCGTGGTCGTGATCGTGCCCGTCGACCGTGTTCTCGAAGACCTGCGGGTAGTCGGTCTCCGCTGCGATCTCGGTGACGGTCGCGGCCAGGGCGTCGGCGTCGGCCTGGTCCCAGTCGGGCGCGTGTTCGTCGAGCCAGGCCTCGTGGGCGTCGTCGCCGAGCAAGGCGGTGAAGGCGAGGTGGTTGGCCAGGTGTTCGGCGTCGGCCTGTGGGTCCTCACACACCGGGCAGGCGTATCCCATACCCGAGGGTACGCGTGCGGACGGATAGGCCTTACAGGTCGGCGATCATGACGAGGGCGTTCTCCCCGTCGTCGTAGTAGCGAGGGACCGTCCGCCGGTGCTCGAAGCCGAAGGATTCGTAGAGCCGCCGCGCCGTCTCGTTGCTCTCCCGGACTTCGAGTTTCACTTCGGCGGCGTTCTGGGCGCGCATGACGCCGAGTGCCCGCTGGAGGAGCGTGGAGCCGACGCCCTGGCCCCGCTGGTCGGGGTGGACGGCCAGGTCCTTGACGTGACCCAGCGGCCGGCCGTGGTTGGGCACCGAGTCGGCGACGATGTAGCCCGCGACGCCGGCACCGACCTCCGCGACGAGGAAGGCCGGTTCCCCGACGTACCGCTGGAAGGCGGCGAAGGGCCACGGCTGGGGGAACGAGGCCTTCTCGATGCGATACACCGCGAGCAGGTCCGCCTTGACCGCCTCCCGGACGGTCGGCGGGGGCGCATCGGAGTCGGGTGCGGGCGTGGTCACGACTGCCATTTGGCGGCGGGCCCACTAATCCCTTTCACCACCTCGGGCACCCGCCGGCGACACCTCGAACCCCCCGCCCACTGTCTGTTGGCTAGCTGTCAGGAGGGTCGCCAGTCGGAAGGTTCATTATTATCAGGCTCCAAAGCTCAGGTGCACCCAATTTTCGGGTGCCACCCCCCAACATCCCCCTCTACCCCCCGTTTTCTACTGTACCCCCGAGATACGTCGGTCTCGATCACCCGACAGCGACCGGTCGGTCGCCCCAGTTCGCCCGCAGCCACTTTTCACAATCGATAATTCCACGGAATAAAACTCTCAGAAAAAGGTGAAGAGGTCGTCGCGTTGCTGCTCGTGGAGGTGGTGGCGGACGGCCTCGGTCATGGGGTCGATGGAGCCGCGTTTGGCGGTGATCGGGGCGATGGTCTCCTGCCACTGTTTCCAGGGCGGGAGCAGTCCGAGTCGATCACAGAGCGCGTCCAGACGCTCGTCGCGGTCGTCGACCTTGTCCATCTTGTTGACCGCGACGACGACGGGGATGCCCATGTCACGCAGGAAGTGGAACATCTCCACGTCGTGTGGAATCTCGTCGGGCCCGGAGTGGCGGTCGATGATGTCGATCACCGCTTTCCCGTCGACCACCAGCACCGCGACGAGGATCTGCTCGGCGTGGGTCTCCAGGTACGCGACGATGTCGTCTTTGATCTCCTCGCGGACCTCGTCGGGGACGCCTTTCATGAACCCGAAGCCGGGGAGGTCGGTGAGGACGAAGTCCTCGGCGTTCCAGTCGTAGTGGTTGGGCTGGCGGGTAACTCCAGGTCGCTGGCCCGTATCGAACGTGTGGCCGGTCAGTTCACGCATCAGCGTCGACTTGCCGACGTTCGAGCGCCCCACGAGGACGACCTCCGCGCTCCGGTTCGGCCGCGAATCGAACATGGGGCGGTGTAGACGACTGGGCCGGATAAGGGCCGCTATTTCGGCCTGTGGAAGGCCCGTGGTGGCCGCGGCCCGCCACGTATTTCCCACCGCCGTGTGAGTGTCGGGTGTGCGACTCCTCCAGGTGACCATCCCGACGGGGAAACGCGAGACGGTTCTCGGTGCCCTCGACGACGAGGGTGTCGACTACGTCGTCACCGACGAGACCAGCGGCCGCGAGTTCACGGCCATCGTCTACGCGCCGCTGCCCAATCCTGCGGTCGAGCCCGTCCTCGAACGGCTCCGAGACGCGGGCATCGACGACGAGGCCTACACCGTCGTCGTCGAGGCCAGCACCGTCGTCTCCCGACGGTTCGAGGAACTGGAGGGCAGGTACGCCGAGGAGGAAGCAATCGACGAGAACCGCATCGCTCGCGAGGAGTTACAGAGCCGCGCGGAGGAACTGGCCCCGACGCTGCAGACCTACGCGACCATGACGGTCATCAGCGCCATCATCGCCACCGCCGGCCTGTTGCTCGACTCGCCGGCGGTCGTCGTCGGCTCGATGGTCATCGCCCCCCTCATCGGCCCGGCGATGGCCGCCAGCGTCGGCACCGTCCTCGACGAAGACGAGTTGTTCGTTCGTGGCGTCAAACTACAGGTGCTGGGCATGTCACTGGCGGTCGTCAGCGCCGCCGCCTTCGCCGTCCTCGTCCGGTACGCCCACCTCGTTCCACCCGGCATCGAGATCACCGAGGTCCCCGAAATCCGCGAGCGACTGGCCCCGGACTTCCTCTCGCTGGCGGTCGCGCTGGGGGCCGGCGTCGCCGGCGCGCTCTCGCTGTCCTCGGGCGTCTCGGCGGCCATCGTGGGCGTCATGATCGCCGTCGCCCTGATCCCGCCGGCCGCCACGGTCGGCATCGGCGTCGCCTGGGGCCTCCCGATGGTCAGTGTCGGGTCGGGCGTTCTCGCGCTGGTCAACGGCCTCTCGATCAACGTCGCCGCCATCGCCGTCCTCTGGTACAGCGGTTACCGGCCCCACAACTGGTTCCAGCTCGACCAGGCCCGGAGCGCGGTGTTGAAACGCGTGGCCATCCTGGCGGTCGCCATCGCCGTCCTCTCGATCTTCCTGGGCGGGGTCACCTACAACTCCTTTCAGAACGCCGCCAGCGAGGAGGACATCCGCGGGGGCGTCGAGGGCGTGGTCGCTGACACCGAGCGTGCGACGCTTCTGGACACCGAAGTACAGTTCACCGAGAGCATCCTGCTGAGCCAGTCCGACCGCGTGGTCGTGACCGTCGGCGTCCCGCCCGGGAACGGCGAGTCGGTGGCCGGACTCAGTGGACGAATCGACACCGCCGTCGACCGCGCGGCCGGCCACGACGTGGAGACACAGGTCCGCTACGTGACCATCGAAGACGCCTGACTCACTCGTCGTAGGGCAGTTCGGGCTCGTACCCGACGGCCTCGACGGCCGCGTCGAGCGTCTCCTGGACGTTCTCGCCCTCGGTGACGCTCATGTACAGGTCGGCGTCCACGTCGGTCGACCGGTCGCTCTTGTTACACACCGTCAGGACGGGCACGTCCGCGAACCGGGCCGCCAGCGCGTCCCTGAGTTCGAGCTGCACGTCGAGGGGATACCCGCACTCCCCGCTGGCGTCGACCATCACCAGCACGGCGTCGGCGAGGTGTTCGAGCGCGCTGACCGCCTGCGATTCGATCTCGTTGCGGTCCTCCGGCGGCCGGTCCAGCAGGCCGGGCGTGTCCACGAGTTGATAACGGATGTGGTCACGCTCGATGTGGCCCACCCGGATCTCGGTGGTCGTGAAGGGGTAGGAGGCCGTCTCGTTGCGAGCGTTGGTGACTCGGTTGACGAAGGAGGATTTACCCACGTTTGGGTAGCCAGCGACGACGATGGTCGGCTCGTCGGGCCGGATGTCCGGCAACTCCCGGAGGGTGTTGCGGGCCTCGTTGACGGCTTCGAGGTCGCCTTCGACCTCCTCCACCACGTCCGCGATGCGGGCGAACGCCTGCTTGCGGAGCTTCTTCGCGCCGTCGGCGTCGACGTTCCGGAACCGACCCTGGTACTCGTCGCGGATGTCGCTGGCCTTCCGACTGGCCCAGCCGATCTCCGAGAGGTGCTGGCGTAGATCGTCGACGCCCACGAGGGCGTCGATCAACTCGCGGTAGAAGGGGTCGAGTTCGTCGATATCGGGCCAGGACGTCACGACGTTCTCGAGGTTGTCCGAGACGACGTTCGCGGCGGTCTGGAGCATCGACTGCTGGGCCTCGAACCCGGATTTGGCCCGCCCCGCACGAGCCGCCCGGGAGAACGCCTGATCGATGAGCTCCTCCGACGTGGGCGTCGTCGGGAGGTCCTCGAGAATCATGTTGCCGTCCGTAGACGGTTCGTGCATAAAAGCGCGTCCTTTGGCACGCACTCGACCGGCCACGGACCGACCACACCTCAGCGGGCCGCTGCACACGGTCCCAGAGCCGCGGAACGATCGTTTTCTGCCGCCCTGTGGGAAATAACCAGCAATTGATAAGTGCGAGCAGTGCATAACACGGCCGATGGTCGACGGGAGTGGCCCGCCAACGGTGCTGGTCGCACCCGAGCCGGACCCGGACGCGCTGAGCGAGGAGTTGGCCGAGACGACAGAGGTGTCGTCGGTGGAGACGGCCGAGCGCGGCGCGGCGGCCCTCGAGATGCTGGACGATGGAGCCGTCGGTGCCGTGCTGAGTGCCGCGGAACTCGCGGACATGGACGGGGTCGACCTCTTAGAACGGGCGCGACGCCAGCGGCCGACGGTCCCGTTCGTCCTGTTCTCGCGTGACGGTGACGAACGACTCGTCAGCGACGCCCTCTCGGTCGGCGTGACCGAGTACGTCCCTGTCGAATCGGACCCGGACGCGGACATCCTCGCCGACCGGTTGAGCGACGCGCTCGCCCGCGTTCGACCGGACCTGACCGGTAAGGAGGAGCCGGCCGGGCGGTTCGAACAACTCGTCGAGTTCTCGACGGATGTGCTCACGATCCACCGCAGAGACGGGACGGTCCGCTACGTCAACCCGATCATCGAAGACATCATGGGCTACTCCCCAGCGGAGTGCGTCGATCAGAACCCTGTCGACCGCATCCATCCCGACGACCGGGACCGGGTGCTTTCGTTTTTCGCCGATCCGAAGAATTGGCTCGGCGAGACGCGACAGGTCACCTACCGGATGCAGACCGCGGCCGGCGAGTGGCGCACCCTGGAGTCGGTCGCCCACAACCGCCTCAGGGACCCCGCCCTCGCCGGTGTGGTCGTCAACTCCCGGGACGTGACCGAGCGCGAGCAGTACCAGCGGGAACTCGAACGGCAGAACGAGCGCCTGGAGCGGTTCGCGAGCGTCGTCTCGCACGATCTCCGGAACCCCCTGCAGGTGATCCGCGCCCGCGTCGAAGCCGCCCGGGCCGAGAGCGGGAGCGGCCACCACGATCACATCGAGGACGCCGTCGATCGCATGGAGGCGTTGATCGACGACGTGCTCACGCTGGCTCGGGACGGACAGGTCATCGGCGAACTCGGGGAGACGGACCTCGAGGGCTGTGCCCGCGCCGCGTGGGGCCGGGTCAACGCCCCCGACGCCACGCTGGAGTGTCGGACCGACTGTGCCGTCGAAGCCGACGCCGACCGACTGGTGGAACTGCTCCAGAACCTCTACTCGAACGCCGTCACCCACGGCGGCCACGACGTGACCGTCCGCCTCGGCGTACTCGGCGACGACCCCGTCGGCTTCTACGTCGAAGACGACGGCCCCGGTATCCTACCCGACGAGCGAGACTTCGTGTTCGACTACGGCTACACGACCGGCGACGGGACGGGGATGGGGCTCGCCATCGTCAGAGAGATCGCCCAGGCTCACGGCTGGGACGTATCACTGGCCGAGGAAGGCGACGGGACCCGCTTCGAGTTCACCGGCGTCACGGTCTGTCCGAACCGCGAGTGACGGCGCTGGACCGGGACTACCGCCGCTCTCGCAACTCCGCCCGCAGATCGGCCACGCCCATCTCCTTCATCGAGAGCAGGACCAGCATGTGATAGACGATGTCGGCGGCCTCGTGAGCGATCTCCTCGCGGTCGTCGTCTTTTGCCGCGAGCAGGAGTTCGGTCGTCTCCTCGCCCAGTTTTTCGAGGACGGCGTTCTCGCCTTTCTCGTGGGTGAACAGCGAGGCGGTGTAGGAGTCCTCGGGCAACTGTTCCTTGCGGTCCTCGATGACCGCGAACAGTTCGTCGAGGACGGCGTCGGTATCGTCCATGCCTGTCTTTCTCACCGGGCGACTAAACTTCCATCACTTCGCGGATGTCGTCCAGGTCGTCGAACTCGTCGGGGTCGCGCCGCCCCGCCTCGAAGACGGACTCGTCGACCGCCAGGGGCGCGTTCGTCCGGGCGGCCAGCGCCAGCGAATCGCTCGGCCGCGCGTCGAGCACCGTCGACTCCCGCGGCGTCGCCAGGTGGAGGTCGGCGATGTAGGTCCCGTCCTCGACGTCGCTGACGGCGACGCGCTCGATCCGCCCACCGAGTTCCTCCACCAGGTTCAGCGTGAGGTCGTGGGTCAGCGGCCGCCCGATGTCCTCGGCGTCGAGCCCGCGGGCGATGCTCGCGGCCTCGTCGAACCCGATGAAGATCGGCAACAGATCCGACTCGCCCTCGACCGCGAGCAAGACGACCGGCACCGGCCCCGTCGGCGTGCCGGCGACCCGCACGGCGTCGATAGATGCGTCCATACCCTGGCCGAGGGCGTGAGTCGGAAAAAACCCCGGTCACCGGCCCCCCGCCCCCGCCGAGTCAGTCGTCGGCGAAGAAGGCGAGGTCGTGCATCCGCGCATCGTCGGTCAGTTCCGGGTGGAACGAGGTCCCCACGACCGGCCCGTCCCGCACGGCGACCGGCCGCCCGTCCCACGCCGCCAGCACCTCGGCGTCGCCGACCGACTCGATCAGCGGCGCGCGGATGAACACGGCGTGGAAGGGCTCGTCCAGCCCAGCCACGGAAAGCGGGGCCTCGAAGCTGTCTTTCTGCCGGCCGAAGGCGTTGCGCTCGACGGTCGCGTCCACCAGATCCAGCGTCTCGACGCGGTCGTCGTTGGCGTCCGTCGAGAGGACGATCAACCCCGCACACGTCGCCAGCACCGGCTTGTCCGCCTCGACGTGGTCTCTGATCTCGGGGGCGATCCCCTCGCGCTGGAGCAACCGCGAGATCGTCGTCGACTCGCCGCCAGGCAACAGGAGCAGGTCGCACTCGGGCACGATCCCCGACTCCCTGATCTCCCGCACTTCGGCGTCCTGCCCGTGGGACGCGGCGGCCCGCTCGATGGCCGCGGCGTGTTCGCTCACGTCGCCCTGCACGGCGACGACGCCTGCAGTGACAGTCATTACCCACCATTAGGACCTGCACCCAAAAACCTCTCCGTTCGAGAGCGCGCTCCGATCGCGCTCTCGCGGGTCACTTCGTTCCCCGCTTCGCTCGTCCTGCCGTCAGTCGTCCGCCGTCGCCGCTTCCCCGTTCTCCGCGGCCGGCGTCGCCTCCGCCGCCTCCTCGTCATCGTCGTCCGTCGGCGGAGCAGAGTACATGATCCCCCGACTGGCGCTGTAGCGTGTCATTACCAGCCAGTGACCGACACGCACGTAAAACGATGCTCGTTAAACGAAATAATACTCTTTAATCATCCAGGTAGCCGGAGAATTACCCGCAAACATCGTCGTGGTCCGACACGCACATGGGGCGGGGCGAGCATCCGACAGCCATGGGGTTGGTCGCCGAATTCGATATCACCTGCGAGGCGCTCCCGCTCGTCTCCGTGGCGAAGGCGGTCCCCGAGGCGCAACTGGACCTGAAGATTCAGTACAACCACGGGAACTGGCCGCTGTTCATCACCTACGTGACCGGCGGCGAACAGCAGGGCCTCGAGCGGGCCTTCGAGTCGTCGGTGTTCGTCGCCGACTACACGCTCGTCGGGCAGGCGGGCGAGACGCGGCAGTACCAGACCGTCCCCGCGACGAGCCTGGAGGAGACGCTCGGCGACGCTATCGACGATCTGGACGGGTTGCGCGCGCTGGCGACGACCGACGCCCTGATCGAGCGAATTCAGGTCACGCCGACGGGGTGGATACAGGCCGGCTGGTTCGCCGACCGCGACGCCTTCGACGCGTTCCGCGAGTTCTGGCAGGAAAACGCGGGCTTTAGGCTCCGGCGGCTCACCCGCGACGGCGAACCCGAGGCCCCGGGCGAGGGCCTGACCGACCGCCAGCAGGAAGCGCTCCGAACCGCCTACGAGATGGGCTACTTCGAGATTCCGCGAACGGCGTCACTGGAGGACGTCGCCGCGGAGCTGGGGATCACCGCCTCCTCGCTGTCCGAACGCCTCCGGCGCGCCCAGACCCACGTCATCGAGACGACCGTCGCTTCGACCTGGCCGCCACTGCCCGACTGACACTTAAACGGCCGGACGACTGAGAGACAGGGTTAGCCCGGGCGATGGGGTACCACTGTGTCCAGCGATGCAATCGACACGACCCACAGTCGAGGCGAACAGCGCCGAACCGCCGGCGGGACGGCTCGCCATCGAGGCAGAGAACGTCCACGTCACCTACGCCGACGGCACGGAAGCCGTCCGCGGCGTCGACCTCACCGTCGGTGCCGGGGAGTTCTTCGGCTTCCTCGGCCCGAACGGGGCCGGCAAGACGACCACGATCAAGACCCTCGTGACACTGTTGGACCCGACGCGGGGCTCGGTCCGGATCGACGGCTACGACACCACCGACGAGTCACAGGCCGTCCGCGAGTCCATCGGCTATATGGCCCAAGAGACCAGCGTCGACGAGGAGCTGACCGCTCGCGAGAACGTGCGGTACACCTGCGAGGTCTACGGCGTCCCGAAGGGAGCGCGCGACGACCGCATCGCCGAACTGCTCGAACTGGTCGGGCTCGACGACGTGACCGACCAGCGCGCGGAGACGTTCTCCGGCGGCATGAAGAAACGGCTGGACGCCGCGACCGTTCTCGTCCACCGGCCGCCGGTCGTCTTCCTCGACGAACCGACGACCGGCCTCGACCCCGAGGCGCGACTCCGGTTCTGGGAGTACCTGCAGTCGATCAACGACCGCGGGACGACGGTGTTCCTGACGACCCAGTATCTCGAAGAGGTCGACCGGCTCTGTGACCGACTCGCCTTGCTCCAGGACGGCGAAGTCGTCACCACCGACACCCCGGCCGCCCTGAAGTCGGCGGTCGGCGGCGACGTCCTCGACGTGACCCTCGTCGACGCCGCCGACACCGAGCGGGCGACACGAGCGGTGTACCGGTCGGACGCCTTCGACGCCGCCACGGTCGAGCCGACGGACGACGGACTCGCAATCACGGCCGAGAACGTCAGAGAGGGGATCAATGAACTGTTCCGCGCGCTCGATGCGGCGGGGGTCGCCGTCACCGGCTTCGACGTGCGGTCGCCCACCCTCGACGACGTGTTCCTCCGGCTCACCGACGACGAACTCGAATCTGACGGGGACGACGCGACCCGGAAGCTGGAGGTGGCCCGATGAGTCACGCCGACGACGCCGGGAGCGACACCGCCCGGAGAGCCGACGGGAACGGGCCGGTCACGGACATGCGGATCAGCCTGACGCGCTGGCTCGTCAAGACCTCCCGGAACCCCTACGTGATCTTCAGTTCGCTGGTCCAGCCGGTCATCTTCTTCGTGTTGCTGGCCGAGGTGTTGGGTGCGGTCGCCGGCCCCGCACTCGCCGCGACCGTCGGCGACGTTCACTACGTCACCTACCTCACGCCGGCCATCGTGATCCAGTCGGCGCTGGCCGCGGCCGCCGTCTCCGGGATCGGGCTCGTCGACGACATGGAGACCGGGATGTTCGAGAAGACGCTCGTCTCCCCCATGCACCGGGGTGCGATGTTCCTCGGAAAAGTCTGCTCCGAGGTCGTCCGCATCGCCGTCCAGACGCTCCTCATCCTCGCGCTGGGCTACCTCGTGCTGGCGCTCACGTCGGATGCGACGACGGCGGGGTACCTCCGGACCGGCCTGCCCGGACTGGTCGGCATCGTCGCCGTCACGGTGCTGTTCGGCGGCGTGTTCATGGCGTACTCGAACGTCGTCGCGCTGGTGACTCGCGACCGGGAAGCGACCATCATGATCGCGAACCTGCTGACCTTCCCGCTGTTGTTCGTCTCCAGCGCCGTCCTCCCGTTGTCGGTCCTGCCCGGCTGGATTCGCGCGGTCGCGGTCGTCAACCCGATCACCTACGGCGTCGACGGCATCCGGGCGCTGATGCTCGGCCGGGACGTGCTGAGCGTCTTCGACGTGACCGGGTTCGGCGGACTCTGGAACACCGTCGCCCCTGCCGTTGCCGTCCTCGTGGCCTGTAACGTCGTCCTCGGGGCGGCCGCTTTGCGGTTGCTCGGCGACGCCGCGAAAGCCGAGGTCCACTGAGCGTCCGGAGCCAAAGCGTTAGGTGTGCGTCCCCCGACCCACGGACATGGACGAGGAGCGAGACCCGGTCCAGTCGATGGACGACGGGTCGATTGACCTCTACGAGATTTCGGAGTGGGAGACGCGGTCTGGACTCGACCGGTTCTCTCAGGGGCTTTACCGCGCCGCGATCGTCGGGTTGCGCTGGACCGTCGTCGTCGTCGCAGCCCTCATCCTCGGCCTCCAGCTTGTGCTGGGCGGGTTCGGACTCCTGATCGATCCCCGTGTCGGCACCTTCGTCGTGCTGTCGATCGTGCCGGCGTTCGTCCTCGCGGCGTACCTCTGGCGGGCCGACGTGACGACCGCCGAACCGCTCGAGATCCTCGTCGTCACCTTCCTGCTCGGGATCCTGTTCGCCAACTTCGCGGGGATCCTCAACGACACGGTGGGCAGATACGTCCAAGTGATCGGTTCCGGGTTCGGCCTGGTTCCAATTCTGGGCCTGCTCGCGCTGTACTTCCTCGTCGTCGGCCCCGTCGAGGAGGCGGTGAAACTGCTCGCCGTCCGAATGTACGCCTACCGCATGCCCGAGTTCGACGCGGTGATCGACGGCGCGGTCTACGGCGCAGTCGCCGGTCTGGGCTTCGCGACCATCGAGAACGCCCTCTACATCACCACCACTCTGCAGACCGTCGCCCCGGGCATGAATCTGATACAGGCCGGCTCGGATATCGCCACGATCCGGGCGCTGGCCGGTCCCGGCCACGTCATCTACTCGGCTTTCGCCGGCTACTACCTCGGTCTCGCCAAGTTCAACCCCGACAACGCCGGTCCCATCGTCGTGAAGGGGCTGCTCGTCGCCACGCTCGTCCACGCGACTTACAACACCTGTGCGACCGTGCTGGTTTCCGTCGTCGCCGAGGTGACCGCCGTCGACTCGTTCGTCGTCTTCCTCGGCTTCGTCGTGCTCTACGACGGCCTGTTCGTCTACCTGCTGCTCCGGAAACTCTCGAAGTACAACGACGCCTACCGCCGGGCCAGTCGGAGCGACGGACCGGCGGACAGTCCCGACCTGGGCTAGTCCTCGAACCGCTCGGCGTAGGGCGTCTGCGTCGCCGTCAGGTCCGCGTCGGCCGACAGCAGCCGTTCGACGTACTTGGCCACCACGTCCACCTCCAGGTGGACCGGATCGCCCACCGACTTCTCCGAGAGCGTGGTGATGTCGTAGGTCGCCGGGATGACCGCGACGCCGAAATCCTCCGCTGAGAGGCTGGCGACGGTGAGACTGATCCCGTCGACCGTCACCGAGCCCTTCTCGACCAGATAGCGCTCCATGTCCTCCGGAACGGAGAACCGGAACTCCCAGTCGTCCCCGATTCGCTCTACGGCAGTCACCTCGGCCGTCCCGTCGACGTGGCCCTGCACGACGTGGCCGTCGAAGCGCCCGTCTGCCGGCAGCGCCCGCTCGACGTTCACGAGGTCGCCCTCGGTCAACTCACCGAGGTAGGTTCGGTCCAGCGTCTCTTCCGAGAGAAACAGCGAGAACCAGTCGTCTCCGAACTCCTCGACGGTCAGGCACGCGCCGCTGATGGCGATGCTCTGACCGTGGTGGAGGTCGTCGAGGTCTGCCGCGACCGTCAGGCGGCGGCCCCCTTCGTCGTCGGTCACGTCGGTGATCTCGCCCGTCCGCTCGACGATGCCGGTGAACATACCCGTCCTAGGGAGGGCGGCCGCAAACCCGTTTTCATTCGGCGCTGGCGTCCTCGAACAGCGCGGACTCGTAGTAGCCCTGCACGGCTTCGACGAGAAAGAGTGTGACCAGCAGCCCCACGCCGATCACCTGCATCGCCGTCCGACCCGACGGATCGACGTTCGCACCGGTCAGTGCCAGGACGCCAGCCACACCGAGCCCGGCACGGAGATGCCACTTTCGCGTTCCGGGGCCACTCGTCGTCCAGGCGAGGTACAGCTGTGGCACGAGCAGGCTCAGCCCAACGAACGCGATCAGATACAGTACCGCACTCCCGTACGGGAGTGCCGCGTCGAGGTTCAGGGCGAGACTCACTGCGCCGACGACGGCGGCGACCGAGAGGGCGGCGAGGGTGACGCGGCTTTCGCGGGGGAGCATACCCGAACGGAGACACAGCGAGTGGAAAAACGTGTCGTGGAGCCGAACACCCACCGCTTTTGTCCGGTGGCTTCCAAGGCGGGCACGAGATGGGACTGGGCATCCTCGATACCTTCGGGCTGATGGGAGCGGTGATACTGGCCGCGCCGGTCGCACTGTTCGGCCTCGATACGTTCCTGGGCGGCGATCGAGTCGTCGGCGGTGCGTTCATCCTCGTCGCCGTGCTGATGATCGCTGCCGAAGAGTACGTCACCAAACCGACGGACGTAGCGACCGACGCCGCTCAAGACGTGGCCAGTTCCGTCGTCGAGACGCCCGACGACGAAGAGGAGTAATTACTGGATCGCGACGGCGTTTTTGGCTTCGTCGAGCAGTTGGTCGACGGTCTTCTCGGAGGGTTCGTTCTCTAGCAGCACGTCGATGGGGAGCGTCGGCGCGCCGTCGACGAGGTTCTCCAGCAGGACCAGACGTTCGCGCGCACGCGACATTCCGACGTAGAACACGCGGCGCTCGTTGTCCGTCAGCGTCGGGACCGGATCGGTGTGCTTGGTGAACTCCTCGACACCCTCGACCTCGCGACCCTCCTGTTCGACGGTCGCGGCCATCTGCTCGACCACCTTCTCGGTGAGGTCGGTCGCGAGGAAGACGTGGTCGGCCTCGCGACCCTTCGCGGAGTGGATCGTCCCGACCCGCACCGCGTCGGTGGCCATCCCCTGATAGTCGCCCGAGAAGTAGGCGTCGACCGACCGCTCCTGGAAGTTGGTGACCTTCCGGAGCATGTCGGCCGCCGACCGCGGATCGGGCATGAACGGCGCGTGATCGCGGACGAACTCGGGTTCGACCGTGATCTCCGCGAGGTCGTCGGTGTCCGCTTCCTCCTGGACCTCGTCGATGGCGTCGAAGAAGTCGTCGCGCTCGCCGGTGCCGAACGCCGAATCCGCCAGCATGTCCGCCAGCCGCCGGGCCTGCAGGGCCGTGACGGGCTCGTCCTCCGCCAGTCCTTCGACCGCCCGAACGTACTGGGTCAGCCGATCGGTCCACATCCGCTGGTCGGTCAGACACTGGAACGGAATCCCCTCACCGATGAACTCGTCGATAAACTGGAACATCTGGTAGCGCGCCCGGAAGAGGATCATCGACGTGCTATCCTCGTCCTCTTCGAGCGTGGCCCGGACGTTCCGGACCAGGTCGAGCATCGAAGGGCGGGGCGGGGCCTCGACGCGGCCGCCCTCTTTGCGCGGTTCGAGGTCTTTCTCCTGTCGTTTCTCGATGTGGCTGATCTCCTTGTTGACGACGTTGAGGATCTTCGAGGGAAGCCGGTAGGAGTTGGGCAGCACTTCGTCCTGGGAGACCTCCTCGTCCAGCAGGAGGTCGGGGTCGGCACCCTGCCAGGCGTAGACGACCTGGTCGTCGTCACCCGCGATCAGGACCCGCTTCATGTGCGGTTTCCACTCCTCGTACACGTCGTACTGCAGCGTCGTGATGTCCTGGAACTCGTCGATCACCAGGTACTCGACGTTCGGGAGGAGCGAGCGCTGTTTGACGCGTTCGAGCATGTCTGCGAAGCCGACGAGCCCGTTCTCGCCCTTGTAGGCACGCCAGGCGCGGATGGCCTCGGGCACGTCGATCCGGTCGTCGTCGGAGGGCCAGGTCGGCGTGTACTTGTTGCCAGTCTGTGAGTTGGGGTCTTCCTCCGGGGGGAGGCGAACTTTCTCGACGTTCCACTGGAAGGGCACGTCGTACCAGTCGGCCACGTCCCGGCGGGTGCGCTGGAGCCACTGGCTGGTCGCGATGACCTTGTTGCCGATGGTCGTCGAACGGGCACTCCGGCGGCGCGCGCCCTTGTTCTCGTCCTCGTACTCGATGCCGTACTCCTCGCAGAACTCCTCTTTGTCCGACTCGCCCACCACGTCGCCACGCGAGAGATTGAGGAGTTCGTAGGCCTTCGCGTGCATCGTACAGACGTTGCCGCGGAGGGCCCGGGGCGTCGTGTCCAGTCGCTCCGCGAGGCGTTCGCGGATCTCCGCGGCCGCCGCGCGCGTGTACGAGACGACGAGGATATCGCGTACGTCTGCCCCTTCTTCTTGTAACTGTTCGACCCGGTCCAGCAGCGCCGTGGTCTTCCCGCTCCCCGGCCCCCCGAACAGGCGGACCACTTCAGGCGTCGTGTCGGTCATTGGACCACTAATGGATCTACACACTCATAAGCAACGTGGCTTGGATCCGAACCGGTTCCGAACGAATTTTTCCTTCGTCGGCAGTTACCGGTACAGCGAGAGGTAGAGCATGGCGAATCCGATGATGAAGGGGATCGTCTCGGTCATCTGGAGGAAGATGAACTGCAACGAGGAGGTTCCCGCTCCACCGGCCCCCAGTTGCGTGATGACGTTGGTGATGGCGACGCCCATGCTGATGAAGGCGAAGCCGATGAACGCCGACTGGAGTTTCTCGGACTGTTTCTTCCGGTACGCCTGAAAGCTGATCAGCGTGATCCCCAGCGTCAACCCGAACGTGACGAGTCGCATGAGGATGAGGACCCCGCGCGCGATCGCCACCGTCTCGACCATGGCACCTTCTGCTCACCCGTCGAACATAAAGGTACGTCGGACGATCCGGGCCGCCGCGGCGGCCCGTCTCTACTCGGGATTGAGTTCGTCCCAGAGCTGGCTGAACCGATCCGGGAGGTTCTCCTCGCGGTAGATCCGCACACGGTACTCCCCTTGCTCCTCCAGCGAGATCACGGTGCTGTCGAAGTTGGACTCGTAGATCTTGTAGTGGTTGCCGTCGTCAGCCACCAGCGTCCGGTCCTTGACGAGGTCGTGTTCCTCGAGGATCTCGATGCGCCGGTACACGGTCGGGAGCGACAGATCACACTCCTCGGCCAGTTCCTTGGCCGAGCGCGGCTCGATGCTGATCGCCGCGAGTATCTCCCGCGCGTTCTCGTCCCCGATCGTGTCGAGGACCTCCTCGATACTACGTTCCTCTGCCACTATCTCGTGTAGAGTCCACCAGTGTAAAAAGATATTGCGGGGAGTATCACGGATGAGAAAGTCCCGTCGGCGGTGAACTGTGTCCGGTCCGGAGGGGGTTCTTTCAGCACGTGAAAACGCCTTTATATACCTATTTTCATTCTCGGAAACCGGGGGAGAGGCATTATATATCCATGGTAGAGAGGAGTGGATGTGGATCGAGTCCAAGTGATTGCCAATGTCCGGAGATAACGTGAGTACGAGTCCGCTGGTGAATACGTTGATACAAGAACTTTCGGCCGGTGACGACCTGGAGGCGGCGTCACCCGACGCTCCAGGTACCGGTCAAGAAGGCGACCCGGAGCAGGTGTTGTCTTCGGTCATGGAGCGGCTGGCAGTAGAGGAGTCGTTCGAATTCGACGACGAGATCGTCAAACAGAATCTGGACGAGATCCTCATCGCGCTGATTGCGTTGCGGGATGGCACCCACGGAAAGGCGCTGATCGACGACCTGTCGCGGCTGTTCGACGCGCAGTTGAGCCCGGGAACGGTGTACCCACGACTGCACGATATCGAAGGTGACGACGTGTTGTCGATGCACGAGCTGGTCCGAACGAAAGAGTACTCCGTCGCAGACGAGGACGCCGCCCGATCGCAGATCGAGCAGGCGATGTACCACCACCTGGCGCTGGGGCTGTTCCTGCACGACTCGCTGGACGAGCTGTAGCCGACCGCCGTTTCACCTACCGACCGAGCAGGACTCCTCACTCCTGCCGGACGCTCTCTTTCGAACGGTTTACCGGTCCGTACCCTGCCGAACTATCGAGAAGAATCACTGCACGCCGCCGACGGCCGTCAGTTGCCCGGTCCCCACCCGCACACCGAGCACTCTGTCGCTGCGGTGTCGTGGAGGCCACCGCACTCCGGGCACTGCTTTTTGTTGTAACTCCGGTCCCAGCCGACCTGCTCCGTCTCGTGCCCGCGCTCCGTGAGGAACTGATCGAAGATCTCGTCGTCGCTCGGTGCTGACGCCATACATGACATGGTATACCACACCACTATTTAGCTCTATTGGTCGGACACAAATCTCACCGAATCGGGACGATGGGCTTTAGCCCCCGCCGTGTCTACTGCCGGGCGATGGTCGAGGAGCTTTCCCCGTCGCGGTTACAGGAGAAACTCGAAGACGGCGCGGACGTACAGGTCGTCGACACCCGTCCGCCCCGGCAGTACTCGGCCGGGCACATCCCCGGGGCGACGAACGTCCCCTACGGCCAGCTGGCCGCCCGAATCGAAGAGGTCGACTGGGGCGAGGAGGTCGTCATGGTCTGTAAGGAAGGGATCAGCTCGGTGCAGGCCGGTCGATTGCTCGAATCCTACGAAGGAATCGACGACGACGCAACTATCGCCAGCCTCGAAGGTGGCTACGACGCCTGGGCGTTCGACCTCGAAACCGACGCCTAATCGTCCCCGGTTCGTCGCTCGAAGACCTGGAGCTGGAGTTCCAGATCACGGATCACGTCCTCGGAGACCAGTAGATCGACCTCCATCCGTTCGCCGACGTGGTCGCTCGCTTCGTCGGTGAACTCCCGGGCCCGCTCGGGCGGCATCGACAGCGGGAGGCGCACGTCCCCGCGCATCCCGGCCAGTTGCGCGGTCAGCAGTCCGACCACGGCGTCCGAGGCGACGTCACCCGCCTCGGCGGCCGCGAGCAGTTCCGTCAGTTCCGTCCGAAACGCCTCGACGTCGTCGATGGGCTCCATGCCCCGCGTTCGTGCCGCGACGGGCAAAACCGTGCCGCTCCGGCCACCGGGACCGGAATTAAATCGCCACGGCCCGTACGTACAGTGGTGTCCGACGATGGGCGTATTCGACACTCTCAAGACGGTGTTTTCACCGGACTACGAGGCCGTCCACTACCGGTGTCCACGCTGTGAGCGCAGGTTCGCGTATCGCGCCGACCTCACCGACCCGACCTGCCCGTACTGTGACAGCGGCGATCTCGAACCCGTCGAACCGTCGTAGTCAGTTCGGGGCGAGTCCGTCCGGAGACGGACCGCGACGGTGGCAGTCGATCCGGCCACCAGCACGGCCGCCCACCGACAGCGACGGCCTATCCACCGTATCCGCTACCGTCTTCTTCGTCCTCGCCGATGAGGAACCCGCCGGTGAGCAGGAACGCGAGCACCGCGATCGTCCCGACCAGGAACCGGCCACCGGGTAGCGGGCCGAACAGCCCCATCTCGATGACGATTCCGAGAACGAGCAACGCGATCCCGCCGACACCGAGCGCCGTCGCCGGTTCCGACGGTGACAGCCCCGCCAGTGTCGATGGGAGGAATTCCGGCGTGTCCATCCCCCGAACGTCGACGATCACCTCCACGATCGACGCCAGTATCAGCGACACGATGGCCAGGTCCAGTAGCACGCGGGCGAAGAAGCTCTCAACCATCCGCGTCACCTCGTCGCTCACCGCACGTGTCGCCCCCGTCTGTCCGACTCTCACTGTAGACGTATTCTTGCATCGTCGTTCCCCCAGTCTGCTTGTTACGAGTGTTTTACGCAATTATGAATGTTTGGATGCGAGGAAGGAACACACGTGCCAGCGGCTCACGTACAATGGCAAACACTTGAGCCCGTGGCCCCACTATCTGCGGTAGATACCCGTGTCGAACGCTGACCGACAACACGACGTCGTGGTGTGGGGTGCGACCGGCGTGGCTGGTCGCCTCGTCGCCGAGTACCTCACCGAACAGTACACACCGGACACCCTCTCGCTGGCGCTGGGGGGTCGAGACGAGAATCGGCTGCAGGCCGTCGAGTCGGAACTCCTCGACGGGAACGACGAGTGGGCGTCGATCCCCATCGTGATCGGCGACGCGACGGATCCGGAGACGCTCCGCGAGATAGCTGGCGACACGCGTGTCGTCTGTACGACCGTCGGCCCGTACACGAAGTACGGCACTCCGCTGGTCGAGGCGTGTGTCGAAGCCGGGACCGACTACTGCGACCTGACCGGGGAAGTGAACTGGACCCGGGAGATCGTCGACGAGTATCACGACGCGGCGGTCGACGCCGACACGCGGATCGTCCACAGCTGTGGCTTCGACTCCGTCCCCGCCGACCTGGGCACCCTGCTCGCCCAGTCGTTCGCGATGGAGGAATTCGGAGCCCCCTGTAGCCGGGTCCGGATCTACCTGGAGTCCGGCAGCGGCGGTGTGAGTGGTGGGACGCTGGCCAGCGCGGCCGAACTGTTCGAGGCTGCGTCGAAGGACCCCGAAGTCAGGAAGGTGCTCGGGAACCCGTACTCGCTGGCCCCACCCGGCGAGCGCGAGGGCGTCGATCCCGGCGAGCAGCGCCTCCCCCGCAAGGACCCGCTCCGGTCGTCCTGGACCGCCCCATCCCCAATGGCACCGATCAACGAGCGCGTGGTCCGGCGCAGTAACGCGCTCCTCGAGTATCCCTGGGGACGGGGCTTCCGCTGTACCGAGGTCGTCCCGACCGGCCCCGGGCTCGGCGGTGCGGCGACCGCAGGCCTGATTTCCGGCGGTCTCGGGTCGTTCACCGTCGCGCTCTCGTTCGGCCCGACCCGCTCGGCGCTCAAGCGCTTCGTGTTCCCCGACCCTGGCGAGGGGCCGAGCGAAGAACAGATGCAACAGGGCCACTTCCGGGTTCGCGTGCGCGGCCAGGGAACGAACGAGGACGGCCCCTTCACCGTCGACGCCGTGGTCGGTGCCGACCGCGACCCGGGCTACGGCGGGACCGCGCGCATGCTCGGCGAATCCGCCATGTGTCTGCTCGAAGACGACACCGACTCACCGCTGTCCGGTGGCGTCCTCACTCCCGCGTCGGCCATCGGAACACCGCTGGCCGAGCGACTGCGTGCCGTCGGCTTCACCGCGAGCGCGAACGTGGCCAGCGAAGACGTGGATTCCTAGCGGGGCGGCGAGGGATTCGAACCTCGGTCGGACGTCCTCACTTCGTTGCGCGCGACCTCCCTGGTTCAACACACGAACGAGCATCCGCGCGAGCGAAGCGAGCGCGGTTCCCAGGACCGAACGAACGTGAGGTCCCGTTTTTCGCCCACGTTTTTCGACGTTCACGAGAGCACAGCTCTCGTGAGCCAACCAGAACACTCCGTGTTCTGGTGAGAGTGGTGGCGAGCGTAGCGAGTCACCCGAAAAAAAAAGCTGGACGGGCGGCGAGGGATTTGAACCACGTCCGAGAACCTGCGCTCCGCGCAGAACCTCGGCCTCATTCAAATCCCACGTGCCGATTGCTGTCGCTCACGAGTTGTTCGCGACAGCAACGGGCGGCGAGGGATTTGAACCCCCGACCATCTGGTCCGGAACCAGGCGTTCTGTCCGCTGAACTAGCCGCCCTCGAACACTGCTACAGGAGGCGTCGGTATAACGGTTATGAACCGCAGAGGATCAGGGCTGCTCGCCGGTTTCGAGCGTGAACGAATCCGTCGGATAGGCCGTACAGGTCAGACAGTACCCGTTGTCCATCTCTTCCTCGTTGAGGGTGTCGTTGTTGCTGTGTTTGATGTACTCGTCGGCCGGCCCGTCCTCGATGTGACCGGCACAGGAGAGACACGAGCCCTCGCGACAGGCGTAGGGCAGGTCCCAACCCTTGTCTTCGCCCACGTCGAGGATGTTCTCGTTGTTCGCGACCTCGATGGTCTCGCCCTCCTTGGCGAACTCGATCTCGTAGGTCTCGACCTCGTCGTCGGCGATGGCCTCGGGATCGAAGCCCTCGTCTTCCGCTTCCTCGCCGCCCTCTGCGAGTTCACCCTCCGATCCGCCGGCGACCGCGCCAGCCGCGACGCCACCGCCGCCGATGGAGCGGTTCATCGGCTCCGGGAACTCCGTCTCCGGGACCGACTCGGCCCGCTTTTCCAGAACCTCCTGGGAGATGTCCTCGTTGGCCTCCCAGCCGGTCCCCTTCGAGTAGTGAAGGGCGACCGCGACGAGCGTCAGAAACGCCCCGAGCAGGATGCCTGCGCTTACCATATCGCGGGCTACGGAATACGGGTTTATCTAAGTGACGAACTCCGAGCCACCACGAGCGGTGAACGGACCCGTTCGGCCTACTCCTCGCGGCGTGCGACCTCGTGTCGCCCGAAGCCATACCGCAGTCGGTTCGCCAGCCGCCGCGAGAACCGCCCCGGTTCCTCGTCGGTCGCACGCGAGTCGAACCGCTCGGCCAGCGCCTGGTAGATCAGCGGCACCGACACCTCCTGTTCGAGCGCCTCCTGAACCGTCCAGGTCCCCGTCGAACCGCCCGCGACGTGGTCCGCGACCGTCCCGAGGTCGCTGCCCTCCTCGCGGAAGGCCTCCTCACAGAGTTCCAGCAACCACGAGCGGATCACCGCACCGTTGTTCCACGTGCGCGCGACAGCTTCCAGATCGAGGTCGTACCGGCCGTTCGCCAACAGTTCGAACCCCTCGCCGTAGGCCTGCATCAGCGCGTACTCCACGCCGTTGTGGATCATCTTCACGTAGTGGCCCGAGCCCGCCGCACCCATCCGGTCGTGACCGTCCGGCCCCGTCGCGACGGCGTCGAAGACGGGCACGAGTTCCGCGTAGGCCCACTCCGGGCCGCCGACCATCAGGGAAAAACCCAGTTCCGCGCCTGCGGGGCCGCCCGACGTGCCACAGTCGAGGTAGGCCGCGTCGGTCGCCTCCGCGCGACGCACGGAGTCTTCGAAGTTGGAGTTGCCGCCGTCGACGACCACGTCGTCGCCGTCGAGGTGGGGCGCGAGTTCCTCCAGCGCGGCGTCGACGGGGTCGCCCGCGGGGACCATCAACCAGATTCGCTTTTCGCTGCCCAACTGCTCCGCAAGGTCGGGGATCGACTCCGCCGGGGTCGCGCCGGCGTCGGCCGCGTCCGCGACGGCTTCTTCGTCCACGTCGAAGGCGGTCACGTCGTGGCTCGCGTCGAGGACGCGGTCGACGACGATCCGGCCCATCCGCCCGAGTCCGATAACGCCGAGTTCCATACCTGCGCGTCGACAGCCCGGCAGGTAGGGGTTGTGGTTCGGACGCAACGGGACCGGAAGTGTCAGCTCCGGGCGGGGCGGAAGCGAAAAGTTATACAGTCGACCGGAACAACCGGGAGGTATGGGCCTGATGTCGTCGGTAGTACGTTAGCGCGACGACCAGTCGCACGTATTTTCGACCGGAGGCGGGGCCAGGCGAGGGACCCGTCGCGGACCACAGCGGCGACGTGAGACCGACACTAGGGCAATCTGAACTATGAGTGAGCTACCCGACAACTACGACCCGGACCAGGTGGAGCCGAAGTGGCGCGACGAGTGGCAGGACATGGACGTCTACGAGTACCAGGACGACGGCGATACGGACTACGTCGTCGACACACCGCCGCCGTACCCGACTGGCAACCTCCACATCGGAAACGCGCTGGGCTGGTGTTACATGGACTTCGCCGCCCGCTACCACCGACTCGTTGGCGACGACGTGCTCTTCCCGCAGGGGTGGGACTGCCACGGCCTCCCGACCGAGGTGAAAGTCGAGGAGAACAACGACATTCACCGGACGGACGTGCCCCGCGACGAGTTCCGGCAGATGTGCATCGAGCACACCGAGGACCAGATCGACGCGATGAAAGAGACGATGGGGACCCTGGGATTCTCCCAGGACTGGAACCACGAGTTCCGGACCATGGACCCCGAGTACTGGGGCACTACCCAGCGATCCTTCGTCGAGATGGCCGACGACGACCTCGTCTACCGGGACGAACACCCCGTCAACTGGTGCCCCCGGTGTGAGACTGCCATCGCCGACGCCGAAGTCGAGACCGAGGAGGGCGTCGACGGTACCCTCTACTACGTCACCTTCGAGGGGGCCGACGAGGACAGCGAGGAGCGAAGCTCCTCTGACTCCGCGGCGGAGCCGCGGAACACCGAGGACATCGAGATCGCCACGACCCGACCCGAACTGCTGGCCGCCTGTGTCTCGATGGCGGTCCATCCCGACGACGAGCGCTACGCGGACCGCATCGGCGACCGCTTCGAGGTTCCCCTGTTCGGTCACGAGGTCGAACTCATCGCCGACGAGGAGTCCGACCCCGAGTTCGGGACCGGCGCGGTGATGATCTGTACCTTCGGGGACAAACAGGACGTCGAGTGGTGGGCCGAACACGACCTCGACCTGCGGATGGTGTTCACCGAGGACGGCCACCTGAACGACGACGCCGGCGAGTACGCGGGTCTCACTATCGACGAGGCGAAGGAGGAGATCGCCGACGACCTCGACGACGAGGGCTACCTCGAAGACACCGAACCCACCGAACAGGCCGTCGGGCAGTGCTGGCGGTGTGACACGCCCATCGAGATCCTCTCGAAGGAACAGTGGTTCGTCGAGGTCGATCAGGACGCCATCCTCGAACGCGCCCAGCAGGTCGAGTGGATCCCCGAGCACATGTACGACCGGTTGGAGGACTGGACGACCGGCATGGAGTGGGACTGGGTCATCTCCCGCCAGCGCGTGTTCGCCACACCGATCCCCGCCTGGTTCTGTCAGACCGAGGACTGTGACCACATCCACATCGCCGGGCCCGGGGAACTGCCCGTCGAACCCACCGACGAGGGGCCCGGTATCGAGGCGTGCCCAGAGTGTGGCGGCGACGAGTGGACCGGTGAGACCGACGTGATGGACACGTGGATGGACTCCTCGATCACGCCGCTGTACGTGCGGGGCTGGCCCGACGAGGAGTTCGAGCCCACGACCCTGCGCGAACAGGGCCACGACATCATCCGGACGTGGGCGTTCTACACCCTCCTCCGGACCGGCGAGATCGCCGACGACATCCCGTGGGAGGAGGCGCTGATCAACGGGATGGTCTTCGGCGAGGACGGCAACAAGATGTCCAAGTCCCGCGGCAATTTCGTCCAACCCGAGGAAGCCGTCGAGGAGTACTCCGCCGACGCCTTCCGCCAGGCGATGGCGCTGGGCGGCCAGCCCGGCAGCGACATCCAGTTCCAGTGGAAGGAGGTCAAGTCCGCCTCCAAGTTCGGCACCAAGATCTGGAACATCACCAAGTTCGCGTCGGGCCACCTCGACACGGCGCACCTCGACCGCCCCGACCCGGCCTACCGGGACGCCGACAAGTGGATCCTCTCGCGGACCTCGCAGGTCGCCGACAGCGTGGCCGACCACATGGACGACTACCGCTTCGACGCCGCCCTGCGGGAACTCCGGGAGTTCGTCTGGCACGACCTGGCCGACGACTACCTCGAACTCATCAAGGGCCGCCTCTACGAGGGCCGTCCCGGCGAGGCCAACGCCGCCAGGCAGGCGCTGGCGACCGCGCTCTCGGCCTCCCTGCGCATGCTCTCGCCGTTCGCCCCGTTCCTGACCGAGGAGGCCTACGACGGCCTGCCCCACACGGAGGGGAGCGTCCACGCCGCCGACTGGCCCGACATCGACATGCACGACGAGGACGCCGAGATCGCCGGCGAACTCATCGCCGAGGTCGCCGCCACGGTCCGGGGCTGGAAGTCCGACGCCGGCATCGCGCTGAACGCCGAACTCGACAAGATCGAGGTCTACCCCGAGGAGACCCCCGAACGCGCCGTCGACACCTACGACCTGAGCGAGGCCGTCAACGCGCCGGTCCACGTCCGGGAGGGTGTCCCCGCCGTCGAACTCGTGCCCGTCGAGATCGACCCCGACCACAGCGTCATCGGGCCGGAGTTCGGCGAACAGACCGGCCGGATCGTCGGCGCACTGGAAGCCGCCGACCCCGAGGACGTGAAACAACAGAAACAGCTCGACGGTGAGATCGAACTCGACCTGGGCGAAGAAGTCGCCGTCGTCCCCGGCGACGCCGTCGAGATCCACGAGGAACACCGTGCCGAATCCGGTGAAGAAGTCGAGGTCGTCGAGAGCGATCTGTCGACGATCCTGATCTACAACGACTAAATTTTTTACTGCGTCGGGGTGCGCGCCGATGGCGCGCAACCACTCTCTGCTCACGGGCGGCGAAGCCGCCCGTTCGCATGGTATGCGGGAGCTGTGCTCCCGCACTACTTGCAAAAATGTGGTATGAAAACTCGCTCGGCGCTCAGCCCCCGCTTCGCGCCGAGGGAATCGCGCGCCTGCGGCGCGCGGATGCTGGCGGAACCGCCCGAAACCGACGTAAACCGCACTGAACTGCCCGTTCTCGATCCGGACGGCTAACGAAGTGAGTGCTTACTCAGTAGTTTTATTGCGGATGACACCATACGTTCGCGTATGACCACTCACCAAGCGGCGTTCGGCGGCAGACTCGACGGAGCGGCGAACGAGGCGGTCGCGCGGACGGCGGGCGTCGTCTCGCTCGCGGTGCTTGCGGTCGGACTCGGCGGACTGGCGCTGGGAATCGACTGGGCCTGGATCGCCTTCCCGGTGGGGTACGGCGGCGTCCTCCCGCTGGCGGTGAGCCGAGCCAGGTCACGGGCCGACACCACGGGTACCGCCGGCACCGTGGACGGTACGACCGAGGCGGAAGACGACGCGCTGGCGGCGCTCCGGCGGCGCTACGCGGAGGGCGAGATCGACGACGTGGAGTTCGAGCGCCGCCTCGAACGGTTGCTGGAGACGGAGGACGACTGATGGGTGTTCTCGGTCGTCTTCGGCGCGGACTGGCGTCGCTCGTCGGTCCGGAGCGACGCGCGGACGGCGGCCGGGACCCCGACGGCGTCGTCACGGAGAAAGTCCAGGCCGACCGCGAGGGCGAGTTCGTCGTCTTCCAGATCGGCATGCGGGTCAACCAGTTCTGGAAGGTCCACCGCTGGCTCCCGGTGGCGCTGGTGGCGCCACGGATGGTCCGGGAACTACAGTCCGACCCCGACTCCGGCCTGCTGGGGAGCCGAACCGTCGTCGGTCCCGGCCTCCGAAATATCGGCTTCGTCCAGTACTGGGACTCCTTCGAGTCCCTGCGCGAGTACGCCCACGACGAGGACAGGCGCCACCGGCCGGCCTGGGTCGACTACTACCAGGACGGCACTGCAGACGACAGTTCGGTCGGCATCTGGCACGAGACGTACGTCGTCGGGGAGGACGACCACGAGACGGTGTACAACAACGTCCCACCCCACGGTCTCGGGGCGGCCGACGGGAGCGACCTCGTCCCGGCCACCGGCGACTCCGACAGCGCGACCGGCCGACTCGGACGGCGCGTGCAGGCGGACGACCCGTCCGAAGGGGCGTGAGCGGCCGCGGATCCACCCCCGTCACAGCTACCGGCCGCGTTCTCCGGCATGATATGTTTTACCACACCGAACGTGGAACGGGGTCGCGCAATGTCCACCCCGGACCACGACTCCGAGACCGACCACGACCACGAACGCGTTCACGAGGCGGTCGACGAGCGGGTCGCGCGGCGCGACGACTGGGCGCGGCGACGGCGCAAAGACATTCCCAACGACCAGCGGCTCATGGTGGTCACCTGCATGGACGAGCGCATCCCCGTCGCGGACGCGCTCGGCCTGACCCTCGGTGACGCCCACATCTTCCGCAACGCCGGCGGGAAGGTCACCGACGACGTGATCCGATCGGCGGCGCTGACGACCAACTTCTTCGACACCGACGAGATCGTCGTCGTCACCCACACCGACTGCGGGATGATGAGCGCCAGCGACGAGGCCGTCGTCTCCGGCCTCCAGGCTCAGGCCGGCGACCTCGGCGGCGTCGACCTCGACCCCGCCTTGCCGGAGTTGACCATCGGCGGTGCCGGGATCGACGAGTGGCTCAAGATGACCGACGATATCGACGCCGCCTGCACCGAACAGGTGGAGTTCCTCCGCAGTCATCCCCTCGTCCCCGACGACGTGACGGTCACGGGCTACGTCTACGAGGTCGAGAGCGGCGAGTTGCGTCGGCCCGGCGAGCGTGTCGCCGCCGAGATCAACACGCGCGAGGCGTAGTCACGCGCCGGCGAACAGCCGGAGCCAGCCACGGAAGCAGTCGTCGCCACAGTAGACGTGACACTGTCGGGCGTCGCTGGCCTGGTCGAGGACGGTCGCCACGAGGTGCCACTCGTCGTCGAAGACGTGCCCGCCACAGCTGGGACAGTCGCGCACGGTCGCGCTGTCGGGGTCCCGGCCGACGGAGACCGCCTCGACGTAGTAACGACCACCGATGTGGTGGGGTGTTGCCAACTGCATCGCTCCTGTTTGGGGCCGCAGGCGCATGAACCCGGCGCGGCGGACGGCGGGGCCCTGTCCCCGACCCAAGGTCGATATCCGTCCGGCCCCTACGCCGGCCATGGACCGCAGAGAGGTCAGGGAGTCCTGGGAAGCACTCTCGGAGACGTACGCACGGACGCGACCGACCGACGGCAACGACGTGGCCCTCCTCGACGAACTGGTCGAACAGCTCCCGGCGGACGCGCGGGTGCTGGACGTGGGCTGTGGCGACGGCCAGCGCACGCTGGCGAACCTCGACGGAACGGACCGGATCGGGCTCGATTTCGCGCGGACGGGACTGGACCTGGCCACGCGAAACGTCCCCGCGGCTCGCCTCGTGCAGGGGGACATGGCCCGACTCCCACTCCGGGCGGGGAGCGTCGACGCGATCACGGCGTACCACGCCGTCTTCCACGTCCCGCAGGCCGACCACCCCGAGGTCTACCGGGAGTTCGCGCGCGTCCTTCGGCCCGGCGGGCTCGTCCTCACGACCGTCGGCGGGTCGCGCTACGAGACGGTCCGACGCGGCTGGCTCGGGAGCGACGAGCGGATGTTCTTCAGTACGCCCGGCCGCGACCGCACACGCGAGCAACTCGAAGCGGCCGGGTTCGAGATTCGCTGGGAGCGCCACGTCGACGACCCACTCGGGAGTTCCGCGCTCTTTTTCCTCGCGGAACTGACGGCCTGACCGCGGGTCACCCGAAGCGGTCGGCCCGCCCACCTTTTTTGAGTCGAGGGTTCGGACGGCTCGGTATGCCCGGCGCTCCGTTCCTCCGCGGTGACCGACTGACCCTCCGGCCGGTCACGCCCGACGACTACGACTTCCTCCTCGAACACGGCAACGACCCCACGTACGGGAGGGCGCACCGACACCGACGCCGGTTCACGAGGACGACCCCGTCGCCTTCCTGGACGACGACGCGTCCGTCCAGTTTCTCCCGTGCCGGGACGGGATACCGGTGGGCCTGGTCTTCCTGTTCGATATCGATCCACACCGTGATCACGCGGAACTCGGCTGCTGGATCGCGCTCGACCAGCAGAGGAGGGGTACGCCACCGAAGCCAGCGAACTCTGTCTCGACCACGCCTTCGCGGATCGGGGCCTCCACAAGTTCGAGGGGTGAGTGGGGGACCACCGGCGTTTTGACGATGCCGCCCCTCTCGCCGGCATGGATCAGCGCGTCTACGACCACGCGGAGACGCTGGTGGACTGGAGCGCACACATCGAGGCCGGCGACGACGTGGTCCTCCGGGTCGCGGAGGGGGCCCACGACCTGGCGGTCGCCGTCGCCGAGAAACTGGGCGAGCGCGGCGCGAACCTCCTCACCGTCTACGGTTCCGACGAGATTTCGCGAGCGTACCTCCGGGGCCACGACGGCGAGTTCGACGGCGATCCGGAGTATGAACTGGCGATGTACGAGCAGGCCGACAGCGTCCTCTCGCTGGGCGGCGGGCGCAACACGACGGCGCTGGCGGACGTGCCCAGCGAGCGCCGGCAGGCCGCGGCCCGCGCCCGCGAGGGGATCCGCGAGGCTCGCCTGGACACCGACTGGGTGTCGACCATCCACCCCACCCGCTCGCTCGCCCAACGGGCCGGCATGGCCTACGAGGAGTACCGGGACTTCGTCTACGACGCCGTCCTCCGGGACTGGGAGTCACTGGCCGCGGAGATGGGGCAACTGAAAGACCTGCTCGACGACGGGAGCGAGGTCCGGGTCGTCGGCGAGGGAACCGACCTCACCATGTCGATCGAGAACCGGATCGCGGTCAACAGCGCCGCCTCGGTGGCCTACGACTCGCACAACCTGCCCAGCGGCGAGGTGTTCACCGCGCCCGTCGTCGACTCCGTCGCGGGCACCGTCACCTTCGACGTGCCCATGACCATCTCGGACCGCCGGGTCCGGGACGTGGAACTGACCTTCGAGGACGGCGAGGTCGTCGACTTCGCTGCCGCCCAGGGCGAGGCCGCCATCGCCGAGACGCTGGAGACCGACGCCGGGGCGAAGCGGCTGGGTGAACTCGGGATCGGGATGAATCGCGGTATCGACCGCCCGACCGACACGATCCTCTTCGACGAGAAGATGGGCGGAACGGTCCACATGGCCGTCGGCCGGGCCTACGCCTCGAACTTCCCGGATGGCCACGCCGAGGAACGCAACGAGTCGGCGGTCCACGCCGATCTGATCCGCCGGATGGACGGGGGGTCGCGGCTGGAGATAGACGGCGACGTGGTGCAGGCGGACGGGGTCTTCCGGTGGGAGGACGGATTCGAGGTGTAGTCACGGACGCCTTCTTCCACACCCCGGCTATCGAATCGAAAAATCCGGGTGTGAGACTTTTTACCGTGACCGTCGAACGTCGGCGCGATGGTGGCCGTCACCGTACTGAAGGGGGCGCTGCTGGGGAGCGGCATCGTCGCCGTCCTCGGGGCGTACGGGTTGTGGCTGTGGGGCCGGTCCCAGCGGACGCAGGTGTCGCTGGCGGACACGGCCACCGCGGCGTGGGCCGACTGTGCGCCCCCCGCCGCGCGGTTGACGGTCGAGGTCGACACGGACCTGGCGGTGTCGGCCGACCCGGAGAAGCTGACGGGGCTGTTCGAGGCCCTGTTCGAGAACACCGTGGAGTACGGCGGTCGCGACGTGACCGTCCGTCTCGTCCGGACCCGCGACGGGTTCGCGGTCGAGGACGACGGGCCCGGCATCCCCGACGGCGAGCGCGAGCAGGTCTTCGAGCTGGGGTACACCACCCGTGCGGACCGACAGGGACTTGGCCTCGGGATGGTCCGGACGCTCTGTCACGCCTACGGTTGGGCGGTCGAGGTCGACGAGAGCGACGAGGGTGGCGCCCGAATCGTCGTCTCCGACGTTCGCTTCTACTCGACCTGGGAGACCGACGGCGACGAGACCGTGGCGAGGGCGGACGCGAGCGCCTGAGCCGGGTGAGGCTTTTCACTCGAGCGCGACGAGTCGTAGGTATGCAGGCCGATCCAGCACGGTTCGTCGAGGGGGTCGTCCACGAACCGACCCAGACCGAGGACGGCGGGCTCGATCTGACGGTCGCGGCGGTACACGAGGTGACAGCCCCCGGCCGGGTCGACTTCGGTGGCGGCGAACTCGACCCCGCAGAGACCGACCTCCATCCCAGCGAGAAGCGCGACGCCGACGACGACTACGAGTGGTGGCACCTCGACGCCGGCCAGTATCTGCTCGAATACAACGAGTCCGTGGCCACGGACGCGCCGGCGGACCTGCGACTCGGCGTTCAGACGCGCGACGAACTGCTGGCACGTGGGGCCTTCCACCCGACGCTCCGGGTACAGGAGCTGGACCGGGTGCCGCTGTCGGTCGGCGGTACCGGACTCCGACTGAAGGAGAACGCGCGCGTGTCGACGGTCGTCGGCCTCGACTAGCGCCACCAGGCGCTCCGGCGCTGTTCGTAGGAGGCGTCGCGGAACGGCGGCGCGAGGTCGGTCACGTCGGCCGCACCGAAGGCGTCGCCGAGCCAGCGGCCGACGTGCCAGCCCACCGCGTCGGGCGCGAGCCCCGTCAGGTAGACTTCGGCGCGAGTGTAGCGCTCGCTCGTCCCGTCACCGTCGGGATCGATTCCGGTGAGCTGGCGACAGGACCCCCGGGACCGGTCGATCCCCTCACAGGGAAGCCGGTCGGGGAAGGTGACGACCACGTCCGCGGCCGCGCGGTCGTCGACCCGGCGGAAGGTCACGTTGTCCGGGACCGTGCCCGCCGCGCCGTCGGCGTAGTAATCCAGCGCGTGGTCCACCTGCTCGCGGACCTGCGTGCGGTCGTCGGCCGAGACGTTGCCGGCGTCGACGTAGACCGCCAGCTCGGGGTCGCTCCAGGGGACGGGGCGGTCGGTCGCGTTCGGCCGGGGCGTGGTGGCGAGCGTACTCGTTGCCATCATCACGTCGGCCGGCGGGTCGTCGTGGCCCTGTCCGAGGATGTGGCCGAACTCGTGTTTGATGACCTGCCGGGTCGACTCGCGGTCGAACCCGCGTCTGACCCGCACCGTGACCGGCGTCGGCTGTTCCCGGAGGTCGTCGGCCAGCGGCGCACAGCCGGCGGCGTGTTCCTCGGTCCCGCAGTCGGTCACTTCCGCGACGGCGCGGACGACCACGTCCGGATCGGAGGCGTTCGGCCGCAGGGTGAACTCGACTGGGTGGCCCAGGTACTGCTGGGCGTTGTCCTCCCAGAAGTCGATGGCTGCGCGGGTGTCAGCGGCGTAGGCGGCGTCGGAGTCCCGTGGTCCAGGGTCGACGGCGACGACGAACTCCGTCTCGGACCAGGATTTCGTGTCCGCACCGAGGGTTTCATTGGGTAACGAGCAACCAGCCAGGACGGCCACACCGAGGACGGCGACGACGGCGACGGCTGACCTCATCTATCGGTCCGTGGAGTCCGACCGTCAAGTCAATTGTGGGCGAAACGAGCCGCGATGGCGGTCGCTCACAGGGTCGAGCGGCTGAGGGGAGTAAGCCCCCTTCTGTTCGGTCCGGCATTCGGCTACGCGCCCGCGCCAGGTCGCCGAATCCGGCGGTGTCCGGGCTACCTGACGACGCGGGCTTGCACCGGTGAGGATTCGCCGTTCCATCCGTTCTCCGCGGTCCTGTGGCGACTGGGTCGCCGCCCGGCTCACGGCTGTGCCGTTCGCCGTCCGGGGTTCTCGCGAACCCCGCTACGCTCGGCTGGTCAACTCCCCCTCCCTTACGGTCGGGGTTCGCACGCCTCATCGCTCGCGCGGAGGGGTGTCGTTTCTGTTCCAGAGCCAGCGGTCTCCCGCTCCGGGCTTGCGCCCGGTCACCTGCCCGGACGGTGGGGGGACTTTCCTCATGCCCCTTGCGCGGTGCGGTCCGGGGCACGGTGGCCGGACTCCCTCTGCCATCACGTCCTAGACAACCCCCGGGATTAAGCCGTTCGGTCGACTCGGGCCGCCAACGACGTGGAAATCTCCGAGGGGCGATAATTTAGGAATCTTCAAGGAGCCGGTGCTCATAAGGCAGACAATGTCAGAGGCAGCGGGCGAACTCACGCAGACGGACGGCGTTCGAGCCGTGGAACTGGCCCGGAACGCCGTCGAGTCGTTCGTGGAGAACGGCACACGCGAACAACTCGGGAGCATGCGCGACGCCTTCTACCTGCGAACGGGGGCGTTCGTCCGGCTCGAGAACACCCACGGTCGGGGCCGGCTACGCGGCTGTGCCGGCAGTTACGACTGGAACGACCACCTCGGGGAGGCACTGGTGGACGCGGCCATCGACGCCGCCAGCGAGGACTCCTGTGGGTCGGGCGTCGACACCGCGGAACTCTCCTCGATCTGTGTGTCGGTGTGTATCGTCGGCAACGTCGTCCTGACCGACGACCCACTCGCGGACCTCGAACTCGGCCGTCACGGTGTCGCCGTCGAGCGCGGGGCCGACAGCGGCTGGCTCTACCCCACCGTCCCCATCGAGAACGGCTGGAGCGCCGCCGAGTACCTCGACCGGGCCTGCCGGACCACCGGCCTCGCCCCGGGCGCGTGGGAGGACGACGACACGATGGTCACCCTCTTCGAGGGGCGGGTCTTCCGCGAGCGCGAACCCGAGGGCTCCATTCAGGAACTGGACTTCTGAGCGCCTACTCCGCGCCGAGCCCCACCCGCTCGGCGTCTTCGAGCGCCCGTTGCCCAGCGGCCTCGATTTCGAACTCGCGGACGATCTCGCCGTCCTCGAGCAGCGGCTCCAGCAACGGCTCGCCGTCGTCGGGCCCCTCGCGGTCGGCCAGTCCGACGTGGTGTCCCCCGTCGGGCGTCCGGTAGACCTGCTTCGTCCCGGAGAGTTTGCCACGCTTGGCCGCGGGTTCGCCTTCGACCTCGACGATGTCCAGCGCGAAGTCGACGGGGTCGGCGTTGCTGACGTAACTGCCGACGCCGAACCCGTCGGCCACGTCCCGGAGTTCGCGGATCGTCTCGGGTGTGATGCCACCGCTGGCGAACACGGCCACGTCCTCGTGACCGCGGGCGTCCAGCTCCCACCGGACCTCCCGGAGGATGTGCCGGAAGTTCCCCCGCCGGGAGCCGGTCGTGTCGATGCGGACGCCGTCCAGCTCCGGAATCGTCTCGGCGGCCCGGATCGCCTCGTCGGTCTCGTCGCTGTAGGTGTCACAGAGCGCGATTCGGGGGACCTCGGGCGCGACCGCCTCGTCGAAGGCCCGCCAGGCGTCCGCCTGGTTGCCCTTGCCGAAGGCGATCACGAGCGCGTGGGGCATCGTGCCGCCGGCCTCGCGGTCGATCACGTCGCCCCCGGCCACGTTGGAGATGCCGTCCATCCCGCCGATCAGGGCACTACGCTCGACCATCGCGCCGATGGCGGGGTGGACGTGGCGAGTCCCGAAACTGAGCACCTGGGCGTCGGGGGCGGCCCGCTTGGCGCGCAGGGCGCTCGTGGCGGCCGCCGAGGCGTGAGAGAGGAATCCCAGAAGCGCAGTTTCGTAGACCGCGAAGTCCCGATAGGGGCCCTCGATCCGGCAGACCGGCCCACCGTCGAACAGCTGCCCCTCCCGGAGGGCGTACGCGTCGAGTGGAAGGCCCGCCAGCAGGTGGGCGGCGTCTTTGACGCCGGCGAGGGCCTCGAACTCGCCGGTGGGGAACTGGTCGGCGGTGACCTCGGCGACGACGTGGGGATTGCGGTCGGCGTGGTCGAGCGCCTCGACCGTCCGGTCGAAGTAGGCGTCGGTCGCGCGGCCCTCGGCGATGGCCTCGGGCGGGACGATGTCGAAGGAACTCATGGACGGCGATACCGTCGCCCGGACGAAAAACCTACTCGTCGCCGCCGACGGCCGGGAGCGCACCGGCGGTCGGCCCGTTGACGATCCGAACGCGCTGCCCCTCTCTGGTCACGCGGAAGGCGTCGCCGAACGCGTCGGACTCGGGCAGGACGTACACGTTCTGGGCCGGTCGCTCGCTCGCCCGCGAGGCAAGGATCGCCCGGTAAGCCCGGACGAACTCCCGGGCGTCGGCGGTGGTGTCCCACTCGCTGGCCCAGACGTACCCGTCGCGGTCGCCGTTGCGGTAGGGGACGATCCGGTCGCCCGCCCAGCCCGCCGAGTAGCGGCTGTCGTAGTCGTAGACGGTCCGGCCCTGCTGGTCGATGGCCCCGTTGGCCCACAGCATCGCGTAGATCGCCGCCTCGCCCGCCGTATCGCCGGCCGGGTCGCGGTCGTACCGGTTCCAGTCGTCGTTCGAGCGGTCGGCGACCGTCACCGACACGGGTTCCTCGTCGGGGTACGTCTCCGGGTGGATCACCTGCTCCGTGCTCGTCGGGAACTGCGCGTAGAGGTCGTCGACGGCCGCCCAGCCGCCCCGGTCGCGGATCGCCTCGACGAAGTCCGGCCCGGTCGCGTACGGCGCGAAGATCGTCAGGAACAGGCCGAGGTTGAGGTCGCTGTCGCCACCGCCGCTCCCCTGTCGGGTCGGGCGCTCGACGCAGTCCCACGCCTCGCCACAGCGGTCGGCGTACATCGTCTGGAGGTTGTTGGCTTCGCCCTCGATCACGCTCAACTGGGCGCGACGGGCGTCCTGGGTCTCGGTGGCGACCCCGAGCGAGAGTTGCTGGTGCTGGAGCGCGTGGACGAGTTCGTGGACCAGCGTCGAGCGGTCGACGGTCGGCGTGGCGGAGTCGCTGACGAGGACGATCTCGCCGGTGCGCGTCGCGTAGAACCCCTGGACCGAGGCGTCCAGCGCTTGCCCGCGGTCGTCGGCCGTCGAACTGTTCTCCCCGACCAGCAGGAGTGCCTCGTAGAGCTGGTCGCCGAAGCGGTCCCGGCCGCCGCCACCGCCGTAGCGCTCGCGGTACTCCTGCCGGGAGATCACCGCCACGGGGACCGGGTCCCGGAACTCCTCGCCCCGCAGGTGTTCGATGCGAGCCATCGCCCGGGCGACGACCGCCTCGCGTTCGCGCTCGTTCAGCCCGTCGTCGGTCGTGACCCGGATCGGATCGTCGTACCAGTGACCACCCTCCCAGCCGACTCGATCCCAGAGGGGGTCCGGTCGCCCGCCGTCGTCGATGGGTGCGTTACAGCCCGCCAGCGCGACCAGGGCGAGCAGGACCAGCGCGGCGACCGTCCGCTTCACGACCCGTGCACCGCCGATAGCTCCTCGGCCGTGGGCGCGTTCACGACGGTCACAGTATCGTTCTCGCGAGTTACCCGGAAGGCGTCACCGAACGCGTCGTCCTCGGGGATCGTCCGGACGTTCTCGCGGCCGTCGACCGGGCTGGCACCCCAGTACTGGAGGAGCCGCCGGTAGCCGTCGGCGAACTCCCGGGCGTGAGCGGTCGTGTTCCAGCGCAGCCGCCAGACGTAGGCCGTCTGATTCTCGCCGACGTCTCCGTTCTCGTAGACGTGGAGCCGGTCGCCCGCCCAGCCGTCGGTCATCGGGAGGTCGTAGTTCAGCGGGTCCGAGCGGTCGTTCCGATTGACGACCTGATCCGGGGTGAGCAGCGCCGGCCCCGACCGGTCGTACAGCGTGTAGGCGAACATCGCGCTCAGGGCCGACTGGCCCAACCGGCCGTAGTCGGCACGTTCGGTGCCTGGGACCGGCGACTCCGGTCGCACTCTCGTCCAGCCGTCGGTCGCGGTATCGGACAGCGAGACTGTCGCGGGCGAGTCGCGCGGTTCCGTGTACTGGTCGGGGTAGATCGCCTGTTCGGCGCTCTCGGGCGGGTCGTCGAACGCCACGTCGACGGCCTCCCAGCCGCCCTGCTCGCGGAGTTCCGAGATCAGGCCTGGCCCGTCGCTGTACGGGAAGAAGTTCAGCAGGTAGATCCCGAAGTGGATGTCCGTCGGCGGAGTACTGCTCGTCGAGAGACAGCTCCAGCCGTCGCCACAGCGGCGCTCGTAGGCCAGCCCGACCGTCCGGGCCTCGCCCTCGATCAGCGCCGACTGGCCGTTGCTCTCGTCGCGGGTGTCGCCCGTGATCGCCGAGAGGTTGTGGTACTGGTCCTGCAGCGCGTGGACGAGTTCGTGGCCCAGCGTCCGCTCGTTGCGGAGTCGAGGCTGGCCGCTCTCGGCGACCAGTTTGATCGTGTCGTTGCGGGGGTCGAAGTAGCCGAGCACGTTCTCGCCCTGGTTGTCGAGTTGGGCCTGGACCGAGGAGCGATCCTCGCCGACGAAGAACATCGCCTCGTACTTCGCGTCGTCGAAGGTGCGAAGCGAAGGGGTCAGCTCCGGCTTGCTCTCCGATTTGAACTCGGCCCGGGAGATGATCTCGACGGGGACCGACGACCGGAATTCTTTCTCCCGGAGGACCTCGACGCGGGCCATCGACCGGGCGACGACGGCGTCCAGTTCGCTCTCGTTCAGCCCATCGGCGTTGGTCACCGACAGCGACTCGTTGGCCCAGTAGCCGGCTTCCCAGCCGATCCGGTCGGTGGCCGGGTCGTCGAGCGTCGTTCCACCGGCGTCGGGTTCGTCCGTTCCGGTCGGCGTGTCGGCGTCGCCCAGTCCGCCGTCGGTCGGCGTGTCGACGGCGGTGGTCCCGGGCGTGTCGGCGCCGGTACCCGGCACACCACTACAGCCAGCGAGGACGAGGAGGGCGGCGAGTATCAGTCCGTGAGCGGCACGCATACCCCGACCCTTGGCCCGGCGAGTCAAAAGTGGACCGACCGGGAAAGGGGTTTTTTCGAGGCCGGCCGTACCACCGTACATGGACTTCGACACCGACTCGACGGCAGTGGTGGTGGTGGACATGCAGAACGGCTTCTGTCACCCCGACGGGAGCCTCTACGCGCCCGAGAGCGAGGCCGTGATCGACCCTATCGACGACCTGATCGAGCGGGCCCGGGAGGCCGGGGTGCAGGTGATCTACACCCGGGACGTACACCCGTCCGAGCAGTTCGAGGACGCCCACTACTACGACGAGTTCGAGCAGTGGGGCGAGCACGTCGTCGAGGGCTCCTGGGAGGCCGAGATCGTCGAGGATCTCGACGTCCGGCCCGCGGACCACGTCGTCGAGAAACACACCTACGACGCCTTCCACGAGACGGAACTCGACGGCTGGCTCTCCGCGCGGGGGATCGACGACCTGCTCTTCTGTGGGACGCTGGCCAACGTCTGTGTGCTGCACACCGCGGGCAGTGCCGGACTCCGGGACTACCGGCCGGTGCTGGTCGAGGACGCAATCGGCTACATCGAAGAAGCACACCACGAGTACGCGCTGGACCACGCCGACTGGCTGTTCGGCGAGGTCACGACCCTGGAGTCGGTGGCCTTCGACTAGTCGATCCGGAACACGCCCTGGCCGGAGGCGACGGTCACCGGCGTCCCCTGCGGGTCGCGGCTCTCGATGGACGCCTCGGCGACCGCCGACCCGTCGCCGGTGTCGACGACGCTGGCCGTGGCTTCGAGGTCGTGGGCCGCCTCGTCGAGGAAGTTGACCGTCGTACTCAGCAGGTCGACTCGGTCGTTGACTGGGTCGGGCATCGTCGTGCGGATCGCCAGTTCCGTGGTCTGTTCGACCAGCGTCGTCACGATACCGTCGTGGACGGTCGGCGGATCGGCCTCCTTGTCGGTGAACCGCTCGTCGAACGGAATCGTGAGATTCGCCTCACCGAACTCGATGTCACCCATCTGCACGCCCAGCCAGGAGAGGTACCCGTTCTCCCGTTCGACAGACATCCGGAGCATCACCGGTGCGCCTTCCGGAAGGTCGTTGGCCATGTGTGCAACACGTGTACACCCGCCCATCTTTTACTCACCGGTTCTTTCGACCTGTGAACTCACCCCACAGTGCTGTCAGCGCCGCGCGAGCGTGACCGACAGCTCGTCCCCGACCGCGAACCCGTGGTCCGGGCAGACGAGTTTCACACCCAGTGACTCGCGATCGGAAAACAGCGAGAGTCCCGTGATTCCCTCGGCTTCCGTCGGCTCGCTCGCGGTGACGGCCGCGCGCACGGCCACCTCGTCCCACGCGACCGTCCGCCCGTCGCTGGTGCCGACCCGCTGGCCGAGGAACGTGACCGGCCCCGACTCACCGCCGAGGACGCCACCACCGTCGTAGTGGGGGAGGCCGCCGTCCAGCACGCACTCGGTTCCGTCGACGGTCGCGGCCACCCCGGCGAAGGCGGTTCCCGGGTCGGGGTGGTCCGGGGCGCCCAGCACGGCGTAGGTCTCGCCGGCCTCGACCACGGTCCCGGTCCCGTCCCAGCGGACCGGGGACACGTCGATCTCCAGGTCCAGCGGGATCGACCCCGACGCCCGGTAGTGGTTGGCGTCGGGTGCGCGAAAGCCGAGGTGGATGTGATCGTCGACCCAGGGGGCGAAGAACCCCGAGCGGACCAGCCGCCCCAGCGAGTCACCGACCGCGATCCGATCCCCGGCCGAAACGGCGGGGTCGACGTGGAGGATACGGGCGACGTGCGCGCCCGTGTCCACGAGGATCAGGTGGTCGTGATCGACCGCGTAGGGCTTCGGCGGGGCATCGACGGTCCGAGTGTCGAGCACCTCGCCGGCGACCGGCGAGGGGGCCGGACCGCCCCGCCCGCCATCGCCGGTGTCGGGATACAGGTCGACGGCCGCACCCTCGTCGTGGGCGGCGTATGGCGAATTGTACTGCGAGAACCGGGGGTACCGATCGAGCACGGCGGCGTCGAGCGTGACGGCCATTGGCGGAAGATAGGTCAGATCGGATTTCAACCCGTCGGGAACGAGCCGTCAGGTCCTTATTCGGTGGTCCCCCTCTCTGTGACATGCGAGTGGTCCGGGGACGGGGCGAGGACGCCGAGGCCGACCGGGCAGTCACCCGGCTCCTGATCGAACACGCGGGCACCGCCGGGGAACCCGCCGTCCGGGTTTGGCGACCCCACCGACAGGTCGCCTTCGGCCCCCGGGACACCAACAGCGAGGGGTACGAGGCCGCCGTCGCCGCCGCCCGCGAGCGGGAGTGTCCCGTCTGCGAGCGTCGGGTCGGCGGCCGGCCGGTCGCCTACACCGGCGACACCATCGCGTTCGCGCGGATCGAGCCCGTCGCCGACGACGAGCGCCAGGGGATCGACGAGCGCTACGCGGCCGTTCGCGTCGACGTGCGCGACGCCCTGCGCGAGATCGGGGTCGACGCCGAACGCGGCGAGCCCGAGAACGCCTTCTGCCCGGGGAGTTACTCGCTGCAGGCCGCCGGCGGCAAGGTCTGTGGCATCGCCCAGCGAGTGACCGGCGACGCGGCGCTGGTCGCCGGCATCGTCGTCGTCGACGGCCACGAGGAGATCGGGTCGGTGCTGGACCCGGTGTACGACGCCCTCGACGTGCCCTTCGACCCCGACACCGTCGGGAGCATCGCGCGGGCCGGCGGCGAGGTCGATCCCGTCGCGATCATCATGCGCATCGAGGACGCGCTCGTGGGCGACCACCTCGGCAGCGTCGAGTGGGTCGACGACCTGCCGACCGTGGAGTGGGCCGGGGAGTGACCGGCCCGACCCCGGGGGCCCGTCCGCGAGTTTTAGGACCCACCCGCTCGGAGGGTTGGTATGCTCATTCGGAACGCGACGCTCCCGGACGGTCGGGAGCGCGACGTGCTCGTCGAGGGGGAGACCATCGCGGCCGTCGAGGAGGACCTGCCGATGCCCGAGTCGGTCGACGAACGCTTCGTGGACGCCAGCGGCAAGCGACTCCTGCCGGGGATGATCGACGCCCACGTCCACTTCCGCGAGCCCGGCTTCTCGCACAAGGAGACCTGGGAGACCGGGAGTCGGTCCGCGGCGGCGGGCGGGGTGACCTGCGTCGTCGACCAGCCCAACACCGACCCCCCGACCATCGACGGGGCCTCCTTCGACGGGAAGGCCGAGCGCGCGAGCGAGGGCTCGCTCGTCGACTTCGGCATCAACGGCGGCGTCACCGAGCAGTGGGTGCCCAGCGCCCTGCTCCAGCGACCGATGTTCGCCCTGGGCGAGGTCTTCCTCGCGGACTCGACGGGCGAGATGGGGATCGACGTGGAGCTGTTCGCCAGCGCGGTCAAGACCGCCGCCCGGCAGGACGCGGTGGTCACCGTCCACGCCGAGGACGCCACTGAGTTCGAACCCGGGGCGAGAGAACGCGACGACGCCGACGCCTGGAGCGCCTACCGCACCGCCCGCGCCGAGGCCGCCGCCGTCCGGGCCGCCGCCGAGGTCGGCGACCGCTTCGACGCCCACCTCCACGTCGCCCACACCTCCACGCCCGACGGCATCGACGTAGCCAAAGAACACGGCATGACCTGCGAAGTCACGCCCCACCACATGTTCCTCTCCCGGCGCGACCTGGGCGAGCTGGACACGTTCGGCCGGATGAATCCGCCACTGCGCCGCGAACGTCTCCGGAGCAAGGTCTGGGAGCGCGTCGTCGACGGCACCGTCGACATCGTCGCCACCGACCACGCCCCCCACACCCGCGAGGAGAAAGACGCCAGCATCTGGGACGCTCCCTCCGGCGTCCCCGGCGTCGAGACCGCCCTCCCGCTCCTGCTGGAGGCCGCCCGCAACGACGAGATCACCTACGAACGCGTCCGTGACCTCACCGCCACGAACGTCGCCGAGGTGTTCGATCTCCCGACGAAGGGCCGGATCGAGGCGGGGATGGACGCCGACCTCGTCCTCGTCGATCCCGACGACAGCCGCGAGATCCGCGGCGAGGACCTCCACTCGAAGTGCGAGTGGACGCCGTTCGAGGGGAAACGCGGGGTGTTCCCCGAACTAACGCTGGTTCGCGGCGAGGTCGTCTACGAGCGGTTCGGACCGGACTCGGCCATCGAGGCCGCGGACGCTGGCGAGACTGCCAGCGAACGCTTCGGCGACGCGGTCGGCGTCAACGTCCGCGCCATCGAACGGTCGACTGAAACCGGCGGCCCGACCGCCGACACCGACGGCGAGACCGACGGCAGTGACGGCGGGACCGACGGCGGCGACGACCGGGCCTGACCGGGGTCGCGGGCTAACCACCGCTTACTGGTGGCCTCCCGATTGGGCAGTCTATAACTAACCGCGTCGAGGGTGCAGTTCCGCGGGATGGTGCGCCACTTCCCGGAGATGCGGTCGAAACTTCCTTTCGACGGATCCCCGAGCAGCGCGCTCCCGGTGTCGCCGTCACAGACCACGCACGTCCCCCCACCCACGACGCTCGCGGAAACGCTCTGGAGTAGCGCGAAACACTACGCCGTGCGCCAGCGCGAGGAACCGACCGGCCCCGTCGACGAGGCCGTCTTCGCCGAGATTCTGGACGGTTACGACGAGGACGTGGTGTTCGTCCACGTCGGCCTCAGCGACGTGAACGCCGCGTTCGACGGCGACCCGTACGAGTTCGTCCGTGACCACCTCGACGCCCGGTTCGACTCGATCCTCACACCCGCGTTCACCCAGTCGTTTCGCCGAACGGGGGAGTTCCACCGCACGGACTCCGAGCCCGAACTCGGCGCGTTCGCCGGCCTGTTCTTCGACGACGCCGACTACCGGACCGCCGACCCCCTGCACTCGATCCAGGTGTGTGGGGACTACCGCTTCGACGGCTGTACGGTCAGGGACACCTTCGGCCCGGACGGCTGTTACGCCCAGCTAGAGCGCGACGACGTGCGCATCCTCGACATCGGCACCCGCTGGCTCGTCAGCACGCAACTGCACTACATCGAACGGGTCACCGACGTACCCTACAGCGAGACGGTCGAGATCGACGGGACGGTCCGGTACCCCGGCGGCACGGAAGAGGAGATCACCCAGCGCAACTACAGCAAGAACAACTACCTCTACTTCTGGGACCGCCTGGGCATCCAGCGAGACCTGATCGACGACGGCGTCCTCGACCACCACGACCTCAACGGTCTGCGCGTCGTCTCCGTGTCGGCACGGGACCTGCGGGACGCGCTCGAACCCCGGATCGCCGAGGACCCGTACTACCTGGTCCGGTGACTCAGACAGCCCGTCGGCTCGCCCGTTCGAGACGCCGTTCGGGGATCGGGCGGACGATCCCGTAGAGGAAGCGGTACCCGAGGATACCCGCCCCGAACCCGGCGAAGACACCGACCAGAATCGTGTCGGCCAGCGGGTGGTTCGAGACGACCATCGCGATTGCGACCAGAACGGGACTGGCAATCACGAGACTACCCACCAGTATCTCACGGAGGCTCTCCTCGACTGCCGTCCGCTCCACCCGATAGAAGATTCCGGCGTTCCAGACGGCCGCCCCGACGAACACGACAACGGCCCACCACTGGACGGACGACGAGACACCCAGGTAGCTGTTCACGAGCATCGACACGCCGATCAGTCCGTCCAGAAGGATCACCTTCCACTCGGGATTCATGATCGATCTCGCGGTCGACTCGTGCGTGATATCTTTTTCTGTCAATTATCGTCGACACACTGCCAGTCTCGAACCCCCGTCGGTCGTCGATCAGTCGTCGGCTTCCGCCGCCGTGTTGCCGCCGTCGCTCTCGCCGCCCTCGAGTTCGCCGCCGCAGTGGGGACACTCGTCGTGCCGGAGGGCGGCGGAGTGTTCCCGCACGTCCCGCATGACCTCGGAGATGCGGTCCTCGGCTTCGAGTTCCTCCTCGACGGAGAGTTCGACGCCCTCGACTTCCAGCAGGAACTTCGCCACCTCGGTGGCCTCGTACATCACGTCGTCCAGCTCTTCGGCGGTGAAGAAGTCACACATCGCGCCGTAGAGGAAGGTCGCGCCGGCCTTGCGGACCTTCTCCTCGAAGGCGGCGCGGGCCTGGTTGACCGCCTGGGGCGTGTAGGTGTCGGTCATGAACGGGACCAGTTCCGGCAGGTTCTCACCGATCTTTGTCATCTCGACGCCGGTCTCGGTCCGGAAGTCCGCACACAGGCGGGCGATCGCCCACTCGCGGGCGGTGATGTAGGTTCGGTCCCGCAGGAACTCGTTGGCCCGGTCGTACGTGCCGCCCTCGATCTTCTTGAAGCGGTCGTACTTCTGGACATCATCAGGCACGGAGGGCTGTGGAGACGTGCCCGCGGACTCGTCCGCATCGGGCACGGACGGGTTGGGCGACTGGTCGGCGTCGTCCTGCTGGTCGGCGGCCGCGTCTGTGGGCTGGTCCTCGGTCGGGGACTCCCGGGCGTCGTGGTCGTCGCCGGGCCGATCGTCGGCGTCGGACACGGGAGAATCGGGCATATCAGGTGTCTGTCCCCCGGGCGAAAAAGCGTATCGGCGGTGTCGGCCGCACGTCTGACGCAGCGGCGTGGCCCTTGTGGCGGTGGAAACGTGTTGAGGGTTTTTGACCCGTCGGCGCGAGGGCACGAATATGAAAGTGTTGCTGGGCATCGGCGGCAGCGACGGATCGTTCGAGGCGCTCGCCGACACGGTCACGCGGGCCGAGGAAGCCGGCGACGCGGTGACGGTCGCCATCGTCGACCGCGAAGACATCACCCTCACACCCGAGGAGATCGAGACCGAGATCCGCGAGCGACTAGCCGAGACGAGTATGGAGCCCGACATCCGGCATCTCTCGGGCCACCCCGGCAGTCGGCTGGTCGAACTCGCCGAGCAGGAGCAGTTCGACCGCCTGGTCGTCGCCGGGGGCGAGCGGAGCCCGCTCGGGAAGATCAACTTCGACGAGACGCTCGAGTTCGTCCTGTTGAACGCCGAAACGACGGTGACCCTCGTCAGATGACCCGGGAGTACCCCGACGAGCCCGCCGGCGAGTTCCCGAGTCCACCCGACACCGTCACCGACGGCGAGGGCCGTGAGATCCGGTACCGCTCCGGCGGCGACGACGACCCCGAGGCGCTCGTCGAGATGTACCTCGACTTCGAGGCCGAAGACCGCGCCCAGGGGATTCCGCCGGTCCGCGAGGAGCCCATCCGCGACTGGCTCGACGTCTTGCTCTCCGACGACTGCCTGAACGTCGTGGCCTGCCACGACGGCGCGCCGGTCGGCCACGCGACGCTCGTCCCCGACGAGGGCGAGAGCTACGAACTGGCGATCTTCGTCGTCCGCCCTTATCAGGGCGCGGGCATCGGCACCGAGCTGCTCGAACACTTGCTCGGGTACGCACAGGAGGAGGGCGTCGAACAGGTCTGGCTGACCGTCGAGCGCTGGAACGACCCCGCCATCGCGGTCTACAAGAAGGTCGGCTTCGAGATGACCAGCACCGAGAGCTTCGAACTGGAGATGGCGATCCGGCTAGAATAGGTCCACGTCGTCCGGATCGGGGTCGTCCTCGGACTCGTCGAGCCAGGGCGGCGTCCCGTTGGGATCGGTCGCGGCGTCGGCCGTGGACTCGTGTTCCCCATCGAGGCCGGGGTCCAACGGATCGTCGGTTTCGGCGTCGATTTCCTCGGGCTCCGGTTCGGGCGGTTCCAGCGTGGACTCGTCGGGGTCCTGTCCTTTCCCGTCCGTGATCGGTTCCGCCTCGGCGGTCCGTGAGTCGGTCAGCGGGACGCTCGGATCGACGGTGATCTCGCCGTCGACGATGATCCCCTCCTCGACGGCCCCCCAGTGGCGCTGGACGTACTCGTGGAAGTTCCCGTGTTCACGGGGCGTGTAGTTGTAGACGAGATCCTCGAACGGCGAGGCCTCCACGTACGTCGGGAACCAGCCCTCGTAGTCCTCGAAGTAGGTCAGCGCCTCGGAGTACCCCTTCCCGGACTTGCCGGGCGTGGCCTCCTCGCGGATCCAGTCGATCTGCTGGCGGTCGAGGCCGAACTGCGCGAGCGTGTCCGGGGACACGCGCGGCGTTCGGAAGAAGTTGATCGTCGAGCACTGGTCGACGATGGTGCGGCGTTCGTTCTCCTGACCCACGTCCCGCTCGGAGGACTGCTGGATGAACTCGCGTGGCGACTGGCTGATGAACCACAGCGCGGCGTCGTAGCGGGCCCACTCCCGGGCGGCCTTCTGGAGCCAGCGGGTCATCTCCTCGGAGTGGAAGAGGACGTGCGCCTCGTCGATCACGAACACGAGTTTGCCCCGCGTCCGTTTGGCCTTCTGTGCGACCTGCCCCAGCATGAGCTGGAGCATGATCGACTTCTCTGCGTCACTGGCGTCCCGGAGTTGCTGGAGGTCCAGGTACGCCATGTCCACGTCCGGGTCCATGATCCCCGCGCCGGTTTCGAGGTGGTGATACTTCCCGCCCTGCTTGAACCCCGAGAGCTTGTCGAGCAGGTCGCTGACCCGCTCGACTTTCTGCTCGATCTCGGCGGCGTGTTCGGTGTGGGTGTAGGTGTCGGGGTTCTCCAGCATGTCCCCCAGCGTGTCGATGAAGTCCTCGATGGTCGGGCTCTCGCGGGCGTGGCTGTCCAGGTCGTCCTGGTAGATGCCCGCGCGGTCGTAGGTGCCCTCCAGCCCCTCCTCGATGGTGGCGACGTAGTCGCCGGGGTCGATCCCCTGCGAGCGGAGGATGCCGGCGAAAAACTGTGTGGCCTCCTCGATCTTCATGCGGTAGGGATCGACGCGGCCACCGGCGGACTCCCGGACGTGGTCGGGCAGCGGCTGGATGTCCAGCGGGTTGCTCGTCTGGGTCCCGTCGACGACGATGTGCTCGCCGCCGAGCAGTTTCGTGATGCCGTCGAACCCACTCTGGGTGTCACAGAGGATCAGCGTGTGATCCTCACTCTGGAGGTACCACCGGGCCGCGGCCTTCGTCGAGGCGTAGGTCTTCCCGCTCCGGGACTTCCCGATGGTGAGGATGTGCGGGGCGCTCTCGCGCTCGAAGGGGTCGGCCTTCAGCATCGCGCCGTTCTGTTTGTTGCGCCCCCAGTCCATCCCGGTCGGTTCGCGCACGTCCGTCCCGCAGAAGGGGAAGGTCGCGCCGATGGCCCCGCCGGGCACCGAGGTTGTCTTGTCGATCTTCGAGGCATCGGTGAAGGCGTCACGACCCGTCGGCGCGCCGGACTGGAACGCCTCGAGTTGGCGACTGGTCGGGACGACGGTGAAACAGTCCGCGGGGGAGGATTCGAGCGTGTCGCGGATCGTCTCGGCGTCGTCGTCGAGTACCGACTGCTTGGCGAATTCGACGTCGTCGAACTCCTCGATGGCCGACTCGGCGCGCCTGAGGGCGGCCTCGGTATCGGCTCTGACGGTGACGTAGCCCGCGAAGTCCCAGGGCTGGGTCCGGGTCGTCCGCAGGAGTTCCCGATAGGTCACGTAGGCGTCCACGTCGCGGTCGATGTCCGCCGCGGACACGTCGGAACTCTCGCGGCGTTCGTGACCCTCGGACTCGATGTCGGCGATGATCCGTTCGAGTTCGGCGGTCGTCGTGCGCTTGTCCGTGGCTCCGACGTGGAAGCACACGTCCACGTCGACGCCCCGCAGGGTGAACAGGTCACGGAGGAACAGTGATTGGGGTTCGACGGGCCACTCGGCGATCCAGAAGGTCCGACAGAACTCGTCGCCCACCTCGACGTAGTCGCCGTGCACGTCGAGTTCGTCGGGCGCGAACAGTTCGTCCATGCGGGCCTGCTGGGCATCCGAGAGTTCCTCCTCCTCGATGGCCCGGATCAGGTTCTCGCTAGGCACCGCGTCCTGGCCGGTCCAGTACTCGCTGAGGAGTTCGATGTGTTCCCGCACACCGATCCGGGCGGCGTGCAGGCCCGTGATGCCGTCGATGGCCCCCTCGACCGTCGAGAGCCGGTCGAGCAGGGTCGCGTACTGACGCTTGTCCGCCGCCTCGGGGTCGACACTCGAGAGCGGGTTGAGCATGTCCCAGACGCTCACGTCACCGGGGGACTGCACGTCGCCGGGCGTGACCTCGACCACGACGTAGTACCGCCAGTCGTTGGCCGCCCACTGGGGCCGGTCGGTCTCGCGGTACCAGTCGGCCACGTCCTCGAGCAGTTCCCGCTTGTACATCGCGGTCTGGAAGTCCTCGTCGAGCCGGTCGGCGCTTTCCGCGCGCTGTTCGTACTGCCCGACGACGTCCTCGGCGTCGTACTCGCCCGTCGTGGCGAACAGCTTGAAGTCGAAGTCCTTGATCTGTTCGTCGATAACGCCCGACAGCTGTGCCGCGAGCCCGTCGAGTTCGCGGTCGGCCCCCAGGGCAGCGTTAGTCGGGTCGACGCGGACGACCCCGACGTAGCGGCCGTCGTCCATCTTGGCGGTGCCCTCGGGCTGGAACCCGCGAACGCCGGGGATCGACCGGTCGACGACGTCTTCGTGGTCCCAGGGGAGTGTCCGTGAGCGCCACAGCGAGTGGAGCCACGCCTCGACGCGTCCGCGCGGCGAGGAGTACCAGTCGGTCGTGATCTTGGCTGCCGTCGCGACGAACGTGAGGACGCCGCCGGTGACCAGCGCCGGGACGAACAGCCCCCACGTGTCCGACGTCAGCGCGAACAGCGCGACCAGCGCCGCGATCCCGGCCGGCAGGTACAGGAGGAGATCCGCGGTCGTCAGCGGACCGAGAATCTCGATCGAGGTGTCGATGTACGGCGGGACCAGTTGACTCGGGTCCCGCGTGGTGCGCTGTTCGCGTCTCTCGTCGCTCGGTCGTGGAAGATCGTTCGACATCGGTAGTTACCTCCTGTCCTCCGAATCGCCGCCAGTTCGTCGGTCGGGCCGACCGCTCGAGCCCCGCGGGAGTTCGCGCCCACGGTCGGCGCGGGTCGACTCCAGCCGACCGCGCTGGCGGTTCGGCAGTCCCTTCGAACCCCGGTCGGCCGGTCCGATCCGTTCGACGCCGCCGTCCGGACTGCGCCGGAGCGACTGGTTGAACTTCCGGCGAACGTTCCCCATCCGCTCCTGGTAGCGTCTGTCCTCCCGGCCTTTCTCCCGGAGTTCGTGCAGACCGAAGATCAACAACGTCCGCGGGATCATCTTCGCCAGCACGGTGTAGGGTAGGAGGACGAACGTGACACCGATCCCGACCGTCGCCGCGAGTTCGCCCGTCGTCCCTGTCAGATCCAACCCGACGAGGAACCGGAAGATGACGGCCTGCATCATCTTCATCAGCAGCAACGCGCCCATGAACGTCAGCCCGATCTTCCCTGCCGAGCGGGCCATCGTCGACCGGTAGGCGTTGAGCACCCACATCGCGGGCCACAGGGCCGCACAGACGAAGGTCAGGACGAACTGCACGTAGAGGACGCCGAACGCGGTCATCAAGAGCCCGCCCTTGGTGCCGCTGAGGACCGGTCCGAGAACCGCCAGGTCGCTGTTCTTGCTCGTCTCCAGCACGTCCATGTACCCGGGCGCACCACCTGGTCCATCACCACCCCAGGGTGACGGGGCGATGAGTTGCGTGACCGCGTCCGCGGAGTGATAGAGGAACGCGACGACGATCCAGCCGAGGACGATCAAGAGGAATCCGCGGACGAACCGCTGTGCAGTGCCACGGTCGGGCGACCGGTTCCCCTTCCCCATCGCGAGCATCAAGGCGGGGAGCAGGCCGGCGAATCCGAGGAATCCGATCACCCAGAAGTAGTTGTACGTTTGCTCCCACTTCTCCCCGTGGTCGCCAGTCCACTCGCTGGGCTGGACCCACGTCAGCGGTTGGCCCATCGCACCCGGTGCCGGGACGCGGAAGATGATGCCTTTCTTCCGGAAGTCCTGCGCGACCGCCGACGCGTCGTCACCGAGTCCGTCGAGCAGGTCGAGGATTGCGCCCTCGATGGCGTCCTCTGCGATCGAGGTGAAGACACCGGAGTCAGAATCGGAGCCCGAGTCCGAATCCGAGCCGGAGTCACCGCCCGACCCGGAGTCCGAGCCCAACAGCGCACCGATGACGGCATCCTGGATGTCGTCCTCGGTCAGGCCGTCGTCGCCGGCGTCGCCGCTCGTCCCGTTCTGAGTCCCGTCCGTGTCGTTCCGTGTACTGCTCGTGTCGTTCCCGGTGCTGTCGTCGGTCTGCAGGGCGAAGTCGGTACCGACGGCCTGCTGTGTTGCGGTCCCGTCCGCCGGACCGGACAGTGTGCCGGCGGCGGCCGAGGTAGGGGCCGCCAGTACGGTACAGAGCACCAGCGCGAGCAAGACGTAACGTCTCATGTGTTCGACACTCCCGAGACTGTGGTCGGCGATGTGACTGTTCGACTGTCCGGAGGCGACCCCCCGTGTGCGTGACGCCGGCTCGCCGGGCACCATCGCAGGCCCCCGGTCGGGGCGGAGAGCACTCCTGGCCCGCCCTCAGAACGGTAGCACGGCGATCGTGCCGAAGATGTTCCCGCCAGTGAGTCCGTTCATCAGGCACTGGGCGATCATCTGGTCCGGGAAGATCGTGTTCAGCACCGCGACGAACAGCGGTGGGACGAAGGCACCGGCCGCCGTCTTGCCAGCGCCGGCCAGTGCCTGCTTGCCCTCGAACTGCTGTTGTGCCCGCGACGAACCCAGCTTGTTGAACGCGACGGTCCCCTGCATGATGGCCTTGACCAGCAGGAACATCGAGATCGCGGCGAGACCGAACGCGATCAAGGTATCGATCGGGATCGCGCTCTCACAGAGCACGCCCTGGACCCTCGGATCGGCCCCCCCGCTGGATCCGCCCGACTGCGCGGCCGCCGACATCACGGCCGTGGTAGCCACGATTCGAAGCATCACCACCCCCATGAGCGCCGACGCGGCGGTCACGAGAATCGCCAGCAGGCGACTCGCCTGGGGCGAGAGTGCGAACAGCTGGTGGTCGAACGCCAACCAGAGGTTCGCGACCGGTTCGCCGAGCCGAGCCCGCACGCTATCGGCGGTCATCTCAGGCACCCCCCAGAGCGCCCGTGTGTGATTTCCGCTCAGTACTGACTACTGCTTGTGCTACGTGTTGCGTTGCTTGCTTCCCCATATGCTAAACCCCCCTTAGCATATCCGGATCGAGATCCGGTATATATCATATACTTGCTGAGGAGTATCATAAACGTTGGGGTAGTTACCCGAACTGCCCCCTACGGAGTGTGTATAGCGCTTCCGAGACCCGCCGTCTGCTGGCGGTTCCGGTAATCCGGTGGCAGCGGTCGTCACCGAGTATATAAGTACTTGAGTCGGGAATAAAAACGTTTGTCAGCATACACGTCTGGGCGGCGGGGTGGCCCGTGGCAGCCGCTCACACAGAGAGGACGGGTTGGCTGGCGTACTGGAGGACGTACTCGGCGGCTTTCCCGAGGACCTCGTCGGGGTCGCCCGAGACCGGTTCCCGTGGGATCACGAGGAAGTCGGCGGCGACGGCGTCGGCGGTGTCGAGGATGACGCTCCCGGGGTGGTGGGTGAGTTGGGTCGTGACGAAGCCGAGCGCCATCGAGTGCCCCATCGCGATGTCGTGGTCGGCCACGAGTCGGTCGACGGACTCCATGAACTCCTCGGTGTCGGCGGCCACGGTATCGCCTTCGAGTTCGCCCGACTCCAGACTGCGGACGACCGATTCGTCGAGGACGTACAGTGCGTGGACGTCCGCGTCGTACCGCTCGGCGACGGCGACGGCGTACTCGGCGGCTTCCAGTGACTCCTCGCTCCCGTCGAGGGGCACGAGGACCTGGTCGAACTCGACGGCTGACATGCTCCACCGTCCGCCCGGCAGGGGCAAAAAGGCACCGAGCGACCAGGTCGGACTCGGCGGGCCTTTTATCACGGCGCGAGCGGTAGCGGCCGGTAATGTTCGACACCGTTGTGATCGCGACGGACGGTTCCGAGAGCGTCGAGCGGGCCGTCACCGTGGCGCTCGACCTGGCCGCGCGGTTCGACGCGACGGTCCACGCGCTGTACGTGATCGACGGCAGTGACGTGGAGGGGTCCCCCGAGCAGGTGCGCGCGCAACTCCGCGATGCACTCGAAGACGCGGGCGAGGCGGCGCTCGAAACCGTCGTCGAGCACGCCGACCGCGAGATCAACACCGCCGTCCGCGAGGGGAAGCCGGTCAACGAGATCTGCCAGTACGTCTCGGACTTCGACGCGGACGTGATCGCGATGGGGACGCGCGGCCGCCACGGCGAGCACTCGTTCCTGCTGGGCAGCGTCGCCGAGGGTGTCGTCCGCCGGTGTCCAACCCCGGTGTTGACCGTCCGCCAGCTCGACGCCGACGAGGAGCCACGGACCGACACGCCCGCCTGACGGGCGACCGTGCCCTTCTTGACGCCCGCCGCGTTGTGGGCGGTATGGACGACTGGCTCATCGACGACGAGCGGCTCTCTCTCACCCGGAAGTCACTGCTCCCCGGCGAGGGCTTTTTCCACCCGGACTCGGTCGCCGAGGCCGAACAGGAACGCGAGGCACGCGAAGCGCTCGCCGACGCCCCTGCCGTGGTGATCGCCGACCCCGACGCCGACGGGTTGGCCTGTGTGGCCCTGCTCCGGGAACTGGTCGCCGAGGCTGCGCTGATCCCCGCCGGCCCGCGCGACATCGCGACCGCGCTGGAGTACGTCGCCGAGTACGCCGACCCCGAAATCCCGGTGTTCGTCTGTGATCTCTGTCCCGACGCGGAGACGGACCTGGAACACCTCGAACTGGTCGCCGACCGCGCCAGCGAGGTCCACTGGTTCGACCACCACCAGTGGGACGCGGACGTGGGCGCACGCGTGGACGAACTCGTGACCCGTCGGGTCGTCGGCGAGTCCGACGAGGAGTGTTCGGCCGACGTGGTCGCTCGCTCACTCGGCGCCGACGTGCCCGAGTACCTCGCCGAACTCGCCGTCGTCACCCGCGATCACGACCTCTGGCTCCGTGAGGACCCCCGGAGCGACGACCTGGCCGACTACGCCTACTGGGCCGACCCCGAGGGGTACATCGAGACGGTCCGCGAACACGGCGCTGACCTCCCCGAGGAAGTCGAGGACTTCCTCGCCGAACAGCGCGTCGAGAAGGAGGCCCTGATCGAGCGGGCCGTCGACCGCGCGGAAGTCCACGAGATCGGCGACTGGACCGTCGGCGTCACCTACGGCCGCTGTTCCCAGAACGAGGTCGCCGAAGCCCTCCGTCAGCAGGGCACCGACGCCGCCGTCATCGTCAAGCCTGCCGGGAGCGCCAGCATCCGTGGCACCGACGCGTTCGAGCGCGCCCACGAGGTCGCCGCGAAGGTCAACGGCGGTGGCCACCCCAAGGCCGCGGGCTGTAAACCCGACATCTACGACGACATGCTGGACTACGCCAACCACTGGACGACTCGTGGTGCGGTCGCCCGCCAGGTCATCGTCGAGGCCTTCCACGACGTGAAGCGGGAGGTAGAAGCCGAGGGCGGCGAGGACGTCGTCGAGACCGAGGGGTAGGCCGTTCGATTGCAGGTCGCTTGCGGATTTCGTCCGGTTGCAGTCGTGCGATTTCGGTCCCGAAACCGACTTTACCACCAGGCCGACAGGGGTAGGCATGGCTTTCCCCTCGATGACGCGCGTCGCGTCGAAGAACCCGAAGCTGTTTGTCGCACTGATCGCGGTCGTCGCTGTCGGTAGTGGGACGATACTCCTCCTGCAGGAACTGGCTCCGGACAGCGGTGCCGCGCAGACGGGGCTCGTGATCGCGATGTTTCTGGTGTGTGCGGTCTACGTCGGAACGACCCACGAGGAACCCGGCGAGTAGCTCAGTCCTCGGCGACCCACTTCTCGGAGTAGGTCGTGTCGCAGTCACACCGGGCGTAGGCGTGGATTACGTCCCCCTCGGCGTAGAGCCCGCCGACCTCCTCGTTCTGTTCCTCGGCGAAGGCGAAGACGAAGCGGGCGTGGTGGTCGCCGTCCTGGCTGTCCGCTTCCGGGCAAGCCCCGCCGGTACAGCCGCGGTCGATCTCCCCCTCGTTACCCATCGCCGACTGGGCCAACGTCATCGGATCGACGCCGACCGCCCGCTGGAAGGCCGCCCGGCCTTCCTCGCCGGGGAGGATCAGCACCACACCGCCATCGACACTCTCGCCGACCTTCGCGAGGCGGTCCATCCCCGAGACGGCGCGCTCGTCGAAGTACAGCAGTACGTCGTCGGGGCGTTCGCCAGCGAGGAACTGCTCGCGTTTCTCGTCCATGCCCGCCCTCTCGCGCGTGGACACTAAAGAAACGCGAAGGGCGGTGGCGGTCGGCTCCCGAGAGCGTTCGCCTCGCGGTGGCGCGCGCCGTCGAACGGTCGAGCGACGGCGAGGACGCGAGACGGAAGCGCGAGGGATGAGCGAGGGCGGACGCCCGAGCGAATCGGCTGGGGAGGGTGTGGTGCGCGGTAGTTGTCGCGGCGCGGGAGTCACCAGCATCCGCGCGAGCGGAGCGAGCGCGGTTCACTGGACGCGAGCCACCGGCTCGCGTCCGGGTGGTTTTTATACTAAATTTTTGCGAGGAGTGGTCGCCTTCGGCGACCCGACGAAGTAAAAATTTAGATGGTCAGGAACGAGCTCACCATCGACTTCGTGAAGATGGCGATGACGGCACCGAGCCAGGTGAGAATCACGAAGTGCATGTAGGCGTTGAGCTTGTGGCCACCGTCGGTCTCGCGGATCATCAGCGAGGACAGCAGGGCGTTGAACACGATGACGACGATCAGTAGGAACTCGATCAGCGGGATGTTGTAGACGCTGGTGTTGATCAGGGAGTTGACGTTGAACTCCGAGGAAGTCGTCAGGTCCAGGCTCATGCTGGCGAGGATGTTGACGACCTGCAGGCCGATGAAGAACGCGAAGGTCGCGGCCGCGGAGATCCCGTACAGCAGGCCGATCAGCGTCGTCGCGGCCTGGGAACGGCGCTGGCGCAACTGGAGGACGACGTTCATGTTCTCGGAGATGAGTTCACCGAGCTGTTTGGGCGAGCCACCCATCTCCCGGCCGATGAGGTACATCTCGGAGAACTTCTGGATCAGGTAGGACCGGCAGTCGGCAGTGAAGTACCGCCAGGCCGAAGAGGGCTCGATCCGCATGTTCAGCCGCTTGTAGAGGTCGTCGATGTTCCCGGTGAGGTTGCCGAAGTCCTTCTTCCGGAGCGTCGAGAGGACCATCGAGGTGGTCGACTGTTTCGCCCCTTCGGCGGCGCCGAGCGCGCGGATGAAGGATGGGAACTCGTCGTCGCGGGCCGCGATCGACTTCTCGACGCGGCGGACGTAGATACCGGGGATCAAAAGCGGCGTCATCGGGACGGCCACGTAGAGGGGCAGCGGGACCGACGAGAGCGGGAGGAGCATCTCCAGCGTGATCGGGCTGAGACCGAACAGGCCACCCAGCGAGACGAACGCGAGGACGAGCGTCAGGGAGATACCGGTGGCGTAGACGGCGATCAGTTTCGTGTCGAGGTCGGTCGTGATCTCCTCGGGCTGGTACCACAGCGGGTCGTGGGGTGCCATCGTGCGGATCACGAGATAAAAGCCCGTCTGGACGAAGATGAACAGCAGAATGACGGCGCTGACGGTCATCGTCGGGTCCGTCCCGGTCAGGATCGGGAGGACGACGGCGAAGACCAGCGCGAACGTCATCGAGAGGATCATCGACATGTAGAGGTCCTTCATGACCTCCAGGTTCTCGAGGGAGCCGGTGTAGACGGTCTCGTAGTTCTGCATCACCTGCTCCTGTTCGGAGAGGAGGAAGTCCTCGAGGGGCTGGCCGGCCCCGAGGGTGTAGGCGAGGCGGTCGAAAAAGTCCGCGAGGGCGTCGCTCGGGACCTGCCTGGCGCGGCGGCGGAGCGCGTCGTCGAGGCTCTGGTTCCAGGTGTCGACCAGCTGGACGACCCGGCGCATCTCCCGGGCCAGGGCACCGTACTCCTCTTCCTCGGCCAGCGCCCGGAACACTTCCATGCGGTCGATACGGGTGGTCGACAGCACGGTCATGTGCGTGATCACCAGGTGGAGCCGGTTGTTCAGCGCCTTCTTCTCCTGTGAGAGGAGGATCTTCGGATAGAAGAGAGCGGCACCGAACAGCAGGAGCCCCAGCAGGGGGACCGGGACCCGGACGAACGTCGGGGCGTTGATCAGGAGCGCGCCGAGGACGGTCAGGAGCATGAAGCCGGTCGCCGGCAGCAGGATGACCAGCATGTACCGTCGCATCGGGACGTGCATCTGCTGGTACGATTCCAGCAGGTCGTCGGCGACACTGGCGACCGAGAGTCTGATTTCTTCGACGGTGCTTGTGGATTCCTTCGATGCCATCGTCAGGTCTCGCGGTGGATGTCGAAGGGGAGGCCCTCGATCCCGTCACGCTGGAAGTCGGCGATCAGTTCGTTGACCTCGTGGTACCCCAGCACGCCCTCCTGGATGGCGCGCTCGATGATCTTCGCCCGGAAGTCCAGGTCGTCGTAGATCTTCCGGGTGTCCTCGTACCCCAGCAGGGTCGCGATCTGCTCTTCGAGGACGTAGGAGTTGTTCATCCCCTGGAAGACGATCTCGTCCTCGACGGGGTCCCAGTAGAACGCCTGCCGGGTGACGACCCCGTCCATCTCCTTGGAGTAGCCCTCGATCTCCTGGACGGAGGTCACCCGACGGAGCACGTCGTCGCCCTGCTTGACCCGGTTCTGGAACAGTGCCACGTCGGCCACGTCCATGAACGTCTCCGGGACGTTGATCGGGTCACTGGTGAACCGCTGGATCATGGAGACGATGTCGCTCGCGTGGAAGGTCAGCATGACGGGGTGACCGGTCTGGGCCGCCTGGAACGCCATCCGACCCTCCGCCCCACGAACCTCACCGAGGATGATGTAGTCGGGACGGGAACGCAGGGCGGCCGCGACCAGATCGAACATGTCGACCCCTGTCCCTTCCTCCTCGCCTTCACGCGTGAGGAGCTGCTGCCAGGTGTCGTGTGGCGGGATGACCTCGGCGGTGTCCTCTGCGGTGTAGATCTTGGCGTCCCGGGGAATGAACGCGAACGCGGCGTTCAGCGTCGTCGTCTTCCCTGACGCCGTCTCCCCGACGACGAACACCGTCTGCTCGTTCTCGAGACAGAGCCAGAGGTACGCGGCCAGTCGCGGACTGAGGGTGCCCCACTTCGTGATCTGGAACATCGACAGCGGCGTCTCGTCGCCCTGGCGGATGGTGAGGCTCGGCCCCTTGAGACTCACGTCGTCGGAGTAGATGAGGTTCAGACGCGACCCGTCCGGGAGCGTGGAGTCGACGATGGGGTCGGAGTCGGAGACGGGGTCGCCGATCCGTTCGCCCATGTTGCGCAGCCACTGGTCGAACTCCTCGGGTTCCCCGAAGTCGACCGTCGTTTCGAGCATGCTGTAGACCGCGTGGTCGACGTAGGTCTCGTGGGGACCGATGACGTGAATGTCCTCGTTGGCCGGGTCGCGCATGATCGGCTCCAGCGGTCCGAGGCCGACGATGTCCCGGTTGAGGATGTAGCGGATGTCCTCGTATGTCTCCCGGGACACCTCGACTTTCCCCATGTCGACGACCGAGGAGAGCCGGCTCATCACGCCGGCGTCTTCCTCGTCTTTGATCCGGGTCGTCTCCTGGAGCAGTTCCTCGATGCGGTCGTCGTACTCGGCCTCGTCGGTCGGGGCCGGCTTCGTCACCGACTTCTGGAGGAGTTTGTCACGGACGTTCTGGTAGACGACCGATTCGGTCTCGTCGAGTTCCGGTTCGATGGCGTAGTACTTCGTGTCCTGGCCCACGTCGCCGTAGATGTGGACGAAGATGGGGCCGCCGACCGGGTAGAGGACGTTCGGCCGGTCGGTCTCGTACTCGCCGTCGGCCTCGTCGATGAACATCGGGAACTCGCCCGTGATCTGCTTGAACTTCTTCAGGTGGTCCTGGAGGTGCCGCCGCCTGGCGGCGTACTGCCTGAGTTCGTCCGACGGTTGGGCGGTTCCGTGTTCAGTCATGGTTATGCGACACTACGGCTCTCGATCACGATGCCGGTCCCCGAGCGAACGGAGTACCCGATGGAGTCACCGACCTGTTCACCCATCCCGGCGAACCGTTTCACCGAGATCTGCCGGCGCACGTCGTTGCCGACCTCGACCATCTCGAGTTCGAGGAACACGTCCGCGATGGAGCGGAACGGGCCGATGGCCTCCTCGTCCAGCGTCGAGGGGTCGACGGTGAGGACGATCACCTTCCCCCGGGAGATCACGTCCCGGAAGAAGCCGATGATCTCCAGGGCGGCCTGGCGTTCCTCGTTCTGCCGGACCAGCGCCTCGAACTTCGGATCGTTGCGGAGGATCGAATCGAACGTGTCGATGATGATCACGTCGGTCCCCCACATCACTTCGGCTTCCATGAGGCGCTTGAGCAGTTCCTTGCGGTCGCCCTCTTCTTCCTCACCGCCGGTCAGCGTGTTCGTGTCGCCGATGTCGGCGTGGAGGAACAGGCAGTTCTCCTGGAGGAGGTGATCCACCATGTCGTAGCTCAGCGAGTGCATCTGATCGAGGAAGCTGCCGACGGTGAGTTCGGTCGACAGCATCGTCACCGAGTGACCCTCCTCACAGAGCCCGTAGGTGAACCGCTGGCTCATGGCACTCTTCCCGGCCCCGTAGTCGCCCTCGACGAGGACGATACTGCCGGGCGGGATGCCGCCGCCGAGTTCTTTGTTGAGCCGGTCGTGATCCGTCAGGCCGAGCGAGTAGAGATCTTGTGTTGCGATACTCATATGCGGAATCTGAACACCTCCTCGTCCTCGTTGACGATGACCTTCACGCGGTGGTCACCGGCCGAGAGCCCGCCGCCGTCGTTCGGACTGATCTCCATCCGGACGACGTCGCCAGGGCCCCAGCCGTCGGCCCCGTCGAGCAGCGTCACCGTCACGTCGGTCTCGTACTGCCCGTCGACCAGCACGTCGATGGCTTCGGACTCGGATCGTAACTCCCGTGAGCCCGTGTTCTTGACGTAGATGGTGATGTTCTCCGTCGTCTCGTCGTAGACGGCGGCCGAGCCGCTGTCGCTGATCACTTCGATGTCGGTGCGGACGTTCTCACTGACCGATAGTCCGCGGTCGTCGATGGCCTGGCTCACCTGGCTGATGCTGTCGGTGAACACGCCGGCGACGCTCGCGGCGATCACGATGGAGGCGATGAACAGGATCATGTGCGACACCGAGACGCTCGCCATCAGTCACGCACCTCCGTCAACATGTTGACCCCCCCGTGATCGCCCGGGTGCCCGCGACGCCCGTGTCGGTGACGATCTTGACGCGTTCGGGCGTCCCGTCGACGGAGACGTTGAGCGACAGGCGTTCGGCCGGGAACCAGTTCGTGGTGTTCTCGTCGCCGTCGACGCGCGTGTCCGTCTGCCAGCCCGTCCGGTAGACGCCGTCGACCAGCACGTCCGTGTCGTCGAGCGCCAGTCCGGTCTCCCCGTCGTTGGTGAGGTTGACCCGGACGGTACAGGGCGTCGTGTCGATCACGTCGGCCGCGGTGACGGTGATCGCAGTCTCCTGCACGCGGTCGAAGCGCTCGTTTTGCCCGTCGCTCGCCTCCCGAACCCGTTCGAAGGAGTTGGCCGAGGCGCTGTAGAACACGCCGAAGGCCAGGAACGCACCGACGACGATCACGGCGAACGACGAGGTCACGCTGACGCCCATCTCAGTTCACCTCCTCCGTCCGGGCGACGCCGTTGCCGGTGACGACGGTGACCCGTGCCGGCACCTCGCTCGTCCGGATCGTGATGTTGAGCCGTTCACCCGGCAACCAGAGGTGCGTGTCGTCCTGTCCGTCGACGGTCGCCGCTGCCCGCCAGTCGGTCACGTACTCGTTCTCGATCAGGAAGTCCGTCGTGTTGAGCCCGACTGCGGTCGCCCCGGTGTTCTCGACCAGCACCGTGAGCCGGTCGGTAGTGCCGGTGTACCCGGCCGACGTGACGTTGATCGCCGTGTTTTCCGTCTCCAGGGCGTCGTCGGTCCGGGCGTCCTGTGCGTCGGTGACGCGCTCGTGGCTGTCCGAGACGGCGCCGTAGAGGATGCCGAAGCCGACGAACATCCCGGCGAAGATGATCGCCGCCGAGCCGCTAACGCTGAAGCCCATCACCACCACCTCCACGGGCCAACAGTCGCGTGGCCGCCCCGTCGGCGGCGTCCTCGCCCAGTTGGCTGATGTAGCGGAGACTCTGGGTGTGGTGATCGATCGTCAGCGATCCACCCGACCCGCCGCCGTCGTAGCCCGACAGGAACGACCGCAACTCCCCGGCGACCGGCTCGCTGAGCCAGTCGATCCGCTCGTAGTACTGGATGGCTTCGGCCGTCGCGCGCACGTCCGACTCCGCGACGAGATACTCCAGCCACTCCATGACGATCAGATCGGCCGCGTACCCGTCCGGAAGCGCCCGCAGGTACGGCTTCCCCGGCCCGTCGTCCGTCGTGCTCCCGTCCGTCTCGGCCGCACTCGCCTGGTCCGTCCCGGTAGCCCCGGCCACCGCGGCGGGTTCCGGCTCGGGTTCGGACTCCGGTTCCGAACTGATCTCCGGTTCGGGTTCGGGTTCGGGCTGCGGTTCGGCGTCGAGTTCCGACTCCGTCTCCGGTTCCGGCTCCATCTCCGGGTCGGCCTCGACGGCCATCGCACCGCCCGCGTCGGCGCCGGCGTCCTCGTCGTCGCCGTCGTCGTCGCCAGCGGACGGGAGGACGTCGTCGACGTCCGTGGACTCCACGACGTCGCCGTCCATGTCCCCGTCGTCGAAGCCGTCTTCGAGGTCGTCGAAGCCGTCGTCACCGTCGTCGAACTCGTCGAAGTCGTCGCCGTCGTCTTCGAGGTCGTCGGCGGGTTCGACCACGGGCTCGTCGTCCGTGTCGTCGCCGTCGTCCTCGGGCTCATCGCCCTCGGCCCAGTCGGCGTCGCCGGACTCGTACTCCTGTTTGAGTTCCTGGAACGACTTCCCGCCGTCACCGTCACCGCCGCCGTCGTCGCCGTCGTCGAAGTCGTCGCCACCGTCGTCGAAGTCGTCCATGTCTCCGAAGTCGTCGCCACCGTCGTCGAAGTCGTCCATGTCTCCGAAGTCGTCGTCGAACTCACCCATATCGTCACCTCCGTCGCCGCCGTCACCGTCGTCCACGACGTCGCCGACGCCGCCGAAGTCGTCACCGACGTCCTCGACACCGTCGTCGCCCTCGTCCTCGACGAGGTCTTCGTCGAAAAAGCCCTCCGCGTCGGCGTTGGCGATCTCGTCGTCGATCTCCTCGTCGTCGCCGCCGTCGTCGTCGTCGCTGAACAGGCCGAAACTGCCGTCCTCGAGGCCGCCACCGGCGCCCGCCTGGATGTCGTCGGCGAAGGGGTTGACGCCGCGCGTGACCATCTCGTAGATGTCGAGCAACTTCCTGATGTTCTCGTCGAGGTCCTGGACCTGCTCGCCGATCTGCTCGTTCTCGTTGCGGACGGTGTTGACCGTGGACTGGAGACTGCCGACTTCGTTTTCCAGCTCGTCCAACCGGTTCTCCAGCTCGTCGGTGGCTGGGCCGCCACCGCCGCCACCGTCCATGTCGCCGAACCCGTCGCCGTCGTCGTCGAAGCCACCGAGGTCGTCGTCGCCGCCGAGGCCGCCCAGATCGTCGAGGTCGTCACCGCCCTCCTCGGCCATCAGGCCGCCGTCGCCGCTCATGTCCCCACCCACGTCGTCGCCCATGTCGCCACCGAGGTCGCCCTCCTCGTCCTCGTCGGAGAGTATCGAATCGAAGACGTTCTTGATACTCATCCCGACGACGCCGCTGGCCAGGAGCGCCACCAGCGGGGCCAGTCCCTCCGGGACCAGCCCCTCCACGCCGGCGGCGAACACGAGTCCGACCGGGCCCGCGGCGAGACTACTCATCACTGTCAATATTCACTCCTAACGGCCTTCAACCTGTCGCTTATAGTATCATGAGTGATACTCGTCAGACGCTTCAACTGGAGATTTCGGACGAATTGAGTGAAATAGGGTCTCAGAGCCACCACTAGTCGATAGCGGTCGTTCCCGCTGTCGCGTGATCTATTATCACCGATAGAAACCTCGTTCGTTTAAGTGGAGTCGGACGGTTCAGATCGTCTTGCTTCCCTTGTTGGCGCTTTTGACCATGAGGTCGCCGGAAGCTCCGTCGAGGCGGAGCGAGCGGCCGTGATCGCCGCCGACGTCGTCGCTGACGAGGGGGACGCCGAGGTCGTCGAGGGTCGCCTCGACCTGCTGCATGTTCCGGACGCCGATGCCCGAGCCGTTCTCGGAGAAGTCGAGCATGTCGCTGCCGCCGGCGACTTTCGCGCGGATTCGGTCGCGGTCCGCGCCCGCACGCTCCATCTCCAGCAGGAGCGTCTCGATACCGGTGTCGGCGTACTTGGCGGCGTTGGGGTCCTCGACGCCGTCGGCCGACGGGAGCATCACGTGGACGAGGCCGGCGACGCCAGCCGCGTCGTCGTACAGTGCGACGCCGAGGCAGGAGCCCAGTCCGCTGGTCGTCAGCGTTTCGTCGCTGGTCGTCACCTCGTACTCCGCGATGCCGACCTTGACCCGCTCCTGTTCGGGACTGCTCGCCGTACCCGTGCTACTGTCGTATACTTTCATTCGAAGATCCGTTCCACGTCGGGTTCGGTCTCGTCTTTCCGTGCGACGTCCAGATCGTCGAGCGCCTGCCGGAGTTCCGCGTCGTCGGGAAGCGCGTGGATCTCACAACCGAATTCGAGATCGTCCGTCTGCATGTGCGACTCGATGATGAACGCGTGTTCCTGGTGCTGGCCGACCTGGGCCGCCAGCGGGTCGATGATCGCCCGCCCCATGTCGTGGACGACCCGGGGCGGCGTGTGGTCGACGGATGTCTCCAGGACGTTCGCCCAGCCGTCGATGAACCCGCTGGTCATGATGTTACCCATCTCCTCGATGGCACTCTCGTGCATGTCGGTGAAGCCCTCGCCGTCGGGCTCCATCGGCATCAGCGCCTCCGCGACGTTCATCGCCGACTCCTCGTCGAACAGGATCATCAGGTAGCCACTCGGGGTCCCGGAGAACTCGACAGCCGTCCCGACGTAGGCCTTGTTGTCGACCTGTTTGGGGACGTCCTCGACGGGCGCGAAGCTGATCTGGGTCACCTCCGCGTCGGTCTCGATCCCGGTCATCTGCGTGACGTTGGCCGCCGCCGTCGCGGTCCCCTCCTTGGTCATCTCGTTGAACATCGAGAGTTTGTCGACCGGAACGGCGTCGTCGCCGGTCCCGCTGTCGGCCATCAGCTCGGTGAGCCGGTCGTAGGCCGGCAGCATGTAGATGTAGAAGTGCAGGTCCTCGCCGGGCCACTCGATGTGGCTCTTGAACACGAACACCTGCTCGTTGGGATCGTCGGCGTCCGGGAGCACGTCAGCACCGGTCGCCTCGATGTACTGTGGCGGCGAGTGTTCGATCGTCGCCCCGAGGAAGTCGGCCCACCCGTCGATGAAACCGCTCATCATGATGTTGCCGATCTCCTCGACGCTAGACTCGACCAGCTCGTCGCCGGCCGCGCCCCCGGGCAGTGCCTCCACGATGGGGCCGGTGCAGGCTTCCTCGAAGACCAGGGTCGTGTCGCCGACCAGCGCACCCTCGAGGTCGAACCCGATGCCGACGAACGACTGCCCGGCGAGTTCTTCACCGATGTCGTCCCGGTCCATGAGGGTGATCTTGGTCACCTCCACGTCGGCCTGGATGCCCGTCATCTGGGCCAGCATGGCCGTCGCTTGCTGGGACCCCTCGTAGGCGAGCTGGTTGAACGTCTCGAGCGACTGGATATCGACTTCCATCCTACGCCCCGACTGCGTCCTCGATCGCCTCGATCACGCTGGGCTTCTGGAAGGGCTTGGTGATGTAGCCGTCCGCACCGGCCTTGACCGCCTCTTTCATCTTCTCCTCCTGGCCGACGCTCGTACACATGATGACCGTCGCCTCCGGATCACCGTTCTTGATCTCGTCGGTCGCCTCGATCCCGTCACGGATGGGCATCACGATGTCCATCATGACCAGATCCGGCCGCTGTTCTTTGTACACTTCGACCGCTTCGACGCCGTTCTCGACCTCGCCGACGATCTGGTGGTCCTCCTCCAGAATCTCCCGTAGCAGGTTCCGCATGAACTCCGAGTCGTCCGCGATCAGTACCTCTGACATGGTTACCGTTTCGTACTTCGAATATCGGGATAAACCCTTCCGTCAGATTATCGCGTTTGAATACGGGATACACGGTGTGACGTGGACGTTCCGCACGCGGGGTGAGGTACAGAGAGTGGGGGCAAAGACGGTATCAGATCTATTACCAGGGCGTCACTCGCGGACCGGGACGGTCGTGTTTCGCCGGTAGACGGTGCGGGTCTCCTCGAAGCTCTGGACCCGGACGACGACGGTCGCACGGTAGCTGTCGTTTCGGACGCGTACGTGGGCGAACGCGCGATCCGACATCGGGATATTGACACGTCCGTCGACGCGTTCGTCCAGCGGCTCCGTCACGGAGCGCTCGAAGCCGAGCCCGGGGACGGAGACGAGGTACAGCAGTCGCGGTCGCTCCTCGACGTGGTGCACGTCGACGGCCGCCGGCGGGATGCGGAGATAGGAGACGTTCGTGCCGAACCGCCCGGACGTGATCGCGAGGTCGGCGCCGGGGTCGCCGGTAACGGTGACGTTCGCCGTGCCGTCCCCGAGCTCGGCCGCACCGCGGGATTCCGGCGTGAGGTCGACGACGCCGACCAGGGGTCCCGAGAGGACGAGGACGACGAGAACGACGGCGACGGTGCCTAGCTGGAGCCGCGAGACCAGCGGGAACGACCCGTCAGCCATGAGTGGCCGGCGGCGGTGGTGTCACAGTTTGAACCCCTCGTCCTCGCGGATCTCCTCGAGCAGGTCGGCGATGGAGTCCTCCGGCGAGAGGTCCGTCGATTCGAGCGTCCTGACGATGGCGTCGGGCGGGTACCGGATCGGGACGTTCGCTTCCATCAGGAGGATGCCAAGCACCTCCTCGACCGGCGTGTTTCGGTCGATCTGCTGGGCGTACCACATGACGAGGCTCTCGAAGATGGTGACCACGTCGTTCGAGACCATCCGTTGCTGGGAGACGGCACCGTCGAACGCCGCGGTGATGTCGAACCCGTACCGGGAGTTCGAGGCTTCGAGGTCCTCTGTGAGCCACTCGTGGACCGTCCGTGCCGTGAGCTCCGGTTCGGGTTCGGGTTCCGGTTCCGGTTCGGGCGGGGCGGGTGCCGACGGCGCGGGCGTCGGCTCGGGCTCGGTGTCCTCCTCGGGCGGCGCGGGCCGGTCGGTGGTCGTCTCGCCCTCGATCTGCCCGGTGGGTTCGGCCCCGGTGTCGGCGATGGGATCACCCGAGGAGACGACGTAGCGGCCGTCGTCGAGTTCTTTGACCCGTTCGTCTTCGGCGATATCGAGTTCCTCTGGTGAGAGGACGGGCCCCTCTTCGGGGTCGCCGCCGGTCGGCTCCTCGTCTGGGCCCGGAGGCATGCTAGGACCTGCCGAGACGGACGGCAATAATTCCGTCGGTGGATTCAGTGGTCACTGGGCGGTGTGAAGAAAACGAAAAGTGCGCGACCGGGTTACAGCGTAGCGGCCGTCTGCCCGCTCAGCGACTGGGGCACAGTGAGCCGCACCGTCGAGGCCGAGCCGTCCTCGGTGGCGATACGGAGCGTCACGGAGTCGCCCTCGGCGAGGAAGGCGTTGTTCGTCCCGATCGTGGAGAGGTCCAGCGTCAGCCGCATCCGGTCGTCCGGACTGTTCACGATCGTCGCGGATCCGTCTTCGTCCTTGACTGCCGTGATCGTGAACACCCCGTCGTTCGTACCCTGACCGTTGGTATCCGCGTCCTGGGAGACGATGTCGTAGGTGTTGGCGTCGGAGATCCACTGGATCGTCACGTCCTCCAAGTCGATGTCCTGTGCGCCGGGTGCCTTCGTCACCGTCAGGTCGACCTGGCCGATCGTCACGTCGTCGGGTGCGTCATTGGTGACGACACCGGTCTTCGCGACGATGTCCAGGCGGTTGGTGACCTGCTGACTCGATTGTTGCCCCGTCTCTTCTGACTGGCTCTGCAGGAAGCCGGCCGTGTTGATCAGGACGCCCGCCGCGATCGCGGCGACCAGAACCATCGCGATGAACACGATGAGGGTCCCGATACCGACCTGACCTCGGTCTTCGTCTTTGCTGAATATCTCGAACATGGCTATGTTACCTGTGCCCGAGCGACCGTACGGCCGACCCGGACTCTACACTGACAGAATCAAGTCTTGGTAATAAACCTGACCTGCCAATTATCGAGTCTGAAAACAACCGATTACCTGGCGATTACAGAGATTTGTAACGCCAGTCTGGAGAATTTGCAGATGATAATCGAGTTTCGCGCCCGATTTTATCGATGATAATGTCCGCGCTGTCGGGCGGTTCGTCGCGTGGAGGGTGTCGGGAGCTGCGATCACTCGTAGGTGACGAGGCTGTACATGACGAACAGGTACCCGAACGTCGTCAGTCCGCTGTTGACCATCAACAGCCAGCGCGTCCCCTCGAAGTCGTTGATGAACGCACTGATCATCGTCGCGGCGGCACCGGCGACGGCCAGCGAGAAGCCCAGCGAGAGATGCAACATCGCTTGTCGAGACGTTTGTACGTACGCGCGTATGGCCATGCCAACCATCGTCAACCCGGCCACGACGAAGACCAGGGTGGAAGCGGCATAGAGGATTTCTACTGTCATCACGATCTGTCCCTACGACAAGAGATGGCAGACCCACACCTTAAATCCACGCTTGAAAATATCTATGCTGATAACTCCCCGTTACAGGCGGGCGAAAACCGCACGACGGCAGCGCCCCCCGATTCCACAAGCGAATCCAGACGTGAAATTAGCTCTCAGAGAGCGTCCGCCACGCCTCGTCGAGTTTGTTGGTGACTTCCGACCGTTCCTCGACGGCCACTGACAGTTCCCCCGAGAAATCCACCGTGATCTCGTCGACGTTTCGCCGGTAGACCTTGATCCGCCGGCGGTCGTCCGAGAGGATGTTGTCGTGGAGTTCGAGCAGGTCGTGCTCGGTCAACTCGTCGATCCGGCGGTAACAGGTGGCGATGGGAATGTCGAGTTCTTCGCTCAACCCCTGTGCCGACTGGGGCTCGTCGGTCGCCTCCAGAATCTCGGCGCTGTACTTGTTTCCAAGCGTTCGTAGAATCTCAGCAGGTGGCATTGATTATCAGATAATGAATTTACCCAATTATAAAATTGACGGGTCGAACGACGGATCGAAACGGGCCCGATACCCCGGCCGCAATCGCGAATTTCAGATCCTCGTAACCGAACAGGACCCGGTTACACCCGTTATCGATGCAAATAACGAGAGTTAGAGCGGCTCAGATGGGGGATTCGTCCTCACTCATCATCGAGAACGCGCTGGCGTTCTGGTGGACCGTGATCCCGCCGTGTTCGATCTCCATCGGGAAGATGTCGGTCTCGATGTTCTGTTTGCGCATCTTCGCCACCCAGACGTAGCGGTTGACACCGGACTCGGTCGGGGTCTGGATCAAGTAGATGTTCCCGTCGGTGAGGTAGTTCTCGAGGCCGATGTCCGTGTCGGGGAACACCGCACCCTGTTCGTTGGTCATCAACGTCGTCAGTTCGTTCTTCCGGAGGATGTCTGTGAACTTCAGCAGGTAGGTCCGTTTCTCCTGTTCGTTCTCGAAGAAGAGCTGGAACATCGTCAGCGAGTCCAGCACCATCCGCTGGTAGTCCTCGTCCTGAATGTCGTCGAGCAACAGGTCCAGTGAGGAGGTGAAGTCGTTCTCCCGGAGCAGGACCTGCTTGTCGAACACCTTGATGTCGCCGTTCTCGACGTGGTCGGCCCAGTTCTCGAAGCCGATGGACTCGGCGGCCTCACGGATGTCTTCCTCGTTTTCCTCGAAGGAGAGGTAGATCCCCTTCTCGTCGAACAGCTCGACGCCGTTGTAGATGTACTGCAGTCCCAGAATGGACTTCCCGGCCCCCGGATTCCCGCTGACCAGCGTCGTCGAGTTCTTGACGATCCCACCGTTGAGGATCTGGTCGAGTCCGTCGATCCCCGTCTTCGTTAGCTCGATCATGTTCTGTTGGAGGGGGGTACACGCCGCGAATTGAAAAAGGGTCCGCCGTCCGCGCAGAAAAAGCTTGTTCTCTAACTGCTCGTGAATGGCGGACAGACGCGGGCTGGGGGCTGTATCTGTCCGTCGGCCGGACCGGTCTACTTGTGGACCGCCTGTGGATCGACCCAGATGACGAACCCCGCTTCGTCTTCGTCCTCGTGGTTGATCACGCCCCGGACCGCCTCGCGGCCGCTGTCGGGCGCCTCCTCGATGGTGTCCGGGTCGAGTTTGACGACCTGGTGGACCTCGTCGACGAGCCAGCCGGCGGCCTTCCGGTCGGCGATGATCTCGGGGTCGAACACGATGATGCGCTGGGCGTCGGCGTCGGCCCCGTCGATGTCGAAGATCGTCTTCGGGTCGACGATGGCCGTCGTGCGCCCGCGCAGGTCCATCACGCCTTTCACGTAGTCGGGCGCGTTCGGGAGCCCCGTCAACTCGCCCACGTCGACGATCTCGGTCACGTAATCGATGTCGACGCAGTACGTCTCCGGCCCGAGTTTGAACTCCAGTACCTGCCCCGTCGCCTCGGCGGTGTCCGTCGGTGTCGCCTGTGACATAGTAGATTCGACCGTCGGAGTCGGTCTACTCCCAACTGAACGCGGATCCGGACTTAAGACTGCCCCCTGGGCTATCACATTTGATTACGGGGGCGGTGTCTTTATTGGTTGCTCGCGGATACCACCGGGACAGAACTAACGGATGCCGAAACGCCCGACGCGGACGGACCGTCTGTGGCACGCACCGGCGATCGTCGGCGACGCGCGAGCCCGTCGCGACCGGCCGTCCGGTTCCTACGGAGGGAGCTGAATGGCGCGGGCGACCCGGGCCGTCGTCACCGACGACTCCCACTTCATGCGGAGCGTCATCTCCGACATGCTCGAAGAGAGCGGCGTCGAGGTCGTCGCGGAGGCACGGAACGGCCGCGAAGCCGTCCGGGCCGTCCGCGAACACGAGCCCGACGTGGTGACCATGGACGTGGAGATGCCCGAGATGAACGGCATCGAGGCCGTCGAGGAGATAATGACCGCGACCCCCACGCCCGTCCTCATGCTGTCGGCCCACACCGACGAGAACGACGACGTGACCTTCGAGGCTCTGGAGAAGGGCGCGGTCGACTTCTTCACCAAACCCGGCGGCGAGGTCTCGATGGAGATGTCCCGCCTCGAGGACCAGTTGGTCGAGATGGTGCAGTCGGTCGCCGAGGTCGACGTGCGCGTCGGTCCGGGCACCGACGCGACCACGCCCCAGGAGGCCTACACCGAGGCCGTCGAGGCCGCCGAAACCGCGTCGGCGGGCTCGGCCACGGGGACCGACACCGGTACCGTCGCGGAGCCGGCCGCGTACGTGGACAACCCGACGCTGTTGCTCGGCTCCTCGACCGGCGGCCCGACGGTCGTCGAACGGATCATGGCCGAGTTGCCGCTGGCGGCGGACCTGCGTGTGCTGATCGTCCAGCACATGCCCGACGGCTTCACGAGTCGGTTCGCCGAGCGCCTCGACAGCCGCAGCGACTACGACGTACGCGAGGCGACCGACGGCGCGCGCATCGGCGGCGGCGAGGCGCTGGTCGCCGCGGGCGGCAAGCACATGGAAGTGACAAATTACGCACGCGGGCGACTCCGCGTGGCGCTCACGGAGGCTCCGCCGGAGAACAGTGTTCGTCCGGCCGTCGACGTGACGATGCGTACCGCCGCCGACTGTATCACGGACCCGATGGCGGCGGTCATCCTGACCGGCATGGGAACCGACGGTGCCGACGGCGTCCGCGCCGTCGCGCGAGCCGGCGGCCACGTCATCGCCCAGAACGAAGCGAGTTCGGCGGTGTACGGCATGCCGAAACGAGCCGTCGAGACCGGCGTCGTCGACGACGAGCTCGCACTGGAGTCGATCACCGACGCCGTACTCGACGCGATTACGGAGGCTTGAATCATGGACGACCAGTATCTCGACGCGTTCATCCGCGAAAGCGAGGAAGCGATCACCGAACTGAACAACTCCCTGCTGGCCCTGGAGTCCGATCCGGAAGACGAGGAGGCGATGGAGTCGATCTTCCGGACGGCCCACACACTGAAGGGGAACTTCGGCGCGATGGGCTTCGAGGACGCCAGCGACCTCGCCCACGCCATCGAGGACCTCCTCGACGAGATGCGGGAGGACAACATGGAGGTCACCCCCGAAGTGATGGACATGATCTTCGCGGGCGTCGACCAGATCGAGGTCATCGTCGGCGAGATCGAAGAGCACGGCGAGTCCACGACCGACACCGACGAGATGGTCGCGGAGATCCGGGGCGTCCTCGAAGACGGACCCGAGGCGGCCGGTGGCGACGGGAGTGACACGGCCGGCGACGACGCCGCGGAAGTCGACGACCACACCGCCGAGAGCGCGGGCGAGGACGCGAGCGAACCGGCCGACGACGACGCGGACGACGACACGGACGTGACGGTCGACACCTCGGTGTTCGCGGACGCGACCGTCGACGCCGACGAAGCCTACCACGTCCGCGTCGAGATCGGTGATAGCAACATGCTCGGCGTCGACGGCATGCTCGCCGTCGAGGCCGTCGCCGACACCTTCGGGTTGCTGGCCGCCGAGCCCCCGCGGGCGAAGATCGAGGACGGCGAGTACGAGGGTGGGTTCGACCTGCTCGTCGACGCCCCCGACACCGACGTCCTCCGAGGGAGTCTCAACAGCGTCTCCAAGATCGACGCCTTCGCCGTCGAGCACGTCGACGAGTTCGCCGACGACGACGACGGCGGCACCGACAGCGGTGAGACGGCGGCGTCGACGGACTCTTCGGTCGACGAGATCAAGTCCGTCCGCGTGGACGTCGACCGGCTCGACGAACTCCACGGCCAGGTCGAACAGCTCGTAACCAGCCGAATCAAGCTCCGACGGGCCGTCGCCGACGGCGACATGGACGCCGCCGGGGAGAACCTCAACGAACTGGACAAGATCAGCGCCAACCTCCAGAACACGGTGATGGACATGCGCCTGATCCCGCTGAAGAAGGTCGTGGGCAAATTCCCGCGACTCGTCCGGGACCTGGCGCGGGAACTCGACAAGGAGGTCGACTTCCGGATCGAGGGCGAGGACATCGAACTCGACCGGACGATCCTCACCGAGATCTCCGACCCGCTGATGCACATCCTCCGGAACTCGGTCGACCACGGGATCGAACCCCCCGAAGAACGCGAACGGAAGGGGAAACCCCGCGAGGGGACCGTCGAACTCCGGGCGACCCGCGAGCGCGACCACGTCATCATCGAGGTCGAGGACGACGGTGCAGGCCTCGACGTGGCGGACATCCGCGAGCAGGCGCTGGAACAGGACGTCCGGACCGAAGAGGAACTCGAGCGGATGGAGGAGGGCGAGATCTACGACCTGGCCTTCCACCCCGGCCTCTCGACCAAGGAGGAAGTGACCGACACTAGCGGCCGCGGCGTCGGGATGGACGTGGTCCACGACACGGTCACGCAACTGGACGGCTCCGTGTCGGTCGATTCGGAGCCCGGCGAGGGGACCACCGTCTCCCTGCGCCTGCCCGTGACGATGGCCATCGTCAAGGTCCTGTTCGTGCAGGTCGGCGACGAGCAGTACGGCGTCCCGATCAAGAACATCGACGAGATCAGTCAGATGAACGGGACCAAGCTCGTCAACGGCGAGCAGGTCATCGAACACAACGACGACATCTACCCCATCGTCGACATCGCCGAGGCGTTCGACGTGCCCGACGCCAAGACCAACGGCGACGGGATGCTCGTCCGGATCCGGGAGTCCGAGCGACAGGTCGCGTTGAAGTGTGACGCCGTCACGCAGCAGGAGGAAGTCGTCGTCAAACCCCTGGAGGGCATCCTCAGCGGGACGCCTGGCCTCTCGGGCACGGCAGTGCTGGGCGATGGCAACATCGTCCACATCCTCGACGTGGTGACTCTCTGAGATGACCGACAGCAGACAGGAGTCCCGCGAGGCTTTCGACGACCTGCTCGGGTACATCCAGCGCGAGGTCGGGTTCGAGACCGGCTTCTACAACGACGCCTACCTCGACCGGCGGATCACCGCCCGGATGCGCCGGACCGACGCCGACAGCTACGCCGAGTACCGCGACCAGTTGACCACGGAGGACGGCGAGCAGGAGCGTCTGCTCGACTCGCTGTCGATCAACGTCACCGGCTTCTTCCGCAACCCCGAAGCGTGGACGGGGATCCGTGACGTCCTCCGCCGGTTGACCGACGAGCGCCGATCGGTCCGGGCCTGGAGCGCCCCGTGTGCCGACGGCCGCGAACCGTACTCGCTCGCGATGCTCGCGCTGGACGACCCGGAGATCAACGCGCGCCGCCTCTCGATTCTGGGCACCGACATCAGCGACGACTCGCTGAACGTGGCCCGCCGGGGGGTCTACGAGACCTCACAGACGACCGACATCGGCGAGGAACTGGCCCCGCTGGACGACTCGACGGGGTACGTCGAGCAGGACGGCGACCGGTTCCAGGTGAAAGACCGGGTGAAAGACCTCGTCGAGTTCGAGAACCACGACCTCATCCGGGGCGACCCCAAGCGCGATTTCGACCTCGTGCTCTGTCGGAACCTGTTGATCTACATCGATTCGGAGTACAAGGTACCCATCTTCGAGACCATCGAGGGGTCGCTCCGGGGCGACGGCTTCCTCGTCATCGGGATGACCGAGACGCTCCCCCACGAGTGTCGGGACACTTTCGAACCGTTCGACAAGCGCCACCGTATCTACTCCAAAGCGTAATGTCACTCTACCAGCTCGAACGCGAGGGCCAGGTCGAGGAACTGAAATCGGTCATCCGGACCAGCGACAACCCGGAGGTGCAGGCCCGCGCCGCCGGCATCCTCGGCGACTTCGACGAGGAGACGCTGGACGGTCACGACGTGGTGACGCCGCTGGTGGGCCTGGCCCAGTCGGCCGACGACGACCGCGTGACCGCCGCCGCCATCGACGCGCTGAACCAACTGGGCACCGACGCGATGGAGGAGTTGATCGCGGAGATGGCCGGCCTCGATCTCGGCGAGGACCAGCAGGCCGACTGGGCCAAGGCAAAGGCCTTCGCCAAGGCGCTCACCGCCGACGTGCCGGAACTCCGGATGGCCGCCGCCAACGCGCTGGGCGAACTCGGGAAGACGGACATCTTGCCCAAACTCCTGGAATCGCTCGACGATTCGGACCACCGCGTCCGGGCGCGGGTCGCTCGCGCCTGCGGCCGACTGGAGGACGCCAGGGCGACCGACGCCCTGATCGAGCGTCTGTCGGACCCGAAAGCCGAGGTGCGTCGGGAGGCCGCCGAGGCGCTGGGGGCCATCGGCAACCGGCAGGCGCTGACCGCGCTACTCGACATGTTCGACGACGAGCGCGCGCCGATCCGCCGGATCGCCGTCGGCGCGATGGGCAACTTCGGCAACTCCCGCCCGGTCGAGGGACTGGTCGGGGCCCTGAGCGACGACGACGCCTCTGTCCGCCGGACGGCGGTGTACTCGATCATCGAACTCCTCTCGAACGTGCCGACCGACCAGAGCCACGAGATCCGCGAGACCGTCGTCGAACAACTCAACCGGACCGACGACCAGAGCGTCCTCGTGCCGATGATCGACATCCTAGAGGAGAGCACCCAGAACCGCCAGCGGCGCAACACCGCCTGGCTCCTGGGCCGGGTCGCCGACCAGAACAGCAGTGGCTACGGCCGGATCGTGGAGGCGCTGGTCGAGACACTCGAGGACGAGGACCAGATGACCGCCCAGTTCGCCTCGACGAGCCTCGCCGAGATCGGCGGGCAACAGGTCGAGAGCCGTCTGCTCGACGTGGTCGACGACACGGGCTACGACGAGAACGTCCGCGCACAGGCGGTGTTCACCCTCGGAAAGGTCGGCGGCGAGCGCACGCGCAAGCGTCTGGACGACCTCATCGACCAGACCGAGAGCGAACAGCTCAGAAAGAAGGCGTTCTCGGCCATCTCGAAGCTCGGGGGACGGGGGGTCCAGTGAGCCACGTATCGGCAGTTCGTACGGCAGGAAGGTTAATACTCGCCGAGAGCGAAAAATCCGATAGATCGATCAGGACGCATGAGCGAGGGTGAACAGAAGCTAGCCGACGACCAGGGGAAGTTCGCACGAGTCGTCAAGGACGGCCGGAAACTCAACGACATCGAGTGGCAAAGCGGCCGCATCATCCTCTCGAACAAGCGGATCGTCCTCGTCAGCAACGACGGCAAACGGACCATCCCGCTCTCGAAGGTCGACGGCCTCAAGGGCCGGATCGACGTCAACCAGACTATCGCCCGGGTGTCGGGCTACATCTCCCTCCAGGTGGGCAAAGACGTGACGCTGGTCGCCCCCAACGACACGGAGGCGTTCAAGAACACGCTCTACGGCGCCCTGCTCAACCAGCAAGTCATCCTCGCGAAACACCCCGCCGTCGAGGGCGGCGTCGTGCAGGACACCCAGTGGAAGAAAGGCCGGCTCAAGATCGGGGACGAACGCGTCGAACTCGCCATCTCAGACGGCCAGTTCGTCGAGATTCCCCTCGACGACATCGGCGGCGTCGACGAGGGGAATCGGACGGTCATGGACGACGAACGTCTGGTGCTAGAGGTCGAACACACCGAGGACGACGGGACGAGCGTCCAGACCCACATCTCCGGGACGCGCCGCCACACCGTCTTCCTCCGGAGTCTGCTCCGGGAGGGCGAACAGCGCGCTGAAGTCAACGCCGACCTCAGCGAGCGGGAACACGAGGTGTTGATGGCGCTGTACTCCGGTGTCTCGCCGTTCGAGATCCCCAACTTCGTCGGGATGGACGTCGAGAAGGTCGAGGAGGTGTACGACCGGCTGATCGAACTCGAGATTCTGGAGGAGGTCCGGGTGCGCAAGGAGGTCCGGATGAAAGCCCGCGGCCGGCACATCGCCAGCGACGTGATGGACGACCGGTAGTGACCCGTGCTCAGGTGTTGACGTCTTCGAGTTTGTCGCTAACGACGATGCGACCCTTGGCCGTGAGTTCCGTCTCGGCCTGTCCGTCGGCGATCAGTTCCTTGTCACGGAGGTCGCCCAGCAGCATCTCGACCTGTGTGGGTTCGACGTCGACGACCTTGGCCAGCGAGACCTCGGGGCCGGTCGAGTAGACCGCGACCAGCAGTTCCGTCTCGTCTTCGGACAGGGAGATGTCCTTGAGGTCGGCGACGATGTCGCTGTACTCCAGCCGGAGGTACCGGCCGAGAATGGACATCTTCCGGCCGGAGTCGACGGCCGCGAGGGAGGTTATCGCCTGGCCGCCCTGCATGTGCCGGACCGACAGCACTTCCCGCGGTTTCCCGTCGACCTCGCGCTGGCTGCGCTCGAAACTCGTCACCGTCGAGAGGTCGACGGAGAACGTCGAGTCGGGACCTTTGAAACGGACCATCCGCGGTTTGAGGTAGAGTTTCGCGGGGTGGAAGGCGGCGTCGGTGACACGACCGCCGAGCCGCGCGGGGTGTTTGACCGTCATGGTCGTCCCGTTGAGCAGGGCCTTGAACAGCACCGTGGAGAACTTCTCGATCTTGTCGTCGTCGGCCTCCACGGCGGCGACGTGGCGGTGGTCGCCCTTCCGGAAGGCGATCGTCACCGTGGAGTCGAAAAACTCCCCGAGGTCCTGTGGGACGTGTCCCACGGCCACGTCGAAGATCGAGGACAGCGGAATCGTGGTCTTACCGGCGTCGGCGGCCAGCACCAGCCGTTTCTGACTGAGGAGGACCCGCCCCGTCGCCGGTTCGCTGCGCTCGGAGGCGCTGGCGTTGAACTTGCCCACGAAGTCCGCAATCACTGATTCCGACATGCTAGGGAGAGAGTGGCGTCAGTACGCGTGGCCGAGTCTTGAGCGTTTCGCGCACGGGTTCCCGTACACTTGCCAGTGCGTAGACAGTCAAAACGTTTGTGCGCGTATCGGATCCGGAGCCGTCGGGCACTCGCGGTCACTCGGTCAGGTCGTCTGCGATCGACGAGAGGCTGTCGCTGGGCGCTTCGGTCGCCTCGTAGACGGTCCGTTCGCCGGGCGCACGCAGTCCGTACTTGAATCCCTCGGTGACCACGTCCAGCAGGACCGAACCGCCGACGGTCACGTCGGCATCCGCGACCCACGTTTCGAGGCGGTTCTCGCCGTCACCCGGGTCTCGCGCGAGCGTCGGCGTGTCGTAGGCGCCGGTGATCTCGGGGTCGCCCTGCAGGCTCGTCTCGACACGAGCGTGGCAGGTTCGGCCGTCGACGACGACGCGGACCACCTCGTCGGTCGGAACCGCCGCGTCGTCGGGGACGACGACTTTCGGGCGGTCGGTCCGGCCGACGCGTTCGAGGCTGGCCCGGTGGGTCTCGACGGCGTCGTGATCGCTCGGGAGGCGGTCGGACACGCTACTCGTCGTCGCCGTCGCCCAGCAGGTCGACGACGTCTGTGGAACCGCGCTCGGTGATCTTGGCGTTGATCTGCCGGACCTCCTCGCTCACTTCGCGACCGCGGACGGTCACGCGCTTGCGCTCGCCGTCACGGGTCGGCTCGAAGCCGGTCCCGCCGTCCGAGAGCAGCGACGTCAGTGCCGGGCCCCGCACGTCGGGCCGCATCGGTCGGCCCGCGTTGTCCGAGCCGCCGGTGAGTTCGAGCGTGTACCCCTCGAGGCCGACGGCGCCACCGTCGACTTCCTCGCCGAGTTCACGGCCCATGAAGCGGTTCGCGTCCTGTCCATCCACGTCGATCTGGTGGGTGTCGCCGCTCTCGGGGTCCGCGACGACGACGGTGAAATCTGCCATTGGTGCCCGAATCCAGACCGTGCCGAATAAAAAGCCCGTCGGAACGCACCTGCCCCGGCCACCCCCAGCGGAGCCGACAGGTCACGACCGTGCTATTACATCCGATGTGGATTGCCAGTTCTTGATGAACAATGGAAATAGTTTTGTTACTTTGTTTCCCGCTACCACCCATGGTAGAGGTAAAGATAGACGAGCGAGTCGGACTGCTCGTGCTGTCACTGGTCCTGGTGTTCGGCGGCGGCGCACTGGGCTACTGGGGGCACACGGCGGGTGGTTCGGTCGCAGTACAGGACGTACAGTTCGAGGGGACCAACGGCACGACGATGTCGGGGCACCTCTACGTCCCCGAGGGCGTCTCGGCGGAGAACCCCGCGCCGGGCGTGCTGGCCGTCCACGGGTACATCAACACGAAGCAGGTCCAGGCACCGTTCGCGACCGAGTACGCCAGACGCGGCTACGTCGTGTTGGCGCTGGACCAGACGGGCCACGGCGGCTCCGAGCCGCCGGCGTTCGCCAACGCCTTCGGCGGCCCCGACGGGTTGGCGTACCTGCAGTCGCGTTCGATGGTCGCGAACGACTCCATCGCGATCAGCGGCCACTCGATGGGCGGGTGGGCCATCACCGCCGCCGCGGCCGTCCACCCACGGAAGTACGACGCGGCCCTCTACCAGGGGTCCGGGCCGGGACCGATCCCCGGCTTCCCCATCCCGAACGCGACCGCGCCCAACGGGAGCGCGACCTTCCCGCGGAACGTCGGCGTCGTCTTCGCCGAGTACGACGAGTTCCACTGGCTGATGTGGGGCGCGCCCGCGGCCGACAACGCGGGGGTCCGGAACGCGGCCAAGACGAAGGCCATCTTCGGCTCCGACGGCCCCGTCGAAGAGGGTCGCGTCTACGGCGACGTCGAATCGGGGTCGGCCCGAAAGCTGACCACGCCGGCGACCACTCACCCCGGGGCACACCTCTCGCGGGCGGTGGTCGCGGACTCCGTCGAGTGGCTCCAGCAGACGGTCCCGACCGAGACAGATCTGGGCCCGACGAACCAGGTGTGGTACTGGAAGGAAGTCGGGACCCTGCTGGCCCTGTTCGGGGCCGTCCTCTTCGTGTTCCCGGCGGGGAGCCGCCTGCTCGACCGTGACCCGTTCGCGGCGGCGGTCGACACCGTCCCCGGCGCACTCACCGAGCGGACCGGCTGGTGGTACGCCAACGCCGCCGTCGCCGCGATGCTCCCGGCGCTGACCTACTACCCCGCCATGATCCTGGGCGACCAGGTGCTGTCTGCAAACGCCGTTTTCCCCCAGACGATCACCAACGGCGTGGCGATCTGGGCGCTGGTGAACACGCTCGTCGCCGTTGCCTTCGTCGGTATCTGGCACGTTCGCCGGGACGGCGACGGCGACGCGCTGGCGCGGTACGGGCTGGCGACCGGCGAGAACGGCGGCGCGGTCACCCGTGCGCTGGGCGTGGCCGTCGCGGTCGTCGGCGCGGTGTACCTGTCGCTTTTCGCCGTGGACACGCTGTTCAACGTCGACTACCGGGTCTGGTTCGTCGCGCTGAAACTGCTCCAACCGTGGCACGTCGGGGCGTTCCTCGTCTACCTGCCGGTGTTCGGGGCCTTCTTCGTGGCACTGGGCGTCCTCCTGCACGGCCGCCTGCGAACGCCGGCGACCACCACGTCGCTCCGGCGGGCGATGGCGACCAACACCGCCATCGTCGTCGGCGGGTTCGTGTTGCTCGTGGCTGTCCAGTACGTGCCGCTCCTGCTGGATCACGCGCTCGCGATTCCGCCGCTGGCACTGTACGCCATCGTCTCGCTGTCGTTCCTGCCGGTGTTGACCGCGGCGGCACTGCTCTCGACGTACTTCTACCACCGGACCGGGCGGGTCTGGACGGGGGCGTTCGTCAACGCCGTGTTGATCACGTGGTTCCTCGTGGCGAGTACGGCGACGCAGGCACCGATCTGATCCGAGACGGCTTCGAGAAGGTCAAGTGTGTCCGGTCCGGATTTCGCCTGTGGACCGAGATTCGCTGGAACGTGAACTGGGAGCGGTCTTCGGGGGGACCGAGCAGGCACGGCGCGTCGTGGCGCGACAGGCCCGCGACCTCGCCGACGCCGGGAAGATCGAGGCCGAACTGGGCTTCGAGTTGACCGTCGACGCCGTGGTCGACAACCTCGAGGACGCCCCGGACGACTACGGGCTGGTCGAGCGGTGGAACTGGTGGCTCGACTCGCTCGAACTCTCACACGGCGGCTACAACCGGTTCCGCGTTCGTCCGGACGCCGTGGGGGAGTAGGGAGATCCGAGCGTAACGAGGAGTCCCCGAACGTGCGAGCGGCCGACCACCACGGGCTTTAGTGGGGCCCCCTTACCGACGACAACATGGCCGATTCGGACGCGGAGGCGACACCGGACGCGTCGGCGCGATCCCGATCAGCCCCCGGTTCGGACGGCACCGCGACCGACGACGGTGGACCGAGCGCCAGCGGCGACGACCGGACGGCCGGTGGGACGACCGCCGACAGCTGGCTCCGCCTCCGCGTCGCCTGGCGACTCCTCGTCGTCGTCCGGCAGTTCCTCCCGCTCGTCCTCGCGTACGCCCGGGACCGACGGCGCTTCCTCCTGTTCGGGCGCGAACGACAGGTCGACCCCGAGACGCAGGTCGACCGCGCCGAGGAACTGCTGGACACGCTGGTGGCGCTCGGCCCGACGTTCATCAAGGTCGGTCAGATCCTCTCGACCCGGCCCGACGTGCTCCCCGGCCCGTACATCGTCGTCCTCCAGCGGCTACAGGACCGCGTGCCGGCGGCCGCGTGGGACGAGATCGAGCCCATACTCGAGGCCGAACTCGGTCCCGTCGACGAGGCCTTCGACACCTTCGACACCGAACCGATCAGCGGCGCGAGCCTCGGGCAGGTCTACACCGCCCGACTGGACGGCCAGCGGGTCGCGGTGAAGGTCCTGCGGCCGAACATCCGGCGGCGCGTCGCGGCCGACCTCCGGGTGATCGAGACGCTGACGCCGCTCCTGATCCGGGGAGCCGAACCGGGACAGGCGTTCACCCTCGAAAATCTCGCCGACGAGTTCTCGGCGACCATCCGCGAGGAGATGGACTACGTCCACGAGGCCCGGATGCTTCGAACCGTGCGGCAGAACTTCGCGGACGAGGCGCGCATCCGGGTGCCCGAGCCAATCGACTCCCACTCCGGGTCACGCGTCCTGACCATGGAGTACGTCGAGGGGACGAAGATCACCGACGTGGATCGACTCGACGCCATGGGCGTCGACCGGCAGGCCCTGGTCGAACGACTCTTTCAGGCCTACATCGAGATGGTGCTGGAAGACGGTGTGTTTCACGCCGACCCGCACCCGGGTAACCTCGCGGTCCAGGCCGACGGCACCATCGTCTTCTACGACTTCGGCATCACCGGCACGGTCGACGAGCGCCTCCAGTCCCAGATTTTCGACTTCTACGTCTCCATCGCCCGGGACGACGTGGACGGGATCATCGACTCGTTCGTCGCCATGGGCGCGCTCGACCCGACCGCGGATCGACGGCTGTTGCGGGAGATGTTCGAGATCGTCATCGAGAGCTTCCGGGGCCGGGACGTGGACCAGTACCGCGTCCAGCAACTCGTCGCGGACTTCCAGGCGGAACTGTACGAGTTCCCGCTCCGCCTCCCACAGGACCTGGCGTTGATCGTCCGGATCACGACAGTACTGGAGGGGGTCTGCCGGACGCTCGACCCCGAGTTCGACCTGATCGAACTCGTCACCGAGTACGTTCGCTCGGAGGGGTACGCGAGCCGGGGCGTCCGGGAACTGCTCGACCGCGCCGGCGACGAGTTGCGGGCCACCACCGAGGCCCTTCTGGTGACCGGCCCGAAACTGGAGCGCACGCTCGACCGCGCGAACCGGGACGACCTCACCGTCCGGACGGCGCTGGGCGACGAGAACGGGCTGTTCGACCGGCTCGCGAAGCAGGCCGTCCTCGGCCTCGGGTTCGTCGGCTCGGTGTTCGCCGCGCTCGTCCTGTTCGTCGCCGGCGACCGGACCGCCGCCACCGTCGCCGCGCTCGGCGCACCGGTCGCGCTCGCGCTGCTGTACCTGTCGCTCCGGAAGCGGTCTGGGATCAGCGCCGAACCGCAGTTCACCCGGCAGAACCTCCGTGCGCGCGAGGGGGGAGACGGGGGCCAGCGCGAGGAGGCCGGCTACGCGACCGCCTACGGTGACATCGACGGCGACGGGCCGGAGTGAGTCAGATCGACAGCTGCTCGCCGATTTCGGGCGCGCTCGCGTCGAATCCGTCGGCGGCCAGTTCGTCGGCGAAGGCCCCACAGCGGTCGCCGTGGTCGATCAGCACCGACGTGTCCCGGTAGGAATCGAGCAGGGCCAACAGACCGTGGCGGTCGGCGTGGGCCGAGAAGTCGTACTGTTCGACCTGGGCGGCGACGGGCATGACACGGCCGTCGATCTCGGCGCTGCCGGTCTCCAGCAGTTCGCGACCGGGCGTCCCCTCGACCTGGTACCCCGTCATGGCGATCTTGTTGACCGGTCGGTCCCGGATTTCGGGGATGTAGGTCATCGCCGGGCCACCGGAGAGCATCCCGCTGGTCGTGACGATTGCCGTATTTTCGTCGGCGATGCGCTTTCGCTGCCCGTCGCGGCCGGTGACGAAGCGAGCGTGGCTGGTCGCCCGCTTGAGGGCGTCGGCGTCGCGGACGAACCCGGCGTGGCGGCGCACCATCTCGGTCACGTCGGTCCCCATCCCGTCGACGTAGCAGGGGATGTCGTACGCTTCACAGATCATGAGCATCTCCTGGGTCCGACCGATGGCGAAGGCGGGAACGACGACGGTGCCGCCCTCCCAGATGGTGGTCTTGACGCTCTCGGCGAACCGCTCCTCGACGGCGCTCCGGGCCTCGTGTGCAACGTCCGAGTAGGTACTCTCACAGATCACTGCGTCCGCGTCCGGGCGAGCAGTCGTTCCCGGGACGAGTCGTTGTCCGCGGAACGACCGGTCACCCCGGCTCGTGCGGCCCGGAGCGGCCTCGCCGCTTCGGTGTGAAGCGGTGTGGAAGTCGCCCGTGTAGAACAGCCGGGTCTCGCCATCGTCGATCAGGACGTGAGCGCTCCCGGGGATGTGGCCCGCGTCGTAGAGCGTGATCTCGTAGCCGGCCGCCTCGAATGGATCGCGGTAGCCGTGTGTCTCCGAGACCTGTGTGACCCGCCGCACCTCTTCTTCGGTGAACGGGCAGTCGTAGGTGCCGCCGTGCAGTTTCAGGGTGTCCCGGGCCAGCGTCAGCGTCAACTCCCGCGTCGGGGGCGTCCAGTGGATCGGTGGACGGCGATCACCGGAGAGCAGGGTTGGGATCGCACCGACGTGGTCGAGGTGGCCGTGGGAGACGACGACGGCGTCGGGATCGGGCGTCTCGACGGGAAACTGGGGTGGGTCGGCCGTCTTCATCCCGAAATCCAGCAGGAGGGAGTCGTCGATCAGGATCGCGCTGCGGCCGACCTCGCCAGCGCCACCGAGAAACCGTACGTTCATCGCCCGCAACTAGCGAGCCACCGCGTTTGACTGCATTGGTTCAGACTGAGAGACCGACGGGGGACTGGAGACTGGAGACTGGATCCGTGCGACGGAGTGTCCCCGCCTCGACGACAGAGTGAGCGACCTCGGGAGCGAGGCCGACGACCGAATCCACTCCCCTGGAGCATACACTGTTCGCACGAACGGCAGAGATCGGTTACACTGTTGGTCGTTGTCCGGGAGAACGCTTACCTGCACGGTTGTGCTTTATGTACGAGCCTTTACAATCCCCCCAAAGTTTGAAATGTGTTTTGTGAGTGTGCACTGATGGTATGGTAGACGAGAGCGAACTGCTGGCAGCGACACGGCGGGACGTGCTGAAGTATCTCGGTGCTGCTGCCGGGTTGGGAGTCGTCGGGAGTGGCGCGATCGATCCGTTCGCGCATCCGGTCGCGGCGCTACAGACCGACGAGGACGCCTTCCAGAGCGAGGAGCGGCGTATCGAATCCTTCGACGGAACCGAACTCGACACGACGTTCTACGAACCGACCGCCGACGGGCCCCACCCCGCCATCCTGATGACCCACGGCTGGGGCGGGAGCAAGACGGATCTCCAGCCACTCGCGGAGGTGTACGCGAGCAACGACTTCGTCGTACTGGCGTACACGTCCCGCGGGTTCGGGCAGGGAGGGGACACCGACGGCTCCGGTGGCGAAGTCAACTCGACGAGCGAACTCGAACGGCAGGACGCGAGTGCGTTGATCGATTACCTGGCCCAGCAGGACGCGGTGCTGACCGACGGCGAGGACGACCCACGGATCGGGATGGACGGCACCTCCTACGGTGGCGGGATCCAGCTGCGGACGGCGTCGGTCGACGACCGGCTCGACTCGATCGTGCCACGGGCGACCTGGAACAACCTCGCACAGTCGCTCGCGCCCAACGGCGTGATCAAGCGCGGGTGGATCGAGGCGCTCGAATTCGGCGCACAGACCGGCAACGTCGCGGCGGAGAACTCCGAGACGACCAGCGGCATCCTCGAACGCGGCCGGATGACCGAGGAGGACCGGTCGTACTACCGACAGCGCTCCCCGGTCAGCTACGACGCGATCGAGGACACGCCCGCGCTCGTGATCCCCGAGTTGACCGACCAGCTGTTCCCGATCAACGAGGGGGTGCGCAACTTCCGCAAGCTCCAGACCGACGGGAGTCAGACGACCCTGTTGCTCGGCCAGGACGGCACGCACATCCTCGGCCAGCCCGAGGACTACCCACCGGGGTCGGAGACGTCCCGGCAGTTCGTCGGGCAGGTGGCACTGCAGTGGCAGGAGGCACACCTCAAGGACGGCGACCTCGACGTCTCGACGCTGCACTACTACGACGAATCCGCCGACGAGTTCGTGGCCGCCGAGGAGTTCCCACCACATCCCGAGCGGTCGACGAGCGGGACCTTCGCCGAGCCGGTCCAGCTCGGCGGTGCGGACGGCAACGTCGCCAGCGTCGACATCGAGATCGAGGACGAGACGGAGATCCTCGGGCTCCCGTCGCTCCAGCTCGACGTCACGCCGACGGGCGACGGCCGGAGCCACCTGTTCGTCGCGCTCCAGCGCGTCCGCGACGGCGAGGCCACGACGATCAAACAGCGGGTGACGCCGCTCGCGGTCACGGAGGCCGGCGAGATCGATCTCGAACTGTTCGGCGTCCACACGCACCTCGCGGCCGGCGACCGGCTCCGGGTGGCGATGAGCGCCCGCGAAGACGCCCTCACCTCGGCGGAAGTCAACGAGCTCTTCGGCGGATCGCTGTACCGGCCCTCGGACGACGACGCAGGGATCGAGATCGCCGGTGGTTCGGAGGTGCAGCTGTCGGTCCCGGCGAGCCAGGAACTCCCGGCGGCCGGCACCGTCGGCGGCACGGACGGCGGCGAGATGGACGGGACCGAGGGTACGGAGAGTACCGAGGGAACGGCCACTGACAGTGGAATGGACACGACAGAGGGAACGGCCACTGACAGTGGAATGGACACGACAGAGGGAACGGCCACTGGCGACGGAATGAACGGCGGCGACGGAACGGCCGGCGGCGAGACCGAAGAGGGGACAGCGACGAGCGAAAGCGGCCCCGGCTTCGGGATTTCGGCTGCCATCGGCGGCGCAGGTGGCCTCGGCTACCTGCTCTCACAGCGGTTGGGCGACTCTGAGCCCACAGAGGCCGACGACTGAGAGAGTGAATCGGTGCCCGGCGACTCCGGCCTGTTGAGCGGGCGGTCGCAGGTTGTCAGCGTCACGACCGCCTGCCGGCTACAGGAGCCCTCAGAGGTCCGTCTGGACGTCCAGGGCGTTCAGCTGGTCGACCTGCTCGCTGATCCGTTCGACTTCCGCGGTTTGTGCCTCGTTCACGCTGGCGATCACTTCGGCGTCGTCGGCGACGGCCTGGAAGTCGTCTGCGGTCTGGTCGACCATGCTCGCGATCTCTTCCGTGCTGGCGGCCTGGTCGTCCGTCGCGTCGGCGACTTCCTCCATCCCGTCGGAGGCGTCCTCGACGGTCGCGACGATATCCTCGAATGTCTCGCCGGAACTGCGTGCCTTCTCGGCGCCGGTCTGGATCACGTCGTTCGTCGCTTCCAGGCTGGTCACCGTCTCCTCGGTGTTCGTCCGGATCTCCTGGACGATGTCCTCGATCTCCGTCGCGCGGTTCTGTGACTCTTCGGCCAGCGATTTGACTTCGTCGGCGACGACGGCGAACCCTTCGCCGGCCTCGCCCGCACGTGCGGCCTCGATGGAGGCATTCAGTGCGAGGAGGTTCGTCTTGTCCGCGATGTCGTTGATTACGTCGACCAGTTCGTCGATCTCGCGGATGCTGTCGCGGAGCGCCTGGACGTCCCGAGTGACGGCGTCGGCCTCGTCTTCGACCCGCTCCATGATCTCGATCGTGTCGGTCGCCTCCGCCTGCCCCGTCTCGGCTCGCTGCTTGGCGCGCTCGCTGACGGAACTGCCCTCGTCGGCCGTGGCGGCCACCTCTTCGACGGTCGCCGAGAGGCTCGACACTTCGCTTGCGATCTCGCTGATTGCGTCGAGCTGGTCTGCCGCACGGGTGCTGATCTCCCCGGAGTTGTCCGCCACGTCGTGTGACGTGGCTTTCAGCTCGTCGACGGCCCGTTTGATCCGTTCGGTCGCGTCCTTCCGGTCCGAGATGTCCCGAAAGGTCTCGCTGATGGCGACGACGTCGCCGTCCTCGTCCCGGATCGGCTTGACGACGAGTTCGGTCGGGATCACGCGCCCGTCGTAGCTCTCTTTCTCGACTTCGACCCGGATCTCGTCTTTACCCTCGTCGACGACCTGTTTCAGCGTACAGTTGTCCGTCCCGCAGACCTCCGGGTGACAGAACTGGTCGTAACAGTTCACGAGTTCGCTCGATTCGGCCTCGACGCCGCCCATTTCGACCATCTGGTCGTTCTCGAACACCACGTTGAAGCCCGTGTCCAGAATCCGCATCGCCGCCCCCGTCGAATTCATGATCTGTCGGATATTGTTCGAGAGCACGTCCCGGAGCGCCGCCTCGTCGAGTTCTTTCCCCTCCAGAATCTCCTGTGAGAAATCGATGCCGCTCGTAGACCCGCGTTCCTGAGTTGCCATACACGCTCTGACAGGATCGACGGATAAATACCCTCATTCGGTTCTCAGTGTCTGATACCGGTTGACGGAACGGCCACGACCGCCCTCAGAACGGGAACGGGCCCGACCCGGAGCGGTGACGCCGCCAGGACCGGCAGAACTCCGCGGTCGGATCGCTGTCGGTGTCGCTCGCCTCGTCGTCAGTCTCTTCGTCGTCGGTCCGATCTTCGACGGTCCGGACGGTAGGAATCCCCGCCTGGCCGCCAGCCAGCAAGTGGTCGGGCAGGTACGCCGTCGTCGGCACGGTCTCGTTGGTGGTTTCGGAGTCGGTCATACATCGATCACGTCCCTACACGGTCATAAGTACGCAAGCGTGTTCTCGGTGTGTGAAGAGAGGTATATATAGGCTCTTTCAGTGGCTGAAAAAGGGTCCACAAGGCCCAATCCCCTCTCCGTCGAAGCGGGGTGTATGAAGCGGACGCGTGTCGAGTCTGATCGCTGGTTCGACGTGTTAGGAGAGACCGAAACGGCACAGGCCGCCGTCATGACGCTCTCGCCGGGCCAGTCGACGGGCGGGCCGGACAACCACCACGGGCGAAGCGACCAGTGGCTCTACGTGATCGAGGGCGAGGGGCGCGCCGTCGTCGAGGGCGAGCCGGTCGCGCTCCGGGCCGGCGATCTCGTCTGCATCGAGGCCGGCGAGACTCACGAGATCGAGAACACCGGCGACCGACCCCAGAAGACCCTGGCGCTGTACGTCCCGCCCCGGAGTTACGAGTAGCTCACCCGAAGCCTATGTGCTGGCCCCCGAATGGGAGACCATGCCCGAGCCATTCGTCGTGATCGGCGGGGACGCCGCCGGACTGAGCGCCGCCAGCAAGTGCAAACGGGAGTCTCCCGACCGCGAAGTCGTCGTCTTCGAGAAGGGCCAGTGGGTCTCGTACGCCCACTGTGGCGAGCCCTACTTCGTCAAAGGCGAGGTCGACAGACTGGAGAACCTGCTCTCGCTGACGCCGGCGGAGATCGAGGAGCGCGGCATCGACCTTCGGCGCGGTCACGAGGTCGTCGCCGTCGATCCCGACGCGGGCACGGTTACCGTCGAGGGTCCGGACGGCGAGTTCGAGCAGTCCTACGGCGACCTGCTGGTCGCGACCGGCGCGCGGGCGGTGACGGACCCCATCGAGGGGAGCGGACTGGACGGGGCTTTCCCGTTGCACGGACTGGACGACGCGGCCGCGATCCGGGCGTTCCTGCTCGATCCGAGCGAGGACGCGCTCGCGGACGTGGGCGGCGAGGACTTCGTCGACCGCGAGCGCGTCGAGCGGTTCGGCGCGATGACCCCGCCCGAGACGGCGGCCATCGTCGGCGGTGGCTACGTCGGCGTCGAGATGGCCGAGGCGCTGTCGGCCCACGGCCTCGACGTGCACGTCTTCCAGCGGTCGGGCTACCTGCTCTCCCCGTTCGGCGAGGCCGTCGGCGAGGCGGTCGCCGAGGAACTCCGCGAGCAGGGCGTCACGCTCCACCTCGACGAGGAAGTCGCACGGCTCGCAGGTGCCGACCGCGTGGAGCACCTGGAGTGTGCGGGCGGCACCGCGCTCGATATCGACCTCGCAGTCGTCGGAGTCGGGGTTCGGCCGAACACGGACCTGCTCGACGGGACGGGGGTCGAACTGGGCGAGGATGGAGCAGTTGCCGTCGACGAGTACGGCGAGACCAGCGTGGCGGGCGTCTACGCCGCCGGGGACTGCGCCGAGGACGAGCACACCGTCACGGGCGAGTCCGCGTGGGTCCCGCTCGGACTGACGGCCAACCGCGCGGGCCGGGCCGTCGGCGCGACCGTGGCGGGCGATCCCACGACGGTCGGCTCCATCGCGGGGACGGCCGTCGTCAAGGCCTTCGAGCAGGAGTGTGGCCGAGTCGGCCTGCTCGAAGACGGAGCCCGCGACGCCGGCTTCGAGCCCGTCGGCGAGACGATCACCACCCGGTCGCGGTCGGGCTACTACCCCGGCGCAGCCGAGACGGCGGTGACGCTCGTCGCCGACCGGGAGAGCGAGCGCCTGCTCGGGGGCTCCATCGTCGGGACCGACCGCGCCGCCGTCCGGATCGACACGGTCGCGACCGCGCTGGAAGCGGACATGACCGTCGGCGAACTCGAACGCGCGGACCTGGCCTACGCCCCACCGTTCAGTCCCGTCTGGGACCCGATCCTCGTGGCCGCGAAAGTCCTCAACGGGAAGCTGAAAGATTGATCCCGGCGGCGACCCCAGACTCGCGCATGCCCGAAGTCACCGTCTACTCCCGGGAGAACTGCCACCTCTGTGACGAGGCGCTCGCGACCATCGAGGCGGTGGCCGAGGAGGTGGCGGTTGCGGTCGAGATCGAGGAGATCGACGTGGACGACGACCCCGACCTCCGCGAGGAGTACGGCGAACGCGTCCCCTACGTCCTCGTCGACGGGACACCCAAGTTCAAGTTCCGGGTCGACGAGGCGGAACTCCGCCGGACGCTGGAGGGTTGAGCAGCGGCGAGCCGACCGCCGCCGGAAGTCGAGTCGCTCTCCGGACCCGCCCGGCGGGTAGCTGTCGCGTAACAAACTGTTTCGATGCGGTACCCGTGAGTGGATGGATCGACGAACACTGCTCCGTCTCCTCGGTGTCGGTGCGGTCGGCGGCCTCGCCGGCTGTGGCGGCCCCGAGAGCCAGCCGTCACCGACGGGCACACCGACAGCGACAGAGATGACACAGGCAGACACCACCACGACCGACGGGGAACAGCAAACCGAAGAGGAACCGAGCGGCGAGGGCCGGATGGATCCCGGGCTCGTGACCGTCACCGTCGACGAGAGCGTCGACGCCACGGTCCAGCGGATCGAGAGCGACGTGGCGGGGAGTCCGCTGACGCTCCTGGCGACCGTCGATCACGCCGAGAACGCCGCGTCGGTCGACCGGAGCCTCCCGCCGACGCGCCTCCTGCTGGTCGGCAACCCCGACGTTGGGACGCCGCTGATGCAGGACGCCCGCTCGGTCGCCATCGACCTCCCGCAGAAGCTGCTTGTCTGGGACGACGGCGGACAGACGAAGGTGACCTACAACGACCCGCAGTACCTCGCCCGGCGTCACGGCATCGAGGGCGAGACCCAGCGACTGAACCGGATCGGCTCTGTCCTGAACGACCTCGCGACCGGCACCGGGAACTTCGGCGACACACCGACCGGAACGCCGACGGACACCCCGAGTCCCGGCCAATGAGTCACTCGGAATCGAGCCAGCTCTCGGGGTGTTCGATCTCGAAGGCGAGCCAGCCGCCGGAGTAGTCCACCCCGCCACGTTCGCCGGCGGACGGTTCGCGCTGGATTCGGTAGCCCTAGAGCGTCGCCTCTCCGGTCCGGAGTTCGGTCGCGATCCGTTCGAGCGCCGCCGCGAGGGAGTCACGGCTGTCGGCCATGCCACCGACTACGACGACGAGCCCGAAAAGTCAGTCCCCGGCGGCCGCAGTCGCTTCGGGCAGGTCGTAGGTCACGCCCGTCAGCTCCTCGGAGACCTCCCAGAGCCGGCGGGCACGGTCGGGGTCGCGGGAGCGCCGAGATGGCGTGTCCGCCGCGGGCGGGCCGCGCATGTTCATGAACCCGCTCGGCCCGACGTACTCGCCGCCCCGTACGCCGGGTTCGGTGGCAGCGTACAGCATCGGGAGCGCGCCGGTCGCGGCGTCCTGTGCGAAGACGGCGTTGGCGACTTTCATCATCGCCAGCCGGAGCGTCGAGCCGGCCTGTTCGGGGCCGCGACGCTGGAGGTTCGTGTCGGCGTAGCCCGGGTGACAGCCGACGCTCGTGACGCCGTCGACACCGGCCGCGTCGAGCCGACGATCCAACTCGAAGGCAAAGAGGAGGTTGGCCAGTTTGCTCTGACCGTAGGCGTCCCACTTGCCGTAGTCGCGCTCGCTCTGGAGGTCCGCGAAGTCGATCTCGCCGTTCTCGTGGAGGCCGCTGGACTGGGTGACGACGCGGCTCTCGCCGTCGGTCCCGCGCAGGGTGTCCAGCAGGTGCCCGGTCAGCGCGAAGTGGCCGAGGTGGTTCACACCGAGTTGCATCTCGAACCCGTCTTCGGTCTCGCTCCGGGGAATCGCCATCACGCCCGCGTTGTTACAGAGCGCACGCAGGTCGTCGTGGGCGTCGGTGAACGCCTCTGCGAAGGTCGCGACGCTGTCGAGGTCGGCCAGGTCCAGTTCCATCACGGAGAGGTCGGCGTCGGGCACGTCGCGGCGGATCTCCGCGGCCGCGGACTCGCCACGGTCGACGCTGCGACAGGCCATGACGACCCTCACCCCCGCGTCGGCGAAGGCCCGTGCGCCCTCGAACCCGAGGCCGCTGTTCGCGCCGGTGACGATCACTGTCTCGCCCGACAGGTCGGGCATCTGCACCGTCGTCCACTCGGACATACCCACACTATGTGCGCCAGCGACAGAAAACTACCTGTAACAGCGAGAGAGTCCCCGCCCTTCCCGTGAGGGAGGAGCGTTCCGACATTCTGTCGGAACCGAGGACTGAACAGGGCGGGCGTGAATCGCGTAAGCTCCCGTGGGAAACCGTCGCGTTACTGCTGGTCTTGAGTCTCCAACGTTTCGAGTCCCATTTCCAGCACCTCGATATACGCTTCATCGAGCGACAGGTCGTTTGCTTCGGCGTAGTCTTTCACCCGTCCGTGCAGTCCATGTGAAATATCTATTGCTGGTCGCATTGTCGCACGAGACTTGTTTGACAGACAGACGTGAAAACAATTGTGGCATGAAGCGCACCAACACGTTCGCCGTGCGACCGCTCTCCGACGATGGTGAGCAACTGCTACGGGACCTGTTGGACGCTTCCGCCGCTCTCTGGAACGAGGTCAATTACCAGCGTCTCATGCGGTACAACGACGAAGACGGCTTCGAGGGCGACGTATGGGACGCCGGTACCGGCAAAGTTGAAGGCAAATACAAAGGCGTTCTCGGCGCGTCCACCGCCCAACAGGTGATACGCAAAACAGCGAAGCATGGCGCGGGTTCTTCGACACGAAGAACAAGTACCACAACGAGTCGAATACGTCGGTCACGGAGCACCCAGAACCGCCGGGTTTCCGTGGGAACGAGGACGATGGGCGTGTACTCAAAGGCGTCATTCGCAACACGTCGTACACTGTCGAATGGGGCGAGCGGTCCCGACTTGAGATACTTGTCGGGAGTGAGTTGAAAGACCGATACGACCACACCGGGCGTCTCCGGCTGGAGATCGCTGGCGACCCGAATTGGCCCGACTACGAGGACCAAGGCCGGTTGGACCTGTGGTACGACGAGACTGACAGCACCTTCCGAGCTTCGCAACCCGTGACTATTACTGATGCACGGGACACTCCACTGGCCGACCAGAAGGCCGTCACCAGAAATCGGAGATTTCTGGTTGCCCATCAGACGTAGTCTGATGACCGCTCTGGATATTGGTGCAAGCGATCGCGTCGCCTGTACCACCACGACCGGCGAGCAATACCTGTACGAAGGCCGCGAGTTATTCCAGCGGTTCCGTGACACGACCCGCCACATTGCCGAGTTACAGTCCAAGTTGCCCGAGAGACGAAGTCTCTCGGAATCACGGAAGACGGAGTCTTCCGGACGACTACGGGAAGGCCGATACAGTAGCGAGCGTATCCGGCGACTGTACCGGAAACGGACTCGTCGCCGGGACCACGCACAAGACGCACTGTGTCGTAACCTGCTGGACCGACTGTACGCCGAGGGTGTAGACACCGTGTATATCGGTGGCTTGACCGACGTACTCGAAACGCACTGGTCGGTCAGGGTGAACGCCAAGACGCACAACTTTTGGGCATTCAAGCAATTCACCGAGCGACTGGCGTGTACCGCCGAAGAATACGGGATCGCGGTCGAAGTGCGGTCAGAGGCGTGGACCAGCCAAGAGTGCCCGCAATGTGGTTCGACAGACCGAACGACACGGCATCAGGACACGCTCACCTGTCCATGTGGGTTCGAGGGGCACGCCGACCTTACAGCCTCAGAAACGTTCCTGAAGCGTCATCAGAACTCGGAGAGCTCTGATTGGCGAACGAGACGCTTAGCGTCTCGTCAACGGCACACAGAACAGGCAGTCAGGCCGATGGCACGGCCCGTGTCCTCGGAAATCACAGATTTCCGGGATGCCGAAAACGCCCAGCGTTTTCGAGCACGGTTCGAGTGGGACGACCACGGATGGTCGGAGTCACCACGCTCTCACGAAAGTCCCAAAGAACAGCGCACAGACCCGAGTACCGTCCACCGTGACGGGAATGTTGCGTCCGGCGAGTCTTAGACCGACTGAGACTCCCACGGACGAAACCCTGCCGTTCACAGCGGGGAGGATGTCATTCCTCGTAGGGCCAGTTGGGGTCCCGGCGCTCGTCGTCGCGTGGGTCACGGGTGTCCGGTGCGGCCCCGGGCGTACAGGCCCCGTGTTCCTCGAAGTTCTCCCGGGCGTCCGACAGCGAGACGTGGTTGGTGTCCCCCACGTAGGCCGGATTGTGGAACTGGACCGGGTCGTCCATCCAGTCACAGACGGGACATACCTCGTAGGACCCCGGCTGGTCCTCGGGAAGGGATTGGTAGCCACAGCACGGACAGAAGCCGAGTTCGCGCGAAGCGGGATTCCCGTCGGGGTCCATCGACGGCATGTGGTTCGGCCTCACCCTACATAGTAGTGCGGTTCGGCCGACTCCGGCCGGCCCCGGCCCACTCACTCCGACTGTGCGGCCTCGACTTTCCCGGCGTACTCTTCGAGTTCGGCCGCGAGTTCCCGCGCTTCGGCCGCCGAGAGCGTGACGTGGTCGGCGTGGGGTTCCACCGCGTCCAGTTGCGTGTTGTCCATCTCCAGCTGGAGTTTCACGTGGTCGGGGTCCTGGCGTGGAGCGGTGACGTTCAGGACAGCCAGGGCCTCCTCGTCGAAGCCGTGGCCCTCGACGCGACCGTCGAGCAGGTCGAAGGTAGTGTAGGCGTTGACTTTCAGCAATCGGTCTACCATACCCCGTCGTTGGGCGGGCCGGCACTTCCACCTTTTTGCTCGGGCCGTCGCGAGGCAACCGTCCGTACCGGTTCACTCGGGGATCCGGTCTCCCCACGGGCACCGGAGCCAGTACTCAGTCTGGGATACCGCTCCAACGTTTAACTGTCCGAGACCCGGTGCGTTACGGGAGTATGGAAGCTGACGAGAAGATGGACGAAGTCTGGGTAACCCGACTCTCGCGGGTCTTCGTCGAGCGCAGTCCCGTCGGCTCACTGCCGACGATACTGCTCACCGTCGGACTGGTTCCGTTCGCGCTTACAGGAGTGTTTCTGACGCTCATCGGTTTCGACGTTCGGCGGGTGTTCCTCGGGAGTCAACTGCTCGCGTCGGCGATGATCGCGGTCGCAACGGTACTGATCTGTCGGTACGACACCGTCGTCCTCTCGACGTTCGTCGAGCGAGCCACGGAGGTCACACCCCACGACGACAACCGGGAAATCCGGGCCATCGCCGCCCGGTACAGGGCGTTTTTCACCGACACGAGAGCGACGACCGTCGTCTGGACCGCGCTGATTCTGTTCGCGGTCCTCGCCAACGACGGGTATTTCCGGGCGCTCGGAGTCCCCGGGTACACCGATCCCGCCTACCTCGTCTATCTGGTCTTTACCGCCTGGGGTGGCGCGATCACCGCCGTCGGCATCCGCATGGCCGCCACGACGACGCTCTGTATTCGCGAGATCGGTCAGTTGGATTTCAGCATCGATCCGTTACACCCCGACGGCCTCGGCGGACTCAGCGCCATCGGTTACTTCGCGATCCGGACGACGACCATGCTCTCGATCGGCGCGCTGGGATTGCCCCTCGCCTTCGACGTCGTTCGTGTCGGCGGCGGGAGCGGGATCATCTACGTTCTCGTCGCGATCTACATCGGACTGATCGTCGGCTCGTTCGCGTTCCCGACCGTCTACATCAACCGTCGCGCGAACGAGATCAAACAGGAGCAACTGAACGACACGCGCGAACGCATCCACGACCTCAGCGAGCGGCTCATGGCAGCCGACGACCCCGAAGCGATCGAACCACTCCAGATGAAACTCGCGGAACTCCGGACCGCGTACGACACTTACGACAGCGTGAGCCTGTACCCGATGTCGCTGTCGATAGCATCACGGCTCGCCTCGTCGGTACTCTTGCCCCTCTTTTTTCTCCTGTTCGAGACGTACGTCGTCTGAACTGCATACGTCCGCGAACGGACGTGGTTCGGGAAGACAACGTTCGCTCGACCGGCGGAAAACCCGTCGTCAGTCGTCGGAGGGAAGCGGCTGGCCGGTGCCGTCCGTCGGTGCCGGCGAGGCGTTCATGTCGTCCTCGTCGGCGTAGGGGTACCACGTCATCTTCGTGTTGTGCATGTACGGGTCCTCGTAGCTGGTCTCCTCGGCGTCTGCGAGGTCCTGCAGGGCGTCCTCGTCGCGGGCCGCGATGAACTCCCGGAAGGTCTCTCGCTCGACGGCTTCGCCGTCTCGCCCTCGTTGTTCCTCCGGAACAACGCGCTCCTCTCGCTCGGCCTCGTAGGCCGCCAGCAGGTTCTGGATGTAGCCGGGCACCTCGTCGGCAGCGACACGCATCTCCACCCAGTCGGCGAAGTGCGGGTCCTCGCCGAGGCCGCCGCCCAGGCCGATGTCGAATGCCTCGACCGGCTCGCCGTCCTTGCGCGTCTTCATGCCGCGCAGGGACACGTCGGCGATCTGGGGCTGGGCACAGGAGGCCGTACAGCCCGACAGGTGGATGTGGAAGTCCTCGACGCCGTCGGGCAGCTCGACGTTGTCTTTGAGCCAGCGGGCGTACCGGACCTGGCGGTTCTTCGTCTCGGTGATCGACAGCGAGCAGAATTCAGAGCCCGTACAGGCGATGGAGCCGCGCATGAACGGGTGGGGGTCCGGCGAGTAGTCCTCGAGCAGGGGCTCGTCGAGGAAGGCGTCGAGATCGTCCTCGGGCACGTCGGTGACGATGACGTTCTGTCGCTGGGTCAGGCGGACCTCGCCGGAGCCGTACTCCTCGGCGAGGTCGGCCAGTTCCAGCGTGTCGTCGGCACCCATCCGACCGACGAGGACGTCCAGGCCGACGTAGTAGTTGCCGTCGGGCTGTTCGTGGACGCCGACGTGGTCGCCGTGGCCGTCGTTCTGCCCGGCGTTGTACGTGTACTGGTCGCGCATGTCCTCGCCGGCCGTCGGGAGCTCGAAGTCGACGAACTCCTCCTGCAGGACGCGGCGCATCTTCTCGGGGCCCCACTCGTCCATCAGGAACTTGATGCGGGCGTTGAAGCGGTCCTCGCGGTCGCCGTACTCGCGGAACAGGGCACTCATGCCGGCGGCCACGTCGCTGGCCTGCTCCGGGGGCACCCACACGTCGATGCCGCGGGCGAAACGGGGCTCCTTGCGGGAGAGCCCACCGCCGACGCGGACGTTGAAGCCGAGTTCGCCGTCTTTCTTCGCGGGCTCGAAGGCGAGGTCGTTGATGTCGCCCTGACCACAGCCCTGGTCACACCCCGTCACTGACACTTTCCACTTCCGGGGCAGGTTGGCGTAGTCGTCGTCGCCTTTGAACTCCTCGTGGAGGTCCTCCGCGACGGGCCAGGCGTCGATGTGTTCGTGCGTGTCCTTGCCGGCGACCGGACAGCCGACGATGTTCCGCCAGGAGTCACCGCAGGCTTGCTGGGTAGAGAGACCGTTAGATTCCAGTTTTTCGAAAATTTCCGGCACGTCCTCCAGTTTGATCCAGTGGAGCTGGATCGACTGGCGGGTCGTCCAGTCACAGTACGCGTCGCCGAATTCGGGATTGTCGACGGGGCCGGTCGCGTACTCCTTTGCGATCTCGCCGATGACTTCGAGCTGGCCGGGCTCGATCACACCGTTGGGCGTCCCGATACGCATCATGAAGTAGCTCTCCTGACCCGACCGCTGGTGGTACAGACCCCACCACTTGAACCGCTCGAACCAGGCGTCGTGCTCGTCTTCGGGAATCGCGTCCCAGCCCTCCGCCGCGAACTCCATGAGGTGCTCGCGGATCTCCGATCCGTACACCTCCGATTTCCAGTTCTCGACCTTGCTCGGCATACGAAAGGGTCAGGTACTACACTCATATAGCGTTCTCCTCACCGACAAGCCTCCCCACCTCTTCGCGGTAGCGGACGGTGTTGCCGGCTACTCCGGACGGGCGAGTCGCGTCCGTTTCCGTGGCACGTGGACGCTCTCGGGGACGACGCCGTAGAACTGGCCGTCGTCGGGGTCGATGACGCGGCCGACGGTGAGCCAGTCGGTGACGCCCTCCGTACCGCACTGGATACAGCGCCCGGCGAAGCGGGCGGCGATGTCGGGATAGTCGACGCCGACTTCGACGACGCCCTCCGCGAGGAAGTCCGCCATCTCGCAGTCACAGAACTCGTGGCGGGCCAGCAGCCACAGATCGGAGACGTTGATCTCCCGGGAGTCGTTGACGCTGATCCAGGCACCGTCGTCGAGTTGGTGGACGTCGGTGGTCATTCGCTCCTCCTTGACGCCCGGCCTACCTGAGTGGTCCGGCGCGAACAATACTCGCCGGGGTCGGGCCGGCGAGGGGGCAGACCGGCCGTGTGGCCGCTGGCAGTCGACACTGTGATCCGATACCACGCGGCGTAGTCAGAGAAAGGGGACACGTTTTGCCGGTATACGGGAGTACGGGTGAGGATTACGGTTGCGAGAGGCCTTATGATAGTAGGGCAGGTAGAGAGGAGTGATGACTGACAGTGACGGTGCGGCCGGTGCCGGACTCGATCAGGCCCCAGCGGACGTTGCGCCGGAGCTGTACGAACCAGATCAGGAGCTGGATTATCGATGACCGAACACGCGACAGACCCCGACACGGAGGAGGAAGAGGACGTACCAACTGACCATCTCGACGACCTGGACGACGGCTGTGGCTGTGCCGAAGTCTGGGAGCACACCAGCGAGCGCCGCGAGGCTGCCGACGACTGACGAATGGCCCGCGACCTACGGGACTCTTTTATCATTCGTCGCCCTAGCACGCATCGATGACTGACGGGCCCGCGGAGGGACCACCCACGGATCGCGAATCGCCAGTGGGCCGTCCCGTCATCAGAGGTGACCCGACGCTCACTGGCGAGCACGCCGAGCGTGCAGTAGCGTTCGACCCGGACGACCCGGACAGGCTCGCCGAGGCCGCCGAGACCGTCCGCCAGTTCTCGCAGAACACCGCCGGCGACCCCGACAACGTCTACATGCTCCGGGGCGCGGCCGCCTGTGCCGCCCTGGTGCGGGGTGAGGGCTCGTACAAGGCCGCCTCGGAGCGCGCCGGCGGCGACGCCACCGTCGCGTTCATCCGGAAGTGGTCCCGCGTCCACGACCTCCCCCGGTCGATCCGTCGCCACGTCGCCAAAGGCGAGATCGCGCCCACCGCCGCGAAACACATCGCCCGTGTGGCCGGCGAGGCCCGCCCGTTGCTCGCGTGGGCCGCCCTCGACCACGATCTCACGGTCCGTCAGATCCGCTCGGTCGCCAGCACTGTCAACGACGGCCACACGGTCGAAGAGGCCCTGGCCGCCGAGGGTGTCACGCTCGGCGAGATGTCGATGGAGTTGTCCCAGAACGCCTACTGCGAACTCCGCCGGCAGGCCGCGCTGGAGGACGTCGACCCCGGGCGGCTGGTCGGGGAGGCCCTAGAGGCGTATCTCGACGACTGACCCGGTTACAGTGGATCGAAACTGTTTACCACCCGACCGCCTCACCTTGAGACGAGGGCCGGTAGCTCAGTTAGGCAGAGCGTCTGGCTTTTAACGAGTCCGCGCGTTCGATCCGGGCGGATTCGGAAGTGACCAGATGGTCGGGGGTTCAACTCCCTCCCGGCCCGTGGAATGAACCGCAGAGCGATAGCGACGCGGTGAGTGAACCGGCAGGAAGGAGTTGAGCCCTGCCAGTGGCAGCCCGCACAGGAGCGAAGCGACGAGCAGGACCCTCTGTCTCCGGTTCAACTCCCTCCCGGCCCGTGGAATGAACCGCAGAGCGATAGCGACGCGGTGAGTGAACCGGCAGGAAGGAGTTGAGCCCTGCCAGTGGCAGCCCGCACAGGAGCGAAGCGACGAGCAGGACCCTCTGTCTCCGGTTCGACTCCCTCCCGGCCCGTGAACCCTGCGGCTCGCAACCCGCGAGCCGCTGGTGAACGCCGCCGGAGGGATTGAAATAGAACAGTCGCGCGCAGCGAAGCGAGCACGTCTGCGCGTGGTCAACTCCCTGCCGCCCCGTGTTTCGGACCGATTGGCGAATCGAAACGAGACCGGGGACTTTACGGGGGTGACAGAGAAGGGGGGCATATGATAGGCTTCAGTGACAGACTGGAACTGCTGGGACTGCTGACGGGGGCGTTCCTGGTACTCGCGGGGTTGGGAACCATCGCGGGGACGCCCTGGACGACGCTCGGCGGGGCCGTCGGTGGCATGAAAGCCCTCGGCGGGCTGTTGGCGATCGGTGTCGGCGTGGGGCTGGGCTGGCTCTCGCGGACGGACGCGGGCCCGGCCTGATCGAGGCGCGGCGAGACGGCAAGACGACGGTCGAAATCCTGCGGATCGGCGGCGAACCGTTCTTGAAAACACGAAATCGCAGCGGCGGAACTAGTCCTTGACCGGGAGGTACGCCGCGCCGAGGAGGATGACGGCGGCGCTGAAGCTGACGATGGTGACGCCCCAGAGGCCGTTCTTCCGCTCGGTGAAGTAGTCCTGACGCTCGGCGTCTTCGAGGTAGCCATCGACGTTCTCCGAGAGGATCGCCGTGTCGTTGTTCGGGAAGTGGACGATGTACTGCGTCCCGCCGAGGGTGACGTTCCCGCCCTCGGAGAGCGAGACGGTGTTCTCCTGCGGGGAGGTCCAGGTGAGTTCGACCGCGGACGTGGTCACGTTCGTGACGCTGGCGTTGACCGGGCCGCCTTCTTCGGGGACGTACTCGAAGGTGTTACCGACGGCGAAGGTCCGCGTCTCGGGCGCGGGGAGGTACTCGTCGAGCGGTTCGAGGGTCTGGTTCTCGCGGTAGACGACCTGACGTTCGCCGTCGACGGTGACGGTCTCGTTCTCGACCGCCGAGTCGTTGGCGAGGATGCCGCTGGCGTCGAGTTGCTGGCGGAGATCGAACTCGGAGACGTCGGTGCGGTTCTCGATGCGGACCGTCCACGACTCGTTGTTGTAGGCAGTCGTGGAGTTGTTCTCCAGCGACGCGGTTGCCTGCGCGGACTGGTTGGTCCACGCGAGTTCACCGCTCCCTTCCGAGACGGAAGCGATGTAGACCCGGTCGCCGATTCTGAGTGTGTCGTCGGCCGTCAGCTCCTGCCCCTGCACGTCGATCGCAGGTTTCTGGGCGTCGACGACGGTGATATAGCCGAACGACCCCGCCCCGATGGCGAGGAAGAGAACGAAGTATATCGCCGCGGCTCGTCGTTGCATACTTCGAAGCTTGTGAGGACGGCCTTTAATCGTTACTTTTCGCCAGCGCGACCGCTACCGGCCGGTTCCGGTCACTTCGGCGCCTGTCGCGCCCGGTCACGCTCGTCCTGTTCCGCGCCTGACTCGTCGGCCGTCGCTGCCGCCAGCGTCGACGCCAGCGCCATCACGGCCCGTTCGTGGTCCGCCTTCGATGCGTGGGCCGCCATCGGCGACACCGTCTCCGCGACCGCGTCCACATCCGTCTCGCTCACGCCCCGCGCCGCCAGCGTCCGCTGTGTCACGGCGAGCAACTGGTGGAGGTGCAGGAATTCGTCTTTCCGCATTACTACTCCATAAGGGCTGGACGACCCTAAACCGCACGAAGGCAGTGTTACCACTCCGCACGAAGGCGGCCCGAAAGAGCGGGTACGTGACGACCGAATCAGGCGGGTCGCGGCGTCGGGAGCGCGCGGTGGCGGCGCGGCGGCACCAGGAAGTTCCCGCGGTGCTGGACGAAGATGTACTCGAGGATACCGTTGTTGACCCGCTGGCGGATCGCCGGGTTGTCGGTGAGGTCGTCGCCGTTCATCGCCTCGCGGACGTCCTCGAAGGTGGAGAGTCGGCGCTGGAGCGACGGGAAGTGGAGGCTGGCGAGGTCGTCGTCGGTCGACTCGACGTGTCGCCGGAGGATGCGGACGTTGCCGTCCGCGTCACGGTTGGCGCGGGCGGCCTTCTGTGCGTGGCCGACCCGGCCGTGTTCCTCGATGGACTGTTCGATGGTCTCCGGATCGAGGAACGCGTCGATGCCGCTGTCGGCACCGAGGTTGTCACCGACGCCCTCGACGAGGCCCTGCTCGGCGTGGCCGGGGCTGAACATCTCCATGACCCGCTCCTCGAAGCTCTGTTCGTCGTACCAGTCGCCCAGTCGCTGGCGGAGGTTGGCGACGTGTTTGGTCGTCCCGTCGGCGAAGGGACCCTCCCGGATCGTGACGTAGTCCTCGGTGGCCTGATTCCCCGAAAAGCCGGCCTCGAAGCCCATGAACAGCGGCGACCGGTCGGGGACCGGCAAGGAGTCGGGGATGCCGCTGATCGGCTCGCCACCCTGGGCCTGTCGCTCGGCCGGCATCCCCGCGCCGATGAAGCCCGTTCGGCGGTCGTCGACGATCAGCACGTCGCCCAGTGTCGCATCGACGGCGATCCCGTTGGCCTCGCTCCGGTCGCCGAACATGGCTTCCTCGACTTCGAGCACTACGTCCCCGCGGTCGCTGGCAAGGTGGAGCAGGGCGTCCTGCGTGTCGAACTCGGGGTTCTCGAAGCCCGAGAGCCGCCGGGGTTCGGGCAGGTCCACGCTGTCGGGCAGAGGATCGCCGAAGCGATCGAAGTACGACGGCGAGTACGCGAGCGAGTAGATCAGCCCCTCGTTGCTCCGCTCGTAGGCACGATCGAGCGTTCCCAGCGCCGTCTCGACGGTTTCGCGGGCCTCGTCGCCGGGCGGCCCGTCGCCGTCGAGAGTCAGGTAGAGAAACGCCTGGTGGCGGGGCAGGTGGACGTTCCCGTCCCCATCCACGCGCACGCGATCGTTCCAGGCGTGCTGACGCTGGGGCAGTTCCGAGGGATCGGAGACACCTTCGGGGACCGGTTCACCGGCCCGCGGTGCCCGCCCGAGGCAGGCGCTCAGGGCGCTGGCACCGCCCACCGCGACGGCGGCTTTCATGAATCGCCGGCGGGGCAGCGATTCGTCGAGGTCCATCAGAGTTGCACCTCCATGTGGGACATCTCCAAGAAGGCCATCTCGTACCCCTCGTGGCGGGTCAGCTGGGGCGGCGTGTCGACCGTGATCGAGAGGGTGTCGTCGTCGGCCACCTCGGAGACGGCCGCACCGTAGTGGTACCCCAGGTCGGGGTCGAGTGTCGGTTCGAGGGCGAACGAGTCGCCGGCCAGCGCCCCGGACAGCGTCATCGACGGCAGGACCATCCGGTTGTACGGCGTGTGTGCGAACACCGACAGATACTGTCCGTCGCCCTCGATGCCCGCGGGCACCGTGTCCTGAACGGTGACGACGAACGCAGCGTCGCCGCTCGTGGCCGTCCCGTGGACCTCGCCCGGCAACTCGCCCTCGGGCGGGACGGTCGCGCTGGGTGCCATCATGTCCATCGGCTCCAGGGCGGCGCGTTTGCCCGCGTCGTCGTACTCCTGATAGGGGAGGTCGTCGCGGGTGCTCTCGCTGTACTCGAACTCGATCTCGGCAGTAGCCGGTTCGGTGAACCGGCCCTGGAAGTCACCGGATCGGCGGACCCGGCCTTCCGGTACCGACCCAACTTCGATGCTGGCGATGTAGGTGCCGTCGCCGTCGCCCTCGACGTTGTTGCCGTAGTGCAACCCCATCGGCTGGGACAGCATCGCGTACATGTTGGTCTGGTCGGCCAGCGCCCCCTCTTTCGTGAGTTCGACGGTCAAGCTGGCGTTGGGCAGGACCGTCTCCGTCTCGGGGTCCCAGACGACGGTCATGAAGTGCATCGCCGTGCTCCCGTCGAGTTTCTTCAGGTTGGTGTCCGACCCCGTGACCTCCCAGAACCGGTGTGGGTAGCTGTACATCGCGGCGATCCGGTACTCGCCGGCAGTCGTCGACCCGACCATCTCCATCCCCTCGGAGTGAGTCGGGTAGTAGACCGCGTCGGGGCGGTTCTCGACCAACGGCGGCGACCGGACGGATCGCGACTCCGTCTGGAGACAGCCCCCGACGACCCCCGCGCCGACCAGTCCGGCCCCCGCCCGGAGGACAGCACGTCTGTTCATCGCCTGAGGGTAGGTATGCGATACAAAAGCCCGTTCCGATTCACGACACAGGATCACATACCCTGGCGACGCGCCAGCCACGCGGCGATCACGGCGACCGCGAGCGCGACGCCCCAGGCGCCCGGCCCCGCGCCGTCCGCCGAGGTTTCCGCGGACGAGTCGGTCGTGGCCGGCCCGTCGGCAGCCTCGCTGTCTCCAGCCGAATCGGTGGTCGGTACCGGCGTGTTCACGCGGATCGGGTCGCGCCCCTCTGGAACCCGCTCGTATCGACTGGCGACCGGTTCGCCCGCGACGCGGACCACCGGATCGACGCCCGGTTCGAACCGGCCGTCGCCGTCGTCGGTGTGGACGGCGACCGCGACGACCGCACGCTCGTCGAGCCCGCTGGTGTTCACCGACACGCGCACGCCCGTGTGTCGGCCCGCCGGAAGGGCCCGGGATCCGAGTGACCGACCGAGCGTGCCGTTCGCCGTCGCGTGGACGACGAGGGACCCGGCCTCGGGGAGCGTCGCCGCGACGACCGGGAGCGTCCCGTTTTCGAGCGCTCCGGCTCCGCGCGTGACGACCGAGGCTGGGCGCTCACCCCGCGCGACTGCGAGTCGCTGACCGGCCGGACCGCCGAACCAGGTCAGCATGGTGTCCGCGGCCGGATCGAAGTCGTTCCCCGCCTCCGCGTCCGCGTGCAACACGGCCCACAGCGTCACGTTTCCGCGAACCCCCGTCCAGAACGCGTCGTCGGCCCGGACGGTGACGCCGCGGTGGCGGCCCCGGTCGAGCGGCCGAACGCCGACGATCCGCCCCGGCTCACCGCCGTCGTCGGCCCGCAAGACGAGATACCCGTCCGTCGAGAGGAAGGCCTCCTCGACGACGACGGTCCCGTCGGTCGACACCTGCGGGGACGCCGTCGCGTGGTTCCCGTGGGCGACCACGAGGCCAGCCCCCACGACGGCGAGGGCGACCAGGCCGGCGAGGACGACGGTCGTGCGCATCTCAGATCGACAGCTCCATCGGCGGCATGGTCAGGAAAGCCCGCTCGTAGCCCTCGTGACGGCCGATCTGTGGCGGCATCGCGACCGAAAGACGGAGCCACTCGGCCTCGGCGAGCGCGGGGATCGTCGCCCCGTAGTGATAGCCCAGGTCGGGGTCGAGCGTCCGGACGAGAGCGCCCTCGAACGCGCCGACCGACGCCGTCAGCGACATCGCGGGGACCAGGAGTCGGTTGTACGGCGTCCGGGCCGAGACCGCGAGGTACGGCCCGTCGCCCGCGACGCCTGCGGGCGGATCGGCCAGGCGGACGACCGCGAAGGCCGCGTCGCCGCTCCGTGCGGTCCCGAGATGCGTCCCCGGCATGGCCTCGGTTTCGGGGGCCCGGCCAAGCGGGAACGCGGCGTCCATCGGCGCGACGGCCCCGGGTTCACCAGCCTGTGGCGTCTCGCGGGTGCCGATTTCGCGGCGGTCCCGGCCGGTGAATCGGAACGGGATCTCGGCGGTCGCCGGCTCCTCGAAGCGTCCGCGGAACGCGCCGGTCCGGCGGATCGAGGGCGCACCCACGTCGATCCGTGCGCGGTAGCCCCCGTCGGCCGGGAGCGTGAAGTTTCCCCCGTAGTGGACACCCATCCGCTGGGAGAGCATCGGGTAGATGACTTCCTCCGAGACGAGCCGCCCGTCGTGTTCGAGTTCGAGCGAGAGCCCAGTCTCCGGGATCGCGACCCCCGTCTCTGGATCCCAGACCGTCGCCATCAGGTGGAGACGGTAGCCGTCGCCGCTACCTTTCGGGACGAGCGATCGCTGATCGTTCGTCACCGTCCAGAACCGGTGGGGGACCGTGTACAACAGCGCCACCCGGTAGGGCCCGGCGGTCGCCGTCCCCAGCCGTCCCATCCGCTCGACGAACGACTGGACGTACACGCCCCCGTCGCTCGACCCGGGCGGCGTCGACGTGGTCGGGCCCCCGGCTTTCCCGTCGGTCGGCGTTCCCGCGGTTCGCGGTCGGTTACAGCCCGCGAAGCCGGCGGCACCACTGCCGGCGAGGAGGGCGAGCAGGCGTCGCCTGTGCATTCGCCACTGCGTTCGGGCGGCGAGGAGTTAGGGGTTCCCCCGGCGTCCGCTCAGACCAGCGTCTCGGGGCGGTCCGAGAGGTAGTCGAAGACCGCGCCGAGGCTGAAGCCGTACGCGAGGTGGCTCACGAGTGTCAGCACAGCGTAGAGCGCGAGCGTGAACGTCCCGCCGCCGACACCCTGTGCGAACGCCAGCACGAACCCCGTCCAGAGGACGAACCCGTATGGAAGCCCCTTCGTCGCGAACCGCTCCCCGGGGAGGTAGGCGGCCGTCGCGGCGAACAGCAGCGGCCAGGTGACCATCCCGCCACCCAGAAAGACGAGGAAGCCGACCGCGACCGCGTTCGCCGGGAAGATCACGTCTAGCCCGGACAGGTCCGCCAAGATACCGAACGACGACATGTCGAACGCGTCCAGCGACGACGCCACGAACAGCCCGATGCTCATCGCGGCCGTCCCGACCAACCCACCGACGGCCCCGATCAACCCGTCCGTGACGATCCCCGCGAGGTGATCGAAGTCCGGCTCCGCGACCTCGCCCTCGACCGCCGGCTCGAACTCCTCGGTGCTCGTTTGGGTGTCACTGTCAGCCATGGAAAGCACTCACGTGCCCGAGCGGCAAAAGGGATGCGCACACGTTCACCTGTGCGTTCATATCACGACCGGTGGACGATTCGATCCGAATTCCGGTTCGCGTCGGACCGCTTTCGGTCCAGGGACGATCAGCGTGACACGTGAGCCAGGCATCGTATTTGGACCGGAGGGAGACCCACTGCGTTCGTCTCTCGTGATCCAGATCCTCACTCGGTTCCGCCGCTCGCGACGCAGTGTCACGGTCGTTCTGATCGCTCACGAACTGTTCGCGACACAGAAGCCAAGGGCCGGATTTGAACCGGCGATGATCCGCTCTGCAGGCGGACGCGTTCGGCCAGACTCTGCCACCTTGGCGCAGTCTGTAGTAATCGAGAACCGCGTTTAAGCGTAGCGGTCTCGTGTGCGACGGCACGAGACAGTCCGAGCGATCTCAGTACGAGCGTGGGAGCCCCAGCGTGTGCTCGGCGATGTGATTTCGCATCATCTGTGACGACCCCGGCGCGACGGTGCCGAGTCGGCTCCCCTTCCACATCTCGACGATCATGTAGTCCCGGCTGAATCCGTTCCCGCCGTGAGTCTGGAGCGCCACGTCCGTCGCCTCGTGGCCCGCCTCCGACGCCCGGAGTTTCGCCATGTTCGAGACCTCCGCCGTCCTCTTCATGTCCTCGGTCCCCGACGTCTCGTCCATCAGCCACGATGCCTTCTGGACCAGGAGCTTGGCCGCCTCGACCTTCGAGTGCGCGTCCGCCAGCGGGTGCTGGATCGCCTGGTGCGCCCCGATGGGCTCGTCGAACACCACACGGTCGTTCGCGTACTCGACTGCCCGTTCGATCGCGTTGCGTCCCACGCCGATCGCGCCCGCCGCGCCGACCAACCGCTCGGGATTGACCGTATCGAACAACTGGTACAGTCCCATGTCCCGCGTCCCGATGATATCGTCCTCCGTCAGCTCGTACCCGTCGAAAGAGAGTTCGTACTGGTTTTCCGGTGTCGGAATCCCCACGTCCAGTTCCCTCCGCTCAACGTTCTCGTCGTGGGGATCCGCCAAGAACAGCGTGATCCCCTGCGTCCGCTTGGGGACCTCGTCTTTGGGCGTCGTGCGCGCCACCAACAGCATCTTGTCCGCCTTGTCGACCCCACTGATCCACTGCTTGCTCCCGTCGATCAGGAAGGTCCCGTCGTCTTGCTCTTCGGCAAACGTGTCCAGGTTCGGCGCGTTGTGCCCTGCGTTCGGCTCCGTCAGCGCCATACAGAAGTTCAGGTCCCCGTCCACCAGCGGCTCCAGGAGTTCCTCCTTCTGTGTCTCTGTCCCGTGATTCGTCAGCGTCACCGCACCGAAGACGACGTTCACCACGAACAGCATCTCCGCACCCATACTCCCGTGAGCCACCAACTCCTCCACGATGGTCGTCAACTCCTGGATGCCCATCCCCTCGCCACCGTACTCTTCGGGCACCGTGACACCGAGGAACCCAGCGTCGGCACAGTCCTCCCAGAACTCCGTCGGCGCCATGCCGTCCGCGACGTCCCGCCAGTAGTCGTCGCCGTACCCATTTGCAACCTCACGCGCCGTCTCCCGCATCATCCGGTGTGTCTCCGACTCCGCGAACCCCGATTCGTCAGTGAATGACATGCACCCTACGAGGGGCTACCGGCAAATAAAGGTATGAACTTTGAACGGCAGGAGGGTTGCCGAATGTTCGAACGCAACCGGCAGCCGTCGCTCGCAGTGTGTTCGAAATGAAAAGACCCCCACACGGCGAGTGCCGTGTGAGGGTCTGAGTATGA
>NZ_RDFA01000005.1 GCF_004118325.1 Halorientalis pallida | reverse complement strand
AGGAGAACAAGGTCGACGTGGCTCACGAGGCCACGGTCGGGAAGATCGGCGACGAGGACGTGTTCTACCTCCAGAGCCGCGGCCTGGACGACGACGACGCAAAGCAGATGATCGTCGCCGGGTTCATCGAGCCGATTACGGAAGAACTGCCCATCGAGTACGCAGTCGAACTCAACCGTCTCATCGAACTCGAGATGGAGGGCTCGCTCGGGTAGTAGGCAAGAGAGCAGATCATACAGGAGACAATCTCAATGGGAATCGATCCGACGTTCGAGACCAGCCGCGATGTCGCCGACGAGCACGAGGGCCACACGGTCTGGGGACCCGTCGACGAACCAGAAACGTTGGGCATTCACGGCACCCACGTGGCCGTCGATTTCGACATCTGCATCGCCGATGGAGCGTGTCTGGAGGACTGTCCAGTCGACGTGTTCGAGTGGACAGACACGCCAGACCACCCGGAGAGCGAGATCAAGGCTGATCCGGCCAACGAAGCCCAGTGCATCGACTGTATGCTCTGTGTCGATGTCTGTCCGGTCGATGCGATCGATGTCGATCCCGGACGAGCGGGGCGACTCTAATGACGGGTGACCACCGATGAGTACGGTCGCATTACAGTGTTACCAGTGCGATGCCGAGTACGACTACGTCGGGACAGCGCCGCACCTGGCTCGCTGTCCCGCGTGTGGCTCCTCGTGTGTCCCGCCTGCCGGCAGCCTCACCGTCGTCGACAGCGTCCACTGGGAGAGCGCGAACGGACTCGCAAAAGTCTGGGTCAAAGCCGTCGACGACCGAGACCGTCCATTCGAGTTCGAGGTCGCTGCCCACGGGAGCCGTGGGAAACTGGTGGCTCTCAAAATCGACGGTGTGTCGATCAATCCACAGCGTGTCGATACAATCGAAACACTGCCACCGCCGATAACTGCCGAAATCGCCGAACTTGGAGTGAGCGAGATCGAGACGGCCTCGCCCAGGCACTCAAAATGAGTGCCTCGTACAACCTCTCTCGTTCGGGAGAACCGACCCAAGCAACAGTATAGAGAACACAGAACCTCGAGACTGAACCAATGAGCTCAGACATTCGATTCACGGACTTCAAATCCGACAAGCAACCGACCTGGTGTCCCGGCTGCGGTGACTTCGGGACCATGAACGGCATGATGAAGGCGCTGGCGAACACGGGCAACGACCCCGACAACACGTTCGTCGTCGCCGGCATCGGCTGTTCCGGGAAGATCGGCACCTACATGCACAGCTACGCGCTCCACGGCGTCCACGGCCGCGCGCTGCCCGTGGGCATCGGGACGAAGCTGGCCAACCCCAACCTCGAAGTGATGGTCGCCGGCGGCGACGGCGACGGCTACTCCATCGGTGCGGGCCACTTCATCCACGCCGTCCGCCGGAACGTCGACATGACCTACATCGTCATGGACAACCGAATTTACGGCCTCACGAAGGGGCAGGCCTCGCCCACCTCGCGGGAGGACTTCGAGACCTCGACGTCCCCCGACGGGCCGAAACAGCCCCCGGTCAACCCGCTGGCGCTAGCCCTGGCTGCCGGGGGCACGTTCGTCGCCCAGTCGTTCAGTTCTGACTCTCAGCGCCACACAGAGATCGTACAGAAAGCAGTTGAACACGATGGCTTCGGGTTCGTAAACGTCTACCCGCCGTGTGTCACCTTCAACGACGTGGACACCTACGACTACTTCCGCGACACCATCGTTGATCTCGGCGAAACCGGCCACGACCCGACCGATTACGGCGACGCCAAGGGGAAGATTCTGGACGCCGACAAGGAATATCAGGGCGTGATCTACCAAAACGACCAGTCGGTGCCTTTCGAGAAACGTGAAGGCCTGACTGACTCCATGGCAAGCATTCCCGACGGTGCGCCCGACGACGCAATGAACCTCGTTCGAGAGTTCTACTGAGTATCGGGAGAGCATACAATGTCCGTACAACAATCTATTTCAATCGAGAACGTCGTCGCATCGACCAGTATCGGTCAGGAACTGGATCTCGACAGCGTCGCGTTCGATCTGGACGGGGCAGACTACGATCCCGAACAGTTTCCCGGACTAGTCTACCGGACGAACGACCCCGAAGCAGCGGCACTCATTTTCCGGTCTGGTAAAATAGTCTGTACCGGTGCTGAGAGTGTGGACGCTGTACACGGGAGCATGGATGTCGTCTTCGATGCGTTCAGCGATCTTGATATCGACGTGCCAGACGAACCAGACGTTACTGTGCAAAATATCGTCTCGTCTGGCGATCTGGGTACGAATCTAAATCTCAACGCGATGGCTATCGGACTTGGCCTCGAACAGGTCGAATACGAACCAGAACAGTTCCCTGGGTTAGTCTACAGACTCGAAAATCACGATGTCGTCTTGCTGCTGTTCGGATCAGGCAAGGTCGTTATCACCGGTGGCAAAGATCCCGGCGATGCGCATCGGGCTCTGGATGCTGTCCGTGAGGAATTGGATGCACTCGGATTGCTGGGCTGAAAAAACTCCTCCCGGTAGTCTCTTGTGACGTTTCGAGAGCCCATCGACGGCGTCGACAGGTTGTAATCGTGGAACGCTACCGACTGCGTGGACAGGGCTGACGAACCGGAGAGGCCGACTCCATATCACCCATCGGGACAGTCGGGGCGACGGTCACTCGTGCCCGACGAGAAACTGTTCGAGAACGCGGGCAGTCCCGCGGCGGATGGTCTCGCTCGCCGTCGATTTATCCACGTCTAGCACGTCGGCCAGTTCCGCCAGCGTACAGTCCCGTGGCACGTCGAAGTAGCCGCGGCGCTGGGCGACGGTCAGACACTCGCGCTGGCGCTCGGTCAAAAGCGACTCCTCGTCGTCGGTGTGGACGACCGTCAGGAGTTCGTACTGGAGGCCGGTGGCGTCGAGTACCTCGCCGAACGCCTCGAACTGTGCCTGTGTCGCGGTCAGGTCGAACTCCATCGCGCCGTTCTCGACATCCAGCGGGAACTCCGGGGGCAGCGACGACTCCCAGAGGAACTGATAGAGGCGCTGTTCTTCGGCCTCGTACTGGGTGATGGCTCGCTGGTCGTCGACGAGCAGTCGGTCGTAGGCGACGATGTCGGGATGGTCCCGGAGTGCAGCGGCCGCGAGTTCGGGATCGTCGGCCAGGATTTCGCCCAGTTCGATCGCCCGGTCACCTTTCGGGACGCCAGTGAGCAGTCGGAACGTCGCATCCGGAAACGATGTGGACACCTCTGCAACCCAGATGTCCTCGGGCAGCGTCATCCGGAAGCGTGCGCGAAGCAGACCGACCCCTCCTGTTGGACTCGTTTCTGCTGAACCCACAACAGGTTGTGGGTCAGTCTCGGCCCAGGGGCCGGGCCAGTCAGTCTCGGGTCTCATCCGTGGAGGCCGCCGAGAAAGAGGACCCAGTGTGGGACAGTTTAGTCACTTCCCGGATTCGGAGTGGCGGTCGACGTCCGGACCTCGGCCGTCGTGACACGGACCACGCAGTAGCCGAGGAACCCGACTGGTCCCAGCAACAGTGTCACGACCAGCAGCGGGGAAACGACGAGCCACGGGAGTCCTCGGCGGCGTGCGTCGCGGTAGATCCACCGGCCCACGAAGAGGTCGAACGCGAGGAAGTGGACCCACGCGAGGGTAGTACCGGCGGCCGTCGCGAGGAGTGACTGCATCCCGGCGAGTGACGGCGAGAGGGCGCCACTCACGACCGGGCCGAACTGGGGCACGATGACGAGCAGGTACAGGAGGGCGGCGGGAACGGCGAGCAGCGGCGAGGCGACGACTCGCTCGGTCACGCGCCAGGTCGGTGCGAGGATCATCAGTCCCCAGAACGGCGCGACCAGCAGGAAACTCCCGTCGAAGATGCCCGTCATCGACGGGAGGGGAAGCGACATCACGAGCGGGTTTCCGAGCAGCGCCCAGACGAAGGCCCCACCCACGAGACTGCTGTAGCCGACTGCGACGACGCCGACGACGCCGAGCGACTGGCGGGTCGACAGGTCGTCCCAGCGTGCTGCGACGTAGCCAGTCAGCGGGAGGACCTGCAACGCGTGGAGGCCGACGAAGTGTGCGATACGGAGGTCACCGCCGGTGAGACTCCAGTTCAACAGCGGCAGTCCGGGTCCGTCGGCGGGTGCGCCGACACTGTGAGAGCCGTTGGCGATCATCAGCCCGCCCTCGAAACTCGCGAGGACGAACAGGAAGAATCCGGTCCAGATACCCCACAGGTACGCGGGTGCGAGGTCTGGCGGGTCACGGACGGTGCGCCACAGGACGTAGACCACGACGAGCGTGCTGATGGTGATCGTCGTGCCCATGACGGCGAAGATACCGGTGTCGAGAGCGGTCGCCTTGTTGAAGTGCGACTGCACGCCGCGGGCGGCCTGGGTCGAGATGAGGGTGATCTCGACGAGCATGGCCCCGCCGATGGTTCTGGTCGCGAGCCACTCGACGCGGTCGGCCAGCGACAGCGAGGGGATCAGCCAGCCCACCGTCGCAGTGAAGATGGCGATAGAGGTGGCGAACTTCCAGGGTTTGGTCCAGACGTTCCGTCCGAGGATGGTGCGACCGTCCAGTTGCAGCAGCGCGGTGAACACCACTGCGAGGACGAGATTGACGAGCGCGACGGCGAACAGCACGCGACTCCGGCGCCGAAGTTCCGTCGCCAGTTCCGATCCAGTTCTGATCGGTGATCCGAGATGTGCGTTCATTCTCGACACCTCCGGTTTCTCGGTTCCGTCGAGTCGGTCCTGTACTTCAGTCGGGGACACAGTTTCCGTCGCATCACATACTGATGTGGGCGTGATCCCGAGGAATCGGTTTGTCCAACATGTTGGGCAAAGTCGTACCCCAAACTCTCCGCTCTAGTTGCTTTGCATGTCACACCAGTACACTTCAGCGACGGATTGGACCGGCACGACAGCCAGCGTGCGTGCGGATCTGTTGGGCCGACACGACGTATCCCGAGTCAGCGACCCCGACAGTGTGGCGGTGATCGGTCATGAGTGCAGTTGAGGTCTACCAACAGGTTCTCGATGCCGTCGATTTCTACGAGTATCTGGGACTGACGTTCGTGGAAGCGAAAACCGACGAGGACATCTGTCGGATGCAGATTCCGGACGCGGAGACGCTACGGACGCCAGTGGGGCACGTCCACGGTGGCGTGCTCACGAGTGTGATGGATATGGCGGGCCTCTTTGCCGTCTGGCGGGAGTACGGCACGCCTGGTGGGAAGGCGTACACCACAGCGATGGACGTGTCCTTCGAGAAGAGTGCGACACAGGGTGTCACCGCTCATGCAGTGGTTCGGGACCGAACGACGAGCAGTGAGCGGGACGAACTAGCGATCGAAGTCGAACTGTTCGAGTTACCGGACACCCACGAGTTCGGAATGCCGTACGACCCGGAAAACGACCCGGAGAGTACGCTGGTCGCACGGTCACGTGTTGAGTTCGTCATGCTGGACGACCGCGCAGTTGCATCCACGGCGTGACCCGACACGTACGCTGGCGTCGATGTTACTCCCGAACCACCCGAATCGAGTCATCTCACAGTCGACTGTGTCACCAAGATGTTGGGCAAATCCATACTCGGTTGTAACTGGTAGATCATGTCGAGGAGATTCACTGTGTTCGCCGATCATAGCCTTCGGAAGCGGGCGGCTGGACTATCGTACGGCATCACGGCCATCGTAAGCCTGGTCCTCGGCGGCATCTACGCCGTCAAGCAATCGTTCATGCCGTATCACGCCGACGCACTCTCGATGGGTTGGGGCGAAGTCGAGGCAGCGAATCAGGTGTTAATTTCGGCGTTGATGACCGTCGCCGGCGGCGGCTGGTTCACTGTCGGCGTGGTAATTCTGGTGCTGCTGGTCTTTCCGTTCCGGAGCGACCGCCGATGGGCACTGTACGCGCTGCCAGCAGTCATTCTGCTGTTCTATCTCCCCAATCTGTGGGCGACGCTGTCGGTGCTCCAGAACACACCCGGGAATCCTCCCTGGCAGGGAAACGCTATCGCGTGTCTATCTGCGGTCGTTGGGTTCGCACTCTATCATAAGCCGTTGAAGGGGAGGACCTGACGATCAGGAGGTGCTATCCACAGGAATGCTGCATACGCGCGTTGTATTCAGCACAGGGGCTCCAATGCCCGGATGAGTCTCACAGCAACCTGAGTTTGTCTCCCCCTGCTGGCTGGAGGCTTTTTCACCATGAGTACCGACGAGCAACGCGGTGACGCATCGCCAGACCATACCGACAACATAGAACGTGACATTGAAGCCGAACATCGAAACGCCCAACAGTCCGGCGCGATTTTCGCCGGACAGCAGTGGCCCGAAACTCGCCCAGTCATGCAGGAGGTCGATCAGCGATGACCGTCGCCGAGACGACCTTCGGGGCCGAGAAGCAGACCGATCTCGCCCGCCGAGCCGCCCGTGAGTTCGATTCGATCCCGCTCCGGAAGCAAGTCCAAGACGACATCCAGGATGACTCCCAGCTGGGACACCTGCTGGACGCCGTCGCCCACCTGCGCTGTGCCGTCCACAAGCGTGAGCAGGAGACCGGCACCGAGTCGATGCTGTACCGCGAACTGGAGACCGCTCAACAGGGCGTCACCGGCTACGCCGAGGACTCCCGTGTTAGCGAGATCATCGCGCGAGCCTGCGCGACCGTGATCGAAGACGGCGCCGAGTGGGGCCGGAGCGATTCGCTCGATCAGGAGCATATCAACGACGCCATCGCGGAAGCCCGCCAGTGGCTCAGCCAGCACACCGACATCGCCGGACGGTTGGACCTGCTCGATCTGGTTCCAGATCCGCCAAAGTGTGACGGGTCCAGCCGGGTACGCGTGACCTTCATCCCACAGACCTGGCACAAGGGCCGTCTCGTTCCGGCCGAGAAGCGCGAACACTTCGTCGTCCCAGCCGAGGATGCGACTGACGAAAGCGGAAGTCTGTACGACGACGGGTCCTGCAAAGCCAAACAGCTCTGGGCACACGACAACGCGCCCGAGCAGGCCAGAGACTGGGAGGGGCCGTTTACCATGGTACTCGACTGGGTTTGACAATACTGTCGCCGTCTGTTTGTTCTCCCCGAGTGGGTGGAGGATTTCGTTCATGGCCACCGACTCAGCAGAGGCGACCGACGAACAGATCGAGATCAATCCAGTTGAGTGCGAGTTCTATCGAGAATGTAGCGAACCGGCCCAGTACGAGTTCGAGGCGCTCGTTTTCGACGTCGGCGTCACGCAGGTCCGGGCGTGCCCCGGCTGTACTGCAGAGTTCCTCGCGCCTGAGCGGAACCGCCGCGTCGCCGAGGTTCGGAAGCTCGATCCCGCCGAGCGGTGGGAGGCCGATGGCGCCTGAGCGTACGCGTGGCCGGTTCGTCCTCGTTGGCTGTGGCGACGCAAAAACCGACGAACCCGTCGAGGCTCGCAACTTGTATACATCGTCATACTTTGCAGTCAAGCGCCGCTATGCCGAGGCCGCCGTCCAGTGGGCCAGAACAGCCGACAGGCGGGCGAACGCCTGGGCTGTACTCTCCGCCGAACACGGGATTTTGCCTGCCCGGATGGAGACAGCACCCTACGACACGACTATCGACGACCTTCGCGACGTGCCAATCGAGGGCGAGCCACGATTCGAACTGCCCTCGGGCGATCCCGTCACGACGAAACTGGACAGGTGGGCCCGAAGGGTCCACTCTGGGTTGTCCGACTGGCTTCGCCGACCGTTCTGTGCCGATCAGGCGAAGTCCCCCTGCCGGGAATTGGTCGTCCTCGCCGGGAGCGACTATGTTGACGCCCTTCGCGAGCGGGGGATCTTCGAGGGTCGACCGACAGCGCTGGAAACTGGGCGGGAGACACACACGGCTCTCCCGCCGAAGGCGTCCGTGCGCTTCCCGTTCCAGGAGCAGGACTTCGATGGAATGTTCGAGCAGATGGGTTGGTTGGGCGATCGCGCTGAGGAACTGGAAGCCGTCGCAGCGCCGGCCCGAACCCGTGAACTTTCCGCGTTCGATGCCGGCTATGAGCGTGACCAGGCCCGCTGGCAGCTTGACCGACCGGACATCGACATCGAGTCGACCGAACAAGCCAATCTCGGCGCCTTCGAGGAAGTCCCGGATCAGTACCTCGCGACCGAGCAACAGCAACTGGGCGCTGTCACTGAATCAAACGCCGAATCAAGGCGTACCTGACAGTTCAAGCATTGAGGCCCACTCACTCCTTTGGCCGTTTGAATACCAGCGCGTCTGTCGTGCTTTTTGGCCGACCACCAAGGCTCCTCCTGGACCCGGTAAGTGCTGTAGCGAGTTCCCATCTGTCCTCGCCTAAATCATTGAGCAGCGCCTCTGAGACTTCGTCGCCACCACCCAAGAAACCTCCATCCGAGAGTTCGATAATCTTGTACTCCCACGCCGTCATACCACATGTTGTTCTATCTACAGACAAAGACTTTCTGGTGAACCACCCTCATCTATCCCTACAGGTTCGATATCGGTAACCCTCCACGACCACTTTGCTGGCCTTGGAGTTGAGTTTGTTTTCCTCAAGTCGGGTGGAGGAGTCGAATGACGTTCGATCATATCCACCAAGAGGAAGCACCGCACGTCGGCGAACCAGAAGACGATACCGTCCAACACCTCGCGGATATCGCGCCGCCCTGCGTGGACTGTGGCCAGCGAGAGGTGGTCCCGAACGCGGACCGCTGCGAGGAGTGCCGTCACCCCGAGGGTGAGTCGGATGACTAGCGCAACGACCGTTGTCGACCTGTTCTGCGGTGCCGGCGGCTTCTCGACTGGTGCCGGCTTCGCCTGTGAACAGCTGGGCCAGACACCCGGCGAAGACGTCGACCTCCACGCAATCAACCACTGGGAGCCCGCCATCGAAACCCACGAAACGAACCATCCGTGGGCCGAACACTACCACGCCAAGATCGAGGAACTCCATCCGCCCGACGTCGTCGAGCCGGGCACTGTCGACCTCCTGGTCGGCGGTCCCGAGTGCGTCCACTTCAGTCGCGCGCGCGGCGGCAAGCCTGTTCGCGAGCAAAAGCGGGCCTCTGCGTGGCACGTCCTCGACTGGGTCGAGAAACTCCGTCCGGAGAACGTCCTCCTCGAGAACGTCCCGCCGTTCCGCGATTGGGGTCCCGTCGTCGACGGCCAACCCACACGGGACGGGTCGATCTTCAAGCAGTGGGTCGGGATGTTCGAGGCCCTCGGCTACACGGTCGAGCACCGGATCCTGAACGCCGCAGACTACGGCGATCCGACGAGCCGCGAGCGGCTGTTCATCGTCGCGAGCCGGACCAAGCAGCCGACGTTCCCCCAGCCGACCCACTCCGCAGAGGACGACGACGACCTCGCCGATCATCGGCCCGCAGCCGAGATCATCGACTGGGCGGATCCCGGTGGGTCGATCTTTACCCGGGATATCGATGCCCCCCGGAAGAAGCCGCTGAAGAACTCGACGATGCAGCGGATCGCAGAGGGGATCCGCCAAAACTGTCCCGACCGTTACGAGCCGCTGGCCGACGCGCTGGCCGACCTTGGTCGCGACGACGTCCGGGAGCTTCGGACCTCCCGGGTTGTTCCGCTGGACGATGCGGCGACTGTGGCCCAGGCCGTCGACAAACCGTTCCTCGTGCGGTGTCCCACTACCGGTGGCGTCGGCCTCTCAGCCCCGTACCTTCTCCGACAACAGGACGGAGCGAGCCCAGTGTCGACTGACAAGCCCGTCCCGACAATCGCGACCCGTGGCGGGCATCAGAAAGTGGAAGCGCGCCCGCTCGTGATGCCCCGGAACGGTTTCCAGCGTGGCCTACACTCGAACCCTCTCTATCAGCCCGAGACGCGACCGATGCACACTGTCACCGCGAAAAACACGGACGGCTACCTCGTTTCGCCGACGCTGCTTCGGTACTCCCACGGTGGGGCCTCACTCGATCTCGAGAAGCCACTCCCTACGATCACGACGGCCAAAGGCGGCGTGTTCGGCTTCGGTCAGCCGTACCTCTGTCCGCTTTACAACGGTCGCGACGGTCAACGGCCCCGAACGCGCTCGATCGAGCGGCCGCTGATGACTGTGCCAGCGTCGAAGAGCCCGGCTGGGGTGGCAAACCCGTTCCTCGTGGACTACCACGGCCAGTCCGACGCCGGCGCCGTCGACGAGCCACTCGGAGCTGTGGAAACCCGTGATCGCTTCGCCCTCTGTGTCCCTGAAGCGTGGCCGTGGGGGCTGGATGTCCGCTACCGGATGCTCAAACCCCAAGAGCTGAAGCAAGCCCAGGGCTTCCCGGCGGACTACGAGATCTGTGGGTCGACGAAGAAGGCCGTCACCGAGCAAATCGGCAACGCCGTCCCCGTCCATCTCGCGACGGCCCTGTGTCAGCATGTGCTGGCCAGCGAGAATCCGAGTCTCTCGACCTTCGGCGGCGGGATCTCCGAAAATCCGGACGCCGAAGTGCCGAACTACGGCGAGATCACCTCGGACGACTGAGGGGCTGTTCCCGTTTTCGCTGCTGTGCAACGGCCTGTTTGTTGGTCCCTGCTGGGGTGGAGGAACACCCGATGCAAACCACCTCGATTAGCTGGTGCGACTACACGTGGAATCCCCAGACCGGCTGTTCGCGGATCGGTCCGATCTGCTACGATTCCGACGCCGGCGTCCCGAAGTGCTACGCCGAAAAATTCAGCCGTCGCCAGGAGCGCACCGATTCCAAATGGACGCCGGAGAACGCCGACGAGAACGTGACGATGCACCCCGAGCGTGTCGAAGATCCCGACGAGTATCACTTTCCCGAAGGTCCGGGGCGCGTCTTCGTCGGCTCGATGACCGATATGTTCCACTCAGAAACCGACCCAGCGTTCGTTCAGGACGTGCTGGACGTGTGCGCCCGGCATCCAGAACACGTCTGGATCTGGCTCACCAAGCGGCCGCACAACGCCGCTGACTGGCGCTTGGACTGGCCCGAGAACTGTCTGCTCGGGACCAGCGTCGGGAGCGCCGGCCACGAGTATCCGTCGACGCTCCACCGGATCGAACAGCTCCGCGATATCGACGTTGGCCTGAAGTGGGTGAGTTTCGAGCCGCTGCTCGAGCCAATAGGCGAGGTGGCACTCGACCATATCGACTGGGTCGTCGTCGGTGGCGAGTCCGCTCCAGACGAGCACCGCCGGGAGATGAAACACGAGTGGGCTGACGAGATCCGGCGGCAGTGTCGTGACGAAGGGATTCCGTTCTACTTCAAGCAGAGTTCCTCGGCCCGACCAGAGCAGGGAACAGCGCTGACCGTCTACAACGAAGAATACGGCGTCTTTGAGCAACGCGAGATCCGAGATTTCCCCGAGCTTCCAACGGTCGCGAAAGCCGCCAGAGCAGATCGTGAGGAAATAACCTCGTAGCGGCGCCACCGGCCGTTTGTCCCTCCCCAGTCGGGCGAGGGATGTCCTACGAGCCACGATCGGTACCGGCCCAGGCAGCATCGTTCCAGCACCGACATCGTCCCACCTGTGAGTGTCCAATCCACGCCGACGGCGAGCCGTTCACTGCGCCACTCGGCCTCCGGTTCGCCGACCATGTCACCGTCGATCCGATCCAGCGCGAGACAGCAGCCGCGATTTACGACGCGCACCACTCCTACATGGATTCGCTGCCGTCGGTGAATCTCGTTCACCACGGCGTCCGCTTCCAGGGGAACCTCGTCGGTGCGATCACGTACAGATACCCCCTCATCTCGAAAAAGCGGATTCGCTACCGCACTGGCGGCCAGCTGGCACCCCAACCTGTGACCATCGAGGAGGACCTCCCTCGGGAACTCCGACCGACTGCCCGGCGGATCCTCGACGAGATCGAGCCAAGCGAGATCGTCGACGACGAGGTCGTCACCGGCGACACGCTCGTCGAGGCCGCCCGGATCTGTCTCGGTGTTCGGATGCCCAACCTCGCGTCGGCGGCACTTGCGCGGTCCCAAGAGCGGTTCGTCGCCGACTACGGTGACCGGGAAGGAACACGGTTCCTGCTCACTTGGGTTCGCGCTGACTACGACGGCGCCATGATCCGAGCCCTCCGAGACAAGGGCTGGACCTGTACTGGGTTCGCCGAACCGAGCGAGGCCAGTAATCGTGAGGACAAAGCTATTCGCCAGCGCTGGAAATGGCGGTTTCTCTGTCCGGTCGAACAGGTGAAAGAGCAATCCACGCTCGATTCCTGGACATGACCCCGCAGAGCCAACTCACCATGTTCGCGGTCAAGGGCAAACCAAGAGCTGTCATCGACCAACTCCGTTCTAGCGATGACATGCTCTGGTTCCCACACGAGGACCAGCGGGCCTTCGTCTACTACGATCCAGTTGACGACGAGAAGCAAGAGGAGACATCGCCGCCATGGGTCCGGCTGCAGACCCGCGTCGACGGCTCGGACCGACTCACCACACCGAAGGTCGTCAGTCTGATCGAAGCAGCTGCTTCCGAGTTCACCCACGAGATAGTCACGCCGGTTCGATGTTCGACGTGTCTCGATCCGGTCCCCGACACGGAGCTCGTCGAATCGAATTCGCTGCCGGAGACGTTCTGTTCGGCAACCTGTCTCCACGAGTGCGAAGATGCACTTGAAGAACCACTGACGCCGACGAACACCCGGACGCCCTACACGTCGCCTCTTCTGCGCGTCCAGTGGGACGAAGACGACGTTGACTTCGCGGATGCCCACCTCCCGAGGTGGTCCGAGTGACTGATCAGCGGACGCTCACCGAGTTCACCGAAATAGAAGGAGACAGTGCCGACGTCCGCGACACTGCAGACTACCACGTCGAGGACAGCCACGCTCACGGGGCCGATCCCGATACGTCACCAACCCTCTGTGGCTCCCCGATCCCGTCCGGGCGCTTCCACGTCGTCCTCGATCCAAGCCACTACGACGAGGTCAGCCCTCGCGACGACCCGCTCACACCGGGCGTGTACCTCTGGCACAACGCCAACGCGGACTTCCAGGATGCCCCGAGCGAAGTCGCCACCTCGGATGCACAGCTCCGCGAAGCGGTGGAAGCAGCCTGGGACGCGATCACTGCCGTGTGCGACGACATCGAGCCCGTGGTCGGCTTCCACTCTGGCGTTCGGTGGTCGTCGCTGAACATCCACATGGCAGATCGAGAGCGCGGTGATAAGGAGCGCGTCCACTGTGGCTACGGCAGTGTGGCTTGTCCCGAACGCGATCGGGAGACGACCCTCCAGCACGGCTTTGCGTCGATTCGTCTCTTTGGAACACCCGTTGATACGCTAATTTGTACGCCAGATCCCCGTCTCGGCTTGGAGAAAATTGAGTCTATATTAACATTTATCGACTGATAGGAGTGGGCTGGTGAATACAGGACGCGTGTGCACCATCGCTAATGAATTAAGCAATAAATAACAGTTCGGTTAAGTGAGTTCGGTGTGTACTTTCATATCGATTCAGTACTATTTTCTACGTGTCGAATGAGCGTATTGATTGATCTGCTTATGCTTGTGTTCTTTCTCACTCTTCTCCCCAAACCTCGGTGCCGACTTTATCAGCAAGGGATCATTCTCGGCCTCACTGCTCTCGTTGCCGCCGCATTTGCTGTCATTCCCTACATCAAACCGATAGTTGACCTGACGAAGGTAAGCCTTCAATCAACGGCCGTCACGTGGTTCATACGGATTTCATTTCTTGTGCCACGTGTGGGAGAAAGAATCTTGTCGAACGATCTCGGGGTGGAACGTCTCCGACGAGCGATGCGCTCCTCCTTCGAGAACGATATGCTGGAATTCCGACGTAAAATTCGAAGACTCACCGTACGACAAATCGAACCAGACGAAACGACGCCCCAGAAAGAAGAACTACTTGCGTCGATACGACAAAGCCGAGATAGGATTCGGCGGCGTCACACGATCGGTGAACTCATCGTTGGTGTCTCGGTCGGCATCATCGCTCTTTTCATTAGCATATTGAATGTTTGGGCCGGCATCGGGTTCTTCATAGGCATTTACACCATCTTCTTGCCGGTCTCCGTGTATATGCGTTCAATGGTGGTTGATAGCCTCGCGTACTCAGTAAACATGCCTGATGCGGACTCTAAACTCCACCCAAGAAAACCTGGAATGAGCACCCTCGTTTTCATGGATCAGTGGAATCGGATGTTGATGAATGAGGAACGGCATATCCATAAGATGATAGTTGTCAGCTTCATTCGAGGGGAATTCAAGGAAGGTACAGAGATGGGAATAGAACTACTGGGTAGGGTGGTGTCAGGCGAAATGACGCTTGAAGGGGCATTCGATGAAATGGTTACAGAGGAACTCGGCGAAGACACGATGGAGTCTCGCTGGATTCGTAGGGTCATGAAGCAGTATTTCGGAATATAGCCGCTGTATCGGTCTCACCGTTACTGACAGAGTTCGAGTAGTTGACGCAACCGTTGGTGTATGCATCCTCTGTATTTAGCACGCCAGTAGGGACCGATCACCAGTTGAGGGAAGAGAGATCAGAAGAAATCGGCTGAGTATACTAGCTGAGACGCTACGCTGAGTTTGTCTCCCTCTGCAGTTTGGAAGGATGTCAGACCGATCAGACACACCACCCTGTCCGCAATACACTGCGCCGATGGAACTGTGCGATCCGAGCCACGAGAAGCCGTTCTGGCCCTGCCGACTGGATCACGACAAACCAGCCGTGGTCCTCCTGAGTGAGAACATCGACTACGCAGCCACGCTGGCCCGCGTCCGCCTGCTCGATACTTTCGACACCCAGGGGGTCGATCCGTTCGGCGGGCCGCTGATCGAGACACCAGCCCCGCCGATACTGTTCAGTTCGATGGTCCTCGAGCGGCTCCAGCATATCTTCGAGCATAAACAGCTCCGGGAACGCAAGGACCACCACGACGAGGACGCCTACCAGTCGTCGCGAACGCCAAGCGAACAGCGCCACCTCAGACAGTTCACCGATGTCTGAGGAAATCTCCAAGACCGCAGACGCCGACCACTGCCGATTCTGCGGGACCGCCGACGCTCGGTTCTTCGGCAGCGCGCATACCTACGTCCGGTGGCCTGCCGACGTCGCCCAGGAAGATGGAGTGTACCACTTCGTTATTTGCGACGACTGTGCGCTGTCGACGCGCGACAACGAAACGGTCGCGGCAGACCAGTTCCGTTCCGGTGATCGGGACTACCTCCAAACCTGCGATATCTGTGGTGCTGTTGGCTGTCGCTCCACCAGCGTCCGAGGCTGGGCTAATGGGAAACCAGACGGCGCTCGCGACGACCGAACCTACCGGATCCAGAGCGTCCTCGGCTGGACCGTCGAGATCGCCGGCTTCGAAGGAGGAGTCTGCTCTTGTATCGAGTGTAGCCCAATCCAACCCGTCGACTGTGTCCGCCGGCCCGGCCGCGAGTACGACGACGACGCGACCGTCCTCGTGACTCCGCCGTTCGAGCAGGACGGCTCTGTCTCGAGCGAGGACTTGGACAACGAACACCGACAGGCCCAGATTGATACCTGGACACCCCCGTAGCGACTCCAGCAAGAACTGGTGGTCCGCAGCCTTAACCAACAGTCGAGCCATTTGCTCTGCGAAATCGGGGTATTTCGCCAGATGTGTTGGTTAAAGACTCAGCCCCTCTCGCTCGCCAGCGTCAGTTTGTGTCCTCCGGGGCAGGTGAGAGCATGTCTTCCCAAATCGAAGCACATAGCGGCCAGCAGCGTGCGCTCGAACAGTTCGTGGCCACCGGCGGCCAGCCCGACAACCTCCAGATCGAAAGCTCGGTCATCGAGCAGGTCAGCGCCGACAGTTCGCCGCAGACCGTCCGTGACCACGTCCTCAAGACGCTCTGGCGGCAGGTCCCTGCTCTCTGCGTGCCCGACGTTCACGACCTCAGAGTGAGTCTCGACGTCGACGTTGACGCCGATGCGCCCGTCGACGCGCAGGTCACGACGGTCCTCCAGGCGGCCGTCGCGATGCTCGACGAGTGGAACCACCTCTGAGGAGAAACCAATGTCTGAGAACTTCACGCTTGGCGATTTCGGGGCTGGCGGTCAGCGCTCGCGAGCCGGCGACACTCGGATCGATATCGAACAGCGGGCCAAAGAGGCCACCGCCGGCGGGTGGGAATATCTCGTCCATACCCAGAACCGGATCGGCTGGCATATTCCGGATGACACGGCAACACTCGCACTTCACCGAGGCGAGACTGGAACGACCCTGAAGCGAGGCTCCCGAATCGTCGGCACCGAAGACACGCTCGTTGCCGGTCTTGAGTTGGCCGCCGCGTACATGCGCGACCACCCGGAGGGAGAATCGCGATGGTCCTGATCGAACGCGACGAGTGGCCGGTGATCGAGCGCCAGCGCGTCGACGATGCCCTCCGGCGAGCGCGCTGGTGGCAGTCCGTCGAACCGCACAAGTGCGCCTTCTGGGACGTGTTCGACAGCACACTCCTCGCGCACTATCCCGAGTGTCGGTTCAAACAGGGCCAGCAGGTCACACTCGGTGACTTCGGGGAGACCGGAGGTGCGTCAGCATGACCAACGACGAAGATCGCGATGCAATCCTTGACCAGCTCCCTCCGGAGAAACTGTTGTCGGCGACAAATCCGGAATTGATCCGGGCAGGGATCCAGTGTATGTATTCTTTAACAACGGTGAAGGAGTACGTAGCCTACGAAAATACCCATCAGAATCGGGCGGCGATTCTCGGACAGCTCCGGCTACGGGCCAGTGAACTCCGCCAACAAGACTGAACTCACGGTCTCGCCTTCAGTTTGTTACGCCGAGGGGGTGCAGCGACTCAGATTTATGTCTCAGGAATCCACGACTCAGACCGAACAGCTGTCCCCAATGGACACCGTCGGTACCGAGATTGAGGAGAACAGAGCCCGGATCGTGTTCGATCCAGAAGCCGACCCCTGGTTCCGAACGCTCGTCCACGAGCAACTCGCCACCGCTGACCTGCTTACGACCGAGCGTCGGTCAACCGACGAGGAGATCATCGATGTCGAACTCAAGCCCGAAACGCACCCGACAGAGTAACTATGTTCATGATCGAGCATCCGAGTGCTGCGTGTCCAGAGTGTAGCGAGCCACTGCTGTACGGGACGAAAGAGGAAGCCAGCAGCTGGAAAGTGTACTACGAATGCAGTGCCCGCTGTGGATTCGAGGAACGAGCCGGGCGAGTCTCTATGTCCGAGGTCGACCATCAGGACGAACTCGACCGAAGAGCGGAGGAGATGGGTGAGCGATACACAAACGGGTAAGTCCGCCGTCGACGGCAGTTTGTCTTCCCCAGGTTAGGTGAGGGTCGTGCCCGAGAGCGCGGCCCGCTCGTACTCATGTCCGTCGACGAATCCACATCCGCAAGTCCAGAGACCGACCAGCAACCGACCCAGCAGTGCGCCCTCTGCGACGCATCGCTCGAGCGCAGTTCCCAACACCTCGCGGACAACCGCGAGACGCTCGTTTACACCTGTGCCGACTGCCGGATCGGCGCCAAGGCCGTCGTCCAGCAGTCTGGCGCGCCCAGTGAACGCTGTCAACGTCGTCTCGACAGCCGTCAGGGGAACGCGATGGACGGCCTGTCCGTGTACCGCCTCGCGGCGTTCGTGACCGACGAGTTCCCTGCCGGCCAGTACGCAGTCACCCGGACCGGCGAACACACGTTCGAGATTGCCCTGCCCGAACCAGCCACCCAGTGGGACATCCTTCGCCTCGTGGATCGGCTGTCAGTCGGGCCTCTCGACGCCGAGGCCGACAACCACCGCGTGATCGTCCGGGATACGCGCTGGACTGACGCGCCGTCGGAGGCAGTCCCCGACGGCGGCGTCGTCCAGGCTCGGATTGCAGATGGGACCGTTCCCGATCCCGCCGACGATCCACTCGCCGTCGCCGACGACGACGATCCACGCACCAAGCGGGCCAAACGCGAGGAGATCGACGTCTCGTTTCAGGAGAAACCCGGTGTGTACGAGGTCCACTCGGCCTCTGGGAGTTACTACGACGTCGATGTCGTCGCAGAGCGGTGTACCTGCCCCGACTTTGAGCAGACCTGCAGCGATCCAGACACCCCCATCGACAAGTGCAAGCACCTCCGGCGGGTCGCCATCGAGATCGAGGCCGGCACCGTCCCGCGGCCAGACGGGAAACTCCCCGACAGATAGGGAGTCCGGGGAGGTACGACCAGGGGAGAAGAGCGCGCCCTCCTGTGTTTGTTCTCCCCGCAGCGCGTGCGGGAGTCGTCCTCCCGAGAGAGTCAACCAATGTCAATCGACGATTCAACCAGTTGCGAGGACCACGTACAGCTCCACTTCGATCAGCACGGCGCCCCAGTCTGTCCCACGGTAACCGATCCGGATCTGACGGCACCCTGGACGGATCTGAGGTGCGACATTCCGAACAGCCTTTCAGAAACTCGTCAAGTATCCCTCGCTGAGTGCATTCTCGTCGAACTTAAGCATGAACCGGTCGCCGTTCGGCTGGCATTCAGGGACGAGTGGACGCTGTTCTTCCACTCTCAGTTCGCCAGTCGCGATTTGGATCGGGAGTTTATTCGCCATCGAATAACCTCGGTAGCAGGTCAGCAAACCGTCGCAATGTCTCGCACAGACGTTCGCGATCAACTCCTAACCTACTTGGGACGTTCAGAATCAGTACGACGGGGATCACTCACGGTTCGCCCACTTTCGACGTTGTAGGTACAACCGAATCGTGCGGACGACGTACTAAAACATCTCCTCAAAGTATATGTCAACGGGACTCTACTCCAAAATCTCGTACTGACAGAACTCGTTGTCTCCACAGTCCGGGCAGTGTTCGGTTTCCGGCGATACAGTTGTCCCACAGCGACGGCATTCGACTACCACCGTGGACCCACCACCGCAGAGCAATCGAGTGATAGCTGTCCGGACTCCCATCGTCTTCTTCGATTCAGGCGTCGGTGAGTTAATGCTGGTGGACAACGTTTCAACAGAAACGCGGTGTGTTTGACAGCGCGCAATTCTGCCAAAAGCTTACGTTCATACACCTGATTTCATCCATTGGAAGGAACACTGTCACACGCTCCTTCCGTTTCCCTTTGCATGAACACTGACGAATCCTCACTCGGCCGCTGCCCAGACTGCGGCGAGGATATCTTAGAGGCATGGCTGCTGGTCGAATACGAGAAAGAAGACGGCAGTGAAGGCATCTGGGCCGAGTGCCCTGCGTGTGATGGTGTTGTCGCACCAGAATAGTGGGGGCTGTCGAGTTATAGTATTCTCTGTTCAGAGTATAGGAACCGGTATTGGCTTCCTTGAATCGCAAATGAGCCCCTGTTTATTCTCTCTGTCAGGGCGCGAGGATGTTTTCACCACAAGTCGATACCGATCCGATTGTCTCGATTCTCAACCAGATCCAGCAGCGCGGCCACAGCGCCTACACGATTTTCGAGGACTGGGTTGATCTGATGCTGTATGCCCTCCAGCGCCGTGACGATCCGTACCTGGAGATCGTCGACGATTACAGCCAGGCCCGAGACATGGACCACCCAGAGGGAGAACGTACGGTGGACCTCTTCGCCAACGCCTTCGGCCAACTCCAGAAACAGATGGCCGAGACCAACGCCGACGTGCTTGGCGCCGTGTACGAGGAGTACGGCATGAGCAGCGACAATTTCGGCCAGCACTTCACACCTCACAACGTCTGTGAAATGCTGGTCGAGATCACCCACACCGTCAACGACCAGCCCCGCGACGACGGCACCCAGCAGGTCGTCACCGACCCGGCCTGTGGGAGCGGGCGGATGCTGTTGTGCGGTGGCCGGAGACTTCCAGAGGCAGTGTTCGTCGGCCAGGACAAAGACCCCCTCTGTGCCAAGATGACCGCTTTGAACCTCTGTTTCTTCAATATGGATGGGTATGCGATCCTTGGGGACTCACTCACACTCGAGTATCGTCGCGTCTGGCAGACGACCCACTCCCCTCGGGGCGGCGCTGTTCGCGAACTCGACGACGAACAGATCCAGACTCTCCGAGGCAACCTCGCTCCGGAGGACGACACCGATGCGTCCGAGGAGAAGTCAGAGCCCGCAAAACTGGTCGCTAAAACAGGCTCGGTCCCCGACGACACTGCAACCGAACAGCAGTCATTGACTGTGTTCCAGACTGAGGATATATAATATCCTAATTATATTTTGTCACCCCCCACGTTTCCAGTGTAAATGTTCGATAATACGGCATTACACTGCTTCATCCCACTGTTCACAATTCGATAGCGGGGTGCCTCTCCCGAGTTTGTGTCCCCCATCTGACTGGAGGACTCAAACCAATGAGCTCCGAAGCATCCGACTCTTCGACCGATGCGACAGCACAGCAGTCCAAATCGACGACCGCGGACCCGACACTGACGGTCGTCGCGACCGGGCCAGCGACGTTCACCCGCCAGGTCAGTGGCGACGATGAAGCAACCATTCTCGCCGAACACGACACCGTCGAACTCTCCATCGAACGGCAGCTACGATCAGCCGACGACTTCGAGACGGTAATTGACCCGATGTTCGACGGGAACGGCCCGACTGTCTGCAAACTCAGGGTCATCGAGGACCTAATCTACGATCATGCGATGGACGGGTACGAACGCGCCGGTGACAAAGACGACTGGTCGCTGGAAATCACCGGGACGACCGCCGACTGGAAGCAAATGAGTCTCGATCTCGTTCCCGATCTCCACCGACGTAGCACTGACGAGGGCGCGGCCGTCAAGCGGCTCTGGAGCCTCGCTGCCGACGGCGTGACCAATGACGGTGCCGTCCTCGCTGCGCTCGATCTCGTCGACCAGCACGACATCGACACCCGTCGCGAGAAGCTCACCGATCTGCTGACCAACGGGGGAGACTCTGCGTGATCGATCCAGTCGCTCTCGTTGTTCTCAAGAACAACGCAGTCGTGACCACGCCGAACGGAGACACCGAGGCAGAGCAGGTCGCCGTCCACGAGTTCAGCCGTGCGGATGCCCGCAATCTCCGCGTTCGGACTGATGAGGGTGACGTGTATATCCGGCGCGTCGATATCGACCACGTCGTCGACCTTCGCACTGACGAGTATCGGCCGCGCCAGCTCGGGTTCTTCTTGAACTGAGCGGGTCGCTCAGCCACTCCCGATTTTTCTCCGTCGCGAAGAAGTAGAATGTCTCCTGACAATTGCCAAGAACTATTGTCTATGTCGTCCAATTCTCTCTCAGGCTCTATGTCTGATAAGAATCCTCTCTACGACGAAGATGATCCTCGCGGAACGGTCTACTCTGACCCGACTGGCGATCCACATACAGAACCTGACGAACACGATCCGGCCAGCGGCTACTATCCCGATCAGAAGCCCCAGCGCGAACAATACGACCGCCATACCTGCCAGGACTGCGATAGGGAGATCCCAGAGTCCTATGACCGCTGTGGGCTCTGTGCCCGGAAAGCGGGTGAGACGACGGATCGCCCCTGGCCCCAGGATGACAACACCAAGACTGAGAGTGACCAAGAGACACCCGACTGGACGTTCGGTCGGGTGGTCTTTGCGGTCGTTCAAGCATCAACGCGCTACGAAGCGCTCGCGCTTGGCACCTCGGCGTTCACCCTCGCCGATGGTGATGCACTGCTTGGTGACACGAACGCTGGGTACGCCGATGTGAAGCCGGTGGCCGACTTCGAGAGTTCGCCGGCGAGGCACCTCACAGCTGGCTGGGGCGATGTCGTCGAGGTTGCGCCCCTCGACACCGATGATGGTGAGCGACTGTTCGAGGCGGCTATCGAGCGGACAGTCCAGGACTCGGGAGCAAACACCCACCTCTATCTGACTGAGGGTGACCCGCTCGTGACTCAGGACGACGTCGACACGCTCGAGGGGCAGATCACAGACGGTGATGAGCAGTACTGGCTTGTGCCGGGCATTATTCGCCGGTACAAGTCAGACCCCGATCGAGCAATCCCTGAGTCCAACCCAGAGATCCTCCACTGTCAGCAATGTGAGGAGGACACGGATCATCGGTACACCGGGAAGTCAACGTTGGAGGGAGAGCGCGGACGACCGGTGTGGGTCTGTGCAGAGTGTGATACTCCCCGGTTCGGGCACGAACCCGGCGACTGCAAGCCGGGTGAGGTTATCGAATACTTCATTGACGACTGGCAGAATGACCGAACCAGCATTCGGGATGATTAACAAATTCCTGGTTCTGAGTCTCTGTCTCGGATGATATCCCATCGTGGCCACGGTCATCAAATACAGCTGCTACTACTGGCAGTCTCGGGAAGGATGCAAGGTCAAGCCAAATATAGATTCCAGTGAATCCCGGCGGATACGACGGCGACTATTGTATTTCGAAGGACAACACACCCCGTGTGCGAAGTGAATTCTCCGTGCAATTCATCCGGTACCCTCCGTGTGCGATATGATAGTAGCCATCTCTCGCAAGAGACCCCGTGTGAGAAGTGAATTGAGTGATGGATTGACCAAGGACACCCCGTGTGCGAAATGAAATCATGCGTACCGTTGTCAGACATATATAGTAATCCCAACAACAGTAGCGACGAACACACACCCCGTGTGCGAAATGAATTTGAAGCCGTCGTCAACCGCTCACTACGTCACTTACCCTCAAAGAAATCCTCTATCTGTGCGTTGACAACAGACCGGATAAGATCCTCCTCCTGTTCGACTTCCTCTAATCGAATGTCGGTTTGAAGCGTCTCTGCGACAACTCCCGGATCATCGACGAAGGTGTACTCTTTGTGGACGCCACTGCCGTAGCCACGGCCTCGTTTCTCAGATGTGACGAAGTTGTATGTCTCTGCTTCACTCATGTATCGAAGATAGGAGTCGCGTGACTTTTCGTCTGCATCCAGCAGGTCGGTAAGATATTGGTATACACGGTATGCAACCGTGCTGGGAATGGCATTGAGATTGCGCTGAGAATAAACGGGGACGATAGCGGTTGCGAAAAGTGAGAGCTTCTTTTGTGTTGAAAGGCCCTGCATCTGGGTCAGCGTCCGATCTCGCTCAGCCTCTTGCTGTGCATCCCGGACATGCTCTTCGGAAACAATTTCCTCTCCCTCGCGGTCCGCAATTTCGCCTGCCTTCCGGAATAGATCGATCGCTTTCCGAGCGTCTCCATGATCCTGTGCGGCGAACGCTGAGCTAAGCGGAATAATGCCATCCTCGAGAACGTCATCCTGGTATGCATCGCGACGTCTTTCGAGGATCGCCTGGAGTTGATTCGCGTCGTAGTCCGGAAAGACGACATCTTGTGGATTGAACGAACTCTCGGCGCGTCCATCGAGATCCTCCATAAACCGAGGATCGTTCGTGAGTGCTGCGACTGATACGTGTCCCTCAATCCGTCCAAGTTGGGACGCACGGGACAGCTGATAGAGGAGCTTCGAATAGGCAGGTTCATCGTTCGGATCTCGTTGTCGGCCGACCAGTAGATCGACTTCGTCCAGAATGATGATCACCGAGTCAAAATTGTTGCTCAGAACCTCGTAAAAACGATTGAGCTTCTGGTCTGTCGAGATACCACTCTGTGGAATACCGACATCAACACCAGCTTCATCAGCCGCATTCTTTGCCAGGCGGTAGACGGCACGGTCATGCGATTTGATCGTCTGGCAGTTGATTTTGATGACGCCAAACCGGTCATCTTGAGAGTTTGCGAGTTCGAGGACCTGCTGGCAGACCGCATTGATGATCAGCGACTTTCCGGTACCCGACGGGCCGTAGAGGAGCATATTGGGCGGTCGGTTTCCCTGTAGTGCCGGTCGCAAGTAGGTGATAATGTCGTCTAACTGCTCATCACGACCCACAATTCGGTCCTCGTCGATGACGGCATCCGGGTCGAGAAGTCCCTTATCTCGAAAAACAGAATTCTGAACACCCTCCTGAAGACGGCCTTTGATAGATTGTGAGAGGGATTGTTGGTCGTCGCCGTCGGTCATTTAAGCGCAATTACGTCGAGGGTATAAATAAATATGGGTGCCGTGTGCGAGGTTAAATCAGTCGAAATTAGGCGGTAGAGACTGTTTTGAGGGCTGTGGTTAGTAGAACGCGATTACCGCGGGCGATATCAATTTGGAGTAACGCCCCCCGTGTGCGATATGAAATTCTGGATGGCTCATCGGACAGTCGTCGATGTCGAGGCGAGTCAGAAGAACTAGGTGACGGCACTCCCCGTGTGCAAGATGAAACTCAGACGTGATCCCGATCCAGATAATACGAGAATATCTCTGCCAATCCCGAGTGAGATGTGATCTCGTCGGTAGCTGACCCCCACACCCCGTGTGCGAGATGAATTTGACGAGAGGGTGGGGTAGGGACGAACCATCCGAGAAACTCGGGATCTGGCCGGAGAACCCACGAGAAGGGGTAAAACAGAGGAAGACGTCAAGTTCACGAGGGTCAAAGTAATAGATGAGTGCGGTCATGTCACGAAACGTATTGTTTCGTTTCGACCGACTCTAGTTCTAGTGCGGACATTGTTGACAGAGTGGGTAGATAAAGATTTCTCTAGATCAAAGGTCATCTCAATTTTGCCGTCTTTGAGACTTCTCCTCTGTGAAATCGTGAATTTCTAGCGTTTCGTTGGCTCTCTCCTCGACCACCCCCTCCCGTCGTTTTCCCGATTTCATCTCGCACACGGGGTGTGAGGGTTCAACCTCGTGGGGGTATGGTTAACCAACAAACTCATTACGGGTAACCCTTGTGTTGGTTAATCTTTCTCAGTGATCGCAAACGCCGTTAACTCCGGCATTCCTGTCTCGGCGAGTTCCCGACGAATGTTCCCGACGAATCTTCGAGCGATCCCAGCCCAACGGCGACAGCAAACTTTCGACAGCTCTGACAAGCTCTGTTTTATAAATCGCCAGCCAACCCGTACGAGCAAAGGGACAACTGCCGTATTTTTTTATCACACACCCCGTGTGCAATGTGAATTGAGCGGTTGGTTTAGCGGGGGCATCCCATGTGGGATATGCAACACCGGCCTGGTCTGTCTGGAACGAGAATCCCGTGTCACACTACACAACGCGGTACGGGTGATCGCGCCTTCCCAATTGTTGATACACTGACCGACACGATGGCTTCAAACGGGCGACGAGTGTACTAGAGGCTAGGATGGTCTCCGAGGCTGAAATCGAGCGCCTCAGGTTGGAAGCCGACACGGTCATGACGCGCTACCAGACGGTCGAGGAGGCACTCCGAGAGGCGCGCAACGAACCCGGCGACCACTGGGACGAGGAGGAACTCACGGTCACACTGGAGACTCCACAGGGTGAGACCATCGAGGTCGTGCTGGATCTCGACCAAGACCCAGCGGCCAACGCCCAACAGCGCTACGAACGGGTGAAGGAGTTAGAAGCCAAGCTCGAACAGCAACAGGCCGTCGTCGGCCAGCTGGCCCCACTCCCGGCCGATCCGGTGGCATATCGCATTCTGTATCACCTCGACACTGTGGAGGGGAACTATCCGCGGTCGATGGCCGGGCACCTCGATGCCGAACGGAAACAGGTCGAGGCACTGTGCGAGCAGATGGAAACAGCCGGCCTCTTGGAGCGCGTCGAGTCGGGGACGGTCAAGCAACGCCGCGTCAAGGCCAAGAAAGCCGACGAGGTCCGCCAGCACCACACCTACTACCGCCTCTCGCGGGAAGGCGATCACCTCCTGCGCTTTCTGGCAGAACGGGATGGGAAAAAGAACGTCCTCCGGCACCTGTCCGACGGTCAGACGATCGCGAAGCGACTGGCCCGCGGCGGCCCCGACTATCCGCGGATGACCGCCGAGGAACTGGACATGGACTTCGAGTACGTCCGCAACCTGTACCGAGCGTTGCGGCGCGTGGGATTGGTGACCACCTACGAGGGGAGTACGATCAAGGCTAGCGAGCGTAAGCTGAAACCCAAAGACGAGACACACCGCAAGCACACCTACTACGTGACGACATCCGTGGCTGACGAACTGCTCCGGGAGTTAGACGGCTAAAGGGACGCGTGTCACGACGGGCCTCCGCACCGGTGGCTTATACAATAGTTGACAGTGAAGGACGGTAGTTTGCTAGGCTACGTCAAAGACCTCGTGACCGAGGTTGACGAGGTCGACGTATCTTGCCGCTACTCGTTCGATAAACTCCTCTTGCCGAAGGTCGCTTACCTCAATGTCTTCCCACGTATCCACAACAACCCGCATTGAGTCTCGCTGACTCACGGTAAACCCTCGATCTCGAAACAGATCGCGGTTTTTTCGAAGATAGTTTGCTGCGTCCATGTTTCCGTCACCGGTTGCATCGATTGCAACTTTCACCTCGTTATCGCCATAAGGATTCACCCGAAGTGCGTATCGGACCGGTTCTGGATGCCCTGGTGCCTGCGATTCGAGATAAGGATAGTTGGTCGTGAGATTTCCCAACAGTGGGTCCATTCTGTCGGCCGAGAGCACATCTTTGATGCTCGGGAACGCAGTGGTAAAAACGCGTATCGTGAAGACACGATCGCCAGGTTTCGACTGTGATGAGTTCTGTGTCCGAGTCTCGTCGTAGTCGACGATCGTAGTCGCCCCGAAGAACGATTCGCCGGATGGTGCCTCGAACCGCTGGACCTCGACAGCTTGGATGTCCAGACCTCTATCGCGTAGCCAGCGGGCCGATTGTCGGGTCTGTAAGGTAATCCTTTCAGCAACGATGGCCAACCGTTGTGCTCGATTCAGCTCCCAAGGGACTCTGTCTTGCTCGAAGAAGTCGTTATAGGCCTCGATGAGTGAATCTGTCTCGGCAATCGTAGATGGGACTGGCCAATCCCCATTACGGTACTCGTCAGTTAGCGCATCCAACTCGTGGTAATCGTACCGGTCAAGTGCCTGAGCATAGAGTTGAGGCTGGCTAACGATACTTGCCTCAGAGGCAGACTCCGACCCAGAATCCCCGCGTTTGAGCTCGAACACCACGCTGTTTCCGAAGCGATCGAGGCCAAGCAAATCGGGAATGCCAGTCGTCAAGCCTGGCTGTCGGGCAAAGAGGAGAATTGGTTCATCGAAGAGCGCATCGGGTGACGCATTGAGCAACTCCTCGAGCTCGCCCTCACCCTCGCCCTCGCTTGCTGGTGCGATTGGAGAAGCTTCTATAGGTGTCGCAGTAGGTTCAGTCTCCGGTGTATCGAGCCGATAGAGGCGCATTAGTATCAATATCCATACCGTAGTCATAAATCGGTCGACCCTTCGAGTGCTACTGCGGCTCGGGACTGAATTGTATTCTACAGCTATAGAACACTCTGTATTATCTCCAAGCCGACATATGTGAGGTGAATCCCGCCGAATTCTGATGTGCGTGTGGCCGAAATTCTCCATTCATCGGCCAAGCTGACCTCGCGGCCTGCTTCGGTGAGTGGTTCGTCACGTACCGCGGGTACACACCCCAATTCAACATCATGCCGGGTGACTGCCGACACATAATCACGAACGAAGCACCAGACGAAATCAACACCCGGAAACGCGCGACGAAGACATGTAAGCGACGTTCGGGACTTAATCGGGGGTCTCCAAGACTGTGAGGATCATATGCACCGCAGTACGGACTTCAGAGAATGATTGAATGCCAACCATCCAACCATAAAACACTCACACTCAAATTCCCTCTTTCCAGTATCGACCAGTGAGCCTAGCCCAGAATCAATAGCCCACCGACTGGAGTCACGCAAACGTGACTAAGTCGTCGGACCAGGTGTCGAGAGCGCAGGCCCAGCAGTTGTTGGAACGGAGCATCGGCCAAGATGCGGACTTCCGCCCCCACCAGTGGGAAGCGATTGAGGGGCTCGTCAACAATCAGGAGCGACAGCTACTCGTGCAGCGTACCGGCTGGGGCAAAAGTACAGTCTATTTCATCGCGACGAAACTGCTCCGAGAGCGTGGTGCAGGACCGACACTCATCATTAGCCCACTCTTGGCGTTGATGCGGAACCAAATCGAAGACGCAGAACAACAGCTGGGACTCGACGGCTGGACAATCAACTCGAACAACACCGAGGAGTGGGACGAGGCCAAGCAACGTGTCGTCGACGGTCAGTGTGATATTCTCCTCATCTCGCCAGAACGACTCTCGAAACAGGAGTTTCGAGAGGAGATCCTCATGGAGATGGAGGACGACGTTGGGCTGCTCGTCATCGATGAAGCCCACTGCATCTCCGACTGGGGCCACGACTTCCGGCCGGACTATCGTCGGATCAGACGGATTCTCCAGGAGTTGCCGAGCCAGATTCCAGTGGCAGCGACCACCGCGACGGCAAACGATCGTGTCGTGGACGACGTTACGGCACAGATTCCAGACTTGCGGGTAATCCGTGGTGCTCTGGTTCGGGACTCGCTCAAGATCCAGACCATCACCATGGACTCACGTGCTAGCCGTCTCGCGTGGCTCGCGGAGAATCTCGACGACCTGCCGTCGGCCGGGATCGTCTATTGCTTAACCACCGACGAGGTCGAAATGGTCGCCAAGTGGTTGACTCAGCAGGGATTCACTGCGAAGCCGTATCACGGCGGGATGGACGGTGATCGCCGCGAAGGGCTCGAAGCCCAGCTGCTAGCGAACGAGGTCGACGCACTCGTCGCGACGAACGCACTGGGGATGGGGTTCAACAAGCCTGATCTCGGCTGGGTAGTCCATTTCCAACGACCGCCGAATCTTATTCGGTACTATCAGGAGATCGGCCGCGCTGGACGGGGACTGGACGAGGCATACGCCCTCATGCTCTCGGGGGAGGAGGACGACGAAATTGCGGAGTATTTTATTGAAGAAGCCTTTCCCGAACCGGCCGATTTTGAGGCCGTCCTGCAGACCCTCGAAGAGAGCGACGACCCACTCTACAAGAACGACGTCCTGAAGCGGACGAACGTCTCCTGGAAGGTGGTCACGAAGTGTCTTGACATTCTGCGCGTCGAGAATGCAGTGCTCCGTGTCGATGATGGATTCGAGCGCACGTCCAAAGAGTGGGAGTACGACCACGAACGATTCGAGTCGATCACGGAACAGCGATGGCGAGAACTGGCCCAAATTCAGGAGTTCGTCGACACAGACGGCTGTCTGACAAAATATATTGACGACGTCCTCGACGGGACGATGGAGGCGGCGTGTGGCCAGTGTGCCAGCTGTGCTGGCGAGTTCTTGCCGTCCACCGTCCAAAACGAGGAACTTGTCGACAAAGCCGTCGAACACTATCGCTCTGCATCTTGGAGTGTGATTTCCGCACGGTACTACGATCCAGATCGCGACGGTGGTCGTTCGAAGATTGCGCCATCTCGCAAACCTGCGGACGGGCGTGCGCTGACAGTCTATGGTGATCCCGGTCTCGGCGAACTCGTACGCCAACAGCAGGGCAGCGATGAACCGTACGGTCAGGAACTGGTCGAGGCTGCGGTTGAACACATCCAGACCGTCTGGGAGCCGACACCGGCGCCAACTTGGGTGACGGCTATCCCATCACAGGACGAGGATGCCCAAGTTGCCGATTTGGCGTCCCGAATCGCAGACGGGCTGGGACTGCCCTTTGAAACAGCCCTCCGAAAAGTCAGTCAGACTGACCCCCAACACGAACTATCCAATTCGTACCAGAAACGTTGGAACGTGGAGGGAGCGTTCGAAGTGACAGAGGCTGTTCGTTCGGATCCCGTGCTGTTGGTCGACGAGACGGTCAATTCACGGTGGACACTTACGGAAGCGGGAATGACCCTGCGAGATAACGACAGTGGGGCTGTCTATCCGTTTGTTCTGGCCAAGCGGAATACATGGTGAACAACGCCTAGGCGTCTCGGTCCAAGAGGGCTGTCGTCACTCAAACCATGGTCGGAACCTCGTGGACGTTCGAACTCATACGTATCTCCTCTCCTGGCGCTCCCTCAAACATACTGCTCGGAGCCTATAGTTAGGGCGAGTGATATCTGAAAGAAAAATAACCATCGAACTGCTTCGAGTCGTTATTCCGGATCGTCTGAGTTTTCATCATTAGCCTCGGGTGGTCGCTCCGATAACCGATCGAACCGGGACTGGGCTGCTTCACTCCGATCTTCGGTCTCGTGTTCCTGGTAGGTCGCCTCGGCCAGTTCCTGGTCCTCGACAACCACAGAAAACACCGCATCGACGTGCTGTCCATCCTCGGGCAACGCCTCTCGATCAACCACCGACTCCCCAACCAGCTCCTCCTCACCTTCGACCAGCAGTACTGCAAGGTCGTTCTCGAATCGGTCCACTACCGCCGTGTAGGTGCCGTCGTCGATCATGAATAAGTCTCCTGGATCACGATGGTACCCGCATCATCTCGGACGATAACCGTATCCCCACCGTTGTTCCAGATCGGACTGCCCGAGCCCCAGTAGAGATCCGTGTCAGTGTCCTGTCCACTCCCGGTATGTACCGTCACCTCGGCACCCGGATCCAGTGTGAACCCGGACGGGAACGTGTAGGTGTGATCGGCCGCATCCGAGAGAGTCCATCGGGACAGCTCCAGTGGCTCGCCACCAGTGTTTTCGAAGACCACGTACTCGTCGTTCAGGTTGTCGAACTCGTCACCGGCAGCGTCCTCGTGAATCGTGGCGATTGCCAATGCACCGCCGGATTGCTCAGGCGTCGAGGTTGGCGTCTGCGTCCGCGATGTTGTCGGTGTTGCCGTCACCGTCGTTGCCGTCGGCGTGTCCGACCCGCCGTCAGTCGCGATGGGTTCAGTTCCACCGACATCGATCACTGTCCGGTGCTGAACGGCACCGCCAGCAACAGGTGCGATCGCGTCACCGTCACGCAGTTCAAGTGGCGACGTTGGAGCCACCTGCTGGGTGGCGACTGTGATCGCCGTCCCATTGCTGGTCAGGACGATGTCGCCGTGGGTCGCGGTCCAATAGGTCTGAATTGCCCGTGAGTCGAATCGCTCCAGCACGGCCTCGTCGGGATGGCCGTACTGGGAGTCGTAAGCACTGGAGATCACCGCCACCCGTGGCGTGGCTACGTCCAGCAACCCTGCACTCGAACTCGTATCATTGCCGTGATGGCCCGCCTGCAGGATCGTCACGTTCAGCGCCGAGTCGTACTCGTCGACGAGATACTCCTCGCCCTCACGGCCGGCGTCACCGGGCAACAGGAAGCTCGAGCCGCCGTGAGCCACCCGAAGGACGATACTGTTCTCGTTGCGATCGCCGCTGGCGACATACGATTCTGGTGGTGCCAGTACGTCGACCGATGCGCCCTCGAACGCAATGCTATCACCAGCTCGCGTCTCGTACAGCGTCACGCTGTGTTCCTCGACGGCGTCGAGATAGCGCTCGTAGGTCTGACTACTCGAGGTGATGCCCGGATCGTACACAGCGCCGACGCCGTTGGCCTCGGTCTCGAAATAGTCGATCACTGCCGCGTGCCCACCGATATGGTCAGCATCGGCGTGGGTCGTCACCAGATGGTCGATGCGCTCGATATCGTTCGCGCGCAGATACTCGAGGACGTACTCACCATCGTCCTGCCAATCGCCACTGTCGATGAGTATGGTCTCGTTGGTCGGGCCGACGATGAGTGTGCTCGACCCCTGGTCGACATTGATAAGGTGGACTGACAACGAGCCAGTCGTGGGTATCGCTCCAGTTGGCGTTGCAGTCGTCGAGCCATCGCCTGGTGACTCCTGAGTCGTGTCGCCCCCAGCTGGGGCAGTCGTCGTTGCTGGTGATGGGTCCGTCGCGTTGGGTGTCGTACTCCCACAGCCTGCGAGGACGACGAGCAGCGCAACGAGACCGATAGCAGCCCATCTTCGCATACTTACGAAGGGGGCGGCCAGTCGAATAGGTCTGCTGGCACTGGTGGACGTCCAAAGAAGTCGGTACCGGGACCAGTACACGAGACCGTCTCGCTATGCCAGTCGAAGTCGTTGTAACGGAACGACCAGTAATGACAAAATTCTGAAAAATGTACAGTTTCGCAATCTCTCTGTTGCTAAAATATGTTCTACGCTCTTGTGACGCAGGTTGTTGATATCTCGCTTCCAGTCTGACTTGGGGGTGCTGACCAGCGTTTGAGGCTGTGATGGTGGCGTATTGGTCCAGTTTTGACTTCACTATCGAAATTCCTTAATCGCAAGACAGCGGTCCATCAACAATGTATTTCACAAGAGCGATTAATAAATATGGCCAATGGTCCGTGAGCTGAGAAATCAGCTGGAATATTGCAGTCATATACTACCATTCGAACCTTCAAAAGTTGTGTTTAGATAATCTGCCGCGAAATCTCTCCATGGGAGTGAATAAGAATAAGCATCTTTGGAAAATACTGATATATACTACATATGACTGAAACGAAGTTGCCTCCAAATGAGCTGGCAGACTTATATGAGGTTTTCTATACTATGCGGGAAGAGTTTCCAGAAGATGTTGATCCCCTGTGGGAACTTGCGATTGAGTCTATCCTCTTCGGGGGAGTTGGTCTTGCAGATGGGAACACCTCTTACGGAGAGCAACAGGCTGAAAATAACGACTTCAAAATTGGAGAATATCGGTCATTTTATGGCGATGGTGAAAGGGTAATCGAATTTCCTGCGATCAAGACGAGAGATCCATCAGAACTTGCTCAACAGTCTCCGAGGGAATCTGTTCGTTTACCGGTTGCGCCGATGTCAGAGCGAGTCCTCCCTCTTGATCCTGAGTCAGAAGAACTAGTAGATGCCTTCTCATTATTGGATGAGTTTCCCACTACTCCTGGAAAAACACACCAAGATACTGATAATAGTGCCCTCCTTGATCCTACCAAGTTCCCTGGGCTCTCATCGGATCGTGGTGTGATTGAACCAAACGAACTTGCAGATCTTTGCGATTGTTTCCGCATTCTGTTTGAACAACTTCCCGATGGATTTCCTGAATGGGAAACCGCGTTGGAGACTGTCTGGCGGCAGACGGAGTATATGTCGATGAGTATGAGCTATCTTCAGCAAACTATCCATCGAAACACGTTCTCTATGGACGAATACAGAGCTGAATACGGAGATGGGGAGTATGTGACTGAATTCCCTGCTATCAAAACGATCACGATAGATGGCGACGATTTTGACCATATCTCTGAGAATATCTATCTTCCAATATCACCAGAATCAAACGAAGCTTTGCCTGCATCTCCTGTAGATAGCTCTATTCCTTCAGCGCTTTCCCGACTCCAAGAGTTTCCGGCATGGCCACAAGCTGAATTGGGCAATGAAGAGGCGGGGGAAAGAGAGGGGCCGCTTGTTGATATTTATTCCCTGCTTTCAGATAGCGACCTTGGTATAGAACGAGAATCAGTGCAGGAAGATACTCAGACAGAAGAGACAGCATCTTCCACGAAACCAGATTCGGGAGTGGAGAATGAAGAATCACAGCAGACATCTTCCGGTCGTGCATCAGCAGATGTTGAGAAGGGGTGTGATTCAACTGAAAAAACAGGCCTTGTTGAAACCCTTGCGGGCAAACATAATGGGTGAGTAGTCTGAGACAGGATGGATTCCCTGCCGAAGTCACGACTTCTCCGGTTCGTTGAACGAGCTATGGTGCTGGCTCGCCGTGCTGTTGCACGGTTTTCGACACGCTATTCTCGAAAGCGGTTCACGCTCCGCCAGCACGTCGTTCTTCTCTGTCTGAAAGTGAAGAAGACGACCACGTACCGCGAACTCGTTGACCAACTCATCGAGATGCCTCGCATCCGTGACGCCCTCGATCTCGATTCTGTTCCCGCACCCTCGACACTCTGCAAGGCGTTCGACCGCTTGGAGATGGCCGTCTGGCGAGTGTTACTGAACATCTCACTCGCGGACTTGCCGCTGAACGGTATCACCGGCATCGATGCTTCGGGGTTCGAGCGGGCGCATGCATCAACTCACTACACGAAGCGAACGAATCTCACCATCCAGCAGTTGAAGACGACGCTGTTGGTCGATACAGCTACCAACGCCGTTCTCGACATTCACGTAACGACGACACGAAAACATGATACGCAGATTGCACCGCAGGTAGTGAAACGGAATGCAGGTTCCATTACGGTGTTGACCGGTGACAAGGGATATGACGACCAGAAGCTCCGGCGTCTCGCTCGGGATCACAATATCCGGGCACTCATCAAGCACCGTGAGTTCACACCTCTCCACAAGGCGTGGAATGCTCGGCTGGACAACGATCTCTACCATAGGCGGAACATGAACGAGACAGTCAACGCGGCGATCAAACAGAGATTCGGTGCATTCGTGCGGTCACGTCTCTGGTGGAAGCAGTTCCGCGAGCTTGTCATCAAGTGCATCGTTCACAATCTGGAGCGAAGCCTCGCTATTTCAGACGAAGAGTGTGATTGTCCGTGATTCTGAGAGGAACGGACTGCTGAATAGAGAGCGTGTATGCAGCAGGAGAGCGGGGCTATTGTGAAACGCATAATGACAGCATCGAGACGTGGCTTTGTATATGGGTTCTGTGACCGTCATGGTTTCTGTGGAGGGGGCATAGATGCTGAGTGAGAAGTGGCACTGTGAGCAATGCTAACTTACTTCACTACTAAGTTATTATCTCATATGTTCAATTGATTAGTGTAATGACGAATATTACTATCCGATTAACGGTGTTTACCGTTGTTCTGACGGTTGCACTCTCGATGATGGCTGCTCCCGCCGTGGCCGCACCGGGTGACAAGGTCACCGTCACCGACCCCGACCAGATGGATGAGTACGAAAAGAAGGGTGTAATGCCTGGTGACAACGTTCAGTTCCCTGAATCCTTCTTTGACGAAAAGATAGGGCCGGGTAACAGTGTAGCAAACGATGCAGCACCTGAAGACCGGTTCCTCAAGGCGAAAAAGGCATTCGATGGTGACAAGAATGCGAACTATCCTGACTCCGTCTTCGATGGTGACAAGAATGCAAACTATCCTGACTCCGTCTTCGATGGCGATGATGATTGGCAGGACGGAAGCGACCCCGTCCTATCCCCATAACGCGACCGGAACGATACCATAATCAATTCACTTGACGGTGCGAATAATCCGTTTTTCCGCGCGCTGATTTTTATAATCTCGTTTGCTCATGCACTTCCGAGTGCAACACTCGCGCGTTGCATCTTGCACGGCCTCGATTTTCTATCTGAATTTTATCACAATTGCCGTGCAAGACTCAGAGGATTAAGTCAGCAGTCGGCTCTCGTTGGTTTCACACCAGATTGGATGAGTCCGACGGTCAGTAGGCGTGCGTATGTTGCATCTCGATTTTGTACCCTGTCTTAGAGGTGTGATTAGAACGAACCACCGATACCGATGTATACGAAAATGCCAACAACGGTTGCGACTACCTGAAGTGCGAACAATATCGCGTAATCCTTAGGTTCCATGTTACTCTGTCTCTGAGCTATTCACTAAACCCTGGGGAAGACTCATAGAAGAATTTCACATACTGCTTCGGTACGTGCGAATTGATCACTCTGGTGAGTCCACGCTCTCTACTGAGCAGTTTTACCCTTACTATCTGGATCTGGTTCCGTGCAAGATACGCGCACTCTATCTTGCACAGGCGCTATCGACCTCCTTATTCTCTGTCAAAATCACTGTGACCGACTTAGAGCTTGTAGTCAGTACGGGAACGGCGTTATTTTTCCATTTAAACTCTGAACCAACCGATAGAATGTGCCTACGAATTAATCAAGAGTTTATGGGGTTAGGCAAGAATCAATCATTGTGGATACAGACAGTCAGCAGCCGGATAGTCCCTCCTTGTTCAAGCTGCAATTACTTCTGTCGTTAATTGTGATTGCGGCGCTGGCAATCGCTATCGACTTCGCAGGTCTATCAAACTTGTTCGGTGTTGAGACAATCACCGACGCGATTACACCCTTTCTGGCCATAGTCATTGGAGGGTATGTTGGTATCGTGATTACAGACCGCCTTTGGTGGCGAGTGTTCTCCGAGAATTAGTCGGTAAGTGAATCCGCTGTACTGAGCGATTCACCCTACTTAAATTGGAAGATGATTCTGTGCGAGATACGCGCCCTCTATTCAGCAAGACTGCTGAAAACTATCATCGATTGAGGGTTTCAACAAGGCCACCCATCTCCATCCTCACTCTCCCCTCTCTACCCGCATCCGGCCCCCTTATTGCGGACGATATACAGTGCTTTGCGAGTAAATTAAAGCCTAAGATCGCCGCTCCGGTCGATGCACCAGCCGCTCCGTCGGTTTCGATTGGTGTAATGCTCGAGAGTTATCGAATCGCGTATTACGTCGAAAATCGGCAACATTGGTGCAAGCGGCGCGAACGGCGCTGTAGCTCACGATCTCGAAACGATGCAGGTATTATTTTATATCCCCTTTGGAGTCCCGGTACAACGAGGATATTACCTCCAAAATGCCCGAGTACAACGAGCAACTTACGTTTAAGCTATCTGAGGATTCACTGGACTGGATCGACGACGCCGGCGAAGCGCACGGACTCAATCGGTCCGAGGTTCTCCGCGAGTGCATCGCCGTCACGAAGAAGGCTGGGCTGTACTACCAGGGCGACGGGACGACGTACGGCGAAGAATACGTCGACACGCTCAAAGGCGATCTGGATCGGCTAGAGTACAAACTTGATCAGAAGGACCGGAAAATCGAGGAGTTGCAGGAACGCATCGAGCGCCTGCGCGAGGAGGCCGCCGACTCCGGCGAGTTGCACGAGGCCATCGGCAACGTAGAGCGGCTACTGACCGAGTTCGACGGCCGGATGGATGACTGGGAAGACTCCGCCGACGCGCACGCGGACAGCCTCGAGGGCGTCGCGGCCCGGGTCGACAGCCTGGAGGCGACGGTCGAGGACGAGTCGGCGGCCGTGCGGTCGTCGGTCAGTAACGACCTCGCGAAGGTCGCGACGGTCCTGGAGCGCGTCGAGGAGACGGTCGTCGACGAGCGGGCCGAGCGCGACGAGCGGTGGGACCACCGGATCGGGGAGCTGGCCGGGCGGCTGGATCAGATCCGCGACGAGTTGGACGAGATCGGCGCGGAGATCTAGGACGATGGCGGCGATAGTGCGTTGTTTGGTTAGTCGCCAGTTCGTTTAGCGAGACCGGAAGCCGCGTTCGACTGTACGGTCAACGGCATCTGTTTATATACCTGTCCGAACTGCACCACGGTATCCTCCGTATCGGGGACGACGCAGAGGATTCCGGCGACACGAACACTGGGGTTGATCCGCGGACATTCCCACCGTAGCGCATCAAATTCGACGGGATAGGCAAACGCCGCCCCAACCGGATCGTCGAGGTCGCCCAGCCGCATCGGATCGTTCAAGAGGACGTCGGCCACCTCCCAGAGCAGTTCGGTCGCGGTGGTCGACTCGGTCTCGACGGGCTCGGGGCAAATCAGGTCGCCGCGGTCGTCGTCCTGGAACGGCAGCGCCAGCCGATAGCCGCTCTCGGTTTCGCGAACGAGATCCAGCGCTGCCAGTACGTCGACGTACTTCCGGAGCGACCGCGTCGACACGTCGGCTCGGGTGGCCAGTTCCGTCTGAGTGAGCGGTTGATTCGCCTTCAGCAGCGTCGCGACCGCCGCACTGACCGTCGGCGCGGCGTCGGGCAGCAGGCGAGCTGGCTCCAGCTGGGCCAGGACGTATCGGACCTCGTCGAGGCGGAGATCCCGCGGCGTGTCCTCGCGTTCCAGCCAGTGCAGGCCATCGGCAACGGCGTGGGGACTGGCCGCCAGCGCTCGGCACAGTGTCACCGCTTCCCGGGTACTGTGGAGGTTCTTCTGGGAACACAGCCGGGAGATGGTTTCGGCGTAGGCCTCGCGACCAGCCGTCCCGATCGGCAGGCGAACAGCGATTTCGCGGGCGTCCTCACGGGTTGGCTTCCTGGCGCTGCGGAGGTAGCCTTCGAGGTGGTTGCCGAGTTGGCTGGCGTGGGGCCCGCGGATCGTCAGCGAGCCGATGTACTCGCCGAAGGGATCGGCGGCGTCGACATCGACGAGTGGGGCCTGGCGCACCTTGTCCGGCCGCTGTTCGTAGAGTTGGCGGTAGACCGTGTGATCGCGATACTGCGACTGGATCTGGGCTTCGTGTAGCAGCGTCGCTCGGATCGAATCCAGTGTCTCGTGGTCCAGCCCCGGCGCTAGCAGGAGTTCGCGATGGATCATCACGCCGGCCTCATCGAGCAGATGGACGATCGACCCGGCCAAACCATGTGCTGACTGCACGATCCGGCCCCGGAAGGCATCGCAATCGGCGTACTCCTCGTGCGGAGGTCGGTCGTCATCGCCGCAGGTTCCTGGCCCCACTCGATGAGGTTCTCCAGGAGGACGCGCGGGTCGGTTTCGGCCTCCTCAGGAAAGCCGCCGATACACCGACAGTATCGAGTTGCGACCGGATCAAGGTCGAGATTCTCCAGTTGTTTCGGTGGCAAAGCGGCCTGCAGAACCTTCGGCGTGAATAAAGTCAGTGCAGTGCTCACCACGTGTTGGAGTGGAACACTCGGAGAGAACCCGATAGCTACCGACTCCGATCGGCCGGCGAGTCGACGTGGCACATCTGTACCGAACTGATCACACCGAATCAGTAAACGACCAGCGAAAGGTACTGTTGACCGATTCCAGCAATTACCATCACAACGCGGGCAAATCGTTTCAGCCAACCTGCCTGGGTCATCACACGGTCCGCATTACTGATGATCCCGACGCCTGTCGCGACAGTCGTCGTAGCCATCGATACGGCGACGACAACGACGTAGACGCCCGACACGAGAATTACTGCCTCGGTCGAGAGCGAGACCGCTCGCAAGACGACGTCTACGGTCGTCTGTGAGCCCGGGTCAGAAAGAAGACTTCACCCACGTCCGAAGTCTCATCGATTCGCTCGATGGCGAATTGCTGGTCCAAGAGGAAGCATGTCTCCCGCTCACTGTGGACGAAGAGCGTGTTTCGATCTCCGGTGTCGTCGATCTCGTTCACGTCGTACCTGAACGAGTCGAGATAATCGATCACGAGACGTACCGCACCCGTCACACACAATCGGAGTACCGCAAACAGTTGAGTGTCTACTACCACGTCCTCTCTGAGTGGTTCGACGATCGCCACGTGACCGCCGCAATTTTCCATACGGCCGAGGGAGAGCGGACGGCTATCGACCCACTCTCTATCGAAGAATCACGTGCCATCGTCCGCAGGACAGGCACTCGATAGCTCTTATCAGCTTCTTGGCAAAATCCGTCGGCTCTACTGGAATCCGATGTTCGCAGGATCGGTCGTTCGGTCGAGCGTAACCTCGAGAATACCGTTATTGAAGCTCATCTGCGCGGATTGATCGTCAACGTAGGCTGGGAGGTCGAGGCGCTCGACGACCGGGCGCGGATCACGTGCGACACGGATCGCCAGGATCCGGCCGTCACACTGTATCTCGATCTCTTCTTCGCTGGCGTCTGGAATATCTGCGACGACACGGAGCTCATCGTCGTATTCGTGGACGTCGACAGCCTCCGTCTCCTCACCAGTTTTCCCCGCTAACATATCGTTGATCTCGCCAAAGAGATCGCCGAACGGGTCCTCGTCGTCGTCCGGATTCCGTCTCATCACTACTTATACGTCAGTCACCCGGATAAGACTTCGGTGACACGCATCGAGCGGAAGCTCGTTTCGGTGTTAGCCCTCCAAATTCGGTTGGCTAACTCTGTACTGAGTTGCTTCGGGGTCGTAGTCTGCGCCCTGCAGATTCGTGCGGACATCGCCGACGGTGTCGAGGGTGGTATAGAGGCGTTTCCTCGTGCGGCCGCTGCTGAGGATACGGAATCGCGCAGGCAGATCGTCGCGAGAGTGATCACTCAGCGCTCTGTGTGAATGCCTCGAACGCGGACTGAGGGGTTGTTGGGCCTCTCGGCACGTATGGGCACACGGTCGACCAAGGGGCCGAGATATGGCTTCAGGTCCGGTTCGTTCGGGTGGCGATCGAGCCCTGTACGATTCGAGTGGGACAGAGAGATTCCTGCCGCCGGTTGGTCAGAGCCACGACGCGTCAGCGCCGCCGGAGTGCAATCCGGGTAGCGCCACTCTCGGTCTCCTCGACGGAAACGACTGGAAACGATGCAACGACCCAGGCTGGTGTGAGCGCGGCGAGGCGGCTACGGAGCTCCGTCAGCCGCTTTCGTGCGAGCACGTAGGCTCCCGCCACGACGAGCAACCACAGGAGGGCCGCGTCGGCGGTCGGCCCCGTCGCGGGCGTGAGCAGTGCGACGGCTGCGAGGCCGACGGCGAGTAGCCCGTCCTCGGGCGCACCGGAGTAGCGAACCAGCCGACGTGGCCGGTGCCACCTGCCCAGTGCGTGGTTGTAAACAGCCTGCTCGCTGGTTGGGTTCCACGGAGCGGGTTCGACACTGCCGGCCAGCACGTCCGACCACGCGTGCAGCGCCGCGGCACCGACGGCCACCGTGCACAGCAGAACGCCGGGACTCGGGCTGACGGCGGCCCACGCAGTGAAGATCGCGGCGAGGAGGGTGTATCCGACCGGAAAGTGGAGCGATTTCCGGTGTTCGGCCACTAGATCGAGATCCGGTGCCATGCCGCCAAAAAACGCAGCCGCGAGTAGGGGAGGACCGGCGTATTCCGAGAGGGCAGGGGTCGCGAGGGCCACGAGCGCGAGGCTCGCGAGGCCGTGGGTCAGGGCCATCATTACTGCTATTGAGCACTATATCCGTCTCGACAGTCATAAGCGAGGTGGCTGGGAGTGGTCGTTCTCAGCGGGGGAGCCCGTGGTGTGTGCGGCCGTCCGACCGCTTCGTCACAGCAACGATGGGGCGTTGTACCGCGCCGTGGCGACGAGTTTCGTCACGTACTGCCACGTCGAGGTGCGGCGGCCGACCGCGGCGGTCCGGCCGTCGCGCATCGCGGCGAGGATATCCTCCTGCGTCGGTAACTGGTCGGGCCGGAGCGTCACTTCGGTCGCCGCGAGTCCGAGCCCAGTCGTCCGGTGGGCGTCGCTGCCACCGAACATCGGGTACCCGTGTTCGCGGGCGAAGCGCTCGGCCTGGGCGTTGCGCAGGCCGACCAGCGTGAGGGCGTTGTACACCTCGATGCCCCCGACGCCCTCGATGGCGTCGGCACTCGCGCCGTGTCGGGAGCGCTGGAATGGGTGGGGCACCACGGCCAGCCCACCTGCGTCCCTGATCCGGTGCGCCGTCCTCGACAGCGGTTCGTCCGGTGGCGGTGCCTCGTCGACGCCGAGCGCGAGCAGGTGGCCCTCGGCCGTCGACACCTCACAACCGACGATGACCGTCACGTCGAAGTCGTCCGCCAAGTCGGTGGCGACGTGGGCACCCTGGACCGTATCGTGGTCGGTGACGACGACGGCGTCCAGCCCGACCGCCTCGGCACGGGCGAGCAGCCGCTCGGGGAGCAGTTGGCTGTCGTACGAAGCGGCAGTGTGACAGTGGATATCGACCCGGACCGTCCGACCCACAGCTCCGCTCACAGGTCCCCCCACTCGAGTGCCGACACGAGTGCGACGGGCCCACCCAGGTCCGTGCCCCCACCCCGATCCCTGGTCCCCCGGATCGTCTCGCGCAGTCCCCTGCTCATACAGCGTGTGTAGAGTGCCAGCCGGTCAGCGTATAAATGTACTCCGAGAATTATTTACTCACGAACCATCTATATACCTATTGACCGGTCAGTTCCTGACCGTGCTGTAGTGTGCCACCGGACCGACTCGTACGTAGCGGTGGCTCCGACGGACGGTGAAGTCCCGAGACTCGAACAGCGCCCGCGACGGGACGTTGTCTCGGGCGACGAGTGCCGTCGCGCGTTCGGCCCCGGCCTCGCTGGCGTGAGCTAGCGTGTGATCCAGCAGCGCGCCCGCGATCCCCTGGCCCCGGTGATCAGGCGCGACGAACACCCGCCGGACGTACACACCGTCGAACGACAGGTCCCGTTCGAGCGGGTGAATCGACAGTGTCGCGTCGACCGAACTGAACAGATACCCCAGCGGGGCCCCGTCGGCGAACGCACCGACGACGACTTCGCCGTCGACCAGTTCGTCCGTCGGCGCGTCGAGTGTCTGCACCCGTGCTGGCTCACAGATCTCGACGCGTAGATCGTCGGCATCGGCCGCCACGTCGCTGGGGAGTTGCCGGCCATACTCCGACATCACGGTCGCGGTGACGCCGGCCGCCTGGAGTCGCTCGTAGACAGCGCGCCCGTAGCGGTTGCGAACGAGCCGGTGGAGCTGCATCTGCGTCGACGTTCACCCGACCCGAGGATAAGCGCTCTGACAGCAGCTTCCGGCTCAGAGTGCGCTATTGTGCGGTACAGATCCATGGGAACCTGTCCGGGTCTCTGTCGGTTGCTCATAGCAAGGATCTCCCCGTCGAAGTGAAATCGGTCCACCTACCAGATGATTCCAATTCGCGTCCGAGAGGTCATGTCGTCGCCCGCGGTCACCGTCGGACCAGACGACTCACTCGAAACGGCCGGGCGGCTGATGCAGAAACACGATATCGGCTCCGTCGTCGTCACGGAGGACGGCGCTGTGCAGGGCCTCATCGAGCGCTCTGACCTTTTGGACTGCACACTCGACGACATCGCCCTCTCGGACACGCCCGTCGCTGAGGTTTCGGCCCCGGAGCCACCGACGGTGACCGCTGGCACGCCCCTCCGGGAGGCACTCACGGTGGTCACGTCGGTCGACGAGCGACAGGTCCCGGTCACGGACGAGTCCGAGGTAGTCGGTGTCCTGTCGACGACCGACGTCGCCACCTACCTCCCGCAGCTCCTCCACCGCATCCCAACGGCCGAGGAAGGTGACGCACTCGTCGTCCCGGGGCACAACGAGACGAGTTACGAGCGAGCCGACTGGGACTTCGAGGACGGTGGGGACCGCCCGTCGGCGGTCAAACAGGGTGAAACCTTCCAGTTCGAGAAACAGATGGCCGACGAGGACGTGACGGCCTTCGCAGAAGCGAGCGGGGACACGAATCGCCTCCACCTCGAAGACGGGTTCGCTGCCGAGACGAGATTCGGCCATCGGATCGTCCACGGGCTACTGGTCGCGGGCACGATCAGCGCCGCGGTCGCCCGCCTCCCGGGCACTGCGGTCTATCTCTCTCAGAGCCTGAGTTTCCTGGAACCGGTGGCCGTCGGTGAGTCGGTCACCGCCGAAATCACGGCTTCGGAGCAACTGGGTGACGACCGGTGGCGCTTGACCACGGTCGTTCGGTCCGAGGACGACGAGGTCGTGATCGACGGCGAAGCGACCGTGTTGCTCTGGGACTGAGCAGTTCGGACGCGGGGAACAGCGTACTCACCATTCTTCCGTTGAGACTCCTTCAGAGGGACCCGTACCTGATCGGGTGGGTTTCGGCCCGCGTCGGGGCTGTCGGGAGCGAGTGAAAAATCTGCGAGAAAGAGTGGGCTGACGGGAGTGGCCGTGTCGAGTGGCGTTCGGCCTACTGTTCCTCGTACAGTTCGACCACGTCGTCGTAGTCGATCTGACCGTTGTCGTTGAAGTCGTAGGCCTCCTCATTCAGCTGGACCGCATCGCTGTCGAGGTTCTCGAACAGGAGTTCGATGTCGGCGTAGTCCATCCGACCGTTGCCGTTGACGTCCTCGTAGAGGCCGTCACCGTCGGGATCGGTCGGGGCATCGCCACCGGAACCGCTGCCGCTGCCGATGGCGGGCGGGCCGGTGACGACGAGGCCCTCGTCGACGACCGGGTCGATCTCGCTGCCCGACTCGTCGTCCAGCGCCTCGACCTCGACCGTGAGGTCGGCCGTGCCGGTGCTGTGGCCGTCGAGCGTGAGCGACGCCAGCGTGACGCCGTCAGTGCCGGGTTCGACCGCCCGGCCCACGTCGGAGAACTCCAGCGTGACCGACGAGCCGTCGGCGGCGATCGCGGGGTCGGCGGTGAGGCCGAGCGCGTCGCCGTACTCCACGTCCTGAATGCGCGCGACTTCGGGGTGGTCGACGGAGACGGTCACTCGCCCGCCGGCGAGGCCGTCCCGTGCGGAGCGGAGGTCGAGGTCGACCGCGGCGGAACTGTCGGGGCCGACGGCGACCGATCCGACGCCGAGGACGGTCGTCGCCGCACGGAAGATCGTCGTTGTCCCGCTGATCTCGTGGCCGACGAAGACGAGCGGGTCGTCGATCGGGCTCTCCTCGACGCTCGCGAAGGCCAGGCCTTCCGGACCGAGGTCGCCGGCGGCGTACGACGGCGCGTCGCCATCGGCGATCTGCTCGTCGATGTTCACCGAGAAGTCGCGTTCGTTGATGTAGTCCACGAACACGGGCGATTCGGGGTCGGTGATATCGTACACCATGACGCCGCCGACGCGTTCGAGGCCGACGAACGCGTAGTAGTGGTCGCCGATCCGGCCGAGCGTGAGCCCCTCGGGTTCGGGACCCTTGTTGTCGCTGCGACCGTCGGGGTCGCTCTCGGCGTTGTCGTTGTTGAAGTTCTCGGGGAACCGTTCGGCGGTGATGCGCTCGAAGTCGCTCCCGCTGTCGAACACCATCTCGCCGTCCGCGTCGAAGATACTGAACGAGCGGCCACCGAAGACGTAGATCTCCTCGTAGAGGCCGTCGTCGTCGGTGTCGCCCAGCGTCGTCGTGACACCCTTCGCGCCGAGGTTCTCCGGCTGTTGCAGTTCCTCGACGCTGTCGATGCCCTCGATCTCGTCGAAGTCGAACGCCTCGGGATCGAGGTCGAGTTCGGAGACCTCGGCCTCCTCGCTGAACCCGTCGTAGTCGCGGCCGTCGCCCTCGTTGGCCGTGACGATGTAGGTCTCGCCGTCGGGGCTGTACGCACCGATCGCGTCGGGCTGGAGGATGCCGTTGATCGGCCAGTTCCGGACGTTGACACCGCCGTCCTCGTTACTGGCGTCGAGTTCGTTGCCCGGGAGACTGTGGTCTTTGAAGCCCAGCGGCAGGAGCTCCGTCACCGACGCGCTCTCGATGTCGATCTCGGCGATGGCGTTGTTCTCCTGGAGCGAGACCCACGCCGTCGTCGAGTCGTCGCTCACGGTGACGTATTCGGGCTCGAAGTCCTGGGCGGCACTCGCGTTCGGCCCGAAGATCCTGATGCCCCGTTCCCGGAGGTCCTCCTCCATGCCGTTGAACCGGGTGAAGTCGGCGGTGCTGACCGTGGCCGCGTCCGCACCCGCGGAGATGTCGACGATGCTGACCGAGCCCTGCGGGTCGACGGTGTACTCGCTGTTTGGCTCTGCCTCGTTGGCGACGAGCGCTTTCTGTCCGTCAGGGGTGAACGTCACCTTGTCGGGGAGGGCCCCGACCGTGGCCGTACCGAGGAGGTCGAGCGAACTGGGGTCGTAGAAGCCGACCTGGCCCGGTTCCTGTGCGTTCTCGTCCTGAATCGCGACGGCGACGGTGGAAGTCGCGACCGCGACGCTGTTGGCGCTGCTCACGCCCTCGAGGTCGGCCGACACGTCGATCGCGTCGACTTTCGTCGGGTTCGTCGGGTCGGCGATGTCGAGCACGTCGACGCCGCCGAGGTCGGCGTTGATCACGAAGACGCGCTGTGTGGGTGGGTGGTAGTCGACGATCTCGGCCCCGCCCTCGTCGAACAGGCCCGACTGGTAGCGCCCGATGGATTCGAGGCGGATGGCGCCGCTCTGCTGGATCGTGCCACCTTCGATCTGGGTGGTCGACTGTCCGGGCCCCGAATGCGAGTCGGTGTCCGCGACCGCCGACGTGGCCAGTAGTGCGAGTGCTGTGCTCCCGGAGAGGCCGAGGAACGCCCGGCGTCCAAGGTCCGACTTCTTTCGTTGATTCGTCACAAAAAGGTTATCGTAACGTATAGGTTAAATTTTGTATAATTTTAGTATATTACTGTATGAGGGCTATATGTCGTAAGCTACCCTACAGAGTAGCTATCTACAGGGTGTTTCACATCGGCAAGTCAGTTGTGAGTTGAAGAGTCATTCGCCCGTGGCGGTGTGGTATCTGGGTGTCCGGCGACCGAGACACCGCGGCAGTAGCTGGGACTCCGTCGGCACCCTTCGGTGATGGCCGTCCGTACCCAGGAGGCCCTCACTCCGGCTCCAGTCCCCGAGCGAGCGGCCGGTCATGGGTCCGCCAGCGGGGTCCAACTCCGGTCGCGCTTGTGCGTGGCGCGCAGGTCCCTAACCCATCACGCGGACAGCGTCTCGAATCGGTTGCCCCGGGCCGCCACGAAGAGTCGCTAGCCGAGTGGTGATTGGAGTGCGTCGAGAACTGCTCGTTCACGGTCGTCCGTTCCGTCCCACGTGTCGAGCAGTGCACGCCAGGTCAGGGGTACGCGGGATTTAGAATGCCGCGCGCGCGGCCGTCGGTCACCACGTCCGGCGCAGCGATGCCACCGTGGGCTCTCGGGTAGCCGACGAGGAGGTCGCCGAAGGCGTCGGGCCGGTCGGCGATCGCCTCGGGCCACCGACGGGGTCGATCTCCGGATCCGGTCCCCCGATGGCCGCCCAGTTCGTCCTCTCGGCGTGGTAGATGTCCCGGACCCGGTCGATCGGCAGTTCCGTGACGCCCGCCTCGTACACCTCGGCGCTCATGTACTCACCGCGTTCGTCAGAAACGGAACTGTCGCCGGGATCGTCGTCGGTGCGATCCTCGTCGCCTTCCCGTCCGTGTTCGTCGCCACGTACGGATTACTCGTCTTCCGAGATCTGGAGCGAGGGCGAACGGTTTGATGACGGGCCGCTCTCGCCACGACAGACTACCGGTAGGCCCTCGGTCATGTTCTTGGCCTGAGAGAACGAAAGATCACACACGAGCCACGCCATCAACTGGTTCGAGATTCCGGCAGCCGACTTCGGGCGAGCGGTCGAGTTCTACGAGCGCGTGCTGGACTGCGCGATCGACACCCTCGAGATGGACGTGGGCCCGTACGGGGTCTTCGAGACGGACGGCGACGCGGTGGGCGGTGCCATCCTGGCCGCCGACGAGTACAGCTTCGACGAGCGCGGGTCGAGCGTGTCCATCGAACCCGGTGCGACTGGCCCGACGGTCTATCTGCACGTCGGCGACGGGCTGACCGCGGCGCTCGCTCGTGTCGAGCAGGCCGGGGGGTCGGTCCTCGTCGAGCCACAGCCACTCGACGACGGCGGCGAGTACGCGATGGTCAGGGACACCGAGGGGAATCGTGTGGGGGTGATGACCCGGGAGTGATGGCGACCGCTGGTCGGTGAGACGGTCCCAGTAGCCACCCGGTTGGCTACTGTCGGTGGCTCCGGACGCGGCGTGAGGCTGCGGGAAACGAGTGGTGAACGAAAGGAGAGATCGGAACTCGGAGTAGCACTGCTACTTGAGTAGCGACTTCGACATCCGTTCCGGGAAGCCGACGATGAGCTCGTAGAGGCTCAGTTGTTCTTCGTCGTCATCGCCGCGAAGGTACGACCGTGTTCGTTGGCTGATCATCTCGACCGAGAGGACGAGCACCACGATGAACAGGATCGTCGCCATCATGTTGGTGAATTTGAACGTTTGCTGTTCGATCGACAGCGTCACGCCGAGCCCGCCGGCACCGATGATTCCGAGACCGACTGCGGACCGGACGTTGTTCTCCAGGATGAACATCGCCCAGGCGATGAACGGGCGAACGATCTGTGTGATCATCCCGAAGGTGATCACCTGTGGCTTGCTGGCCCCGGTACTCCTGATCCCTTCGATCGGTCCGTCGTCGATCTCTTCGAGTTCGTCGGTGAGCAGTCGGCCCAGCTCCCCGATGGTGTCCGTCCCGATGGCGAGTGTCGCAGTTACCGGCGAGATGCCCCCCAGCGGGACGTATATCAGCGCCCAGACGAGCGACGGGATCGAGCGGATGATGCTCATCACACCGCGAAAGAGGAAGTTGAACGGGAACGGTGTGACACGCTCGTTGCCGAGGATACCGAACAGTAGTGCCAGCGGGGCACCCACGATCGTGCCTGCGAGGGCTATCGCCAGCGTTATGCCGGCTTCGCCGACCAGCCCTTCTTCGACCCAGAACTGGTAGTATCGACCGACGTCGACGAACGGGATCAGGTCGAAATACAGTGCCGGTGGAAAGTACTGCGTGAGGGCCTCGGTGAACTCCGGCCAGTACTGGATCCACTCTTCCTTCCAGAACCCGGCCATCTGCAGCGACCAGAGGAGCAAGATCCCGATACAGACGAGCAGGGCCGACTGGGAGAGGCGACGCAACAGCCGGTTCCGTTTCAGTTCGGCGTGTTGCTGTTCGATGGCTGACTCTCCGTTGCTACCGTCGAGGGATGGTGGGAGTAACCTCTCGAACAGGGAGTCAGAGTCCGCACTCATGGTTCGGTCTCCAGGCCTTCGTCTGTTTTCTGGATGGATTCGTTCATGTCGGTACTCTCGGCCCCTTCACGGAGTTCGTCCGTCTCGATGTAGCCATAGATGTCCTCGAGAACCGCAGCCGTCAGCTCCTCGCGTGGTCCGTCGAAGACCACGTCACCTTCTTTCAACCCGACGAACTGCTCACCGTACTCCCGGGCAATGTTCACCTGGTGAAGGCTCGCCAGGGTCGTGAGGTTGCGCGTTTCGGCCGTCTCACGGAGATACTCCATCACCGTCTCGGCGCTCGACGGGTCCAAACTCGCGACCGGTTCGTCTGCGAGCAGGAGGGCGGGTTGCTGTACCAGCGCGCGGGCGATCCCGACGCGCTGTTGTTGTCCACCGCTCATGCTGCTCACCTTCTGACCGGATTCGTCGAGCAGGCCGACCGTGTCCAAGGCCTCGAGCGCTAGTTCTCTGTCGTCGACGGGCTGGCGATTGAACAGACTTCGAACGAATCCGGTCCGATTCAGTGTCCCGGTGAGTGCGTTGTCGTAGGCGCTCAGTTCCTCGACGAGGTTGTGCTGTTGGAACACCATCCCGACATCCGAACGGGAGTTGGTGACCGCCTCGCCGTCGAGGTAGACACTCCCCGACGTGGGCTCGGTCAACCCATTGAGGATCCGCAGTAGCGTCGATTTGCCGGCGCCGGACCGTCCGAGCACGACAGCGAACTTGCCATCGGGAACCTCGAAAGAGACCTCGGACAACGCCGTCGTATCGCCGTATGTTTTGGTCAGATTATCTACTCGAAGGGCCATGGCTGCTTAGAGTTGGCCCAGGTCGACATCCAGCGTGTTGATCACGTCGATGACTGGCTGGTAATCATCGATGCTGGCTTCCGTCACTGCAGACAGCGGATTATCCACGTCGCCGTCCGGCTCTCGAAGCGTGTCGTCGCCGATCGAGGTGATCGCCGCCTCGATTTCGCTTCGGAGGGGGTGCTCCCAGTTGCTCCGGGCGATGATGGGGGAGAATGGGAGCGAGGTGGACGCCTGGACCAGCTCCAGTTCGGGCGATTCCGACCCGACGTCGCCGTCCCACCGACCCGACATCTCACTGACTCGATCCGGCCACTGGTCTTCCGGGATGTGGTTCAGGAGCACCGCTATGTCGCACCCACAGGCGACGACGTCGTCTCGATTGATGAGCGTCTGGACGGCGTTTCGATGACTCCCAGTCCACTCACCGTTGTAGTCGGATGGGTCACCGTAGGGTGCCTCACCGGTGTCGAGGCCGGCCTGATTCAGCATGTAATTGGGGTACAGCGATCCACTGGTCGACGGCCGGTCCGCAAAGGCGATGGTTTCCCCCTGGATATCGCTGGTATCCTCGATATCGGAGTCGGGGAGCGTCGCGAGCGCCGAGAAATACACCGATGCACCGCCCTCTTCGACGATGCCGACCACGTCGATCTGGTCCGGGTTCGCGAGGAGGACGATGTCACTGCGCGTCATCTCGGCCTGATTATTGATCAGGGACTGGCCGATGGCCGACGTGTTGTCAGCGAACTCGACTTCGAGTTCCAAGCCCTCGACTTCTGACTGGAGATATTCCCGGAACGGCTCCCACATCTCTTCGGTATCTCCAGGAGTTTCCGCCGGCGTTTCGAGAAAGGTAACTGTGTCACTGCTCGACGATCCGGAATTGTTCGCGCCACACCCTGCAAAACCGGCGGTCAGTGCGAGGCCAGCACTCTGGAGCACGCGTCGGCGTGTCTGATCGTTCATCGACAGAGAGGAGATGGTAATTCGTACGTTTGAAATCTGATAATTTTGGCCTATATTGATTTATAGAGATAGCCCCATATCAACAACATCAATAGCGGTGTATGGTGCTGACTTTATATCAACAACATCAACATCAATATATAATGAGTGTAGTACAGGACTGATTTGTACTACCGGCTATAATCCCGTTGAGGAGGTCGACACCCGCGTTCTTCGATTCTCCACGACCGGACCGTTCGCTGGAGTGGAAAGAGTACAGCGTCGAGTTGTCTGCCAACGCGCTCCCTCGGACACGAACACGTCATCGAGTGTCGAATCGTCACCCCAGATGGCCTTGGACTATGCGCCTGCCGATCTGTGCTCCACTATACACCAATCCACTCGCTTCCGTACGTCTACATCGACACCACCGACGGTCTCCAGCGACGCGGATCGGTTCGAGCGGGTGATCACGAGAATTCGGAAATTGGATCGGCGTCCGTCACGCGGCACCCCTTCTGACAAAAAACAGAACTATTTAGTTAACAAAAATATCGGACTCTCGTCCGACAGGGTAGTTATCGGGTGACTGGTCCATAGCTACAGGACTGCTATCGTTCGACGTGGCACTCAGAGGACAACGAACGAGGTGCTGTATCGCTCCAGCCTTCCTCGAAAGCCGTGCCGAGCCGACCGAGTTTTTGTCCGTGGCTCGGATTGTGCAGGTATGCCAGCACGGGATCGAGTCAGTGACCGAGTGGACGGCCGACGATTCAAACTGCGATGAACATCCTTCTCACGAACGACGACGGGATCGACGCGCCGGGCCTGCAAGCGCTGGCGTCGGCGCTCGACTCGATCGGCGACGTGACCGTCGTCGCCCCCGCACAGAACCAGAGCGCTGTCGGTCGCGGGCTCTCCTACGGCCGGATGGGGCCCGACGGATCGAACGGGGGTGCGGTCGGCCTCGGCGAGGGGTCGGACCATCCATTCACCGTCACGATTCCCCACGAGTCACACGAACTCGGGTACGCGATCCACGGCACGCCCTGTGACTGCGTGATCCTCGGCGTCGACACGTTCGACCCCGACGTGGTCGTCGCGGGGTGTAACGCGGGCGCGAATCTCGGGATGCACGTCCTGCCCCGATCCGGAACCGCCAGTGCCGCCACCGAGGCGGCATCGCTCGGCGTCCCCGGGATCGCCGTGTCGATGGACGTCCTCGGCCTGGATCGGTCGGCGCTCGAACCGGCCGACTTCGAGCGGGCGTCCGAAATCGGACGCAACGTCGTCGATAGTGCGACCGCCGCGGGCGTGTTCGACGCCGTCGACTACTTCAACGTCAACCTTCCGCGACCGGATCGGTCCATCGAGGGGGTCGCGATCACCCACCCGACCGCACAGTACGATATGCACGCCGACCTCGCGGACGGTCGCTTCAGCATCCACAACCCACTCTGGGCCGAGATGGCACAGGGAGACGTCCCGGACGAAGACGGCAGCGACCGTCGGGCGGTGCTGGATCGACGGGTGAGTGTCTCGCCGCTCACCCTGCCACAGAGCGGGATCGACGACGGAATCGTCGACAAACTCGACGACTGCTTCGACGACATTGCGGAGTAGTACCCGTTCTGGATTGGTCGGGTCTGTGTGTCGATGTGCGGTCCGTGTCGGGTGTTTGCCACGTCGCTCGGAGGGAACTGGACTGTCACTACCGACGAGTCACGGATATTTCAGTGTCGGGCTCACTCTTTCGGGTTCACCGGGCCGATGTACTCGTTCTTCCAGGAATCGCCCTCGCGCCACTGCCAGTAGTAGTAGCGATACTCGGTTTCGGCCGTCTGCTTGGTCGTCTTGACGGTGATGTAGGCGCCACTGCTCGGTACGTCCTCGTAGTCGGTCGGATCCGTCGAGAGATCGCGCTCTTCTAGCTGGTCCCGCTCTTCCTCGTCGATCTCCTCGTCCGCCCGGCGTGCCTCCAGTTCGGACTGCCGTTGGTCGCGCTTCCACGCCGCGAGTTCGCTCGCGTACGTCGCGACTGCTTCCAGGCGGTCCGGCGGTTGTTTCTCCAGCGGGTCGCGGAGGTAGTTCGGCAGGTCCGGCGGTGACGGTCTTGGCTGTGGGTCGTCCGCCATGGTTACCCCACGTTTCGTTCACTGTTCAGTTTGTGGGGTAACGTCACCGACCAGTAGGGGAGCGATCGCCTACATTCCATCTGGGGTGACCTCTTTACTGGGTCTACACTCCTCGAAACACATCGATAGAGGTGTGTCCGTCTCGCTGTTCCCATCGGACTGCCGAGAGTTGCGAGGTCTGTACCTCATCCCGAGAGGTCTGTCGACAGGGGGATTCCACAGCGGCTTCGCCGTTCGAAATCGAAATACCGCGAGGAAGAGCGGTTATTTCTCGAAATTACACATCGATAGAGGGGTGTGGAGTCTCGTGTCGGCCGTGGTCGTTCAGCTATGGTGTCGTTCGACGGATTGTTTCAGTCGAACGAATTGTGGGAACTGGCACTGTCTGTGGTGAACACATCGATAGAGGTGTGTCTCGGGGAGTCTGTGTTGGCCGAATCCCCGGGTGAGTCCGGTTTAGTGCGACCCTCAGTGAGTCCGGTTTAGCGCGACCCTCAGTGAGTCCGTGTATGGATTGGCACCTGAGACCTCAGGATTGGTTTCGGAGTTGTGCCTTGACGACCGTCTGGACTTCTTCCGGGGAGACCATGTCGATGCGGGAGTCCTCGCGGAGCGTATCGAGGATGGTACCGGGCCGTTCGGCGAACTGGAATTCGAGAAACATCCCCGAACTGGGGCCGTGGCTGCGGCGCTCGAAGTCGACCAGTGAGTACGTCGTCAATTCTTTCATCTTGTTGACGTAGGTCTCTTGATGGTACTGGTCGGCCCCGATCGCGTCGGTGAGGAACTGGTAGACACGATAGCCGGTCGTACTGCGCGCGGTACCGTCTTCGGTCTCGTTCGCGACGGTCGCGGTCGCGTACAGACAGAGTTTCTTCTGTGTGCTGATCCCCCGGATGACTTCGAGAACCCGATTTTTCTCAACTTTCTCCTGTGCGTTCCGGACGTGCTCTTCCCGGACTCGGGAATCGCCCTCGCGCTCGGCGAGTTCACCGGCCACCCGCATGAGATCGATCGCCTTCCGTGCGTCACCGTGGGTCTGTGCCGCGAACGCCGCCGCCAGCGGGATGACGTCGTCGCTAAGGACGTCGTCGTAGAACGCGTCTTGACGGCGGCGGAGGATCGCCTGCAACTGGTTGGCGTCGTAGTCGTCGAAGTGGACGTCCTCCGGAGTGAACGAACTCAGGGCCCGACTCCCCACCGACTCCATCATCTTCGTGTCGTTCGAGATCGCGACGACCGAGACGTGCGCGGAGAGGTCGTCGATTGCACCCGACCGCGAGAGTTGATAGAGGAGTCGTGAGAACGCCGGATCCTGTTTGTCCCGACGACCCACCAGCATGTCGAGTTCGTCGAGCACGAAGACCACGGAATCGAAGTTCTCGTCGACGATCCGGTACAGTTCGTCCCACTTCTCTTTCGTCGCGACCCCGTGTTTGGGGACCTCGACGGAGACGCCGGCTTCGTCGGCGGCCCGCTCGGCCAGTTCGTAGACGGCGATACCGAGAGTGTCCAGATCCTGGCAGTTCACCTCGACGGTCCCGAACCTGATATCGCGTTGCTCACAGATGTTGCTGATGTTCTTACAGACCGCTTTCGTGATCAGGGATTTGCCCGTCCCCGAGGGCCCGTAGAGAAAGAGGTTCGGCGGTCGGTTGTCGCCCAGTGCGACCCGCAACATCTTCGTGACTTCCTGGAGCTGAGTGTCCCGACCGACGATTCGATCCTCCTTGACGACGTAGTTGGGATCGAGCAAGGATCGGTCCCGAATCAGCCCTTCCTGGTCGTCGAACTCCAGCAACAGCTCTTCGATCGACTCCGACTCGTCGCCGCTGGGGACCTGAGGTCGGTCCGATCCGGTCGGGTCCGCCGGCTCATCGTCGACCGATGGTATCGACTGATCCACCTCGAGGTCCCCATCTGCCCTTTCCGACGGTGGATCGGATTCGACCGATGATGACCGCTCTCCGGACTCCGAGTCGTCACCGACGTGGTCGGAGCCGTCAGTATCCATGTCAGCATCCATTCAGCCAACGATAAAAAGTGTTGCCCCACCTCTATCGAAGTGTGATCGGTAGATAGTGGAACTGGAACTCTTGAATTACGGGAGTTACCTATCTCGACGAAGATCAGTCTCCGAGGGGCCGACGAAGTGATCCACGGTGAAGGTGAAAGAATTCGCGGACTCCCACACCCCTCTATCGATGTGTTCGAGTGATCGAGAGGGTGGGGGGTTGGAGAGCGAGTGGGGAGCGGGTGGATGTACACAGAATCGACAGAAGAAGATCCTCAGATCGGGATTTTTGATGATACGAGATCTCTACCACGGACCACACTAGTTCTAGAGGCGGCCAGCGTTGCTGGTTTCTCCACTCTCTCTCTCTTCTCTTCTAGCTAGCTAGAAACTAGACACACACACCCCTCTATCGAAGTGTTCGATGTGTTCGGTCCCCGCTAGTCGTTTGTTGTCGGCGGAGTATCTCTAGAAACTCCGATCTCACTCACTGGAGCTGTGTGTGTTCTGCCTACTCACGACCGTTAGCCTGCACCTTCGTCGGGTCCGCTATCCTGAATCCCGAGCAGTCCCTGTACAACCCCCTTGCCCTTCCCGGAAGAACACATCGATAGAGGGGTGTCAGTGTGTTCGATCACCTCGCTGATCGTCTACCACACTATCGAGCCTCTGATCGTCTACCACACTATCGAGCCGGCGAACAAGCCGTGTAATCACTCACCGAACACCCTCCTCGAGTTCCGCCTACCTGGAGAGCGAATACACATCGATAGAGGTGTGTCTGGATCGATGGTCGGGACGATCGGACTCGCCGACCGGACCTGACACGTTTGTTACCCCACATATTCGGACTATACACCGTTCGTGGGGTAACTGTCGTGGTCCGGCCCTCCAGAAACCGAGACCCAAGCAAGTCGCCCCTGTCGCCGAATCGTTTCCGATTCTCCGAGCCGGTGTTTCATCGACTCCGCCACTCATCGAATCGAGACTGGAAGTTAACCACGTGGAATCCATAGTACGGTCGGATGGAGTACGCCGAGTTCGCGACGTTCTGTGACCGATTGGCGGCCACCGACGCGGATCTGGAACAGGTCCGGATCCTGGCGGACTGGTTGACCGAAACGGATGCGGACACGGTACCGCTGGTCGTCGCGACGGTTCGCGGGAAGGTGTTCGAACCGTGGGAGACGGCCGAAATCGGCGTCTCTTCGGGTTTGACGGTCGATGCGATCGACACGGCGACCGGTGTCGGGGTCGACCGAATCGAAAGGGTCTGGAGTGAGACCGGGGACCTCGGGGACGCCGCCGCTTGGGCAGTCGAACACGAGACACAGCAATCGCTGTTCAGTGAGCCGCTGACACTCGAACGAGTCTACGAGACTCTTCGCGAACTCGCAGAGTTCGACGGCGAGGGGAGTCAGGATCGACGAGTCGGTGAAGTCGCGGGGCTGATCGCCGACTCCGACCCGGACGAGGCGAGATACGTGGTCCGCACGGCGCTGGGACACATGCGGCTCGGCGTCGGTGACGGCACGATGCGTGACGCCGTCGCGGCGGCGTTCCTCGACGGGAGCGGGGCGGCTAGCGAGGCGGTCGAGCGCGCCCACCAGGTGACGAACGATTACGGACTCGTCGCGACGACTGCCCGGGACGACGGTCGCGACGGCCTCGCCGCCCTCGACGTCGAGTTGTTCCGGCCGGTCCAGACGATGCTCGCGAAGAAAGCCGAGGGGCTCGGCGACGGTATCGACGACGTCGCCGACGAGGCCGACGACGTACATCTGGAGTACAAGTACGACGGGGCTCGCGTCCAGATCCACGTCGACGGTGACGATATTCGTGTGTACACCCGCCGGCTCGAAGACGTCACGCCGCAGTTCCCGGACGTGGTCGAGGCAGTCTCCGAGCACGTCACCGCGAAGCGGTGTCTCCTCGACGGCGAACTCGTCGGGTACGAGCCGGAGACCGGCGATCCGATCCCGTTTCAGGAGTTCTCGCGGCGCATCAAACGCAAATACGACATCGCGGAGATGGTCGAACGGATACCGGTCACGCTCTACCTGTTCGACGTCCTCAGTCACGACGGTGACTCGCTGTTCGAGACACCACTCCGTGATCGGCTCGACAGACTCGACAGAGCGTTCGAACCCGATGCGGGTGTGATCGAACGCGCCACCCACCGAGCACGCGAGACGGACACGTCGGCAAACGACTTCTATCAGGACGCGCTCGCGGCCGGACACGAGGGGGTGATGCTGAAGAATCTCGCAGCGATGTACCAACCCGGCGAGCGGGTGGGCTACATGGTGAAAGTAAAGCCAGTGATGGAACCACTCGATCTCGTCGTGACCCGGGCCCAGTGGAGCGAGGGGCGTCGGAGCGACTATCTCGGCCGGCTGTTCCTCGGCTGCCGGGACCGCGATGGGGAGTTCGCCGAAATCGGTCGCCTCTCGACCGGGTACACTGACGAGGAACTGGCCGCGCTCACCGACAAACTGACGGCGCTGATCGTCTCCGAGGACGGTCGGATGGTCGACCTCCGACCCGAGGTCGTCCTCGAAGTCGAGTACGAAGCGATCCAGCAGTCCCCCGAGTACGGGTCCGGGTACGCACTCCGTTTCCCGCGATTTCTAGACGTGCGTGACGACCTCTCGCCGGCAGACGTCGACACGATCGAGCGCGTCGAGACCCTGTTCGAGGACCAGTGAACTCCCCCCACTGTCCGCTGACGGCGGGCAGAATCGTTTTGCTGGCACCGCCCCTACGAGTTCGTAGTGACGTCCGTTCGGCACACCGACGGTATCGAGATCGAACTCGCCGACGGCCGGGTCGTCCACGCCGACGCGTCACGGCCGAACGGCGACGTCGCGGTCTGTAGTCACGCTCACGGCGACCACCTCTACTCGGAAGCCCCCGACTCGATGGTCTGTTCGGACCTGACGGCGGCCCTCGCGGACGTCCGTCGTGACCGTGCACCGACCCCGACCACCCATCCGGACATCGAGTTACTCGATGCGGGACACGTGCCCGGATCCCGAGCGGCGCTGCTCACCGCAGAGGACACCGCACGCGACGAACCCGTCCGTATCCTGTACACCGGTGACGTGTCGACGCGAGATCGGTTCTATCTCGACGGCTTCGAACCGGTCGACGCGGATGTCCTCGTCGTCGAGGCGACCTACGGCACGCCGGAGTACGTCTTCCCCTCACAGGCCCAACTCGAAGCCGAGGTCGTCGACTGGTTCGAGGACACGGCCGACCAGCCGGTGATCTGTATGGGCTACACGCTGGGTCGTGCCCAGGAAATACAACTCCTCGCACAGCGTGCCGGGAGATCGAGACTCCTCGTCACCGATGCCATCGCGGAGATCAATGGCGTCGTCGAGGCTCATCTCGACGTCGATTTTGGCGCACAGCCGTACGAACGAGCGACCGAACTGTCGGCCGACGACGTCCTGGTGTTGCCTGGACAGACGAACTCCCTCTCCTTCGTCGAGCAGTTGCGTGAATCGAGCGACGCGATCAAGGCCGGCTTCTCGGGTTGGGCGATCGACAGCAGCTTCAAGTTTCGAGGTGACTACGACGAAACGTTCGTCCTCTCCGATCACTGCGACCACGAAGAACTGCTCGATCTCGTTCGCGGTGTCGACCCGGAGCAGGTGTACGTCCAGCACGGCGCCGTCGACGAGTTCGCGTCGTACCTCACGAGCGAAACGCCCTATCCCGCGCAGTCGCTGCAGCGAAACCAGACGACACTCGGGGATTTCTGATCGTCTCGTCTCCGCGATACGCTCCCGCGACCTGGCAATACCGCTCTGTACCACACTACACTGATATATACACCTCTTAGCAAGTTCTTGGCCGCTTCCACGTCTGGGACCGGTATGAACCTGCTTCTCGTGGTACTGGATTCAGTACGCGCGGCGAACTGTTCGCTGTACGGGTACCCCAGGCAGACGACGCCGACGCTCGAATCGCTGGCCGACGAGGCCACGGTGTACGAACAGGCGCGGGCGCCGTCGAACTGGTCGCTCCCGAGCCACGTCTCGCTGTTCACCGGGTTGCAGACCAGCGCCCACCGGGTGACGGTCCACGACGCACTCGAACCGGGTCACACGGTCTGGGACGACTTCGCCGACGCCGGCTACGACACGGGACTATTCACGGAGAACGGGTTCGTCGCGTCACACCCCGCCGGGCTCGACGAACCGTTCGATACCGTCGTGACGGTCCCCGACGGCGAGTACCCCGAGGGCCAGCGACCGGACGGCTTCTACTACGCCGACGCGATGCTGGACTGGACGAGCGAGCGTGACGAGTGGGCGGCCTGTCTCAACCTGATGGACGCCCACCGACCGTACCAGCCCGCCCAGGAGTACGACCACTGGGGCGATCGTGACGCCCGGCGGCTCCAGGCCGACCTCCCGATCCGCTGGGAGTTCCCGGTCCACGGTGGCGACGTTCCCTACTGGCACCTCTCTGGGCTCGAATCGCTGTACGACGGTGGCATTCGGCAAGCCGACGCCGTTCTCGGGACCGTCGTGGAACGACTCCGGGCCCGGGGCGAATACGACGATACGCTCCTGATCGTCTGCGGCGACCACGGCGAGGGGTTCGGCGAGTTCGGACGACTCTCGGGCCAGCCCCGTGCCGCGGCCCACATCGTCCCGACGACGGAGAGTCTGCTGCACGTTCCGCTCGTAGTAAAACGACCGCGACAGCGCGAGGGCCGGACCGTCACCGATCCGGCGGCGCTGACCGCCATCCCACAGGTCGCGAACGCTGCCCGCGAGGGGCATCGCACCACCTGTGCTCGCGAGCAGGTCCTCGCCTCGAAACAGCCTGTTACTGGCGAACTCCGCCGGCGCTACGAGTCCGCCGTGACAGACCCGGGGCCGTTCTTCCGGGAGAGCCGAGTCGTCTACGAACAGACACCCAGCGGTGTCCGCAAGACCTACTCGTGGGGGGATGCCGTCGGGACGGTCCAGGTTCCGCGTGCGGGGTCGGTCGGCCAGCCGAGTGACCGTGGCCGGGACCGCCTGTCGGCTGCGTTCCGCCCAGTCGAAGCGGCTGGCGTCCGACAGGTGGGTCGCGGCGAACCCGCCGACGAGACCAAAGAGCAACTGGCTGCGCTCGGGTATTTCTGATACTGGGCGTCCGATGCCCTGTCGATCTGCGGTCGAAATCGCGAAATCACCCCGCGGTTCGTGTCTGTCCGTACGGGAGAACGAATTCCCCGACCACACGCCGCTGTTGGTTACACGCCAGCTTCCGTTCCGCGTGTCTTCCCAACGGTCCGCGTAACGAACCCCGAACGTCGGGGCGAGGAGCACTCACGAGTACCCCAGATGCTCCAGCCGTTCAGTCACGGACGTGGGCGGGTTCTCCCCGTGGTCGTCACGCTGGTCCGTCGGCGTGTGGATCCGGTCGAGACGCGTCTGGACGGCGTCGTGGAGGCGGTCGATCGTCGACGGCGCGATCTCGTCCGGGGGGAGTGGGTCCTGTTCGCCCGGATCGGTAGTCCTGTCGTACAGTTCGCGCTCGCCGGTCCCGTCGTGATAGATGTACGTCCAGCGTTCGTCACGGGCAGAGAGCAGGAGCGACCCGTCGGTCGGCGAGCGCGGAATCGGCTGTGTGGTCACCGACTCACCGCGCACCGTCACGGACACGACGGGTCCGTCTCGCTGGACGTCGTCTCCCTCTAGCACCCTACGCACGCTCGCTCCCTCGAACGGTGACGGATCGAGCCCGAACAGATCCGCGATGGTCGCCGGAATCACTTCGAGACCGACGGGTGCCTCGACGGTGCTGCCACCACCGCCCGGCGGGTGGACGACCAGCGGTACTTCGAGGAGTTCCGTGTAGAGTTTGGGATAGTGGGCGGTGTGTCCGTGTTCGAGGAACTCCTCGCCGTGATCGCCGGCCACGACGAGGCAGGTCTCGTCGGCCAGCCCGCGGTCCCGAAGCACCGTGACGATCCTGGCGAGACTCCGGTCGATCTGCCGAGCAGCGCCGTGGTACCGGTCCCTGAGCAATGAGATGTCGGCTGTCCCCAGGATATTCCCCAGACTGGCGTTCGCCTGCTGGAGGAGCTGTGACGCCACGGAGGGCTTCGCATCGTCCGAGAGGTACTGCGGTGCCGGCACGTACGGGGTGTGCGTGTCCATCAGGTGCGCCCAGACGAACTGCTCGCCCCGGGTCGGGCGAAGGACCTCGCACAACCGGTCTTCGAGGTCGAGGAGATTCGAGGTATCGACCGTGTGGCGGTCGTCGGACGGAGCGAACGGTCGGCGGAGGGCGCTCCCGAACAGCTGAACCCACCCGTGCGTCGTCGGGTGCGTCGCCAACCACTGGCTCACGCGCCCGTTCGTGTCCAGGAACGACTCGAACTGGTCGAATCCCCGATCGTACCCCCAGTGTTCGGTCAGGAAGCCGTTCGCGGCGTTCAGGCCGACCGTCTCGACGCCGTGGTTCGAGAGATGTTCAGCCAGTGTCGGCGTCCCGAGATCGTGATCATTCGAGCGGACGAACACCGGATCCGGTCCGAGTATGGAGGGAAAGGAGAGCGGGGTCCAGTTGCTGTGCGCGACGGCCTGCGGGAAGTGGACTCCCTCGGAGGCCAACGATCGGAGCGTCGGCATCTCGTCGAGACAGTCTCGTCGCAACGAATCGATCGTGATCAGAACGACCCGGTTGCACTCGGTCGTGCCGCCCATGCGACACACACGGCCTCCCGGACTGTAGCCATTGATATGTGTGCACAATAGCACTCGCGATCCCACAATACCCGAAACCCGACTCGGCCGCGAACATCCGCCGACGACGAGTCAGGGCCGAACGTCCCACCCTCGAAGCTGTGCCGCACAGAAGCCGCCAGCCGCGAGCCCGAACACGAGGGTGAGGCCGCGAAAGAGGAGGACGGCACTGGCCGCGACCGGTCCCGATGCCCCGGTCGTGAGGACGAGTGCGCCGGCGAGGAGGACGTCGTAGGAGCCGAGACTCGCCGGAATCGGGACGACCGTCCCGACCTGCGGGAGCGGGACGATCAGCAGGATCGGGACGAACCCGACCGCCACGCCCAGATCCGAGAGCAGGAGCCACAGTGCGACCGCCACGATGGTCTGTTCGAGGATGCCACCGACGGCGATCAGCCCGACGAGCAGCGGCACCGTTCGGAACTCCCCGACTCGACGCCGAAAGCGCCCGACTGCGTCCCTCACGCCCGCTTCGTCTGGGTCGACCGAGGGTACGAACCGCCGAATTACGCGGGCGATCGGGGTGAGGATCGAGATCGCCACCCTGCTGAGGGCGGTGCTGCCCACGGCGACGAGGATGCCGAGCCCGACGATGGCGACGCCGGCGATACCGAGCGGACGCAGGATCGGGCCGACGGTGGCGTTCCCTTGGAGAACGGTGAGAGCGAGCAGGATCGACAGCGTGACTTGCGCGGCAGACTTCACGTACTTCGCGACGCTCCGCACGCCGAGGGCTTCGCTGTAGTTCGTGGCCGTCGCCGTGTGGACGAACTGCGCCATGATCGGCTCGGAACTCGCCGGGCCGGCGGGGCTGACGATGTCGAAGAAGTCGCCCGCGAGGGCGAACTGCACGCTCTCGGGGCCAGTGAGGCCGTCACCGAGTGGCCGAACCGAGGCCCAGACCCCGAGTCCGTCGACCGCTCCCTCGGCGATCACGAGGACAGCGACCAGCGCGACGACCACCGGCTCCAACTCCCGGAGTCTGACGGCGATGTCGCCAAAGCCGGCGAACCAGAGATAGCCCAGCAGCGCGCCGCCACCGAGAAGTAGACCCGCGACTACCCGGACTCGCCGTCGCACACGACCGTTCGCTGGCACGATTCCCATCATCGTTCGGCTCCGAAGGAAGCTGTGGTTCGGTCTCCTTCCGGTTGGATTCGGCGCTCCCTGTGGCGGCCCTCGGGCCCCGAACTGGGAGCCGCCGGACTACCAGTCGCTCGCGGACACTGCACCGCCGGAGGTCCCGTTGAGGCCGACGATCCGATGGGAATCGGGTAGGTCCGAGAGCAGGCGTGTGAGCACACTAGCGGTGAACGCCGCGTGGCTGACACCACCCTGACGGGCGATGGCGACGTCCGTCTCGCTGTCACCGCGACGTCCGACTGATCCGTGAAGCCGCTCCAACAGACTGGCGACCGACACACCCTCACCCCCGCAACAGACACAAAAGTACGTTGCTATTACCCGCACGTATTGCTATATCGATCGACACCCGGGTCGACGAGGGGACACGTCGGAATGGCCGGAGGATTCGACGTCCGATTCGTCCCATCCCTGCTCTGTCTGTCTCGAGGCGTTTCGTCGTGGACCGAAGGAGTAGCCGGACGCTAGATAGACAGACTGTCACCCAGACAGTTCGGGCAGGTCAACGTTCCGTTTTCGGTCGCCTCTCGAATACCCGCTTCGTGCCCGCAGTCGCGACAGATGAACGGTCGGTGCACCACATGGACGCAGACGGACCCGGCCTATATAGAATCCACTATCTACTCTGCCGATCGAATTGGGGACGAGACGGACGAGTAACGTGCATATGGCGACTTGAATCGAGATGCAGGAGAAACTACCTCACACCGCCAACTCATGGTACTACATAGCATAAATATATAGATTTGAGTGGTTTTCATTCGTACGACGCTCCCAGACTGTACCATGGTCACGCGGAAAGTCCAGGTGACGGGCGGGTCGACGTACACGGTATCGCTCCCCAAGGACTGGGCCAAGCTGAACGACGTCAGTGCCGGGAGCGTCGTCAAATTCCACTCCGACGGCGAGGCGCTACTGCTGTCGCCGAATCCGGGCACGACCGAGATCGAGGGCTCGATGGACGTGAGTGGACTGGAGGGCGAGCAGTTGACCCGTGCGGTCATGACGATGTACGTCAGCGGATTCGACCGCATCACGCTGGAGGCGCCACGGCTCGACGCCGCACAGAGCCGGATCATCCGACACGCCGCCCAGGATCTGGTCGGCCTCGAAGTCACGTCGAAATCGGCCGACGAGATCGTGCTCCGGGACCTGCTGGACCTCTCGGAACTCTCCGTCGAGAACTCCCTCACACGGATGCGCCTCTTCTCGCTGGCGATGGTGAACGACGCGATGGAGGCCGTCCTCGAAGGCGACGACGAACTCGCGAGGGACGTCGTCGACCGTGACGACGAGGTCGACAGACTCTGGTTTCTGATCTCGCGTGTGTTCCGGACGATCCTCCGCAATCCGGTCGCGAGCACCGAGGTCGGCCTCCCGCGGGAGACCTGCTTCGACTACCAGACCGGGGCCCGCCAACTGGAACGGATCGCGGACCACGCCACGAAGATCGCCGACCGCGCCACGGAGATCGACGAACTCGACCAGGACCTCGCAACCGAGTTGACCGACATCCACGAGATGTCCGTGGAGGTTCCCGACGTGGCGATCGACGCCCTCCTCGAATCGGACCCAGCCGACGCACACCGACTCGCAAACGACGCCCGGTCGACGGTCGCTTCTGTCGACGAACGCGCACGCGAGATCTCCGAAGCCGTCCACGACCACGACTCCCAGAACGCACAGGCCATCGGCCTGGTCGTCGACTCGATCGGCCGAACCGCAGACTACGGCGGCAACATCGCCGAAGCCGCTCTCCAGAAGGCCGCGCCACGCCCCTGAGACCGGCCACTGCCTGGATTCGGAAGCACCCGCCCGTTCCAGCGGACTCTGTAGATATATAGATACAAAAATAGTAAATATTTTAGCCAAGTTTTATTTGTTTGACGACGGAACTGACGGGCGAAGATGACAGAGGAACTCAGGGAGGCGATACAGGGCGCGAAGCGTCGGCTCGACCCGGCCTCCCGTCGGGTCACCGAGGCGGCGGAGCGGACGAATATCGTGACCACGCTGTCCGGCGCGGACTACATCAGCCTGGGTGCGCTGTTCGCCGCGTGGGCCAGCGCACTCCTGTTGTTGCGTGGCGAGGCGAACTGGGCGATTCTGTCCATGCTGGCGGCATTCGGGCTCGACAAGGCCGACGGCTGGTACGCCCGTCGAACCGGGACCGGCTCACCGTTCGGGCGGCAGGTCGACTCGTTCATCGACGTCTTCGTCTACCTCGTCACGGCCGCGCTCCTGTATCACGTCTTCGTCGCGCCCAACGTTCTCGCCAGTCTCGTGGTCGGATTCGCCGTCATCGCGTTCGGCGGACTCCGGCTGATCAGACACAACAGCGAGGGCTTCGGGACTGACCAGGGCGCGAGCTACTATCACGGGACGACGGTAGTCCACACGAACCTCGTGGTCGTCGCCAACTACTTCCTCACACTGTTCGTCGGACCCTGGAACGGGTGGGTCGCTGGCCTCCTGACTCTCGCCGTCTGTCCGCTCATGGTCTCGAACTACAAATCGTACAAGACCGACATCGGACACGGACTCGCGGCCTGCCTGGGGGGAGCTGCGGCGCTCTTGGCCCTCGCACTGGAGTTTGGCTTTCTATGAGGGGCGGACTTCCGTCGAGAGGGGCGACCCACAGCTGGTGCAGGGGTCGCAACCTCGGGCCTCGACCTGCCTCACACGCGGTCCCCGCTCCGTATCTGCCACTGGGGGCCTTCGGGCTAGAACCACCTGGAACGACCCTCTCCTGGATGGATGGCTGCTGAGGACACCGCGAACGGAACGGCGCCTGCCGAAGCAGGTGAACCTGCGGACGACGAATCCGGTAGCGTCTTCGTGTCGGCCGCCGCTCGTCGCGGGACGCTGGTGCGGAGTGGAGCGCTCGGCTTCGCACTGGCCGCCGTCACGCTACTCGTCACGGCCGTTTTCCCGCAGGTGACCGACCCGGCGTGGTTGCGAGCGACGCTCCGGAGCTACGGTCCGTTCACACCGGTCGTCTTCGCGACGGTGCAGGCAGTGCAGGTCGTCGTCGCTCCCGTTCCGGGTCAGATACTGGCGGGCGTCGCTGGCTATCTCTTCGGGACGCTCCCTGGCACCCTCTACACGATCGTCGGTGTCGTCATCGGGAGTGCCGTGGTCTTCGGCGCGTCACGACTGTACGGCCGTCCGTACGTCGAGCGCGTGCTCACCGAGGATACCCTCGACAGGTGGGATCGATTTCTCGACCGCACCGGCGTGCCGGGTCTCTTCGTCCTGTTTCTCCTGCCGACCTTCCCGGACGACATCCTCTGTTTCGTCGCTGGCCTCTCGGAGATCGACCCGCCCACGTTCCTCGCGCTCGTCCTCTTCGGCCGCGGCCCCTCGTTTCTCGTCATCGCCTACGCCGGGACGCAACTCTCGGACGGTCGCCTCCTCAGGACTGGTGCCGTGCTCCTGGGCCTTACCATCCTCACGGGCGCCGTCCTGTTCGGCACGGATCGCCTGATCGAAGCGCTCGAAACCACCACGTGAGACACTGATCCACCGACGATACGACGCGTAGCTACCGACGCGACCCGCAGAACGGCGTTGGCCGCGCTGTCGCTGGTCTGCAGTGTTCCGGTCCTCTGGATCGGGTGGGGCAACGGGTTCGATCCGAGCCGGCCGTTTCACCTCGCGTCTTTCGTGACGGAGCCAGCGGGACTCCACTTCGATAGCACCTTGCAGGTGGTGTGTACCGATCCGACGTGTACAGGAGCGGTCTACCGTGGTGTGTGGGTACTGTTCGGTACGCTCTCGGTCTCCGGGATCAGTCGGCCCTCGATGGACTGTCCCTTCTGGGCACGGCGCGGGCATCGGAGTCCAACGAAACCGAAACTTCCGTCCCGTATCGCGGGTACTCGGCGACCTCACCCGTCGGCTCGACCCATGACGTACTGATCCAGTTGCAGCACGAGCGCGATGCCGACGACCGTCGCCGCGAGTCCGAATACCGCCCCGGGAACGTTCATGAGCCAGGAGAGATCCGCCAGCGTGTACGATGCCCCGAGGAGGCCACTGGCGGACGACTGCAACATCAGCAGCCCCAGCACCAGTGGCGGGATGCCCATCACACGGGGATTTTTCATGTGTGCCACTTACTCCCGTATCACAAAAAAGGTATCGCACCTCGTATACATAATATATATTCCCCGACGTACGGATACAGAGACACTCGTTTTCAGGATTCTGAGAGCGAATCCATCTGTGTCAAAAATAATATTTTTGGCGCCAATTTCGAAACAGCCGACGCCCCCTCGGTGAACTGCCACATATCGATCCGCTGCGAGGGATCCTCACGAAACCGCGGCGGAGTCCGTTCGTCCGGCGGATCGAGGGACGGGCGAAACGGGGGCTGTCCGGCCCCGACCGCGTCCGACTGCAGGTCCGCTGCTCACCCGCATCGGACCGGCTCACAGGTGGCACAGACCGCTCGAACCGATCGGACAGCGTCGTACAGTCCGACCACGTCGTCGTAATCGACCGTGCCGTTGCCGTTGAGGTCCTCGTAGAGGCCGTCGCCATCGGGGTCGGTCGGGGTCGCCCCGCCACCCTCCGACGGCGGACCGACGATCCCCAGCGCTTGCCGTCGGTGCCGTCCTCGGGGCCTTCGTTCGAGGGCTCTTCGAGGGATTCGCCTACCTCGGGTTCCACCACGCTGTATCTCTCCTCGACGCGTCTCGTGTCCCGACTGACCATCTTCGAGGTCGACTCTCGTGCAATCCGGATGTCCCTGCGAGCGTCGCTCGAAACTCGCGGCGCTGACAGGACGTGGCGGTTCACAGTTCCTCGAGATGCTGTGGGGTATCGACGTCGAGGAGAACGCCCGGGTCGCCAGTTTCGACGAGTGCGGACTCGTCGGCTGCGAGGAGGATCTGCCGGCCGCCGCCGTCGCCACTCACGTTCGAGAGTGCAGGAAAGTATTTACTATCGAATATGACTGGATTCCCGCGCTGTCCCTGGTGTGCGACCGCCAGCGCGTCACCGACTCCGTGGTGGTACGCCGCGACGAGACGGTTCACACTCTCGACGGCGACCCGTGGCATGTCTCCCAGTGCGAAGAGCACGGCATCGGCGTCGCGATCACGAGCCGCCTCGACGCCCCGTTCGACCGACGTGTCCTGTCCCTCTGCGTATCGTTCGTTCCGGACGACGGCGTCGACACGGCCCTCGACCGCACCGCGGACGGCCGCAGCGTCGTGGCCGACGACGACCACGGTGGCGTCGAGGCTGGATCGCTCGACCGTCCTCGCCGCGTGTCGAACGATCGGCTCGCTCGCCCACTCGGTGAGGAGTTTGTTCCGTGCCCCGTACCTGGTGCTGGTGCCAGCCGCGAGAACGACGCCGACGACGGTCCCTTCGGCTCGACCTGCCGGCTGATCGCTGCCGTCGAACGGCGGGTCGACGACCGGGAGTTCACCCCTCGTCATCGGTAACTGACCGCGGGCCGGCCTGGCTCGTTCGACGCACGCCGGTGGTTGTCGGCGTCACGAACTCGAACTCCAGTGACACAGCGTGAAACTGACGCGGACCAGAGTAATAACAGGTCGGTCCCGTGGCCGTGGCCAGAGCGGGCACACATTGCCGTGGCACGAGTAGGCACACACCCGACAAACGCGTGTTTCAGCGTGGTAGCGGTGTGTTTGACGAAGGGTTGATCATAATCGACGGCTACCAGACGGATATGTCAGATGGAGACTGCCCAGACAGGGGCGTAGCGAACGGGGCTGGTGCGTGATGCATCCAGGGACCTACGAGTACCTGAGCGCCGAGAGCGTCGACCACGCGCTGGACTTGCTGGTAGACCATCCCGACGCCGAGCTGCTGGCGGGTGGGCACAGCCTCCTGCCGGCGATCACGAACGAGGCGGCCGACCCCGACGTCGTCGTCGATATCAGCGAAATCGACGCCATCCGCGGTATCGAGGTGACCGATGACGTCGTCGAGATCGGTGCGGTGACGACGTACGCGGAACTGCAAGACGCGGCGCGACTCAGGGACGCCGCCACGGCGGTGGCCGAGGCGGTCAGCGTGATCGGCGACGAACAGGTCCGCAACCGCGGAACGATCGGCGGCAACCTCGCGCATCCGGTTCGGGTGTCGGACCTGTCGGCAGCGATCATCGCCAGCGACGCGACGATCGTCACCGTGGGCCCCCACAGCGAGCGACGGATCGCCGCGGCGGACTTTTTCGCGCCGAACCCTGCGACCGACCTCGCCGCCGACGAACTCCTCACGACGGTCGAAATCCCGGCTTCGACCGGGGAGACGGGCGGCGCGTACGTGAAACAGCAGAGCGTGACCATGCGGTACAGTCTGCTCGGCGTCGCGGCGCGGATGACCGTCGAGGGGGACCGGGTCTCGGCGATCCGTGTCGCGGCCAACGGCGTGACGGAGCGCGGCGTGGGCCTCGAACCTGTCGAGGACACCCTCCGTGGCGAGCGACTCGACGGGGACACCATCGAAACCGCGGCGAGTCGGGCTCTCGACGGCATCGACACCGAGGCGATGATCGACGACGATCAGGCGTCGGCGGCGTATCGCGCGGACCTGCTCCCGACGTATACCGAGCAGGCGCTCGAAACTGCGGCCGAGCGCGCCGGCGTCGACGTGCCCGCATGAGACGGGGCCACCACGCCAGTCCAAATGCGACGACCGTTGGAGCCGACCGGAGTCCGACGGCCCGTCGTGTCCCACGAGCGACGGTACCGGGGCGTGCGAGCGGGAGGTGGTTGGTGTGACCGTCGGCGGCTGGAGCGCTCCCGAGACCGACGTGATGGCGAACGTCGGCGAAGCGCTCGACGGGGACAGGGCCGTCCTCGCCACGGTCGTCGCCGTCGAGGGGAGTGCCTATCGCCGACCCGGGGCGAAGATGGTCATCGGGGACGGCGACGGTGTGGGTGCCGTCACCGCCGGCTGTCTGGAAGACGAAATCGTCGCGCTGGCCCGAGAGGTACTCGACTGTGGACAGCCACGGGTCGAACGGTTCGACCTGACCGCCGGCGACGACGTCTGGGGTCTCGGCGTGGGCTGTAACGGCGTGATCGACGTCCTGCTCGAACCGCTCGCGGAGAGTTATCGTCCAGTGGTCGAGGCGTACCAGAGTGGCAAAGACACCGTCGTCCTGACAGTCGTCGACGGCGACGGGACACCTGTCGAACGTGGTGATCGAACCGTCGTGTTCCCCGCCGAGTCGGGAGCCAGCGGCCCGTGTCTCCAGGACACCGACTGGCCCGACGAACTCCTGACAGCGCTCGAGGGACCCACGAACAGACTGCTGTCGGCGGATGCGTCCGACACCGTCTCCGTACGGTACGAAGGCGACGACATCGATATTTTCGTCGACTGCGTGACCGCACCGCCCGAACTGGTCGTCTTCGGCAGTGGCCGCGACGTCGCTCCGGTCGCGCGATCGGCGTCGGAGGTCGGTTTCCGGGTGACCGTCGTCACGTTCCGGGGTGGAGCCGCGACGGCCGACCGGTTCCCGGCCGCAGACCGGGTGGTCTCCACCTCACCGGCCGACCTCCGGGACGTAGTCTCGTTCGACGCCGAGACCTACGCAGTCCTGATGACCCACAACTTCGTCGACGACCGCATCGCGCTCACGGAGGTGCTCGACGCGCCGACCGAGTACGTTGGACTGCTCGGACCACGGAAACGATTCGAGGAGTTGCGATCCGCCCTGGCGGAGGACGGCCACCACCTCACCGACGACGAACTCGACCGTGTGTACACCCCGGTCGGGCTCGACCTCGGGGGTGGGACTCCCTTGCACGTCGCACAGAGCATCGTCGCGGAAGTGACGGCGGTCCACCACGACCGGTCGCCGAACCACCTGACCGAGCGTGCGGGACCGATCCACTCCCGGTCGCCGGTCGGGGTCGAGCCGAGTGAGTTCGAGTGACTCCCGGGTCGATCTACTCTGACTGCTCCGACCCGCTATCGGGTCGCTCGATCGACGGTGCGGACTGGACTTCGAGCAGCAGGCTCCGGGTCACGATGAGATCGACGATCGTACTGCTGTCCATGATCTCCGGTTCGACGTCGGCGGGGTCGGTGTCGAGACCGTAGCGCTTGACCTCGAACGAGTTGAGCGCGTTCCGGTTCCCGGTGACCGGTTCGACGACGTCGATGTACCCGTCGGTCATCGTGTTCCGGTACGTGTTCCCGGCCTCGAACCCGACTGCGGGCACCTCGGTCGGCCACTCCCACGCGAACTCCCGTGCGTACCGTCCGAACTGCCAGACGAGCTGTTCGATACCGACCCCCTCGTCGGTGGTGTTTTCGGCACGGGTCCGGAGCGTCCGGTCCCAGTAGTCGACGACACAGGTCTTCATGTCCGCCTGGAGCCCGTCCTCGACGAGCTTTCGCTCCAGCGGGTAACCGATGTCGATGGAGACGATGGCGTGTTGATCGAGGTTCGTGAGACAGTGCGGGCAGTCCATCTCCAGCACGGAGACGTTCATCTCACCGTCCACGTTCATGTGCGCGATCTCCATCGCGCAGTTCGGACACCAGAGGAACAATACGCCGTTGTCCGGCACCGACAGCTCGTCCACGACGGCCATTTCCTCGATCGCCCTGTCCGCCGTGCGGTCTCGACCGATCGATGGCGCCTCTCCAGCGGGCTCGGCGCTCTCGCCAGCGAACTTCGCGAGTTCACGGTCTTTCAACAGCGACTTGATGACCGAATCGTGTGACGAGTGCGACTCGGCGTCCCGGATCTCGTTGATTTTCTCTTTCGTCCAATCTCGGACGCGAATCGTTGCCATTTAGTAGAGGTACCGGCCCATGTGTCATACGTCTTTCCCACATTTTGGGCCAAAAGACGTAGAATGTGTGAAAACGAGGGGGCTGGGCGGAAGGGCGAAGACAGCGGTCTGCGTCGGGTCAGTTCGACACACGTGTGCCGCCGCTTTTGCCCCAGAGTCTTTATCTGATGGCAGGGGCAACCGCCGACCCGGGACGTCCCTGTCGCCCCCGAGATAGCGGCGTTCACACCCGAGGTTCGGACGAGCGGCAGTCGAACCCCTCAGACCATGACTGACCTACTGATAACGAACGGCGTCGTCGTCACGCAGAACGTGGACAGACAACTCGTCCCCGACGGCGCGGTCGCCGTGACGGACGACCGCATCTCGGCCGTCGGGCCGGCGGAGCGCCTCGAAGCAGAGACGGCTCCCGATCGCGTGATCGACGCCGCGGGCGGCGCGATCGTTCCGGGACTGATCAACGCGCACACGCACGTCTCGGACATCTTGCTCCGGGGATCCTTCGACCAGGATCGAGGACTGTACGACTGGCTGTTCAACGTGAAGCAGGCCGCGCTGTTCGAGATGGACCCCGACGACTACGCGACGGCGGCCCGACTCTACTGTGTCGAGGCGATCCGCTCGGGGACGACGACGTTCGTCGAGAACGACACCGCTCTGAATTGGGACGACCTCGAACCGACCAGACGGAAGCTCGCCGTCTACGACGAGCTGGGCGTCAGGAACATCTACGGCGCCGGGATCAGGGACCTCCCCGTCGACGAGGGATTCCAGCGCATGTTCGACGAGATCACCGCCCGTGACGCCGGCTCGACCCATCCGGGCCCGGACGCGCTCGTCGTCGACACGGACGCGGCCCTGGACGACGTCGAATCGCTGATCGAGACCTACCACGCGCCCGAGGACGGACAGTCGGTCTGGCCGGCACCCGCGACACTGGCGACGACGACGCCGGAGGCCCTGCGCGGGTCCTACCGTCTGTCCGAAAAGTACGACGTGATGACGACTGCACACGTCGCGGAGGCAGAGGCCGAAGTGAGCGAGCGTGGTGCCCTCTCCAGCATCGAGTACCTCCGCAACGTCGGGTACCTCGGTGAGCGAGCGCTGCTGGGTCACTGTGTCCAGACCAACGAACGTGACGTGCGACTGTTGGCACAGACGAACACCCCGGTCGTCCACAACTTCCGTGCGAACATGCGGATCGCGACGGGGTTCGCGCCGGTCACGTCGATGCTCGCACACGACGTGACCGTCGGGATCGGCACCGACAATTCGATCCTGAACGACACGATCAACCCGCTGTCCGACGCGGGCGCCGTCGCGACCACACACAAGGGCTACCATCGCGATTCGGGTGTCGTCTCGGCACAGCAGGCGTTCGACATGGTGACGCGTGACGCCGCCGCGGCGATCGGCCGGGCAGACGACCTCGGATCGATCGAGGTCGGTAAACAGGCCGACATCGCGGTCGTCGACCTCGACAGACCGCACCTCACGCCCTCACCCGACCCCGTCCACGCGCTCGTGTACGGTGCCAGCGGCGCGGAGGTCGAGACGGTGCTCTGTGGCGGCACCGTTCTCCTCGAGGATCGGGAGATACTGACCCTGGACGGGTCACTCCAGGCGTTCCTGGCGGACGCGACGGCTACCGCAGAAGACCTCGTCGACAGAGCGAACATCGCCTGAGCCCAGTCCCTGTCGCCACGACCGACGACCGACTCACTCGTCGTGGACGGCGCTCCGGATCAGATCGCGGAACTCGTCGGGTTCGATCTCGTACACGGTGTAGCCGTCACGACTCCGGTAGCGACCGACGGTCCCGACGGGGCGACCGTCGACCAGTACCGTCCAGTCGTCGCCGACGTCGGCGTTCTTACACCGGAGCGTGATCGTCACGCCGAAGCGCCGCTCGAGTTCGGCTTCGACGGTGTGCTTGAGCGTCCCGTCCTCGAACCGCGGCGGCTGGTACGGGACGAGATCGTGGGCCTCGAAGTGATCGACCGCCCGCTGCCACCACCTCGGTCTCGACTCGTCGTCGCTCTCCGGGTCGGTCTGGGTCATCCGGACCTCACCAGCGGACGTACACTTCTCCGTCCCGGACGAGGACGTCGTAGGTCGGCTGGCTGTACTCCGGCCGCGAGAGGTGTTCGCCGGTCTCGACGTCGAACTCCCAGCCGTGCCAGGGACAGCGCACGACCTGTGTCCCCTCGTCGTAACACAGTTTCCCGTCGTCGTCCTGGCTGAGCGTGCCAGTGACAGGTCCTTCACAGAGGGGGCCGCCCTGGTGGACACAGAAGTTGCTGATGGCGAAATAGCCGTCCTCGGTGTGGTAGACCGCTATTTCGATCCCGTCGACTTCGGCGAGGATCGACTCACCACTCTCCAGTTCCGCTTCGGAGCCGACGTGGTGTGCGTTCTGGGGGAGGTCGCTCTCCCCGGAGTCGGAGCGAGACATGGGTCAGTAATCGAGGACCTCCAGCGCAGTACCGCCGTAGATGTTCTCGATCTGTGCCGGCTCGAATCCGCTCCGAAGCGCTTTGTACAGCGCGTTCGAGTTGTCGAAATCCGAGTGAGGATAGTCCGAGGCGAACATGACGTTGTCGGGACCGATCCACTCGATCACCTGCTGAACGTACTCCGGATCCTCGGCCCCCTCGATCGGCTGTGTCGTGAAGTAGAAACTCCGGTCGACGTACTCACTCGGCGGCTTCTCGAGGTACGGCGCGTCCTCGCGACGGGCGGAGTAGTAGTAATCGAGTCTCCGCATCAGGTAGGGAATCCAGCCCAGTCCGGACTCCTGAATCACGAAATCGAGGTCGGGGTACCGTTCCGGGACGCCGCTCACGATCAGCCGTGCCAGGTGGAGCATCTGCCCCATCGGATGGCCGACGGCCCGTGCCTCCAGGAACGTGTTGATGCCCTCGAACTGACCGGGGAACACGTGCTGGAGCGACAGGACCGAGTTGTGGATCAACAGCGGCAGCCCGGCCGCTTCGAGGGCCTCGTAGACCGGATCGAACCGCGGGTGGCCCAGCGGGTTCCGGAAGCCCGGCGGGCCCAGCATGACACCGACGATCTCGTCGGTATCCTGCCACTTCTCGATCTCCGCGACCGCGCGCTGGGGGTCTCGGAGACAGATCCGGATCGTCCCGTACATCCCCTCTGCGCTGTCGAGGAACGTCTCGGTGACCCACTCGTTGTATGCGCTCGCCAGTGCGACGGCGTACCGGTCGTGCGGGACCGTCACCAGGTTGAGGTTGAGACCCGGATTCAACGTCGCGCGGTCGATTCCGAGCTCTTCCATGACCGCCTTGATCTCCGCCGGTGTGGCCGCGGCGTCGGGCCCGATGTCGCCGCCGACCCCGTCGAGGAAGAACTTGGTCATGTTGTAGTTGTTCGGCGCTTCGACGTCGGGACGGGTCACCAGTCCCTGGAACGGCTCCTCCAGATACGGTACCACGTCTTCCTCGTTTTCCACCAGATGAAAGTCCAGATCGACGACTGTCTCGATATCGTCGAACGTCTCGACCGTTTGCGTACTCATCGTATAGCGTTCGTTTCGGTGATCCTGTACAAAAGCGTGCCGGGGAGCAAGAAACCAAATCAAACATCCACGTTTGATCGCAAAAAGCAAAGATCCTCGCACCAATTCGCCACCCTCCAGCCTCCATCTCCACCACCGATCTGTCTCGCCTTCCACTGTCTCGTCACCGCACACACGTGGCACTCGTTCTCACCTCCGTCTGGGCAAGTGTTCGCACATTTGTGGCCATTGTGCGTCAGAACGAGTGGCTCAGGATGTGTCTCGGCCGGAAACAAAGCAAATTGAGATATTTTTATGTATCTCCGAATATCGTTGCGAATGTGGAGAAGATAGAGACATGAGCGAAGATAGCTGGCAACTAATCCCATATAGTGCAACGAATGAGTAGAAAAAAGCTAACGAGGCGGAACGCGATCAGGTCGGCCGGCGTACTCGGTGCGTTGGGACTGGCCGGGTGTTCGCAGCTGTCCGGCGGCGGTGGCGGGGATAGCGATCAGTTGCAGGCGGCGTTCGTCTACCAGACGAGCCTCGGCGACGTCGGCTGGGCCAGGGCACACGAGAACGGTCGCCAGGCGATGGACGACTCGTTCGACTGGATCACGACGGAGTACTCCGACGGCGTCCCGGGTAACGAGGTCCGGTCGGTCTTCGAGCAGTACGCGAGCTCGGGATACGACATCGTCTACGGGTGTACGACCGAATACCAGGATCCGATGCTCCAGGTGGCCGAGGAGTATCCCGACGTCACCTTCGAGCACTGCAACGGGTTCGAGACCGCGGAGAACATGGGACGGTACATGGGCAAGTTCTACCAGGGGTGGTACCTCTGCGGCGTCGCCGCCGGCCACCTCACCGAGTCCGATACGCTCGGCATGGTCGTCCCGATTCCGATCCCACAGATCATCCGTCAGATCAACGCGTTCACGCTCGGTGCTCGGACGGTCAACGAGGACGCGACGACGAAGGTCCGCTGGCTGAACGGGTGGGCCGACCCCTCGGGGGCCAGACAGGCCGTGAACGCGATCGCCGACGAAGGCGCAGACGCCATCGGGAGCAACATGGTGACGCCTGCGGCGCTTCAGGCCGCCACCGAGCGAGAGGCGTTCAACTTCGGCGTGAACACCTCGATGGCCGACCAGGCCGGCGAGTACTATGCCACGGCCCAGATCAACAACTGGGCACCGTTCTACAAGCAATCTGCAAAGGACGTTCGCAACGGCGAATGGTCGTCGGATTCGCTGTGGGGCGGCCTCGAAACAGACATCGTCGACATCGACGACTTCGGGCCGAAAGTCCCCGACGACGTCGTGAGCGACGTCGAGACGAAACGCTCCGAGATCGAGAACGGCGAGCGGAGCGTCTGGACTGGCACGAAGTTCGAGGGCTGGAGCGACGCCGAACTGTTCTCGGACGTCGGCAGTTACGTGGAGGGCGTGGAGGGGTCGGTACCGAGTAGCTGAGAAACTATCGCCGTTCGAGACGCGGGCCGACCCGGGAGGTCCACCACTCTTGTCCACCATCGAACTCCCGGGCGGATTCGTGTTCGTCGACCACACACCAGCGTGCCGTCTGTCCCGTGGGTCCGTTCAGAGTTCGTGTTCACGATCGGAACCGACGGTCGTCGTGGTCGACGACGAGGCGACGACGACACCGTCTTTGAGAACCACCGGACGGGGGCGACGCGTCCGCAACAGTTCCATCGGGTCCGACTCCACACAGACCGTGAGGTCTGCCTTGCATCCGGGTGCGAGCCCGTACGCGTCGAGTCCCAGTGCACTCGCGGGGTTGTGCGTGACGCTGTCGAGGAGCCGGCCGACGTCGGCCGGGGTTCGCATCCCGACGACGTGGGCCAGCAACCAGGCGGGTTCGAGCATGTCCAGGCTCCCGAAGGGACTGATCGTCCCGGCGATGTTGTTGTGGCCGACGGAGAGCGTGACACCTGCGTCGAACAGTTCGGTCACCGCCGTGGTGTCGTGGTCGGCGACGATCTGGTCCTCCTTCGGCGTCGTGACCACGTCGAGTTCGGCTCGCTCGAACAGGTCGATCACGTCGCGGCGATGCCACTCGTCGTAGTACGAGAGCGCACTGACGTGGCCGACCTGGACGCGGCCCTCCATCCCCTCGTCGATCGTCTTCCGCGCGATGTACTCGGCAGTCCGAGCCGTGGTCGAGTTGAGACCGTCCGCGTGGAGGTCGATTTCGGCGTCGTAGGCCTGGGCCAGTCTGAAGTACGCGTCGATGGTCGTTCGTTCGAGCTCCGCCGTGTCCTCCTTGTTTGGCTCGCCACCGACGGCGTCGACACCCATCTCCAGTGCCGTCTCCAGGCGATCGATGTCCGCTTCCGTCAGCCCATTTGGCTCCCCGCTCAGGACGAGGGGCATAGCGACCGTCTGGATGTCCGCGATATCCGAGAGCTCCGCTTTGGCGTCGAGTGCGGCCTCGAGACTCCTGTGTTCCCACACGGCGCCGACGTCGAGGTGGGTTCGGATCTTCGTGGTGCCGTTCGCGACGGCGGCGCGGGTCGCCCGCTCGATCCGTTCCCGGACGTCGGCGACGGTGAGATCCCGTTTGATCTGCCCAGTCAGTTCTATCAGTTCCGGAAGCGTCCCGTCCGTCGGCGGATCGGCGAGGTCGGTGAAAAAGGCCTTGTCCAGATGCGAGTGGGCGTCGACGAACGACGGGAGGACGAGCCCCCCGCCGGCGTCGATCTCGACCGGTGCCGTGGCCGCTATGTCCGGGCGAACCGACTCGACGTATTCGCCCTCGATACCGATGTCGACCGGCTGCGACTCGTCTCGCACAGTCGCGTCTCGGATGACGACGTCCATACCGAGCGTCCCCGCCCGCGGGGAATAAGCCTACCCGCGACACAATCGATTTGGCGCGCACACATCTCCCGGCAGAACGCCCGAAAACCAGCCCGCTCTCGTCGACACCGTCTCCGGACCGTCCGACTTCACGTCGTTTCAACGACGGGGTCGACGACGTCGAAACCGTCGGCTTCGACCAGTCCGTAGTCGGTGATCCCGTACGCGGGGATGTAGATGAGCGTGACGAAAGAGAGCGACATGAACGGGCTCGCCATCTCACAGCCCATCTCGTCGAGGAGTCGGTTCATCTCGTCCAGGCGGTCGGTGACGGCGTCGATGGGTTCAGGGCTCAAGAGCCCACAGACCGGGAGCCGAAGCTCCGCAGCCACCTCGCCGTCGCGTACGACGACCAGCCCGCCCTCCAGCTCCGCGACACGGTTGGCGGCTACGGCCATCTCGTCGGGCGACGCCCCGACGACGGTGACGTTGTGGTGATCGTGGCCGACCGACGTCGCGAACGCACCCGTATCGAGACCGAACCCGGAGACGAAGCCGGTCCCGACACGTCCGCTCGCCTCGTACCGGTCGACGGAAGCGATGTGCAACACGTCGTCGTCCGGGTCGGCGCGAACGACGGAGTCGACGACCGGCAGTGTCGCCTCCTGGGCCTCCTTCAGGAGCGTCGATCCGGAGGCACCCAGCACGTTGACGCGAGCCTCCGTCGCCGACTCGTCGACGGTGACGGTGAACTCGTCAGGGTGCAGTTCGCCACCGACGTCGACCGTATCTCGGAGGGTCTCCGAGTAGTCGACCGACGGCAATTCGCCCGTCAGTTCGCCCGAGTCGTACAGCAACTCCCCTTTGGCGACGACGCTAGAGACGGCACAGTCCGCGAGTTCGCCCTCGAGCAGGACGAGGTCGGCGAACTTCCCCGGGGCGATACTGCCGTAGTCCTCGTCGATACGCATCCCCTCGGCGGGGTTGATCGTCGCCATCTGGATCGCTTCGACGGGGTCGACGCCCGCATCGACTGCGAGACGGATCTTGTGGTCCATGTGTCCCTTCTCGTCGATGTGGAGGGCGTCGATGTCGTCGCTGATCATCCCGACGCGACGCGTGTCGATATCGCGTTCGGTGACCATCTCGACGACCGATTCCAGGTCCGTCGACGCCGACCCCTCGCGCATGTACACCCACTGTCCCGCACGGAGCTTGCCGAGTGCCTCGTCGACGTTCGTCGACTCGTGGTCGGACGTGGCACCCGCACCCACGTAGGCCTGCAGTTCCCGACCGTACGTATCGGGTGAGTGACCCTCTCGGGTCTTGTTCTTCTCGATGGCCGTCTCGATCATCTCCGTGACGACGGGGTTCTCGTCCAGCACTGGCGGGACCAGGACTTCGGCAAGACCCATCGCTTCCGGGAGGTCGATCAGTTCGTTCACGAGCTCGGGTTCGAGTTTGCCCCCGACCGTCTGGACGTCACCCTCCTCCATGAACGACGGAACCATGTAGAAAAACCCAAGCGGGAGTTGGCGGCACTCGTCGAGGATCTCCTCCAGTCCGTCGACGCCGGAGACGATGGTCACTTCCATCAGATCCGTCGCTACCGCGGTCGTCCCGTGCTGTAACACGGCCTTCGTGAATTCCGTCGGCGTCAACAGCGTGCTCTCGACGTGGATGTGCGCGTCGATGAATCCGGGAGACAGATAGCGTCCGTCAGCGTCGAGAACGGTCGTCTCCTCGCCGATCATCTCGCTGGCCTCCGCTCCCACGTAGGCGATTCGGTCGCCGACGACTGCGACGCCACCACTCCTGATTTCCCGAGTGTGGACGTCTATCACCTCCGCGTCCGTGACGACGAGGTCGGCCGGCTGCTCTCCCAGGGCTACGTCGATTGTGTCAGTACGGGCCATCGTGTCGAGTTCCTCCCCCGCCAGTGGTCGGCAGGGAGTGCACGCCAGTAGCGTCACCTGTTGTATAACCCCGGTCCAATTGGACAATTATTGCCGGGTATTTCGAACCTCACCGGACAGAACCGAGTGTTTCACACAATCGTGGACACAGTATCCGATCGCTCCGGATGAGTCTGTGTGGGTCCCGCCGAGGGCTGACGATGTGGCGTGTGCCAGCACTGTCGTCGGCCGGTGTTGGACGTTCGGGCACAGTCAGCGATATATTCTGCTGTCCGTTAGGGTTATCTCGGAAAAAATAGTATGGATGTCTATGTTACTGACCGGAACGGTCGTTCGGGACTCGACGACGGTCGTAGAGCGTGGCGCGGTCGTCGTCGCGGACGATCGGATCGAAGCGGTGGGGCCGGCGGACGAACTGGTCGAGCAGTACCCGTCCCACGAACGGCGAGACTTCGACATCGTCGCGCCGGGCATCGTCCAGTCTCACGTCCATTCGGTGCAGGTCCCGGGCCGTGGCCTCGCCGACGACACGGACCTCTTCGAGTGGCTGGAGGAGTACATCCTCCCCATCGAGGCGGAGATGACGGCGGCGGAACTGGAACTCGCCTCGACGTTGACGTACATCGAGTTGATCGAGAACGGGACGACGTGCTGTATCGACCACCTCACGGTCGACCACTCCGACGGGGCGTTCGAGGCGGCCGGCGAGATCGGCATCAAAGCGGCCATCGGGAACGTGATGATGGACCGCGAGTCCCCCGAGGGGCTGTTGACCAGTACCGGCGAGGCCCTCGCCGAATCCGAGCGACTGCTGGAGCGGTACCACCGGTCGTTCGACGACCGGATTCGATACGCGGTGACGCCACGCTTCACGCCCACGTGTACGGAGGAGTGTCTCCGTGGGGCACGCGAACTGGCCGACCGGGAGGAGAAGGTCCGGATCCACACACACGCGAGCGAGAACGAGGGGGTCGTCGAGTTCGTCGACGAGACCTACGGAACCAGGGACATCGAGTGGTTACACGAGGTCGGACTGACCGGTTCGGACGTCGTCCTGGCACACGTCATTCTGACGAGCGAGCGGGAACGCGAGATACTCGCGGAGACCGGCACGCACGTCTGTTACTGTCCGAGTTCGAATATGAAGATCGGGGCCGGGATCGCGCCGGTCGTCGACTATCTCGACAGGGGGATCAACGTCGCCGTGGGGAACGACGGGGCACCGGTGAACAACACGATGGACCCCTTCGTCGACGTGCGACAGGCGACACTCTTACAGAAGATCGACAAACGAGATCCGACGATGCTGCCGGCCGAAACCGTCTTCGAGATGGCGACGGTCAACGGGGCCGAGGCGATCGGGTTCGAGAAGACCGGCAAACTCGAAGAAGGGTGGGCCGCGGACGTGATCGGTCTCGCGAGCGACGACGCGCGGACGATTCCGATGCACGACGCCTTCTCACACCTCGTCTACGCGGCCACGGGCAGCGACGTCCAGTTCACCATGGTCGACGGAGAGGTGCTGCTAGACGGTGGCGAGATCACGACAGTAGACGCCGAGAGCGTCAAGAACCGGGCCCGCGAGGCGTTCCCACAGCTGGCCGAACGCGCACATCGAAAGCACACCTGAGCCACACCACGCACCACACGCTTCCGTGTTCGTGTGTCTCACCACCGACGCGGCGTCACAGCTGTCTCCCCTCGACGTTGTCGAAGTCGACCGAGTCGACGCTGAACAGGAGTTCTTCGTCCGACCAGTCGACGAACGTGGAGCCCTCCCAGACGACGCTGTCGGGGTCGTCCGCGGTCATCTCCTCTTTGATCGAAGTCACCTCGCTCACGACGTCGTCGGGGACACCCGAACTGGGTTCGGTGATGTCCGCGGCCTCGTCGTCGATGCCCGGAAACACGAAGTCCGCGTCCCACTCCCCGTTCCGGACCTGCTCGATGATCGGGACGAAGACGTTCTCCCACTTGAACACCGGATCCATCAGGTGTTTGTCGCCACCGAAGTCCGACATGTCCGCGGCGTACCCCGACGTCCAGAGCCCGTTGTCGGCGGCGGTTCGCATCACGGCCGGCGAGTCCTGGTGCTGTGCCATCACGTCGACGCCCCTGTCGTCGATGAGGGCCTGCGCGATCTCACCTTCCTTCGGCGGGTCGAACCACGTGTTGGAAAAGCGTAGGTACACCGTCGCATCGGGGTTGGCGTCCTGCACGCCCGACGCGAAGCCGTTCACTTCCTGGTAGACGCTCGAAACCGGGTTCGCGGCGACGTACCCGATCCGGTCCGTCTCGGTGACCATCCCCGAAGCGTAGCCGACGAGGTACCTGGCGTGGTACAGTTTCGACATGAAGTTACTGAACGCCTCGCCCTTCTGGAACCCACCGGCCACGAGGAAGGCGTCGTCGGGTCGTCGTTCGGCGGCGGCCGACATCGCGTCGGTGAACGTCCCACTCGCCCCGAAGACGATGTCGAACCCGTTCTCGCTGTACTGGACGGCCGACTGCTCGACTCTGTTGGCCGGGACGCTCTCGGAGTAATCCGTCTCCAGATAATCGAGCTGCGCCGCGGCAGCCTTTCGTCCCTGGTCGTGGGAGTACGTCCACCCGAGGTCACCCACCTCGGAGAAGTACAACCACGCTGCATTCAACGAATCCGACTCACCGCCGCCACCGCCCCCGGCACAGCCAGCCAGCGCCGCGGCGCCCGCCGTCCCCAGAGACGCGAGCAACGTCCGCCTCGATTTCCGAACTGTCGTTTTCCTCCGAGTATTATTAGACACGCATCGACTTAAATCAGAAAAGAGATAAGGTTTTGGTAGCCAAATCGGGTTTGGCTGCAACAGACATAGTTGTTTTGCGGTCAGACACGACCGGTGGCGAGTCGGGGTCGCAGTCGCCACTGGCCTGTGGTACCGACCCGTGTCACGGCGTGTCGATCCGAGCCGTCGATCCGGATCGAGGTGACACGGCCGGAGGGCACCGATCTTTCAGTCGCGTTCCCGGCTGTAGGTTTCGACCAGCGAGTTGGGCGCACCGAGTTCTTCGAGCGTCCCACGTCGCATGATGTACCAGAGCGCCACGACTGTCGCCAGGTACGGATAGACCTGCATCACCTGTGGATCGAGCGCGACGTCGACGACGTCCGCTATCAGTCTGCTCCCGAACACCTCGCTGCCGAGGCCGACGTCGCCGGACCGGAACGACAGCGCGTCGACGGCGGCGAACAGGTACGCGCCGAGGAACACACTCCCGACACGCCACTGCCCGAAGATGACGAGCGCGACGGCGATCCAGCCTCGCCCGGCGATCATCTCCGAGGTCCAGAAGTTCGTGAAGGCGACGGAGAGCTGAGCGCCGGCGATGCCGGCCAGCGCTCCACCGATGAGGATGCACCCGTACCGAATCCGAAACACCGGGACCCCAGCGGTGTCCGCGGCCTCCGGGTCCTCGCCGACGGCGGTAATCTCCGCGCCGATGTTGGTCCGTGTGAGGAAGTACCAGACGATCGGGGTCAGGGCCAGCGCCAGGTAATCGAGCGCGGTGACGTTGAACATCGCCTGCCCGACGATCGGGAGCCGGGACAGACCGGGTACAGCGATCTCCTCGAATCCACTGACCGACTGCCCGACCCACGATCGGCCGAGCAACGTCGTCAGACCGATGCCCAGGATGGTGATCATGATGCCGCTCACCACCTGATCCGCGTTCAGCGAGACGGCGAGGACTGCGTGAACGAGCGCGAGGGACACACCGGCGAGCAGGCCGACGAGGACGCCGAGCCACATACTGTTCGTGACGACCGCGGCCGCGAACCCGGCGAGCGCACCGGCCAGCATCATCCCCTCGACGCCGAGATTGATGACCCCACTGCGTTCGGCGATCACTTCGCCGAGCGCGGCCAGCAGCAACGGGGTCGCGAGGCTGACCGTCGAGTCCGCGATGCCCGCGACGAAGCTCATGACACGCCCTCCCGGTCGGTGTTCCGACCGGTTCGGAGGTCGATGCGGTGGGTCTTGAAGAACTCGGCCGTCAGGATGAACAGGATGATCAATGCGACGATGACGTCCACGAGCGCCGTGGGTACGTCCATGAGGATGGCCAGCGAGGAGCCACCGGTCTGGAGCAGGCCGAAGAAGAGCGCGGCCGCCAGGACGCGCGTCACGCCGTTGCGCCCGAGCAGTGCCACCGCCACAGCGGTGAACCCGTACCCGGGTGAGAAGCCCTCGAAGAGACGACCGTACACGCCCGCGACCTCGACGATTCCCGCCACGCCGGCCAGGACCCCACCGAGTACGAACACGACCAGGTACGTTCTGTACTCACTGATGCCGGACTGTCTGGCCGCGCCCACGTTCGCACCGACGAACGAGATCCTGAACCCGAGCGACGTGTGGTTCATGAGCACGGCGATGCACGCGGCGACGACCACCAGCAGGACGACACCGACGTGGAGCCGTGGGCTGAATACCGTCGGGACGAGGGCGGCTTCCGGGAGGCTCTCGGTCGCGGCCGACCCGCCGCTGCCCTGCATCGGCCCCCGAACCAGATAGTGGGTGAGCGAGACCGCGGCCAGCGACAGCATCAGCGACGTGATGATCTCGTTGACGTCGTGCTTGGCTCGGAGGTAGCCAGGGATCGCCCCGTACAGTCCACCGACGATCCCGCTCGCGACGAACATCAGACCGAGGAGAACGGGTGCCGAGAAGTCGGCGTTCACGCCGACGAACGTGCCGGCGACGGCTCCGAAGAACAGTTGCCCTTCCGCACCGAGGTTCCAGAGCCCGGCACGGTACGGGATGTACACCGCCAGCCCGGTGAGAAACAGCGGGACGGCCGTGACGAGCGTGTTGACGATCCCGCTCGGGGAGAGCAGCGTCCCGACGAACAGCACCAGGTACGCCTCGACGGGATTCACGTTCAGAACGAGCAACGGGACCGCGGCGACGAGGAGTGCCAGGGCCCCGGTCAAGAGGGGCGCGGTGTACCGGAGCCACGACGGCGTCGATTCCCGATGCTCGACGGTCACCGAGACCGTCATCGGTCCTCGGCCCTCACGCCGGCCCCGGCGGTCGCCTGGGACTGTTCGCCGGGTGCACCCGTGGTCATAGCCATCCCGACTTCGGTCTTCGTGGTCGCCGCCGGAGTGGTCTCGAAGACGAACTCGCCCTCGTAGATGACCCGGATCCGGTCACTGAGGTCGAACAGTTCGTCCAGGTCCTCCGAGACGAGGACGACCCCGGTCCCGCTCGCACGCCGTTCGAGCACGAGGTTTCGGATGCTCTCGATGGCACCGACGTCGACGCCCCGTGTCGGCTGGTTCGCGACGAGCAGGTCGGGTTGCCGGTCGAGTTCCCGTCCGAGGATCAGTTTCTGGAGGTTCCCACCGGACAGATCGCCGGCCGGCGTCTCTTCGACGTCGCCGACGCCACGGATGTCGAAGCGGTCGACGACGTCCCTGGTGTATTCGGCCATGTTCGGGTAGTCGAGGAGGAAGCCGTATCGCCTGAAGCGGTCGGACTCGAACTCCTTCGCACAGGCGTTGTCCATCACGCTCAGGCCCGGCGCGGCGCCGTATTCGTGTCGATCCTGCGGGATGTAGGACACGCCCGCGTCCATGAACCCGCTCGGTGGCTCGCCGGTCAGATCTTCGCCGTCGATCCGGATCCGGCCGTCGAGCAGTGGCCTGAAACCGAACAGCGACTGCGAGAGTTCCCGCTGGCCGTTGCCGCTGACACCCGCGACGCCGACGATCTCGCCACGGTTGACGGTGAGATCGACCCCGGAGAGCGCCTCGATCCCGCGGTCGTCTTCGACCCGGAGGGTCTCCGCCTGCAGTACCGGGTCGCCGACGTCGACCGGCGCTTTCTCGAGGTCGAGCAACACCTCCTTGCCGACCATCAGTTCGGCCAGTTCGGACTGGGTCACGCCGTCGGTCGCGACCGTCTCCACGCTGGCCCCGTCACGGAGCACCGTCACTCGATCGGCGAGTTCCTCGACCTCCCAGAGTTTGTGCGTGATGAAGATGACGGTGAGGCCCTCCTCGACGAGCGACTGGATGGTCTCGAACATCTGTTCCGCCTCGTTCGGCGTCAACACGGCCGTCGGCTCGTCGAGGATGAGGAGGTCGACGTCCCGGTACAGCGCTTTCAGAATCTCGACACGCTGTTGCTCACCGATGTCGAGTTCCCACACCTTCCGGTCGGGGTCGATGTCGAGACCGTACTCGTCGGTCAGTTCGACGACCCGCTCCCTTGGAGCGCTGCGATGCCGTGTGAGCATCCCCACCAGTCGGTCGAGGACGCCGATTCCGGTCGGTTCGTACCCCGGCGGTAGCTCCCGCTCGCCGAGGACGATGTTCTCCAGGACGGACATGCTCGGGACGAGCATGAAGTGCTGGTGGACCATCCCGATGCCCGCATCGACCGCGTCCTTCGGGGAGGCGAACTGCCGTGCCTCCCCCTCGAATACGACCGTACCGTCCGTGGGGGTGTACAGTCCGTACAGAATATTCATCAGCGTACTCTTCCCGGCACCGTTCTCGCCGAGTATTCCGTGAATCTCACCGCGACGAACGGACAGATTCACCTGGTCGTTGGCGACGACGTCCCCGAACCGCTTGGTTACGTCCTTGGCCTCCAGTATATTCTCATGATTGCCCATGCTTCCGCCCATATGGTACACGAGTGTGTATCTACAGCCGACTACTACTTTTCGATCTTTCACAATAGTGTGGGGATGTAGGCATCTCGGTAAACAGGAGATCGGCCGCAAGCCGGAGACGGCCACCCCGACCAGGTTTGTAGTGCTTTCCGGCACAGCACGCTACAAACGCAGACATATTGGCCGCAAAGGTTCTGCCAACAGAAGAAATTATATGTGGATGTCGTATATTCAGCCACCAGTGACCGTCATGACCGACGACCTTCTTCGGATGGAGTCGATAGTAAAAACGTTTCCGGGGGTCATCGCCAACGACCACGTCGATCTCACCGTTCGCAGGGGCGAGATCCACGGCCTGCTCGGCGAGAACGGTGCCGGCAAGAGTACACTCATGAAGGTTCTCTATGGGATGTACGCGCCGGACGAGGGGACGATTCGATTCGACGGGGAACCGCTGCGCCTCGACAGGCCACAGGACGCCATCGACGCGGGTATCGGGATGGTCCACCAGCACTTCAAGCTGATCCCGCGGTTGAGCGTCACGGAGAACATCGTCCTCGGGAGCCGCGAGCCGGCGGCTCCGTTCCGCCAGGAGAACCTGGGGGATGGCCTGCTGGCGACCCTCCGGTCCTCCGACCCCGTGCAGGCGGTCGCGTCACGGTTCTCGCTCGGCCTCGACCGACCGCAACGACGGATCAGTGACCTGGCCGACCAGTACGGGTTCGACGTCGACGTGTCCGCGCCCGTCAGGGAACTCGACGTGGGGCAGCGCCAGCGCGTCGAGATTCTGAAAGCGCTGTACCGGGACGTCGATCTGCTGATTCTGGACGAGCCGACGGCCGTACTGACGCCGGTCGAGGCAGAGCGGCTGTTCGAGACGCTGGAGCGACTCGTCGACGACGGGCTCTCGGTCATTCTCATCACGCACAAACTCAAAGAGGTCAAATCGGTCACCGACCGGGTGACGGTGCTCCGGGAAGGGGAGGACATCGGCACCGTCGAGACGGCGACCGTCGACCGATCGGAACTCGCGCGGATGATGGTGGGACGCGACGTGCTCTTCGAGATCGACAAACCGGACACGACCGTGGGCGAACCGGTGCTGGAGGCGACCGGTGTCAGCGCCATCGACGACCGCGGCGTCGACAAACTGTCGAGTGTGGACGTCCGCGTCGACGCGGGGGAGATCGTCGGGATCGCGGGCGTCAGCGGCAACGGGCAGAAACAGCTCGCCGAGACAGTCGCCGGTGTCCGGGATCCGACGGCCGGGACGATCGAGATCAGCGGTCAGGGGCTGGCCGACGCGTCACCCGAGGAGTTCGTCGCGCAGGGTGTCTCGTTCGTCCCCGAGGACCGACACGAACACGGCTGTGCCGGTGACCTGTCGGTGATGCACAACGCCGTGATGAAGGACTTCCGGGACGAGCAGTTCGGCGATTCCGTCCTGTTCGACTACGGCAGTGTGGGCGATTTCGCTTCGGAACTCGTCGACGACTTCGACGTTCGTGGTGTCAGCGACGTGACCACAAACTGTGCGAAAGATCTCTCGGGAGGGAACCTCCAGAAACTCATCCTCGCCCGGGAGCTGGCGCGGGACCCGGACCTGCTCGTCGCGAACCAGCCCACCCGCGGGATCGACGTCGGCGCGATCGAGTTCGTCAGAGAGCGCCTGCTCGAACAGCGGAATCGCGGCACCGGGGTCCTCCTGTTCTCGGAGGACCTCGACGAGTTGTTCGATCTCAGCGATCGGCTGCTGGTGATCTACGAAGGCGAGATCGTGCTGCGAACGACGCCCGAGGAGACCACCAGAGAACAGGTGAGCGTCGAGATGAACGGCGGTGGCGAGGCACAGGTGTCCGTGGCGGACGCGGACCCGGCGGACACGGCGACGCGACGCGCGGCCGACGGTGGCCGGAGTGACCAGTGATGCTGGTCGACATCGAAATCGACGCGCGGGAGCAAACGCCCTCCTGGATCGCCTACGGGACGCCACTGTTCGCGATCGCGGCGGCACTGGCCGTCAGTGTCGTCGCGCTGGTCGCGATCGGCGTGAACCCGATCGCGGCGTACGTCGAGATGTTCCTGCGTCCCTTCGGAACGGTCGCGACCATCTCGAACGTCCTCGTGCGTGCGACGCCGCTCATACTCGTCGGGCTGGGTGTCTACCTGCCGATGAAAGCGGGCCTGTGGAACATCGGTGCGGAAGGGCAACTGCTCGCGGGGGCGATCGTCGGCACGTGGATCGCCATCAACGTCACCCTGCCGCAGTTGCTCGTGATCCCCGTGATACTGTTCGGGTCGGCCATCGCGGGCGGACTGTGGGCGTTCATTCCCGCCTGGCTCCGCGCGAAGTGGGGGATCAGCGAGATCATCACCACCCTCCTGTTCACGTTCATCGCCGCGGACATCCAGCTGTACCTCGTCCGGGGCCCGATGCAGGGCGGCTCCGGCGGGTTCCCCCAGACGGAGTTGCTCCCGGAGGCCGCCGAGTTCCCGGCGATCCCGGGCACGAGAGCTCACGTCGGCCTCCTCGTCGCACTGCTGATCGTCGTGCTGGTCTACGTGGCGATGAACCGAACTCGGTTCGGGTTCCGGGTCAACTTCGTCGGGTCGAACGCGGACGCCGCCGAACAGGCCGGGATGAGCCGGTACAGGGTGTACCTGCTCACGCTCGTCGCCGGCGGGGCGCTCGCAGGGCTGGCGGGGATCAGCGAGATCGCGGGCAACCAGAGCCGACTGCACGCGTCGTTCGCACCGGGCTACGGGTACACCGCGGTCCCGATCGCGTTGCTGGGTCGCAACGGCGTCTTCCGGATGTTGCTGGCGGCGCTGTTTTTCGCCCTCCTGTTCGTCGGCGGCAACAGAGTCACGGTCGCCATGGAAGTCCCGTCGGCGATCATCGACATCGTCCAGGCGCTCGTCATCCTGTTTCTGATCACGGCGGAGTTCTTCCAGCGGTACCGTCTCAGCGTCTCCATCGGCCGCAGAGACGACGGCCGATCGATCCGCGGAACCGAGGTGACCACTGATGACTGACGCCTCGTTCCTCATCGGACTCGCCGACGCGACGGTGAGTGCGAGTACCGTCCTCATCCTCGCGGGCCTCGGAGAACTCATCAGCGAACGGGCGGGCATCCTCAACCTCGGCGTCGAGGGGATGATCCTCGTGGGCGCTCTCTCGGGCGTCGTCGCGACCGTGATGACTGGCAGCTACTGGATCGGATTCGCCGTCGGCTCGATCTGTGGCCTCCTGACAGCGACCATCCACGCGTTCCTCTGTATCTCACTGAAAGCCGACCAGGCGATCAGCGGGATCATGCTGACCCTGCTCGGGACCGGAGTCACGACCTACTTCGGCCAGCAGTGGGCCAGCGCCCAGTTCACCGGGTTCCCGGACCGGACCCTGCCGGTGATCGGCGGCCTGCTCGTGGAGATTCCGCTCCTCGGGCCGACGGTGTTCGAGGGGCCGGCCACCGACTTCGTCGCGCTCGGCCTCGTCGTCGCGGTCTGGTGGTTGCTGACGCGGACGAACCTCGGCCTGGAGATGATCTCCGTGGGCGAAGATCCGGAGACGGCCGACACCATGGGCATCGACGTCTTTCGGATGCGGTATCTCGCAGTGTTGATCGGTGGTCTCCTCGCCGGAGCCGCCGGTGCGCATCTCTCCCTGGCGTTCAACGGGATCTGGACGAACAACATCGCCGCTGGACAGGGCTGGATCGCCGTCGCACTGGTCATCTTCGCGCGCTGGCGTCCGGGGCGACTCCTGTTCGGGGCGTACCTGTTCGGCCTGTTCAACTCGCTTCGGCTCCGGTCACAGAGCCTCGACCTCGCGCTCGGTCCGGAGTCGCCGCTGGCTGGACTGCTCAACCCGGTGATCGAATTCCTGCTCAACCCCGCGATCATGTCGATGTACCCCTACATCGTCACGCTCGTCGTCCTCGTCGCGACGATCGTCCTGCGCCGGGACGACGACAGCGCACAACCGGCGGCTCTCGTCCAGGCGTACAGTCGCGAGGCGGACTAGTCGACGGGCCGAGAACGCAGGCCTTCAGGCCCACTCCTCGTTGTCGCGACGCTCGACTAGCGCTTTCGCCTTCTCGTCGTAGTTCTCGATGATGGCGTCCTGATCGCCGGAGCGGAAGTCACCGTCGTCGACGACCCGATCGCCGGCCACGAACACCGTCTCCACGTCCGACGGCATCGCGGCGTGGACGAGGTTCGGGACGACGTTCTCGGCGCCGAAGTGCGGGCTCAGGTGTGGCTGCTGGAAATCCAGCAGGACGAGATCCGCCTGTTTGCCCGCCTCGATGGAGCCGATCTCGTCGTCGAGACCGAGTGCGCGTGCCCCGCCCATCGTCGCCATCCGGAGCGCTTGCTCGCCGGGGATCGCCCGCGCGTCGAGCCGGTGGACCTTCTGTAAGAGCGCCGCGTTCTTCATCTCCTGGATCACGTCGAGTCGATTGTTCTCCTTGATCCCGTCTGTCCCGAGGCCGACGGGGACCCCGTGATTCAGCAGTTTCGGGACCGGCGCGACGCCGGAGGCGAGTTTCTCGTTGCTGGTCGGACAGTGTGCGACGCTCGTGTCGGTCTCCGCCAACACCTCGATCTCCCGGTTCGTGAGCCACACACAGTGGGCCACGACGGTCTTGGGACTGAGGATACCCCAGTCCTCGAAGACCTCGATCGGGCGCATACCGTATTTGTCGGTCAACTCCTGGGCCTTCTTCGGCGACTCCTCGCCGTGAGTGTGGATGCCGACGCCGTACTCCGCCGCCAGGTCCGCGACGCGCCGATACGCCGCCTCGGTACAGTACTCGATGTGTTCCAGGCCGAACCAGACCTTCACCCGGCCGTCGGCGGTGTCGTGGTGCCGTTCGACGAGGTCGACGTTGTCCTGGACGGAGGGGAAGTACTCGAACCCGTCCCGGTCCGCGACGTACGGCGAGAGGACCGCTCTGAGGCCGTAGTCGTCGACCACCTCGGCGGCCTCCTCCATGTACCGGTACATGTCCAGCGTGCACGTGATGCCCGCTTTCGCCATCTCCGCGTAACACAGCTCGTAGGCTGCCCGGGCGTCCTCCCTGCGGAGCGCGCGGTGTGTCGGGTCGACGTGTTCGACGAGCCACTCCCAGACGGGGAGGTCCTCGGCGAGCCCGCGAATGAAACCGGAGTGGACGTGGAGGTTGATCAGCCCCGGGATCACGACTCTCCCGCTGGCGTCGACGGTCTCGTCCGCGTCGTATTTCGATTCGAGTTCCGCCGTCGGCCCCACGTCCCGTATCTCGTCGTCCGCGACCAGGACGGCGCCGTCCTCGTAGATCGTATTCTCGTCGTCGACAGTTACCACTGTGCCGCCTGCTACGAGTACTTCTGTCATCGTCTGTCTGGACGTGGCTTCCTGCCGGCCAACAATAAACGTACCTTTGCGGAAACTGAGAGAATACACAAATTCGTCGAATTTGGGCGTTCGGAGCCGCACGAGCGTGCTCCCACGGGCGGGTATCTCCCGGACGACCGTACACCGCTGTGTCGGGCCGCGTGTCGCCACGCCACAAGCGGCACACTGGTCCGCCCACGACTCATCCTCCCGAGTCGACGTGCCTCCCACGGTCGGGTTGCCACAGTGAGTGCGTCCGGGCCAGTTCTGTTATTCAACCTATTGCCGGAAACGGACCTGGTTTGTTTGCTCTATTGGTCGAATTTGCGACGAGAAGTAATAAGTATCCTGTAAAATTTTTACACCGTGATGGCAACTGAGCGTTCGGACCCCGATCGGACGGACCGGCTCGTCGAGCGGACGGAGTCGGGTCTCGACAGCGGGCGGTTCCCCATGGAGATCATCAACGACGAGGAAGTGTATCAGGCGGAACTCCGGCGCGTGTTCGCTCGCGCCTGGGTGTACCTCGGTCACACCTCCGAATTCGAAGAGCCCGGTGATTACGCCCGCCGGTACATCGGCGAGGACCCTTTCATCGTCACCCGGGACGAGAACGGGGAGATGCACGCGTTCCTCGACAGCTGTATGCACCGGGGCGCACAGTTCTGTACCGCGGAGACGGGGAACACCTCCCACTTCAGATGTCCGTACCACGGCTGGACCTACAAGAACGACGGCACGCTTCAGGGGATGCCTCACATGAACGAGGCCTATCAGGAACTCGACGAGGAGGAGATCGAGTTACAGGAGGCCAACCTGGCGACGTATCACGGCCTCATCTTCGGTCGCATCGCCGACGAGGGGCCGTCGCTGACGGAGTATCTCGGTGATTTCACCTGGTACCTGGACGTGCTGTTCAACGCGACAGAGGGCGGGCTGACGGTCGTGGGCGAACCCCACCGGTGGGAAGCCGACTACGACTGGAAGACAGCGGCGGACAACTTCTCCGGGGACTCCTACCACGTCCTCACGACCCACCAGGCCTCCCTGGAGACGAAAGAACTGGAGTTGGGGCCGTGGGAGGAACTCGACGACTACCTCGAGGCGGCGTACCTCAGCTGTACCGACTCTCACTGTGCCGCTTACTACCTGTCCGAGGACCCGGACACGCACATGGGCTACCCCGACGGGATCGAGGAGAGCATGCACGAGGATCTGACCCCGGAACAGCGGGAACTGTTCGCCCGGTCGGTGTTTCACTTCGGGACGATCTTTCCGAACACGTCCTACATCCACGGGATCCAGTCGGGTGGATGGGGCGGCCCGTGGGTCTGCCTCCGGAAGTGGCAGCCCCGCGGCTGTGGCAAGACGGAGACGATCAGCTGGTGGCTCGTCCCCGAGGAGTTCGCCGACGACGAGTCGTTCCTCGACGACTCCCACAGCGGCTGGAACAGCCTCAGCCCCGCCGGGGCGTTCGAGTCGGACGACCTCACGGTGTGGGAAGGCATCTCCGAGAGCAGCGGCGCCCTGACCCACGAGTTGCGCGAAACCGAGGGGAACATGCAACAGGGGATGGGCGGCATGACGGATCTGACGGAGACGGTCGACGATCCGGTGTACGGGCCCGCAGAGACGACCTGGCAGGGCGGCTACTTCGACGAACGAAACTCGCGGATGTTCTACCAGGCGTGGTGTGAGATGATGTCCGGCGCCGCGAACCCGGAGGGCGAGCGATGAGTACCCAGCGCTCGCGACCGGCGGTGGATCCCGAGACCCGCCAGCGCGTCGAGGCGTTCATCTACAGGGAGACCGACCTGCTGGACACGTTCGCGCTGGAAGAGTGGCTGGACCTCCTGACGGACGATTTCACCCTCTCGGTGCCGGTCCGGGCCTCACGAGACCCCGGGTCCGAACAGGACGAGTTCAGTTCGCGCTCGTACTACCTGCGGGAAGGGACCGAGCGGATCCGCGAGCGTGTCGGTCGGCTCCAGAAGGAGTACGCCTGGTCGGAGAATCCACGGTCCCGGGTTCGACACGTCGTCGGCAACGTCCGGGTCCTCGACGCCGAGGACGACGAACTGACCGTCTCGAACAACCAGCACGTGTTCAGGAGTTACGGTGACAAGCCCGACCACGACCTGCTGTCCGCACAGCGACACACCGTCCTCAGGGAGAGCGCCGACGGCTTCCGGATCGCCGACCGGACGGTGTATCTCGACCACACCGTGTTGAACACGAAGAACATCACGCTCCCGCTTCTCTGATCATGTCGCGACAGTACAGCAGTGTCCACCGGCCGGCGGACGCCAATCTGACGCTCACCGACGAGCACGGAACGATACGGGTCCAGAAGCTGGTCTCACAGGGCGAGCGGCTGGAAATCTCCGACGAACACGACGAGATCAAACTCGACTCGCTGTTGCTCGAGGGGCTCTCTTGGCAGCGCGAACGGGGTGTCCTCGCGGACGTGATCGGCGACCTGGACGAGCCCGATCCGGTCCCGCTCACGGGCGGCGATCCCGACGACTCGGTCGACGAGGTATCGATCTCGAACGAGTACTCCCACACGACGGTCCGGAAGATCCACACGGCGGCCGGCGAGGCGATCCAGATCGAGACGCCGGCGCGGGGGACGAGCATCAACCTCGGCGTGCGCAGTCTCCGTGCGCTGACCACCGTCTCCGACACCTACGTGTTCTCCGAGTGGTTTCGGACGCCCTTCGGCCCCGAGGACGATCCGGTCGAAGGACCGCTCTGACGAGGGCGACCGCATCCGAACTCCAGAACCTCCCCGACTCTAGGCGGAGAGGAACTCGACGGCCCGTTCCGCGATCGCGACCGTCGCGAGGTTGGTGTGGGCACGCACCGTCGTCGGCATGATCGACGCGTCGACGACGAACAGGTCCTCGACGCCGGCGACCTGACACTGTGGCGTCACGACGGCCGCTTCATCGTCGAGCGCACCCATCCGACAGGTGCCGACCGGGTGGTAGTACTGGGCGACGTTGCGTTTGATCCGAGCGTCGAGCGCGGCGTCGTCAGAGACGTCGATCGGTTCGGTGCCCCCGTCGTGGGTTTCCAGGACCGGTGGGCCGGCCCTGATCGACCGCATCGGCTCCGTGTCCAGCAGTTCGACGGCGTGTCTGACGCCTTCGCGGAGCCGGACGAGGTCGCGGCGATCCGAGAGCATCCCCACGTCGACTGTTGGGTCGTCCCGCGGGTTGGCCGAGGTGACCTCGACCCGCCCCTGCGAGTGGGTGTCGAACATCCCGATCACCAGACCACCGCGTTCGGCTCCCTTTCGGTTCGTCTCGGTGAAGTTCCGTGCGAGCGCGTGGAGTTCCCGCGGTCGGGAGTAAGGCAGGTCGGCCTCCCAGAAGAGGATCGTCGACGCGAAGAACCCCGACGGGTCGTCGACGCGAGCGTCCGGTTCCAGTGGGAACGACAGCGCCAGTAGCGGGTGATCGATCACCCGACCCAGTCCGGGCTGAACCGAGCGCAGGGGGGCGTCGACCGCCTCCACCTGCGCCCGCGGCCCGATCCCCGACCGGACCAGGATCGTCGGGGTGTAGATCGCGCCGGCCGAGAGGACGACGGTGTCGGCCTCGTAGGACTGTCGGGTCCCGTCGACGAGGGCCTCGACGCCGGTCGCGACACGTCCGTCGAACTGGACGGTGTCGACCAGGGCACCCGTCCGGACGGTCAGGGTGTCGCGCTCGCGGATCGGGTCGAGATACGCCTGCTTGGTCGACACCCGGGCCCCGGCTTCGACGTTCCGCGGCGTCGCGCCCAGCCCCGTCGTGTCGGGTGCGTTCAGGTCGAAATCGGGCGCGACGGGGTGGCCAAGTTCCACCGCCGCGTCTCGGAACGCGTGATCGACGGGGCCCCACTCGTCGCGCTCCGGTCGCGGTCGCCACACTGGCGTGGGCCCGTCCCGTCCGTGGTGGGCCCGATCGCCGAGTTCGTCGGCCTCGCACTGTCGCAGGCGGTCGGCCATCTCCTCGGCCGACCAGCCGGCACAGCCCGCCTCCACCCAGCGGTCGAAATCGGCGAGCGGCGGCCGGAGCCACAGCTGCCCGTTGACCGCCGACCCACCGCCGAGCCCCTTTCCGACGTAGTACCGTTCGGGCGGCTTCGCGCTACTCAGGGTGGCCTCTAGCTCCGGCCACACCATGCGGTCGGCCGCCAGCAGGTCCATGAAGTTCCCGGTCAGTACCGTCTCGTCGACGGTGTCGGCTCGCCAGTCCTGCCCGGCTTCCAGCAGTAACACGTCCTCGCCGTCGGCCGAGAGCCGGTTCGCCAGCACGCACCCCGCCGACCCGCCGCCGACGACGACGTACTCGTACCCACTCATGCACACCACTTCGGCATCCCGTTCGACTGCGGCGGCGACGGGACCGACGCGCTCGGCCGGCAGCCGCGACGCTTCGCCCAGCAGGTGAAACGTGTCTCCATATCCCCGCTGGGACGGGCCGCGACTAAACAGTACGGGGGGCACGGGGCGTGTGCGGCGTGAACGAACGTCGACACCGACCACGACGCTCGTGGACCCGTTCCAACACCTGTGTCGGATGTGCCAAACGCGGCTCCGACACAGTGGCACCCGAACGCATAACAGCCGGCCCGAGAACCCTGGGGCATGGACCCGTTGCGACTCGATTCGCTCGCACTCGAAGCGGTCGAACAGGAGGGCATCGACGGTGCCCGGTGGCTGGGGACGTTCCCGTTCACCGCGGACAGACCAGGGGAGACGGTGGCGGAGGCGACGGACTACACCGTCGTCTACAACGAACTCGAACCGGGAACGATGATCGGGACACACCGGGACGGCGTCGACGAACTCGTGTACGTCATCGACGGCACTATCGAAACGACCGTCGACGACGAGACGACGACGGCTGCGACCGGAGACCTGGCCGTCGTCCCGGCCGACGTCCCGCACTCGGTCCGGAACACGGGAACCGAGACGGCCCGCCTGCTGGGCTTTTTCCCGAGTGGCGACGTGGAATCGACGTTCGAGACGGAGCCAGTGCCGTGTGACGACCCGGACTGAGTCCCCGTGCCCCACGTCGCCGTGTCTTTCTCCCACGGCCGGATCCAATTCGAAGTGTGTGGTCCCTTTCCCCCGATACCACTATGAAACCGACAGGCGAACCGAACACCGAATGACGAACATGGAGTTCGGTACCGTCGGGAGCTGGATCGACGGTGCGGAGCGAACGACCGGAGCGACGTTCGAGATCCTGAACCCCGCCACCGAAGCGGCCATCGGCGAGGTGGCAGTGGCCACACCGGACGACGTCGAGGCGGCCATCGCCGCGGCCGACGCGGCGGCCGACGCCTGGGCCGATTTCGACCCGGTCGAGCGCAGCCAGCTGCTCGGTCGATTCGCCGACCGGATTCGGGAGACCGTCTCCCGACTTGCACGGACAGAGACCCTCGAGATGGGGCGGTCGCTGGGTGCCTCGGAGGCACAGGCGGGAAAGACAGCCCAGTACTTCGACTACTACGGGGGCATCGCCGACAAGATCGAGGGTGAGACGATCCCGATCCACGGCGATGGCGACGTGCTGGACTACACCATACGGGAACCTTACGGCGTAACGGCACACGTCGTGCCCTGGAACGCCGCGCTGGTCTTGACCGCACGCAGTGTCGCGCCGGCGCTGGCCGCCGGGAACACGGTCGTCGCGAAAGCGCCCGAGCGAGCGCCGCTGTCGATGCTCACGCTCGCGGAGATCGCCACGGAGGCGGGGATCCCGGACGGCGTGTTCAACGTCGTGACCGGTGGTGAAGCGAGAACCGGCCGACAGCTCACCGACGACGACCGTGTCGCACACATCGAGTTCACGGGATCGACGGAGACCGGCAGGGAGGTGATGAAGACGGCGGCGGATCATATCACGCCGGTCCACCTGGAACTGGGCGGGAAGAGCCCGAACGTCGTCTTCCCGGACGCCGATCTGACACGGGCGGCCGCGGACTCGGCGAAGGCCTTCTGGAACACCGGGCAGACCTGCTTCGCACCAACGCGGATCTTCGTCCACGAAGACGTCTCCGAACCGTTCACGGACATGCTCGTCGAGGCCGTCGAGGAGATGGACGTCGGGCCGGGAATCGACGGGAACACGATCGGACCACTCATCGACGCGGCCGCGCTCGACCGCGTCGAGTCGTTCGTCGAATCGGCGCTGGCCGACGGCGCGACGTTGCTGACCGGTGGCGCTCGTCTCGATCGCGATGGGTACTTCTACGAACCGACGGTGCTGGCGAACGTGGCCGACGATGCACCGGTCTCCTGTACCGAAATCTTCGGGCCGGTCGTCACCGTCTCCGAGTTCGGTTCGGAGTCGGAGGCTGTCAGCCGCGCGAACGACACCGAGTACGGTCTGTACGGGCTCGTGTGGACGACCGACGTGAGCCGCGCCCACCGGATGGCGCGGAAACTGGAAGCCGGGACCGTCCTGATCAACGAGTACCTGTTTGCCTCCCAGCAGGCACCGTCGGGCGGCTACAAGAAGAGCGGGATCGGCCGCGCCAAAGGCCAACAGGCCCTGGAAAACTACACACAGACGAAAAACGTCGTCGTCTCGATCACCGACGAGTGACGGTGTTGGGTACCGGTCTCTGGATGTGAACGTGTCGCCCCCGTTCGAGATCCGGCGTCGTCACTACTCGTCCGCGACCGTGTCGGTCCGTCGTGCACGGGATCAGGCTCGCTCGGGGTCGATGCGGCGCACGACCTCCTCCGGGGTGACCTCGATCTGATCGGTCGCCAGCGGGTGTGAGACGAACTGTATGAGATCGAGTCGCTGTAACAACTGGTGGGCGTTGTTCCGGCTCATGTCGAGGTGTTGTTTCGCCTCGTGAACCGTGCGCGACCGGTTGATCGCCGTCGTGAGTTTCCCGACGGTCAGGTCCGACGAGATACCCAATCCATCGGTGACGACGGTGTTCTCGTGTTCCTCCTCGCTCGTCTTCGAGAGGAATTCCGCGACCGGACGGTCCGCGAGTGGCGAGTCCAGCACCGGCTTCGCCGCCCGCGACGACGCGTGCCCACCGTGATCCGACGACTCTGACGAGTTCGCTGGGGCGTCACCAGCCCGATTGGTCGTCTCGTCCGCCGCTGAACGTTCGTCCTCCTTCCGAGGCGCTTCCGCCGTGCCCGAGTCACCCGAACCCGTAGCGGTGGTTCCGGCCACGGCGCCGGGTTCCGCCTCCTCGACAGCCCCGCCCGTCTCGGTGCCGTGGCCCTCGCCGAGGATGCCGTCCTGTCCCGCTCGCGGGGTGCTGTCGTCAGGGTCGTGGATCCCGTACTTGATCGCGTGTCTGCGGACGGTTTCGGACGTCACGTCGACACCCAGTGCCGTCGTCATCTCCGGGAACGTGTCACACTCCGCGTACGCAGTCGCCAGCGCGTCGGGATCCTTGTACGCCGGCGTCCTGTCGGATTGGGTCGCCGAGTTCGGCTGGTCGACCAGCCCCGCCAGGCTGGTTGCCGGGTCGTCGTCGGTCACTGCGACCGTCACCGTGAGATCGACCGACACGCGCTGGTCCTGTACGTCGGCATTCTCGGCCTCGACCGTGATGCCGTCTCCGAGCGACGATGCGGCGAAGAGTGGAACCGCTACCGTGAGTTTCGCGGTCAATTCACCACCGGGACCGAGTTCTGACTCCTGGACTGTCGCCGCGCGGACGTCGGCGTTCGCCGCCTCGAGCCGCGCGACCACAGCCGACAGTTCTTCGAAGGCGTTACTAACAGCCATGTGCAGTACCTGCGGCCAGTGATACTATTATATCCTGTCTTCGGCCATATTTTCCTCAACTTCTTCTACAACTCTGCGAATTACGATGTGAATGTGGAACTAGCTCGGAGTAGAATAATACGAACGTCCACTCAGCTACGCTGGCTGGGGTGGTGACGACGTTCGCCACGGGCGACTCGGCGTGGCGGGACGGGGCACAGCGGTGACGTCGGGGGTGACGAATACACAATCTCTCGGGTCTCGACGGTCGTTCAGTCGACTGAGACGCGGCCGTCGTTCGCGACGGTCCACTCGGCCGGATCGATCTCGCGGCCGTCGAACCCATCGTACTCGGGGTACACGGTGAACACGAGGTACTCCGCGCGGTCCTGCAGGTACCTGACGAGCGTGTGGAGGTTCGCGTCGTCGAGGCCGCCGACGCCGTCGACGAGCAACAGTGGCACCGACTCGTCCACGTCGAACGATTCCCGTCCCGCGAGGGCGGCCACGAACCCGATCAACTCGAGTTCACCCTCACTCAGGGCGTCGAGGCTCGCCTCGCGCCCGTCGCGTGCGACGACGATCTCGAAATCGGCCGTGAGCCGTGCCGTCTCGAAGCCGGTGTCGAACCGCGAGATGATCTCCCCCATCGTCTCGTCGAACGCCTCGCGGGCTTCGCGTCGGATCCGATCCTTCCGGTTCCGGAGTGTCTCGATCTCCGAAGTCAGGTCCTCGCGCTCGGCCCGCAACGTGTCGAGCCTGTCGGCCCGGGTCTGGAGCTGTTCCAGTTCCGCCTGCGAATCGTCGAGTTCGGCTTCGCGGAACTTGATCTCGCTCTCGACGTCGGACAGTTCCTCCATCGTCTCGTCGATATCTTCCGAGAGATCCTCGACACGCGTGGTCGCTTCCCGCAGTCGTTCCTGGGCCGCCTCGAGGCTCTCCTCCCGGTCCGCGAGCGTGTCTTCGAGGTCGACGATTTCGGTTTCGAGGTCCGTCCGCCGGCGTCGCCGCTGTTGGATTTCCTCGCGCCTGTTCTCGAGGTCTTCCACTTCCGACTGGAGCGATTCGGTCGTCGCTCTACGTTCCGTGAGTTCGTCCCCTAGCGCGTCCAGTTGTGACTCGACGTCGCTGCGGGTCGTCTCCTGTCCACAGATCCAGCAGGTGAGTTCGTCGGCCACGAGATCACGCTGGACTTCCGTGACGAGGTCGACCCGATTCTCGTCGAGGACCAGCTCTGTCGCCGAGTACAGCGACTGGAGGATCTCCAGATCGCGTTCGTGTTCGGAGAGTCGATCTCGCGCCGCTACCAGACGCTCCTCGACGTCGTCCTCGGGCACCTCCAGTTCGGCCAGTTCCTCGCGACGTTCCTCGAGTCGCTGTTCCGTTCGCTCGATGCTCGCCTCCAGCCGCTCGACCCGCTGTTCGGCTTCGTTGCGTTCGGTCTGTGCCCGACTGAGCGCACGCTGGGCCGACCCGTCGTCGTCTCCGTCCTCGTCGGCGGACGCTATCTTCTCGCGTTTCCCCTGCAACTCCTCGATCTCCGCTTCGAGGTTCTGGACCTTCCGCTGGACCGACGGGAGCCGCTTGCTGGCCTCTTCGGCCTGGGAGAGTTCGGCGTCGACCTGCTCGCGCTCGCGTTTCAGATCGGCGATTCGCTCGTCGATGTCCTGGAAGTCGAGCGGGCGCATGAGTACGTCCTCCAGGTTCTCGCCGCGTCGGACCGTTCGTCGGATCTCGTTTCGTTCGTCCAGGCAGGCGAACAGCTCCGCCCGGATGACGTCGTACTCGTCGTCGAGGTACGGCGTCCCCTGCCGGACGACGCTCCCGTTCTCCCGAACCAGGTCGACGGTGACCGTACCATCTGGAGTCCGTAACTCGACGCGCCCGCTGTCGGCGCCCTCCGTCAGTTCCGTCGACGTGCCCAATCCCGCCTTGAGGGCCTCGATGAAGCTCGATTTGCCCTGCCAGTTCGAGCCCCGAACGGCGTTGACGCCGGGGTCGATCGTCGCACTGCCCGCGAGGATGCCTGCGATCCGTTCGACGTCGACCGTCCAGGTCATCGTGCGTCCCGTGAGAGCGATCGTGCGTGGTGCGTTTCACAGACGTACCCGCGCTCGAGCGCGACGTCGAACGGAACCCGGGTCGGACAGGAGTCACAGCCCAGTTGCACCTGTACCTCGATGTCCGCAGTGCCACCGCCGGCGAGCCGTTCCTTCTGGGCGAGTGCGGAGAGCGCCGATTCGACCTTGGATTCGGTCACTCCCATCGCCTTCCGAACGCTCTCTACCTCCCAGTCGGTGGTGGCCGTCTGTGGCTCTTTTTGCCCGTCGAGACAGTCCTGCAGGTGCGTTCGCATGGTGCCCCACGAGACGAGGGCTCCCCGGAGTTCGTCGGCGTCGATCCCATCGGCGCGCAGACTCTCCGCCAGTTCGGCGGTGACCAGTTCGTCGTCACCCTCGAGGACCTCGTAGTCGCGGTCCACGGTCGCACCGAGCGTGTCACGGCCGTAGTCGTCGTAGACTGTCTTCAGCAGCCGTTTGTTGAACCACTCGGTGAGCGATCGGTAGCCGACCGCCGAGCGCTCGCCGGCACCCGTCCAGCGAGACAGAAGCCCCTCGTCGATAGAGTCGAAGACTGGATCGGCCGACGTGAGTCCGTAAGTCTCGATCACCCGATCGACCTTGCAACCAGCGTCCGTAGTCATCGTCTCGTCCAATCCGCCGCCCGCTAATATAGTTTGTTACGATCCGTGTACGGTCCGTCCCCGACCCGTCGCTCCTGTGGTGCTGTCCGGGAGTGTTTTTAACGGACTTAGGGTGTATATTCACGGTCCGTGTGCCCATCCGGGCAGGGGTGACTGCCGGGTCGTGGGCACTCCGCCGTGGCGCTCTTTGCCCCTGTGTCCCGATCGTGGACCAGTCGACGAATCGCTGGCACGACGTTGCCACAGGATCCACGGATGTGTCCGCATTGTGGCACCGGTGGCGGCGGTCCACCCTGGGTCCCACGCTGTGGGATAACGTTCTCGGGAGAGTCACCGTCGTCGACGCCTGCCCACCGGTGGGGGCCGGCATCCCCAGCCCGCATCGATCGATAATTTACAAACAAATGAGAATATGCCCAGAAACAATCGATTTGTCTCTATTTTCGATGCTAAGATTAAAAACCCTCTCACGAGTACGGCGAACCATGAGAGACGTAGGAATATCGAGCACGGACGCGACGTCGGCGGGAGGAGTTGAACCGCTGCGTGTCCCGACCCACGACCGAGACCGCCACAGCGCCTTCGAAGGGGGTCGCTGACGGGACACCCATGGACGTCGAACTCACGCTGAACGGCGAAGACGTAACGCTCACCGCGGCTCAGTCGGACACGCTGCTCGACGCGCTTCGAGGTGCCGGCTACACCGGGACGAAACGCGGCTGTGGAACGGGTGACTGCGGATTCTGTACCGTCGCAGTCGACGGCGAGTCGGTGAAGTCGTGTCTCCAGCCGGTCGCTCGCGTGGAGGGTGCGACCGTCGAGACCATCGAGAACCTGGGAACGCAGGACGAACTGCATCCCGTCCAGGCTGCCTTCGTCGACAACGCGGCGCTGCAGTGTGGCTTCTGCATTCCCGGGATGATCATGCGCGTGACGCAGTTACTCGAATCGAATCCCGACCCCGACGAGAGGGAGATCCGGGAGGCGCTGTCGGGTAACATCTGTCGCTGCACTGGCTACGAGAAGATCGTCGACGCGGTGCAAGACGCCGCGACGCGGTTGTCGAACGACGGGGCGGTGGTCTCCGACGGCGGCCGTCCCGTCTCGTCGAACCGATCGTGTGTGGACTGCGGTGGTTGCCACGGTGGTGACGGCGAATGAGTCGGACCGAAGACGGAGACGAAGAGACGACGCCGGACGGAGCGTCCCAGACCGATGCACCACCAGTGGAGTTCGAGGAGGGACCGGACAACAGGCGGGGCCCCGACGAACTCACCGCCGTGTCGAGTCGCGAGGAGAAAGCCGACGCGCGGAAGATCGTCACCGGGGAGGCGAAGTACACGGCGGATTACGCCCGGGAGTTCCCGGACCTCGCAGCGGCCAAAGTTCTCCGCTCGACGGTCGCCAACGGCGTCGTCACGGCGATCGACACGAGCGCCGCCGAGGAGATGGACGGTGTCTACGCCGTCGTCACACCCGACTCGCCCGAGGTGCCGAACGATCCCTACACCTCGGCGGGGCAGTCCTATCCCGAGCCGTCACCCTACGACCTGCGTGTCCTGCGCAAACGGGTCCGGTACGTCGGCGATCCGATCGCCGCCGTCGCCGCCGAAGACGTCGCGACCGCCAGTGCCGCCGTGCAAGCCATCGACGTCACCTACGACGAACGTGACGCGGTGTTCGATGCCGAGACGGCGATCGAGCCGGACGCGCCGCGCATCCACGACCCCGAGCGCGTCGAGAACCACCAGCCCGGGGCCGACTACGAGCGGAACATCGAGGCCCACGCCGAGGGCGAGATCGGCGACGTCGATGGCGCTTTCGAGGCAGCAGCCGACCGGTCGGACCTGACGGTCGTCGAGACGGAGTGGGCGACGCCACACCAGTCTCACTGCGTCGGCGAACCGCACACCACCATCGCACGGCGCGATCAGGACGACCGGTACCACTTCATCACGAGCACACAGGTCCCCTATCACGCACGCCGACAGCTGGCACGGCTGTTCGACGTGCCGATCCGGGATATCCGTGTGACCAAACCGCGGATCGGTGGCGGCTTCGGCGGCAAACAGTCCATCGTCCTCGAACCGATCGCGCTGGCGCTCACGATGGCGACCGACCGCCCGGTCAAACTGGAGGCCACACGGAAAGAAGAGTTCCACGCGATGCGGGTCCGTCGGCCCGCCTCGATCACGGTCCGCAGCGTCGTGACCGACGAGGGTGACCTCGAAGCGATCGACATGTCCGTGCTCACGAACTCCGGCGCGTACGGGTCCCACGGACTGACGGCGTCCGGTGCCATCGGCAAGAAACAGCTGGCCCTGTACACCCACACGCCCAACATCCGGCTCGAGATGACCGCCGCTCACACGAACCTCCCCGTCGCCGGCGCGATGCGCGGCTACGGGGCGCCTCAGGGGCACTTCGCACTCGAAGGGCACATGGACGCGGTCGCCCGTGAGCTCGGGATGGATCCCCTCGAATTTCGCTCACGAAACGTCATCGGGGAAGGCGATCTCGACGTCGCTTCGAGCATCCTCAAGGAAGGCGACGGGGAGATCAAAGGCGGTGCACGCCGGGTCCGTTCGTGTGGCCTCCCGGAGTGTATCGAACGGGGCAAGGCGGCGATCGGATGGGGTGACGTCGAGCAGCCGGACGCGCCCCACCTTCACCGGGGCATCGGCGCCGCGCTGACGATCCAGAGCAGTGGGGTTCCGAACGACGAACTCGGTGCCGCACACATCAAGATGAACGAAGACGGTTCGTTCATCCTCCAGACGGGGGCCGTGGACATCGGGACGGGTGCCGACACCGCCATGGCACAGATCGCGGCCGAAATCCTCGGTGCCCGGCCCGAGGACATCCTCGTCCAGCCATCGGATACCGACGTCTCCCCCTTCGATTACGGGGCCTACGCCTCCTCGACGACGTACGTGACGGGCACGGCGGTGAAGAAGGCGGCCCAGGACGCCCGCGAGCAACTGTTCGACTTCGCCGCGCGGATGCTCGGGGAGCCCCGCGACACGCTCACTGCCCGCGACGGCGCGGTCTACGCCGAGCGGTCCGGCGAGTCGGTCTCGCTCGAAGCGATCGGATACGAGTCCATCTACGGCGACGAGGAACGGGCCCAGGTGATGGGCGAGGCGAGCCACAGCACACCCGAATCACCCCCACCGTTCGGCGCGCAGTTCGCCGACGTTACCGTCGACGAGCGGACCGGCGAGTTCGAGGTTCACGACCTCGTGTACGCTATCGACTGTGGTACCGTCATCAATCCCGACCTCGCCGAAGGACAGGTGACCGGGGCGATGCACATGAGCTACGAGTTGGCGGTGGGCAGTGGCTTCTCGTTCGACGACGACGGCCAGCCCGAGGTCGTCGGGTTCGGCGATTACGGCATCCCGAAAGCCGACACCCAGCCGCCACTGACGCCCATCTTCGTGGAGACACACGAACCGAGCGGGCCGTTCGGGGCGAAAGCCGTCGCCGAGATTCCGACCAACGGCGTGCCGCCAGCGTTGAGCAACGCGATCCGTGACGCAGTCGGTGTTCGCATCGACGACCTCCCGATCACTGCCGAGAAGATCAGGGCCGCACTCGACGCCGAGTGATCGGCCCGTCCGGCGGTTCCCCGCGCTCGACGACGCGAAAGAACTATGCGCGATGCCGAGCAACCGAGTGACGTGACGCTGGATTCCGAGGAGATCATCGACATCGGAGAGACGCTCGTACAGCGCCACCCGGATCGGTTCACCGACGATTTCGAGGAGAACAAACACCGTGTGGCGAACCTGACCGAAGTCGAGTCCAGACGCGTCCGCAACCGTATCTCCGGGTACATCACCAGACAGATGAGAGAGCAGTCGAACTGAGCCGTATCCCCGTCAGTCCCAACTGGGTAGCACACGGCGTCGGAACTCACCGTGGCCCGGTTCGGCGACGATCTCGCCATCCTCAGCGACCAGCGTTCCACGGACGAACGTCTGCTGGACCCGTCCCGTTACCTCCCGGCCGTCGTAGATCGAGTAGTCGGCGTTCGAGTGGTTTCGCTCCGCGGAGATCGTGTAGGTCTCCTCGGGATCGAAGACCACGATATCGGCGTCGGCGCCGGGTTCGATCCGACCCTTCCTCGGGAGACCGAACGTGCGCGCCGGGTTGGTACACATGAGTGCGACGAGTTCCGGATACGAGAAGCCGCGTCGAGTGACGGCTTCGTCGTGGAACACGGGGAGACTGCGCTGGAGGCCGTTGACGCCGAACGCACTCTCCCACCAGGGACCGCCCTCCTTGCGACTGCGCGGGAGCGGGACGTGGTCGGTCGAGACGACCGAGAGCGTCCCGTCCCGGAGGTGCTCGAACAGGGCGTCGATGTCGTGCGGTGTCCGGAGCGGCGGAGACATGATGGCGCGGTTCCCGAGGCGTTCGTACAGCGACTCGTCGAAGACGGTGTAGTGCGTACAGGTCTCGGCTCTGACGTTCGAGCCGTCGGTCCGTACCGACGCGATGGCGTCGGCGGCGGCCGCCGAGGTCGTGTGGACGCCATAGTACTTCGCGTCGGCGGCGGCGGCCAGCCGCGCGACCGAGTCGGCAGCCATCGCCTCGGCGTAGTCGGGTCGCGACCGTGGATAGTTGGCTGTCGACTCGCCGGATGGCGCCGACTTCACCGCCTCTGTGCGCTGCTCACAGACGGCGTAGTCCTCGGTGTGGACCATGCCCACGGCGCCCAGGTCCGCGAGTGTTCGGAACACCTCCCCGACGAACCCGGTGGACAGCCGGATGTCGTCGGTCGTGAACATCTTGAACGAGGTCACGCCGTCCGCGACGAGGCCGGAGAGTTCGTCGAGGACTGCGGTCGTCTCCTGGGTTATGACGGGGTGTAGACCGTAATCGATGACCGGGGCCGCCTGATCGCGGTGGCGTTCGACGGCTTCGGACAGGGACGCCGTCGTGTCCCAGTCGCCGTCGTCCCACCCTTGCCACGCGAAGTTCAGGAAGGTCGTGACGCCGCCGGCAGCGGCGGCTTTCGAGCCGGTCTCGTACGAGTCGATCGAGTTGTAGCCGGCGACGTGGACGTGCGGGTCGACGACGCCGGGGAGGACGAGGTCGCCGTCGACGTCGATCCGACGGTCCGCCTCGGGGAAGACCTGCTCTTCCGCCACGCCGACGATGGTCCCGTCGTCGATGCCGACCGCGGCGTCGACGGTGGTCTCGGCCGTCACGACCGTCCCGCCGGTGAGCAGTGTATCGATGGCGGCCATCGGTTACGAGTGGCGCTCCGTTCGGTCGTCTCCCGAAATGGACGTGCGCTCCACGGGACTCTCGAAAGCGACAGCGGTCCGGAGCGAGCGACCGACGACGCCGGCCACCTGACCGCGGTTCCCGCTGTCTGCATCGTGAATCAGTCTCATGGGGGAGCGGACTCCGTCGCGAATCTTCATAGCTTCGACCCACACAGCGGGCGTGTCCGGGTGTGTCGGAGGTGTTGTGCTCCGTGTGCCGGGACTCAGTCGTCGTCGGGGGAGGGCGCCGGGTCGGGGATGTCCTCCTCCACGTTGGTCGGCGTCTCGGGCGCGAGCCCAGTGGTGTACTCGGTCGGCCCCGCACCGACGCCGCCACCGGGAATCACGATGTTGAGCACCAGCGCGGTGAAGCCGCCGGTCACGAGCGCGGAGCCGAACAGCGTCTGGATCTCACTCGGGAACTGCTGGAGGACTTCGGGGCGGAACGCGACGCCGAGCCCCAGCGCCATCGACAGCGCGAGGATCGTCGAGTTCCGGTGATCGAGCGTGACGTTCTGGGTGACGATCCGGGCGCCCGAGGAGAAGATCATCGCGAACAGGATCAACGCACCACCGCCCAGGACCGCGTCGGGCATCGCGGAGACGACGGCGCCGACTTTCGGGACGAATCCCAGGATCAGCAGGGCGACCCCGCCGATCCCGACGACGTAGCGGCTCGCGACGCCCGTGAAGTTGACGAGGCCGACGTTCTGGGAAAAGGACGTGTTCGGGAGCGCGTTGAAGATGGCGCCGAACGCGCTCATAACGCCGTCTGCGATGAGTCCACCGCGCATTTCTTCCTGCGTCGCGTCCCGGCCCGTGGCGGAGACGGTCCCGGAGATGTCACCGATGGTCTCCATGCCGGTGATCACGTAGAGAAACGCCACGGTGACGATCGCGCTGGGCTCGAAGGCGATTCCGTACTTCAGCGGGACGGGAACGGTCACCCACCCGGCCGACGCGACGGCCGACAGGTCGACGACGCCCAGCGCGAGCGCGGCGACGTACCCGACGACGATGCCGACGAAGACGCTGATGACCCGGAGAAACCCCTCGAAGAACTGGTTGAGGCCGACGGTCACGACGAGGACCAGTCCCGCGAGGCCGAGGTTCGTGAAAGAGCCGTACCCGGGTGCCGACGGCCCGGCGGAGGCCCCTGCCGCGTAGTTCATGCCGGTCGGGATCAGCGTCAACCCGATGAGCATGACGACGATGCCGGTCACCAGGGGCGGGAAGTACTCCCGGAACCGATCGAGCGAGACCCCCATGACCATCTCCACGGGTGCGGCGATCAGTGCCGCTCCGAACACTGCCGCGAGCCCGTACTGGTTCCCGACTGCGATGAGTGGCCCCAGGAACGCGAAACTCGTTCCCATGACGATGGGAAGTTTCGCACCGACCGGCCCGATCGGAAACGCCTGGACGAGCGTCGCCACACCGGCGACGATCAACGCCATCTGGACCAGGAACGTCGTCTCACCCGTGACGGATCCCACCGCGCCCGCGAGTATCAGCGGGGGCGCGACGTTCCCAAGGAACATCGCCAGTACGTGCTGGATGCCGAGCGGGACCGCCTCCCCGAGCGGTGGTCTGTCCTCGATGTCGTACAGCACGACCGAACTGCCGTCGTTCGAACTTGCCATGTGCACTCGTGCCAAACCCGATCACTTCAAATCTTTCTTTATACACATAATATTCGGAAATCTGTGTCGATTGCGTCGCTATAACCGACTATTAGTTGTTTTATCTCGAACGAAGCTGCCATATCGGAAAAACATGCCTGCTCGGGAGTCGCGGGGCTGTCGTGGCGTCGGTTCGGGCCTGTACACGACACACGCCACACGTGTGTGCCACAGATCGCCAGTCCGGTGCTGTGGTCCGTTCGGGAGGGGGGTGATGCGAGCGATTAAGTAGCGAGTGTGCGGAGACCACCGACGGATGAGTGAGTACACGATCGACGAGTTGAACGATCTGGACGAAACGTCCTTCGTGGACGTGCTCGGTGAAGTCTACGAGACTTCGCCGTGGGTCGCGGAACGGAGCTGGTCGGACCGGCCGTTCGAATCCCTCGAAGCTCTCCACGAGAGCATGCGTAACGCCGTCGAGGAGGCTCCACGGGCGAAACGACTCGAACTCCTGCGCGCACATCCCGACCTCGGGGACCGGACCGAGATGACCGACGCCTCCGAGGCGGAGCAAGCGTCGGCCGGTCTCGATTCACTCTCGCCCGACCAGTACGAGACCTTCCAGCGGCTCAACGAGACGTACCGCGAGCGCTTTGGCTTCCCGTTCATCATGGCTGTGAAAAACGAGTCACCCGACGCGATCCAGGCCGCCATGGAAGACCGAATCGAGAACACCGAAGAGGTGGAGTTCCGAACCGCTCTGGACCAGGTTCACCGGATCGCGCGGCTACGGCTCGAGGACCTGCTCGCGTAGCCGGCCGATCCGACGAATGCGAGCCTGGAAATACCTGTGGTTCCTTTGCCACAGCGTGCCCGAGTATCTGTATATATTTGGAATATTCGGACAGTTGCGGTGGATCGAGAGCTAAGACAAAATATTTTGTACCCTGGGCGGGCAGATCGAACCGGAATATGACGGTAGGCAGCACGCAGACTCAGAAGCGACGGCACAGCGGCCGGAAAGCGCACGTCGGACCTGTCGGGAGGGATCGATAACGTATGGTCGCGGACGGACCCAGCTCCGGCCAGGAGCGGACGATGAATTACGGGAAGGAACACGTCGCGGTCTATCGGACCTACGCCACCGCCCTGGACGGTGTACGGACGATTCCGGAGTCGGAGTTCGACGGTCGTGACAACACCCTCTTGGGCATGGAGGTTCGCGTCCAGGTCGCAGGGGAGGAGTTCCTGCCGTCGTTCAGCGAGGGCGACAACAGCAAGGTGGTCGCGACGGACACGATGAAGAACTTCATCCACCACCACATGGGTGAGTACGAGGGTGCCACGGTCGAAGGGTTCCTCGAGTTCGTGGGCCGGAAGTTCCTGGAGACCTACTCACAGATGGAAACCGTGCAGGTGTCGGCCGACGAGCTCCCCTTCGAGGAGCGGATGGTTCCCGGCGAGGATGGATTCGAGCCGAGCGATCTCGTCTTCCGTGTCGCCGATGGCGAGTCCGGATTCGGCCACGTGGTCCTCAGCCGCAGCGACGACGGCCCGGTCGTCGAGGAGCAAAAGAGCGGCGTGACCGACATCGAACTCGTGAAAGTGAAGGACAACTCCTTCACCGGCTACGTCCAGGACGAGTACACGACCCTGCCCGAGCGGGAGAACCGGACGCTGTACGTGGGCATGGATATTTACTGGACGTACGCCGAGGCCGCCGACGCGCTGGGCGAGGACCCGGAGCGGTACGTCCCGCCCGAGCAGGTCTCGGACATCGCGCAGGTGGTGTTCGACGAGTACGACGTGAACTCGATCCAGGACCTGATCTACCGGATCGGGGAACGCACGCTCGAACGGTTCCCGCAGCTGGAATCGGTCAGTTTCGAGGCGAACAACCGCACCTGGCTCAAGGTTCGTGACGACCTGGAGGGCGACGCGAAGGTACTCCGTGAGCCGCCTCGCCCCACCGGATTCCAGCAGTTCTCGATGGACCACAGCGATCTCGAGGAGGGCACGCCGGAATGAGCGCCGGATTGACGACACACGTCCTCGACACGAGCCGTGAGGGACCCGCCGATGGCGTCGTGGTGACGCTGAGACGGCTGCCGTCCGACGGCGAACCGGAGACGATCAGTCAGGGGACAACCAACGACGACGGTCGACTCGACGACCCGCTCCTGACGGAGACGGAGATCGAGCCCGGGACGTACGAACTGGAGTTCGACGTCGGGGCCTACTACAGAGAGGGCCCGAGCGAATCCACGTTTCTGGAGACGGTCCCGGTACGGTTCGTCGTCGACGACGCCGACGAACACTATCACGTTCCGCTCCTGTTGTCCCCCGGGGGCTACACGACCTACAGGGGGAGCTAACGGAGTGACGATCACAGGGACGCCGACCATGGCACGAACGGCTCCGATTCGGATCGTCGAGTACCACACGGTCGCGAGAGCACCCGCCGGGTCGAACCCATGACGGGGTCCCGATTCCCGATCGATGGCGACCGCCTTCGACGAGACATCGAGGACAACGCGCAGTTCGGTGCCGTCCCGACCGACGAGGGCCGCGGCCGGACAGTGCTTCCGGGGACGAAGCCGAACCAGCGTGCCCGGGAACACCTGGTCGACCGCATGATAGTCGCCGGACTGGACGTCACCGTCGACGCCGTCGGGAACGTCGCCGGCACGTGGCGCCCGGACGGGTGTGACCCGTCCGCGGCACCGGTCGCCGTCGGGAGTCACCTCGATTCGGTGCCCTCCGGCGGCATCTTCGACGGCCCACTCGGCGTCTACGCAGGCCTCGAAGCGGTTCGGGCGATGCAGGACGCCGGCACTACCCCGACCCGGCCGATACAGGTCGTCTCGTTCACCGGTGAGGAGGGAACGCGGTTCTCGGACGGTGTCCTCGGGTCCTCGGTCGCCGCCGGCCTCACTGAGACGGAGACAGCGCTGGAACGTACAGACGACGGGGAGACGCTCCGGGACGCACTACTGGAAATCGGCTTTCAGGGTGAGGGGCGTCTCGACGCCGGCGACTGGCACGCATGGCTGGAACTCCACGTCGAACAGACCGACCGTCTCGAAGAGATGGGGGTCACGGCCGGCGTCGTGACGACGATCGCCGGGACGACCCGTCTGCACGGGACGATCGAAGGCGAGGCCGATCACACCGGCACGACGTCGATGGCGGATCGGACCGACGCCCTCGCGGCCGCAAGCGAGTTCGTCCTCGCCGTGGAGCAGGCGGCGCGAACCGAAGCCGAACGGACCGATACGACCGTCGCGACGGTCGGTGAGCTGTCGGTCGACCCCGGCGTCGTCAACGTCGTCCCCGGCGAGGTCGAGTTCAGTATCGACATCCGTGACGTCGAGAAACCCGTGATCGACCGTCTCGTCACCCACGCCGAGGAGACACTCCAGGCGCTCGAGACCGACCGCGGTGTCGAGACGACACTCGACCGCTCGTACGACGTCCCACCAGTCGACATGGCACCGACTTGCCGAACCGCGCTCCACGAGGCCGGCCGGTCACTCGACGTCGAAACCGTCGACGTCCACTCGGGTGCAGGTCACGACACGATGCAGGTCGCCACCGCGACCGACGCCGGCCTGTTGTTCGCCCCGTCCAGGGGCGGCCACTCACACAACCCCCTCGAGTGGACCGACTGGCACGATTGTGCCGTCACCACTAGCCTCCTGACCGAAGCACTGTCCACGCTCGCGAACAGCGAAGATACCGCGCACCCATCACAGCACTCATGACACGACTGCCCCGACGAACCTCAGCGACAGTAACGGCCATCGAACACACCGCCGCGCACCCCCCAGAGAGGCCAGCATGAGCGAACTGGAACTCGTCGTCGACGGCGACGTGTTGTCGGCGGCGTTGCTACCCGATGCAGCACCGGAGTCGGTCGCCGCAGTCAGGGAGTTCACGCCACTCGAGACCGAGTTGCTGCACGTTCGATGGAGCGGCCACGCCACCTGGATCAACATCGACGGGATCGACCTCCCCGAGATCCCACGCGAGAACCACACCGTCTACCCGTCGTACGGTGATCTCCTGCTCTACCCTGGCTACAGGAACGAACAGGAGATTCTGGTACCCTGTGGTCCGACCTGCTTCAAGAGTCCGGCCGGTGAGCTGGCCGGGAACCACTTCGCGACACTCGACACACCGCGAGACGAACTGGCCGAACTCGAAGAACGGACCCTGCGCGAGGGTGCCCTCGACGCCACACTCCGTATCAGCGAGTGAGTGCTCTCGCCACCGAACCACGACGGGCTTCACGCAGGCGAGTCTCCTCCCGGCGGACGGCCTTCACCCCGTCACCTCGACTCCATAGGCAGTACACTTTCCCAACTCCCACTACGGGCTGGCACCGGTGCCGTTCGCGGAGTAGCACGACCTGGTGAACACCTTCCGACCGCGCAGCGACGCACCGGACTCGCCGGGCCACTCCTCGTCGTCGCCGGTATCACACTCCAGCTCTGACCTCAGTCCCAGCCGTACCCCCACTCTCCGAGTTTCGCTTCGAGGAGGTCCGGATGTTCCTGCGCCACCGCCACGGCGGCCTCCATCACGTCCGTCCGATAGACGTTCTCACCGAATCGATCCTCGAGTTCGCCGACCAGTTCCGGAATCCCGTCTTCGACCTCGTCTCGGAGGAAGATCGGTCGCTGTTGTCTGCCGTCTTTGACCGTATCGCGGGCGTAGATGTAGGGGAGACGGCCCGGTTCCGAACCGCTCTCGTCGTCTGAGTCCGCGGCGTCCGATTCCTCGGCCGTGCCCCCAGCCGTGGTGTCCTGTGACGGTGTCGCCTCCGGGTCGGCTACCGTGGTCTCCTCGGTGTCCGTGTCCGTCGCGGTGTCGTCCGCGAACGGATCGTCGGTCGAGCCCTGTTTCATGCCGGCACCTCCGTCTGCAGTCGGATGTGCTCGGCGAGCTCGTCGAGCTTCTCCAACGTCTCCAGCTCGTGGTCGCGCTCGCGGTCACGATGCTCCTCGACGTAGCGGTAGGCCGTACATTGCTCCGCCCAGCAGCCTTCGAGCATCGACGAGCGTTCCCGCAACGTTACCGGAATGTCCCAGCCGTCCTCCTGGAGCGTCTCCAGGAACCGATCCTGGTCGTTCATCCCCTTGTACCGGTTGGGAACGACCGCCAGGACGCCGACCTCGATGTCGAGGTTCGCTTCGAGTCCACCCACGAGTTGATCGAGTCCCTGGACTGACTCGTACCCCTTCCCCGAGGGCTCGAAGGGAATGACCACGTGACGGGTGGTGTGTATCGCGTTATGCAGTTTAATGTCGGCCGTCGCCGGCGGATCGACGATCAGCGTGTCGTACGTCTCGTGAACGCCCGCTTCTCTGAGTACACGCAACAGCTGCTTGTTGGGGTTGAACGTCTCGCCGAAGTCCGCCGCCTCTTCCTCCCGACGACGCAGGTGTTTCGAGGCGTACTCGAGGATATTGTGTGCCGGAACGATGTCGATCCCCTCGCTGGTCCGGACGAGCTCCTCGAACGGTCCTCGCGGCCGGTCGATCATGTGCCGAAGCAGGCTATCCGCTTCCGAATCGTTCCGTCGATCCGCGACGTCCAGGAGGTGTGAGAGTGATGCCTCCTGTGTATCCAGGTCGATGACGAGTACGTCTCGACCCGCACGCACCTCCGCCTTCGCCAGGTTCGCGGCGAGTGTCGTCTTCCCCACGCCGCCCGCCTCGCTGTATACCGTGTACGCCAACATACGCGACACGTTGCGGCGATTAACTATAAAGGTAAGTCAGACGGTATAGCTATAGCGTATAGCTAAACCGGTTTACTCTTCCCGTATCGAGGGCACCGGGACCGTTAGCTGGAACCGTTCAGCTGGTCGCATCCACTGGTCGGTCTATCTGTACCACCTGGCTACAATACTCGGATGGGCCGGACGACTGTACCACCCAATCGAACTATCTGGGCGGACCAGCCGGATGCACTACTCAGATGTGCTGTCGAACTATACTATCTGGATATGCTGTCTAGATAGTCCACTCAGCTATACTATCTGAATAGGCAAGCCAACTAATCGGTATAGCTATACCGGTCAGCTATTATGGGTAGTCGATCCAGTTCGAGGGCTGTCTGTTCGGCTGTCGCTCATCTCCGAAAACGGACGCCCGGCCGCGATCTCGACTATTCGTCTTCGAGTCGGCCGGGCGTCCACTCGCCATCGAAGGACTCGTGGGAGAACGGTGTGGCGTCTTCACCTGCGTAGGTGGCCACGAGGTGGCCGTCACCCTCGAGGTAGTACTTGTAGGTCGTCAGTCCCGCCAGGCCGACGGGACCCCGAGCGTGGATCTTCCCGGTCGAGATGCCGACCTCTGCGCCGAGACCGTAGCGATATCCGTCGGCGAAGCGCGTCGAGGCGTTGTGGAAGACGCTCGCGGCGTCGATGCCAGTCATGAACAGCTCGGCGGCCTCGGCGTCTTCGGTGACGATCGACTCGGTGTGTTTCGAGCCGTGAGCGTTGATGTGTTCGACAGCCTCGTACACGTCCGAGACGATCTTGATCGACAGTTCGAGGTCCCCGTACTCGCTGTCCCAGTCGTCGTCGGTCGCGTCGCCCACGTCGACGATTTCCCGTGTCGCAGCGTCACCGCGGAGTTCGACCCCTGCCTCCTCGTACCGCTCGACGATGGTGGGGAGGAATTCCGCTGCGACGTCGTCGTCGACCAGCAGCGTCTCCACGGCGTTGCAGACCGCTGGGTACTGCACCTTCGCGTCGAATGCGATGTCCGCTGCCATGTCGAGGTCGGCGGCTTCGTCCACGTAGACGTGGCACACCCCCTCCGTGTGGCCGAGGACGGGAATCTGTGTGTTGTCCTGGATGTACGAGACGAACTCCGAGGAGCCACGGGGCATGAGCAGGTCGACCCTGTCGTCCAGCTCTAGCAACTGGTCGACCTCCTCGTGGGCTTCGATGAGCTGGACCCACCCGTCGGGCAACTCGGCGGTCGCCTCCCTGATCAGTTCGTAGAGGACGCGGTTGGATTCACTGGCTTCGCTGCCACCTTTGAGGATGACGGCGTTGCCGGATTTGAGCGCGAGTGCGGCGATCTGGACCAGCGCGTCCGGCCGTGACTCGAAGATCGTTCCGACGACGCCGATCGGGACCGCCACCTCGTACAGTTCGAGGCCGTCGTCCAGTTCCCGGGCCTCGAGGGTCTCACCTAGTGGGTCCGACTGCTCGGCGACGCTCTCGACCATCTCGGCGATGCTCTCGAGTTTCCCGTCGTCGAGTTCGAGACGGTCGACGAGTGCCTGCGTGTACTCGCCCTGTTCCAGCATGGCTTCGGCCTCTTCGACGTCGGCGGCGTTCGCGTCGAGGAGCTCCTCGGCGTGGTCTCTGATGGCGTCGGCGATCGACGCCAGTGCCGCGTCGCGCGTCGCTTCGTCGACGTTCGCCAGTTTCAGTGCTGCCTGCTGTGCCTCCGTGACCTGGGATTCGGTGTCGTACTCAGTCATCTGTGGCTCCGTTTATCGGCACGAATATTGTCCCTGCTGATTTGCCAGTCGCGATTCGCTCCAGCACGTCCGGTTCCTGTGACCCCGCGATGATGGCTGGCATCCCGTGTTCGCTCGCGTCACGAGCGCCTTCGACTTTCGTCCGGATGCCACCGAACTCGGCGGTCGTACTCTCGTCCACGAGTGACTGGACGGCGTCGTAGTTGGCTTCGACGGCCTCGATCAGTTCGGCGTCGGGGTCGTGTTTGGGGTTGCCGGTGTACACGCCGTCGACGTCGGTCAGTGTCACCAGCAGATCGACGTCCATCCCGATCGCCACCGACGCCGACAGCATATCGTTGTCACCGATCTGTATCTCCTCGGTCGCGATGGCGTCGTTCTCGTTGATTATGGGGACGATGCCCCAGTCGAACAGCGTCTCGATCGTGTTGCGGACGTTGGTGAACCGTTCGGGGTTGGTCAGGTCGTGCTCGGTGAGCAATATCTGGGCGACCGTCTGGTCGTACCGGTCGAAACTCTGCGTGTAATGGCGCATCAGGTGGCTCTGACCGACGGTCGACAGCGCCTGACTCTCCTCGAGGGTCCCGGTTTCGATCTCCGCACTGTTGAGCATCCCCTTCCCGGCACCCACTGCACCCGACGACACCAGCAGGACCTCCTTGCCTCGGCTCCGGAGATCCATGATGTCGCTGACCAGTTTGTCGAGTTTCACACGGTCGAGCCGTGAATCGTCGTCCGTCAGGGAGTTCGTCCCCGCCTTGACGATCACACGGTCCGCCGCGGCGGCCTGCTCACGCGCCTGCTCGACGGTGTCGCTGCCCACGGTTTCGGTGAGGGTGGAATCACTCATCCTGAAATTGTGTGCTCAGTTCGCGCGACCGCTCCTCGGCGGCGGCGACGGCCTCGATAACGGCCTGGTCGGCGTCACTATCCCACAGAACCTCCATCCCCTCGATGGTGGTCCCGTTCGGCGAACAGACGGCGTCGATGAGTTCCGAGACACTCCGTTCGTCGTTGAGGACCGTCTCGGCGGCACCCTTGAACGTCTGCGCCGCCAGCGTCTCGGCTTGCTCCGGGTCGAGACCCCCGTCGATGCCGGCCTGCTTCACCGCGTCGATGAGGTAGAACGCGAAGGCCGGCCCGCTACCGTTGACGGCCGTCGAGATATCCATGTGGTCTTCGTCGATCTCGGCGAACTCGCCGACGGCGTCGAGCATCTCACGCACCTCGTCTGTGATGCCTGTCTCGGTTGCCGCGGCGGCCATGTCACCGCTTTCCGCCGCGAGGTTCGGCATGATCCGGACGACGGTGGCGTCCGTCCGATCGGCGACGTACGCCCGCGGAACACCCGCGGCGATAGTGACCAGCGACTGGTCCCCACGCAGGTCGAGGTCTTCGAGGACTGCGTCGACCGCTTTCGGTTTCACCGCCAGCACGACGATGTCGGCCTCTCGAGCGGCGGCGATGTCGTCGGTCGTCCGGTCTGCGTCGTCGGCGACCGCAGCCAGCGCGTCCGGATCGAGATCGATCGCCGTCACGTCGTAGTCGTCGGTCATCGCGAGCCCGGCCACCAAGGCCCCGCCCATGTTTCCGCAACCGACTACACTCACTGTGGTCATGCTATGTGAACAAGACAGACGGTGGGACATACGACCTGCGGTTCCGTCCTCGAGTGGAGACCATCTCGATCGAGCAGTGTGGCTGTGTCGCAGTCCCGGACCCTGATGATACGGACGAGCCACACGGTCCATCTACGGCCGATGACGCCCGTTCGATCGGTCGAGACGGGTCGGGTCTCCCCGCTGGCTTTCCTTCGGCCGTCGCCCGTCGGTCCGGTCGGCGCGGTACCAGGAATCGGCGAGACACCCGAGAAGCAACACCGTCACGGCCCCCAGTAGTAGCACAGGAACGGGTGCCGCGACTGCTGTCAGAGCGGTCGCTACCCCGACGTTAGCACAGCCGAGGGCGATCGGATAGAGTGGAATACCGTGGTCGGTCATCCGTACACCGAGCTCGGGCACCGAATAGTAAAACTGGGCTGGCGGTGTTTCAGGGCGAGAGACACCCCGTCCACGCCGTTCGGATTCGACCCCGACGCGTCGCCCGACCGGCCGGTGCTCGTGGCGTCGATCGAGGCGACGACAGCCTGTCGGTTCCGATACTGCAGTGCAGTCGTCGACCGTCGGCGGGGCGTGACCGCGGTCCGTGGAGCTCGTGCAGGTGCCGGGTTCCGTCCGAATACGGTCGGTCCACAACCGCTTTGACACTGAGGACATCCAACACGATACGGTGATTCAACTCGATCCGTGGGCGCTGTTCGAGATCGGTATTCCAGCGGCGAGTGGCGGTGTCGCCGGGGTAGTGGGGGTGACGGTGTACCGACGGCTCCGGCACGGCGATGCTCGCACCGGACTCGCCAGGCCCTACGTCGTCCTCGCCGTGGTGGTGTCGCTCCTCGGGATCGGGTACGCCGGTCTACACGCGGCGACGCCGCTCTGGAACCTGCCGCTGGGGTCCGGCATCCTCCTGTTGGCCGTTCCGTGGACGACGTTCGCAGCACGGTACATCGGGATCGGGCGGTACGTCACACTCGGACGGGTGTTCGCGGGGATCCTGGCCGTGACGGTCCTCGTCGGCGTAAACGTCTTCGGACGGTTGATACAGGAAGGGTGGATCACGACCTCGCTGGTGGGGAACGAGGCGCTCCAGACGCTCGAAACGGCACAGTCGGTGGTCACACTCGCGCTCCTGACGCTCGTGTTCGGACTGATCGGGGGAGTCGTCGTCGCGACGTATCGACACGACCGACTGTCGACGGTGCAGGGTCTCCTCGTCGTGCTACCGATCGCCGGGTTCATCTTTACCGTTCAGACGACTCGCCCTGCGACGCCGCTTTTGAACGACGTGCTGATCGGGAGTACGTTCCTCGTGGTCGCCGCTGGCCTCACGCTGGGGGTCACTCGATACGATGTGGTGACGCGTGTCCCCGCGACCCGGCGACTGGGTGAGCGGGCGGCACTGACGGAGACCGACGAGGCGATTGTCGTCCTCGACGACCGGGCACGGGTGGTCCGAGTCAACGAACCGGCCGAGCGAATGTTCGGCGGCGCACAGACGCTGGCCGATGTCACCGACCACTCGGTGACGTCCCTGACCGAGCACGATACCATCACCTGCCGGACGACGGCGGGCCGCAGACAGTTCGAACCCAGCGTCTCGCCGCTCGTCGACGGGTACGAGGAGACGTTCGGATACACCGTCATGTTGATCGACGTGACGGACCGCGAGATACGGCGCCAGCGACTGGCGGTGCTCAACCGTATTCTCCGTCACAACGTCAGGAACGAACTGGACGTGATCCGGGCGCACGCGGAGGAGGTCGACCTCGCCCCGGCGGTCGACGGGGTGGACAGGCTGAGCGCACTGAGCGAGCAGGCACGGCGAATCCAAGACCTCATGGAGCGATCCGCGGCCGACCGAACCGAAGTCAGGTTACGCCCGCATCTGGAAGCTGTCGTCGCCGACGCGACGGCCGGTGTGAGCGCCGACGTGACCGTCACTGCCCCCGACGTGAGCGTAACCATCGATCCGGAGCGGTGCCGGTACGTGATCGACCACCTCGTCGAGAACGCTGTCGAGCACAACGACGGGGAGTCCCCACGCGTCGTGGTTCGTGCAGAACGGACGGAGGCGGACGTCCGTCTCGTCGTCGCGGACGACGGTCCGGGGATTCCGGAGTCGGAACGAGCGGTGATCGAAGCTGGCGGCGAGACACCTCTCGAACACGCCAGTAGCCTGGGCCTCTGGGGGACCAACTGGGCCGTCCAGAGCATGGGCGGGTCGCTCTCGTTCGACGAGAGCGACCTCGGTGGGACAGCCGTGACGGTCTCCCTCACAGACGTGGCAGTCCTCGACGCGTGACAAAGAGGGAGCAGCCGAGCGGGGCGTATCGAGCACTCACTCGGCGGGCGCGATCCGGTATAGCGGCGCACTGTCCGCGTCGACCGCCGCGTAGAGGGTCCCGGAAACGGGCGATACCGTCACGTCACGGATCCGCTGGTCGCGGTCGGCGAGGAGCGGTTCCACCTCGGTGACCTCGCGACCGTCGACAGTGAAGTGTGCGAGGTACCGTTTCGCCAGCCCGGCGACGAACAGGTCACCGCGCCAGTCGGGGAACGCGTCACCGTCGTAGAAACTGGTGCCGCTGGGCGGGAAGCCGCCACTCCCGCAGGGCCACCCGTAGACCGGGCCGATGACGTCCTCGCGGTCGGCGTGTGAGACGCCGACGGGGTCGTCGGTCCCGTACTCACAGGAGTTGTCCGCGACGGGCCAGCCGTAGTTCCCACCCGCCTCGAGGACGTTGATCTCGTCGCCGTCACGCTCGCCGTATTCCGTCTCCCACACCGCGCCCGTCTCGGGATGGACCGCGAGTCCCTGCGGGTTCCGGTTGCCGTAGGTGAACACTGCATCCGAGGCGTCCGGATCGTCGACGAACGGGTTCGAGTCCGGGATCGACCCGTCCTCGCGCAGTCGCAACACCGACCCGAGGTCGTCCCCCAGTCGCTGCCCGACGTGATCCGGGCCGAAGTCCTTGAACTGTCTGTCACCGACGCTCACGTAGAGGTACCCCTCGGGACCGAAAACCGCCCGCGAGCCGTAGTGGCCGGTCGACTCGACGAACGGGCGAGCGGTGTAGACCGGCTCGAAGTCGGCGAGTCGACCACTGTCACGGTCCAGCCGTCCGCGACCGACGCGCGTGGTCGAACCCCCCTCACCAGCGACGGAATAGGTGAGGTAGACGAGTCGATTCGTCTCGAATTCGGGGTGGGTCGTCACGTCCAGCAAACCACCCTGTCCCCGATCGTAAACGTCCGGAACGCCGGCCAGCGTGGTTCGCTCGCCGGTTTCGGGCGTCGTCAGCAGGAGCCGTCCGGCCTGTTCGGTCACCAGTAGCCCCGACTCGTCGGGGAGGAAGGCGAGCCCCCAGGGATTCGAGAGGTCGGTCAGTGCCTCGGTAACCGAGACGCCGGTGGGGGAACCCCCGGACGGGCCCGATCCGGAGCCTCCTTCGAGCACGCCGGAACAGCCCGCTACAGCGCCGGAAGCGGCGACCGCGACGAGCAGGCGGCGACGGGACACGCGCGAATCGGTCATGCGCAACGGTTGGTCGCACAGTCACATCATTGTGTGGAAACCCACCCGAAACTCCACGTCCGGTTCACTCGTCTGCATCGCCGAACTCCCCGCTCCCCTTTCGCGGCGAGGCTGGGAGGCGACCGCCTCGGTGGACAGCCGAACGGATTCGTCCGGCGGCCGAATACCGATCGTGTGAATCAACCAGCGGTATGTCCACGGAGCCCCTGGTGACGATCATGGACCTCACGGACGAGCACGAACGCGCGCTCCAGGTACTCGCCCACGGTCGGTCGAACACGCATCACGTCTGCCAACAGGCCGACCTCGACGAGCGGAGCGTGAAGGCGGTCCTCGCGGACCTCTGTGGGGCGCATCTCGTCGTCGAAGTCGACCGCGACCTCTACCAGATCACACGATCCGGCCGGGAGGCGCTCGAAGGCGACTACCCCGTCGAGGTCGGATTCCTCCAGGCGAGCGACGTCATCCACGACGCGCCGAACATAAAGACCGTCAGACTCCGCGGTGACCGTGGGTTCGCCGAGGTGCAAGTCGACGCGACGTCCGTCCACGCACTGGCCGACGCGCTCGCGGAAGTGCTCGCCGAGACACACGGCGAGACGGACCTCTCGGCGGTCACCGGAAGTGGGTCGGACGACGAGCAGAGTGACCGACGGTGACGGCCTCTGGTCGTCACTCGGCGAGTGCCTGCCGGATCGCCTCGTCGACGGGCGTCCGGTCGATGGGAACGACCGCCTGCAGGTCCCGCTCCGGGTCGACCGTCACCGGGTTGCGCATACTCTCGACGAGCGGCCGCGCGATGGCGTACTTGACGTCCGTCGTCAGCCGGAGCCAGTGCGAAGAGAGTTCCGGCGACATGACTGGAACCGGGACGATGCGGATTCGCTTGCCCTTCTGCTCGGCGGTCACGTTTAGCAGGGACTCGTAGGTCCACTCGGACTCTGCGCCGATGTCGTAGATGCCGCCGCGGGTCTCGGGGGCGTCCAGCACGCCGACGAGGTACTCGACGGCGTCGCCGACGCCGATGGGCTGACACGGCGTCCGAACCCACTTCGGGACCGTCATGAGCGGGAGCCTGTCGGTGAGATCGTCGACGATACGGAAACTGGAACTCCCTGCCCCGATGATTATCGCCGCCCGCAGGACGGTGAGGTCGAACGTCCCGGATTCCAAGACCGACTCCACCTCCCGGCGAGAGGCCAGGTGTGGCGACAGGTCACGCTCGTCGCCGCTGATACCGCTCAGGTACACCACCCTGTCGACGCCGGCCGCCGAGGCCCGCTCACGGAACCGGCGTGCGTACGTCCGGTCCAGATCGGCAAAGTTCTCGGCCGTCAACGAGTGGATCAGGTAGTACGCCACGTCGATATCGTCACAGAAGCCCGCCAGTGACGCTGGCTCTGCGAAGTCGCCGTTGAACACCTCGACCCCGGTTGGGAAGTCCGACGGCGTGGCGCTCCTGGAGAAAGCCACGACTTCGTGCTCCGCCTCGACCAGCGCTTCGACGAGTCGGCTGCCGACGAACCCGGTTGCACCCACAACGAGAACCCGCATTGGTTTCGAAAGGCGCCGCTACCAGATGCATCTTGTGGCGCTACCCTCGGCGCTGGCCGCCCACCCAGGGACACGTGGTGTCGGCCACACCCCGGAAGCCGTCAGTGAGCGACCGGCCCGCACCGTCGCAGAGCCCGGCAGTGACGATCGGTGGCGATCCGGGGAGCTATCCAGACGGCGCTCGTACTGGCGGCCATGCTCGGGTACGCGGCGATGAACCACACGCTTCGGGACCGAGACCAACCGCGTCGGTGCAACCGCGACATGCACGAGTCCACCTGGGAGTCAGAGGGCATCGAATACGCGGCCACGCTCACAGAGCGAAACTTCGCCGATCTCGAACGCATCCTCGAGTGGAACCTCGACCACGACATCCGGTTCTATCGCTGTAGTTCGAAGCTGGTCCCGTGGAACTCCCAGTTCCAGCTCACGGACCTCCCCAACTACGAGCGGGTTCGCAGCATCGCGCAACGGTGTGGCAATCTCGTCAGGAACAACGACATGCGTCTTACCTTCCACCCGAGCCACTGGTGCAAGCTGGCGAGCGAATCCGAGGGAACCGTCGAGCGTTCAGTCGAGTCGGTCGCTCACCACGGCCGGTGGCTGGATTTGCTGGGACTCCCACGCTCACCCCGGTACGCGATCAACGTCCACATCGGCGCCCACTACGGCGACAAGGTCGCCACCGCCGAGCGGTTCTGCAGTGTCGTCGAGGACCTCCCCCCACGTGCCCGCGAGCGACTCGTCGTCGAAAACGACGACACGCGATCACTGTGGAGCGTCGCGGAGCTCGTCAACCAGGTGGCCGACAGAGTCGGCATCCCGGTCACCTTCGACTATCACCATCACTCGTTCACAGACCGCGGAACCACATACCGCGAAGGGTTCGCCCTTTGCCGGGACACCTGGGACGGCGTCCGGCCGATCGCCCACTACTCCGAGCCCGCACGCCTCCACGGCGACCCGGAGGCACGACCACAGGATCACGCCGAACACGTCGCCGGCGTCCCCGACTGGCTCAGTGCGCGGGCGGACGTGATGCTGGAGAGCTACGGGAAAGAGCGGACGCTGTTGAAACTCCGGGGCGGGTAGATCACAGCCGGTAACGGAGAACGTGTCGCCGACGGGCGCGGTCAGGCACCGCCGACGGAATCGGTGCCGTCGTCGCCCCGTCGGGCGACCACGATACCGGTGACGAAGAGGACACCCGCCAGGCCGAACAGCCCGAGTTTGAGAAGTCGTCCCGAAACGAGAAACCCCCCGCCGGCTACCAGTGCGGCTGTCGCGTGCAAAATCGCCGTTTGGTTCATACCCACCAGACGGGTTCCGCGCGAAAAAGGTACACGATAGCTCCGCGCCGTTTCGCGGAGGCAGGTTGCACCCCATCCCCTCGACGTGCAGTGGATGGGACCACAGACGATCGCCGATACGGATATCAGTGCCCTCCGCGAGCGGTACAGCGAGCTGGTCCACGGGACGTCCGTGGCGACCCCACTACGGTCGTCGGGGTCGGGACTCCCGACCCTCATCGCCTGCGTACTGGACCCCATCGCAGTTGTACATACGTCAAGAGGTATGGTTCCGACCAGCGTAGCAGTGGTACGAGCGACCGATCGGATCGAACCGTCCTCTCCACGTCGGCAGGGGACGGTCGACTACACGTGAACCGCAGGCCGGCGGAGCAACGTGCACGGCCTCGTCGACGCACTGATCGACGCCGGCGAAGAGCTTGGTTTCGAGGTCGAACTCGTCGCCCCCGACCAGTGGGAGCACGGGTCGAGTAAGGGCATCTGTAAGCGTCGCAGTCCCGTGACGATACACTCGGTCATCGAAGTTCGGGACCGGGACGACAGTGCCGACCTCCCTCGGGCACTGATCCACGAGATCGCTCACGCGATTCTCCACTCCGAGCCGGACGAGGAAGAAGCCAAACTCGACGCCGAAGCCGAGGCGTCGCCCACGTCGTCTCTCGGCACTTCGGCCTCGGTGCAGCAAACTCCCGGTTCTACCTTTGATCGGTATCGATCCAAGAAAAGTGTAGCTACAGATATAATTTGGACTAATGGAACAACTGGACGAGTCACGTCGCCCCAGATCTACCAGTATTCTAAAATAAACGATTGATATTACAAATAGAGTACATAACAGCCCGGCAATGAATCTCAGGACGGTCCAATATGTATCATTCAGTATCTCAACCACTGACGACTAGGGGGTTATATCGAGCAATTGTAAAAATGCTCGTTATATAATTTTCGGGATAGGATCCGAAGAAATCGTTCAATTCAGTAGCTAACGTGACCGTAAACAGTTCTGAAAGCGCCACCATCGACAACGCTACGCTGTGAATCTGTGAACTATCCAGACGGATGGGACGATCGCATCCGGTTCGGATTACGACTATCCGAACTCATCACTCGATCTGCCCCATTTCGAGTCTCTCCATCCGGTACGAGCTCTTCCGGTCTGAGTAATGGGAACACAGATTGAACAACCGATACATCGAACGTCCTATCGGGGAATCAAAACATGATGCACTTCCTTTTACATATGTCGGCTCCGTGACCATCTCATGAGATCGGTTCCCTATGCCAGCCGAATTTGGCTCTAGCCGTTCGACAGATGATCCCCAGAATTCAAACAATGTTACAGGTCTCGATCTCTTCGTTGGTAAGTGAAGAGGCTGGAGCAAGCGGTATATCCCATAGGGGGCTCAGCACAATCCACTGTCCAACTTGTATGCAGTAACTTCATTATCTGTAGTTGATTGTTGCTCTCCACGAAGTCGGTCGACACTGAGACAGAACCCCGTCTATCGATCCAGAACCAGATAGCGGAGGACTCAATCGAATTTCGGGGCCTCGACCGTTTAGTTGGCGGGAATACCGCTGGCAAAACCAGTACCCTATCCGCGGTACGGTTCCTGCTCAGGGAAAAGAAGAAGCCAAACGACGATGCGCTCTTTTGACAAAAACGGGATGACGAAGTCGTCGAAGTGAGAGGTTTTTCGAGATAAGTTCCGAGGGTTTGGAGAGAGTCAAAGACACCGAAAAAGGAACGCGATCAGAAATATTCATATTTCTGAGTATGATTCCTATGATAGGGTTCTGGGAATTTGTCGCCAGTTCGACGGTGAGGAAGATTTTAGTCCATCGTTCAATATTTTGCAGAGAGTTCCACAAGAAGAAGCTTTGCGGAAAACCCTCGATCGAGGAGGTACGGAACGGTCTCTGGGAGAAGCAGAAACCAGACCCGAAGTATTCAAAAGCCGATTAACGGAGCGAGATGGTGGACCGTTACGAACGATTGGCAGACAGCATCCCCAGAGAAAAGCAGCGCAACGAGGGCATCTGAATCAGCAAGCACCAGGAACATGTAATGCAGTACGAGGAAGAACTCGCCCTGACAATTGCACCCACTGACTTCCCCCAAGGTTCGATAACGGCCGTTCACGAAGATATTCTCCCCGATGTCATCACGATCCCGGCGGTCAAAGAGATGGGTTCAACCACAAAGCGCGGCGGTGAAGTAGGAGAACTGGTCGACGCGACCTCCGAGGGTGTCGAAGAAGAACTCAACGAGAAACTGGAAGCACGGCTGGGGGCTTCGAGTTTCAAGACCATGACGGCAGCAGGAAAATCGAGAATCACAGTACAGAGCACCTCAGTGAGACGTTCGATGACCGCGAGGTCTTCTTTGACTTCCCAAGTGTCTCGATGAACTATATTTCTCCGGTGCAGACATCAAAAATGTCGAGAAACACCTCGAGGGGTCACTCTCCAAAGAAAACGTCGGCGAGGGTGTCGAACGTACTTTCATTTTCAGTCTCCTGTGAAGACCTGCCGACCTCCAACAAGGACACCCACTGGGTGGTGTCCGTACGGTTTCGCAGTGCGTCGAGGAGGGCTGACTGTTACTCGACGGTGATTTCGAGGTTGTCGACGCGAGATTCAGCGTTTCGTCGGCCCTGGCGCTCACGTTCGAGGTCCGTCTGGTGTTGGTCGATCTGGTCTCGTTGGGCCTCGACGGTGGCCTCGAGGTCAGCGATTCGGGCTTCGAGGGTTCCGAGGTCCGTCATCGGTGGCCGCCCGTGGTGGGTGTGGTTGCGAACGATGCGACCGGGCGTTTGGGGATTTCACCACCCCCACGAGTATATCCAAACATGGCTTCGTCCGACAAGCGAGCCCACACGGCGGCCCGCTGGATCGGGTCGTCTTTTGCACCTGCTGCGTAGACGACTATCCGCAGTGGAGCCCAATTGGCATCTCGAAGAGAGACGACCTATTTGTTGTGTAAGCACAGCATAATTCGTACAAATTTATCTTGTAGTCGTGGCGCTGTAGATGGAGACGTGTCAGATCGCCGTGGTCCAGACCCCACTGTCGAGGACGAGACGTTCCTACTGGAGATTCATTTGGCGTACAAACCAGCTCTTGGAACAACGGAAGTAGCCGAACGGGTGGGACTCAGCCAACAGGCAACTTCCAAGCGATTGCAACGTCTTGAAGACTATCGGTTGGTGGAATCTGACAAAATCGGAAATGCGCGTGTCTGGTGGCTCACGGATGACGGGCGTCGTCAGCTAGATCCCGAAGAAAACGAATCATCGGGCCAGTAGATCCATGGACCACCGCCAACGCGTGCCCGATTACGCTCACCACGCTCGTCGAGTGGTCTTTATCGCTGTCGAACTCGCCAATCTGAGAGTCCAACCGGTCAGCGACACCACTTGCGGTTGCAAATGGTTCGGACGCTTTGGCGATAGCATCGATTAATTCCCGATCACTCACAGTCGGGTCTGGTCCTTTCGTGGCCATCTGATCGCATCTGAGATAAGTTGTAGTGGGACAACAGTAGTATGGCTGTGCTCCCACAACAGTTTGCTACGGAGTCCTGGCTCTTTTGGGCGGTTCCTTGTAGAAAGACGCCCGCCTGCTAGAGACAGGCGAGCTGGGGTTCCAAACGGGATTCGAACCCATAGCAACGAACACACGCACTGCTGAAAGCCTTCTGTCCGGCCACGGTGGCTCTTTTGTGGCACGGACGAGACTGGTACCGATCACATCTACGATACGGTCACTGACCGAGTTGTCGCCGTCGCTCCGGATGGCGATCGTGAGTACGTCGCCGAGTTGGCAGCTGCGAGTATCGACGAGTGGATGGCCTTCGTCGCTCAGAAACGCGGCTGGAGGGATCGTGCTCGCGTCGCTGCGGACGCTCTCCAACAGCAGAAGAGGAGATGCCGGGGACGTCGCACCCACCGTTTCGAAAGCGGTCCGATCCGTTATAAGAGGGTTCTGATACCCACCATCGCCCTGGAGTCGGTCAGTACAGAAGCGTCCTGAGACAGTCTGGGACGTGATTTACGCAGCATCTGTCAGAAGGGAGCGACTGAATATAGAGGACGCATCCTTCACCGTACGCTGCCGGTACCTGATGACCGTTACTTACGCGTTTTGGAGAACTCAGTACTGCATACTGTCGGGAATCTAATTAAATTCACCATGCTACTTGTACGGTGATGGCAACGATCCCCGATTCCGACGACTACGAGTGGGACTTCGAGAAACGAGGAACAGTTGGAATCTGGCATATGGAAGGCTGGAAGGGGTTCCCGGACGAGGACCTCGAAGCCGCTAGCAACCATTACAGAGAACGAGGTGTCCAAGACGATATCGAAGCGACGATAGCTGTTTTCGGAGAGGAAACGAATCTCCCGAACGAGACGCAGGAGTACATGGGTGAAGAGTGGTCGAAAAACGGTGAGTATACGGGCGTTGACAAAGTTGGGTTCGTCTCGGATGGAATCGTCGCCATGGCGGTCGCATCAAAGATGGACATCCAGGGTGCAGAGGTCGACGATTTCGACGATTTGGAAGTCGCTCTCGAGTGGGCACGAAGCTGACCGTCGCTGCGATAGAACCGCTCTACAAGCTGCCGATCCTGGTTCGGAACGGATACCCGCCCCCGCCGAAGACGTTGTAGAGAACGAGAGTGATCGGTGGACGGTGGGCTACGTAGAGGGCGAAACCGGATAGTGACTCCCGGAAGCGATTGACGATGCGAGGGACAGATTGTCCGGTTGAAGCTCCGACACACATCCATGACCGATACGCATCGTAAATTGGAGCAAGAGATCGAAGAACGCGTAGGACGACAGTCGAATCTTCAAGCTACGGGCAGGGTTCTCGATGAGTTCTCGATCGTGCAGACGAGTAAATTGAACGATAGTTCTACTATTTCGGCCGACGATATTAGTCAACGGCGCTGAGTCCACGTCCTGTTTTTCAACAGATTCACTTCGGAAAGTCCCAGCAGACATCGCTTCGAAACTCGATGAACGATCCCCGGAGGTACTCCGGCGGATCGCTCGACCTGCCGAGGAACTCGCCGAACATCGCGAACAAGAAGCGCGACTGGCTGGAATAGTATAAAATCATACATTTTAGTCATATTACTTCGAACATGGTATGTTCGACACGGTTTCGATTTCCGTGACTCCCGTCTCTGAGATCGACGTCGTGGCACTGCCAGGCGTCCAGCAACCGTGTCACGTCACCGATGAGAAGCACGCCGTCCTCGACGGCGTGTTTTCTGCGAAGACCGGCAGAGAGCATCGGTGGGACCGTTGGATCACGACGGTTCAAACCTCGAAAGTAGTAAATCGGTTCGTGGATTGACGGCGGCGGATTGCCAGTGGTACTCGTTGTGAGTCTGACCACAGCTTTGCCGACTGCAACGTCGCCCAACTCCGCCGCCGTGTCGGAATTCGACTTTGGAACTCAGTTCTCGACGGTGACCGGGTGTGTCGAACGGAAAAATATAGAAAGTCGAAACAGTATTCGAAAGCGGTAGGTGCTCGAAATGTAACTGCATACTGAGCACCGTCGGCAGTTGTTGTGTCGGCTCTCACTACACGGAGACTAATCCGGTCCTGTGGATGCCGCTCCGGCGGTTGCGTCTTCGTGCACGGGCACTCGCAAACGCGACGCTACACACAACGACCGCATCCGGACACCGCTCTGTCGGGGCGACGAAAGCCCGGGAACTGGACAAGGGGGCGAACTGTAGCGAACACCGACGAAGTGACCTGCGAAGCAGAACGACAACACTTCAGCTGTTATTCCCGAGAGTTATTTCAGACGTCGAAGCAGAATCCACGAAATACAGCACGTGTTTGCCGATTCTGCTGGTCGGTCGCGTCGATTCGTGCGGCTCGGTGTCCGTCGTTTTCGTGTCGACCGCCCGACTTCTCGTTTGTCTCGTAACATTAATACTGAGACAGAGGTGGGGTACGATAGAACAGCCAAGATATAATCAGAACGAAAAAGATGACAGTAGATACTTATTTGTATCCTCGTCATCAACCATTAGGTATGTCGAAAGCTGACACCAGTGTATCAAGAGCCACCGTCTATGCGGAGAACATCGGCGGCATTGCACAGACAGAGGTCGACATCCGAGAGGGGGTGACTGTCCTGTCCGGCCGTAACGCGACAAACCGCACGTCGTTTCTGCAGTCCATCATGGCTGTCATGGGGAGTGACGACGTTACACTGAAAGGCGATGCTGACGAAGGCGAAGTCGAACTCTCCATCGACGGAGACACGTACCAGCGGACACTCCACCACACGAATGGATCGATCGCGTTCGGTGGTGATCCGTATCTCCATGATCCCACGCTCGCCGACCTCTTTGCCTTCCTGATCGAATCGAACGAAGCCCGCCGGGGGGTTGTCCAGCAGCGTGATCTTCGAGAGCTGATCATGCGACCCGTCGATACCGACGAGATCCAGGCCGAGATCAATCGGCTCGAACGCCAGCGTGACGAGATCGACGAGGAACTGGACGAACTGGACTCGCTCAAAGAAAAACTGCCGTCCCTCGAAGAGCGCAAACGGGAACTCGACGAGAAAATCGAGACGAAACGGGAAGAAATCGGTGAAAAGGAAGATGAGATCGAGTCGGTCGACGCCGATGTCGACGAAACCCGCGAGGATAAGCGTGAACTCGAGTCGCGGCTGGACGACCTCCGAGAACTCCGTTCGGACCTCGAATCCGTCCGGTCTGACATCGACGTCCAGGAGGAGAGCATCGAGTCGCTCACCCGTGAGTTGGCCGACCTCGAAGCCGATCGCGAGGAGTTACCCGACGCGCCGATGGGTGGTCACGAGGAGATCGACCGTGAGGTGTCGCGGCTCCGCGAGCGCAAACAGACGCTCGAGTCCGACGTTAGCGATCTCCAGGACATCATTCAGTTCAACGAGGAGATGCTCGACGGCGAAGACGAAACCGTTACCGAAGCCCTTAGTCGAGACGACGATCCATACGAGGACCTGACTGACCAACTGCTGGAATCAGAACAGACGATCTGTTGGACCTGCGGGAGCGAAGTCGACCCAGAACGTATCGAGGACACCCTGGACACGCTCCGGACCGTCCGGCAAAACCAGATGAGCGAGATCCGTGAAATCGAGGACGAACTCGAAGAGCTGCGTGCCGACAAGCGCGAACGGGAGAAACAGCAGCGCCAGCGCGAATCCCTGGAGCGGAAGATCGATGACATCCAAGCGGAAATCCAGGAGCGTGAGAACCGACTCGCTGATCTCAGAGACCGGCGTGGCGAACTCAGCGACGAAGTCGAGACGGTCGAAACGGAGGTCGAATCTCTGGAGTCCGAGGACTTCTCCGAGATACTCGACCTGCACAAGGAGGCCAACGAGCTAGAGTTCGAGCTGGGCCAGCTCGAATCCGAATTAGACGATGTCGCCGATCGGATCGCGACGATCGAAGATCGCTTGACCGAGGAAGACAGCCTCCGTGCGCGGCGCGAGGAGATTGGCGACGAACTCGAGACCCAGCGGACGCGTATCGACCAGATCGAACAGCAGGCCGTCGCGGAGTTCAACGAACACATGGACGAGGTGCTGGACCTGCTAAGCTACGAAAACCTCGCCCGCATCTGGATCGAGCGTATCGAGAAAACCGTCAAGGAGGGACGGCGAAACGTCGAAAAGACGGTGTTCGAGATTCACGTCGTTCGGACCACCGAATCCGGCGCCACTTACGAGGACACTATCGACCACCTCTCGGAGAGCGAACGCGAGGTCACGGGCCTGACGTTCGCACTGGCCGGGTATCTGGTCCACGATGTTTACGAAACTGTGCCGTTCATGCTACTGGACTCGTTGGAGGCCATCGATTCCAGTCGGCTGGCCGATCTCGTCGATTACTTCTCGGAGTACGTGCAGTTCCTCGTCGTCGCACTACTGCCCGAAGACGCACAGGCGCTCTCCGACGACTACGACAGAGTGACTGATATATGACCTGAATCACTCCGACTGACAATCGCAGCCGCCTCGTTTCACCAGTTCGATGAACTCGTACTGAGAGTTACACTCCTCACAGAGAACACTGATATCGATGAACAAGCGGAACTCACCGAGCCTGATGTGGCCAACCGTACGGAGTTGTTCGAGGCTCTGCTCGGCCACGGACCGCGTGCGTGATTTCAGTCGCTGGATCGTATCAACTACGCTTTCCACCCGGTCTTCCTCGCTATCGCCCTCGTATTGGGCACCGCGGTACTCCTTGAGATACGAGCGAATTGCCTGATACGTGACGAAGTCCCGCTCGAGCTGGTCGACGTCTACGCCGTGCTGTTCGAGACGCCGTTGAGCCTCGACCCGATTCCCGCTACTTACGTCGTCGGCCGTCAGTAGTCGGTAGATGTTGGCAACCTCACCGTCGACGGTCGAAAAACCGGTATCTGCAATCGCAGCTTTGAGTAGGCGCTCGTTGAATCGGTCGGCGAGCGCTCTGAGGCTCTCACGTTCGCCGGCGTTGGCGGTCCAGAGTGCTTCGAGGCGGTCCCCGTACCCCTCTCCCAGCGCGTACTCGTCGATCAGGCGGGCGACCTTGCTGTCGACCGTGCCTGTCTCCTCGTCGCCTTCGTTATTGGCCATCGTTCACGATCAGCTACGACTGACCTGACATTAAAATCAAGGGATGTTCGACGGTTCTGAGCAACCGTCGAAATATAATATTTCCAACCATGGATAACAAATATAGTGTTGTTATTTGATTGCGGTAGCCCCTATTCGACCTGCTCGGGTTCGACGACGAGACGTTCCGAGTACAGTGGAGGGAACTGGCGTCGAGTCTCTATCGGCGACTCGAGTCGTGTTCTGGGTTCTCAAACCACAATTTGTTGTGTACAAATCCGAGTGCTCAGAGGTCCTTGGTGCTGTGCTCCATCTGAATGTTGATCTCGATCACGTCGGCGGTGTTTTTCACCATCTTCGGTAGCTTCGTCTCGAAGCGGTCGCCCTGCATGCGACTTTTCGGACCGGAAATACTCAACGCACCCAGAACGTCGTCGTCAGGCCCGACGATAGGTGCGCCGATTGCCCTGAGTCCATCGACCTCTTCCTCGTCGTTGTACGCGTACCCCTGCTCTCGAACCGATTCGAGTTCGCTGTACAACGATTCTCGATCGGTTATCGTGTCGCTCGTCCGTTGGATGAGCTCGTGTTTATCGAGTATCGCCTCGACGCGATCCTCGGGGAGTTCCGCGAGGATTGCCTTCCCTGCGGCGAGGTGATGGAGGTAGAGCGGTTTCTTTTCCATGTGTGAACGATAGTCACTTCCCACTGCCTTTTCACCCCTGTGGAGATAGATGACGATGCCGAGTCCGTGTTCCTCGGTGATGAGTTGGCCGTACTCGCCGGTTTCCTCCACGATCTCCTCGAGTTCGTCCTTGCCGAACTGGTACATCAGGTTGTCCTGACGGACGTGCTCGCCCATCAGGACGAACCGGGGGCTCAACTTGTAGACGTTGTCGACCTGGACGACGAAGTCTTTCTCCCGCAGGGTCGCCAGATGGTTGTACGCACCGCCCATCGAACAGTCCAACTCGTTGGCCATCTCCGTGACCGTCATGCCGTTGGACTCCTTGAGCGTCTCGATCACTTTCAGTGTACGCTCGGCCGTCTGGAGAGTTCGCGGCTTGGAGGTTTGGTTGGTATCGTTTCCCATCGATATCCCTAATGTGTGACTGAGTGTACTTAAACATTTGCGAGGTGTAAATAGTCGGGGTCTCGCTCGTCAAACGACCAACGTCCGCCTCACACTACTTAACACACGACATCCGTCGCATTGGTACCGACAGCTAGCAGCAGTGGTACGACTGGTTCGATTTACTGTCTGCAAAACACCCTGCTCTCAACCGATTCTCTTCCACCCGCTGCTCGGGGTCGAATAAATACCGACGTACGTGGCGGACTAGCACGCAGCGTTTGTCATGCCCTCACAAACGAATTTTTGCATCTCGCAAACCGGTTTTGGAGACGTGGAACGTGCCACGACCCGAGATGCGAACTCCCTGCGTTCGCGATGGGAGACCGTCACGTCGACACGACTGTTGGCTCGCCGTTTTCGGGCGCTGTATTCAAGTTGTTGCGCGCTGTGCCCCACTGTATGAGCGAACGTGACGCGGACGGTGTCGCCGGGGAGGCGGCCGGTGATTCGGTGACTGCAGAGGCACTCCGGGCGGATGTCGGTGGTCGGGAGTTACGGGAACACCTGGCGGACGCCGAGCAACCACAGTTCCTGCTCCGTGGGAGTATCCTCGACATCGTCGACAGGACGGTTCCGGAGTCCGAGGATGGCCGGCGGAGCCGGAAGGTTGCCAGTAGTGGCGGCGTGCTCGTGACCCTCGTCACCGACGAACGTGTACTCGTGTTGATCCCTCGCCCGGACACGGCCGAGCGTCTCGACATCGACCTGGGGGCGGTGGAAACTGCCGAGCCGGAAAGTGCGCCCGGTGGCAACGAACGGCTGGTCCTGCAGACGGCTGACAAAGCCTACCACATCGACACGTCCCGGTCGGCGGACGGAGAGACGAGAGACGCCAGTGAGTTTCTCCGCGAAGTGCGACCGGAACCCGGGAGCGAGGCTGGGGCCGACACACCGCTCGACACACTGGACCGTCTCGCTGATCTCCACGAGCGTGGCGCTCTCACCGACGAGGAGTTCGCACAAAAGAAGACGGAACTGCTCGACCGGATCTGAGTGGCGCGGACGCGCGCTCAGTTGTTCTCGCGGAACTCGGTCGCGACGTCGTGCATTTCCTTGAACTCGACGTCCTCCTGCTGTTTCATGTGCTGGACGAGGTCCTCGAGTCGGCTGAGGCGGTGGCCCTGGCCGATGACCTGCGGGTGCATCGTCAGGATGAAGACGCCGTCGTCGACGTGCTCGTGCATCCAGTCGAACTGATCGTAGTACCGCTGGAACAGCGAATCCTCGCTCACGTAACCCATCCGGTGAGGTCGTGCCCAGGTGAACGTCAGCGCCGGCCAGTCGTCGCGCTGCCACGAAACCGGCAGTTCGACGATGTCGGTGGGTTCACCGCGGTCGTACGGACCGTCTTCGGGTGCGCTCCAGCCGTCGTAGACCCAGTGGGGCTCGAAGTCCGAGGCCATCTTGCTGGAGTCCCACTCGATACCGACTTCGTCGAGGATTTCGAGCGTGTTCTCGGAGTAGTCCCACGCGGGCGAGCGGTAACCGCTGGGCTTCTCGCCAGTGAGGTCGACGATGGACTCGATCGCACGGTCAACGTCTGCCTTTTCGTCTTCTTTCGAGTCGTACGTCGCCGGCCCCGTGTGACTCCAGCCGTGGTGCTGGATGTCGTAGTCACGGTCGTGGATCTCACCACAGATTTCCGGGAAGCTGTCGATGGTGTGGCCCGGGACGAACCACGTCGCCGGGACGTCGTGTTTGTCGTGAAGGTCAAGCAGTCGCGGTGCGCCCGTCTTTGCGCCGTACACACCCCGAGAATGCCGGGTCGGCATGTCCCAAGAGTCGTATGACCAGAGCCACGTCGATACTGCGTCGAAGTCGTACGTAAGGCATACTGTCGACGTCATGCAGTTCCCAATTGTACCATTCGGTACTAAAACATTGCTGAACCAGTGAGTTAATTATCAGAATTCTGCGGGGGCGACGTGGAGCGCTCACGAGGACGGAGGCCGTGAGAGTGGGTTATTCGCCGAGAATATCTTTCTGCAGGTCCACACCGTCGACGACGCTCGTGCGTTCGAGCAAGACTGTGGCGCCTGCGTCCCAGGAGACGGTTACGCGCTCGTCCAGATCGGAGATCAGTTCACGACTCAACAACTGCAGTTCCATCGAGTCGTCGGCCACCGGTTCGAGGAGTACCTGCGTCCCTTGGCTAGCGTGTGTGATGACGTCCAGAACTCGACACTCGATGTGGTTGTCGCCCTCGCCGTCGAGCGAGAGGTGCTGTGGCCGCACCGAAAACGACAGTTCCTGCCCGACCACGTCCCCGGGCGTCGAGTCGAGGTTGTCCGTCGAGCCGACGAACTCGCCGAGATGGGTGTCGATGCTCGCGGTCGTCTCATCTTCGCTGACGTCCGTGACCCGGCCACTGAAGATGTTCGAGTCCCCGACGAACGTCGCCACGAACGCGGTCTCGGGGCTGTTGTAAGTTCGATTGACCGACTCCGCCTGCTCTACCTTCCCGTCGTTCATCACGACCACCTGGTCGGCGAGACGCATCGCCTGCGTCTGGTCGTGCGTGACATAGACGAATGTGGTATCGAACTCCCGGTGGATACGGAGCAGTTCCTCCTCCATGTGTTTCTGGAGTTTATAATCCATGTCACCGAGAGGCTCATCCAGCAACAGGAGCTTCGGTTCGAGAACCAAGCTCCGTGCCAAGGCAACGCGCTGTTTCTGACCGGCGGATAGTTCCGTGGGGTCGCGGTCGCGGTTCCCACTGAGTTTCATCGTCTCGATAATCTCGTCGACCCGCTGGTCTATCTCGCTGCTCGGCAACTCCAACCGCTCGAGACCGTATCGGATGTTCTCCTCGACGTTGAGGTGCGGGAAGAGCTGGAAGTCCTGGAACACCAGCCCGATGTCCCTATCGTGGGTCTTGGCGTCGGTGATATCCTCACCGTCGAGTTCTACCGTTCCCTCGGTCACCTCGACCTTGCCGACCAGCGAGTGCAACGTCGTCGATTTGCCACACCCGCTCGGCCCGATGATGACACAGAAGTCACCGTCCTGGACGCTGAAGTCGATATCGTCGACAGCCAGAGTCCCGTCCGGGTAGATCTTCGTCAGCCCCGAGACCTCCAGAATCGCCTCGTCGGCGGCGTCTTGTCCCGCCGGGGACCCGGACTGTGACTGTTCGAGCGTTCCGTGCGACTTGCTTTCGTTGTGGTGTTCCGAATCAGACATTGTCAATCCTCCATCATCGTTTCGAGCGTTACTGTCGGCTCAGAACTCAACCGCCCGAAACAGAGGGTGTCCTCGCGGTCCCAGCCGAGGGACATCTTCGAACCGATGTCCTCGTCGGATACCGCAGGCATCCCGTCCCTGATCGCCTGCAGCGTGTAGTCGAGTTCGTCGACCTCGAAGGCGTACTCCGTCTCTTTGCCCATGTACGTCCAGTCGACGAACGTGGCCTCGTAGACGTTGTCCCGGTCGATGGCCGCCTCACCGATGACGATGTTCTCCGGGCGAACGATCGTGAGCGAGCGCTGGTCGTTGCCGGGCGGATCTCCCTGAACCGTCGCCTCCATCTCGCCGAGTTCGGTCTGGACAGTAGCCGTCCCGTCACCGTGTGTCGTCGCCGTTGCGATGAACGGATTCGAGTCGCCGACGAACTGACCGACGAAGGCGGACGCCGGGTTGTGGTAGATCTCCTCCGGCGTCCCGATCTGTTCGATCCGGCCGTGGTTGAGGATCACCAGCTTGTCCGCCAGCTTGAGCGCCTGATCCTGATTGTGTGTTACGTAGAGGAAAGTGCTGCTCATCTCCTGGTGGAGCTGCCGAATCTCGAGCTCCATACGCTTCTGGAGCTTGTAGTCGAGGTCTGCCAGTGGATCGTCTAGCAGCATCACGTCGCACTCCCGGACCAACTGTCGTGCCAGTTCGACGCGCTGTTGTTGTCCACCGCTCAGCTCCGTGGGGACGTCGTCGCGCGTGTGCGAGATAGCCAGGAGGTCGAGCATCTCGTCGATGCGCTCGTCGATCTCCGACTCGCTGTACTCGGTGTCCTGCTGTTCGAGGCCGAAGATGACGTTCTCGCCGACCGTCTTGTGCGGGAAGAGCGCGTCCTCGAACTCCTGGAAGACGTATCCGAGTTCTCGCTCCTCGACTGGAATCGTCTCTGCGGGCGTGCCGTCGAACGCGATGGACCCGGACTGGTGCTCGATCAACCCGGCGATACACCGCAGAAATGTGCTCTTCCCGCTTCCGCTCGGCCCCATGATGACACAGAACTCCCCGGTCTCGATGTCGAGCGAGATGTCTTGGAGGACGGTCTCGTTCGAGAACCGTTTTGAAAGGTCGTCTATCGACACAGCTGGCTCGGAACTCATTATGGAGAACAGACGGATACGGCGTGTATTAGTAGTTATGGTTGGATGTGTTTATCGCCACTATCAAACGAGCGTGCAGGGCACGTCGGTCTCGAAGAGGATCTGTTGGGAAACGCTCCCGAAAATCGCCTTCCCGGTCCGCGAGCGCCTGCGGCTGCCGACGAACACGTGATCGATGTCGCTACTGGCGATGTACCCGAGCAGTTCGTCACTGGGGTCGCCCGTCGACGCTCCGACCGAGAAGTCGACGCCGGACTCACGGAGCGTCGCGGCCGCTGCCTCCACCGTCGCGTTCTGTCGCGCTAGTTCGTCGGGGTCAGCCGACTCGATGTTACGAGCCTCGAGCAACGACTGGAACTCCTCGTCCTCGTAGACGTGATACAGTACGACATCCGCGTCCAGACCGGCGGCCATCTCGGCGGCGTGGTCGATGACCGGCTGCATTCGTTCTCTCTGGTTCTCGACTGCGATGAGTATGGTTTCGATCATTGTTTGAGTGCTTCCTTATTGCGCCGTCCAGCCACCGTCCACGCTGAGGATGTCGCCGGTGATGAAGTCGCTCTCGTCACTCGCGAGGAACACTGCGGCGTCAGCGACGTCCTCGGGGTCGCCAAAGCGCGGCCAGGGCGTCTTCTCCTCCCAGTCTGCCAAGATCTCCGGATCGTTCTCACGCCACTCCACGTTCTGGGCCGTTTTGATGATACCCGGCGCGAGTGCGTTGACGTTGATCTCGTCTTCGGCGTAGTCGAGGGCCATCTGCCGTGTCAGATTCGTAACGCCGCCCTTCGACGCACAGTACGCGGCACTCGACCCTCCGCCGACCAGCCCGAAGATCGACGAGAGGTTGATGATCTTCGCGTTGTCGCTGTTTTTGAGTTCCGGGATGGCCGCCTTGCTGCAAAGGAAGGTGCCACGCAGATTCACGTCTGTGATGGCGTCGTAGTCCTCGGTCGGTGTTTCGTGGGCCTCGTACTGGTAGTAGATGCCGGCGTTGTTTACCAGGATGTCGAGCCCGCCGAACTCGTCGACTGCGGCATCGACTGCCGCTTCGACGGCCGTTTCGTCGGTGACGTCCGTCTCGACGAACAGGCTGTCCGCGCCACACTCCTCGAGCTTGTCGAAGACCGAGCGTTTGTCATCGAGTTTCGGTTCCCTGCGCACGTCCGCGACCACGACGTTCGCGCCCTCGCGGCCGAACCGTGCAGCGATCGAGTTCCCGATACCGGAGCTCGCACCGGTCACGACTGCAGTGCAGTTTTCTAGACGTTGCATACGAGTAGACAGGACCACCCCACTGTAAAAAGTATTTGGCAACCCCAGTCTCAGAAGTACTCGCCGATACTGCCCGGGTCCTCGGCCTCGGCCAGCGCGAAGGCGAGTTTCAACCGCGCTTTCTGGGCTGAGAGGTCGTTGGCCTGGACGGCACCGTTGTCGATGAGCGTCCTGCCGCCGCCGGGGGTCCCGTAGACCGGGGCTGTTGCCCCGCCCTGACATCGCGACGTGACGACGACCGGGATGCCCTCTTCGACGACCGAATCGACGGCTCGGCCCAGCGCCGAGGTGATGTTGCCCAGTCCCGTCCCCTCGATAACGATACCGTCGACGCCCTGGTTGACGGCGAACTCAAGCTGCCGCGCATCGACGGAAGCGGCGGACTTGATCATCATGACGTCCGCGTCGGTTCGCGTCGACTGCAGAGTGTCGCTGTAGCTCCCCGGCGGCCGGTGAACACGTAATCCGTCGCGGGTGACCGAGGCGATCGGCCCCTTGTCGGGAGACTCGAACGCGCCGAGCGCGCTCGTGTGAGACTTCGTGACGTCCCGCGGCGAGTGTAGCTCCATGTCGAACGCGACGTAGATGCCACCGGCATCCCGGAACCGCTGGTGACTCGCCGCACGGATCGCGGTGAGCATGTTCGATGGTCCGTCCGAACTGAGTTCGTCCGGCCTCCGTTGTGCCCCCGTAAAGACGACGGGAGCGTCGAACTCCCGAGTCAGATCCAGCGCGTACGCGGACTCTTCCATCGTGTCGGTGCCGTGCGTGACGACGACGCCTTCGGCCCCGTCCGCGATCGCTTCGGCAGTGGCGTCCCCGATGTCCGCGATCGTCTCGAGGTCCATGTTGAAACTCGCAACCTGTGCGAGTTCGCGTACGGAGACTCTCGCGTGTTCGGTGATTTCGGGCACGGCGTCGACGAGTTCGGAACCGCCCTTCTCTGGGGTCGCGGCCTCTCCACCACCTGTACTGGCAATAGTGCCACCGGTACTAATGACTGCCACGTTGGGCCTCATGCTTACCTCCTTACCGAGGCCGCTAATGAAGTTTTTGTGCGACGACGTCGCATCTAACTGACGCGAACGGGTGGCAGAACCGAGAACGACATCGCTGCGTCTCAATGTGACGGAGGATGGGCAAATTCGACGGATGTAGAGAAAAGCCGACAGCCTCCCAAAGCTTAATACACAATGATTCCAACCAGGTTTGTAGACATATGACAAAATCAGAGTTTTCGCGACGGAAGCTTGTCAAGTACGCTGCCGTGGCTGGCGCTAGCACGGCGCTAGCCGGCTGTAGTGGCGGTAGCGACGATCAAAACCTGGAGGAGGCTCGCAGCGACTCGATGGACGAGGGAAGCCGACCGCTCACCTGGATTGGTCCGGCATGGGCAGCCCGTGATGGGCAGGCAGAGCTGTACAAGGAAGTAACTGGGATCGACATCGAGACGACGACCGCTGCGGTCCCGACAGTACAACAGCGCGTCCTCGGCGGCGAAGCGAGCAGTTTCGACGCGTTCTCCGCCGAGACTTCGGGTGCCGGTGCACTCGTCAACGACAATTCGGTGCACATCCCCGTTCCGACGGACGACGTCAGCTGGGAGTCCGACACCATCTCGGATCTCTTCAGCAGCCCTGCTGACCGCCTCGAACACCTCGGTACACAGACGGAGACGATCAACGAGATTCTCTGGCAGGACGAGGAACAGACGGAGCTCAAGTTCCCGCCACACGTCTACAACTTCGACGCGGTCGGGTACAACCCCGAGTACGTCGACGAGGCGAACCTCTGGAGCGACGTGTTCGACGACCAGTACGAAGGAAGGGTCGCGCTGGGTGCAACGGCGTCGATCACGATCCCGGAAGCGCTGATGCACCTCGTCGACCAGGGGATGGTCGATGGGAAAGTCGGTGACCTCAACAATCCAACCGAGGAACAGCTCGACGCCGCTATCGACTTCCTCATCGACCAGAAGACGAGCGGCCAATTCCGATCGACGTGGACGGCCTACGGCCAGTCGGTCAACCTGATGGCCAGCGAGGAGGCAGTTATCGGGGACCTCTGGCAGCCGGCCGCACTCGACACCCGTCGGTCGGGGACGCCAATCACGTACTCGACGATGAGCACCGGTCAAAAGGGCCTACAGGGGTACCGCTACTGGTACGGCGGCATCTCCCCGACGAAGGCCGGTGCAGGAGGCAGCCGAAGCAACTACGCCGAGATTGCCAAGCTCATCGACATCCACTACGGAGCGAACTTCCCCCGCTTCATCCAGGGGTACGGCTACTCCGTCCCTCATTACCCGAACACGGACCTCGTGCGAAACGGCTCCGACGATACCGGCGAGGGCATGGGGCCGGAGTACTACGACTGGGCGTACGAAGGCCAGGCGACCTACGACCCCGTCGACGAGCCGGCACTGTTCGATCCGCAGAGCTACGATTGGGCCGACGAAGAAGGCGAGCCGTCCGATGAAGGAGGAGTTCGCGACAGTGGCACCATCGAAGACCGCATCGACAAGGTCGGGTTCTTCCAGATCTGGCCCGACAACGCGAGCTACATGACCGACCGCTGGCGGGAATTCACGAGCGCATAGAATGAGCACCGTCGAGAAACTGTTGCCCGGCGACCGGGACATCTCCCTCAGTGAGATCCACGCACTCACGGGGCCGACAGTCCTCTGGTTCCTAGTGTTCCTGCTAGTACCTCTGTCTGTGGTCTTCGTCTACAGCTTCCTCAGCTACGAGTCCTTCTCGGTCGTGTGGGAGTTTACGCTCGACCCGTACACAGAGACGGTACTGTCCGATACCATCATCTCGGCAACAGTTCTGACGGTCGGAATCGGGCTGGTCGTGACGGTCATAACGCTCCTGTTCGGCTATCCGATCGCCTACTTCCTGCGGTTTTCCCTCAGTGAAAAAGCGGGCATCCTGCTGTTGTTGTTCCTGGTCATCCCGTTCTGGACGTCCGGCGTCGTCCGGACGCTGGGCTGGCTCCCGATTCTCGGACAGACCGGCGTGATCAACAAGGTGCTACTCTGGATCGGGGTCATCGATCAGCCGCTGGAAGTACTCCTGTACTCACCGCTGGCAATGGCCATCGGCTACCTGCAAAACTACGTGGTGTTCATGGCCTCGCCGATCTACATCTCGCTGTCACAGATCGACGAGGACCTGCTGGACGCCTCGGAGACCCTCCGGGGTAACCCTGTCGAGACGTTCCGCCACGTCACGCTGCCGCTGAGTCTGCCCGGCGTAGCCATCGGCTGTATGTTCACGTTCGTCCTGACTATCGGGAACTTCTCCGTTCCGAACTTCCTGAGCGGCGGTCAGGGCACTATCACGACGCTAATCTACTCGTCGGTCAACCGTGGCCTTCGTTACCCCGACGCGGCCGCGATGTCGATCATGCTGCTGTTGCTGATCTTTATATTCGTCTACGCCCTGCTGCGGACCGTCGACATCACGAAAATCGCACAGGGCTGACGACCCCTTATTCGTCGTTTTCCCGCGCGCTCTCGACGTCCCGGGCACGCTGGTCGTAAATCTTCTCGTCGGGGTCGGGTCGCTCGAACTCGAAGTTCGCCTTGACCGCGTCGTCGATACCGAGAATCAAGTTCGCGACTTCCGTAGCCTTCGTGTACGTCCGTCGGCGGATGTGGTGTGTATCGAGCACGCCGGCGTCGACGACGTTCGTGACGGTCCGGTCAGGGGCCGTGTATCCGTAGGCCAACTCGCCGGTCGACTGCTCGGCGCGGATATCCGCGACGACACCGACGGGGTCGTCGCCGGCGTTTTTCGCGATAGTGAACGGAATCATCTCCACTGCGTCGGCGAACCGCTCGACGGCCAACTGTGCCTTCGTCCCCTGTTCCGTCGCCGCCTCACGGACACGTCGGGCGACCACGGCGTCGACGGCCCCGCCACCGGGTAGATAGCCGCCGTGGGGCGTCTCGTGGCCGGCTGCCCCAGCCACAGCGGCTGCGGCCTTTCGCAACTGTCGAGTGAGTTGCTCGCCGCCCTGGTCGAAGGTGCCGGCGAGCAGCGCCGTCACCGAACCGGGGTCGGCGCAGCCTTCGATGACGGTCATCTTCCGCGTCCGACGTCGGTTCGGACGCGGGTCGTGTGCCTGGACCGAGACCCGACCGGCGTGGCCGAGGTGTTCCGGCCTGATGTCGGTGATGTCGTTGACGATGGTCGCACCGGTCGCGAGCGCGGCCTGTGCGAGTTTGAGCCGGTTCACACCACGGATGCCCAGGATGTCGTGTTCGGCCAGGGCGGCTCTGTACTCCGTCTCCATCCCCTGTCGCGCGAGCACGACGTCGGCTCCCGAGGTGACGATGTCGGTGATGACCTCCTCGCGGCGGCCGTCGAACGCCGTCGCCAGCCCGGACGGGTCGACGTCGCCGTCGTCGGCGGTCGAGAAGTCCCGCTCCAGCGATGGATCGGTGAGGCCGCCGGTCCCGTGCCCGCCCAGAACCAGTACCGATGCGTCCGTGGCGCTCTCCGGCATGCGGTCGTCCGCGCGGCCGCTCCGGTCGAGGACGGTGCCGTCGATGAGTCGGGAGTCGCTCAGACTCCCCGTCCGCTTGGTTCGGATGGCGAACGTCTTCGCGTTCGGGTGCCCGACCTGTTCGACCGCGTCCACGGCCAGTGGCGCCCACGTATCGAGGAGGCCCCCGATATCGTTCCCGTTCATCGCAGAGCGGGCGACCGCTTCGGCGCGCTCCCGATCTTCGAGCGAGAGCGGTGTCGCGAGGTCAGCCAGCGTCTCGGTGGCCACGTCGAGCGCGGCCCGGTACCCGTGCTTGACGTCCGCGGGGTGGACCCCCATCTCGATGAGTTCGCTCGCCTCGTCGAGGAGGGACGCCAGGAGAACGACGCTCGTCGTCACACCGTCGGGGATGTCCTGTCCCTCGACGTCGGTGTCGCCGGGCCGTTCCGGACCGATCATGCGTCGCAGAAGCGGACCGATAGGGTGTTCCAGCGGCAGTTCGTCGAGAATGGCCGCCCCGTCGGTCGCGACCAGGTAGACGTCCCGAGGCGGATCGCTGGGGTCGGGTTCCTGTCGCGCCTCTAACGCCGTGACGACGAGTTTGTCACGCGGTGTCGGCCCGAGCGTCGAGGCGAGTGCACCTGCAATCGCCCGGGCAGCGTTCATGTTCGCCGCCGGAAACTCCGCGTCTTCCAGCCCAGGGGCTGGTTGGCCTACAGTCCCGTCGTCACTCGCGTTTTCGTTCATACTCCGAAGCGAGGCAACCGAGTGATATAACACCAACGCTCGCCCGCTCCGTCGGTTTTAAGTCATTGAACGTTCAGTGTGGGTATAATGGCAGCCGAAACCACGACACGGTCTAGCACCAGCAACGACTCCTTGCTGGCTCGCCTCTCGGAGGCGCTGAACGTCAGGCGGCTTCTCGTCGTCTTCGTCTCGTTCATGATACTGTACATTTACGCACCGATCCTCTCACTCATCGCGTTCTCGTTCAACAGTGGTGGGCTGACGTTCCCGTTCGTCGGGTTCACCACGGAGTGGTACACTATCCTCTTCGAGAACCAGACGATAATCGACGCGACGGTGCGGTCGCTGCAACTCGCACTGGTCGTCACCGTCATCGCGACAGTGCTGTCGACGGCGGCTGCGCTGGCCTATCGCTACGACTTCTGGGGGCAGCGAGGACTGCTGTACCTGCTCATCCTCGGGATCATCACGCCCGGTATCACCTACGGTGTGGGTGCATCGCTGACCCTGTCAGATCTGGCCGGGTTCGAGTCCGGGCTCTGGTTAGCGACACCGGTCCACGTCGTCTGGACGGTACCGTTCGCGGTCATCATCCTGCTGGCCGGGTTCCCCAGAAACCTCGCGGAGAACGAACAGGCCGCCCGAGTTATGGGTGCGTCCCGGTGGGTCCGGTTCCGCGAGATAGTCTTGCCACAGATCGCACCGACCGTCCTCGGGGCAGCCGTGTTCGCGTTTACCCTCTCGTACAACGAGGCGACCCGGGGACTGTTGCTGGTCGGCCAGGACAACACGCTCCCGATTCAGATCTTCGCGGTCGCAACCGGGACGAGGGCCACTCCAGAGCTGTTCGCTCTGGGTGCCGTGACTACCGTTTTCTCGACGGTTCTGCTGACCGTCGCTGGCGGTATCATCTTCTACAGTTCGCGCTGACCGGCGGCGACATCGCTGGGAAAGCATTTTTATTTGCCCGCTGAGACGGTGGTGTATGACACAGCTGGGCGAAGCAAACGCACTAGTCACCGGTGCGAGCCGTGGTATCGGTCGTGGAATCGCAGAGGGTCTCGCCGAGGCGGGCGCCCGCGTCGCGGTGAACCACCCGCCGGGCGACGGCGAGCGCGAGGTGGCTGCCGACGTCGTCGACACGATAGAGAGCAACGGCGGTACCGCGATGACCCTGGAAGGGGACGTCTCGGACGCCGACAGCGTCCAGTCGATGATCGAGACTTTCGAGGCCGAGTGGGGAACCGTCGACGTCCTCGTCAACAACGCTGGCATCCTGACCCAGTCCGAATTGGCCGACATGCCAGTCGAGATGTGGGACGAGACGATGGCAGTCGACCTCCGTGGGGTGTTCCTCGCGACCCGCTTTGCCCTCCCCGGCATGCTCGAGTCGGGCGAGGGGTCCGTCGTCAACGTCGCCTCGCAGCTGGGGATCAAGGGTGGCGAGGAACTGGTGCACTACTCGGCGGCGAAAGGCGGTGTCATCTCCTTTACGCGGGCACTCGCCCGGGAGGTGTCGCCCGAGGTACGGGTCAACGCGATCGCGCCCGGCCCGGTCGAGACCGACCTGCTTGACGATATCAGCGAGGAGTGGCGCGAGGCCAAAGAAGCGGAACTCCCGATGGACCGGCTCGGGACCGTCGAAGACGTGGTGCCGACTGCCGTCTTCCTGGCCGGCGAGGACGGCTCCTACTACACCGGACAGGTGCTGAGTCCGGATGGCGGCGACGCGATGCACTGAGACGGAATGTCGTACGTGTGTACCGCGACGACCGCCTGACTGCGGGCTGTCTGCCGGGACACGAGTAGACTAGTCCGTCTGCCTCATTCGAGATCGAGCTGTTCCTCGACGTACGTCGTCGAGTGTTCTGCCCGACGGAACTGCTCGTCGCCGAGCACCTGCTGGTGGAACGGAATCGTCGTTGGAACACCCTCGATAGTCGTCTCGTCGAGAGCGCGCTTGCTCCGTTCTATCGCCTCTTCGCGTGTCTGACCAGTGACGACGAACTTCCCGAACATCGAGTCGTAGAAGGGGGCAATGTCGTCGCCCTCGTCGACCCCGTCGTCGACGCGGATACCGATTCCGCGTGGCGGGCGGTAGCTCTCGATGGTGCCCGGCATCGGTTCGAACCCTTCCGACGGGTCCTCGGCGTTGATGCGGAATTCGATGGCCGCGTCACGGGGTTCGACCGCCGACTGGTCGAAGTCGAGTTCCTCGCCCGCCGCGATGCGGAGTTGCCATTTCACGATATCGATGCCAGTCACAGCCTCGGAGACCGTATGTTCGACCTGGATGCGGGCGTTGACCTCGATGAAGTAGTACTCGCCGTCCTGGTAGAGGAACTCGACGGTCCCGGCGTTCACGTAACCGGCCTCCGCGACACCCTGTCGCGCTGTCTCGCAGAGCGCTGCCCGCTGCTCGTCGTCGAGCGCCGGCGACGGAGTCTCTTCGATGAGCTTCTGCTGTCGCCGCTGAGTGCTGCAGTCTCGTTCGCCGAGATGGCGCACGTTCCCGTGTTCGTCAGCAAGCACCTGGACTTCGATGTGTTTCGGGTCGTCGAGGAAGCGCTCGACGTAGACGTCGGGATTACTAAAGTACGCCTCGGCCTCCTGGCGTGCCTCCTCGAATTCGCTATCTATGTCGTCGTCGCGTTCGACCACCCGCATCCCACGGCCGCCGCCGCCCCCGGCGGCTTTGATCGCGACCGGGAAGCCGTGCTCGTCACCGAACTCGCGCACCGCGTCGGCACTCTCGATGGAATCCGTCGTTCCGGGGACGATCGGGACTCCAGTTTCCGCCATCAGGTTTCTGGCTTGGGTCTTCTCGCCGAACTGTTCCATGATGTCGCTGGGCGGCCCGACCCACGTACACTCGCTTTCCTCGACCGCTCGCGCGAAGTCGGCGTTCTCCGCGAGAAAGCCGTATCCAGGGTGGATGGCCCCTGCATCGGCTCTCTCAGCGGTGTCGATGATGGTCTCTCCGTCGAGGTAGCTCTTACGGGCGACGGAGCCGCCGACGTTGTATGCCTCGTCGGCCAGCCTGACGTGTTTCGCGTTCTCGTCGGTATCACTGTAGATCGCGACGGGGGTGACGCCGAGTTCCCGGCAGGCTTGGATGATTCTGATCGCGATTTCGCCTCTGTTGGCGATGAGGACTTTCTCGAACACATCGGAGGGAGGGCAGAAACCTACTAAACAATTACTGATAGTCGACCGTTAGGACGGGGCAACGGTCAGGAGTGCGTCGCCCGCCTCCACTTCGCTCTCGTTGTCGACGAGAAATTCGGTGACGACGCCGTCAGTATCGACAGTGACGTCGTGGAAGCTCTTCATGACGCCGATGAGTGCGACCTTGTCGCCCGCGTCGACGTCGTCGCCCTCTTCGGCAAAGACCGGTTCCTCTGGATCTGGACGCCGATAGAATACACCCGGCATCGGCGCTTCGATGATAACATTGTCAGCCATTCTGTAGTGTGAAAGTCCACAGCGTGAACGAGTATATATTTTGCCCCTTCTGACCACGGGGAGTCAGGTGTCCCTCGGTGCCGGCCGTCCGTTCGACTTCCGGGAAGCGAAAGATCGGGATTACCCGGACGGAATCGAGACGTGTAGGGTCGATATCCCAGTGCGTGGCACGGCTGTAGCCCACCGGCACAGGGGAGTTGTGCACCCCTGTCGGACTGCGAGGACTGTCGGACGTGATCCGATGTACGTCCGTGGTGGAAGCGACGTCCAGCAGTCCGTATCAGCCCAGAAGTTCCTCGCGGAGCGCGTCGAGTTGGTCGTTCCAGGATTCCCTGATCGTGAGGGCCTCGTCGACAGAGACTGATTCGAACGTGACCGTCTCGTGGGAACGGCCCTGTGCCAGGGTGCCGCGGTCCGGACTGACGACGGTACCGACCGTGGCGTACCCGCCACCGGTGACGGCGTCGCGCATCAGGACGATCGGCTGGCCCGCCATCTGTATCGACCCGATCGGGTACCCGAGGTCGACGACGTTCGTCGGGTCCGTCCCCGCGCCGAAGGGCTGTTCACGTTCCTCGAAGAGATCCTGAATGTCGACGTCGGCGTCGAGCCGGTAACCGACTCGATCCGCCTCGTCGCTTATCTTCCACTGCGTGCCGAGCAGGACGTCCCTGCCTTCGTCGGTCAGGCGGTAGTCACACAGCCCCATCACGACGCGGATCGTGTCCTCGGAACCGTAGTCGGGTACCACGTCGTCGTCCACAGTCGCGCCCTCCTGGGCGTCGGCCGCTGGCTCGCCGACCGGGAGTTCGTCGCCTGCTTCGAGTGTCCGGCCCTCGTAGCCGCCGATTCCGATGAGCGTGTACGTCGCCCGGCTCTCCATCACTTGCTCGACGTCGACACCGCCGGCGACGGCGAGGTAGGCCCGTGCGCCCTCGGTGGCGAACTGGAACTCCAGGCTCTGACCGGCATCCACGCCGATCGCGGTCCAGGTGGACACTGCCTCGCCGTCGAGTGACGGTGACATGTCCGCCCCGCAGACGGCGATCAGCGCATCCTCCTCGAACTCCAGGGTCGGCCCGCTGTACGTCATCTCCAGGGTGGCCGCGTCGGCCTCGTTGCCGACCAGGAAGTTGGCGATACGATGAGCGTACTGGTCGACCGCACCTGACGGGGGCATACCGATGTGGTAGTTGCCGAAGCGTCCGGTGTCTTGGACCGTCGTCGAGAGACCACCTTCCTTGATTCGAAGCATCAGTCGAGCACCTCCGTGAGTTGCTGGGTGTAAGACTCCGGTCGCTCGAAGAACTCCTCGGGCTCGAAGTCGACAGTGCCAATGTCGTACCCGTACTCACCGGACTCGACTTCTTCGCGGATGCTGTCGTATTCGTCGCGGTCGATGCGCCGGAAGTTGATGATGTCGCCGGGGTTGGGAAGGACCATCGAGTCGGCGAAGGTGTCGAGTTCCTGCCCGACGTCGAGTACCTCGACCGGCGTTCGACCGAACAACTGGTAGCCACCGGCTCCCTGCACGGGGTAGATGGCGGTGAACGCACCGCCGAAGCCGACGGCGCGGCTCGGCGTCTCGGTGCGGGGCTGGACGTACTTCGGGACCTCGATCTGCTGGTCGCGCGGGACCATCTGGAAAGTCCACGGTAGCCCGGGGACGAACCCGACCATCGTGACCATATGCGGCGCACCGGCGTGGGCTTCGATGAACTCCTCGGGGCCGTCGAAGCCGTTGATGCGGGCGGAGTACTCCAGGTCGGTTGCGTCTGGGTCCTGATGGCGGTCCCGGAACTTCATCAGCGTCTCGTGTGTCCACGGGTCGTCGTACAACACCGGGATGTCGATGACACGTGCTTCCCAGGTGTACTCGGTGAGATCGATTTCGTCCTCGATGTCTCGGAGGTCCTCGATGAGGTCGTCCGGCTGAATCTGACCGGGGTCGAAATGGATGAGGTACGATGCGTTCGACGGGGCGACCTCGACGATGCCGGGGAGGTCCCGACCCCTGACCTCCTGTGTGATTGCCTGTGCTTTGAAGTTCGCGGTGAAGCTCATCGACTCCGCGAGCTCGACGAACACGTGATCGTCGGCCCCGTACTCGTATCGAGGTGACGGGAGCGACTGCCGCTCTATTCTTGATTCGCCCATTGACACGCATAGTATACTGTGATTACGATCATATAAGTACCGGTGGCTGTGACCCCCAGGGTGAGAAACTAGCTTTTTATATTTCGCGCCACTTGCAGTTTGTACACGTTGGTCACACCGACCGGATGAATCCACATGTCTGAACAGACCAGACCCCCGCTCAGCAACCAGGACGTCGAATCAAGCTACGACGAGTACATGATGCCGATCTGGAAGTCACTCGACGTACCGATAAAACGAGCCGAAGGCTGTTACGTCGAGGACTACGACGGCAACGAATATCTCGACGTGTTCTCGGGTATCTCCGTGACGAACGCGGGCCACGGACACGAGGAGATGGTCGACGCCGCCCACGAACAACTCGACGAGTACATCCACGGCTGCTCCTACCTCCACCCCAGCAAACCCGTCTCCGACCTCGCGGAGAAACTCGCCGAGGTGACCCCCGGCGACCTCAAGAAGTCCTTCTTCTGTAACTCGGGCACCGAGGCCGTCGAGGGGGCGGTCAAACTCGCCCGGAAGTACACCGGGAGCAAAGAGATCGTCGCGCTGGAGATGGGCTTTCACGGCCGGACGCTCGGCAGCCTCGCGCTGACGGGCAACAAAAGCTACAAATCGGAGATGGCTCCGACTCTCAACGACGTCGCTCACGCCGCCCCGCCCTACGCGTACCGTTGTCAGATGTGTGACGGCGGACCGTGTTCGACCGCCTGCGCGGACGATATCGAACGGGTCATCGACACTCACACCGCCGACGACCTCGCAGCGGTCGTGGTCGAACCCGTCATGGGCGAGGCCGGGCTGGTTACGCCGCCGGAGGGCTGGCTCTCGAAGGTGCAGTCGGCCGCCCACGAGCGGGATGCGCTGCTCATCGTCGACGAGGTGCAGACCGGCTACGGCCGCACCGGTGAGATGTGGGGCGTCGATCACTACGGTGTGGTCCCTGACATTATGCCACAGGCGAAAGGTATCGCCAACGGGCTCCCGCTGGGTGCGTTCACCGCTCGCGAGGAGGTTGCCGACGCCTTCGAATCCGGGGACCACCTCTCGACGTTCGGCGGCAACCCCGTTGCATGTGCTGCTGCCGGCGCGACCATCGACGCGCTCCAGGGGGGTATCGTCGACAACGCCCGCGAACAGGGGGAGTGGCTCGGTGAGGAACTGAACGCGCTCGAGTCCGAATACGACGTCGTCGGTGAGGCCCGCGGCCTCGGATTGATGCGTGGGCTCGAACTCGTGCATCCGGACGGCGACACCGGACCGATGGACGTCGCGTCGGAGCCGGCGCCGAAACTCGCGAAGAAGGTCAACGACCACCTCCGGGAGGAACAGATCATCATGGGCCTCGGCGGCTTCCACAAGAACGTGATGCGGTTCCAGCCACCACTGACCATCTCGCAGGCTCAACTCGAAGAGAGCGTCGAGGCGCTCCGCGACGCGTTCGACGCGGTTAGTGCGTAGGTCTCGTACGGATCACTGGAGAACGCTGCTGGATCGACCGCACGCCATCGTTCGGCCGTTGCCGCCGTCCGTCGCGGGCGGACTGCTGTCCGCTATCTCCATATCGACCGCCCGAAGGCGGGCGGTCGACCGGGGTACAGTGACGACATCTCGTCTCAGGGAGTTCTCGTAACCAGCCGAACGCTCGTGGACGGGCGATGACGACGCCGTTCCGAGTCCCCGATCGGCCCGTGTCTCAGTTCGTACGAGTACCCCTCTCAGGCGATTTCCGACAGCGGTGCCGTCTCGATCCCGTGGTCGTCTGCTGCGTCCTGTATTGCCTCGAGGAGTTCGACCGGGTTGGGGCCATCGCCGTGGATGCAGATGCTCTCGGCGGGGACGTCTATCGTCTCGCCGTTCGCGGCCTCGACCTGCCCTTCGGTGGCGATGTCGACGAACCGCTCGGCGACGAGGTCCGGGTCGCGGCTGTCTTTCTCCTGTTCGATGATGAGACTCCGGTCGGCATTGTACTCGAGATCGACGTACCCCTCGAAGATGGCGCGCAGGTCGTCGTACTCCTCGGTCACTTCGTAAATGTTGCTGTCGGTCGCGAGGTAGACGAGGTCGTCGTCGACTTCTAGGATCGCCTCCATGACCGCCCGCGCGTGGTCGGGGCTCTCCGAGAGCATCGAGTACATCGCCCCGTGGGGCTTGACGTGTTGGAAGGTAACGTCGTGGCATTCGGCGACCGCCCGGAGCGCGCCGAGTTGGTAGACGACGTAGTCACGCACCTCCGCGGGTGTCGCGTCCATCGTTCGCCGGCCGAACCCCATGATGTCCGGCAGCCCGGGATGGATGCCGACATTGACGCCGTGTTCGGCGGCGAGTGCGACCGTCTCGTCCATGACATGCGGGTCACCGGCGTGGAAACCACCAGCGATGTTCGCCGACGTTATGTAGGGCATCACCGCCGCGTCGTTACCCATCGTGTAGTTGCCGAAACTCTCACCCATGTCGCAGTTGATGTCGATCACGACCATGCCATACGGTTGCGATTCTACCGAATTATATATTACGACGGTAACCGGTCGGTCTGACGAGGGCCGGTCGTAGTACACGGCACCAGCAGTCCGTTTCACTCCACCGTTGACAGATCGAAGACGGCGTTCCCGAGCGTACTCGCCGCACTGTAGCAGTCCTCCCAGCTGGTGAACTCCGACTCGGTATGGCTCTTCCCGTCCTCACTGACGGCGAAGACCATCCCCGTATCCATGAGATCGGTGGCGTGCTGGATGTCGTGGACGCCGCCACTGAAAATACGCATGCTGTCCAATTCCTGACTGTCGGCGGCTCCCTGTACTGCGTCAACACACCGGTCCGAGAAGTGGACCGGATCGACGTCCATCCGGTCCTCGAACTCCCATTCGATCCCCTCTCGCTCGGCTGCGGCTGCCGCCTCCTCGAGCGTCCGATCCCTGGCGTCGGCGATGACCGTCGCGTCTGGGTCCCGGAAGCCCCACGTGACGGTCACTTCCTCGGGAATGATGTTGATCGAGTTGGGCTGGACGTCGACGTAACCCGCGGTACCGACCGTATCGTCGCCGCTGGTCGTGGCGATCCGCCGCACCTGAGTGATGAAATCGGCAGCCGCCACCATGGCGTCGCTACGGCGGTGCATCGGCGTCGCACCGGAGTGGTTCGACTCGCCGTAGAAGGTGACCTCTCCCCAAGAGATTCCGACGATTCCGGTCACAACACCGACATCTTTCCCCTTCTCTTCGAGATACGGCCCTTGCTCGACGTGTAGCTCCAGCGCCGCGTCGTAGTCGTGGGTCGGTTCGGCGGGCGCGTCGCCCCGATAGCCGATCCGTTCGAGTTCGGATTTGACGCTGACGCCGTCGTCGTCGGTCTTTGCCCACTCGGTCTCGATGTCGTGAGCGCCCGCCCAGACACCCGACCCCTGCATCGCGGGCTGGAACCGCGACCCCTCTTCGTTGGTCCAGTTGACCACTTCGATGGGGTGGGCCGTCTCGATATCTTCGTCGTTCAGCGTCCGGACCAGTTCCAGGGCGGCAACTACGCCGAGGGCACCGTCGTAGATACCGCCGTATGGCTGGGAGTCGAGGTGTGACCCGACCAGTATCGTCCCGGCTTCGGGATCCGTCCCGGGACGTCGTCCGAACATGTTGCCGAACTCGTCGACACGGGTCTCCAGCCCCGCTGCATCCATCTGCTCTTGGAACCAGTCCCGAACCTGCTTGTCCTCGTCGGAAAGCGCCAGGCGGTGGAGACCACCGGCGTCCGTTCCGCCGATGTCGGCCTGCGTTTGCATCGCTGTCACGAATCGTTCCCTGTCGAGTGAGACTGCCATGCGAGTCCAAACGGCGTGCGGGATAGTAAAAACTCGGTAGCATGCTCCTACCGGGTAAAGAAATATGGGATATTACACCTTACTGGGAATATGTCCCGCCGGACCGTCGTCGCCGTCGCCTGTGTCTGTTTGCTGGCTGGCTGCGGGCAGTGGACGCCGCTCGGTTCATCGACGCCGGAGCCGCTGACGACGGTTTCGTCCGATGGGCTGACGGGCGAACGGCAGTGGCTCGCCGACGGGAACGTGAGACCGGACGTGCTCGCGTATACCCACGGTCGTACGCTCGGCACGACGAACTACACGATGCGTGTCGAGCAGGTCATCCAGCGGGCCGACGGGAGCCGCCTCCGTCGGAGTCTCACCTACCGGGAGGTCGGCCCCGGAGAGTACCGCGGCTACGTACAGTACAACACGAGTGTCCCCGCTCTCCAAGAGTTCGGGACTGTCGGGTACTGGCACAATGGCACCCACACCGCGACTCGGTTCAATACCCGGCTCCGGCCGATGCGTGAGGGTATCTGGCGGACCGACAGCCCCGGCCCGGTGTCGGACCTCGCGTACAGCGATACGCTCGGGAGGCTTCTCGTTGCCTCGGGCGCGAACCTCGACGGAAGCTCGGATGCCGATCCGGTTGTCCTGTCGGGCACACGCACGGAGCCCCCGCGGGCGTTCGGGGTCCCCGAGCAGTTGACTGCCGTCGGGAACGTCTCCGGACAGTTCCGTGTCCGACCGGACGGAGTCGTCGTCGACTGGCGGCTCACGTACGAGGCGACGTTCCAGGGTGACCGCGTCCGTGTCCGGCAGACCGGGCAGTTCCGTGGCATCGGCAACACGGTGATAGAGCGGCCGCCCTGGGTCGAGACCGCCTCGAAACTGGACACGTGACCCCGCCGGAGTGCTAGTCGTCCCCGGCGTCCGCGTCGAAGTGGAACTTCTGGGGATACCCCGTCTGCTCCTTTGGCTCGGGCTGTTTGTAGGTCATAACCTTGCTCGTCGCCTTGCCGAGACGGACCATCCCCTCAGTGATGACGCCGGCGGCGGCGACGCTGTCGATGACTGGCACGGGGAGGCGCTCTTCTAGCGGTTCGTCGAGTCCACCCATCCCGGCACACCCGAGACAGATCGCCTCGGCACCGTCCTCTTCGACCGCACGTTTGGCTGCGTCGTACAGTGCCTCGGTTGCTGCGTCCCGGGTCTCCTCGGTTTCGACCACGGTGAGGTCGGTACACCGGACGGACGCACACTGACCCCACAGCCCGGTCGTCCTGACGCGGTCTTCGATGAAGTCCCGTGCGCGCGGAAGGATCGTCGCGACCGAGAACTGCGCCCCGAGCATGTTGGCGACGTACATCGAGGCCTCGGCGATGCCGACCACCGGCTTCTCGGTCACCTCCCGGCAGGCGTCGATGCCGGGGTCACCCCAGCAGGAGTTGATGAACGCGTCGAACTCCGCCTCGTCGTCTATGATCTCCTCGAGAACACCCGGGACTGCGAGGAAGTCGTCGTAGTACGATTCGATGCTGATCGGCCCTCTTTCCGGGGAGACGGCCTCGACCTCCACGTCGTCGCTGGTGTATCGCCGCACCTGGTGGCCGATGTTCTCGGTCATCTCGAGCGTCGTGTTCGGATTGATCGCCTTGATCCGTATCGTCATATGTGACTCGTCTCGATGTCTCTCCTGGAAGCTGTTAACTGTTAACGAGTCGAAGTAGCCGACGGTGTGTCACTGGTTCCCGTTACCAAAACCGTAATTATCGAGCCGTGAGATGGTATCGGCAATGAAGATCCTAGGTATCGATATCGGTGGAACGTTCACCGATCTCTACCTCGTCGACAACGTCGAGAACGAGCAGACGATACACAAGGTGAGCACGACACCCGAAGACCCCTCGACGGGTGCGTTGACCGGTATCACCGAACTCTGCGAGGCAACCGGGACCGCGCCCGGGGCGATAGACTACGTTCTGCACGGGACGACTATCGCGACGAACGCGGTGCTCGAGTCCGACGGCGTCGAGACGGGGATGCTCACCACCGAGAACTATCGTGATATCACCCACATCGGGCGACATCAGCGTCCACAGAACTATTCGATACAGCAGGAGATCCCGTGGCAGGACGACCCGCTGGTCGAACGACGCCACCGGAAGACGGTTCCGGAGCGTATTGTCCCTCCGGACGGCGAGGTGGAGGTGCCGCTAGACGAAGCGGCGGTCGAGGAGGCCGCGACGGAACTCAGAGCCGACGGAGTCGATGCGGTCGCGATCTGTTTTCTGTTCTCGTATCTCGAGGCCGAACACGAGCAGCGGGCCAGAGAGATCGTCGAAGCGGTCCACCCGGACGCCTACGTGACGACGTCGAGTTCGGTCCACCCGCAGTTCCGCGAGTTCGAGCGGTTCACGACGACCGCGATGAACGCCTTCATTGGACCGCCAGTGACCGACTACATGAGTCGGTTCAAGCGCAAACTCGCCGACGCCGGGGTCGACGCCGAACTCCACATCATGCAGTCAAACGGCGGTATCGCGACGGAGGAACTCGTCGCGGAAAAACCGGTTTCGCTACTGTTCTCCGGACCGGCGGCCGGCATTCTGGGCGGCAAATGGCGGAGCGGTGCGAACACGCCGGATCGTGAGGCGAACAACACCATCACACTCGACGTGGGAGGAACGAGCGCCGACATCGGGATTGTCGCCGACGACGAGATCGTGGAGGCCAACGTCAGGGAGACCGAGATCGGGGGGTATCCGGTGATGATTCCGATGATCGACATCGAGACGATCGGGGCCGGCGGGGGCTCCATCGCCTACGTCGACCAGGGCGGGGCGTTCCGCGTCGGCCCGCGCTCGGCCGGGGCGATGCCGGGACCGGTATGTTACGACCGCGGCGGTACCGAACCGACGGTGACTGACGCACACGTCACGCTCGGCCGCATCCGTGAGGAGTTCTTCCTCGGCGGCGAGATGCGCCTCGACGCCGGGGGGGCCGCAGATGCGGTCGAAGCGTCACTCGCCGATCCACTGGAGATGGACTCGGTCGAAGCCGCGCTGGGGGTACTCGATATCGTCAACAACAACATGGCAAACGCAATCCGGTCGAAGACGGTCCAGAAGGGGCGCGACCCCGGGAAGTTCACGCTGGTCGCCTTCGGCGGCGCGGGGCCGATGCACGCCGCGGACGTCGCGCGCGAACTCGGCGTCGAACGGACGCTCGTTCCGAGCAACCCGGGCGTGCTCTCGGCGGTTGGACTCTCCACGACCGACCTCCAGTACGACTACATCAGCACGGAGTTCACGCTCGTGGCCGACGCCGACCACGATGAGATACAGGCGGCCTACGGGGAGTTGGTCGAGCAGGCCCGAACGCGGTTGCGCGCGGATGGCATCGACGCCACCGAGGCGATGACCATCGAGATGACTGCGGACTGCCGGTACGAGGGACAGGGGTACGAGCTGAACATCCCCGTCGGAGCAGACGGCTCGCTGGACTCTCTGTCGACGATACGGGAGCGATTCGACCGCGCCCACGCAGCGGAGTTTGGCCACAGCTTCGCCGACAACGCTGTCGAGATCGTCAACGAGCGTGTAACCGGCTACGGAGAGCTTCCGTCCTCGGAGCTCGTCGCCGTACCCGAGAAAGCCCACGATGTCGAGCGACACGCCCTCGCCGAGGAGACAGTCCAGTTCCGCGTCGACGGGGAGACCGAAAGCCGACAGACTCCGTTCTACGACCGCCGCGACCTCCGGACCGGACACGTCGTCGATGGTCCGGCAATCGTCGGGGAGAAGGATTCGACCATCATCGTGCCCCCGGACTTCGAGGGACGAGTCCGGGAGTACGGCGACATCGAACTCGTCCATATGGAGTGATACAGATGACCGATAGCCACACCACCACGACCGTCCGCGACCAGACCAGTGCGCTCACCGACGTTGACGACCCCGAATCGGCGATAGATCCGGTCAAGCAGCGGGTCATCGGCGGGAGTTTAGTGAACGTCTGCGATGAGATGGGGCACAAGCTCACCCGGATGTCCTACTCCTCGATCATCCGGGAGTCGGAGGACTTCGGCTGTGCCCTGCTCGATGAACGGGCACGGCAGATAGCCGAGACGGACAGCACGCCTCTCCAGATGGGGCCGATTCCGGCCTACGTCAGTGGCGTCATCGAACTGTTCGAGGAGCGCGGCGAGACCTTCGCGGAAGGCGACGTGATACTCCACAACGATCCCTACTACGGCGCGAGCCACGCCCCCGACTTCGCCGTCGTCGTCCCGGTGTTCCACGACGACGACCTCACCGCTTTCTCGGTTACGACAGCCCACCACCTCGACGTGGGTGCCGACAAGCCAGGGACCTGTATCATCGACACCGTCGACGCCTACAGCGAGTCCGTCAGACTCGATGCGCTGAAGATAATCGAGAGCGGGACGCGAAACGACACCGCCTGGCAGCTCATCGAGGACAACATCCGTGTGCCGGACATGGTGATGGGCGACATCGAGGCGCAGATTTCCGCGGCTCAGGCCGGTGCCAACCGCCTGCAGGACCTGTTTGACGAGTTCGGACACGACACCGTCAAGCTCGCCGGACAGGCGACGATGAGCTACTCCGAACGGATGCTCCGTGAGGAGATCTCGGAGCTGCCCGACGGGACCTACTCCGCGGAGGGGTACATCGACGGCTACCTCGACTCCGACGACGAGAGCGAGCGGGACCTGCTGTTGGCTGTCGACCTGGAAGTCGACGGGTCGGACATCCGCGTCGACCTGTCCCGTTGTGCCGCGCAGGTCGACGGGCGGCCGATAAACATGCCGTTCGAGGGGACGGTCGTGCCGGCGGTGTTGCTCGTGATTCGCTCGACACTGCTCGATACCGAGGAGTTCGAGCTCGTTCCGCAGAACCACGGTATCACTCGCCCGGTACACGTCCACGCCCCGGAGGGGAGTATCGTCAATCCCCGGTTCCCTGCGCCGACCATCGCACGGTTCGGCCCGGGAAACCGGCTGGCCGACCTCACTCTGAAAGCACTGGCGGACGTCGTCCCCGAGAAGACAGCCGCGGGCATCGGGAACCTGAAAATCTGCACGTACAGTGGGGTCACCGACGATGACGAGTACTGGGTCTACATGGACATCACGTCCGGAAGCTACGGTGCACGGCCGACCAGTGACGGACTCGACGCGACGGATACGCTCTACGCGAACACCCGGAACAACCCGATCGAGGACATCGAGAGTCACTATCCGCTCCGGGTCAATCGCTACGAACTGCGGGAGGACGCCGAGGGAGCGGGCCGGCAGCGCGGCGGCATCGGTGCGATTCGGGAGATGGAGTTCCAGACACCGGGTCGTGTCTCCATCGAGGGCGAAGGTAGCAAGTACGCTCCGTGGGGCTTCGACGGCGGGGAGGACGGCACGCCGGGCGCAGTCGTCGTCGAGGACGAGATCGACGAGTCGACGCCCCGCTCGAAGATGTCGAACAAGGAGATGGACGAAGGGCAGTACCTCCGGACAGTCGGTCCCTGTGGCGGCGGCTGGGGTGACCCCGAAGAGCGCGACCCCGAAGCCGTCCGTCAGGACGTACTGGACGACCTGATCAGCCGCGAGCGTGCCGAACGCGTCTACGGCGTCATCGTGACCGACGATCTCGAAGTCGACGAGGAGGCGACCGCGGAGCGGCGTCGCTGATGCACCGGAACGCACTGGAAACTGCGGAGGATCGGGATCAGATGGATTGCTGTCACTGTGTCCCGCGACGACCGCCCGAAGGCGGGCGATCGCTGCGGAACTGACGTACAGCAGTCAGTCTCAATCGACGATCCGGACCGTGACGTCGAGTGCGCCGTCCTGCAGTGTCCGCTCTTCGAGTTCGGCTAGCGTCTCGCGGGGCGTATCGAGCGTCGCGAAGTGATTGCCGGCGAGTTCGCCGGCGGGACTCTTGAAACAGGTGGGACCACAGGGAACGAGAATCTCCTGTTCGTTTCGGTAGCCCGGATACAGTAGCAGGTCCCCACAGGAGGGGTAGACGGTGTGGTTCTCGCGGGGAATCTCCGGGAGGTCGATCTCGTCGATGTTGATCCAGGTGGCGTGGCCGCTCCACCGGACGTGCAGCAGTTCAGACTCCAGGGGCAGAAACTCCCGAACAGCCGCGACGGATTCGGGTGCTGCATCGGGGAGCAGCTTTGCGGTCAGTACTGTATCCTCGATGGCGAGTTCGAGTTCACTCACACCACTTCATTCCGGGCCGTGGGTCTTCTGTGTATCGCTCGTCGAGAGCGCGTGGACGCGCTCGGCCAGTTCCAGAACCGCCTGCTCTTGCCGGTTGGCCTCCGCCACGACCTCTTCGGTCGTCGTGGATATCTCGCGGGCACCCTCTCGCACCTCGTCGACGGTCGCGGCCACCTCTTGGACAGTCGCAGCCTGCTCGTCGTTGGCCTCGGCGACCTCGTTGATCCCGGCAGTGCCCTCCTCGACTTTCTCCGCGATCGTTCGAAGCGCCGCGGCGGCATCGTCGAGTTCGCGCTCGGCAGTTTGAATCCGTGCGTGTGATTGTTCGACCTCCTCGACGGTCTCGGCCGTCTGACTCTGGACAGTCGCGATCCGGTCGGCGATCTGTTCGGTGTGTTCCTGGGTCTCGGTGGCGAGCTGTTTGACCTCGTCGGCGACGACGGCAAACCCCGAGCCGGCGTCGCCGGCGCGGGCAGCCTCGATGTTGGCGTTGAGCGCGAGGATGTTGGTCTGATCGGCCACGTCGGAGATGACGTCTGCCACCTCCCCGATTTCGTCCATGTACCTATCGAGGTCCTCGACCGTCTCGACGAGGTCGTCGGACATCGCCCGCACCTCGTCCATCGCCGAACGGGCGTCCTCGCTCGACACGACGCCGCGTTCGGCCTCCTCGTAGGCAACGTCGACGGCGTCGGCGACCTGGCTGGAACTGGCGGCGACTTCCTCCATCGTCGCCGAGAAGTCCTCCATCTCGTTGGCCACCGAATCCAGTGAACTGCTCTGCTCCGCAGTCTCGTCGTTGATGCTCCGCATGCTCTGGGTCGCTCGGTCGATCGACGCCTCCAGTTCGTCGGTTTTCTCGCCGACGCGTCTGACCAGTTGCTCGAAACTCGCGGCCATCTCGTTGATGTCGTGGTTCACGTCGAGTAGCTCCCCTTCGACGACGCCGTACTCGTCCTCGTAGTCGACGCGTGCGGAAAGATCCCCGTCCCCGATGTCGTCCAGCGTGTCGCTTACTTCCGCGACGAGTTCGGTCACGCTCTGCTGGTAGTGGACCTCCTCGGTTCGATCCTGTGTGAGCTCGAACACCGCCTTCAGCTCGTCGTTACGGTCGAAGATGGGGACGGCAACGAACTCGATGTGCGTCTCCTCGCCCTGTGTGTTGGTCGACACGGCCGAGTCCTGGTAGACGATATGATCCGTGTACTCGTTGTCCGTGTCGACGCGGTCGACGTCCCACTCCGCAGTGGCGTCACGGGGGTTCTCGGCGACTTTGTCGGCGAGCGTGTAATGCCGGCTCCCGTCGGAGTACGTCGCCGCAGCCAGGGTGTCCCGACAGTCGCCCCCGAGAAAGTCGCGGTGGTCGTCGCGGAGCCCGAGCAGTCGGTTCTGACCGATGTTGTACTGGAGCATGGTGTTGTCGTCGTCGATGAGATAGGTGGGGTGCGGAATCGACTCGAACACCTCCTCCATGGTGAGTTCCTCGCCGTACTCGTCCACTTCGAGTGGCGCGACCTCGGCGTCGTCGAACTCGTCGACACCGACCATCATGTCGACCATCGCCGAGCGCAACCCCGTCAGAATGTCGGCCTCCGCGTCGTCGGTCTCGGCGTGCACGTCGTCGAGTGCGTCGGCGACGATCGTCTCGAAACAGGACATGAAACTCCCGACGAACGATGACGCCGGCACGTCCGCAGCGGCGTGTTTACGCGCAATCGACGCCACACGGTTCGCGCGGTCGGCGTCCTTCTGCCGCGAAAGTGTCTGAGAGAGGATGCGTGCCTGTGGAGCAGTCAGTTCGTTGCTGGGCTGGTCGCCGTAGGCCCGCTCGATGTCGGGTACCCTGACTTGGAGTTCCACAGCCCCGTCAGTCGCGTCTGTCGAAAAACGAGACGCAGTTCCTTCTTCGAATCCAACGGCCGTTTTGGCACGCGTCCGCCGCGTAGTACTCACGTCGACCGACTCCTTGTCGGGTACGGAACTGGGGTGGCTCATAGCTATTATGAAGTTCCCTGCCCCGTCGTTCCTACCGGAGCGTAATAATCCTACCTCAAATTATCGCAAATGAAAATACGCCACCGGATTCGTGATATCGACGGCCGATAGGCACGTTCGTCTAAATCCAGGATGGCCGGTCAGCCTGGGAGAACTGCGCCCCCATCCTCGACTCCTCGGCGTGGCCACGACGAGCAGTCACCGAGTGTGCTGCTCTGAACGCTTCCAGTTGAGGGTTGGATTTACAATGAAACCCCCCGCCAGGGTACGTATGGTCGACGAACAGCGCCCCACTACGGATACAGTCGCATCGCTAGCGGCCCGCGTCGGCATCGAGACGACGCCTCACCGTTGCGAGGAGATACGCGCCGCGATCAGCGCTGGTCTCGACGGATACGCCGCTCTGCTAGATTGTGACGGTGAGTGGGTACCAGCAGCAGACCGCGAGTTAGGCGTCACCCGCGACCCGGACGGTGCCGCCGACCCGGACAACGCGTTCATCAGCCGCTTCGAGTTGGGTGGCGGGGAGGGTCCGGTCGCCGATCTCATCCTCGGCGTAAAGGACAACATCGCCGTCGCTGGCGCTCCACTGACCTGCGGATCGGCGGTCTTCGAGGCTGCCGTGCCAGGACGGGACGCGGCCGTCGTCGATCGACTGCTCGCCGCTGGCGCGACTGTGATCGGGAAGACGAACATGGACGAGATGGCGTACGCCCCCACCGGCGAGACGAGCGCGTTCGGTCCGGCCCGGAACCCCATTGCCGACGGGCGGGTCACTGGCGGCTCCTCGTCAGGCAGTGCCGCAGCAGTCGCCGGCGGGCACGTCGACGCCGCGCTCGGCACGGACACTGGCGGCAGCGTCCGTATCCCGGCGGCGTTCTGTGGTCTCGTTGGGGTAAAACCCAGCTGGGGTCTGGTACCACAGGAGGGTGTTGTCGAACTCGCCCACACGCTCGACCACGTCGGCACCCTCGCGCCCGACGTCGGCACTGCCGCGCGCGTCCTCGACGTGATTGCCGACGGTGACGAGTCCGTCGCCGCCGCCGTCGCAGACCCGCCTGCGCTCGACGAACTCAGCGTCGGCATCGTCCAGGAACTGTTTGGCGACTGCGTGTCGTCCACGGTGAGACGGACTGTCCGCGACCGCATCGACGGGATGGCCGACGCTGGCGCGACGGTACAGGAGGTGTCCGTCCCGCTGGTCGACAGTGCAGTCGAGATGTGGAACGCCATCGTCAACGTCGAGTTCTCCCGGTTCCTCGCCGCGCGGGCAACGCCACTGTTTCGCCGCGAGGCGGTCGATCCCCACTGGCACCGCGACGCCGTCGCCGGTCTGCACGACCCCGACTGCTCGTTCGGACGCGTGGTCCAGCGCAAGGCCGTGGAGGGCGCGTACCTCCTCGCGGAGGCAGATGGCGGCCACTACGTCTCCGCCCGTAACGGCTGTCGGGCGCTAGCCGACCAGTTCGACGCTGCCCTGACGAAGTGTGACGTACTCGTCGGCCCGACGATGGCGACCGAACCCATCGAACGCGGGGCCTGGGATCCGGATAGCTACTCCAGTGGCGGCGAGGATGCGGTTCCGCCGCTGGCGGTCAACACACGTCCGGCGAACCTCGCCGGTCTGCCCGCCGTCAGCGTGCCAGCCGGCCGGCCTGACACGGCTCCGATCGGTCTCCAGTTTGTCGGTGCCGCTGGCGAGGATGCGACGGTCCTGGCCGCGGCGGCGGCCTTCGAGCGATACCGTGACGACTGACCCGCACGGTCGCGGCGACAGCCGTTATGAGGCCAGCTTTAAGATGGTATCCGACAGTAGGTAATACGTGCCAATCGATACGGCGATTACTGGCGGGACAGTGGTTACCAGCGAGCGAACGTACGAGGCGAGCGTTGGCATCGACGACGGGGAAATTGTCGCCGTCGGTGCGGAATCTTCGCTTCCCGAGGCCGAGGAGACGGTCGACGCGTCGGGCCAACTGGTTATGCCGGGAGCCGTCGACGTCCACGTTCACATCGACGACCAGTTCTCGGAAGACTCCTACCGGAGTGCGACGAGTGCAGCGGCGGTCGGCGGTACGACGACGTACGTCGACTTCGCCTGGCAGGCCTGGACCGGCGACATGAGCCTCTTCGAGGAAGAAGGGACCCTCATGGAGGGCATCGAACGCAAGAAGGAGAAGGGCAGTGACGCGCTCGTCGACTTCGGACTCCACGGTGCCATTACCCGAGAGGACCCCGCGGTTTTCGAGGAGATCCCGGAAGCGATCGAGGCCGGAGTCCCGACGTTCAAGATGTTCACCGCGTACGAGATCGGGCTGAGCAACGGCTTCATGAATCGCGCGATGAAAGAGATCGGTGCGGCCGACGGCGTCGGTGTCTTCCACACCGAGGACGATTCGGTCTGTCAGTCACTGGTCGAGCAGCGTAAGGCCGAGGGACAGACCGACGCGACGCACTTCCCAGGGTCCCGGCCCGACTACGCGGAGGCGATGGCCGCTGAGGACGCCGCGCGGATGGCCGTCGAGGCCGGGATGCAGTACTACGGCATCCACACCTCCTGCCGGAAGGCTGCCGACATCCTCGAGTACTTCGAAGAGGAGTACGGCAGCGAACTCCTCCGCGCGGAGACCTGCCTGCACTACACGACACTCGACGATTCCGTATACGCCGAACAGGGGAACCGTCCAGTCATCCAGCCGCCGATTCGATCGGAAGACGACGTAGAGGCGATGTTCGAACACCTCGAGGACGGTGTTCTGAGCGTCGTCTCGACGGACCACTGCGCGTACACGCTCGACCAGAAGGAAGGCGGTGCGTGGTGGGAAATCAACCCCGGTGCGAACGGCCTTCAGAGCTGTCTGCCAGTCTTCTACGACGAGGCGGTCAACCGGCGCGGTTACGACCCCTCTTTCGTGGTGGAACTGCTCGCCACCAACCCCGCAGAGACCTTTGGAATGCCGGAGAAGGGGACGCTCGACCCCGGTACCGACGCCGACATCGTCGTCTTCGACCCCGAGGAGACGTTCACCGTCACCGCCGAGGACAACGAGAGCGTCGCCGATTACACGATATACGAGGGCCGCGAGGTGACCGGCCGGCCGACGAAGACGTACGTCCGCGGGGAACTCGTGGCGGACGACGGTGAAGTCGTCGGGGAGCCGGGCCACGGCGAGTTCCTCGAACGAGACTGCCCGGACTGGGACTGAAGAGGGTCGACGATGGCTGAGGACAAACAGGCGATCTACGAGCGGGCCGAGATGGACAACCAGACCGGCTACGGCGACAGACCAGCACTGCTCGTCGTCGACCTACAGACGGGGTTCACGGATCCCGAAAACCCGTTGGGCGGCGATCTCACGGCAGTCGTCGAGCGCACGAACACGCTGGTCGAGGCCGCCCACGAGGGGGAGATCCCGGTCGTCTTCACGCGAATTGTCACCAAACACGAGGATGCTCGTGATTTGGGGGTCTGGGGCGAGAAGATTCCCAGCCTCTCGACACTGCAGGCCGACAGCGAGTGGGTGGACATCGATCCCCGGCTCCACGTCGACGAGGGTGATCACGTCCTCGACAAACGGCAGGCCAGCGCCTACCACGAGACCGAACTCGACTCGATGCTAACGGCCCTCGGCGTCGATACCGTCGTCGTCACCGGTTGTACGACCAGTGGATGTATCCGCGCTACGGCCGTCGACGCCTGCTCGCACGGCTACTACACGGTGGTTCCGGAGTCGGCCGTCGGTGATCGGGCAATGGAGCCACACGAGGCAAACCTCTTCGACATCAACGCGAAATACGGCGACGTCAGACCCGTCGAAGAGGCCGCCGAGTACCTCGCAGACGGCAGCTAACGTCGGGATTAGCGTAGCCAGCCGGAGGCCATAGACACTCCGGCTGGTCACGGTGTACCGATTCGACTGTGTCGACTCGGTAAGCTAACCCACTCTAAAGGGTGGGCTTTCGGCGTGGACTCCCGCGCTGGCTGAATCCTCGGTAGGAGGCTCGTATTCTCCGTTTGCGTTCGACGTCCCGCCGTTCAGGGCGACGAGCTCCTACGCGAGTCGTTATAGATATTGGTGCCGGCCGAACGCTCGTGTCCGAATTATCGAGACAGCGTTCCCAGCACCCGACCGATGCCTGTGCCAGTTCTTTCGACACTCCCCACAGCCTCACTCGCGCCAGGAGAACGCCGTCTCGAGGTCGTGGGGTTCGTGCCCACCCACCGGTTCGACGCTGTCGAGGTACGCGTCGAGTTCTTCACGGACCGCAGGGTCGGCGCAGTTCTCGACGAGCAGGGACGACCGCTCACGGGGACTCGTCCCGCGCAGGTCGGCGACGCCGTGTTCGGTGACGATGACGTCGACGTCGTGTTCGGTGTGGTCGACGTGGGGTACCATCGGTACCACCCGGGAGATCTCGTCGCCGGCCATCGAGGGGAGTGCAACGATAGACAGCGCACCGTTGCGTGTGAAGTCGCCGCTCCCACCGACGCCGTTGAGCATCCGGGAGCCGTCGACGTGTGTCGAGTTCACGTGCCCGTAGACGTCGACTTCCAGAGCGCTGTTGACCGCGACTACCCCAAACCGGTCGATGAGTGCCGGTCGGTTCGAGATGTCCCCGGGCCGCAGGACGACGTCTTCCGCGTACCGTTCGGGAGCAGCGAACAACCGGTCCTGGCCGTCCGCCGAGAGTGCGAGCGAGGTCGCACTCGCCGCGTCCAGGTGACCATCGTCCAGCAGGTCAAGCAGCCCGTCCTGGATGACCTCGCCGTAGTATATCAGGTCACGGTTGCCGAAGTCGGCCTCACCGAGCGCGCCCATGAGCGCGTTTCCCAGTGACCCGACGCCGAACTGTAGACGCACCGAGTCCTCGAACAACGGTGACGCGTCCACCTCGGCGGTCAGGAACTGCTGGAGGTTGTCGGCGATAGCACGGTCGGCGTCCGTCGGGTCACGGAAGTCGTAGGGGTCGCCTCGGCGGTCGGTCTCGACGACGGCATCGAGTGCATCGGGATCGAACTCGATGCGCGGGCCGCCGATACGCTCGTCGGGCGCAGACAGCGGCACCGGCTCCCGGTTGGGCGGGATGTCGGGCCGGTAAATGTCGTGGAACTGTCCGAGCGCCCGTGGCTGGGCGTGGTTGACTTCGACGACGATGCTGTCGACGCTGTCGACGAACGCGGGGGTCTGCCCGACCGACATCGAGGGTATCAGCCAGTCCTCGCCGACGGCGACAGCCTCGACGAGGGCGACGTCGGGGTCCACCAGCCCGCCGAACTGCACAGCGTCGCCCAGCGTCGAAATGTGTCTGTCGGAGAAGGCGATGCTGCCGTCGTTGGCTGCTTCGCGTGCCGGCGGCCGGGCCTGGTACGGATACCGGCGTGCGATAGCACCCGCCTCGACGAGATTGACGTCGACCTCGGCACCGGTACTACCGCCCGAGACGACGGTCAACGCGAGGTCGCGGTCCGCGTCGGCAAGCGCAAGCGGCACCGCTTTCGGGTAGCCGACGCTCCCGAAGCCGCTCGTCAACACTGTCGCTTCATCCGCCACGTGGCCTGTGGCTGTCTCGGCGTCGACGACCGGGAGATCGCCAACGATGCGCTCGCTCACTCCAAATCCCCCGGCTGCGTACCGACTCCCTCCGGCCAGCCGGTCGGCTGTGCAGCGGACGGGTCGGCGTAAGAGCGTTTCAGTACCATCGGCGTCCGTTCGAGCGAGAGCACCTTCTCGTCGCGCTGGTTGTACGCCCGAAGTTCGGTCGTGACGATGCCGACGTGGTCCCGGGAGTCCGATTCACGCTTGTCCACCACCTCACTCTCGGCGAAGATCGTGTCACCGTGATAGACCGGGGCGTGATGCCGGATGTCGTCGTAGCCGAGGTTCGCCGTGGCATTGGCCGAGACGTCGATGACACTCATCCCGACCGCCAGCGCGATGACGAAGGTCCCGTCGACCAACCGCTCGCCGAACTCCGTCTCGGCTGCGTACGCCTCGTTGAAATGCATCGGATTGAGATTCATCGTCAGGTTGGTGAACCAGACGTTGTCCGTCTCGGTGACCGTTCGGCCATACGGATGTTTGTAGATGTCACCGATCTCGAAGTCCTCGAAGTACCGGCCCTGCCAACCGGTCGCTAGCTGTCGGTTCCGCTCGGTCTTATCGTGTGAATTCTCGTCTGTCATGAGTTGCTCCGTGATGGTTCGATGCGAACTCGGGAGTTCGCGGGCCGTCTCCCTGCCGTGGCTCGAAACGAGCTACTGTTGGGTCTGGATCAGTCAGGGGAGTCGTCACAGCCGTCTCGAACTGATCGCCGGACGAGTCGCTGCAGTTCGCTCGATCGGACGGCGTTGTGGCCTGCCATTCGAACGTACTGTGTTGTAGTGAGTGAAATATTAACGTTGGTGGTTATTGCGCGGAGTCGGCCACTACGCCAGCAGTCGGGCAGTCGTCGCGGTACACAGTTACGACAGTCCGTATGAATGTGTTCCCCCATCAGTACGAGCGGGGAAGTCCAAGGACGTTTTCACCGATATAGTTCAGTGCGAGTTGTTGGGTGATCGGAACGAGCCTCGTGAGGCGAGCCTCACGGAAGTAGCGCTCGACGTCGTACTCACGGGCGATACCGAACCCACCGTGGGTCTGGACCGCGGCGTCGGCTGCCTCGAAGGCTGCATCGGCGGCCAGGAATTTCGACATGTTCGCCTGTGCACCCACATCCTTCTGAGCCGCCGTCTCGGTCTCACTTGCGGCGTTGTAGACCATTCCCTTCGCTGCCTGTACCCGAGCGTGTGCTTCCGCGAGCGGGTGCTGAATCGCCTGGTTCGAACCAACGGCACGCCCGAACACCTCGCGCTCGTTTGCGTAGTCGACACCGGCTTCGATGGCAGCTTCCCCGAGGCCAATGCACTCCGCGGCGATGGCGAGTCGTTCCTCGTTGAGCCCGTCGAGCATCTGATAGAACCCGTCGTCCACTTCGCCGATGACCGACGAAGCTGGGAGGCGGAGATCCTCGAAGAACAGTTCGTAGGAGTGGACGGCACCACTGGCCGTCTTGTCGATCTGTTCGATTTCGAGACCGTCCTGGGCGAACGCGTCGTCGAGATCGACGAGAAACATCGTCAACCCTCGGGTACGCTTTTCGACTTCTGACTTGGGCGTGGTGCGCGCCATGAGGACGACGTAATCGCTCGTGTCGACCCGAGAAATCCAGATTTTCTGACCGTTAATCACGTACTCGTCGCCATCGTGTTCCGCTCGCGTCTCGAGGGAAGTCGAGTCCGATCCCGCGTTCGGTTCGGTGAGTCCGAACGCCTGAATCGACTCCTCGCCCCGGGCAACCTTCGGGAGGAGCGTCTCTTTCATCTCCTCGGTCCCGTATTTGACGAGTGGAACAGAGTTGTAAATGGCACCGTGGACGGCCTGTGCAGCGCTGAACCCGCCGCCCGACGCCGCGATTTCCTCCATCATCACGACGACTTCTTCCGTCCCCATGCCGGCGCCGCCGTACTCTTCGGGAAGGAGCACTCCAAACCACCCGCCGTCGGCGAGTTCGTCGGCGAACTCGTCTGGGTATTCGCCATCTACGTCTTTTTTACGCCAGTAGGACTTGTCGAAGTCCGAACAAATGTCCCGGAGCGAATCCCTGACCAATCTCTGTTGGTCTGTCAGCTGGACCGTGTCTCTATCTACCATCGGACAATCAAACGTCAAGTGGCGAGGCGCTTAAACCTTGTAGGGATCGGCGTAGCCGGCCAGTGCCCGTAGACGCTCCAGTGCAACGGTGTTTCGATTCGGAGCGACCATACTGAACTCGGACGCCGATCGCGATTAGCTGGCGTTCCGAACCGCGCCAGCGAGGTCTTCGTAAGCGTCGAGAGACCCGAATATCGTCGCGAGTTCCTCACCCGTCGTCTCGGAAACGGCTCGATGCGCACACTCGTCGAACTTTTCACGAAGTTCTCCCTCAGAGAGGGGGTCTCCGTGCGTGCCCGGGGGATTTTTTCTCTGACGCTCGTAGGTTTCTTTGCCCGTCTCGATCCGCACGACTGCTTCGTGAGAGTCGTAGTGTAGGGCGTCGTCGACGACGTAGTCCACGCGCTCTCGGACACGTTGGACGGCTGTATCGCCGATGGCATCAGCCTCGAAGGCAGCAAGTCCCACGCGGTCCCTGACAGCCGCGCTCGCAACCGTGTACTCCAAGGAGAACTTCGCTTCGAGACCGGTATCAGGGTCGCTGTGGTGGAGCGCGTCGGCAGCCCCCTGGGCAACCGTGACGTGAATCCGTTCGATCTCTGATGGCTCGATATCGTGCTCGTCGACGAGGGCCCGGGTCCCGGCGATGCTGGTATGTGTGAAGTAACAGCAGGGGTAATACTTGATATTGATGCCGGATTCGACGAGAGCCCATCTGTCGGGGTCGAATGCAAAGTCGTCGCGGTCGTCCGGACCGTAGAGGTCCCAAAACCCGCGGTCGCCGCTCAACGCGTCTGGGTTGGCGGTAACGTTCTTATCGGCCAGGCGGGCAGCAGTGACGCCGGAGCGAGCCGCCAGTCCGGCATGGAGGGGTTTGGTCATCGACCCGAAGTTGCTCTTGAGACCAGCCGGTGTGGACGCAGCGACGTTCAGCGCGTTCCGGGTCGCCGTCGGAGACAGATCCAAGAGAAAAGCGGATGCGGCCGCGGCACCGAATGCACCGAACGTCGCTGTAGCATGCCAGCCGGCCTCGTAGTGGTCGGGACTGATAGGAGCGGCGAGCGCACACTCGACCTCGAAGCCGACAGCGTACGCCGTGATCAGATCCGCGCCGCTAGCGTCGGTCTCGGCGGCGAGTACGAGCAGCGGCGGGACGAGTGTGGCGCTTGGATGGCCGTCCATCGCCCAGGCGAGGTCGTCGTAGTCCAGCGCGTGGCTTGCGGTACCAGTGTGGAACGCGCGGTCGGTCGGTGATCGTTCAGTGTCGACGCCGAGTATCTTGGCAGCATCCGCAGCCGCGGCGTCGATACCGTCGGCCTCGAGCGTGGTCGCACCAGCGTCGGCACGTGCACCTGCGAGCGTGACGCCGACAGTGTCGAGGAAGGCACGACGGACGGTCTCACGTGCGTCGGCCGGAATGTCTTTGTAGGTGGTGGCGGCGACGAAGTCGCTGAGTGTCTTCACCGCTGTTGTCATGAACGCCCTTCCAGGGGCGGTAGTTATAAATGTTTGCTAACTCGGTGGTTCGGGAAGACGGAATACAGCTGGCTTCGAGCTAATACGGAGTACGAGAGCCGGACGGGGTGCTGTATTCCAACACTGTGAGACAGGTCCGTTCGACTCTTCGGAACAGACTGTTCGAAGGATCCGTTTCGTAGTCGTGTTACTGCCGGACAGGAATTGTCAGACCCGGTGCTTGTCGAACGAGTCGCTACCCACAGCGTTCCGTCCGTCGGAGCGGTCGGCAACTCACGGACCTCTGCCCGGGAGTATGAGTTCTCGTCTCACCGGGGGTGCGTCTCCCCGTGCTACCTATCCTGAAAGGAAAGCCCCACTGCGGTTCTGTCAGTCCGTGAGTTCCGGTTGTCCGAACGGACAGCAGTCGTCTCCGGCCTGATTCGACGAGGTGAGTACGAGCGGCCGGTTGTATTCGGACTCGTGATCCGACACTCCGTGCGCTTGCTCTGATTGCTGCTCTCGACGAATAACTCCCGAGGAAGCTATGATCCTACCACTGTACCGCATTCAACAGGGACAGAGGCCGGCCGCGTGATGCAAGTCGGTCAGCTACGGAAATCGTTGCTGGCACAGGTATAACAGAGTTAACCATGTTATTTATCCGCTCTAGAGGAACTCCCCCGGAGGAGGTACTGTACTCGTCGAAAACAGCCGTCGAACAGCAACAGAGGAACCACTGCGTCCGTTCCGGGCATTGTGTCGTCCGTTGCATACTGCTCGGATTACGGCGCGGCAGTCCGGAGTGGGGGTTCGCGAAAGGTTTCGACCCTCGCCGCGGAGCTGTGGGCGGTCGAGCGACTGCTCGCTCGATATCAGCCTGAAGACGAGAGGATACACTCGGATCGCTATCGGCTCAGTTTTCCGGGTGTCCCAGGTTCTGTACCGTCGGGAGATGCCAGTCGTAGACAACCGCAGCTAGCCGGGTCACAACGGTCACGGCCGCACACACCGCAGCAGCCGTACTTCCAGCGGTCCCCAGGGCACTTGCGAGGCAGTATGCGAGGCCACCGAGCACTGCACAGCTGGCGTAGAAATCTTCGAAGAGTATGAACGGGGCGCGGTCGAGAAGGATGTCTGCGAAGGCACCGCCTCCCACGGCGTTGATGGTCGCGATCGCGACGACACCGAACACGGACACGCCTGTTTCAGTCGCAATGATAGCGCCAGTCGTGGCGAAGGCGGCGAGCCCGACAGCGTCCGCAACGAGTGTAAGCGGGTGCGTCTCCGGCGACAGAAAGGCGATGTTCAGCGCAATCGCTAGCCCGACACCGAGCAATCCAAGACTGATTTCGATCGGGGACTGCAGCGCTAGCGGAACCCGTGTCACCAAGAGGTCGCGAGTCGCGCCGCCGGCAAATGCCATCGCCAATCCGACGATGGTGATCCCTAGCAGGTCGAACTCTTCACGGATCGCTTTCGATGCTCCGACGAAGGCAAACGCGATCAGCCCGACCGTGTTCATCACCGCGAATGGATTGCCGAACAGGACTTCAAAAAGATTCTGACCCATTCGTGCGTTCCTACGGGAACTATTGTTTTCAGTCCTCCGAGACCGTCTTGGAGTCCATCCGCTCCAGAGCCAACTAGTAGCGTTTGTGCTAGCCAGCCGAACGCTCGTGGACGAGCGATGACGGGACCGTTTCGAGTCCCCGGTCCGTCTGTGTCTCAGTTCCCACGATGCCCCCTGTACTACGGTTTTGGCGGGCGTTGAACCTGTTTCCTCGCGGGCAGCGTGAGTGACTGCCGGTCCTGACGTCCTGGTGGAGAAGCGGACGTTCGTCTTGGTTGTCGGTCTCAGTGGCGTCGTTCGGCACGCCGCTGAGTACGGAGTGGTTGTCAACGATACACAGAAGTTGAGACTTGCTGTCTCAATGCTTACAGTTCTCGAACCGCTCTGTGGCTCTGGGCGAAGTGCCCCTTCGACATCGCTCTTGTGTAGAGGATCGTTGGGCAGCTCCCAGCAGTAGCCGGAAGTCACAGCGGGCAGGGTGGCGCGGCCGCAGACCGCGGGGACCGACCGTTCGGCGCGGTGGTTGTGCGCAACGATACGGTAGTTATGACCGACTCGAACCGGGTGGTCACCGAGGACGACATCCGTCGTCATCCGGAACTTCACCTTGCGTTTCGAGCCCGCCGTGCGATGACCGCCCGAGCGCGCGCGGTTACGGCGATGTACACTAGCACAGAGCCCTGTCCGATGTGTGCCGGCGGGACGACCACTGCCGGGTTCAGCCATGTCGTCTCCAGTGTTAGCAGCGAGGAGCCAGTGTCGTTCACTGGTGAATCGCCTGCGGTCCGGTCAGCCGAAGTCCTCAAGCGTGTCGGTGAGGTGGTCGGCCCGGTCATGATGGAGAAGGGGCGGGCGGTCCACCGCGAATTCGACTGGTAACCTTACTGCGTTGGAACCCCTCGGTCAGATTTCGCTTGACATCAGGGAACGATCACCAACTTTCCAACGAAGCTATCCTCACTTACCGCTCGGTGTGCCTCGGCTGCTTCGGCGAGAGTGTATTTCCGCGCGATTTCGATAGTAATATCACCTGCGGCCATCAGGCGGCTGATCTGCGCGAGAGTGTCGTCGATAGGGTCGAGATTTAATGTATCGAATGGTTGGATGGTGACGTCCTTGCCGATAGCTGTCGTCAGGTCGGTGATTTGGGGCTGGTCGTAGTTGTTCCCGATAACCAGTACGTCGCCGTCTTTGGCTGCGACGTTGATATCCAGCTGACAGTGTGTCTCGAACATGTGGTCCAGTAGCAGATCGATGCCGTCGGGCGCTGCCTGTTCAATTGCCGATTCCAGGTCTTCGCGTCGGTAGTCGAATACACGGTCGGCGCCGAACTCACGAACAATCTCCCTGTTTGCAGGACTTGCGGTCGCGAAGACGTTCGCGCCCATCGCTGCTGCAAGTTGGACAGCCACGTGTCCGACGCCCCCCGAACCACCGTGAATCAGCGCTGTTCCTCTTGGTGGGAGCTCACCCAACTCCTGCAGTGCCCTCCACGCTGTCCCAGAAACGATGCCAGCAGCTGCAGCTTCGGCGAACGGGACGCTCTCCGGTAGCGAGGTGAGCCGGTCGGTGCGAACCGTAGCCCGTTCGGCGTACACCCCTTGTCTGTCCCCTCGAGAGCCCGAGACGTTCAACCTGGGAACAGTCCCGAAGACCTCGTCGCCGACCGCGTATTCGCCACCGCTGTCACCGACAGCCTCTACCACTCCAGCGAAGTCGGAGCCACTGATCAACGGGAGTTCATCGTCCCAGAGCCCCTGCCGTCGAAGAGCATCACAGGGGTTGACGCCCGCAGCCTCTACAGATACTCGCACCTCGTCGCTTCGAGGCTCGAGCGGTTCGATCTCCTCTACTTCGATGACATCTGGTGCCCCGAACTCGTGGTACCGTGCAACACGCATTAGCAGGTCAATTCAAGACACTACGTATTGGTTGTTATGTTACCAGCGGATAGTCGAATTGTTCACGAGCAGCTAGAGGCTCGGTTGCCCACGACTGAGCGTACGACGGCTGTCAGGTTTCGTCGATCGACGGCAGTTCGTCAATATCGGCTGGCTCGTCGACGTCCGCGCAGACGCCCGGGTCATCGGTCTCGATGAGAGCGGCGGCATCAGTTTCAAACAGGAGATTCCGACCGCCGGTGTCGCCCTCGACGGCTGCAAGCGTATCAAAGTGAGAGTGGTCGAACAGCACCGGGTTGCCCCGGACACCCTCGTACGCCGCAGCGAGTGCGGTTCCAACCTCATTATCGAAGGCAGCGAGCAACGTGTCAACGGAGGCTGGGGCAACTGCTGGCATATCACCAAGGGCGAACACCGCCGCATCGACGTCTGGTCCCGACCTGAGTGCACGGACGCCAGTCGCGACCGATGTCGCCTGCCCCTCGTTATAACGGTCGTTGTTTACAGTTTCGACTGCGAGTTCGCCAAGCGCGTCCTGGACGGCCGCGGCCTCGTGGCCGAGAACGACGACGACTCGCTCGACAGCAGAGTCACGTAGGGTCTCAGCGGCCCGGCTGACGATGGGGGTCCCGTCGATCGTCGTCAGGAGCTTGTTCGACTTGCCGAAGCGTGAACTCCTGCCGGCCGCGAGCAGGACGCCCGCTGTGCGTGTTGGGCTATCAGCGGGGGTGGTTCCGAGCTGTTCGGGCGTCACCACTGGGAGCTCTGCATTCTCGTCTGCCATACACTGACAGAGACACGTAGGCGGAAAAGCCCTTGTGACGGAGTCAGGTCGGTCCGGGGGCTGTATCTCCGAACCCCCCGTGGGAGCGCTCGAACGGTAGCCAAATCTTTTTAATTTATTGGCTCCATCGTACGTAGTGTGTGTATGTGTAACTACGCACAAGGGCCGCATCGGGATGGCGGCCAGAGGCCCCAATAGATGTCAAGACACGATATCTCTCTCACAGTAAACGGAACAGAACACGAGCTCACGGTTGAGCCACGAACGTTACTTGTCGATGCGCTTCGGGAGGACCTCGGATACACCGGTGCAAACGTCGGTTGCGACACGGGCCGGTGTGGTGCCTGTACCGTCCGCGTCGACGGCGACGCAATCAAGTCCTGTACGACGTTCGCCGTCCAGACCGACGGCGCGTCGGTCGAGACGGTCGAGGGGCTCGCCGACGATGGCGACTTGGACAGCCTCCAGGCGCAGTTTCAAGAAAACCACGGACTGCAGTGTGGCTACTGTACGCCCGGCATGCTGATGACCGCCGATACATTCTTACAAGACGCCGAGGACCCCTCGCGTGACGAAATCCGAGAAGCCATCGAAGGGAACCTCTGTCGCTGTACCGGCTATCACAACATCGTCGACGCCATCGAGGACACGGCGGGGCTGGCGGGTCAGAGCCAATGAGCGACAGCGAGAATCCAACGGCCGAGGACGTTTTCGGGTCGGCCGTCGAACGTCAGGAGGACGTGCCACTGTTGAAAGGAGAGGCACAGTTCACTGACGACGTTTCCCTGCCGGGGATGACACATCTTGCGGTCCGACGGTCGGACCACGCCCACGCACGCATCGTCGGCATCGACACGAGCTCGGCAGAGGCGATGGAAGACGTCGTCGCTGTGTTCACCGGGCAGGACGTCGAGGACAGCGGCGTTCCCAACGCTATCCCGACCGCCTGGGACCTGCCCAACCTCGTTCAGCCACAGTACAAGATGCTGGCCACTGACAAGGTACGCCACGAGGGAGACGGTGTTGCCGCGGTCGTCGCTGAGTCACCACGAGTGGCCCGGGACGCTCTCGAACGCATCGAGATCGAATACGAGCAGCTGGACCACGTCACCGAGCCCAGCGAGGCGGTCGACCGCGACGTCCCGCCGGTCCACGCGGAGGCCGAGGATAATGTCGCATTTGACTTCGAGCTGGGTGACGCCGAGGCGGTCGACGATGCCTTCGCCGAGGCCGACCACACAGCGTCGGTCGATCTCCGGCTGCCCCGGATTATCCCGAATGCAATGGAGACGCGCGCCGCCGTTGCGGACTACGAGTCAACGACGGAGGAGCTCCGCATTTGGATGACCAGTCAGAACCCCCATCTTCACCGGATGCTGATGTCGGCAGCGACGCTGGGCATCCCGGAGAACCGTCTCCAGGTCATCGCCCCCGAGGTTGGCGGCGGCTTTGGGAGCAAAATATATCACTATCCCGATGAGGCGGTCACGGCTTGGTCGTCTATGCAACTCGACCGGCCGGTGAAGTGGCAGGCGACGAGGACCGAGAGCTACCAGACCGACTGTCACGGCCGCGACCACGAGACCACCGCCGAGGTTGCGATGGACGATGACGGCACAGTGCGAGGGCTGCGTGTGGAAACCCACGCTGGCATCGGCGCACACCTCTCGCAGTTCGGGTCGGCAACACCGTCGTACCTGTACGCAACGGTACTCTCAGGGCAGTACACGATACCAGCCATCCACGCCCGGGTGGTCGGTGCGTTCACAAACACTACGCCGGTCGACGCATACCGTGGCGCAGGCCGCGCGGAGGGTATCTACGTAATCGAGCGTGCGATGGACGTCGCCGCCCGGGAGCTCGACATGGACCCTGTCGAGTTCAAGAAACGGAACCTCGTGCCAGCCGAGGAGTTCCCCTACGAGTCGGCCGCTGCTCTCGTGTATGATAGTGGCGAGTACGAGCGCGGTATGGACACCGCTCTCGACCATATCGACTACGAGGCGCTCCGCGAGGAGCAAGAGGAACTCCGCGAGGAGGGGCGGTACATCGGCATCGGTGTCGCCAACTTTGTCGAGTCAGCGGGCCTCTCACCCTCGGAGGCGGCCGGGAACCTCGGGTCGCAGGCCGGTGGCTGGGAGAGCTCTATCGTCCGGTTCGACTCGACCGGGACAGTGACAGTACTAGCCGGGACGGCCGACCAGGGCCAAGGCCATCGGACGACGTACGCCCAGATCGCCGCCGAAGAGCTGGGCGTTCCTCTCGAGGACATCGAGGTAGTCGAGGGTGACACGGACCGCATCCCCCAGGGGATGGGGACTTACGGCAGTCGTAGTGCTTCGGTCGGTGGCGGCTCCATCGCCCGCGGCGCGCGAGAGGTGCGTGAGAAGGCGCGTCGCATCGCGGCACACCAGCTCGAGGCCAGCGTCGATGATATCGAGTTCGACGACGGAGAGTTCCACGTCGCTGGCGCGCCCGATCGGTCGATGCACATCCAGGGCATCGCTCACGAAGCATACCTTGGCCACGACCTGCCTGAAGGGATGGACCCCGGACTGGAGGTCACGGACTTCTACGACCCGGAGAACTTCACCTTCCCATTCGGCACACACGTCGCCGTCGTCGAGGTTGACCAAGACACGGGCGACATCGACATCCGGAAGTACGTCGCTGTTGACGACTGCGGGGAGATAATCAACCCGCTCATCGTCGACGGCCAGGTACACGGCGGCATCGCACAGGGTATCGGCGCTGCGTTGTTCGAGGGAGCATCATACGACGAGGAGGGCCATCTCGAAACCAGGCGCATGGACGAGTACGCCGTCCCGCACTCGACACAGTTACCCGACTTCGAGACGGACAACACGGTCACGCCGAGCCCGCACAACCCGCTCGGAGTGAAGGGGGTCGGGGAGTCGGCGACCATCGCCGCGACGCCGACGATTGTTGCGGCCGTCTCGGACGCGCTCCAGCCGTTCGACATCGACCATCTGGACATCCCAATAACCCCAGAGACAGTGTGGCGGGCCACAGGAGGTAACGATTGATGCACACGAAGGAATTCGACTACTACCGTGCCGACAGCGTCGACGACGCAATAGAGCAGCTCGAGGCCCACGATGGCGCCGAGTTGATGGCGGGGGCACACGGACTGTTGCCCCGCATGAAGACTGGCGAGGAGTCGCCGCCAGCACTGGTCGACATCAGCCATCTCGACGGACTTGCGACTATTGATCGCGACGGCGACACGCTCTCGATCGGCGCCCTTGCGACCCACGCCGATATAGCCGAGTCACAACAGCTGAAACAGCACAGCTCGGCGCTCTCGGATGCGGCTGGAGAGGTCGGCGATTTGCAGGTCCGTAACGGTGGGACCATCGGTGGGAACATCGCCCACGGTGACCCACGGTCGGACCCGTTGGCGGCCGTCCTGGCGCTTGACGTCGAGCTATCGGTACAAGGACCCGACAGCCAGCGCACCATCGACGCCGATGACGTATTTCACGGAGCCTACGAGACGGCTGTCCGTGATCACGAGTTCGTCACTGGGCTCGGCGTCCCGGTCCAAGACGATGCGGTCAGCGCGTACGCGAAACGGCGCAACCCACTGTCGGGCTATGCGATGGTCGGGGTCGCCGCGAGACTCCGACTCGACAGTGACACTGTGACCGACGCCCGCATCGGCGTGACCGGGGTAGCGGACACACCGTTCAGGCTACCGGCGGTTGAGGACGCACTCGAAGGGGAGTCAGTCGACGGCGATATCGTCGAGGAGGCGGCCGGTCGTGTTGAGAAGGCGGTCGACCCCAGTGAGCTACGTGGCGACTCCCAGTCCTCCGGTGAGTACCGGGCGCACCTGCTCTCGGTGTACACCGAGAAGGCGGTGACGGCGGCACTCAACCGGGCCGGATAAGCACCCGAGCGGTCGACTTTTTTCGAGCTCGGGGTGTGATTTGTGAGAGACGGAGAGAGTCCGTTGTCTGAGACAGTTCTGCTGGCTGGTCCGACGAATCCTCGACTTTCGTTCACTCACCGGCTGTGTCTCTGTCGAGACGCTCGTGGATAGGCCCATCTTTATCGGAGAGGTGCTGTGGAGTTCGGTCGTTATGGACCGCGAGCACCTCCGAGACGATGCTCGTCGCAATCTGGTACGGTGCGCCACCGCCCAGGTCGATTCCGATGGGGGTGTAGACTCGGTCGAGGGTCGCGCGGTCGAAGGTCTGCCCCTCTGCTTCAAAGGCGTCGAGCATCTCGGAGAACCGGTCGGTCGGTCCCATCAGTCCGATGTAGGGTGTCGCCGACTGGGTGAGCTCGGCGAGTGTGAGGCGGTCGTCGACGAAGTTGTGCGTCATCACGACCGTGTACGTTCGCTCGTCGATGTCGATCTCCTCTCGCACCGCCGTCGGTGAGGTAGAGATAACGCGGTCGGCCGACGGGAACCGCTCCGCTGTCGCCGTCGCGCCCCGGAATCCGACTACAGTTACCTGAAAGTCCGCGAGCGTCGCGAGCTCGACGACCGGCCGAACGTCGTGACCAGTACCGAACACCAACAGCTCCGGCGGGGCGGCGATACCGTCGAGAAACACCCGCACTGACCCCGCCTCGAGCGAGATGTCGATAGTGTCTGCTTTGCCCGCCGCCGATAGTGTTGCGGCCGGTTCGGAGAGACGCTCGATCAGGGCCGTTGGCCACCCCTCAGTATCTATGAACCTGCCTTCCCTGCCACAGAGGCGGTCGCCAAGAGCGAAGGCCGGGTGGTCACTCTCAAGCACTGTGGCAACGGCGCAGTTCTCACCAGCAGCGGCGGCGTCGAGCGCTGGCTGGAGGGAGTCGTCGAGAGGTTCCAGCAGCATCCGGATGACACCGTTGCAGCCGACGCCCAGCCCCCAAACGTCGTCGTCGCCGGTGAGGTCGAATGTCTCAATACGGGGCTCCCCAGCGTCGAGTACCTCGCCAGCGAGCGTCCGCACCTCGTCTTCGAGACAGCCAGCGGTGAGGCTGCCGACGCCGTCGCCGTCAGCGCCGACAACCATCTTCGCGCCCGGTTGACGGTAGGCACTCCCCTCAACGCCGACGATGGTCGCTAAGACCGCTGGTTCGTCGGCCACAACCGTCTCCCGGATAGTATCAACCACCGCTGTCTCTGGAACACTCCAGTTGCTGTCCGTCATGCGATTCTCCGTGCGAGGATGTGTACTGTCATGGTCAGTCTGTGTAGTCCAATACGGACGTTCATACCTGATCACTCTGTCTAGCCGTCTCCGTCGTCCCGCGACTGTGTCCGCGGCCGTCGTACTGGTAACCGATGGCTCCGGTCAGTCCACGCTGGGACACTTGTCTGCCGACCTCGTCGAGGTCGGCAGGCCCCCCGAAGGCGAACAGCCCGTCGAGAAACGGGCGAGCGGTGGCCATCCCCTGGCAGGTCGGCTCGTAACCGGGGGCTGTCGCAAGTGGGTTCAGCCACAGTACCGCCGCTGCAGCTGTCGACAGGTTGACCATCTCGCGGTCGAGGAGGTCGAGTTCGCCCACTTCGAGGCCGTCACTAACGACGAGGACGATCGTCCCGCGGTCGACCGCGTGGGGGTGGGCGCGCCTCAGTGTCGCGAGCGCTCTGCCGATCTGCGTGCCGCCGCCCCAGACGGTCTCGGCACTCGCCAGCGCGTCAACTGCCCGTTCGGGGGAAGGCTCCGCGAGATGGGCTGACACCTCCGCTATCTCCGTATCGAAAAAGAACGTCCGCACCGATCGCCAGCTGGCGTGCATCTGCCGGCACATCTCGAGCAGTGCCGACCGATCGAGCGTGTCCAGCACCGACCGGCTCACGTCGATCAGCACGACGGTGTCCATAGCCGTCCGGTCAGAGTCGATTCGGGGGGGCTCCAGCATGGCTCCACCAGTCCCCGCGCTCCGGCGAAGCGCACGCCGGACGTCCACGCTAGCGCCAGTGCTGTCGGGGACCGACCGCCGTCCGTCGAGCTGGCCGAGTACGCGGCCGAGCCGTGCGACTGGCCCTCTGAACGAACCCTCATCGATAGCTTCGCTGTCGGCCACCAGCCGCTCGGACGTGCCCGTTGGCGTGTATGTCGCTGTCGCAGTCGATCCGTCGTTGTCGGCCGCCCCATCCGAGAGCCCCGACGGCCGTGACCGGGAAGTGGTTCCCGCGAGGGCATCGACCTCGTCGGGTCCGTCCGTCGCCTCGGAGTGGCTGGGGTCAGCCTCTAAAGCCCGATCGGGCATGTTGCTGGTTGACTCGGATTCAGCCGTCTCGTCGCCGGACATCGTGAGCCGCGCCCAAAACGCTGGGAACACAGCCTCGAACACCGGCAGGTCGGCCGCACGTGAGATGAACGTCGACCGCAACGCGTGGTGGACGCGGGTCCGTTCTGCGACGCCGATTGTCGAGAGTGCGCGTGTCGCGGTGATACCCGCGTTCGGTGGAACTGTTACGCCCTTCGCCCGGAGGTCCGATTCGAGGGTCACCACCGCGGTTATGATGTGTTCGCGGACGGAGTCGGAGAGGGCGGCGTGGATGGTTTCGGCCGACAGGTCGACCGACCGCTGTTCAGTCATCGGTCCGTGGCCTCTGCCCGTGCTTTCGAGCCAGCTTCCAGTAGCGTCGTGAGCATCTCGTCGTCGATGCGGCCGACATCCTCGGCGTCTTTCAGGAGGCAGGACAGCGTCTGCTCGAGCAGCGCCGGGGAGAGGTCGTCGGCGGCATCCAGTGCGTCGAGGGCCTGTGACCAGTCCAGCGTCTCGGCGACACCGGGTTGTTTCACGAGCGGTTCCGCGCGCAGGCGTTGGACAACACCACAAAGCTGGGCGACCGTCGCCGAAGGGAGCGTCGGGACTTTCCGCTGGATGATCTCGCATTCGCGCTCGAAGGATGGAGGCTCCATGTGGAGGTACAGACACCGGCGCTTCAGGGCGTCGCTCAGCCCACGGGTCCGGTTCGAGGTGATAATGACAATCGGTGGGACCGACGCCTCGATCGTTCCGAGCTCGGGAATCGACACTTGAAAATCTGAGAGTACCTCCAACAGCAATGCCTCGAACTCTTGGTCGGCGCGGTCGATCTCGTCGATGAGCAACACTGGGGGCTTTTCGTGCTCGTTAGACAGCGCCGACAGCAGTGGGCGCTCCAGCAAGAACGATTCCTCGAACACTGAGCCAGCGTCGTCGCTGGCACCGTCGGCGACGCCACGCTCGTCGCTCTGAACAGAGAGCAACTGCTTCGTGTAGTTCCACTCGTACAGGGTGTTTTCGGCTGCGAGCCCCTCGTAGCACTGAAGACGAATCAGCTCGGTATCGAGACCGTCGGCCAGCACCTTGCCGAGCTCCGTCTTCCCACTCCCGGGTGGACCCTCGACGAGAAGCGGCTTCCCGAGCCGGAGCGTGAGTAGCACCGGAATGACCACCTCGTCGTCAACGACGTAGTCCTGACTGTCGAACAGGGCGCGAAGCTCGTCCTCCTCGAACGTCGGGAACGTTTCTTCGGTCATCGCATGGGCCTGTGGATACAGTGGCCGACTGAGAATGTGTGATTGCCCGTTTGTGTGTGCATCATTCCTGTCTACACGTGCTTGTCAACTTATGTCGAGCATAAGTCTTGAGTGTTACCCCGAGCAGGGTGGCACGAGAGATGATCTTCGGTGTCGCGATGGTTCACGTCGAGGAGTATGATATCACACGTGTTGCACGATGGAATACGCAATCCGCTGTCTCTTTATATCTCCCAGTACGAGGTGGTTACACGATGACTGACGATTCACTTTTCCATACATTCGAACTGAACGGTCACACCCTCGACAATCGCGTCGGTCTCGCCCCGATGACACGCACGAGCGCGACCGACGAGGGCCACGCGACTGACCGGATGGCACGCTACTACGCCTCCTTTGCCCGCGGCGGCTTTTCGTTTCTCCTCACCGAGGGCATCCACCCGGACGCAACCCACAGCCAAGGCTACTTCAACCAACCCGGCCTCGCTACTGACGAGCAGGCAGCGGCCTGGGAACGCGTGGTCGACGCCGTCCACGAAGAGGGGAGCCCCATCTTCGCGCAACTCATGCACGCTGGCGCACAAGCGCAGGGTAACCGCTACGGCTACGATCCGGTCGCGCCCTCAGCCTACCGCCCGCCGGGTGAGATGGCCGAGATGTACGGCGGGTCCGGTGAATTCCCAGAGGCCGACGCACTCGATGCTGACGGTCTCGTAGAAGTAAAGGAGGGATTCGTTGCTTCCGCCAAACGCGCGGTTGAAGCGGGCTTCGATGGCATCGAGGTTCACGGGGCCAACGGCTATCTACTCCACGAGTTCGTCGACCCGCTGGTTAACAATCGTTCTGACGAGTACGGCGGCTCGCCAGCGAACCGCGCGCGATTCCCAGCCGAGGTAACGGCTGCCATCGACGAGGCGACGCCCGACGAGTTCATCGTCGGCGTGCGCGCCTCACAGGCGGCCGTCAGCGACGAGGAGCGGGTATGGCCGGACGGTGAGACGACCGCTACCGCGCTGTTCAGCGCGCTCTCGAACGCAGGAGCTGACTACGTCCACGTCACCGGCGGCAATGCGACTACTGCGGAGGTACCAGACACCGAACGCACACTCGCGGAACTGGCGATCGAGCATGTGGGCGACGATGTCGCCGTAATTGCCAACGGGAGTCTCGGAGACCCAGAGAACGCGCGGGCAGCACTGTCAGATGGCTCCGATCTGATCACGCTCGGGACCGGGGCACTCGCCAATCACGACTGGCCCAGTCGGGTCCGAGCGGGCGAGCCACTCGATGATTTGGACCCGAGCATCTGCTTCGAGCCCGACGCCTCGCTTAGCGACGCTGAGGTCCCCAGCGACGATTGAGGACCCCGAAACGACGCCACGACCGCCGATGAAGCTCAGTATTCAGCTGTGTCTGTCTTGATTATCATTCTCGAATACTGTTTTCTTCCTCGAAATATTCGGAGCTCAGAGTGTTCGATCACTCGCTCACGGCTGGGTTCACGGAGCTAGTCCACAACTCCGGGACGACGCCTGCGAGTTCACATTGCGGTCAACGGAACCGTAATCCAACCCGATGACGGGTATTACTGACTGTACGCTGCTGGCGATACTGACACGATCGAATTACTGTACCCGACGACGACATCGAAGATTCCGCCTTCGGACAGAAACAGCCAATTTAACGTTAGTATTCATATCATGCCAAGTATTAATACATTTGCTCGATAATCCCCTAGTGTATGCCCGAAATAGTTGACTTGAGTCAAGAGATATACCACAAACAGCCAGTCCACGAGCTCCACCAGTCCACGTCGATATGGACACACCACACCTACGAAGAAGGGGCAGCGATTCTCGGTGACTCCCTGGGGACTGACGACCCGCCTTGGACTTATTCGACGAAGTCGCTCTTGATGAACGACCACGGGCCGACGCACGTCGACGCGTTCGCCCACCTCGGACCAGGCGGGGAGTCCATCGACGAAATGTCGCTTAGTTACTTTTTCGGACCGGGTAAGGCAATCGAGATTTCGAAGTACGACGGGGCGAGTGACGAGGTCATTACACCTGCGGACATGGAGACGGCGTGTGACGAGGCAGGTGTGGAGATCGAGGACGGCGATATCCTCCTCGTGAACACCGGCCACTACCAGGACACCCACCCCACGAAGGCGTACGTCGACGACTACATCGGTTTTTCCCGGGAGGCAGCCGAGTGGATGGTCGATCAGGGCGTGAAGAATTTCGGTGTTGATGCTCCCGGGCCGGACAACTCGAACGATCTAACGTTCCCGACACATCAGGTCGGACGGGAAGAAGGGGTACCACACATGGAGAATCTCAAGAATATCGACGAAGTAGTCGGTGAGAGTTTCACCTTCTATGGATTCCCGCTGAAGATTCGGGACGGAACTGGTGGTCCGATGCGTGCCGTTGCGATGCTCGACGACTGAGAAGAGAACGGCGACCCCAATCACAGTGGACGCCTCGTCGATCAAGTTCTCAATGTAGAATACACATCTATCAATTTGCATTCCGATAGGTATCTGATTTGCTCCCGGTGTGAGTTGGGCAATCTCCACTATTCTCGGCGGTAGCTCGCGACAACCCGAATGTCTTCGAGGTGCGTCGAATATTAACCAACAGACACATACTAGAATAGATCCTCTGTCGATTAAGTTTCTAGATACAATCCTCCGACTGGCTACGCAATCTCCACACGGGTGGACTACATCTATTGCGGGTGCTCAGACCGCTCTGCTGGGCCACCTTTGTCGGACAACGGCTCGGTTGCTGGTCTCGAATCAGATATTCGAATCGTCCCGCAAGCGTGGTTCGGGCAGGACCGCCACGAGTCAGTTGAGAATTTTGTTTGCTCACTTCCGGTGGCGTGTTTTAGCTTCACCGCGCACGGCCGCTACAGCGGGGCAGCCTGCTACGCGATCGATACGCTCTTTCGCGTATTCTTGTTGAAGGAACTCTACGGCTGGGAGCGCGAGACAGCACTCACCAGCTATAGTAACTGTTAGAATTTTTCCCGTAAAGCGTTGCAGGAGATAATGGATCATCTCAACGAGATCTCTGTCGAAGAGCTGCAAGATGCTCTTGACAACGTGGATGAGAAGAAGCCGACACAGCGACTCTTAGCAGCTATTGCGTACAAGAACGGTGTTACGCAGACCGAGCTAGCCGAGTGGTACGACGTGCAGCGGCGCACAATCTATAGCTGGCTCAAGCGACTCGACACTGACGAGTCGCTTGAGCAGGCTGTACCTGATGATAAACGAACTGAAAGAAAACGAAAACTTTCAGAATCACGGCAAAAAGACTTCGAAGCAACTGTTCACGAACCACCTGAAGCAGTCGTGCTTAATGCGCCGGCGTGGACGCCGGCGCTCGCTCAGGAATATCTCGAAGAAACCTACGGCGTTGAGTACTCAATCCCGAGTTGCCGGCGGTCGCTGAAAGAAGCGGGATTGAGTTATCAAAAACCGCGCCGAAAAGCCGCCGAAGCCAACGAAAACGAGCAAGAAACCTTCCACGAAGAACTCAAAAAAGCGGCGGGAGATGGACGCCACGGTAGTCTGTATCGACCAAACCAAAAAATCCGTGCAAGTTGAGCCGCGTGCCGCGTGGTTTCCGCGCGGCACGCGGCCATCCGTCAAACACTCTGGCCAACGCAACTGGACGTGTCTGCTGGGCGCGATCACCGAGGACGGTGATCGCTTCTTCTCCCGATTCGAAGAGTACGTCACCGCCAAACACGCCAAACATTTCATTTTAGCACTATGTAAAGAGTTTGAAGAAGACTTGATCTTCGTTCTCGACGGAGCGCCGTATTTTCAGGCGTCGGCCGTCACGGACCTGGCGGCCCGTGACGACCTCGCCTTCGTGACGTTGCCGGCGTATTCGCCGGAACTGAACCCGGTCGAAGAATGCTGGAGACAGCTTCAAGCGTCTCTTAGCAACCGCTTCTTTGACTTGCTTGACAAGTTGACGACAGCGATTGATACAGCTCTCGACCAACTCTCTGTTCTAAAAGTGAGTAATTATTTCTAAGAACTACTATAGCATGTCTTGGGATAATTAAGCTCTCACACCGGATTTTATTCAAGTAGCTGGTCTACTCCCTCTGTGGAAGCAAGTCTACGAGGATATTGTGAAAGATACCCACGAAACCGCCGAGAAAGAGAGCAACTCCAAGGATGGTGAACGGGAGTGAAGATACCGCTTCAAACGTCTCAAAGCCTCCTGCAATCCTAAGTTCAAACGAACGGGAGAAACCGAATATTCGCCATCCAATGTAGCTTATTGCATAGAGCAGCAGTAATTCTCATCGGAAAGCGTATCGAAATGATTTCGATAGGAAAGCGTCTGTCGTGCGTCTAAACGCGTACCGAGCAGGTTCAAGGCTTACCATATTCGTAACGATGTATCAAACCAACCAAGGAGTTTCTTTCGGGATAGTGAATGGTCGGTTAATATCCTGTACTATTAGCGCATTTGCTGAGATGTGGTCGGTTCTTACAGGTGGGTTCTATCGCAGTGGACTGGCCGACTTGCGCGCTGTATTCAGCGCACGGCTCTTAACAGAAAATTGGTATGTAAGCGGTTGAAACAATACATCGTTCCTCTCTACTGATCAGGTTAGCAATCCTCGTAGGAAACCACGAGATTACTCTGGGATTTCGTATCGACAAATTTCACTGCCCCCACAGTCCGGACACTCCTCAGCCTTCGACGACACAGTTGTCCCGCAGTGGCGGCACTCAACTACGACTTCGGAGCCACCACCAGGGAGGAGTTGCGTGAGGATCGGATGAACTCCCGTCTCCCCGCGGTACGGGTGATGGTGAGTTGATCTCAATGGACACTTCAACCGACCTGAAAGCGGATTTCTGAACGTAGAAAACGCCTAAACCTTTTATTTTGAGGACGGCTCAAGAACGGATGAAAGGAACACCGTCACGCGCCTCTTCCAGTCCCTTTGCATGAACACCGACGAATCGTCTCTTGGTCGTTGCCCGGACTGCGGCGAGCGTATTCCAGAGGCGTGGCTTCTCGTTGAATACACAAAAGACGACGGCACCGATGGAATATGGGCCGAATGCCCGTCGTGTGAGGACGTTGTGGCGCCAGAATAGCAGTTGGGATCCGACAGTTCTCGGTTGCGAATCTCATGGAAGACACTACTGATGGATATTCTTGACCAACTTCGCTGTCTGTTCTCGGCCACGCTCGAAGAGCGGGACGGATCGTATGTCCTCGAAGTTCCAACGGAAGGAATTCAACGTGGCAACATCAGTCAAGGCGGAACATACCGTGTAGCTGTGCTTTCATCCAGATCTACCACAGAACCCGTCGACACCGACACAACGTCACAGTTCGATTCAGAGCCACAGGAACCACCGGTCACAGAAGGTGAACATCGGACCGTCGAGATCGAAAGCATCGGCGATCGAGGCGACGGGATCACCCGTGTCGAACGTGGCTTCGTTGTCATCGTCTCCGAGACCGAGCAGGGAGAACGAGTCACCATCGAGATTACCGGTGTCCGTGAGGACGTCGCCTTTGCAGACGTTGTTGAACGTATCAGCTACTACGACTAAGTCGCACAGAGCCGGAAATTGGCAATTTAAAACACCTCCTGACTCGATATACAGGACATGTGGTGGGGGAGACGCCAGATGTCGAGGGATTACCTAGTCGTCAGTGACGGGCGTGGTGGCTCCCGTGGTGCTGGTGACCACTCGGTCACACGAAAACCCGTCAACCAGTGCCCGGAGTTCGTTTGCTGTCGCGGCGACGCTACCGATGCTGGTACCGATTTCGTTCATCGACGCCGTCTGCTCTTCGACCGCGGCTGAGACGCTTTCAGACTCTTCTGCGGATTGCTCGCTGATTTCCGATACCTCATCGACCATCGCGACGACTTCCTCGGCGCTTGATGCCTGGCTGTCGGTCGTCTCGCTGATCTCCTGAATGCCGTCGTCGGTCTGTTGGGCGTTCTGCTCGACCTGTTCGAAGGCGCTGACAACGTCCTCGACCGCTTCGATTTCCTTCTCGACCAGCTGGTTGGCCTGTTTGACCTGGCGTACGACAGTGCCGGTCTGCTGTTGAGTCTGCTCGATACGGTCCTGGATGTCTGCAGCCGAATCGCGGGTTTCCTCCGCGAGTTGCTTCACCTCATCAGCCACCACACTGAACCCATCGCCGCTTTCAGAGTTGCCGTTCTCCCCGGCTCGCGCGGCTTCGATGCTCGCGTTCAACGCGAGAATGTTCGTCTGTTCGGCGACATCGGTGATGAGGTCCGTGATATTAGCGATTTCTTCCATCTGCTCGTCGAGTGTAGTCACCCGCTCGACGGTCTCGTCGATAGCAGTCTGGACCTGCTGGGCGTCGTCATGCATGTCGGTCGCGAGTTCACGCCCATCGGTTACGATATCTGCCGTCTCAGCGGATGTCCCGGCCACTTCTTGTGCGGACGCGGCGACCTCTTCGACGGTCGCCGAGAGGTCAGACATCTCGCTGGCCACCTCATCGAGCATCTCTCGCTGTTCGTCGGTGCCAGCGGCGATTTCCTGGACCGAGTCGCTCACCTGCCGGCTTGTGTCGACGACCTGTTCGGTCCCGGCGTTCGCCGTGTCGAGTTGCTCGTCGACGTCGTCGGTCGATGTCTGGATCTCACTGACAGTTGCTTCGATTTCGTCAAGCATCTCGTTGAACGCCGTTCCAATGTCGGCCATCGCCTCGCTCTCACTGTCAGTGTCGACCCGGACCGTCAGATCACCGCCGGCAGCCTGCTCCATCGCCTCTTGATAGTTTATAGCCTTCAGCTCAAGATGGCTATTCAGCGCTTCGACCTCCTTCTGTTGAGCCTCAGCTTCCTCTTTCAGCTGTTCTGCCTCGTCTTTTTGTTCCTGAATCTCGGCCTGTTTTCCTTCGAGATCGTTAATTTCGTTCGCTCGCTGTTGGGCCCGCTCGAGTTCGATAGTGGCCTTCGTGCGAGATTTCTCGATTGAACTAAGGTGGATGGTCAAAGCGCCTGCCAGTAGCGATACGAAGCCACCGTGGATGAATCCCCAGACCCACGGGTTCAGCTGTGCGGCAGTGTGGTTGTAGACCCGGGTCGGGTCGACCAGTCCGAACCCGATGTGCGTGATGACGACGTAGGCGATTCCGACACCGAACGGAAGCCAGTCCTCGTAGATCGCTGCGATGCCGATAACGACGAAGAAGTGGAAGTGGGCCTCGATGTACCCGCCGGTGACGTGGACGAGCGTCCCCGAGCAGAACGCCAACCCGGTGACCGCGAGCACTGTCCGGAGCCGGCGATTCAATTGTGGCACCAACGACGCGAACGCGAACGCTGCAATAATTCCTACTTCAATTGCCACTATCCCAACCGGGATCGTCGGGAGAGTCATCCCAGTAACCGGTTCAGACCCTTCGATCACTCCCAGACCAAACAACACCGGGATGTGCGACAGCACCGCGATAACGAAGCCCTTGTGCCGACGTGTCCACTCGTCGGTCGGAATCGTGCTGCCGTCTGGGATATGGCTCAGTAATCCACCTGCAATTTCATCAGTCTCAGCCTGCGACTGCCCGGGTTCTTGGCTCACACCTGTCGACATATACATCCGAATCTGTCCGGTGATGTATTAAGGGCCGTCTACGTATCGAAGCTTAAAATCGACAGTGATCTTTCCATTTCAAGTGTATTTTGTTCACAATTTACGGAAAAATAAACAATTTGTTATTATTTCCCCCAGTCACGAAGTTAGCGTATCCCAACGATCGAACCTGGAACAGCGGGATTCGTGTGAGCCTTCGTTGGTGAACTCCCAAGCCCGTTCAACTGCGCCTCTGAGGCGCTTGCCGATCTGCCAGCTTATCCTGATGAATAAAGAAGAGTGGGAGAGCGGACCAACGGGCACGCCGAGTGAGGGTGGAATTCACATCGCCGATCGCGGACAGTAGTTGAGACTGGCATTCTCAATGCATATGATCCTCAGATTTCTTCGTTGGGAGTGATTTCTACTCGCTGAACAGCGTAGTATCATCTCCTTCGAAATTTTCAATGCTGTCAGTTCTAACACTTTTGACAGTGGGTGGCGTACCTTCGTCTAAGATGTCCATCGACCGAGACACCTTCGAGAACACGAGCGAGGACGAACTCGAAGACCTATCGGCCCCGGATCAGGTACTCGGGTTTCTCGCTGCCCATGACGATCGTGCATTCAAGACGCAGGAAATCGCATCCCAGATCGACATCGGCGAGGGCGCAGTCAGCACTGCGCTCTCGCGTCTGAAGGACCGTGACTTGGTCGAACACAAGGCAACGTACTGGGCCGTAACTGACGACATCGAGCGACTCGACGGGAATAGCGGCTACTAACGGGCGACCGCTCTGTTCAACGAGCAACTCGGTGACGAAGACAAGGAGTCGTGGCGTGATCACGCCCCCGACGAGCCTCATCCGAGCGTGGAGAACGAGCAGTGACTGACGAGAACGCAACCCCGATTTTTGAGCGGGGCGACGTGGTCTACGGTGACGACCCGTTCAAAAGAAGATGATGCCCGATCATGACTCATTCTCTCGAATCACGAAGAGCGACTGTTCCACGGCGAACAGTATATCGCGCTGACGTTGACGACGAAATCCTGGATTAACGGGCTGATCGGAATCCCCGAAGAGAGTTGGCTGCGTGGTGGAACGCCCGACGAGAGTCGAATCGTCTCATGGGGCGTCCAATCGATCGACAATGAGGATATCGACTTCTGGCAGGGACGGGTGGAAAGCGAGCTCGTCGACGCCGCGGTCGCCGCCCTCGTCGGAGAGTTACAGTAACCGACCGTGACGGCTGATAACACGCTGACGCTGGTAAAGAAGAAAACGGGAATCGGATAGTAACGGAACCCTCCCCGCCATATTGGGATATCTGAGTGGCGACACTATCCAGAGTCTCGGAAATCCAATGAAATAGTTGCCTGCGGAACAAGAGCGGCCGTTCAGAAAGCGATCTGACGCAGATTCTGCTCAACGATTCGATCGATACCACGCATCAGAAAGCCGCTATACCCGCTGTAGTCTCATCTTCTAGGGCATAGGAGTAGTTGAGACTGGGACTCTCAGTGCATATGGTCCGAAAGTCCAGAGTTCATCCAGGAAACGCGGATTGTGTGACTTCTCAGTGTATCTGCATATCGGTCAATTCTCAACGGGTGGGTCAAACCCCGGAAGTACTACCTTGGTATAATATACAAAATACGCGGCTGTGACGAATAAATATAGTCCACTGGTCAACAGAGGGGGCCAGTCCAGCAAAAAAATCAAAAACATGGCCCAGAACCCACCGAACACAGCACCACCAACCGAAATGATGTGCAGTCCCTCCGTAGACTGAATCTGTAGATCGTTGCCGGTTGTCAGTCGAATTCCGATCATTCCAACTGTGAGAGACGCCAATGTTAGAATCGGAAGTCCGAGTACTGTCCAGACGGCGGCTGGCAATTGACTGGATGAACTAACGAGTATTGCCCACCCGAACAAACTGAGTCCGGCCCACCCGATACTCCGCAGGAGTTCTTCACGGAGTATCTCGTGGACTTGTGGGTGCTGTAGGAATTCACGGAGTGGATTCTCTGTGCTGGCTGACTGTCCGTTCAATGCTTGTTTTCCCTCTGGAGAGATCGGCCAGTCTGACTCAGGATGGTCGATATAATACAGCGTCAGTGAGTCCGAATACGTTTCTGTCGCGACGATACCACGCTCTTCTAGATCACGCAACCGGTTACGGACGGTGACTTTCGAGACATCTGGTTTGACTCGGTCTCGAATCTGCTGAACCGAGAAGAGTGGCCGATCAGCCTCGTGCATCGTCTCGACGACGTGCTTGTCGGTCAGTTTCGTATTCACCTTCCGGTCGTTCTCCAACTCTCGGGAGATCCACGACGGAAGTGACATGTGTCAGGTGAGTAGTGATGGACGATTATCAGTTTCGGATAGCTACGCGAGTGGACGGTGTACGGGGCGAGATTGGCAGACGCATTGGTTTTCAGCAGACGTCGCTTCAGTAGCGATACCTGACTCTGACGGGCAAGCCTGCCGGAAGGTAAAATCAGTTGCGGACTATGCAGTCGTTTCGGAGGGCGACTTCGGCAGTCGCAGGTACCAGTACCAGCCGACCGCAGCTATCGTCACGACGACATACGCGACCGTTGTCCACAGGGCAGAGTAGCCACCTGCTGCAACGAGGGACACTGCGCCGACGCCACCAAGCATGATCCCGAGCGCTAAACTCATCGAGAGACCAGTCGGTGTCTGAACCTGCAACTCCGTGGACGTCACAGTACGGACTCCGATCATGCCTGCGGTCAAGAGCGCCCACGTAAGGACGGGAAGTCCGAGGACCGTCAGTACGGTCGGCTCTAGCCAGGCTACCTCTGAAATCACGATTGGCCACCCGACGAGTCCGAGACCGATCCACACGATACTTCGAAGCAGTTCTTCTCGGATGATACGGCCTCGTTGTGAATTCATATCTACACGTCAATCAAGTGGTTCTGCTCATAAATCATCATAGAGATTTTTGTGCACGGACAGGGGTGTTTTGGAGCGACAAAATGGGCTTTGTACCCACAAAATGGACTTTCTGTCTTTGAAACTGTACTATGCGCTTTTTATGCAATCTCTCCTATGGGTGTACTGTGGCCGAATCAACATCCCTCCGTGAGCGACTGCATGCTGACCTGACAGACAATCTGCCCGTGACAGTAACGGCCATCGGTGTGGCGCTGGCAGCGTTTGCGCTGGTATCGCTCGACAGTATTCCACTCGCGCTCTCGACCGACTTCGGTGCGAGATTCTTGCTACCGTTGAGTCTGCTGGATATGGCGTTTGCATACGACGACTACTGGCCTGTTGCGTACAGTCCGATGTACGCTGTCACGTGGACGCTTGTGTTTGGAGTACTCACAGTAGGACTCTTTATCAGTATCTACGAAGTCACACTCCCGAATCTTGGAAATACGGTTGCAAGCGTCGCGGCGTTCGTGACGGTAGTCAGTATCCAATTCGGAAGCGCAATGCTGTACGCTCACATTCGCTAACAGAACGTCACCACTATGATTTCATATTTCACTCGCTATCTCCGGATTGTTTGTGATCTTCAAGTTTCTCGTCGTGCCGAACAACGCGTATCAGAGGGAATCATTTGGTGCGTATGACGCGGTGGTGCAGAATACGTCTCAAGATCGAACATTGAGTATATATATTCACCGAGGTTTGCTGTCAATAAGTTGGCCGAATTTAATGGAAACGAACATGACGCTGTGCGCCCCTACGGTTGGTACTGATCCGTTCGCTGATGGTTTCGGGGTCGGTCACAAACGGAATCGAGGGCCGTCCCTTCTCGTCCGGCATCGGTACTGTGCCGCCCATCAGGGTAATCGCCACGGTTCCACTGTCCAGGCAGAGCGGGCTGTCGAACAGCCCTCGTTCCACTGAGGGCGTCTCGATATTGTCGTACGGAACCGACCACTGTGGCTCTTCAAGACGCCAGTCGTACGCGACGGCGGCTAAGTGGTAGAACCGATACTCAGTCTCGCCGAACGCAAGCTCCATGTGATCGGTGCTCAGCAGACAGAACACGATAGCCGGGATGACCACTCAGACGACGACCGCTTGGAATGTCCGCGACCCGTTAGCGGCGGCGGGTGTCCCCGGAACGAACACGAACAGGAATCCCATCACCCGAGGGCTCAGTCCGGGGTCGCTGAACCGGCCGTCGACGACGCCGCCAGTCGTGAGCGCATTGAGGAGTCGGCAACCGACCGTACCATTGGCTCGGTCGTCTCGCGCGGCTGCCCGTCCGGTGTTGGAGGCAGAGTGGGCATCGACGAGGGCTGGCCGTCGGCAAGTAGCGACCCAACGTGACCAAGTGAGTCATCTCGGCCTGCCAACGGACGAGACGCGCGAATCCCATAGCCGGTACGGAGCGGTATCAGCACAGAGACCGCAAAGACAATCGTGTTCACTCCCTCCGGTCCGGCTGGTACGCTGGTGGTAAAATCGGCCACGATGTACAGCAGTGGCGCGTACACGAGCGCTGCGAGCTGTCTCTTTCTGACGAGAGACCCGGTCCCGCGAGCGTTTTCGACGCCGTTTCGGTCGACGTGGTCCGCGTAGATCATCGACGACTTCGTCGCTGCCACCACTGCCGCTCCCGCGAGCACGAGCGGCGTCATCGGGTCGGTCCAGAACCGCTCGGGGACACTCATCAAGAGCACGACTGCCGTGGTGAGAGCCGATGGGGTGAGTGTCAACAGACTAAACAGTACCGTCGGAAGGCTCCGCAGGTACACAGGCGGCAGATGTGCAGAGAGATTCAGCGTGCCACGTTTGTACTTCAGTAACCTGAACGACGGGAGGGCCTTGGGCGGATCGAGGACCGTCGTCTCGCCCCCGACAAGCTGTCGTACCCCCGTTCGGGCGATCACGAAAGCGAGGTCGATCCAGTAGACGACGGCAACGCCCACCAGTGAGAGTACACCGTACACCGGAACCGTCGCTATTGCCACAACCTCGACACAGAGCGTCGCGAGAACGACCTACCAGCACAGTCTCATTTACACGTAAGAATCTTCGGCACAACATAATACTTTCAGCACAGATTCAGCTTCCGCATCGTTCCTTCATACTTCGAGCCCCGGTGGTAGCCGGCCTGCTCAGATACTCGTGTTTTGATCACCGTCGCTGCAACCGTCTCAACAGCGATCACTCGCGGACCGACGGAGCACCGGGGACGGATATCGTGACTGTGGTGCCGTCAGACGTGTCGAACGATACCTCGCCGCCGGAGTTGCGGGTCGCCCATGTGAGTTGCCACAGTCCGAGTCCGGTCCCGTGTTGGAGCGGCGTCTCTGACCCTGCCTCAAGCGCAGACAGCTCCAACTCGGGGATCCCGGGACTGTCGTCGAGCACCTGCAATTCACATCTGTCCGGAGTCAACTGCAGACTGACGGTCACGTCGGTAGCGTGCGTGACCGCATTGTCGACAGCGCTCTCTATCGCCGCTTCGAGCGCGGCGCGGTCAGTCTGTACCACCAACGATTCGGGCGCATCGACGGCAACCGGCGGGTCGTGCGCCGAAACGGCGTCACGAAGCAGTTTGGCGACGTCGACCGGGACGTGTTCGCGCATCTCCGAGAGGAGTTGGTCGATAGTCCGTGCGTGGTCGCTCATGCGTGCGATACGATCCGACGTCTCGATGGCTGTATCGGCGTGGTCGTCGTCGATGGCATCGAGGTGCGCGTTGAAGACGTCGAGTTGGTTGCGCAGATTGTGTCGCAGAACCCTGTTGAGAACCGCGAGGCGTTCCTTACGGAGTTCGCGCTCGGTCACCTCCCGGAGACTAACTACGGTTCCCAGGTGCCGGTCGCTCCGGTCGGTCACTGTCGAGACCTGCGCGTCGTACTTCGCCGAGACACCTGGTGACCATTTCGGCCGCTCGAAGCCCGTCCACGTCGTTCCCAAGCACGTCTTCGACGGTAACGGTACCAGCTGATGGGTCCACCCTGCTAGAGGCACTGCGAATCCGCTCGTTCGTCCGCACGACTCGGTCCTCCTCGTCGGCGATCAGCACCAAGTCGTCTGTCTCGTCGACGATATCGCGTTCGCCGACGACGCCGACAGTCGGAGCCATGTCGAACGCGTCGAGTCGGAACACTGCGAGTCCGAACCCACACACCGCGCCGAGCCCTCCCAGTACGTAGGCCGTTCCACCAGCTGTCCGGCTGAGTTGCGCGATGTACGGGATACTGCTCCACGACAACCACATCAGCGCCGGTCCTCCGGCGAGGGCGACACCTTGCCACGCCGTAGTGTGGTCGTATCGGCGCGTCGCCCGGACTACCAACACCATTCCGGTGACGACCAGCGTCAGCGCGTAGCACCTGACCGTGATTCCGAGTAGCCCGACGGGATGTGTCGGCACGCTCGAAACCCCAGAGAATAAGAACTGAGCGACGAATATGAGAAGCGGGAAAGCGAGCAACACACTTGTTTTGAGCGTGAGCGAGACGAACCGCCCGGTGTACCGGAGAGCGAACATCGCCCACAGACCGACGGGGAGTATCCAGACGAGCGCCAACCACCGTCCAACCGCACCGGTGAAGTCAGTCACCGGGATCGACCCGACGAGGACGCCGACGCTGAGTAGTCCGAAACCGACACCGAACAACGCGGAGTACCCCGTAAACCACAGAGTCCCCGGCCTCTCGTGCCGTCGGGCGGCCGTTGCACTGGTTGCCAATACTCCCGCGGCGATTAAAACACCTACAGCGCTGATGATGTCAACGAGCATGATCAGAGTGTGCGGTCGCTGGGTACCGATGGGAAGCGTCGTTGTAAAGGATATGATAATCGGGTAGCGACGGTCAGCCATTGGAGGGCGACGACGTCGTCGGAACCTACCTCTTCATTACGATCGCGAAAAAAAGATTACGCTGGCTCAATCGTCGGTAAAGCGTGTCGACAGCTTTGATCTCCTCCTCCGCGTGAACGCCGAGGAATTCCGCCACGGGATTTCAGGCCGAGTGTAGCGGCCTGTTGGTTTCAAGACGCATACGTTCCACACGTCTCTTGCTGGGTTTCAGCATCGTCCCCAGAAATCGAAAATTTCTGGTGTGCGAACGAATCGCTGCGCGATTCGTTAACGGCGTGGCTGTCTTGTGGCCCGGCCAAACGCGCCCCATCCTTCAGCCGAGTCATCGTCGTTCTCGTGTTCTCTGGAACGATTCTCTCCGCTGAGATAGCGGTCCGCAATGTTCACCGCTCCGTCTACGTCCGCTTGGTACCCGCCCATCCAACAGTCATCTCCGTGTATTTAAACGTCGCCTGTTTCGGGCGATACCCGATTTCACCGCACACATGGTACTCTTTCGAGGTGTTGCGCGGATTCACCGTTGCGACGGGAATCCCTTTCTCGACGGCGTTGTACCGTATCTGCGTATGGAGTTTGGCGAATCTCCAGCCGTGAAGACGGCGGTTCATGTACTCACCGTAGTCCATCGACTCCTCGTTCGATAAAGTTATGATATCACGGTAACTAATGTTTCGACCGATGGAACTGTGCTACGTCGAGACGACTGACCGGATTGAATCCGCGGCCGAAGAGGTTGCGTCGGCGGACCACGTAGAGGGATTGCTTATTTTCGCTACCCCGGCGGATGACGGGTACGACGGACAGCTCGAGTCGTTCCTAGAGCGTCTCGACATCCCCGTGATCGGCGGTGTGTTCCCGGAACTGATCCACCAGAACAAAAAAGAACAGGGGGCTGTCGTCTGTGGACTGACCGTAGAGCCGCAAGTGAAGACCGTTCCCGGACTGAGTGACGCGAAAGCGGACTACTCGAGCCAACTTGATCCGGACCTCCCCGTCGACGGCTACGAGACTGTCTTCGTGTTCGTCGATGCGTACGCCACTGAGATCGAACGGTTCATCCAGTCGCTATTTCGGACCTACGGCGTCGAACTCAATTACCTCGGAGGCGGAGCCGGGTCACTCGCTGCGGACCAGCAACCCTGTCTGTTTACTGACGAAGGAATCGTGCAGGACAGCGCTGTCGTGGCTGCTATCAGTTCGCCACTGAATCTGGGTGTGAGACACGGGTGGGAGGAGATCGCCGGACCATTCAGAGTGACCGACACGGACGGCCCGGTAGTGTATGGGCTGGACGGCAAGCCCGCGTTCTCGGTGTACAGAGACGTCGTCGAACAGCAGACATCAGGAGACCTGATCCGGGAGGAATTTTTCGAAACCGCGAAAGCGTACCCGTTCGGTGTCTCCCGGATGAACGGTGAGCCGGTTGTTCGGGATCCGTTCGAGATCGTCGAAGAAAACGGGCTCAGGTGTTTCGGAGATGTTCCCGAAGGGGAGTTCGTCCACATCCTCGAAGGGGACGCACCGACACTGATCCAAGCCGCACAGAGTGCCGCGGACGAGGCACAGAGCACACAACGGAATACCGAGGTGCTGTTCTTTTTCGACTGTATCTCCCGGGAGCTCTATCTCCAGGAGGAATACCAGCAAGAGCTGACGAGTGTCAAAACCGACGGGACACAGATGGCTGGAGCGCTGACGATCGGTGAGATTGCGAACGACGGCAACGGCCATCTGGATTATTACAACAAGACCGCTGTCATCGGTGCAATCGCGGATATATGACATCGAGACAGCAGCGCGTCCAGACGCTGTACGAGATCTCACTCGCGATCGAGTCGAGGTCGACGCTCGAGCAGACGACCGACAGAGCGCTGGCGGCGTACATGCGGAAGCTGAACTGTTCGGTCGGCGCGATATACAGGGCTGTCACCGCCGACGACCGGGTGGAGCTGTCGGTGACGAGTGCTATCCCAGCCAGTCCAGAGCGAACCGAACTCTTCCGGGCCGCCCGTGACCGGCTCACAAGCACCCTGCGGACCGGGACGGCGTCGTCGGTATCCGTCTCCCTCGGTCGGACCGCAGAGACGCGGTTTCCGCGCGCACCGAACAGTCCCCGCGGAAGCGGCGAGTCAGGCGCACTCGTGGACTCACTTCCCGTCTCCGGAACTGTCGACCGCACGAGCCACTACTACCTCATGGGGTTGCCCGGGTTCGGTGTGCTCTTGCTCGGGAATCGCGACGGCTCTTTGGACACCGAGACAGTGTCGGCTCTCACTCCGCTGAACGAGAAGCTTGCACAGGCCTGCCGGTCGAACCTCACCGAGATCAGGCTCAGAGAGCAGCGCGATCGCTTCGAAGCGGTGTTCGAAGCGATCCCCGAACCCATCGTCCACGCCACTGTTGGTGACGCCGTGCGTCTCATCGACACCAACGAGGCGTTCGACGAGACGTTCGGAAACGGTGACCAGACCATCCAGGAACAGCGTCGCGAGTCACTCGTCGTGCCCGGTGTGGGGTCGGCAGACGAGGATCAAGTAGTGGAGACGCTCGACAGAGGAGAGGTGTATACATGTGAACTCGAACACGAGAGCGATTCGGGAACGGAACACTTCCTCTTCAACGGCGTCCCGGTGGTCGACACGGGCGTGATCGAGTACTTCGGTGTGTACATCGACATTACAGATCAGAAAGCCCGCGAACAGACCCTCGAAGAACTGTACGTCGCAGCACAGGAGCTTCTTTCCGAGGAGTCGCGCCGGAGCGTCTGTCAGCGGACTGTCGAGGCGGTCGGGTCGATCCTCGACTACCCGCGTGTCGGTGTCTATCTGTACAACCGCGACACCGAAACCCTCGACCCGGTTGCGACAGGCGACCATGCGTGCGACGGACGCAACGGGGGGCCATCCCCGTTCACAGAGAGAGACACGCGCGTCTGGGAAGCCTACAGGGACGGTCGGACGGTCCGGATCGAGGATCCGGGAGCGTTCAACGGGACGCTCCCAGGCGGGGGAGCGCCTGCAGGCGGTGCTGTGGTCCTACCCATCGGAACCCACGGTGTCCTCTACACGTCGGCATCCGGGCACAAAGCTGTCGAGGACGAGGACGTGTACTTTCTGCGACTGCTGAGCCAGTTGGTCGAGATTGCGCTAACCCAGACAGTGAACGACAACGGGTTGCGAGCTGTCCAGGAGACCGTCAAAGAGGCACTTAACGCCGACACACACGAGGAGATGGCCTCAACTGTCCTCGAAAAGATCCCGAACGAACTCGATCTTCCGCTCGCGGGACTCTGGAGACACAATCCAGCGCAGCAGGCCCTGGAACCCCTCGATCAGACCGACGAGGCCGATGATCTGTTCAGTGATCAGCCGACGTTCCAAGATGGTGAAAGCATCGCGTGGCAAGCTTTCGAGACGCAGTCGACGAGGATCATCTCGGACGCTTCTCAGCACGCGGACCGGTACAACGCCGAGACGCCGATCGAGGGAGAGATCACGGTCCCGCTCGGCGAGTTCGGAGTTCTGACAGCGGCATCGACACGCGAAGACGTCTTCACTAAGCTCGATGCGGAGATCCTCGAAGTGCTCGCGGCGAACCTCGAAGTGCTCGCCAGAGTGATCGACAATCGGCAGGACGTCAGACTCCTTGATCAGGTCATCGCGAGAATTCTCCGGCACAACGTCCGGAACCAACTCACACCCATCAGGGGATATGCGGACACGATCTCCAGAGAGGCTGACGGACAGGCCGAAACATACGCGAGGCGCATCATCGAGAGCTGCGAGGATCTCGAAAAGACGGCTGAACACGCCCGCGAAATGCGACAGGTCGTCCGTAACAGAAGCCGGACGAGGCGTCTCTCGCTCGGCTCCGAAGTCCGGACAGCCGCGTCCGCTGTTGAGGATGAGTTTCCGGAAGGAACGCTGGTCGTACGCGTCGAGGACACACCGGAGGTGACAGCACACCCCGAACTCGCGGCCGCGATCCGTCATCTCCTCCGAAACGGGTTCGAGCACAATCACAGCGAGAACCCCCGCGTCGAGATCAGCGTTGAACAGCGACCGCCCGGCCCGACGGTCGAAGTCACGGACAACGGTCCCGGGATCGACACACACGAACTCGAGGTCATCGACAAACACGACGAATCCGCACTGAAACACGGTAGCGGGGCGGGTCTCTGGATCGTCGATCGGGTGATCGAGTACTCGGACGCACTGCTCGAATTCGTGCTTTCGGACGGCACGACGGCGACGATCACATTCCCGTCTGATCCGACGAATCACGACTCTCTATCGGGGAGTGAGTGATCGGTGTGACAGCAGTATCGAGGCAAAAGTCTACCACTACATCAAAGACGAGGTCGAAACTCTGGAGAACCTGGTTTCGGTGACGGCCGAGGCGTTCATCGAGGAGCGCGGGATCGACCTCCGGACGAACCACGAGGTGACGAGTATCGACAGGGACAGCCAGACCGTGACTATCAGCGGTCCGGACGGTGAGTTCGAACAGGCATACGAGGAGTTGCTGGTCTCGACGGGCGCGCGCTGTCGAACCACCGCTCGACGGGATGAGTCTCGACGGTGTATTCATACTCCACAGTATGGATGCAGGGGCCGCAATCTGGGAGTATCTCGGCGCGGACGCGCCTGTGGCGGACCTGCCGGCGATGGGCTACGGGGAGGTTGCGAGCGGGTACGCCACGACGCACTCAGCGGAGTCGGTCGGGATCATCGGCGGCGGTTACGTCGGCATCGAGACGGCCGAAGCCTTCGCCGAACACGGGCTGGATGTCCATCTGTTCGAGATGGTGCCCCATACTCTCCAGCCGTTCGGGGCCGAGGCTGCTGCCACCGTCGAAGACCACCTCCGCAAGCAGGGCATCGACCTGCATCTCGACACCGCTGTCGAGGGTATCGACGGTGCAGGAAGCGTCGAGCGTATCGGTACCGGTGACCATACGGTGCCAGTCGACCTGGCGCTCGTCGGTGTCGGTGTTGCACCGAACACAGAACTGGCCGAGGCGGCCGGCATCGAACTCGGAACAACGGGTGCCATTGCGAACGATAGGTACGGGCAAACGAACGACGACCAAGTCTACACTGCGCGCGACTGCGCAGAGGCGACCCACACCGTGACCGGTGAACCCGACCACGTGCCGCTCGCGCTCACGGCCAACCGGGCCGGGCGTGCCATCGGGGCAACGTTGGCGGGCGACCCGACTCCCATTGGTGAGATCGCGGGAACGGCCGCTGTGAAGGCGTTCGACCTCGAAGTCGCACGCACAGGCGTCATCGACGAGGAGTCAGCCGCCGAGGCAGGATTCGACCCAGTCTCTGTGACCATCACAGCACAGTCACGAGCCCACTACTACCCGGGCGGTGAGGAAATCCAGATCACGCTCGTGGCTGATCGCGAGAGCGAACGCGTTCTCGGTGCGAGCATGGTCGGGCGCGAGGGCGTCGCCAAACGCATCGACACAGTCGCAGCCGCGCTCCACGCCGAGATGACCGTTCACCAGCTCTCGTATCTCGATCTGGCGTACGCCCCGTCTTTCAGTCCCGTCTGGGACCCGGTTCTCACGGCCACCAAAGTACTCCACGGGAAGGTGGCAGGATGAGCGAACCAGCCCTGACACCCTTCGAGCGTGCGCTGCTGTCGGAGTTGGCTGATGACCCCAGCTCTCCGGCGGAGCTGGCGATCTCACTCAACACTGATCTGTCGACGGTGCTCGACACGACGGGTGCACTCCAGAAGCGCGGTTTCCTCGACAGGCAGGGCTTCGGCACCTGTCGGCTGACTGACCAGGGCGAAGCTGTAATATGACACCCCGAGATTCACCACCCAGTGGTACAGATGCCATCCCTACCGCCTCGACAGACCGGACGTGGTCTTGCTCCTGTCCGGATCGGGCAAAGTCCTCATAACGGGCGGCAAGGAGACGGACGAAGCCTACCGTGCTCTCGGTGTGGTCTGTGGGGTGTTGGAATCATACGGCTTCTCGACTGACGAACAGCGTCCCGTGTCAGTTGGTTTCGAACGTGAACGACGCTATGATGAGCGGGAGGCCGCCCGAGACGAGTGTCGCCTGTAGCAGTGCCGCTGAGAGGAGCGACGTACCGAACACCTGGTACACGAGGCTTTCACAGATTGCGCCGACGCCGATGAACAAGAATCCAGCAGAGACGTACCGCATGGGCTCGCGGTTACTTCGCCGGTATCCGTGGTACGCCAGTGAGGCGACGACGAGGCTAAGCACCAGCGTAACCAGTTTTGCGAGCAGGATGGGCGGCCCGATCATGAGCTGTCCCGGATGTCAGTCCAGAGTGACGTGAAGTTGTCAGCGAGTTCGTCGCACGTGTCCACCGAGAGGTCGAGTTCTCCGTCCGATAGTTCGACGTGGAGTTCTTCGAGCGTCGTCTCGAACTCTCGACGGTGTGAGCCATCGGCGTCGACGGTCGAGCGCTCGTCGACGAGGTCGTGTTCCTGCAGCGTCGAGAGACGCCGGCAGACCGTCGCCAGCGAGGCATCACAGAGCCGACTGAGGTCTTTTGCCGTCTGTGGCTCCCGGTCGGCCGCCAGCAGAATCCGTCGCGAGTACTCGTCAGCGAGCAACTGAAAGATCGTTCCGGGAGTCGCGTCGCCACCTCTGGCCATAGGAGACCGTCTCGCCGTGATCATCAAAGAAGCGACGGTTCGAGGCGTTTTTCTGAATGTGCAAAAAGACGGTTGGGTTTACTACCGCAGCGACAAAGAGCGGAATACATGCAGGACTCTAGGACACGCCTCGTCAAAGCTGTTAGCGCCAGCGTCGGGTCGTTCGCGCTGTTCGGCGTCGTGACAGGGCTGATACCGAACCCGCTGTATGTCCGGATGGTTCCGCGGACGGAACTCGACTACCTGTTTCTCCTGCTAACTGCGGGTTTTCTCGGCCTCTACACGTTCCAGCGAGCGCCCGGTGAGAGCGACGATGACACAGCTGTGGGTACGAGCGCAGTCATTGGGTTCTTGGCCTTCGGCTGTCCGGTGTGTAACGCGTTCTTGCTCGCGCTGTTCAGCAACTCTGCTCTGATGACGTACTTCGACCCCCTTCGCCCACTCCTGGGTGCTGTCAGTGTCGTCCTCTTTGGCGGCCTGCTGTACGTCCGCTCTCGGCGCACCTGCGAGCAGTGCGTTGACAGCGAGGCGATGGGGTCGACTCTCGACTAAGTGTATGCAAGAGGGAGCTATGAACGCTACGAACACGACTTCGGACGGGGACAGCAACGAGACGACGACCGCCTGGTGGTCGCTGCTCGGTCTCGGTGGTGCCGTGAGTCTCTGCTGTCTGGTCGCAGCCCCAGCTGTGACTGGCGCAGCGGTCGCTACGGCAAGCGGCGGAGCGACAGCAGCCGCAGGTGGTGGCGTCGTTCGAGTACTCGTCTCGGCACTGACAGTCGGGCTTATCGGCGTCGTCGTCCGGTACCGACTCGGCACCGACTGTCCCTGTGAGGAGTGACAGCTGTTACTCGCGGTCGGCCGACGATGGGACCGCACACTGTCGCGGGTCACCGAGGCGGGCGAGATAGCCAGCCAGCCAGCAGCAGGCCGGCGAGCCGCAGCAAGTTCCCGTCGAACGGGAGTGTCGCGAGCGCGCCGGCGAGTCCAACCAGCCCGAGGAGACCCGCCCCACAGCTCGCACAGCCAGAGGCGAGTAGACCTGGCAGGACAGCCGAGAGCCTACGCGCATTCTGGCTGCCGGCCACCCGCACGCGCCCGACCGCAGCAGTCACCGCGATACCAGTCATGATGGCGTAGCCGCAGACCAGTCCGAGGCCGACCGCACCGGCAGTCTGGTATGTGTTCGCCGTCAGCGCAAGTATGGCCTCGTCGAAGTACGCGATATCGGCTCCCAGCAACTGCGCCGAGTAGGTCGGAAACGTGCTCAAAACGAGCAGGCAGTAGATCACAGCCGCGACGTAAACAGTTACAAGCGTTCGTCGGACCGAGGTGAGCGGGTAGCCAAGCCCCTCAAGCAAGCGGACCACATGTGCCTGGACTCGGGAGTCGCTCATGCGTTCTCGACGGTCGTAATGGCCTCGTCAAACCGGGCAGCAGGCTGTGCGCCGACAAGTTTCCCCGCCTTGTCCGCGTTGCGGTTGTAGATAATAAACGCCGGCGAACCCCGGAGGCCGAGTCGCCGCGCCCGCTCGACGTCGGTGGCGATCGACGACTCGATTTCTGACCGATTCTCTTGCATGCAGGTGTCGACAGTATCTGCATCGACGCCATCGACCTCCCGCGTGATTTCGAGGAGATTCGATTTGCTCGCCCAGCCCGACCCCTTCTCTCCCTGTCGGCCATACACCGTCGAGTGCCACTGCCAGTACCGGCGCGGCTCGTCGCTGCGGACCTGCCGCCAGATACACCGGTCCATCACCGCGGCAGTTATCGACCCCTCTCCGAGATACGGAAACTCGATGAAGATGACCCGGACAGTGCCCGACCTGACGTGATCGTCGATGAGTGTAGGAAACGTGTTCTCCTCGAACCGACGACAGAACGGACACTGGTAGTCGCTCCAGTAGTACATGTCGAGTGGCGCGTCCATGCTTCCCATGACCGGATGCCCGTCGAGATCGATTCCGAAGCCGGTCGATTCGGAACTGCTGTGAAACCGTGGCCCGTCCGTCGGCGAGGTGCGGACCGTCTCGGTCGCTCCGCTATCAAGTTGTGCGCCAGCGTAGACGACACCACCAGTGGCGGTCACTGTCCCGAGACTAGCCAGCACGGCACGGCGTGTTGTCTGAGAATCCGGGCGTTCCATAGCTTGTTGTCGACACGTGACAGTAATAGGCTGACCGGCGATTTGCTGAGTCTGCAAATCGGTCGATCACAAAACTACCCATTGTATCAACGACGGTCGCGGTGGTGCAGAATACGTTTCAAGGTCGAACTCGACGGATTTCAGTTGGGGAGAGTTCATCAGTGGTTGGTTGATCAGCGAAGATTTATCCTCGATTCCTGAAAAGCAGTCGAGCGACATTACAAATCGAGATATGGTAGTAGAGGGTCTGTGAATACTTCTGCACCACCGCCTGCGTATGAACCAGTTCTATTTGTACCACCTCTCGCTTGGGGTTGTGGGGGCAGTATGGGGGCTGAGTGCAGTCTGGAGCATACTGGCCGACGGAATGAGTCTTCCTCTGGGGCTGGCAGGGGTTGGTGGCGTTGGATTGGTCGTCGCAATCGTGTACGAACTCGCTACGGCGGACCCCGAGGAGTTTTCTGTGGGACGAGTTTCGTTTGGCCTCGTCGTTACAGGCGCTGTCCTCACACTTGTCGGAGTCGGTCTTGAACTGATTTGATAAAAGACAGTTCCTCGTACCGTCACTGGCTGAAGCCAGCCAGAGACACTGGGACGGCACAACACATATTGACACGACAGGAGATGAACCAGATAGCGTGTCCGACGTGCGAGATCCCGAAGCGCTCGCAGACTTGCTCGGTGACGAGTGTGCGCGCACGATTCTCGTCGAGGTAAAAAAGGAGCCCCGCTCGGCGGCAGAGCTCAGCGACTGCGCTGGGGTTTCGGAACCGACGGTCTACCGGCGACTCGAACGACTCCGCGAGTACGACCTCGTTACTGAAGACATCCATCCAGTCACCGATGGGAAGAATTACAAGCTCTATCGGACAGAACTCGAAGGCATCGAACTCGACCTCAGCGAGGACGGCTTCGAGATCACTGTCTCGCGTCGTAAACGGATGGCTGATCGCTTCACTCAGTTCGTAGAGGGAACCTGATATGTTCGATATAACGCTCCAGTCGCTCGATCTCGAAACACTACGAGTCGTTCGCCAAGCCAGCGAGGCGATCATCATTCTCTTTGGGCTGGCGATTAGCTACATCGCCTACACGGCATACAGACAAAATCAGAGTCGTCCGATGCTGTTCATCGCGGTTGGGTTCGTTCTGGTGCTGTTCGTTCCGGGCGCTGTGGCGGTTGTCCTGTTACTGTTGCTGGGCGTGCCCAGTCCAGTCGTCAACAGCGTCAACCAGTTCTTCGAGCTCGCGGGCCTCGGACTGATCCTCTACGGATTGTGGGTGCCACGGCGGGACTGACACTGTCGACTGCTCTTCGGGGCACTCACAGTCGGGCCAACGAACACTGATCGGGAGCGCGTTCAGACCGGCCCGTCACCAGTTGCCGAAGTGTGAACGGTCGATAGCGATCAGTGAGTCAGGGCACGCTCGCCGTCGGAATCTGGTTGCGCGAATCCTGCACAATACCGTTCTGAAACAGGCGTAACTGTCTGGAAACTCCCGCTACGGTGGAGTTGTAGTGGTCTCGGCATCCCGGCGGGGGTCGAGCGAGCGTCCGTCGCGGGAGAGGACAACGAGCGCGACAACCCACGTTGCGAGGGCCATACCAAGCATCACGATGTCGGGGAAGCCGCTCGACCGGAGGATGTCGACGGGGATCGGGTACAATGTACTGGAGGCGTTGAGGCTGGCGTGGAACAACATCGCGAGCAGGACACTGCCGCCGGTGCCGTTGAACAGCCACGTCAGCAGGACGCTGAACCCGAGAACGCCGACGGCGTAGGGCAAAAACCCCTGGCCGTACTGCGAAGAGGCCGGGATGGCAAAGACCGGCAGGTGCCAGACAGCCCAGATGACGCCGATGACCAGGCTCGCCACGGTCCCACCGTAGGCCGCCTGCAACCGCGGGAGAGCGAATCCACGCCAGCCGAGTTCCTCCTGTCCGCCGCCGAGAAACAGGACGAAGACGAACTGGACCGGATACATTGGGAGTCGCTGGACGAGTACCGAAAGGTCCAGCACGCCGCCGCTGGCCGCATACAGTGCCGACCCGACCGGGATCATCGCGGGCGTGAGAAAGAGCGAGACGAGATACCACTTGGGATGCTGTCGCCAGTCGAAGACGCTCTTCAGGAGGGCACGCACGGTGCCCTCACCGCGCCACGTCATGATGACAGCCGCGATAGCTGGGCCGAAGCCGCCGATTACTATCGGGAGAATGCCGAGTTCATCAGGAATCACGAGACCGAGTGTGTCCTGAAACGCCAGCGGGAGCCAAAGCGCCCAGGAGACGCCGAGCGTCAGCGCGAAAAACGCGACTGACTGGTGGAGGGCCTGGCTGTCGTCGAGCGGTACGTCGGGACCGACGGGCATGGCAGTTGTCGTTGCCATACGCGAGTATAAGAGTGGCATTAAAAAACCGGCACGTGGCTGGCTTCAGCGGCTGAAGCTATACCAGTCATTAGAGGTCTTCGACCCCTGAATGTTCAAACGGGTCGATTCGGGCCGTAAAACAGGCTGCTGACGCTTGTGGCGTGTGAAGGCCCCTGCTGACTACTGTCGGTCCCGTGGATCCATTGTTTGAGTCTCGTACTGGCGGACTATCTTCATGAACTGTTGTCAGAACCGCTCATGATTGATAGACTGCGCGTGTCTTGCACTCATCACCCTCTGATTACAGTTAATCAAATCGGTCAGTAGAGAAGTGCTACTTGCTTCGTTTCTTGGACTCTAACCCGTATTCTTCTGGGTTGTACTCACCGAGAACGAGTACAGACAGTATCAACGTTCCAGACACAACCAGAGAAACCCAGAACATATCTAAACTGAGTGGGCCAACGGTGCTCAGAGTACTGCCTGGGCTAGAAAGCACGATCGTCAGTGTTGCCCCGCACACTCCGAGAATTGGGAGTCGGTAATGGTGAATTTTCGTTAATATTCGAAGCATGTTTCAACGATTTCTGCAATTCCTGGTGCTAATATTGTTTGCGAATGATTGATCCGCACCCTGCATAGCACGGTGATACGGTAGAGCGCACGTATCACGCAGATGGATTCGTTCAGACACGCTGCGATCGGGTTGGTCAGTAACAGACGTTATCTTTAGGAGACTACACACAAAATAAGCATTGCAAAAATGTCAGCCAAGCCCTCCAGCGTCGAGATCGCAGATACGGTCTCTGATTTGATGTACGGAATTGCCGGATGGCTCTTGATCGGACTTGGAGCCGTGGCATTCTTGAGTGGCACCGGTGGAGTCATTCAACACGCCGGGACAAGTGAGATGATCGTTCCACTGTTACTCCTTGGATTGGGATTTCTGTTCATCACATCAGGTATCTTTGTCAACCCACGCTTTCGCCGCCGACTTGACCGACGCCATAACCTCTCCCGGTTCGGCCAGGCCAAGACTGTCGACAGTAGAGTCCTTTCGCCATCCGAGAATCGTCATGAGTCGTGTGTCCGTTGCGGATCCAGTCTGAGAAAGGGGATTATCCGCCGATATCGGCAAGAATACGTTGTCGCTGGTATTCCAGTGTGGACGATATCTGGAAATCGCAATTTCTACTGTCCGAGCTGTGCTACCGAGGAATTGTCTGGCCCCATTTCCACCGACACTGGTAATGGCGATGTCTCAGAGCGAACAATTGCTGAGACTGAATAAGGTTTCATGAACAGGATTGTTGGCAGAGTCCTCAGTCACCAACCGTATTCATGCCCTGTTCGAGAAACAGGGGATGCCACCAGCTCTGGGATCTTATTCGTAGTAGTCGAGACGTTCGACAACCTCTGCGAAGGCAACATTCCGTTGGACATCAGTGATGTCGATGGTAACGCGTTCGTCTTGTTTGCTCTCAGGGACAATGATGACGAACCCACGCTCAACTCGAGTGATGCCGTCACCCTGGTTGCCGAGATCTTCGATTTCAATAGTCCGTTGCTCCCCTTTTTCAACGGGTGGTGTCTGTGAGGTATTCGTGGACTGGGAGGTAGCGTCGGTATCGGTGGTCTCGTCGACTGTCCGTGCGGCCAGCACAGCCACACAATATGTTTTGCCGGGTTGGACCTCACCACTCTGAACTTCTTGCTCTGGAATTTCGATAACAGCCGGGTCATTGCGGTTCTCGACAGACGCAGAGAATAGACAGCGAAGTTGGTCAGGAATATCCATCAATCGTAACCTACACCGCTTGTCTGGCGGAAAGCAACTGACTCTACCCCCCAGCAATCCGTCAGACGATTTTGGGGAGATGGGAAGCCACAAATCCGAGGAACCGTATCAGCCAACGATGAACGAGTGCCCTCCCCTCAAAGAACAGGCAACAGATCAGCTCAGGGAAGCCCTCGATGCGGGCGATCCTGACAAGAAGAACTTCCACATCCGGAGTGCGCTTCAGTTCGAGGAGTGCATCGAGGCGACAGACCAAGCTGACCACGCCCAAGCCGACTGACGCTGTAGTTACTGCTCCGGTGCGACGACATCGCCACACACCGGACACTCGGCCCAGATGCCCTCGCTGCCGTCATCCTTCTCGTATTCGACAAGGAGCCACGTCTCGGGAATCTCCTCGCCGCAGTCCGGACAGCGACCGAGTGATGATTCGTCGGTGTTCATACAGGGTGGAAGGAGCGTGTGACTGGTTCCTTCCAGGTGATAGTGGAGCGTCCGCAAATGTAAGCGTTCGGCAGACGGGCCCTGTAGGGACACCGTGTTTCTGGTGAACTGACTTATTCACCACATCTAAGAACCAGTCACCCGAAGCAGAGGGACGATGGGTGTCCGGGCAGTCCTCACGCAACTGTTACCCTGTGGTGGGTCGGAGATTGTGGTTGAATGTCGGCATTGTGGAACTAGCGTATCGCCGGATACTGCCGAATGTCCCGACTGTGGAGCGTGTGAATTCTGCCGATACGAAATCCCCCAATAGCTGCTATCAAATACCGATATACTGGGATATCTTGAACCCTATAGAGGAGAGGTCGTTATCCCAATACATATTGAGTATCGGTTACTGACCAGCCTTCTTTCAGGCACGACCCTGCCCGGAACGACTGGTAAGCAGGTACGCGTAGTGAACGGACCGATCCAATGTCAAAGTCAACTTGTGAACACATCTATTGTAGGTCGGGCCACAGTATGTAAAGTCAAAACGACTAAATGGAAAGGTGACTTTACGTCTATGTACGGATGAAAATCAAGCGCACCATTCCGATCGGCGTTGCTGTTCTCAGTGTCGCTATGACGAGCATTGTGTTGGCAACCGTAGACGGATTGCTGATCGAAGTTGGAGTGGTTGCTGGAGGGTTAGCCCTCTTTGGCGCAGGGTATGTCTGGTACCAACGGCAGTGGGATCAAGCGGACGAAGTCAGAATGGACGAGCGGGTTGAGTGGGTCGCACACCGTTCGGGAGAGCTTGCGTTCAGAGTCTCCCTCGCTCTTGCGATGATACTCTTGGTCGCTACTGAGACAAGTAGTATCCCAGTAACGGCTAAGGAGGGACTCGTCCTCCTGATTTTAGGGATGGTTGCCGCCCGCTTCGGACTGTACGGCTGGTATAGACAACAGTCGGTGTGAGAATCGTGGAAAACGATATTAAAGTGTGGCGGGCAAAGGCGGACGTGACGCAGGAGGACCTCGCCGACGCCGTTGAGGTGAGTCGACAGACCATCAACGCCATCGAGCGGGGTCGGTATGATCCGAGCTTAGAATTGGCGTTCGCGCTTGCAGACTTTTTCGAGTGTACTATTGAGGATATCTTCCATCCTGACACGGAGTGAGCGAATTCGGAGCCAGACTAGGCCACAGTTTTCCCGACTGTCCGATTGTGTCTCAAGCTCACTCCGGTTCGCAACACACGTCGGCAGTCTATACCAAACAGTGGTTAGCGTAAGTCCAAGATAAATACTCTGTACTGAGCGACTCCGAACTCTGTGACAGCTTTTCGTGAACGCTCACAGTGTTATCTACTAGAACCATTGCCCGACTCGGGCCGAACGGTTGCAGGCACCTGTGGTGTTTGCGGAAGATCGACCGGCTGTGGTTTGAACTTATAGGTGAAGTTGTACCGCCTTTTATTTTCATCCCGCTCAGCGACAATGCGCTCGGTGGCGGAGCGAATCAGGCCGCTGGCAGTGATTCGGACGGTTGCGTTGTACGCCACGATGTTTTGAGCGTTATAGCGCTGTCCGCCCGCGTATTGATCGGCGCGAAGCACCACCGATGTGGTGTTATCTACTTTACTGACATTGGTAACAGTAAAATTCCCTCGATTGAGCGCCCCTTGAAGCGGACCTCTTGCCGTTGAGAGGCCACGGAGTCCCCGGTTGAACAGCTCAGTTCGGTTCCGTCTGTTATCAAGCGTCACATTCCCATCAGTAACGGTGTACTGCCTGACAGAGGTCTCATTAGCAGTAATAGCAGTTGTAGTGTTCTGGGTCCCGTTTCTAATTATCCGCTGTCCTTGTGCCACGTACTGTACCCGAGTAAGATTCCTCTCGGCTGCCACTCGGACCGAGGCAGCGATAGAAATAGTGCTGGCATTCGTATGTGTCCTATGAGTCACAACACCCGGCGTTTTGATTGCAGTCGTTTGGTGAGCGCGAATCATCTGCGTCACGTTACTGAGGCCAGTATCGGTAAGCCCTGGCGGGAGCTGGTTGAGCAGAGTTGTGTTTGGCGTCGTCGGTGACGCAGTTGGCGTTTGTGTTGCAGAAGGTGTCGAGGAAGAGGGTTCAGCTGTCGAAGGCGACGTTGTTGATGGCGCAGCCGGCGTTTGTGTTGCGGAAGGTGTCGATGAGCCGGTATCAGTTAGGCCTGCGCAGCCCGAGAAAGCGATAAGCACAAGCAATCCAACAGCTACGGCGGTTCTTTGCAACTGTCTTTTGGAGGGCATATATCCTATGATCCAGAGGATAAAGCAAAAGCGACACGATATGCCACCCACAATAGCCACGTGGTCTGTGTCCAGCTGTACTGATCAGATCGAGGGACGAAGAAGAGGGATGCGACCCGTTGTATGATGTCCTCGTCGGTCAGGCAAACGGTGAGGGTTCCTCGAGCGCGAGGATACACCGCTGGCGATCGCCGTCCCAGTACAGCGAGCACTCATCACCCAACCGCTCTACTGACGCCTGGTCGCCTGTGGCGGTGCCCGCTTGAGTACCGTTAATTCTCGAGATACTCTGCTTCCCACTCGCGCCGGGCCTCGATCTCGCGGCGGCCGCGCTTGGTGATCGTATAGACGTTGGTGCGGCGATCCTTCGAACCTTTTTCAACGAGGCCTTTGTCGACGAGCGTATCGAGATTCGGGTAGAGGCGGCCGTGGTGGATCGCTGACTCGTAGTAGGTATCCAACTCGTCCTTGAGCGCGAGGCCGTGGGGCTTGTCCATGCCGGCGATCGTGTACAGGAGATCGCGCTGAAACCTAGTTAGATCGTACATATCAGCCCGAAGTAGCCAGCGCGCTGTCTTGAATGTACGGTGAGAGTTACAGCCGCAGCAACTGCTGGGTTGTGGGGGCTGCGTGGCACAGGGGCTGGGAGCCACGGAGCGTGTGACACTGATTCCGCCGCTCCCGGACGTACGTCTGTGCGCTACGGGCAAAAGCGCGGGGATGTGCGGGTGTGGATGGGCCTGTGATCGCGCTGGCCGGCGCGGGAGGACCCGCTCGTGAGCGCGCAGGTAGTGCTCGATCGCACTGACTTACTCGGCCGGGACATCCTCGGCGTCGAGCAGGCGCGTGGCTTCGCTGGCGGCCCACGGCACGGACGCGGTTGGCATGGAAGAGATCGTGTGCGGGCAAGGCGTCGTCGTAGTACGGGCGCGCTCGCTCACGGGCCAGCGCGGCACGGGCGGCGGGCAGCACTGCTAGCCGGCCGCTGCCGGCGACTTAGTCGTTATGGAGTCTGGTGTCGGGGTAAAGCGTTCGCGCTTGGGGTGGGGTAGCTTAACCAACGAGTGGCGGGGGTCAGGGCGCGTGTTGGTTAAGCCCTAGCGCTGTCGAGTCGCCGCTCAGTAAACAGCAATTAAGTTTCATGCAGTTTTTAATGTCACATCACATTTGCTACTGTATGTCACCGGTCGCCGAATCTATTCTGGATGTTGAGGGTGTCACCCCCGCATTGTCGCTGACTTAGGACAGGTTGAATTTACAATCAGATACGTGCGCGATGACGTGGCCGATCACTACTCGGAGACCGATCTTGAGGAAGCGTACCGACTCATCATGGCGAATCAGATTTCAGGCAGTCAGTTTCGGCAGATAGTGGACCAAGCACAATATACCGCACAATCGCTGTTTTTCGATGACCTTATTGTGCTGCTGTTCCCGTCTGAGCGCCACCAGGCTGTCTTTGCCTCCTTTGATTACCGCGAAGACTTCCCAATTTTCCAGATTATCGAGCAGGCCACAGACAGTACGTCGGCCAACTAGGCGTACACACGCTGCGAGTACTACTGAGCCACGGATCGGCTGGACTGGTGGGGTGATCGACGAGTTCGGGACGGGAGCACTGCGTAGCGCATACGAGCCGGCCGCCGGCACCACGGGCCGCTGAGCTGTGTCTCCGACTGGCGACCCTCTCACAGCGCTGGCCCAGTCACGCAGCGTCAGTCTGCGTGGGCGTGGTCAGCCTGTTCAATCGCCTCGATGCACTCCTCAAACTGCAGCGCACTCCGGATATGGAAGTTCTTCGTGCCGGGATCGTCCGCGCTGAGAGCTTGTTCGAGATGGGTCGCTGCCTGTTCTTTGAGGGGAGGGCGCTCGCTCATTATCGGCGGGCATGGATCCTCGAATATATGGCTTCCTATCTCCCCGGGATTGTCTGACGGGCTCTGGTCAATACAGAGTTTCTAGTTCTCAGAGGCGTCGCCTGTTAGGCGATAAAACATGACTTCCATATCGGGTATGTCTTCAGAGGTTTGTCGAAGAACAAACCCTCCATTATCGAGGGAGAGACCGTTCTGATAGGCTTGCACGATCAGTTCATTCAGTGCTATTTCAAACCCTGCTTGACTGGTTGGCCCTGATTCAACCATATCTCTCGTAGGGGGACCAAGCCCGATGTAAGAATGGCTTGGTACATCATGCGCAGCCACTCTGCACACGAGATCGCTAACCGAGGCTGCCAGTCGTGCTTCCGCACCCGCTCAGGCAATCCAACCCGCCCACAGCTGGGACACTCAGCCAGCCCCGTCGGGACCTCGTCATCTAGCTCCACCAGCGCCGCGTGAATATGCTCGCGGGCAGCGGGCTGCAATGCTCGCGTATACGCTTGGGCCAACTGCGTCTCGACGACGTCGAGATCTACGTCGCTCATCACACGTTCACTCCGTTGTTCCAGGCGTCACCGAGCGTCTCGAAGAGCCGGCGCGTCTGCCGTCGGCTCACCCTGTTAACCAACACACGGCAGGTCATGGTGGTTGTGTTGGTTAAGAGATGGCGTTGTTGGATTCTGACAGTGCGGGCAAGCGCTGAGGCAGTCCAGAACGTGGGTTGCGCAGTATCTGTCAGACGGGAGTTGCTGAACGGAGGGGATGGAGTCAGCACGCTCAGGTCGGTTCCTCATTTGCCAGTCGTCAATAGACCGGCACACCACATCTGGATGCGTAGTGTGCTGATTATTTGGCTTTACACTGAATCTGCCGGACTGTAACTCACCGACCGCCGAGATCAGTCCTCCAATCCGAAATCTGCGAGCGAGTGTGTGTGGTGCCAGAAGGCCACCACTTCATCGACATCGAACGTGAGGACACCATCGGTCAATTCGATCGTGATGACACCCTCTTCAATCTCCGTATCATGGAGATGCATCTCCAGTGGTTCGTCGAATTCTGAGACTGCGAGCATCAGTTCTCCCTTTGCTTCGAGTTCCGATTGTAGCTCTGCTGTTTCTACTACCATTGCATTAACCAATGTGGGTTGTGGGAATGTAAAGATATATTATCGTCTTCAAAAGCCTGTTTTCGTCGCAACGTTTTATTTCCTGGAATTTCGAGAGTATTCCTCCACCAGTATCTATTGTCTTGGCCGAGTCAGGCGGTCCTGGCTTTGATGTGCGGCGTACTGCATTCGCAGTTCTACTGACGGGCTGCTGCATCTGGATTGGCACGGAATCAGCGATGGCTGACTGTTGACTTCAGCCTCTGAGTCGGTCACGCGATTACTGGCAGGAAATATATAAAACGGGAGTGCCGGTGCAAGATGGGATGCGCACATCTTAGACAAATCCATCCGATGTCCGGCTCTTGAATCGATACGAACTGAGTATACACAAAATGGATACTACTTCTATTTACGTGATCTGTAGACCGCCCTGGGCATCCATGGTTAGTTCGATTGTCTCATCCGCATCAACGATAGTAAATCTCTCATCAATGTCAGCCTCACTCAAGCCATTGTGTTCCATACATGCTCCGCAGACGGCGACTCTACCGCCGGCCTCGAGATAGTCTTCCATCAGATCTGGAACCGGACGAAACGGCTCTCCGATATTCAACCCATCGGCATGGCCTGGCTTCCCAAGATGCACCCCGTCAGCCATTAGAATCACAGTGGCTGAATGCCCCTTTTTCACTGCTTTGAGGGCCATAGTGAAGGCCACCGTTACCTTATCCGGATCATTGCGTTCGTGAAACAACGTCGTGACAAAGTCGGTTGTTTCCATATTAGAATTGTTTGAACTGCACTATATAATAAATTTCGATTCCGTGTTGAGGTCATTATGATGGTTTGACATTCTGGGATTTGTGCTGTTAAAATAACCATATATGACTCTTTATTGGAGAGAGGATTTATAAAAGATAATTCAAACACTACGAATTGGCGGCCTGTGACCCAGACCACGAATGGAGATGGTAAACGATTTGAGCCACATTGTCTGCGATAACTTGTACTATATTATCAAGACTGTGAATACTGATTCACTGTAGCCAGCTAATAACCATGTCCAGCCCGGGAATTGATGAGGCCCCGACCAACGTAAAGAGAACACAGTCTCTCGGTCGGTCACCGTATTTCTGACAGAGGTTGAACAGTCGGCAAAGGTATGCTGCATAGAACCTCTATATCTTGCACGGCCTTTCTACCAAACTTCTGAGAAGTGGTCGCTTGGCTTGGTATGTGCTTGCCCTGCACTGAGCAGTTAGACGAATACTTGAGCGTGTCGTTGGCACCGTCCCTTTGTGGCCCCAACACGTGAGTCTCGCCGCACTGTCTTCCGGCAGATCGCCCAGCTATCCTATGCTGAGTGGCCCACGTACGAGTCGAGCCCGCTGTTCGAACGCACGTCACTCCCCGCGCTGGAATCGGATGTTCGCCTCGTTGCGGAACCCTGGTTCCAGCATGACGATCACAATGGTGTTGATCAATTCGTCCGCGCAGTGCCGCTGGCATACGTCCAATTCGATGCCCACGGCCGATATGCAGGCTCGACGAGCTACGAGATGGCAACGCTGTTTCGCCTGTTCCTGCTGAAAGAATGCCATGGCTGGGATCACGAGACTGCCCTCGTCGAATACCTCACCCAGCACCCCGATTTCTGCGAACAGATCGGGCTGAACTCGATGCCGAACCAATCCACGCTGTGGCGCAGCTGGCACCATCGGTTCACGGCTGAACTTCAAGACACCGTCGAGACAGCAGCGCGAACCATACTCATCAAAGCCCAAAACGCGGGTGTTTCTGTTCCGCGTGAGCCAGACCGACAGAGCCGCAGATACGATACTGAGGATACAGAATCGGACTCATCCGACTAGACCGTATTAGAGCAGGCCGAGACCGTCACTAATCGCGTCAGCGACGTTGTATTCCCAGCGTTCTCATTGGACCGGGGCGAGCGGTGTGAGATCCACGAAAACGCCTACTGGGATCTCCAAACGTACCTCGGACTCCGTGAGAATTTAGCCGCCAATGAGGGCGCTCGGAGTTTCATTCACGAGTCCAATCGGGAGCTGACTCCGCTCGGCCACGCCCATCGCGAGCACGTCCGTGATCTCTCCATTGAGCAGATTCGGGAGATGTATCGACAGGCAGTCTGCCGACTCTTGCACCGTGTCGCAGAGACAGAGGAGTTCTTCCGAGCCGGCATCGTCGCGATCGATATTACCGAATCTGACCCGTTCACTGGCGACCGTGCGGGTCACGAAGACGAGATTATCGGGACGAAGGAGAAAACGGACGAGTACGCCTACCAGTGGGCGACGGTCCAGCTGGTTGGGAACGCTGTTCCAATAGTCCTTGATGCGCGCCCAGTCCGGAAAGGCGATACGCGCAAGGAGATCGTCGAGGACCTCTTGGACTCGGCAGAGGCAGCTGTTCATGTCGATAACGTACTGATGGATCGTGAGTTCGACAGCCAGCACATCCTGGAGATGCTGAGTCAACGCGGTCTGTCCTACGTGGTGCCCAAACGGATGCGGACCAGCGAGAAAGCCCAGGCCAAGCGTCTTCTCAAGCGGGGAAAGGACCGGTACGAGACTGATCGAAAACTGCATCTCGGTGACAACGAGTGGCACTCGACGACGCTCATCTACCGACGGAAAGAGAACTCCGAGCACACCGATCATCAGCAGTATTCGGTGTTCATGACGAATCGAAAGAGTGGGCTCCTTCCCGAGTACGGCTATCGGTGGGAGATTGAGAGCGGCTACAAATCGATCAAGCGGTTCATGGGTGCGACGACCTCGAAGCATTTCGGCCTGCGGTTCTTCTACTTCGCGTTTGCGTGTCTTCTGTACTCGATCTGGCGGGCAGTTGATTTGCTTGTGCAGGTACAGTTGACCGGCGAGTACGAACACTCGCCGATCGTGACGGCTGATAACACGCTGACGCTGGTAAAGAAGGAAACGGGAATCGGATAGCGAGGGGGCCTCTCTCCGTGAGAGCGCAGCGTCTGAGTGGCGACACTATCCAGAGTCTCGGAAATCCGCTGGAATAGTTGCCTGCAAAACAGGAACGGTCGTTCAGAAAGCGATCTGAAGCAGATTCTCCTTTTCGATTCGGCCGATTCCACGCATTACAGGCCCGCTATACCTGCTGTAGTCTCAACTTCCAATTGCGACAGTAGGTGAGACTGATCGTCTCAATGCATACGGTTCCCGGACCGCTTTGTGGCGATGGACGAGGTACTCCTTCACATTTTGTCGATTTTACTCCTAACCACAGATAAGCCGGGAGGGCGACTCATTCCACAGCGACCAGTACATCGCGCTGACGGTGAGATTAAAATCGCGAATGGGCGTGCTGATCTGGTCCAACTGCCGAAATGTTCGCTACTCATTCCACGTGAGCTGGCCTACGGTTGGAAACTCAACCTTCGCGGTTTGGGGTGGGTTGTAGTATCGGGACTTGATGTCGTAGTATCCGAATTCGGGAGGAATACGAGCGCACGCCTTTGCCAGATTTTCGTCCGCTGTGTGGGTGATCACACGGATTCGAGCATTCGCATCGAATAATCGAACTGCCAACGCGACCAACGCCGCATCCTGCCAGTTGTTCGTCTCTGGATACTTGCTCTGCTGGTTGAGAAACCTATCTGCAACGAACCGTGCTTTCTCTACCGGTCCAGCGCTATTATCGAATCCCTCTGTACGATCACCTGGGAGCGGTGGGGCTACCCGAAGCCATCCTTCTTCGATAGCCGTATCGAGGTACGGGTTCGTCGGTGAGTCGGCACTCCCGGCATCCGCCAACTCGTGGTAGACCGCTGCTGGCACCCAAATTTCCGTTCCAGCCTCCTCTACGGCACTCTTGAGCGATTGTAGGTGTGAACTGGGTTGCTTCCCCAAGTTCCGAAACATCACCGTGTCTGCAATGTTCGCCGTATACATCCTCGCTCGGTTCACTTATCGACGTATTCCCCGAGGAGATCGTCCTCGTCCGCATCGAACTCATCCGGTGTGTACGTCGTCGGGGTCGAACCGTCATCACCGAGATTGAGGATTGAATAGAGCGCTTCGACGAGGTCATACGTAGTTCCAGGAGACAAATCTGTGAGGCTCGCGATTTGCCGGATTGTGACATCGCCCTCACTGTGTGCGTTCACGAGATCGTATGCGAGCGCGAACGTGACGATTCCGTGGTCTTCGAGGACTCGTTCGATCGCTGGGTACTCGTTCTTCTGGGCGATTACCTCGATGATCTTGGGAGTGATCGAGACTTCCGTCTCACGAACCGTCAACGTTAGTTCGAACTCCTGAGCGGTGTATACGGCAGTTCCGGTCTCGTCACCAACTTTGCTGATCAGGCCTGCTTGCTCCAGTTTATGGAGGTAGCCGTACACCGTCTTTTTGGAGACCGTCATTGTTTCGACGAGTTCGGGACCTGTTGCAGTCCCTGCCTGTCTAATCGATGTATAGAGGTCCGCGAGGGACGGGTTTTCAAGTAATTCAGCGAACGTCGGGATACCAGTGATTGTTCCCGGAGTGTCCCCCGCGTTTCGCACGTGCTCTGTATCGTAGCTCATCTTGTATAGAGTTACGAAACTGGAAACCATAAACGTTTGCCACGGATACGGGCCGCAGTAGTGTTCACAACCGGGCACAATTGCGGAGGATGGTTTTGATACGCACCTTAATTACACGCCACCCACGCTCACAACGACCATTAAGTAGATGTGCGAATTAACTATTAGTAGAGTTAGGCATACCGTTGTTTGACCTTCCCGAAGCGTTTTGTCCTGTTGGTGGATGTTTCGCGTATGAATCGGCGGCGATTCCTCGGACTCGCCGGAATGAGTGCCACAGCCGGGTGTACGACTCAATTAGCGTCAGAAACGACACCATCGGAGTCCGAAACCACTACTACCTCAACAAGTATGGAAAAAGATAATAATCCAACTTCTGGCGGTAGTCGTGTGAATGTCTCGATCACTTCTATTACAGTTCCTACAGATCTCCCAATCAAACCAAATGTGGAGGCTATTAACCCTCTAGCTACAGAAAATCATCCTCCTCAATTAAGAACAACTCTCCCCAACACTATGGAAGATCCTGTGATAGTGGGGGATATCAGAAACGCGCATTTCGAAAATACATTCAGCGAATCCGGAAAATACGTCCTCGTCCCAGAAAATTCCGGCTATGGAAACGCAGAACCCGGTTGCTGGCGAATCACTGGCGGAGTCGGCCAAGCAGCCACTTATCAGGAATCTGAGATTCCATCTAATTCACGAAGTACTCGCCTGCTAAATCTTTTCGCTTACGGCGAAAGTGAGAGTTGTCTTCTCACAGGCACGTACCAATTTAAAACGTTGATAGATATATCGACAAGTACAGCTCAATCAACCCAGAATACCTCATGGGGGTTTACTATCCAAATCGAGCACGTTTGACAAATTTCTTGCTAATATCCCAATTAGTATTTTGTAGTGGCTGCAACTTGTGAGTCTCGCCGGAGTGTCTTCCGGCGCATCGCAAACCGACCACACGCTGACTGGCCAGTATACGATACGACGCCGTTGTACGAGCGAAGCTCACTTGCCGGGGTGGAGTCCGACATCCGAACAGTTTCGCAGACCTGGTTCAGACATGACTGTCACGAATCGGTCGAGAACTTCGTCTGTGTACTCCCGCTAGCGTATTTCGAATTCGACGCGCACGACCGCTACGCAGAGTCGACTCGCTACGAAATGGATACGCTCTTTCGCATGTTTGTCTTGATGGAGTGTCACGGGTGGGAGCATGAGACAGCACTCGTTGAGTATATCGAGTGTCGTCCAGAACTCTGCGAGCAATTGGGTCTGGAAACAGTACCGGACCAATCAACGCTATGGCGCAGTTGGCACGAACGGTTCACTGCCGAGCTTCGTGGTACAGTCGAGACAGCTGCGCGGACCATACTTGTTAAAGCCCAGAACGCAGATGTCGCCGTTCCGCGCGAACCAGAACGGCACCTCCCATCTCACGGTGACGAAGAGGACGAATCAGATCTGGACGAGCAAGCTGTCCTTGACGAAGCGGCAACGGTTACGGACCACGTCAGTCACGTCGTCTTCCCGGCGTTCTCACTGAATCGTGGCGACAGCTGTGAGATTCACGAGAACGCCTACTGGGACTTACAGACGTATCTCGGACTTCGCGAGCGGCTGGCTGCTAACGAGGGCGCTCGTAGCTTCACCTACGAGTCGACTCGTGAGCGAACGCCGTTAGGTCATTCCCATCGAGAACACATTCGTGACCTCTCCATCGCGGAGATCCGCGAGATGTACCGACAGGCCGTCAACAGGCTCCTGAGCGAAGTCGCGGAGACAGAGGAGTTCTTCCGAGCCGGGATCGTCGCAATCGATATCACCGAAGCTGACCCCTTCACCGGCGATAGAACGGGCCACGAAGACGAAATCATCGGCACGAAGGAGAAAACTGACGAGTACGCCTACCAGTGGGCGACAGTCCAATTAGTCGGCAACGCCGTCCCGATCGTCCTTGACGCGCGGCCAGTTCGGAAGGGTGAGTCCCGCTTAGAAATCGTCAAAGACCTCTTGGATTCTGCCGAGGAGCTGGTTCTCGTTGATAACGTGCTGATGGATCGGGAGTTCGATAGTCAGCACGTTCTGGAGATGATCAGTCAGCGTGGGCTCTCGTACGTCGTCCCGAAACGGATGCAGACCAGCGAGAAAGCCCAGGCCAAGCGGTTGCTCCACGGGGTCAGGACCAACACGAAACCGACCGGAAGCTCCATCTCGGGAAGAACGAATGGCACGAGACAACGCTGATCTACCGTCGGAAAGAGGACTCCGAGCACGAGGATCACCGGCAGTACTCGGTGTTTATGACGAATCGCAGTAGTGGGTTCCTTACCGAGTACGGCTATCGCTGGGAGATCGAAAGTGGCTACAAATCGATCAAGAGGTTCATGGCCGCAACGACGTCGAAAGACTTCGGTCTCCGGTTCTTTTACTTCGCGTTCGCGTGTCTGCTGTACTCGATCTGGCGAGCGGTGGACCTGCTTGTGCAGGTCGAATTGACTGGTGAATACGAACACTCGCCAATTGTGACGGCCGACAACACGCTGACGCTGTTGAAGAAGGAAACCGGAATCGGATAGAGAGAGGTTTTACCCGTGTTAGCGCGGCGTCTGAGTGGCAACGCTGTCGGAAGCCGCCGAAATTCGCGTATGTAGTTGGATTTCCAATAGGAATAGCCGTTTGGAGAGCAATCTGAGCCAGTTCCCGATCACTGAACCAGCCGAAACCACGCATTACAGCCCCGCTAAACCCACTGTAGTCTCAACTTCCCACAATCTCGGAGGGTGGTTTTTGATGCGTGTCTTTCTTCGACAGGTATAGATTGTAATCAAAAGTCTACTAAGAAGTTTAAACCTCTCAAAACCAGCTGTAACGCGTCATACTCTCCAGAATCCATTCACTTCACGAGCCGAGTTTCGAGTTCGTCGAACAAGTCCGTCACTCGCTGTTCAATGTCATCCCGGATTGTACGGACCTGGTCGAGATCCTCGCCGTCGGGATCGTCCAGTGCCCAGTCACGAATGTCGACATCCTCGGCATCAAGTTCGAGCGTCGAACAACCCATGGTCGCGACAACGTCGCACGATTCGAGTTCTGCCGTCGAGACTTCCCGCGGCTTCCGGTCCGAGAGATCGATATCGAGTTCACTCATGACCGTCACGACCTCCTCGTGGACGGAGTCGGCTGGATGCGTCCCACCAGTAATGATCTCAACACTATTTTCGAGATCACGACGGTCGCGCTCGCGCTCGGCGAACGCCGTCGACATTTGACTACGGCCAGCGTTCTGGACACAGACGAAGCCGAACTTCATCGTCGAATCATCTACCATAGATGTATTATCTAACGACACTGGTTTTATCGCTCGTGTGTGAACTATGTGTGTCTCAATAGCTCCCAATATAGCGGTCCGAAACGGACTATTGCTCGACAGACCGTGACCCATCGATTGCGACCAGCAGCGCAGTCGCTCGCTTCGTCGTTTCGTATTTCCGCCACTTCCCGTCTTTGTGGCGCTTGATCAAACCAGCGTCCGTGAGTTTCGAGAGTGCGTGGCTGATCGCACTATCACTCACGTCGAGCAGGGGCGCGAACTCACAGACACAGAGATCGGAATCGGCTGCATGAAGAAGTCGGACGATTTTGTATCGGGTATCGTTCGACAGTGCGGATAACAGTTCGATATCGGACGCAAGCGTTGCAGAGACATCTTCATCGAGCGTTTCGAGCTCGTTTACGCGCTGTTCGAGATCATCATCGCGACAGCTCCCCATCTCATCGGACAGATACCGACGAAGGCGCTCGTTGGTTGCCATACTCCTCAATTGAACAGCAGTCAAAATAATGGTTTGGCGTTGAGCATAGCACAGTTACGCTAAGGCCCGATATAGCGCCCGCCATATCGTGCTCGCGCAACTGCACTGGACCAGCGCTGTCTTTCTCCAATAGACTTATTTTAGTAGAATCTAAATCGTTGACTCGTTGACTCCGCGCAGCCGCAATCTACCACTGGCCGAAATAGCGGGCCTTTCAGCCGAGAAGCGGCATCACAGTGGTTGACGCAACTCTAAACGATTCAACGATGACTAAAATAACGATCTTCGAGGAAGCGATGTGTTGTAGCACTGGTGTATGCGGACCGGATCCCGACAAGGAACTGGTTCGGTTTACGAACACGGTCGAGAGACTCGGCGACGAACACAGCGACGTCACGGTCGAGCGAGCGAATATGTCGGCTGACATCCAGCGGTTCCTCGAGCACGAGGCCGTCCACGAGAAAGTCGAATCGGATGGGCCAGACGTCCTCCCGATCACGGTCGCCGACGGCGACATCATCGCCGAAGGCGAGTATCTGTCGTACGATGCACTGACAGACGCTATCGACACGCGACAGGAGCGGGAGGCGTAATCCCGATGGAACAGCCCCACCCGAAGGATATCGTCGCTCCGGACAGCGAGGAAACCGAATTCGTCTTCTTCAGCGGCAAGGGCGGCGTCGGCAAGAGCACGGTCAGTTGTGCAACTGCCGCATGGCTCGCCGAGGAGGGACACGACACACTGCTCGTCACGACCGATCCCGCGCCGAACCTGTCCGATATTTTCGGCCAGTCGATCGGTCACTCCATCACGTCGCTCGACGACGTTGCGAACCTGTCGGCGATCGAAATCGACCCCGACGAAGCAGCTCAGGAGTACCGCGACCGGACGCTCGACCCGATGCGGGAACTGCTCGACGACGAGCAGTTAGAGACCGTCGAGGAACAACTCGACAGCCCCTGTGTCGAAGAAATCGCGGCTTTCGACAAGTTCGTCGAGTTCATGGACGAGCCGGAGCACGACGTGGTCGTCTTCGATACGGCGCCGACCGGACACACCATCCGGCTGATGGAACTCCCGAGTGGCTGGAACGAGGAACTCGAAGACGGCGGCGCGACCTGTATCGGTCCTGCTGCGTCGATGCAGGACGCCAAAGAGCGCTACGAGGCCGCCATCGACACGCTTGGCGACGAGGACCGGACCTCGTTTGTATTCGTCGGCCGGCCCGAGGATGCCGCTATCAACGAGGTTGAGCGAAGTTCGGCAGACCTGGCAGATCTCGGCATCTCGACCGATCTCATGGTCGTCAACGGCTATCTCCCCGAGGAAGTCTGTGAGGACCCGTTCTTCGAGGACAAGTGGGCCGACGAACAGGCGGTTATCGACCGCGTCGAAGCGTCCTTCGAGGATAAGCCAGTTATCACCTATCCGCTCCAGCCCGGCGAGATTACCGGTACTGACCTGCTCGCCGATGTCGCGGCAGTCCTCTACGAGGAGGCAGACCCGACGGTCGATATCGAATCGACCGCGAGCGCGAGCGAGTCGGCGTCGTTGGATCGCACCGTGGACCGCGACGCGGTCATGGAACAGCTCCGCCCACAAGACGAGACTCGCTATCTCTTCTTCACCGGCAAAGGCGGAGTCGGGAAGAGTACGATGGCAGCGACGACTGCGACGGTCCTCGCCGATGAGGGCTACGACACGCTGATCGTGACGACTGACCCTGCCTCCCATCTCCAGGACGTCTTTGGGACGACTGTCGGCCACGACCCGACACCAGTTGGGTCCAGTGGACTCCATGCTGCACGCATCGATCAGGATAGGGCACTCGAGGAGTACAAACAGCAGATGCTCGATCAGGTCGAGGAATCGTTCGCGGACGACGCCGACGTGGACGCCGAGACCGCCAAAGCGCAGGTCAAAGAGGAACTCGACTCCCCGTGTGCCGAGGAGATGGCGGCCCTCGAGAAGTTCGTCGGCTACCTAGACAGCGACGAGTACGATGTCGTCGTTTTCGACACGGCACCGACTGGGCACACACTGCGACTACTCGAACTCCCGTCCGACTGGAAGGGGTTCATGGACCTCGGGTCGCTGACCAAGGACGCAGCGGACGGCTCCGGCGACAAGTACGACCGCGTTATCGAGACGATGCGCGACCCCGCCCAGAGTTCGTTCGTGTTCGTCATGTATCCGGAGTACACGCCGATGGTCGAAGCCCATCGCGCTGCGAAAGACCTCCGGGACCAGGTCGACATCGAAACCTCACTCGTCGCGGTGAACTACCTGCTTCCCGACGAGTACGGTGACAACGCCTTCTTCGAGCAGCGACGGAGCCAGCAGGGGACCTATCTCGACCAGATCGACGACCGCTTCGACGTACCAGCGATGCTTGCCCCGCTTCGGCGGGACGAGCCGACTGGCCCGGACGAACTCGCGGACTTCGGACGGGACATCGCCGGGCTCCCTGACGAGATTGGTCACGCTGAACGGCTGGAGGCGGACCCATCATGAGCGAGAAACAGTCGCCACAGGCAGCTGTTGAGGAGGAACTCACGCGGTTCATCGAGGCAGTCAAAGCCTCACCCGAGTACCAGCGGTTCGACGCTGCACGTGAGCAACTCCAGGCGGACGACGACGCGTCGGCGCTCATGACACAGTTCGAGCGCACACAGACTGAGTTTCAGGAAAACGAGTTCGACCAGGACCTCATGGCGGAACTCGGTGACCTGCAGGACCAGATGGCTGACAACGAGACCATCGCGGAGTTCCGGACTGCCAGAGAGGAGCTAAACGAATTGCTCCGGGAAACTGACGAGATTGTCAGTGACCATCTCGAACAGCAATTTGCGCAGCCAAACGGAGGTGGGTGCTGTTGACCGACACAGACGCGACATCGGACGACAGACCGGACAGCCTCACTCAGGCGGACCGTCTAGGGAAAGCGCTCGCTGCTACTGAGGAGCAGTCGGGTCCCGAGACGTTCACGGCACTCCTCGAACGGTGCAACGACACGATTGACGCGGAGCTAGGAGTCGACTACGGCACTGTCTGTGACGCGGGCAGTGATTGTTGTTAGCGAATTATGAGTGGTTGTCACTACCTGAACGGATCCGCGGCGAGAAATCGGCGCGAGCTGTAGGCCATGGGGGTCACCCCGCGGAGGACCGTCGCAATCAGAACATCGGTGGACGCCCAGACGAAGTGAACGGACGCAATTGCGTCGGCTCTCGCAACGAGCGTGTGAACCGCTACGATGGACTCGGCTTGCTCGTCGGTCACGTCCGTTATTTTGTTGTGAGGGCGCGGAGTTCGGACCGGAGTGCAACTGGCTCGGTGACGACGGTGTCGGCCGCTGAAAGATCAGCCTCGGCGTTGCCGTCGCCTCGAAGTGCGATGCAGTACATTCCGGCAGCCGTCGCAGCGGCGATTCCGTGGGGTGAGTCCTCGACAGCGACAGTTTGTTTGGGTGCGACGCCCAGTCGTTCGGCGGCGTGCTCGTAGATACCTGGGTCTGGTTTCGAGGGGCCCTCGATATCGTCGGCACCGACGACCCTGTCGTAGGCGTCGTGGAGGTCGAACCGGTCGAGCACGATTTCGACCCAGGCACGCTGGGAGGCGGAGACGAGTCCGAGCGCGAGGCCGTCGAAAGCGAGCGTCTCGAGGAGGTCAAGATACCCCGGCATGAGCGTCGCTCGCTCACGGTACACCTCGTCGACCCGTTCCTCGTAGAGGGCCCTGAAGGTCTCACGGTCGACGGCGAGCGTGATGCCGTCGAGTGAGCGGAGCCGGTCGTACGCGTCATCGACGCCGAGTGCGCGGATGGCGTCCGGTGGCGGGTTGCCCGTCGCGATTGCACTCGGGAGAACGTGGTTCCGTTCGATCTCGTACCAGGCAGCGGCCGTCTCGACGGTGACTCCGTCCATGTCGAAACAGACTGCGTCGAAGGTTGCCATCATCTGCCCACAGGGGTCCCTGATTTGAAGCTCCGCTGGTTTCGCACGTTGTGGCTGGGCCGAGTGACGGTGTCCGTCGTCAGTGTCGGTGAGTCACCCGCAAGAGCTATATTAGCAGCTACTGATATTAGCAATTATTAATATGTCTGGAGAGACTGCGGAAGACGGGGCACAGTCGAGCGAACAGACCGGATCGGCGTCAGGCGCTGGGTGCTGTGAAGCGTTGCCGGCGGTTGACGAGAAGCTACTGGTGGCCGACGTGCAGTTGCTCTCGGCGCTGGGCAACGACACTCGCTACGAACTGGTTCGTCGCATCGGTGCGGCCGAGGGTGACGTCTGTGTCTGTGACCTCGAAGCCGCGGTCGGCCTCAGCCAGAGTGCCGTCAGTCAGGCACTCTCGCGGCTGTACTCGGCGGGGCTGGTGTCGCGGCGGAAAGACGGCTCCTGGCGGTACTACGAACTGACTGCCGATGCCGAACAGTTGCTGGAGACGCTCGACACCATTCGGACCAACGATGAGTGAGGCACCAGACGAGGGAGCGGCGACCCGTGACGACGATGCACAGCGCCGGCTCGTGCGCGAGCGTTACGCCGATATTGCCACCGACGACAGTCGGAGTGGCTGCTGTGATGGGACCGACGAGAGCGACGACGGCTGCTGTGACGACTCGATCGGCACGGACAGCGAGCAACTCGGCTACAGCAGTGACGACACCGAGTCGGTCGCGGACGGCGCTGACCTCGGACTCGGCTGTGGGAACCCGAAGGCCATCGCCGACCTCGAAGCGGGCGAGACTGTACTCGACCTGGGCTCCGGTGCCGGCTTCGACTGTTTCCTCGCCGCCGAGGAGGTCGGTGCCGAGGGTCGGGTCATCGGCGTCGACATGACGCCCGAGATGGTCGAGAAGGCGCGCGACAACGTCGCGAAAAACGACGCGCCGAACGTTGAGTTCCGCCTCGGCGAGATCGAACACCTGCCCGTCGCCGACGAGTGTGTCGATGTTGTCATCTCTAACTGCGTCATCAACCTCTCGCCGGCCAAAGGCCAGGTCTTCGCGGAGGCGTTCCGCGCGCTGGTCCCCGGCGGCCGACTCGCGGTCTCGGACGTGGTGCTGACTGCCTCGCTTCCCGATTCGGTCCGGCGAGACCCCGACTCGCTCACGGCCTGCATCGCCGGTGCCTCGACCGTCGAGACCATCGAGCAGCTGCTCGCCGACGCTGGATTCGTCGACATTGAGATTGCGCCGAAAGACGACAGCGCCGCGTTCATCAGCGAGTGGGACGATCAGCGAGACCTGAGCGAGTACGTCGTCGCCGCGACCATCGAGGCGCGGAGACCGACAACGGAATGACCCTGACCGACCTCACCAATGTCGTCAACCGCCGACCGGTCGAGCGACGGATGGAGCGGACGAACGAACACCCAGATGCTGGCGGTCGCGAGCACGACCCTGTTGCTGTCGGGGCTGCTCTGGTTCAACTATTCGGCAGTCCTGCCGACAGTCGTCGAGCGATGGGGACTGAGCGGCGTCCACGCTGGCGTCGTCTACGGGGCGTTTCAGGCTGGGTATCTTCTCGGCGTCATCCCGTTCGGGGTGCTCGCTGACCGGTACGCTGCACGATCGGTCATCGCGGCCGGTGCGACGGTGGCGGCACTCGGCGGAATCGCGTTCGGTGCCGTTGCCAACGGCTTTCTCGGGGGTTCTATCCTTCGGTTCGTCAGCGGCCTCGGGATGGCGGCCGTCTACGTGCCAGGGATGCGCTTCGTCAGCGAGTGGTTCGGGCCGAGCGGTCGCGGGACGGCCATGGGCGTGTACGTCGGTGCCTTCTCGCTGAGCAGCGGACTCTCCTTCGTGCTCACCTCGTCGGTCGCCGCTGGCTTCGGCTGGCGGTCCGGTATCCTCCTGACGAGCGGGCTCGCACTCTGTGCGGGGCCACTCATGTTCCTGCTCGGTCGTGACAACCCAGACCGGGAATTTGGCGGGAGCGGGTTCGACCTCTCGCTATTGAGAGACCGCTCGTTTCTCGCCGGTGTCAGTGTGTACAGCGCGCACAACTGGGAGCTGTTCGGCATTCGAAACTGGCTCCCGGCGTTTCTCGTGTCGACGGCTGCCGTCGGCGCGGCGGCGACACCGGTCGCCACGGCGGGACTCCTGGCGGGGTTGGTTACGGCTGCCGGTGGCGTCGGTAACATCGCGGGCGGCTGGTTGAGCGACAGTGTCGGCCGCCTCCGAGTAATCGCCGTCGGACTGGCGCTCAGCGGCGCGGGAACGTTCCTGCTCGGGAGTCTCGCCTGGCAGTCGCTGTCGGTGCTCGCTGCGGTCGTCATCGGTTACGGGATCGTGCTCACGATGGACAGTGCACCGACGTCGACTGCGATCACGGTCGCCGTCGACGACGAGCAACTCGGGACGGCGCTCTCGCTCCAGGCGTTCCTCGGAATGCTCCCCGGTATGGTCTCCCCCGTGCTGTTCGGCGCGGCGCTGGACATCGGTGGCTACGCGCTCGCCATGCCAACGCTCGGCGTCGGTGCACTGCTCGGCGTCGGCGGTGTCTATCTGTTCTGGACGACCACCGCTGACGGCTCACTGTCCGCAAAATCGACTGCTGGTGCCGACTAGCCCGCCAACTCGACCAGGTCGGTCAGGTCGGTCAGCGTCGACAGCTCGTAGGTCGGCTCCCGCTCCAGGTCGTAGTCCTCACGGTGTGGTCGGCGGATGAACGCCGAGTCGATACCGGCCCGGTGTGCGGCTTCGATGTCGACGTTCGAGTCGCCGACGTACAGCGCGGTGTCGGCCTCGAGGTCTTCCAGCGCGCGTTCAAGATAGTGAGGGCTGGGCTTCTTGCGAGCGGCTCCGGTCAGCGTCGGCTCTCGACCGTACGCCGTCTCGAAGTAGTCGATGTCGAAGTGATCGAGGACGAACTCGACGGTCATCCGCTGGTTGTTACTCACCAGGCCGAGTCGTGACGACAACGCCGACAGCGCCGAGAGGTCGTCGTAGGGCGTCTTCTCGCCGCGTCGGACGGCGTCGACCTGGGCCCGTGAGGCGGTGTGCTCCCGGCGGTTCCAGAACGCCTTGGGGTCGATATCGTACCGATCTTCGAGGACGTCCCGTGCCGTCCCCTGGTCGAGGAACCGCTCGACGAGTGCCAACGGGGGCGACGGGACGCCAAAGGCCGCGAAAGTATCTTCGATTGCCTCCCGGATGACGGCGCGGTCCGTCGGCTCGACAATGACGCCGTCCTTGTCGAAGACGACTGCGTCGTACGTCATGGCTGGGCAGTGGGCACGCGGTCGCTGTCGGCACCCAGACACACCGCCACGTCGTCCACGGTCTTCGTCTCGAAGACGTTGTAGGGCGCGTCGACGGCGTCGACGACTGGCTCGTACTCAGTGAGCGGGTTGTGGGCGTCGCTCTCGCCATTGTTGTCGTGGAGGTGACAGACGGTGATACGGTCGCCGAACCGCTCGACGTACTCGCGCCAGTCGGTCCCGTTGACCGACGCGTGGCCCACGTCGAGCGTAATTCCCAGTGCGTCTGGGCCGACGTCGATGGCGTCGAGTGTCTCCGCGAGCGCGTCCGGCCCGACGGTGTGGCGTTCGTCCCGGTCGTCGAACGGCTGGTTCTCCAGACAGAGCGGGACGCCCACATCCGCGGCGTGTTCGGCACACGCTCGAAGCGACTCAATGGCGTTCTGCCGACCTGTCTCCCGGACCCAGTCGGGGTAGCGTCGCGGGACCGAGCCGCCGTGGACGACCACGGCACCGGCACCGGCCGTCGACGCAGCATCGAGCGCTCGTGTGACCTGATCGACGGCAGCCTGTGCCGAGTCGTCGTTGAAACTCCCGAGGTTCCAGTCTCGGAAGGGTGCGTGGTACGTGACGCTGACACCGTACTCCGTTGCGATCTCACCGACCCGCTCGGGGGACGGTGCGTCCGGGTGGCCCTGCAGGTACTCGGTCGTGAGTTCGACGTGGTCGAGGCCCAGGTCGACGAGGTACTGGACGAACTCCTCGACGGTCGCCCCGAATCGCACGTCCATCGCCGCGCCGAGACTCATCGGTCACCCTCGGCCAGATAGACCGCTTGGCCGTCGACAAACGCACGGGTGACCGTCGGCGTCTCCGCGGTGTCGACGAGCACGATATCGGCTCGTGCGCCCTCTTCGATACGACCCCGATCTGACAGGCCGACGGCGTCGGCCGGGTTCTTCGTCACCCGGGCCACGCGGTCGGGAAGCGGTTCGCCGGTCTCGACGAAGGGTGCGGCCAACAGTGACATTGGATGGTAATCCACACAGAGCACGTCGAGGACGCCCGCCTCGATGGTCGCCATCGACGTCAGGTTGCCCCACTGGCTCTCGCCACGGACGAGGTTTGGTGCGCCCATCACGGTCGTCATGCCGAGTTCGTTGGCGCGCTTGGCCGTGTCGAGTGTGATGGGGTACTCGGCGATGTCGACCCCGCTGTCGTGGAGGCGTTCGACCTCCTGGGGGTCCTCGTCGTCGTGTGAGGCCGTGACGACGCCGTCTTCGTGTGCCTGCTCGATGACCCGGTCCACACGGTCGCGGATCTCGTCGTTCGACATGCTCGTTCGCTCCTCGATGAACCGCTCTGCCTCCTCGACCGTGTGACGGTCCGAGGTCTCGTAGTACGCCTTGAACGCCTCGACATCGGCGAACTGGCCCTTCCCTGGCACGTGGGACATGACCGAGACGAGGTCGACGGCGTCGCGCTGCATGTCGCGGATTGCCGCTTCGACGGCCTCGTCCTGGGTGACCTCACACCGGACGTGGATGCGGTGGTCGGCCATCCACGAGTCGGCGCTCTCGATGGCCTCGGTCAACTCCGCGGCGAGTTCAGTCGTCCGACCCTCGTCCGGGTCGTTCTCGAAGGCGATAGCGTGGTACTTCGTCGTGATGCCGGCGGCGACGTTCGAGCGGTCCGCAGCACCCAGCGCCAGCGCGGTGTCCATCCGCGCCCCGTTCCGTGGCTGGAGGTGACCCTCGATGTCATCGCCGTGGAGGTCGATGAGGCCAGGCAACAGGTACTGCCCGTCGGCGTCGACCACGTCGTCACCGCGCTCGGGAGTGACCTCCGAACCGATTGCAGCGATGCGGTCCCCCTCGATGCGGACACCCCCCTCTAGCACGCTGTCGGGTGTGACCACGCGGGCGTTCGTCAGGCAGTACGACTGTGCTATCTGCTGGTTCGGCATGGTCATGCGAGTACCTCCGGGTCGTAGTCCGCGATATCGACGACCTGCTGGAGCCGCGCGTCGTCGAGGACGACCACGCGGTCGGCGACCTGCTGGACCACGTCGTAGTTGTGGAACACACCGACCACCGTGGTCGATGCTGGCAGGTAGTCGTCGAGCAGTTCGAGTGCGCTGGCTCGCGTCTCCGGGTCGAGCGCGCTCGTCGGTTCGTCGAGCAAGAGCAGTCGTGGCTGGGGCGCGATCGCCCGCGCGAAGTTGACGCGCTGGCGCTCGCCACCGCTGAACGTCGCCGGATACGCGTCGAACAGTTCTGCGGGCAGGTCCAGCGCAGTCAACAGCTCTCGCGCTCGCTCACGGGCGGCCTCGCGGTCCATCCCCTGTTCCCACATGGGCCGAGCCACCACGTCGACCGCGGGCACGCGCGGAATCTCGTTGAGGAACTGCGAAGCGTACCCCAACTCGCTGCCCCGCACCGCGAGCACCTCGCGGTCCGAACAGTTCGCCAGGTCGACCTCGCCTCCCTCGGTCTGGAAGCGAATCGCGCCGGCCGACGGTTCGTAGGTGCGATAGATGCACTTCAACAGCGAGGATTTGCCGCTGCCGGATTCGCCGACGACGGCGACGAACTCCCCGTCGTCGACCGTGAAACTCACGTCTGCCAGCCCGGGCACGGTCTTGCCGTCGATGATGTGCATCTCGAATGTCTTCGAGACGGTGTCGATGTCGAGAATCATATAACTGAATTGATGAGTGTCTGCGTGTACTCGTGGTGTGGGTCCTCCATGATGCGGTCGGTCAGCCCGGTCTCGATGACCCGGCCGTGTCGCATCACCAGCGTCCGGTCGGCGAGGAGCCGAATCACGTCGAGGTCGTGGGACACGACGATGGTCGCCACGTCCTGTTCGCGCTGGAGCCCCCGGAACATGTCGAGGACGCGCGCCTGGACGCTCACGTCCAGTCCCGTCGTTGGCTCGTCGAGAACAACCAGGCCGGGGTCGTTGGCGATGGCCTTCGCGATCTGGATACGCCGTTGCATCCCACCGCTGTAGGTCTCGGTCGCGTCGTCCATCCGCGAGACCGGCACCTCCGTCTCGCGGAAGAGAGATTCGACGCGGTCACGGATGTCGCCGTAGTGTCGCCAGCCCGCCGCCAGCAACTTCTCAGCGACGTTGCCACCGCCGGAGAAGGAGAGTTCGAGTCCGTCCTGCACGTGCTGGTGGACCATCCCGACGTGCTGGTTCTGGAGTTCGTGTCGGGCCTGATAGTCCGCCGACAGCATGTTGCCGTCGTAGGCATGGTACCGGGCGTCGCCAGCTGTGGCGTCCAGATCGAGCGCCAGCATCTCCGCGAGGCTCGACTTGCCGCTGCCGGACTCGCCGACGATGCCCAGCACTTCGCCGTCGTGCAACTGGAAATCGACGTCAGCACAGGCTACGACACTCCCACAGACCGGGCACTGGTTGTCGCCGACCGACGGTCCGGTGTTGTCAACACACTCGCCACAGGCGTCGCCATAGATTTTGGTGAGGTTCGCAACGTCGAGGACCGTCATTCGCGCTCACCTCCTTCGGAGTTCTCGGTCGGTCCATCTGGCACGCTGGGGTCGGTCGCCGGTCCCCAGGCGTGGTCGTTCCCGTCACGGTGGTGGGCTTTCGACAAGTCCGGGTTCGCCCTTCGCTTCTCACAGAAGGATGTATCGTTGCAAGCGTAGCGGCGGTCGCCATCGTCGGTTTCGACCTCCGTGAGGAACGTGTCCTCGCTGCCGCAATTCGCGCAGGCTTGGTCGGGGAACCGCTCGACTTGGAACTGGCGGTCCTTGAACGCCAGCGGTTCGACCTCGGTGTGTGGCGGGACCGCGTAGATGCGTGCTTCCCGACCGGCCGCGAACAGGCAGAGGTTGTCCGCGTCGTCGAGTTTCGGCACGTCCCAGCGCGGGATGGGCGATGGGTCCATCAGATAGCGGTCGTCGACCAGCACCGGATACCGCGAGGAGAGTTTGATTTCGCCGTACTCGACGACGTTCTCGTAGAGGGCGACCCACATCTTCGAGTAGTTCTTGTGAGCGTGTCGCCGCCGGTTCGCGTCGTCGCTGCCGTCGACCCGCCGGAGCGGGTCGGTAATCGGCACCTGCAGGACGAGAATCTGGTCGTCGTCCAGAACTTCCTCGGGGATACGATGACGGGTCTGGATGACCGAGGCGTCGGTCGCGTCGGTCGTCGTCTCCACGTCCGCGGTGCGACTCGCCAGCCGCCGGATGTTCGCCGCGTTGACGCTCTCGTCGCTTCCCTGGTCGATGACCTTGAACGCGTCCTCGGGACCGAGCAGCGACAGCGAGGTCTGGATGCCACCGGTTCCCCAGCCGCGGGCCAGCGGCATCTCCCGGGAGGCGAACGGGACCTGATGCCCGGGCAGTGCGATGGCTTTCAGCGTCGCCCGTCGCACCTCGCGTTTGGTGTGTTCGTCCAGGTACGCGTAGTTGTACCCGGCGAGGCCATCGTCGGCGACGCCGTCGAGCAGGTCGTCGACCGACTCGGCGTCGGGCACGACGCTGCGCCCGTCAGTCATCGGCGCTCACCTCCTGGACTGGCGCATCATCACCGCTCGACGCGGCGGCAGTTCGCTCCCGGATCGACCGGATGCGGTCGAGAATGCTCTGGAACGTCACGTAGTGGGGGAGTTTGAGATGTTCGATGAACCCGAACGAATCGATGCCGTCCACGATATCGAGGACGAACTCGGCATCCTGAGCTGGCGCGTCGCCGTCCAGCTGGATCGCTGCATCGAGGATGCTCATCCCGATGGCCTTGCGCTCGTTGCGGCCGAACACCAGGCCGTACCCGAAGGAGAACTGCGGGTCGTCGGCCTTCTCGTAGATCGGGACGACGCACTCGGTCTCGGTCACCGACGCCCTCGTCACCTCCACCTCGTCGCCGGTGTAGGGATGCTCGATTCGCACCGGGAGGTCGCCGGTACGGACTTCGCCCAGCGTCGGGTGGACCTGGCCGTAGCCGCGGAGTTCGCTGTAGCCGAGCGCGGTCACCGCCCCGGTTTCACCCCGAGCGAGTTCCTGGAGGACGGCCGCCCGCGGCGCCGGGTACGTGATTGGTTCCCGCGTCGCGTCGAACGGCGTCCCCGGCTGGTCCTCGTCCGACCCCGTTTCAGGATTGTGGACGAGCCCCTGGTCGCGGAGTACCTCCATCACGTTCCGGAGCTGTGGCGGGTCTTCTGGCTCTGCGTCCCACTCCTCGGTCGGGTCGGTCCCGTCGTCGTCGGTCAACTCGAAATCGAGCAGTCGCTGCGTGTAGTCTTTCGTCGCGCCGAGCACCTGCCCGCCCGGCACGTCCTTGTAGGCGGGTGAGACGCGCCGGGTCGTGAACAACTCCGCTGTCTCGACGGGTCGACTCGACCCCCATCGCTCCAGCGTGGACCGGTATGCTCGCAACAGGAACGCGGCTTCTGCGGTGTCGCCCTGAGCCTGCTTGACTGCAATTGCGGCCAGTCGCGGCGCGTACAGGCCACCCTCGCTCATCGCCTGGGCGGTGAGCCGCGAGAACTGGTCGTCAACCTGCTCGACCGACAGCTGGTCGCTCTCCCCGTCGACGCGCTGTTTCTCGAACAGTTCCTCGGCGCGCTGGATGACGTCCTCCCCGGCCTCGACGGCGACGTATCCCATCTACGCCACCTCCAGTTCGACCGACCGGGGAATCGCTGCGATTGCCTGCTCGGTCGTCAGCACGGCATCGACACCCTGCGGATAGGACGACTGTGCGCCCGCCAACGCCTGCGCGTCTGCTGGCGCGAACCCGTCGATTCCGAGTCGTCGCTGTCCCGGAACGCCCGGCCCGGACAAGACGAGCGTCGTCTCCGTCTGCCCCGTCTCGGGCTCTTGTGTCAGGTCCTCGACGCGGTAGACGACGGTCGCGCCGTCGCTTGGCTCCTTGAGCGACCCCGTCGTGAGATCGCCGACGGGGCAGGTGGCGGGGTCGGGCGCGTGGACGATACTCGCCTGCGCTGGGTCGGCCTCTGCGAGTCGGCCCTCGTTTTCGAGTGCAGTTCGGATCGTTTCGTCAGGGGTGGAACACGTCACCTCGTGGTCGACCAGCGTGGCCAGAACCGCGTGGTCGGCCGGTTCCGTCGGCGAGGTCGCGACAGTGCCGGGTTGGCTCATCGCGTCGACGAGCGCCCGGAAACACGCGCGTGTGTCGTGAACCGGGTCCATGCCGACGGCTCTCACGTGTGGTCCTCCATTTCCTCGAACTCGACGGTGGTCTGGCGTGTCTCGCCCCAGCGTTCGCGCTGTTCACGGTCGCGCTCGGCTGCCGCGGACGACAGCGACCCGACCATCTCCTCGGCGAGCGGGTGGTCGCCCTCGACGGCGGCGTCGACGACTGCCCCCGAGAGCGCTGGTTTCTCGGCTTTCCCCGGACGCATGGCGAATCCCTTCTCGCCGTCGAGTTCCACTTCGGCTGCGGTGACGAGCACCTCACCGAGGTTGAACGGCTGGCGGGCGACTGGTTCGACGACCTGCTGCATGACGAGTTGCGGCGTCGGTGCCTGGAGCACCCGAACCTCCGTGCCGCCCTCGACGACGGCGTCGGCGTGGGCGACGAGCGTCTCCGCGTCGCAGGCCGCGAGTAACTCGAAGCGATCCGACCGGTCGTATGGGTCTGTCATGTACTCGGCTGAGTCCACTGGTACACACTGGATAAGCCTTCGTTGGGTACTCTACAGTCCGATCGACTGGTACAGGCCGATGTAGGTGATCGGTTCGAGACGACTGAACTGATATATAGAGTTTGTCTCGGTATCGAGCGGCGCGTTCGTCTATTGTGGGTGCGCAGCGGGTCCAGACTCTACCCGGCCAACTGTTAATCGACCCCAATTTCTTCGCTCAGGTGATGACCTCAGACGATACGGTCACTGATGCGGCGGGTGTTTCAGGGACGAACAATGGACGAATCGCCGGGTGCGTGAGTCGGCGGCGGTTCATCGCGGGGAGTAGCGCCAGCGCACTCGCGCTGACGGCGGGCTGTCTCGGTGGGAGTGCCAGCGGCACGGGAGAGAAGGTCACGATGTTGCTAACGCCCGATACACCGTCGGACGTCCGCCCGCAGTACAAGCCGGTCCACAACATGCTCGAAGGCGAGATCGACGGCCTCGACCTCGAGATGAAGGTCCCGCAGGACTACTCGGCCATCCGACCCGCGCTGAAGAGTAAACAGGCCGAGATCGGGATGGACGACGTGACACTCATCTCGCAACCGGACCTGATGAACCTGTTCGGGACGGCCAAGACCGGCGGCACGGCCTTCTACTTCTCGATGATGGTCACCAAACCGAACTCGTCTATCGACGAACGAACCGACCTGAGCGGGAAATCGGTCGCCTTTGCCGACCGACTCTCGACGAGTGGCTCCATCTTCGCGCTGTACACGCTGAAGCAGGCTGGCCTGGACATCGGCGAGGCCCCTGACGGCGACCCCGTCGACTTCGATGGGACCTGGTCGAACCACGAAGACGCCGTGGCGAAGGTGCTCAACGACGACGCCGACGCTGCCTGTACCTGGAGTGGGAACGGGATGGCCCACCTCGCCTCGGACGCCGAACTCCCCGAGCGAGTCATGAACAAGGACTCCTTCACCGGAACCCGCGGCAAGGCCGACGGCCGCCTCCGAGCGTTCTGGTGGTCGTTCCCGATCCCGAAACAGCCGGTCTACGGCCGGAAAACCTGGGATTCGGACATGAAGGGCAAGATCAAAAAGACGCTGGTCGAGTCCGACGAGAAACTGATGAAACAGTACTTCCCGGACGACTACGACGAGGACATCCTGCCGTTCTCGACGCTGAAGGACACGTCGATGGACAACTACCAGCCAGTCATCAAGCGGCTCAACGACCTCGGTATCGAACTCGGATAGCGGCCCCGACAACAGTTCATTCCATCATGAGTACACTAACGATCCAGAACCTGACCAAAGAGTACGGGTCGGTCACCGCACTCGAGGACGTGAGTTTCGAGCTCGAAGACGAGTTCGTCGTGTTGCTGGGCGAGTCTGGCGCGGGGAAGTCGACGCTGCTTCGCTGTATCAACGGGTTGACCGAACCGACCAGCGGCGAGATACTGCTCAACGGCGAGCCAATCGGCGAGTCTCAGCCGGAGGTCGGGATGATATTCCAGCAGCACAACCTCGTCGAGGGCGTCTCGGCGTACATGAACTCGCTGACCGGCTCACTCAATCGCACCTCGATGCTCCGGAGCCTGTTCCAGTGGCAGCCCCGCGAGGACAAACAGCGAGCGCTCGAAGCGCTGGAGACCGTCGGACTGCTGGACGAGGCACACCAGCGCGTCTCCCAGATGAGCGGTGGGCAACAACAGCGCGTCGGCATCGCCCGCGCACTCGTCCAGGACCCAACCTGCCTGCTGGCTGACGAACCGGTCGCGAGTCTCGACCCCTCCAGCGCCGAGACCGTGATGAGCTACCTGAAGAAAGCGGCCAGAGCCCACGACGTGACGGCGCTGGTGAGCCTCCATCAGGTGAACATCGCTGCTCACTTCGGCGACCGATTCATCGGCCTCCGTGACGGGACCGTTGAGTTCGATGTCGGCCCCGACGGACTCACGCCAGGCCTCGTCGACGACCTGTACGGCAACGTCGAGACAGTTGGACTCGCAACCGAGGAGACGAGTTCGACGACGCCGACCGAAACCGAACCGGAGGCGTCGGTGTGAGTTCAGATTCCTCACAACCTGATGGACTCCGTGCGTACTTCGGGTTCGACGAGCAACGGGAGTCGCCGGTCGACAACAAGCTCCGTGACCTGAAGCGCCGCAAGACGCTCCGCCGGCTCTGGACGGGCCTCGGCATCGTCGGCTTCGCGCTGCTTTTCAGCTGGAGTCTCGACACGGTCGGGTTTTCGCTCACCGAACTGTACGTCCAGCTCCCCGAGTTCGCCGAGGCGCTCACCGAGTACTTCCCGCCAACGACGTACTTCGGCTTTCTCCCTTTCATCGACGTGATGCAGTACTGGGAGTTCATGGTCGAAGCAGAACTGTTCGCCGCCTCCCAGGTGACCGTCGCCATCGCCATTGCCGGGACGGCTCTGGGGTTGCCCGCCGCGCTCTTTTTCGGTGTGATGGCCAGCGAGCGCGTCGTTCCGTACCCGTTCAATTTCGGCTTCCGGATGACGATGAGCATCATCCGCGCGATACCGGCGCTCGTCTGGGTGTTGATCCTCATCCCGCTCGGTGGCGTCGGCCCCTTCACCGCGACGCTGGCGATCATGATCGACACGACGGGCTACCTCGGCCGTCTGTTCACCGACGAACTCGAAGAGATCGCCGACGGGCCAATCGAAGGGATTCGCAGTACCGGTGCGAACAAGCCACAGATCGTCTCCTTCGGGATGCTGAGTCAGGTCTTCCGGCAGTTCATCGCCTGGATTGCCTTCGACCTCGAACACAACGTTCGCGTCGCCATCAGCCTCGGTATCATCGGTGCGGGTGGACTGGGTCTGGAACTCAACATCCAGCGCCGGACGTTCCACTACACGGAGATGATGGCCTGTATCATCCTCGTGGTCCTGCTCGCCGGGTCGGTCGAACTGCTGAGTCAACGGCTGCGTTCGTACCTCCGTGAGGACGACGACGTCGAACAGACCGGCATCCTCGAAGCGTTCGTCACCGCACCGAAGAAGATCGTCCAGTCAAGCATGGGGAAGCGATAACCCATGTACTACGAATCACACGGCCCGGACCGAACGTGTGACCTCAGCCCGGAGCCGACGTTCCACGAGCCAGTCACTATCTCCGAGAGCGAACTCGGCAGCTGGACGGAGGTCCGCGAGGGCTGTCGTATCAACGAGTCAACGCTGGGTGATTACAGCTACCTGATGGAACGCGTCCAGCTCGATTATGCCGACGTGGGCAAGTTTGGGAACATCGCCTCACACGCCCGGCTTGGGCCGACCAATCATCCGATTCATCGACCGACGGCGCATCACTTCACCTACCGGCCCGTAATGTACGGGCTGGCCGAGGAGGACGACGAGTCGGTGTTCGAGTGGCGCGCCGACCAGCCAGTCGAGGTGGGCCACGACGTGTGGATCGGCCACAACGCGACCGTCCTGCCGGGTGTGTCGGTCGGCAACGGTGCGGTCGTCGCGGCCGGTGCCGTCGTCACCCACGATGTCGAGCCCTACACCGTCGTGGCGGGTGTTCCCGCAGAACCAGTCAAGCGGCGGTTCTCGCCCGAGGTTGCCGCACGCCTCGAAGCAACCGAATGGTGGCACTGGGACCACGAGACACTCGGCGAGCGACTGGCGGCGTTCCGCGACCTCGACGCGTTCCTCGACGCATACGCGCCGGCAAACGCGCCCGCTGGGGACTGAGACTGTCTCAGCGTGTCATTGAAGCCCTCCCACGAATTTTTGAACCGGTCAGTAGAGAAGATACAGTGACCGGTGAGGTGTGCTACTCATCGGGAAGATGTCAGAGTTCCCGTGCAAGACTTAGAGGGTTTAGTCAGCAATCCGAATACGAACATCCTTGTGAGCCAGTTTGACCACGGATAGTCGAGAGACCGTCGTTACCCGTCATTGCGAGATGGGATCACCATCTGGATCGACCACGGGTATGAATCTCGAACCACTGTCGATTATGTCGTTCGGCACCATTCATCCGGTATGGCAATTGTCGCAGAAATTCTACTCGCCGACTCCACGTTGCCCCTGGTTGGCCTCGCGCGAGCGCTTCCGAGTCGTGAGATCTCGGTCGCCAACGCGGTTCGACTCGAAGACGGTCGGCATCTCGTTACCGTCAGTGTCGACGATGAGTCGAAAGACGTCTTCGAGCGAGAACTGGACGCACAATCCGAGATTACCAACGTCGAACCGATCGGAAAGACAACAGACGGGTGGGTCTACCAGGTGACTATCGAGGGGGCGTCCGAGCTGTTCGACTCTCACGACCCGGCGGAAGTCGAAGGGACGCTGATGGAGACCGCAGTGACCGGCGAGGGCCTGCGGGAACTGAAGGTGTTCTCGGACTACGAGGCGTTCAGCACGCTTCGAGACAGATGTGAGGTCCACGGGATTCCGTTCGAGTTGTTGAACATCGCGTCGGACCCGGAGAATCCCGGCGAGCGCGACCAGTTCGGACTCACTGACAAGCAGTACCGGGCACTCTCGATCGCACTTGACGGAGGGTATTACGACTCTCCGCGGGAAATGTCGACCGAGGAACTTGCGGCCGAACTGGAGATCACTGCCCCAGCGGCCTCAGACCTCCTCCGACGCGCCGAACGGCAACTCATCAGTCAGACGCTCGGACCGGAGCAATATTTAAACACACTTACTGCTTAGCATTACTCTCTCCACGCTGCTGGGTGTCTGTTACGGTGATGACGCACACTACGAACCGCGTTGCCATCATCACTGGTGCATCGTCTGGAATCGGGAAAGCAACGGCCGAAGCCCTCGCCGAAGACGGACTGATTGTCGTTCTCAGTGCCCGTCGCGCCAAAAAACTCGACGCACTCGCAGACCGTATCGAATCGAATGGCGGAGATGCCCTCGTCGTTCCAGCGGATGTGACCAACGACGACGACCTCGTCTCGCTCGTCGAGACGGTCAAAGACGAGTTCGGGCGGATCGACGTACTCGTCAACGCCGCTGGGTTCGGTCTCTTCGGCAGCGTCGAAGAGACGTCGATCGACGAGGCTCGCTACCAGTTCGACGTCAACATGTTTGGGCTCGCCCGCCTCACCCAGCTCGTTATCCCCGTCATGCGCGAACAGCACAGCGGCACGATCGTCAACATCAGCAGCATGGGCGGCAAGGTCTGGACGCCAATGGGCGCGTGGTATCACGCCACGAAACACGCGCTTGAGGGCTGGAGCGACTGTCTGCGTTACGAACTCGCACCGCATGGCATCGACGTAGTCGTCGTCGAACCGGGTGCGATCAACACCGAATGGGGAGATATCATGGTAGACGGGTTACTCGAACGCAGCGGAGACGGTCCCTACGCGGAGATGGCCCAGGACGTTGCTGACGCGTCCCGTGAGAACAGCTCGGACGGGTCAGATCCCGAGGTAATAGCCACTGCAATCAGCAACGCCGTCCGTGCCGACGATCCCAAGAACCGATATGTTGCAGGAAGATACGCCAAACCCATGATCGCCCTCCGTAGATTTGGCGGTGACCGCGTCTACGACCGTGTCGTCGATTACATGGTTTGAGGGAAAGGGGACACCGTGAGCGCTGTATGACCGATACGCGCGTTACATCTTGCACGGCTCTCGGAAAAGATACCAGAATTGGTAGATGTCCTAGTTGATCAGTCCACAGGCACAGTGAGCAGCCTTCACATACGGTTGTCCGGCAGTCTACTCCATCAAATCGCGATATGTTCGGGGTTCTGGGCGGTGTGGAGTCTGACAGCCAGTTCGGCGGTGTGGACCCAGTAGAAGATAGCGCGTTCGAGCGCACGCGTGACGCTGACGAGGTAGCCATAGATATCGGGATCGTAGGCCGTCACGAGCTCGAAGAGTTCGTCGATATCACGATGTACCTGTGCTTCTTCGGTCCGGAGGTCGTCGTAGCGTTCGGCATCTGCCTCGAAGATGATCTGGTGCATCTGGTCGTTGATCCGCTCGCCCGCCTCGAAGATGTCGATGACACGCTCGGCGACGATTCCTGTCGCGCTCGTCTCTCGTCCGTCGACGATGTCGGCGATGAAGCAGGCCCGATCACCGACGATCTCCAGATTCGTCGCCATCGTGGCCAGATCCGATGCCATCCGGTTTCCCGGCCACTCCGTCGCCAGCATGTACGACTTGAGTTCGTCGAAGATGGCGGCGTGACGCTCGTTCGTCAGCGGTTCGAGTTGTGTTGCCTTGTCTTCCGGACTCCCGTCCTCGAACGCGAGCCGGGCACTCTCGTACTGTGCGCGGCTCACGTCGTCGAGCCGCTCCAGCAGGTCGAGGAGGTTCTGTCGTCGCCGCGACCGAAGCTCGTTCGCCTCCTGGTCAGGGCTGTCTGCAAGCTGTGAGACGCTCTCGACGCTCTCGTACAGTGCTGTCTCGTCGACGACGTACCCTTTCTTGACGACACTGTCACGTTTCAGCTCCTGCAGGAGCTCCGAGAGGTACTGCTCGGAGATACCGACTTCGGCAGCGAGTTCTGCCTTGGTTTCGGGGGCGATACGATCGATCGTTTCGATAACCTGTGCGATGGTCGCCTCGCGGCCGTGCCGAGCGGAGTCCTGCAGATTATGCCGCAGCATTCGGGACATACCGGCGCTTCCAAAGACACCAAAATAGACGTACGGACCCGAGAGTCCAGACGGCTCTGCATCCGTATTGTCATCCCGTAGGCCACAATATTGCTCTGTTCCTCTTGGGTCGTTCCGGAGTGTTCAGTAACTCTCATATAAGCCATAATATTCGACCCTCAGTCATACTGGGATAAATGGAGACACGTAAGGTCCAACTCTCTGGAGGCACCACCTACACGATTTCACTACCGAAACAGTGGGCCAAGGAACACGGAATCGACTCGGATTCGCTCGTGGCCCTGCACCCGAACGGCGACGCGTCGCTGCTGGTCAACGTCGTCGACGAGGGAAACCGATCCGAGCGAACGGCTGTCGTTGATGTCTCCACAACCGACACACACGCACTGAAACAACAGATCACCGCCCTCTACGTGATCGGCTTCGACTCGATAACGCTGCGGAATCGGAACGAGTTCAGCGACGATCAACGGCGCGCTGTCGAGAAAGCCATCAGCGGCCTCTCGGGCTTCGAGTTACTCGAAGCAACTGAGACGCGGATTCAGGTCAAGAACCTCGTCGACGCCGAGAACGTCGACGTTCGGAAGACTGCACTTCGGCTGCGACTGGTTGCACTCTCGATGCTCGACGACGCGCTCACGGCAATCTCGAAACGGGATCAGGAACTCGCTCGTGATGTCGTCAGGCGCGACAGCGAAGCCGATAAACTGTTCGCAATGGTGACTCGTCACTTCCGTCGGTCGCTATCAGACCTCCACGAGGTCGAGAAACTGAACCATTCACGCGACGACCTGTTCGAGTACTATTACGCCTGCCGACAGTTCGAACGCGTTGCAGACCACGCAGAGAAGCTAGCAACGTTCGTCTGCCGCGAAGAGCCCACGATTCCCGACCCACTCGTCGCGTCACTCGAACAGTTTGGCGGGACCGCTCGCGGAATCCTCGACGACGCCGCAGACGTTGTTCTAACGGACGCCGACATCGAGATGGCCCACGACGTGCTGGCCAGGCGTGACTCGCTGTTTGACGAGGTTGAGGCCGTCGACCGCGAACTGTACGACCACGGCGAACCCCAGGCCGCCTACACGACCGGACTCCTGCTGGACAGCATCAAGCGGATATCGACCTACGGCGCGAATGTCGCGGAAATTGGCATTCAACAGGCGCTTCGGAAGCAAATCGATCGGTCCTGAATGGCTGACCGCTATCTGTTGAGTCAGTTCCCGAGACAGCAGCACCTTCTAACGCTTTCGTTCGACAGCAGTTTGTACCGCGACACAGGCGGACGCTTGCTCGATCTCGTTTGCCACCCTTTCGACTGATCCCTGCCCTCTCGCTTCGAGGCATTCGACGAAATCCTGTTCGAACCCGCCCGCGTCAAATACACCTCCTGCAGCCTGTAGACCCACGACGCTCAACACATGAATCTCCGAGTCGTGCTCTGCGCAAAGTTGAGCGAGAGTCTGTTCCAGCACGACTGAACAACGGTTTGCTTTGGCATCACTATCGAGGACCTAATGGAGTGTCGCGATCGGTGGATTATGCAAGCTTATATTGTCGGGATTGCGTTGCGGAACGACCTTCGAGAGGGGACATCGCTCTGTGCGGCAATTCAGTCGATCGATGGACCATTCGAGACGCTCGATGATCGGTATCCCGGCTGGCATCCAGCCCCCTATTCGTTCCAGGGCATGGTTCGCCTGTTTCTCTACCGAGAGATTACGGGTAAGAGCTACCGCACGCTTGGCCAGTACCCAGAACTGGCGGACGTGTTCGGTCTGAAACGGATTCCGGGTGAGTCAGTGCTCTCACGCGCCTGGCGGCACCGCTTTGACGACGGCGTGCGGGAGTTCATCACTACGGCCGCACACTACGTCGTGAAAGAGATTCACGATGGAGACTTGTCAGTCCCAGGCGCTCGGCCGAAAGAAGAGGTTCTCACGCCAGAGAAAGATCGCATTCCAGCCACTACCGAGGAACCGACAGAGTCCGGCACCGGATTCTCTGACAGAGCAATTCATCGAACGACACGACTTGCCAGAGAGCATGGCTTCGGTGGATTCGACTCGGGACGAGCTGCGAACGCCACGTACGAGGACACGCGGTTTTTCGAGTTACAGACGTTCATGGGGATGGTCGGCTGTGGCACTGCTCAGGGCGCGGCGCGGTTTCAGGTACGCCGGGGCAAGGAGTACGGCCCGCACGGCGATACCCACCTGCGAACGCTGAAACAGTTCGCGCCAGCAGAGCTGATCGAGGCGTTTGATCAGGCCTGCGACCGCCTGCTCTCGGCAATCGCGTCAGAAGCGTCATTCCGACGACCAGTGACTACGGCAATCGACATCACGACCGTCCCGTACTACGGCGATGTGGAAGAAATGCCGATGGTCAGCGGGCTGACCCCCGACGATCGGGCGTTCAAGTTTGCGACGTTATCGATCGTCGGTCAGAATATACCACTCATACTGGCTGTCGAGCCAGTCCGCGAGAGTTCTGCGTGGGACGACAATCCGTCGAATCAGGTCCATCGGACAGTCAGGCGATTAGTGAGCCGAGCGAAAGAGCACGTCCCGATTGAGACTGTGCTGTGTGACAGGGAGTTCGACTCGATGCGGGTGTACCAGACGCTCTCGAATCTGGGCGTGAACTACCTGATCCCGAAGCGGATTACCAGCACGGAACGGGGAGCTATTGAGTCGATGGCCGATGATAATCACGAGGTGGCCGTTGAATCGGCGGTCGTGGACGTTGAATTGGGGTCGCACCCGATGCGGTTCCTGTACGTGCCATCGTCGAAGAGTGACGGCACAGCTGTCTTTGCGACGAATCTCAGAGTTGGTCCAGATGAAGCCGAGACGTTCTGCCGCCGGTATAGCCGCCGCTGGCAGATTGAGAACGAGTATAAATCGATCAAGCACGACTTTCTCGCGAAGACATCCTCGAAAGACTATCGCGTCAGGCTGTTCTACTTCGTGTTCGCAGTGTTGCTGTACAATATCTGGCGACTCACCGACTTCCTGCTGAAAGCGAGCGTCGAGGGCGAAATGGGCTATGCACCGATTCTGACGGCTGGGGAATGTGTCGAATTGGTCTGTGGAGACCTCATACCGCCTGATTAGATGGAAACGTCCGCCAGGTCCGCACTTCCTGAGTGGCAACACTCTCGTTCGAGGGTGAAACCTGATTAAATTTTAAAATTTATCTGAACTACATTCCCGAAATACGCTTGTACAGCCATTTCCTCGGCTCTGATTGGCATGAAATAACGGTATTTGGCTCAGTTTTTGTCCATCCTCCGAAACTGTGGAACTTCCAACGGCGCAACAGTAGTTGAGGGCGGTCGGCTCAATGCATACGACTTGAGAGGGACTTTCTGTTCAGTGGCGATCACCACCAACAACTTCGCTCTCTCTCTGCAACTGATCGATAGCTAACCCAGTAGATATATCCGATCTGTCGATGAGTAATATCCAACATGAGAACACGTCGGGGGGTTCTCACGGCCGTACTCACCAGCGTTGTCGCCGGCATTACAGGATGCAGCACGACATCCCAAGAGCGTCCGACAGAAGCTAATACTGACCCAGAACCCCAGCAAACGACGGAGAGCGATCAGCCCAACACGCAAGACGGAGACCAAACAACTGAGGACACCGAACCAGAAACATTCACCTTACCACGGACGGGCACCCTTAGCTTCAAAACGCGAGACGGCAGCATCGGCCCCGACGGATTCTTCGACCAGGGTCACATCACACTCGAGACCAGAGTCGTCCAGGAAAACGGCGAGGAAGAGTTCCTCACCACACAAGAACTCCGTGAGAAAGAGCACTTCAACAAAATTCAGGAAATTGCCGAGAACAACTACACTGGCTGGCAACGAGAACTACTCAAAGACTTCCCCCATAACTTAACCGACAAAGACTGGTTGATGGAGAATATATACCAGCGGATTGCCGATAACCGCGATGCAGTAGATCAAGAATATCTGGAACAATTTGAGATTCCGTTCACCCCAGAAGAGTACACAGGAGAAGGTGATCTGGATGAGAGATTCACCGATTCTAAATGGCAGAATATCTGGGGGTTGGTGATGCAAGTAGCAGATGATGGAATCAGCTCGACCAATGACTGGATCAAAGCAGCGATGCTTGCAGCGACCGAATACCACGCTGCCAACAGGACAACAGTCACCTTCGACGACAAAACAATGGATAGTACACACGGGCTTGGATTCGCCATCACAGACCCAACATACGACGACACCAACCTAAACCAGCAGGAAGCATGGGGCGTCGAAACCGACCCCGGAGAAGACGACCTCATCTGGCCGGTAGACGAAACACACGGCTACCCCAACCGAGATGATCAAAGGATCGCCTTCGAGACACCGGAACCAGATGCACCAACAATAACAATCGGACTTACTAGAAGAGAGGAGATAGATAATGACGAAGGAACTGGAAATGTGACTATAGAGAGTCACTTAGACGGTAAATTCGAGGATTTCATCAGAGACCCGAGTAGCCAAAAAGGCATGAAGTACCTGGATGCGATGTGCCTCGCATCGTACATCGAGGATCAGGCACGCACTGAGGGTGGGCGTTACGTGTCGGATTATGTTGAACACGATGGCGCAGTCCCGGAACTTGAGGGCGCAGAAATACACGTCTACGACGATCGAATCGAATACGTTCTGGACGGCGAAGTCGAAATTACGCGTGAGTCCAACCTCTCCACACCAGAGATGGACTCTAATAACAACACAGAGACGACAGCGGTAGACTGACTTTCCGACGCTACTGATCTATCGGACGGACTCTTGACCCTCTCGTGGCCACTCTCTTCCCGTGGCCCCAACACGTGAGTCTCGCCGCACTGTCTTCCGGCAGATCGCCCAGCGATCCTACGCTGACTGGCCCATGTACGAGTCGAGCGGACTGTTCGATCGCTCATCCCTCCCAGCGCTGGAGTCGGATGTTCGGCTCGTTGCGGAAACATGGTTCCAGCATGACGATCACGAAGCCGTCGAACCATTCGTCCACGCAGTGCCCCTCACATACGTCCAGTTCGATGCCCACGACCGGTATGCAGGGTCGACGAGCTACGAGATGGAGACGTTATTTCGGCTGTTTCTGCTGAAGGAGCTCTATGGTTGGGACAACGAGACTGCCCTTGTCGAATACCTTTCTCAGCATTCCTACCTCTGCGAGCAACTCGACCTGAAGGCAGTTCCAGACCAGTCGACACTGTGGCGGAGCTGGCACCATCGGTTCACTGCTGATCTCCAAGATACCGTTGAGACAGCAGCGCGAACGATCCTCATCAAAGCACAGAACGCAGGTGTCACGGTCCCGCGCGAACCAGAACGACAGAGTCGCAGACATCATGACGAGAATGAAGAATCGGACCCCGATGATCAGACCGTATTAGAGCAGGCCAAGACCGTCACTGATCGTGTCAGCGACGTTGTGTTCCCAGCGTTCTCATTGGATCGAGGCGAGGGCTGTGAGATCCACGAGAACGCCTACTGGGATCTCCAGACCTATCTCGGGCTTCGAGGGAACCTCGCTGTCAATGAGGGTGCTCGGAGTTTCATTCACGAATCTAATCGGGAGCGGACACCGCTCGGCCACGCCCATCGCGAGCATGTACGCGATCTCTCGATCAAGCAGATTCGGGAGATGTACCGCCACGCCGTGAGTCGCCTCTTAGATCGAGTCGCAGAGACGGAGGAGTTCTTCCGAGCTGGTATCGTTGCCATCGACATCACCGAGTCCGACCCATTCACCGGCGATCGAGCCGGCCACGAAGACGAGATTATCGGGACAAAGGAGAAAACCGATGAATACGCCTACCAGTGGGCGACGGTCCAACTGGTTGGAAATGCTGTTCCGATCGTGCTAGACGCACGGCCAGTACGCAAAGGGGACACGCGCAAGGAGATCGTCGCGGACCTCTTGGACTCGGCAGAGGCGGCTGTTCACGTCGATAACGTGCTGATGGATCGGGAGTTCGACAGCCAGCACATCCTGGAGATGCTCAGCCAGCGCGGCCTCTCCTACGTCGTGCCCAAGCGGATGCAGACCAGCGAAAAAGCGCAGGCGAAACGACTTCTCAAGCGAGGAAAGGACCGCTACGAAACTGATCGAAAACTGCACTTGGGCGACAACGAGTGGCACTCGACGACGCTGATCTACCGACGGAAAGAGAACTCCGAACACACCGATCACCGGCAGTACTCTGTGTTCATGACGAATACGGGAACCGGGCATCTCACTGAGTACGGGTATCGGTGGGAGATCGAGAGCGGCTATAAGTCGATCAAACGATTCATGGGCGCGACAACCTCGAAGGATTTCGGATTGCGATTCTTCTATTTCGCGTTCGCCTGTCTGTTGTACTCGATTTGGCGGGCAGTTGATTTGCTCGTGCAGGTGCAGTTGACCGGTGAGTACGAGCATTCGCCCATTGTGACAGCCGACAACACGCTGACGCTGGTGAAGAAGGAAACCGGAATCGGATAGTAACGGGACTCTCTCCGTGGGAGCCCGGCACCTGAGTGGCGACACTATCCGGAGTCTCGGAAATCTCCTGTATTGGTTGTCTGGGGAATAGGAATGGCCGTTCAGAAAGCGATCTGACGCAGATTCTGCTTATCGATTCGGGTGATACCACGCATTACAGGCCCGCTATACCCACTGTAGTCTCAACATGCCAATTGCGAGATTTTGTATAGCGGTATGTGGTTTAAAGATTCAGTAATTGCGTCGAACCAGCCATTGCAGCCCCTGAAGCCGGTTTTTTGGTTTTCGCGGCCAAATCCGAGCTGGTCGTGATTACGCCAATAATCACGACCACTTTGAAGTACCACGCCGCCCTCCGGTAAGCACGAATGCGACAATCCGCACAGCAGATTCCCTCTCCCCCGAGAAATCGAGCAAAACACGGGGGGCGCAGAGGTGAGTTGCGCGATGTCTGAGCAGGACGATCCAACCCCGCTCACCAGTTCCTTCGATCGCTACCTCCAAGACAAAGGCAAAGGGCGCGGGGGAGACGGCGGCAACTACCGACGCAACGCGGAGCGGGAGCTGCAGCGATTCGTAGAATGGGCCACCGGCAACCGCGGCGACGACGACTGGACTGGGATCACCCCTGACGAAGGTCACGACGAGCCCGCGTTCGAGGATCTCGACGAAGGTGCGTTCCGCGAGTACGCACGGCACCTCGCCGGAGACCGGGGACTCAAGCAGAATACCGTCCGGACCTACTATGCGTATCTCTCGGCGTGGTGTGGCTGGTGCGTCAACGAAGGGTATCTGGAGGCACACTACGCCCAGCGAGCGAGTGCAACCGCCCCACTCCCCGAAGACGACGGTCGGAAGCCCGGCGACCAGCAGGCCTGGACACCCGAACAACGCCACGAACTCACCCGCCACGTCGATCAGCAAGCGCGTGAGGCTATCGAGTCCTACGAGAAAACACCGTCCGTGGACACAGCGGCGGTAGACAAGCAGCGAGCGCGCTACAGGGCACTGAAAGCGACACGTGACCGAGCGCTCGTCTACCTCATCGCCTACACAGCCGTCCGAGTCGGGGAGCTACTGCGGGACCCAGACGACCCGCGTCGACGCGGGGTCCGGTGGGAAGACCTCAATCTTGAAGACGGGAGCATGGACGTCTACCGGAAGAAACAGCGGTGGGACGCCGCCAGCCTACCAGATCCAGTCATCCACCCGCTTCAACAGTACCGCAAGGTTCTGAAACCACCGACCGACCGGTGGCCAGTCTTTCCGACGTTCGATCAACGGTCGCTCGGAAAACTCGTCCAGGAAGAACTCACAGACCGTGGCCACAAGCCAGCAGGTGTCGAGGATCGTCGCGACGACTTCGTCCGCGACCTCTTGCTCGCACTTGAAGAGAATATTCGGCCGGAGTCGATCACGACCGATGGGGCACGATCGATACTCCGGCGACTCACCGACGGCGCTGGCGTCGACGTCGACCATCCACGACACGAGTATCTCGCACCCCACGGGGGACGCCGAGGTATGGGTGAAGTCCTGGTCCGCTCGTTCGGCTACACCGTCGCAGCCCGCTATCTGGATAACTCAGAAGAGATGGTTCGAGAACGCTACTCGCACATCGAAGCCGGCGAGCTCGGTGACGTCGCGACGGAAGCCCTCAATGACGTAGATGGAATTTGATTTGACAGTACTAGTCGTCGGTCGCAGCGGCCGGCGAAGCGGGCTCAACATTTTCGGCGGCGGTGTCGGCTTGGAACTTTCCGAGGTCTTCCCGGAGCGTCCCAATTTGCTCGCTGAATTGGTGTGTTTCAGTGGTCATCTCGTCCAGCATCGACTCCTGTTGTGATGCAGTCGCCGCCAGTTCGTCAGTGTTAGACGCCGTTTCCGAGACCGACTCCGAGAGTTCGTCCACGATCGCGACAACTTCCTGTGTCGATTCAGCCTGCTCATCGGCGGCCTGATCGACCTCTTGAATGGCTGTATTCACCTCGACAACATCGCCAACGATGTTCTCCAGTTGCGTTATCGTCTTGCCGACTGTCTCGCTCCCTTCGGACACCCGTTGTTGGACGCCCGTGATTTCCTGTCGAGTCGTTTCAACCTCGGTTTGGATGTCGTCGATCAGGCCTTCCACGTCTGCCGTTGCCGCGCGGGTTTCCTCCGCCAGTTGTTTCACCTCGCTTGCGACGACGCTGAACCCCTCGCCTGCATTGCCCGCTCGTGCCGCTTCGATAGACGCGTTCAGCGCGAGGATGTTCGTCTCTTCGGCGATCCCGTCGATCAGCTCCACAATGTCGGCCACTTCGTCCGTGATCTGTTCCAGGCTCTCGACCGCCGATACAGCCTGTTGAGTCTGGTGATTGATCTCGTCCAAGGCACTCTGTGCATCTGACGAATTGCGCTGTGCTTCACGGCCGATTTCAGTAACAGTCTCAGTCTGGTTGGCGATCTGGGTGACTGACGACGAGAGTTCCTCAACGGTCGCGGACACTGTTGATAGTTCCTGGGCCGCGTCGCTCAGCTGTTCCTGTTGAGTCGCACTCCGGTCAGCGATCGTATCGGCAGTGGCCGAAACCAGTGCAGACTGGTCAGCTACCTCGCTGCCGGATGCTTCGACGATCTCACTTTTGTCGTCGACCGTCTGGGCGACTGACTGCGTCTGAGCGATCAATCCTTCAAGTGTCTCCAACGTTTCGTTCAGCTGTTCCCCCACTTCAGACATGGCATCGCTCAGACTTTCCGGATCAACACGTGCCGTGAGGTCACCTTCCGCGACTGCCAACAGCGTCTCATTATACTCAGTGGCCTTCAGTTCGAGATGCGAGGCAAGTGCATCGGCTTCATTCCGGTTCTTCTCGGCCTCGTCGCGAGCGGCCTCGGCCTCCTCCTTCGCTTCCTCCGCGCCCTTACGGGCCTGCTGGGCGTCACTGAGCGCGTTTTCAATCGATCCGGCGGTCCGGTCAAGTGTATCGAATATCTCGCCAATCTCATCAACCCGACCCGTATTGATTCGCATCTCGTAGTTTCCATCGTCGATCTGATTCACTCGAGCGTTGATTTGCTGGAGCGCCCGGTACATCTCCGCGTAGCCAAGAAAGCCTGTTGTCGCTACGACGGCCGCAATGAATATGGCCGCGAGCAAGACGCTATCGAACAAAACGACAGCCATAGCAGGGCCAAGCGTGACCGACAGGATAGGGCCGAGGATGAATAATCGCAAACCCAAGCCACGCCGAAGTACTGCCGGGAGGTACGGTTCGATTCCCATGGGAAGCCGCCCGATCGCTGATAGGATTCGCCCAGTGACGCTCATCTACTACCTGGCATACAGGACTGTAGGTTGAAAAGTTCTCGAAGCAATTCACGAATCGATATCAGAAGCAGAGTAAAGTCCGGACGTGTCGCAATTGAACTCGGATGGCAGCAGATCTCCCCACCGGCTTGGACTACGAGGAACGCGACGGTATCGGCATCTGGAAGATTGACTCGCTGGCAGAAACCCTCGAATCCGGGGCACTCGAAGAGGGCGAAGAACACTTCCGAGAGCACGCTGGCCAGCCCGACATGAATGCCTGTATCATTCAGATCGGTGACGCAGAAACTGGCGGGTCGGACACACTCGGACACGTTGCTGAAGAGTGGACCGCGCTGGCGAATGAAACGGACATCGATAGGACCGCCTACGTTACAGAAGGGCTTGCGAGAATGGCCATTGCTCAAAAAAATGATGCGGCAAACCATACTGCGAAAGGATTCACAGACCTCGAAGAAGGACTTGCGTGGGTGAAGGAAGCCTGACCCTGACTAATTGCGATCTTCCGGCCCCAATTTTTAGCCTACATGGTGTTGAGAAACAGCGAGGAGAGTGCGATGCACAGCAACATCCACGATGCGGTCCGATCGTTGCTCGCCACCCGTCGCGAGTACGTCAGAGAAGCCGTCGTCGACACCGCTGTTCGCGATCAACAGATGTCCGACAACGGAACAGACTCCCTCTACGCTGCGAAAGCGCGTGCCCTCCGTCGCCTCGAACACAAAATCGAGGACGGAACCGTCGGCGGGGACGATCTGACACTGGCTGCCGAGGCTGTCCTCCGCTACGAGCTGAACAAAGCCGTCGAGCAGGCCCCGGACCAGGTTAGCGCATAGCGCTAACGATGGTCACCGGAACAGAAGCCGTCGCGACGGGGTTTCTCGGTGCTGGTGCGATTGGGGGCGTCATCGGATATGCGGTGAAGAAACTCGCCAAGGTCGTCGCCGTTCTCGCCGGTCTCGAACTCGGATTTCTTGCGTACCTCGAACAGATCGGGATCATCACCGTGGACTGGTCAGCATTTGCGTCGACACTCGGCAGTGGAACGCTTGGCCTGGTCGTCGACGGAGCCTCGTTGTCCGGATCGTCGCCGCTCCTTGGTCTCCTTGGGACACTCCCCGTCGGGACTGGGTTCGCAGGCGGGCTGTATCTCGGTCTCAAGAAAGGCTGAACTGTCGGGTTACAATTTCAACGAGGGGTGTCAGATTATGTTAGCGCGTTGTGCTAACCCGGGTTGCTTCGTACCAATTGGCTCGTGGCAAATTGCTACGAGGCAGAATTGGGGCACTGCGGTCCAATTGACCAATGTCGCAGAACAAACGACTCACCGAATACTGGGATGCGGACGGTCCGGGATCGGGACAGAGCGGAATCGCCGCCTCCTACCGACAGCCCGTGATGGCCGACCGGCTCGTCACCGACGGGTTCTACCAGCTGAAGGACGGCCAGGGTACCGACTACGGACTCACACTCCGTCGATTCCAACGCAAAGACAAATCCAGCCAGTTGTTCCACAACGAACGGCGGTATCTCGCCCACGCTCGATGGGTAAGTGACGGCGACGTCGAGTCCTACATCGACGAGCATGGCGAAGCGGTCTGGGAGCTCCCATCCGCGTATGCGAACTTTCGCGAAGAGTTCAACCGGTGGCTCCACCGGGCCAGTGGAACGCTGACCCGATACGGCTACGGGATCGGCCCCAAAGCCATCGAGATCGCACTCCGAGCGCTCGCCGGCAAAGGGCGGTACTCGGTGGAGAACTACAACCTCATCGTCTGTGACGACGCTCCTGCCGTACTACTGGGGCCAGCCGGAACAGTCCTCATTCGAGAACATCCAATCCAATCCACAAGCCCGATCTGGACGGCCAGCACGCCGCACAGCCGGTCGAAACTCCAGCCGGTGAGATGGTCGTCGAAGAAGGCAAGCCCACCATCCTAACCGGGATCGAACGCTTCGCGAGCATCCTCGAGCAGGACTTCGACATCACGATCAGCGACCACGTCTCCCCGCCACGATCGGGAACCAGCCAGCACCGGTTCGCAGTCGAGAGTTTCACCGCCGACGGAGAGACAATTGAAAGCATCGCGATCAACGCCGACGCGCTCGCGACGCTCGGCCAGTGCCACCGGAACCCAACCGACGTGCCAGTGTACGGCGGCGGTGTCGTCGATGCCCCAGTTGGAGACGGACAGTACCACTGCAGCTGGGACGGCCCAGACGAAGATGAAGAAATCGGGACAGTGGACAAGTACGGTCGAATCGTGGTCGGCTACGAGTTCGACTGGCGGTCAACAGTAACCGGACCGAAGAAGGATCAGGCCTGCGTCCGCGTTCACCACCTGCGGTTCAAGGGCGGAATCCAGAACGAGTTCGTTCGCGATGACTCGGTGACAGACCTCGAATCCACCGAGATTTGAACTTCAGAAGACTGAAACAGGTCAACCAGCTACGGATTGTGGCTGTGCGAATTCCCCAGCCGGACAGGAGTAGCTCCGGCACACAAACCCCACCCCACCTATGAGTAAGCACGACACGAAATCCGCAGACGTATCGGCAACAGACTTGACCGCGTTCCAGAAAGAGGCCCTACTCGCCATCACTCGGCTAGAGGACAGCGACGAAGAACCGTACGGCCTCGGCATCAAGCGCCAACTGCAAGAGCGCCTCGGCGAAGAGGTCAACCACGGCCGCCTCTACCCCAATCTCGACGATCTCGTCGACCTCGGACTTCTCGAAAAAGAAGCACTGGACAAACGAACGAACACGTACACTCTCAGCGAAGAAGGGAAAGGACTCCTGCGAGCCTACCGCGACTACGTGGACGAGACCGTCTCAACGACACTCTAGATCGTCCAGATCCGTTCACAGCTATCGTTTTGAGTTGTGAGCGTGCGACCTAAATAGCCGATTCTGTCTATGTACGATCGATATCCCTGCCCAGATTGCGGCGAACCAAACGGACACGAGCCGCAGTGTTCACACGGGAGAGCATCGCGAGCCGACGTCGAGAAGGCCTACATCGATATTATCTCCCGACTGATGGTCAGCCCAGCGCCGGGCGACGAACTCCGAGACACAGCCGACGGTGAGTGGTCCGACCTCCATGACGACGCCTTCGCCGAGTTGCTTTCTGCAGGACTCGTCGAGATGGATGGCGACGGCGTCTTCGAGCTGGTCCCGCTAGACGAGGCTCACGACCCGGTCGATCCTCAGTACGATCCCCTCGCGACGATCTTCAAGCACGGCTCCGTTCCAGGAGCCCACGACAACGCGATCTTCGCGCTCGTCGCCTGGTACGAAGCCCGCGGCCTCTCGTGGCACGAAACGAAAGAGCGCGTCATAGACTGGTTGCACGAAACAGGAGCGTGGGAGCGAGGCGGATTCGAAGAGGATTCGCCTAGAGAGGTCCTCGCGAAGAAAAAGCACGTGTACGAAGGCCCCGGTAACGGTGACGGCTACGGCTGGAAGAACAAAGCGAAGGAGGCCAAGCGAGTGATCGATCGACATACCGGAACTAATTCGAGACCCGAGAGTGGCACGAAGCGGACGGCAAGGTCCAACTAAGCATCGCGAAGGCACCAACGCTGGAGGGCATGATGTACTACGGCGAGTGGCCGTCACAACATCGCCGGGTCGGTAGCATCGTACACGTGTTCGACGACGTCGGGATCGTACATAAGACGGTGTTCCTTGTAGGTGCCGACGTTCTTGCCACCGTGATTAGTCTTCGCCTCAGTGATTTCGAGGAAGGATAGTTCGTCGAGGATCTGTCGACGTCGTTCGCCCGAGAGCGGGTCTGCCCCTTCACGCTCACAATAGATTTCGTACGTGTCGAATATATCTGAGGTGCGGAACCACTGGTCAGTGCCCTCATCGCCTTTGGTCAGCGCCGCCAGAGCGACAATGATCAATCGAGCGTGACTCGGAAGCCCACTGATGAGGCTGTTGAGACGTTCGGCATCTGCGAGTTCGCGGACATCGTCGATCATAGCCTCCGTGATCTCGTCGTATCCCTCTTCGACAGCATGTTCCCCGAGATAGAACAGGAGATTCACGCCTTTTCGGGCATCTCCGTGTTCTTTCGCTGCCAACGCGGCAATTCGCGGAATTACTGCATCTCCGAGAACATTTTCCTGGAAGGCCTCTCGGCGGTGTTCAAGAATCTCCCGTAGCTGGGCGGCATCATAGGGGTCGAACACAAACTCTCGGTGACCGAAGGAACTCTTTGTCCGTTCGTCCATCTGATCCCGGTAGTTGATCTTGTTCGAGATACCGATGATTGAGATAGGCACGTCAACGACACCTGTCTCGCCGGCTCGAGAAAGCACCATCAAGGGGCTATCGTCGCGTAGCATATCGACCTCGTCAACGGTGATGATGACGCTGTCGTAGTGGGTGTTGACGACCTCCCAAATCCGCTCGAAGTATTCGTCAGTCGAAAGACCACGGGTCGGGAACGACACCGAACTCATCTCCGGGGCCAGCGATGCACCGATATTCCGCACCGCGCGTGTGGTACCGTTAGCAGAGCCACAGTTGACATAAGCAGTCCCGATATCAGTCGGCCGCTGTTCAGCCTCAACCTCCAACCGCTGCATGATATGTTTAGCGACGAGCGATTTCCCGGTCCCGGTCTTTCCGTATATGAGGACGGAATTCGTGGGCTGCCCATCGATAAGTGGACTAACTACGTTGGCTAGGCGCTGAATTTCCTCCTTCCTACCGACGATCTTGTCAGCTGCGGGCACGTGATTCGTATCCACCAGCTCCCGATTGTTGTATATCTGCTGGCGATTGTTCCGAGATGTATCGAAGAGGGTCTCGGGGTCATAATCCTCGCCCGAGTCGGAAGTCATACTCCCCCCTCCAAACGCCAGACACGTAAAAGTACACACCGAGTTTGGAGTTATAACATGCGGCAAATGCTGTGATTCCCGGGAAATCCCGTAGCTAGCGATAACTCCAACCCTGCCCGGAGACACGTAATTTGGAGTTAAACCACCCTAACGGCTGGAAATCGGGGACACCCAGTTTGGAGTTATAGATAGACGTGTCCGCTAACCAAGAGACACCCTGTTTGGAGTTATAGAAAGGCTCGATCGTTTACTGAAGCAACACCCAGTTTGGAGTTATAATCCGACTTGTTCTTCACGTACCAGACACCGAGTTTGGAGTTATACTACAGAGTCGTCAAAGGAAAATCGGTCATCAAGAGCAACGATCAGAGAACAAGTCAACCAGTCTGCTGCATTTCCCTTCGCTCGTGAAAGAGTAGCAGTAGTAGAGGACGTTTCTACTTCGATTACGGACACGGGAGGGGTCACCGGAAAGACTGCACCGACTTCCCATCCGCACAGCAACTGATGAAGGCTCGATCAGCTGGAGAAACGAGTGGGCAGCACACCGAGGTTGTACTTATGGAGTGAGAAAATCGGCACAGACACCCGGTTTGGAGTTATAACGAGATTGGCGTTCAACAGGGGTACCGAAAAGATGGATCAGGTAGTCCCCAAGGGAGATCGTGGAGTAGAATACATCAGGAACGAGGGGGATACGACACCCAGACAGACACCCAGTTTGGAGTTATAGAGTTCTGAAAGGGAGGGAAGGGTCTCAAAACAGCCAAACTGCAGGGTTGTTAACTCCAAACTGGGTGTGTTCCTTCTAGTCTAGTCTTTCTAGAAAGAAGAAGAAAGAAGAAGAAAGAAGAAGGAGAAAGATGTCCAGTAGTCAGACGCTCACACCGTGCTTACGGCGGTACTGGTCACACTCGTTCGGAGCAGCTATAACTCCAAACTGGGTGTGTGTGTTCCTGCAAACAGGTCCACTACTACCGAGTCTCAGTCAGCATCTCAGCGTAATCCGCAAAGGGGTGGGTAGCTCATGTCGTTCTGGTTGAGGTGGTAGAGTGGTATACAATATCCTGTATTCAGTTGGGGGAGTGCGGACGGAGCAGAAATGCAATCTCAGTACCATTCGCCTCAGTCCGTTTTCGGTGCCGCGACGGATCGATCATTCGAGCGGGTGTTCGCGCTCGTTTCCGGCGGTTCAGATTCGACGACAGCAGCCCATATCGCCCGTGCCTCCGAACAGATCGACGTCGACGGGATCGTCTACTTGGACACGGGGATCGGCATTCCCCAGAGTCGGCAGTGGGTTCGAGAGTGGGCGGACAAGATGAGACTGACCTGTCACATCGTGGGGAGCCAATACCGCCTCGAAAAGGAAGAGTACCACAACCTGGTCTACAATTTCGGAATGCCGGGTCCAGCTGTTCACAACCAGATGTTCCGGAACCTCAAACAGAAGCCCCTCCAGCGGTTCCTGTCGGACGTCGTCGACGGCGAACCTCTCCTGATCTCAGGCGTTCGCGAGCACGAAAGCCAGCGGCGGATGGAGAACATCGACGGGAAGGGAATCCAGGAAGACGACCTTGGAATCTGGGTGTCTCCGATCGTCTCGTTCACCGACGCCGAGGTCGCCGAGTACCAGGACGAACACGAGATTCCGACGAATCCGGTCAACGAAAAACTCCACGTCTCTGTCGACTGCCTCTGTGGCGCCTTTGCCCGCTCTCGCGAGGAACTTCGAGAGATCAAGCTGTTCTTCCCCGAGGTCTTCCGCTACTTCGAGTGGCTCGAATCCCACACCGTCGAGGCCGCTCGTCGTGGCCGATTCACAAAAGAGTACGCCCTGTGGGGACACGGGAATGCCGGTACCGCGGGCTACGAAGCCCCGCTCGACGACGAGCAGACTGGAATCCAACCTTTGTGCCAACTGCGAGCAGTCGTGTGAGCAGTCCTACGATCTGGAAGGCACGAGCCTCACCGACGCGGAAGCGAATCTGAAGCAGGACCAAAACGAGGGCTGTTCCCCACCGCAATTCTGCACGCACTGCCACTCGATGATCGACGATCCGGTCGGACATCGCGAGGAGTGTCCGATGACCGCCAGAGGCACTCGTCGCGACTACCGCCAACTCGATATGCTTGAGTCTCAGTTCCGCGGTGCGTGGATCACCGAAGGCGACCCGAAAGAGACGGAGTTTTGCTCCGTTGGAAAAGGCCACGACTGGGATGCAGGCGCCGTCGATGTCGCCAGCGTCGAACTGTGCGAGCACTGTGGGGCATTCCATCTGGGAGATCTGTAGTTGAGACCGGTCGTCTCAATGCATATGGCCGTCTGGCGCAGTTCATAAATAGTATGAAGACGTAGTTTGGGATAGAACGATGGCACGAATCACCGGCTCCTATCCAGACGATCTCGACTTACTCATCGAGGGTGCTGTCGAGGCTGGTGTGTTCGGGGGAAAGAGCGATGCGTTGCGAGAGTTCGTACGTGAGTACTTCGAGGACCACGAAAACGAGCGGATAGCAGCTGCGGTCGCTCTCTATGAACGCGAGCGAATCACGCTCGGTGATGCTGCGAGACTCGCTGATGTCGACCGCTGGACGATGCGGGATTTTCTCCGTGAGCACGGCGTTGAACTCCGGCTCGGGCTCGCGGACAAGGAGGATGCAGCCTACGAAGCGGAGGCGGCGACGGAACTCGAATTCGATGATGAGCCTGCTGATAACGAGACATCGGACTCGCAATGACGACTACCGATATTCCAGCGGACCCAAGCGTTCTCAATACAACTGTTCTCTCGAACTTCGCCTACATCGACCAGTTGTGGGTGGTGGCTAGACTCTCTGGAATCTGTACGGTACCGGTCGTTCGTGAAGAACTCCACAATGGTGTCGACGATCATCCCTACCTCCAGTCAGCGCTGGACATACTAGATGATGAGATGCCGGTCGCGACGGTCTCGGACACTGTTGCAAATAGAGAAGCGGTTGTCAGCGACCATCTTGATCCCGGAGAAGCACAGGCGTTTGCGCTTGCTGACGCACACGATGGTCGGTTACTGACGGACGACGGCGACGCAAGAGCATTCGCGAAAGAACAGGGCGTGACCGTTGCCGGTTCGGTCGGCGTCCTCTTGGCCGCCATTGATGCTAGGCGGATTAGCGAGGAAACCGCGAATGAATGGCTCTCAACGTGGATTGATGAAATCGGATACTACGTTCCCTATCGAAACATTACGGACTATCGGTGACCTTTCAGGTTCAGTGAATCTGTCATCCGAGCACGATTGGAATTCGACGTGTGATCGGACCATTTCCAGCAGTTGCTTTGACCTTCTCAGAAAGGATTCCGCGTTCAGTGTATGTGCCAACCACCTACTGTCGGTTCTGCCAGTTTGCATTATTCTTTACGGAGTGCAGAGATTTTGACATCCTCCCCGCCCTGAAGGGCGAGGATTCCCGACCGCGGTGGGATATTACGGTTCGCGGTTAGCAACCTGTTCTCGTGGGGCGAAACCACCCTCACTACGGTCGAACAGGCGAACCGCTGGCTGTGCCAACCAGCCGTTATCCCTATCACCGCCATCCGTGGCGAGACTCGGGAGTACCTTTTGCCGAATGTTCTCCGCACCATTCACGTCCGCGTTCGCAACCGTCTCGCACTTCTCACACACGTACAGGCCACGTTCAACCCGCTGATTTTTATCTGTGTGGCCGCACGCCGAACAGGATTTCGACGTATCGCGTTCGGACACCAATTCCACGTCTATACCTTCGACTTCTGCCTTGTAGTCGAGTAGCGTCGTGAAGCGGTCGAACGCCCACCCGTGCAAGTCGAGATTCCCGTGGTCACCCCGATTCCGAGACGCTCCGTTTTCGTCGTCTTCTCGGATACCGCCGAGGTCGCCCACGACAAGCGTCCCGACACCTCGTTCGACACACTCCTCCACGATTGCTTTCGAGAGTGCGTGTAAGAAGTGCGTCCGGCGGCCCGTTCGCTTCCGGTCAAGTCGAGTGGCTTCACGGGAGCAAGAATCGTCGCACTTAGCTTTCTGCTTCGTGAAGTAGTATTCGTCTTCTTTGAGTGCGCCACCCGGATACAACACTGATTCCCCGCCGAAGGAGACAGCGGCGACGTTGCAAATCCCGAGGTCAACACCAGCCACCTCGTCACCCGGCGGTTCCGGGTCGATAGTGGTGCGACAGACGAATTGTAGTCGCCACTCATCGCGCTTGTAGACGGCGCGAACCTGTTGAATATCCCACTCGGTCAGGTCAACATCCGGGCTAGTCTGGTACTCACAGAGGATGAAGTCCGACCGGTGTTCTTTGAGATTGCGGCCTTTCGAGAGGCGGACACGGATGAACTGTGCGTCGTGCTTGAAGCCAGCCGTTTTGAACGACACGGTTGAACGCGGGTGGGAGTCACCGTGTTTGCGGTAGCCGGGCGGTCGGGCACGGCTATCACCGTTCCGACGCTTGCCGAACCAGCCGTTGAACGCTTCAGCGAGTTCTTCGAGAACGCGCTGACTGGACTGAGAGTGTAAGTCCGTGTAGCGTTCGTGGCCTTTGAGTTCGGCTTTGAGTTCCCCGTCATCGGGGATCTCGCCCGTTTCGTCCCACTGCTCTTGTGCGTAGTAGCGACCGACGTTCCAGAGTTTTGAGGCGGCCCATCCGAGTTGGTCGAGGTCGTCACGGACCTGTTGCTGGTTCGTAATCGTGGCCTCGAAGGTTCGGATGGTTCGTCCCATTTTTTGGCTTCATAACTGGTTATGAACGCTGTTTTGTTAATAGTCTCGGTTGGCGTGGAATATCCGGCCTTGCTATCGACAGTGGATTGTGTCAGAGTTGTCGGCTGTATCCCCGCTCTAAAGGGCGGGGTTTTAGCCTTGAGTCTTCGATAATCAGCACGAGCAATCCAGTCAGAACGGCCTACGCAGAATCCATGCAGAGCGGATACAGCACAGCGACCCCGTGTTCGGATCAGAACTGACGAATCAGTCGGCCAATACCACTCACTCAACGGGCAGTCCAGGAGTATCGAACTCGAATCGAGCACCGCCATCTCGTCCGTCGGTAATCGCTACCTCCCAGCCGTGGGCCTCTGCGATGCGCTTGACAATCGTGAGACCGAAGCCCGTTCCGCCAGCTGCAGACGTGTGACCCGGTTCAAACACTGCGTCGCGGTCACCCGGTGGAATTCCAGGCCCATCATCTTCGACATAGAGACAGTTCTCACCACAGCGTCCCACTCGAACGGTTACGTCTTCACCAGCGTGTTCCACTGCATTGCGGAACAGGTTCTCGAACACGTGTCGGAGCCGGTCGTGGTCTCCACGTAGCGTGAACTCGTCCTCGATTTCGAGTGTCGCTTCACCTGCTTCTACCCCTGCCCAGCATTTCCCGATCAGATCAACGACCGGTATCGAATTCATCTCACCAACAGTTTCGCCCTGTCGAGCGAGCGTCAGGGTGTCTTCGATAATACTCTCCATTCTGTCCAGCGACCTCACGAGCGGAGTGAGGTGTTCCTGCAACTCGTCGTCGGCCCGCTGTTGCAGAATCGTCGCCCGCGCCTGAGCGACGTTGAGTGGATTTCGGAGGTCGTGAGAGATAACGCCTGCAAACTCGTTGAGTCGGCCATTCTGTCGCTGGAGCTCCTGCTCTCGTTCCTTGCGCTCGGTAATGTCCTGGAACGTCCCGTGAACAGCGACGATTTCGTCATCCTCGTAGCGTGGCTCTCCGCGCGTCCGGACCCAGCAAACCTCATTGTCTGCCGTGACGAGCCGCAATTCTAAATCGTACGGTTCGCCCTCAGTAGTGAGACGGTCGAAGGCTTCCCTGATAGTCCCTCTATCGTCCGGATGATAGAACTCGATCGCTTCTTCTGGTGTCGGGTTCGCATCCAGCGGCAGTCCGTGAATGCGATACAATTCGTCGGACCATCGCACCCGCTCGGACTGCAGGCTAACCTCCCATCCACCAACCTTTGCGACTTCCTGTGAGTCCTGCAGGAACTGGCTGGTCCGCTCGAGTTCCTCCTGGCGTTGTTGGCGTGTAAGCTCTGTCCCGACCCACTGCGCCATAATCCGCACGAACGACTCTTCAGCGTCCGTGATTGGTGCTTTACGAGACTCGGGACGCGAGAAATTCAGGGTTCCATACCGGTGGTCATCGACGAAAACGGGAACCCCGATGTAGGACTCGATTCCCTGCTCCCGGTACGCTGGATGGTCTTTGACACCAGCATCAACTGCACTGTGAAACGAGACTGGCCCGTCCGCATCATAGACCAGCGAACAGTACGTGTCTGTGAGATCGAACGTATCCCCGGGTTCGATAGCTTCAGCGGGGTCGACGACGTTCCGGACCATGTACTCGACGCCGTCGATCTCCGAGAGGATTCCGATATCGAGATCGAGATACGACGCTCCCAGATCGAGCAGGTCAGTTATCTGCTGGTCGACTGTTCGCTCGGCATCAGTTACTATGTCGGTGAACGATTCTAGGGCGTTATTCTGTTCTGCAATCTGTCCTTTGCTCTCTTTGAGTTCTTGCTCTCGCCGCTTGCGCTCGGTGATGTCAAGGTGGGTACCGACGGCACGAACGGGGTCACCATCGTCGCCACGCTCGACGACCTCCCCGGTGTCTCTCACCCAGATCCAGTCACCGGACTTTGTCTGCATTCGATGGTCGCATTTGTAGTAATCTGTTTCACCTGCAAAGTGCGCTTCGAGCGCGGCTTCTGCGTCAGGTAAGTCCTCGGGATGAGCGCGCTTTTCCCACGCATTCAGATGGGGTTCGATCTCGTTTAGCGAATGGCCCAGCATCTCTGCCCAGCGCTCGTCGAACGTAACCTCGTCCGTCTGGACGTTCCAGTCCCAGACACCCATTTGGCCACCCTCCAGTGCCAGATCTAACCGCTCGGTTTGCCGCGCTAGCTCCTGTCGCTGGTCCGCGCGTGTCAGTGCCGCCTCCACATTTGCCGCCAGTATGTGCGCTAGTGAGCGATCCGTCTCGTCGAATGTCGCACGCTCGGTCGCTCCGATATTCATAACACCGTGTTCGCCCAGCGGCAAGATAATCTCACTCCGGAGCGGCGTCTCGGGATTGTGCCGCCCCGGCTGTGACGCGACATCGTCGAACATTTTGACCTCCTGTGCCTGGAATGCCTCCCAGGAGAGATTGGTACCGGGGTCGAAGACCGGCGGCTCGCCCAGGAGGTCGCGCCCCGCATCAGTTACAGCCGTCGGCCTGAGGATGTTCTCGGTCTCGTCGTGCAGCCAGAGCCCGGTGATCGGCAGGTCGAGGGTGTCACGGGCAGTCTCGACTGCGATCTCCGCGATGGACGCATGTGTGTCGGCCTGCACGAGAGCACGCGTCGCGTCGTGCAGCCGGTCGAGGCGCTCCTCGTACTGTTTGCGCTCGGTGATGTCTCGACTGACTAGAACGAGCCCTTCGATTTTGGGATCCCCAAGTCGGTTAACTCCCGTCGATTCAACCCACATCCACGACCCGTCGTCGTGCCGAAACCGGTACTCGGCCGTCGCACGGGAGTCTGGCGTAGCCGTCAACTCTGCCAACTGCTCGGATATCGCCTCTCGATCAGCTGGATGCACGTGTTCGAGTACCTTCGCTCCGATCAGCTCCTCGGGTTCATGCCCCGAGACGCGACTGGACGCTGGGCTTACATATTCGACTGTCCCATCACCACTGATCGTTGTAATCACGTCAGAGGTGTTCTCGACAAAGGCCCGGAACCGGGAGAGCTCTCTTTCCCGTTCCTTGCGCTCTGTAACGTCTCGCCCGAGCGCGAGATATTGTGGCTCGCCCAGGACTTCGATTTTCGACACCCAGAGCTCGGTCGGAAATGTCGAACCGTCCCTGCGCTGGTGTGTTCTTTCAACTTTGAGTGTCTCTCCGATGTCCATTCCTGCCCACGTCTCCTGTGCCGTTTCCTGGTCGAGTTCGACCTCGAAGTCCGTGACGTTCATTTCGAGCAGTTCGTCGCGGGTGTATCCGAGATTCTCGACGTTTTGATCGTTGATATCCAGAATATCTCCGTCCGCGTCGTGAATAGCAATGGCGTCCGGAGCCTCGTCGAGCAACGCTTGGAGCCGTGTTTTGGCCTGTTCGAGTTCTCGTTCTCGGTTTTTGAGTTCGGTAATCTCACGTCCGGACCCGACGATGCGCTCGACTGTCCCGTCAACGACGATCGGCGTCAACTTGATCTGCCAGATAGTCGTCTCGTCGGTGAGGTCGAGTTCCTCCTCGTAGACAAGTGTCTCCTGGCGTTCGATGCACTCCCTGTAGTTGGCCGCCAGTTCCAACCCGGTTTCGTCGCCGAATACCTCGGTCGGCGTCTTCCCGCGGACTTCCTCAGTGGATCTGCCGGTAAATGCTTCCTCGCGGTCGTTGAACCGCTGGAAGCGAACAGTACCGTTTTCGTCGACATCGAGCAAAAAGAGTGGGTCCTGTACGTGATCAAAGACTGATTCGTACTCCCGTCTGAGGTCGTCCAGAGTCGCTTCTCGTTCCTTTTGATTGGTGATCTCACGACAGAATGCGACGATTGCTGGTTCCCCGCCACGAGATATCTTATTCACGGAGAGCCCAACCGGAATCCGGTCACCGGACCTAGTTTCGAAGGTGACCTCGTACTGAGCCGGAGCGTCTTCGTCGTTCGTCCGGGCACCGTGGTACTGCTCAACCAATGCTGCATCGTCGTCTGTGACCAGCATTGTCTTCGGTGCGCCCACGAGTGTTGCCTCGGCGTATCCTGTCAGTTCCTGCAATCGCTCGTTCGCGTAGACGATTTCGCCGTTTTGAGCAACGAGGATACCGTCGTTGCTCTGTTCAACGATTGATTCGTAAGGGACGTCGTCCATCGTCGAATTCATGTTCGCGTGACGTTCGGATAAATGTTCGAAGAGTGTGTCAGTCCGGATTAAATGGAGCAATGTCCCCAGTGGGGTTTTTTACCATGTCAGCTACAGGATTGACGATTTTGTCTTTCCCTCCCCACTCGACAACAAGTGACAATGGGGCAACACCGACACCATCGTCCGTAGCAGTTGGTCCGTCGCAGGAGACTCAGAACGATAGTGAATTGTTGCACACCGCTGTACCAGGCGATTCTGTCATACTAACCTAATGTCGGTGGTAGGAGACACGCGCTGTGCCGGTTGCACTGAAAACACGACGACAGCGACTCGCCTCCGTACACTGGACGAACGCTGGACCAGCCAGAACGTCATCAAGACCTAAAAAGAAACGCGTTGGTAGCGCCGATTACATGAGGTTTGAAATAATAATAAACTGTCATGAATCCTAGCAGGTAACATCCACAGTTTGCGGGACCGTGAGCCAGCTGTTTTCGGTTTTGTGAGTGTTCGAATCGGCGGTCTGTGAAACAACCCTCGAAGAACCGTGGTATTCACACCGACATCCCTGGGTCCGTATCCCGCTGCGCGGACGACATGATCGACGGGATCGGCATGACCGGACAGCGGCAGTGCTCAAGGGTCAGGGGCGTACTCGTGGGTCGCCGTCCAGTAGACACCGAGTCGATCGACGAGCTGGTCCGGTTGTTCGGCGAACAATCGCTCGCCTAAGGGGCGACCGCGACGATGGAGCTCCGAGCGCCGGCCCCTGATGATCCGATCGAGAGTCTCCCGAGTGGCTGGTGCGAACAGGTCCTCGTCGTGCATCATGATACCGAATTCGGCGAGGTCGTTCTCGTCACCGATGACGTCCGAGAGTTCCTTGAGCTCGCCTCGGCGTGTTTTCATTGGGCCGACCCAGACCCGTCTAAGCAACCGCGAGTGGTACCGGTGGTACTTGATTCGTTTGCGCCACTCGTGGAACCGCCCGAACCCCGGATCTTCGTAGGCCTCCACCATCCGGTTTCGCGCCCGCTTGTACGATTTCTGGAGTCCGCCGGCGACCGCGTCGTAGCCGTTCGTCGCGATCGGCAGGTCGTCGACACGCTGGCGACCCTCGACGAGGTCGTCCCTGACGGTGGCCAGCCGCGCGTCGAGGTCTTGTTCGGCCGCGAGTTCGTCACGACGCGCGACCAGTGTCTCTCGCATACCATCGAGGGTATCCGCATCGAGCGCGTCGGCATCCTCGACCGCTGGCCGGACGTGGTCGTCGAAGGTCTCGATAGCCGCGTGCGCGTCACGGATATCAGAGATACGCCTCGCCGCGTCGCGATAGTGAGCGTTCTCTTCGCTGTAGGTTGGCAGGACCGGGCGGACGAGTCGACACGCGGCCCGCACCTCCTTGCACCGCTTTCGCACCTCGTGAACCGACTCGTGGTCCCCCATCTCATCATCGATGTGGTCGATACCGCGCTCTACTTTGCCGGCGACGATCCGCTTGATCCCCGCCGAGACACTCTCGTCTGGCTGGAGCGTGTATTCCATGAGGAATCGCTTAAACTCGCGCCAGCTATAGTTCTTTTCTGCCGGTATACCTATCCATTTGTGAAGATATGCGTGTAGCTATTGTTCGTGGCTGGAATCTATGCTTGGCATCAGGTGAGCTGAGTCCGCGACGGCCAGTCGACACACGGTATCGCATACCCCACGGGTCTGATGGGAGATGGCCCCGTACCGAGCAACAAGGACAGCCTGTGGCCCTCTCTATCAGGTTCCTGATCCACCGTCGGCGGCGGCCGTACGCGAGACGGCTCCGTCGCCGTCGACGGCGGCCTGTGCGTCTCGTGCGGCCTGCCGACCCTCCTCGACGTCTACAAACCACAGGATGACCATTCCGCCGACGAAGAACACGAGCAGGGAAACGATACCCAGGCGACTCGACCCGGTCACGCTCCCGATGACTGAGAACAGAAGCGGGCCGAAGATACCCGCGAACTTCGAGCTGATGCTGAAGAAACTGAAGAACTCCGAGGACTTCGACGCCGGGACGAGGGTGCTGTACAGCGAGCGACTCAGCGCCTGGGTGCCACCCTGGACAGTCGCGACGACGGCCGCGAGCACCCAGAAGTGCCAGGCTTCGGAGATGAAGTATCCGCCGACGGAGACGCCCGCGTAGACGACCAGGCCGATGAAGATGCCCCGCTTGGCACCGATGCGGTCACCGAGCGACCCGAACGCGAAAGCGAAGGGAATGCCGAGGAACTGCACCAGGACGAGCGCGCCGATGAGGTCCTGCTGCCCGATGCCGATGGTCGCGCCGTACACGGTTGCCATCTTGATGATCGTCCCGATGCCGTCGGCGTAGAGCCAGAACGCCAGCAGGAATACGAACAGCTGGCGGTACTGGCGCACCTCCGAGAACGTCCGCCGGAGTTGCCCGAACCCCGCACGGATCGGCGAGGGGTTGGATTCGAGCTCCTCGGCAGTCCGGTTTCGGGGCGCGGGCTCGTCGACATACCGGAAGATCGGAATCGAGAACACGGTCCACCAGACCGCGACCGACAGCATCGCCCATCGCGATGCACTCGCATTGTTGCTGATGCCGAACGTGGACGGGCTGAGAATCCAAGCGAGGTTGAGTACGAGCAGGACGCCACCACCGAGATATCCCAGCGCGTAGCCGGCGGCCGACAACCGATCAGTTCCCTCTTCATCGGTGACGTGGGGCAGGAGCGAATCGTAGAAGATGTTCGCACCCGCGAAGCCGACGTTGGCGACGACGAACAGTGACGACGTCAACAACCAGTCACCCTCCCGGGTGAAAAACAGGGCTGCAGTGAACACGACGCCGAGCGTGAGAAACCCGGCCAGGAACCGCTTTTTTGCCCCGACGTAGTCGGCGACCGAACCGAGAACCGGGGCGACGAGTGCGATCACCAACAGTCCAGCCGCGGTCGTGTACCCCCAGTAGACCGAGGCGGTGTTGCCTGACAACCCCGCGCCAGCGACGGAGGCATAGTACACCGGCAACACGGCTGCCATGATGGTCGTCGCGAACGCGGAGTTGGCCCAGTCGTACAGTGCCCAGCTGAGACGCTCCCGGCTGTCCAGCCCGAGTCGCGTCCCGAGCTTGGCGAGTCGTCCCCCGCTCACGACCACCTCACCCAGTTGCCCGCCAGTCTCTTGCATGACCCTGTGCCCGCAGCGCGTGTGTCCCGCATTACACCGTTCAAGCGACTGTGCCGACATTAATCATCGGAAAAAATATATGTTTTAGAGTGTTGATGTGGCGAGCGATATAGAGAGCTACAGTCGGGTCACGATTCGTCGCCCGTACCGGGGTTGAGGTCGGCGACGACGGGGAGGTGGTCGGAGGGGTACTGCCCGTCAGCGTCGGTATAGGCACAGACGCCGGTCCGGACCACGTCTACAGTGGGAGTCACGAACACGTGGTCGATGCGCTTTGACACCTGGTCGGGGTCGTCGGGTGCTGTCCCGGCGTAGGTGACGCTTGGCCCGTGATGCGGGCTGGCAGCGACCGTCCGCGCGTCAGCCAGCGGCGTCGCCGACGTGAGATAGTCGTACGGGTCCGAACCTGGTGTGCAGTTGAAATCACCGGCCAGCGCGACTGCGTCGATCGCTTCTATCGGAGCCGTCGAACCGTCCTCGACGGTGTCGTCGGTGCCGGTCAGCCAGTCGACGAGTAGTCGGGCAGCCTCCACGCGTGCGTGTTCGGACTGGTGATCGAGGTGAGTGCTGACGACGAGCAGCGTCGTCCCGGTAACCCTGTCAGTCAACCGGACGTGCGTGGCGAAACGTGGGTACGTGGCACCCCAGTCGACCGAGCCCAACTCCTCGGGCGTCTCCGAGAGCGCGAACACACCCGCGCCTTCACGCTCGAATCGGTCACGGCGATAGCCCACCGGCGTATGTTCACCGCCGGCAGCGCGCTCGCCGTACCACTCGTAGCCGTCGACTCGCCCTCGGAGGTCGGGGAGCTGGTCCCCCCAGACCTCCTGCAGTGCGATCACGTCCGGTCGGTGGAACCGGAGCGTGCTCGCGACAGACTCGCGCCGACTGTCCCACGACCACTCGGGCGTGCTCTCGATGCCTGCGTAGTACACGTTGTAGCTCAGGAATCGGATCTCGTCGGCCCAGTGGCCACCGTCCTGCATGTGTTCCGACTGTCGTGCCGTGGGATTAATAACACCGATGGCGGCAGCTTCTGGACGAGATGGTCCATCCGGAGACCTCGTGACTGTCCGGAATCAGCGGAGCTTCAAGTAAGGGGGCCGTACGAGCAGGCGATGGCAGCCTTCGACGCGGTCTGTTTCGACATGGACGGGGTCACTGTTGAGACGGCCGCCGCCTGGTACGAGATCGAACGAAATCACGTTCTCCCGAGTGCGGTCGCGACGGGGACCCCACCACCGGACGCCATCCGTGCACTTGGCGTCGATGACGCGTACGACCGACTCCGCTCGCTCGACGGCGTTTCGCTCGCCGTCGACCGCGAGACGTTCGCAACCCTCTACGAGGAACGGGTCGAAGAGGTGTATCGTGAGCGGGCGACGCTCATGCCAGGGTATCAGGACCTGCTTAAGACTCTCGCGGCCGACGGCCTCGCGCTCGGACTCGTCTCCGCCTCCAAGCGTGCCTGGGTCGAAATTGTGCTCGACCGGTTCGAACTCCAGGACGCTTTCGAGGTGGTCGTCGGTGCCGACGATATCGGCGGCCCCTCGAAACCGGACCCCGGGATCTACGAACACGCCGCCGATCAACTGGGCGTCACTCCTGGCCGGGCTATCGCTGTCGAAGACTCCCCGCACGGGGTCACCGCCGCGACGGCTGCCGGCATGTACTGCATCGCACTGCGCGGGGACGGCAACGCCGAGGCCGACCTCACAGCGGCCGACACCGTCGTCACTGATCCCGCCACGCTACAGGCCAAACTCCGTGCCATTACCGCAGAGTGACAGCCGCCACACGCTGGGGACACCCACGTACTGGCGCCGGTCCCTCACCGCCGTACGCGTCGGTCCCGCTCCAGTTGTTACCCTCCTTCCGGTGGAGTCGCCAATTCGTCGGAGAGAGGGACCTGACGGTTCGCTCTGCGGATGGTCGTCACGTACCAGGCCGGTCCAGGTCTCGACGCCGGGAAATGCCAGCGTCTGTGTGTGCGTCGGGACGTCGCGGCGGTCGTCGTCGTCGGCCCTTGGAGTCGCGACCAGCGGTTCGGGAAGCATGTGCGAGCCTTCGGGTACACCGTCGCAGCCCGATACCTCGATAACTCAGAAGAGATGGTCCGGGAACGGTATTCACACATCGAAGCCGGTGAACTCGGCGACGTCGCGACCGAGGCGCTTGACGAAGTGGACCGGTAACGTGAGAACCGGTCCGGAAAACCGGAAACGACCCCATCAGCCGTATGTACCCTCCGGCCTCGGTGGTGTGGGTCGGTCAATACCACCGTTCCGTAGCCAGCTGACGGCGTTACAGGAAAACTGGGAAAGCCTCCGCCGGATGCTTCGACGTCGATCGACGTACGACGAGCTCTGGACCCAAGCCCAGAGGCACGCCGACGGCGGCGGTACGACAAATCCATCCGAGCCGATGCACGCCGCACTACGCTCGACGTGCCTCGAACAGCAGCAACGTATTAACCAACTCGAACAACGTTTGCGAAAAAGACGAAGACTGTCAGTTTCGGACGCCACGGAGCGGTTAGGTGAGGGGAGGTTCAGTCAGACGAATCGTGGAAGAACGAATAGTACAGTGAATCCTCCAGCGATTGCGACAGCGGTCCAGAAAGCGAGTTGCTTGACTTGATCTTTCCGTCCAGAACTGGATCTGTCTGTCGGCATATTCTAGTATTCCCACAGAAGGTCATCAGTTGTCCAGACCGGTTTCTGTCTCTGAAACAGTGCGAAACCCACTCTTGCACGGAGCTAGTAGGGCGTTCGCCCCAGGACAGCTAACACCCCTCTCAGACAGTCGCAGTTGCCCTGAGTTGCCCGACTGTCGTTGGCATGCCACGACTGCGGTGGTGGCGGCGTGCGCGTTTTCGCGAGTGTCGGCGGCGCGGCCGACGGGGTCACGAAGTGGCAGAGGCCCCAATCGAGATAGACCCTCCCGCTACCGAGTCATCGACCTAACTGAATGTCCGTTCGACAAGCCGATATACTGGGCGAGTAACCGAATCACTCGACATCGACTCGGCGCTACTACGGGAGTGCCATCGACGTGTCAGAACTCGATTGTGGCGTCGTTGTCGTCGCTGGTCGGGAGCGCACTGGCGATCGTATCGACGAACGAGTCCAGGCCGCGGGTCTGATACCAGACGTTGCCGGGTCCGGTGAACTCCATCACGAGCCCCTCGCCGCTGAGCAGGGTCGACTTGAGGTCGCCAACGCGCCTGGCGTCGAAGTCGACACTGCCCTCCCAGGCTACGACGTTCTCGTTGTCGATGATATACGACTCCCCGTGATCGAGCGACACCGTCTCGATGCCGCCGAAGGCCTCGAGGAAGACGCGCCCCGATCCCGTCAATGCGAGTGGCGTAATGCTCGCGCCGGCCAACATCGACTTCAGACCGCCGAACTCCGAATCGATGTCTATCGGTGGTTCCGCTGCCAGGAACGCACCATCGACGGCGTAGAGCGTTCCGTCGTCGAGAGTGTACTCCCGGATGTCTCCGGGCTTGGGCGGAGCGAGCGTGATGGTCCCGGGTTCGCGCTCGGCAGTGAACTCGTTGGTAAACAGCGACTCGCCGCCTAGCATCGATTTGGCAGAACTCAACAGTCCGTCTCGCGACGACGACGTTTCGATGCTGACCGACGGCGTGTGGCTAACCATCGCGCCGGGTTCGGCGAGGATCGTTTCCTCGACCTCGAGCGACACGACGAGGTGAGCGTACGAAGGGCGGTGGGTGATCTCGGTTTCCATAGTGGGTCAGGACTGAGTATCCGAGTAGCTCTTGTTCACCCACTCTGTTAGAAGTGTCGCCATAGCGACTCCTATGGAGTTTCGTAACGGCGGGGCTCACCCGCGTCGTAACCGTGACACTCGACAGTGTCGGAGGACACTGGTCCCACACTGCCAGCACTCGACGACGATTCTGACCCACGACCGGGCAACAGCTGGTGAGAACCGTCCGGCCATACACCGTCTCGTTCTTTCGGTCGCGTTGACCCCTCAATCGGTGATCGGTTCCAGCATCCTCGCTGAATCCATCGCACACATCTCGTACAGGTGAACCGGCCAAACTGAGCTTCTCGAATCGCCGGATCCCAACGTTCACCGACGATACGACAGAAGCCGGGTCGCGTCGGGTGTACAGATAAAGATTAGGGGATCCTTGCTCGTCCAGAAACGAGGCACACGTATCTATTCACTGTCGGTCCGAACGTGTATGCACGGACGTTCACACAGATGCCATCTCCACCCACGGACAGTGACTACGGCAGACGGATCGCTCGTCGAAGTCGTCGGAAGTTCATGCTCGGTGCCGTTGCCACGGCAGCGCTGGCCGGATGTCTCGACGACAGTGGCTCCGGCGACGGTACCGTGGACGAAACCGACGACAGGGAACCCACGGAACCGATCGATACACCGACGACTCCAGAACCCACCGACGATGGGGGAGGCGGAGGCGAACAGAGCCTCTCGCGCGCCGAAGCCAGAGAGTTGCTTCCCCCGGAGTCGCTGGCCTTTCGATACGAACCGCCACTGGGCAGTTCGTTCGGGGAGTTGTGGGCCGCAGTGGTCGGGGAGACGGACGCGGCGGCCGTCCGGGCAGAGGCGGAATCGGGCGGCTACAACGAGGTTGCCCCGCAGGACGGGACGGTCGAGGGCTACCTCGGTGTCCCCGTTCAGGTCGACACCGACGGAGACGAAGTGACAGTGTTCGCCGTCACCGACGACGGTACGAGTGGCCCCGTGGCCACGGTTCAGGTTCCGACCGACGAGCTCACGGCCGCGGAAGCGAGACAGGCTGTCCCACCCGAGGTGCTGTCGTTCAGCTACGAACCGCCCGAGGGGGGTGACCTCGGAACCCTCACCATCGAAGTGACGTCGGACACCGACGCGGATACGCTCGTTGCACAGCCACAGGAAGCGCCGGGACTGTTCACCGACCGGGTCGGCAACTTCGCTGACGACGAAACGATCGCGGCCGGGACCACGCTCGAAGTCGCCGCCGACCCCGCCGGCGAGGAAGTACGGATCTTCGCGAGCGTCGACGGTGCGACAGGCGAGGTTACGCGCTGGCAGGGCCCCGAGTGACGCACAGCCCTCGCTATCGGGCCACCGAACCTGAGTGTGTTCCCGCTCGGTAGGCACAGCTACCGAGCAGACAATTCGACGGAGAGTAGCCGAAAGCAGCGGAGTCGTCCGCGCGTGTCGATCTGCGTATCACGCGTGCCGTCTATCGCGTCTCGGTCGCGCCCGATACCGACCACGAGGCTGCCGTCGAGTGTCTCGTCGGAAGTCGACAACACGAAATGTCACTCGTCGAGCCCGTGAACGATCTCGTGAGTGTCTCTGAGAGGGTCTTCTGCCACTTCGTCGTGCCACGGGGCGTGAGACTAGTCCGATTCCAGTTCTGTCTGTCAGCGACTGGACCAGTGTCCTCGACGTAGTGGTAGGGAGTCGAAAAAATCGTGGAGGGTCCTGTAGGTGGGGAGGGTCGGGTAGCCTATCCCTCTGGGTCGTCGCAACCGTTGTGCTGCCGGGTCCGCTGTGCCCGGATCCGATCGGCGATGTCACGAGGGTCGGTATCAGTGCGTTCCATGGGGGACCAGCTGACAGCGGACTGTCGGTCGGCGATCGGAGCGTGTACCAGGGACCAACCGTCAGCAGCTGTCAGCGTCGTGCACTACTTCCCGTGTCGTAAAGACTCCCGCCGACGTGTTTCGGGGCCTGAAACAGTGCTGGAACCGGTATCCACACAGACCGACGGCTGTCACCGTCGGAGAGCGAAAGGGATTCGGCATATCCGACTTCGAGACGGTCGAAGACCGACGAGGTCTCCCGAGCCGAAACTGGACCGTTCCGAGACAACGACCGAAAAAGGTGGGGAGTGTGGAAGTGGTCGGTGGCCAGCGGGGACGGCTCTGAGCCGTGGTCAGATACTGGGTATCCCGCCTCTGACCCGGGGCGGGTACGTCGGGGGAGGAGACGTAGGCGTATCGACCGGGTCGCAGTATTGCAGGGTCTGAAACACGCGCTTTATTCGCCCTCGATTGGCTCGGCTATCTCGATCGTCTCCGATTTCGAGAGGTCGCCATAGACGGTGTAGGTGTGGTTACTGGACTTCCAGACCAGGATCGAGGAGCCGTCGAACTCGTTGTACCAGCCAGTCTGGGTACCGATGTCGACGGCCTCGAACACGTCGTTGTCGCTGTAGTTGTAGCCGGTTTCGTCTCGCTTCGAGAGGCTCACGTCGCCGTCTGAGCCGTTCGTGTAGCGAAGGCGCACCACCGAGTAGTCGTCGCCCTCGGAGAGGTAGGCCGACTCGAACTCGTATTCGTCGGGAACCTCGGGTGAGGGCACAGACATTTCGGCTTCCGAGCGGACATCCGAGAGTGAGTCGAACGTGTGTCGTTCGTGATGACGCGGCTCGGGTTCGCTTGCGTTTGCCGGGATGTCGATGGTGAATCGCGAGTCCGACAGGTCCTCGTTCAGGCTGACGTTCGAGAACTGCATCGTCATGGTGTAGTTGACACGCTCGGTGTCGGTGTCGACGGTCACCGTCGTCGGGAAGTACGTCTCGGTGTCGACCCATACCGTCGCCGTCACGTCAGCGTTTCGTTCGGTGGTGGTGTTCGGAATCACACGGAGTCGATAGACCTCGTCGCCGTCGACAGTCGCAGTGGCCTCGTACTCGAACTCGGCGGACCCGACCATGCGCGTGACCATCGTCGAGACGTTCGAGGTCATGTCGTACGTATTGTACCGATTTTCGTCGGGCGTGTACGTGATCGTCCCGGTTTCGTTCCGGACGGTGATCGTCTCAGAACCAGCACTGGACTCGACGACTTCGCGTCGGAGCCGATCAGTCTCGAAGTCGGCCCAGAGTTTCGTCTTGGTCGTCGAGGTGTCGTTCCCGTCCATCGTGATCTTCGTCGTCTGCGTGGCTACCAGCGTGTCTATCGACTCGACTCGCTGTTCGAACGTGTCGACGATCTCCTCGCCGGACACGTCGGACGGTCCGTCGTCGGTCGGTGTACTGCCTATCGGCGCTGCCACTGCGGCAGCACCGGTCACGGCACTGGAGACCAGGAGGAGGGCTCCGAACGTCGCGACCAATCTGGAGGGCCGAAAGTCGTCAGCGGACATTGCACTCCGATCTTTCGCCCCTTCCCCAATAAGACGGGAAACTGGATTTCAAACCCGGAACCGCACCCAAAAATTTAAATAGCGGTCGTGCTGCGCGACGGGAAGCAGCTCGTCGCCGAGGCGGCGGGCAGCGGATCGGTCACGCTCTCGCGTGAGCCCGCCGAGTTCGACGACTGCAAGTCCTGAAGACCGGCAAGCGGCGTTTCGGGACTTGAGACGCGACATCGCAGAGACCGTCATTGACGAACGAGAGGCCTCGAAGGGTCGGCTGTGTTGGTTAAACAGGTGTCCGTGATACTGCGGACGTGGCTGGCGGCCCTTCCGAGTCACTGGGGAAGTGATGCCCACGGCCGACACGATCGTTGCCTTCGAAGTTGGCATCCTGGGGCTACTGCGTAGCGCGTGCCGACCGGGCGGGGGCTTTTTCGCCGTATCCGAGTGCCCGCCGACCGCTCACTGAGTCCACCTCGACCACGCCTTCGTTCGTGCGGAGCCAGGGCGACCTAAATGGCGAGTCGTAGCGATGGAGACGGGTCTCGCCAGTGGTTTCGATGTTGTCTGCTGCCAGCGTCTCCCGGGTGGTCTGTTCTTTCAGCGTGACTCGGACGCTCGGCGTCCACCACGAGAAGCCGAGGGCTGCGAGCGTCCGCGGTGGATCGTCGACGAGGTCCACCGCGTCGTTCGTCGGCTTCGGTGCTGTCTCCGGCGTACACTCTGCGGGGAAAGACGACATCGTCACGCCTCCCTCCTGGGTGGTCTCGACGGGTGTAGTCATCGAGATCGACTCGTTCGTCTCACTCGCGCCGGCATCTTCCGGGTCTCCAGGATCCTCAGCATCTGTATCGGTTTCGACGGGTGCGGTCGTCGAGAGGGACATGCCGCCGTGGTTCGGGCTATCGATGTACTCGAAGAGACGGAAGAACGCTTCGTGCTGGTCTGTGGCGGCGGTTCTGACCCGAACCGTCTCCGGATAGCGTCGGAGTTCGACGCCGTCGATCCGCTCGACCGTCCTGTACGGGACACGTTCTGTCACACGGTTTTTGACCAGGTCCGCGGCCGTCCAGATCGTCGCGGCGGCCAACCCGATGCCAGCGAGACTAGCTCCCACCTTCGCTTTCGTTTCCCAGGCCGTACCCCAATTTCACCGCGCCGCTGCAAAAACCATCTCCCGTTCGAAACTGTGGCTCACACGGAATGCCACGCTAACCACACCACAACGCGATCGGGCTCTCCCGATACGCCCGTGGATCGTGGACTCGACGCCGACGTCCACGGGTTTGGGACGGACACCGTCACCCTCTACCAGGTCGGCTGCTGGGACGACGACACGCCCAGCACCACGACCCGCGGCGAGTCGGTGCGAGAGACTGTCGCTTCGACCCCAAAGCGACCGAGCCGTTCGTGCATGAGCCACTTCGGTACGTTCTCCCGTCGTTTGCTTCACAGGGTGGGACTTTCACCCATCGGTGCCAACGAGATCTCCACGGGATCACTGTTCGTGGGTCACTCGTCGAGTGACCAAATTCCGGCAGGAGACACGTTTGTGGTGTCCATCCAGCACGTAATGTCAACAACTATTACTATCTTCTTTCGTCGCGTAGAGTGAGTAATATGCTAGAGCAGCTCCGAAGAATAAATCGACAGACTCGCATCCAGTACGGCCTCATGTTCACGTTCGGGGTACTCTGTATCCTCACGGCGTTTGCACCGTTGGACGAATCGATCCGCATCACGGTCGTCGGGACCCTCTTCGGGTTCACTGCCGGCATCTGGATTGCTCACCTCGTCCAAGTGCTCGGACGTGCTGCACGGACGAACCAGACCGACATCACGGTGGGTGACTGACCGATGACTCAGGATCGTCTCGTCGACCACTCGAATGCCACGACAGAGAGGGAGACCGATTCGACGTTCCTCGCCGGGATCGAGTTCCTGACGGGGCGGGACCCTAACCTCGGGTCGTTCCTCCTCGTCGTCGGGATCGTGACCTGTGTCTTCATCGCGCTGTTCCAGTTCACACTCCCGGACCCGATTTCCCACCTGCTTACCGCTGGTGTGCTCATCGTCACTGTGTTGAGCGCTGTCTTCGCGGCACTGCTCGACCGCCTCGGCTACTTCGAACAGTCTCCTGTGGCCACTGCCGAGTCAAGCGACCGCCGGACCACTGGCAAGCCCTGGGTCCCCAGCAAACAGCCGTCCGCACCCCTGCCACCAGTGATCGACTTCGACGCCGAGCTCGAGGTCTACACCGATATGTACGACGGCGCGCTCCCGGCAGCGTTCGGCCCGTTCATCGAAGACTACCGCCGTCTGCAAACCAACACCGAAAACCGCGCCACTATCGCCAGCGACCTGTGTGCCGATCTCAATCCGATCGGCGCCACCTTCGAGGCGGGCACTGCGGGCGACCGAATCTACGAAGAGATGTCCGAACGGCTCTTTCAGTACATCAGCCCACAGCACACGCACCTGACGATAGACCGTGTCACATTCTACGACGAGACTGATACGAAGACCCCCGTCGAGGAACTCGAAGAACGTGCTGGGCGCGTCGAACTCGTCATCACGAACGAGGGTGAGGAAGCCGAGATAGAGGCCGTCGTCGAGTTGTTGGACAAGGATGACTCAGTTATCGCCAGTCGAACCTGTGCCGTGGGTCTGCTCACTCCGGGCGCCACGAAAGCCGTCGAAACCGAGGTTTTCGTTCCTGCGGAGGCCGAGCGTGCCAGCACGACTCTCCGTGTCTCTGACTCCGGACAGACTGTCTCGGCTACCTGAGCCAGGTCTCGAACCCTCACCGTGCCTCCGTGGCACTCTGTTTTCTCGTCCCGTTCACCACTCACGTGCAGCGTGAGAAGCCGATCTGTAGCAATTACTATTTGATTGCAGTACGATACTCGTGTCATGGAACCAACAACGGCGGGGGAGAGATGTCAGGCGACCCTCGATCGGGTGAGTGATGCAGTCATTGCAGAAAATGACTTCCTCTCCACAGTTCTGACGGGTGTACTTTCCCGGGGGCATGTCCTCATCGAGGACGTCCCTGGAACCGGGAAGACCCTCACAGCACGAACACTCGCGGAGACCCTGGGGCTCAGTTTTTCACGGATTCAGTTCACTCCAGATCTCTTACCAACTGATGTGACGGGAACGCACATTTTCGACGAACAGGAGAATACCTTCGAATTCAACGAGGGCCCAGTGTTCGCGAACATGGTACTCGCGGACGAAATCAATCGCGCACCGCCAAAGACCCAAGCGGCGTTACTCGAAGCCATGGGTGAAGGGCAGGTGACGGTCGACGGAGATCGATTCGACCTCCCGGAACCGTTCTTCGTCATCGCGACACAGAACCCGGTCGAGCAGGAGGGGACGTTCCCGTTACCTGAAGCTCAACTCGACCGATTCATCATCAAGACCGAGATGGGCTATCCTGGACCTGAGGGTGAACTCGAGCTCCTGAATCGACGGGAAAAACGGAATATGAAGATTCCAACCGCGGACACGCAGTTGACGCCCGACGAGGTCCAGGCCCTCCAGCAAGTCCCAGAGCAGATCACAGTCACCGAGGATCTCAAACGATACATGATTCAGCTGACGCAGGCGACGCGAGACGACAACCGAACGAATATCGGCGTCTCGCCGCGTGGTCTCCAGCGACTCTACGAGGCGAGCCGGGCGCGAGCCGTTATGCTGGGTCGGGATTACGTCACACCAGAGGATGTCCAGCAGCTTGCTCAACCGGTCTTGGCGCACCGGCTCGTTCTCGAGACCGAGGCGAAGGTGAACGACGTCTCGAAACGGGACATCGTCGACAACGTTCTGCAACGAGTATCGGTCCCCGGTGCCGAAAGCAGTGGGGGAGCTAGTCCCGCAAACTAAACAGGAGCGTGATCATTCCACCGATCGAGAACACCAGCCCGAGCAGGAGCTGCGGTGTGCTACCCGAGAACTGCACGCCGGTTGTAACTCGATACCCTCCGTAGGCCAAACCAGCGGCCAGCCCAGCAGCAACGAATCCACCGACGGAGTGGACGAGTTCTACTTCCTTCGTTTCGGTGTGACGACCAAGGCGGGAGCCAAGCGCCGCAGCGTACTGCCCAAGATCCCAGATATAAAACACCCCAGCTATCGCGACGAACATGATCAGAGGTGAGGCTGCAGCGTCGATCAAACCTAGAGCGATGGCCGCGAGCAAGACGAACCCACAGCCAAGGGCCAGCCCACTGGTGTCGTTGGGGACGACGTTGAACAACTCCAGCAGATAGACCGCGTACAGGAGGAGTGCGATCACAACAACCCCGAGGTAGGAACCGGCGAGGAGCAAGGTTACCGGCCCAAGGAGACGATAGAGACCGTACACTGTTCGTGCGAAGGCCTGTTGCTCCGCCAGTTGTGCGAGCGTCGTTTCGAGCTGTGACACGACGACCGGTGCGCCCACACTGATCACGAAGAGCACACTGACGTAGCCCAGAATACTGACAAATACAGGTCGCCGATTCGAGTCCAACAGTATGTACTTCCGGATGGCAGCGAGGATGGGAACCAAACAGAGAACGCTGAGGATCCCCAGCAGCAGCCAGTGATATAGCACTGTGCGGCCGATACCCCAAGCCATCTGGAACACAGCTTCGGAGAGTGTGGCGACGGTTGGTCCATACCCTGTCACCCCGGTGGGTGTTTCGACAGTGAGCCCTACACTGGATATCAACACGGCAAGCGGATACAAGCCAAATATCAGGACATACCAGAGTCGGCTCCCGATAGCCTCGACGAAACGGGACCGCCCGTCGGTAAACAGAATCTGGAATACGGGCGGGACGACAGCTGCAGGAACACGGGCTCGAAGCAGTCCGAACCCCACGATCACGAATGCGAGTTCCCCGAGCAAGACTCCAAACGGAGCGACTCCTGTCGACGAACTCTGGAGGAACCGCTCGACGGCAGCGACACCAGCTGTCAGTAGCTCGTAGACGAGCGGGCTGTCCAGTGAGAGGGTTACGATGCCAGCCAGCGGGAGCGCCAGGCTGATCGTTAAGAGGGACGATTTCACGCGCTTTCGGACAGCCGACCGGAGGCCGACAGTGAGATCGAGCGTCACGGTGCTGAGACCCAAGATAAGAGCCACGCTCGCGAGGGTTGGAAGGGTGCCGGAACTGAGTCGTACAGCTAGACCGATCGACCCGAGGAACGCGATCGAACTCACGACGAGCAGGAGACTACCGGCAACGACGTACTGAGGTTTCTCACTCGTGAGTGCCAAGAACGTCAGTGTGAAGAGTGCAGCCGACCCGAGGCCGGCAGCAAACGCACCCGCCAACCCAACTGGAACCGCGATCAGGGCACTAACGACCACTGCCACGAGAATCGCCGCCATTGAGCTCAGACGCGTGGGCAGTCGGACCAGCGGGTCTGAATCTAGCACAGTCGCACTGCTGTCTGTTTCCCAATTGAGACGTGCTGCAGAGTCGGACGACTCGGCTGTCTCGTCCTCGGCCGTCACTTCAGTATTAGCTTTGGACGTATCGGGTTCAACGCCTTCGGTCTCTGTCGGGGCGTGCTCGGTCGGTGCGGAATCCGCTGGATCTGGGTGGTGCGACTCCGACAGCCCCTTCCACCCCTCCGTCACAGGATCGAACAAGGGCACCGGGTTTGGCCGGTCCTCGTCGGGGGCAAAGTGAGGACGATAGAGATAACTCTCAGGGTCGAGGTCGCCGATCCCGGATTTCAGATAGCCCACTTGGGCGATATTCAGTTCGTCAACGTCGTTCGACAGCTCCGTTTCGCTTGCCTGATAGACCTCCCACACCGTCCGGTAGCCCTCGCGAGCGATGGCATTCGCTCTTCGTTCTTCGATTGTCTCGATGTCACTCAGTTCCAGAACGGGGCGGTCTGGATCGTGTTGTTCGTCACTGGAGGGCTCGGTCATAGTTGCCCCTCCAGTGTTCGGGTGATGGCCGCAGCGAGGGGTTGATCAGGGTCCCAAGAAATCACACCAACCCCTGTTCGGCGAAGCTTCGTGATCCGGACGTCCCGGTCGATGGACTCGAGCTGTCCACCGGCTGTCTCTCGTGTCGTCACATCTGGGCTCAGTACGGTCACCGCATGTCCGAACGACTGGAGGTAGGTCGCTACGTCTCCGGGGAACGAATCGATAAACGGCGAGACGAGGATTATATTTGTGCGGCCTTTGAGACGCCCATCGAGTGATTCCAGGGAACGCTGGACGCCCCCGTCTCCATCCGCGACAGTGCGTTGACTTCGAGTTGTCGAACTGCCTGCCATCGAAGTAGAGCTTGATCGACGGGTTAGCGTAGTCGTGTTGTTCGACCAATCGCCAGCGACCGCCTCACGGAACGCAAGCGTCGTTCGCGCTTTGTGATCGGGGCCGCGAGCGGGCGGTAGCAACTCAATCCGCGAACCAGTGTAAAACGCGACACCGGCTTCCGTCCCATACGTGAACAATGGGTCGAGTAAGCGACGGGCCGCATATACACTCAGTTCAGTTGCGGGGGGATCGATTTGCCGTCGTGCAACGTCGACGTCCGAGCGGAGATCGACGAGGACGACGACGGGTGCACCTTTCCGTTCACGGAATTCGACGGTGGTCAACTCACCTTCTCTGGCATAGCGGTTCCAATCGATTCGGTTGACGGGATCGCTGTGCTGGTGTTCCCTGATGGCATAGAACTCTGTCCCAGTCCCGCCATCGTCCGTTGGGACCTGTCCGGTGTGCTTGTGCGTTAGTTCTCGTTCGAGCGGTTCGTGAACGGCCGCATCGCAGGTTAGCTCTGTGTTGCCGGTCGCTGACTGGCCCTGCTCACGCTGGTCGGTACTGCTGAAGCCTTGGCCATTCAGATACGTGTCTCCGAACGCGTGGATACCACGCTTTGCGATAACGCTATAGGTAACCGTGGTCGATTCCCCTGGTCGCAAAGCAGTCGCCCGTCGCGGAGACCCACTCGCGACACCGAGTTCTGCTGGTACTCCGTCGACGACCTGGAGTTTGGGGACCGTGCTCGAGCCTTCGTTCGTCACAGTGAGTGTAACGGTAACTTCCGAACCAGGGGCTGGGTTTGACTCGTCGAGTGTTCGACTCACCGCAAGATCGAGTTCGGGGAGTGCGGTGAGTTGGCCATATAAGAGGTAGCTGACCGGTGCGATCGCAGCAACGAGGACCGCTCGATTTCCGGTAAAGACGCCGATCGCACTGATGAGAATCGCGACGACGACGAGTGCCGTCAGTCGATTCGTTGATCGGGTCTCGCTCATTCACCGCCCTCCGAGGTCGTAGTTTGGGTATGCGCAGTTGCATACGCCCCGAGTGCATCGACAGTGTGGCGGATTCGCCGCTCCTCCCGTGGCATCGGCCGAAGCCAATCCCATAGTTCCGTTCGCCACCCCGGTCCGGCGACGGACGGCCCGCCCAGAAAGACCGCAGCCCGTGGATCGTCAGTCCACTGGCCAGTGTCGACGCGTTCCGAGGCGGTCTGTTCATCGCATCCCTCGTATACGGTTTGCAGTTCGATCGCTCGCTCACGCAGGTTTCTTTCGATGCGGTCGATGCCATTATCTCGACTCGTCGACTCGATGGCTGCGAGGTGCTCGTCGAACGCCGTTCCAACCTGTTCTGCAGGAGATGTCTGAATTGACTCCGGCGGGTAAGGGAGCGGATTTCTATCTCGATCCGATGTCGATGAACGACCAATTCCCAGGACGTGACGGCCCAGATAAATCAGGATCCCACCAGCGAGGGCTGTGACGCCGAGTGCCTGCAACAAATTGTTCCGAATCGAGTCACTCAGCCGCGAGACTGGGACCCGATCGAGCGGTAACAAGGCCGGTCGGAAGAGGACGACCATGGTGAGACAGACCAGTACCAGACCGATTCCCGCTAGCAATAGCCGAGTCACACCGCTGACACTCCAGCGGCTTGCCGTCCCACCATCAGTCATCAGTCGTGGATCTGTACTGCCTGTAGCGCAATCGTCTCGCGATGACCGCCATCCGGTGAGACGGAGGCCCGTGAAGCGAGGGGTTCCTCGTATCTCGCTGCTGTCGCCAGTATCGGACCGTGTTTTGACCTGCTGGAGGAGCCGCCAGCGGATCTGACGGACCACCAGGTAGCCCGCAAGCACAGCGCTTCCGAGCCGGGAATCCCTAGTCATCGGCCGTGCCTCCCTGACTTCGGTCGTGGTCGAGTTCACGGCGGATCCGTTGCAGCGCATCGCGAGCCTGTCGTTCGTCAGCCGTCGTTGGATCCCAGTAACTGTACTCGGCTTTTCGGTACAGTTCGGTGAGTGTCTCGACGGCGTCGGCCGGGAACCCTCGGTCGATCGCCCGTTCTCCGTACTGGACAGGTGTCGTTGCCTGCGGATTCGAGACTTGCACCCGGGCGGTCAACTCGCGCCATGCCTGCTGAATATCGATCCGCCCATCATCCTCGGAAGTCGTGACAGCTGTCCCCTGTGTTGCCTCTGTATCTCTGCTGGTTGCAACACGCTGCACTGACTTGACCCGCCTCCAGATCGCTGCGGCTAGTATGCCTACCAACGCACGTGGGTCTGTCTCCCGAACAGAGACGTAGTAGCGGGTCAGGGCTGATCGAAGCGATGCCCATTGCGTTTGGAACCAGGCTTGGATCCGGTGGTGCTGTCGGTCAAACCACGACGCAATACGACCAGGAGTTGCGCGGAGTGTCGCCAGCGTATCCGAAAGGAGACGCCTGCAGTATGCCTCCAGGCGTTCGAGAAGGCCCACGACGTACGCGATTGCACCGACCACCGATGATACGAGTCGCTGGAGTGCACTCGCTGTAACCTGGTGAACCCGGGCCATGAGACCAATCGGCGACGGCCCTACATCGAGATATCGATCGCTGAGAGTGACGCCAGCGAGCGCCAGTAGTCCCAGGACACCCAAGACGGGCAGAAGAAGAATCCACGACACGGTCGTCGAGCCCCGAAGCTCGCCCCGGCTAACGGTCAGTTTGTAGGAGTTCTGAAACGGCAATGAGACATCGAGGACACCGCTGCTGGCAGTCGTTCCGAGCACACCCCCATTGCCACGGACAGTCGCATTGGGGACTGGCTCACCGTTGATCGTGACTGTAGTCGTGACGGACAGGCCAGGCACTGCTAACCCGCTGGTCGTGACCGTCAGCTCGTCAGGGAGATCGATCGTTCGGTTTACTGCCAGCTCGCCACGGCTCACACCCACGACGATGTCTGGGCGGAAGGGGACCGTGAAGGTTGCATTCCCACTCGCATTCGTCTCCCCGACCCGTTTGCCGTCGAGTCGGACAGTCGCGTTCGGGACCGTCGCGTTCCCGACTGTTGGCTTGACTCGGAGTGATTTCCCTGGGGTTCGCTCGCCAGTCACAGAAATGGCGAGTACCTCGGGCGTGACCGTTGTTGTTGCCCGGGCTTCGCCACGTTCTGCGGTTATGTTCAGCTGCTCCGCATACGGGATGTCGACGATTACATATCCACTCTCGTTGGTCAGACCCACGAACTGGCCGTTTACAGACACTGCAGCCTCAGTAACCGGGAACTGCTCGATCATCGTTCGGACAGGCACCGACTGTCCCGGTGTGGGTGTCTCGGGTGCGACGACTCTCAGACCAGTATCGACGTCGAGCCGAACAGTCCGATTCGATCCATCGTCGCTTTGCTGCGGGCGTTTGGAGACGAAGGGGCCATCGGGTATGACCGCTGTACCGCTGGCGAACCCAATCGAGAGTGTGCTCGACCCTGCAAAGCCTGCCGCCCCTCGCTGAGCCGGACTCCTGACCGACGAAGAGTCGTCCGCCGGTGGTTGAACCTCGATCAGGAGCTCCTCCTGGAACGGGACCCGTGCACTGAGCTGGCCGTTGGTATCTGTCTCCCCGACAGACTCGTTGTTGAACAAGACTGTGACACCGTTCTGGGGTGAGCCACTGCGGGTCACGGTCACCGTAATATTCCGGCCAGAAATTGCCTCGCCATCCACCGAGATGTTGTATGCCGGTGTCGAGGTGTCCTCCGTGGAGTCAGTATCTTCTGATTCCTCTCGTTGCTGAGATTGGTCGCTGCCCTCCTCGCTCGACGACCCTTGCGTTCCCTCTTGGCCTTCTGACCCGCTGTCTTCTCCGCCGGAACTCCCACTCTGTCCTTGCTGGCTCTGCCCGCCCTGCTGGTTTTGCTGTCCACTCCCGGTTTGTCTCCGTTGTCCACGACTCCCGCTCTGACCCTGCTGGCCACTGCCCTCACTCTGTTGTCTTTGTTGCCCGCCTCCGCTGCCCTGCTTATCCGTCTGTCCCGGACCGCCGCTGCCGGATTGTGAACCCGGACTGCCGGACTTTGCGGGACTCCCCTGGCTGGGAGGTGCATATGATTCGCCCTGGGACGCTGGCGTATCGACACCTGCCACCCCCTGTGCGCGAGCGCCGTTGAGCGCCTGTCCCTCCAAGTTTGTTCGAGGACTCGGGGGTGTGGGATCGAACTGGACCCATCCCTCACCAGGGACGTACACCTCGACCCACGCATGCGCATTCATCTTGCGGACGACGACTGTCCCGTCGTCGGTTTTCTGTCCCGGTGAGTAGCCGGTGACGTAGCGTGCGGGGACGTCCTGCGTTCGCAACATTACGACCATCGCTGCGGCGAAGTACTGACAGTATCCACGGTCCATGTCGAAAAGGAACGTATCGACGAAATTCGACGGCGCATCGCGGGCATTCAGCGAGTAATTTTTGTTCGCTTCGAGCCAGCGCTCGATCTGGGCAGCCGTCTCGTAACGGGTGTCAGCATCGCTCGTGAGACTGCCTGTCAACAGACCGACTCTGTCGGGCACGTTGCTCGGCAGTTCGGTGTAGTGTTGGGCCAGCGCAGGTGGCGCGGTTCCGTCTGCCTGCTGAAGCGTTGCTGCAGAGGACGGTGGGAGCTGACTGGAGACTGTATAGCTCTCATTGGCACCCACTGTTTGAGTCGAAACGAGCCGCCCATCGTCTGTGACCCGGCCGTACTCCTCACCGTCGATCAATCGCTGTGGCCGCCACGCAGTTGGCAGTGTCTGCGCGGGCAGTGGTTGTTTGGCGGTGATCTCGTGGATGAAGCGGTCTCCGGCCATGGATGGCTCCGGTACCGACGGCCGATCGTCAACCGTTCGCTGCCACCCGGTTCCAGTGTACTGGTCATATGCCATCGTCCGCCAGTATGCGGCAGTGTCGGCGTCCACGACAAACTGGATCTGTGGATTAGAACGAGACACTGGCCCTCCGAGCGAAGTACGGTTCCCTCGTGACGGGCCGATGACCGATTGCTGAGATCGAGAGGTGGATTGTCCGGACTGCTGTCCACTCCCGCCCGATGCAGATTCCGAGCTTCGTGTGCCACCGCCGTCAGATTGCCCGCTCTGCCCGTGGTCGGATGGATTACTACCTGCCCCCCCGGAGCCTTGCGTTGAATTGGAGGGCTCACTCCTGCCAGCACTCCCGCTCCCAGTCGAGGTTCCGGCTGTACCGTTATTTTCACTCTCCGAGGGCGAGGGTGTCCTGCTGTTGGGGTTGGGTGCGTTTCGACACCGGTCCGATTCAGGAGGTTCTGTCGTCGGCGCTCCTATATCCCGGTCCCGGACGGGCGTGGGCTGCACCGGCGTGTCCTGTTGCTGGTCTTGACCGGGGGTTTGGACAGCATAGGGACATGGATTACCGCCACTCCCCGGTCCCGGTTCTGAACCCGGCCCTGGCCCAGATCCTGAGCCTGCACCGGAACCGGGTGAGTTCCGCGTTGGCTCTCCGGGTCCAGATTGGCCACCGCCACTGCCGCCTGACCCCGACCCGGGTGTTCGCATTCCATCTGCAGTTCCAACACCACCTGTACCACCGCCACTCTGTGACTCGGGCGTCCCACTGTCACCGAGCCCACTGTTGACACCTCCGTCGGTAAGCGGAACCCCAAAAAGTGACGACGCCAGGACAATAGTTCCAATACAGAGCGCTGATAACCCCGCCCCCGAGAGGTCCCGCGACATTGTGTGATCTGTTGTATTTCGGAATGGTAAATCATTCGACTTGAGTGGTGAGTTGGAATGGTGGTGAGTCGGTTCAGATGTCTCCCCGGTCGAACCTGGTTTGTCCCAGCTGCCCGCCCGTTCCGGTTTTTGCTAGCTCGTGTGACGTGTTGGTCTCTCCGGAAGTCGTTGGGGAACGTCGCGACATCACGCAGTGTCGGGACATACACGGCGGGGCTGCGGGTAACGTCCTCGCGGCCCGTACCTACTACACAGTCGAGGATCCCTACGGGCGTGCCGACACCCCGGACTCTCGGCCGACGTTCGGCCTCAACGATGGGGAAACCGACGTGATCGTTCTCGCGAACGCAGTCGATGTCGACGGCTCCCTCACCGACGAGTTCGGCGGGACGAACTTCCCGCTCATTCACGCCGTGCTTCAGGGGCCGCGGATCGTCCCGACACCGCGGCTCATCTGCGACTACGCCCGGAACGGCCATCTGAACGAGGTGGAGACGAAAACACTGCTCAAGACGATCAGCCCACACCGTGGTTGGGAGGATGGTGCCTACGTCACGCAGTTACTCCACCGTCTCGAAGGGGAAGGTGGCGACCCGCCTTGGGGTCGAGCGATTCGAAGGACGGCGAAGCTGTCTCGGTCGACCTCGTGACTTTCAGTGAGTTCGTCTGATGCCTTCGAGCGATGTCGTGGCTCGCAGTCGGGCCGTGCGCGGCCCCCGATACCTGCTGTCGTCGTCCGAAAATCGGTGAGTTCCGGATGGCTTCACGGCTCTCGGCCTGGCCCGCCTGTAGAGAGCCCTGGCCGCCGTGGTTGCGTTCGCAGGAAGGGCTGTCGCTGGGATGAGACGATTTCGAGGCGCCACAGAGAACCTATCGGGATGGTCCCGCTAGTGGAGCAGCTGCGTCTTGACTGTGTTAGCCGATACCGACGTTAGAGTGTCAGCTTCGTCGTCCTCGGCCAGGTAGTCAAGTAGTTCACCCGCTTCGTCCTCACTGAACGACTCCCTGGACCCAACGCCGACCGCGTGGGCTGCCCGGTCGACGGCGTCCTCGGCCTTTGCTTGTCCGATGCTATCCGCGAACGCGAGAATCAGTTCTGAGCGCTCGTACGTCATGCGTTTTGGGGTCTGTGGACTTGTTTGAAGAACGGCGAATCGTGTGGGGTTCTGGTGTCGCACTCGTACTGGTGGGGCCTATTCTGGGATACCCAGTAGTGAGAGAGAGGCGTTGTGATAGCCGCGCATATCGTCTTCGCTGATGCTGACCTCACCGTATACCTCCATTCCAGCCATCGGTGAGTCGACGTGCTCGCCGACCGACTGGATTGCAGCGTCGAATTCATCGTCGAGGATATTGGCTTGGCAGATACACGCGAACGAGAGCACGCCACTGTACCCAGTCCCGAGGTCGTCCGTCACCTGCTCTTGTGCGTCCCTCTCATCAGCTGGTTCCGCGTCCATCACGAACAGTTCCGTACCTTCCGGGATCTCTGTCGCGAAGTGCAGCGGCCCCTCTCTATCCGGTGTCAGGCCCGGCCACCGAATCTTGAACTCTTCGTCGCCGGTCTTGATACCGAACTCGTAACGAGTTAGTAGTTCGACCCATTCCGGGTCGTCGGGTTCGACGTCACTCAGGCTGAAATCGTACTCGGTGCCAACTGTCTCTCTGATGGCCTCGGCCCACCGCTCGAAGGCGGGCTCACCGTCTAGTTCGGTGACGACGGCGCCCTCGCTGGTGGTCACCGTCATTCCCTGCGAGTGTTGCTGGTGGCCGTTTCCGACCGCCTGTCCGAACGGCTGGTCGGCGCCGAGCACTGCCAGCGCGACACCGTCGGTCGAAACTTCATCGTTGACGAATACGGCTGTTTCTTCGACGCGGCGGTCGTCGCCAGCGGACGCACCCGTGAGTGGGACACCCAGTTCTTGATACGCTCGGATTGTGACCTCGTCGCCGTGCCCCGCCAGGCCATCGTGGAGGTTGAGCCCGGCCGCGTACGGGTAGTCGTCGACGACGTCGGTATCGACCGCTGCGGCCGCCTGGCTAACACTGGCGGCGACATCGTCGGAATAGCCGGTGCCCAGGCCAGCGGAGAAGGCCATCGAATCCGAGGTGACCGCTGCGACGCTGACCCCGCCGGAGAGCGAGCCACCTTCGGTAAACTCGCCAGCCGAGGAGGCCCCGATGAGGGTAGCCTGTTCGGTAGCCGTCCGGATCTGGTCGACAACAGTCTGATACTCGTGTTCTGACGAGATGCCGACATACACGAAATCGACATTGGTGGTGCCGAGTTCCTGTTCGACGGTATCCAGACACTCGGTGACAGCCTCGCTCGTGTCTGCCGCCCCGCTTGCGACTGATGCAAACTCTGTCATCAAGCATACAGGAGAAGGGCCCGTGACTTCATCAATCCATCTGCCCAGTTCTCAGAGACGAAAACGCCACAGGACAGGGATCGGACACGAGGCCCTCGTGCGCGCTCGTGTCGGCCTCGTAGTTCGGCGGCGAATCCCAGGCGTTCGAGTCCACGCTGTCCAGCCCCGAGAAGATGTCTGGGCTCTCATGGATCTCCTGTGCGATATCAAAACCGTGCAGGTCTACAGCGCCGACGCGTAGAGTGCCTCGGGGCTTGACCCCGAGGTACTTCAGGGCTATTTCGCACAGAGACGAGTTGGTTGTCTCGTAGGGATATTTCGCGCTCCCTCGAAGAACATCCGTCGGCCAAATCCGCTCGTGGTCGTCTCGTTTTGCCGCGCAGTTCCAGTACGCGGAAGAACTCGCTCGTGGGCCTGGCGCCGGTCCGTCCCCACTCAGTTCGGCAGAAGCGAAGCCCCTCGGAATCAGGCTTCTATGGCCCACTCGAGACCGTCTTCGAGGTCGGTGAATCCGTTTGCAGTGTGATCCGCTGCATCGTTTTTCTGGGCAATTGCCATCCGGGCGAGTCCGTCGGTGACGTACGCGATCCTGCTGATGCCGGTGGCCTCCCCGAGTTCGGTCGACTCTTCAGCGACGTGTTCGAGTGCTTCCGACCCGCCAGTTTCTGCATCACCGATCTGGACGACGCACGCGTCCATCTCGGGTTCTCCTGCGTGTTCTCGGAAGTGGGCTTCGCCTTCGGCGAGGGCGCCCGATTCGAGCGCCTCTGCGAGGGAGTCGAACTTCCAGATGCCGATGCCGACGCGTTCTTCGTAGTTTAGACCATCGGGCAGGTTTGCTGGCGTAGGACCTCTACTGTGTGTCGCCCCTACTTGAGCCCCGCCCGAATATTGACTCGTGAGTTGCTTCGAGAGGTTATCAACGAGTGGCCCGACGTATTTCATGACATAGATGAGTGCGACTGGTCGAATCCTGTCAGCGATCGGGCGGCTGCCAATGGAAATCGAACCGTACCTTCCGGTGGTACTGCGTCGTGGGCTAGGATTGCGACTGTTCATCCTCGGACCGATTCTGTCGGTCACGCTCGGCCCTGCTCTCGCTGTCGTGCTGTTCGACAGCGTGCTACTCGCGGCTATATTTATCGCGGCCGTCGTAGCGACGACAGGCCTCCTCGGATATGCGGAGATGTACAGGGCACTCAAGCAGATCAATGCTCAGGTGAACCGGATCGACGAGGGGGACTACGAAGACAGAGTCAACACGGCTCGGCTGGACGAGATCGGTCAGATATTCGATGCGCTCGACCGCACCGCTGGCTCGATCGAGACTGCTCTGAGCGATGCCCAACAGGCTCGTGAGGAGGCAGAAGAAGCGAAGGAAGGGGCCGAAGCCGCTCGCGACGAGGCCGAACAGAAGCGCAACGAAGCCGACGCACTTGCTTCGCATCTCGAACTGAAGGCATCGGAGTACACCGAGACACTGTCGGCAGTCGCGAACGGCAACCTGACCGAACGTGTCGATCCGGAGAGTCTGAGCGATTCGATGGCCGAGGTCGGGGAACAACTGAACGAGACGCTGGAGACGCTCGAAGGACTGATCGCTCAGACCCAGTCGGTCGCACGAACGGTCGACGACAAAAGCGAGAACGTCGAGGCGTCTGGTGACGAGGTGGCCGACCAGTCTGCACTGGTGTCGGCCACTGCTGATACGATCGCCGACCGGAGCGCGACTCAGCAAGAACAACTGAGTGACGCCGCTCAGGAGTTGTCGACGGTGTCTGCGACCGTCGAAGAGCTATCGTCTTCAGTCACCCAGATCGCCGACCAGACTGAGACTGTCACTGAGATCGGGCGCGAAGCACAGGACAATTCGTCGGCCGCACAGAGCGCTCTGGACAAGATCAACCACCAGACTCGGCAGGCTGTCTCAGCAGTCGAGAGTCTGAGCCAAATCACAGACGAAGTGGCCGAGATCGTCGAGTTGATCGACGGGATCGCGGAAGAGACCAATATCTTGGCGCTGAACGCGTCCATCGAGGCGGCACGAGCCGGCGATGCGGGTGAGGGTTTCGCCGTCGTCGCCAGTGAGGTGAAGCAACTGGCGGAGGAGACAAGTGAGGCGACATCGGAGGTGGAGAGCCTCATCGAGGAGATCCAGGCCGAGATGGAGACGACTCGGGAGGAAATCACGGGAGTCCAGCAGCAGGTGTCGGATGGGAGTGAGACAGTCGGACGGACGATCACACAATTGGAGAATATCGTCGGTGATGTCGCCGAAGTGAATACGGCAATTCAAGAGGTCGACCAGGCTACTGACGAGCAGGCCGAATCGACACAAGAAGTCGTCGCGATCGTGGACGAACTTTCGGAGTCGGTCTCTGAAACAGCGTCCAATACCGACGAACTCGCGACGACCGCATCACAGCAGGAGTCAATGCTGGACGAGATGGCCAGTGAGATAGCGGATTTCAGTCGGCGCGTTCTCACTCTTCGTGGGGAACTCGACGAATTCCAAGCTCGTGCAGGACGTACTGACGAGAGTCCCGCGGTGTCCGTTTCGGCGGCTGACGACGACTAGCTCTGCGACCTTCTCATGGCTATCGACCACGACAGGCGACGTTCAGGTGCTCGGATGACTATTGCTAGATCGGTGAGTTCCAGACCGACGTGAACGGGGACATAGACATTGTAGATGACGTTCAGGAGAAGTTGGAGCAAACGTCACTTGCCGACTTCGAATGATCAGTTAGATACGATATTCTCAGGCAACCACTTTTTGCGCGTCATAGAAGCTGATCGCCGCTTTCGCGAGGTAGAGATTCTTCTGGGCGGTTTGCCACGTTGTATGGTCGTCCCAGCCGTCCTGATCGTCTGGGTCGAGTTCCTGTGCGAGTTCTGCAGGTGATTCGACGTTATATTTCGTCCTGATGTCCTGGACCGTCTGCTTCAATTCCTGCAATGTCCCAATCAATTCGTCCTCGGAGTATTCGTCGTGAAGCTTCAGCACCTGCTGGTAGATATACATCTGGTCGTTGCGCTTGTACAATGCACCCTGACCGCCGTCGATTTTCTCGACGAGTCCGAGTTCCGTGAGCTCGTTGAGTTCGTCACGGACCACCGGCTTACTCGCACGTGCTTTCTCGGCGATTTCGGAGGCTGGCGTGGGCTCGGTCGTTCGCGTGATGATGGCCTTGATTCGTTCTCGCGTTGTCGTCTCGCTCTTCCACTCGGCCACTGCTGCCTCGTTCATATCGTTGTACTCCTCGAGTGGCTCAGATTTCATCGATCTGTAGTGCCTCCATTTCTTAGCGTGGATAAAATATAGATTTGGGCAAAAAGACATCTTATGTGCAGGTGAAACCTTCCGGGTCGGCCGCATTATGATCGCTGCGGAATACACAGTCAGACACGTATCTGATATCAGATAGCCTCAACTCACCAGTTTCAGTTTCACCCCGGTTGGAATACACTCTAGATCCGTCCACTTCACCACATCTGTATGGGTGTGCCAATCGAGCTAGGACGTGTCTGCGGACGCTGCGGCGAGCAGGTCACACTCTCACTCAAAACTGACGGTGCTATCTACACCGACGATCTGACTGCCCTGCTTGACACCTCCCACCGAGATAAACTCATCATCCAAGTCGAGTGTGACTGCCCACAGCTACAGGAGGTGACCTTCCAGTGTCTTCCAATTTCTCACAGCGAGGTCGAGCGGACCTGACCTACGCCGTTCCTCCTACCGCTAACCCCTACGTTTCCGCTGAAAAAACGACAGACTGCGTGCGTGTTTTCACTAGAAACACGGTGTGTGAAGCACTACTCAATGAGATCGGACAGATAGAGGTCAGACAGACATCTGACGGGTCGTTAAGACCCGCTATGCCAACGATTTATCTGGAGTGCCATGCGATCTGCTGAGTCGGGTCCAACTCAGTTCCGTCCTGCGGCACTCCTCCCCTGAAAGTCGAGATTAGCGCGATAATCACGACCTCAAATAATCACTGTGTTGTCCCTGACTACAAGCGAGGGGTAATGGATGCCATGTAGGCGTTCCAAATCGAACGACTACTAGTATGCCCGCGGCCGGCCATCGACCCCCCGCTGTCGGCACTCGATAATAAACCTCTGCGGGAGCTCCTTCGAGGCAACGAGTTAACCGCTACTTTTTGTCGCGTTGGTCATCGCGGACGTGTCCAGTAACCCAGTTTAGGCCACGAGTGAGTACTCGGTCCAGAATATACGCAAGTGGGATGAACACGAACAACAGCGACGCGAACACTGTCACAGTACCGGTCAGCACCAACGCATCGGTCACGGTGACCCCCAGTATAGAGTCCCACGGCGAGTACAACACGAAGAGGAAGAAGAGCCCGGTCACGATGCCGCTCACCCACAGCAGGCCTGCGAACAGCGTGATCGGGTACGCACCGCCGAGGACATCGAGTGTGAACAGCGGGCGAACCTCCTGACCAGCGCGCCATACCCGCTCAGGAAGCAACTGTCGAAGTCGGTATTCGAGCCCGCCAGCACCGGGGCCGTCCCACCTAACCGTCCGCCGCCCCTGTTCGTCGTGTCGACTCTGGACGAAGCTATCTTCGTGGAAATCATCGAGGTGACGTCCAACGACGCTTTCGTCAAGGTCGAACTCCGTGACGAGTTGCTGTTTCGGAATCCAGCGCCCTGGTCGGTCGTGAATGTATTTCCCTATTGCACGCTTCGTTTCCTGATTCGTCTGGTCGTACTCCTCTCGGAGTCGAAGCAGTCGGTCAGTCATCCGGTTTCACCGCCAAGACGGCCCCTGCAGACACCTCTGCAGAACCACTCATCACTGCTGCAGGTTCTGCAGACATATCTGCAAGCCATAAATCAATTGAAACGTCTCGCATTTATATAGTTGTCCCTGCGCTTTATTCTGCTGACCATGTTCGGTCATCCCGACGGACCAGGAAGTCCTGATAGGACACGCTGGTCGCTGCTGGTGTATCGACCCTCGAGTGTTATTCCGAATAGACCAGGGAGGCTTGATGAAACCAATGTCCACTGAGATTGCTGGTGTACCGGTCCGAGCGTGGCTTCCATCACGCGCGGCGATCATCGATAGCCTGCTGCTCGGGTCCGTCGCAACCCTCGTCGTTGCGATTCACTATCTGTTGCGACCGTCAATTCACGCTTTGCTGGCATTCGACCATCAAGCAGTCAATCTTTGGGGCTTTCTGACGGCCGCGTATGTCCACCATGATGCACAGCATCTTTTCGGGAACGTTACTACATTCCTCATCGCCGGCTCGCTCGCGTCGGGGCTCTATCGGATGGCCGGGCAGCGCCGGTTGTTCCACTTGCTTTTGGGACCACTGCTCGTCGTGCTCCCAGTGATGGTCTTGGCCACGAGTTTCGTCGTGGTCAGTATCGTCGCCCCGGAAGCGGCACCTACAGAGCGAGGCTTTTCGGGCGTGGCATCCGGTGTCATCGGTGTCGCCTTCGCCGCACTCTTCGGACTGGTCGCACGCTGGTACTCCCTCCAGAGTGCCTGGCGACTCGGCTTTGGTGCCTTCATCATCTTGGAGGCTACCGTCGGCCTCATCTACAGCGGGGGACAGAGCTTCAAAATGCTCGGACTTGCAATCCTCGGTGGTTTCCTGATTGGCTGGGATTTGGCCCGGGTCACAGAGTGGCCACCCTCTCGTGAGGCGTGGATTGATTGGGGAATGCACGCTGGATTTGTCGCACTCGTGGTGATGATGTTAGTGCTGTTCATGCTTGTTATGTTCCCAGCGCAGGTGGTGACTGATGACTCGACGATCAACATCGTTGCTCACGGCGTCGGATTCCTGTACGGTATCGGATTCGCGCTTGTCGGCTGGTTTCTAATGCGTGATGGGTCTACTAGTAATTCTTAGTTGGAGGCGTTCATTAACGTCATCTTTCCGACTAAATTGTAAAGTCGGCTGACGCCAGTGCTGATAGACAAACCTGTGTGGTTTGGTTCGCACGTAGACCCAAAGTTGGCAGTCTGTTGTATCCATCTACAACGTAGTGCTACCATGATTTATCAGGGGTTGTACTGCATAAAGTGACAATGAGCGCTGGCAACGATCAACTCAGAACCGAACTCGACCGCAAATTCCAACCACCGATCGACGTACTGCTCGACCCGTCACTCCTTGTTGCCAACCGCTCCCTCGAACGGTTGACCGACTCCACAGTCTTTGCATCACAGACGCAGGCTACACTCGGTCGAACACCTACGGAACCTCGTCTTGGAGACTTGTACGTGCCCGAAACCTTTCACGAACTCCTATCGAGCGAGGAACAGTCAACCGTACAGAAGACGGACATATGGGACTTCTACCGGGGACAGGCCGAAGCGGCATTCCCAGACGATGTTGTCGACCTTCTCGATGAGAATGACGTTGAGACCTACTCCAGTGAGACAGGGTCGACTGACCTCGAATGGGCAAACGTCGTTGACGATCCTGATCGGCAAGAGCGGTTACTGGCAATCCTTGACGAAGAGTTTTCTTTCCTGCACTCCGGCGAACTCGTGTTGTCGAGGACATCGGCGGCTTTCGAGGCGTTCCGCGATGCGGGAGTGCCAACAGTCGATGTGGGGAAGGCAGAGTTGGCACCCGAGCTACGGGAGACCCTGATCGACGTTGGGTATCAAGATCCGGCTTCCGTCTGTGCGTTCGGCGTTTCGACCGCCGGGTCAACCACCGATGCTCTGGTGGGGAGCGTTCTCGCTCACCCTTCAGATGTTCTCCTCTATCGGGTGGGTGACTAACCGATCAATCGTCACAACAGGCTGCTCCCACCGTTTGCTTCCCATCTATATCCAGTGGGTTCTCGGCCGTCAGTTGTTGTCCACACCTGTCGCAGGCGACTTCTTCTACGACGCCGACACCGAGGGCGTATCCGTACGATTTCGAGATTGTAGTCTCGTCAGCTCCTAGCGTGAGATCGAGATCGCCACGTTCGTACGAAACTGCTGTCGCAGCCACCGGTCGCAGACGGACAGTGAGGGCGTGGCGCTCCCGTATCTCTTGGCGCTTGTCGGGGAATCCAGCTTCAATCTTGGTCGTCAAGTCGTCTAATTCGGAACGGAGATCATCCCGTTCTGCTCGGAGTTCCTTCCGCTTCCGGAGCGCCTCGACGCGTTCCTCCTGTTGGGAGGCAGTATCGATCGTTTCGGTCACGTCCTCTATTCGCGTCGTCAGGCTATCGATCTCGTCCGATAGTTCGTCACGTCGCTGGCGTACGAACTGGCGATACTCGTCAAGTTCGACCTCGGCGGCACGTGTCGCCCGCTCGCGAGTCTCTCGTACCGTCGACGATAGCTCGTTTTCGAGGGTGGCATATGCAACATCGAGTGCGTCCGTCAGCTCCTGCTCGTCGATGGCCCGCCCCTCGTCGAGTTCAGGTTGTTCGTCGTCGGTCAACTCAAGATACGTGTCTGCGAGTCGGGGACGCTCCTCGTGATCGTTGAGATCGATCGCGACGGCGTGAAGCTCTTCCCGCTGATATTCGCTGACGGTCTCGATTCCAACGTGAAAGAGCGCACAGACCGCCCGCCGGTCGTAGTACGGCGTGAACGTCTGATCCACAACGTCGACCGGGCCATCAGTCAGCCACGGCGGGAGTTGAATATCTACCCGCTCGCCAGTTAGCGCCAGTGAACCAGTGGGGGTTCGGTCGGCCGCTTCGTCGAGCATCCGCTCTACGAATGGACTCTCTGGAGCGATGGCAAAGGCCTCCTCGTCCACATCGTTCGGATCGTCGGTGATCTCCAGCACCGCCCCATCCAGTTCAAGATCAGTGGGGGCGCCCTCGGGAAGGGTGACCGTCCACCGCCGTCCCTCCTTCGTAATCTCGGCTCCGAGAGACGTGAGATAGCTCTCAGCGAACCGCTCGACAGCCCGCTCTGTGACCGCGAGGGCGGCGTCAGTCATCGCTGGCCCCCAAGTCGAACCCCTCGAAGACGCCGCTGTTGAAGTCCTCGACCTTGTCGGCGAGGTCGCGCTGCTCCTGTAGGTCGACGGCCATCGCGTCGAAGTCGTTTTCCAGCTCGATCTCGGAGTCCGCTTCGACCAGCCGCTCGAACACCTCGTCCTCGAAGTTACGGCCGGTCTCCTCCAGCCGGGTCAGGATCTCGCTCAGTTCACCGACAGACTGCTGGAACAGGTCGATCTTGTGGTAGAGCCGTTCCAGCACGTATTCCTCGATGGTATCTTTCAGCGCGGTGTTGAACACGTAGACCTCGCGATCCTGTCCGATGCGGTGGATGCGCCCGATGCGCTGTTCCACCTTCATCGGGTTCCACGGCAGGTCGTAGTTGACCATCACGTTGCAGAACTGGAGGTTGCGCCCCTCGTTCATCGCATCCGTCGAGACGAGGACACCGCCCTCCTCCTCGAACCGCTCGACGATTTCCTCCTTCTCGTCGCTGGAGTGGCCACCGTGGAACGGATGCGTGGTGTAGCCCTTGTCGTCGAGTGTCTCCAGCAACTCCTGTTGGGTCGCCCGGAACTGCGTGAAGACGATCACTCGTCCTTTGTCGACGCGGTCTCGAGCCTCGCGAGTGATGCGCTGGACGCGTTCGAGCTTGGTTGGCGTCTCAATGGAGTCGATCCGCTCCAGAATCTGCTTGAGCGGGGCGACATGTTCGGGTTCTACGTCGTCGCCTTCGGGCTGGCGCTCGACGGTCTGTTTGAGTGCGGCGGGGCTGCTGACAACTTCCTTCTGGAGAGTCATCAGGACGAGCTTCTGGCCCTGACTCTCGCGGTACGCCGTCCGAACGTAGTCGGTGACTGCCTCGTAGAGGTCGCGTTCCTCCGGCGACGGATCGAAAGTATGCGTGGTGACGTTGCGCGGTGTGAAGTCGATGTCCGTCTCTTCGCGGCGGTTGCGGATCATCACCTCTCGGAGCCGGTTCTGGAGTTCGTTGCGGTTGACCAGCGTCTCCTGCGAGGAGTTGACGAAGTAGTTGTGGAACGCCTCGCGCGTCCCGAATAGGCCCGGACGGAGCAGCGAGATGATATTGTAGAGGTCGGTGACATTGTTCTGGATGGGGGTCGCCGTGAGGAAGAACGCGTAGTCATAGGAGAGCTTTTCAAGGAGAGCGTAGCGGTCGGTATCCTCGTTCTTCACGTAGTGGGCCTCGTCCAGCACGAGGACGTCCCAGTCGCGGCCGAGGACGGTCGAGCGGTGACGATCGCTCTTGGCGGTGTCGATGCTGGCGATGATGTGGTCGTGGGCATCGAATCCGGCGAAGTCATCGTCGTAGTTACAGGTGAAGTTGAGGCCGAACTTCTCCAGCATCTCGGCCTGCCACTGCTGTGCGAGCTGTGCCGGCGTGAGGATTAACACCGCGTCGTCGGTACCGCGGTAGTGCATCTCCTTCAGTAACATTCCAACCTCGATGGTCTTGCCGAGGCCGACCTCGTCGGCGAGGAGTGCCTTGCCGTCCATCTCGAAGAGAGCGCGGTGGGCGGCGTCAACCTGGTGTTCGAGAAGCTTGACGTTCTCCTCGTCGAGGTGCGAGAGCGAACGGAGTTCGGAGTCTGGCTGGCCAGCTTGGAGTCGATTCGCCTGGACGGAAAGGAGATGTTCAACAAGGTAAGAGGACTCTCCAGCGTCAGCCAGTAACGTATCCTCGTCCTCGTGGCGGAACTCGACCTCCACGAGATTTTCTCTCGACATCTGCTTCCATCATTTCATCGGAGGTGTTTTTGTGTTTCCCCTGGCCGAAGCCCGTCCATTGCAGCGGGTTGAACGAGTAGACTCGTTCTCGTTACTGCCAAATTATATTACCAGTGGGTCAGTTGTTTGACTTCATGACTGGGGACAGCACTCCTGAGGACAGAGCTGACGAGGACGATCTCGATGGATCGGTCGAGATGGACGACTTCGAGTTGTATGGGTCGCCGGCGCCGACGTCCAACGGTGTCTCAAATGCCATCGAGAAGCTCGACCGGAGCGAACCGGAACGGTACCTGGTCGAGTGGGCTGGCGAGACGATGGATTACGAGGCTGCCTACGAGGTGACGACAATCGGGTTCGGTCGTGGTGGACGTCCGATTCTGGAGATCGAGGGACGCCGAGGAGGGGAGTACCTGATCGACTCCAATCCTGCAGGGAAGCCGCGCGTGGAGTATCATCCACCGAACGGTAGTCCACAAGAGGAACGGCTGACGATGATCCAAATATACGATACCAAGTTCGAGTGGAAGAACTGGGTCAAACAGCGGCTCGGCCTCTGAGGTGCTTACAAGGCTACATGGTCGAGAACATCGAAACTCGGTGTCCCGAGTGCGGCAAGCAACTGAAGATGAGTACGCACGATCAAGCGACGGGGTACGACTGCCCGAACTGCGGCTACAGCATCTACTGATTCGAGTATGGTCGAATATCCACCGGGAGAACCACAGGAAGTATGCGCCATCTGCGGCGACCCGTTCGAGGGCTACGACCCTGACTTCGCATCGAACTATGCGAACCTCGTCTGCGACGCGTGCGACGAACGTGCGGTGACGGAGGAGGCTGCTCGGCCCAAGCATGGGAACGAGTATCTCGACCGGGATTCCATCGTCGAGAAAGAAGACGAGACGAACGCGATACGACTCGACCCCGACGTTGGCGATAATCCCGTCTTCATCGATGGCGAGAAGTGCTGGCGACGATACCGATTCGGCGGATGGATTACGCGTCGCGACGACCACGACTGCAGTTCGATCGAAGAGTTCCACGAGAAGCACAGGGACGACTTCTGAACCGATGACCTCTGAAAAGACCACCTCGACCAGCATCACCGATCACTCCGGGCTTGCGGAGCAACTCCTTCGTGTCTACGAGAACTTCGCCGACGAGTTCTCTCGCCGCGACGTCCCGGTTCATCTCTCTAACGTCGCTAGAGAAGGGAAATACCTGAAGGGAAAGAAGCTCGGACAGCATCCAGAGCGGTTCGTCGAGCAGTATCTCATCTGGCCGACGCTGGAACTCCTCGACTACGAATTCTGGGCACAGCCGTATGGCTACCCGAAGTGGGACAAGACGCGTCCGGACTTCGCGATCAAGAACTTCGACTGTGGCCTGGACTGTGCCGTCATCGGCGAGGTGAAGACTCCGAACAAATTCGAATACGGCAAAGAGCAGATGGAGGACTACCTGAAGAGCGACTTGGGGGAAGCCACGGTCGGGATTACTACGGATGGAGTGCGATGGAATATCGAAGCAAGACCCGAGAAGTCTTCTGAACTCCTGGAAGTCGTGGACGTGAACTTCCACGACGTCGTTCGGAAACTCCCCAGCCGACACGAAGAACGGGAGTCATACCCGAGTCACCGTACGCGACAAGAGATGGAGATGGTTGAGTTACTCAAACGAGAATCAGTCGAGGGAAAGGCCGCTAAAGCGTTAACAGAAGCAGTCGGAGAGTGACTGTTACAATCGATCAGTAACGCGATCCAAGAATCCGTGAAGTTCTGTGATTTCTTCGCCTTCTTCGTACATCGCTTCGACGATTTCTGCGCCCCGTTTCTTATCGTATTGCCTGCCAGCGTCAGGAGCAGCAATACTACCGCACGCGTCACACTGTCGTTCCTCTACGGATGCCCCCTCCTCCCCAATATGTGTCTCTGCAATCTCTGAATGGAGCTTCTCGGGGATGTCGTCGTACCCTCCGATAAAGTCTGGCCCCACTTCGAGACCGAGCGTTTGGTTGATTCCAGCCGAGGAAAAGTAGTTCTCTATCTCCCGCTTTTCCAGAATATGTACGAACGCTCGAAGTCCTCTACAGTCGTCTCGAATCTGTTGTACGGCATCTGAAGGCGAATCATCCTCGTGCCGGCGGTCGCTGTCCAGCAAGAAGCAGAAGTTGTGGTTGATTTCCTCCAAGTCCTCTGGGTTGCAGCTCCGGATGTTGCCTGTTCCGCCGAGGTGCTGAATTGTGATGTTCTTGCGCTCCCAGTCTTCTACGTACTCCCGTGCGACGGTTCTGAGAATGCTTGCGTCACTAGGGCCTTCAGTGTAGATGACGAAGTCGCTTTGGAGGATGTCGCTGTTTCGAGCCCCAAGTTCTTCTACTGCGGAGAGATAGTCTTCGTCGATCATCCGAACCGACGTTCTCCCGTCTTCTCGTTGCACGAGATGGACGTCGCCACGACCCCGACGATCGATGAAGATGGGCGAGTGTGTGGAGAGCATTATTTGTCCCCCAGACCGGGCAATCTGTTTGAGCGAACCCAGCATCTCTCGTTTCGCTTCGGGATGGAGCCAAACGCCGGGCTCTTCGAAGAGGAGCAAGTATCCCTCGTCGACGTGCCGTTCTCGATAGGCCTCGACAAGTGAAAGGACGAACATGCTCCCCACTCCTGAGCCCCGTTCCCCGACCGGAACTGACGTTTCCGTGGAATTATCTTTGACAGTAATCGAGGGGGTGAACGCCTTCCCTAAGTCGATTGCTCCGGGGTCGACATCCACTTCACTAATCGAGTCCATGCGGCTCACCAGCCGGCCTTCAATGAGGTCTGAGAGATCCCCCATCTCGTCTTGAAGCTCCTCCTCGAGTGATTCGCGCTTTGCGCTGAGCGACTCGCTATCGTTGAGGAGCGGACTTAGCAGACGGTCGATCCAGGTGTCAGACTTGAACTTCGTCTGTTCGGAGATATTCCGTTCCGCGGGGATGTAGATGGGTTCGGGGAGGTACGACCAGATTCGCTCGCGTGAAGGTACCTTGTTGAGTTCTTCGCCATCGTCTACGATTGTCCCGGAACCTAGCGTTTCCTGCTCGTCTTCTCCCAATAGTGTCGTTCGGGATGGTGCCCGCTCCCCGTTCTCGCTGTACTTTCGGACGATCTTCAGAGTCCCGTCCGACGTGTCGACGGAGTCCGTGAGCTGCTCTGAGAGTTCATCTGGCACTCCGTCGAAACGGCCAGAGAAGACGATCTCTTCCGCTTCTCGCATGTGGAAGTGGCTAGGTTCGGGCTTCCCCTTCTCCTCGAGGAAGATTCTAATCGCTTCCAGAAACGACGACTTACCTGCGTCGTTCTTTCCAATCAGTACTGAGAGTTCTTCGATCGATTCGAAGCCATCCTCTTCTATCGGCTTGAACGCCTCGGCGTGAAATTCTGTTAACTGCATTGGAGAGAGTAGTGGAGTCAGTAGTCACTCAGACGGGATTCCAGAATGTTCCGGTAGGTGTCGTCGCCGGTTGCGTCGGCCAGCCCTTCGCACAGTTCGCGGAGGTCGTCGGTGATCTCCCACTTGCCGAGGTACTCGGAGACGGACTTGCCGTGTTCCCACCGATAGCGGAGGAACTGTGCTTTGTCAAGGTCAGTGAGTTCCTCGTCGCTGTCGACGCGTGACTGGATGTAGGCGATGCGTTTCTCATCGTCCCACGTACCGAGTGTGAAGCCGTCGTCCATCCGGTAGAGGCGCATATCCTCCATGCGTTCGGGCGTAGCGTCTGTCCCTCTGGAAAGTTTGTTGAGGTCGTCGTAAGACGCGTTTGGTGTCTCTAGCAGGTCAAGGAAGACATCGATTTCTCCGATGTCACTACCGTGCTGGATGACGCCATAGATCTCGTCGACTACCTCTTTGGCGGTCATCGTTTCGCCAGCGCGTTCGACCTTCCCGTGATGTTTCGAGTATTCGTGGAAACAGCGTCCCATTTCGACGACGCCAATATCGCCGCGGGAGAGATCACGGTTCTCTTCAAGTCGTTGGCGGGTCTTCTGGGCAGTTCTGTAGATGTTGCGGCGGAGGCTGTTCCACGAGATGGGCTGCCTATCTTGGGCGGGGCGGGCGACGATAATAATGTCAAACTCTACATTTTCACCATCACTAAGGCTAATCACGTCAGCTGTAATTGGATAGGTAGCTGTAATCTCGAATCCGACATCACAAAGAGCTGTGAGTAACTCACCCCACGATTCAGAGTCACTGTGGTGATAAGTGAATGCCAGAACACCGTCATCCTTGAGCGAATCTCGAATTATGTCGAATGCAGCACGGAGTTCTTCTTCGAAATCATCTACATCCTTGTCTTCGGCAGGATTAGCAACGATGCTTTCTGCCCGAGGAGTGTGATCTGGCCGAAACTGTTCGTACTCATCCTTGAGCAAGAGCCGTTGCCAGACGTAATAGTAGTCGGATATTTCAGAATATATTATGTTATCGTAATAGGGTGGGTCAGTGATGATAGCGTCAAATTTCTCATCGGTTTTGAGGTCGCGAATGTCTCCGCAATGAATAGTTGAGTTCTCACCTATGGGGGTTTCAAATGGTGTTGTTTCTTTTGTATCCCCCTCTTCGACATATCTTTCTGTGGGCGCTTTTGCGTACTCCACGCCATCAAGAAGCATATCCCAAAGTGAGGTGAAAGTTCCCCGGCCGTATTTTGTCCCCCACAGATTGCTCTCTGCGAAGGTCATAGGCGGATCAAACGAATTACTTCGGAACAGATGATCAATCTTGTTTGCAACTGCCTGATATGGAACTATTGCAGAATTCGTACTCAGGGCGTTTGTAAAGGTGGTTAATAGATACTCTCTGGCGTTGTCGTTCTCTACACTGTCGATTGCTTCCAACAATTTTGAGTGACTTAGCAACTGCCGCGAGGTGAAGAAATCTTCCCAGTACTGGTATCCGTGATCGAATACAGGATTCCGCGTTGAGGTCATATGTCCTTCGCGAATTTCGTGGTTCGGAACGTACTCATCTCCGCGTTCATTCCATGCCTTTTCAGCGTTCTCTGCGAGTTCGAAGTCCTCAGTATCTGGCTTCTTGTACCCCTTCGTTTCACTTCTTCCGCCCCCCGCTTCGTCACAGTGGGAACAATAATACTCTACTGCGAATAGTTCCGTCTGGAACCCATCTTGTTCTTGTATCGCATCGGTAATTCCGTATTTTTGCCCACACGAGCGACAAACATAGCTGGATCCGCTTACGGTACCCTCCTGCGGGATGAACTCGTGGCCACATCCATCGCAGGCTGACTCGCTCTTCCAGTCCTCTACAAGAACAATATCCCCACAATCTGGACAGACCACGTTGTATCCTTCGTCATCGTATCTCCCTTTCCCCACCCGGTAATCTTTGAAGAGATGTACTTCATCACAACACGAAGTGCAGTCAACTTTTTTGACCCAAAAATTGTACATCACGTCCGCATCGTGGTTACCATCGACGTTGGGGCAGGGAGTTTTGTAGTAGTCTTGAATATCGTCTGCGACTTTTTCTCGAACTTCCTCGAATGCAGATTCCAGAGCTTCAATATCAGTCGCCCCCGCATCGAGTTCCTTCTTCGTAACGAACCATGCAACGGGGTTCAAGTCGTTCCCGACGACCTCAGCTCCGAAGCGAGATGCCTCAACCAGAGATGTTCCCCCTCCCATAAATGGATCGAGAATACGCTTGTCCTCGACAGTGACATCCTTGGGATAGAGTTCCCAGAGACTCATTGGATCATCCATATCTACAGACGACAACAGTCGGTCAACGTCGCTCGGGCTATCAGTATAATTTGAGAGAGTCTCATTTCCACCTTGTTCTTTTACCGATATTTTTGACGGGTCGTCAAGAAGTGCGTACAGACAGATCGTTCGAAAGACGCATCCGAGTCGTCGGGCCCACCATTTATGCATCGTATAGATCGGCCGGTAATGGCGGCGGGCACGCGCTTCTTTCTCGGAAAGTTCCGTGACTCTCTCTATTGGGAATCCCTTCTCGATAGGTAGCGTCGTGCGTTCGTCTTCCGTAGAATCACCGAGCTCCTGAGACATATGGATAACCTATCCTGTACTCGGCAGGGTTGTATAGCTTTCCGCTCGGATGAGGTCTATTTATCTCGGTTACAAGAAGCCACTATGGATGACGATATTGCATACTGTATCGAGGTACTCGTAGACGCAGTAGAGCAGAACGACGACGGTGGCTGGAGATACTCTGGATCAGAGGCGACGAGAAAGCACGACCGTCTCTCCCCGATTGTCGTTGAGAACCTAAGTCTTGACCCCGACTCGCTACGGATTTCGTATGAAGTGCTGGAAAGTGAGCTGAATAACCTCTTGTTGGAAGTCAAGGGGTCGGATAACCCTGCCCATCAGGTAGAAGAGAAGCTACCAGAGTTCAAGGAGCGACTGTATGGCTGGGATTTGAGCGAATACGTGGTGGCATTCCCGCTCAATTTCGACCGTCGCTCGTCTGAATTGTTACCGGAGTCGCCACAGGTCGGTGATGTCGTTTTCGAACGCCTCCCGCGTAGCGACTGGGAAGAACGGTTTGTTCCCGACTACGATGAAAACCATGACAACTACCATCGGCAGAGAAAGCTGATGAACTTCGTGGATAGGAGTCCGAACAAGCTGGATCATCCGTGGTTCACCTACTGGTTTACGTCATACAGGGCAAGAGGTGAGAAGTACGCAGTTGATCATGTGGTTGAGCAGTTAGAGATTCTTTTGGGGATGATGAACTACTCTGCAACGTTCAATCGAATACAGAGGTTCTCGCAGGATCCGGGGCCGTGGCCTGACCGATGGGGCGAACTGCGAGAACCATTCATTTATGTGTTGCATAAAGAGGACGAGTTCGTGAGGCATTATTGGAGTGAAGACGCCACTCTGCGGGAGGCAGATAGTCCATTTAGTATGCACGAAGATATGTTTGAATCACTATTCGAGGGGATGCCTACCTTCGAAGAGGAACAATCACTGGATGGCGGACTATTGAATTCCCTACGAGCATTTCAAGCAGCAATGACAGAACCCTCGGAACGTGAGTCTTTCTTCGAGTTCTGGAGAGGAATCGAGATCCTCACACTCGTTGAAGAAGGCGAAAAGATGTCCGAGGTAGTTGACAGGGCGGCGGCTATGTTAGGATGGGAAGACTCGGAACTTGGCCGGATTAGACGAAACCGGGCACAGAACAAGCGGAATTCGTACGTCCATGAAGGCGCAGGCTTGCGGTTGACCGTCGCTGATCGGAATCTTGTCAAGAGTCTCCACGAATCTCTCATTTGCCTCTATGTGGATAAACGAGGGGATTGGGGTTACGAGGAGATGAAATTCGCGCTAGAACAGTTCGAAGTGGATGAGGACCAGATTGAGAACCTACGCAAAGACCGAACCCGTGAGTTGCGACTAATTGACTGGTTTGAGGACATGGCTAAAGAGGATTAGTAGTATCTACGTACTTCCGAACGGTGGACATGTTCTCCAAATGGAATACCAAACGAACCAGCCAGACTTACGACCGATTCGCGAGCGACACCACATTTTCGAGCGATGTTTGTTCCAGAATCAGCGTCCAATACCCATTGTCAACCAGGTCGGTCGGGTTTGTTGTCGCTAGCTCGGTCACGTACGCAGTTGACTCGGCGACATCGTGTGCGTCGAGACAGATGCGGCGGTCGTCCCACGGGATGTCCGAAAGCCCGTCGTCGATGTCGGCATACTCGTTCTCTCGCTCCCAGACCTCTACCCGTTCCATGAACGATTGGCGATTCTCGATCGCCATCTGTTCGATGTCCCGCGCAAGATCACGGAGCCGTTCTGTCAACTCGTCGAACTGGATGAAGTTCGGCACCTCGTCACTGTAGAACGCGTGCAGCGTCGTCCCGGCTTCGTTGTGACCCGAAATCAAGTCTTGGCGGATTCGAGACGTGTCCATCGGGTCCAGTTGTCCCTCGAACTTCGAATCTTGAAGCCGGCCGATGTGGTCGAAGATTCCGTCTGCGATTTCCTCCGCGAGACTCGGTTCTCGATTCAGGCACTCCGAGACCACGGTCTCGGAGACGAACAGCTCGAAGTCGTGTCCGTCGAGGTACTGTCGACAACGGTGGTGGTGGGAGTCGTCACGAAAACAGAACCCGAGTACGACGCCCGTGTCGAGGAACGACGCGTCCGACATCTATTCCTGGCCGAGGAGCTGATCGATTTGCTCGTCGATGGTCTGGGAGTACGCATCGGAGACGCGGTCTAGTTCCGTGCTTCGGGAGCGCTCCTGGAGGAGTTCGGAGCGTACGTCTCTGAGGGTCGCCGTGAACTCTTCCCGCTCTTCGGCGGCGTCTTCTTCCCAGTCCAGCAACCGCTCCTCTGAGATGTTCTGGTTGTAGACGAACCGAAGCACTTCCTTGCTGAGTACCAGGATGAAGTCGTCGAGGAACTCGGCGATACGGCTGTACTCTGTTGACTGGTCGACCATGAGCCGGACGGTGTCGTCCCACCGGAAGTAGAGCGATTTCATCTCGTCGTACCGCTCCTCGTTTCCCGGATATGCCGCCATCATCTCGTCGAGCTGCCGTTTGAGGTACTCTTCGTTCGACTCCCCACCGCTTCCGTAGTTCTGCAGTCGCTCCTGCTTGCCCAGATCGATCGTACTCAGGAGCCACCGGAGTTCGCTGTACTGGCGGATGAACTCGTTCTCGGCGTACTCCTCGTACTGATGCTGTTTGATCTCCTCGACGTTCTTTCGACCGAACTCGCGTACCGTCCAGTCGACTGCATCGGGAATCACTTCGAGACCGGCTTCGGAAACCTCGAACGCTTCGACTGGCAATTCTTTGGGAATGTACTGCTGCCCGTCCCAGCCGATTGCCAGCGGCGCGTTGTAGAACCGTCCCGAGAACTCGTGTTCGTTCGCCAATTCCCCGTACATATACCAGTACCGGGGGAGCCCGACCTCGTACTCATGAGATTCGGCGAGATGCCGGTCTGTGATACAACAGAGCTTCAGGAACTTCGACCGGGAGATCTGGTTGTCGCTCTGCTCCTTCAATCGCTTCAGCAGGAGCCACCCCAAGAACTCTGGCTCGCCGAATTCCGAGTCCTCTTGGGGCATTGCTTCTCTGAATGTCCGACTGATACGTTGTTAACTTTTCCCTCTTACCGCGTCCGCTGGGTGCCACTTTTCTGAGATTCTATGCATCTCCCATATCTAGCCGATCTAGGCGGAAGTTCTATGTAGCGCTATCTCTCTAGCGATAACTAGAAGCTAAACCGCCGGCGCAGACTAGGAGGAAATTTCAACAATGACCGAATTAATGGACGCCACGGCTGCAAAGATCGTCTTGGCAATTCAACGTGGCGATTCTATCAATCGCGTTGCGAGCAAAATTGGTGTCTCGTACTCGTGGGTGTACGACTGGATAGAGCGGTTAGAAGACACCAAAATTATCGCCGCTACCGATAGTGGAATCCAGATCGTCGACCACGAGATGCGCCAGCAGTACGCCGAAATGATAGCTGCGTTGTACAGCCGCGACACCATCTCTCAGGAGGACGCGTACGTCATCCCGCACTTCGCCGGAATGGAGTTCGCGTACACGGAAATCGACGCTGCGTACGTCTGGACGCACGGCGGCTACCAGATCGCACGGGGTCACGACGACTACCCGGTGTTCATCGAAGTCCACGACCGTGATGTCGAACGCTGGATTGCGTTCTTCCAGCAGTTCGGCGTCGACACGACGATCAACGAGCGACCGGACGCCAGCGATGTCGACGGGAACGTCCACTACGTGTTGTTTCCGAAGACCGACGGCATCGACGCCGAGTGGGTCGACGGCAACCCCGTGATTCCGTTGGACGACGCCGTCGACCAGATGATGGAGAACCGCCCGGCATACGAGCCCGCCTTGGAAATCATCGCCGACGAGTACGACAGAGACATCGACGCGTCGCACCACAGTGCGATGAGCGCGGACTAACGGGGCGATGGAATGAGTCTCCCCGAGCGTCAATCCGAACTCGTCGACACGCATCGCGCAGTACAGGAGGCCGAACTGCCGTACGTTCTCGTCGGTGGGTGGGCAGTTTCGGCGTTCCAGACGCGGTTCACGACGGACATCGACACCGTGATTCCGGACACGGCACTTGATGAGTACGACTCGCTCCTTCGCGACCTCGGGTACGAGAAGCAGTTCGAGAAGGACGTCTCGAACGAGTACGAAGGCCGGATGATCCAGTACACGAAGCAGGTCGGGGATAACGAAGTCAAGTTCGAGGCACTCGTCGACGCGATGGGTTGCCGACAGACGGACGCCGAGTGGTCGTATCGCTATCTCCACGAACACAGCACCGTCGAATCGCTTGACGTCGCCGAAGACCTCGATGGTCGAATCCCGGAGCCAGCCCTCCTCTTCGCGATGAAACTCCACAGCGGCCGGAAAGCCGACACCCGCGACCTCGTCGTCATCAGCACGCGTGCGAAGTTCGATCGTATCGAACGGCACGTCCATCGGGGTGACCCGAAGAAGCTCGATGGTCAGATCGAGATGGTGCTGGATCGACTCCAGCAGGACGGCTTCGAAGACTCGTTCAAGGGAGTCTTCCGCCAGGAAGAGCTGCCAGTGGATGCGGTCGACGACCTTGTCTTGTTCTTGTCCGAGCAGCGAGACCAACTTCGGTAAGATTCCTGGCGCCGTCTCGCGAAACAACTGAATATTCGACGATTACTGACCACAGTACTTAAGCGAATAACATACGGTGTCTATGACATCAAATGGCCAGTACGGAATCTCTCTCACAATCAATTGCGGACACGGTCACAATAAGCCAAGAACTCCGAGAAGAGGGCGAAATCGACGGCCAAGTCAAGCTCTACAACGTAGACGAGGACGACGAATTCGAGGCCGACGCGTCCACGTTCTTCGACCGGACGCTGATGACGCAGGGGCTACGAGAAGGACTCGTCGACCTCCGAGACACGCTCCGTGGTGATGCGAACTACGGCACGCACATCCTCTACGGGCCGTACGGGAGTGGGAAGTCCCACCAGATGGTGGCGATGTACCACTGCTTCGCCGACCCCGAGGCCGCTGGCAGATTCGGCGACCGCCACGTCGACGGTTTCAGCGATGCGTTGCCCGAGGCCGAGAAGTCGGAAGCTGTCACTGTCTCTCTCCAGAAGCGCCAACCGGACTACCTCTGGGAGCCCTTCTTCGACATCCTCGACTACGAGCCTTCCGACAGCGACCTCGATCCCTACCCCGACATGGAGACGATTCAGGAGGCGGTCGACGGGCGAACGGTCGCCTACCTGATGGACGAACTCGAGGACTGGTTCGAGCCGCTCAGCGGCGACCGAAAGAAGCGGAATCGTGGCTTCCTGCAGGCTCTCCTCGAAACCGCCGACCTCGACGATAGCGACATCTTCGCCATCGTGTCCGTCCTCCGCAAGGGCTCGGAGGTTCACAACATCCTCGACCGCGAAAACGCCTCCGAGGTCAATATGAGTAGCAAGGTGAGCAAGCAGGAGGTCATCCGCCACCGGCTCATCGACGACATCGACGAGGGTGCGGTCGGTGAGATTGTCTCGGGCTACGTGGACGCGTACGCCGACAACGACCACGTCCCGGATTCCGACATCCCGAGCGACCTCGCACAGAAGATGCGGGATACGTACCCGTTCCACCCCGTTCTCCTCAACGCCCTCGAGACCCGCTACTACGCCGACGAGGGCAACCAGAACACACGGGGGATGATCTATCTCTTCTCGAAAGTTCTCACCACTGCCGCGGATCCCGAGGCCGATCCAGACGATGAGGACGCCTCCCGACTCATCGAGGAGACCGACCTCGTCACGCATGACGACATCGACGCCGTTCTGTTCGACGACGAACTGACCCGGATCAATATCGATCGTCCCGGCGTCTGCATCGACGACATCCGCAACCGTGTCGATCCCGATTCGATCCCCTACGGCCGGCGCATCCTGAACACGATCCTCCTCTACAGTCTCAAGCCAGACGAGGGCGAGGGTGCTGGCAAGGCCGAAATCGTGATGGGCACCTACCAGACAGGCGATCTCGTCTCGGATATTGTCCTCAACCTAGAACAGCTCTACGGCGTTGCGTGGTACCTCCACAAGCTCAACGGCAAGTACGCTATCCGCGACCGGCAGAACCCCAATGCGCTCATCCAGAACAAGGCCGAGGACGTCGACGAGAAGGTCGCTCTTGGCCAGATCGCAGACACAGTCGAACAGGTCTTTGGCTCCGACGCGTACCCCGTTGGGTTCACTGACGGCGATCTCAAACAGGTGCCTGACAACCGGGAGGTCAAGGTCGTCGTCAAGGTCGACGACTGGACGCAAGAGGAGGTCGAGACCGTCATCAAGAACGCGGACGACAGTCCCGGGCGCGAGTGGCGCAACACGCTTGTGTTCGTCCAGCCGGCCGGCGACAAGGCGATCGAGTCGGGTACGGGCTTCATCGAGAAGGCTCGCTACATCGAGGGTGCCGAGCGCGTCCTCGAAGACAATTCACTCGACGACGAGATTCGCTCGTCTGTCAGGCGCCAGCGTGAGGACGAGCAGCGCGAACTCCGCGATCGCGTCGAACTCGCCTACGGCGAGATTCTCGACGGCGACGACCTCCTGAACGAGTTCGATCTGGCCGCCGAGATGGATCTCGACGTGTTCGTCTCCGATGGTGAGCCGCTCAACGCTGGCGACATCGCCGACAGCGTTGCCGCTGAGGGGATTGACCTCCAACAGCACATCTGGGGGATCGTTGATGACCTCCTCGACCGGCGAGGCGAGGCCAGCATCGAAGATGTCCACGAGCAGTTCCTCCGACAGCCCACCTACCCAATCCCGGGTAGTCCGGGCGACGTAGTTGACGCGGTCGTCGATGCCCTCGAAGACAGGCCAGTGATCACCCACGGTTCGAACGGCTTCTCGGAGTCGCTTGAGGGGAGTTCTCTCGACACGACGCTCCTCCACGAACGCGACGTCCAGCGGTGGATGGCCGATGATGTCGAGCAGGAACTCCGCCAGCGATTCGGGAGCGGTACCAAGTCAGTCGACATCGGGAATTTCGAGCTTGAACTTCTCGAAGACACCGAGATATGGCTGGAAGGTGACGGCCACGACACCGTGATGACCGCTGCTGGCCGACTCGCACAGGACGGCCAATACGTCATCTACAGCGGCACCGAGATCGTCACGAAGGCCCAGTCAGACGCGACGATCCGCGATATCTCTGAGGCTGAACGTATCGGTGCGTCCGAAGTTCGCGAGCGCATCGACGAAGCCTTAGAGGACAGCGGTCGAGCGAACACCCACCGTATCCTCGAAGACATTCGCCGCGACGAAACCGTCTATCTCCCTGATGGCGAGACCGAGCGGGCGTTCCGCGAGGCTGTGACGGACTTCCTCGTCGATGACTATCTTGTCGACATTAACCGCGAGTACGCTGACGGATTGGGCGACCGCGACCCGACCGACGTTACGCTTGTCCCCGTCGTTTCGGACGACATCGCCGAGCAGATCCTCGACTACATCGAGGGACTCGATGGAGGCGACGAGTTCACGGTTGGGAGTGTGGCTGACCGGTTCGACGCGTCGGTCTCGGAAGACGCTGTCCAGACGTTCCTGCTTCGAAACCTCGGACGTGAGGCGGAGCCCGAGTACGTCATGGCATCTGACGGCTCTGGCGATCCGACACGGTGGTCGCCGGGCTACCAGTTCCGCATACCGAGCGGTGGCTGGCGGTTCGTGTTCAACGGCGACGACGCAGCCGCGCTACGTCGGAAATGGCGAGAGGAGGAAGATTCCGGAGAAGTCACCTACGGCGAGGTCAGGTTCCAGCTGACCAATCGAATGGGGATTCCCGGGCCGCTTCAAGGGACTGCAAGAGTGGAGGAGACGATGACAAAGCTCACCCTTGAGTCCGGCGAGGACTTCACGAAGGTGCGCGACCTCTTCGAGCGTATGCCCGATGAAGCATCAAACATCTCTGTCGAGATAAACTTCGAGTAACGATGGTCGAGCACGGCAAACTTCCCGGCGAGTATAATGTCGTCGTCGAGGACGAGTACGATCTCTTCGATCACCGAGTGCCGGTCGAGGAGTTCGAGGAGATGCTCCGCGAGAACGATGTGCCCGACGAGGTGTGCGTCGTCGGCCTCGACGACCTGTTTGGCGACGACGATGCGGCGAGCGAGCTGTCGACGCTGATGGATCGCAGCGCAAACACCCTTGAAAATCGCAGTCCACTGCCGACCATCCAGTTCGCCGTCGAGGGGTCGTTTCAGCGCCGCCAGCGTGACTATGAATTGCAGACTGGCGGAGATCTCTACCGGCTCAGCCGCGTGTTTGGGCCGCAGATCGAGCGTCGGAGTAGTGGCTGGCTCACGGCACCATTTTAGCTTCTAAACATTTGGAGGGGTGGCCGGAATGAGTGTCTGTCGCAGTATTACAGGGAAACTACTGATACGGTGGACTCAGTAGTCTCCTATGGCACGGTCGCCGCCGAGAATGCGCCGATAAACATCGTCACCGCTGGCGTCGGCTAACTCTTGGCAGAGTTCGCGTAGGTCGTCCGAGACAGTCCACTTTTCGAGGTAGTTCTGAATGGATTTGCCATGTTCGTAGCGGTGACGTAGGAATTGAGCCTTATCAAGCGGGGTCAGCTCGTTGTCGCCGTTGACGCGCTCTTGGACATAGGCGAGGCGTTTCTCGTCTTCCCACGTTCCAAGGACGAAATCTCCCTCTTCTTGTCGGTACAAGCGCGAATCCTTCATTTCATCCGAGCTTGCGTTCGTTCCTCGGGTGAGCATATTGAGGTCGTTGTAGGTGGGATCATCCATCTCAAGCAGGTCGAGGAAGACATCCACTGACCCGATACTACTTCCCTGTTGGATTATGCCGTAAATTTCGTCCACAACCTCTTTTGCGGACATAACCTCGCCACTACGTTGCACTTCGCCGTGGTGTTTCGAGTATTCATAGAATGCTTGCCCCATCTCAATCACGCCTATGTCACCTTCAGAGAGTTCTCTATTTTCTGTGAGACGATTATGGGTCTGCTTGGCAGTGCGAACAATATTCCGTCGCAGAGAGTTCCAACTGACTGGTTGGCGACTTTCAGCAGGTTTGGCAACGACGATTATGTCAAACGAAACAGACTCTCCCTTGGTCAACTTGTCCACGTCAGCGGTGACAGGATACGTAGCAGTCACTACGAACCCGGCGTCACAAACTGCTTCCAATAGTTCACCCCATGATTCGGAATCGCTGTGGTGGTATGTGAATACCAACCGACCGTCGTTTTTGAGGGCTTCATTAGCGACGGTGAACGCATCACGCAGTTCTTCCTCGAACTCTTCAGCACCTTTGTCTTGTTCGGGATTGGCGACGATTTCTGTTCGGGGTGTGTGGTCGGGTTTGAACGCTTCGTACTCGTCTTCTAATAGCCGCTTCTGCCAGACGTAAAAGTAGTCCGAGAGTTCGGAATATATTATATTATCGTAGTATGGCGGGTCGGTCAAAACCAGATCGTATTCATCCTTGGCGTCAATCTCTCTTGCGTCACCGCATTTTACGTCAGCATTGGCCCCAAGTGGGTAGCCAAACTCTGCTGTTTCTTTCGTCTCACCATCTTCAATGTACCTGTCGGTTGGTGCGTGGGCGTATTCTACACCACGCTTCATTTTCTCAAACGAACGGGTGAAGGAACCAGTCCCATGTTTCAATCCCCATAGGTTGTTTTCTGCTGGTTCTTGCGGGGGGTCGAACGAGTTTGACTTGAAGATATTCGTGATACTATTGTGGCCATGATGATAGCCACCCATCATGCTGTTATAATTGAGCGATTGAGAGAATGCAAGTAGAATATATTCTTTGACATTTTGATCGTCAATATTATCAATTTCCTGAAGAAGACGAGCCATACAGAACAATTGACGAGGATTAAACATATCCTTCCAATCCTTATATCCGTGATCGAAGATAGGGTTCCTAACCGCCGTCATATGGCCATGAGGTATCTCTTCATGAGGAATATATTGTTGTAGTGTATCCGACTCTTCAAATCTTTCTTTGGCCTTACGGAACCGCTCAATATCTTCTTCAGATGTGGTCTTATAATCCTTGATCGCGTTCTTTCCGAGGCCGTTCTCGTCACAAGTGGGGCAGTAGTATTCGAGTGCGTACATTCGCAGGTCGAACCCATCTTGTTCCTGTATAGCGTCAGTTATCCCGTACTTCTGCCCACACTCCGTACAAGTGTAGTTCCCGCCACGGGTGACGTTCCCCTGTTGTGGAACATATTCATGCCCACAATGTCCACACTCCGTTTCACTCCGCCAATCTTCGGAGAAGGTTATTGAATCGCACTCCGGGCAGTAGACGTTATATCCGCCCTTGTTATCGTATCGTCCTTTCCCGACCCTGTAGTCCTTGAATAGCGAGGTCGTTTCACCACAAGAGACGCAGTCTATCTCTTTCACCCAAAGGTAGTACATCACCTCTGCTTTGTGGGAACTGTCGTTCGGACAGGTCGTTTTGTAATATTGCTGTATTTCAGAAGCGACATTCTCTTTGATAGTCTGATAGGCTTCCTCAAGATCAGCCGGATCAGTTTGGTGGGCTTCCATCTCCTTCTTCGAGATGAACCAAGCCACCGGATTCAGGTCATATCCGTCTACGTCGGCTCCGAAGCGTGACGCTTCGCCAAGCGATGTCCCCCCACCAGCGAAGGGATCAAGAACTTTCTTATCTGAAACCCGGACATCCTTCTTATAGAGCGGCCAGAGTGTTCCCGGATCATCCAAATCGACACTATTCAACATCCGTTCTAACTCGCCGTTGTTGGACGTGAAAGAGTCGAGAGTCTGATCGTCGCCCGGTTCGTGTACTTCTACCTTATCAGGATCATCAAGAAGGGAGTAAAGGCAAATGGAACGAAATACTGAACCCGGTCGCCGCGCCCACCACTTGTGCATTGCATAGACCGGTCGGTAGTATTCGAGAGCACCTCCAGTTGTTTCCTTTTCAGCAATCTCGTTTACCTCTTCTAAGGGAAAGGACTTCTCTATAGGGAGTTCTTTTTCTTCATCAGAGAGACGGGGTGGTTCCTGTGCCATGTCTGGACATTCTGTAGGTTATGGGGAAGACAAATAAACTCACTCGTAACCACTCTGTGACTGGGGGTAGTCAATCTTATAATGGTGAACTCAGTAACACACTGACCCTACACTTTGGCATTCTCTCTAATTCTCTAAATATCGTTGGCATTATTGTTTAAAGAAGTCGAAAACCCATTTCAGATGTGACTTTGATAGGATTGTTCCCATCATCTCTTGTGATAAAGTAGAGGTCGATTCTTTCCGTTCCATTACGATGCCGAAACACTGGCACACACGTTGTAATGTCAGTCGGCTGTTGCTGACAATATGTCTCTATCTGCTGTCTCGTCCACTTCCCCTCCTGTTCGAGGTCGGAGCGAGAACGGTACTGCGTCGATAGCGTATCTGCGGCCGCGTTGACCACACGAAGCGAGAACTCGTGGACGTTGCTGAAGTCGAACGGCCCATCCGGGTCGGTCAGGCGATCCAGTGCGGACGCGTCGTGCTGATCGAGACAGAGAGCGTGCTCCTCAACGGCACGGTAGACGTCGAGGGCGGGATACACGTCAGCGAGCGCCTCGTGCAGGTAGTCACGGACGCAGGCGTGGTACCCATCGAGCGAGAAGTGGTCGCTGTCGGGCGAGATCACCTGTAGTTCCGCCCCGGTCTGGGCGACCGTCCGCGTCCGCGGCTCACCGAGCGGTGTCAGAAAGCCCATCCGCGGTGTATTCAGCAGGTACGCGTAACTGAACAGCCGCGACCGCGAGCCGCCACTCTTCACCGGATCCTTACCTTCGGCGTAGTACTTCGAGTCGAGGACGGCCAGCGTCTCGTCACCCTCCTCGACGGCGTGATCCGGCTGGTGGAACACTTGCCCCTCCTTCTCGAAGGGCTGGAGCGTCGGCGACCGGACGGCCGAGACGTTCGCGGTTTGGTCGAGCCGGTCATAGGTCTTGATGGCATCCAATTCATCCTCGATGGCGGCCTGCGAGTACTGCTCGAACAGCGACTCCATATTCAACACGTAATCCACGACCAACTCTCGGTCGCCCTCCATCGCCGGCGTTCCAAGCGAGGAAGCCACTACCGCCTTCGCAACCTCGATGGCCTGCCGATAGTAGTGGCGCTGCTTGGGGAGGTCGTGTAGGGAGAAGCGTCGGTACTCGGGAATGCGTCGACGCCCGCTCGTCACGTCCAGCTCCTCCAAGTGACGCACCTCCTGATGCACCTGCGAGAAGATGTGATAGTACGCCTGATGGTCGTACTCGTCCTCGTACTGTCGGAAGAGCCGAAGAAGGTGCGTGCCTGCGTAGTGGAGAAGCGAGTTGGCCGCGTTATCGTAGTTGACCTCTTTTAGCAGACAGTGCTGCTGGGCGCGACCCTCGGCCTGATTGACCAGCGACTGCTCTATATCGATGACACCCCGAGGTTGTTCGAGGTCAGCACGTCGCGTCTCCAGTCGCCGTACGAACCCGTTGCGATGGATGGTCTCCAACCCGTTGAGGTAGTTGATCGCCAGAATCAGGAACACGTCCTCCAGATCGACATCCTCGGTGCGGAACTCGTCAAGTGGGATGCCGTGGTACTCGACCGACCGCTTGCGACCGTGTACCGCCAGCAGCATATCGAAGATGTAATCCCAGTCGATCTTCGGCTCGATGCGGAGCTTCGACCGGGGCGTGAGGCTGATGATGCCCACGTTGTCCCGCGCCGTCACGTGCAGTACCGGGCCATCGACTCGGACTTTGACGACCCGGTACTCCTTGTCGCGGTCGTCGAGCGACTCCTGGGTCTTCACAAAGACGTTGTCGCTCTCCTGCTCGAAAGAGGCGCGACGGAGTTGGTCGTCGATCGAGGGTGGACACCCCTCGATGCGGATTTCACCGCGCTCGGGCACGCTGAACGTCCCGGGTTGGTAGGTGTACGATGCGTCCGGATCGGAGACGCTCATTGCTCGTAGGAACCCATCCGGCGACGCTCGGCCTCAAGTTCTCGGCTGGCGAGGTCGGCTGCCGGCGCGAGGTCGAACATCTCGAAGTCGTTGTCGAGTGCCCGATAGTGCTCCTCGATCTGCTCGATCTGCGGGAAGGCCGCCGAGTTCAGCAGGCGCGGTACGATGAAGGTGCGGAACGCCTGCCCGACCGCCTGCTCCGGCGCATCCATATACAGGGCCTCGTCTTGGAGTGCCTCACGCAGGAAGATCGTCACGTCGCGGTAATGCATCGGCCCGAACCGCATAATCGGGCCACGCGAAGCCTGTTCGGAGCCGTTGTTGATACCGTCGTAGTCGGCCTCGAAAAGGTCGAGTAGATCGTCGTTACCGAGAAGAGGGATGTCTCCGAGGTTGTCCTCAAGCCAGCCCTCGAATAGTGCCCGTCGGTCGTCGTCCTCGTATTCGTCGAGTTCGACCATCGCGAACCGCCGGGTGATGGCGTTGTCCAGCTCGTTGACCGTCCGGTCGGACATGTTCATCGTGCAAATGATGCTCACATCCTCATCCAGCTCGATGGTCTCGCCGTTGTCAGTCTCGATTAGAGTCTGGTTGCGATTTTCGATGGCTGTGTACAGCGGCCCGAAGATCTGGGAGATATCTGCCCGGGTGATTTCGTCAAGGATGACTGCGTAGGGGATGTCGAAATCGCGAGCCCGCTTAACCCCTTCTGATACAGCCCCGAGCTCTGTCTCGTAGTTTAGCGACTGATAGCCCGAAGAGCCGGTGAGATTTGGCCCGATGCCTCCGATGATGTCCTTTGCTGTCCATGACGGTGTTGCAGTGTGAAGCGAGTAGCCGACGCAGTGGTTGAGTGCGAGTTGTTTAGCGAACGTAGTCTTCCCTGTACCAGTCGGTCCATAGAGAACAACCGGCTTCCCGGTTTTTAGCGCGGTTTTGGCGTTCCGTTCTACCGCGTTCGGGACCAGAATACTCGCTGGTGTATCATCACCACGGGTGATGACGGCGCGTTTCAGATTCTGTGAGGCCTTCGAGGATTCGAGAACCGCTCGGCGAATTTGACCGACACCCTGATCACCCTCATGATGAATGTCGAGCTGCTGCTCGCGGATGAGATATTCCAAAACGTCTGTGCTTGCTGCCTGCTCGATTGCTTCAACAACTTTGCCCTCTACAGCCCGAAGAACGTCCAGATTATCCTTTGCTTTCTCAAGTGAATAGCTATCGTCGGATGAAGCGCTCATTTATTGAATGACTTTTCAAACTCCGAGAACAAAAACGTGCCCTCAGTTTTCTACCGGTTAAGGATATGTCAATAATACTACGCAGTTGTATCAGTAGACATCAGAGTGTAGCTCAATTTGTGTCACTCTCCAGTAGAATGCTTCTCGAAATAAGAGCGAAAGGGTATTGCTTTCTGCGGGAGCGCAGAAAGGGGGTGTCCTCTATTCAGAAACTGCTCCGCAAGAAACTGTCTTGCATAGCACATTGAGGAGACGAGGACATCGAGATCGGCTGATTCTCCCCGTGGCCTGAATAGAAACGCTCATTTGTAGTTTTGATACCAATCTTTATCAGAGTGCCAGCAGGGCATCAGAGCGTGCCTATTCAGCGTGCGAAGCCGCCCGAGCAACTCTATGCTGACGTCGCAGCCTACGACCGCGTCATCGTCCCGGACGCCCCGCTTGCGAGTGCGATCAACCGCCGCATCGACCACCCCCACTTCGGCACCTTCGCCATCCCCCCACGCCGTCTCGCTGCCGGCCGCCGAGAACAGGCCGAAGACCGCCTGGCCTTCCTCGAAGTCGTCGACCAGACCCAGTACAACTGGCAGGCCATTGCCTACGCCATCGGGAACGTCCTCCAGTGCTGGGAGCATCAGGGCACCATCGATGCCCTGCTCGACTACGAGGCCTACGTCGACGAGGCTACCCAGGAAGTGGTCGAGATCATGTCGACCCTCCAGACGACCTCCCAACAACTCACCGAGTACACGATCCAAGCCGATGAGGTCGCCGTCGTCGGGTACGATCAACTGACCACGCTCGAACGAAGCATCCTCCCCGCCGAGTACGACCGGATCGACCTCTTCACCGACGAAGCCTTCGACCCGCCGGAGTTCCACATCTTCGACTCTCCGACCGAGATCGTCGACGCGCTGCTGGATACCATCACCGCCGAGAACGCTGATAATGTCGCTGTCGTCCTCGATGGCGGGAGCCACTACTCTTCCCTTGTCGAATCTGCCTTCGAGGCGGCTGACATCCCCTTCTATGGTGGCCAGGGCTTCATCGACGATCCCCATCACCGTGCGTTCGTCCAGTTGCTCCGGACGGCGTTCCGTGGCTCGGCAACGACTGTCGGTGACGTTCGCCCTGTCCTCAGCCAGATGGGCCAAGACATCCCCATCGACCACACGCAAAAACGACTCGCCGCAGTCGACCACCCAACCGTCGCGTGGATGAAGTCATTCACCGCCAGTGTCCACACCCAGACGTTCGCCGAGGCACTCACGGACTACGAACACCAGACCGGGATCGAACTCACCCGCTTCGACGACGAGTTACAGGCCATCGGCCTCGCGGATCACCCGGTCACGAGCGATGCCGTCGACGATCTGGCCTACTACCTGCAGACCTACGAGGTCCCGGTCGACCGGGAGAACGAGGGAGTACTACTAGCCGACGCCAAGTCCTCGGGCTATGTCGACCGGCCGGTCGTGTTCTATCTCGGCCTCGATCAGGACTGGACGCATTCGGCCCCACAGCGCCCATGGGTCGACACCGATGCCCAGTTCGACCGCTACCTCCGCCAGTTCCAGCTCCTCCTGCAGAGCGGCGCTGAGCAGTACTATCTTGTCCAGGATATCAGCGGTGGCCAGCCTGTCACGCCCTGTCTGTACTTCGGGGACCTCCTAGACGAGGACTTCGACCGGTTCAGCGATCTCGATGCAGTCACACATACACGCCCAACTACCACCACGAGCCCCGGCTTCGAGAAAACCGACTACGATGTCGAGACCGAATCCGTTGAGACGATCAGCCAGTCGAGTCTCAACACCTACGTCAATAGCCCACGGGATTACTTCTTCAGCCGCCTGCTCGATATGCCCGACCAGGAACGATTCGTTGAGGGCAACCTGTTCCACGACTTTGCCGAGTTCTACGTCACCCACCCAGCGATCATCGAAGACACAGACCTCTCCACCCTCGTCGATGCGATGCTCGACGAAGCGGAGCCTTTCATGGCTGGCACCGACGAACCCCTCACCCGCCGTAAATACCGCATCGGCCTCGAGACGATCATCGAGTATCTCGACGAGCACAGCCCGACAAGCGATGACTTTCTCACGCCAGCCTCTGGGTGGGGGACGAATTTCTTCGCCGAGTATTTCGACGAGCCAGTCGATTCACCGCTCACCGAACGCTGGTTCGAGAATAGTGCGCTGGGCATCAAGGGCAAGATCGACCTCGTGCAGGCTCCCGACCAACTGCTCGATTACAAGAGCGGCCGACAAAAGTCCGCCTACTCGGTCGTCAAGAATGCCGCCATCGACCCGCCGGGAGACACACCGAACTTCCAGGCAGCGCTCTACCTGAGCCACTACCGGACGCGCCAGCCCGACGAGCCCCTTGAGTTCACTTTCTTCCATTTCCTGGAGACGCTCGACGACATCATCACCGGCGACGCCGAGATCGACGACACGCTGACGACCCTCTCGTATTATCCGTTCACCTTCGACGAATACGTCGGCTCGCGAGCGGCCTACGACGAACTCGTCGATCACTACAACGATTGTACGGCCACGTTCGAGGATGTGGACTATTCAGCCTACAGCGATATCATGGCCCAGCTCTCCTTCCCGGAGACAACAGAGAAAGACGAGCTCCGGGCCTCGACCTTTGCCACGGAGTTTTCGACTGCCGTCGGCGCTATCGTTGCCGAAGGGATCGACCACGAGAAAGGCTGTGATCAGGCGATCCGGAAGCTCAACGGCATCCGCCAGCGAACCTTCTTCCGCGAGGATCTGGATGCCTTCGAGGCCTTCGTCGAGGACCGCCTGACAGAATTGAACCAGCGATGCGCTGGCGACGAACGGTTCCCAATCGATGGTCCAGGTGGCGAGCCAAACTACCGACGCGTCGATAATCGGGATCTGCTGCTGGAGGGGGACCGATGAGTCAGCAGCCCAGTGAGGAAGCCGAAGAGCTGACGCCGAATGACCGCCAGCGCCAGCTCATCGACAGCACGGAGGGCATCTATCTCGTCGATGCCGGCCCCGGGACTGGGAAGACCTTCGCCGTCACGCGTCGCTATGCGAACATCATCGACCAACCGGCTGTCGACCCCGAAGATGTCCTTCTGGTCACGTTCACGCGAAGCGCGGCCACCGAGATGAAAGAGCGCATTGTCGACCATGCCGACTACAGTATGCGCCAGTTGGCCGATGCGCCGATCCAGACCTTCCATTCCCATTGTCACGATATCCTGCGTGAACACGGCCACGCCGCCCCGTCCCATCTCGGCCTCGATGGGCGGATCACTGGCTCGACGCAGGTCATCGAGGACGAACTGGTCGAGACCAAACTCTTCAGAGAGTTCTTCGATCAGTTCCGTGACGACCATCCCGAATATGCCGACTTCTATCGGGCGCTCTCGACACCTACAGAACTGTTGGAACTAGTCGGCGAACTCGCCGCGAAAGGTGTCTTTCCCACAGCTGAGGGCTGGTATCGCGATGGTGAGGCCATCCTCGACGGGGACTTCGCCGCGTTCAAGGAGCGGTTCGACGCGGTGAACCAGCCCCGGAACGGCGGCAGTAAGCAATCGCAGCTCCGTGACGGCCTCAGTCGCTTTGGCCGAAACAAGACCTACCTGCCGGATGCTCCCTCGAAGTCTGACCTCCGGGGGAGTCGCGGGACGAAACAACTCGACGATGCGGTCGCCCGTGACGTGTTCGAGGAAGACCGAACCGATCTCAAGGCATTCGTCCACGACCTTTACTTCGAGTATCTGGCGTTCGCCCTCCAGCGAAACTACCTCAACTTCGGGTTCCTCCAGTTGTTTGCCTTCGTCTGTCTCTGTGAGAATCCCCAGCTACGTGAAAAGGCCCGCTTCGAGTATGTGATGGTCGATGAGTTCCAGGACACCAGCGAGATCCAGTTCAAACTCGCGCTCTTGCTCGCGGGCACCGACAATCTCTGTGTGGTCGGTGACTGGAAGCAGAGCATCTACTCGTTCCAGTACGCCGATGTGGACAACATCATCGAGTTCCGAGATCGACTGGCTAGCTTCGCGGCTGACCTCAACAGTGACGCCGACCGCGTCGACTTCGATATGGATGCGATCGAGCGGATTCCCCTGGAGGAGAACTACCGGTCGACTCAGACACTGATCGACATTTCAGAGGAGGCGCTCGTGACGCCGGCGACGAGTTCGGAGGAGGTTGATACAAGCATCCTCGACGATGTTGTCAACCTGAATTCGAACGCACCGTTCGATAACACGACACTGGCCGGCTACCAGCACGAGGACGACCACGAGGCAGTCCTTTCGCTCGTCCAGGACATCGTCGGCAACGATGACTACGCCGTCCGCGGCGACGACGGGAGCCGACGTCCGCCACGGTACGAGGATATCGCCGTGTTCACACGGACGCGGGATTTCGGCCGGGAACTCATGGACATCGCTGCGGTGTATGACTTCCCGATCGCCTACGATGGCGGGGTGGAACTATTCCGAACGGACCCGGCGAAACTCCTGCTGGCCTGGCTTCGGATTCTCGATTCGGACGCTGACCGTGGCTGGGCGGTCGTCCTCGAACAGGCAGGCTATACGCTGGACGAAGTCGACCACATCCTCGAGACGGGCGACTATCCAGAGACTATGCGAACGTTCCGGGACGGCCTCGATTCGATGGCAGCCGTCGGTGCCATTGCCCGTCGTGTCTTCGACCGCTATGGTTGCGATGGGGACTACGCTGACGTGATTCTCCATACAATCCAGGCGATTCACGATTCGACAACACTCACACGCGGCGAGCTCATCCAGTTCATCGAGCGTGGAATCGAGGCGGGTGCCACCCACGAGATCCATACCAGCGCTGGCGAGGATTCCGTCACTGTGCAGACCATCCACGCTGCGAAGGGCCTGGAGTACCCCATCGTGATCCTAGCGAACATGAATGACGGCCGGTTCCCACCGTCATCCGGAAACAGTCCCACCATCAGCTATCAGGATCCCGTCGGCCTTCGCCAGCGGAAACTCTACGCCGAGATCGACGACCACGCCCATCCACACGTCTATCACAACTGGCGCTACGACGTGCTTCGGAAGTGTCTGCCACGGGAGTACGACGAAGAGCGGCGCCTCCTCTACGTGGCGATCACACGCGCTGAGAACCACGCGTTCTTTGTCGGTGGCGATGACCCTAACACCTTCCTTGAGGAACTCCCGGTTGCGCTCGACCAAATCGATCCCGTAGTCGAGGCCGTCGATCGGGAAGCCACGGCCCAAGCTGAACTGCCGTTTGCCGTCCGGACACCTGACGGCCCGATCGGCCACACGCCACACTCGTTGATGGACGATTCAGTGTTCGATGATGCTGGAGAGTCACGCGAAGTGAGCGCGGACCCCGACGGGGAGGCCCGTGGGATCGATTTTGGCTCACGTGTGCATGACTTTGCAGAGGCGTACGCTCTCGGTGAGGATGTCTCTCCCTCGAACGAGCACGAGCGACGGATTGTCGACCTGCTCGACGGCCTCAGTGGCGAGCTCCACGTCGAGGAGCCAGTCGTCTTGCCCCTCGACGTCGACGGTGAGCGGGTGACGATCTCGGGGATCGCCGATCTCGTCCACGTAACGGCCGATACCGTAGAGATCATCGACTACAAGACGGATCGTACCCGCCACGCACAGCCAGAGTATCGGAAACAGCTGAGTGTCTACTATCATGTCCTCTCCGAGTGGTTTGACGGCTGTCGAGTGAACGCCGCGATTTTTTACACTAGTAATGGAAACCGGGAGCCAATCGAGCCACTATCACTAGCGGACCTGCGGGCCGTAGTGCGTTCTCAGATGCCTTCCTGAGCAGTTAGTTTTCCTCTCAGTGTTGCTTGTTACAGATGGTTGTAACAGATAGCTGTTACAGACAGCATCATATCCGTGTCCGGGGGCACAACTCTCCTCCTCACGAATTGGTGATTATCAGTGCTGTCGGCAGAGCGAATACATTCTAGCCCATGTTCCAAGAGAAGTATCTGTACCAGTTTCCTCTCACACCCTCCTGCTACGTCTGTCTGTAATGGGTGTCTGTAACGATTTGCTGGTTCTGGCGTTTGTGGTGAACCGTAGTACAGACGAGATTGATTTGATCGGGCTTGTTCTAGGTCCTTCAGGGGTCTCCAAATAGCCTTGATCGGTGACAGCTAGAAATGGGTTGCTGGTGATGAACTGCATTCCGCTATACAGATATTTTGAGGGGTTGGTGTACGGTATGATAGCGACTGAGACTATTGTTAGATCGCTCCGAATCCTTCCTCTTCCATCAGTTCAGCTACCACCTGCGGATTTTCAAACGCTGCTAGCAGCGCGAATTCTCTGGCGTCCGTTTTCGCGATATCATTTGCGTCGAGGTGTTCGGCGAGCTTGTTCCGGAATTCGGACTCCTGGGCTACCACGTTATCCCGAACGTGGATCTCGAGTCTCGTGTCTCGTTCGTCGCCGACGTTGTTCCGACGCACAAAATACGGATACTCTGGAGCGTCGTCCGAACTTGTCTGCGACTCAGTGCCTTCGTTATCCGTGTTCCGGTCAGGCGCACTATCTACCTCTGCCGTGGGTTCTTCGGATCCCGATTCTGCCTCAGATCCGGGTGTCCCTTCGGACTCGCTCGTGTTTGATTCCGACTCCGCGGTTTCCTCGTCATCACTGCCAAAGTCGAGGTTTCCAGAACCAGATTTGAAGTTGCTCATGCTTTCACCTCCGTCTGCTCCGTTTCCCGCAGGTCGATCGTCCGTGTCTCATGCCCCTCAATATCGAGCTCTAACACCGGATCCACGTCGGCATCGAACGTCTCAGTCGCGACGAAATGAGCCAGCTGATAGAGTTTGGTGAGCGTGTCGATTTCCCGATCACGAATCCGCCGCTGACCTGGCTCACTCACCATCTCACCGTCCTGTTCGAACGTTTTCCAGCGTTCTTCGACAACTTTGAAGGCCGACCCTCTGGCTTCCCACATCGCATCCATCAGGCTCTCGCGATCCGCAATCGCGACTGGCGTGGCGAACGCATCTGTATCCTCAAACTGTTTTTTGTACTGGCGGTGGGCGTTTGTCTGTCCGACACCAGACGGCACAACACACGAGAGTCCGATCTGGATCTCGAGTTGCTGCTCCATGTTGCCGACTAACTCTTCCAACCCATCGAGGCTGAGATTCCCTTTCCCTGCCGGTTTAACTGGTGCCACCAGCGTGCGGAGCGCGAAGATGGCGTTGTAAAGGAGGTCTTCAGCCCGGGCGTTGGGGTCAATCAAGACAGCGTCGTACTCCTCCTGAAGGGCTTCTTCCTCCCACAGGAGGCGGTGCAGGAGTTTAAATCGGGGGTACTCGTCGCGACTGATGTTTTGCATCGACGTCTCGTAGGAAATCTTCTGCTCCAGGTTGGAGGTGAAATCCCCCAGCATGTCGTGGCTTGGGACGATGTCGATACCCTCCTCCGACGTCTCGATCAGGTCGGCAAACTCCCCGTCCGGTTGCTCGAGAATGTGCTTGACCAGATTGTCGGCATCGGGATCGCTTCGGTGCTCGCCCACGTCGAAGAGCGTGGTCAAATTCCCTTCTTGGGGGTCGAGATCCAGCACGAGGACGTCTAATCCCATCCGATTCAACGCAACCGCGAGGTTAGCGGTCATCGTGGTCTTGTACGTCCCACCGGATTCTGAGTAGACCACTGGGGTGATCATATATGCGTATGCAGTCGCACGTGACATAAATCTATGTCAGACGCTCGTTACAGACTACTGTTACAGATGTATGGGGCAGATACGATATCGAAAGACGAGGGGCGCACAAGACATACGTTACAGACGATTGTAATTTGTATCTGTCATGGATGTCTGTTACGGATATCTGTTACAGGTATTCAGATTTTATGAGTTTCATGTATCCGGGGGATGCCATTCCAGGCCGCCAAATTGATACAAGTAGTGGTAACAGATGGACGTTACAGACATGCATCTGTTACAGGAGTGAGGGGCAGCGAGTCGTAACGGACCACTAAATCTCTCCCCGCCTACATCTATTGTTGTCCGCAGTCCGGTATCGGATCGGTAGTCCAGTGAGACTGAGTGAGTGAAATAACTGTGCTTGATCAGGATTTGTAGCGGTGCAGGGGATCCTAAACGTTGCGAGCCGAAGCATACCCTCTCAGGGGGTGTCGGCCGTACAAACTAAGTAGTCATGTCTGTGGGGACGGGCCGGTTTTTTTATCGATTGGGCTAATGCCTCAGTTCATGGCGAAAATTACGGTAGATGGGGACACTCTCTCGGTGGAGGTGGTCGCCGCAGATGCGGAAGCGCGGTTCAATATGTTCGCGACTTTTCAGGACCCCGCTGGTCGGCAACAACACGAGCGGTGGGAACTTGACATTGAGAGTCGGGGCGACCTGACCGTCGAGTGGATTGAGCAGACGCTGACCGACTGGGTCGACGGTCGCGATGATGTCGCAGCGATCCAGGGCTTTGAGATCCAGAAGATCGACCCCGCGCGAAGAGGTACAGCTGCGGACAGCGAGAGCTCACCTGTCGAAGAGCAGGTGACGCGAGCCCCTCCCTCGACGGAGACGGTCGTCCCCGAATCAGATGTCTCAGTCGCCCCCGGTGATCTGATTGCATACTACGTCGATGGGCCTGACAGCGCGGTCTACGGGCACACGACAGAAGGAGTCGTCGAGGATGTTCCGCCGATTAGAAAGCAGAACAGGGACCCAGTCCATGGAAAGGTCGAAATTAAAACTGGCCGGGACACGAAACTCATTCCCGTCGAGTGGGTTGCCGGCCCTGCCGACGAGGTCGATGTTGACCATCCTAACGAAGACCTGTGAGTGTCGGTATTACTGAATGCCCAGCCGCTGGCAAACACGTCCGAAATACAACATCCAACCGTATCGGCCGGCGCTAAAAGAATATAGCGACATATGCTTTATTCTCACAGGTAATATTCAGGGTGTATATTCGACATTTGCCGTGTCTCACCACGGACGCAACAGCCGCAAGAACTACCAGATAAGAAACCGTTGGACTCAATAGGCCGAATATGGACGACTCAGATTCAGAATCGGAGACAGCCACTGTTTTCCCTCGAGATTCCGACGCGAACCCCGGAGACTCTAACGATCTAACCCACTCCACAGGCAAGATGCACCCAGCAGAGGGGGATCCCGAAGAACTGGCTGTGCGGCTCCGTGAGGGCCGGGAGAAATGGTCGAATCTCTCTTTCGAGGAACTACTGGTCGGATACCGAGCCGTCATCTGGCCGCGGTTGGCCGCTGAGGGGTATGACCCCGAAACAACCGTCCCAACTCGCCAATGGCTCGTCGACCAGGGCCACCGGAATCTCGAGTATGCCCTGCGCGAGTATCACGACACGACGCTCCGCCGGTTTTGCACCGAACACGTCGGCGTTGACCCTGACGCGGCGGACGACAGGGCAGAGTGGCCGACTGAGAACGACGCGACCCGTGAGCGACTGAACGCCTGGCTCGCCGAGAAACGCGACCGGAGTGAATCCATCGAATCCGAGAACACCGTGCGGACGCTGTACTCGCGGCTCAAAACCTACGTCGAGATCTATGTCGACGAGTGGGGTGACGATTTACTGGCTGCGGTCCAGGACGAGAATCAACGTCGCGACGCCAACGACATGGTGGAAACGGTCTATGACCAGCTACAGGACCGGCTTGAAACGACACAGACCCGCCACAAGTACCACCGAACTATCTCGTCATGGTACGATTATCTTGTGAATACCGGCCGGGCAGCGTTCAACCCGGTTGACGGGTTCGCGAACCGGTATGGCTGGACCAGTGCCGACAGCAAGGAAACCACGGCGCCGTCAGATGAACAGATGCGCGAGCTCGCACGTGCGACCGAAACCCTCGAGGAACGGCTGTTACTAGTCGCCCTTGGCGCATGGGGACTTCGAAGGGGCGAGGTGGCCGCACTCCATCGCCGACAGTTCACGCTCGATCCTGCTGATGCACCGGGACCGTACATTGAGTTCGGGCAGCGAAAGAATGGGCCGGGGACGGTGGCACTCCTCTATGGAGACGACGTAGTTCGGGAACGCTTGGCGGCCGTGACCGAGGAATGGACCGACCACACGTCCGGCTATCTGTTCCCCTCGACGCGGTCCGAGAGCGGCCACATCTCTGGGACAACGGTCTACAATCGATTCCAGACGGTGGCCAAGCGGGCAGACGTCGAAATCGACGGTAGCACGATTACACCGAAGTACTGCCGGCGCTACTGGTATAATGCGTACACAGCCGTGATGAACGACGCCGACGAGTGGCTCGACGAGGTTGCCGCCGCGCAGGGATCAGCGTCCGTCGACGTGCTGAAACAGAACTACCTCGAAGCCGATACACTGCGAGAAATACGGCGTGATTCGATGCGTGAGCAGCTGGCGACAGTATTCAGCACATACTGACTGACCAAGAGAGATCAACGAACTCCAGGCTACTGTCGAGAAGTCTGATGAGAGTCAAACCTAACCAACACATCTAATACGAATTCGAGCGTTGGTTAAGACACGATCCACGACCCATGTCCGACGACAATTCCGACGATCTCACTGGCAATCTCGACACACCGCCAGCAGCACCCGACGAACTGCCAGCCTATCTAATCGATGCGATCGAACGGCAGGATCCTGACCGGCTTCGCCTCGTGTCGAATTACGCACTCTCCCTCGCCGGTTGGAAAGAGCGACAGGCTGATCAAGAGGTATCCGAACAAGCTGAGCAGGAGCCAGATGACGTACCCGACGAATGGGACGAAGATGACTGGGAAGAGGTCAAGGAGGAAGCTATCGACAAAGCTGGAATCGCCTCTACGAAAGGGACGATCACCACCAAAACGATCAACGGCAACGACTACTACTATTTGCAGTGGCGCGAGGGGGATACAGTCCGAAGTCAATACATCTCCCCAGTGAGTCCCAGCAAGAATAGCTGAAAGTGATTCCTTGTAATCAAATTAGAAAATCATATATGAAGCTACGAGAAAACCTTCAGTATGGTGTCTAGGCTGGCCAAAAAATAGGCTAGACCAATTTCATCTGTTGAAACAGAATATGCCTCCTGGCTTCAAGATTTGTTGGAGTAGTAGACGGAAGTCTTGTAACCCACCCATTTGAACTATCCATATCGATGGTCGGCAGCGCCATGGTCGAGTCGATCAGCCGATTCGCTTCCCTTGTCCTTGTTTCGAGCCGATACCTCGCCGTTATCACACTCATTGCCGGTGCGATCTACTGGGGAACAGGAACAAACACCCGACGGCGCCGTCGAGGGTTAGGAATACTCTGTGGCGGTGCTGGCGCGCTTGTCGTGTACTTTGCGCTGGGGACGGTTTACGCGGTCCTTGGCTTCATCGTCGCCGGTTCGGGGCCGATCCCGTCGACATCACAGGCGATGTTCGCTCCTGGCATCCGCGGGACGCAGGTTGCTAGCCAAGGGGCCGATCAGTCGCTCTACCAGGCGGCGGATGTTCTCTCGAAGGTCGCCGCCATCGCTGGGCAAGCACTCATCGCCTGGGGTGCTGCACTCTACGGTATCTCACCGTCGACGGGCAGAGTCAGCCAAAGTGCGCGTACCAGTCTCAAGACCGGTGTGGGACTCATCCTCGGCTCGATGAGCGGGATCATACTCGCCTTTCTGCCTGCTGTCTTTCCCTCGCTGCTGTGATCCATACAGCTAACAGTTGGATACACGTCCATTCAGAGAGAAAAATAAAAGTAGGGTGGGTCTGAAACCTGTAGTGGAGATACCACATTCGGCAGTCAACTCCGTACACCGCACGACTGCGAACGGAGCGACAGCGCCACAACTCGCCGCCCGACGACTGCTGTCCACGCCGTGAGCAGGTCTACCGATCGCGCGAAACCAGTTCACAACTCAATCTATGACCAGCGACAATGCCTGAACGCGTTCCAGTTGCAGATAGTCTCCTCACGAGCAAATTTCGCGGCTTCAGCGTCAAGCGACTATTCCAATCCTTCGCGATTCCGATTGCGCCAGCAACCGCAACCCTACTGCTGAATCTCCCGGTCCAGTTCTATGGCCCGCTCGGCATCGCCGGGTTCGTCATCGGCGGCCTGGTGTTCGTGAAAACCCCTGCCTGCCAGCGTCCGCACCGATGGCTCCTCGGCATGTGCAAAATCCGCTATACCGATGCAACGTATCACTGGCAACCGACCCACCCTGAAGCGAATACTGTGACCTACGAAAGCTACTTCCACTCGACCGACGAGGAGAAAACCCGCACCGAAGGCGACGACACGCCAGAGGAGGAAACCCAGGTCGAACGCCTTCTCGGCAGTGACGACACTGCTGACCATCTCGACTTCGAGTACATCCGCGACGACGGTGTGATCGTCACCGAGGACAGTGTCTCAATGATTATCGAGATCGGCCCCCGCCCATGGCTCATTCTCGACAACGACCAGAAAGAAGCAGTCCTGGAAGCGTGGAGTGACATCTTGATGGGCACCCAGTCAACCTTCCAGATTCTCACGCTGCCGACGCCGTACGACGCTTCCGAGTACACCCACCGCCTTGAAGAAGCCAACCGGACGCGCGACCCCGACGAACACCCGCTGATGAGTCATGGACGGGCACAGCATCGCCACTGGATCGACAACGTCGTCTCCATGGCGGATATTCGCGACCGCCAGCACTTCATCGTCGTCACCGTCAAGAAATCGATGGCTGAGGACACCGACGAAGATGACGGTGGGTTCCTGAGTCGCTTACGACCGGCCGGGGATGAAGAGGAAATTGACCACGATATGCTGGCTCGCGAGGTCCGCTCGCGCGCAGAGAACATGGCGTCGTCACTCCCGCCAACGGGTGTCGATCCGGAGATTCGAGACGACCCCAACGAGATCAAGCAAATTCTCTATTACTACTACAAGGGTGACGAGCCACCGGAGAATCTAGATCATGGCTGGCTCACTGAACACGCCCCGCCAGAGGACGTCGAGAAAGACGGGGCGCAGCGACCGAATCAGGTCAACACCCACCAGCCCAGCGAGTGATCACGATGATTGGTCCATATTCCCTCTCACGACCGGAACTGATTGCCCTCGGTGTCGCTGCCAATGCGCTCATCGCAGCGCTGATGGTCGCCGTGACCAGCTGGCAGTACCGCCACTCGAAAGTCCGCGCTGGCGTTGCCGGGATGGTAGTCGGCATCAGCGGCATCGTCATCCAGCGCTATGCAGGCGCCCGTATGATTACCGCCTCCTGGCCTGCGTATCGCGCTGGACTGTTCGCCGGTGCGATCGCTGCGGTCGTCTCGGCGTGTATCGTCGCTGCACTGGTCTGGCGAACACCGCTGTTCGTCGAGGTCGTTCTCCCTTGGCGGAGCCCGAATGAGAACTCAGCAGAGCCCGACCTAGATCAGGAGACATCGTCGCTCACCGACCGACTCCCGACTCCCGGCGGTGAGGAGGATCTGGACGACGAGGAGGGTCGTATCCCTATCGACGACCTCTCCGGCGAGGAGATGCAGGAGGCCATCGAGTATCTCGAGGCCGTCGGCCAGGAGCCTGACAAGGACGCCATCGAGAAAGCCGCCTATCAACTGGCGTCGACGGACGAGACGACGCTGGCCACGCCGTTCACTACCGCCGAAGAGAAAGGCCGGATCGATCGGTCAGTTCTCGCGCCAGAGGTCATCGACGAGGAGGCGAACTGGCACTCCCGAGATGGAGACTTCTACCAGATCCTCACCGCGTCGTCGCTCCCACGGTTCCTCTCATCGGGGTGGCTCTTGCCGCTGACACTCGCGTCAGAGGACGTGCGCCTGTCGATGCAGATCAACCCACGGGAGACGGAGGACGTGAAATCGCGGCTCCAGAAGCGGCTGACTCAGATGAAAAGCGCGATCCAGCGGAAGAAACGTCGCAACCGCACGGACACGCACGAACAAGAGCACGAGGCCGAGGAACTCGACCGTCTCCTCGGAGAACTCGTTCAGGGGACGACCAAGCTCTTCGACGTCTCGGTCTTTGTGGAAATCCGTGGGCAGACCCTCGAAGAGATGCAGGAAGCGAGCAAGCGGATCCAGCGCCGCGCCCGCCAGCAAGGGCTTGATTTGACCCCGATTCAGGCCGAACAGGACGCCGCCCAGGCGTCGGTCGCACCGCTGGCCAGCCCAAAGATCGAGAACCACAACACAGTCCAACTGGAGGCACTGACGCAGTGTTTCAATTTCGTCGAGCCGGCCGTCGACGACGAGAACGGGATCCTGCTGGGCTTCGACAACACGAACCGCCCAGTGATCATCAATCGGTACGGGCTATCGGGCCATTCGAAAGCTATCAGCGGCAAGGTCGGATCGGGGAAGACTTACGCGACAAAGATGGCGCTCTGGCGGCGAGTTCTCGTCGACGACGACCTCAAGACGATCATCTTCGACCCGCTCGGCGATGACTTCGTCGACTTCGTGGAACAGCTGGGTGGCACGGTGATCAAGTTCGGTGGCGACTACCGGATCAACCCGCTCGATATCGACGCGGCCGCTCACGATGCAACCACACAGGAGAGTGTGTTCAAGCTGAAACTCCGGAACGTCGTCAGACTGTTCGGCACGTATCTGGACGAGAAAGACACCGACGGGATGACATCTGGCGACGAGGGGGTCATCTCGAATGCAATCTACTACGCCTACCTCAAGAAAGGCATCACGCCGGATCCCGAGACGTTCGACCGGGAGAGCCCGATCATCGACGACGTGATCGAAGGCGTTGGGATCATCGCAAACGGTGGCCTTTCCGACGAAGAACTCAGTGAGACTATCCCGGACAGACTCGGTGTCACGTACGACGATGATGGGCTGACGGTCGACACCGACGCCGACGATGTCGAGAGCGAGGTGCTGGATGCAGTGACGAACCTCCAGACGCCGCCGGAGCGCTATCAGACCATCGCTCGGCAACTGGAGCCGAAACTCGAATCGCTCAAGCAGTGGAACATCAACAGCAACCTCAACGGCCCGAGCAACATCGACCTTGAGGACGACCTCGTCGTGTTCGACATGAGTTCGTTCGCAGACACGGGCGAGATGCCGATCATCATGCACGCGATGCTCAACTGGGCCTACGACGAGGCTCGCCGGTCGGAGAAGAAGACTGACGTGACCTTCGAGGAAGCGCACTATCTGCTCCGCCGGGACGGTGCGCGGGATCTGATCAACCTGTTCATCCGGCATAGCCGTCACTTTGCCGCCGGCCTGACGCTCATCAGCCAAACCGCCGAGGAGTTCCTGAAAAACGACGCCACGAGGGAGATCTATGACAACTGCGACGTGAAGCAGCTGTTCTATCAGGAGAACGTCGGCCCGGAGGTCGTCGACTACTTCGAGCTCTCCGAAGACGAGGTGCGTGATATTCAGCGCGCTACTCGTGGCGAGGACGCCGACTACTCGGAATGTCTGCTGAGTACATCCCAGCACGGGCGTCGGTGGCTGGACGTCTACTCCGGCGAGTTCGAACACCACATCCTCGACGACGACCGCGACCCGTGGACGTACCTCCAGAACGAGGGGATGCTCAGCGAACGCGATCGGCGGTGGATGGAGAACAACGGATATCCCGGCTCGGTACAGCCACAGTCGGCCGTCGACGACGATGCACTGTTGGACGGGATTGATCCAGAGCCGGAGTCACCTGACGAGGCTGATGTGATGCCTGCAAATCTGGAATCGCAGACCCAAGGGGGCGAGAGCGATGATTGAGACCAATCCGCTGGTGACCGCCGCCAACTACGTCATCTTAGTCGGGATTCCCGGGCCTGGCGATATCGCTGATGCGATCTTCGGGGCGTTCCAGGGATTCATCAGATCGATCCTCGAGGGATTCTTCCAGCTGACAGGGGTTGCTCTCACACCGCTGCTGAAGATCGTGAACCCAGCCACCTCCACAAAGGCAGTGGCCGCATGGCAAGCATCGTTCAAACTGGCCGTGGCGCTGTTCCCGTTGATGATTGTCGTAGGCCTGCTGTCCATGCCGTGGGCAGACCGACAGAAAGCACACCTCTGGCGCCAGGGGTTTCGGATCGCCTCGGTCGTATTGATCATCGCGCTCTCGAAACCGCTGATCGGTCTCGGCGTTGACGCGATGAACGCAGTGACGATGCAGATCGCGCCGGAGCAGTTTAAACTGAATTTCAATCCGGGGAGTAACCAGTTCAACATCGAATCGACGTTCGGGTCGATGGCGCTGATCGCGGCCTACTTCCAGGCGGCGGTCCTGATGATGATCGCGACGCCGCTGTCGATTTTCGCGCTCGCCTTGCGAACGTACATCGTCTATATCGTGTTCCTCGGCGCGCCGATTTGGGCCGTCATGTGGTACCCCGACTGGGGCTTTGGCGTCCATATCCACAAATTCTCTGCCAAGGTCGGCCGGATGGGAGTATACGCATTGTTGGCAGGCCCGCTTCTTGCCGTGGCGCTCCGGGCGATGAAGGTCATCATGGCCGGTGGCGTTGTCCAGGCTGGCGCTGGTGGTGGTGCGACGCGATACTGGACACAGCTGGTGCTAGTCGTTCTGGTCCCGTTCGTCCTCGTCGCGATCGTGTTCAAAGCGATCAGCTGGGCTGGCCAGCCGATGGGCATTGGGAAGGCTGTCGGCATGGCGACGACAGCCGCCATGGCTGCCGGTGGGGCGGCTGCCGGCGCAGCCGCTGGAAAGGGTGCGGTTGCCGGTGCGGACGCTGGTGGCTCTGCTGCCGGCGCTGTGAGCGCTTCTGGCGGTGGTGGCGACGGCGGGAGTGGATCACGGCGGAAATCCGGATCGAGTAACGGCGGCTCCTCGAGTGGCGGGACACCCCGTGCAGCTATCGACAACGGTAATCTCGGCGATCAGATGGATGGTGACGTCCAGAGTGCCGGGAAAGATCGGCCGCCGAGTTACTTCGACGGCGCGGCAGTGAAGGCCACTGGCATGAAGGAAAGCGCGAAATCAGCAGTAGCAGGTAATAGTAGAGTTCAATCGATCAAAAATAAGGCCGGCAAAGCACGTAGGGGTATCGAAAACCGCCGTCCGAGTAACCTTGCACAGTCCTACAGGGAAAACGCGGAGTGGCTGGAAGATCAAGCCGACAGTGGCTCTTTGGATCTTAGTGAGGCCCATGAGCGTGGAATACTTGGAGACGAACCAGTATTCGATGGGGAGGTCGACATCCCTGAGTCGAAGAACGTTCGGTATATGACCAGTAGTGGGGAATGGCAAACCGTCGATCTTGACGATAGGTATCAGACGATGATGACCAATTCCAAGATTGCAGCTACGGGCAGTCATAGTGCTGAAAAGGCAGCAGCGGCGACAGCGGTGTCCATGAAAGCCGGAAAGAAAGGCGGAAAGGCAACCGCCAAAACCGGAGCCGCCACGCTCCGAGCAGGCGCCTACGGAATGGGTGGCTATGCACCCGTCATGGCCCACGATCGGGCGAAGCAAAAGCACAGTGACGATGAACAGGCCGCTTCCCGGGATGACGTCAAGAAGGCGGCGACCTCCAAGAACACCCGTGAACAAACCCAGCAAGGTGGAGCCGGTACCAGTTCGCCTCAAAACAGTGGGGTCCAAGGCACGACGAACGGCACTGGCGCAGGGGACGCCGGTGGGGGCGATGGAGCCTAATATTTAATTGTTCCCCGAAAGGGAATTGAAATAGGAATAGTACTCACCGATCTTGATATCAATTTCTTTTATCCCTATGATTTCTGCCATTCCGGTCACGTTGGACGAACTCCTGGGACTCGTCTGGTTCATAATCTGTTTCTGTGTTCTGACATTTATATGGGCCCAGGGAGGCAAAGACAGTTGGAGATTAGACCAGTGTTTGTCTCTCAGTATTCCTTCCACTGCTAAAGACTTCTCGGACAGATTGGTAAAACTCACAAAATTTGTCGGCGTCTATGCAATTTCGTACCCGATGGCAGGACTCCTGATCTCGGGGGCTGAGAGCATTTGGATGGAAGGCAGTGTGATTATCGAGACTATGGTGATACTGTCTGCCCTTTTTGCAATCTTGGCTTTCAATCTTAACGAAGCGAGCGAAGTTTGGAACCCGTTCCACGTGAGTGTGCTTACGTCGTTGCTCGCTCTTATCACACTCATTGGTGGCGTCTACGCTGGTATCGATAGTCTCCCGGTGATCGGTCAGCTTTCCCATGAAAAAATCCTCCAGCTGAGTTACTACCCTGGTGGAGTGATGTGGCTGATCGCTGCTTATCCGCCGGGGTTCTTACAGCGATCACAGACCGCTGAGACCGTCCAAGACAAAGAGCGAGTTCCGGCTTCATCCGGCGTTGAAACGTCCTCGAACCGAACAGAATCCTCATCGACCCGAACTACCGAGTCCACACAGGCTACGCAGTCACCACAGATGCACGACGGTGGATTTGAGAATCCGCACCCGGACGAATCGACCGCTACCCACGAACAGAAGACCCAGATGATCCCTGAAAACCTTGAATTCGATTGGCAGGAGCCACCCGAAACCACCTTCGACGACGTCGGCGGTTACGAGTCCGTCAAAGAAGAACTTCGAGAGGACGTGGTTTCCCCATACGTCAACGACAGCGCGGGCTACGACCGCTTTGGTGTCACGCCCGATCAGGGCGTCCTGTTCCACGGTCCGCCAGGGACGGGGAAAACACTGTTCGCCCGGGCGCTCGCGAACGCTCTCCAGCGGCCCTACGTCGAACTGAGCCAGTCCCAGCTGACGAGCAAGTGGATCAACGAGGGCCCCGACCTCGTCAACCGACTGTTCGAGGAAGCCCAGCAACTCGAAGGCGTCGTGTTCATCGACGAGGCCGAGTCGCTCTTGGGGAGTCGCGACGATGGCCTCTCCACGAATCGTGAGGATGCGAAGACGACCAACACGTTCCTGAACAAGCTCTCCCAGGACGACCAGCAGTTCTTCGTCGTGCTCACGACCAACCGGAAAGAGCAGATGGACGAGGCAGTCCTGCGGCCCGGCCGGATCGACAAGCACGTCGAGATTCCACTGCCCGATGCCGAGGCGCGTTTCCAGATTCTCCGAACCCAGCTGGAAGACGTCCCCACTGCCCTTCGTGACTCAGAATTGCGGGAGATGGTCGAGGAGCTTGAGGCTGTGTCTGGCGCAGACCTCGAGCAGTTAGTGGCCGATGCACGGCGGAGTGCGGCCAAGGAGAATGCCGACGCGCTCAAATGCGAGCACTTCGATCTGAGTGTTATTACCGAGACCTGAGACGCGGTTCCCATACCTCTTTGTGCTCGGGGACTCTCTGTTTATTCAACACCTCTGACAGTGTATGATGGGGAACCCTGAGAACGTCCCCGCAGAACTCCGCCAGACCGATCAGTGGATCTGCTGGCGGACGAAAACGCGGGACGGCAAAGCGACGAAAATCCCAGTCGAACCAGGAACCGGGGGCCATGCATCGACGGACGACCCCACGACCTGGACTAGTTTTCGAGAAGCTCTGCAGTTCTCGATGCAGGGTGACGCCGTCGACGGTATCGGCTTCGTGTTTACAGACGAGGATCCGTACGTTGGCGTTGACCTCGATGACTGCCGGGAACCCGAATCAGGAGAGACGGACGCGTGGGCGACGGACGTGATCCAGACACTCGACAGCTATACCGAGGTTAGCCCGTCGGGGACCGGGGCGCACGTCTTGATCAAAGCGGACATACCGGGTGACCGCAATCGAAAGGACGACATCGAGATCTACGAGACAGGCCGATACTTCACCGTCTCCGGCGCTCCATTTCCAGATCGGGCCGGCGACATCGAGGAGCGTCAACGAGCGCTCGAATCGGTCTATGACGAGTACATCGGTGAGAAAACCACGATGGACACAAGCTGGCTCGAGGACGAGGCCAGTACCAACGGTAAGGGGAACGGCCCCAAGGCGAAGGCCGGTGGCGCAGTCTTCTCGTCCAACGGTGACACCCCAACGGGACCCAGTGGGAACGGGAAAGCGTCTGCACAAAACGGTGAACCGGCATCAACAGCGGACACCAGCAACGAATCAGCATCGGTACCAGGGCTTTCCGGGACGAACGCGGCTCTCGTCCAGCATGCCCTGAACGCAGCCAACGGTGAGAAGTTCCAACGACTCTGGGAGGGGAACTGGAAAGGCCGGTACGAGAGTCAGTCCGAGGCTGATATGGCATTTTGCTCGATGCTCGCGTTCTGGACAGACAAAGATCCCCACCGGATGGATACGATCTTCCGCCAGTCCGGATTGATGCGTGACAAATGGGATGCAGACCGTGGGACCGAGACCTACGGCCAGAAGACGATCAGCAAAGCCCTCGGCCACGTGACCGATACCTTCGACCACTCGAATCTCGATCTGGACGACGAACAGGAGCAGAACGCACAGTCACAGAGCCACCGGTCGGAATCGCAGTCTGTCGACGGCAGTTCGCCCGTTCGGTCGGCAGGTGGACACCAGGACAGCCCTGCGGAAGACCGGGCCTCGTCGACGACACAATCTAACCAGACAGAACCAGACCAAACGCCACCTACTGAGAGCAACCGTCGCGATCCCGAGGTCCGGGGGTCGCAAGCAGAGTCACGCGATCACAACCCAGGTCGGGACTCCACCGACACGGACCAATCGACATCGGAGTCCCACCGGCGTAACGACACTGGCGCTTCTCGTACGACCACAACCCAGTACTTCGAGGACTGGTATACCCAGATCCTCGACTTCCAGGGGAGTGTCCCGCCATGGGTCGAGCAGATCGCCGGCCGGATCCAGGAACTCGAGGGTGAGGTTGATCGCAACGAACAGCTCATGAAACACTGGAAAAAGAAAGCCGAACAGCAAGAAGAGGAGATTACGCGCCTGCAGCAACGGATCGACCGGCTGGAGGCTGCCCTCGATGTCGAGGACACTGCTCACGAGCAACCGTTCAGTGAGTCCGAGCAACCAGCTGATGACGATGACGACTCCGGACGGTTTGGCTTCCTCGGGTTGTAACAGACTACCGAGTTCGGTTGCATTCGGCTTGCAAAAGACAATAATTAAGACCCTTCGAATGGTTGTCTAATCTGCCGATGTCATTCGGTAAGAAAGCCCTGCTTGTAGTGCTAGCCGTGGCACTACTGAGTACAATCTTCGTTCAGCCAGTTGCAGCACAGTCTAACTGCGACCCCAGTAACACGAACAACTGTGATGCGGGCAAGGACGGTCTCTCATCGATGCTCTCGAACGTCCATTCGCTCGCCATGATGGTGCTGAAGTACGTCGGATTTATCGCGATCGTTGCGGGGGCCGTTCTCTGGTGGAGTGCTCGGAAGAGTTCCTCTCGCGCCCAGTACGGAATGTGGCTCTTCGGCGGTGGTGCTGGCATGATCGTCTTCTACTTCGGGTTCGGGATCTTCATCTCCGTCCTGAAGTTCATCACCAACGTCGGTGGTCCCTGAGAGGCAAACTCACCATCCAATTTCTCTCTCCACGAAAACAGACTCTTTCACTCTCTCTTTCAGTACGATGCTCCCTTTGGCACTCACTTTGATACTCGCGTCCGGAGTGAAGGCGATCGAAGAGGCCGTCCGATTCCCCGCCCAGCTGGCAACTATCTTCAAACTGTTCGGATTCACCTGTGTGATTCTGGGTGTGATCGCGTATTTCACCAGCCACCATGGCAGTCAGAAACGCGGGTGGGGCAAGTGGCTCGCGTTCACCGGGTCGATCATGGCGATCATTGGTCTGGCCCCAGGAACCCTGCTGTCGATAATCTACTACATGATCCCCTGATGCAACAGTCCGGAGTACAGAGAATGACCGTCCGCACGTAGCCAGCCGCTTCCGAGAACACTCTCCCAATGACACATGATGCCCGTCGATCCGTCGCTCGTTCCCTCATCATCGTTGCAGTCGTATCGTGCCTCGTCCTCCAGACGTTCGTCGCGACCGTGCCGGCAACAGCGCTGACGACGTCCCCACAGCCCGCGATCAACACGGACTCCTCAAATAGTACAACTAACGCCGCTGCTTCGGCCAGTTCTTCGGGGCCGTTCAAAATCCTCGCGTCGGCTGACAGCGATCCAGCGCGGAATGAGACGATGATCCCGTTCACCGACTACGGCCCGAATGGAGCCAACACCTACAATGTCTCTGCTGGAATCCCACCGTTCGCGTTCGAAACGACGGGGTTGCCGAGCGGGAAGATCAACGCGCTTGCGCCCCGGACAGACGGCTTTCGGAAACAGCTCTCGACGGATATCCATATCCCCTACGAAGATAAGTGGGTCAAGCCAGACGAGACGGCCATCGTCTCGGCGAGGAACATGACGAACAAGACGGTCAGGACAGCCGGTGTGAGTCATGAGGTAGTGAACGGCTATTACGCGCTGGGGAAAGCCGAGCCACGGAACGGGTGGCTCCCCACTCGGAATGCCCTGATTGCAGGTGGCAACGATCCGCGGATCGTGAACCCGTGGGCGGTCGAGGTGAACAAGGGGAAAACAGTCTCGTACGAAAGTCGCAATAGTAAGGCGGTTTCCGAGTTCGACACGAGGCCCTGGGTCTCGAAACGCCCAGCTGGCAGTTCGATTGGGAGGAATTGGTTCAACGGCGGTGGAAAGATCAAGATCCACAGTAACTTCTCAGAGCGGAATGTTACCGTCCAAAAAAACCAATGGGCCGGCATCGCCCGAACGTCGCCAGGGGCATTTCTGGACGGACAATTCATCGTCAGCCCAGACGATGTTACGGTTTTGGCGCCGTCGGATTTCCGACTGATCAAACCATCAAATTGGGAAACGACACTCGAGGACGAATGTAAAGTCACGGAACGTGTTCGCCTCCCAGGAACAAACAACACTACGACGAGGACCGAGTATTACGATGTCCGCAAATGGGAGCAGTTGTCCATTGTCGACACGAAGGTAACCAAGCGTGTCTCACTGGGTGGCGATGAACGGCGGGGCAGGAGAGCGACGTTCAACTTTGGCAATCCACAGAGCGGTACGCTGCAGGTCTCCCACCGGGTCGAGGTGACGCTCCAACGGCGCTGGGGGAAAGACGGAGAGCATCCGGACTGTGTCTCAGAGAGCCATAGCGAGACGATTGGCACCAAATCGATTGTTGCCGATAGCACTGGGGTCTCGGTCGCACAGCCCGATGAATTGTCGGTGACTGTCCATGCGATTGATCGAGAACCGACGAATGAACTCTACATCACGATCAATGGGACGCAGGATTTGTCCGGACAGCCACTCGGCCGGCTTCGAATGTCGCCGAGTGGATCGAAGAAATCCGAGACGATATATGGTCCCTGGCGATTCTACCCCGTGTCGTTGTACGACTCGATTACGAAGTTTGTCGGAGATCGCAAGAAGACAGTTCCGACGACCTTCGATCATCCAGTGGGAAAGAAAGAGGCAGCGCATCTGTACCGGGACTACGCGGCACTGGGGAACTGGTCGAAACGTGGCCAGCTCCGATACCAGATCGACAAGCGCACGTCGTCGACGAACATCTCAGATCGCTCGCTCCCACCAGGGATTGTGAACCGGGAGGGGGAGACGCCGCTCTATACCCGCTACGCTGGCAAGACGTACATGACGGATGCCCAATTGCAGAACCTACAGGCCAACGCTGAGGATATCTTCGGGAACAGTATCCAGACGACGGTCAAGCATATCACCTACCAGGAGTCCAAGATCAAGATGCAAAACGACGGGAAAACCGTCCACGTCCGGCTGTTCGATCCCGATACGTCGGCTGGGATTGGTGGGGTGGAACTCGCCGTCGACGGGGCGAAATCGAGTACTGTCAGGACGAACGCGAGTGGATGGGCGACTGTGCAAGCGACGACGGCGCTCGTAACCGTCGGGTTCGAGGGCACTGACCCGATGTCTGGTGCCAGTACGTTCTACGAAAAGGCCTACACCAGCCACTACGTCCGGATCTTCATGTTGGAGCGGTCGGGGGATCTGTATCGGTGGATCTCTGGGATGATCCATCAAGTCTTGCTGGTCGTCGAGTGGGCCGCACTACTGCTGTTCCTGATGTGGTACAAGCTCATGTTCAAGCCGAACCGGAAATCGGGACAGGCTTGATCTATGCGAATTATCTTCGCTGCCCTCCATTGCATCGAACGATAGCTATTCAACTTAGGATTATCTTATTGGGCCCAAAAACTGCTATAGATAGGTCCAGGCCATATTCGTTATCTATATGTGCATAGAATCATGTGTTGCATAACAATGCGCCCTGAAGACTTTGTTGAGAACCCTCCTGGCGAGGTGGAGATGGTGGATGGGATATTCGCCTTCAGCCCAGATCCACTCCCACCGGACCTTGAGGCGACTCATGACCTGCTGAAAGAGAACGGGGACGCAATGTACGCCGTGGGCCAGCTTTCGGATTTAGACACATGGCTCGACTCTCCGGAAGTCATTTTGAGCCCCCTTATCCACCGAGAGGCCGTCGATTCCTCAAATATCGAGACAACGACACGGCTCACGCTCTCTGATATCTACCGACGGGAGGCTGGTGAGGAGCCTGGTCAAACCGAGATAGAGCGAGCTGATATCGCAGAAGCGCAAAATTATGTTGAAGCGATCACAATAGGTATTGAAGCACTCAAAGATGGTGCCGCGTTGGATAGGGACTTGCTCTGCCAATTACACGAGATTTTGCTGCAAGGGGCCCGTGGTGAGAAAAAGAATCCGGGCGAGTTTCGTGAGGACCTCGTGGGCATTGACGAGCCGGGGACGCCACTCAGCGAGGCTCGGTTCGTACCGGCACCGCCAGCGAGTATTCCGTATGCCCTCCGGAGCCTGCTCCAGTACATCCGTTCAGGACCGACGTACGCGCCATTGGTTGACTTGGCCTTGATTCACTATCAATTCGAGACGATACATCCCTTTCAGGACGGGAATGGGCGACTTGGTCGCCTCCTTGTGATGTTGGCCCTCTACAAATGGGATCTATTGCCCGGCCCTTATCTATACCCTTCATCATACTTTAACGCGAACCGTGACACCTATCTCGCTAAGCTATTGGCCGTCAGTCGTGACGGTGCGTGGACCGAGTGGGTCTCGTTTTTCTTGCAGGCCATCGCCGAACAGGGTCGCGAGGCATACACGGTCGCTCGCGACCTGTTAGCGTTGCGTGATAGCTATCGGGAGCAGTATCAGAGCCAAGGTGTTGTCATTCGTGAACTCATCGATTTCATCATTGAGCACCCATACTTCACGGAACCACAGGCCGTTGATGAACTAGATCGCTCGCAACCAGCAGTCAATCAGGCAATTCGACACCTCTGGGATGATAACGTGCTACGAGAAACAACTGGTCAGCAGCGCAACCGCCGATACGAAGCTTCTGCTGTCCTCGAAATTGTTGAACCATATAATCCGTGAGAGTTGCGCCCGATTGGGTCCATTGAGCCTATCGTTTAAGAGTATATTTCACCCCGCCACCCACCAGTCAAAAAGAATAACCTGTTGGCGCTGCAACTGATAGCTGCAGATGTCCGATAGCGACGACTCTCCAGACAGTAAGCCGTCTCGCGATTCTCAGAACACTGATCAGCGTCCAGATCCGGTCGATGACACGGATCGGACCGAGTTAGCAGCCTCTCGTCTCTCTCGACCTGGCAGTTCGCTCAATTCCTCACCGCTTCAGGACCGCTCACCGTCCAGTTCGGAGTTACCCCCAATCGAGCCGACGGGTGAGTCCCAATCCGAGGACGAAGACGACAGTGAGTCCTCAGACACCAGCTCCGACGACGCACAGACCCAGGACCCAAGCGTCGACACACAGACTGGGAGTGACGCGATTGAAGCCACCGCAGAAACCCAGGCCCGTGAGTATATCGAGATCACACCCGTCCGGAGTGAACTCTCCCCGCAGACCATCACCAGCCAGCTCCGCGGACTGCACGCGATGGGTGACGGTCGCGAACTCCCGCTCGGCCTCGAAAACCATCTCGACTTCGTCGAGCCGGTCAACTCTTTCGAGTTCCTGATTCACAAGCCCGCCGGCCACCAGCGATTCCAATTCTATCTCGGGATCGATCAAGAGGACGACCTCGATCAACTCCACAGTAAGACGACCAGCCAGTACCCATCGAACTACCGCTTCGACACGGACGACGTTGCTCTCTCGGAGTGCTTCGAAGAGACGCCCCATCTGTGCCGGTGGGTCGGCAAAGAGCAGAAACGCCACGACTGGATGATGCTGCTGTCCGAGTTCGACGACGACAGCACCGACCGGTCCCCACTGTCGGATCTGCTCGAAACGGCGATCACGACCGAGGAAGAGTGGTTGTTCCAGGCGGTGTTCGAGCCCCGTGTCGACTGGACACGAAAGGCTGAAAGCCAAAAGCGGAACCTCAAGATGGGCGTCACCTCCGGATTCGGCTTTTTTGTCCAGACCTTCCTCGACCGACTGGTCGGCGTCTCTGAACACGAACAGCGGAGCCGCCACCGCAACGATACACCTGCCGAAGAAGTCGGCTCTGCTGAACAGGGGCCAGAGGACCAATCTCGGCACAAAGCGACGCGGATGGCCCAGCTCAACAACAAGGACCCGCAGACGAGTTTCAACGTCTCGATCCGGTGTGCCTCGAGCGATGAGAAGGTGATCCGGGATGCGGAGTCTTCCTTCAGCCAGCTGTCTGGGTCATTCTACCAAGTTGAAGGTGAGTACCTGGGGCAACACGATAGTGAGTACCAGCGCCTGCTCAACCACGAGTTGACCCGGCCGACACCCACTGAGTCGTTCTGGAAGAGCAAACCCATGCTCGTCGCGAACGCGAACGAACTCGCGAACTTCGTGACGGTCCCGACGATCGACTCACTCCCCAAAGCCTCCCGAGGTGCTTCGGGCGGTGGGCCGGCTGCTCACTCCCCGCTGACGACGCCCGACGAGGAGGTCTTCCAGGCCTTCGACAAGGGGATGTGTATCGGGAAAGCCGCCACTGTCGTCGACAGTCCCAACGAGTCCACAGGCCAGGAAGCGCTCGAATCCGTGGCTGAATGGCGGAGTGAAGTCACCCAGCGTGAGGCGATCCATCTTGACGCCGATACGCTCACCCGACACTACCTCCGGGCCGGCTCCACGGGGAGCGGGAAAACCGTCGCCGGTATCAACGATCTGCTGACCGCCCACGATGAGCTCTCTGGTCCGACGTTCCTGCTCGATTCCAAGGGCGGAGATATGTGCGACAACTACCTGCGAAGTCATCGGTACATCTTCGACGACCTCGACGACGTCGAGTACATCAAGATCCCCGAAGATGACCAGGAGGTCCCGGGCCTACCGTTCTTCGACCTCCGGCCGCTGATCTATCAGGCTGGCCGCTCCCGTGAATCTGCAATCCAGGATACGATCGACCACTTCTACGAAGTCCTCAGGTTCGCCGTCGGTGAGGAGAAAGTCGAGCAGGCGTGGGTCGGGAACGACGTGCTGAAAGCGTTCATCCGAACGCTGTTCGAGGAGGAGCGGGCCGAGTATCCCGACCCGGATCAGGCTCGCCTCGAGGAAACCCGTGTGGGCGGTGATGCGTTCCCTATCTCGGATCTCTACGACATGGCTCTGGAGTACGAGATGCACAAGAGTGTTCCAGAGACCTCATCGCCTACGGTGGCGGCATCACTGCAACGCCACACCGAGAAGAACGATCGCCAGTTCAAGAAGACAGCCGGCGCCGTCACGAACCGGATCTCGAAGCTGAACGACCGGGACTTCATCTGGCGGATGCTCGATTACAAGCCCGAGTGGGACCACAATCGCGGTTGGTACGCCGAGGACGAGAACGTTCTCGATCTGCGAGAGATTCTCCACAGCAACAAGGTGGTGGTGATCGACACTGGGGAGCTTCGTGACGATGCCTCCCAGATGTTCAACGTGCTGTTCCTGAGCCATCTGTGGACTGCGATCAAGAGCCTCCAGACACCGAATCGGGACGACTACGTCGTCAACTGTCTCATCGAAGAGAGCGCGCCGTTGGCCCGGAGCAACATCGTCCACAACAAGTTGCTCCCGGAAGGCCGTGAGTTCGATCTGAGTCTGGGGCTGGTCATGCAGTATCCCGCCCAGGTCCTCGGCGACGATCCGCACAAGAACCGGTCGGTGTACACGGAGGTCCTGAACAACATCAACACCAAGATCATCGGCAACGTCTCGACCGACGATGACCTGCCGGACAGTCTGTTCCACGGTGGGCTGGACAGAGATGAGATCCGTGACTACATCCAGGGGCTTCCCGAGGGACAGTTCATCGGTCAGTTGCCACCGACTGGCTTCCAAGAGCAACAGCCCGAGATCATGACACTGGAACCGTTGCCGCTGCCGCCGGGGCATGCTGAAACGGACTCGGCGATTCGCCCGATGGCTGACGCAACCCGGGCTAAGACTCGGCAGAAGTACTGTATCTCCCCCGAGCAGACTGCGAATCGGCTCACGCAGCTGAACAACCTCGGCAATGGGTCGTCTGCGGATGTGACCGACAATGGATCGTCGACGGCTAATAAGAACGATAGTAACGGAGAAAATCCAGAAGAGCGGTCCCCAGACGCATTAACCAACCAGGAGCTGACATTCTTGCAGGATGTGGTCGACTACTGGAACGATGATCTGTCATTCTACCAGCGTGGAGAGCCGATGGCAACCCGTGAGTTTGATCGACGGGGGATCGCTGATGACCTCGTCGACGACGAGTATCTGCGAGAGGTGCAACTGGCGAACCGCTACACGTACTACTGGCCGACGAACAAAGCCCTAGCGGTGTTCGACGACTACGAGATCGTCTGGGGGACAGAACAGGGTGATCCGCGTGAAAGTCCTCGCCACAAGGTGATCGTCTCACTTCTTGAGCGAATCTACTCGAATCGCGGCTTCTCCGTGAAGACCTACATTGGTGGCGACGACACAGCTGGTACCTTCGATCTCATCGCGACTCATCCTCAGAAGGAGCACCGTGTGATGGAGGTTGAAACATCAATTCCGGATCGGCCGGAAACGCCACTTCGGCGTGGCGATGTCATTGATGACTACGAGAAACTCGCGGAGTTCTGTGGGACAAACGACGCAAAAGCAATCTGGGTCCTCGAGAGTCAAAAAGCGGCTCACCATCTCTTGGATATTCTTGAAGAAGAAGGTCATGTCGACGACCGCCCGGCACGGGATGTCCAGAGTTACGAGGGCATCACCGAGCAATCCGTGACCGGTTCAGGATTAGATTCGGTTACTGGATTTGGTATCATCCTTGATAGGACGGTCGGGAATAGCCGGTTCAACAATCCCGATCCAACGTCCGACCAGTAGCCTAGCCAAATCAATTTCAATCCGCGGTTGTTCTCTTTTCGCTCCGCCTGACTCCACATTTCCCACAGTATTATGATATAAACCCCTGACGTAAACACGATAGAACCGCAAGACAACGGTGATTTCAACACCCTTCTGAACGGGAGGCTGTTTACACCACTGTAAACAATTCTACCCCCGTCCGTTAGTGTGGTTTTCGCTCTATCACCCTCATTTCGAAAACAGCCTCTATTTTCGCTCGAAAATGCTGTTTACAGCAAAAACCGCAATACGGCTCTACGTATTCGGGCATATATCCCGGTTCTGTAAATATAGCTTGGACTGCCGGTTACGGATGTAACATCGATTAGCGACCCTCTGCAGATTCCTCCTTCTCTGCTGGACTGCCTCGACTGTTCGATGGTATAGAGTGATATAGGCGGTAGAACTAGAGGGGAACCAGACGAAACAGGGGGTTCAGAGAGCAGCCAGCGATCTGGCATATCAGACGGCTGAAAGAGAACAAGGTTCCCGTCATAGCGTGGGGGGGAAGGAGGGAACAAGGGAGGTTGAGCTGACGGTTCGTGTAGGTGGAGAGAAATTTATTTGAAGATGGAAAGAGATGGTAAGAATGTCGATGGATCAATACACCAGCGACGGCGATGGGAATGTCGAAGCGATCATCGCCGCTGCCGAGGACATACTAGAACAGTACGAGTCCCCATCGTCATCGGCTGGGGACGAGACTGGAGAGGGGACAACCTATGCAACCCGTCTCTCCCCAACGGAACAAACATTTGTCGACGCCGTGGGGGACACCTTCTCGACGAACAAAGCGACGACACTCCGGATTCTGATTAGCTTGGCTGCTGCGCATCTTCTCAACGCAGACTCCTCCATGGAGGAAATCCAGACAATCGAAAACGACCTGGCAACCGTCGCCGATCAGCTGACCGCACTCGAGCGACGGATGCAGACTGTCACCGAGATCAGTGCCCAGCTGGATCGAATCGAAGACCGACTCGATGGCGACCAGCAGGAAGGGACAGCGTCGACGGAGCAAGAGCAGACCCCAGCCGAACAGACCGACTGGGATGCTATCGACCCCGACGAGTTCGAACACCCAGGAGAGGGAGTCGACGTCGATCTGCCGGATCCGGATGAGCTTGAGTAACCGGACACCAGGAGAGTAGTCCTCCAAGAAGGCCCGGACGGGGGCGACCGCTCTGGAAGGAGTCCCCTGCTCGCCCTCTTTTTCGAGCCGACCGCTACGCTCACTAGTAAGCGTATGCGGTCCATCGTGCTCGCTCTGCAGAGCTCCGCGCGATCGGGGACAGCAGACGAGGGTGTGACGGGAACATCCTGGGGATGGTCTGTCAGTAGTCCGGTTCTGTTGGTAGTTCCCCAGCTGGTCTCTCCCTCCCTCGTGAGGACTGGTGACCGACAGCTGCTGCCCCGACCGGAGACGGCACTGGAAGGAGTCCCACTGGGAGGACTCCAATCCCGATGTGAACGCCGCTGTCGTCGAACACTCCGTGAGCCCTCGCCCGGCTCGCGGTCGCTGCGCGGCATCTCCGCAACCCTTCCGCACGCGCGGCAGTCGCGCGCGCGGACTTCAGAGCGATTGCGGAGAGGGGCCGCGCAGACGACTATACAAGCGCGACCCCGGGCTCGCCCTCACAGTCCACCAGGCCCAGCACGGCGGCCATCTGGTCCATGTCGAAGACCAAAGCACTCGAGAGACCCTGTTCGATAGCGTGGGTCTCTCAGTCACCTCGCGATCCGGCGCGCCTTCGGACAGGAGTCAGCCCTCGCGCACGCGTTCCTCGCGTGCACGGAGCAGCTGGCTCAGGCGCTTGGACGTGCGCGCCGGGTCCCTCCCGCGCCTCGTCGGAACGTCGGCGCGGGCCCCTCCCGGTGCTCGGTCGCGCGGTACGGGCCGCCCGCGCGACTCGCGTCGCCAGGAGTACTCTGTTCGCACTTGAGTGCCCCGGTTCACTGCGCTCGCGTGGCGTGCTCGGATACGCGTCCCCCGCTCGCCGATGGCGAGGCTGCGCGGGGGACTGCCGGGCGTCGGGCGCAAGCGCCCGCGCCGGGCTGCCGAGCGCGACTTCCGCCCATGGGATTGCATCCAACGCGTTGCTGCGGGCTCGCACGCGGCTTTCTCGATTTCGCTCGCTCGCAGGGCTCGCGTCGGAAATCGACCGCGTGCGAGCTCCTCCCGGCGCGTGGATTTCATCCCATGGGAGTTCGTCGTGCTGGGCGCTCCGGGTCCCTCCCGCGCACAGCGCGGGTCCCTCCCGGACGGAACACCCAAGTGCGAACTGCGTCGAACCTGCCTCGCGTTGCTTACGCCGCTGACGGCGGCTCACGATTGCCCTCGCTCACGGACGTCGTTGCGTTCGCGTCGGCAATCGACCGCGTCAGCGCCGACGCTGCGCGACGCTGCTTCTCCTTGGTTCTGGCGAACCAGAGCATAAAGAAAAGTGGCCCGTCCGGGGGCAGTGGCAGCCCGGCGGTTGGTCGGTCGCGACGTGCAGTCGGCCGCTGGACGGGGCGTGGGGCGACAGCCGCGGCTCGCCGGCGTGGAAGGCGAGGCGCGGTGAGCGCCTCAAGGTGAACTACAATGGTTGCTAACGATCCTTCGCAGAAAAAGGTATCGACGACTGAAAAAGGCGGGCTGGCGGAGCAGAAACGCGATCCGCGCGAGGAAGACATGACGATCTCACTGGCCGACAAGGTCAGTGGGCCGGAACACATCCTGGAAGACGTCGCCGAAACGCAGGCTGGCGACGAGCTTGACTTCCGGTCGAACAAGGGCATCGACTCGCGTGGAAACTACTACGAGCGTCAGAACGACTACGACTGGACGCGTGATCCGGCGGTTGGTCCGGATCGCCGACACGGTGAAACGCTCGCCCAGCAGGAACGGCGGGTCAGCCGGGAAGCAGAAATGGAGCGCCATCGCGAGGTCGCTCGTAATGCAGATGCGGCCGGCCTCGAGCGGGCGGCATCCTCCCGCGCGCAGTGTGGGGTTGACACGATCTACCAGCAGACGACGGCCGATGAGCGTCCCGACGTGGATCCCCAGGAGCAGGCCGATCCCCGTGGGTGGCTGCAACAGGACGAACTCGCGGCGGTCAATCAGGTGGCGTCCTCACTGGCGGACGAGATGGGCGACGACATCCAGCTGGGGCGGGCTGGCCTCGCGAAACTCATTGCACAACGAGTCCTCGATGGGGCTGACGCCTTCGACGGAGCACTCGGGGTCAAACGATCGCTCCAGCGGCTGCCCGATGTGGCAGAAACGTTCGACGAAATCGATGTCTTCACCACTTGGAAGACGACGGTCGAAGCCGAGGTTGATCACCTCTTCGAGACGCCGGCGGTTGGGCAGTACCAGGCGGGATACCTGCAAGACAACGAGGGCGAACGGCGGAAGTTCGTCTACTGGTCGAAGTCCCACCAGTCCAACGGGATGGAGACGCTCCGGGAGGGTGATCAGGTCCGCCTCGAAAGCGTGATGGTCAACGAGTGGAACGGGCAAGCCTGCCTGGCCATTACCGGGAAACACACCGACATCACCATCGAGGAACGCGGTGATGGGCCGATGCACCGGACGGGGCAGGCAAGCGACGATCCCTCGAAGGCTCCCTGGGATGTCGAGTCAGACACCCACGCGTGGGTCGAAACGGTGGACATCGACCGAGCGCTCGAGCAGTTCGACGGCTGACGACCCGCCGCCCTTTTTTTGCCGTCACGCGTGGCCGGTGGCTGGTCTAGAACAGGCGTCTCGTACAGCGCGCGGCGCCACCGACAGACGCAGGCGTCTGTCGAGCCCCTGCTCGCTCCTGCCGTCGCTCGCGGGGACGACGGGGCGCTGCGCTCGGCGCATCGCGCGCCTCGCAGCGGTCCACCGTGCTCGCGTCGCTGCGCGCGGTCCCCAACAGCACAAGAGGAGATGCCGGGAACGTCTCAGCGTTCCTTCCACAAGCGGTCCAGAACGTCATCCAATGGTTCTTATACCTATCCTTCGCCCTAGTCGGTCGTATAGGTAATTCGCGTATCAGTAGTACTGTCCGAACGTTCTCGTCCATCACTGGATGTAGTGTGTTTTAATTCGGTCTGTTGCCTACACTGATGGAATGACCGCCTGTGTCTATTACCATCATCCCGATGATTCTCACTATTCCCTCGCGTATGTCACGCAAGACAGGGAGGAGATAACGACATCAGGGAAAGACGCGGTTATCGAGCAGTACGATTTCGAGGAGGAATTCTTTGTGCTGTATACAAATCGTGGGGCGAGCGGTACTGTCGAGGATTTTGAGGGGGAGTTTGAAGACGTACTCGATGAGATGTCACTGCAGGATCGGACGATTACAGTACGGTTGCTCCAGATATTCGAAGAGATTGTCGAGGAAAAAGAGTTGGAAGAGGAAGCGAAGCTCGAGATCTACAAGCAGATTGAACTAGACCGGATCCCCGATGCTATCGCTCGCGTCGACTGGACCGGCACTGCTGTCGATGTCGCAGGGCAACTGATGTCCACGCTGATTCTGAAACACGCCCTACCTAATGCGAACCACCGGACTTCAATCAGTATGGCACAGTGGTACCTGGAAAGCATCGAAACCGGGTTCTCATTTCCTGACTTTGCGACCGAAGCGTACGACTGGAAGATGTGGGTCAACGAGTATATTTCCGAATCGAAGCGGCTTCTCACGGTTCGCCGGAATACGACGGCGTTCTCGTTACTCTCTGAGTGGGGATGTGACACCGTTGTACGGAAGAATGGCATCGAGATCAGTCTTGCAGAGTATGACCTCGATGTCACTCGTTCAGAAGCGTTGGCGCACTATGGGGATGCACACACCGAACTCTGTACGGACTTCCTCACTGAATCCGTCACACGCGCCGGACACGACGAACTGGTCAGTACCGACGGTATCGGGAAAGGTGAGTTCGTCTCATTCTTAGAAGAGGCAGAATAACCGCGCTAATCCTGAAGGTCCGCGACAATGCGCCCAAGCTCCCGGGCATGTTCGCTCTCACTTACGTCGTACCGCTCTTCTATCGAGCGGAGTTGTTCTTGAAATGTCATCGTAGGCGCCTCCAGTTGATTCTGTTCTAACTGAGGAGGTTCCCGCATAAGAACCTTTCCCGACTACCAAGTGTAGTACTTGAGGGCGTCTTACAACGGTTCACATAGCTTTTCTCCGCACCCCCGATTCGCTCAGTAGAGAGTGCGTAGTGCCCAAATTGTTTCCGTTGAAATAACAATGATATACTATGGGTGAGTTTGTTACCACGCAGATCATCGAAGCGATAGCTGAGGTTGAGGGGACGGAACCCGAACACCTCGATATAGCCTTAGAACGCTACGTTTCGACAGACGCGATACGTGAATTAGCCACTCATGACAGCGATTCGTGGCGACTTCAATTCGAGACGCAAAACCACGTCGTTCAAGTAATGGGGAACAACGCAATCATTGTTGATGGTGAACAACGGGGTACTTTCACCTGAACGGTGTAGCCCCTACACTGAGCAGGAGATTCGCCCTCCGTGCTCTTGAAATCAATTACCGTGGGAACTGTTCTCTGACAGCCTGATAGTGGTCATAAGGTGTGTTTGTCTCTCCCAGCTGGCTGGAGGAGTTCTCGATGACGGAAGCTCCCGACAAAACGCGCGTATCGCCCGCCAACCAGTTCGACCCGGCTTGGCCCCAGGATATCGACGACCTCGACGATGTTCCCGTTCGCGACGAGTGCCTGACCGATACCGGTCCGGACGCGACGCCGCCGATCGAGGCAGAAGCCAAGTACGGCTGGCCGCTCGACGAGGCCTTCTGTGAAGACACTACCGTCACCGTGGTCGTCTCCGAAGGGACGCAGGAGCTCTTGACGCTCGACGTCGTGCCCGTCGAGTACGAAACACCCACCTGGACCGTTCGGACTGATCCGCCGCTGAAGTGCTTCACCGACGAGATCCAGACCGCCGTCGTCGAAGCACTCTCGCTGTCGATGCAGCCACTCGTTGAGATCAAATCCATCGAGTCCTGACCGCCGTGGGTTTGTATTCCCTGAGGGAGTGAGGGGTTTCAATCCCGCTCGGAGCAACAAGGTATGTCTACAACAGCACCTTCTCGGTCGTGGCACGGCGTCCAGATCACCGAACAAGACGGCCTGTCGGTCGCCATCGTCGGTTCGCGGTCGTTCCCGTTCGAGCAAGCACCCGTCCGCTGTGTCGAAGCCGTCGGCCAAGCACTTCTGGACACCGGCTGGCCAGTCGCTGAAGTCGTCTCCGGTGGCGCCGATGGTGTCGACACCGCCGCCGCAGCGCTGGCCGACGTCGGGAACATTCCCCTGACTGTCCTCGAACCGGACTGGGACACCTACGGCGAGGCTGCTGGCCCCCGGCGGAACACGAAGATCGTCCGGCGTGCAGACGCAGTCCTCGCGTTCTGGAACGAAACGTCTCCCGGAACGCGCGACACCCTCGCGAAGGCTCGCGCAGTCCTCGGCGACGATCAGATCGCCCTCCGTGGGATCGGTGATGCAGATCCGGACCTGCAGCTGATCGACCCAGTTGATCCAAATCAGTAGCGTTTAACCAACATTTGGCACGCAGAACCGCATTTTCGGCCGTATTAGGTCGCAGTGTTGGTTAACGGCTTCCGCGAACCGACTCTCGGGGAGCGTTTGTTCTCTCCAGGGGGTGCGAGTCCCCCTTCTGGGACCTGCAACAAACACTTAGGGAGGACCAACGAATGTCTATTCACATGAGTTCCGGCGACGATAGCGAAGAGATCAGGCTGACCCGACCCGAAGGTCAGGACGGCTGGACGGCTGTCGACGTCGCGACTGGCGTCGCCAGCCAGGGTCGCACCCGTGAGAAAGCCCTCGAGAACTTGGACGAAGCCGTTGCCGGTTACCACGGCGCCGGCGAGGAACCGTCCGATGACGAACTTCGAGCCCTCGGTGTCGATCCGGAAGAGAACGAATCGAGCGGTGACCTTCCCTCGGTTCTGCAGTAAGATTTGGTGAGTTCGATGGTAACACGCGACTTCTCCGGGAGAGACATCTACAGCGTTCTGGTCAACGAGGGGAATTTTACCCACGTTCGGACCAACGGTGACCACCTTATCCTTCGGTGGGAACCACCAGACAACCACGACACAGAACCACGAACGGTGGTCGTGCCCGCTCACGATCGGGTGAACATCGGCACGCTCCGACAGATCGCAGACCAAGCAGGCGCAAACAACTTCGAGGCGTTCTGCGCCTGGATCGACCGGCACTGCTGATTTGGCTGTGGTGTTCCGAAGGTAGGGCATAATGCACAGGTCCAGTAGGGTTGACTCACCTACCTGACTGGTTGATCCCCTTCCTACTCACAAGTGAATTACCGACTTTTTTCAGAACGACGAGAGGAATCTATTCGTTGTCGCTCGACTGCGAGCACCTCAACGTCGCGTTCGACGCTGTCGGGATGACGAACCCTGAGCGTTCTGCGACGAACGCGATGTGCGGACATTTCGGTCGCTCCCCTGTGCCGCAGAAGTCTATATGAACGGCGAGGAGCACGACGCGCTCGACGACGTGAAGTGTCAAGCTCGAATCGTAACGAAGATACTAGACAGATTAGTGTGGGCTCTCGTATGTTCCGATGTGTGCGATTACTGACTGTCTGAGGATACCGTGACCGATACAGAGGGTGAGTCAGCAAGAGTCACGTCCTATTCTGATTTCTGTCTTTCTCACAGTAGTGCGAAAGAGACCAGGCCATCGTAGCGGTGGGTTATAGTCTGGCAGCTTTCACCGGTCGTGACCGTGTTTGAACAGCGACTGACCCTCATCAAAAAATGGCCCTCGCCTCACTGTCTCTTCGCGTCGGTCAAACTCAATCACTCCGGCAGCCTGTAACTCGGGCAGATGGACGTGGTGGAGTTCATACACAAGCGTGACGTACTCTTCGCAGGGGAGCGCTTCCCCATCCTGAAGAATCGGCGTCGCATCTATCGCCTCCTCTGCTGCTACGGCAGCCACCACTCGTTGCTGTTGCTTCCGCAGCACAGTCCGGAAGTCCTCATGATCCAAAGTGGCCTGCTCACTCATCTCCAGTTGTCCCTCCAATCTTAAAGTACTCGGGCCCGCACTCCGAGCACGTTTCCTGATACGGGATAACATCCGCACCGGACATCCGTTTCCGGCCGATTCGAAACGTTCCACAGTCAGCACATACAATGCGATACGGAAGCATTGGTGCCGCCTATGCGTTCTCGGTGGGGTCAGCCTCGATACTGCCGTCACCGAACACTGTGACCTCGACCCCTTCGTAGCAGAATGAAATGCTATCAACGGTACCGTGGCCGGTAAATGTCTCCGTAGCCAGTTCGTCAAGTGATTCTGTATCAATAACAGACTGGAGTGGTGTCAGGTTCAGTGGATCTCGATCAAGAGCCGTTGAAACCACAGTAACGACCGCTAAACTTGCCGAATCGCGCGTACTGTCGTACGTAGCTCGGAAGTATTCGCTCTCCGTATCGAATTCAATGGTGCTCAGTATGGTACTGGAACTCATTACTTCGAAGGAGGTACCCCAAAGTCGTAAGGAGTCAGACTGACTGGTCAGCGTGCGGCCTTCCCCGACGCATCGAACAGTTGCTCTAAGACGGTCTCCTCAGCCAACCGGAGGTGTTGATTGAAGGTTTGACGGGTGATCCCCAGCCTCTCGGCGAGTTCGTCACCGGTGCTCTTCCGAGGCTTCTCGAAATACCCGGCATAATATGCCGTCCGCAGTGACGTGAACTGCCGTTCGGTAAGCACGTCTTCGACGATGTCGTAGAGGAGTCGCGGCGAGTACTGGAGTTCCTGTGACTCTAATCGGATATCCGGATACACCTTCTGGGCGGCCTGTACGGCCGTCCTCGGTTCCACATCTCCTGGCACTTCAGCCGTGAGGAGCGGGCCTGCAGCACCGTTAGTCTGGAACAGGGATTTCACCTGTCCCCCCAACTCTGCAAAGACTAGCGACATGGTCGGCGCCTCGACGTGGACCTCAACCCGGCACTCACCGGCGCACGACTGAAGCAGTCTTGTGTTTTTAACACCGTACAGTTGATCGAACACGTCTATCAACTCCTTTGCCGAAATGCCCCTCCCGGTGATGTACTTGAGGACCGACCCGTCTTGGAGTCGAACGACTTTGTCAACGTCGATGCGCATGTCACCGTCAGCGACGTCGAGCAGCGGCCTGAATAACTGCTTGGAAGAGAGTCCGAGCACCCGGCGTTTATCGCTCGTCAGCTTGTCCTCGCGCTCTTTCAGCTGGGTTGTATCCTCGAATCCCACGACAATATATTCAACATCTCCGTCCTCACTCAATACAGGTGCCGAATTGCTCGACAACCAGCGTTCGGTTCCGCTCGGGAGGTCGATCCAGTGTTCGAAGCCGTAATCGGGTTCTTTCGTCTCCAGAACGCGTGTCACGGGGTGTTCGTCCTCGCTGACAGGCGTGCCGTCGTCGTGATAGATCTTCCACTCCGGCTGGTGGTAAGTTCGAGAGGTGATCTCGTCACGCTCCAGTTCAAGCGTTTCTTCAGCCCGTTGATTCGCGAAGGCAATCTCCCCGGACGGCTCGACCACCACGATGCTAATCGGACTGGCTTCAAGGATTTTCTCGATGACCGTGCGCTCGGCGTTGCTCAGCGTCGGCGTCGCGTGGGCATTGGTCGTGCTTACTGACGATCCTTCATCTGGATGGGATCGCCACCAGACCCGGGCGTTGGCACCTACCTTTTTGGTTTTCAACTCACCACTGCTCGCCAACTTCTCTAGGCGTTTGTAGACGGTACGTCGAACCGCGTCGAGCGAGTTTGCCACCTCTGGAGTTGTGAGTGGCTCAGAGGGGTCGTCGCGCCGGTCGAAGACGGCCAACGTTTCGGCATAGACATCCCCCGAAGAACCCGATGATGACATACACGCCCTAGAACAAGGCACGCTATAACGGTTCCGTCGATGGCACTATCGTAGGTCGGCATGCTAGACCGGAGTTTCAGTCTAATGCTTGTTTTTTGTCGCCTGCAGATGGTGACGGTATCATACTTGGATCTGTCAGCTCATCTGGCAACTGTGAGCCCAGTGTGGTCAGCCTAACCAGATTCTGATGTGAGTCCCACGTGAGAACTCCTGTTTCCACCAGCTTCGGGAGATGCACGTGGTGAAGTCTAATTCTCATCGCGTCGAATTTCTCCTCAGCAGAGCCATTCTCCCGCTTGAGAAGGTGTTGTGCCACCTCCTCGAATTGCGCCACTTGCACGTCTTTGAGGTAACGGAGCAATTCACGCCTTTCGTCACGGGCCAGTGCGGCATAGATCTCATCCCATTCCGCGCGGTCAACGGTTACCATTAGATAGAAAATCGATGCAGTCTCTACTAACACTTTGCCTGTTATGTAAGTCTGTATAAATACCTCTGCTTTATCAGAACGCCTTCAGGACGGATTCAATAACATATTTTTTAAAACTTTGTTGGTCCCTCGTCGTAGGTTTTCTGAGGCGCTCTGTTGAGAAATGCCGAGTTTGTTCCCTACCTCATCGAGTGTTGTTCGACGAGGAACTTCGAAATATCCATCTCTGACCGCTTGAAAAAGCGTCTCTTGTTGCGAGTCCGTCAATTCCAATCTTGGGAGGACTTCTCTGTCTGTCAATGTGGTCAATTGGTTCAATTTAATCGAGATATTATGCTGTTGGCAAAACTCACTAAATCCAACAAATTTATCATGGGAGTCGAATCGTATTCGAAAGAACCACTCCTCTTTTCCACGGGCTTCAAGAATAGTCGCGTTGGTTTCGGCAATTCTGTCAATAAGATCTTCCGCCTTGTCCTCCCAATCGATGCGGTACAGAGCACTCCCGTTTATTTGATCCAACTGCGTGAGGTCTAAGACGTGCTTACTGGTGCGGAGCGAAGCCTCAAACTGATCAAGCTCGTCTCCATGTACCCAGACGTACGGCATTATCCGTCGAGACGCCGGGATAACGCGCTCCATCTCGATGTGAGCGACTGGGTCCTGGGCTAGTACTTCACCGAGGAGAAACTCAACACCATCGATAGTGAACTCGGCAACGATGCTCATACCCACAGTATCGGTGTCATGTGATATGAATACTCCCTATGCGATTCTACCGGTGAAGCGTTACGAGATACGCGCTGTGGTGAGCGTGGGAGCCGGCAGGGGCGGCGATTCCGCTGTACGAACAACGAGTGTGACGTGGTGCAAGACCATGCTGACCGGAATGCATCGGTGAACATCGCATGGCGCGGAAAAGCAAAACTTGACCGTGACAAGTCGGATTACCGGACTCACAAAACCCAGCCGCAAGTCAGGTTGGTGCGTCTGTCCGGGTCAGGGCGCGTAAGCCGCCCATCTTGTTCCGTTCCCTTGCGGAACAGGGAGTGCTCGCCTGGAGCTGGGGGAACTACAAAAGCCTCGGGCTTCCGAAAACCTGTTTTCGGCTTTCGCAAATCGGAGATTTGCGTCACCACCGCGCCCGAGGTTGCTTACACAGTGGGTAGTTCAACGGTAAATATCGCTCCTTCAGGTTCGTTGTCTTCAATCCACACCTCACCATCATGAACGTTGACGAGCGTGTCAACAAGGTGTAACCCTATGCCGGTGCCAGTACTGTCTAGTCCACGCTCTCCTTTCCCAAAGACTGCTTCTTTTTGATCATCAGGGACGCCAGGACCATTATCAGCAATTGTGACTGTTAGTGTATCCCCGTGATCGGTTGCCGAGACAATCACCTCAGCCACCTCCTTGTTATTGTGCTGAATGGCGTTCTTCAATAGGTTCCGAAAGACAGAGGAGATCATATCGCTTGCCGCGAGGGTGACTGACGGTATTTCTGTTCCAAACTCAAGAGTCGCACCGGGGTATGAGGCTTGTACTTCGGCCACTTCGTCTGCAAGCATCGTTTGGAAATTAAGTCGCTGTTCTTCAAATTCATCTGTGAGCATAACTTCTGATAAATCCCGCGCCGTTTGAGTGAGTTCAACCGCGTGGTCAGCGCTCTCATTGATCGTATCTATATACTGTTTTTCGTCTTCTGTTTCACACTCATCATCAAGGAGATCAGCGTACGCTATGACCAGTTGGAGGTCGTTGCGTATGTCGTGTCGCAGGACCTGATTGAGCGTTTCAAGATTGTCTCGCTGCTCTTCGATACGCTGTCTGAACTTTCTTTCTGCCGTGATTTCATGAAACACGAATGCGCGGCCTCTATCACCGTTGAGCGATGATGCCGATACTGAAAAATATCGTCTCTCGTCCTCAGGTGTCACCACAATTTCCGTCTTACTATTGTCCGTATCGGTGAACTGATCCAAGCGCTTATTCGTTCCCTGAATGAAAACGTCGTCTGCTGGCATACCTACGTACTCTGGATCAATACCAAACAAATCCTGAGCAGTTCGGTTGAGATAACTAAGGCGGCCCTGTCTATCGGTTACAACCGTGGCGTCCTCTACCTCCTCCAGTAACGTCTCGCGTGCAACGGGAGTCAGGTGCAAAAAATCAGCGTAGAACAGGGCCCAGAGAAAAGCTACGGACAGGATTGTATCCCCAACCATCGTTGTATTATACAGCAGGTCGGGATACGGTTCAAGTCCGGCCACTTCGATAATAAGTGCAGTGTAGCTGATTGCGATACCAGCGACTATTGCACGGGCCTGTCGGCGATACCTGCCACTGTGGCTCAAATATGCTTCAAGAAACATCCCCAGCATAGCAGCAGCTGCGGCAAACGCCACAATAAGATGGACTGTCCACCAGGCGCCGAACTCATACACTGGCGTCCCGTTTTGAACAACTGTCGGCGCACGGGAATAGAATAGATCGGCGGGATTGAGGCCAATCATCAGTGCCTCCAAACAAAGGTAGCCACCAATGCTGCCCAGTATCGCTGGGTGTTTGAGCCACGCCCGTTCGGTGTACTCGACGGCGACATACATACCCGAGAAGGCCACTGCAACCGCAGCGAGCCACGAAAGACCCAGCATACCCGGAGCAATCAGTTGGCTGTTGAGTCGAGTGCCCGCTCCATAGCTGAGTACCCAGACGGCTGACCCAAGCCCGTGAATAATGAGCGGCGTGCCCCCAGGATTTGATCGATATTGCCACGCAGACAACGCAACACCCACTGCTATGAGGGCTGGGATCCCGAATATCATCAGATCAAATGGGGCGATACTCACAGTAGGAAAAACAAAAAAGGGGAGTAGAATAAGTATGTCGCCCAGATGCCGAGTGTGTTGGTAAACACATGAAGACATCACAGACTCTCCGTGTAGGAAAGTCTATTCAGTAGTGTCATCGAAATCATCTGTGGCTGGGGATTTCAACAAGGCCGCTAATCCCCATATCTCGTCATAAAAAGACTAACTCGCAGACGCCGAATAGATCGGTCCGGTAGACCTTGCTTTTCTGGAGGTTTATATACGAAGCCGCGTAATTCCTGAATAGTGACAGCACGCGCGGGACAGGCCCCGACCGGGTCGCGGTGGGAGCGCCTCGGGCCACCGAGGCGTCTCGACAGCGCGGGCTACGAATCGACGCCGAAAGACTACGAAGTAGAAGGGCTCTTCGGCACGAACACCGGCGACCTCGTGGAAGCGCGGTCGTTCGATATGACGTTCCGCGAGATGGTCGATGGCGTACTCAAGACCCACCCCCACAAACAACAGGTCCGATACGACCGCAACGTCTCTCTGGAAGACCTCGTCGCCGAAGTACCGGCGTGCTACCTCCGCTTTTACGACACGTATGACCACGAACAGGGCGACCCGAAACCGTGGGAAGCCGTCTTCCGCGCCCATGTCCTGCGTTGCGTCAAGGGATGGAAGAACGCGACCGCACTCTGGCGCTACCTCAAGGAGAACCCGTTCCTCTGCACGCAGCTCGGCTTTGAGGACATCCCCGACCAGTCTACACTCTGGCGAGCGTGGGAATACCGCCTCGAAGGCGTCCACGACGCGGTCCGGGATGCTGCCGAGGTCGTTGTGGACATCGCTCGATACCACGACATCCCCGCACCCGAAGCCGAGTTCCTCCCGAACCAACCGACCGACACGATCACGACTTCGAAGAGCAAGGACACCCTCGCACGCGAGAAAGCGCGTGAGGTGTGGAAGGGCGCGAAGCCTATCGTTGAGGACTGCTTCCACTTGGACCGCGCCGGCAATGCCTCGATCCCGGAGGGGTCGTTCTGGGAACAGCAGGCCTACCTCGGGATGCGGACCGACATGCACCCGAACGACGGGGCGCAGTCGTTCGCCGAGGACACCACCCGCCGGAGGACGCCGTCGGGCGACTCCCACCGATTACAGACGCGGACGCTGGGTATCGAACGACTCCGGACGATGCTCCGGGAGACCGCGCGGACGCTGGTTGCACGGGCGAAATCGGAGGACAAGATGGGCCGCAAGCAGATGGCGGCCATTGACATCACGAAAGGCAACCCGTGGGGCGGCGAGGTCACCTGCGACAGCAACGGGAAAAATAAGGAACCATGGCTGCTCGGCTACAAAGGCGAGGACGGGCCGTTCTTCCAGTGGGCAGTCATCAAGATTGTCGGCCACGACGTGCCCCTGATCCTCGACGCCGTTCCGGTCGACCGAGGCCGAAAGCGGGCGGACCTTGTGGACGACCTCCTCGACGGTGCGACTGACGTCGTGCCCGGCCTCGACCTCGTGATGATGGACCGGGAGTTCGCCAACGGGGGCGTGAAGGACGCCTGCGAGAAGCACGATATCTACTACCTCAACCCCGGTGTCGTCCGGTCCAGCAGCGACCACGAACACCAGATCGCCAGGCTCGCCAGGGAAGACAAGGACTTCGACGTCGTTGAGCAGGAACGTCTGGATGGCGGGCCGACGAGGAAGGCGATCTACCTCCCGAAGCGCGAGTGGGAACGCGAAGACGAGGACGACGACGATGGGACGGACATGACGATTCGCCAGGAACTCATCGAGGACTTCGAAGATGTCGGTGATACGACTCCGCTATCGGAGGACCGCAACAGCGACTCTCACCTGAGCAACCTCCTCGACGACGTTGCCGAAGAGGAGAAGATCGACGGACCGGCGCGGGTCGAAGCGCCGACGGTCCCCTTCGAGACGAATCTCCCGTGGGTGGACGTCGATCCCGACGATGAGCGTGAGATGAAGCACCAGATCGGACGGCTGATGTCTCGATACAAGCGTCGCTGGGGCATCGAGAACGGGTTCAAGAAGCTGAAGACGTTCCTCGCAGAGACGCAGTCTCCGGACCATCGGTTCCGGTACTTCAATTTCGCGTTCGCCTGCGTGCTATACAACTGCTGGCGGCTCGTAGACATCCTCGTCCAGCTGGAACTGGAGGGCGAAGTCGGAGACGGGCCAGCCATCTCGGCGAACTCATTCTTGACGTTCGCCAAGAAGAACTACGGCCTCGACCCACCCGACTAACCCCCTCGTTTCCTCTGGGCTTACTCGATCGTGAGCGGCTGCGCTATCCTGAACACAGAATTCTTCGCCGATTTGTGAATGGATTCCGAGAGGTTTCACAGAAGCCCAGTTTCATCGAGCCCCAGATAATTCTTTCAGTGCATATAGGCTCGAAACCTATGCATTATAGAACTATCTTCGCAACATCAGTTTGGCTGGCAGGGTATCGCCTTCCGACGTTTGTCCTTCCCCAGTCTGGCGAGGAAACTATGAGTGCAAGCAAGGCGGCGTCGACGAGCAAGATCCGATGTTTCGGATGTCGAGACCTGTTCGACACTCTTGAAGAGTACCAGCGCCACAGCAAGTGTGCCGACTGTATGCTTACCGGCGAAACGTGGGTGACAGTTGAAGAGGAACTCGAACTCTGAACACAACGGCTTAGTACATCCAATACATACTGATACATATGCCCATCAGCACAGATCGCTTCGAGAATATTGATGAGGAGGCCGACGAGCCTACCCCCGGGACAAATCCGCACAAGATTCTCTCGTTTCTGGAAGCAAATCCTGATCAGGCATTCACACAGAGCGAGATCGCTGAAGAGACAGATGTGACCCGGGGCTCTGTCGGCCCGACACTCGTCCGACTGCGGAAGTCGGGACGGGTTGACCACCGGGGCAAATACTGGCGAATAAGCGATCACACCCAGAGCCTTGATGATGCAGCTGATCACGCGGGTGCCGTCGCAGCTAGTTACGAAGAGGAGTCGTTCGACTATGATGAGTGGCAGGCCCACGCGGTCGATCCACGACAAGATCGTGAGTAGTAGCGCCTTCCAGAAGGGGGACGTTTTCTGGGCACCGGACCCGTTCAGACAAGGATCGAACCCACGATTGTGGCTCGTGCTGGCTGCAGACTCACTCCCGTATCCAGGCCAGGAATACATCTGTGCTGCGTTGACGACGAGCGATCTGTCCTCTAATTACGAAGTCGGCAACGATTGGATTACTGGCCGCAACCCACAGAAGACTTCGTATTGTTCCCCGTGGGTAGTGGCGACGATCAAAGATCGAGCGGTCGTCAATCCGCAGGGTGAAATTACGACGACATTCACTGATCGAATGATATCCGAGTGTACGGCCTATCTCGAACCGTAATCACCGTCGACGAATGGTCGCATCCCAGCGAAACGCAAGCGTTCGTTTGTGTCCCCCGAGCAAGGTGGAGGAGTCCAACCATGTTCAGCGACAACCAGCAGACGGACGTACTGCCTGCCAGCCTCGAGTCGGATCTCGAATTTCGACTGCTACTGACGCTACTCGAACAGCACGCTGCTCCTCGTGATGCCTCACGCCACGACGGCGCTGCCTGTCGCGCCTGTGGCCGCGGTGACGCGGTTGTCTCGCAGTCCCGCCGGGAGTACGACACGACCGTCGAACGCCACGTCTGCACCCGCTGTGAAGCCTACGGCGCGACGCTGATCCGTGCCCGGCGTGGGCAACCTGCGCGAGTGCGTTCTCTCGGCGACGTTCAGACGTTCGATCTGGCTGACGATGCTAACGCCCGCTTCCGCGGGACGTTCTGAGTTTCTCTCCCCGGAGAAGTGAGGAGATTTCTGATGGTACCCGACAATCAACTGAACGTTCAGGACGCAGAGACCTGTGATGGCCAGGAATGCACTCGCGAACCGACGCTGGTCGACGTCGCAGCTCCGGCTATTTTCGGGGGCACGGCTGTTGACGCTTCCTTGTCGTTCTGTTCACTGTCCTGTGCCGAAGCAACTGTCGCAGATCCTGACCAGTTTCCGATTGACCGAGAGGGAGATTCGTTCAAAGAACTGCTCATCTACCAGCCGGAGATGATGGATTGAATTCAGCCAACGGAGGATCTAGGACCCACTGCTGTCTGACTTTCTGGATGGAACAGAAAGGACCTCAGCGCACGCGCCGGCGGCGGGGCCGCCTCACCGCGCGCACGGACCGGATCCACGCGCCGACGGGGCGCTGCGCTCGGCGCGGCGCACGCGCCTCGCGGCGGTCCACCGTGCTCGCTCTGACGAGCTGCGCGCGGTCCCACAAACGGTTGAGTGTGGGAAGGATGCCCAAGAAGAAAAATAGTAAGTAGATAGCATCTGCATAGGTGGGTAGAGAACTCCCAGAAAGCACTGGGACAGGCAGAGAAAATCATCAATCTACTGGCCTATGCTTTTGAACGACTTTGACCCCTGTTCGCAGGACGAGTTTCGGAGTGGGCTCACCAGTCTCGAAACGGACGGCAGTGCGATTCTCGTTGTCGGCGCCGTCGACGACAGCTCGTTTGCTCACATGAGCTCGCAGTTATTTGGCGACCCAGCGCTCGGTCGGACGCCATTCGTCGGCAGTCCCGACGCCGAACCCGCATTTGCGGAGCGCCTTGCTGATGCTGGCTTCGATCCAGCGGATGATATGAGCCATCACACGCTCGGGCTCGTCGATCCAGATCTCGAGACAGTCCGCAATCGGCTCAGTCGCGCATTGTGGCTCAACGCCAGTCCAAACAACGCTGACCCCGGCACCATCCGGGTCGGTATCGAGATCACCTCGCTTCTCGAGAGAACGGATCCCGACACAGTGGTCGAGACTCTCACCCCAATTCGTGACCACAGCAAGAAGTTCCACGCCATGACACACCTGCTCTACCGTAATTCACTGGAATCGCTACTCGATAGGTTCGACACCGGTCAACTGGAGACTGCGTTTGACATCATCGTTCGCCTTCGTGACACAGGAGAAGAGAATCCAGAACAACAGTGGGTTCTCCTCGAACAGAACTGTACCAGCGACTGGATCGACCCCTCGTCGGTCGTCAACCGGTGAGAGAGTCGAATTTATACTTCTCGGAATTCAATCGATTCCCTACAGGCTTCCTACTCATGCGACAGAGATTCTGCTGCAAGACCGGCGAGATGATCAACAAGTACGAGTTCGACAAAGAGGAGATGGACAACACACTCGTCGCGAAGTGGCGTGGCGAGAACGGCCACGACGAACTCAGCATCAACGACCTCGAACACTGGTTCAACAAGCAGATTCTCACGCTCTACTATCAGAGGAACGGGCGGCCTGATCCCGAGTACAAGATCGACGCCGAATATGAGGTGCTTGCTGACGACGACGTTCCCGACCACAAGCGCGCCGAGCTCGTGAGCGAACTCGAAGCCGACGGCATTAACGTCGAGGCGATGACCGACGATTTCGTCTCCTACAGCACGATTTATCGGCATTTCAGCGAGTGTATTGACGCCGAGAAGGGGTCCGACGAGGACGATACAGAGTCCGACTGGGAACGCGAGGGGATCGACTATGCCAAAGAAACCTTCCGTGAACGCGTGACGAAGTCACTCCGAGTCCTCAGTAACAAAGACCGACTGGCTGGCTACGAGAACTCCGAACTCGAATTCTCGGCCTCCCTCCGCTGTGACCACTGCCCGACAAGCGTTCCCGTCGAAACTGCCATCGAGCGCGGTTTCGTCTGTGCCACCCACAACGATCTCGATATTGCACCGGACGCGAGTTCTGTCGAAGTCGTCTCCAGCTTCTTAGCGTGAACCCAGTCCCCTAGCCGATGATAATCCTACAGAAGTTAAGAACCCACACCCCATTCTACTGAAATAGATGACGTGGGAGCTCGATATATCCAATATTGCGGGGATTCGCAACGGGGCAGCGACACTTCATCCCGGAACGAATGCCGTCCAAGCCTCAAACTGGCAGGGGAAAACCTCACTTGTGACTGCCCTACGAACGGTCCTCGGTGGTGAGATCTCGTCGACGACACTCACTGACGGAGAGTCAGAGGGCTCCGTCCACCTGCAGACACCCGATGACGAGTATCAAGTCACGCTCAACCAGAGCGCTGGGACTGTTTCTCGGTCGGGCACGCCGTATCTAACTGACGAACAGGACCAGATCTGTGCCGAACTGTTCGCGTTTCTCGACGAGGACAACGCCATCCGCACCGCGGTTCGCGATGGTGCAGACCTCACGCCACACCTGATTCGGCCGCTCGAACAAGAGAACATCAGCGAACAGATCCAGTCACTCCAGGAAGAGCGTCGACGCGTCGAATCGGACCTCCAAGACGCTGAACGTGCTGCCGAGAAACTAACCTCGAAGACAGAGGAGATCACGTCGCTCGAATCCAAACTCGAGGAACTACAAGAGGAACTCGCCGAAATCGATGGTGACGAGTCCGAATCCGGTGACCAAGAGGCACTGGAAGACGACCTCGCAGACGCCCGTCGTCAGCGAGAACGAGCCCAACAGCGAGTGTCCCGGCTCGAAGCCAAAATCGAGTCACTGGAATCTCAGATCGAAGACAAAGAGACAGCACTGGACGCCATCGACGTGCCAGCAGCTCCCGATCTGAAAGCCCAACTCAAGGACAAGCAACAGACCGTCCGCGAACTCTCCGGGGAGATCGAGACGCTCGAAACGCTGTACAATACGAACGAGCGAGTATTGGAAGAGGGCCATCTCGATCTTGTCGTTGATGTCGACCGACAGATCGACACCGACCAACTCTCCTGCTGGGTCTGTGGGCATGAGACGACTCGCGACGATATCCAGGCCCAGATCGACGCGCTGAGCGACGCCATTGCCGAACGACGGGAGGAACGGTCGACGCTCAAAACGGAGGTCAGCGATCTTAAAGAGCGACAGAACGAGATCCGGCAGCAGCGCCGGGAAAAGCAATCACTCGAACAGGACCTCTCCTCCCTTCGGTCGACGCTCAGTGAATCTCAAGACGAACTCGAAGAGGCTCGCTCGGATCTTGAAGAGGTGATGGACCGAGTCGACGAACTGGAATCGAAGGTCGAGGAAACGGACGACCGCCGCAGTACGCTCGAACAGGAGATCGCCCGAACGGAGGCAACGCTCGAACAGCGTTGCACAGTGAAGTCAGAGCTCGAAGACGAGGCCGCTCAGCGTGATGACCTGCAGGCTCAGATCGACGAGTTGAGTCAGGAGATTCAGTCGCTGCGTGCCCGTCGGGAGCATGTGATCGCGACCGCTCGCGAGGCCTTCGACGACGCGCTGGAAGACGTCGTCGAGAAATTCGACCCCAGCTTCGAGAGCGCACGGCTCGAAAAGCACGTTGACCCCGACACCGGCGAAACATCTGACCTCGAACTCATCATTGCTCGCGATGGCCGAGAGATTACCGTCGACGCGATGTCCGAAGGCGAGGTGGAACTCGTGGGCTTCATCGCTGCCCTCGCTGGCTATGAAGCCTTCAGCGTCGCCGACCGAGTGCCGTGTATGTTGCTGGACGATGTTGGGGGTCTCGCCAGCGAACATCTCCAGACGCTTGTGGACTACCTCAGCGACCGGACCGAGTACGTCGTGACGACGGCCTACCCCGAAGCAGGCGACTTCGGTGGCACAGTTCTTTCGCCCGACGACTGGGAGGTCGTCTCCGACCAAACCGGCGCTGTTGCCTAAGTCACAGACTATCTTGGCTACTATCAGCAACTACTGAGAAGGAGTGGGGCGTCCGCTCGCCACGTGTCATAACCTCTTATCGTCAGGCGATAGAAGGTCGGATATGGTCCGACGAAGTGTTCTGTTCGCACCGGGTGACGAACCAAAGCTAATGCGTAAAGCGGCCGGTAGTACGGCGGATGTCGTGGTCTTCGATCTTGAGGACGCGGTTGCACCAAACGATAAGCAGCAGGCGCGTGAATCCGTCCGGACGGTACTCGCAGATGTTCGGTCAGAGAATCACATCTGTGTTCGCGTCAATCCTGCGGGATCCGGAGCCGCCACCGACCTTGACGTGGTACTATCCGGATCGATTCCAGACAGTGTTATGCTACCGAAGACAGGTTCCGCTGGAGACGTCTCCTCGCTGGCACAACAGCTCGAAGAGCGCGACGTAGAGCTCCCTGTGCTCGCGCTGGTCGAATCCGCTGCAGGCGTCCTCAATGCCGACGAGATTGCTGCCGCCGATCCCACCGATGCACTCCTATTTGGAGCGGAGGATCTGGCAGCAGACCTCGGTGCGAGTCGCACTAGTGACGGGACTGAGGTGCTCTATGCACGCGAGCGAGTCGTCGTCGCAGCTAGCGCCGCCGGTATCGACGCGATCGACACGATTTACCCGGACTACGGCGATCAGGAGGGGCTCCGCGAAGCGACGGAGTTCGCCGCCCAGCTCGGCTACGACGGGAAGATGGCGATCCACCCCGATCAGGTCCCGGTCATCAACGATGCGTTCACGCCCAGTGATGAGGAGATCGAATGGGCCGAACGCGTCGTCAAGGCCGATAACGAGACCGATGCCGGCGTTTTCAAGGTCGACGGGGAGATGATCGACGCGCCGCTCATCTCGCAGGCCGAACGCATCCTCGAACGTGCCCGCGAAGCCGATCGGCAGTAGGGATACACCTACCGGGCGTCCTCGATGGCCTCCAGCGCCGCGGGGTTCTCGATACTACTCATGTCACCCAGGTCTTCGCCCTCGTAGGTCGCCTGGACGGCCCGGCGGATGATCTTGCCCGACTGGGTCTTCGGGAACGCCTCGACGAACAGGACCTCCCGGGGGCGGAACGGCTTGCCGAGTTCAGCGCCGACCTGTTCGCGGATCTCCTCGCGGAGGGCGTCACTGGCCTCGAACCCGTCCTCGACGATCACGTAGAGGACGACGGCGGTGCCGGTGGTGTCGTCGTCGGCCCCGATGGCGGCGGCCTGGTTGACGGCGGCGTGGTCCATCGCCGCGCCTTCGACCTCGGCGGGGCCGACTTTGCGGCCGGCCACGTTGAGGGCGTCGTCGGCCCGGCCGTGGAGGAACCAGAAGCCGTCCTCGTCTTTCTGGGCCCAGTCGCCGTGATCCCACAGGTCCTCCCAGGTCGACCAGTACTCGTTGCGGTAGCGCTTGTCGCCGCTCCAGAGTGATTTCGTCATCGAGGGACAGGAGTCACGCGCGACCAGATAGCCCCGTTCGTGGGTGTCGGCAATGGACTCGCCGTCCGAATCGACGATGTCGATGTCCATACCGAGCCCCGGCCCACCGAGGGTGCAGGGCTTGAGGTCGTTGATCGGCATGGGCATCAGGAAACAGCCACAGATCTCGGTCCCGCCGGAGATGTTGATGATGGGGGTGTCGCCGCCGCCGACGGTCTCGTGGAACCACTGCCAGGACTCGGGGTCCCACGGTTCGCCCGTCGAGCCGAGCAGGCGCAGGCTGGAGAGGTCGTGGCCCTCGACCCACTCGTCGCCCTGCTTGCGGAGCGCGCGGATCGCGGTCGGGGAGATGCCGAACTGGGTGAGGTCGTGGCGGTCGATCATCTCCCAGAACCGGTCGGGCTGGGGGTGGTCGGGCGCACCCTCGTACATGAAGATGGTGCCGCCGAAGGTGTGGTTCCCGATCAGGGTCCAGGGCCCCATCATCCAGCCGATGTCGGAGACCCAGAAGAAGCGGTCGGCGGGCTTGAGATCGAACCCGAAGTACAACTCTTTGGCCGTTTGCGTCTGGACGCCGGCGTGGGTGTGGACGATCCCCTTCGGTTTGCCGGTGGTCCCCGACGAATACAGCAGCATCGACTCCTGGTCGCTGGGGAGCGACTTGGTGTCGTACTCGTCGGACTGGGTGGCGACGGCGTCGGCCCACCACTCGTCGCGGCCGTCGGTCATCGGGATCGAGAGGTCCGTGTCCGGGTCGCTCGCCCCGAGTCGGTCGTAGACGATCACCGATTCCACGTCGGTGTCGGCCTGTGCGATGGCCTCGTCGGCCGTCTCCTTGAGCGTCACCGGATCGCCCCGCCGGAGGAAGCCGTCGCCGGTCACCAGGATCGAACACTCCGGGTCCTCGATGCGGGTGGCGGTGGCGTCGACGCCGAAGCCCGAGAAGATGGGGACGGCGATCGCGCCGATCTTGAAACAGCCATAGAGGATCGAGACGACCTCGGGGACCATCGGCATGTAGAGGCCGACGGTGTCGCCGGTCTCGATGCCGCGTGCGTCGAGGGCGTTAGCCACCTGGTTGGCCTGGCGGTGGAGTTCGTGGAAGGTGACTTCCCGAACCTCGCCGTCTTCGCCTTCCCAGATGGTGGCGACCTTGTTCCGGCGCTCCTCGTCGGTAGCGGCGTGGCGGTCGACGACGTTGTGGGCGATGTTGAGCTCGCCGCCGGGGTACCAGTCGGTGAACTGGGGGCCGTCGGTGTCGTCCCGGACGGTGTCGTACTCCTCGTAGAACTCGATCCCCAGGTAGTCGACGAGTTCGTCCCAGAACCAGTCGACGCCGGACTCGGGCACGCCGTCGATCTCTGTGGTGGTTCGCTCGATCAGTGCCTCGTAGTCGTCGATGCCGTAGGTCTGCATGAACTCCCAGACGTTCGTCGATTCGACGAACTCATGGCTCGGCTCGTGGACGATCTCGTCCATCTCCGCAATCGAGTCTGTCATGATACTAAAATTCTGAATTCGGGAAGCTGTTACTCGGTGTGTTCGCGTTTCAGTGAGAGTGCGGTGCGGTCGAACTCACAGACGAGTTGTTCCTCGTCGCTGTTCACCTTGTACACCTCGACGTGCATTGTGACGATGCCGCGTTCGCCGTCGCTGGTCTCGCGCTTGTCGGTCACGGTCGACTGGACGCGGATCGTGTCGCCGTGGAAGAGGGGATTCGGGTGTTCGACATTGTCGTACGAGAGGTTCGCGACGATGGTCCCGTCGGTTGTGTCCGGAATCGTCAGCCCGACGGCCAGACTCATCGTGTAGAGGCCGTTGACCAGTCGCTCGCCGAACTCGGTGTCGGCCGCGAACTCGGCGTCGAGGTGCAGCGGCTGCTGGTTCATCGTCATGTCGCAGAACTGCTGGTTGTCGCTCTCGCTAACCGTCCGGCGTTTCCCGTGTTCGATGGTCTCGCCGACCTCGAACTCCTCGTAGTACTTCCCTGTCATTGTCTCTCTCGTGTGTTAGAGAATCGTGCCGTGTTTCTTGTCCGGCAGGTCCTTCTCGACGGTCTCGTAGAACGCGAAGCGGTTCGACAGCTCTTCTCGGAGATCGCTGGGCGGGACGATCTCGTCAATGACGACCTCGCTGGCCATTCGGTGGATGTCGATGTCCTCGCGGTACTCCTCGCGGAGTTCCTGTTCGCGTTTTGCGCGTTCTTCTTCGTCATCGATCTCCGAGAGCTTCCGGGCGTAGACGGCGTTGATCGCCGCTTCCGGCCCCATGATCGCGATCTCGCCGCTGGGCAGGCCGAGGGTCGATTCGGGGTCGTAGGCCGGGCCGGACATCGCGTAGATGCCCGCGCCGTAGGCCTTCCTGACGACGACGGACTGTTTGGGAACCGTCGCTGAGGACGTGGCGTAGATCATCTTCTTGCCCTGTTCAAGGATCCCCTCCTTCTCGACGCCGGAGCCGGCCATGAAGCCGGGGGTGTCACAGAGATACAACAGCGGGATGTTGTAGGCGTCGCAGGTCCAGATGAACTGAGCCGCCTTCTCGGCGGCGTCAGGGAAGATCGCACCGGCCCGGTGGTTGGGCTGGTTCGCGACGATCCCTATGGGTCGGCCGTCGATCCGGGCAAACGAGGTGATGATCTCCTTGCCGTATTCGGGTCGCAGTTCGAGCGTGGACCCGGCGTCGACGACCCGGTCGATCACGTCGAACATATCGTAACCCTTGTTCGGCTCCTGGGGAACGACGGCGTCGATACCCTCCGGGGAGAGCTTCGGCGCAGCGCCGCTGGTCTGTGGTGGGTCCTCGTCGGCGTTGTCGGGCAGGTAGCCGATGAGTTTGGCGACGAGTTCGCGTGCGTGTTCTTCGTCGTCGGCGACGAGGTCCGCGCTCCCTGAATACTGGGCGTGGACATCAGGGCCACCCAAGTCTTCGAGGCTGATCTCCTCGCCGGTGACCATTTCGACCATCCGGGGACTGGCGATCGCCATCGCGCTCATACCTCGGACCATGACGGTGAAGTCCGCGAACACTGGGGTGTAGGCCGCACCGGCAATAGATGGCCCGTACAGCACACAGATCTGTGGCACCCGACCCGAGAGCATTGAGTGGTTGTAGTAATACTTCCCGATGCCCTCGCGGTTGGCGAAAAAGCCCGTCTGCTGGTCGATCCGGCCGCCCGAAGAATCCATTAGGTAGAGGACGGGCCGTCCCGTTTTCAGAGCCCGTTGTTGCATCCGCAGGAACTTCTCGACGCCCTTGGAGGCCATCGACCCGCGTTTGACCGTGTAGTCGTTGGCCATGAAGTGCAGGTCCCGGCCCTCGAACTCCGCGGCCCCGGTGATGAGCCCGTCGGCCGGGAGCTGGTCGTCGGAGTCGAACTCCGCGAACGTTCCGTCCTCGAACAGGAAGTCGTCGCCGAACCACAGGTCGACCCGGTCCCGAACGAAGAGTTTGCCCTCCTCGGGCAACTGTTTCTTATACTTCTCGGGACCACCTTCGAGGATCTCCTCGATCTCCTCAATCAGGCTCTCCTCGCGCTCGGTCGGGCCCAGATCGTCCTCTGCCCGCGCTGTGGCCACGTCACGCTCGTCACCGTCGTAGGTTGCGCTGCCAACCTCTTCGCCGCTGTCGACCACGAGGATCACGTCGTCCTCGAAGTGCGTCGCCAGTGCCTCTGCAATCGCCTCTGCCTCCGATTCGGTCGTGTCGTCTGATATCCTGATTCGCATGATCACTCCTCCAGAACGACGAGGGTATCACCCATGTCCACCGAGTCGCCCTCCGCGACTGGGACCGATGCGACGGTCCCGCCGGTCGACGCCACCACGTCGTTTTCCATCTTCATCGCTTCCAGCACGCAGACGACGTCGCCCGCCGCGACCTCGTCGCCGGGTTCGACTGCGACGGACAGGACGGTGCCCTGCATCTCTGCAGTGATCGCGCCCGAGGCGGCCACGTCCGCTGGGGCGCTCCCAGATGAGCCCCCGCCGGAACTCCCGCCGCTCGATCCGCCGCCGGCGTCGCCGCCCCGTGGGGCGCGTGGCAGTCCCTCCTCGACGACCACGTCGAAGCGCTTCCCGTTGACCTCGACGGCGATCTCGTCGGTCGAGGCCGACGGCGTGTCGCCGCCGACTGCGTCGGCACCCCAGTGCTCGACGGCCGCGTCGAGGGTCTCGTCGTCGAGCTCTTGATCGAGGTACTTCGTGGTGTGATCGCCGCTGACGAACGTCTCGTCGTCGAGCATCAGCAGATGGAACGGGATCGTCGTGTGGACACCCTCGACAGTGAAGTGGTACAGGGCCCGCTTCGACCGGTCCAGGCAGTGGTCGCGGTCCTCGCCGGTGACTATCAGCTTCGCGATCATCGAGTCGTAGTCGCCGCCGATCTCGTCGCCCTGCGCGACCGCGTGATCGAGGCGGACGCCGATACTGCTCGGGGGCTCGTACGTTTCGAGCGGTCCCGGCGTCGGCGCGAAATCCTCGGCCGGGTTCTCCGCGTTGATCCGGTACTCGACGGCGTGGCCCTCGATCTCCACGTCATCCTGGGCGAAGGTCAACTCCTCGTCCGCGGCGACACGCAGCTGCCAGCGAACGATGTCGATCCCGGTCACTTCCTCGGTGACGGTGTGTTCGACCTGAATGCGGGTGTTGACCTCCATGAAGTAGAACTCGCCGTCCTCGACGAGGAACTCGACTGTGCCGGCGTTGGTGTAGCCGGCTTCCCGGACGCCCCGGCGAGCGGCCTCGCCAATCTCCTCGCGCAGCTCGCCGTCCAGCGCAGGGCTTGGGGCCTCTTCGATAACCTTCTGGTGGCGGCGCTGGAGCGAGCAGTCGCGTTCGCCCAGATGCCGGACGTTACCGTGTTCGTCCGCGAGCACCTGCACCTCGATGTGTTTGGGGGCTTCGAGGTACTTCTCGACGTAGACCGAGTCGTTGTCGAAATAGGCCTCGCCCTCGCGCTTTGCGCTTTCCAGCGCGTCCTCGACTTCAGCCTCGCTTCGGACGATCTTCATCCCGCGGCCGCCACCGCCGCCCTCTGCCTTGATCGCGATGGGATAGCCGTACTCCTCGCCCAACTGGCGTACTTCTTCGGGGTCGGCGACGGGGTCGGTCGTCCCGGGGACGACCGGGACACCAGCCTCCTGCATGACGGTCCGGGCCTTCGTCTTCTCGCCCAGCGTCTCCATCGCGTCGCTTGGCGGTCCGATCCAGGTGATGCCGTCGGCGGCCTCGACCCGGGCGGCGAACGCGGCGTTCTCCGCGAGGAAGCCGTAGCCGGGGTGGATCGCGTCGGCGTCCGCTCGCTGTGCCACGTCGACGATCTCCTCCTGGTCGAGGTAGGACTCGCTGGCCGGCGCGGGGCCGACGTTGTAGGCCTCGTCGGCGTACTCAACGTGGCCGCCGTTGCGGTCGGCGTCGCTGTAGACGGCGACCGTCTCGATGCCCAGTTCTTCACATGCCGCCATCACGCGGACCGCGATTTCCCCGCGGTTGGCGACGAGAACTTTCCCGAACATCAGTAGGACTTGGGGAAGCCGAGTTCCTGGCTGATGTGGTTGTACGCCATCTGCTGGGAGACCGGTGCTAGACGGGTGAGGTTGATCTCGCGCCACCACCGCTCCACGTCGTACTCCTTGGCGTAGCCCCAGCCACCAAAGGCCTGCATCGACTGCTTGACGGCCTCGATACCGGCTTCGACGGCCGTTGCCTTCGCGACGTTTGTCTCGTAGCCACAGGGCTCGCCGTTGTCGTAAAGCCACTCTGCCTTCTGGCGCATCAGCGTAGCCGTCTCCATGCGTGCGTAGGCCTTAGTGATGGGGAACGAGACCGCCTGGTGTTCGCCGACGGGGCGCCCGAACACCTCGCGGTCGTTAGCGTACTCGATGGCCTGGTCGGCGGCGAGTTTGCCGATGCCGGTCCCGGCGGCCGCAAAGCCGATGCGTTCTGGGTTGAGCATCGATACGAGCGCGGGCCAGCCCTCGTCCTCCTCGCCCAGCAAGTCGTCTTCGTGGACGCGCACGTCCTCGAAGAAGACCTCACAGGATTTGGAGTAGTTGATACCGTGTTTGGGAATTGGCGACACGTCGATCCCGGGGGCGTCCATATCGACGATGAACAGGCTGATACCGTCGGTGCCTTTTTCAACTTCCTCGCGGGGTGTCGTGCGGGTGACGAGGATCATGTTGTCGGCCCGATCGGAGAAGGTGATCCAGGCTTTCTGGCCGTTGAGGACATACTCGTCGCCGTCTTTCTCGGCCCGGGTCGCGACGTTCAGCGTGTTCGTCCCGGCTTCGGGTTCGGTGATGCCGATGGAGAAGTTGCGCTTTCCATCGGCGATGTCGGGCAGATAGGTTTGCTTTTGATCCTCGGTGCCGATCTGTTGGATACCGACGGCGGCCATACCCGCAGTGAGTACGAGGTACCAGGTACCGGCCATGCCACACCCCTCTGCACAGAGGGTCTCCATAGCCAGCCCCATCTCTTGCATACCCATGCCAGCGCCCTCGTACTCTTCGGGAACCAGCAAGCCGTGGAAGCCAGCCTCGGCCAGTTCGTCCCAGAACGCCTCGGAAAACTCGCCTTGCTCTTCTTTTTTTCGCCAGTGCTCCGGTCCGTACTCGGCCGCCACGTCTGCCGCGGTCGACCGAATCATCGAACGTTCGTCGGTGGATTCGAAATTCATTGATATATAATATTGCGGCTCTGCTCAGCAAGTGTCAGGGCTCAACGTCGGCTTCTTCCTCGGCTTCGTCCTGGAGTTCGGTCCGGCGGATCTTGCCCGTCACCGTCTTGGGCAGTTCATCACGGAACTCGATCTCGCGTGGGTACTCGTGTGCCGAGAGTTCCTCTTTTACGTGGTTCTGGATGTCCTCCGCGAGACTATCGGACGGCTCCGACCCCTCGCTCGGAACGAGATAGGCCTTGACGATGTTGCCCCGTTCTTCGTGGGGTTTGGGGACAACCGCTGCCTCGGCAACGGCCTCGTGTTCGCCCAGCGAACTCTCGACTTCAAAGGGACCAATCCGGTAGCCCGACGAGAGGATCACGTCGTCGGCCCGCCCCTCGAACCAGAAGTAGCCGTCTTCGTCTTTGTGTGCCAAGTCGCCCGAGAGATACCACTCGCCGTCGGGGCCGTCGACGAAGGCCTTCCGGGTCTTCTCAGGTTTCTCCCAGAACTCGGCGAAGAAACACGGGTAGTCCCCACGCTGGGCGATCTCGCCGGTTTCGCCAGGTTCCATGACCTCGCCCGTCTCGGGATCGACGATGTCGGCTTCGATACCCGGGAGTGGCTTCCCCATCGACCCCGGCCGGAGATCCATCGTCGGATAGTTGTTGATAATCATATTCCCGGTCTCGGTCTGGCCGTACGTATCGAGGATGGTGACGCCGAGTTCCTCCTCGCCCCACTCAACGACGCCGGCGCTGAGTGGTTCACCGATCGAGAGGGCATGTCGCAGGTCAAGATTGGCGTCGTCGAGTACCTCTTCGTTCTCCCGAAGCATCCGGTAGGCTGTCGGGACCGAGAACAGGACGTTGATCGGGTACTCATCGAGTAAGTCGGCCCACTCTTCGGGGTCGAACTCGCCCTCGTAGGTGAACAGTGAGGTGCCCCAGAACCACGCGCCGAGCGTGTTGATCGCACCCGTCAGCCAGCCAAGGTCGCCGGTCGACCAGTAGAGGTCCCCGTCTTGGAGGTCGACGGCGTACTTCTGGGTCGCCGCGACGCCGGCGATCCAGCGCTGTTTGTGGAGGACGCCCTTGGCGAGGCCGGTCGTTCCAGACGTGTAGTACAGCAGAGCATCGTCTTCACCGCCGGTCTCGGCAACCTCGTACTCAGTACTCGCCTCGTCCAGCGCGGTGTTGAAAACCACGTCGTCGGCCGGTGCACCACCGCCGCGGTCGACGGTGATCACGTGTTCGACTGCTGGCGCGTCGTCTAGCGCGTCTTCGACCGTATCGCGATTGTCCGTCGTTGTGATGACAACCTTCGCGTCGCAGTCGTCCAGCCGATAAGAGATCCCGTCGGGGCCAAATCGTTCGTTGACGCTCCCCCAGACGGCGCCGTGCTTGAGTGTCCCGACCAGCGCCACGTAGTGTTCGGGGATTCGGGGCATATACGAGAAGACACGTTCCCCCTGCTCGACGCCGAGGTCCGCGAGGACGTTGGCGAACTGGCTCGATCGGTCGGCGAGTTCCCAGAACGTCATCGTGGTCAGTTCCCCGTCGGTTCCGACTTGATAGAGCGCGACCTGTCCACGGTCGGTCGCGTGGCGGTCGGCGACCTCGTGCCCGATGTTCAGTTCGTTCGGCGCATCCCAGTCGGCTTCCGCGTAGATGTCGTCCCACGAGAACTCTTCCCGAACCGTTTCGTAGTCCGTGAGGTTGTGGCTGGTCACCATACACCGCTCGGAATTGTGGCCCCTTATATAAATGTACTGTAAAATTTTATTTTTATTATTATTGGAAGAAAAGTAAGTTATTGACCTTTGAAGGAAATAATAGACTGTAGTATTGCGTAAACAGGATCGTTTTCGGTGTATACTTATGATTTTGTTTCTCAGAGTTAATACTAACGGCGGAGTTCAACCTCGATGAAGGCAGGTAACGGGACTCAGCTGGTAGTTTCTTCGTTCCACAGCGCCAATGCCGTATCGCGGACGACGCTCGGGAACGAGTTCTCGAACGTGACACGTGGTGCGATGTACGTATCCTCCCAGCGCGGATCCCAGGCTGCATTGACGTACACGCGAGATCCCGTCTCGCCGTCCCGTCTGTACCGGGGCCGTGTCGCCGCAGGCGCGTCCGGGTCGCTAAAAATCCAGTCGCGAGCGGGGTGGGCCTTCAGCCAGATGTCGGCCAGAACACGGCCGAAGTCCTGTGGTGGGACGTCCTCGTCGACGATGGCGACGGTATCGAACAGCGACGAGAACGAGAAGAGAATGTTGGCAAGTTGCCACTCAAACCCAGCATAGAGGACATCGCTGGCCACAAAACAGACGCCAAGTTCGGCTTCCGCCGGCACGAGAATCCACTCCACGGGCGAGATGCCCCAGTAGTTGTTGACTCGGTGGTAAAGTGCCGCAGCCGTCGTCAACCCCGTGAGTTGGAGATCGTCAGCGAGCGGCCGGCCGACTGGGGTGACGGGAACGACCGGATCGTCGGTGGTGAGGACACGCTCGACTGACAGCGAGAGCGACTCACTTTCGGTAACGTACTCCCAGGCTTCTCGACGGTCGGACCGGAAGTCCGGCTGTCGGTCGGTAATCTTCGTCTCGACGACGATCTCCGTCGTACTCGGGACGAGTCCGCCGTTCGTCGGCACGAGCGGGACAGCGCTGGCCACCCCACAGGACTGAATCGGCGTGTCGACGCGCTCGGTGACGGCAAGCAGGTACGCAGCCGTGATAGCTGCCGGCGGGACGCCGAGGGTGATCGTGATCGTTGCGTCGTCGCTTAGGAGCGACTGTAAGGAATCGGGCACGCGGACCCTGAGTTTTTCGCCACTCACAACCGAGCCGTGGATCGGCGCCCAATGTGTCCCGTCAGCCGTTGCAACCGACGCAACACCGAGTGTCAGCGCGGGCCACGTGTCGGCCTCCCCCTGTGGCAATTGTACTTCCTGTACGTCTGCATCTGTCCCCGACGCCGACTGCCCCGTATAGGTCGGGTCCGGGTCCACGGCGCCCGGTCCGAGATCGCTGATCCGCTCCAGGAGGTCGACGAGTGTCGCGTCGGGATCCAACCCGAGTCCGAGCGAGAGTCGTGACCACGGTTGAGCGTCGCGTTGCTGCATCAGATCCGCGCCACTGAACACTCCACTGACCAGATCGACCCCGTTGGAGCGCTCGAACTGGAGGGCCGGGCCGCTCGCACGAAGCGCCTCACCAGCGAGGACATCGACCGGAACGTCGAATGGCCCGTCGAGGTGCACGAGATCGTCGTCGCCGGCCAGTCCCTGTACGTACTGCGCAAACGGAATCATCGTGACTCGCCCTCCCGCTCGTCGAGGCGGTCGAAGCGTCCAGCGTCTAGTCCGGCCTCGACCAGGCGTTCCTGGGCTTGTTTCCGGGTTTCGGCGGCCGAAGTCGATTCCTTCGGGTCACCATCGGTTGTCGCATCGATGTAAGCTTTGGCAGTCTTGGCCTTCGAGGTTCCCACATCTGCGCTCCCTTTCTCGTCGGGCGTCTGGTAGATGTTGAGCGGGACTTTTGGCATCCGTTCGACACCGAATTGGTGGAAATCGGCATCCGGATCGGCGTCGAGTGCGATTGTCGAAAGCACCGCTCGTGGGTTGTGCGGATCAACATCGGCATCGACGAACACAAAGAAGTCGATATGGAGCATTCCCCACGTCGTGAAAATAAAGTTCGCGAGCTCGTGGAGGTATCCCGGGTAGGGACAGTCCGTCGAAATAACCCAGACGGTTCGTGACGTAAACTGCCACGGAACCGCCATTTCGACATCGAAACCGGCGGCCCTGAGCCCGACCGTCGCGTCGGGCCCGGCCGCCGCGACTCGGAGTGTGCTCGAAGAGTTTTGCCCATATCCGACGCCGGTTCCCTCGACGCAGAAGGGGAGACGTGGTTCTCGTCGGTGCGTAATCGCGTCAACCTCGAACACCGGCATGGACCGACGTGGCCCGTTCATGTACCCGAAGTAGTCCCCGAACGGGCCCTCGTCAAGACGATCCGCAGGGCGAACGTGCCCTTCGAGCACCAGCTCGGCCGTCGCCGGGACGTACAGGTCACTCGTCTCGCACTCGACGAGAGTTACGGGCCCGTTCTTGAGTCCACCCGCGAAGGCAGCTTCACTCCGACCGGACGGAATCCACATATCCGCAGTGCACTCGACAGTGGGTTCCGCGCCGATGACGACTGCGATCGGCATCGGTTCGTCCCGTGGTTCGTAGTCATAGTAGTACCGGTTAGGGACCTGCTCGCCGGCCAGTAACAGCAGACTGGCCTGCGAATCGTCGTGGAGCATCATCCGATGGCTCGACCAGCGCCCCCACTCCGTGTCGGGATCCGGTGCGACGACCGTGTGGAGGTTCGAGTATCGCCCCCCGTCACCCTCGTGAATGTACGGCCACGGAAACGAGAGGAGGTCGACGTCACCGCCCGTCCGGATCGTCGTTTTGCAGGGGGCGTCCTGTCGGTCGACGAGTCGCGGCTCCGTCGGTGTGTGGAGTCGGTCGATGACACGGTCGTAGTACGTGCGCCCCGAGAGTCCCGCTGAAAACCCCAGCGCACGAGCAAAGTGGTCCCACGGACGGGAACGGGGGCCGCGGTACGGATCACCGACCAGCTTCGTCTCCGTTTCCAGCCCTGCGATCGACTGGAAAAAGGGAATCGGCCCATCACGGACATTAGCGAGCATCGTCACTGCACTGGCTTCGAGGTCCCATGATACCGACTCCTCGAACGTCCGAATCCAGCCATCCGCATCGAGCAGGTCGAGATAGTCGCGAAACGAGTTGGCAGCCATTGGTCACTCTCGTTGCTCGAGAGCACGCCCGAGCGGATCGTCGTCCAACTCCTCACGGACCTCGGCGTAGGTGTCGATGAGGGCCGGATGTTCTGCAGCGAGGTAACTAAAGGCGATTTCGCGGAGCGCGTTGGCAGTTGATTCGTACTCGCCGGTTTCGACGAGATATCGGAGTAGTACGCTCAGGTCGTCGGACCGAGTGTTGAGGATATTCGAGCGGGTCTCTTGTTCGGTCGCTAACTGGGTCAACAACTCTCGGTCGAAGCCCGACGTATCGGTTTCATCGAGGAGCTCGATATATCTGGTTTCGCTGACGTTCTCGTGTGGGCCAGCGACGACTGTCACCGGCTCCGGATCGGTGAGTTTGTCCGGGTCCTGTGCGATCCGTACGCGTGCCTCAAAGATTCGTTTTGTCTGGGCGTCTGTGATCTGAAGCGTGGTTTCAGCCTGTGACTCCTCGGGTAGATGGTCTGCTGATGTGATGTAGTGGTTCGACATTACAAGGCCCCGATTGTTTCGTGGATGTTCCTAGGAGTCTCTAGCGCCACTGTAAAATATGTACCGTCAACGCACTCCGAAGCGACTTTCTCCGCGGTCACCTCCTACTGTTTCAATGGAACCGGTGTCCCGGCTCAACTTGATGCTGCAAAAATACCGTCCTCTGCGTACGAAATGACGACTTCATTTTCGTCTTCGAGATACTCCAAGTACTCACACACGACGAGCGTGAGGAACCCGATCGTCTCCTCCGTCGCTTCGAACACCTCTCTGGCGAGTTGGCTGGCTGCGATTCGGTCGTTGGTGGTTTCCACGGCTGTCTTGATACCACTCATGGCCCTCCGAGTCTTTCCGAGTGCCTCCTCGATCCGTTTCGTTGGATCCGAAATGACTGGACCGTGGCCCGGCACCAAACAATTCGCATCGTAGGTCCGCAGTCGTTGCAGGGAATCGATGTAGGAGCCTACATCTCCATAGAGCGGGCCGTACATGAAGTGGCCGTTCGTCGATACGAGATCCGCCGAGAACATCGTTTTGCTGTCGGCATGCCAGAGTGCCATATGCTGTCTGGAGTGGCCCGGGGTATGGATGACTTCACACGAATACTCCCCCAATCGAACCGTATCGCCGTCCCCGACGACGCGACCGATCTGGATGTCGTCTTCGGCGTAATCGTCGATCGGGAAGTAGGATTCATCGATGGCGCTTCGGTCCGCGGCAAGCCCGACACTCCGTTCCTGAATCTCTTCGTGAACGCGCTTGAGGTACCGCCGAAAGTCAGTGATAATCGACGGCACGCCCTCAAAGACAACGTGAGGAAGCGCCGCAAGTTCGGGCAGTGTCTGACTCCCGCCGACGTGATCGATGTGGGGGTGGGTCAGAACCACACGCTCGACATCGGCAAGCCTCCCGCTATCGAGCGCATCAGCCATCGCCATTCGGGAGTCTTCGGTGACGTGGCCGGTATCGATGAGCGTGTCCCCGATTCGATAAACGTTGACTGTCCCGTAGACCGGTTGCGGGACCTTTTGCCGCTCAAATTTCATACTGCATCTCAATTACCTCTGTAAAAAGGGGCTAGCCTCAACAACCATAGTTTTCGGTCTGCATTGGACCCCTCAGGAGTGTGTGAGCGACAGCCCAGGCCGGCAGTCAGCATCCCAATTCTGGAAATTGCGATTTCTGAAATCGTCACTTCGAAATTCGGGGAGGTAATGTTCCACAGCAATTTTGTTGGCAGGAAAGAAAGACTCGATCGATGACTGACAGCAACGACCATCTCATCCAAGAAGCGACTGTATCGCTCTCTCGTGACGGCTATATCGTCTCCTTCGAACTGCAGGGGACGGAACTTCTAGGGACCGGCCGCCACGGAGAAGACCACGGGGCTGTTCCAGTCTTGGGATGATCAGACGGTTCCTTTCCAGCGTCCGGGGATCGACCGACTCGCTGAAAACATTCGGCAGCGAGTTCGTCGACGCACTCCCGGAGATGGCTGCAAACTTCGTCAGCTACTGGGAAAACCAGCGGTTCATGGCCTACTTCATCATCTATTCGTTTGCTGTCTCGATGCTCCTGGCCGGCCTCGGCGCCTTCTACAGCGACTACTGGCTCATGGTCGGGGTCATGGCCGTCTACGCCCTGACTGCCCTGCCCGTGTTCTACAAGGCTGGCCAGGAGTACCACGACGACGAACTTGATGCCGAGGATCTCGTCTAGCAACGTTCTCTCCCCTTTCGTCCTCTCGACCAAACAGCGTCGTTTGTCCCTCTCAGGAGGCTGAAGATCGAATCTAAAACCAACCGCAGTGCAATTCCTCAAATCCATGTCGACAAAGAATTCTCCAGCTGCAGGACCAGCACAGCCGACGAACAGCGCACCGACGATCGAACCCTCGGTCGGCGAGTCCCTCTCCCACAGGGAAGCACTCCGAACAGCAGCCCAGTACGCGTCCGATCCCACCGCCGGCGATCTGGACGACCTCGCTCGGGCGTTCGACGCCGCCGCATCCCTGGCCGAAATCACCGACAGCGTCAATCCCAAGATCGAACTTGCTGACCAAGAGCTCCTGCTTCTGGCGTTCGCTCACAGGGTGACTGCACACTCGCTCCGTCGTAGCGGTCGCGACGACGTCGCCGACAGGTTCGAGGAGTTAGCGACCAGGACCGTCAGCCTCGTCCTCGAAGCGAACGAGTCCTGACCGGCTCGTACCTTGTTTTTTGTCTCCCAGAGAGGTGGGAGAACTGATCCTCCCAAGACTACCATGACCGACTCTCGCACGTCTCTGAGCGCGTTCGGAAGTACAGAAGAAGACCTCGATCCTGCCCCGACCAGCGTCGCCCGGTGTGCTCGGCTGACCGAGGCTCCCGATCGATCCGATGCTCCCGAGTGGGAATCGTCCGATACCGAGTGGGGCCTCCAGACGCGACGGCCAGCATCTTCGATCCAGACCGGCGCCGGCCACGTCAGTCCCCAGCAAACCCGGTGGATCGTGGACGGTGAGGTTGCCGAGTACGTCGAGGAATTCAGCAGTGGCGAGATCTGGGGGATCCCGGATACCTACGGGAGCTTCGACGGGATCGCCCCCCTTGTGACCCACGTCGACGGGTGCTGCGAGGCATACGGCTACGGCATCGACGGGGATGCTCTAGAGAAAGCCCTGCGGGTGCTCACTGGCGGCGGCAGGTACAGTGCAACGGACTACACCGTCATCCCGTGTGGCCCATACCCGTGGATCCTGACCGGACCAGAAGGGTCGCTGTTGTGCAGCTGTATGCCCGTCGATCGTCCAGATGGAGGGCAGGGTCGACGGAGTAGTGAGATCCAGGCCGGCGACACGCGGCTTGACATGGAAGAGGAAAACGACCAGATCCTCCACGGACTTGCCCACTTCGTGCGTCTGCTCGAGGAAGCGAAGGACGTCGATATCGAACGGGCCGAGTACCACACCGTTCGGGGTGACGTGAAACACAGTGTCCACTCCGCAGGTGACGAGTCGTTCAGCATGGGGGCGGCGGACCTCGCGACGCTGGGAACGGTCGCGAAGACGCCATCTAGTGTCGAAGTTGCGGATCGAGGTCGGATCAAACCACCCAATGGCGACCACACGGTCGCGATCAATTGGGACGGGCCCGAACACGAGGTGGGCGACGTCGTCGACGAGCGAATTGTCGCTGGCTACGAGTTTGCCTGGGAGGATCCGGCCGATTCGCTAGAGCGTATCGCGACTGTCAGGACCTACTGGCTCTCTGAAGGCTACAGCAGTTTCCGACTCAATTACTGGTCCGCCCGGCTTGTGACCGTTCTCCCCTAAGCGGGGGAATACAGGGGCAGTTTGTTCACCCCGGTCGAGTGGAGGCCATCAATGTCGACCGAAGCAGACTCCGCAGACGAAGTCGAACCGACACCCGAACAGGACACGCAGGCTCAGTCCGCCGACGAACCCGAGCAGGACGACGATTCTCCTGCCCGCGACTCTCCCCCCGCCGTATTCAAGCTGACCGCCAGCGTGAGTACACTCAAAACGATAGTGAACGCTGTCGATCCAATCGTCGACGAGTGTCGAATCGCCGTCGACGACAGCGGCATCCAAATTCAGGCGTCGGATCCGGCCCAGGTCGAAATGGTCGACCTCCAAGTCGATGCCCAGTCGTTCAAACAGTTCGAGAGCACGACTGGCGGTCTCGGTGTGAACGTCAACCGGTTGGACGAAGTGCTGTCGGTCGTCGACGAGGAGCTAGCCCAACTCGTCCTGGACCCCCAGACGAACACACTCCAGGTTAGCTCGGACGAGATGACGTGTACGCTCTTGCTGATCGACCCGAGGTCGATCCGTCAGGCACCGGGCCTCCCGGATCTGGAGTACCCAGCGATGTGCCAGCTCGACGAAGACGACCTTGACCTCGCGGTCACCGCCGGCAAGAAGGTGAGTGAGCATCTCTATGTCGTCGTTGATGAGGACAAGCCAGAACTTCGGTTCGATGCTAATGGAGACATGGACAGCGTCACGTACCGGCTCGAACCCGGGGATCTGGTCGCGTTCGAGCCGGCGGAAGCGGCTTCGAAGTTTAATCTCGATCACCTCAGCGAGATCAGCCGCGCGCTCCCGAGCGGGCCGACGCGGCACCTCCAGATCGGGAACACGATTCCGCTGGTGGTTCGCGCTCCACTTCCCGACGCTGATAGAGATAGTAGCGCATACCCCCGCCTTCCCGTGAGTGACGAGTGTTCCGACGCTCTGTCGGAAGCGAGGAGCGAACAGGCGAGGGTCAAGCGGACAGCAGAGTGTGACAATCCACCGCTCTATTGCAGTGCCGGATTTCCCACCGTTTCACTTTCACCCTGGATGGCTGAGGTATATGTCTCTCCCAACCCAGAGATGGAGTACAGCGACGATGGGCGAAGTCACGAAAACGCTAGAACTGAAGCTTGTGGACCCGACCGTCCACAAGCGACAGAAGCTTCGCGAGACACGGGATGCCTACCAGCAGGCGCTTCAGGCCGCCTTCGCCGCTGGCTGTGACACACAGGCAGCCGCCAACGACGTGGTTGTCGAGTACGACCTGAGCGGCTACGCGAAAAACGCCCTCAAGCAGTACGTCCCGCAACTCCACAACAGCTACGACGCCGACGAGCTTCACGACGACCACCCGGTGCGGTTCACCAACGAGGGACTGCAACTCGACCATCAGCCACAGAACGCTATCGAGTGGTACGTCAAAGTCCCGCACCACGAGGATTACCACCTCTGGATTCCGGCTCGGGCCAATCCCGACCAGCGGGAGTGGCTTGAAGCGCTGTACGCAGACGACGCCGAGATGGGTGAAAGTCGGTTGTTCGAGCGGGACGGAATGTGGTATCTTCACATCACCGCTACCCGCGACGTGGAGGACAAATCTGCGGCGTCCGCCGACGAGCAAACGCCCATCGGTGTAGACATTGGAGAAGCGAGTCTCGTCACGGTGTGTCACCGCGACGAGAGTGGTTCTCCTGTTCGCCCCGAACTGTGGGCCCACGACGGCAAGGCCGTTCGTCGGCTCCGCAAAACCTACTTCACCGCCAAGCGACGGCTTCAGCAGCGCGGCAGTAAGCGAATCGCAGAATCCTACGGTGACGCACTGTGGGACCAGATTGACGACGTGTTCCACCGTGTGACCCGTGAAGTCGTTGAGTATGCCGAGTCCGTCGAGAACCCGGTATTGGTACTGGAAGACCTGACGTACATCCGCGAGAGCATGGACTACGGCGAGTACATGAATCGGCGGTTGCACGGGTGGGGCTTTGCCAAGCTTCACGCACAGATTCGCTACAAAGCCACTGAGACGGGGATTCCCGTCGCAACGGTGAATCCCCGGAACACGTCGAAGGCGTGCCATGCCTGTGGTGAACACGGCTCCCGACCACGACAGGCGACGTTCAGATGCTCGAACGACGGCTGTTGGGTCGGTGAGTATCAGGCTGACGTAAACGGGGCGATAAACATTGCAGACCACTACCGTAGTGGAGAGAGTCACCGCCGAAGCGACCGGGCTTCCCGGCAGAAGGCCGGTGACGATGACTCGACTACGGGTGGGGCCTCTTTGACTGGGCCACAAGACAGCCATGCAGATGCTGAAACCCAGCAGATGACACGTGGAACGTATGCGTCTTGAAACCAACAGGCTGCTACACTCGGCCTGAAATCCCGTGGCGGGATTCCTCCGCGTTCACGCGGAGGAGGAGGTTAAGGGACTGTCCGGTTCCTTCTGGCTCCGCGGACCGACGATTAGCCTGGGGGGGGAGCGCGTTCGCATCGAAATCACGGATGTTCAGACAAATGTCGCCTTTTCGAGTGTGGTAGTACGTCTCAGTTACTATGATTGAACAAGAGCGTGTCATAGAAAGCCTCGCAAGGGAGGCCGCAGGGCTTGAAAACTGTGTACACCAGCTCCGACGGCCTGCAAGACGTAGCTTCAGTCGACGACTTCTTGAATGTCGCGGCTACCGAGACAGTACCGCTGTTTGAGCACCTTGAGTTCGAGTTTCTGCTGGAGTACGACGTGTTCGCCCCCTCAAAGCGGGGGCGAACACGAGTGGATCAGCCACCAGAACTATTTTGAGGCTTTTTGCACTGTTATAACAAGGACATCTACGGAACGCGTCCGGTTGCACGAGAACTCCAGCACGGCCTCGTCTGGTACTATTTCGGACTCACCAAACCGCCATCCAGGGACACGGTTGACCGCTTTCTCACCGATCTCGAACACGTCATCGACGATCTCTTCGACAGGCTCGTCAAGCAGGCCGCCGCCCGCGGCCTGCTCGACTCAACATACTCCATTGACTCGACGCACATCGAAGCGATCCAGTATAACGACGCTGCGTCGTGGAACTACGACCCAACAGCTGAAGAGTACTATTACGGCTTCGGCTGTACGATCGTCTCGGGCGGTGCAAAGATACCGATTGCAGCGGATTTCACAGGGTGTCATGGAATACGTCTCACGCCCTCTACCTGGCGATTATACAGCCCTCGCTCTTGCGAAGTAGATTGTTGATAGCGAGAGCTGTGGCTGAAAGTCGAAGAGGGCAAGGGCACCGCGCCAGCGGTGCCCGATATGTTCCCGATAAGCCGGTTCGTGTCGGAATCGGCTGCAGCGGACCTGCTCCAACAGGTTCGCTGGCGTGATGGCGTTGAGTGCCCCCGCTGCCGTTCTGACCCAACGGTCAGAAACGGCAGCTATCGGGTGTATCAACGAGATTTGTGTAAGAATTGCGGTCGAACGTTCAACGACAAGACCGACACAATCTTCGCCCACTCGAAGCTCTCGCTGAAGGAGTGGTACTTCACGATCTACGTGTTCTTACGGGTTAACACGAGCATTCAACAGATTGAGGCGGAACTCGATCTTTCGTACAGAACGGTGAGGCGGCGCGTCGAGCGCTTCGCCAGAGCGCTCGACGCGCCTTCGATTACGCTGTCTGGACCGGTCGAAATTGACGAAGTGTACGTCTCTGCTGGCCTCAAAGGCCGCGAGCGCGATCAAGAGTCGCGCTCGCGTGGCCGAGGATCGTACGACGGCGACAAACCGCCGGTGTTTACGCTGGCCGATCGTGATTCGGGCGACCGGTACGTCGTGCCAGCGAAATCCGTTGATGGATCGACGATTCGACTCCTGCTGGCTGACCACGATGAGGAGTTGCTGACCGTCTATACGGACGGATTTCGGGCCTATGATCCACTCGACGAGGACGACGCTTTCACCCGCAAATACGTCGTCCACGGCGATGGAGAATACGCTGACGGCGATATTCACGTCAACACCTGCGAGAGCCACGCGTCGCTGACGCGACGGTGGCTCTCGCCCCACCGAGGAGTGTCAAAAGACAAGCTAACGCCGTATCTCAAAGCCTTTCAGCTCCGCCGCGAACTCTACAGAAAACCAGGTGACGAAGCACTCAAATATGCTCTTGACGCCGTCCTCTAAAAATCAACAACGTGCTTCTCAAGAGCTTACAGCCCTAAATTCACTCCTAAGACTATGATTTCGCCATTCAACGGTTCCATTCAACCTCTAGACTGAGAATTATACCCATCGAGAACTATTGTATGACAGGCTCTGATTTTGGTAAATGGCTCGCAAAAAGGGTTTGACGGCTTTCCACAAGCAGAACCAAATGAATGCCTCGGAGTTTGACTCTTTGACAGCTGCCGCCAATTTATATCAAATTAAAAATACAGCGCTTAGCTGATTTCCCGGTCTTCTCTTTTCCAGTATTCGTCGCGAAGTGCCTTTTTATCCATTTTCCCGTACGGTGTCTTTGGGATCTCGTCGACGAATTCGACGCGTTTCGGCTTCTTATAGTCAGCTAACTGCTCATTCGCGAACGAGAAGATATCCGACGCGGTAAGGGTCGCCTCATCTCGTCGGACACAAATTGCGGTGACGATTTCACCCCACTCCTCGTCGGGGATCCCGATCACGGCGACTTCCTTGATATCGTCGTGTTCGCCGAGTGACTCTTCGACCTCTGTGGAATAAACGTTCATCCCACCAGTAATTATCATATCACTCGCACGGTCGAGGAGGTACACATATCCGTCCTCATCGATTCGGCCGATATCACCGGTACGTACCCAACCATCGGTAACTGTCTCTTCGGTGGCTTCGGGTCGTTCGTGGTAGCTCTCCATTGTGTACGGTGCGGTGGCCAGAACTTCACCCTCTTCGCCGTGCGGAAGTTCCTCACCGGTTTCTACATCGACGATTTTCACGTCACTCATGAGGCAGGCTTGGCCTGCAGATGAGAGCCGGTCCGTCTGGTCGCGTTCCACGGCAATTTGGTGCTCCTGCTTGCCGAACGTCGTTATCAGGTTCGGAACTTCAGTCTGCCCGTAGAACTGCAAAAATACCGGTCCGAATGCACCTAATCCTTCGCGCAACCGGGCCGGCGTCATCGGTGCGGCACCGTAGACTAGCGTATCTATAGATGACGTATCGTGGTCTGACAGCTGTGGCGAATCCAAGACCCGATAAATCATGGTCGGAACCATGAACGTCCACGTTACGGATTCATTCTCAATTGTCGAGAGAGCGACATCGATGTCGAATCCATCGCGGACGACAACTGTGGCGCCAGCGAGGAGACCCGCCCAGAGGAATGCGCCTGCGGAGTGAGGAAGCGGCGTCATCAGCAACATCGTGTCGTCGGCGGTAATCCCGAGCTCAATAATATGGGAGTACGCGTTTACCATCATGTTCTCGTGGGTATGAAGGACGCCTTTCGGCTTCCCTGTCGTTCCACCAGTGTAGTAGTGCCCCACGAAATCGGACGGTTCAATTACCGTTTCAGGTGGGGCAGACGCCTCTCGTGTGAACTCCTCGAACGGCACAAAACTCTCGGGGAGTGATTCCCCATCCGACACCCCGACGAACGTCTCGACGTCGTCAAGTGAGGACCGCAGGTCGTCGACGGTATCGACGAATGCTGGCCCACACACGACAGTCCCCGCATGGGAGTCGTTAAGCATGTACTCGAACTCCGCCGCAGTCAGTTGATCATTGAGTGGGACCTTCGTGGCACCGGCTTTGATGACACCAAGATCGGCAATCAGGTACTCAACCCGGTTCGTCAGCATCAATGCGACCCGGTCGTTGGGGCCGACATCGTGGTCGGCGAGCGCGTGGGCGAAGGCGTTCGCCCTAGCATCCAGTTCGGCATAGGTGAGCGATTCGTCCTCGAACTGGACTGCAACCCTATCGGCGTACTTGCGGAGGCTCTTTTCGAAGACCGAGTTTAGCGTCCGTGCATGTGCGTCTGTTTCAATCATGGAATCGTATCGAAAATCGGTGGTTAAAAACTGACCTCCGCTACTGCCCGTCTGGAACGGGTTGGTCAAGCCACTCTTCGTAGAACGTGTCGATATCCGGCTCGAACTTCTGTAAGATCGGATATCCGGCTGGAACGGCTTCAACGTCGAGCAGTGAATAACACTCTGGACAGAAGTATTCCCGAATCTGGAACGTCCAGTCGGGGTCCGGAGTCATCAATTCGGGATACAGCTCGGCGGTTTCCTCCTGTTCTTCGCGGGCACGGATGTCACACTCCAGTTTCCAGTTCTCATCTGCACTACAGAGCTCGTGACCACATTCGGCTTTGACCGTCCGTCCGTCATCGCCTGCAACCACGTACAAGTGGTCGTTGAGGGGAACGAGTATTCGGTCGTCCCAATCGACCCGCTCCTGTAGAATCTCAATTGTGGTCTCAAATCGCTCGGGGTCCTTCGGGTCAGGAAGGACATCATCCCGGAGTTCTGGCCACGGTAGCGTTCCATCGATCAGCTTCTCGATTTGTGATTTGTCGGTCGACATCGTGTATCACTCCATGTTGATTTCGAAGTTCTCAGGCAGGTCCCAGAACTCGCGGAATTCGTCGCTCCAGTCGTCGCCACGATCGAAGACCCCGCTGTACATCCGGCGGGCCGGGTCGCTTAGATCTCTATCAACGAGTCGGTCGCGTTCCTCGTCGATGAACGACCGAACCGACTGAGATTCTTCGCGGCGCTGCTCTCTGATTTCCTCTCGGCGTTCTTCGGTTGCGTCGTGGTCGATTTCGAACTCACGTTCCTCTTCGTCGAGGTCACCGACGACGCCGTAGACGCTCTCGACGACATCCGGCGTGTAAATCTCCTTTTCAAGGTCTTCCTTGAGGAGATCGAAGGGTCGGTCAAGGGGGTCCCCATATCCTGGGCCACCGCCCATGTGGTAATAAACGAGGTCGTGATTCTCGAACGTAGTCGGGAAGTAAATCCCGCGTTCGGTCCGGACGACGTCCCCGTCAACATCTTCCTCGAGGTCTCCGGGAACCTTGTCGCTTATCGGGTATTCAGCATCCTCGAACTGCTCCTCGAGATCCGTGTTATGGACTCTAACTGAGTAGTTCGTTGCCTGCGGATATCCACCGTGCATACCCGAGGTACTGTTTGTTACCCCTGGACGGACGTGCTTGTAAAGCGACATATCATAGCTCCGGTCGACGACGCGGAGCGTCTCCCAGCCCGATCCACCTCGGTACTTACCGTGGCCAGCGGTGTTAGGCTTTATATGACGGCTGAGGAACGGGAGTCCTTGCTCGATGAGTTCCCACTCCTCGATGTCACCCATGTCTGTTTCAGGGTTCCACATAGTGTAGGCGTAATCGAGTCCATCTCGTGAGGCGCTTGCACCCATTCCCTGACACGAGAGATCGAACGGAGCGATGGGGAAGTATTCGTCGGTTACTTCATTGAACCCGCCGCCCGACATCGTGTCACCGGACTCACTGTAGCCAGTGTTGACCTCTTCACGGAACCCGCGTGCGAAGAACGCCCTTGAGATGTTCTTCCAGACTGCCTGATACGTCGGCATTATTGATCCCCAGGCGGTGTGATACGAGAGGCTCGGATCTTGTGGATTGACGACGCTTCCTTCGGGGAAGTTCGCGTCCACCGCGAAGTACGACCCGTCGTTGACCTTCCCATCGTGCAGTAGACACTGGGTTAGCGATACCCAGAGGCCACCCTGCATCGAGCCTTCAGCACAGTTGTATGGGTGTGGTCCAGGGGGACTCGCACCCGTCATATCCAAGGAGAGTCCACCGTCGCCGCCGACTTCCATCTCCACGGGAAGATGGTTGAGCATATTTTTCTGCGAGACTGGGTTCCAGCCTTCCTCCTTGAACGGCACTGGCATGAAACTCGCATCGCGGTAGGTGCCTGGGAAGAGCCGCTCTTGAACGCGGGACTCGAGTGTCTGGCGGCCTTCCTCGATCGCCTCGCGGGTGAACTCTTTGTATCTCTCGACGCCGACTTCATCGACCAGATCGGTGAGCGCCTCACGAATCATGTGAGCGCCCGCAACCCGACACTTCTCGTCGAGGTCCCAGAACATCGGCGTCCGGGTGCCGCGTTCGGCCCGATCGCGCCAGTCTTGATAGACCTCGTCGTTTTCGCCGATCTTCTCACACGTTGCGTACAAGCCGTCTTCGTAACGGGTCGTGCTGGCCAGTTGGTCGTGACCTCGGGTCGAACCACCGATGTCGACCTCGTGGGTGACACCGTCCGCCCACGCAATCAACTCGTCATCGTAAAATATCGGGATAAGTGTGTGAACGTCCGCCGTGTGGACGTTGCCGAGATCGTTGTCGTTGTTGCAGAAAATGTCCCCAGGTTGAATCGTCCGCCCGTGCTCGTACCCCTCCTCGATCATGTACTTGATCGCGAGACTCCCCGTGTGAACGTGGACGATGATACCGGTCGAGGTGGCGATACAGTCGCCTTCGGGGGTGTAGAGCTGGAACGCGAGTTCACCGATTTCGCGGACGATAGCAGACGCACTGATATGGAGCGCAGTTTCCCGAGCGTTCACGAGGGCCCCGCGTAGTCTCGAGAACATCCGCTCGTACTGGAACGGCTCGTCCTCTTTCATTTCGAGCCGCTCGCGGCCGTGATACCGACCGGTGTCTTCCAGCAACTGCTCGCTTTCGTCGAGCATCTCCTGTAGGGTTTGGCCGTCCCACCCGATTGGCGGCTCGACGCGATCGTATTCGTCGGATGCGATTCCTTGTGTTGTCTCTGGTTCCTGACTCATTGCTTTGTGAGGTGGTAGATTCGGTTGTTATCGAGCGGTGCTTCGAAACCGGGTGGCACGAGGATCGTCGTGGCCGGCGCTTCGATGACGGCCGGGCCGGTGACGGTATTGCCGGGCTGGATGTGCTCCATTTCGAGGATAGACGCATCGTGCCACTCACTGTCCCAGTAAATCTCGCGTCCGTCCTTGTACGCCTCGTTGGGTGGGTCGTCAGCGCTGACGAGGTCCTCGTCAGGAATCGACGGTTTCGGCGACGGGGCGATACCCGTGCCGACAGCAACGGTAATCATATATCCCAACTCTGGGCTCTTGGCAGCGCGCTTGAACACCTTCGCGAATTCCTCTTCGTATTTGTCGATGAGCAGTTCGATGTCTTCTGCCGCAATCTCGCCGTCCCACATCTCATCGGGGATGGAGATTTCGATGTCGTCTAACATCCCGGCGTACTGCATCCGGACGCCCGGCTTGAATTTGGTCTTCTCAATGTCGATGTCGTCCCGCTCGAAGGCTTCGATAGCCTGTTCTTTCAGGCCCAAGAATGTGTCTGTAAGCGCTTCAGCGGCTTGCTCGGCATTACTCATATCAGGCTGGATAACGAGGTCCAGCGATCGGTCGTATCGATACGAGTAATCAGCAGTCGCACACCCGAAGGCAGAGAACGCAGCCGCCCACTCCGGAATCAACACGTCTTGGAAATCAACGTCGCGTGTGTATCCCGCGGCGTGGAGCGGACCACCACCGCCATAGGAGGCAAGCGTGTAGTTCTCTGGGGAGTAGCCAAGGCCGAGAATCATTCCCCGGAGTTCGTTCGTCATGTTACGTTCGACGATATCGAGGACACCGCGGGCAGTTTCGACTGGATCTTGATTGAGGGGTTCGGCGATCTGGTCCTCGATGTACTCCTCTGCCCGATCAACGTTCAGCGGAATATCACCGCCGAGGAAGTAGTCCGGGTTGATATAGCCCAACATCGCCGTACAGTCGGTTACTGTCGGCGTTTCGAGACCGGATTCCTCGTTTGACACCCCGACAAGATATCCAGCACTATCGGGACCGACCTCGAGTCTATTTGAGGCGCGGTCGACGCGAACGTACGACCCAGTGCCAGACCCGATCGTATCCATCGCTGCCATCGGGATGTTGACCATGAATTTCGCAAGCGACTGGTCCCATCGCGTCGGGTAGTGGCCTTCTGTGATGAGGCCAACGTCGAAGCTCGTGCCGCCGACGTCCGAACAGACGAGGTTGTCAACGTCGAGGTGATCTGCAAGGTACTCACCACCGAATATTCCACCAATCGGCCCCGAAATCATCGTCTCAACGAGCCAGTCATGGTCCGGAGCGACGGTCCCGCCGGAGGACGTGAGCACCCTGAACGGCGCCTCGTAGCCGCGCTGTTCGAGCGCGTCCTCGATGTTGTATAACTGTTTACGGGAGGGTTCGACAGCATATCCCTCGAGTACAAGGCTATTGAGCCGTGGCAGCTCTCCTCGAACGGGATTTTGGTCGCTGGATAGCCAGACCGGTGTCTCGTCTCCGCGTTCGGCCTTGACGTCTTCAGCGATTTCTTTGAGGCGCTGTTCGTGCTCCGGGTTCTGGTACGAATACAGCAGCGTGACGCAGATGACGTCTACGTCTCGGTCGAGGAGGTCCGCGATGGATTTCTTGGCCTCCCCCTCGTTGAGCGGTACCATCTCAGTCCCGTCGAGGCGGACTCTCCCTCGTACGCCTCTAATGTTCTCTCGTGGGACGATCGGATCGGGATGTTCGTGTTCGCGAGCATGGAGCCGTCCTGCATAGGAGAGGTCTGCCCACGATTGAATTCCTCGCCCGAATCGGTGTGTGTCCTCGAACCCCCTGTTCGTAATGAGCCCAATCTCGGCGTCGCCCTCGCGTTCGAGGAGTCGATTCAGCATTGCGGTTCCCGAATACACGGTCCCCTGGAGCGTCCCCGACCCGTCCTTAATGGAGGTCCCCCACTTGCCGAGTGCGTCGTTGAACGAATCAGTGACTCCCTGGGATTCGTCGTCTGGTGTAGTCTGTGCTTTCCCAACCGTATAACGCCCTTGCTGGTCCACAGCGAACGAATCTGTCATTGTTCCGCCGGTGTCCAGCGATAGAAGCTCTGGATTGTGGTTGTTCTCTGTTGCCATGTTGCCTTCCGTATTTTTCTCCGTGATCGTCTACCGTGCGATGCGCTACCGTGTTTCACACAAATGATCATGAACATTGCTCCGAACCCCGCCGATTAATATCGCTAATTTAAGATGGGTGTAGTGAACTATTTTTCTCCGAACAGGATCTCGAATAGTGTATACTGTGCGTTGCGTAATGCTTCGCTCAACGTGGATTGACTCGTCCCGAGAATGCTCGCCAATTCTTTCGCCGTCACTGCTTGCGGGACATCAAAGTATCCGTTTCGGTAGGCCTCAGCTAGTAGTTCAAGTTGCGATTCGCTCACCTCCCCACGGACAGCGTGTTTTAATTGATTCGTCCCAAGCGGTGTCCCCGTCCAAGCCTTCTGTGAGGTGCTCAATAATTCGAAGTTGCGGTAACTGGCTTCGAGGTGTTCAGCGACGCGCTTCAGATGTTCCCAGTCCTCAACGGAGGTCGTGACAGTCAACTGTCCATCTACCAGTCGAATTCGGTGGGGAATGCTTTTAACTTCGGTAACCTCCGAGACGACGAAGGGGTCCGGTTCCTCCATGAGTGCCAGAATATAATACGTCAAATCGCTCTCCTCGGCCGGTGAGAGGGCGACCAGTTCGGTCACGACACCATCCGAGAGGTGGCCTCGAATACTCCCCACTGGTAGGTCGGTCGTTACCGTTAGATGCTGGTACCACTGACCGTCGCCCGCATATATGGCGTTGTCCAATTCGACCGAGTCGCTATCAGTGGCTGATTGAATAACCTCCAATTCTGTGGTTGGTTCCACACGGAACTCAACGCGGAGTCTGGACGATACCATCGCCGAAAGTCACCAATACGGCTCTTTCAGCAGTCGTTTATCGATTTTTCCGTATGCTGTCTCTGGGAGCTTTCCTACCGTGTCTAGTGATTCAATTACTATCCGCTCCGAAAGCTGTTCGCCACAGTATTCCTGTAGCTCTTCGAGAGTGATTTCCGCGTCACCCTCCGGAACGATGACCGCTTTGATGGACTGTTCTACGGTCAGGTCGTGCATTCGGACTCTCTCATGTGCTGATTCTGGAATACCGATAACGGCGACTTGATGAACGTCTGGATGTCGCTGAATCACATCTTCCACTTCTGTCGAATACACCGGCTCCCCGCCAGCGATGATTATGTCTTGTTTCCGGTCGAGAAGGACCAGTCGTCCTTCGTCGTCGATACGGCCGATGTCACCCGTTTTGATCCAGCCATCGCTGTCATGGGTTGATGTTCCATCTAAATACTCCCCGACCGCGTACGGAGCTTTGATACCAACCTCACCAATATTGTCGTCGAAATCCAATTCGTCGGAAAATAACCTGACCTCCACGAGAGTCGCTGGAAATCCGGCTGATTTCAGTGACTCTTCATCCTCTGGGCGGTGGTGTGCTTTCGGAAGAATCGTTGCGATGTTCGGTACTTCTGCCAATCCGTAGAACTGGATGAAGATGTCTCCGAATACCTCTAGTCCCTCCTTGAGGCGGGACGGTGTAATCGGGGCAGAACCATACACGAGCGTTTGGAGTGACTCAACGTCAGTCTCCTCTACCGACGGGGATTCGAGGAGGTCTGAAATCATCGTCGGAATGAGGTACGTCCACGTAATCGATTCGTCCTCAATGAGTTGTAGTAACGATTCGCTGTCGACTCGCTCTCGCAGGACAACCGTTGCACCGTTTACGAGTCCAGCGAGAGCGAAACGTCCCGCTGAGTGCCCGAGTGGCGTAACCAACAACTGCCGGTCGTTGGGGCGTAGTTCAACTTCCTGAATATGCGCATAGATGTTCAGTAACACCGAATAGTGTGTGTGCAGTGTCCCCTTTGGCTGCCCAGTCGTCCCACCGGTGTAGTGGATGGCTGCAGCATCCTCGGGGTCGACCGTGACAGCTGGTGGATCAGCATCGGCTTTCAATAACAGCTCTTCAAACCCGTGAAACCCGATTGGCAGGTCCGCTTTGTCTTTGATACCGATTATATCAAGAGACTTGAAATTGGTCTGCTGGATTTCTTTTGCGAGGTCGAACATCGTTGGCCCGACGACGAGAGTTCGAACGTTCGCACCCGCTAGAATGGACTCGAAAGAGTGTTTGTCGATAGCGCTATTTAATGGTACAACAACGATTCCTGCTCGTGCTGCTGCGATCTGTGTGACAATGAATTCAGAGCGATTCTCCATCAGGATGCCAACCGAATCCTGACTTTCAAGCCCGAGCGACCGGAAGATGTTGGCGAGCTTTGCTGTGCGCTCGTCCAAATCTGTATACGTTAATTCCGTGTTATCCGTTCTGATCGCTGTCTTCGCTCCATGCGAATGAGCAAGCGTATCAAACGCCGAGACTAGTGTCATCGGTTCGGCTGCCGGGCCATGGTTCGTCATTCGCGGGCTCAATGTTGCATGGTAACACACATATATATTTTTGATATCTAGTCTTACATTTCTCAGGGGAATTCGGGGACTCGGCCACGAGTTTGGACATACCTTCTGTCTGCTCTGTTGAATCGAGTGGTGGCAGTCGGATAGCGTTGCTCTGAAGGCGGAAGCGAAGCGGAGAGAGGAAATATGCCTAAACTCCTCTTCTGCTTCGTTAAGCAAGCGGCATCGCTGGCTCAAAAGCGCTGTGCTGCCAGCCCCACGGCGGTGGTGAGCGACCCGACTGACAATGGATTTGCCGGTTGAAAGCATCTCACACTGCACTTTTTGCGCATTCATATAGACGCGAGTTACCGCGAACTCGTCGACTGGGCGAGTGAGATGGAATGTCTCCGCGCTCTCTTGCAGTTGTCCCGCTGGGGATTCCCGGCACCCTCGACACTGTGTCGGTCGTTTGATCGGGTGCCAACCCGTCTCTGGCGGCAACTGCTCGACCGGGCAGCAGCCCAGTGCGATCCTGGTGATCACAGCGCCCTGGATGCCACATTTTCAACCGGGAAGCGGCATCCAGTCGCTACTTAAACCGCTCGAATCGCGACATATAGACGTTGAAAACGACGGGCTGGTTGATACAGACTCGTGAGCCATTCTGGACATTCACGTGTCGGCACACTGGCCCCACGATACACAGGTGGGCCGTCGAGTGGCACTGCGCAAAACCGACAACGTAGAGAGTCTCGCCGGAGACGAAGGTTACGACGACCAATCACTGCGGGACGCCCTCCGGCCTGAGCGCGTCCGGCCACTAATCAAACACCGACTGTTCGCGCACTATGATCACGCACATAACGCACGGTTGGACAGCGAGACTTACGGGCAGCGCTGAATGGCCAAAACCGCGTTCTCGGCCATCAAACACCGGCACGGGTCCGCTGTCAGAGCTCGCGCTTGGTATCGCGAATTTCATGAACTGGTGCTGACCGCCGCCGTCTACAACCTCGAACAAGCCATCAAAGACTGATCGCTACGCTTTCCCTGGATTAAACAAGGCAGTCCGATGTATACATACGGCGGTGACGAGTTTGAGTTTGCCTTCGGCGAGGCCGAATCCGGATTCCCGAGTATCGATCCGGATTCCGAGACAGACATCTACATCTTCGTGCTCGTGTCGACACCGGAACGAGAATCACCGATTCCCACGGACACGTCGGAGACCGACAACTGGGTGAGCACCCACGAACACACGGGGAACTACATGGCGTTGATTCTCGGGTGGATGTTTGCTCACTCGATTCAGGGCGAAGCGATCGGCAACCTGACGGATAGGAGTGGAAATTTCACTCGTCTTCACACCCGAGATATGTATGAGGTCTTCATGCGGACCAGTGTAAATCCTGAATTTTGAAGTTGTACCAGCAACAGTACGACTCTTTTTAGTGGCTGACCTGGCCCGCCAATTATACGTGTGATGATAGGACGATCAAGAAAATTTCGCAACGTCTCTTTGAAAATCTCGCGTGATCTATTCAGCACGCAGCGCTTGTCAGAGACTAGATAGGGCGCTGACCAGGACGATACATCATTCACCTGTACTAAACGGTTCGCAGATGCTCTCCCAGAGGTTTGTGCCCCCTGATGGGTGGGGGAATCCTCCCCCAAGAGAGCATATGTCGAACGAGAATTCTGACACTGACACCGACCGCGCAGTCGCACAACCGACCCCAGATCCAGTGGACTGGGAAGCTCAGATCGGGCAGACGATCCGTGACACTGCCGAGCAGGACAGCCACGTCGAACGGGACGCCGTTACGTTCCATCCCTCGCAGTTGGCCAAGTGCAAGCGCCAGGCAACGCTCGCCAAACTCGGCCTGAAGGACTTCGACACGGATACCCTCGGGACTTTCCGAGCGGGAACACTCGTCCACGAGTGGCTTCAGTCAGAACTGGCCGATCAGTTCCCCAACTGTGAGTTCGAACGCGAGATCCAAGAGACCTACACCAATCCAGTCAACGGCGAAGAGATCCGCGTGACTGGCCGCGCCGACCTGTGGAACCCCGAGCAGGGCATTGTGTACGACTTCAAAACCCGGGGTGGGTGGTACAATTTCAACCCGCCGACCGACCGGCATCTGGATCAACTAACGCTATACATGGACGCGCTGGACGCTGAGGCGGGTCAAATTGTCTACGTCAATCGCAAGAACCTCGAAATCCGTCCGTGGCCTGCAGATACGACGTATCCCTTCGATGCCGACCGGCGGGCGAAACTCCTGCAGAAAGCTCGCAAGATCCGCGATGGGATCCGCGAAGCGGGCGAGATCACCAGCAAGGCTGATGTGCCCTTCGAGGATTGTGGCTGCTGGCTCTGTGGGCAGGAGTAGTCCAAATCCACCTCACAGCCTCTCCTCGGTGTGTTTGTTTCCCCAGGTGGGGTGAGGGAGCATTCCATCGAGAGTGCTTCCGAACCAGACTAATGTCGACAACACACTCCGAGGAGACCGACGACACGACTGAGCAGAAACCGACCGTCGCGTTCGACGAGTCCGACTCGCGAGCCGATGATATGCGCGAGCGCCTGGATAGCTGGGTCGAGGACCTTGCCGACTTGACCGACGAAGCCCTCGCCAGCGAGCAGTTCCAGGAGTGGCTGGACGTCCAGAGCAAGTTCCACGACTACTCCCATCGCAATACGCTCCTGATCAAGTTGCAGTGCCCCGAGGCGACGACGGTCGCCGGCTACTGGACGTGGCAAAACGAGTTCGACCGTCACGTCACGGAAGGCGAGAGCGCGATCTGGATCTGGGCACCGATCATCACCAATCAGTGTCCCAAATGCGAGAATGCGCCGTCGTACCACGACAACATCGACTGTGACTACGACGAGACGGACCCGGACAACTGGCCAGAGGGGCTGGTCGGATTCAAGCCGACCTCCGTCTTCGACGTAAGCCAGACCGAGGGCGAGCCGCTCCCCGAACTCGATGCCGAGGCCCATGGTGACCCCGACGGCCTGGTCGACGCGCTGATCGACGCCGGCGAGGAGCTTGGGTTCGAGGTGGACATCGTCGCCCCCGACCAGTGGAAGCACGGGTCGAGTAAGGGCATCTGCAAGCGGCGCAGTCCCGTGACAATGCACCCGGTCATCGAAGTTCAGGACCGGGACAACAGTGCCGACCTCGCGCGGACACTGATCCACGAAATCGCACACGCGATCCTCCACTTCGAGCCGGACGAGGACGACGAAGAAGCGAAGATCGAAGTCGAAGCCGAGGCCGTCGCCTACGTCGTCTGTCGGCACTTCGGCCTCGATGCAGCAAACTCCCGGTTCTACCTCGCTGCGTGGGATGGGGACGCACCAGAAACTGTCCACGACCGGCTCAGCCGGATCTCGAACACCGCGCAGGAAGTCATTGAAACCGTTGAGACCGCTGATTAGGACCTGTTAAGAGGATCAAAAACTCGGCTTCGAAGTCCAGGGGTCGATTTCGCCGGGTGACTGTTCCTCGACAACCCTTCCACGGCGAAACATCTAACTCCCGCTGTCAACGACGTATTAGCATGAGCCATCAGGTCCGCCTCGAAGATGATGTCTACGAGCGGATTAAGAACCAGAAACAGGAGGATGAGACGTTCAGCGAGGCCATTGAACGACTGACGAGTGAGTGGACGCTACTGGACTTTGCGGATGGAGAGCCTGTTGTGGATGCAGAAACGCATCGGGACGCACTGGAACAGTCTGAGAGCAAGGGCATCGCCGATTCCAAAGCGCGACTGGAGCGGATGGGAATCGATGATAACGAATGATCTTGGACACAGAGTTTCTGATTGAGTTAGATAACCAAAATCAAGACGCGATAGAGAAGGCTGCTGCGTTGGAAAAGGCAGATGTCCCACTCAGGGTGCCGACGATCGTTATTCAAGAACTGTACGTTGGCGTCGGTGCAGGCTCTAAGTCATTTGAGAACGCTAGAAAGTACGAGGCGCTGATGGCGAACAAGCCAGTCGTCGACGTGGACGGGAAGATTGCACGACAAGCTGGCGCGCTGGAGGGCCAGCATATCATCAGTGACAGCAAGCCCGAACTCGGGCCTGGAGATGCACTCGTAGCCGCAACCGGACTGCAGTACAACGAACCAGTCGTTACCAGTGACAGAGATTACACTCACGTCGATGGGCTCGCAGTAGAACTGTTCTAGCGCACAATCTCAAGCAGCAGGTATCGGCGTATATCGGCGACCTTCCGTTCCTGTGGGCGGATGTCCCCGGCGAACCGGGTCCCGATGCAGACCGAGCGGTGATCGAGCAGAACCTAATCGCGCTCGTCAGCCACTACCGTCGGACTGCCGGCCCTTCTGATCTTGACTGGCTCGGATACCACTCGGAGAAGTCCGAGGTGTACCAGTCCGGCCTTTGGAACGTCCGGCACGTCTCGGACCTCTTCGACCCGACGGCGGTCGACCTGCTCAACGACCACGTCTCGTCGACGGCGCCGCTGGACCACCAGACTGGTCTGCGTTAACCAACATTCAGAGGGAGAGTGGCGCTTTTTCCGCGTATTCTCCCGGCCTGTTGGTTAAGACACGGGACGAGGGTCCCGCACCAAGGTTTGTGCTGCCCCCGACCAGCTGGGCGCACACTTCAGTGCGGCCGTGGTCCAGATGTCCTCCGAGGCACGAGCTTCCTGGTCAGCAACGACCATCGACGAGGCACAGCGCGCCGACTGGATTGGATTCCTCCACCGAGCGCCGTTCTTGACTTCCTCCCACCCCTGAAGGGGTGGGATTCCCCCGTGGGTGATTCCCGTTAGCGGGACACCCCGGAGGCAAGATTCCCCTTACGGGTACTCCGGTTTGCGGGCTCCTCTTTGGTCGAGTGACCACGGCGTCGCCACTCGTGATCATCCCACTCAAGGCGGGGCACCTCACGGTGTCTCCACTCGGGGCCGTTCTGCCCAGAGTCCGCAGGCCGAGCCATCGGCCTTCCCGTGTTGAACTCAACATTGCCATCCACCACCTCAGAGAGGAAGTTCTCGCTCCCCACCACATCACTATGCCCTTCAAATCCGCATCCACCGCACTGGAACACGTCTCCATTCCGTCCAACACTTTCCTCTTCACCACACTGCGGACACCGCGACGACGTGCTGGCTTCCGACTCCTCCTCAACGTTGATCCCGCATTCGCCATCCAACACCTCGTGCATCCGGCGGCGGAAGCGGCCGTGCGCCCAAAACAAGTCCGTCTTCTCGTTCACAACCGCTGACCAGTGCTCCTCGCGCACGTCGTCCAGCTTGCCGACGTACACTTCCCCGACACCCCACTCCTCGAAAAGGCGGGCGAGGTATCTGATGAGGGCGTCTTGAGCGTGGTCGCGCTGCCGCCGACGCCGGTCGTACAACTTCTCGATCAACCGACTCGAGTGTTCGCCGTCTGGAAGTTGGGATTGCAATTCCGCGATGCGTTCCGTGATGCGGTGGAAGCGGTCGAAGAGGGGACGGGCGTCGAACACGGCTTGATGACCGTTGGTGGTGGTGACGGCGACGAAGTTGTTGGCACCGACGTCCACGGCGGCCACCACGTCCTCGTCGCCGGACGCAGCGGCCCGTGTTGTGTCGTGGCGGAAGGTAACGGGTTGGTGTGCTGTGAACGATTCGGTGCTGCGGTCGTACACCAGTTCCAAGCGACCACCGTGCCCCTCGTACTGCGGGTTGCCGCGGATGGGGACGCGGAGACGCTGGTTGAATGGGATGCCGTATTTTTCTTTTAATTCGCTGCCGAGTGCGAGTTCGATCCGCGAATGTTCACCCCACTCTACCGTGTAGGCGTCGTTGCGGACGACGGTTTTCAACACCCGCTGGCCGCCGTCTTTACAGTAGCCGGGCGGGCTGGGCCTGTCTTCTCGGTCGCCATCGTGGTAGTCGTCGAGCTGGGTGAAGAAGCCGTCCCACGTTTCGTCGCACTTGTCGAGTAGTTTGTCGGTGATGGCGCGGCCGAGCGTGGGTTGGAAGCGATCGCGTATCTCAGTTTTGGTGATGGCGTTCCAGACGTCGTTCCGCGTCTGTTCGTCGTCGAAGTATGCTTGGCGACGGTGGTAGGTGACGATGTTGACGAGGGCGGCCGCGGGGTCGAGGAGTTCGATGAGGCACACCCGCTTCCAGTTTTCCTTGGGTTGGAGTTGGAAGGTGTTGGTGCGCGTGCGTTCTTCCTCGGTTTGGGCCGCCATCGTCGTGTTATGTTGTACGTGTATTGGAAGTATAAATGCTGTGGACGGGCGGTGTTTTAGATATGGGGATGCGTAGGATGAGGTATGGCTGAGGATGGTATGGGGCGGCCGCGAGACGTGACCTGTAAAGAAGTGTTGGCGGCGTTTGACGAAGTGGAGAAGCCGGTGGCGAACGCACCATTGCTGGCGGACGAGCTGGATGTGGGGAAGCAATCAGTCTTGCGGCGGTTGCGTGAGTTGGAAGAGCGGGGTGACGTAGAGCGGTGGAAGGTTGGTGGCCGTGCTGTCGTGTGGTGGCCAGTGGACGGGGAGTAGCTGACGTGGGAATCACGGGCCGGGCGTCAGGATGGTGAATGGTTTCCCTGTGCCTATCGCTTAGACCCACCCCTGAAGGGGTGGGCTTCCGTTAGCACCGTGTCATCGATGCTTTCGCCCTCGGTTTCTCAGTCGGGATCCGCGAGGACTACACCTACCAGCAAACGCCCCGAAACGTCGATGTCCCAGTCCAGATTCTCGACAACGACTTCCGGGACCCCGACATTGATCGGTACCTGCGCCGGTTCCAGCAGTTAGAGCCCAACGTCGCGATGCTCGGCGATGCATACACTCGGGACGAAGGGCGCGAATACAGCCGGACGGCCCGAGAGCTGAAAGCCTCGTTTCCCGACGTCGAGATCATTATCGTTCCGAAGTGCCGCGAGGCGGTTCCCGCTATCGACGAGGATCTGATCCTCGGGTACCCGATGGGGTACTCTGACAAGACCGCCGACGAGTATACGAACATCGTCGACTGGCGCGGTCGGCGCGTCCATCTGCTGGGTGCGAGTCCGCCGAAACAGTACCAGACGATTCAAGAACTCACGCAACCGCGTGTGACCGGCGAGGAACCGGCGGATATCGTCGGTGTGGACTGGAACGGGATCCACCTCGCCGCACTAAAGGGTGAGTTCTTCCACCCGAACGGCTACCGGTCAGCAGACCACCTCTCGATCCGGGAGACAGTCAAGCGGAGTCTCGAACAGATCCGTCGCTACTGGCGCTCGGTCGGCGTCTGGCCAGACCAGACTACCGGCTCCAGCCCGCTGGCAACCGAGCCGCTAGATCCCGTCTGGGCCGTCGACGGCTCGCACGCTGACGGACGTGCTCTCGAGGACGCCATCGTCGTCGAGTACGAGGATGGCCCGGCGCTGGCCTATCGCGACGAACACGAGCGGGCCCGAATCGAGTACCGAGAGGGCCTGACGCCGGCACCGTAATCCCGTTCAGCACTCTTGCTGAATATAGAGCATGTATCCAGCAGATGGTGCATCACCCATCGGCGTTTTTACGAGGTCGAATTTGAATCCCTCCGCATCTACAGATGACAGCCACTCATAGAGAGTCAGACAGCGAATGGGCCGACCGACACCGACAAGCACTGACCATCCGTCACTCCCACGAGGATGTCCTGGACGACCGTGAGTTCGAACAATTCCGACAGAGTGTCGGTGGTTATCGGTTTATTCGGTCGAATAGCCGTTCAAAAAGCGTCTGCTGCGCATTTCGGAGATGATAGGAGAACGTCGACTGGGTCAGTGAGAGCGCGTCGGCGATCTCGGTTGCCGTACTTTGTCGCGGTGACTGGAAGTACCCCCCGTACATCGCAGCTCGCAGGACCTGTTGTTGACGGTCCGTGAGTTCGGTTTCGAAGATATCACACAGCACCCGCCCGACTGCGTGTGCATCAGTCTTCGCGGCCGGAGTGTATTCACGCTTTGAGACCAACGTCGTTTCCGGGAACGACTCCTGCACACGTGCCACAAGCGACCCGATATCGGTTCCGAGCGGTACTTCGCAAACGACTTCGGCCCGGCCGTCAGTTACTGTGTCCGTCGTGACGACTGCACCCTCTGTGACCAGTGTCTGTGCTAGGGACCGCCGGCGCAGCCCGATTTCGAGTTCTCCGCCAGGCGAATCCTCCGTCTGCCGGATCTGTCGCAACTGGGCGGCCCGGTCCGTGTCCTCCGCGAGATCACTGAGGGCATCCACCGACGCACCCTGAACGGACGCATAGTGGACGAGCATCTCGTCCGAGGCCGGAATCGTGTCCCTGATCTCGATCGTACAGTCTAGTTGTTCAGAAGTGGAGACAAAAAACGACGCCGAGTCAGTACTCTCGAAGGTGAGCTCGGCCATTTTGTCGGCGTGGAGAATGCGCTCTGTCTCGAGTGAGTGAAGGACCTGCCCAACCCGCTCACCGAACGTCGTCAGGAGTGTCTGCTCGCGGCCCCCGAACGCCTCTCCACGGTGTGTGTACAGGACGAGTAGACCGTAGACACGACCTCTGTGCTGAAGCGGAACGATAGCGCCACCCTGGAACCCGTGGTCCAGTGTGTCCGCTCGCCACCGCGCAAACCGTGAGTCGGATTGGGTCCTCGTAACCACCTGTATCTCGCCTGTTTCGACAGCGACCGCTGCCGGAGCGACCTCCGTCTGCGATTGTATCGGGAGAGGCACCGACTCGTCGGCAGCGACAGATCCCGCCCCTTCCTGGAGATCCGACTCGATCAGTTCTGTGTCCGGGGTGTGCTCACTGATCCGTGCGTACTGGTATTCCCGTGTGTCCGTCAGCAACTCACAGATTGCCTGTCTGGTCTCCTCGCCCGCGGTTGCGTTGTTGAGAATCTCGTCGGCCGGCTGGAACGTCTTGATGAGCTGTTCGAGACGTTTGGGGACGGTGACGTCTTCCAGCGCGACGATGATCTGCTCGATAGACCCGTCCTCGCGCTTGACGGGAGCGACGTTGCTCGACAGCCACCGTTCGGAGCCGTCCGGGAGTGTGATTCCGTGAGTGAACCCCTGGATGGTCTCGCCGGTTTCAAAGACACGCGTGATCGGATGGTCCTCACGCGTGATCGGGTTGCCCGCCTCGTCCCAGATGTCCCAGTCGGGGTGGGTGTACCCCTTTTCATCCATCTTGTGTCTGGACAGGCCAAGTAACTCTTCGGCACGGGAGTTTGTGCGAGTGATATCCCCCTCGGCGTTCAGGAGGATGATTCCAACGGGAATCGTTTCCAGAACGTGATCCAGTTCCCGTTCGGCTACTTTCGAGTCGGTGATGGGGGAGAAGACGATGACGACGCCGTCGTCGCTCGGGTGGACTCTGGCTTCGACCCACTGCTCTTTTTCGGCATTATATCGCTCGAAGGATGTCAATGACTGCGTATCGAGAGCCGTCTGGATTTTCTCTTCGGCGATGGTGTCAACCGCTTCGGGGAAAACGTCCCAGACGTATTCACCGCGTAGTTCCTCGCTGTCTTGACCGAGAAGCTGTTCGGCCTCCTGGTTCACGTATGCGTAGGAGAGGTCGCTGTCGAGTACGGCAACGCCATCGGACACGCGCTTCAGACTGTCTATCTCCCAACGGGTGATTGCTGATTTGACGAGTGTGACGACCGCCTCGGCCAGTTCCCGCTCGGTTCCGGTCCACGCCCGCTGGCCCGTGCTGGGTTGCTGGTCCGTGCAGACGACTGTTATCGAGACAGATGTTCCGATGCGTGTGTAGGCCTTCGCTGTCAGGGTGTCTGTAGTCTGATGGAATCCATCAGTTTCGAACACATCGTCTCCCACCCGGATCCTGGCCTCAATCGTTGGCGAACGCCGGAACCACTGTGGGAGTTCGGAGACGTACGTCCGAATACTGTCGTCAATATCGTCGGGCAGGCCAGTAAAGAGTTCACGCGCCCGTTTGAGCGCGTCGAGTGCGTTCGTTCGCTCCTGATGTCTCTCGGCATTCTCTCCGAGCTCGCTGTTTTCGTCTACTACTTCGGCCCGTTCTGACGTGCGCTCTTCAGTCTCGAAAATATCACGCCACGTAACAAAATCGGCTTCGACAGCGTCGGCGCGATTCGACTGCGTTTCCTCGCCATCTCTATCCTGCCGATTCCGTTCGCCCATTTCACATCACGGTCTTTTACCCAGATATAAATAACATATTACTGATTTCATATTTTTAGAATGGTGGTGATATTTCTTCCAACCAGATATTCATTAGTTTTTTGTATAGAGATTGGCATTCGGTATGCACTCTCGCATGTGAACTTTAGACGGGAGATGTCAGGTCGTCGGTTCAGGAGTCGTAGGTCTGATTCAGGTGAGCGAGCAGGTGATCAACGAATCCCGGATCGTACGTCAAGATTCCGTAAAATCCGATGTCGTCGCTTTCGCGGGCAACTAAAGCAGTCTTCTGCGTATCGTCGCCACCGCCGTTAAAAACGACAAACCACGTTTCGGCAATCTCGGCCGTCGAAACTGCATGAACGTGCCCGGAACCGAAATCCGGTGGCGTAGCGTCGGGGACGCCGTAGGCGTGTACAGCGACCCCTCGACGAGCGAGATCGGTGTAGACGGATCGTTGTTCCGCCATGACCGAGCACTGCTGAAACCCCGCGTGAATCGTACCCTGGCCGACCCGACGGGCACGGTCCTCGATTTCCCGGGACCCGTATAGCAACTGTTCCGTATCGTACGACGTGAAGGAGGTCTCCTTGAGATGACGGAGGATGTCCTCGTATTTCCCGTCGGCAATACCGAACTGGCCGACTCCTGTCGGCGCGTCTTTGAGTAACTCCTGGAGGCTCGCGACGTCGACGAGGGCGAGCACTTCGGTCGCGTTGCTGAGGACTGCGACGCCTTCCGGTTTCCCAGATGCCGTTCGGTCGACGGTAATTCGCACGTTCAATGTCTCGAAATACGCCCTGAGTTCCTCGTCTATCCGCTCTGTCGGGCCAACGTTGAACAAACGGAGTTCCTTCTCGCGGTGTCTGATGTACTCGATACTATCACGGAGGTCCATCGACGCATCCGAACGTGAATCCATTCAGTATTACTCCCTCGTTTCTATCTCCGGCGTCTGTTGTCGCTATCGGCACGACCCGTTCTCGGCTGGAAGCCCCTCATCACAGCAGGTCTGTCGCATCATGGTTCCCGATAGCCACCTCTCGCAGTTGCTCCTCGGAGAGCGTTTCGATCACGAAGTCCGGCATGTCCTCGGGGAGGTCGTCTGGAATCGATACCGCGTCGGGATTGGTCGTGGTGACGGTATCACGCCCGCCGTCCGTCGCGGAGCGTTCACCGGACAGGCGCATTACTGACTCCTCGACTTCGGAGACCATCGCCGCCTGTTCCTCGTTCGCCGCAGCCAGACTCTCGATCTCTTCTGCGACGCGGTCGGTCCGATCGACCACCTCGTCGACCATCGACGCGATCTCTTCGGCAGCAGCAGCCTGATCGTCGGTCGCGTCTGCGACCTCGCTGATTCCGTTCGCTGTTTCGGTGACAGCTTCGACGATTTCAGTCAGACTGTCCATAGCGTCCTGAACCTGCTCGATGCCCCGATCAACCTGCTCGGTGGTGTCAGCGAGATTGGCCGCCGTCTCCTCGGCATCGGTCTGAATCTCATCGACCATCGTCTCGATATCACTGGCGTGTGTCTGTGACTCCTTCGCGAGTGACTTGATTTCGTCTGCGACGACGGCAAATCCTTCACCCGCTTTCCCGGCACGGGCGGCCTCGATCGATGCGTTCAGCGCGAGGATGTTCGTCTGTTCGGCGATGCCGTCAATCGCATCGACGAACTCGTCTATCTGCTGGACACGGTTCCGTAACGAGGTGACATCGTCCGCCACTTCGTTTACAGCGTCGCCAATATCGTCCATGACCCCAACAGCAGTGTCGGCGGCTTCCTTGCCGTCTTCGGCGAGGGTTTCGGACCGGTCGCTCGCACTTTCGACCTGATCGGCTGTCGAGGCGACCTCCTCGATTGTCGCCGAGAGGTTCGCTACCTCAGACGAAATCTCGTCCACCCGTTCGGACTGTTGCGTCGCTGCGTCACTGATTGCAGTGGCGCTCTCGGCGACATCCTCGGCGCTCGTCTGGAGGTCACTCACCGGTTGCTTCACATCTTCTTCGACGTCGGCCATCAGTCGTTCGTTGCGCTCGATCTCCTCCTCAAGTTGCTGGCTGTATGAGTGGATGTAGGTGTCGGTGACGACCTGCATGTCGAGATTGATGATTCGGAGAATCGCGAGGATATCCTGTACGGCGTCGTCGACCTCCGTTTCGACCGCTGTTTCGATCGCGCGACGCGAGAGATCAGGTCCGGGATTCAGCGCGTCCTCTCCCCCGCCAGAGGCAGGTTCGGTCCCACCGTCTGCGACAGCGTCGGTCAGGCGCTCTGTGAGTGATTCGACGAGGCGGTCGCCCACCAGCGGGAGAATGAGATCGTAGTAGACGCCATACTGGCCGAGGTAGTGTTTCATCGGCATATCCAGTATATCGTGGAGTTTGCCGATACGGGCCCGGTCCCGGAAGTAGTCCGTGCCGTACTCGCCATCGGCAAGCGTCACGAGATACGCCGATTGCGTCCGCTTGAGTTGCTCGACGTTCTTGGGCGACCGCCCGATAACCTCGACTGTCTCTTCGTGGTCGGTCAGGTTGTCGTAGAAGTCCTCGGCCACCTGGTCGGCGTTGTCCGCGAAGTCATCTCGATACGTCCGAAGACGACGGACATCGTCGTCGGTGAAACCGACGAAATCCTTCCGCCACCGGATTTCGGACCTATCCAGGCCGATCTCGCCAACAAGCGAGTCCGCGTCCAGCTGATCGTTGAGGCCGCCACGTCCAAAATCGTCTCGGCCGTACTGCGGCGAATCGGACATAGACGTGTGTGGATCGAACGCGAGCATAAGTCCCGCCTCTAGATACCGGCACACTACCAGGAGCACGACTCAGTCGGTGTTCTCCAATGCAACCTCTAGGAACGCTTCGGACGGAGAAGTTGCCGATCGAGACGATGGTTGGTTCTCAGCCGTGATACTCATCCTGTTATCTAGAGTCACTAATTATTGGGTTGGTCGTGAGAGTGTGTGGCATGCTGGAGAAGGTGAAAATCGATCGGTTCGACTTGCGGCCGAAACTCATCCTGGCGTTCGTGCTCGTAGCGTTGCTGGTCGGTGTGACAGGATTGGTCGGGTACCAGGCCGTGGGCGCCGTCGATGGCGAAGCCCACGTCATCTCCGAGGACGCTGATGACATCGACGCGTCCATGGAGATGCTGGTCGCCGTCGAGGAACAACAGATAGCGGTTCAAGCGGCGCTGCTCGACGAGGACGGGGCCAGAGCCGACTTCGAGGAGGCCAATTCCCACTTCGAAGAGTGGGCACAGCAGCTGGATGAAAGCGACCTGAGCGAGGAAGAACAACAGGCCTTCGCCGACTTGCAGTCCAGACACCAGGAGTACACGGCCGTCGCCCAGGAGGTGTTCGACGCAGCAGAAGCCGGTGAGACGGAGCGTGCCAGACAGCAAATGGCAGAACTGGACCCGATACTGACGGACATGCGCGAGGACGCACACACGCTCGAAGAGCTCGCTGTCGAGGACAAAGAAGCAGCAGTCGCGTCGGCAGACAGCACCACAGCGACGGTCCAGTGGTTACTTCTCGGACTGACTCTCGTGTCGTTCGTTCTCGCGATTGCCGTCGGCCTGTTCGTGGCCGGACGGATCATCCCGCCGATCACCAAGTTGGAGGAGACTGCACAGGCTGTCAGTGACGGCGACCTCGACAACGATCTCGACGACCACGTCGAAGACGACGAACTCGGCCGGATGATCGAGGCGTTCAGTGAGATGCAGTCGAACCTTCGAGGCGTGTTCTCGCAGATCGGAACCGCCAGCCGTGGCCTACGACAGGGCGATCTCGGCTGGGAGTTCGAGGCGGACTATCCGGGCCAGTACGGGGAGACTGTCGCCGATCTCGAAGCGGGTGCGGACGAACTCGCCGGGAGTTTCGAGGAGATCCGGGGTGTGAGTGACGACCTCCAGCAGGGCGTCATCGATCAAAATATCGACACCGACCGACCCGGGCAGTACGGCGACGTGCTGGAAGATCTTGCGACCGGGACCACCCAGTTGTCGGAGAGTTTCACACAGATCACAACTGCGAGCCGGAAGCTGAAGGACGGACAACTCGATCAGGACATCGACACGGACTACCCGGGAACGTTTGGATCCACACTGAGTGACTTCGAAGACGGAATCGACCAACTGAATACGAGCGTCGAACGTGTCCAGTCCATCGCGGACGATGTCGCAACCTCGAGCGAAGAAGTGACGAGCAGTTCGGAGGAGATTGAACAGGCCAGCGAACAGGTTGCGGAATCAGTCGAAGAGATCTCACGCGGTGCGGACACGCAAAGCGAGAGCCTCCAGGAGGTGGCCAGCGAAATGAACGACATGTCCGCGACCGTCGAGGAGATTGCCTCCTCGGCTGAGGAGGTGGCTACAACTGCCAGCACGGCCGTCGAACGCGGCGAGACCGGCCGGCAGTACGCATCTGAGGCGACCGAGGAGATCCAGTCGATCGAAACTCGTGCCGAGGAGGCAGCCACGCAGGTCGAAACGCTCGACGAGAAAATGAATCAGATCGGTGAAATCGTCGAAATGATCAACGAGATCGCCGAGCAGACGAACATGCTGGCACTGAACGCGTCGATCGAGGCCGCTCGTGCCGGCGAAGCGGGCGAAGGATTTGGCGTCGTGGCAAACGAAATCAAATCGTTGGCAGAGGAAGCTGGCAAGGCAACTGCCGACATCGAGCAGCGCATCGACGAAGTCCAGGCAACCACGGGGGATACCGTCGAGGGGATGCAGCAGATGAGCGAGCAGGTGCAACGCGGGTCTGACACGATTGAGGACGCCATCGAGATGTTCGATGAGATCGCCAACGCCGTTCAGGAGGCCGAAAGCGGCATCCGGGAGATCAGCGAGGCGACCGACGACCAGGCGGCCTCCTCGGAGGAAGTGGTCTCGATGGTTGACGAGGTCTCCAGCGTCAGTCAGCAAACTGCGGCCGAGGCGAGCAACGTCTCTGCTGCGACCGAAGAACAGACCGCGTCCCTGTCCGAGGCCTCGGAGAACATCCAGCAACTGTCTGCGCTCGCTGAAGAACTGCACGATCAGGTGTCGGATTTCGACACCGAGTCAGGCTCCGGGCCTGGCATCGAGGCGACGCCGGAGTCGGCGGCCGCACCCGACGGCGGGCACCAAACATCCGAGACTGAGGGACGGATGCTAGATCGCGATGGAGAGGTGTGACTCCATGTCCTCACACCAGGTCCTCGCGTTCATTTGCGCAGGAACAGTACTGTATCGATATCGAATGCATCACCGAGGTCGTCAACCGTTCGAGGGGAGACGTGACCCCGATCTTTTCTAAAGGGGTACTCAACCGCTAACAATGGCACTGGAGTCGGTCTCACTTGTGGAGGCTCATGGCTGGGAAATCCGCGTGACCGACAGCGAGATGGACGGCGTACGCTTCGAGATTACCGGCGTCGAAACTACACACTGAGCGGGAATATTTTAGATTTCTTATATTTTTCCAGTTATCTAGACCGCCAGCTTATTTTGCCCAGGTCCCAGTCTCAAGACATGATATACGATGCCTGACGACACCAGCGACTCGATGTCCGAGGAGATCGAACTGGTAGCGTCAGGTGTCCCCGAACTGGACGAACTGCTCAGGGGAGGGTACATCCGGGGCCGTACGTACCTCGTCCAGGGCGCCTCGGGAACCGGGAAGTCGCTGCTCGGCCAGCACTTCCTGCGAGCAGGGCTCGATGCCGACGAGACAGTGGTCTACATCCACGGTGAAGAGTCCAGACACGACATTCTCGTCAACGCAGCACGACTCGATATCGACATTCGGGACGCCGAGTTTTTGGACATCGGGCCCGGGACGGACTTTTTCGCCGAGGACAAGTCGTACAACCTGGTCGAGGCGACCGAAGTCGAATCCGAGCAATTCACACAGGACATCAAACACGTAATCGAGGATGTCGACCCGGCCCGAATTCTCATCGACCCGATAACACAACTCCAGTACGTGGAGCGGGACCAATATCAGTACCGGAAGCGGTTGCAATCGCTCATCCGGTTTCTCCGGGACCGGCAGGTGACGACAGTCGCAACGCGAACACTCGACCGGGAACGGACTCGCGAGACCACCCACGACGACTTCGAATCGCTCAGCGACGGCGTCATCAACCTGTACCTCGACGAGCACGAGCGCCGGATCGCGGTCCCGAAGCACCGTGGCCTCGGACAGATCGACGGCACCCACGGACTCGAAATCCGCGAGCACGGGATCGAAGTCTACCCACAGAGCATCCCGAAACACGACAACCGAACGTTCGATCCGGAACTCGTATCCACCGGACACGAAGCCCTCGACGGGCTCCTCGGTGGCGGAATCGAACGCGGGACCGTCTCGTTTATCAGCGGTCCGACCGGCATCGGAAAATCCACCACCGGGGCACAGATACTGTCGGGCATCGTCCAGGACGGTGGGACAGCACTCGGCTACCTCTTCGAGGAATCTATCGACCAGTTCGCCCATCGCTCGGAAACCCTCGGACTGCCGATTTCGGAGATGCAAGCGGAGGGGGCACTATGGCTGACAGAGACAGAACCGCTCGTGCGTTCCGCCGAGGAGTTCGATCACCACGTCCTCGACCAGGTCGACGAGCACGCGCCGGACGCGGTGTTCATCGACGGGCTCTCGGGCTACAAGATCTCGCTCCAGGGCAACGAGCAGCGACTCGTTCGGCGGCTGCACGGTCTCACCCGGATCCTCAAGAATCGGGGGATCGCAGTCATCATCACGGACGAGGCGGACCGCCTCACCGGCATCCCGGAAGCTACGAGTACGAACACCAGCTACATCGCGGACAATATCGTGTTCCTCTCCTACGTGGAGGTTGACGGCGAACTGGACCGAGCGATCGGGGTTATAAAAAAGCGGCTCGGGGACTTCGACAGCCGGTTCCACCGGTTCGCTATCGAGTCCGGCGAGGGACTGGTTATCGAAGGACCGTTCGACGCCGTTCGGGGAATCATGCAGCGTCGTTCGACGTATCCCGTTCCGGACGAGTCCCACCGGACGACCGACCAATCATGACCGGTCAGTCGAGTCGCGAAATGAGTGAGAAACACACCATCCAGCTCCTCATACACGGGGACAACGACCGGCAAGCCCTCGAAGAATTTCTCGACGAGCGGTACGACGTCATCGCCGACGACACCCTCCAGCCCGTCGATTGTTACCTCGTTGGTGAACGGATGGTACCGACGTATCGAGACGCGTTACGGGAGCATAAAAACGAGGTCCATCCGACGTTCACTCCCGTACTGCTGATCCAACAGGAGGGGTCGAGGGGAACTGTCCCGCTGCCGTCCGAGCAGAACGGCGACGGGGCCCCACTCATCGACGAAGTGGTGGCTGCACCCGTCGACCGGACGACCCTGTTTCGTCGGGTCGGAAATTTGCTGGCCAGACGCGAGCAGTCGGTGGAGTTGTCCAAGCGCTACGAGGACGTCCAGATTCGCTTTCAGCGGCTGTTCGATTCGGCGAACGACGCGATCTTCGTGGTTGCGCCTTCTGTCGACGAGATCACCGAGTGTAATCCGGCGGCGTGTGACCTCGTGGGATACTCGCGTGACGAATTGCTCTCTGTCTCGCCGACGGAGACGATTCACGCCGATGATCGCGAGCGATTTCGGTCCTTTCTGGAAGACGTGCAGGAGACCGGACAGGGATCGACCGACGACCTCACGTGTCAAACAAAAAGGGGAGAAAAGCGACAGTTGGAGATGTCGGCTGCGACGCTCGAGGATTCCAAACAGTCACCGGTAATCCTCTCTGCACGCGACGTGACTGAACGGAAAGCGTACGAACGAGAACTCGAGCTGAAGTCTCAGGCGATGGACAAAGCACCCGTCGGGATCACAATCACCGACCCCGACCGGGAGGACAGCCCGATGATCTACGTCAACGAGGGATTCGAGGCGCTGACGGGGTATTCTGAGGAAGAGGCGCTCGGGCGGAACTGTCGGTTCCTTCAGGGAGGGGCGACGCGTGGTGAACCAGTCGCTGAAATGCGGACGGCGGTTGAAAACGACGAACCGGTGTCTGTGGAACTCCGGAATTACCGGAAGGACGGCAGCCAGTTCTGGAATCGCGTCAGTATCGCGCCGGTGAGAGACGACACTGGCACCGTCGTGAACTACGTCGGATTTCAGGAGGACGTTTCCGAGCGCAAAGAGCGCGAGATGGACCTCCAACTGTTCAAAAAAGCTGTCGAAAATGCAGGGCATGCAGTCTTCATCACTGACAGGGACGGGACTATCGAGTACGTGAATCCGAAATTCGAAGCCCGATCCGGCTATACTCGTGCGGAGGCCGTCGGTCAGACGCCTCGCATTATCAAGTCGGGGAAACAGGACGAGGAGTTCTACGATCGGATGTGGCAGACGATTCTCTCGGGCGAGCAGTGGAATGCGAACCTCATCAATCAGCGCAAAAACGGGGAGTTGTACCACGTCGACCAGACGATCTCGCCCATCGGGAACGACGACGGAGAAATCACACACTTCGTCACGATCGAAGCCGACGTGACGAATCGTCGGCTGCGAAAACAGCAACTCAACGTGCTCAATCGCGTCCTGCGCCACAACCTCAAGAACGGAATGACCGTCATTCGGGGTCGGGCCGACCTACTCCGTGAATCACTGAGCGACGACGAAGCCCGGGCGCACGTGAACGCGATCGAAGAACAAGTGAACGCCCTGGCGACGCTGAGTGACAAAGCTGGTACTGTACGCTCACTGTTCGAGAGGGACGTATCAGCCGAGACCGTCACTAACGTGACGGAGTTAGTTGGTGACGTCGTCACCACCTTTTCCGAGGAGCATCCGACCGCTTCATTCAATTTCAACGATCCCGATCCACTCTACGCTCGAGCGGATCGCCGGTTGCGACTGGTACTGGAGGAACTACTGGACAACGCTGTCATCCACAACGATAAACCGGTTCCCGAGGTGATGGTTACCGCCAGGCCATCCAGTGAAAGGCGGTCCGAAGAGTGGATCGACATCGAGATTATCGATAACGGACCGGGGATTCCAGCTCACGAACTGAAAACCATCAAACGGGGCGAGGAAACACCGCTCCAGCACGGTACTGGACTCGGGCTCTGGATCGTTCACTGGACTGTCTCGCTGTACGGGGGCGAAGTCACCTTCGTGGATGACACATCACGTGGAACAGGTATCGTAGTGAGTCTCCCTCGGATGTCCGCCGACGCATCCGTTCGGGGAACACCCGTCGAACACCGCTGACCAATGAAAGACACTGGGCCTTCGGAAACTCGGAACGAGAAGCAGACAGACCTGCATCGGACGCTGGTCGAAAAGTCGAACGACGTCGCCACGATCATCGACGGAGAGGGAACGATAACGTACGTGAGCCCCGCCGTCACACGAGTGCTCGGCTACGAGCCAGAGGAACTGGTCGGGAACACTGGCTACGAGTTCGTGCATCCGGACGACCGGGAACGAAACGCCGACGCGGTCGCAGCCGTTCTGGAGACCCCGGATGAACCCCGGACCGTCGAAGTCCGATTCAAACACGCCGACGGGTCGTGGTGCTGGATCGAGGCCACGATGCGGAACCGACTCGACGACGATGTCATCGACGGTATTCTCCTCAACAGTCGTGAGATTACCGAACGGAAAAACCGTGAACGCGAACTCCGCGAACTCGCTGGCGAGTACGAGACCCTCTTGGACAATGCAGAGGACGCGATATTTTTCATCGATGTCGACACTTCAGAGAACGATATCACGTTCGAGTTCGACCGGCTCAGTCCGGCATACGAGCGTCAAACCGGAATCACGACCGAAGAGGTCCGCGGAGAAACGCCTCGAAACGTGTTTGGTGAACAAGCGGGAGCAGAACTCGAGGCAAACTACCACCGGTGTGTCAAAGCTCGTGAGCCGATCTCGTATCAGGAAGAACTGCGAGTCAACGAGGAGGCACGCATCTGGCAGACGAACCTCGCACCGGTACTCACTGACGGCGACGTAACCCGTCTCGTGGGAATCACCCGAAACGTCACCGACCGTGTCGAACGGGAACGACAGCTTCGTAGTCAAAAGGAGCGGCTCGACGAGTTTGCGAGTGTCATCTCTCACGACCTCCGCAATCCGCTCAACGTCGCACAGGCCCGCGCAACACTCCTCGACGAACAACGGGAGAGCGAACATCTGGGGCCACTCGTACAGGCACTCGACCGGATGGAAGCAATCGTCATTGACACGTTGACACTCGCTCGACAGGGTGAGACGATAGACGAAACGGAGATGGTCAGTCTGACCGACCTCGTCGGGAAGTGCTGGGGAACGGTGGATACCGACGCGGCGACCCTCGAGATAGCTGACGAGATGACGTTCCAGGGCGATCGCGATCGGTTACGACACGTATTCGAGAATCTGTTCCGAAACGCTATCGAACACGGTGGCACGGACGTGACTGTTCGTGTCGGACGCGTCGATGAGGACACCATCTACGTCGAAGACGATGGGTCTGGGGTTCTCGCAGAGAGGCGCGAAGAGATTTTCGAGCCAGGCCATTCTTCGAAGAGTGGGGGCACCGGATTCGGACTAACCATCGTAAAACGGATAGTGGAGGCTCACGGGTGGACGGTGTCTGTGACAGACGGGCCCGATGGCGGGGCGCGGTTCGAGTTTGAGATTGCACCCTGAACAGACAGCGAGCAACGACTTCTGGTGACTACTATAGCGGGTTTCTGTTTTCTTGTTAAGCAGCGTCACCGTGTCGCCTGCTGTGACCATGGCACGAACGACCCGAACCCCATACCGGTTACATCTCCTTGCTGGTTTTTCGAAATTACACGACTCCATGCTGGAGCCCAGTTCGCGATACGGTTGAGCTACCCACCGCCAAAGCGGTGGGATTCAGCGTGGACTCCCGTTCTGGCCTCTGGCGAGGCAGGAGAATAGCCCCCGTTCACGTTCAGCGTCCCGCTGTTCAAGCGCACGCCCAAGGGTGCGCCTCCACCGGAGCCAGTTTGGTTCCGACGGAGATACCGTAACCCGATGTTCTTCGAAGCGTTGTAGTCGGCGTGGCTCTCGTACCCGCATCTTAGGCACTCGAAGTCTTCGTCCTCGCGGTTGTCTGGGTGCGTGAATCCACAGTGTGAGCAACGCCGTGACGTGTTCTCAGGGTCAACCTGCTCTACGGTGATGCCGTATTCTTCAGCCTTGTACTGGACGTACTCGTAGAGGCGGTTGAACGCCCACTTGTGGCCCCACGACGCGCCAGTCCGCTCGCGGATGTCGGTCAAATCCTCGAACGCAATCACAGAACACCCGTTCTCCCGGGCTTCTGCGACGAGTTCGTTACTGATGCGGTGAAGCACCAGCTGGAATCGGCCTTCCTCTTTCCGTTCAACGGATTGGATGTTCTCGTGCGCCCAGCGCGTCCCGCGCTGTTGGAGTGAGCCACGCCGCTTTTCGTACTCTCGTCGCCAGTGGTCGAACTCGTCGCCCGTCCAGAACGTGCCCGTCGAAGCGACGGCGAGGTTGTTCACGCCGAGGTCAACCCCGAGAACCGTTCCGTTCTCGGTGGCTGCCTTCTCCGACGTGTCGGACTCCACGTCCGTCTTGCAGTGGACGTGAAGTACCCAGTTGCCGTCTTGGTAGTGTAGTTCCGAACCCGTGGTTTCGTACTCGGTTGAAAACAGGTACTTGGAGTGCGGTGTCTCACTGTCCTCGTCGGGCAGTACGTAGTCGGCTTCAATCCTGCCGTCTGTGGTGGCGAGAGATACGTAGTCGTCGTGGAATGTGGCGGTTCGGTGGTCGTAGACGACGTGTGGACTGGTGAACGTCGGCTTCGACGCTGTCTTTCCGTTTTTCCACCGTTCAACCACGCTTTTGCAGGCTTCAGCGGCCTTGTTCCGAGCGGCTTGCACCAGTCCACCGTTGAAGCCGTCCGTTTTCTCGCGCACGTCGTCGTAGGTCTCGTCGTCAAGTGTGGTTTTGCTGGTGGTGACGTACTCGCCTTGGAAAGCGTGGTCTACGACGTACTGTGCTGACCAGAGGAACGTGTCTACAGTGTCTTCGAGGAGTGCGGCGTCGTCGCTGTCCACGTCGAGTGCAACGGGGACAGTACGCCGCACCTCCATATCTTATACGTAGCACTGGTGTTTCTTACACACTGGTGAGTCGGACGGCTACTGGAGCGTGGTTCGATTCCCGGTTGTCGGCTTCATCCCACGGCTACAGCCGTGGGTTTTCGCCTCGCACTTTTTATAACAATCGCTCGTAGTTTGATGGATATAGTTTGGATTAACGGAATTAACTAATTGTGGTTACTAAATTTGTTTTGGGTTACCTAGACTTTTTACCCAGCAGTCCCAACTCAAGTATATGAGTTCAGAGCAAGACCATCTCAAGGAAACCGATACGGAAGCCCGGTTCGAATTCAAGAAGGAGGAGAAATCCGCCTTCAAAGCCGAGAAGGGCCTCACGGAGGAGACCATCCGGGTCATTTCCGAGGACAAGGACGAACCGCAGTGGATGCTCGACCGGCGGCTCCGCGCACTCGAGCAGTTCAAGCAGATGCCGATGCCCGACGACTGGCCAGGCGCACCCGACCTGTCCGAGGTCGACGTCGACGAGATCGTCCCGTACATCCGCCCGGACATCGAGACACGTGGCGGCGCCGAAAACTGGGAGGACCTCCCCGACGAGATTCAGGACACATTCGACAAACTGGGCATTCCGGAAGCCGAGAAAAACGCCCTTTCGGGCGTGGGCGCCCAGTACGAGTCCGAAATCGTCTATCAGAACATGCAGGAGCGCTGGGAGGAGAAAGGCGTCATCTTCTGTGACATGGACAAGGCGGTCCAGGAGCACGAAGAGATCCTCAAAGAGTACTTCATGACCAAGGCCGTGCCGCCCAGCGACAACAAGTTCGCGGCGCTGCACGGCGCTATCTGGTCGGGCGGGTCGTTCGTCTACGTCCCCGAGGACACCACGGTCGACATGCCCGTTCAGGCGTACTTCCGGATGAACTCCGACGGGATGGGCCAGTTCGAGCACACGCTCATCATCGCCGAGGAGAACTCCGAAGTGCACTACATCGAGGGCTGTTCCGCGCCGAAGTACTCCGCGTTCAACCTCCACAGCGGCGGCGTCGAGGTGTTCGTCAAGGAGAACGCTCACGTCCAGTACTCGACGGTGC
>NZ_RDFA01000004.1 GCF_004118325.1 Halorientalis pallida | reverse complement strand
GTCGTGGGGGCTGCGTGGAACAGGGGGTAGGAGCCACGGAGCGTGTGACACTGATTCCGTCGCTCCCGGCTTGCCGTCTGTGCGTTGCGGAAAAAATGCTGGGCTGTGCGGGTGTGATCGGACCTGTGATCGCGCCGGCCTGTGCGGGAGGACTCGCTCGTGAGCGCGCAAGCAGTGCTCAATCACACTGCCTTGCTCGGCCGGGACGTCCGCGGCATCGAACAGGCGCGTGGCTTCGTTGGCGGCCCAGTCGCCATGCTTGTCGACTTCGCCGACGCATTCGCGTGGGCGGCCGCTCTCGTAGCGCCACGTGGCCGCAGCCAGGAGGTCCTGGCCGACACTGCCCGGGTGCTGGGTCGCCAGCTGGCAGGCCCCCTCTCGGACGCGGTTGGCGTGGAAGAGATCGTGTGCGGGCACGGCGGCGTCGTCTGGGCGCTCCCGCTCGTGAGCGCCGGACTGTGTGCGGCGACGGGCACGGCCGCCGTGTACGGATCCGTGCGTGGCCGCCTGCCGGCGTGCCATACTGTGGGCGTGTGCTTGCCCGCGGGTCCAGGCGGGCGTGGTAACGCCCGTGCGTGGGCGCTGTGGGCGGGCACGCAGCTGGGTTCTGTATTGACAACTATTCGTGTCGGTCTTTGCAGTAACCTACCACCAATACCGGCAAGTGGCGTAACCCCTCAAAGGTCCGTCTGTAACCGGTCCTCTGGTTCGTCCGGGTGGCCGGCAACGGGATTCAACCCGCCTAAGGGTCCGTCTGTACCTCGCAAGAAGACTAACACGACGGATCTGTAGGTCATGCCTCAACCGCTCAATGCCCATTTGAATCCCATGCGCGTATCCACGACTAGGCGATGACCGGAGCTTCAAGACACAAGGATACATCTGAAGCTGTCGTATCTGGCGGGCAACACGGCATGCCGGGAGGTTCAATGGATCACGGCTCCGTCTGAAACATGGTCTTCGTAGGCTTTGCAGAAAGCCGTATCCTCGCTTCAACCGCCCAAGGAGCCGTCTGCAACTGAGGACTCGCGACGTCCTTTCATAGAATGGTACTGCAACTGCTCTGGGTGCCGTCTGTAACTGCTGTGCTGTCAAGTGGCGTTTCCGTCACTGTTGCCCACACTTGCTCCGGCATCCAACTGAAACGGCGACACACCAGTTTGGTGCCAGCCGTCGCAAGTCTGCAACCGCTCACAAGTCCAGCTGAAACTGACGGGTAGGGATGGTGGCGAGACCCTATTGCCAGGTCATGCGACTGCAACCGTCCAGAGACCATCTGAAATCATGGCCGACACGGCCACTAGTGGTTCTATACACACGCGGCTGGTATGAGGGTTTCTGTCGGCCACAAGCTCGTTAATCTGGCGTCGGTGGCCGACACTGGTGTGTATCCAGCTTGATGGGCTTCGGGGCCTGTCTGAAACGGGCGAGGCCGAGCATTACCTGATCGTCGACGGAATTCAACCGTCCAGGGGTCCATTTGAAACCGGTCTCACGCGAGGCTCAGCGCACGCTCTCGCAGTTTCAGCCGCCCAAGGGTCCATCTGAAACCCTGCGCGACGGTGATCCGCCGCTGGCCGACGACAAGTTTCAGCCGCCCAAGGGTCCATCTGAAACTATGGCTGAAACAGCCATTATGGGACTTGCAGCCGCGCAGTCGGGATGAAGATTTCCGTCGACCGTCAATAGCCCCTGTACCCCCGAGAGGTCGATGACGCACAGCCAGCTACTGCGAACTGTGTCTGCTGTGGCTGGCAGCTGCGTGGGTGGCGCGGTGATCGTGTCCAAAATACTGCGACGAGTGGGGATGGAGTCGGCCAACTGGCACCGGTTAACCAACACGCGGCAGGGATTAGTGGTCGTGTTGGTTAAGCAGTAACGCTGCCGGGCAGGCATTTCGCCCCGCACACTGGCCAGACTGTCCCTGGCTGGCATCTTACCGATGCTATTAATGCTGGCGGAGCGATGACCCATTCCGGCCCCGACCTGTGTCGGGCCGCTTCTGGATGTAGAGGACCGCTACCGCGACAACGTCGACGATCGGGGAACTGAACATCCCGAGAATGAACGCTGGCCGTATCATACGTTCGTACACCCATCCTGCGCAGAGAATAAAAACAGGCGTTAAGCGGTGCGACAACCGCGATTTAGCACATCTGGATCAAGGGACCGACATCATGGGTGAAGCTTCGGAGACGCGCACCCGCAAATCATACGTAACCAGTCGCGTGTCTACGCGCCTCTAATCATATAATCAGACAATAAACATCATGTCGAGTAACTCAGATCATACGGCACTGTCTAGTTCAGCACCTCCTCGGCGGGCGTGCGGCTATCTAACGCTTGACTGGGCCGATGTCGGTTGTAGTAGTGTCTGAACCGCCGCAGCCACCGCTTAGCGCTCGATTGACTGCTCCGCCAAAACGTATAAAAGCGGTCGATTCGCATAGTGACGGTCTGGAACCACTTTTCAATATGGTTCCGGTCTTCATAGTCGAGGTGACCGCTCAACTCGTGACGAGCGAGGGCAGTCAGGTAGCCACCAGCATCGACGAGAAACTCCGTGTCGGCAACATCATGTTTCTCGGTGAGCCGATGCAGGAACGCCGCCGCGGGGTCTGTCCCGCGGCGGCTGTAGACATCCACCTCTAGAAGGAGTTTCGAGTCTGTGTCGATCGCGGCGTAGAGCCATTTCTTCTCACCGTCAATTTCGATCTGTTTCTCGTCGACCGCGACCCGCGACGGCTCCACCGTCGGCGGGTCGCTTTGCGTCTCGGCTAATTTCTCCTTCCAGTTCCAGACCGCCTGAAAGCAGCAATCGACACCCAACCAAGCCAAGACACCCTCGACTTCACGGAGTGACAGCCCTATCGAGTGAAGTCGAACCGCGAAACAGCGCACGGGTGTCGGCGTGCGCTCGTTCTCCCAAATGTCTTGCTTGTCGATATCTAAGTTCTCTCTGAGCAGGTCTCTGAGTGCCATGGACACCACTCACTACGACCTGCTCACTTCTCAAACTCCATCTCAACTAGACAGTGCCCCACAGGTGGATAACTATCGATGGATGAATTAACTGATTCCGTAGAGGATTATGTCGCCGGAGCAATTCGCCGGGCGTAGCCTAGATTTATTATGACTTGTTCGAGAATATAACGTACATAATAACCGTGCCGTCAAAAACGACACCCGGAGAATTCGACGAAGCGTGGCCGCTGCAGGAACCACGCGAGATTCTGACTGATAGGAGGCTTCGCCTCCCACCACTGGCACAGGAGTACATCGTTGGGTTCGAAGAAGACGTTATCGTTCACTGGAATTACGACCCCGACTCGGGGTCCGTATTTATTTCGCAACAACCAGCACGAAAGACACCGTACGAGTACGCCGACTGGAACGACGTCGAGAACCCGACCGGCGAGCATACGTACATCCGGGCACCCGCGAAGCTCCCGGATCGACTTCTCGAACGCTTCGAAGTGGAAGGCACCCACGCGGTCTACTTGGCGAGCCCCGAGATGTTGACCGACGAAAACCCGTCCGCCTGGTTACTCTCTTGGACGCAGTTCACGAGGCTTCTTCCGGACGCTGCAGGCGATCCCGAAGAAATCGAAACCGCGATCTCACGCAACCCAGGCTTCATGCCGTCCTCTCCATTCTGACCTCCTATTTAGAAGTAACGGCGTTCCTACTGATAGAACCCCTCCGGGATTCAGAAGTCCTCCGACTGCTCGAAAAATTTTTGCTTTATTGATATATACTCTCCATAGTTGGATGTGAGGACGACGGGGCGCAGGGCACACGGGCCATGCACGACCGTGTCCTCACTGCCAACCATGTCGAACACGAACGCGGTCACGATGCCGGAGAACAGTGCGGAAGATATGCTGACCGAAACGCCGACGGTCCTCGTCTGTGCCGGTGACGGTGGGATGAAAAAGGGCGAAGCCGTCCTCTCGCTCGCAGAACGGGAAGGGATCGCGGAGCGGGTGCAGATGATTGCCATCAATTCCGGCTCCGGGAAGTTCGAGGGGCTCGACGACGACATCGAGACTGTCTCCCTCCGAACGCCAGATCGTCGCTTCCACGATCACGACAAGTCCAAGAGCCACTACCTCAAGGAAACTGACAGTATCACGGGCGCCCAGGGAACTCAACGCAATCCGCGAGTCGGTCGGTATCACTTCGACAACCCCGAGCGAATCGGGAGCCACCACGATCAGATCCGGCGTACTATCGTCGAAATCGTCGAACGGTTCCAGAACGACCCCGATATCGACAGGCCGTCGGGTGTTAACGTCTTCTAGCTCGTCGGGGCAGGGGGTGGCACCGGATCAGGTATCACGCCACTCGTCACTGGGTTGTTGGACAAGGTCCTCGAAGAACTCGAGGAGGAGCTCCACCCGGGCTTTGAGCAGTGGGCGGTCTGTAGTCTCGCTACCGTGAGCGACTTCGACGGCGGCGGTGACGCGCCCGACGTCCACTGGCGGTATCCGGCGAACTCGCTGGCGCTCCTCGACGAACTCCGAGCCATCACCAGGTACGACGATGTTGAGTATCCACTCCGGATCCCGCTCATGTCCGCAAAAGATCGGACGAACAATCAACGGAGCGCCTACATTATCGACGAAAACCCCTTCTCGGGGGTGTTCCTGCTCCGGTTCGATCAGGACGAGGCAGAAGACCGCACCTACCGGGAGGGGGTCGGACGGACGACCGCACGGCTGGTCCTCGAGTGGATGCGTAAGAACCAGGAGCAGTTCGCGGGTCTCGAGAACGAAGTCAACGAACTGACCGACACGTTCTACGAAGTCCGTGGCGCCAATTTCGAGGTGCCAACGGATGAGATCGAGCGGTTGCTCAACGCGAAACAGCAGTACCAGTCTGCGATGGATCGCGCCGACGACCTGCGGGCCAAGAAAGACGAGATCGCTTCGGCCCTCGACCAACTGGATGTCGCTCTTGACGCCAGATCGCTGGTCCGGAGCGACCGCCTGGCCCGGGTGGAAACGGTCGACTCGGTCGCGGCGGACGAGCGCCCGGCGCCCGACGTGATGGTCACCGCGTTCCAGCGTGCCCAGCAGGTGGCCGGAAACATCACCCCGCGGTCCGCGCGCGTCGACGGAATTAGAGACGAACTAACTACGCTCCAAGACCGACGGCGGCACACGTTCCACGACCACGTCGACGGCCACACCGTCCAGCGCACGGTGTTCATGGCCGCCGTCCTGGCGGAGATCGACTCGGCGTTGGAGACTCACCGCTTCGACAAGTTGGTCGACGAATTCGTCGAACACAACGAGACGACGATCACGGAGTACGACCCCTCGTTCGATCCGACGGCGGACCCCAAAGACCAGTTCCTCGAGACGATCGAGCCGATGCTGGACGAGAAGGTGCAGGCGCTCTCGCGTGAACTCGACGAACTGGGGATCACCGGCCGGCTCACGGACCGGGGGACCTACACCTCGATCAAGGAGCAGCTCGACCACCTCCGCTCGACGCTCTCGAAACTCGAACGCGCGCTCGAGGAACGGGACAGGCTCGCGGAGCTCGCGGACGCCATCAAAGAGGAATACGAGGCGGCACACGCGACGCTGGAATCGCAACGCGAGGCCCTCGCCGATGCCAAGCAGAACACGGAGAGCGAACTCAAGACGAACAGCCAGCGGGCGGAGGCGGCACAGCGTGCCCTCGAGCGTCACAAAGAAGCCGCTCAGAACTCCCCACTCGGGCGGTTCGTCACGTTGCCCGTCACCGAAGGAGCCGAACTCCAGGCGGAGCAGTTCGCGGACGACCCCGGAATCGCGGCCCTCGTTGAGGAAGGCATCATCGACCGCGAGGCGGTCGTTGACCGCCTGCGAGAAACGCTGTACGACCACGAAGACGGCGTCATCGGGGCCTCACTCGAAACTCGTGGGAAGTCTCGTTCGCCCAGTCAGGGCCGTCCCGTCGTGTTCTGTACGCAGGGCACGCGCAACCTGGTGTGGTCGGACGCTCCGTCGGGCACGGCGCCGGAGGCGGTCGCGAACGACGAGTTCGCCAAGCAACCCGAAACGGTGTTCTGTACCGACGACCACGCCATCGGGTTGCTAGCGGTCTATGGTGGACTCGCGCTGGATAACTTCGACCACGGGTACCTCAGGGACTCCCCGTTCCAGGGCCGGGCGACGCTTTGGGGCGAACCAATCGACCTCGAGGACTGTTACGCCTACCCCGAACTCCTCCCGAAAGACCACCCCGTTTCGGTGTACAACCGGGTCGAGACGACGCCCCTGCCCGAAGGAGGTGAAAGCGATGACTGACCGTCCAATCGTTCGTCTCACGGTCGTGGCATTCCTGCTCGTTACTGCCGTCACCAGCCCCGTGGCCGGGGCCGAGACGAGTGAGCCGTCTCCGCCAGTAACGATCGAACAGGAGTTCGTCGGCACCGATGCGACGAGCGAACATGCCGTCTCAGTGACGGTGACCATCGCCCCAGCCGAACGAACCGGGGCGATCAATAACACCGTCGTCACGATCAGGGCTACGGACGATGCCTTCATCGCGCTGTCGAGCCTTAGTACGTCCGAGACGACGGGTGGCGATCAGGTGATTACCCAGCGACGATCACAACCGGTGACGTTCGACATCGAACAGCTGCGGCCGGGCGAGACGGCATCCATCTCGTTCCGTGTGTATCCAAAGGCAGTTCTCCCGTCTGGAGAGACGCTCGCAACCGTCGCAACCGAGACGCAGTTCGTTCAGACCCGACGCGTCGTCTCGGAAACTACGAAGATCGGTCCTACCGTGAACGCCAGTCAGGCAAGCTACACGGTGAAGCCGCCCGTTTCGCCGCTCGTGAGTGCCAGTGCTGGTGCCGGCTTTGCCACGCTGGTTACTATCGGTGTGACCACCCTCTATTGGCGTCGTCGTAGAGCAGCACTTCGCGGCCTCCTTCGATCTGCGAAGGAGCAGGCGACGAGTGTTAGTGCACAGCGATGGATCGACAAAGCACTCGCACGCCTCGGGGGTGACGGGTCGCCAGCGGACCGCAAACTCCGCACGGAGACGGCAGACGAGTCCACCGATGATGTCCCGACGTTGAACTTCGATGAGTGATCACCATCACCGGGATACCGAAAGTTGCACACATCTGGGTCTACCCAACCTGTCATCGATTTTACCAGTTGAGGGGACATGCAGGGACGCCAAGCCATGACTAATTGCATAGGGCATCTTCGTATGGGGATCGCAGTTCATACGCTCCTCATCGCCGGCGTGACAGTCGGCTACGTAGGCGGCGTGGCCCACCTTGGCGCGATCGCAACGGCCGTCGTCTTGGCCCCGCTCACGCTCGCTGGAGCGCTTTTCCCCGATCTCGATCACCCGTCGTCACTTCCGTATCGGTACGGGAAGCGTGTCCTCCCGCTCCTGCTGGCGGCCGTCACCGTTCTCGTCGGGTTCCGGTACCGGATACCGATCGAGACGGCTCTCGTCGGGCAGACCGCCGGAAGCTTCGGAACCTTCATGAGTGGGACTGTCGTCGCCTCACTGGCATGGGGTGCGTTTCTCGCCAGTTACACGCTCTTCCCGAAAATTCGGCCCCCACACCGGACCGTTACCCACCGTGCTCCAGCCGGCGTCGTCACCGCACTCTGTGTCGGTGGCCTCGTCAGTCTCGTGATCGGAGGACACGAAACACTCCGGGCCGCAGAGCAAGTGGTGGTCATCAGTAGTATCGGGACCTTTCTGCTAGGATTCATCAGCCACCTTGTCGCGGACGGTTTACTCTGAGGCCCTCTAGCTAACTCGTCGTTTGAGAAAGTACGCTACATTTGTGGATCGGTATTTCCGACGTATAGTACGTATTATAAAAGAAAGTCACAATTCACACCACTCAGAGTTCTCTAAGCAGTCGGCCTAGACTCTCCTACACGCTCAAACACCTGGCTGACAGTTCAGCAAATTCTGGAGCACCGCCAGGGTCATTGATTTTGCTACGAGCAACCCACGAGCAGTAACTCGTGCTCCTGGCTGTCGAACGAGGAGAAGACACAGTGCGACCGAGTTAATGCGGTTCGAATTCGTCCTACTCCGCTACCTCGGCGAGGATTTCCGAATAGAGGTCGTCGGAAATCCAGAAGCCAGCCTCGCGGAGAGCGTCGAGTTCTCGCTCCAGTTCGACATCGCCGGCCTTGGCCCCTTTCAACAGGACACCGACAACCCCGGTAACAGTCAGACCGTGTCTCCGAGCGACACGCCCACCGTCCTTCTCATCTAAGAGGACGAGATCAGCATCCTGCTCGAGGGCATAGCAAATCGCGGCTGTTTCACCGAGATCGAGCTCGTGAAAGATTTCGACGAACAGACCGGACCGCTCGACCTCGACGGTAGTGAGGAATCCGCTCTCGCACAGTTCGCGAAGCGATTCCAACCCGTCTTCCCCCTCTGTGAGTTCGCCCCAAACCTGGTCGGGGATCGTGATCCCGGAAAACTGTGATTCGAGGAGATCGAACCGATCGATCAGTGCGAGATTAAGAAGCGGGGACGTATCCGAAACGACGAGATCGCTATCGGGCATATTTGCGGTCCTCGGCGAGTTCCGTGTCCGTGTAATGACGAGGGATTTCGCGCTCACCGAGTAATTCGTGGAACTCTCGCTTGGACAGGTCCGCCAACGCACGAGCCTTCCCGAACGAGAGGATGTCACGTGCGTACAGCGACACGGCGAGTTCCTGTTTCATCGCCTGTGACCGCTCCCCCTCTGGAATCTGCAACGCCTCGTAGATCTCGTCGTCGATCTCTATAGTAGCCATGGTTGACTATTGGCAGACGCGATTATTGAGTGTTTGGCCCTCTCGTCGCACGAATCAGCGATTGACGAGTGGGGAGAGTTTCAGATGGAACCACGGTATCGAGGTGACCGCTACCAAATCGGCGCTCTTACGACCTCTCCCTCCAAATAACTGCTGGCTGACAGTCCAGCAGGTTCCGGAGTATCCCCGCCAGGGATTGCCGACCCGTTGAGGCTGAGCGCGTTGAGTAATAACGGTTTTACATTTGCTGTGGTAAATAAATGTGGGCAGGGCGTTGGGGACCATCAACGCCCCTGCCACTCTGTGAAGAATTGTTGCCCTCTATCCAGAACAACATTGGCACTCACGGTCCCATGCACGCTACAGGCCTGTGGGGTCACGACCACAAGTGCTGTAACTCTACGACCGTGACTAATGCATGGGCAGGAGTCTTGCATTTGAAGGGTGCGGCATCCTGTCCCACACTACGGCAACACTCAGGCGGTTTTGGAGAGATCGGCTGAGATGTTTGTCGTGTGTTCCTGTCAGGGGCCCGCCAATCCTGACGGGTCGGTCGGGCCTCACTTCGAGGCGTTGACCAACGGATAACAGCACCACGGACCTTGATACGATAGTATTTCAACTCCAATACCAGATGGTTCATCCCCCGACTGGCCCCATGGCACCCGTTGAACTGTAGTGGCCCCCATCACGAGTTCGTCGATGAAGTTCAGCCGGAAAAAGTAATATGTACGCTTAACGATGCTGAGACACTGGTCAAGCGGGGGAGACGGCAAACACGTACTCCGGTTCCAGACCGATCGTCATTACGACGACGACCATGGTCAATCGGAAGCTCACGCTCACGTCGTGGCAGTCCGAATTCGAGACGGTCGAAGCCTCCCAACCCGATTACTACATCCTCACTGACGTTTCTGATTACGAGGACCTTACGGCGGAGTACCGGCCTGAACGGGTCCTCGAGTGCATGGACGGCACTCTCTGGATGGCAAACCGGATCAACGACGCCGGACTGGACATTGACATTTATTTATTAAACTACAAGCGATCGCTATTTGTATCGCGAATTGCACCCTGTCATGGAGTCCTGTATCTTCGAAGAGCCGGCAAAGACATATAAAGTATTAGCAATTTGAATAGTTTGTACCGGCAGCTCCCAGTGAACGACATACTGGCACTGCTCAACTACCTCGCGCACAGTGGTGCGGGACTTGTCAGTGAAGTAAGCATCTGCCGAGGGTTGGTTGGACGGGACAAATCCCCCGTTCGGCATCACGGTCCCTGAGTTCAGGGCAAGTTAACTGTCGACCGTCCGCCGCCACGACTGTAGGCCGCGACAGACGTACTGCCGTCCAACGTTTCTCGCTCCAACGTAATGTCGTTGACTACGCGATGTGGGACATCCCGAGTGTCTCAGGATTCACGGCCGCTCATCTACTGGCTAATGTGGTGCGCTGACTGCGTGCCGGTCTGTCGGAGATTGCTGCAAACTCGCTCAAACACTCGGTGCTGATGTCGAAGCTCCCTCCCTGATGCGAAGTATGCCGTACTGGTGGTAGCGATGTTGTCGGTGCTGAGGTCAACGCCGAGAACTGTCCTCGTCGGTGTCTTGTTGTCCGACCTGCTTCTCGGGTTTCGGTTTGCGGAATCCAAGGTGAGACAGTAGTCGACATCACGTCAAAAAAGCGTTAATTCGGTGAGTTCTCAGTCCGTATGGCTGAGGTACCGGTGTTGTTAGTCGTCTTCGTCGTCTAACAACGCGAGGTCGCACCGTGAACCGTCTCGGGGTCAAGCCCCGAGGCACTCGGCCTGCTTAGCCTGCAGACAGTCGTTAACCGTGGTGAACGAGACTGTCTCGTCGTCAAACAGTGTCCTCGTCTGTGTATCATACAGTACCGTGTCGTAGGCGAAACTTTAGCTACCCGTGGCTGGGCGTCGCTGTCTGATCGCAGTCCCAAACATCAGGATATCCTGCCGATATCTCTTTCAAATGCGTTCTTGCAGTAAGGTGCACACCCGTACTGGGAATCTATCAATTTTTCAAACTCGCTAACCACACAGCGATATTCATAATAATTATATGTAAACTGAATTTTCAAGATAAGAGCACATACTCTTGTGAACTGGTTCTAAAGAGACTGGAGTTCCAGTTGCTCGGCGAGAAAAAGAGCCAAGAATGAACGTACTCAACGCCGTCGCGACTTGATTCGGGTTGACATCTCGGAATTCTCCGGCATCAATCCCACGCTGAATAATCGCTGCTAAGTGTTCTTCGTGACGCTCGTCGATTGCTGCAATCCGGTCCTGATAGTCGGAGTTGTGCGTGGCTTGGGCCCGGATCTGAATGAATACCTTAAGTAAGTTATCAGATGGTGGCGATATTTCTACGGCAGATGTGCTAGCTCTGTCATCTAATAATAAACTATCTAAAATGTCCTCTAACTGTCTTTTGGGCGAAACGTCTGCTGTTCGAATCAGATCGGACTCCATTCTGTCAAGTATATGATCAACAAATGACAATAAAAGATCATCTTTATCAGGGTAATGATAGTATATGGATGCTTTCTGCAAACCGACTTTATTTGCAATACGCTGGATGGAGAGCCCAGAATACCCCTGCTCCTGCAAGACTTCAAATGCGGCCTGTAGTATCTCTTCTTGAGTGTCTTCCGGCGGATCAGCAAAGAGATCGTCCGAAACCATATTATAATCCTCGGGAAATGCGGTTGTGAAGATTCCGATCGATAGTTCTACGATACTGAATATAAAGGCTTTTTACCGACTGAACGTTTGTTAGTCTTGTCACAGTGATGAACACCATTTTGAATTAGATGTTTCACAGTAACTCATATTCGGGTAGCTGAGTGCGCAAGCATCCTTACAGTGACCTTTCCAACCTGTATTGGTATACAGACATAAATAAATCCGTAACTTATTCATCGACACCAGATGCTACATACATCGACACAATTGCTCACCTCGTCACGACACGCGACCATCCTGATCGCAGTACTTGTTGCACTGTCAACAATACCACTTCCGGCGGCAGCCGCAGAGAATCTGGTCACAGGCGAGCCAGAAATCAGCATTTCCTCGCCAGATGCCACATTTGAGGCAAGTTCATCACAGACACTCTCACTGAGTGTCACCAACGATGGCGAAATCCGCAATGGTGGGGAGCCAGGCTACGAACAAGAAGTCCAAACGGCGCGTAACATGCGGATTGAAGTATTAGAGGACCGGATTAGTGCACCGATTGAAGTCAAGACGGGATCTCAGATTGTCAGCAGGTTAGCTAGCGGGGGGACCGTGCCACTACAGTACCAACTTGAGATCGGTGACGCAAAGCCAGGGACGTATCGGATCCCCGTCAAGATATCGTATGAGCACACTCGTGCAATCACGTATGGTCCGTATCGTGAGACTGAGCGGACGAGATCTCAACAAGACGAGATACAATACATCACCATCACAATCGAGGACAAACCACAGTTTAGCATCGTCGAAACCGACACCAATGCCGTCCACGCAGGCGACAATGGTGAATTTGCATTGTCGATCAAAAACACGGGAACCAGAGAAGCGACGGACACACGCGTAACACTATCGACACAGACATCGGGCGTGTACTTTGGGAAAGGGTCGAGCCCCTCACAGACGACCTCAGCGTATCTCTCATCGCTTGCGCCAAACGAGACACGTCGCATTTCGACACAGGTGGGTGCCAGCACTGATGTCTCAGCTGGGACGTACCCAATTGCAGTAACAGCTGAGTACGAGAACGTGAACGGAATACCTGAAACGTCGGATCGGCTACAGACGGGATTAACGATCAAATCGGAACGCGAATTCACACTGCAGAGCCTGTCAACGATGGATTTCCGCGTTGACGAACCAGAAGCAACGATTCAGGGCGAAATAGCCAACGCGGGCAGTGGAACGATCCGTAACGCCGTTGTCCAGATGAATCAAAAACAAGGGATCAGTATCACAAATGGTGAGGCAGCAGTCGGTGATCTCGGCCCCGGGCAGGCAGCACCGCTCTCATTCACTGTCAACATCCCTGCAGCGGCAGAACCGGGTTCCCAGTCGTTTAGCTTCACTGTCGAGTATGAAAACGCCGATGGAGATGTCCTCACGACCTCGACCCCGATCAGAAAATCGCTTCAGGTCGGGCCAGAGCGCGACCGGTTCGAAGTCGTTGGTGTAAATACGTCGGTAGCCCCTGGTGGGAGCGACACACTCACTGTTGACCTTCGGTATATTGGCTCCGAGCCAGTGGAAAATGCGAATGCGAAACTCTTCACGAGCGACCCACTCTCAGCGTCCGATGATGGCGCCTACCTTGGAACAATCGAACCGAACGAAACCGTGTCTGCAACATTCCAGGTGAGCGCCACAGGCGATTCACTCAACAAGTCATATAGTTCGTCGATTGAGGTTCGATATGACGAACAAGACGGCGATACACGCTTTAGTGGCTCGCTGTCAGTGGGTGTCCCCGTCAAAGAATCATCGTCTGGTGGGATTCCCTTCCTCCCGGCTGGTATCCTTGCAGGCGGGATTGTGCTCGTTGGTGGCTTCCTTATCTACAGACGGAGGTAAGAAGCACCACCAATGTGGGACCTTCGAGCTCTCTTCCGGCAGTTAGGGCAGATTATTCAAGCCCGGCCAATCCTCACGCTACTGTTCGCAATCGGCTTGGTTGGCGTTGCAATCACCGGCGCTGCACAGATCGAAAGCGTCACTGGAAATGAAGCATTTGTCGGTAGTAATCCGACACTAGACACTTATAAAAAGACGTTCGACCAGGGAAGTATGGCGACGCTGGTCCGGGGTGACGTGTCTGAGCCCGCAACGATGCGGGCAATCGATCGGTATGATAGCCGGCTCTCACAGACTGAGAACGTCGAACAGGTGATCAGTCCTGCTGATCGCGTCCGGCGTGAGTATGGACGCATTCCGGATTCACAAGGCAAAATCAGGGCGGTCGTTGGAACATCGGATTCGACGATCGTGACTACCGTGCTCAGCACTGACCTGAGCCAGCAGGAAACCCGACCAGTCTATACGCGGGCAACGGAGGCACGTGACTGGGCGCAGTTCCCGAGTGACGTCGAAGTCACGATCACAGGCCAACCAGCCTTCTCAGCCCAACTCTCCGCACTGATTCAGCAGAGTACGCAACAGCTACTGGGGTTGGCAGTTGGGTTGATGATTATTGCTCTGTTCTTCTTATTCCGCGGGGTCCGACTGCGGCTCCTCCCGATCGTCGCTGTGTTTACGGGGGTCATCTGGACGTTCGGCGCAATGGGATATACCGGCGTCCCAAACTCGACGCTGACGAGCGCTGTCTTCCCGATTCTTATCGGATTGGGCATCGACTACTCTGTGCAGTTCCATGAACGGTATGAAGAAGAACTCAACGGCGCTCCGACAAAAGAGGCACTGCCAAAGGCACTGGGCGGTATTGGCCCACCGGTCTTGATCGCTGTCATTGCAGCTGCCCTCGGGTTTGGGGCCACGTGGTTCTCAACGCTCGGGACGCCGGCATTTGTCTGGTTCGCCCAAACCTCGATCTTCGGCGTCCTCCTCACATTCGTCGCTGCGATACTGATCTTGCTGCCACTGCTAACGCTGTATACACGGTGGCGGACGCCGGATGAGGCGGTATCAGACACACCACCATCGCCAGGTACCAACGACCAGCAAACCCACGACGCTGAGTCAACCGCGTCCGCTGATATTGGCACGATGGGGCCAATCCTTGGCCGGATTTCCCGAGTTATGGCGTCGCATCCCTTCGCTGTCCTTGGGATTGCACTCGTCCTCACAACGGGTGGCTTCTATGCAGGGTCTGATCTGGACACCGTTGCTGATACGGAGGATTTCATTCCACAGGATCTCCCTGCGCTGACTGATCTGCAGCAGTTCCGGTCAGAAACCGGCGGTGGCAGCAGCGTACAGTACAGTGTCCTGGTGAGCGGTGATCAACTCCAAGACCCAGAGACATTACGCTGGATGGAGCGCTATCGCGCTGTGGCTGTCGGAAAACCCCTGATCACCGGAATGGAGACGCCAGCAACGACGATCAAAGAGTATAACCATGGAACACTCCCCAAAACCGAAGCTGGCGTTGACCAAACCCTCGATCGGATCCCAGCAGGAGAAAAACAGCGCTTCTACAACGACGGGTATGCCCATATCACGGTTATTGGGGCTCAGAATATGAACACCCAAGAGCAACTGGACCTCCTCGATAATGTCGAAAAATCAACCACTCTGAGTCAACCACCGGCTGGCGTTGAGGCTGAGCTCACTGGCCAAGCAGCGGCCGCAACTCCAGCAATCATCTCCCAGATCGAACAGCGGAACTTCACCACCGGTCTCGGGGTTGTACTTGTTTTTGTAGCTCTATTGCTCTATTACCGGAATCTGCTCCGGGCAGCTGCACCATTGGTTCCGATGCTGTTCGTAATCGGGTGGCAGAATCTCTATATGGCCGCCCTCTCGATTCCAGTGTCGCCATTAGGCGCATCGCTCGGTGCGATGACTGTTGGCATTGGCGCAGAGTATACGATTATCGTCATGGAGCGATACTTTGAGGAGGTCAAACAGGCTGGTATCTCACGTCTTGATGCCGTTGAGACGGCTGGCGCACGCGTTGGCAAGGCCATTAGCGTCTCTGGTCTGACGACGATCTTCGGGTTCTCGGCGCTAACGCTGTCACCCTTCCCAATGCTCGCAGACTTTGGCTTTCTTACTGTTGGAGTCATCTTCCTGACGCTTGTAGCGGCCATCGCAACTTTGCCACCGACGCTAATTGTCTTTGGTCGTCTCGCTGATGCGATTGCAGAGCTTCGGTCTGCAGATTCGGCCCAAAGCCAGGTGATTGACCAGTGAAATGAATAGACAATATAGCGTGATTTATTGATCGCCCTTGATTGCAGTGCCCTGCCCGGCCGGGGCGCCCGCGGCGTCGAGCAGGTGCGTGGCTTCGCTGGCAGCCCAGTCGCCATGGTCGTCGATCTCGTCGACGCATTCGCGTGGGCGACCGATCTCGCGGCGCCACGCGGCCGCGGCTATGCGTGTCTGGTTCGACAATGGCTGGGTGCTGGGTTGCCAACTGGCAGGCCACGTCCCAGACGCGGTTAGCATGGAAGGTATTGTGTGCGGGCATGGGGTCTTTGTAGTACGGGTGCGCTCGCTCACGGGCCAGCGCGACACGAGCGGCGGGCAGCACTGCTGGCCGGCCGCCGCTGGCCGGGTAGTGAGTATGAAGTCTGCTGTGGTTGGTCGGGGCTGGTGGCTCGCGTTCGGGTCGTGTGTTGGCTTAACCAACGGGTGGTGGAGTTTAGTTTCGTGTGTTGGTTAAGCCGTAGTGCTGTCGAGTCACCATTCACTAAACAGCAATTTAGTTTCACACAGTTTTTAACATCACATCACATTTGCTACTGTATGTCACCGGTCGCCAAATCTATTCTTGATGTTGAGGGTGTCAACCCCCGTATTGTAGCTGACTTAGGACAGATTGAATTTACAATCAGACACGTGCGTGATGACGTGGCCGATCACTACTCGGAGGCCGATCTTGAGGAAGCATACCGACTCATCATGGCGAATCAGATTTCAGGCAGCCAGTTTCGACAGATTGTCGACCAAGCACAATACACCGCACAATCGTTATTCTTTGATGACATCATCGTGCTGCTGTTCTCCTCTGAGAGCCACCAGGCTGTCTTTGCCTCCTTTGATTACCGCGAAGACTTCCCAATTTTTAAGATTATCGATCAGGCCACAGACAGTACGTCGGCCAACTAGACGTACACACTCTGCGAGTAATACCGAGCCGCGGATCGGATGGACTGGTGGGGTGATCGGCGAGTCCGGGACCGGACCATCGCGTGGAGCATACGAACCGGCCGCCAGCACCACAGGCCGCTGAGCTGTGTCTCCGACTGGCGAAGCTATCACAGTGCTGGCCCAGTCACGCAACCTCAGTCAGCGTGGGCGTGGTCAGCCTGTTCAATCGCCTCGATGCACTCCTCAAACTGCAGCGCACTCCCGATGTGGAAGTTCCTCGTGTCGGAATCGACCGCGCTGATAGCTTGTTCGAGATGGGCCTCTGCCTGTTCTTTGGGGGAAGGGCGCTCGCTCGTAAACGCCGGGCGGTGTGCGCTCGGGTATGGCCGTAGCTGGGCGGCGTGTGTGCGGTCACGGGCACTGGCGCGGGCCCGATCGCGTGGCCGCTTGTGAGGTGCACTGTGGACGTGTGCCCGGGGCTACCGACGGGCGCTGGGGCGCATGGGCGGGCGTGGGGATCGTCTGTGTGTGGGCGCTGTGGGCGGGCACTCAGGAGGGTGATGTATTGGCGGCTGAGTGTACCGATCTTCTCAGTAACACATAAATATCGCCGGTGAGTCAGTTAATAACTCACGGGTCCGTCTGTAACCCAACTCATCGTTGTGCCCCCGTGTATCGCTCCGTGCTTCAACCGTCCATGGGTCCTTCTGTAACTGTGCGTTCGAGATCGTGTCAGCGATCACCGGCACGCTTCAACCGCCCAAGGGTCCGTCTGTAACCGGGGCGCGACATCACGACCGACACCATTGAGGCACGATTCAACCGCCCAAGGGTCCGTCTGTAACCTCTACACATCGTCGACCACCTCCGGTTCGACAGCGATTCAACCGCCCAAGGGTCCGTCTGTAACTCCTCGTCGTCCAGACTGTCCCCACACCACTGGCAGATTCAACCGCCCAAGGGTCCGTCTGTAACCATGGCCGATTGGCCGGTCTCATGGGTGTCTATGTGCCGGTCCCACCTGCCAATTTCTGTCGACCCTCAATAGCCCCCGAACCCCAGGGGGGTCGATGGAAAATCCAAACTTGGCTATCAGATCTCGGAGCCTGTCTTGGGACTACTACTCCAAGTCAAAGCTAACATCGTCCTTGATTACACCCCGGCCTGTCTCGATCTGGTACGTACCAAGCGATGTCGACACATCGACCGCCACGATTGCATCTTTCTCAGCACTAGTCCCCTCGTCGGCTACTGGCACCGTCACGAGTGCCGATTTCAGATCATCGAACACCTCCTCGGCCGCATCCCACTGCCCCTCGGCGCAGAGCTCTTCGTACCGGTCATAGTGGCCGACCTCGGCACCGGTAACGGGAACGAGCAGATCACGCGTCGCGTAGTCTTGGTTGATCAACGAGGCCTGTCTGAGCCGGTCGCCATCGCCAGCGTCGAACCAAGAGACCGTCTCATCATCGCGCGTCGCCGTTTGCCGCTGGTGATGCAACAAGTCGTAGTACTGCTTGACTCCGTCTGAAATGACGGCCGATTCTGCCAGCCGGAATGAGCCCGAATCTGCAATCCCTGCCCCTCGAAGCGACCGAAGGGCGTTCCGCGTCGGCCGGAGGAGTGACTGCCGGCCATTGATAAGTTCTGACGGCGGTTGGGCAGTCGAATCAGGGGAAGCTAGCCGCCAGGCCGTGACAGTCCCGGTTGTGCCGTTGAATTCCCGGTTACACCGGCCGGCCGCCTGCACTAGCGATGGCAGTGGCGCAAAGTCACGGAACAGTCAGTCGAAACTCATATTAACGCCGGCTTCGATCAACTGTGTCGAGACAGCCATTGTCGCAGAGTCGTCGAACGGTGTTGACTGGTCCTGATCGAGTACCTGTTTGAGTGCTGCCAGCAGCAGTTCCCGGTCACGGAAGCGAATCCGTGTCGTAAGCGTCGCGAAGAGTGTGTCTCCATCCGCTGTCGCGTGGTCGTCGAGGTACTGCAGATAGCGGGCAGCCTGTGTGTCGAGATCGTCGCCATCACGGGCACTGGTTCGTTGCTGGAACTGATACAGTTCGCTGGCAAGTTGGATTGGTTCACCAGGGGTCTGCGCCGCTGTCAGCTCTTCAGTGAGTGATGCAGCACTCTCGATCGTATTCACAACCGCAAGCGATGTCGACCCGCGCGGTGTCGCGGCCTGGAGTTCGGTGGCAGCCTGCTCAATCGGGAGCGGCTCACCGCCGCCTGCTGGGAGATGTTCGCTGAGGCTGTCGTGGATCTGGAATTCGACACGTGGATTCGAGTTGGGCAAGGCTATGCAGTCCTCGTACGTCTCGGTCAGTGAGATCGGGGATGGAAGATCCTGCTCGCGTTCGAGGAAGCGCGGCTGGGTCGCCGTCATCTGAATGACGGTGGCATCATACTCACGCATCAGATACTCAGTGAGCCGGCTCACAAGATTCCACCAATCGTGTGGGACGGCCTGTGACTCGTCGACGACGATGATACTCTCGTCTAGTGCCGGGAGTTTCATTGACTGTGTATTCCCTGGCCCGGCCACGCTCTCGAACAGCTGTGTGAACGTCGTCAGCACGACACCGGCCTGCCATGTCTCGGCGTACACCGACGCACTCCCATGGTTGGGGTGCTCTGCGTCGGTCATGGCCGACAGATCTGTCCACGTATCGGCCAGGTGGTTATGTATTGTATACTCGGGATCGCCAGCAGCCACACCGAGGTACTCCTGGCAGACGTCGTCAAACTGGTCGATAATCGAGGTATAGGGTAGGGCGTATATGACGCGGCTATCGCGCTGCCCGGCGAGTTCGAGGCCTGCCCGAAGGCCAGTCAGGGTTTAGCCAAAACCTGTCGGGAGGGCGATATTGAATAGCCGGTCGCCCTGCTCGTGGTGATCGAGTAATTGTTGCCAGGCTCGGTCGTGGGCCTGCGACCGCAGCTTGTCCATCTGCTGTTCGGTGGGCGTTTCGCCGTCCGGGAGGCCGTCGATATTCGCGCGGAAATCATCCAGCGACGGCCGCCGCGGGGCATCGCCGGGCCTAGTGGGTGTTGCGGCGTCAAGTTTGTCCGCACACACGAGCGTCGACCAGGCCCGCAACACGCTTTTATAGAAGTGTTCGTCGAACTGCTGTGGCGCAATGAGCAGTCGTCGGTAGGTTTGTGGCGTGTCGACGTAGACATCCACCCACTGAAGATGGTCCTCACTCGCCTGCTGGAGGAGATCGTCGATAGCGTTCGGGGCCCGCGCGCCGATATGTTGCAACTGGTCACGTGCGACCTCGTATTTCGATTCGTCTGCAGGCTTTGGAGTCAGGTACTTTTGAAGCACAGACTCCAGCGTAGGGATGACGCCGTGGTGTTTGGCAACCGCAATGAAACCAGCAGTAATCGCGGGCCCAGACATATCGAGGCTATACAGGGTATGGGCTGTCAGTAGCGCACCCACGAACCCATGATGGATATGCTTGACGCGGGGTGCGTGGGCCCGACTCTTTGTTTCGAGGTATGTCTCAAACCATTCGGTGAGCTTCCCGGCATCGTGAGTCCAAGCGATCGCGGAAAGCAGGGTCTCCCAGTCGTCGCCATACGCGGGCGTAGCGCCCTCAGGCGCGAGTCGCTGGGCATTCTTAACGACGCCAGCAAGATGCTGGGCGAGTGACTGCCCAGGGCGCGCGGGGTAAGCCGCCAGCGAGGGGAGTTCCCGGCCCATCAAATGAAACAGACTGTCCTGTCACCGACGGCAGCTGTGGGGGCACCATCCACGCTGATTGAGGTGCCGCCGGGCGCGTAGGCATACGAGATGAAACCGGTCGTGTGCCGGCCTCCCTCCGTCGCTGTCATGTACGCGGGTGTTCGTTCGGTCTGGAGCGGTTCGCCCGGTGTCGGGACCACGTATTTTTCGGGGACAGTTGAGTCTACGGTGTCGGCTTCTGGCTGGGCCTCAACAGTCAACAGCTCCACATCCTCGAATGTTGCCAGACACTCTGTCTTTCCGAGTGATGGTGTGTAAGTACTCCGGCCTGTTTGCAGCATCTCAGCGAGGCGATCGAACGTCTCGTCATCGTCCAAAATAAGATCGATCCGGTAGGCGGGATCGACTAGGTATTCGAACGTCCGGCGTTTACGCTCCGTGCCAGTTGTCTCCGGCGGGATCACGGTCTTGCCCGTGACACCATCAGCCGTCTGGATGTCGTTCTCTTCGGTCGGGAGCGTAAGCATCGGGACGGGCATCGTCTCGAGTGACGACTGTGGACTGACCGCGACCGCCGACGCATCCGGCGCGAACGTCTCGTAGTAGGAGTCCCGTGGCTCACCGAGGACGGCCGCTAGCAGGCCAGTAATCGTCGTACGCGGGATCACACGATATGTGAGCTTTTCAGTCGTACTGTCGATACGCCGGAAGTGTGCCCACGACCCGCGAACCGTGAACGAGAGCGATTGTCGGCCAACGATATCGAGTCCGGTCGTCGTCATCGCTCACTCGTCGCCATACACGTCGATTGTATCGACTGCATCCTCGCCGACGACTCCTTCGAGCGCCTCGTAGAGGACGTCTGGCCCACCCGTGTCGTCGGTCGTTGACAGGGTGAGGTGCCGATCCGCAAGCACGTGTACCGTGTCGACGTGTTCGGCGTGGGCATCGAGATCGGCGAGCAGATCCGATACGTCGAGGACGACATCCGTGATGTTGCGAAGTTCAGTATCTGGCGTATCTTGGCCGAGCGCCAGTCCGTCGTCCAGCGTGCCGATGTGGAAGGCATCGGTGTTGTACTCGACACGAAGGTACAGCCGTGGTTGATGACCCATCTTCGAGCGGGTGAGCGTCTGGTTTTTCACAGCGCGCCACAGGAGCGTGTCGAGGCGTTCAACGTCTTCAGCTGTCAGTCCCGTATCCTCGGCCCCGACTTCGTTGACGACCCCGTGGAAGGGGATGAACGCGTATTGCAGTCGGTTATCGGTCGCGAACGTCCCCTGCTCGCTGTCACCGCCACTGGAGACGACCGTCGAGAGCTGTTTGGACTCGCTTTTCTGGACGACGGTGTTGAGGCTGCGCGCGTGGGAGAACTGAACCGGGCCGATGAACTGTCCGGGGAAGCCGTCACCGATTGCGTCCTGAAACTCCGACGAGAACGAACACGTTGCCCCGAAGTACCGCACGTCGGTGGCGTTCGCAAGGAATGCATCGGCGGCCTCGTTGCCGGTGGTGTCTTCCAGTGCGTCTTCATCGAGGCCGGTCACTTCTGTGAACAGCTCGTCACGGTCGATCGCGCCCTCGTAGCCGGCTTTCGATGGATTACGAATGTAGATGCCATAGTCGTCGTCATCGAGCTGATCGCGGATATACCGCTTTAGGCGCACGTCAGTGACGACGGCCCGGCCGGTCGTTTCGTCGATTCGTGGTTTGTCGTTGGCTGAGAGCGGGTTACCGTTGGGGTTAGTATCCTCTGCGTCGTAGGCAAAGATGATCTCCGAGCGGTTCTCGACGGTGTCGGTAGTAGAATTGGAACTCATTGGTCTGGATCAGTCGTTGGCAACCTCGGCGATGTCTTCGGTGTCCTCAGCGGGCTGTTCGATGTTGCTGTCGTTGAGTCCGTAGGCGATCCCGAGGCTGTAAAGCCACTGGAGCTCGGGTTCGGTCATCGACCAGGAAGTCGGATCTGTGCGCAACATTGTGTCGGCAAGGCGGCTGGTGTAGCGATTGTTCGTCAGATAGGATCGGTCGCCAGCAGCTTCAGCGTAGGAGTTGTCCATCTGGAGGACTTCCTTGGTGACTTCTTTGACTGTCTGCTTGGTGAGGTAATCGACGGGATAGCGCCGCACCAGCGTCGAGGAGACATCGTTGTAATCCTGGTAGGCTGTGATGCGCCCAACGAGGCCACCAAGCAGGAAGACGGCACGGTGCCGGATTTCGGCGAGTGCGTTGTGGCTATCGAGGAACTGTTCGAGCCGGTCTTCTTGTGAGTCTGGATCTGTCATCGTCGTGGTTGTGAAATCGAACGTCGTGTCTGTTGTGGTGAGCGCGCCAGCAATCGTCAGCGCCCGCAACTGCGTGTACTGCTCGACGACTGAGCGCTTGGGGAACGCGATGTACCCGTCATTCTCGTCGAACTGCTCGCGCTGGTCCTGGACCAGCTGGTGGATGTACTGTTCGAGCAGCGGCTGCATGGGGAGGTGCCCGCCCGTAAGGAGTTTTCTGACGCGCTGCATCCGATCGTCATCGATATCGCCAGCACCGGGGCGGTCGGAGGCCTGGCGACTCGTGCGCGTGGGCTCGGTCGTCCGCTGGAAATAGAACCCATAGAGAATGTAGCGCGTCAACTGTAGTCCGACTCCCAGCAGCGGGCTGCTTTCCGGTGAGGGATTCGCGGTGAAAATCCCATCGTCAGCAAACACACTGCTGTCCGTTACCTCGTTGTGGGCGTCTTCGAGGGCGGCCGGATAGTGACTAGCATCGAGCGTGTCGAAGTAGACACGATCTGGGTTGCCTGTCACCTGCAGGACCGCCGCAAAGCGAACGCGATCCCACACGTCAGTGCTGCCGAAGTTATCTCCCTCTCCAGTGGCCTGGGTGGGGTGTGCTGCCGTCCGCATGATGGTTTCGAGCTGGCTGTCGAAGTTGCCATCCGGCCCTGTCTCGGCATCGCGGAGCGGCTGGAACACGCGATCGTAGAAACAAGCGAAATCGTCCGCATCGAGGGTGTCTCCGCGTGCAGCCAGATACGGCAGGACGTACAGCCGCCGGTTGTTCCCGAGGCCATGATAGAAGTCCTCAAAGATCGAGTCGGCAGCTGCAACAGCGGCGGCCATGTCGAACGTGAGCGGGCGGTTGCGCCACGCCGCACTGCCATCGGTATCGAGATTCGGGAAGTGTTCGCGTTGCTTCTTGCCGAACATCCCGAACAGGCCCGGCGAGCCACCGGTCACCTCGCCGTTCTCACCGGTGACGTAGCCAACACCCTCGCCGCTTGCGGCCTTGACAGAGATGCTTTCGAGGCGGGAAGACTTCTTTTCGACCATCACCTCGTTGAGGACCGGAATCTCGCCGGGGAGTTTGTACTCCTCAGCGTCGGGCAGCCGGACACGGACCGTAATGAGCGCCTCGAACTCCTCGTCTTCACCACCAGTCTCGGCAAGGAAGGCCTCCGCGAGCGTTTCCATCGCTTCGTCGTCGTTTCCGAGGGCCGCAAGCCCCTCGATGATGGCTGCTGCATCGTCTGAGACACGCTCGCGGACGGCATCTGCATACTCGCTTTGGGCCCAGTCGGTGAACCGATCCTGAACGTTGTTCGTCCCCCAGGCGTCATCTCGCAGCCCCGCGAGATGGTGGGCATCAGCCGACTTTTGCGTGGTGATCGAGTAATCGGTCATGCTACTCGCCTTGTTTGCGGGGTAGGAGTGGCCGACCCGGAAGCGATCGGCTGCCGTGTAGCTCGTGACCTCGACGGGCCCGCCCACGCCGTCGGGCCGGAGCTGGGGGGTCGCCGGATCGGAGAGATCTGCGTAGACGGTGATGAGGCTATCCGGTTCGCCGAACAGCTCGCTCTGGGCGCGCGGCGTCAGGTAGGCGAGATGTTCGGGAGCCAGATCCCAGTCGATATCACCCGACTGGACGGCACTGTACCAGTCATACAGCGAATACTGCCACGCGATCTCGTAGAGCGAACTCGGGAGCCGGGGCAGGAACCGCTCGATGGCCGTCTGTGCATAGTCGTTACTCGTCATGGGTGGAAATGTTCAGGAAGCCAAATCCCAGCGAGTTGCGCTCGCCAATCCCGACATCGAGTGCGAGATTCAGGTGGCGTCGGTGGTCTGGATCACGGACGGTATAATCGAAGCGCCACTTGCTCAGGACCCACGTTTCCTGCTGGCCAGTCGTCGGCGTCACTGGGATGGCGAAGGTCTTGATGAGTTCGTACCCATCGAACAGGCCGCCATCTACGTCTGAGGGCCCCGGAAGGTGGTCCGAGCAGAACAGGCTGTGCTTTTTGTCCAGATTCGCTTCGATCTGGGTTGTGAACGGCTCCATCGTGTGTTCGGGCCGCCAGAACTCCGATTGTTCGTGGTCGATATCGAGCCCGTAGTCATCGAAGCGCCACGGCGGGATGCGGACCAGCACGCCGGTGCCTGTTTCGAGGGTGCCTGTCGTTCCCGGTTCACCAACATCGGGTGAGAGCGGGCTGACGTTCGTGACTGTGAAGGGCATCTCGCCGATGTTGAGTTCGGGTTCGGCTTCGAGATCCGCGGCGATGTGTGCCAGCAGGTCCTCATAGGGCGAGGCGACCAGCAATGTCCGCTCGTCGCCTTCGCTCATCTCGCCCGGCGGAAACGGATTCGAGTAGGCAAACCCCTTGGGCCGATTCTCGTCGTGTGCATCGTCATACGGTGTCTCACGCAAAGCCTTCCAGATGCGGCCGCGTAGCTTGTGGTGATAGGCGTTATCGTAGGCTGCGTCGGCGCGAGCCGTTAGATCCGTGAGAATGCGCAGGCACGCATCACCTCACATTGAGCGGATGCCATTACAACACGTCCAATCGCATAGACCTGATTTAAAATGTACCCTGCTGTGGTGAAAGTGAAACGAATGGTCACGATGGGGAGGGTCGTGCCGACCTGGCTTATCCGACCGTGTAGGGCTCGTCTGGAACGGCCACATATCTGCTTGCGGTTATTATTATCACGATACTTCAACCACCCACGGTCCCGTCTGAAACGTGGTCTTCGTAGGCTTCGTAGAAAGCCGTATCCTCGCTTCAACAGCCTGAGGGTCCATCTGAAACGTTTCTCCACCAGCGGGCCGTGGGTGTCGTCAGCGTTATCTCAACCACCTATGGGCCATGTGAAACTGTTTCGCACTCGGGACAGTTCTTTACACTTCCCTGATTCAACCGCCCAAGGAGCCGTCTGCAATTGAGGACTCGCTACGTCGTTTGATAAAATGGTACTGCAACTGCTCTGGGGACCGTCTGTAACCGCTGTTCAGTGACGTTTCCGCCACCGTTGGCCTTCCTTGTTTGCGCAGCCAGCCGAAACGGTGACAGACCAGATTGGTGAAAGCCGTCGCAAGTCTGCAACCGCCCACGAGACCATCTGAAAGCATGGCCGACAGAGCCACTATTGGCTCTGTACACGCGCGACTGGTATGAGGATTTCTGTCGTCCACGATTTCTTTATTCTGGCGTCGGTCGCCGACAGTTAGCGCGTGTCCAGTTTGACGGGTTTTGGGATTTGTCTGAGACAAGGTCGATGCCGAGGATTACCCGTTCGTCGACGCATTTCAACCACCCAGAGCCGCCTGAAACAACACGAGCTGCTCGGGTACCGGGTCTTAACGGTCGATTCAACGGACTAAACATCCAATCTTAGCTCTTGGAGTTGTTTGCTTCAACCTTCTATGTGCCCGTCTGAAACCTGTTACCGGAGCGTTCGCTGGGCACGCTGAACTCCGCTTTAACCACCCAAGGGCTCATCAGACATACGCTGGAGGACACGGTAGAAGAACAGTCAGAGCAGACTTCAACCGCCCAAGGATCTATTGGAACTTTCCTTTTCGTCCGTCCTAGACCGTTCGCCGCTGGTTCAACCGCATAGGGGTCCATTTGAACCCATTGCTGAAACAGACATTATGGGAATTGTAACTGCGCACTTGCGATGAAAAATCTTCGTCGATCGCCGGTAGCCTCTGTGTCCCAAGGGCGGTCGATGACGCACAGCCAGCGTCCGCGAACTGTGTCTGCTCTGGCTGGAAGCTGCGTGGGTGGCGCGGCGATCGTGTCTAAAACGCTGCGACGAGTGGAGATGTGATTGGCCAACTGGCACCAGTTGACCAACACACAGCAGCCCTCGGCGGTCGTGTTGGTTAAAAAAATTTCGCGCTGCTGGGCAGGAACTTCTGTTTTGGATGATGAACCAGAAACGGCCGATGCCATTACAATCACGCCGACGATCCAGTATGCAAATTCCGAAAGCGGATCGTTTGAATTGCGGGAGGTGGCCATGACAGACACGACCGACACTCACCTTGGCAGAATGCATAATATTGGCGTTCTGGGGAGTGGCGATACAATTGAGGTAACACTCTAGGAGACCTTTGAGAAACCCGGCGACAAGCACCTCACAGTCCACGTGCGTGGCACACAGTACAATAAAAAAGGCTCTGTTGAACGCCTTATTCATCGGGAACATCCTGTGTACATCAGCGTTTCCGAGCCATCAATGGAGACAGAAACAAAGCCGCAGCTCAGTATTGAGCCAGATGCCGCAGCGGTCGTGTCATCAATAAGGTGAACGTGACGAGCTCAAATGGCGCAGATAGTGCGATTGCCAATGTTTCGCTCCAGTTGACGGGCAGTACCGATCAGTTCTTGACCCAGACCCAACTCCGGACCAGCATTCAAGCCCACAAGTCAAATGTCTCTCTGTTTCACATCCGGCCATCAACGGCAGGCCCACAGAAGCTGACGGCAACATTGAGTTACGACGATAGTAAACGTCTCGTGGCAACTGAAATGGTTAGTGTTGCTCTTCCTCGCGATGACGTCTCGGTCTATCCACGACAGATACACACAACAAATCAATGACGCTTCACTACTAGGTCACCAATCGCAGGAACCGACCACTGACCGGAGTGGTCGTGGCCGGCAGCACGGAAGACTCTATCCTGCCAACAGCCACAGTAGCACGCATCCCTCCAGCTACGACAGAAACCGTGACGACGAGTGCGAACGGCCAGCCCTCAGGCACGGACACAATCACTGCTTCATATACTGTCGGATCAAGTAGCGGACAGAACGGATGGTCACGCTTGAGGAAACACCATATCAAATAAAGGCCGAACAAGCATCAGAATGAAAGTCTCCTTCGGTCTTCTAGGATATGTCCGGCATACTCGCTTCTGTTGTTTTCTCCATAGGAGGAATTGTCATGGTCGGTGTCGCGATCAGTTATCGGAATTGGCAGAAGCGGAGTCCCTGAAATAGAATCGAAATCCGTGTTCCCCACTGCTCATCCTATCAGCTACTGAGGAGAACAGAACTCAAGGGGTTCAGAGTTTGGACGACACAGTACTAAGTATTGTTTGCGAAGATTCGAATTTTGTCCAATAATTGAAATATTATCGGCAATAGCGAGTCGTCCTATCGGTTAGTCAGCCTGCCTAAACCGAAAAACACGACTGCGGACACATCCCACCGATACGGGATATAAACCATCGGTTGATTCATATCGACTCAGCTGTGTCTATCTCCACGACGCCCGAAAGCACAACACCAGATGTACACGGTATTACGTTATGAGGTTTGTCTAATTTCTTTAGAATTAACAATAAATAAAATTAACAAATAGGTCAGAAAAATATTCTTATAGTGGTGTCCATGCGATCGCCGACCGCTAATGATGAACCACTTATAGATCTTCCTTCACATCCCTTGGGACATCTGGCAGTTCTGGCAGCGCTGGTCACAGGTATTCTACATCTGCTTTTAGGCCCGCAGGTGATGTGGTTCAGTCAGACGCTTGGCATCCTGTTTATTTTAAACGGGATTGGATTCCTCGGCGGAATTGGGCTGTATCTGACCCGGTACTGGCGGCGAGGCCTCTATCTAACAGCTGCTGCATACGCTCTGATCACGATTATCGCACTGTTCGCATTCCAGGGATTCAGTGTTGAGGCGTTTTACAGACAGGGCAGCCTCAACCCAATAGCGGTCGCCTGAAAAGCAGCTGAGTTGGTTCTCGCTGTGTGTGGGGTTTTTATATATTGTGATTAGCCGATAGCGGTAGACTTCCGGCCACAAGAGCGGGTCTTTCAATAGCAGCAACATCACCAACAGCACCCACACCGTGGGTGGTGCGTACCGCTGTCGTTCGCGATGCTACTATCCCACACACGGTGATAGCCAAGGCGAGAAGGTGAGAGCATAACGGCTGAGACTGAATCTGGTATTATTGATACGCAACTAGCAGGGGCGTATAGGTAGGCTGAAACCCACAGTCAATGCATACATCAATGCAGCGCCGGTGGAAGCGAAGCTCAAAGATCAGTGATTTTTCGGAACATTTCAGCTGTGGATTGTGCAGAACTTCTTGATTAAGTGCGAGAGCACAACAAGACATCCTTCTGAACGCTTCCGTTGAACCTCTCTGCGGATTGAATGGTATCTGAAATGATTGAGTTCTATCACGTATCGACGATCGACCTGTGTGACAAGCGTGGCGATTAAATTGCCAGCGCACTTCCGGACTACGATGGCTGAAACTGAAACAGATGACACCGATGCACCATCACTTCTTGGGCGCTTGCTGTTTGGAAGTGGCTTGATTGTGCTGGCACTCCGGAACTTCACGGACCTCAACGGACGAATCGCCTACGCCAATGCCAAGGGCGTCCCCAAAGCAGACACGCTCGTTCCGGCAGCCAGCGGCCTCCTCCTCGGCGGGGGCCTGGGCATTAGCATGTGGAAGTTTCCTAAACTCTCCACTGGTAGTGTGGCTGCATTTTTTATTGGTGTTACGCCACTCATGCACGACTTCTGGGCCGTTGATGACGAGCAACACGATGAGGAACTGACTGCCTTCCTCCAGAACATCGCACTCCTCGGGGCGGCGCTTACATTCCTCCAGCGCGCACGTCAAAACTAACTGTCCCTACAGACGATTCCATTCTCCCAGCCAAGTCAGACCAGAGCCCATGCTGATTCTAATGACTGGGCTGGTCAACACAACAGATTTTACCTCTGTACCGCAGCGACTCCTTCGTGTTCAATTAATTGCACGACCGTTAGAGTATAATTCCGAGATTTGTACTTCGGGTTCAGCCTATCTTCTACATGAGAGGGAATAAGCTGACAACTAGTGACGTGACAGTGGTTCACGTAGAACGCAAGCGGTGGGTATCATTTGAAGTTGAGTTAGGAATCCACCCCATAGACGGGCCGCGGATCGGTATTCGCAGAGGTCGATCTATTGTCCTGAGTCGGGTTGATGATCTTAATGTTGAAGGGCTCCTAAACTAGTCGACACCATGTTCTCCCTACCGAAAGCAGAAGCGTTTGTTCCCGCTCACACCGTGGACTACAGTCATAACTACCCGGAAATAATTGAGCGAGATTGCGTGGCAGACATGACGAACACTTCTAAACTCGCCCCGACTAGATACAAGTCAGGGCACGGATGGGAGTTGGGGTGAGAGTCTGGTATGGTAGCTCCGACTTTGCCCCCAACAGTTGCTATCACCTTAGGGTTACAAGTGTTTGGGCGCATGGATGGCTAACAAAGAGAGGGTGCGACCAACCTGTTAATTACGAAACCCGTAGACCCACTCATATCCGGGATAACCCCATGTGTAAATCGGCTATCTGTCCTGATACAGTTCGTAATCGATCATCTGTACTGACGGAGCTATCCGGGACTCGCCCTCAATCGTCTCGTATTCATAGAGCCCGCGAACAAACCCCCACATTTGAATTACGTAACCCTCTGTTAATTCCTCATCACTTCTCCAGTCAGCCCCGATGACGCCCTCCCAGTCTCGTGACGTGGTTGAGACGGTCAACTGTAATTGGGTATATGCCCCAGCAGGAATGGCTCGATAAACTCTCGCATATTTATAATAAACTGCTTCTCCACGATACTCGTTGATGTTCTGAACGAGCGTGTCGTACGGAACAACCGATGCATTCTCTTTCACCGCAGCAGGGTCATAGTCGATCTTGAGTGGGGCCTCTGATGGTGTCCCCTGAGGTGTTACGTCCGCTGGTCTTTCGCTTTGAGGTGTGTTGGTCGGTCTCTCCGCTGGCGGTGACTGTGGCTGATCGATCGTAGTCGGTGCTGCTGACGTTGTGTCCTTTGTTGGGGTGATGATTTCTGCATCGTCTGAACATCCTCCAAGGGAAAGCATTGCAGCGGCAGTTGCAAGATATCTGCGACGTCGCATAACGACAGCTACTGGACGTGTCTGTATAAGAGTACGCCCATTATGGGCTGAGAAAAATGGGGCAGCGATATCCTCAGGCGATCAACTGGGAATTTGTAATAGTCGTCTGTTCTATACTTCTGTTTGGGCTGGCACAGCGGTCGTTTAATAAAGATTTTTGATCGCTGTTTCAAATACGGTCGGGCACTTTGATACGTTAGACGAAGTAGTGGAATGAATGCTATTTGCTTATTAATATTGAGAAGACAGCGTATCATACTGAGCGGTATCGATTGTGTTATTTCCTGCTACCGGCAGATCTCACGAGTGAGATTCTGCATTCGTCGCCAGGTTTAGTTTTGATATTAATGTTGCCCCAGTAACCTCTACCGGCTTGACCGGAGTGCAGACAGCATGGATACATGCAGTCACCGGACTTCATCGGTGACAAATCCTGCTCACTCTACTGAAATCCTGAGGTGTCCTGTTTATTCGTCGATATTTCGGTCGCTACGCAATAGCCAGCACTCCGGTCCATGGAAGTGGCGCTATTTGCGTTTGTGTCCGATTGCTACCAGTAGAGGTCTTATCTATGAATACCCCCCAGGGGAACTGGGGGTGAAAGTAGAGACTGGAGGCAGGGGGTTTGCGCAGGGAGTCTGTCTGATACACGCCCCCAACGTTGATTAAAATTCGATTAATCAACTGTTTCGATTCCAGGACATTGGAGAGCGCCGCTCGTGACCGTTCCTCAACTGGACGACAACTCGGCGTGGTGGCAGTCAGTAATCAGCCATACCCTGTGTGAACGGCATTGCCGACAAGTGCGAGGTACTCGCCCTCACAACAGGTGGATTCTATGCAGGTTCTGAATTGGGGACGCTTGCCGATACAGGGGAGTTCATTCCACAAGATGTTTTAGCTTTGGTTGACCTACATCAGTTCCGGTCAGAAACGGAAGGTGGAAGCAGTGCTCGGTACAGTGTATTGGTGGGTGGTTATCAGCTCCAGGACCCGGAGACGTTGCGATGGATGGAGCGTTATCGCGATGTGGCTGTCGGAAGACCGTTGATCACAGGAACGGAAACGCCAGCAACGGTAATCAAGGAGTACAACAGCGGGACCCTCCCTACCACTGAAATTGGCGTTGACCGGGTACTAGGTCGTATGCCAGCCTAGGATCAGCAATGCTTCTACGATGACGGGTACGCCCACATCACGGTCATGAGTATACAGGCACAGGTGGGGCGATGTCTCCACGCTGGCCTGAGTCGGTGCATGATCGGTTGTCATGGCCGACCCTCGCGGCGGTGAATGAGAGACGATGTCGGCCATGACAGTATTAACTTATACAACGGGCCGTAAATAATTCAGGACTACTCTGGTGAGACGAGAATTCTGTCGTTGTGGTTAGACCCGTAGGTTCGATACCCTGACCGCACCGTGGCACAAAGTTTCCTCAGTCGGCAGGTGTACGATAGTGTGTACAGAAGTGTCAGGATCCACATAACGCGACGGTAACATACACACTACCGCGGTCGGTGACTACAAAACCGATTCCAGCTTGTTTTGCGTTTTTGTATAGCAACTTTCGACGGTCCTGATTCGATTCAACCCACACACTCAATGCATTATTTGCAACTGTAGACACATCTCCGTTGTATCCACCCTCAACGTTTTCATATGGAGGTGCTTCCACGGGTTTGGCCACCAATTCTAATTTCCCGACGGACGGATCAATGGTCGAATAGCCACTGTTGGATGGAAAAGGACACATGTTATCTAGTCCAGCATCGCTGTATCGCTCAGGGCCTGTGCTTCCCCGCAACGATGTCTTGGCAACACCCACGGCGGCCATGTGCTGACTATGTTTTGTGGCCATTTTCTTGAGTCGGTTCGTGTGCGGTCCTGTATCAACCAGCGGACTACGATTGTGGCGAATCCGGTAGTCGTTAATGCTACTGAGTATGGCAGCTTGCAGTTGATGATTTGGTGAATTCGGTTGTGCAATCTGCGTGGTTTCATTTTGTGTCTGACTTGGACCTGGGACCGGAGTTGGTGTTGACTCGCCAGTTGGACTTGTTGTTACTGTCTGACTTTGTGGTGGGGAGTCAGTTCCATTGCCGACCTGAATTCCAACAAGAACTCCAACACCTATTGAAACTAAAACAACCATTCCTAAAACAAGTAAGAGAGTCCTTGCCATGCTCCAACATCGCTATCGAACAATTATGAAACTTTCTGCCGGATGATCACAGCATCTCGGTCATCAGCAACAGTCCTGTTTTTTACTACCAACTTACCATTGTATCTGATTAATTTCACTCATATATTCCGTTCTGTCATCCGATCTCAAGTGGTCGATTGCTCTTTCTCTATACTCAACGTATCTTTCGTTATTATCATTGGTCTTTGCTTCTGCGCTCTCATTGAGATCATCTGTGATTTGATAAAGTATTGTGACAAAGTCTAAGCCCGGTCTTGTCGCAGACTGTAGAACAGCATTGCTGCGTGCGGTTTGAAACGCACGCTTCGCCCCTGAAAAAGAATTCAGAGCAGAACCCAAGTCAAACGATGCATTCTCATATTCCCTGTTATTGTATACTTTGGCGCCCTCTTTCAGACTCGATAGACCACTTCCTATTTCTGCAACGCCGCCTTCCAGCGAGCGGAATGTCTGAATAACTGCCTCAAACTGCGCCATCTTTGCCTTGTAGAGCTCTTGAGCATCCGAATCAACGACCTGAAGAGCACTTGAATCTGTCTCAGATGTGATCAGATCGACCTCGTCTTGCGCTTCTGTAGCATGATCTCGAAGCCGCTTCTGGGGTGCCTCAAAATTAGTGGTGTCAGCATCGTAGAGGAAACTCATGGCGTTCTGATATTCTGCAAGCGCTGATCGGACTTCAACTTCGGCCTCTACAGCATGTTTGAGAAAAATTCCCGTCTGCTCAAGAGCGACTATGTATACTTTCTGCCCTTCAGTCGCATATTCTGCTGCTCTCCTTAGGGGTTGTCTTGAGTTGTCTATCTTACTCTTGACTTCGTACGGTGAGAAAGATTCTGTCGTCGGTGACACGGAAGTCAAATCAATGTCTTCTCCACCAAAGCCTGCATAGATTTCTATTGCCTCAATGAGTGAACGCCGAGCCTGAACAAGATACTCTGTTGCCTGCTTATTCGTCTCTGCAGGCGTTGGAAGCGAATCAGATTCCCTCTGTTGGCCGCCTCTAAAATCAAATCTAGCTTCGGACCCAACCTGGCTACTATTGAATTCAAAATCCGGATCATCACCGTAATTGAAATCGAAGGACTGATTATTTCCATCAAATCCAAAATCGACAGGGGTGTCCGCTTTTCTTCCCATCCCAAACTTCTCGCTGTATGCTCCGCGTTCCCCACTACCCCCACCTCGATTCTGAGAACATCCTGCAGCGAGTATCGAACCGACGGCTGCTAAAAGAGTTCGGCGGTTCATTGTGCAAGACAATTAGTGGAACCCAGGTAATATCCGATTTGCCGGCTATATCCGTCCATATATATACTACGTCGTCTCCTCTATAATCCCGATTTTTAAAAATCACTCAGTGACAACTCTGGTTGCTCATGCTTATGTCACAGCCCACGTGGGGCATCTGCAACCGCTCAATCAGCCACACAAGGCTTATTATAGTAAACAGGCAAGGCTTCGCCATATGAGACGCTACGCTCAACAAGCACTCTGGTTCACTCTTGTTCTATTTTTTCTGATTACCTTAGCATGGTCTGGGACAGCGGTTGCAGAGACTAGCTCCGATATTGGAAGTAACACTCTCCAGTCTCTATGTACCTACAATGTATCCGGAGCTAATGTTGGGAAAGTCCCAGCGCAATTTACGAGTTCGGACAATCTTGTGAACAACACGAAGTTCAATAACGTCAACCACATTGCGACCGAAGACTGGTTAGCAATTCAATTTCCGAAATCAAATGTCTCGGACTGTACCCATGATGATCCGGCCGGAAACAACATCGCATACGCCACCCCAGCGACCCCGGGCGCAAACTCAAGTCATACGATCGTTCCAGAAATCAATGAATCGATCAGTGGACTAAATCAGGTCTCAATCAAATACGAAGTCCAGCCTCTATTGAAGCATGGCCTGTACCGGAGCAACATCACGCTCTTTGGGGTTGACGAGAACAGGGATGGGTTCATTGAAAAATCACTAAACGATTCTATAGAGTATGTCTCTGTCCCCCGCTCAAATACCATCCAAATCTCTCTGGACGGAAATACCACGATTCCCTCCGACAGTTATCTTGTCATCCGGTATGATGGCGTCTTGAACCCGGAGTATGTTGACACGCGCAATATAAATACGACAATTGTAGGGAATAAAACAGTAGCTGACGGTGGCGATTTGGAATATAGCACAAATCTATCTGGGTTGATCGGCCACGGTGCTGAATTGTCGATCACTAGAGCTAACTCAGAACTGGTTACGTTGCGCTCATCTGAGATGGCAGTAACCAATGATTCGGCGTATGTGTTTCTTCCGACTCAACCTCAAATTACTAAGTCACGTTCGTATTCACTGACTCTCGGAAGCAGTCACGGGTATAACTCGCCCAGTTCCGCGTTCACCGAAAATACTACGATAAATTACACTGCCTTCCGTAGATTTGCATACGTGTTTTCGAATCGGAAAATAAAAAATGAAACAATGACTGTGCAGGGATACACAAACATTGCCCCTGGTTCAGAAGTCACCATCCAGGTCTTTAATCGAGGTAGACTTAGAGAAGTTGTTGCTACGGTGAATGAATCACAGTCTCTGTCTGCTAATGTGACGCTCCCACATGAACTGCGAAACTCAGAGATGCTGTTTATAAATATCCTTGACCACGATAGAACACAGCTGGGTCAGGGGGTGTTCACTAGAAAACGACTGTTTCCAAACCAATCTCGTCCAAGTACATAAACAGTGTTGCGACCGATTCGGAAGACGTTTGAGGTCTGAATATCTACTGATGTTCTAATTCGCAAGTCGTGAACTTAAACAGGAAGAACTGTGATGCAATACCGATGACTGAATGCTCAGACTGGCGGATGCCGTACATCGCCGGGCTGGTTGACAATCACGCTGGTATTGTAGTTTCGGTTGCCAAAAGATCAGACAGTCGCATTGGATTCGGCATCCAAGTACAGTGCCGGATAAAACTCTCTGCAAAAGAAAGCATGCAACTTCTCTCGAATTTTTGTGAGGATCACAATGTCGCATACCGTGCAGACACTGAGAGAGAGACGACATATGATTCGTATCAAGTTGTGATTAGTCGCCGAAACAGCGTTCAGACATTTCTCGGAATAGTTGCACCGTATCTTGTCGCTCGAAGCGATGCTGTCAACCTCCTGTGTGAGCGAATTATACCCCGGCTTGAAGCCGGTGACCACCGACGAAAACAGTCATTTCTATCATTGATGGAAGATATCGAATCATTCCGAGAGAAAGTTGGCCGCGCCAATCGAGCAAAATACGACCGAGAATTCTTTCAAAACGAATGGGATGAAGTGCTCTAGTATCACCGTCTAGTTATTTCAGAACAAATTCACCCAAGACCACCGGAAATCATCAATAACACATCGTTCTATGACTGGAGACAATGACGAATCTAGCGATACCAAGCAGGAGATCATGGAGGCAACCTACGACGCAATCCAGCAGCATGGTTATGCAGGCCTCACAATCCAATCAATCGCTGATAACTTTGCCAAGTCAAAAGCTGTATTGCATTATCATTATGATACGAAAGAGGATCTTCTAGCGGCATTCTTAAATCACCTGCTTTTTGAATTCAGAGAGACTATCCAAGTAGACAAGCGCTCATCAGCAGCGCAACAACTGCTGGATCTTGTAGACATATTATTATACGGGCCTGATCGCACTGATCGCGAAGAAATCCTACAAATGCAGACTGCCTTGCTCGAAATCCAGTCTCAGGCTCAACATAAGCAACTATATTGTGACCAGTTCACTCAAATTCACCACTGGCTAAGTAATCTATTCGCCGAAATCATCAATAGTGGCATCGAAGAAGACGAATTCCGTGACGTTAATCCCAAACTGACAGCACATCACCTTCTGCTGGTCATTGTCGGTGGACTGTTAAATATACACACTACAAACACAAGAACGAATCCTGAACTTATCAGGGAGATCGTGACATCTCAGTTCTTACCCTATCTCAAAAAGTAACTCTGGGTTCGTGTAGTTTATGTATCATTACTGGTTCTGGTCCTTAACCAGCCGTGATTGAACATATTGTTTCAACTCGCGTTCAACGCTGGACAGGTCTCCACTCCCCCGCACTGTGACTGATAACACGACTTCCCCCAGAAACGTTGAGTAGAGGTAGGATGCGACCGGTCCTGCATCGACCTCACAGTATCGATTGTCTTCAATTCCCCATTCAATGAGTGTTGAAAAATGATTCCTATGCACTGTATCTGCTCGCTCAAACTCCTCCCGAAACCGATCGTTCTGGTATGTATTTGCTCGCAGCACAGCAATGGCAACAAGCCCACTCCTCTCCGCTTCTCCACTTGTGAGATTCAGCAAATAATCAATACGTGAGAGCAATTGATAATGTGAATCTTGGTTTCTAATAGGTTCCTCTGGTTCAAGCCACTGTAGCAGGCGTCGCAGCACATCTAAGAGAAGATCCTCTTTACTATCATAATATGTGTATATGAGCGATGTACTCCTGGGTAGTTCTGCTCCAATTTGTTGCATAGTGAGGTCTGCATAGCCGTGTTCCAACAAGGCCTTATATGCCGATTCTACGATGAGTCTGCTTGTCCCAGTCGATTCAATCTCGAATGGAATCTCAACATTCATACCGGACTCACTTCTCGTGCCTCGTCCCAAACCACCAATGTTGTCGGGAGGATAACGATTGAAGCAACAAAGGAGTACAGTACACTCAAGGCAATGAGAAGGCCGAACTGTCCGAGGATTGGTGTAATCGCGAGTACGAGCACACCAGTGCCCGTAGTTGTCGTGAGCATACTTCCGGCTAGAGCTCCTCCAGTCCCACTTACTGCGATTGAGAGGGCCTCAAACAAAGTTGTCTCCTCCCTGTACTCCTCTGAGAACCGATGAACGAGGTGGGCTGAGTAGTCAATGCCGAGCCCAATCCCGATTGATAGCGTTGTCCCAGTTAGCACATTGAACGGGATATCCAGGTACCGCATTGTAGCTGCTAGTGCTGCAATAGTGACGAGAATCGGCACCAGATTTGCAATCCCGAGGCTCGGCCGCTGTTCTATGATCCAATACGCAATTACAAGGAAGATTGCTGAAGCAAGTATGGCCAACGCCAAGCTAATGTACGCAGATTCCGCAATGACATCTGAGACGGCCTTCAAGACAACAACGCTGCCAGTTGCTGTTGCTTCAAACCGCATATCGTTCGCCAACTCTCGTGTATCTGTGGTAATATCTGACTGTGAGGCATCAGACTTGACTGAGTAAACGATTCGGGCCCTTGAATAATCATCTGTCAAATATGATCGAGCTTCATCGCCATACGGTGACGAATAAAGCTCGTCATAGATTGCCGGTAGATTCTTGTCCGGAATTCCATTGTTGTCAATATCATTGGATCGAACGAGTTGCCTGAATTTCGGTGACTGCCGCTCGTATTGGTTAATGACACCTAGGATGCTTGTGGCACTAGCACTGCGACCATTAGTAACGAAGGAATCTGGTGGGTTTTGATTTGCTTTGTGTATTGACTCTAATGCGTAGTCTTGCTGCATCGGCCCTTCCATATAGATTGTGACAGAATCTGATTCACTGCTCTCAAAGTTATCTTCCAAGAAATTTATGTTGTCAGTTACAGTGTACTCGTTAGGCGCAAGCGATGTCGGCAACTCGTCGAGGTACTCGGGATTCTCTTCTGGCGGCAAAAAGTCTTCTGTGGTGAATCGGGTATCAACTCCTGTCCCGTACGCACCCATCACAGCTGTTGAGAGCAGCACGACAACGAAGAATGCATGTGGGGTGCGCCGAGCAATACCCACACCAACAGTCAGGACACGCCCGACGACCGAGTCCTCAGACCCGATCGGTGCAATACTGAATGTCGGGAGATTGTACCTCTCTCTTTTGCGGTCAATAAAATGCTTCAGTGACGGGAGGAAAATGCCGAAAATCAAGAACGTAAAGACGATACCAACTGCAGCGACCAATCCAAAATCACGAATCGGGCCAAGGTCGCTCGCACCATTTGCAGCAAATCCGAGGACAGTCGTCCCCGTTACAATAAAGAAAGCTGGGAGAAGTTGGTCAGTTGTCATGCGCATCGAGGAAGATATTTCGGTTCCCTGAATGCGCTCTTCACGGTAGCGATTGACGGCGTGGATTCCGAAGTCAATGCCCACTGCGAGCAGGAGTGGTGGGACGGCGATCAACATCTGGGTAAATGGGATTCCAGCCCAACCCATGAAACCAAACGTCCACAGTATCGCCATTCCAAGACAAATCAATCCGATCAACAAGTCAAACGGGTCGCGATAGGAGACGATCAGGAAAAACAGAATGAGAATTACAGCGGCAGGAATCACCAGAATCAGTGAGTCGCTAATGACGCTCTGGAGTTCTGCAGAGATCAAGCCACTGCCAAAGACCGTAATGTCAGCGCCCGTTGATCCGACAATGAATACGCCCTCCTGCTGAATCGGTGTTAGTGGTGATGTACCTTGCGTGCCAGCAGAATCGGACGTCCCCTCAACGCTATGGGTAACAGTAGCAATCGTTGCTGATGCAGAGGGCTCCTGTCTGTTGAGGTCGTTACTGAGCAATCCAACGATACCCGGCCGCTCCTCGAGTGTCTGCTCTGCCGCCTGTTTCACAATGGATGCCGGAGCGGACTCAACCGTTTCGATTTGTTCAGACAATGTCGTGGCGTTTGGATCAATAGTCAGAGCAACTGATTGGGCAACACTATTGATTCCGACAACATTCTGGGAGTCGTCCTGCTTGAGCCGATGTTGAGCCCGTAGCATTTCGAGAATAGAAGACTTCGAGAGGACATTGTTGCTCTTGTGTATGAGGGTTGTACTTCCGGTGCCACGTTCGAAGGGCTGTCGCTCGAAATTATCATTCACATCATCGAATGCTTCCTGAGCTGGAACACCCTCGGTGAATTGCGACGTTCCCGAGTCTGTAGCCGTCATCCCGAGACCACCTGAGAGCAACAATGTCACGACTAAGAAGATACCAACGACTGTCGTATCGCGGTTGACGATCCAGTCGTCGACTATCTCAATATACTTCTGATGGTCTACCATGTTCTATGTGCTAGAGATGATTTAATCTACTCCCGCCGCGTGTACCAGACAATGCCAGCGCCAAAGACGAGGACAGCTATGCCGCCAATCAGTGAGAGTGGAAGCCCTCCCTCTTTTTCAATCTGCCTGACTTGGATGGGGACGTTGTATGTCTTCGACACCTCGGTATCGCCATCTGGCATTTCATACTGGAAGTCAATTGAGAACGGATAAGTCTTTTGGAGGGCTCCACTATCCACACTGAGCGCAACTGAGACAGTCGTGGTTTCTCCAGGTTCCAACCGATCAATGAACACCTCATCATCACCACTGCTCAGCGGATCATCGAGGAACGCTTTTCCTTCGATACTCCCGATAGCCTCCTCGCCGTTGTTAGTTACCTTGAGATCCAGAGTGGCCTCCTCTCCGGCTATTGCTGTCCGGTTGATTGGCTCAACAATGAATTGGTCCTGTTGTTGCCTGATGCGAGCATTTGCTTGGATCCGTTCACTCGTCCGTCGATCGCCGTTCTGGTTATCGTATGTAATCTGGAAATTAAATTGCTGGACAGCAGCGTCGGCGGCACTGCTCACGTCAACCGTATAATTCACGCTAGCCTGCTCGCCAGGCGCAAGATCGGGGAGTGCAAATTCTGGATTGTTGATATTGAGGTTCTGGTTGTTTGATTGGAGGGTGGCAACAGGGGCACTGACGCTTTGGGGCCCTTGGTTCACGATCGTCGCTTCCAACTGACCCTCTTTGGCGACACGGAGCGTGGATTCCATATTCTCGACGTCAAACTCCTGCGCTGAGACAGTGGGGACCCCCGCTTTCAGTGTACGGGAGGTCTGGTCAATCCCATCCGCATCGGCGTAGTCAACGTTTAGATCAAGGGTATAGGTCCGCTGTGTTGCATCATCGGCAATCGCTACACTGTAATTTACAGTTTTGCGTTCGTTCGGTTCCCACGTATTTCCAGCGTATGCGGTTGAACTTCCCGAACCAGTTCCAAACGTGAGCTCATCGCTTCGAGAAGATGCACTTACACTCGCATCACTCGCAGGTCGGGTACCCGTATTTTCTACGGTGAGACTAATATCACTGATGTCCCCGATCTGTGCTGTCGTCTCCTGCTCCACGACTTCGAACTGTGCTTGATTGCGAACGCGAATAGTGATCGAACTACTGACGCTCTCTGTGAAGTCATTGTACTCAGCGCCGGTGCTATCATACGAGACGATCCGTGTGTAGTCGTACTCATACTCGACTGGAATCGTGTATGATCCCGGCTCGACGTTGTCTGGGATGGTAATCGAGACAGGACTTGTCTGAATCGTTCCTGTTGGGACGTTACCTGCCGCAACTGTTCCGGTTGATATATCAAACGGTGTGTTACGATCTTTAATGTCGATAGTAACACCTCGAGCAGTAGTGACGCGGTCCTGATACTGAGAGGGGCCAGCACGCTTGATTTGGCCGCGGTTTGTCAAAGACAGTTGGAATTGTGATGTCGCACCTGGACTGAATTCTTCAACTGTTGTACTAATCGAAATATCCGGCTCACCGATCACTTGCCCCGATGACTGACTAACCTGGGCCACACTTGGGTCGTGCGAGGCTGACATAGTGTCCGCGCCGGCCGTGGGTACAATTCCGACGAGTGATATGAGCAATAAAAATGTTATAGACGGAATTATGATATTTCTCATCGATTGTTATGAATTACGGTAGGGCATACTTGACGATATATTGTACCGTCTGCATCTTTTTGTCTACAGACTAGCCTTATTTTTGCCGCATTGTGACTAACCATTTATTCAGTCTCACTTCCGCATCTCAAAGTAATATACTTTTGGTTGTCTCCATGTCCTGGGTTATCGCAGTTGGGCTGGGATTGATAAATACTAGTTTGGTTGTCTGAAAATACCGTGTATTGTAATTAAGTTCCTGCTACCGGGTCACTGGTTTGTGTAGAGGGAAACCAATGGACCCTTTTGATTAATCCGCCGTCTGGTTTTGAACCCAGTCTGGCTGTTCAACGCGAACACCTCTGTAATTGAGTGTCCGATATTCTTGGAACATCGCTTCGACTGTCCCATTTCGAACCCCTAGCGTTGAGAGCGTAGCGTTGTGAATGAGGCCGCGATTATCAATCGTCATTGAACCGCTAAATTTTTTCATTATCGGAGGAAACCGGGAAGAGTTGGCCCCAGATACACCTGTGACGTTATATATGACTGCGTTGTGGCCATCGATTGTTTTCGTACTTGTGGCACTAAATTCTGCAGCTGTTAGTAGGTCCGTCAGCAGACCCCTTGGTCGTGCTTCACGTTCATGAACCACTCTGAACGAATCTACGGTATCTTCGCTGACTGAAGTTTCATTTCCAATCTTAATCCGGGACAATGACCGATTCGCGGTGTAGTACTCTCGGAGAGATCGACCGGGTAGATTGCTTTGTACATGCAGCTGCTGTTGGCTTCTGTTACTGGCAATGATAGTGGTCGTATTAGCGATCCGTCCAGCCATAGCGTGTGTAAGATTAATACCAATACGGTAATCTTGTTTCTCTAAAAGATTTTGTTGCGTAGCGAGGACCTGCGTCTCGTTAATATGGGTGGCTGTTGTGCCATTTGGCAGTTGGACACCATCGTACACTACTCTTGTTTGATCTGTTCCGTTTTCTGCACGCTCAGATGGAGAGTTTATTGATGATTGGGGGCTTGTTGTCCCACCGCAACCGGCAAGTGCAATGAGGATGGACAATCCAATAAGAGCGGCTAGACGCTTCTTCATGACTACGCCATGGCCAAAGCCACACATTAGTGTTGTGACTCAATCTGCCAGTACTGTTGACTGCATGTCGGCTGATGTTGAATCTGTACAAATTCTAGCAATGAATTGAAGCAGTGATTTATATCATAGAGCCAATTAAGAGTGAGACATACGTGGATGCTGGCTCCTCGCTGATCCGTCCAGTTGGACATCGTAGGTGGACCATCGACACTTGGAGTACCACCCTTGTGACTGCTGTCCTACTTTTATTGGCGTTGGGCTGCACGGGGAGTGCCAATGCGGTATCGTCACTTGCCGAAAATGAATCCACAATTGCAAACAATACCACGCAATCGTCTGGATTTTCTGAACCACGGATCAGCGTATCTGTAAACAATAGAGAGGTGCAGAACGGCACACGGATCATGACTGGCGAAGACCCAGACCTGTCGGTGAATATTCGCTCCACTTCTCCTATCGAATCAGTTATTATACGTATTGATGGACAAACCCGATATTTATACTCTCCAAACAGCACGAACTTTTCAGCAACAAATGCACTTGAACTTCGTGATGGGGGGCACCGAGTGACAGTCATTTCGACTGGAAACATAACTACTGTTTACTCTGTGACTATTATTGAAGATGCAATCGCGCCACGAATCCGTTTTGAGGAACCGTTCGTTACGAGAGGCGCTGAACCACCAAATCAGAATTATACGATAAATACATCCAAAATCGCACTCCGCGGGCAATTGATCGATCGTAGCTCTGTGCAACAAATCATAATCGAACACCGTTATGAGTACACGTTCAGCGGTAGGCAGACTGACCGATCACGCTACGTTATTGAGGATCCTAATGGGTCGTTTGCGCAGCAACTGACGCTTGGCCCAAATAGAAAAAAACAGACAAATGGGACGAACTTTGTGTCTATTGATCTGGTCGATGCGAATGATAACCGCCGTACCTATGATTTCATATTGAACATTTCAGACAGGCGTCCGCCAAACATAGAAATTCTCGAGGTCACTCCGGTATATGAACAGTCCGCGGTTGCGGCTGAAATACGGGTGACAGACAATGTTGGAATTTCTCTCTTCGGACAACGATTGGGGTCCGGGAATAATACGGGGTTTCAATCCTATTACTCTGAAAATGACATATACCAACAGCGGAGAGAATATGAAACCACCATTGAATTTCCTGCGTCAATAGCCGGAAATGGTATTAAATTATGGGCGACTGACCTCGTTGGTAATAATGTGACCACAAATTACTCGCTTGCATACGAGAACTTTGTCGAGCCAAAAATAACGATCAACACAAAGACTACACAAGCACTTGGAGAACAGAGGGCAAGGGTCGTGGGTACTATTGATCAGGGCTTGTTTTCTCAGGTCGAAATCGAAGCTCGATCCAACGATGGGACGCTCTCAGATATCATTGCAGTTCAGTCAGGGGAAGAAAGTAATACGATCCAATTTAACGAGACGGTTCAGGTGAACTCGTACCCGACCTCTGTCCTGATCCGGGCGCGAGACATTACTGGCACAGAACATTCTAAAAAGTATCAGATCACTCGTACAGACCCACCGAAGTCCCCAGAACCCACACCGGATGTACCGACGAGGACAGTATCAACAACAACTCCTTCTGAATCCACTACGACAAAAAATGGCTATAGAACACCAGTGTCGACGTCTACGCCACAAGAGACGGCAACAGCGCGTGGTTCTATCGAAACAACGCACACAACAAAGAGATTTTCTCCTGTCGAGTCGGTCCTGGGTTATGTAGTGTCACTTCTACCGTATACGCTTAGTAGTGCGATTTTCACTATTCTACTATACATCATTGCAAGGAGGTCACTCACTAGCTAATCTCACACTTCTTCCCATGATTTTTGGCGTGAGATGATTAACCTTCCTCGCCGAGATCGTGGGCTAACTGGTTGGCGTTATCGTTGATAGCGGAGATTTGGCCAAGCCAACAATAGAGGGAATCGAACAGGGCTACGGGTTCCATATATCCGCTGACGCATGCTCACTCTTCAAGACGCTCTATCCGAAGTTCATAGTTGTCAGGGTCTGGCTGGTCAACTGGCGTCCGTATCGTAGAGTTCGATGCATGGAATTCCCACTGTTCCTTGTCTTCCAATCTCTCCGATGTTGTTGCCACAGTCCCTCTGAATCGATTTTGTGAATCATACACCAACCCAATCAGCTGAATTCGATCAGTATAGGTTCCCGTAGATACCGTACCGGAGATGCTGACACCTGTTCCGGCGTCAGCGGTTAATCTAGACTTTCTGATGCTGGCAACATCTGGTGAGGTAATATCTATATCCGTTTCAGCTCGTTCAATATTAGCCTCAACTGAAGATATTTTTTCTCTGTCAGGAGTGGTCACTGGCTGAAAGGTTGTCCAGACTGTTTTTGCGGGGAATACCGCAACTGAGTGTGACTGCTGCTGAAGGAGTGAATGAGTCTCATCATAGAATTGTACGCTTAGCTCCAGATACCCCTGATCATACTTACTACCGCTTGATACAGTTATGTATGCCCACGGGACCTCGCCTATGAGTGACCCCGCAGTGATCAGCCGTTCAGTCTTGAGATTTGCATACGTATCCATGGAACCGGTGCTTGACTGTGGGTGGAGAGTTGCGACAGGATCTCCGTACTCCATGCACCCAACAGAGCCAACAGCCATACCGCTGAATAGTAGGTATTCTCGTCGTCTCATTATGATCTTGTCAAATTCATCACAGGGCACTGCAGTAACCCACGGAGGATCTAACTAATCCATCAGACCTTAATTATTGATCCGTGATAAAATTCTTTGCTACTGGGAACCAGCATATTGTGCGCTGATTTGTCAGATTACATTACGGTAGCAAGTTTATTCGACATATATGAACTGTTCTGAAAGCGTCCGGCACTGGCTAACTCACACGCCGAGAGATCTCGTTTTGCTGGATTGTTAGGGATATTCTCGCGCCCTGATCAAAATCCCTGACAGCTAAACCCCTCAAGCCGACATTTTCGCCGGTGCGGTAAGGTTGTGGGGTAGAACTCTATGGTTGCTGGCGGTGTATAATCGAGATTGAGGCTCTGGCTCGTTGCGGACTCTGGAACTGCAAACGTCATTCCACGAATGACTGACTGCCCTGAGTATATTGAGTCCGAGTCAGTGTAGGCTCTCCTACCAAGGTATGTGTATGGTACTGGCCCCGTTGGAGTGTCAACCGTATTTTTATTTCCAATCCATGAAAAGTCGTCTGGTGCGAGCGCTATAACCTCACTGCCAGAATTGTAGGCTGTGTATCGTATAACCAACCACCGTTTTCCCGACGGTGCTGTTTCGCCATGGAACTGGTTTCGAAAACGGGCATCATAACCGATTCGGAGACTGACCGAATTTGATTCAGGTGTGGTTGTATTCGTTGCGGTCTTTGTTGGTCTACTGGTGGTTGTTGATGATTCTGAAGTAATTGTTGCTGTCGGCGGTTCAGTTACCCCATCAGTACTGGTCGAATGACTAGTATTTGATTTGGGCCGCCCGGGTTTTGTTTGATTGCGAGACCCTTGATCGTCTGTGGACCGTACTGAGCAGCCAGCTAATCCAAAGACAACTCCGATGGTTCCAAGGAGGGCACGTCGCTGCATACCTGCACAGAACTAACGATAGGAATAAAAAACCCAGCGTTGCATGTTGTGATGCCCATAGCAACCATACAGATGGCGAGCAGTGGATCAAATCTGTTGCACCGCTATTCTTTTCACGGCTGGAGAATTTAGTATCCGATCTGGATATTGACTTCTGCGGGAACAGATTTAAATTGTCCGGGCGGCTCCGCTTCCAGTTTCTCAGTATGGTCAATAACAAAGTAGTAATTACCCTTAGGAATCGCAAACTCGCCCGAATCATCATCGGTGTCTTCGGTGGTAGCAATCGGTTCGATAAACTGATCTTTTTTATATCGAACAAACCCACTGGTTGAAATCACAAAAATATCTACTCGAACATCATTTTCGACGTCTATCTTATAGTTAAATATGGTTTTAGAGTTAATTGTAAAATCGTACGCAATGTAATTACCTTCTTCAATCGTTACTGACTCGTTGGCCAACACACCTAATTCAGACTCAGGCCCCGTCTCTGATCCATATCTACCCACAGTGGCACTACCCTGCGTATCTTCACCTCTACTATCCACTGTACTTGAATTAGTTTCATCACTTACACAGCCCGCAAGCATAGTGCCTGCTCCTGTAACAAATGTAGTCAAAAACCCACGCCGCGATTTTTTCATATTCGTAAATGTCTGTCGCGTATAAAAAACTTATCGATCACTTTTTCAATTATGTGATTCACCAGAGCAGTACCTGGATCATCTCAGAATATAAGCCATTTTGTAGCGTAACCGATAGTTAGTCACCAAATGGAATTATATGTATGCAGATATGAAATACTCAGTATGGACCGACGCCAGTTCATTTCATCAGTAAGCGCTCTGATCAGCATACCGGCTGCAGGATGTAGCAGCAACTCGTCAACCGACTCCCCAAACTCGGGCACAACCGAAAATACAGAGGATCCTGAAATGACAACAGGCTCCTCAGAGGTGTCGACAGGGATTAAATCTCAGACGCCGGCACCTGACGCCAACGGCTTGATTGATGACACAATTGAACTACCTGAGGGAGAGAATTTACACGCCGATTTTAGCGTATCGTCGCCAGCGATCATTGAATATGATTTCACAGTGGAAAACAACATAGAAATCGATTTATTTGTCCTCTCACTAGGCGATTTCCAGCAATATCAATCCGGGCAGTCCTTTAGCACTATCCAGACCGTGGATGGTAGCGAAGCAACGGGCGACGTTGAAGTCCCCCGGGGCAACTATTATGTTGTTATTGACCACTCGGACCGAGGGCCAATATCCCCACCGGGTCAATTCGAGCAAGTTTCAGCCACAATAGATGTTACTATTTCATACATTAATTAACTGTCTAACTTTTCCGTGTCGTGAGCACTGTGACCCCAAGAAAACCTGACGAGGGATTAGTTTGCCTCATTACGATAACACCTTACAATATGTCCGCGACTTGTGGGTGAGAATTCCCGCTATCTCAGCAGAATATATTATTAATATAGTTATATTATTCTGCTGGATTTACATCTGAGATCCTCTATATTTGGATCACGTTGGTGCCAACCTGTCATGATGTGGTTCGTCCATCGAAATGGCTGTCATGACCACTTGCCTCTGAAACAACCTTTGTTTCACAAAAGGGGGTTACCGTCTACATGATACAATTGTGTGAGTGGCTCACGCGCTGAAGACTAATGGTGCATGGTTTTCTGATCCGAACGGGTGCATCACGAATAGCATATTCCTGGTATAGTCGGTTGCGAAAATGACCTGATACCTCTCTGCGTCATTTTTTTCATGCGTAGTTTCATCTGGAAGGATATCTTGATAGTCTGCACGCCGCATGGCAGCATCATCGGGCTGCGGAATCTGAGGTCCAACCGTCATAAGTTCCCACTGTGTATATCCAAGCCGAACATCATCACCAGGAAGCGTACGGACTGTCATATTAACTACCACCCACTGCTCTCCCTCCGGCGCATCCAGTGTGCCACCATCTGTCTCGACCTCGTCTCGAATCGTGTAGTCGTCAACACGGACACGCATATCGGTCTCACCACTGACGGTGACCTCTGCCCATTCTCCAACTTCTGCATAGACTGGTTGTGGGTCTTCCTTTGTCGCTTGAGTTGCTCCTGAGGTAGGAGTTGGAGTTGCTGTTGGAGCAGGTGTTGGTGCTGGGTTCGGGGTTCCCGGTGGGGGTGAGACAGACGTAGGTCTCGGCGTAGCTGTTACTGGTGTCTTGATTTGAGAGGACGGTGTCGCTGAGAACTGTGTGGTTGACTCAACCGGTTCCTCATTCGGTGGCTGTGCTGTCGTTGTTTGTGCACGATCTGCTGGACCAGTTCCACTGCAGCCAGCTAGCACAACACACAGGCTGAGCAGTAGTAGGACCCATCGCATATCGGCAATTGATTACAGATTGCGGCATTAGTATGTGTGTGCTAAGTACGGTTCAGGGGACGTCTACCGCTTACCTTCTGGGTCCTCCACACTGGGATACTTCAGAAATAAATAGCGCACATTGATAACCCTCGTACAGAGATCGCCCGCTGGTCACACATGTCGGGTGCGTACCAGGCGTCGGGATCGTCCGGCGGGACCGGCGCTGGCACCTGCTCCCCAACCCGTTGGCTCATGTGCGGGGGTTGGTCGCGTTTTCGGACTTAAAATTACGGACGTGCTCTGACTAGAAACAACTCACCGCCGACTGCCGAACGTTCGCCACTCTGAGAATAAGAACGGGTGCAGTCGCCCCGTCGTCACTCGACAGTCACGTCAGTGCCGTCCGCGGTGACGTTCACGACAGTGCGTGAGACGGCCTCGCCGGTTTCGCGAGTCTCGACGACCGGCTGGCCGTGGGGGATGGCGACCCTGAGACTGAACGGCCCCGCGGGAAACTCACCGTCGAGTGTCCGCTCCTCGCCGTCGTCGAGTTCGACCTTGGTATCGAACCGAAGTTCGTCCTCGTCGTCGGCCCGAACTGAGATGCGGCACCGGAGTGCCGTTCCACTCGCGTTCGAGAGGTGAATCGGAACGGTGTCGTCGCCGCGATGTCGCCAGTAGGCACCGACACCGAGCGCCGTGAGGAGCGCGCCGGCCAGCAGTTCGACCGGCGGGCTCGACGATCCGGATCCGTCACTCGAACTGCCACTCGGTGTCTCGTCGCTCCCGGCTTCGGTCTCACTGGCTGTCGTCGGGGTGACCGTGGCCGCGGCCGTCGGCGATACCGTCGGTGAACCCGGTAACCGCGGGCCGATCGCGTACAGTGTGCTGTCCGAACTGCCGACGTAGAGGGTGTCGTCCAGCACTGCCGGCAATCCGTAGATCGACCCGGGTTCCTCGAACACCCACTGTCGGGACCCGTCGGCGGCGTCCAGCGCGTACAGCGCCGCGTCCTCGCTCCCGACGTAGACCGTCCCGTCGACGACGGCGGGGGACGACTGAACGCGGTCTCCAGTTTCGTACGCCCACCGTTCGCTGCCGTCGCCGGCGTCCAGCGCGTAGACGTTGGCATCGTTGCTCCCGACGTAGACTGTCTCCCCAGTGACTGCCGGTGAGGACGGAACCCGGTCGCCGGTCTCGAAGCGCCACTGTTCGGTCCCGTCCGCGAGCCCGAGCGCGTACACGTTGCCGTCCGCACTCCCGAAGTACACCGTCCCGTCGACGACTGCCGGACTCGAATCGACCGTTCCCGCGTCGTCGAAGCGCCACTGCGGGGTGCCGGTGTCTGCGTCGAGCGCGTACAGCCCGCCGTCACCCCAACTGCCGATCACGACCGTTCCGTCGATCACGGCCGGCGAGGTGTTGGTCAACCTGTCGAGTCCGTACGACCAGCGCTCACTCCCGTCGGCCGCGTCCAGCGCGTACGCCGTGGCGTCGTGGCTGCCGGTGTAGACGGTCCCGTCGACGATCGTCGGCGGTGAGACGACCGGGCCTCCGGTTTCGAAGCGCCACTGCTCCCGGCCAGACGCCGCCTCCAGCGCGTAGAGGTTGCCGTCGTGGCTGCCCACGTAGAGCGTGCCGTTCGCGAGAGCCGGTGACGATTTCACTCGGTCGTCGGTCTCGAAGCGCCACCGCTCGGTCCCCGTCCGGCGATCGACGGCGTAGACGCTGGTGTCGTTGCTGCCGACGTAGACGGTGTCGGCATCGACTACCGGCGACGAGAGGACGATTCCGCTCCCGGTCTCGAATCGCCACTGGACGCTCGACGAGCCGTCGGGACCGGTGTGGTCGGGCGGGGCCGCAGTGTTGGCGTCGTCGAAGCCGTACGTTCGCCACGACTGGTCGCTGGCCTGGGCTCCGGCGGTGCCGCCGACGAGACGAGACAGACCGAGCCCACTCGCGAACTGGAGCGTCCGTCGCCGCGAAAACCGACGAGTCACGACAGCAAGTCGGCCGAGACCGACTTCAATGTCCGGTCGATTACGGCGTGAACACGGCGGTCCGCACCCGGATCGGTGCCGAACGGCCGCGAGGATCTCGCCCCCGGGTCAGGACGCACCGTCGGTTTCGCCGGTGAAGCCGGCCACGACGACGTACAGCCCGAACGTCGAGACGAACGTCCCGGCCAGCTGGACTCCCGCCGTCGGCAGGAACCCGGTGTCGCTGTACAGCAGCGGGGCGATCATGAACCAGCCGCCGAAGATCGTCGTGAGGACGGCCGCCGGCAGACTGGGCCGGCCGGTCGCCCGGAGCAACTGGACGCTTCGGACGGTGAACACCAGTCCGAGCAGTCCGCTCGACGTGACACTGCCCGCGAACGCACGCGGGGCACCAGTCGCGAGCGGGACGACGGCCGCGGCCGCACACGCGAGGACACACACGACCGCCGACACCAGGAGGAACCGTGATGGCGCTGTCTCTGACACGGAGGAAGGTTGGGCCCCGTCGGATTAAACCTCCCGTCGACACACGTCGGCTGAACCGCCGCTGCTGATGGGGCCGGCTGCGACGGTTTTTGTCGCCCCGGCCCGTACTCGTCGCCGTGAATCACGTGCCCGACGCGGCGCTCGACGCCATCGACGCGTTCGGGGAAGGCCTACTCGTGGGCGACCCGCCGCCGATCACAGAGCGGTTGCGGAGCGACCTTCGCTTGGTCGTCCGCACGACCGGCGACGGGACTGCGCGGTGTCGGTTCGAGACGGACCACACCCAGACGCCCCCGACGCTCCGCGAGCGTGGCTCGTTCGTGACGACCGTCGTCGACGGCGTCGACAGCCGGTTTCGAGCCTGGGGGATCGACCCACCCGAGGCGTACCGGTACACCGAGACCGTCGACGGGCGTCACCACTACGAGGGACGGCTCACCCTGCCCTGACTGCCGGTGGTGGCCCCTACCGAAGACCTTTGTTCGTCTCGCCCTTGGCGTGGGTATGTCCGACAGGGTGCATACGCCGCCGGGACCGCCGGTGGTGGGGAACGTCCCGAAGTTGACCGACGATCCGCTGCGGTTTTTCGTCGCGCTCCAGGAGGCCTACGGCGGTCGGTACCCGCTGGTGCGACTCGATCCGCCGGTGGGGCAGTCGTTCGTCGTCGTCCTCGACGCGGAACTGGTACACGAGATCCTCGGCGACCGGGATCGGTTCGCGCGACCGGCGCTCGGGCCACAGGAACAGCGCCGGCAGGGGCTGCTCTCCAGTGACGGGCTGCTCTGGGAGCAACAGCGATCCGTCCTCCAGCCGGAGTTCGTCGGCGGCAAACTCGCCGAGTACGCCGACATCACGGCCGACACGGTGTCGGAGACGATCGACGACTGGCCCCACGAGGGCCGGCTCGATCTCCACGAGGAACTCTCGACGCTGACGATGCGGGTGATCACGCAGTCGCTGTTCAGCCGGGACACCGACCCCGAGCAGGCCCGTGCCGTCCACGAGGCGCTGGGGCAACTGAGCGACGAGGTCGAGCCCAGTGCCACGGACGTGTTGTTGCCGGACGCGCTCCAGTCCGGGCCGTCGGAGACCTTCGAGGAAGCCGACGCCGTCATCGAGGGCGTCGCGTCGGAGTTCGTCGAGTGGCACCGTGACCAGTCCGACCCGCCGGCGGACATGCTCACCGCGCTCATCGAGGCCCAGGCCGACCCCGACGTGGACCTCTCGGAGAACGAACTCGTCGACGAGGCGGTCCTCTTTCTCACCGGCGGCCAGGAGACGACGGCACTCACGATCACCTACGCGTTCTACTGGCTCTCGAAACACCCGACGATGCGCGACCGCGTCGCGGCCGAGGCCGCGGCCGTGCTGGACGGCGGGGAACCCACCTGGGCGGACCTCTCGGAGCTGTCCTACACCGAGCGTGTGGTCCGGGAGACGCTCCGGCTCACGCCGGCGGTGTGGAACGTGACGCGCGAGGTGCGCCACCCGACCACCCTCGCCGGCACCGAACTGGACGCCGAGGACCTGCTGTTCATGTCGACGTACGCCCACCACCGTGACAGCCGCGTCTGGACGGACCCGCTGGCGTTCCGTCCGGACCGCTGGGACGGCGAGGTCTCCCGGAGCGAGGACGCCTACTTCCCGTTCGGGAGCGGCCCGCGCATCTGTATCGGCCAGCAGATCGCGCTCACGGAGGCCCAGTTCACGCTCGCGCACGTCCTCCAGCACTACGACGTGACCGTCGAGGCCGACGAACTGGCCCTGCAACCGAGCGTCACGCTCCGGCCGACCGACCCCGTCCACGCGACCGTCACCGAGCGGTCGACGCCGGTCCCGGAGTGACGTCGGCAGGACCGTCCCCTCCGGTCGGACGACGCGGCTGGATTCAAGTCGATCCAGGCCCTGACACGGGTATGGAGCTGGCACCCGATCTCGACGGACGGACGGCACTGGTTACCGGGAGCGCGACGCGTGTGGGACGCGAACTGCTGTTGACGCTGGCGGCCTGCGGTGCCGACGTGGCGGTCCACTACAACGAGAGCGCCGACGCCGCACGGACGACGGCCGAGGACGCCCGCGAGTACGGGGTCGACGCCACGACGGTTCAGGGCGACGTGACCGATCCCGACGACGTGGACGACCTGTTCGCGGCCGTCGAGGCGGACCTCGGCACGGTCGACGTCCTGGTCAACAACGTCGGCAACTTCGACGCCCGCCACTGGGCGGACATCGAGTGGGCGGCCTGGCGCGACGTGGTCGAGAGCACGTTCTACGGGACGGTCCTCTGTTCGCGGCGGGCACTCGACGGGATGCGCGATCAGGAGTGGGGCCGGATCGTCAACGTCGGCTTCGCCGACAGCGATCGGATGCACGCCCACCCGGTGAACTTCCCGTACTTCGTGGCCAAGACGGGCGTGTTGATGTTCACGCGGATGCTCGCCGCCGACACCGCCGAGGACGGGATCACGGTCAACGCCGTCTCCCCGTTCGCCGTCGAGAACACGGTCTCGGACGTCTCGTCGTTCCCGCGGGGCCGGGCCGCGAGCTTCGAGGACGTCGCCGCGCCCTTGCTCTTTTTCACGAGCGACGCGGCCGCCTACATCAGCGGCGAGAACGTCGCCGTCGACGGCGGTCGGCTTCCCGAACGCTGACGGGCCACACCCTCTTCAGCACGAACCGGCGCGGGGCTGGAACCGCGCGCCACAGTGTGGACAGGTCGCGTAGAAGTCTTCGTCGGCACACTCGAACCCCTCGCCGCAGGACTCACAGCGCAGCAGTGTCGCCATACCCGAGCCTCGGACCACACGGGCAAAAACCCCGCGTCGGGCCGGCGGTCGGACCAAGTGGCTCGGGGCTCTATCGTCGTCGATGCCCGGCGACGACCCCTCCGGCGCACGGACCCGAACCGAGCGAGTCGGGCGTGCGGGCATCGCGGTCATGCTGGTGGCCCACCTCGTCTGGGACCCCGTGCTGACGCTGGTGGGCGTCGCTACCTTCGGGGTCGCCGAGGAGGATACCGCGATCGTCCGGACGCTGCTCTCGATCCACCCCGCCGTGTGGCTCGGCGCGAAGGTCGTCGTTCTCGGTGCGTTCACCGCGGTGTTCTTCAGAATCGGCGGCCACCGTGACCTCGGGACCGCCTGGCTCCCGTGGGCGGTCGCACTCCTGGCAATACTCGCGCCGCTGGGGTGGCTGGAACTGTTGTTGTGAGCGGGGCTCACTCCTCGGCCAGCGGTTCGTCGATCCCCAGCAGGGCGGCGCTCTCGGTCCAGAGTCGTCGCTGGGTATCGGGGTCGCGAGCGGCCGCCGCGGGGGTCGTCGGTTCCTGCTGGTCGAAGTACCGGCCGGAGACGTGGGCGGTCCGCTCGGCGGCGGCGACGTGGACGAGCGCGGCCGCCCCGTCTTCCACGTCGGTCACGAACGGGAGGCCACCGAGTAGTCCCACCAGACGGGGGAGCGGGCCCGGAAGAAAGCGGGCGAAGTTCGAGCCGGGGATCGCGCCCGGGTGGACGGCGTTGGCGGTGACATCGCGGCCGTGACGGTCCAGTCGCCGATCGAGTTCGAAGGCGAACAGTACGTTCGCCAGCTTCGACCGGCTGTACGCCAACATTCCGGAGTAGCCGTCGGTGGACTCGATGGCTCCCAGATCGAGACTTCCACCGCGGTGGGCCGCCGAGGCGGTCGTCACGATCCGCCCGCCGTCGGGGACCAGATCGACGAGCTCCGCGGTCAGCAGGTACGGCGAGAGGTGGTTCACGTGGAACGTGTACTCGACGCCGAGGTCGGTCGTCCGCCCTTCGCTGAAGAAGCCACCCGCGTTGTTCACGAGGACGTCGAGCGTGTCCGTCCGCTCGCGGACCGTCTCGGCCAGGTCCCGTACGGCCTCGACGCTGGCGAAGTCCGCGCGGACGAACGCCGCGTCGCTCCCGCGAGCAGTGAGGTCGTCGACGACTTCCTCGCCGGCACCCTCGTCTCGGCCGTGGACGATCACGTCCGCGCCGAGGTCGCCCAGCGCGAGGGCCGCTTCCCGGCCGATCCCGCTCGTCGATCCAGTTACCAGCGCTGTCGATCCCGTCAGGTCGCGCTCGGTGACGCCGGCCCGTTCGAGCACTGTCCGTGTCATCGTCGAGCGTTGGGCCTCCAGCCGCAAAAACCGCTCTCCACTGCCCGTCGCAGGACCCTCCGCCTCGGCCACCACCACGCCGGTCGCCGTCCCGGTGGGATCGCCGCCCGCTCAGGGTTCCAGGACGACCCGGAACCGTGCCTCGTTCTCGATCATGCGCTCGTAGGCCGCCTCGACGTCGTCGAGCGGGTAGGTCTCGATCTCGGGGGTCACGTCGCGCAGGGCGCTGAACTCCAGGGTGTCCTGGGAGTCGCGGGCGTGGCCGGAGCCCCACCCCTCGACGCCGCCGCGGGTCCCGATGAGTGTGTTGGCGTCGACTTCGATGGGCGCACCGGGGACGCCGACGACGACCACGGAGCCGTCGATGCCGATGCCGTCGACCACCGACGAGATGGCGTCGCTTGCGGGTGCCGTCGCGAGGACCACCCGTGCGCCGCCGAGTGCCTGCAAGCGCTCCGCGGGATCGGTCTCGGCGGCGTTCACGAAGTGATCCGCGCCCAGCGAGCGCGCGAGGTCTTCTTTGTCCGGGCTCCGCGAGATCGCGACGGTCTCGTAGCCGGCGGCGTGGGCGTACTGGAGTCCGAGGTGCCCGAGGCCGCCCACGCCCTGCACGGCGACGAGGTCCCCCGGCTGGGCGTCGCTGTTGCGCAGGGCGTTGAAGGTCGTGACGCCCGCACAGAGTAGCGGGGCGGCGTCGGCCGCGTCGAGGTCGTCGGGCACCGATGCGACGGCCTCGCTCGGGACAGTCACGTACTCGGCGTAGCCGCCGTCGAAGGTGATGCCGGTGATCTCGCCGTTCTCACACTGGAGGAAGTTCCCGCGCCGGCAGGGATCGCAGGTGAAACAGTGGCCGCCGTGCCAGCCCGCGCCGACCCGGTCGTCCTCGGCCCAGGCGGTGACGCGATCCCCGACGGCGTCGACGCGGCCGGCGATCTCGTGGCCCGGGACGCGAGGATAGCTGATCCCCGGATAGGTCCCCTCCTTGGCGAAGACGTCGCTGTGACAGATCCCGCAGGCCTCGACGGCGATCCTGACCTCGCCGGGGTCGGGCTCGGGTATCTCGCGTTCGACGAACTCGAAGTCGCCGCCGGCTTCCGGAACGACCGCGGCACGCATTGTATCGGCCATGGCATACACGGTCGCGCCGGGCGTGGAAAAAGACGGCGACACGGGCAAGCAACCGGCCGCGACACGTTACTGCTCCTCCGCGTTCGATCGGGCTACTGGTCCCGCTCACTCCTCCATCGGCCACACGACCACCGTCATCACCACCGACCCGACCAGCACTACGCCACCACCGCCGACCACGAGCGTCTCGGCCGCCCGTGGGAACCGGTCGATCAGGGGGACGAACACGCCCACCTCGAAGCCGACGATCAGCAGTGCGCCGACCACGTCGAACACGAGGTCGTAGGCGGTGTCGCGCCAGCCGTAGTGAACGAGGACAGGCTCCACGTCGAAGCGGTCGCCGACTTCGCGGGCGACGAGTTCGATCAGTTCCCAGAACACGCCGACGGCGAAGGTGAAGACGAGTGTGGCGACCGCGAGGACGCCCACCGAGGGTGTGTAGGCGACGACGAGTGCGGCGTACAGGAGGGCGGCCACTAGCGCCGCGGAGACGGTGTGGCTGAGGTGGTCCCACCACCAGACCGACTCGTAGAGGCCGAGCATCCCTAACGAGTGGAGGAAGCCGGCCAGCGCGATCCAGAGCGGGACCGTCGGATCGACCACGACCGACGGCGCGACGACGCCGGCCAGTGCCGGGAGCAGGGTGACGGCGAGGGCAAAGAGCGCGTTCACCGCCGCGGCGACGTTCCGGCGGCGAGCGGCCTCGCCGAGGGTCCCGAGGACGGCGAGCTGGAGGACCAGTGCCAGCCCAGCGATGGCGTCGGTCACGCTCGCCCTCCATCCCGGACCGTCTCTCCGTCCAGGGACACGCCAGCACTCGACCGTCTCATCTCAGGAGGGACGAGCATCGCCGGTCACGAGAAACTACTGCTCTTCGATCCCCACACCCTGCTGGTAGCGCGTGGGGAGCTGTGCCAGGACCACGGCGGGCAGGACCGCACCGAACTCGTCGACGAGCCGCTCGGCCAGTGTCGGGAGGGCCCGCCGGACGGTGGCGTAGACGACCGCGACGACCAGGCCACCGAGGACGGCCAGCCGGAACGCGCCGTCGACGGTCACCAGGAGCGGCACGGCGAGCAGGCTCGACAGCAGGAGGTCGCCGGGCGACCCGTCGTAGCCCACCCACCGCCGTGGCGCGAGCCACTGCCCGCGGTAGTGGTCGTAGACGGCCCGGTCGGAGGTCCCCTCCCAGGGGCGCAACTCCAGCCCGCCGCCGAACACGTCGGTGACGCTGTGGAGGGCCGCGCCGAGCAGGCAGAAGGCCAGCCCCACAGTGAGGGCGGTCGGCACTGCCAGCGCGAGCGCGAGCGCTCCGACCGCGAGTGCGGAGAAGTACACCGGGTAGTGCAGCGTCCTCCGGTGACCGACGTACATGTCCAGATCCGGGAGGACGCCGCCCGCGAACCCGGCCGCGAGCGCGACGGGCGCGAACTCCGGAGCCACGACTATCACCGGGAGTGCCAGCGCCATCCCCGCCAGGGCGTGGGTCGGGAGCATCATCGTGTCGGATCGAAAGAGACAGAACGCTATGAGTGTGTCGGTGGTTCGTGCGGTGGAACCACACGCCCGAACGGCTCAGCCCGCGAGTTCGGCGGTCTCGAACAGGGGGTCGAAGTCCTCGGGGAGGTGGTCGTAGACGCGGCGGAGCTCGTCGTCGCCGCCGTGGGCGGCGATGGTGGCGATGGCGGCCCGGGTGTGGATCACGGCGTCCTCGGGGCTGACGCCGATGCCCTCGCGGTCGGCGACCAGGACGACGAACTCGTCGGCGGTCCGTTCCTCGTGGGTGTCCCGGTGTTCGGTGATCGCGTCCCCGAGTGCGCCCGGGAGGACGACCCCGAGTGCGTCGGCCTCGGCCGTCGGGATCGACTCCCCGAGCGTGAGCAGGGTCTCGATGGCGGCCCGCTCGGCGTTGGCCATGTTCTCGATCCCGGCCCGGCTCCCGAAGTCGTCCACGATCGCGTCGTAGTCGGTTCGCATCGAACGACGACTGGTCGCGTCGCTGACGGCTTGAATATTCGGGCCAGTTCGACCGCCGACCTGCCGGATGGGCGATCGCCATCGTCTCCCCGCCGACGATTCGACGACTGGACGAACATTCGACCGATGGACGCGAACGGCTATTTGAGACCTCACTCACGCTCTACGCGTATGACTCCACGCAATGACCGGCTCGCGACCGAAGTCGGAGTGATCTGACGATGCGGCTCCCGATCCCCACCAACCGACTCGTGGCGTTCACGCTCGCGGGGGCCCTCCTGACGGCGGTGCTGGCCGTCGCACTCGGCGCTCCCGTCGGTGGAATCGCCTCGCCCGACGACCCGACGACTGGCGACTCGACGCCAGCGAACGCACAGACCACCGGCGACGCGCCCGCCCCGAATGAGAACTTCACGCCGGCCGTCCAGACAGGCTCCGGCCACGACGAAGAACGCGAGGAGTACGAGGAACACGAAGAAGAAGAGCACGAGGACGGGGAGGGGTGGTTCGGTGACAACGACTGATCCGACGTCGGTGTACGAACGTGTCGGTGACGAACGCCTGACGTTCAGGTGTTGTGATACGACGTTCGTGATTCAGTCGGCGGGATTTCGGGCGGGTGACGCGGCCAGGGCCGCTCGGCGGCTGGCCGAGCGCCTCGAAGCGCGACTGGACGCGTTCGACGACGCGAGCGGGGTCAGCGAGCTGAACCGCGGCGGCGTCGTCGAGGACGAGCACGTCGCCACCGTCGTCCGTCGGGGACTGGAATACTACGACCGAACCGACGGTGTGTTCGACATCCATCAGGGCACCGTCGAGCACGAACTCAAGGCCTACCTTCGTGGCGAGACCGACTCGCTCCCGGAGCGTTTCGAGACCGGAACGATCCGGATCGACGGCGATCGGATCGTCACCGAGGTGCCGCTCGATCTCAACGGGCTCGCAAAGGGGTACGTTGTGGACCGGGCGGCCGCGGAACTCACGGGTCTGGGTCGGCGTGGATTCGTCAGCGGCGGCGGCGACGTGTCCCCGCCGACCGGGGCGGTCGCCGTCGAGAGTCCCTACGGCGACGAGAAACCCCTGCGAGTCCTCGACACCGACTGGGCAGTCGCGACCTCGGGGAGCTATCGCCGACGGCGCGGGGGTGTCGATCACGTCTACGAGCCGACGGCGGAGCGCCTCGGCGCGCGCCACGAGTCGGTGACGGTACTCGCCAGGCGCGACTGCATGGAAGCCGACGCGCTCGCGACGACGCTCGCGGCGCTGCCCCTCGACGCCGCCGTCGACTTGGCCGAAGACTGGACCGGACTCGAAGCGCTCGTCGTCCACGACGGCGTGTTCCACGAGACGACGGGATTCGACAGTCATGTCCTGGACCGCTAACCAGCGGATCACCGTCGTGGCGGTGATCGTCGTCGTGGCGACCGTCCCCCTCGTCTGTCAGGTCGGCGACGTTCGGGCCACGCAGGCGACCACGAACGAGCAGACAGCGCTGGTCGAACAGACAGTGACGGCCCGGCAGGCCCAGGGCGACTACGACGGCGACGGCGTCCCCGACTCGACGGATCGGTGTCCACAGCGACCCGAGACGGACAACGGGTTCCGGGACGGCGACGGCTGCCCGGACGTCGTCGAGACGACGGGGGCGTCCTGATGAGCACCCTCGTCTGGTATCTCGACCGGGCCGCCGCCCTCCTCGCCTATCCGTCGCTGTATCTGTCAGTGCTGACCGGCATCTTTTACAACACCGACCCGTTCGGCACGCTGCACGAGGCGGCGCGACGCGTCCACGTCGAGTTGTCGGTCTTCGCGATGCTCGTGACGCTGTTGCACGCCAGCCTCGGAGTGGTGGACGCGTGGTTCGTTCTCACCGGCGCGGTCCCCGAACCGTCGTACACGCAGTCGTACTTCCTCGTCGGGCTGGCGGTCGGTGTCGGTGCCCTGGGCCTGCTGGTCGTGGCGGTCCTGGGGGTCCTCGACGCCAATCGGTTCGACCGGCCCTGGGGACCGCGTGTCGTCCACGCGCTCGCCTACGGCGGCTTCGTCTCCGGGACGGTTCATGCGGCCGCGGTCGGCACGGATGCGGCGGGCCTCGTTCGCCCCCTCGTGATCCCTTCGCTGGTCTTTCTCGCGTACGTCCTCCTGTTGCGCGGGCTGGTGCTGTCTGGGATCGGTCCGACGGCAACTGGTCAGTAGCTGTCCCACAGTCCCAGCAGGCGATCCACGACCCGGTCGGTAAACGAGCCCCGGTGGACGGTGTACAGCATCGCGACTCGGTCGGGTTCGGTCACCTCGTAGATCACACTGCGTCCGTTCCGTTCTTTCGTGACGAGGCCTGCGTCGGCCAGTTTCGAGAGGTGCCAGGAGATCGTCGAGTTGGCCTTGTCGAGGCGGTCGCTCAACTCCGTCGTCGAGAGCGGGCCGTCGGTGAGTAGGTGTGCGAGGACGCGGCGGCTGTACTCGCGCCGGAGCGCGTTCATCACGGCCTGATCGGTCTCGTCGAACTCGGCGGCCGGATAGTATCGCGTGTACTTCCCGTCGTCGGACACCTCGATCAGATTCTCGTCGGCCAGCCAGCGGAGGTGGTACTGGAGCGTCCCCTGCGCGTAGTCGAGATCGCCCAACAGCGCCCGGAAGTGAACCCCTGGCTCGTCGGCGATGCGCTGGTAGATCGCGCGTCGCGACGGCAGTTCGAGGTCGCGGTCCGACATCACTCAGTCCCGGGTGAGGGCGGCGAAGAAGGCCAGCAGGCCGCCGAGGATGAGGATTGCACTCCCGTGCTCCAGCAGTTCGAGCAGCCGGTACGGGAGGTATGGTAAAAGGACGTACTCGAGGAACACGACGAGCCCGTACACTGCAAACATCGCGTACCCGATGGTCACGATCACCATTCGACGGTCACGCTCCCGCCGCCACGCCAGCAGACTGAACACGCCGAGTCCCGCGGCGAGCAGGAAGATCCCAAGGCTGACGTACTGTTCGAGCAACTGGGCGAGCATCACGGAGCGATCACCGTCCGGTCCCGCTCGTACTCGGTACGCACGATGTGGCGACCGAGGGACGAAAGCGACAAAACCGTTGGCGTCCAGCCATCGAATCCACCGACCGGCGCCGGCCCGTCGACTAAATACCCGGCGGCCCTCCGGACACGTATGCAGGTCGGGTCACGTCGGTGCATCCTCAACCCCGTGAGCGGGACGGGCGATCACGCCGAGTACGTCACGCGGCTCTGTCGCGGTCGCGGGTTCGCGGTCGACCACACCGAGGGCGAGGGTGACGCGCTGGCGCTGGCCCGCGAGGCCGGCGAAGCAGGCGTGTCCGAACTCGCGGTCTGTGGCGGCGACGGGACGATCAACGAAGTCCTGCGGGGACTCGACGCCGCCGACCACCTCGCCGACGTGACGCTGTCGGTGATCCCGGCCGGGACGGCCAACATCCTCGCCCGGACCGTCGGGGTCGAGGGGATCGAGGAGGCCGCCGACATCGCGGACACGGGCGAGGTCGCGACCGTCGACGTGGGGATGGCCGGCGACGAACCCTTCCTGGTCTCCTGTATCGCGGGCTTTCCTGCCGAGGCCAGCGTCGCGACCTCCAGCGAACTGAAAGAACGGTTCGGAACGCTCGCGTTCCTGCTCACCGGCGCCCAGCAGGCCCGCTCGTTCGACGGGCTGGACGTGCGCCTCGACACCGAGACCGAGACCTGGGAGGGGGAGGCGCTGTGCCTGCTGGTGGGCAACGCGCGCCGGTTCGTCGAGGAAGGGGGGCAGGCCGACATGGCCGACGGGCTGTTCGACGTGGCGGTCGTCGAGCGCATGCCGGCGGGCGATCTGGTCTCGGAGGCGGTCCGCCACCGCGTGCTCGGCCAGGACACCGAGGGCGTCACGCACATCCAGGCCGGCCGAGTCACCGTCACCGGCCGGGACGGCCCGATCACGTTCAGCCGGGACGGCGAGGTCAGCACGCACGAGACGGTGACGATGGCGATTCGACCGCGAGAACTGAGTCTACGGGTGGGCCCGGCGTACGAGCCCTCGCCGGAGTGACCGCCTCCGGGCGCTCACTTCGGGCCGCCTGTGGGACGGTCCCGGTCCGTTGCACCGCCGGTGATCGCGTCGCCCGCGGGTTCGTCGTCGGTCGCGAACGACGGTGTCTCCTCGGTCGTCGTCTCAGTTTCGGCCTGCTCTCTCGCCTCTTCCAACAGTTCCTCGGCGATCTCGTCGCGCAGGATGAACCCAGGTGCGAGTCCGTGACACATACACACGTCCCAGGGGCTGGACACGCTTAAATTGCCGCCCGGGATCAAGCGGTCGCCGTCCCGGTCGTGTGGTGCAGGATGTCGGTCGTGGTCAGCATGCCCACCACGTCGTCGTCGACGACTGGGATGTGGTTGAAGCCACTGTCGAGGAGGTGCGCGGACGCCTCGGTGACCGTGGTGTCGGGCGTGACCGTCTCCACGGGCGCGGTCATTCGCTGTTCGACGGTGGCCTCGCTCGGGTCCGCCTCGTCGGCGGCCAGCTGGACGAAGTCCGTCGAGGTGAGGATACCCACCGGGTCACAGTCCGCGTCGATGACGGCGACGGACTTGATATCGGTGTCGCGCATCGCCCACGCGGCGTCGGACAGCGTCTCGTCCGGGGCGACTGTCAACACCGGCGTCGTCATGATCTCGCTGACTGGAGTCTCGACCATATTGCTCGCACCGTTCCCGCGAACAAAACCGTTCGTCTCCCGGCGAGTGTTGACAGCCCTCGTGCCGAATCGGCCGACGAGCCCTCGGACGTCGCTGCCGGCGTCGATTCTCGTCGACGGAACGAGATCCACTGACTGCGAACCACGCAGCGAGCGGGCCGCGCCGTCAGTAGTAGAAGATGGCGGTGGTGAGCGTGATCGCGGTCACGATGTAGGTGACCGGTCCCCAGTCGATGGCGGTCAGGTCGGCGGCGTACAGCAGGCTACCCAGCGTCGGCACGACGCCGCCGAACAGGAACAGCTGGGTCTGCCGCAGGCGCCGGCCCGAAACCTTCGGCCACTGTGCGGCGAACAGCCCCGCGGCGACGAACGACACGCCCAGTGAGTAGAGCGCGTGGACGTAGTACCACGGGCCGTACGTGACCGAGAGCCGTTCGATGCCGCCCTGCGTGATCATCTCGGCGTCGACACGGATGAGTTCGTGCAGGCCGAAGTAGTTCGTCCACACGAGGACGATGGTGAGCGTCGGCACTGCCGCCAGCAAGGCGACGTTACGCCCTGTCAGCAGCTCCGACCGATCCGTGTACCGGAAGGCAAAGAGCAGGAACGAAAGCGACGCGAACGCCGGCCCGATGAATCGGACCGTGTTCCACAGCAACGCCTGGTCGAGCGTCGTACTTCCCAACTGGAGCGCGTAACTGATCGACCACACCACGATCGGTGTGAACAGCGCGATCATCAGATAGGCACCTTTCTCGTGGCGCTTCGTGATCGTAAGCACGAGCAACGTACCTACGATGAGTGCCGAGACCGCCAGCGGAATCGTATACGGCGTCGCCTGAATTGCCATTGTATTTACTGCCGACATGTTGGTGTTATAAAACACTTTGGTAGGAATCAGGTTCCGATTTCGACGCCCGCTGTATTCTCCGACGGCTGAAAGCCAGCGGGGGTGCCGCTCACCTCCCTTCGGCCTGGTCGGGATCCGGTTCCGTGAGGTAGTCGTAGCGGAGACCGCTCTGTCCCTCGCCGCGGCCGATGGTCGCGTGGCGACCGCTCCAGAGGTGGGTCGTGCCGCCGATCCAGCGGGCGTACTGGTACCGGCGGGTCACCTCCAGCCCGCCCCGCGTCAACTCCTCGTCGTGGAGGCTGACCTCGTGGTGGAGGATTTCGCCGTAGGGCTCGGCCACGCCCGGGTCCGCGTCGAGCAGGCGCGCCAACTCGAACCGAAGGTCACCGATGGTGAAGTCGCTGGTCGCGCCGGTTGGTTCCATCCCCAGCGGGAACCAGTAGTCTTCCACGTCGCTGACCAGCCGGTAGTCGGGCAGGTTCGGGTTCGCGGGATCCCCGATGAAGGTGTTCCTGACGATCGTCCCCTCACGGTTCCTGATCGTCAACTCGCTACTCTGTCCCCAGACCGGGCTGGCTTTCCCCCAGAACAGCGCGCCAGGCTCGGCGTCGGTGCCCTGGCCGGTGTACAGTGTGAGCGATTCGGTCGCGTCGAGCGTCGTGTCGCCGGTGTCCGCCGGGAAGGTGTAGGTCTCGCCGGTGTCGCTCTCGACGGTCCAGCCCCCGACGTCGACGGTTCCTTCGCCAGGGTTGGTGAAGCGGACCCGCTCGCCAGCGGCCGTCGCGGCCGTCTGGACCACGTCGACCGCCAGCGTCGCGGGCGTGTACTCGCGCCACTTCAGCGGGTCGCCGACGGCGTCCTCCGTGATCAGTTCGATGCCGAAGGCCATGTTCGCCATCTCGTCGCGGGCGAACAGCACGCGCTCGACGGGGTCGCTCGCGTGGTTCGCCCCGAGGACCGGCGGGTAGAACAGCCCGGGACGGTCGTGGTTGGGGAGGTCCGGGTGCGTGAAGACGTTCCAGCCGCCGCTTTTTGCCACCGCGCCGCCGTAATTGCCCTCGTCGGCTTCCTCGCTCTGGTCGGTCTCCTCGGCGGTCGTCGTCTCGCGGTCCGGCGTCACCGGCTCGACCGCCGTGACCTGCCCGAACGTGTCCGTGACCAGCAGGTGTTCGATCCGGGTCAGCGACCCCACCGGCACGTCGATGGGCAGGGAGAACCAGTCGTTGCCGTACAGCGTGGCGAACTCCGCGAGCAGGAGTTTGCCCACTTCGCCCGGCCCTACCTGCATCGTGTCGAGGTTCACGTTCCCGTCCTCGAACTCCCACCAGCGCGCGGATGGCATCCCCGGGAACGACACCTTCGAGGGGACCATCGTCAGGTCCGGTTCGCCGCGGTCGATCCCGAGGCCGTCGAGCGGGAGTTCGTCGCTCACTGGCGTCGTGACGCCGGTCCCGGCCCCCGAGGCGTTCCGTCGGTCGGTCTGTGCGTCGGCCTGACCGCTGTCGGGGTCGAGCGAGCGGTCCGGATCGACGCTGAACGCGTCCCAGTCGAGGCGACCGCCCGCGTACTCGTCGGCCGCGAAGGCGGTCTCGTCGCCGCCCGACCCAGTCGCCACGGCGAACTCGTACTCCATCCGGTCGCGGTTCCAGGCCCGCCCCTCGTCGGGTTCGTCGTAGAAGTCGGCGTACCAGTCGACGTACGCCTTCGCCGCCCGCTTGTACCCGTCGGGCACGGAGCCGGAAACTGGACAGGCGTGGTCGACGCTCCCCCACGAGGCCGAACTCCAGTCGCTCGCGCCGGCGACGTTCCCGCTCGCTGTCAGCCGCTCGTAGAGCGCCACGCCGTCGAGCGTACGGCCACCGACGACCGACACGAACCGCTCGCCGCCCGCGTCCAGCGGCCCGTCGGCCGACCCGACCAGCAGGGCGTCGGCGAAGTCGTCGGCCCGGACCGCGCGACCGTCGATCCGGACGCCCTGGGCGTCCAGCCGGGCGAGGAAGTTCCGGCCTGTTTCGACCGCGGTCTCCCGGCCAGGGTCGTCGTCGAGTACCGCTTCGCGTTCGACTATCGTCTCCAGCGGGCCGTCGGTCGTCACCTCGTAGTCGCGAGCGGTCGCGGCCTCGCTCCCGGGGTCGAGGTCGACTCGCGTCAGCGGATCGTGTTCGTGCCAGCACTCGACTTTGACCGGTGAGCCGGCGTCCTCGCCGGCGAGTTCGCCCACCTGCCACTGCCGGCCCAGCAGCCACAGCGGGTCGGCCACCTTCGCGCGCAGTCCCTCGGCCGTCTCCTCGTTGCGCGTCGTCGGGGAGAGTCGGTGCCACTCAGTGATCGACTCGTCGCCGTAGGGGTTCACTGGCTCTCACCTCCTTGCTCACCGTTTCCGGTGAACAACTGCGCGTTCAGCGTGAGTTCGGGCAGCGTCACGTTCACGGTCCCCCACTCCGGTCTGGCCGCCTGGAAGGTCCGGATGCGGTCCACGTCGACCGACGGGGCGTCCGGCCGGAGCCGGTCGTTACGCGGGAAACTGAGCAGGGGCAGGAGGGTCCCGAACTCGTCGATGTCCTCCAGATCGACCATCCGATAGCGCGCCAGTTCCATCGTGTCGGTCACCACGTCGACCAGATGATCGGTCGTCCACCCACCCTCCTCGGGCGGGAGCGCGAGCAGGATGCTGTTGGGTGCCATCGCGTCCGGGTCGTCGTAGTTGAGCGCGACGCCGGTCGTCTCGGTCTCGCCGGGGACGTTCTCGACGAGTTCGTCCACGAACAGTCCCGCGACGCGCCCGTAGTCGCCGTCGAAGCCGGCGGCGTGTTGCATCACCAGCGACAGCCGGCCGGGTTCGGGGTCCTGGCCGTCGAGGCCGACCCAGCGCTCGCCCTGCCGGTGGGGGAGTTGCCCGACCTGCAGGTCGCGGTGGCGCTCGCCGGTGACCGCCTCGGCGTAGGACAGCCCCCGCCGGAACCGCGCCGACTCGTCGCGGACGCGGGCGACCCGCTGGAGCCACGTCTCGGCCGCCATCGGGTCGCCCGCCTGCAGGTCGTCGCTCCGGCCGAACGTCGCGGTGAGTTCAGCGCCGTTCGTCGGCTCGACCGTCGGCAACACCTGGAACGCCTCGCCGAAGATGGCCTCCAGGCGCGCGACCTGTTCGTCGACGCTGGTCGCGGGCTCACCCTCGGGTGGGTCCGGTCGGGTGGCGGGGTCGTACCCCGTCGCCGTCTCGTACCGCTCGGCGACCGCCTCGGTGACGGTCCGTGCCTGTGTCACCAGCACCGTCTCGTCGTCGGGCTGGCCGCCGGACGGCGACCGCGGGACACTCCCGTAGACGCCGAAGTACGACGCCCGCAACAGCGCCCGCCGGAGCGTCTCCAACAGGCCCGTCCGCAGGGCGTCGTGGAACGCACCCGCCTCGCGGGCCGCGTCGACGTGACCGCGCTGTTCGTCGACGACCTGCCCCAGCGTCGAGAGGCGGTTCGACACGTCCTTCGAGAACTGCTGCCGGGACGCCGACGTACCCGGGAGTAGCGACTGCGTGTCGAGCCCGTCGAGATACGCCGGCAGGACGGCCCGCCGGAACCCCTCCAGCAGGAACCGGCAGTCGGTCACCGGCGTCCCTGGCGGTGTCGCCTTCGGATCGAGCGCCCGAAGACCGTCTTTCCAGACGAGCGCTTCCCGTTCGAACTCGTCGCGGGCCGCCTCGGTCACGTCCCGCACGAACTCCTCGCGTTCCCGTTCCAGGTCCCGCTCTCTCTCGCGGTCCCGCTCGTCTCCCGACCTCGGCTGCTTGCCCTGCACGTCCAGCAGGAGCCGGTCGCGGTTGTAGAACGGCGGTTCGGGCCCCGCGACCTCGAAGACCTCGTCGATCCCGCCGATCCCGCCGAGGACCGGCTGGCGGACGAGCGTCCGGAAATCCGAGAGGAAGGTACTCCGTTCGGCCCCTGTCGGGAGCGCGTCGGGTTCGTACAGTAGCGCCCGGAAGTGCCGGACGAACGCCTCGGGGTCCGTGAGCGCCGCCAGTGCGGGATCGTCGACGGCCGTCGGCAAGAAGTCCGCGAGCGCACGGAGCGTGCGCGCGAGTCGTTTCACGTCGTCGTCGCCCTCGGGATAGACGCCCAGCCGCGCCCGGACGAGGAGGGCCTCCAGTTCGGGTGCGAACGCGAACGCCGCTATGTCGCCCTCGATGGCCCGTGTGTGCTGGTCGAGCAGAGAGGCGAGCCGGGCCTGGGCGTCCTCGTCCTCGATGGCCGCCCGGACCGACCAGAAGCCGGTCCCGCCGCTGCGGTCGGGCCGTCCGGTGACGTCGAAGTAGTCGGCGATACCGAGCGCGTCGACGACGGCCGTGACGCTGGCGACCGCCGCGTCGACCGCCGTCTGGTCCAGCGACTCCAGCGCTGGCTCGTCGCCCTCGCTCACGAGTTTCGCCACCGCGTCGATCGTCGACTGGGGCGGGGTTCCGTCTTCGCCGCCGCCGGTCTTCCCGTTCAGATCCCGGAGCGTCGTCAGTTCGGCGCGGATCGCGCCCCAGTCGGTCTCGTCGGCGACTGCGGCGTCGAGGTCGGCCGTTGCACCGTCACCGAAGGGGTCGAACGCGTCGGCCCGGGCGTCGATCCACAGCAGGGCCGAGAGCAAGTTGCTGTCTTCGACGACCCCCGCCGGGTCGGCCCGGACCGAGGCCAGTCCCTCGTAGACCGTCGTCCCGCCGTCGGTCGCCTCGACCGCGAACAGGGTCCAGGGCGCGTGCCCGCTGGCGTCGACGGTGACCGAGAACCGGCCGACTGCGTCGGTATCGACCTGCGTGGTCGCCAGCGGTGACGACGCGCCGACTTCGGTGACGCTCACGTCGAGCGTAGTCGCCCCGTTCACGTCGGCCTCGCCGGGGACGATCATCCCGGGCGCAGCGTCGACCTCCGTCGCGTCTTCGGGGACAAGGACCGCGCCCTCCACGACGCGCTCGACGCTCGTCCCGTCGTCGAGGACGGCGACGAATCCGGTGCCGGGCCTGACGCCCGAGAAGTCCAGCGTCGTGGTGAACTCGCCGTCCCCGTCGGTCCCCACCTGCGTCGACCGCGTGAACCACTCGGCGTTCGAGGTACTCCAGACCGACAGCGAGAGCGTGGTGTTCGGTGGCAGTCCCTCGCCAGCGACCTCCTGGCCTGGGGCGGGTGCGACGTCCAGGTCGGGATCACGGGCCTCGCGGTCGGTCGATCCGGCCGGGAGGTGACTTCTGAGGTCTTCCAGCGCCGTCACCAGCGCGCCGGAATCGGACTCGAGCGACTCTGTAATAGCGTTCGACGCCGACACGAGCCCGTCGAAGGGAACCTCGCGGGTGAACGTCCGGACGCTGTCGTGCAGGGCGTCGACCTGTTCGGTGATCGAGCGTGCGCCCGCCACGGCGGGGTCGAGCAGGCCGATTCGATCGTCGAGGACGCGCCGGACGGCCGCCAGCCGCGCCTGTGCCGTGTCGGCCCGGCCCCGCAACTCCGTGATCGAGTAGTCGGTGTAGCCCGCGTCGTCGGTCTCACTGGGGTGGCCCAGATCCTCGCCGGTCATCGGTCGCCCCTCCTGGATCACCTCGCGGAGGCCAGCGACGACTTCGAGGAAGGCACCCACAGAGAGCGGGTCGTCGCCGCTCGCCTCGGGGGCCGTCGCGTCGAACTCCAGGGTCACAGTGGCCGTGTCGGGCACCGGCGGGTTGTGACTCGGTGGATTCCGGGCGAGATGGTAGCCCATCCGGGTCTCCAGCTGTGACGCGCCCGCTTTCTGGTTCTGCTGGGTGAGGTAGGTCGCGTCTAGCGGCGACAGGTTCAGCTCCGAGAGGGTGACGCCGGTCTCGGCGACGTGAGTCACCGACGCGGGCTCCTCCGGCCAGGCCCGCCAGGCGATCACCTGGTCCCCGTCGGTCACCGTCGGGAACGTCATCGTGAAGCCCGTCTCGGAGAGTCCCGTCACGCGAACTGTGTCGGCGTCGGCGACGGTTCCATCGGCCGCGAGATCCGGGAACTCGATGACGTCACCACCCGTTTCGGCACCGACGCCGACCGGCCCGTCGCCGTCGGCCCGGACCACGTGGCCGACCACCTGCTGGTCGCCAACGCCTGTGGCGACGCCCGTCGCGAGGCCACCGACCGTCACCGGGCCGTCACTGTTGACGCTGGCGGCGTCGGGGAGCGCGACGAGTTCGATCTGCCCGGGCCGGAATCCGGTCCGGATCGTCGCCGTGTCGCCCGCCGTTCGGGTCCCGTCGAGGGTCCCGACTGCCGGCGTCGGCGCGTCGTCGCTCCCGAGTGCCACGTAGGTCACGACGCGGCTGGCGTCGCTCGCCGCGCCCGCGTGTGTCGAGGTATAGTTCAGGTCCAGCGACTCGCCCAGCCCCGTCACCGCGACGCTGGTCGTCCCGGCGACCGAGCCGCCGGCCGCGAACGGGAGGTGGAGCGTCCGGTCGTCGCGGGCGCCCGCGACGTGACCGCCGCTCGACGGGTCGACACTGGTGCCGACCGCGTGCTGGGTCACGCCGTCCCGGGCGACGGCCATCCCCTCCGAGAAGCCGGCCGCGCCGGTCGTGGTGACCGTTCCGCCCGTCTTGGTCGCCAGCGTGGTCCCGAACAGGCGCACCTGGTCGGCGTCCACTTCCAGCGAGATCGAGTCGCTCCCGGTCCCGGCGTCGGTCGTGAACGTACCGACCTCGACGTTGTCGGCGTTCTCCAGCGCGAACGCGCGGTAGGTGACGACCAGCCCCTCCGCGGCGGGCCCACGCGTCGCCACGTCGTCGAAGGCCACGTCGAACCCGTCGTCGGTGAAGCGGACGGAACCGCGGAGCAGCCCGTGATCGCCGTCGTCTTCGTGGAGGTGGGCGTGGAGCGCGTGGTCCTCGTCGACGACCCCGCCCGCGTCCGAGCCCGTCAGATCGGTCGCCACGCTGGTCGAACACTGGTCGGCCCCCGTCTCCGTCCGCACGGCGACGCCGCTGGTGACGCCGTAGTGGCTCGCCGGCCCCGCCGCGCCGCCCTTCGGGACGCCGTGGGCGAGTCCCAGGACGACGAGGTCCGGCTGGAAGTCCAGATCCCCGATGGAGACGACCCCTTCGCTGGTCGGCGTCACGACGGTCCCGCTGGCGGCCGCCCTGGTCTCGTCCCACTCCAGAGCCGCCCGGCAGGAGACCCGGTCGGGCGCGGGCAACAGGTCGTCGAGCCAGTCGTTCAGGTTCGGCTCCGCCTCGGGACGGGTCTGCAACGTCAGCGACACGTCAGGGCCCGTGGCTTCGTCGCCCGCTCCCGGCAGTCCGTTGGGATCGAGGACGCCCGAGTCGGCCGTCCACGTCGTCGCCACGCCCACGTTCGCCGGATCGCCGAAGGCGACGCCCAGTCGATGGGTGACGCCCACGTCGTCCCGTGGCGTCTGGGCCACTTCCGGATCGGCTACCGGCTTCCCCTTCACGAGGTCGTCGATGCCCCCGCCGGCCCGCGCGAAGTTCCCCTTCCCCAGCTGGTGGACGTTCTCCGCGATCAGCAGGTCCGCGGTGGCGTCGACGATGGCTGCGATCTCTTCGAGGATCCCCTCTAGCGCCGACTGTTCGGCGCTCGTCGTCGCCGCCGCGAGCGTCGATGCATTCTCGCCTTCGTAGGGAATATTCTGGAAGAACCGGTCTTTCTCGCCGTCGTCGTACTCCTGCCACTTCGTGAACAGCCGGTAGCCGTCGAGCACGTCGCTGGCGGCGGCCGCGGTCCCGACCTCGATCTGCTCGTCGCCGTCCTCACCATCCCCGTGGTCGAGTTGGCCCTCGACGCCGGGGAACGCCCGCCGGAGCGTGAACTTGTACCGCGGGAGCGCGATGGTCCCGGCGTTGTCCTCGTTGTACGACTTGCTGCGCTCCAGCAGGCGGCGCTCGAACCGGTAGCCCAGCAGGTCGCCGAGCATCTGTCCCTGCCGGATGCCGTCGAGCACCTGCCGGGCCGCCCGGACGCGCCCCGGCGAGAGGTCGATGTCGAGCAGTTCGGCCAACTCGCCGTCCCCGGACTCGTCGGTGTGGTTCGTCCGGCCGCTCCGCAGGACCGCCGCCGTCGTCGCGTGCTGTGGCGACGGGGCGTGAATGTACTCCGAGTGCTCCGGTTCGAGCCCGTCCGCCAGCGCGTCCGACCGCAGGTCCTCGACGTAGCCGTACGCACCGACGTAGGTGACCGGCGAGTCCGTCGCCGGCTCGTTCCTCTCTCCGCCGGCCCGCTCGAACGTCTCCCCGCCGTCGGTCTCCGCGTCGTCACCGTCCTCGCCACTCGTGCCGGACTCGCCCGTGGTGCCCCCGAACGAGAACGACCCAAACTGCTTCGAGACCGACTGCATGTTCTCGACGGCCCCGAACCGGGTCTTGCCGCCGACGCCGAACCGCGTCCCGGTGCTGGATTGCGCTCCGTCTCCGGTGTCGGATTCGGACTCTGGTTCCGGTTCGGGCAGCGCCTCGGTGTCCTCGCCGCGCTCGAACTGATCGCCGACGAACGCGAACTCCGCGCCGTCGCAGAAGTCTGTCTCCCGTGTCTCGCGGTGCTCGAACAGGCGACGCGTCGCCAGCGAGGTCCACCACGCGTCGAGGCGGTGACTCGCCAGGTCCAGCGTCTCGGTGAACAGCCGTCCCAGATCATCGGTGTCGCGGCTTTCGAGGTACGCCGCGGCGTCCAGAATCTCCTGCAGTCGGGGATCGAGTGACGGGTCGTCGTACCGGGGCGAACAGCTCTGGAAGAGCTCGTTCGCGTACGAACCGCCGTAGTCGTCGTCGTATCGGTCGAGCCGTTCGGCCGGCACCGACTCCTCCAGGAACTCCCAGACGGTCTTCGTGTCACCGTCGACCACCGACGGGTCCGGCACCGGTTGCTGGGTGTAGTCGGGGGCGACGACGTTCTCCTCCCCGGTCTCTGCTTCGATCTCTTCGATCTCGTCGGCCGACCGGGCGTTCGGGTTGCGGTCGGGCGAGAGGAAGGCGTTGTCGCTGGGCAGGTCCAGGTCGCCCCACTTCAGCCCGAGACGGATCCGGCCGCCGACGTAGCCCTGCAGGACCGAAAAGCGGGTGAGCTGCTTGAACAGCGTGTTCTGCAGGCTCGCACCCCCCGTCCGGTAGAGGTTGTACCGCTTGTCGCGGTAGACGTTGGCTTCCTCGCTGGACGCCTCGTATGTGATCGGTGTATCGCCCGCGTAGGCGGCGATCGCGCTGAACTTCCCGTGTTCCGGGTTCGTCAGCCAGACGTGCATGAACAGCTGGCGGTCGCTCAGCGAGTCGATCTCGTCGCCCCAGCCCGTGATCTCCTTGACCCGCTCTCGGTCGAGCGAGATGGCGTCCAGCCCGACCGGGAGTCCCATGTTCCGGAGGAAGCCGAATGGCTCGTGGTAGAGGTAGCGCAGGTAGTCCGACTCGCGACCGTCGGTCACGTCCGACACCGGCCGGTCGCCGGACAACTGTAACTGCTCGCCGCGGGTGTCCTCGCCGAACAGCGACCGGACCGGCGGATGCATCCACGCGATCCGCGGATCGAGCGACTGCACGTCGTTGTCGATCAGCATCTGCCGGACCCGCTCCCTGGTCTCCTCGGTCAGGCTCTCGGCTCTCGCCTCGTCGATGTCCGGGTCCGTCAGGAGCGCGTCGTACCCCTCCAGCACCTCCCGCACGAAGTCGTCGGCGTTGGCCTCCCGGCCGAGGATGCGCTCGACCACGTCCGATCCGGTCGAGGGACCGCCGACCCGCTCGACGTTCTCCGCGCCGTCGTCCCAGGCGTCGGTCAGCCTGCCGAGCCAGCTCGCCAGCCGCCCCGGGAACTCCTCGTCGGTCCTGAAGGCTCGCTGGCGCGTCCGCGTCGCGACGCCCGACCCGCCGTCGGGGAGCCTGAAGCCAGTCGAGACCGACTGCATCGTCTTCGCCCGTCTCGGCGTCGCCGGGTCGAAACTCGACCCGTAGAGGTCCTGGTCGATCTGCGTCGTACTCTCGGGCACCGTCACCGAGTAGCCCGACGCACTCACCTCGCCGACCGACGGGCCCGTGGTCGCTCCCGTCTCGCCGGTGTCGGTCGTCGCTTCTTCGGCGGCCGTCTCGGTCGTGTCGGTGGTCGTGCTGGTCTCGTCGGCGGCCGTCTCCACCGATTCCTCGGGGGCCGGCGCGCCCGTATCGACCGACTCCCCGGTGCCGGTGGGGTCGACGGCCCCGCCCCCCTTCGCTGGTCCGGACGACTCGCCCGTCACCGACGCCGAGAGCTGGACCTTGCTCGTATCGAGTCGGAACTGCCCCTCGGGCGTCCGGACCTGATCGTCGACTGGCTCGAACTGTTCGCGCCGGCCGATCTTGTCGGCCAACTTCCCGTTCCTCGCCGGGGACCCCCCGCCCGGTTCGTCGGGCAGCGTCCGCGCCGGGAGGATCCCATATGGAACGGTCCCAACACGGAGCGGCGGGAAGGGGCCGCCCGCGCGGACGTACCTGACGAAGTGTCGCCGCCAGGCGTCGACCTCTTTGAGCGTCTCCCCGAGTTCCGTCGCCGGGTTCCGGTGGGGGAACGACTTCGCTGTCCCCTGCTCCGGGCCGGACCGACCCTCCCAGATGCTGTCGCGGTTGGTCCACCGGTTGTCGACGAGCAGGTTCCGCAGCGAGTAGCCGATGGTACCCGACCACAGCAGCGAGTTCATGTGGCGAGCGTCGGCCTGCGAGCGCCCGTCCGCGCCCTCGACGTGGGCGAAGACGTGATCCATCCCCTCGCCGGAGGCGGCGATGCCGAGCGCGCGGGCGAGCAGGTCGCCGTCACTGAAGTCACCGAACTCCGAGAGCAGGGGGCCACACTCTTCGGCGACGGACTCCGACGGCTCGTCTTTCGGCGTGTAGCCGGCGTCGCCCGCCTCGCTGTTGTTCGAGGGCGTCCCCCGCTCCAGCAGTTCCAGCCCGTCGGTGTAGTGGTGGGCCTCGAACAGCGATTCGAGCGCGTCGGTGGCGGCGTCACCGGACTGGGACGCCCGGACGCCGACGACGATCAGTTCCTCGAAGACCGCTTCGCCGGGGTTGGTCCCGTTCAGGTCCTCGCTGGTGATGGTCAGCCCCATGCCGGCCCCCTTCGCGGCCGGCCAGTCGGCCATCCACTCCATCCCCGGCGGCGCGTCGCCGGGCGTCTCTTCGAGAGCCTCGCTGCCGACCCGTTCGGGACTGGGCCCGACCGGGAGCGGGTGCTGGATGGCGTCGCCGGTCACCCTGACAGTCCGGGTGTCACCGTCCCCCTCGTCCACACCGCGCCAGCGTCCGACTGCGATCCAGCGGTCGGGGAGCAGACTCGCAACGGGCGGCTGTGACCACGAACCGGGGCGGAGGTCGACCCCGGGGAATTCGAGTGCCGGGACTCTGTCGTCCGAACCGGTGTCGTCGGTCCCGATGCCGTCGTCTATCCCGGTGGTCGGCGGGCCCGACACCGTGCCCGCGATGTCGAAGGGGTTCCCGCCCTCGGCGTAGCCGGTCAGCATCGCCTGCGCGTGGGACTTCGGTGCCGTGGCGTGGACGACGTACGCGCCGCGCTCGCGGCCGAACCGCTCGACCACCTGGTTCCAGGCGCGCTCCTTGATGTCGCGGTAGAAGGCGTCGTACTCGGTAGAAAACCGCCCCTGCCAGTTCTCGCTCAGATCGTCGAGCATCGGCCGCAGGTCCGCGGGGATCTTCTCACGAGCGTAGTCGTGGACCGCGGCCTGCGTGGGCTGGCCGTCGACGCTGTGGACGGTCGTGGTCGGGGGCTGGCAGGCGAACCACACCTGCGCCCAGAAGTTCCGTCCCCACTGTTCCTCCTGGACCGTGAGTCCGTCCTCGTGGGTGTCCACGTGGATCTGGTCGGGATAGACCCGCACTCGTAACTCCTGTTCGGCCGGGGCCGTCCGGTTGTGATCGAGCAGGGTCGCCGCCGTCCCCGCCAACTGGTCCGCACGGGGCGAGTCGTCGTTGGGGTAGACGAAGCGCGTCTCCAGTCGTACCGGGAGCAAGGCGACGGGCTCGTCCGCGAACGGCGCGAGGTCGTCGTCCAGCCCGTCCAGCAGGGCCTGAAGTTTCCCGGGCCCGCCGGACTGCCCGTCGGCGTCGGGTCCGTTCAGTCTCGTCTGTCGGTCGTCGCGGTAGCCACGCGCCGCGGCGATGACGTGTTCGAAGAGCGCGACGAGCGCTTCGCAGTCGTCGGCCGTGCCGTCGGTCACCACTCCCTCGAAGTCGTCGATCAACGTCCCGGGGTCGACGGCCCCACCCTCGACGTAGGTCCACAGGTCGCGGACGAACCCGTCGACCGCGCTGGTCGTCGGCGAGCGGGGAGCCTTCAGCGCCGAACTGTGTCCGCCCTCCGTCTCGACGTAGCTACCGGTCAGGTACGCGAGCGTATCGGGCCGGTCCTCGCCGCGCAGGTAGCGACCGAACGCGGTCGTGACCCGTTCGGCGTCTCCGGCGTCGCTCCCGCGGCGAACCCCGTCCGCACGAGTCTCCAGCAGAGTGAGGACCGCCGCCGCGCGCGTGATCTCGGCCTGCGCCCGCCCGAGTTCCGTCCGGAGTCGTTCGACCGTCTCGCGGGGTCCCTCACTCATCGAGCGTCACCTCCGGCAGGTCGGCGGCGATCCTGTAGCGACCGCTGCCCCCTGACATTTCGGGGAGGATGTCGTCCCCGTGGATGCAGATCCGAACCGGTAGTTGCCAGGCGATGCGTGCCATGTGCGCCGAGTTTTTCCCCCACTCGGCCGCGTCGTCGTGGTGCCATTCGTCGTCGTTCACCTCGTTCCACTCCGTGCCCTCGGTGACCGCCCAGGCCGGGTCGCTCCCACCCGCCGGCGCGTCTTCGGTCACGCGCACGTACTTCTTGCCTTCGAGGGCTTCTTCGCTCTCGACGAGGTGGCCCCAGGAGAGCCCGTTCCAGCCCTTCTCGGCGCCCTCGCCGTGTGCGTCCTCGCCCATCGTGTTCGTCGAGCGGTTGCCCTCGGGGCCGTAATCGATGCCGTACGGTTTCGACCCGTAGTCACCGCGACTCGCCACGTCGTAGCCGAAGCGGGTCTCCCCGACCCGCTCTTCGAGGACGAAGAACCACCCCAGGTCCTCGTCGTCTGTGCCTTCCGCGATGGTGCCGCCCTCGGCTTCCGTCGTCGTCAGGTCGAACCCGAAGAAGGTGATATCGGGGTCGAGTTTGCCGCTGAACACCGGTTCCTTGGGGTCCCAGGCCGACTGGTTCAGTTCCGTCTTCGAGTACTCCCCCAGGATGCGTTCGTCCTCGGAGACGTCGTCGTCCTCGATCTCCGCGACCGCCTGTGCCCGAAGCGAAGGGAGCAGGGGTACCCGGTCCCACTCGGTGTCGTCGCCCTCGTCTTTGTCTTCTTTGACGGCCTTCACGGCGTAGATGCGGGTGTTCGGGTATGCCCGCAGGAGGTCGCCGCGGATCAGCAGGACCACCCGGTCGTCCTCGACCCCCGCCGCGCGGTTCTCCCCGAGCGCCGAGTCGCCCCAGGTGTGGAGCTTCGTGACGTCTTTCTGATCGCTCCCGAGGTACTTCCAGAACTGGCGGAAGTAGGTGCCCCGCCGGTCGGTCGGGTACCGTCGCCACTGGAGTTCGCGGGCCATCTCGTGGTTCAGCCCGCACATGAACGACTCGACGAACGCCGAGTTGGTCTGGAGCGCCCCGACGGTGTCTTTCGGAATCTTCCCGACGCCCGGCAGGAGGTACTGCTGGTCGAGCGCCTTCAGCCACCTGTACATCGGTTGCTCGAACTCCGGCGCGGCCAGGATCGGCCCGAGTTCCACCTCCCGGTCCGTCATCGACGGGTGGACGTCCCACGCCGCGCGCTGTTTCGCCCAGGACCCGGCGTCCAGCAGCCCCGGATACTGGCTGGTCCCCGAGAGCAGGGTCTCTTTCTGGACCGTCGTGAACTCCTCCAGTACCCCCTGCTGGTCGACTGCCGCACTCGTCTCCGCCAGTGGTATCGGCTGGCTCGCCACCTGCTCGGTCGTGGCCGCCGCGTCCGCCACCGCCGACGTGTCGGCTGCCGTCGTCGCCGTCCGCGTCGCGCCCGCCGGAATTCCGCTGTCGACCGCTCCCGCGAGGGCGTCCAGCCCGTCCTCGATGTCGGCGATGGCCGCCAGCGCCGCGTCGATCTTTCCGCGAACGGTCGCCAGTTCGTCCGACTGCGACGTGATGGCGTCGGTGACGTGCTCCGCGGCGGCGGCGAGTCGGCCGTGGGCCTCGCGGATGCCCTCCAGCTCGGTCGTCTTCGACTCCGTCGTGAACTCCGGCGAGAGCGCCGCCGGGTCGGCCGCCAGCAGTTTCCGGAACTGCCGGTCCAGCGTGTCGAACGTGTTGCGCTTGATCGCGTCACAGTGGTCCTCGACGGTCGGCCGCTCGGTCACCGCTGCGACCGCGTCCGTCGTGAACTCCCCTTCGTTCTCCGCCAGCGCCGAGTCGAGGTCGTCGAGTCGCTGGCGGGCCGTGGTGCAGTGTTCCCGCGCGCTCTCGACGGCTAGCAGTGCCTTGGGAACCGTCGCGGCCTTCCCGTCGAGTTCGTCGACGGCTTCCGACAGCGACAGCACCTGCCCCTGCGATCCGAGCCGCCAGTCGGTCGACTCGCCGTCCGTCGACGCCGGTTTCGCGTTCTCGGTATCGGCCGACTCGGCCGCCTCCGTCGCTGTCTGGGCACTCGACTCGCTCGATGCCTCCCGCTCGGGGAGTTCGTCGCTCACCCGCGCGAACCGACCCCCGAGTTTCCGCTCCGTGTCGAAACTGAACGACTCGCCCATCCGCTCGGTGAAGGTCGCCTTCTTCGCGTCCGTCGATACACCCCTGTCGAGTTTCCCCTTCGACCGAGTGAGCCGCCGGAAGGTCGGCGAGGCGAGTTTCGCGGCCCGGTTCAACGCTCTGGGATCCGCGAGTGTGCCCCCGGCCGCACCGAGTGCGCCCGCGCCGTCGCCACGCATCGGCCCGCCGCTCGCGCCCAATCGCAGTTCGTTCAGTTTTCGCTTGCCCTGTGTCGACGTGATCGACTTCGTCTCCTCGCTCACGGCGAGTTTCCCCTGGCGCGTGAGTGTGTCCGCGAACTGTCGCTCGCCGAGTTTCGCCCGGACGTCGTCGCCCTGTTCGACCACCTCTCCGACGGCCGGGTCCGGGTCGTGACCGCCCAGCGCGCCCTCGTCGCGGAGGCGGCCGGCGGCGACGATCTCGCGGTGGAGTTGTTCGATGTCCCGGACTCGACTGCTGACCCCGACGAGGTGATCGCCTGCCCGCTCGAACCGGTCGCGGACGTTCGAGCCGGCGAGGTCGCCGAGCTGACTCCGCCCGGTCCGTTCGTTGGCCAGTTCCAGGTCGCCGAACTTCTCCCAGGCGGCCTCCATCAGTCGCTCCTGGTTCTCCTGAATCACCTCCGTCCCGTAGCCGGCGGGGATTCGCCAGCGCGGATCGACGTTGAGTTCGCGGAGCCAGGCGTCGACGTAGGGGCCGCTCGTCGGCACGTCCGGCGGCGTCGGCCGCCCGTCGTCCACCCCCCAGCCCGCGTCACCGGGAAGGTACCACTGGCCGTAGATCGACGGGCCAATCACGGGGAGGTCGGCCTGTGGGTCGCTCTCTGCCTCCGACTGTCCGTCGCTACTGGTCGCTTCCGACCGCCCGGTCCCGTCGGTGTCGGTGCTGTCGGGATCGTTCAGCAGTCGCCGCATCGCCTCGCGTTTCGTCGTCGCGAGGGGTTGCTGGTCGAGGCCCGGCGACATCAACGCGCCGCCGACCTCGAAGGTGCTGTCTCTGTCTTCGAGCTGTGGCGGGCCGGGATCGCTCAGGTCCACCTCGCGTTTGCCGACGCCGGCCTCCGAGAGCTGGCGCGGTTCCAGCTTCCGGGCCAGCGACTCGAAGTCGCCCTCGTTGGCGGTCGCGAACTCCCACTGGTGGTAGATCGGAAGTGTCGTCGTCGACTCCTTGCTCGCGTCCCAGGCGGGCTCGACCGTGGGTTGCTCGGCGTCGCTCTCGTAGGGCTGTTTGCCGAGACCGACGCGTCGACCCGGCTCGAAGGTGGGGACGACGGCGGCGACGTACCGCGTGTTCGGATCGAGGTTGCGCGGACAGAGCAGTCGCGCGACGGCCTGATCCGACGTGCCGGTGAACACTCGCTTCAGTTCCCCGTCGGTGAGCGTGCCCGTCACCTGGACGTGGGCCCACGCCCAGACCTCCGTGACGGGCGGGAGTTCGTTCTGGGGCACCGACAGCGCGGGGAGTGGCTTGCGGCCGTCGGCCTCGACGCTGACGGCCTCGTTCGTCTTCTCGACGACGACCAGGGCCAGCCACGGCCGGACCTTCGCGTCGTCGTCCGGGTTGGCCCGCTCGGGGCTGAACAGCCACGGCAGGTCCGCCCGGTCGAACTCGACGAGCGGGAAGTAGTTCGGCGGCATCGTCGACGTGTCCGGTTCGGGTTCGACCCGGACCACCTGTCGCTCGTCGATGCCGGCCACGTCCCCCGGGCCGTACAGCCGGATGTCAGTCGAGGGTTGGTCCTCGGCTTCCTCCCAGTCGCCGCCCTTCTGTTTGCCCTCCACAGTGAGGTCGACGCCGAAGGCCGGCCGCTGCAGTGGTTCCGTGCCGTACCGCTGGCTCGGTCGATACCCCGCCCGAACGCTCGGGAAGAATTCGTAGTGTGTACCCAGTCCTGACTGATCCTTGCCGCTCATCGAGATCCTCCGATGTTGATGACGCCGGCTCCCTGTTCACGCAACAGTTCACCCTGTTCGGCCACGGCGCTCTCGCCGAGGACGACCTGCTCGTCGATCGCTTTCCCGCCGACGGCATCGACACCCGACTCGCCGTCGAAGACCGTGCCGTCCCGTCCGCCACCCGCCACGGTGCCATCTCCACCGCTACCGCCGACCGTCTCCGCCGGCTGAACCTCCTCGACCGTCCCCGCTGGCAGGGTCCGGTCGGCCCGCTCGCCGATGACCTTGCCACCCGGGAGACCGTACACGTCGGCCTCGGGCGTAGTGAACTCCTGCCGGAGGTCGCTCCGGGCCAGCGCCGTCTCGTTCAGCAATTTCGTCACCTCGACCAGCGGAATCCCGAAGCGGGCCCGCTCGGGGCGCACGTCCGCGAACCGCCCCAGCGACGACAGCGGTGCCGCGTGTTTCTCCTCTCGTTCGTCGACGACCGACGTTTCGTACTCCAGTTTCGTCGTCCGCCGGAGTTCCGCCGCCCGACCGCTCGTCGCCTCGTCGGCCCCGGCGAAGTAACACGCGTCGCTGCCGGCGGCGCGCCCGGCCTCGCGCTCGACGAACGAGGGGCTGTTCAGCTTCTCGCTGTCTTTCATTTTCTTGTACTTCGCGGGCGCGAACCGCTCGCGTTTCGCGTCCGTCGCCAGCGACGTGCCGTCGACCTGCAGGTCCGCGATGCGGAACTGCTCGTAGTCCCGTGGCACCATGTTCCCGAACTTCTCGATGCGGGACTGCAACGGGACGACCGTCTGCCGCACGTCGATGCCGCCAAGCGGGTGGGCCAGCACCTCGGCGCTGTCGCCCCCGCTGTCACCCTCCCCCTGACTCTGTCCGCCACTCTCGCTCTCGGAGTCAGCTTTCAGTCCGTCACGGATCGTGACCAGCGAGTCGGCGCTGTCGGGGACCTGTGCCGCCCAGTTCGCGGACTTGCCGAGTTCGGTCGTCAGCTTCGGCATCACTTTGGCCCGCGGCAGTTCCTCCGTCTCGCCGCCCGACCCCAGTTTCACGTCCACCTTCGTGGTGACCGAGATGAACAGAATCTCGATCTCGACGGTCCCTTTGATCCGCATCGGGCCGGGCCCCATCATCGTCCCGTCGACCTCGATGTTGAGGCCGTGGCCCTTGATCTGGATCTTCAGCTTCGCCAGGAAGTCGATGACGAACCCGAACGGATCGAACTCGAACAGCGCGTCGAACGCCAGCGCGCCGTCGACCGTCGCCGGGCCAGCCTCCGCGTGGAGGTAGACCCCAGCGCCGACCTGGAAGGTGTTGGGCGTCGTCGCGAGGTAGCCCTTGAACTCGATTCGTGGATTGCCGCTCGGCGCGCCCAGACTCGCCTTCACCCGATCGAGTTCCGGGAAGCCCTTCGGCGGTTCGTACCGGGGGTGGAAGCCCCCGACCGACAGCATGAACTTCGCGTCGTCGCCCCACCGGAGCCGCATCGCCATGTCGCCGGAGACGGTCCACATGACGATCCGGGAGTCGTAGAGACTCGCCGTGACGGCCAGCCGCTGGTCCGGCGGGTCCAGCACCCCCAGCACCGCGAGATTGATCGTGATCAGCGGCGCGTCCTCGTCGGGCAGGTTCAGGTGGAAGGCACCGACGATGGCGATCTCGAACGTCGGGAGTTCGAGGATCACGCCGACCTCCATCGTCAGCAGGGTGGGCGACCCCCACCCCATCTTGACCATCGGGCCAACGACGTGGACGTCCTTCTTCGGCGGGAAGATCGCCCGCAGGTCCGAGATGATCTGCTGGGCGTTCTCGATCACGTTCTCGGGGAACAGGATGGAATCGACGTTGCCGGTTCGGACCTTCTTGCCCAGCACGTCGGTCTTCATCCCGCGGTGGAGGCCGAACAGGCCGCCGACGCCGTTGAGCGTGAAACCGAAGCCCAGCTGAACCGGCGGGAACTCCGCGGTGATCAACAGGAGGAACGAGTAGCCGTCGCCACCGCCCGGCAGTTTCGTCTTCAGCAGGCCGATGGCCGTCAGCGAGAGCGGGCCGACCGAGAGCTGGAGCGCCCCGGAGTACCGGTGTTGCTCCGGGAAGAATCGGAGCATCCCGCCGCCGCTGACCGGGCCGGCGTCGACCGACAGGGCCAGGCCTTGGGGCGGTTTGAATCCGAGATCCAGATCGGCCGGGCCCAGATTCCCGTCCGTCCCGCCCGGGAACGACAGGTCGGCCTTGATCCCGGTCCGCATGACCTCCGCGGTCAGGAAGCCGATGTCGAGTTTCGGCGTGGAACTGAATACGGTCGGGATGGCTGGCGCGCCCGCGCCACTACCGCCGCCGAGTTCGCCCAGATCTAGCCCGAGGAACGTCTCCTTGATCTGGAGCGGGCCCAGCGGGAGGTTGTCGGCCAGTGAGATCATCAGCGTCCCACCGTTCTGGAGGTAGAAGCCCTGTTTCGTGGACCAGCCCAGCGTCACCTCGAAGTCGTACGCGATGGGTTTCGGGATGACCTTGTCGAGGAAGCCCCCTTTCGGGTCGACGGAGATGATCCCGATCGTCGTGAACTCCGCCACGAACTGGAACTGGTCGTTGGCGTACTCGAACCGCGAGGACACGGCCAGCCCGTCCATGCTAATCTTCCCGACCACCGTCCCCACGATGGGCTTCCGCATCCGGTTGCCCGACCCGCTGGCCGAGGCCTGGGCGCTCTCGCTGCCCCCGACGTATTCGAGGTCGGCGGTGAACACCAGCTGATCCTCGGACTCGCCGCCGGGTGTCCCCGCGCTGCTCCCCTCGGTGTTGACGAAGCTGAAGTTCAGCCCGCTGTCGACGCCGGGGTTGATCGCGACCCCGCGGTTGGCGAGGTGGCCGTCCCCCTCGATGGACGCCGTCCAGTCGTCGCCCAGTGTTCCGGACATCCCCGAATCGAGTTGGCCGTACGTCACCACGGCCACGCCGGGGAGGAACTGGCCGTCCTTCGGTGGGAGGGGAACGAGTTTCAGGCCGGTTTCGAACTGGCCGCCGTCGTAGGACGCGCCGAACAGCGGGAGCAGGAGTTTCTGACCCCAGCCGTCCATCGCGTCGGTGTCCTGCATATCGCCCGGCTGGAGGTTCGCGAGCTCGCTTTTGGACTTCCCCGTCGCACCGGCCAGCGTGTCCTCGCCGGCCTTCGAGAGCTTCGCCGGGACGTGCGTGCCCCAGAACGTCTGGAGCAAGCGCTGGAGCAACAGCGTCGCCAGGAACGGCTCGTTGGATTTCGCCCAGTTGAACAGCTCCTTGGGGATTTCGTTGGGGTCCTCGACCGCCTCGACGACCGCCCCGAGGTCGATGTTCTCCGGTTTCCCGTGATCGCCCGTCCGAGAGGTGATGACGCCGAAAGTCTTCAGGAAGCCGTACAGCTCCCCGTAGTGGGTCTCCAGGTAGTTGACGAGCAGGTAGTCGAACACCTGATCGCCCAGCGTCGCCATCTCGGGGTCCTGGATGTCGATCTCCTGGAGCATCTCGATAGTCCCGTAGATGGCCTTGACGGAACTGACGATGCTCTTGAGACTCTTCAGCAGGTCCTGGGGATCGAGTTCTTCGTAGACTTTCCCCCAGTCCACGTCGTTCAGGTCCTCGATGCCGTCGATGTCCGGGATCGACTGGAGCTGCCCGACGATGCTCGTGATGGCCGTCTCGATCTTGGCCCCGTTGGTCGTCACGTCGCTCTCGACGGTCTCGTAGAGCTTCGCGGCGTCCTGCCCGATCAGCTCCTCGCTGACACCCATGTTGTCGAGCAGCATGGCCATCCCCATCGGCCCGCGCTTGGTCGCGCTGACGACCGGTTCGACGACTTTCAGTACCTCGACGATGGCCTGGGCCTCGGAGTTTTTCTCCGCGCCGTCACCCTCGGAGCCGTTACTCACCGCCTCGTCCCCCTCGAATCTGCCGCTGGTACTGTCGATCAGTTCTCATAGTCCCGTCAACCCCTCGATGAGCGAGTGGATGAAGCCGGGCCCCGTGTCGGGTCGCCGGTAGTGATCCAGTTCCGGGATGTCGTTGCCCGACTGTTGCATCGCCTTCCGGACGGCGGGGTTCCCGAAGTCGATGATATTCTCGCAAGCGGAGGTAATCGTGATCCCGCCGCTGAGTTCGATCTTGGCACCTGTCTCGAGTCCGGCCCCGATGCCGGCGCCGTGCCAGCCCCGGTCCGGGACGTCCCAGGTCAATAGCCCGAACTCGGGTTTCTCGAAGTTCGTCGCGCTGGTGAAGTAGGCCGTCACGTCGAACTGGGCACCCGCACCGAGTGCTGCGGTTCCCTCGACGTCGACGGAGACGACCCCGCCGCCCCAGCTCTTCCGCGAGATGTGTTCCGCGCCGCCCCAGTGGTCGGCGAAGACGACCTGGGCGTCGACGCCCACGCTCCCACCGAGGGTTCCGCCGACGTCCACGCCGACGCTGGTGAACAGGTACCAGTGTGGCGCGTCGTCGATGGGGTGTTTCTCGTCCGGATCCGGTTCGTACTCGGACCAGAGCGGGAAGAGGACCGAGACGCCGGTGGCCGCTTCGCCGCCGATCATCGCGCCGCCCCCGCCCGACACCGAGAATTCGATGGCGATGGCGTCCAGTCCCGACAGCGAGAGGGCGTACCGCATCGTACTCCCGAGCCAACTCTCGTATCCGGTGACCTTGTCTTCCAGGTCGTCCCAGTCCAGTTGCGATCCCTCGACGTATGTTTTGGCCTCGGATTTACTGACGGGATGGATCCCGCCCTGGTTCGTGTCCTCCTGCTCGTCTTCCTCGTCCGCGAACTGACCGAACAGTTCGGGGTCAGCCATCGACGTGCCCCCTCCGCGACCGCTCCCGTCGCGGCGGCGTCACCGTGCCACCTCGCCGACGTGACAGGCCGGCGGCGGCCGCGCCGCGCCACACCTTCTCCTGGCAACTCGTGTCATAGCGTCCCCATCTCGGGACGTGTATAAATATCCCGACTCTAGGTGATTTTACTCTCCCGCGCAGACGTCGTCGTTTCCCGTTTCTGTCCGGTGGTTTTCCGACTCGGCGTTGCCCGGCCCCGGAGACAGGTGTACTTAAAGAACCCCGTCGAGCGGCCGGTCGAAACCCGGCCGCCGCTGGGCCAGTTCTCGGACGTATGCAGTGAATATTTATCTGTCACGGCTGGGATCATTGACTCATCGACTGGTCCGGCCACGGACACGACGACCGCTGCCGGACCGTCCGCAGGAGCGCAGTGTGCTTCTGCCACCCTACACATGCACGGATCCCGATTCAGGACCGGCGACCGCTCGTCCCGCCGCCTCGCGCTGGTGGCGATACTGGCTGTGCTCGCGCTGGCGGGCGTCGGGACCGCCGGGGTGGCGAGCGGTGCCGCCGTCCAGCCGGTCGCGGACACGGGAGCGGTGAACGCGACACTCCAGTCCACTGCACAGCCGACCGCTAGCTGTACGCTCTCGGACACGGAAGCACCGCCGGGCTCCGAGATCACGCTCACCGCCTACGAGTCCGAAGATGCCGACACGTACCGCTGGGACAAGCAGGGCGACGGAACTCTCGATACCGACACGTTCGACCGGGCCTACTTTTCGTTCACCTACGACGAGGCCGGCACCTACGAACCGGCCGTCGAGGTCAGGAACGCCTCCTCGGGCGCGACGGACACGGCCTCCTGTGGGACGCTGACGATCGACCCCAACGAGGATCCGGACCCGCGGCTCTCCTACTTCCCGTCGAGTCCGGCCGTGGGCGAACAGCTGACCTTCGACCCTGGCGAGACGACCGATCCCGACGGCGACGACATCTTCGTCTGGCGGTACGACTTCGACGACGACGGCAGCTACGAGGCGGGCGGGGAGACCGACCGGCAGGTGACCCACACCTACACCAGCCGTGGCACGAAGACGGTCACCCTCTACGTCGAGGACGAACACGGCGGCTCGGCCACGACGACCGTCGACTTCTTCGTCGGCACCCGCGAGCCCTCCGCCGCCTGTACCGTCGAGCGCGAATCGGTCCGGGTCGGCGAGTCGCTCACCGTCGACGCGACCGCCTCGGAGAACGCTTCCGTCGCCGATTTCGACGTTGACGGTGACGGGAGCTACGAGTACACCGGTCGGGAGAATCTGGGACAGAGTCACGTCTACGAGGAAGCCGGCATCTACGAGGTGTCGGTTCGAGTCAGGAACGGCGACCGCACGGACACCGCCTTCTGTGGGACCGTGACGGTCACGAGCAACCAGTCGCCGGACGCCGTTCTCGACGTCCGGCCTTCGAACCCGCGGGCCGGGGAGTCGGTCACGTTCGACGCCTCTGGGTCGTCGGACCCCGACGGGATCATCGAGACCTACGAGTGGGACTTCGACGGGGACAACGTCGACGACCGCACCACGACCTCGCCACAGGTCGAGTACAGCTACGATGCGGCCGGCAACTACGTCCCATCGGTGACGGTCGTCGACGACGACGGGGCCCGGGACGTGACCTCGCGCGACGCGTCCGTCGGCGACAGCCTGCCACCGCCGAGTACGTTCTGCACCGTCGAGGACACCACGATTACGATCGGCGAATCGACGACCGTCGACGCGTCGGGATCAGACGGCCCGACGACCGTCGAATTCGACGTGGACGGCGACGAGCGCTACGAACGAACCGACGAGGACGACTTCGTGATTTCCGTCGCCTACGATTCGGCTGGCGAGTACACCGTCCTCGCGCGCGGCACCAACGAGGGTGGCTCCGAGGTCACCGAGTGCGGGACGATCACGGTCCGGGAGCCAGGCACTGAGACGCCCATCACGGAGCGATTCCCCCGGACCACCGAGCCCGGCGAGTTCGACGAGACGCCCGGCGCGGAGGAGACGCCAGGTGGAGAGGAGACGCCCACGGTGACCACCGACGAGGAAGACCCCGGCGGTTTCGTCCCCGAGATCCCGGACGAGGCGGTCCCCATCGTCGGCGGCCTGCTCGCGCTGGCGGGGCTAGGCGGACTGGGCTACTACCTCTACCCGTCCGGTGGCGGGGGTGGGAGCGGTGGCAAGAGTGCGCCGCCGAAGCCGCCGACCGTGCCGCCGTCCTCGACGGCCGCGCGGTTCGAGACCGGGACCTTCCTCACGCCACCCGAATCGGGGCCGGTGACGGTGTCGGGCCTCGGGTTCGAGCCCGATCTGCTCACCTTCGCCGCGACGACGAACGTGCGCTCGCCCGACGACGGTGAGACGGACCGCTCGGACGGCTGGAGCCACGGCCGCGCGGTGCGGGGCGCGGACGGGTCGATCCCTCAGACCGTCGTCTCGCTGACCGACGACGCGGGGAACCTCGACGCGGCGATGGGCGCGTCCTCGGACGGCCACGCCCTGGAACTCGACGTCCACAACGACGCGCCACCGGAGCGCGTGGCGGGCCAGGTGACGGGAATCACCGACGACGGGTTCGAGATGACCGTCGACGTGGAGGGTCTGCGCGGCGACCGAGCGGGCGACCAGTACGTCGTCCACTACCAGGCCTTCGCCTTCGGCGAGGGGAGCGAGGTCGAGATCGGCCACTTCCGAACACCGGAGTTTCCCGGCTCCCAGTCGATCCCGCTCTCCGTCGACGCCGACCACGTCACGCTCACGGCGACGAACACGCTCGGCACGGTCGACAACCGGCGGATGACCGACCTCCCCATCGGGTTCTCCCACGGCGAGGTCGTCGGCCGGGCGAACCCGGGGCAGCTGGTTCGCAACGTCACCGTCGAACCCTCGGGGCCAGGTGGCACGGCACAGGCCGCCTTCGACGACCGCGCACTCCACCTCCTGTACGCCTACGAAGGCGAGATCCGCGGGCGGACGACCGCGGAAGTGACGAGTCTCGGCGACAGCATCGACCTCGAATACGAGACGGTCTACAGCGGCCCGGCGAAAGTCGGCTCCGTCGAGTCCAAACTGGTCACCTACGTCGCCGTCGACACCGGGGGCCGCCAGCCCACCATCGGATACTTCCAGTTGCCCGAGTCCGGCAGCAACGATCTGCTGTCGGTCGATCTCGGCTTCGAGCCGCGCCTGATCGAGTTCACGACGCTGGGGATCGGTTCCCTGAACACCGACGAACTGTCGCCGGCCTCGCCGCTGGGCTTCGGCTGGTCCCACGGCACCGCCATCGGCGGCCGCGAGGGGAGTTACGGCATCCGCCAGTACGTCCTGAACGACGCCACCGATCCCGAGCGCTCGACGTACGAACCCCACACCGGCCCGCGCCACGACGGCGTGGCCGCCGCGGTCCGCTCGCTGGCCGATGGCGGTCGAATCGTCGGCCGCGACGAACTCACGATCACCGGCTTCACCGACAGCGGCTTCCAGGTGGCCGTGACCGACGTGGGGACCGACACGACCGAAGCCGCCGGTACCCGGCCGTACGTCTTCTACAAGGCCTGGCCCAGTCCCGACGCCGACCGTACGAGCGGCGGCCAGCGCTGACTCAGTTCCGCAGGATGAGAGACACTTGATCCACGACCTTCGCCAGTACCAGCGCGTACACCGTCTGCGCGCCGACGCCGACCGACCCCTGGAAGACGCCACGGCGGACGCCGACCACGACGACGACCGCCGAGGCGGCCAGCAGTGTACCGAGCTTCAGGTAGGTCGTCGGCGCGATCAGGTCGTCGGTCCGCTGCCACAGCGCGAGCGCGCCGACCTTCACGCCCAGCCCGACGCCGACGGTGGCGACCAGTACCTGCAGCGGCGGGGCGAGCGCGCCGAGACCGACGGTGCGGACGAAGTCGTCGACGACCATCTCAGAGGAACTGGGTCACCAGCGCGGGGTCGAAAACCAGTGCGGCAACGATGCCGCCGGCGGCGAAGGCCATGAGCGCGTACCACGGCTCCATTCGGATGGTCTTGAACGCCTTCGACTTGTAGCGCTTGTAACCCAGCGATCCGCCGACGAACACCAGGGCCAGTCCGAAGCCGGCGTCGCGCCGGCCGATGTGGATCAACCAGACCGCGACGAAGCCGACGATCGCCCCCAGCTCCAGCGCGTGGACCTCGTTGGTCGTCACTTCCCTGATGCCCTTCGAGACGGGCAGGAACCCGGGGAGCGTGAACGCCACCGACTGGCCGAACCCGGACTTCCCGTGGCCGTTCGCGCCGCCGCCGGATTCCGACCCGACGGTCGTCGCGCCGGTGTTGACCTGGCTCGCCTCCTGGTTCACCGTCGGTGCCGGGCCCTTGCCCGAGCGCATCCGGCCGACGAGTTTCTTCGCGCCGGCGACGCCGAAGACGCCCCAGGCGGCGTAGAAGAGGACGCCGGCCGGCGTCGTCGGGTTCGGGAGTGCCCCGACGAGTTCGGCGACGTTGCCGGGGAGCTGTCCCGTGATCTGTGTCACTATCGACGACGCGAGTACCGCGACGACCAGCCCGGCGGTCATGCCACCGCCCTCGCCGTGCTCGCCGGTTCGTGTCGCCCGTCCGCTCCGTTTCGTGTGCTTCGAATCATGGTTTCGAGACTCGCGTCGTGTGGCCGCCGCCCGCCGGTAATCGACCGTTCCGTCCGTGGCGAGAACTCTGGTAGTCAGTACTATGAAACTAGCCTCTAGATACGTTGTGTCCCGTCGGAACGGGGGCGTCCGCGGCCGGAACCGTCCGAACCCGGCCCGTCAGTACCGTCGCGCGAACCCGCCGACGATCGGGAACTCGAACCACTCGCCGCTGTAGGCCTGGTACATCGCGAACAGCCACACCCCGAAGCCGGCCAGCCCGATCAGCAGGGAGACGATGGCGAACAGCGCCACGAACAGGCCGCCGATCAGGGGCACGAACGCGAACACGGTCGTGACGACGCCGAGGACGACGTACGCCCCGACGGCTACCACGGTCAGCGCGATGCTCTGGACGGCGTGGAAGCGCACGAACTCGTCGTCTTCGAGCACGAGCACGAGTACGGCCGTGAGCGCGCCCAGCAGGTACGCGATCGCCGCCCCCTGGTTCGGGTCGAGGCCGGTCCCGGTCGCCGCCCTCACCTCGTCCGTCCGGGTCTGTCCGGCGGTGCCGTCGTCCGGCCCGCCGGCCAACTGCCCGCCGGTCGGCTCGTCCGGTTCCCTCGTCGCCATCTCACTCACCCTCCGCGGGCCACCCTGTGCGCCGCTGTGCGGTTGGAGTCTGTCGGTGACTCATAGCTCCCTCTCGCGTCCAGAGGATATGAATACTGCTGCCATCTGTCGGATAGAAAGGCAGTTCGACGGGAGGTTACCGCTCGCGGCGTCGGCGGGCCGCCAGCAACGCGGCGGCGACCAGCGCGAGCGCGGCGGCGAGGGGACCGAATCCGGGACCGGCCCCGGACGACGTGGTGGCGGTCTCGGTCGCGGTGGCCGGCAGCGGGGTAGCCGTCGCCGTGGCGGCCGCTGTGACGACCGAAACTTCGCCCACGTCGGCGTCGGCCACGCGGAGTGCGTAGTCGCCGACCGACTCGAAGGTGGCGTCCAACCGGACCGTCTCGTTCGCGCCCGCGGCGACGGTCACGTTCCGACTGGCAAGCGCTGTCTCTCCTGCGGTGAGTTCGAGGGTCGTCGTCCCCTCGATGGACCCGTCGTTCTCGACGGACACCGTGACCGACGCGGTCTCGCCGACGACGAGTTCGGTGGCGTCGGTGGTCGCTGTGACCACCGACAGGACGGCCCGGTGTTTCGCGCCGATAGCGAACGTCGAGAGCCCCGGCGAGTCGGCCTCGAACTGGTGTGCGCCATCGGTCCGGTCGACCGGCGTCGTCTCCAGCCCGCCCCAGGAGCCGTCGTGGTAGCGGTACAGCACCACGTCCTCGGGGGCGAGGTCGCGCTCGCTCAGCGTGGATGCAGAGACCTCGAACTCGAAGGTCACGCCGTCGATGCCCGCGTCGGACACCGAGTGGTCGACCTGGACGTAGCCCATCGGTTCGGTTCCCACGTCACGGTCGGTCGCCTCGGCGGCGGCGTCATCGGGCTCCCGGTCGTAGGCCGACACGTCGAGGGTGTAGTCGTCGCTGGTCGTCGTGGTGACGGTCAGCCGGTCGACGGTGACGCGCCCGCTCTCGCTGGACCCGCCGACGTCGGCAGTGACGGGCTCGTCGCCCGGATTGGTGACGGTGACCGAGGTCCCGCTCGCCGTTCGCTCGACGGTCGTCTCCGTCGTGGTGGCGGTCGTCGCCGAACCGCTGCTTCCGGAACTGCCGCCGCCACTGCCGCCACCGCCACCACCACCGCCGCCACTGCTGGTGGCGGCTTCGACCGTGATGGTCACGGTATCGGTCGCGGTGTTGTCCGAGCCGTCACTGACCCGGAGGGTCACCGTCTCCGTGCCGGTCGTCGAGTAGGTGTGGGAGACGCTGGCGCCGGTCTTCTCGTAGGTTCCGTCGTCGTTCACGTCCCACTCGTAGCTCGTGATGCCGTTGTTGTCGGTGGATCCGCTCCCGTCCAGCGTCACTGACGCGCCTTCCTCGACGGTCTGGTCGGAGCCGGCGTCGGCGACCGGCTTGTCGGGATTACCCGACAGCGTGACCGTCCCCGAAGAGTAGTGGATGTCCGCAGTGACCTTGATGTTCCCGTCGTCGAGTTCCTCGACGTCGAGGGGTACGTCGGCTCCCTGGTAGTTGCCGGTCAGCTGTTTGGCGTTGATGCTCCAGTCCGAGACGATACCTGACGGAATGATGGCGTTGTAAAACCCCCTGTTGACCGTCGCGCCGTCGTTCTGGAAGTGCGGTGACGCCACGCTGATTTCCAGTTTCCCGGGGTCGCCGTTCGACGGTGCGGTGTACCGCGGCGGGGCGAACGCCTGTGCGTCGGTCGCGACCATCCCGCCCCGGAGCTTCTCGCGGAACTCGTCTTTCACCGACCCTTCGAGCGACACCTGGGTCATATCGACGATGGCGTCGTAGTGGGTGTTGGCGGAGGCGTTCGCCAGCGGCCACTCGTTGGGGTCGGGGTTGCGGATCTGGTCGTGCCAGTACGCATCGGCCGGGGTCACGTAGTAAGTGATCCGGGTGGTGGTGTCGTCTACCGCCGTGGTCGACCAGTTTTTCGCCTCGCCGTTGCCCAGCAGGAACAGGGGATCGAACTTGTCGACTGTCAGGTTCACTGCCAGCATCGTGGAGCTGTCGATGCCGTCGACGCCGTCGATCTCTCTGGTGTCGGGCTGACCGCTGGGGTGGAGGTGCCAGTCGACGCCGTTCATGAACCAGTTCCACTCGGTGGCCACGTCGACGCCGGTGATCTCCTCTCCGGTCGCGGCGTTCTTGACGGAGGTCGAGACGACACTGGGACACGGCGAGCTGGCCTTCCCGATGCAGGTCCGTGCGATCGAGGACTGAACCTGCCGGCTGCGTGAGGTGTCTTTGACGTGAGCGATGACGGTCAGGTTCCGGTTGATCTCGGAGGCCTCCTTGTCGATCGTGATCGTCCCGCTCTGTGCGTTCGGAGTCACGTACTCGGTCCCCCAGCCGGAGTCGATGGTCGTCTCCGCGACCACGATCTTGGCGTTGGCCTTGTCGATGTTGCCGAGGTCGTAGGTCACGTCGAGGCCGGAGTCTGCCTCTTCGGTGAGCGTGGTCCGGCTCACAGAGAGACTGACACCCTCGTAGACGACGATCGTCTTCGAGCTACTGGACAGGGCCGTCGGGCTCTCTCCGCTCGTGTCGACGAGTTCGATCTTCCCGGTGAAGTCGCTGGACCCGACCTTGTCTTTCGGTATTTGCACGGTCGTCAGCCCCTTGGTCGCCTCGACGGTCGTCCGCTTGGCGATGGGCGTCCCCGGGGCGTTGGTGTCGTCGTAGAACCACAATTCGATGTCGTCTTTGCTGGCGACTTCGCCGGTCGCGTTGAACGTGACGAAAAGTGTCGTGAGCGTGTTCGTGTCGATCTCGGTGGTGTGGAAGTCGACCGACGGGGCTGGCGGGTAGTTGATGCCGCCGTCACCGTCACCGCCGCCGTCACCGTCACCGCCGCCGTCGCCGCCGGAACTGTATTCGTAGCCGGCGGTGAGGCCGCTGCCAGCACCGTTCATCCCGCCGTTGTTGCCGGCGGCGTCTCTGACGTCGTCGACGCTCAGCCCGTAGATGCCGTCACCGTCGTCGAACGCCTGCCTGGCCGACAGCGAGTACGTGAACGGACCGGTCCCGCTCTCGACGAACTGCGTGCGGTCGAAGGCGTAGCTCTTGCCGTTGGGACCGGTCACCGTCACGCCGACGTCGCCGCTGTTCGTGCCGAGTTGCTCGTCGGAGTCGAACTGTGCCATCATGTCGCCGCTGGATTCGCCGAACTGGACGTTCGAGATCGACGGCGGCGTCGTGTCCGAGCCGTAGGAGTGGGTGCCGAACAGGTCACTCCCGACCCCGTTCTCCCCGCCGTTCAGCCCGTTCGTGTCCACGGCGTCGTCGACCGTGACCGCGTACGTCCCCTCCCCATCGTCGTAGGACTGGGTCGTCGCCAGCGAGTAAGTGTACAGACCGTCCTGACTCCCCTCGACGAAGTCGCTCCGGGAGAACGTGTACACGTCGGCACCGCTCGTGGGGCCGTCGACGGTCACGGTCACGTCGCCCGCGTTCGTGCTGAGCCGCTCGTCCGACGTGAACGAGAGCGCGAGGTTGTCGCTCCCGTCGTTACCCAGCGTCACCTCGGTGACGACCGGCGGCGTATCGACCGCGAACACCGCGGTGTCCGAGGTGATCATGGCGTCGGTTCCGCCGTTCTTGAGTCGGACCCGAACGGGAATGGAGCCGCTGGCCGGGACGCCCGCGGCACTGCTGTCCGGCACCGTCATCGCGACCACGCCCTCCTTGGACTCGAACCCGGAGGTCTTGGCCGCCAGGAGGTCCCTGCTGGAGTCGTTGTACAGCCGCAGTTCGATGTTGCTCGGGTCCATCGTCGTACTGTACCCGACTTCGACCGTCGAGGACGTGCTGGTCTCGATGGTCGCGTCGTTGACGACCACGTCCGGTGCGTTCCCGACCCCGGTGACCGAGACGTTCCCGCCGCCGAGCGTCTCCGCGCTCACGGCGACCGGACCCACAAGCACGGAGAACACCAGTACCGCCGACAGCACCACCGCCCGGACCTTCCGGCCCGCCGTCATGCGCGGCCTCCTGCGTGTGGCTTCGCCCGTCGCCACCCGACGGACGGTCGGCACTCCAACAAACTCAAAGAAACGTTGGGACTATTTGCCATGTTTTCCCCTCTCGAAACACCGATAAATACGTATCTGCCCGAGAATCATCCCGGATAATTTCGATCTACGTCGGGTATCGAGTCCGATGTCAGGAAGTTACGGTTCTAGAACTGATTAATTGTACAGTCCGGGTCGGATACCGAATCTGATCCCCGTCTCACTCCACCCAGACCTCGCCGAAGGTATCGAAGAAGTCCGCGCCGGTGTCGACGGCGACGTGGCGCGCGCCCAGGCGGTCCCCCACCGCTTCGATCTCGTCGAGGTGGGACTGGAGCCGGTCGTAGTAGCGGCGTTCGACGTTCGCGCCGAAGTACGTCCGCAGTTTCGTGTCGGCTTCCGGGTCGCGGAAGATCGTGTCGCCCCGCGCCGGCGGGTCCCGCTCGTCGGGCGCGAGGACCTGTGCGAGCGTCAGGTCGTTACGCTGGAGGGCAGCCAGCCCCGCCTCGATCTCGGCGGGGTCGTCGAGGAAGTCACTCGCCACGAGGACCAGCGCCTTCGAGTCGACGGTCGCGGCGTAGTCTTCACAGGCCGTCCGGAAGTCCGTCTCCCCGTCGGGGTCGGTCTCGTTCAGCCGTTCGATCAACCGCATGACTTCGCCCTGAGTCGAGCGGTTGCGGTCGATCCGCTCGAAGGTCTCGCCGAGCAGTGAGAACCGGAAATCGTTCCCCTCGGCCGCCGCGAGTGCCGCGAAGCCAAGCCCCAGTTTGGCGGCGTACTCGAACTTGTGTGGGGTCGCCGGCTTCGCCCGATCGCCGCCGAAGTCCATCGACGTGCTGGCGTCGAGCAGGACGTGGACGGTGAGGTTGCGCTCTGCCTCGTACTGTTTGACGTACAGTTCCTCGGTGCGGGCGTACACGCGCCAGTCGACCAGCCGGGTGTCGTCGCCGGGGGTGTACTTGCGGTGGTCGCTGAAGGTCAGCCCCTCCCCGACCTCCGTCGAGCGCTGTTCGCCCTGCTGGACGGCGTCGACCCGTCGCTGGACGGAGGGGTCGAACCGGGCCAGTTCGTCGAGGAAGGTGGGTTCGATCACAGCAGGTCTCCGATCACGATGTCGGCGGTCACGCCGTCCCGCTGGGCCCGGAAGTCCACGACGACGCGGTGTCGCAACACCGGGCGCGCCATCGCCTCTACGTCCTCGCCGGTGACGTGGGCGCGGCCGGCCATGAACGCGCGGGCCTTCGACAGCACGACCAGTCCCATGCTCGCCCGCGGACTCGCGCCGTACTCCAGTCGATCGGCCGTGCGGGTCGCCCGCACCAGTTCGACCACCCGATCCCGGATGTCGTCGGCGATCGGGACCTGGCGGACGAGTTCCTGGGCGCGCAGGAGGTCGGCGGTCGCCAACTGCTGTTCGACCGGAATGGTGTCGTCTAATCGGCCGGTGTACCGGTCGACGATCTCCCGCTCGGACGCCTCGTCGGGGTAGTCGACGAGCACCTTCGCCAGGAAGCGGTCCTTCTGAGCCTCCGGAAGCGGGTAGGTTCCGTCCTGTTCCACCGGATTCTGTGTCGCCAGCACGAAGAACGGATCGGGCAGGTGCCGGGTCTCGCCGCCGGCGGTGACCTGCCGTTCCTGCATCGCCTCCAGCAACGCGGCCTGGGTCTTGGGGGTCGCACGGTTGATCTCGTCTGCCAGCACCACGTTGGCGAAGATGGGGCCGGGCTCGAAGGTGAACTCCCGGCCGTCGTGGGTCTCCCGGATGATCTCGGTGCCAGTGATGTCGCTCGGCATCAGGTCCGGCGTGTTCTGGACCCGCGAGAACGAGCAGTCGGTGACCTCGGCGATGGTCCGGACCAGCATCGTCTTGCCCAGTCCGGGGACGCTCTCTAGCAGTGCGTTCCCGTCGGCGAGCAGGCAAGCGAGTACCTGATCCAGCACCGCTTCCTGGCCGACGAGGCGCTTTCGCACCTCCTCGCGGACTGCCGCGAGTCGTTCCTGAATCCGGTCCACCTCGTCGTCGTCGAGTGTGTCGTCAGTCATCGGTATCACGCTGGACGCGCAGATTGTAGTCCCGCACCAGATCCGCGTCTTCGAGGTTCCGATCGGCGGCGAAGCCGGCCTGGCGGGCCGCCACGGCGTCGCCACCGGCCGACAGCCCGCTGTCTTCGTAGCTGTCGACCTGCTCGCCGGCCCCGCCGCCGCGACTCTGTGAGAAGTTCACGTCGATCTCCTCCCGTCCCTCGGCGGTCTCCTTGCGCTCGCCGAGCACGTCGTCGGGATTCTGGAGTTCGGAGACGCCGTTGTCCGACCCGCCGAACGATCCCGGTCCGCGCCTCTCGTCGGTCGTGTTCGTCGTCGGCGCGAACGTGACGCCCGCCACGGCCGCCTGGACCGTCAGCGCGCTCGCCAGGACGACCACGACGGCGCTGACCGACAGCCAGCGGGTGTGGAGGAAGCCGCCGGCACTGGTCTCGGCAAGCCGCTCCGTGACCTCCCGATAGAGCCGGCGGGCCATCTGCGTCTCGGCTCCGTCGGTCGCGGCGTCCCGGGCGGTCCGGAGCGCGTCCGCGACGACCGGATTGGCCGCCTCGAACCGCTCGACCGTGTAGTAGCGGACCCGGAGGCCGAACTCGACGCCGCCGGCCAGCAGGGCGACGCCGACGGCCGCGACCGTCCCGCCACGGGCCGGGCCGACCGCCGGCAACGGCACCGCGACGACCCGCGTCAGCAGGTTCACGACGAGGAAGACGGCCACGGCGTCGACCACCGCGTGGAGGGCGGCCGCCTTGTACCCCTCGCGCCTGATCGCCCGGACCGCGCGCTCGATCCCGGTGCGTTCCTCGCTGGGTTCGGATTCCAGTTCGTCGCTCATCTCAGTTACACTCCGAATACTGCGCGCTGTTGTTCAGTTGCCCACAGACGACGTCGAGATCGTCCTGCAGCGCTTCGTTGTCCTGCTTCAGGCCGTCGATCCGATCCTCCTGATCGTCGATGGTGCCGTTCAATTCGTCGGTCAGGTCCTGGAGGTTCGTGTTGCGGGCCCGGAGGTCGGTATTCTCCTGGAGCAGTTCGTCGCGCCGCTCTTCGAGTTCGGTCACCCGCCCCCTGAGGTCCGCCCGTTCGTTCAGGAGGTCGTCGACCTCGCGCTGGAGTTCCTGCCGTTCGTTTTCCAGCCGGTCGATCCGGTCGCGGGCGGTAGAGAGGTTGCGCTCCGTGGCCTCCAGTTGGTCGGTGAGGTCCTGCACGTCCGTCTGCCTGGTTTCGAGGCTCTCGTTGATGCTGGCGAGTCGGTCGCGGGTTTCGTTGAGTTCGCCCCGAACGGTCGCGAGTTCCTCTTGGGCGGTCGCTTTCTGTTGGGCGAGTCGTTCTGCGCGGTCGGTCACGTCGCCGACGCTGTACTCGTAGTAGACAGTGACGCCCGCGACGCCGAGGACTGTCAGTCCGACCACGGCGAGCAAGACGACGTTGAGTCTGGTTCCGATCATAGGTGTCTGATGCGAACGAGTCGGCGCGTGCCGACCTCGACGAGGTACAGGAGCAGGGCGGCGACGAGGACGAGCCACGTCCACTCCCTGGTGATCGTCTCCACAGTCCGGGCCTCCTGGCGGACCTGCTCGGCGACGGCCGCGGCCCGGTCCGGCTCGAAGACGCGCCCACCGGTGCGATCCGCGGCGGTCCGGACGGCCCGCGACTGCCCGAAGGCAGCGAACTCCTGGGGGTAGTTCACGGCGTATTCGGCGGCCAGCAACGACTGGTAGCCGGGCGACGCCGGCACGAACGTCGTCTCGTACTGGCCGGTGTCGACCTGGGTGAACCGGTAGCCGTCGGCCGACGGCCGGCTGGCGCCTTCGTAGGTTGCCGTCACGGGACTCCCCACGCGGCCGTCCGAGATGGACGTGAGGCCGGTCGCCAGCCGTTCGGGGTCGCCGATGGCCCAGTTGACGGACTTGGTGATGCCCAGGGAGTCGGGGGCCGAGAGTAGGCCGTCGAGGCCCCCGTTCTCGCCGTAGGCGGTGATCGCGACGGTGCGTCCCAGCCCGTACCGCCAGGCCGTGATCGCCGGCGCACCGTCCGATCCGGCGACCAGCAGGTCCGCCCCTCTGACCGCGGCGACCGAGTGGGTCCGTCCCGGTCGGGCGGCGAACTCGACGCCGCTCGTGATGAAGTGTGTGCGGTCAAGCACCGTGAGGCCGCGCCCCTGGAACTCGCGGGTCTCGCCGCCGAACTCGATCCGGAGCTTGTTGGACTCGTCGGCCCGGAGGAAGACGCCGCCGCCCGCGTCGGCCACTTCCTGGAGGTAGTCGACGGCCACTTCCGAACCGACGCCGACGGGGATCACCTCGATGCCGCGCTCGCTGGCACGGGCCGCCGCGGCCGGGGCGTTCCCGCCCTGTGCGCGCCCGTCGGTGAGCAGGACGATCGTCCCGCTAGAGCCGAGCATCTGGGTCGCCCCCTCGATGCCGGCGCTCACGTCCGTGCTTCCATCGCTCTCCAGCCGACGGATGCGGTCTTCGAGGAAGGTGCGGGAATTCCCCAGCCCGGTGAGGCCGGCGATCCGGTAGACCTGGTTGTTGAACGCGACGACGCCCACGCGGTTCTCGTCGCCCAACTGGTCGAGCACGTCCAGCGCCAGCGCCTGCTGGGCCGACATCGACCCGCTCGTACTGCCGGAGATGTCGACCGCGACGACCACACGCGAGGTCTCGCCGCCCTCCCCGATGGTGACCGGCAGGAGGTCGGTCAGCAGCGACTCGCGGTAGTTCCCCCGCTCGAATGCGTTGGGGCCGCCGACGGTGACAAGCCCCGTCCCGTCGATGACGGCCCGCTGGAGCGCGCTCACGTTGCCCAGATCGCCCGCCGCGACGTTCTGTACCACGACGGCGTAGTACCCCGAGAGGTTCGCCGGGATCGACTCGGCGGTGTCCACGTCGTAAACCTCCCGGAGGAAGCCCTCGAAGGCGTAGTCACCGCGGGAGACGTAGAGGACCTTCGGCGGTTCGACCACTCGTACCGTTTTGCGGAACACGTCGTTGCGGTCGTACACGTCCTCGCCGTCGATCCGGGCGGTCACGCGGTGACTCCCTGTCTCGGAGAAGTTGTACGTGAACGTCAGCCCCCCGTCGCCCTCGACGGTCTCCTCGCGGATCCGCTGGCCGTCGACGCTGACCGACAGCGTCGTGGTGGTGTCCCCGAGCGCGACGCCGGCGACGGTCACGCGGAACTGGTTGGCCACGCCCGTGCTGGTCTTTGCCGGCCCGGTGACGGCGACGGCCCGTTCGGTCCGGTTCGAGTCGAGCGAGACGGCGTGGATGGAGGCGTCGACCTGCTGGGCGACGCCCGCGGCCGCGTCCAGCGAGCGGCCGCCGGTCACGCGGCCGTCCGAGACCAGCAGGACGCTCCCGTTCGGGCCGAGCGCGCCCGTCACCGCGTCGCCGACCGACGAGTCCGTCTCGCTGCCGACGGTCCGGGTCCTGACCGCGACGCCCTCGTTCTCGATGGCGGTCGCGAGTTCGCCGGCCGCGGCGTCGGTCGTCGCCATGCTGGCCGACCGGTCCACGAGCATCGTCACCGTCGGCTGGCCCGCCGAGTCCGTCGTCGCCAGCGTGTAGGGCCCGGCGGCCGCGACGACCAGCAGGGTCACGAGCAGGAGTCGCGACGCCAGGAACAGCGCCCGCGACCGCCCCGTGAACACCGCCCGCTCGCGCCGGCGGAAGGCGACGCCGAGCACTGCGATCGCCACTGGCAACGCGACCAGCACGAGCGGACGCTGGAGGCCGATCCGGAGCCCCGCCAGCGTCGTTTCGACGGGCATCAGATGTCACCTCGTCGGCGGAGATACCCCAACTCGGCCCCGAGCAGGACGAGCAGGCCGAGCAGAACCAGCGGCGTGAGGTCCTGTTGTACCTGCTGGCCCGTCGTGGGGCCGCCATCGCCCGCTCCGTCGCCGCCCGCGTCGACCGGGGCGGCGCTCACGTTGGACTCGGCGGGGGAGAGTAGGCCGGCGCTGGTCCGCTGGTCCGCCGTCCGGTAAGTGCCCACACGGTCCAGCTGGACCGCCGCCGTCGTCCGCTGTCCCGTCGGCGTCTCGACGATCGTCTCGTTGGCCAACTGGAGCGTCGTCCCGGTCCGCCTGTTCAGGTCCGACTGCGACGGGCGGCCGGCCAGCCAGTGGATCGCCCGCTTCCAGAACACGGGGTAGCGGTAGTCGAAGCGGAACGCGGTCTGGTTGGGCAGGTAGCCGTAGTACATCGTTCGGCCGCCCGCCCGTCCGCCGGTGGCCAGCAGCGGCGACCCGTCCGAGAGCGTCACCAGTGCGGTCCCGGTCGCCGTGGCCCCGAGGTGGTAGTCGGGAGCCGGGAAGTCGAAGCCGGTGGTGACGGGGTGGCTGGTGACGTTGTCGATGCCGCCGGACTGTTCGATCTCGCCCGGTGTGACCGGGAGGAGGTCGCCGTACCCGACGTCGCCGACGTTGCGCTGGGCCTGGATCAGGACGCCGCCGCCGTCCTCGACCGTCGACCGGGCAGTCTCGACGGTCGACCCCAGCACGCGCTGGGCGGTCACGTCCGCGAACACCACGGTGTCGTAGTCGCCGGTCGTCGAGACCGGGGGACGCTTCACGGTGACGTTCACCGTCGGGATCACTTCGAGCGCGGTCCGGAGGTTCCGGTTGTCCCCGTTCGTCAACAGCAGTGTGTCCTCTGCCTGCTCGTCGGGGACGGCGACGGGCACGCTGTCGTCGACCGGGAACGCGTCACTGCCGTCGAGTCGGGCGGTCGTCGACGCCGCCGGGAGCGGGAAGACGACAGAGCGCCGGTCGCCCGGCTGGAGCGACACCGTCCGTGACTTGCCGGCGAAGGTCAGGGTGCGCTCGGTCGCCGTCGCGCCCGTGTTGGCAACGCGCAGGACGACCCGCTGGTTCTCGAACGACCGGCCGACGATGCCGACGTTCTCGGTCGTCCCGCCGCCGAACTGTCGGAGCGTGAGTGCCGCGCCACTGGCTCGCACCGCGTCGGCGGCCCGCTTCCAGCCTGCCTCCCCCTCCCCCGATCCGCCCGCGAAGTCGCTGAACACGAGGACGCGGCTCTCGGAGCCGGCGAGTTCGCGGGCGCGCTCGACGGCACCGCGGAGGTCGCCCGGCGCGTGCGTGACACGGAGGCCGTCCAGTGCCGACCGCGCGTCTTCGGGGTCGCCCGCCGTGACGGGCGTCCGGACGGAGCCGCCGGCGACGACGACGGTCGTCGGCGTTCCCACGGCCTCCTTGGCGGCCGCGACGGCCTCGGTGAAGCGGGTTCCGTCGCCGGTTTCGGTGGCCATGCTGGCGGAGGCGTCCACGACCAGCACGGTGGGCTGGGCGCTGACTTCGCGGGTCGTCGTCACGTAGGGGGCGGCCAGCCCGACCGCGAGCAGGAGGATGGCGAGGACCTGCAACAGGAGCAGGAGGTTGCGGCGCAGTCGCTCCAGGACCGGGTTCGAACCGCCCTCGTCCGGGTCGGACTGGAGAAACGCGACCGTGGGCAGGGGGAGTTCCCGCGGATCGGGCTGGATGAGGTACAGCACGAACAGCGGGACGAGGGCGGCGAGCGCGGCCAGGCCGAGCGGGGCGGCGAAGACGTCACCGAGGGCCATGTGTTGGAGGGAACTGCAGTCACGCTCCCCTTGTGCGACGGGTACTATAAGCCTCGTGGAAACTTCAGCCGAAATTTGTGTCTCGGTGCGGACGCCCGGCGAGTCCGTCAGCCGTCTGTCGACACCTCGCGGTCGGCGGCCGGTTCGTAGTGTTCACCCTCGACGCCGACGACGGGGAATCGGACGGTCGCGGTCGTCCCAGTCTCGGTCACGTCGAACGTGACGTCGCCGCCGGCCGCGTCGACGCTCCAGGTGATCAGCCACAGGCCGAGGCCGCTCCCGTGTTCGAGGTCGGTCTCGTCGCCGTCCTCGATGACGGCCAGTTCGTGATCGGGGACGCCCGGCCCGCGGTCGCTGACGGTCACGGTCACCGCGTCGTCGTCGGTCGTCACCGAGACGGTCACGTCCGGGTCCGGTGCGGTGTCCTCACCGCCATCACTCGCCGCGGCGTCCTCGCCGATCCGTCCGTGTTCCAGCGCGTTCTCGACGAGGTTGCGGACGACCACCCGGAGCAGGGCGGGGTTGATCCGGAGCAGGGCGGCGTCGGTGCCCGCGATCTCGACGGTCGCGTCGGAGAACTCCTCGCGGAGTTCCGTCACGACCTCACCGACCACGTCCTGGACGGCGACCAGCGACTCGGTGTCGTCCTCGACGACGCGCTCGAAACTGCGGGCCTTCTCGCTGAGCGAGACCAGCCCCTGGGTCTTCTCGCGGGCAGGGTCGAGCAGTTCGGCCACGTCCGCGTCGGCGCGGTCGGCGGCGGCGTCCAGGTTCATGTCGACGACGGTCAGGTCGTTGCGGAGGTTGTGCCGGAGGACGCGATTCAGGACGGCCAGTCGCTGCTCGCGCCGACGTTCGGCGGTGATGTCCTGGAAGACGAGCGTGTAGCCAAGGTGGGCCCCGGTCCCGTCGTCCAGATCTGTGGAGGTGACTTTGAACGTCCGCCGGCCCGCGTCCGTCCGGATCGTGGCGTCCTGTTCGCGCTCGCTGGGGTCGATCTCGTCGCCCTCGTAGCAGGCGGTGAACGGTTCGGTCAGGACGCCGCGGCCGGTCAGATCGAACGTCGATTCGGCGGCGGGGTTGTAGTTGACGACGCGACGCTGTTCGTCGACGACCACGACCGGATTGCCGAGGTCGGCGATGGCCGCCCGGTTGCCCGCTCGCCGGGTCGCGGGGTGGAAGTCGAACATCCCGCTGCCGACGAACGCGTAGGCGTCGAAGGCGACGTGGGCGAGAAAGAGGACGGGCGCGACGTTGATCCCCGGTGCGGGGACGATGCCGAAGGTCCAGGCGATCAGGCCGATACCCGGCGGGAGCGGGGAGAGCGCGACCGCCAGCGCCTCGCCCCGGTAGACGTCGCCGTAGCTGATGATCGTGTCCACGAGCAGGAGCGTGCCGACGGCGGTGCCGATGCTGGTGACGCCCAGGATCAGGAACGCGCCGCCGTGGCGGGTGAACGACGCCGTCGTCAGTCCCCACGTCGACCGAACCGCGAAGTCCGCCCAGACGAGTTCGTGCAGCGGGTTGGTCACGACCAGCAAGCTCAGCAGGACCGTGAGCCCGGCCAGCAGTCTGAACCACGGTGAGCGGATGACGTGACCCCGACCGGTGTAGGCCAGCGCGAAGGCGATAAACAGCGCGCCGAGACAGATGTAGGCCACCCAGAACAGCACTTCGACGGCCCAGCGGAGCCAGTAGTCGGAGACGAGGTACCCGACCCCGTAGCCGGCCGTCAGGGCGAACTGGACGCCCAGCACCACGAGGAGCCAGGTCGCGCCGGGGCGGTCCCGGACCGACCGGAGGTAGTAGCCCAGCGCGAGCGTGCCGGCGGCCGCGGCGAACGAACCGACCACGGGGTAGATCGTGGTCGGAAACACGTGCGGAGCCACGGCCCCCCGAATCACGTACCTTTCGGTCGGCTCACGTGGCCGACAGCGGGACGTGGGCCCGAGAGTTGAAATACGAACACCGGGCCACAGCGGAGTATGACTGGTCAGGAGTTCGTCGTCGGGCGCGGGCAGGACCTCGATGCGGGGCCGTCGGGCCGGCTGGGTGCCTACCGGGCGCTGGACGGGAGCGAGGGGGCACCGCTGTATCTGGATCTGGACGGCCCACACGCCGTGCTGATCGTCGGCAAGCGCGGGTACGGGAAGTCCTACACGCTGGGGGTCGTCGCGGAGTCGCTGGCGCGGGCCCGCGGCGTCGCGCCCGTCATCGTCGACCCGATGGACGTGTTCACGACGCTCGATCAGCCCACGCGGGGCGACGCGGACCCGGTGCCGGCCGACGTGATCGAGGACCCGGCGGTCACCCCATCGGCGCTGGACTCGCGGTCGTGGTGTGCGTTGCTGGGGCTCCCGCCGGAGAGCGGAGCCGGTGGACTCGTCTGGCAGGCCGCAGGCGAGGCCGACACGCTCGACGGGATGCGTACGGTGATCGACGCCGTGGACGCGTCGAACACGGACAAGCGGGCGGCGATCAACCACGTCGACATGGCCGAGGCGTGGGGCGTGTTCGACGCCGACGGGCTGACGGCCCAGGACCTGGCGGGGCCGGAGATCACGGTCGTCAACGTCGCGGGGATGGACACCGACCCGATGAACGCGGTGGTACGGGGCATCGGTGAGGCACTGTACCAGGCCCGCGAGACCGAGACCGTCGACCGGCTCCCCTGGCTGTTGCTCGACGAGGCGCACACGTTCTTCCAGGGCGTCGCCGGGTCGGCGCTGTCGACGATCCTCACGCGGGGGCGTGCGCCCGGCGTGAGTCTCGTCGTGGCGACCCAGCGCCCGAGCGCGGTGCCGGAGGTGGGCATCTCCCAGTCGGACGTACTGCTCTCCCACCGGCTGACCTCCGAGGCTGACCTCGACGCCCTGCAGGCGGCCCAGCCGACGTACGTGAACTCGTCGCTGGCCGACGAGGACCGGATGCCCACGGACACGGGCGAAGTCGTCATCGTCGACGACTCGACGGAGAGCGTCCACGCCGCCCAGGTCCGACGGCGGGACACGCCCCACGGCGGGGACAGTCCCAGCGCCAGCGACGTGGTGGCCGAGGATTGAGAGGGCGACGGAACGCTGCCCGGCGACACCGGAGTGGGTGATCCCAGGCCCGGGCACGCGATCCGTCTCTCGAATACCGGGCGCCGTTCGCCGGTGCCCGTAGATCCAAGCCGCGCTGGTCGTTCTGTGTGACCGATGTCCGAACCGACCGCGACCAGACGGACGGCACTTGCCACCGGAGTTGCGGCGCTCGCCGCGCTCGCGGGGTGTTCGGGAACCGACGAGGGGACGCCGACGGGAACCGGCACGACGACCAGCACCGGGACGACGGCCGACCGCTCGACCACGACCGACGAGGCGACACCCGACGACGCGACGTCGGAACTGGAGACGGTCGTCTCGATCCCGAGCGAGTCCGTCCCGGAGAACCTGGCCTTTACTGCCGACGGCGACCTGCTGTTCGGCATCACCGCCGGTGAGGTCAGGCGACTCGCGGCCGACCGCGTCACCGAGTCCGGGCTGACCCTCTCGGACACGGAGCAGGTCGCGACGCTCCCGCAGGCCATCGGCGTCGAGACCGCACCCGACGGGACCGTCTACGTCGCCGTCCCGGCCGACGGCGAGCAGTCGGGCGTCTGGGAAGTCCCGCCCGAGGGCGAGGCTCGGCAACTCGTCGGGATCTCGGGCTTTCCCAACGACCTGCTGTTCGACGCCGACCGCGACCGACTGCTGGTCACCGAGTCCTACGGTGGGGCGGTCTACGCCGTCACCGCCGACGGGACACGCTCGACGTGGCTTGACGACGACCGCCTCGACACGGAGAATTTCGGCGCGAACGGACTGGCCCGGGGTGCCGACGGCACCGTCCACGTCGCCGTGAGCAGCACCGCCGACGGGGCCGGACGACTGCTTGAAGTCCCCGTCGCGTCCGACGGCACGGCCGGGACGGCGACGACCTTTCACGAGGGCGAGGACATCGTAGGTGCCGACGGGATCACCGTCCGGGACGACACGGTCTACGTCGCCGCCAACAGTCAGAACCGGATCGTCAGCGTGACGGCCGACGGGTCGGTCGCGACGGTCAGCGACGACGACCGGCTATCTTTCCCCTCGGACGTGTGCTTCGGGACGACCGACGCCACGCGGGACTCGCTGTTCGTCTGTAACTTCGCGAACAGTGCGCCCTCGCAGGCGGCCATCTACCGGACGACGGTCTGACCGCGCCACCGGAAACCGTCCGGCACCGGTTTCCACCGGAAGTCGTACCCGCCCGGTGGGCTTCCCGCAAGGACGCCTATGTTTGCGGCCGGTGTGCTACCAGTCGGCCCCGATGTTCCGGTCATTCCCTCGCACGGACGCAGACGCGAGTCTCCGTACAGGTTCGGTCTCGGGTCGCGTTCGGCGGTCACCCGCTGTCGCCGGCGTGGCCCCGGTGCTGACGGTCGCGTCCGCTCGCCCCGCACTGCTGGTCGGGAGTCTGCTCGTGGTCGTCCTCCTGGGTGGCGTGCTGGCGCTCGCGACGATCCGGGCGCGAACGACCACGGACCCCGCCGAGACCGACGACGAGGACGCGCCGGCACATCCCGACGCCTGGCGCATCCGCCGCCTGCTGGACGAACACGGCGGGCGGCTGCCCCAGTCCGAGATCGTCGAGCGGACCGGCTGGTCGAAATCGAAAGTGAGCCGCGTCCTCTCGGCGATGGCCGAGGACGAACAGGTCCGCAAGATCCGGATCGGGCGGGAGAACCTCGTCACGCGGCCCGGCGACGTGCCGGAACACGCCAGCAGTCCGTTCGACGACGAGACCCCGAAGGGTTAGGTGAGTGGGGTGTCATCGGACGGGTATGTTCGGGCTGGGGAACGATTCCTACGAAGACGTCGAGGATGTGGTGGTCGAGGACGCCGACGATCTGGTCCTCTCGAACCCACAGGACGTGTTCGTCGAGCGCCGCGCCGTCGCCGGCGAGTGCCGCATCGAGTCCGTCGGGGACGTGTACCTGACCGACTCGAACGACGACCTCGCGGACCCGTACCGCGACTGTGTCGTCTCCGGCGGTGACGACACCCGGATCGAGACCTGCGAGGACGTGCTGATCACACGCGGTGCGGTCGACGGCGACCTCGTGATCGAAAAGACCCGCGGCGACGTGTTCACCGCAGTGACCGACGCCGTGACACTGGACGCCGTCGACGACGTCTACCTCCAGGGCGGCATCAGCCACGGGGACTCGGTGCGGGTCGAACGCGCCGAGGACGTTCGTATCGAGTCCGACGCCCGCGTCCCGGCGGTGACCGCCGACGACACGGAGGACGTCCTCGTCGCCGGTCCCTCGGCCGTCGCCGACGGCGTCGACGAACGGGCCTACCACGAGCGCGCGCCCGTCCACCTCGGCGACGTGGAAGACGTGCTCGTCGAGGCCCGCGCCGTCGAGGGGCGACTCGTCGCGGCCGATCCGGGCGACGTCGACGAGGATGCGGTGCTCTGAGCGGACGGGCGACCGGTGTGCCAACGCTTCTGGAAATTCCGGAAGCGACACGCCACCAGTTAAGCCGCTGGCACCACAGGGGGCTGACATGATCGAGGACGCCCGAGTGTTGCGTGCGGAGTTCGTCCCGCACGAACTCGAACACCGGGACGGCGAGGTGACACACCTGTCACAGGTCCTCGAACCGGTGACGCGGGGCGAGCCCGCGGGCCCGGCCATCATCACTGGCCCGTCGGGAGTGGGCAAGACCTGCGTGGCCCGCTACACCGTCGAGCAGTTGCGCGAACAGCACCTCGACGTTGCCTCCCAGTACGTCAACTGCTGGCAGAACTACTCGCGATTTCGCGCGCTCTATCGCGTCCTCGAAGGGCTGGGCAAGACCGTCGACATCCACCGGCAGTCGACGCCCCACGACGAACTCCTCGAACGGCTCCGGCGGTACGACGGGCCGCCCTGTGTCGTCGTGCTGGACGAGGCCGACCAGCTGGAGTCGGCGGACGTGCTCTACGACCTGCACGCGCTGTCTTCCTTCTCGCTCGTGTTGATCGCCAACCGTGAGGCGGACCTGTTCGCCGGGACCGACGACCGACTGCGCAGCCGCCTCCAGGGGAGCGAGCGGATCGGCTTCGACCGGTACGGGATCGACCAGCTCACGTCCATCCTGCAGGCGCGTGCCCGCTGGGGGCTGACGGAGGGGGCCGTGACGACCGACCAGTTGCGCGACATCGCCGACGCCGCCGCGGGTGACGCCCGCGTGGCCATCAGTATCCTCCGGAGCGCCGCCCGGCGCGCCCAGCGGACGACGGCCGCGACGATCACCGACGAAATCGTCGCGGAGGCGGTCCCGGCGGGTCGCTCGGCGGTCCACCGGCGCACCCTCGACACCCTCACGCCCCACCAGCGGGCCGTCTACGACATCGTGGCGGACGCCGGCCGGATCGACCCGTCGACGCTGTACCGGCGCTATCGGGAGGCCGTCGACGACCCCAAGACCGACCGGACGGTCAGAAACTACCTCGGGAAGATGGTCCAGTACGACCTGCTCGCCGCCGAGGGGACCAGCCGGGACCGCCGGTATCGGATCGTCGAACCGACAGCCGAGGAGAGCTGACGACAACGCCACGGACCGGGGTTCCGCCACGAACAGGTTTATTTCGCTCTCGGCCAACTAGAACGTGCTCCGATGAGCGACTCCGAATACGCGTTGCTGGCACGACTCGAAGCGAAAGACGGCAAGGAATCCGAGGTCCAGGAGTTCCTGGAGTCGGCGCTTCCGATGGCCGAGGACGAACCCGACACGACGACCTGGTTCGCCCTCCGGATGGGCGAGTCGACCTTCGGCATCTTCGATACGTTCCCCGACGAGGACGGCAGACAGGCCCATCTCGACGGCGAGATCGCGGCTGCGCTGATGGAACGGGCCGACGACCTGCTCGCCGAAGAACCCCAGATCGAGGAGGTCGACGTTCTCGCAGCCAAACACGCCTGAGCCACCGGCGGCCGTCTCGACTGCGACGGCGACTCGCCACCCTGACAACCATTCTGGAAACCCGCGGAATCCGCCGTTCGGGACCGCGACCGCCTCGCTGGTGCCCGGACTGCGCTTTCCGGAAATTCCGGAAACGACGCGCCAGGGCCCTTTTGCGTGGACTCGTTCGGTTCGGGTATGGATCGCACTCGACTGCCCGAACTCCCGACGCTCGACCCCGGCGTCCAGTTGCTCGCGACCGACGGCCAGCGGGCTGGCGAACCGCTCCGTGCGCTCGTCCTCGACCACGCGCTCGGCGGCGGGCAGGTCCGCTGGGTCGACAGTCGTGGATACGCACGCACCGACCGACTGGCTCGACTGGCCCCGGACCCGCGGGCGCTCGACCGCATTCGGATCGCCCGTGGGTTCACCGCCCACCAGCACGTCGCGCTGGTTCGCCGACTGCCCGACGTGGTGACCGACGACACTGCGCTGGTCGTCCTGCCGGCCATGGACGCCCCCTACCGCGCCGACGACGTGTCCCGGGGTCGTGACTTCCTGCTCCGGAGTCTCGCCACCGTCGCCCGGGTCGCACGCGACCACGCGGTCCCGGTGCTGGTGACCCGGACGGGCCCCGACGGTCTGGGGGACCCGCTCGCGGCGGCCGCCGACCACACGGTAGAGTGCCGGCAGACGGCACAGGGGCCGCGGTTCGTCACCGACGACTTCGAGACGCTGGTCTACCCGCAGGGGGACGGTACCGCCCAGACGACGCTCGCGTTCTGTCGGCGCGTGCTGGCTGCCCGAGCGCCGGCCGCCGGCGACGACCCCGCTCGACACGAAGGCTCCAGTCCCACGGAGGTGACCGTCGATGGGGCGTACTAACCCGACCTTCCGGGACCGGCTGGAGCGACTGCGCGCCGACTGGAGCGACTACCGGCGGGCGCTCCGGCGACGCGACGAGCCACACTTCGACCGACTCTTCGAGCACGCCCGCGCCCACGCCGACGCCTGTGGCTACCTGAACCACGACTCGCCCATCGTCCCCGTCTTGCTGTCGGTGGCGCTGGAACAGCAGGCGGCCATCGCCGCTCTCGAGGAGCGGGTGGCCGCGCTGGAAGCCGCCGAAGACGACAGCGTGCGCGCGGTCGACGCCTGTCAGACCGTGATCGAACGCCCCTGGCCGGGCGCGGCCGACGAATGACCCTGACCGTCGACTTCGACGACAGCGCGGCGCGAACCGCCGCCGGCAGCCGGACGCAGTCCGGCGACGGCGCCCCCGTCGTCTGGGAGTGCACCGACGACGGCGCGACGGCGACCCGGGACACCGACTACGCGCCGGCGGTCTGGGTCACCCGCGAGGACGGTCCCGTCGCGGCCGCCCGCGAGACCGTCGCAGAGATGGTCGACGTGACGGACGCGACCGTCGAGCGCCGCCGTCGCGGGTGGCGCGCCGACCCCGAACCCGCCCTCCGGGTCACCGTCGACCGCGTGGATCGCGTCCGATCCGTGGCGACCAAACTCACCGACCTCGGCCGACCCGGCGAGTACCGCTGTTACGACGTCGACTTCTCACCTGGCTTCCGGTACTGCCTGGACCGGGACCTGTCCCCGGTACCCGACCGCGAGTTGCGAACGCTCGAACTCGGCACGACCGAGGCGGCCCGCAACGGCGAGCCGCTCGATTCGGTGACCGTCGACGGCGATACCTTCGAGGGAAGTTCTGGTGATCTCGTGGCTCGGGTCGCCGACGCCGTGGCAGAGGTCGACCCCGACGTGCTGGTCCTCGACGCGGGTGCGACGATCCAGACGTTGTACGAGGCGGCGGCGACGGCTGGCCGGACCCTGCAACTGGGCCGCCGTCCAGGCTGGGAGCGCCTGGCCGGGGACTCGACTTACGAGAGTTACGGGGAGGTCCACCACTCGCCCGCGCGGTACACGGTGCCCGGGCGGGCGGTCGTCGACCGCTCGAACACCTTCTTCTACCGGCAGGCCGGGCTGGACGGCTGTCTCGATCTGGTCGAGCGATCCCGGAAACCCCTGCAGGAACTCGCCTGGGCCTCCATCGGGAACGTACTGACGGCGATCCAGATCCGCGAGGCCCGCGACCGGGACGTGCTGGTGCCCTGGCGCTCGTACCGCCACGAGCGGTTCAAGTCCGCCCGGACCCTCGCCGACGCGGACCGTGGTGGCCACACCCTCGAACCCGCGGTGGGCGTCCACGAGGACGTGCACGAACTCGACTTCGGGAGCCTCTACCCGTCGATCATGATCGAGTACAACCTGAGTCCGGAGACGGTCCGCTGTGACTGTCACGACCGCGCGGACGTGCCCGGCCTGGGCTACAGCGTCTGTGACGACCGGGGGTACCTCCCGGAGGTCCTCGACCCGCTCGTGACGGATCGGCGGGCGATGAAACGCGAGCGAGCGGCCACCGACGACGCCCAGTGCCGACGGGCACTCGACCGGCGTATCGAGGCGATCAAGTGGATCCTCGTCTCCTGTTTCGGTTATCAGGGGTTCTCGAACGCCAAGTTCGGTCGGATCGAGTGCCACGAGGCGATCAACGCCTACGCTCGCGAGATCCTGCTGGACGCGAAAGCCGAACTCGAAGCCGGTGGCTGGCGCGTGCTGCACGGTATCGTCGACAGCCTCTGGGTGACCGCCGCACCGGACGTACCCGACCGCGAGCGGACGCCGCTCGACGAACTGGCCGAGCGAGTCACTGCGGACGCCAGGGTGCCTCTGGAGTACGAGGCGGCCTACGACTGGATCGCGTTCGTGCCCCGGGCCGACAGCGACGCCGGCGCGCTGACGAAGTACTTCGGGAGCATCGCCGACGCCGATCCGTCAGACGACGGCTACACTTACCGCGGGATCGAGTGTCGGCAGGACAGCACGCCGCCGTTCGTCGCGGACTGCCAGCGCGAGTTGATCCGGACGTTCGACGCGCACCGCGACCCCGAAGCGGTCTGTGATCGGCTGGCTCGCCACCTCCGGGCGCTCCGGGCGGGTGCGGTCGACCCCGCGGATCTGGTCGTCGAGAGACGCGTCTCGAAGGAACGCGAGGCCTACAGCCAGCGGACGCGTTCGGTCGCGGCGCTGGATCGCCTCGCCGACGCGGGGATCGACCGCCACGCCGGCCAGCGCGTGCGCTACGTCGTCACCGACGACGCCCGCGAATCCCGCGAGCGGGTGCGCCTGGTACGCGAGTCCCCCACGGAGTACGACGCCGAGTTCTACGCCGACCGGCTCGTCCGGGCCGCGGAGAGCGTCTGTGCCCCGCTGGGCTGGCGTCGCGGGGACGTCGAGGACTACCTCGCGGATCGGACGGACGCGTCGCTGTCGGCGTTCGGTCGATGACGGAGAACGCGGCGGTCGATCAGTTCTTCGCGATCCCGGGCTGCCAGTCGCGGAGCCAGGTGACGCCAGCGCCGACGAGGCCGGCGGGAATCGCCATGACGATGGAGCCGACGATGTAGTCGCCCAGGCCGCCACCGCCGCCGGCACCGCCACCGCTGCCGCCGAGGATGGAGATGAAGAGGGCCACGATGATGCCCATCACGATGAAGCCCGCGGCGTTACTGGCGAACGCGAGCACGTACGTCTGGTTGTCGACCTCGCCGATCTGGAGGAAGTCCTGGAGCCCGATAACTGCTGCGAGGATGCTCCCGCCGAAGATCGCGACGCCGAACGCCATCAGCGTGATGCCGAAGCTGATGAAACTCGCGGCGCCGGTACCCCCGCCACCGAGGAGGGAGTCGGCGAGCACGCCCGTGAGGCCGATCCCGACGCCTACCACGGCGAAGATGCCGACGACGTACTTGATGACCGACTGGCCGTCCGGCCGGCTCAGTACGTCGGTCGCGCTCGGCCCTGTTTGGACCTGCTGGGGACGTCCCCGCCCGGGCTGGGCCTGCCCTGGCTGCCCACCAGTCTGACCGCCGGCCTGCCCGGGTTGCCCACCAGTCTGACCGCCGGCCTGCCCGGGTTGCCCACCAGTCTGCCCACCCTGACCTGACCGTCCGCCCTGGTTCTGCTCCGTCGGATCGTCTTCCGAACTCATGAGCGTTACATACGACAGACAGATAATAAAGATGAACCTTAGTGCAACCGCGGCGGACGGTCAAAGCAGGAGTTGTCGCGACCGGCACCGTTTAACCGTCGTTGGCCCGACCGGCGGGTATGGCCGGGGACGAACCCGTCGTTCGGCTGGGCGTCGACGTCGGCGGGACTTTCACCGACGTGGTGGTGCTGGTCGGCGGGGAACGGACGACGGCGAAAGTACCGACGACCGACGACCAGAGCCGGGGCGTCCTCGACGGAATCGAGACCGCCTGTGAGGCGGCCGGGGTCGACCCCGACGACGTCGGGCAGTTCCGCCACGCTACGACGGTCGCGGTCAACGCCCTGCTGGAAGGCGCTGGCGCGCCGACGGCGCTGGTGACCACCGCCGGGTTCCGGGACGTGCTGGCCATCGGCCGGCAGGACCGCCCCGCGCTGTACGACCTCGACGCCGAACCGCCGACCCCGCTGGTGCCCCGCGAGCACCGCTTCGAGATCGAGGAACGTGCCACCCTCGAGGGGATCGAGCGACCGGTCGACGACGACCGGGTCCGCGAACTCGCGACCGAGATCGAGGTCAGCGACGCCGAGAGCGTCGCCGTGTCGCTGCTGCACGCCTACGCGTCCCCCGAGAACGAGCGGACGGTCGCGGACATCTTGGAGGCCGAACTCGACTGCCCGGTGTCGGCCTCACACGAGGTTTTGGGGACCTTCCGGGAGTACGAACGCACCGCGACCACGGCCGCAGAGGCGGTCGTCACGCCCACCGTCGACACCTACCTCGGACGGCTCACCGAACGCGTACGCGACCGCGGGCTCCCGGAACCGCGCGTGATGCAGGGCAACGGCGGCATCGCGGACGCCGGGGCCGTCCGCGACCACGCCGCGACGACCATCCTCTCGGGACCGGCCGCGGGCGTCGTCGGCGCGGCCGAATTCGGCGACCGCACCGACACCGCCGGCCTCGTCACTTTCGACATGGGCGGGACATCCAGTGACGTGAGCCTCGTCCGGGACGGCGACGCCGAGCGAACCACCGACGCCGACGTGGGCGGGCACCCCGTCAGGGTCCCGATGGTCGATGTGAACACGGTCGGCGCGGGCGGGGGCTCGGTCGCCTGGGTCGACGCCGGCGGTGCGCTCCGGGTCGGCCCCCGCTCGACCGGTGCCGAACCCGGCCCCGCCTGCTACGGGAAGGGCGGCACCGAACCGACCGTGACCGACGCGAATCTCGTGCTGGGCTACCTGGGCCCCGACACGGAACTCGGCGAGGGGCTCGCACTCGACGCGGCGGCGGCCGAGTCGACCCTCGCCGACCTGGCCGACGAGGCCGGTCTGGAGAGCGCGCAGGCGGCGGCCCGCGGCGTCTATCGCGTCGCGAACGCGACGATGAGCCGAGCGGTCCGGGGCGTGACCGTCGAGCGAGGCCACGACCCCCGCGGGTTCGCGCTGGCGGCGTTCGGCGGTGCCGGACCGATGCACGCGGCCGCACTCGCGGATCGCCTCGGTATCGCCGCGGTCGTCGTCCCACCGGCCGAGGGCGTCCTCTCGGCACTCGGTCTGCTGGCGGCCGACGAGAAGCACGACGCCGCCCGGACCCACCGGACACCCCTCTGCGACGCCGATCCGGGGACCATCGACGCAATCTACGACGATCTGTCCGAGTCGGTCCTCGACGACACCGCCGACTCCGACCGGGCGACCGTCGACCGTGAGGCAGACTGCCGATACGCCGGTCAGAGCTTCGAACTCGGGGTCGACGTGCCCGCGCCGTTCGATCCGGGGACCGTCGCCGAGCGGTTCCACGCGGCCCACGAGCGGGCCCGGGGGTACCGGATGGACGACGAACCCGTCACGCTCGTCACCTGCCGGGCGACCGCGACGGTGCCGGGCGATCCGCCGACCCTGACCCACGACCCCGCGGGCGGACCCCGGACCGGCGAACGCGAGGCGATCTTCCCCGACGGCGAGGACGCACTCGTCCGCGAGACGCCGGTCTACGACCGCGACCGCCTCCCTACCGACGGGACGTACGACGGCCCCGCCATCTTCGAGGGCGGGGAGAGTACCGTCGTCCTGCCGCCGGACTGGACGGCCAGCGTCGCCGGCGACGGATCGCTCCTGCTGGAGGTGGACCGATGAGTCGATCACCGGACCGACTTCCAGCTCGATCACCGGCCCACCCACCGACCGCTCCGGATGGCGCGCGCGCTCACCGCGCCGCGAGACCGCTCGCGGCCCGGGACGACCATCTGCGCGAGGGACGAGCCCGCGAGCGAGGCGCGCAGTCGGCTGGGGAGGGTGTGGCCGACACCCCGTCACTCGCCGCCCTCGGGGTGGACACACAGCGGTCGGGGGCTGTGGGCGTGTCGTCGTCACAGAACGCGACTTCGGGAGAGCGATCGGGGGCTGTGAACGAGCCGTCACAGCGCGAGATTCCGGAGGTGTGAATCCATGAAACACGACCAGATCGACGCCGTCGAACTGGAAATTCTCCGCACCCAGTTAGAGAGCGTCGCCGAGGAGATGGGGCAGGTACTGATTCGCGGGGCCTACTCGCCGAACATCACCGAGCGCAAGGACTGTTCGACGGCGCTGTTCGACCGCGACGGACGGCTGATCGCCCAGGCCGAGCACATCCCGGTCCACCTCGGCGCGATGCCGGCGGCCGTCGCCGCCGTCCGCGAGCAGGACCCGCGACCGGGCGACGTGTTCGCTCTGAACGACCCGTTCACCGGGGGGACGCACCTGCCGGACGTGACCCTCGTGGCACCCATCGCACCGCCCGAGGCCGCCGACGTGACGGACCACGAGATCGTCGGCTACGCCGTCTCGCGCGCCCACCACGCCGACGTGGGTGGGATGGCGCCCGGGAGTATGCCCGCCGGTGCGACCGACATCTACCAGGAGGGCGTCCGGATCCCACCGGTCAGGCTCGTCGCCGGCGGCGAGCGAAACACAGAGGTCGAATCGCTCCTGCTGGCGAACGTCCGCAACCCCGACGAGCGCCGGGCCGACCTCCGGGCACAGATCGCCAGTACCGACCGCGCCGAAGAGCGGATCGGCGACCTCCTTCGGGCACACGGCGAGCGTCTCCCCACCGCCTTCGACGCCGTGATCGACTACTCCCGCGAGCGCGTCCGGTCCGAACTCGAATCGCTCCCCGACGGCACCTACAGCGCCAGCGACGTGCTGGAGGGCGACGGCCAGTCCGACCGCGACGTCCCCATCGACGTCACGGTCACCGTCGACGGCGGCGTGGTCACCGTGGACTTCTCGGGCACGGCCGACCAGGTCCCCGGGAACGTCAACGCCCCCCTCTCGGTCGCGACCAGCGCCGTATACTACGTCATACGATGTATCACAGACCCGGACATCCCGCCGAACCACGGCTGTTACGAGCCGGTGACGGTGACGGCACCCGAAGGGTCGTTGCTGAACCCGACGCCGCCGGCGGCAGTCGTCGGGGGGAACGTCGAGACGAGCCAGCGGGTGACGGACGTGGTGTTCGCCGCGCTGGCAGAGGCCGCACCCGACCGCGTGCCCGCCGGCGGACAGGGGACGATGAACAACCTGCTGGTCGGTGACTCGGCGTTCCAGTACTACGAGACCATCGGCGGCGGGGCCGGCGCACGCCCGGACGGCGACGGGCTCTCGGGCGTGCAGGTCGGGATGACCAACACGCTCAACACGCCCGTCGAGGCGCTGGAGGCGGCATACCCGCTCCGGGTCGAGACGTACGCGCTCCACGAGGGCAGCGGCGGGGCAGGGGCGCATCGGGGCGGCGACGGCCTGATCCGCGAGCTCACAGTGCTGACCGACGCGACCGTTTCCCTGCTCACGGAACGCCGCCGGCACGCACCGCGCGGCCTGGCCGGCGGCGCGGACGGTCAGCCGGGGCGAAACCTGATCGACGGTGAAGCCGTGTCCGCGAAGGTCACCCGGGCGGTCGAGGCCGGCACCACAGTTCGAATCGAGACGCCTGGCGGCGGCGGGCACGGCGAGTCCGAGGACGACGCGTAGAGTCGCGCCGCTTTTGGACGTCGGTCGGCAATGGCGTGTATGGAGAGCCTCGAAGCCGAACTCGACCGGGCGCGCGACCTCGACGTGCCCGACCTCGCCGACGCCATCGTCGAGATCGGGTTCGAGTGCACGCGCTGTGGTGCCTGTTGCAAGGCCGAAACCTGTGAGAACGGAGACAGCGACGACGTCGATCCCGAACCCCACACGGCCACGGTCTTCCCCGACGAGATCCGGCGGGTGCAGGACGCCGGGGACGAGGAGTACGACTTCCGGGACGTGGCCCGCCCGATGCCCTACGGTCTCGAAGACGGGCCCGAGGGACCGGAGGGCGAGACGTTCGAGTGGGCGCTCCAGACCGACGACTGCGGCGACTGCACCTTCTACGAGGAGCGAGAGGCGTCGGAGACGCCTCACGGAGACGGCGAAGCCGTCGAAGACGCCGGGACGGGAGCCTGTACGGTCCACGAGGACCGACCGCTGATCTGTCGGACCTACCCGTTCTCCGTCGCACTCGGCGGGACCAGTCAGCCGATGGGCGAGGCCGTCGACGAACACGGAATGGTCCGGGCCCACGAGTGTGAGGGGCTGGGTCGGGATATCTCGCGGGCCGAGGCCACGGACCTGGCCGCGGCGCTGAAAGAACGAGCGGTCAGGGAGATCGAGGAGGCCATCGCGGTCCGGGACGCGTACGAGCCGGTCGAGACGGGGCCGGGTGAGATAGTCGTCCACGATTCGGAGGGTCAGAAGCGGCCGGACGGGACGGGGCTGGACTGAGCCCGGGAAAAGCGCCCGTCAGGGGCCGAGCCACGGGCAAGTTCTTTACTGTAGGCCTACCACATGCCCATGGAGGTCTAACCTTGGAGATATCTGATAAACTCCTGTGTTTGTTCAGCGCCGAAGTCGAGCGGAGTGAGGACGGGTACGTGATCGAGGTACCACAGCGCGAACTCGATACCGGCTCGGTCGAGGCCGGCGACACCTACCGGGTGGCGCTCATCGAGAGCGAGCGCGAGGAGGTGTCCGAGGGCGAACCCGAGACGCCCTCGTCGGAGCCCCAGCCACCGGTCGAGGCCGGCGAGATTCGCTACGTCGAGATCGAGGACATCGGCAAGCAGGGCGACGGGATCGCTCGCGTCGAACGCGGCTACGTCATCATCGTCCCCGGTGCCGAGATCGGGGAACGCGTGAAAGTCGAGATTACCGAGGTCAAGTCCAACTTCGCGGTCGGCGAGATCATCGAAGAGGACATCTGACTGTTACCCGCCTGTACCAACCGACCCGTCTCGTCTTCGATCCCGGACCGTTCTCTCCCCGTCGCGTCGGGAAAACCGCCCGACTGCGGCCGGTTAACCGTCTGTACCAAACCCGCTAAAGGGAACCTTACCATACAGGTTGGTATGAGCGCGACCGCGACCGCGACGACCCAGACTGGAACCAGCCTCTCCGAAAAGCAGTCCCGCATCCTCGAGTACCTCCGGGAGAACGCCGACACGCAGACCTACTTCAAGTCACGCCTCATCGGCGACGCGCTGGACATGTCCGCCAAGGAAGTCGGTACCAACATGCCCGCCATCCAGAACGGCGACTTCGAGGTCGACGTCGAGAAGTGGGGCTACTCCTCCTCGACGACCTGGAAAGTCACGGCGTAAACTACCCCACCCTACTTCGCTCGGTCTGACGACCTCGCTTCGTTGAGGGTAGAGCTTTCGCGTGGACTCCCGCTCTGACCGGGACCTCCGGCAGGAGGATAATATTCTCCGTTCGCGTTCAACGTCCCGCGATTCAAGCGCACGCCTACCGATGCGCCTCCGTCACCCCCGGTTTGGCTGCGACGGAGATACGGTAATCCGATGTTCTTTGCCGTCGCAAACGCGAAGCGTTTGCTGCCCATCAGACGCAGTCTGATGACCGCGTTGTAGTCCGCGTGGTTCTCGTAGCCGCATTTCAAACAGTCGAAAGCTTCACCGTCACGGTTGTTCTGGTGGGTGAACCCACAGTGTGAGCAACGCCGTGACGTGTTTTCCGGGTCAACCTGTTGTACGTCGACACCGTGAAGTTTGGCTTTGTATTCGACGTACTCGTACAACCGCTCGAAGGCCCACTTGTGTCCCCACGACGCTTCGGGCAGCCGGTTGCGAATCCCGGTCAACTCCTCGAAGGCGATGACTGCACAGCCGTTCTCGGCAGCTTCTTTAATGATGCCGTTGGCGATCCGGTGGAGCATCATCTCGAACCGACCCGACTCTTTCCGTCCGACCGATTTTAGATTCTCGTGGGCGTGGCGCGTACCACACTGCTGGAGCGAGCCACGACGCTTCTCGTACTCGCGCCGCCAGTGATCGAACTCGTGACCGCTCCAGAACGTCCCTGTTGAAGTAACCGCAAGTTGGTTCACACCGAGGTCAACGCCGAGGACCGTCGGGTGCCCGGTCGTCGCCTGTTCCGGCGTGTCGGACTCCATTTCCGCTTTTGTACGGAGATGAAGGAACCACTCGCCATCTCTGTGGTGCAGTTCTGCGCTCGTCACCTCGTAAGCATCGTTATCGAGATACCGGGAGTGAGGTGTGTCGCGGTCGTCGGCAGGTAGAACGTACTCGATTTCGATTCCCAGCCACGGTTGCCAGCGACACGTACTCGTCGTGGAACGTCGCACACCGCTTGTCATACACCATGGTCGGAGTTGAAAAGTGCGGTTTGCCAGCGTACTGGCCCTGCTTCCAGCGGGCGACGACGCCCTGCATGGCGTCGGCGGCCTTGTTGCGAGCGTTCTGGACGAGGTTGGCGTGCAATCGCGTCTGCTCGCGCACATCGTCGTAGGTTTCTTGCTGCAACTGCGCCTTACTCGTGGTCTTGTATTCTCCCTGCCATGCGTGGTCTACGACGTAGTTAGCGGCCCACAGAAACTCGCCGGTTGTCTCCCAGAGAAGTGTGGTGTCATCGCTGTCCGCGTCGAGTTTGACCGGGACACTGCGCCGCACTTCCATACGTCAGACGTGTGGCGGATGGTTTATGACGCTGGGGGAGAACGGGTGGCAACACTCCGTGGTCTGTGGTAGTGTTGTCGGCCTCTGTTCACGGGCCGCGCGAGGCGGTTTCACCGCCTCGGATTCACGGCGCAGAGCGCCGTGCAAGGCCCGTTCGCGCGTCCCGAGGGATCCACGATTCCCCGTTGTCCTCTCGTGCCTACTCGTTTGCTTCGCTTACTCTATTGCTACGGGTGCGAAGTCGTTACAAATGCGCGGAGCGCCTTTCGTAATCACGAGAGGGTACGCTCTCTCGGACGACGCCCGTTCGAACGGTCAGCGTGACCTCCGGTCCCACACGACTTGAGCCGAAGGCTCCGTCTCGAAACTGCTGACCGACCGACACGCGCTTTCTATCCGTCGTACGTGAGTAGCGTGTCGGCCTCGGCCGCGAGCGCCGCGGCGTCGGCGCCGAACGAGTCGGCGTACCGGACGAGCAAGAGCATGATCGTCTCCGGTCGCTCGACGGCGTAGCCGTCCGTCCGCGACAGCAGACCCGCCGTGTCGAGTTCGCTCGCGTACTTGCTGACCGTCGGCGCCGAGACGCCCAGCCGGTCGGCCAGGCCACCAGCGGTCAGCTCCGGGTCGCGCAGTAGCGCGACGAGCATCCCCCGCGGCGTCTCCCGGCGCAGGTAGCCCAGCGCTACCTGTTCGAACCCCGAGAACCGGTCGGCCGGGAAGTACCGGCGGTAGTCGCCGTCCTTCCGGCTCTCGACGACGCCCTCACGGACGAGCCGGCGGAGGTGGTGCTGGGTCTCGCCGGTGCCCAGTTGCAGGTCGTCCCGGAGCTTCGAGAAGTGTGCGCCGGGGGTCGCGGCGACGTAGCCCGCGATGGCGTCGGGCGCGTCGCTGTCGCTGTTCCCGTCGGACTGGAAGCGAGCGAGGGGGCTGGCCGCGCCGATCGCTGCGAACCGGCGCAGCGTCGACCGCTTCGACTCGTCCACCCCCTCCTCAGGCATACGTGTCGATTGGTAAGACGAGGATAAAACGCCTTCGACTACTCTCCCGACCGATTACTTGCTGTCCGATTGCGAGTCGCCGTCGCCGGTGGCTCCGCCACCACCGTCGCCGCCGGCGAACTCGTCGTCCATCTCGTCGATGACCTCGTCGGGATCTTTGATCTCGGCGGGATTGTCGCCGTGTTTGACGGCCTGGGCCTGCTCTTCCATGGCCTCCACGTCGACCTCTGCCTCCTCGTCGATCTGTCCGAGGATCTCCTCGATGTCGTCGAGGCCGAGCATCTCGCGGGTCTCGGCGTCGAAGTCGAGGCTGTCGAGGGTCCCCTCGCCGTTGGTCTGGACGTCGCTGCCGGTGAGGTGCTTGCCGTACCGGCCGACCAGCGAGGACAGCTCCTGGGGCAGGACGAACGTCGTCGACTCGCCCTGGCCGATGTTCTCCAGGGTTTCCATCCCCTTCTCGATGACGGCGCGTTCGCCCATCGATTCGGCGGATTTTGCCCGGAGGACGGTCGAAATCGCGTCACCCTGCGCTTCGAGGATCTGACTCTGCTTTTCACCCTGTGCGCGGATGATGTTGGACTGCTTGTCACCTTCCGCCGTCTCGACGGCGGAGCGGCGTTCACCCTGGGCTTCGAGGATCATCGCGCGGCGGCGGCGCTCGGCGGAGGTCTGCTGTTCCATGGCCTGCTGGACGTCCTGGGAGGGGTTGACCTCGCGGACCTCGACGGACTCGACGCGGATCCCCCACTCGTCGGTGGGTTCGTCGAGTTCCCGGCGGATCTTCGCGTTGATCTCCTGGCGTTTGTTCAGGGTGTCGTCCAGTTCCATGTCGCCCAGCACGGCACGGAGGGTCGTCTGGGCGAGGTTCGAGACGGCGCGTTTGTAGTCGTCGACTTCGAGGAAGGCCTTCTTGGCGTCCATCACCTTGATGTAGACCACGGCGTCGGCGGTCACCGGCGAGTTGTCGCGGGTGATCGCCTCCTGCCGGGGCACGTCCAGCGTCTGGGTCCGCATGTCGAAGGCGTACGTGCGGGAGACGAACGGGGGCACGAAGTTGATCCCCGGTTCGAGGAGTTTCCGGTACTCGCCGAAGACCGTCAGCGCGCGCTTCTCGTAGGCGTTGACGATCTCCACCATCTGGTACACCGTGACCACAGCCAGCAACAACACCAGAATCAGGACGATGCTGATGGTGCCACCACCGAGTTGCAGTACTATCGCGGGGAGCATTGGTTCTACCTTCGGACGAACAACAGAAAAGGGTTCGGTCCCGTGGGGTCCGGTGGTCTCGTCAGTGTTCTGGAACGCGTACGACACCGGACGGGAACGCAAAAGGGTTCGGTACGGTCGAGAAAGTGGTTCCGTAATGGTTGGGTTGGGGGGAGCGAAACCGGAGAGTAGCGAGCCGACGTGGGGGGCTCGCCACGCTCGTGGACAACGGAACCACTGACACCAGTGGTGACCAGCCACGTAGTCGCTGACAGCGCACTGTGTGATGTGACTAGCTTCCCGACCACCTCCCGGTGCCGGTCACGCCGGCAGCCCCTCTCGCCGCACGGGAACTGCCCGAGCGTGCGGCGTATCTCCCGTTCCTGTACGCCCGTCGTCGCCTGAACATTACATCTACACGTATGTCCGGGGAGGGTAATAAAGATTGGGTATAAGGACGATAATACGGGGATACACTACCTAACCGAGTATGTCTGTGCCCAAAATGGTTTAGAAAATCCAATTCTATTGCTGTGTGGTGACGGACGTGGCATCGCGTCGCCGCGAACGAAGCGGAAATCCGTTGCGTGTCAGCTTCGGCCGCTGGTCTCGAACGGTCCATCACCGGCTGTGGGGGTGGACCGGCCGTCGGTTCGGTCACGGAGTGGTCGGGACTGGAACGGTTGCGGCTGCAGTTACTGACGCCGAAACGTGGATAAGTGGTTGCTTCGGTCGGTGAACGACCGGTTCTGTTTATTCCCCTGTCCGACGTAGGTCGGACTCGCTCCCGGAAGGGGGCACCGCGAACCGGAGTGAAACCCAATGTCACAACAGCTACAGCCACAGCAGTCGGCGTCGACCGGATCGTCCCAGCAGTACGGGTCGTCGATTCCGGTCCCACAGAGCGGATCACAGGCCTACGGACAACAGCAGACGTCCCAGCAGGGACAGCAGGGACAGCAGGGCCGTCTCCAGCAGGGCGGCCAGCAGTACCCGTCACAGCAGCAGGGCGGTCAACAGCCATCGACCCAGCAGGGTGGCCAGCAACAGCCCGCGCCGCAACTGCCGGCCCCCAACCAGCAGGGCTTCGGCTGGATGAGTCTCGTCAGCCTGATTCCGACCGTGGTCGATACGGTCGGCAAGATCGCCAACGCCGTCAGAGGCTTCTCCGGCATGGAACCCCACCAGCTCGAGCAGACGGGCGCACAGGGCTGGGGCCTCGACATCGGCCGCACGCTCTCGAACCTCGCACCGAAACTCATCAACCTGGTCGACGGGATCCTCCGGTCGGCCCAACAGGGGTTCGCACCGCAGGGAATGGGCCAGCAGGGAATGAGCCAGCAGGGAACGAACCAGCAGGGGTTCGCCCAGCCGGCCCAGCCGCAGTACTGAGACGCGCCGGACGAACGGTCCCGCCGTGACGGGTCGACGCGGTGACCGTCCGCGGGACCCCGTCCCGCACACGTCGTCGGGGCACTGCTTCTCGAACGCACCGTCGTAACCAATGGTATGAGCCTCTGGGACGTTATCAGAATCCCGTTCGCCGACCTCCGGACGAGCTACTTCCAGCTGCGGAAACACCTGTTTCAGGCGCCGCGACCGAGCGGTCCGTACTACGTCGTCGACGTACCACTCGAGGAGGTCGAATCGGCGCTGGGTCGGGCGTACTTCGCCCCGAACTGGGAGTTTTCCTACTACAAGCGCGGTGAGGTGCTGAACCTGGCCCGCGTCGAGTACGACCGGGAGATCGTCGGCGATCGTCTGTTCGTCTGGTGGCAGACCCACGTCCGGGGCTGGCAGGCCCCCGACGGGTCCGTCGAACTCCAGGCCCACCGGGAACTCGAACCGACAGAAAACGGCAACGAACACATCGACGGCGTCGGCTACTCGCTCGAACGCGGGATGGATACGCTCGGCACCGTCCTGACCGACGCCGGCCTCGACTACCGCGAGACCGACCGTCCGACCGAGATCGTCGTGCCGACGGGCTGAGCCGTCTCAGGCCGTCGGCGTCTCCTCGAGGAGTCGCCGCTCCCGGTCGGTGATGTCCGTGCCCGTGAAGTCGATCGTGTCCGTCCTGACCGGCCGGGCGGGGTACCGCTGTGCGTTCCCGAACCGGTAGGCGTAGCCGTCGGCACAGCACAGCCAGTACCCGTTCCCGTTGGGCGTCACGGCCACGTCGACGACCGGCGTGTACGGCGGGTCCTGTGGTTGCCCCAGATTGACCGCGCCGCCGAACGTGACCACGGTCCCGTCCTCGTACGCGAGAAAGAGCCCGCGCCCGCTGGGGAGCGCCGCCATCGCCGAGAGCGGTGCCGACGGTGCGCCGGTCACGGTGTCGACCGCCGGAGCGGTCCCCGCCGACAGGACCGTCCCGCTCGCGTCCGCCAGCCAGTAGCCGCCACCGTCCGGCGTCGGTTCCATGTCGACGATCGATCCGTCCGCGACTCGGTCCCGGACGGACGGCGGCGACACCGCCTGCCCGTACGCGTGCACGTCACCGTTCTCCGTCGCCAGCCAGTAGCCGCTGTCGTCCGGCGTCGCACCGAACGCGACGACAGCCCCGTCGAACTGGCGGTTCGACTGTGGCGCGAACGCGGTCGCATCACCGAACGGGTAGACGGAGCCGTCGGCACCGGCGAGCCAGTAGCCGTCGTCGGTGTTCGTCCCGGCGATGTCGACGACCGGTGCTGGAAGCTCGTACCCGCCAGCCCAGCCGTGGAAGGCCGCGTCGCCGTGGCGGTAGACGCCACCTGCGTCGTCGACGTACCAGTACCCCGTCCCACTCTCGAGCGGTGCCATCGCCGTGATACCGCTCTCGGTCTCGTAGTGATCGGCCGCGACACCCGACAGCTGTGCCCCGTTCGAGGTGGCCAGCGGCCCCATCCCGAACTTCGCGAAGGCGGCCCACAGCCCGCGCCGGACGGCGTAGGCCACCACCGGCGAGAGTTCGCCCGACGCCGCCAGGTCGTCCAGTGCCGTGACGAACGCGTCCCGCAGGTCCAGCATGCTGGGGTTCTCGGGTGCGATCTTGCAGGCGTCGACGAACAGTTGCATGGCGAGTTCGTGCCCGACGTTCCGGTTGACCTCCAGCAGCGCCGCACACCAGATCTCGCCGATGTTGTGCTCACTCCCCGTCGTGTACCGCCCGGTTCCCAGGTCACCGAAGTCGTCGGGGAACGACTCGTCGTACCGGTACTCGCGCATCCCGTCGGGGTCGTCGAGGACCCAGGATCCGGCGACGACCTCGTCCATGAACGTGCAGGCGACGTAGTCGCTACAGCCCTCGGCGAGACCGCGGCTCTGCGGTGCGTCGAGCGCCCCGATCAGCCGCCGGGTCAGGCCGTGTGCCCACTCGTGGCCCACGACGCTCAGGTCGAGCGCAGTGTGGCGACCGGTCCGGGTCACTTCGCCCAGTTGCATGATCGGCCCGTGTCCGTCGGCCACTTCCGTTCGCATGTTCGCCGTCCCCCAGACACGGCCCGGGAAGATTCGGGTCCGGACGTGATCCCCTGGGACGCCGCGTCCCTCCCGGTTTCGCTGCTGGAAGTTGCCGTCTTCCTCCCGGAACCCGAGCAGGTAAAAGTAGTCGTGCAGGAGATTACACCAGTAGAAGGCGTTCACGGCGAACTGGTCGCTCCCGTCGGCGTCGTCGGGATCGAACGTCAAAACGCCGTCGCGATCGGTCCCGGCGGCGTACTCCCAGCCGCCGTCCACCGTGACCTGTACGTCGACGTTGTTGCCCGCCGTCACGTCGCCGTCGACCCAGTCGACGGGGAATTCGCTTGGGAGGTCGTCCGGTAACACGTCGGTCGGGATGCGCCCGAACTCCTCCGGGAACGGCCGGAGTTCGCGATCCTGGCCGCCGTCTTCCGGGTAGACGTGCCCGCGTGCCCCGACTTCCCAGTGGAGCGGCTTGCAGTACAGTACTCGCTCGTCGGTCGCGTCCACGATGGCCCGATACTGCTCGACCCCGTTGGGCATCGTCACACGGACCTCCCAGGCCAGTCTGAGCTCCCCGTCGAGGTCGAACCACAGCGTCTTGCACTTGAACGGCTCACCGAACGGACCCGCGGCGACGAGTGTGGGACGCGACCGAATCTCGTCGAACGCCCCCAGCACCGACGGTTCGAACGCGTCGAGGTCGATATCCGGCAGGTCCATCGTCTCCCCGAACTCGTCGACCGTCTCGCCCTGCCGCTGGCGGGCCCCGACGACGTGTTGCACCGTCGCCCGGACCGCCGTCTCGACGCTCACCGATGGCGTCTCCGGGATCTCCCCGACCGGCGTCGTCACGAAGCGGCCGGACATGGCCGCGAGCCGTCCCGTCCCGTCGAAGTGGACGGTCTTCGCCGAGTCGAACACCTCCCGATCCTTGTACTCCTGGCGTACCGTCACCAGCGTCCGGTCACCGCTGGTGCGTGTCGGCTGTAACTCGGGCGCGAGTTCGGGCTCCTGGGCCGGGTCTGCCGTCATACCGAGAACGCCGAACTGATCGAGTTCACGGAGGGCATCGACGGCCCGGGCCACGTAGCTCTCCCGCTCCGGCTGGTCGGTCGGTCCGAACCCTGCGCCCGAGACGCCGCCCTCGAAGGTGAGCCGGCTCGGGTTGCCCGTGAGGTTGTCCACGGCGTCGATCAGGACCCGCTGGCCGGAGGGGAGCTGTCTCGACACGTCGGCGGCCCGGTCGGCCAGGAAGTGCATCCGGTCGGTCGGGATCGGTCTGTCGTGGGTTCGGCGGTCGACCTCGAGCGCGAACTCGCTACTCATGATGGCCACCCCACTTCGGGACAGTCAGAACACGGTCGTGGTGTCGGACGGTGGCTACGCTGTCCACCGGTGTGCTGGAATACATGCTTCGACCACGACCCCACTAGCCACGATTCGGGCTGTTAGTATTCTTGCGGAGCGGTCTTCGAATGGCCCGTCGCTGTCCAGTGATTCCGACGTAGTTGCCGACCAGCTGTTCCCCCTCTCGCACCACTCCGTGGCACGGTCCTCACCACCGCCGGCCCGCGCCGATCAGGCCGCGTCCGCGTCCGCGTCGGGTTCCCCGGTCTCGGCGTCGCGTTTGCGGGCCTCCTCCGCGAGTTCGCGGTCGATGTCGTCGGAGATGTCGTCGATTGCCTCGACGGTGACGACGTTCCCACCGCCGGGGTCGATGACGATGACTTCGGTACCCTCGGCGATCTCGCCGTCGACCGACCGGGCCCGGTAGAGCGGGTTGAACCCGCCGTCGTCGAGTTTCACTTCGCCGCCCGTCTCGGTGACGCGCTCGGTGACGCGGCCGGTCTGACCGCGGAGGTCGTCCGAGGAACTCGTCTGCCCCGTGCCTTTCCCGCCGTAGAAGTCGAACTGCCGGTAGCCATAGAGGGTGATTCCGCCGACGACGAGCACCAGCGCCGCTAGGACCAGCGGCGCGAAGATGCCGATACTCGTCGGGAGCAGGAGGCCGGCGATGCCGGCGACCAGGAGGGCGACGCCCAGGACGATGAAGTGGGCACCGGGGGCCAGCGCCTCGGCAATCACCAGCCCTGCCCCCGCGATCACGAGGAGCAAGGCGAGGTCCTGCCCGAGGACCGAGGCCTGTGCGAGCAACCAGGATACCATACCCGCGGGTAGGGCTGCCCAGGGGTTAAGCTTCGGGGTCGGCGGTCAGATCACGCCCAGTACCGCCATGAAGAACAGGACGGTACACAGCGCACCGAGCAGGACGAACACCGTATTCTCCATCGACGGCGACCCCGGTTCGAGCGGCTGGTCGAGGACCATCGACCCGGCGACGTTCCCCTCCTCTGCGTCGCCGTCCTCGCCGTCCTCCTCGTCGAGCCCTGCGGCCTCCTCGCCACCCTCCTCGGGCAGGTCCTCGAGCTCGAACTTCCAGCCGCCCTCGTCGTCCGCTCCGGACATACCACACCGTACTGGCCTCACGACCAAAAGCACACGGTCCGCGTCCGCGGCCGATCCCTCGACCGCCTACTGCACTTTCGAACCCAGCGGCGCGTCGTCGTGAGTCGTCAGCAGGTCGGCCTCGTCGCCGGCCGCCAGGATCATCCCGTCGGACTCGACGCCGAACAGTTCTGCCTGCTCCATGTTCGCCAGCAGGATACACCGCTCGCCGGGCAACTCGTCGAGGTCGTGGAGTTGCTTGATGCCGGCGACGACCTGTCTGGTCTCGACGCCGATGTCGACCTCCAGGCGGGCGAGGTCGTCCGCGCCCTCGATGGGTTCTGCCACCTCGATCCGCCCGACCCGCATGTCGAGGTCACCGAAGTCCTCGAACCCGATCCGATCCTCTGCCAGCGCCTCGGGCTCGAAGTCGGCGGTGTCGCCGTCGGCCTCGTCGTCCTCCGTCGCTTCCTCGACGCGCTCCTGGAGCTTCTCGTTCAACTCGTCGATGCGCTCGTCCTCGATCTTGCCGAACAGTTCGTCGGGCTCGCCGAATTCGGCCGGCGGGGTCGCCAGCGCGTCCTCGAGCGCCGCCTCGTGGACGGAGCCGTCCTCGCCCAGTTGGGTCCAGAGGTCGGCGGCCTTCCCGGGCATGACCGGCTGCATCAACACCGCACAGGCCTTCGTGAGCTGGACGCAGTCCCGGATGACCTGGGCGGCCTGCTCGGGGTCGTCGTCGGTGAGCTTCCAGGGCTCGTTGCGCTGGATGTACTCGTTGCCGAAGTCCGCGAGTTCGACCGCGGCCGCGCCCACGTCACGGATGCGGTAGTCGTTGAGCGCTGCCTCGAACTCGTCGACGGCGGTCTCGATCCGCTCGCGCACGTCGTCGCTCACGTCCACGTCGGGTGTGCCGTCGTAGTTGCGGTGGGCGAAGAGCAGCGACCGGTACGCGAAGTTCCCCAGGTTGCCGACCAGTTCGCCGTTGACCCGCTCGGCGAAGCGGTCCCACGAGAAGTCCACGTCCGTCTCCATCCCGCTCCCGTCGATCATGTAGTAGCGGAACAGGTCGGGATGGAACCCCTCGTCGAGGTACTCGTCGGCCCACACCGCACGGTTGCGCGACGTGGAGAGGGCTTTCCCGTCGATGCCGACGAAGCCAGTCGCCAGGATCGCGCGGGGTTCGTTGTAGCCTGCGCCACGCAGCATGGCGGGCCAGAAGACGGCGTGGTGCTGGATGATGTCTCGGCCGATCACGTGGACGATCTCGCCGCTGTCCGCGCCCGTCAATTCCGCCTCGTCCTCGACCGTCCACACTTCCTCCCAGTCGTATTCGTCCTCGCCGACCCGCTCGGTGTACTGCTTGGTCGAGGAGACGTACTCGATTGGGGCGTCGACCCAGACGTACAGCACGAGGTCCTCGGCCTCCTCCTCGTCACCGGGGTAGTCGATCCCCCAGTCCATGTCGCGGGTGATACAGAGGTCCTGCAGGTCGCCCTCGATCCACTCGCGGGGCTGGTTCTTCGCGTTGTCGGTGCCCTCGACGCGGTCGATGAACGCCTGCAGGTAGTCCTGAAAGTCCGAGAGGCGCAGGAACTTGTGTTCGCGCTCGCGGTACTCGGCGGGGTTGCCCGTCAGCGTCGAGACGGGGTCTTCGACCTCGCCGGGTTCGAGGTGGCGCTGACACCCTTCGTCGCACTCGTCGCCGCGGGCGTGTTCGCCACAGTAGGGACAGGTCCCCTCGACCAGGCGATCCGGGAGCCACTGATCGGCGTCGGGGTCGTAGGCGACCTGGATCTCCTTCTCGAAGACGTGGTCGCCGTCGATCCACGAGCGGACGAACTCCCGGGTCGTCTCGACGTTCGTCTCGTCGTGGGTGTGGCCGTAGTTGTCGAACTCGACGTTGAACTTCGGGAAGGTCTCGGCGTACTCCTCGTGGTACTCCATCGCGAACTCCTCGGGGGAGACGCCCTCCTCGGCAGCGTTGACGGCGATGGGTGTGCCGTGCATGTCCGACCCGCAGACGAAGGCCGTCTGCTGGCCGACGCGGCGGAGTGCGCGGGCGACCGTGTCACCGGTGACGTAGCCCCGGAGGTGGCCGACGTGCAGGTCGCCGTTGGCGTAGGGCAACCCGACGGTCACCACCGCGGGATTGTCGGTGGGAAACTCCTCGTGGCTCATATCCCTACGGTTCCGACAAACGGCCTAAAACCCGCCGGTTCGCGGGCGGGTCGACGCTACCGCTCGGCGACGGCCTACTGCTGGACGGTCCAGCCCCCCTCGTCCTCGCGGCGGACGACAGCGTCGAACAGCGTCGCGATGGTCGCCACAGTTTGATCGTCCTGGGTCACGGGGTCGAGGTGGGCGTGGACGGCGGCGTCGACCGCCAGACACCGGCTGGTGATCGTGTGGAGAAAGCGAAACACCCGGTCGCGGTCGGCGTACTGCAACAGGGACGTCAGCGAGTTCAGACAGACCGTGATGGGCTCGCCGTCCCCGTCCCAGCGGTCCAGATACCGCGAGACGGCGATGCTCGCGCCCGTGAGATCGCTCGTCGGGACGTGAGTGGTGTGGACGCCGGCCGGCGGCTCCCCGTCGACGTGTGACTCCGGGCAGACGATGGCCATCGACGCCGGCAGGGCGTCGTGGGCCGCCTCCCAGTGGTCGACGATCCGCATCGGGCGGCGCGCGTAGGAAAGCGACAGCACGCGCTGGCGCTCGGGGCCGTCACTCGAAAGCAGGTCGACACAGAGGTCGTTCGCCGCTACGTCCGTGCTCGACGCCAATACGAGCGTCCGCTGGCGATTCCCGACCGACTGGGCTGTGGTCCGTGATTCCATCCCCCGATCTAGCTGTCACTTCTACGGGGGCCGTCGAATAGCTTTCGGTCGTTTCGGCGCGAACCAAACTAGACGATCGCGAACGCGGCCGCCCCGAACGAGATGGTCACGAGGAGCCGACCGACACTGCCCGCGAACGTCGCCAGCGCGAACTTGAGGTAGTCCTCCTCGAGCACGGTGAACGCGTAGATCGAGAGCGTGTCGGGGAATCCGGGAACACAGAGGGCCAGCGCGAGCCCCACGTACCCCCACTTCTGGGCGAGCTGGACGGTCTTGCTCTCGGACCACTCGACCACGTCGAACCGCGACCGGCGCAGGAACCGGACCACCGGGCCGGACTGTTTGGCCTCCTGGCCGAGGTGGAAGGCGAAGACGCTCCCGGCCGCCTTCCCGAGGCCGCTGACGAGGACGATGAGCCCGATTTCGGCCGAGTAGGGGAGACCGAGATCCAGCGGCGTCGCGAGGACGACCTCGCTGGGCAGCGGCAGGATGAAGGCGATCAGAAACGAGTAGACAGCGATGATCCCCAGTCCCGCCGGACCCGTCGCTGTCCGGATCGCCTGTTCGACGATCTCGAACTGGAGGAACCACTCGAGGACCGCGAGCGTGGCGGCGGGCACTGGGCGGCACTTCCTGTGCCGTTGGCGTAAGCTTTCATATTTGGACTCCGGAGCACTCGGGAAATTTCGGGACTTCGCACTCGCTTTTCAGAACCAGTCGAGTTCGGCCACGAACGAGCGCAACATCGACCGGGTGACGTGGGGCATACAGACCACCCGCATCTCGCCTGCCCCGGTCTTGGTGACCCGCCAGCCCCGTCGGCGGAGGTCCTCCGTGACCGGCATCGACATGTCGGCGGCCACGATGGGGAGTTCGGGTTCGACCACGTCGTGACCCCGCGCGGCCAGTCGGTCGGCCAGCCACTCGGCGTTGGCCATGGACTCGTGGTACTGCTCGCGGTAGCCGACGGGCCACAGCGCGTCCATCGCGGCGACGGCGCTGGCGACGCCCGCCCCGCTCCGGGTCCCGGTCAGCGTCGCCTGGGATTTCGACTCCAGGTACGGCGTCTCGACGGCGAGTTCGTCGAGTAGCGACTTCGAGTGGGTGACCAGCCCGCCCGAGGGGATGGCGGCCTGCCCCATCTTGTGCGGGTCGATGGTCATCGTGTCGACGTCCGCGTGGCCGAAGTGCCACCGGTGGTCGGTAAAGGGCAGGACGAACCCGCCCCAGGCGGCGTCGACGTGACAGAGCGCGTCGACCTCGTTGGCCAGGTCGGCCAGTTCCGGGATGGGGTCGACGCGGCCGTACTCGGTCGAGCCGGCGACGCCGACCACGACGGCGGTGTCCTCGTCGACGGCCCGGGCGACCGCCTCCGGGTCGGCGCGGTGGTCCTCGTCGGTCGGGGTCGTCCGCAACTCGACGTTGAGGATGTCCGCGGCCTTGTTAAAGGAGAAGTGGGCGCTCTCGGGCGCGACCATGTTCGGCCGGTCGGTGTCGGCCCGGTTGCGGGCGATGCGAACCGCCTGGATGTTGGCTTCCGTTCCGCCGGAGGTGACGTACCCCGCGGGATTCGGGAGGCCGGTGACCGTCCCGAGCATGTCGACGGCCTCCTGCTCCAGTTCCGAGACCGTCTCGTAGGTGCCCGGGTCGCCCGGATTCGTCGTCAGAAACTCCTCGGCGGCCTCGCGAGCCGCTGGATGTGGCTCGGTACACATCGAGGAGAGAACGCGGTTGAAGTCCTGCGGTTCGACCCGCTGCATATTCCACCCAAGTGATGGCACTGGCTTAGGGGTTGCGCTCTGTTCACCACCCGCCACCGCAGTATATACGCTGTTTACCGCGACGGTACGAACGGTTAACAACTGCCCCGCCGTAGCCGGGAGCGATGCTACGGAGTTCACTCGACGGCGACACCGCGGTCGTCACCGGGGCGAGCGCGGGCATCGGCCGCGCGACCGCCCACGCGTTCGCCCGCGAGGGTGCGAACGTCGTCCTCGCCGCCCGGAGCGAGGACCGACTCGACGACCTCGCCGCGACCGTCCGCGAGGAGTACGACACCGCGGCCCTGGTCGTCCCGACCGACGTGACCGACGAGGCCGCGGTCGAGGCCCTGATCGACGCCACGATCGAGGAGTTCGGCGGACTGGACGTGCTGGTCAACAACGCCGGCCTGGCCCGGGGCGGCTCCATCGAGGACATGAGCACGGAACAGTACCGGACGATGATGGACACGAACGTCGACGGGATGTTCTTCGCCGCCCGCGCCGCCATCCCGCACCTCCGGGAGTCGGGCGGGACGCTGGTCTTCCTCGGGAGCTTCGCCGGCGAGTACCCGCGCCCCTCGAACCCCGTCTACGCCGCCAGCAAGTGGTGGACCCGCGGGTTCGCCAAGAGCCTCTCGGCGCAGGTCGGCGACGACTTCGCCGTGACCGTCGTCAACCCCGCGGAGGTCCGCACGGAGTTCGGGTACGAGGAAGGCACGCCGTTCGAAGAGCGGTTCGACGAGGGCGAGGCCAGCGAGCCGGCCGAGATCGCCGAGGCCATCGTCTTCGCGGCGAAACAGTCGCCCTCGATGGCCGCGGAGATCGATCTCTACCGGCGGGACAAGTTCGAGATCTTCTGAAAACCGGGCAAGAAGCGAGTTCGCGGCTGGCTGTCTACCGCACCGAGTCGAGCAGGAGTTTCTGCTCGACGCGTTTGACTTCGTGCTGGACGTCGCGAACGGCGTCGATGTTGGCCGAGATGGACGTGGCACCTTCGTTGACGAGGTGCTGGACCATCCGGGGCTTGGAGCCGGCCTGGCCACAGATCGACGTGCTCACGTCGTGTTCGCGGCAGGTCTCGATGGTCTGACTGATGAGATCGAGGACGGCGGGGTGGAGTTCGTCGAACCGGTCGGCGACGTTGCCGTTGTTGCGGTCGACGGCGAGTGTGTACTGGGTCAGGTCGTTGGTACCGAACGAGGCGAAGTCGATGCCGGCTTCGGCCATCTCCTCGACGCACAGCGCGGCGGCGGGGGTCTCGATCATGACGCCCCAGGAGCGTTTCTCGGGGTCGATCCCGGCCTCCGCCATCAGGTTCCTGGCCCGCAGCACGTCCTCGGCGTCGTTGACGAGGGGGAACATGATCTCGACGTTGTCGTAGCCCATCTCGAACAGTTGCCGGAAGGCTTCGAGTTCGTGTTTGAATACCTCCGGCGTGTCGAGGCTCCGACGGATGCCCCGGTAGCCCAACATCGGGTTGTGTTCCTCGGGCTCGTTCTCGCCGCCCTCCAGCTGGCGGAACTCGTCGGTCGGGGCGTCCAGCGTTCGGACCCGGACCGGACGCGGGTAGAACTCGTCTGCGACCCCGCGGACGCCGTCGACGATCTCTTGGATGTAGGCCCGTTCGCCGTGGTCCTCGATGTAGCGCTCGGGGGTCTTGTTCGTCGAGAGGATCATGTGCTCGATCCGGAGCAGGCCGACGCCGTCGGCACCGGTCGCCGCGGCGCGCTCTGCAGCTTCCGGGATCGAGACGTTGACCTTGACCTCCGTCGCCGTCATGGGCTTGACGGGGGCCTGCGGGCGGACTTCCTCGACGGGCTCGGTCTCGTCCTCGGTCTCGACGCCCTCGCGGATGGTCCCCTTGTCACCGTCCAGGGTGACCAGCTGATCGTCTTCGAGCGTGTCGGTCGCCCCGCCGGTCCCGACGACGGCGGGCGCGCCGAGTTCGCGCGCGACGATGGCGGCGTGGGAGGTCATCCCACCCTCGCTGGTGACGATGCCGGCGGCGCGTTTCATCGCGGGCACCATGTCCGGCGTCGTCATCTCGGTGACGATGATGTCGCCCTCGCCGACCTTGTCGAGCTGGTCGAGCTTGTCGACGATCCGTACTGCGCCCGAGGCGATGCCCGGGCTCGCGCCGAGTCCCTGGAGCAGGACGTCCTCCTCGTCCTGTTGGGCCGCGGTCGCGCCGGAGCCGTCGGCGGTCGCGGCCGACTCCCCGTCCTCCGAGATCGTGGTGATCGGCCGGGACTGCAGCATGTACACTTCGCCCTCGAAGATGGCCCACTCCACGTCCTGTGGGGTGTCGTAGTGGTCCTCGACTTGCTCGCCGAGTTCGACGAGGCGCTCGATCTCGGCCTCGTCGATGACCCGCTCGTTGCGCTTCTCGTCGGGCACGGGTCGTTCGTTCGTCTCGCCGGTCTCGGGGTCCTTTGCGTACATCGTCTTCTTGTCGGCGACCTCCACGTCGGTCACCGCGCCGCTCTCCCGATCGATCACGTAGTTGTCGGGGGTGACCGAGCCGGAGACGACGCCCTCGCCGAGTCCCCAGGCGGCCTCGATGATGACCTTGGGTTCGCCGGTCGAGGGGTGAGACGTGAACATCACACCCGACTTCTCGGCCTCGACCATCTGCTGGACGACGACCGCGATGTCGACCTTGTCGTGGGCGAACCCCTGCTCCTGTCGGTAGTAGGTTGCTCGCTGGGTAAAGAGCGAGGCCCAGCACCGCTTGACCCGGTCGAGCAGGTCCTGCCCGGTGACGTTCAGGAACGTCTCCTGCTGTCCGGCGAAGGACGCGTCGGGCAGGTCCTCGGCGGTCGCCGAGGAGCGCACCGCGACGAACGCCTCGTCGTCACCGATGTCCTCGTAGGACGCGAGGATCTCCTCGCGCAGGTCCTCGGGCATCGCCGTCTCCAGAATGAGTTCCTGTGCGCGGGCCTCGGCTTCGGCCAGCGCCTTCGAGTCCTCCGCGTCCACGTCGACCGCCTCGAACAGTTCTTCGTCGATGCCTGTCTCCTCGATGAATCGTCGGTAGGTCCCCGCTGTGACGACGAACCCCGGGGGAACCGGCAGGCCTGCGGCCGTCAGTTCCCCTAACGAGGCCGCCTTCCCGCCGACCGACTCGAGGTCGTCTGCCCCGATTTCGTCCAGCCAGAGTACAGCCATATCCTCACCTGAGAAGTACAGAACACCAATAAAGAAGGTTCCGAACCGCGGCTTGGGTGCAACGCTTGCCGCCCGCGGCGGATCGGAACCGAATCGAGACGGTCCGAGACGGCCGAATTCAGGCTTCGATGATGTCGTCGTCCTCGGTCTCGGGAACCACCAGATCGCCGTCCATCGCGGTCACCGCCCAGCCGCCGACCTCGATCTCCGCGCCGACCCGAACGTACACTGTCCCCGGCCGGTCGACGAAGTGTCCCTGCTCGAAGACCAGCTCGTCGGGGAGGTCGTCGAACGCGTCGAACTCGCGCAGGTACGCCCCGACCGCACCGCTTGCAGTCCCGGTCACGGGGTCTTCGGGGACGCCGGCTTCCGGCGCGAACATCCGCCCGTGCAGCGTCGACTCCTGTTCGAGCGTGTCGAAGGTGAAGGCGTACACGCCAGCGGTGTCGACCTCGCGGCTCAACCCCGCGATGGCCGCCACGTCCGGGGCGAGGTCGCTCAGGTGTTCGAGGAAGTTCACGGGGATCACGAGGAAGGGCAGGCCCGTCGTGCTGCGCGCCAGCGGGAGGTCCGCGCCCACGTCTTCCAGCGCCGCCACGTCGACGCCGAGCGCGTCGGCCACACGGTCGTAGTCGAGGTCGACCCGCCGGATCTCGGGCTGGTTCTGGGTCATCCAGACGCCGCCGTCCTCGGTGACCTCGACGTCCAGCACGCCGGCCTCGGTTTCGAGGGTGTGGTCGCCGGCGTCGATCTCGTCGCGTTCGTAGAGGTACGCGTGGCTCGCGATGGTCGCGTGTCCGCACATATCGACCTCCGTCTCGGGGGTGAAGTAGCGGACCGCTCGCTCCGCCTCGTCGGAGGACCGCAGGAAGGCGGTTTCGCTCGCGCCCAGCTCCGACGCGATGGCCTGCATCTGTTCGTCGTCGAGGCCGTCGCCGTCGGGCACGACGCCCGCGGGGTTGCCCGCGAGCGGTTCGTCGGTGAACGCGTCGACCAGAAGCGCCTGTCGCGTGTTCATGCCTCCGGGTTCGGAGAGGGGGCGGATTAAGCTACCGTCGGTGTGTGTCCCGTTCTCGCTACTCGCTCCCGGCGTCGCCGGCCACCCCGTCGATCCAGCCCGCCAGGTCCGAAACGACCGTCTCGGCCACGTTGTCCTGCTCGTAGTAGTCGGCCGGGCGCGACGGCCCCTCGCCCGGCATGAACAAGTGGTCCAGGCTCGGGTACTCATCGAACCGGACGGAGTCGCGCCCACCGAGGGCGTCCCGCCAGCGCCCGAAGTCCGCTTCGGGATCGACCTGGTAGTCCCGGCCGCCCTGGAGGAGGAAAGTCGGGAGCGACAGTCCCTCCGCCGTCTCGACCTGGTCGTACGTGGCGAGGCTGTTCCACCAGGAGCGACCCTGGCCGAGCACCGTCTCCTCGGGGCCCATGTCGCCCGACTGTGCGCGCTCCATCTGCTGGCGGAGGTCCTCGAGGTACGCCCGTTCGGCATCGGTTACGGTGCCGTCGAGGTCGGCCAGGTACTCGTTTTGCACGACGACCAGATCCGCCAGGGGACGAGCCGGGGCCGCGAGCATCGCGATACCGGCCAGGGTCCCGCCGCGGGCGGCGATCCGGGGCGCGACCATCCCGCCGAGGCTGTGGCCGACCACGACTACGTCGTCGTCGGCGACGCGGTCCGCGTTCCGAAGGACGTCGACGGCCGCGAGCGCGTCGTCGGTGACCACGCTGTCCAGCGTCGGTTCCGTCACCGAACAGCCGGCGGTCCGCTTGTCGTACCGGAGTACGGCGATTCCGCGACTGGCCAGCCCCCACGACAGATCGCGGAAGGGCTCGTTCGGGCCGATTGTCTCGTCGCGGTCGTGGGGCCCCGACCCGTGGACGAGGACCACGCCCGGAACCGACTCCTCGGCCTCGGGCATCGAGAGCGTCGCACCCAGCGAGCAACTGTCGGTCGCCTGGATCGAGACTTCCTGTTCTGTGAACGTCGACCGGTCGACGTACGCGGGGGCCTGGTACTCGCCCGCCGGCGGCGGCACCTGCAGGCCGGCGACCCGTCCCTCACCGTCGAAGGTGACGACGAACCGCTGTTGGCCCTCGGTGAACTGTCCCGTGAGAACGACTACGCCGTAGCCCTGACTGGTGGTGTACTCCGCGCGCGTGACCGAGACGAACGCGCCCTTGTCGGTCACCAGTTGCTCCCAGAGGTCCCGTAGCTCGTCGACGGTGACGGCCCCGCGCATCCGCTCGGTGAACGGCTCGCGCATCGCCTCGTACTCCCCGTTGGCCCACCGCGTCACCAGCGTCCGCGCCGCTGACTTCGACGCCTCGGGATCGACCTCCTCCGGGTCGACCGGCGTTTCGTCGTCCGTCGTCTCGCTCCCTGCCGACGTGTCCGTTCCGGGTGTCGCACCGGAATCGGTCGTCTCCGGGGCCGTCGTCTCACCGCCGTCGCCGGAACAGCCGGCCAGGGCGAGTGCGCCGGCGGCCGCGAGCAACTCCAGAAGCGTCCGTCTGTCGGGTGTGGAGGGCGGCATCTGCCGCTCCGAACGGATCGCTGAATGATAAAATCCGATGATCTGCCACGTCACATACCGACCAGCCGCTCGCCACCCCCTGCGCGACCGGCCCAGGGGATTACCGGTGTCCGTCGTCGCGGACGTACTGGAGCGCCTGGAGGAACTGCTCGGTGTCGACCCGGCCCTCGGTCTCGGCCAGTCGCTCCTGGAACTTGGTCGGCGTCATGGTCAACGTTACCATACAACACGAAGAATCATAGCTCTTTCGCCGGGCCGCCCGGCAGTGAAAAAAGGTCGCGATCACCGCGTCTCGGTCGCGCCGTACTCCTCCTCGGAGGCGGTCGGGTCGTTACCGTACCAGAGCAGGATCGCGCCCGCGGCCGCCAGGAGCGCGACTGCGCCGGTCACGGCGAGTGACACTGGCCACTCGGCGATACCCCACAGGTCGACGACGTACAACAGACTCAGGATGACGAAGCCCGCGGCCGAGAACCAACCGAACGGGCCGAAATCGTGTTCTGCCATCCCGGTCGGGACTACCACGCCGAGACGGTTAACCACCCGTTCTTGGCGGGCTGAGATGACGAGACCGACGAATAAGGGTCACTGAACGTCCGGCGTGACGACCGGTCGCCGACAGTCGGTCGTCGACTCGCCGTCCCGTCAGGACTGCCCTTGGCCGCGCGATCAGTCCGCGATAGCCTCTTCGGAGCCCTGTGCGGCGTTGGGGTCTTGCACCCACAGGTCGCCGAACAGATCGTCCTGCTGGAGGTAGACCTGCCCGCGGTGGGACAGGAAGAGCAGGCCGAGGAAGGTCTCCACCCGGGAGCCACCCGCGCTCTCGATCTCGGCGTAGAGGACTTCGTCGCGGCCGGCCTCCCACTGTTCGAGGCAGGCCCCGTACACGTCGTCGATGATCGCGTCGATGTCCTCGCCGTGGGCCGTCCCGGTCACGTCCGCAGCCGTCGGCTCGTCGTCCATCCGGAACTCGTCGCCGCTCCGGTAGTCGAGTTCCTGGGTCCCGCGCTGGTAGGTGCCCGGACTGTCGCTCGTGTCGTACTCTCTGGACTCCTTCCACCAGGTGTCCCGTTCGGCCTCCCGGAGATCGCGCACGAGTTCGTCCAGCGTCTGGGGCATCCCCCGCGCCCGTTTCCGGTCGAGTCGGCGGTCCATCTCCTTCTCCAGCGAGGCGAAGGGATCGGCCTCGGGATCGATGGGCGTATCCTCGCCCATCGCCGCCGCCTCCCAGGGTTCGGGTTCGGGTTCCTCGTCCTCGTCGTCGTTGAGCATCGCGTCACTCTTCATCCGCAGGAGGACGCTCGCGTAGAAGAGTGCCCGCCCCGACGTGCGGAGGTCGGCCTCGTCCAGCCGGTCGAGGAACTTGTCGGTCACCGTCACGATGTCGATGTCCCACGGTTCGATCTCGTCGTCCTTGGCGAGCTGGACCAGTACCTCGACGGGCTGGACGTCGTCCTCGTCTTCCTCACCCGGCGGCTTCGGTCTGTCGACGGCAGGGGCGTCGGTTTCCGCGTCGTCGCCGTCCGCGGCCTCGCTTCCATCGTCACCGCCGAGCATCGACGACGCGTCGTCGGGTCGCTCCCGATCTTCGTGCCCGGCGATGTTCAACGGGATGTCGTCGTCCCCGCTGTCTCGCGGGTCGCTCTGCTCCCCGCTCGACGGTCCGGAGGGCTCACTCCGTTCGCCCTCCCTATCAGTCATCCGCGGGCACCTCCTCGTCGCCGTCGCCACCGATCTCGCTCAGGTCGATCCCGGTCACGGCGGAGATGTTGTCCTCCTGCATCGTGACGCCGATGGCTCGTTCCGAGCGCTCCAGCAGTGCCGAGCGGTGGGAGACGACGACGAACTGTGCGTCGCCGGCGAGTTCGTCGACCATCTCGCCGACCATCTCGGCGTTGGCCGCATCGAGGAAGGCGTCCACCTCGTCCAAGGCGTAAAAGGGCGCGGGGTTGTACCGCTGGATGGCGAAGATGAACGCGAGCGCGGTCAGGGACTTCTCCCCGCCGGACATCGCCGCCAGCCGCTGGATCGGCTTGTCCTTGGGCTGGGCCTTCATCGTCAGCCCGCCGTCGAACGGGTCGTCCTCGTCTTCGAGGTGCAGCGTCCCGGTCCCGTTCGAGAGTCGCTGGAAGATGTCCTCGAACTGCTCGTTGATGCCTTCGTAGGCATCCATGAACGTCTCCTTCTTCCGGGCCTCGTAGGTCTCGATCCGGTCGCGGATGCCGTCGGCCTCCTCGACCAGCGTCTCCTTTTTTCCTTCGAGGTCGTCGAGGTCGTCGGCCACCTCGTCGTACTCGTCGATGGCGAGCATGTTGACCGGTTCGAGCTGCTCCATCTCGGTTTCGAGGCGGTCGATCTCGCGTTCGACCTCGTCGTGGTCGGGCACGTTCTCGGGGTCGTAGTCGCCGACTTGCCCTTCGAGTTCGTCGACCTCCCACTCCAGGCGGTCTTCCTCCTCGCGGCAGTCCGCGAGATCGTCCTCGACGCTGGTGACCTTCGACTGCTGTTCGTCACGGACCTGCTTCGCCTCCTTGAGGTCGGCCTTGAGGTCCTCGCGCTCGTCTTTCAGGTCCGCGAGTTCTTCTTCCAGGTCCGCGACCGCTGCCTCCTTCTCTTCGAGCAGTTCCGTCTGTTCGTCGATCTTCGCCTCCAGCTCCTCGATCTTCTCCTCCTGCTCGGCCTTGCGGTTCTGGGCCGCCTCGATGTCGTCGTGGAGTTCCTCGATGGCGTCCTCGGCGTACTGCTTTTCCAGTTGCAGTTCGTTCAGGTCCCCGTCGAGGTCGTCGCGCCGTGCTTCGAGATCGGCGATCTCCTCGCGCACCTCGTCGGCCTGACTCGTCAGCGTCGGCAGTTCCGAGTCTTCGATCTCGCTCTCTAGCTCGGCGATGTCGTCCTCGATGGCCTGGATCTCTGCCGTCCGCTCCTCGATCTCGCCTTCGAGTTCGTCCATCCGGTCGGAGACCTCCTCGCGGTCGTTCTCGATCTCGTCGAGTTCCGCTTCCAGCCGCTCGATCCTCTGCTCGGTCTCGTCGTGTTCGGTCTCGAGCGCCTCGATCTCGCTCTCGATCTCCCGGACCTGCTCCGCCGCGTCGCTCTTTCGGTCGCGGGCGTCGTCCAACCGGTTCTCCACGTCCCGGAGGTCCGACCGGATCGACTTACGCTCGTCTTCGAGGTCGTTGATGCGGGCGGCGACCCGTTCGAGCTGGCCCTGCCCGCCCGAGAAGGAGTACCGGGTCCCCTTCGAGGACCCGCCGGTCATCGCACCGGACTTCTCGACCAAATCACCCTCGAGGGTGACCATCCGGAACTTCCCCATCAGGTCCCGGGCGGTGTCCATGTCCTCGACGATCACAGTGTCGCCCAGCACGTACGAGAAGATGCCCGCGTACTCCTGGTCGAAGTCGACCAGGTTGTAGGCGAAGTCGACCACGCCGTCGTGGTTGGGCAGGCTCGACAGCGACCGCTGTTGCATCTTCGTGATCGGCAGGAACGTCGCCCGCCCGGCGTTGCGCGATTTCAGGTACTCGATGCAGTGTTGCCCGATGCCGTCGTCGTCGACGACGACGTGAGCCAGTCGCCCCCCGGCCGCCGTCTCACACGCAGTCGCGTACTCGGGATCGACGCCACCCAGCTGGCCGACCGTCCCGTGGACGCCGTCGATCCCGCCGTTGAGGATCGTCGTCACCGCCCGGCCGTACGAGGAGTCACCGTCCTGTCCGGCCTTGGCTTCGAGTTCGGCGTACTCCTGCTGTTTGGCCGAGATCTCGTCCTCGACGTCGTCGAGGTCGGACTGCAGTTCGCGTTTCTCCTGTTTGAGGTCCTCGACGACGCCCGAGATGGTCGCGCGGTTCTCCGCCGCCTTCTCCAGCTCGTCCTCCAGATCGGAGATCTCGGCGTCGATATCGGGGAGGCGAGCCTCCGCCTCCTCGATGGCCTCCTCTTTCTCGCGCTGCTGGTTCGAGCGCCGGCGCGCCTCGTCCAGCAGACGGTCCTGCTCGCGCTGGAGGTCGTTTTTCTCGCTTTTCTCCTCTTCGAGCGCGGCCCGTCTCTCGTCGAGTTCGTCTTTGACCTCCTCGAACTCCGCGCCGACCTCTTCGATGCGTTCTTCCAGTCCGGCGAGTTCGTCCTCTTTCTCCTGGATGTCGGCTTTGACGCCGGACTTGGCGACCTTTGTCTCGCGGATGTCGCCTTCGAGGTCGTCGATCTCCTCTTGCTTCCGGTCGATCTGGACGAACGCCTGTCGGCGCTCGTTCTCGGCGTCCTCGATCTTCGCCTCGGCGCTGTCGACGGCGTCTTCCAGCCGGGAGATCTCCCCTTTGACTTCCTCGATCTCGCGTTTGATCCGTAACTGCTCGTCCTCGCCTTTGCGCTCGATCTCGGCGTTCAGGTCCTCCAGATCCTCTTCGAGGCGAACGACCTTCCCCTGGCGCTCGTCGAGTTCGCGCTGGAGGGTCTCCAGTTCGTCTTCGAGGTCGGCGATCTCATCGCGGACCGCGTCGAGTTCCGCACGTTTGTCCTCCAGTTCGGCGGCCTTCCGATAGGACTCGTACTCCTCTTTCTCCTCCCGGAGGTCCTGGTATTCGAGGGCGGTTTCGCGTTCGTCTTCGAGCTGGTCGAGGCGGTCCCGCTTCTCCTCGATCCGGAGCTGGGCCTCCTCGATGCGTTCCTCGACGACTTCCAGTTCCTCGAAGGCGTCTTCCTTCTTGGCGTCGAACTGGGCGACCCCGGCGATCTCGTCGATGATCTCCCTGCGCGCGTGCGGGGTCATGTTGATAATCTCGGTCACGTCGCCCTGCATGACGACGTTGTACCCCTCGGGCGTGACGCCGGCCTGGGCCAGCAGGTCCTGGATGTCCGAGAGGTTGACCGAACGGCCGTTGATGTAGTAATAGGAGTAGTAGTTGTCCTCGGTCTCCTTGACGCGGCGCTTGATGGAAATCTCCGAACAGTCGCCCACGTCTTCCGTGCCGGCGGCGTTGACGACGGTCCCCCGTTCGAGGGTGCCGTCGCCGTTGTCGAGGATGACTTCGACGCTCGCTTCGCGTTCCTCGTCGCCCTCACGCTCGCCGTCCTGGTGACCGGGGTTGTAAATGAGGTCGGTCAGCTTCTCCGCGCGGATGCCCGACGTGCGAGCCAGGCCCAGCGCGAACAGAATCGAGTCGATGATGTTGGATTTGCCCGAGCCGTTCGGGCCGCTCACGGTGGTGAAATCCTCGTAAAACGGGATTCGGGTCTTCCGGCCGAAACTCTTGAAATTGTCGAGGACGAGCTCTTTGATGTGCATGGGGGTGCTCGTGGCCGGAGCCCGTCAGGCGACGATGATGTCGCTTCCCTCGGACTCCGTCTCGTCTTCCGCCTCGGCGGCCTCGGATTTAGGCGCTTCGGCCGGCTCCGCGTCAGCGGTCGGTTCCGGCTCCGGTTCGGGCGTCGCGCCGTCGGCGTCGCGTTCCGCCGGGGGCGTCGACGACCCGACGCCGCTCCCGTCGATGGTGTCCAGTCCGACTTCGGCGTCGACGACGTTCTCCAGCTCGCGAATGCGGACCTTGCACTCGACGAGTTCGTCGGTCAGGCCGTCGACCGTCGCCTCAAGCTCGTTTACGCGCGATTCGAGTTCCTCGACGCGATTGCCGCTCGCCATAGGGATACAGCCCGTCCCTGTCGGCATAAAGTTACGTCAGACATTCACATAGCTTCTGATAGGAACGCGGCTGGTGAAAACGGGGTCGGCGGGGCGGGCAGCGGGTCCCTTACGCGTCGTCGGTCTCGACCGTGATCGGTTCGTCCGGTTCGTCGATCGTCTCGGCTTCGTCACCCTCGCTGGCCCGGTCTTCCAGCAGGAGGCCGACGCCGCCGGCCGCGAGCATCCCGACCCCTGCAGCGCGGACCGAGCGGACGTACCACGGTTTCGGCTCCAGTTCGTCGGCGTTCTCGAAGGCCATTCCCCACAGCTTGGCGTTGAGCTTGATGTTTCGTTTCGGGCTGGCGGCGGCCAGTAGTCCCTGAACGAGTAACCAGCCGTAACTCAGGCGGCGCAGTTTGTCACAGACCATACTGGAACTTGGGCGAGCACGGACAAGAAAGGTGCGTCTGCGGTCGCCCGCGGCGTGGCGACGGCCAGCACTCGCCCGGGTCGTTAGCCTTTAGCCGGCGGCACACGTTTCGCGAGATAATGACTGCACAGGCTGCCGAAACGGGGGATCTCGTCGCCGTCATCGGGCTGGAGGTCCACGTCCAGCTGGAGACGGCAACGAAGATCTTCTGTGGCTGTTCGACCGACGTCGGCGACGACGAGCCGAACACCCACACCTGCCCCGTCTGTCTCGGTCTCCCCGGTGCCCTGCCGGTCCCCAACGAGGGGGCCGTCGAGGCCGCGGTCAAGGTGGGGAAGGCCATCGACGCCGAGATTCCCGAGGAGACGACGTTCCACCGGAAGAACTACTACTACCCCGACCTGCCCAAGAACTTCCAGATCACGCAGTACGACGCGCCGATCTGCCAGGACGGCGAACTGGAGTTCAACGTCGACGGGACCCGCCGGAGCGTCGACATCCGCCGGGCCCACCTCGAAGAGGACCCCGGGAGCATCAAACACGTCCGCGAGGGCACCGAGGGGCTGGAGAGCCGCACCGTCTCCATCGAGCGTGCCGACTACACGCTGATCGACTACAACCGCGCCGGCACGCCGCTGATGGAGATCGTCACGGAACCGGACTTCCGTGAACCGGGCGAGGTTCGGAAGTTCCTCGAAAAACTCGAAGAGGTGCTGGAATATCTCGGCGTGTTCGACCCCGGCCGTGACGGGTCGCTCCGGATCGACGCCAACCTCTCGATGGTGCCCGCCGAGGACGTCGACGACGACGGCGCGATTCCCGAGTCCGTACTGGAAGACGCCAACCGGACGGAGGTCAAGAACATCTCCAGTCACAAGGGTGCGGAGAAGGCCCTGGCCTTCGAGAAGTCCCGGCAGAAGAAACTCGTCGAGTCCGGCCGGGCGGTCGAGCAGGAGACACGTCACTTCAACGAGACCCACGGCAACACGGTCTCGATGCGTTCGAAAGAAGCGGAGAAAGACTACCGCTACTTCCGCGAGGCCGACCTGCCGCCGCTGCAGGTAGCCGACTGGAAAGAGCGGATCGCCATCCCGGAACTGCCCGACGCCCGCCGCGAGCGCTTCGAGGCCGAGTACGGCCTCAGCGACGAGGCCGCCTCGAAACTCACCAGTACGAAGCAGGTCGCGGACTTCTTCGAGGACGTGGCCGAGGAGTTCGACCCCGACCTCGCGGCGACGTGGGTCGCGGACAACCTCCTCGGTGAACTGAACTACCGCGACATGCAGATCACGGACATCGACGACCGGTTCGACGAAGTGATGCGCCTGGTCGAACTCGTCGCCGAGGACGAGATCACGGCCAAGAACGCCCGTGAAACCGTGCTCCGGGCGATGCTCGACGAGGGGAAAACTCCCGACGCCGTCGTCGAGGAAGCGGACCTGGGCAAGACCAGCGGCGACGAGGTGGCCGCCGCGGTCACCGAGGCCGTCGACGAGAACCCCGGTGCCGTCGAGGACTACCACGACGGCGACGACAACGCGATCAACTTCCTCGTCGGGCAGGTGATGCAGAAGACCGGCGGCAGTGCCGATCCGGGCGACGTGAACCAGTTGCTGCGTGAAGAGCTAGAGGGATAGCACCGCGAGCGCTTTTTGACTGGGACTCTCACTCGGCACCGTCGGTCAGCGCCTCGGCCGCAGCGTCCCGCACTCGTTCGTCGGCGTGGCTCTCGCGGGCGTCCCGGAGCGCTGTGCGCGCCGTCTCGTCGTCGACCTGGCCGAGCAGGGCGGCGGCCTGTCCGCTGACCGAGATCGTGTCGTCGAGCGCGGTCACGAGAATGTCCGTCCGATCCGCGTCGAGGGCGGACAGATCTCGCGCCGCCACACCCCGGGCGATCGCCGAGAGCAGGTACTCCCGGGCTAGCGCGTCGTCCTCGGCCCCCGCGTCGCCCGCGTTCGTGGCAGCGAAGGCGTCGAACAGCGCCTCGACCTGTGCCGGCGCGAACTCGTAGGTGACCCGTGAGAGCGCGTGATACAGGCCGACTGCGCCGGCGGCGCGGACGCCGGGGTCGTCGGCGAGTGCGTACGGCAGTACGTCGTCGACGACCGTCGCGTCGGTGGTGACTGTCAGCGCCTCGGCCGCCGCGAGTCGGACCGACCGCTCGGGGTCGTCCAGGCGCTCGACCAGCGGATCGGCGGCGACCAGTTCGTGGTAGACTTCGACCGAGCCCAGCACCTCCGCGGCGGTGGTCCGAACGAGTGGGGACTCGTCGGACAGTCCCGCGAGGACGTCCTGGGTCGCGTCGTGGCCGTGGGCCAGCGGATCGCGCCCGATCTCGCGAATGCGTGCGGCCCGGTCCGCGGGCTCGGCTGGGCGGTCGTCGGCCGATCCGAGCCACGACAGCAGGCGGCGGAGCATCGGTCTACTGTGGCGGCCGCGAACTGATAAGCCTTGAACCTGCGCGCTCGCCGGTGCGTGGACGTATGTCCCCGCGCAGTCCTGCGATTCCTCGGTTCACTGGGACGAAAGCTTCAAAACCTGTCTGCGCTTAGGCCCTGGCGAATGACCACCCACGCACCGGGAGGTGGGCCGCCGTGGAGTTGATCATCACGGAGAAGGACAACGCCGCGCGGCGCATCGCCGAGATCCTCAGCGAGGACAGCGCTCAGGCCGAACGTCAGAACGGCGTCAACGTCTATCGCTGGGGCGACAAGCGCGTCGTCGGCCTGTCGGGCCACGTCGTCGGCGTCGACTTCCCGCCGGAGTACGGCGACTGGCGCGACGTCGAACCCGTCGAGCTGATCGACGCCGAGATCACCAAGTCCGCGACCAAGGAGAACATCGTCCGCACGCTCCGCCAGCTCGCGGGCCGGGCCGACGAGGCCGTCATCGCGACCGACTACGACCGCGAGGGCGAGTTGATCGGCAAGGAGGCCTACGAGATCATCCGCGACGAGACCGAGGTGCCGATCAAGCGGGTCCGATTCTCTTCGATCACCGAACGCGAGGTGAAAGACGCCTTCGGGGACCCCGACGACCTGGACTTCGACCTCGCGGCGGCGGGCGAGGCCCGTCAGATCATCGACCTGATCTGGGGGGCGGCGCTCACCCGATTCCTGTCGCTGTCGGCCCGGCAACTGGGTGACGACTTCATCTCCGTCGGGCGGGTGCAGTCGCCGACGCTGAAGCTCATCGTCGACCGCGAACGGGAGATCGAGGCCTTCGAGCCCGACGACTACTGGGAGCTGTTCGCCGACCTGACCGACGACGGCGACGCCTTCGAGGCCCAGTACTTCTACGACGACGACGGCAAGGAGGCCGAACGCGTCTGGGACGAGGACGCCGCCGACGAGGCCCACGAGCGGTTGCTGGACGCCTCCAGCGCGACCGTCACCGAGGTCCGGCGGCGCACCCGGACCGACGACCCGCCCGCGCCGTTCAACACCACGCAGTTCATCAGCGCCGCGGGCTCTTTGGGTTACTCCGCCCAGCGGGCGATGAGCATCGCCGAGGAACTGTACACCGCCGGCTACGTGACGTACCCGCGCACGGACAACACGGTGTACCCCGAGGACCTCGACCCAGAGGAACTGCTCGCGGCATTCACCGACACGAACACCTTCGGCGCTGACGCCGCCGGCCTGCTCAACCTCGACGAGATCGAACCCACGCGTGGCGACGAGGAGACGACCGACCACCCGCCGATCCACCCGACGGGCGAACTCCCGAACCGGAGCGAACTCGACGACGACGAGTGGGAGGTCTACGAACTGATCGTCCGCCGCTTTTTCGCGACCGTCGCGGAACCCGCGACCTGGGAACACCTGCGCGTCGTCGCGGACGCCAACGGCTGTCAGCTGAAGGCAAACGGCAAGCGTCTGGTGGAACCGGGGTATCACGCGGTCTACCCCTACTCCAGCGCGAGCGAGAACTTCGTCCCCGACGTGGCGGAGGGCGCGGAACTCGCAGTGTCGGACGTGGAACTGGAGGCCAAGCAGACCCAGCCGCCCCGTCGCTACGGCCAGTCGCGGCTGATCGAGCGCATGGAGGACATGGGTATCGGGACGAAGGCGACCCGGCACAACGTGATCGAGAAGCTGTACGACCGCGGGTACATCGAGAACGACCCGCCCCGGCCGACGACGCTGGCCAAGGCCGTCGTCGAGGCCGCCGAGGAGTTCGCCGACCACGTCGTCAGCGAGGAGATGACTGCCGAACTCGAGGCCGACATGGCGGCTATCGCCAGCGGCGAGGCGACGCTCGACGACGTGACCGAGGAGTCACGGGAGATGCTCGAACGCGTGTTCGAGGAACTCCACGACTCCCGCGAGGAGGTCGGCGATCACCTCCAGCAGTCGCTGAAGGCCGACCGCACGCTGGGCCCCTGTCCCGAGAGCGACCACGACCTGCTGATCCGGAAGAGCCGCCACGGCTCCCACTTCGTGGGCTGTGACGGCTTCCCGGACTGTCGGTACACCCTGCCCCTGCCGAGCACGGGCCAGCCCCAGGTGCTGGAGGAAGCGTGTGAGGAGCACGGCCTGCGGCACGTCAAGATGCTCGCGGGGCGGGACACGTTCGTCCACGGCTGTCCCCAGTGTGCGGCCGACGAGGCCGACGAGAGCGAGGACGAGGTGATCGGCGACTGCCCGGACTGTGGGGCCGAGGAGGGGGGTGACCTCGCGATCAAACAGCTCCGGAACGGGTCGCGGCTGGTCGGGTGTACGCGGTACCCAGACTGTGAGTACTCCCTGCCGCTGCCGCGCCGGGGCGAGATCGAGGTGACCGACGAGCGCTGTGACGAGCACGATCTGCCCGAGTTGATCGTCCACAACGGCGACGAGCCCTGGGAACTGGGTTGTCCGATCTGTAACTACCAGGAGTATCAGGCCCGGCAGGCGGTCGACGATCTGGTGGATCTGGACGGGCTGGGCGAGCGCACGGCCGAGAAACTGGCCGACGCGGACATCGAGACGCTGGCGGACCTGGAGACCGTCGACCCCGAGGCGGTCGCGACGACGGTCCAGGGGGTCAGTGCCGACCAGATCCGCGAGTGGCAACAGCAGGCGGGCGCGGAAGCCGCGGACTGAACGACCAGGCCCGGTCGGTGGTCCCGGACTACGCCTCGAGGGGCGGGGTGCCGTCCTGCCACTGGACCTCGAACAGGTGTTTCAACGTCACACAGAGGTGACTGCTCGCCGTCGAGATGCCGACGTAGCCGTCCTCGTTGGGCACGTGGTAGGCCAGAAGAATCTCCGTCGCGTCGTACATGTACAGCCGCCCCCGGATCTCTTCGACCCGACGGATGTCCATGATCGCGGTCGCGCGCTCCCGGACTGGGGCCTTGATCGACCGGTCGTCGGCGACCAGCGCCTGGATCGAGACGCCGCTGTCGGCCCTCCGTTCGAGGAGCGACCCGTGGTGGTTGAGTATTCGCTCGAAACTCTTCGGGGTCGTGATCATGTGGATCTCGGACTCCGCTTCGTCGGTGAGCAACTCGAGCCGTTCCAGGATGTAGTGTCGGTTCGGGTACGACCAGCCGATATCCGTCTCCGGGGCGGCGGCCCCGGGATCGCTCTCGTCGACCGTCTCCACGAACTCCTCGCCGAGCGTCCGAATCTCCTCCAGTTCGTTCGTCTGTTCGCGTTGCTTGAACGTGCAGAACTGCTCGACGGCCGTGCTCGGCTCGACCGACCCGAACTGTTTGGGACGGCCGGGTTGAACCTTCACGAACCCCTTCGACTCCAGTGAATCGAGTACGTCGTACACTCGCGACTGCGGGATGTCCGCGGACGCAGCGACGTCCTTGGCCGGCGACGTCCCCTGTTGCAGCAGGCTCACGTACGCGTTCGCTTCGTACTCCGAGAGGCCCATCTCCCGGAGGTACATACCGTCGGACGTCACGTGCCATCACTGAACTTCGACATCAATGTAGGTTTTCCTAATATAATGCCACATTGTATGGTGAATATTGTCTCTAAACTCGGATAAATGACTAAATGTTGTGGATATGGGTAGATTTAAAAAATTTATGTGTTTATTCCCGTCGCCCCGTCCGCCGTGCCGGTGATTCGTCGAACGTCCGCCCTGGGCGTCCAGACGCCCGGTCAGACGTTTACCACTCCGCGGTGGTGAACCATTCATATCAACTCCCGGTTCGTCTGGTTCTGATGCATAATGCTGTGTAAGCGTGGTGCGTTTGGGAGAATAGTGGCTGGGAATTCAGAAAATTCGTAAATTAGTAAAAATATGACGACGACTCACAGCCAAACCGAGGCGGCGGAAGAGGCACCGGATCACCCGCTCGATCCACTGACGAGCGGCGAGGTCGAGGCCGCGGTCAACGTGCTCGAAACCGAGTGGGACGTTGGAGACGACGCCGTGTATCACACGGTAGTCCTCGACGAACCGTCGAAAGCGGTAGTAGAGGCGTACGAACCTGGTGATGCGTTCGAGCGGGACGCGTTCATCATCGTTCGGCAGGACGAGGAGACGTACGAGGCAACGGTCTCGATCACCGACGGCGAACTCCGGTCCGTCGACCACGTGGAGGGTGTCCAACCGGCGATCTCCCCCGACGAAGTCGACCTCGCAGCGGAGATCGTCAAGAACGATCCGGAGTGGCAGGAGGCGGCGGCCAAACGCGGTGTCGAGAACTTCGACCTCGCGATCGTCGACCCCTGGCCGGCCAGCGGTTTCGAACCCCCGGAGTACGAGGATCGGCGGCTCCTCCGGGCTATCTCCTGGATTCGAACCGAACCCGAAGACAACGGGTACGCCCGTCCCATCGAGGGCCTGTTCGCGTTCGTCGACATGGACGCGGAGGAGGTCGTGAAGATCGAAGACAACGGCGTCGTCGACGAGGAGAATCCGCTCCCACCTGAAGACGCCGACTTCCGTGCCGATCGCGTCGACACCCGCGACGACTTCGAACACCTCGACGTCGTCCAGCCCGACGGCCCCAGTTTCGAGGTCGACGGCCACGAGGTCGAGTGGCTCGACTGGTCGTTCCGCGTCGGCTGGACGCCCCGGGAGGGCCTGGTCTTCCACGACGTGTCCTTCGACGACGGCGAGGAAGAACGGAAGGTGCTCCACCGGGCGTCGGCCTCCGAGATGGCCGTTCCGTACGGCGACAGCGACGAGAACCACTCCTGGAAGGAGGCGTTCGACATCGGGGAGTTCCACGTCGGTCGGATGGCGAACACGCTGACGGAGGGGTGTGACTGCCTCGGCGTGATGCACTACTTCGACGCCGTGATGAACGACACCGACGGCGAGGCGGACGTCCTCGAGAACGCCGTCTGCATGCACGAAGAGGACGACGGCGTCCTCTGGAAACACACCGAGTGGCGGAAGGGTCACACCGAGATTCGTCGGCGTCGCCGGCTGGTCATCTCGTTCATCGCGACGGTGTACAACTACGACTACGGGTTCTACTGGTACTTCTACCCCGACGGATCCATCGAGGGCGAAGTCAGGCTGACGGGGATCGACTCGAACGGGGTCGTGCCCGCGGGCGTGGACGCGACCGACACGAACGGCGAGTACGCCATCGTCGCCCCACAGCTCAAGACGCCGATCCACCAGCACCACTTCAACTTCCGGCTGGACTTCGACATCGACGGCACGCCAAACCGCGTCAAGGAAGTCCACAACGAACCGGTCGGTGACGAGCGCAGGAAGGCGTTCAAGGCCGAGGAGACGCTCGTCGAGACGGAAGGCCAGTCGCCCGACGACATCGATCCGCTGAACGGCAAGTACTGGCGTGTCGAGAGCACGGAGACGACGAACTCCTACGGTCGTCCCTGCGGATACAAACTCGAACCACACGACAACGTCGTCTCACCGGCCCGGCCCAACTCCAGCACCAGCAAGCGCGCGGGCTTCATCGACCACAACTTCTGGGCGACCCAGTACGACGAGGACGAGATGTACGCCGCCGGCGACTACCCCAACCAGAACGACGAGACGGGCGGCCTCGCCGAGTGGGTCGAACAGGACCGGGACCTCGACGGCGAGGACGTCGTCGTCTGGTACACGCAGGGGGTCAATCACGTGACCCGCGCGGAGGACTGGCCGGTGTTGCCGGTCGAGATCGCCAGCTTCTCGCTCAAACCGGAAGGGTTCCTCGACGAGAATCCGTCGATCACGCTCCCACCGGAACCGTGTCACACCGACCACGACCTGACCTCGACGGGGGACGACTGAGATGACGGGCCTGCTACAGGTCGACCCGGGCGTCGTCGCCGAGGGGGTCAACCTCGTCTGGGTGTTCGTCGCGACCACTCTCGTGTTCTTCATGCACGCCGGCTTCGGGATGCTCGAGTCCGGCCAGGTGCGCTCGAAGAACGTCGCCAACCAGCTGACGAAGAACGTCCTCACGTGGGGCGTCGGCGTCATCGCGTACTTCGTGGTCGGCGTCGCGGTGTCCGCGGTCGTCGCCAGCCTCACCTCCGGCAGCGCGATCACTGCGCCGTTCGGCCACCTCTCGGCCGGGTCGACCGCGTGGGCCTCGATCCTGTTCGGTGCGGCGTTCTCGATGGTCGCGGCGTCCATCGTCTCCGGGGCCGTCGCCGAACGGGCGCAACTCGGCGGCTACCTCGTGTTCACGGTCCTCGTCGGGGCGCTCATCTATCCGGTGGCGACCGGACTGACCTGGGGCGGTGGCTTCCTCGGACAACTCGGCTACATCGACTTCGCCGGCGCGACGGTCGTCCACATGGTCGGTGGAGTCTGTGGACTCGTCGCCGCCTACGTCGTGGGACCACGGGTGGACAAGTTCGACGACGACGGCACGGCGAACGTGATTCCGGGCCACTCGCTCCCCTACGCCGTCCTCGGGACACTCATCCTCGCGTTCGGCTGGTACGGCTTCAACATCGGGACCGCGATCAACGTGTTCCAGGTCACCGACGCCGGTGCGCTGGCACTCGCCGACTACGCGTACGCCGGCCGCGTCGCGATCAACACGGCGCTCGTGATGGGGGCCGGCAGCATCGGTGCGGCGCTGGTCGGACTGGTCCGGCAGGGGAAAGTCGACACGCTCATGACCGCGAACGGCCTGCTCGCCGGCCTGGTCAGCGTCTGTAGCATCGCGGCGGTCGCCAGCTGGGCGGCGACGCTCGTCGTCGGATTCATCGCCGGCGTCCAGGTCGTGCTGGTCTTCGACGTGCTCGAACGCGTCGGGATCGACGACGTCTGTGCCGTCTTCCCGGTTCACGGGTCCGCAGGGGCACTCAGCGCGCTGGCGGTCCCGTTCGTCAACACGAACGCGGCGTTCTCGTTCGGCCAACTCGGTATCCAGATCGTCGGGATCGTCGTCCTCGCGGCCTGGGCCGCGGTGATCACGCTGGTCGCGTACGGCCTGCTCGAAGCCCTCGGCTGGGCACGGGTCGACCGCGAGGAGGAACTCGAAGGGCTGGACGCCTCGGAACACGGCATCGAGACCTATCCCGAGTTCGGCGACCGCGGCATCGCTGGGACCGGTGGCTCGCGCCAGCCGTCCGACGGCCCGGCCGTCACCGACGGGGGTGACGACTGAGGATGGCCGCCGACATCCAGATGATCGTGGCGTTCATCCGACCGGGGAAGCTCAGCGAGGTAAAAAAGGGCCTGGCGGAGGTCGGCGCACCGTCGCTGACGGTGACGAACGTCCGCGGCCGCGGGAGCCAGCCGGTCAAGAAAGGTCAGTGGCGCGGTGAGGAGTACGTCGTCGACCTCCACGAGAAGGTCAAACTGGAGACGGTCGTCGCCGACGTCCCCGCCGACGACGTCGTCGACGCCATCTCCGAGGCCGCCCACACGGGCGACCCTGGCGACGGGAAGATATTCGTCGTCGACGTCGACGACGCCGTCCAGATCCGCACCGGCAAGCGTGGTCCAGACGCGGTCTGATGGCGCCCATTCCGTCTCGGAGACGGTGGGGTCGGGTGGTGGCGGCGGCGCTCCCGGCGCTGGCTGGGGCGTGTCTCGGCGTCGCACCCGTCGCCGCGCACGGAGCCGACCCGACCCGCGATGCCGCCGGGATCGATCCGTGGCCTGCGGTTGCGGCCGTGACGGCTGTCGGGTTGCTCGCCGGCGTGGTCGCCGCGGGGCGACGAAACCGGGCACCGGACGGCACCCGGCGGCTCGACGTCGCGATCGGCGCACTGCTCGTCGCGGTCGGCGTGACGGCGGTCCTGTCGGTCGGCCTCCGACAGCCGTCGGTCGGCGCCGTCGGTATCGTGGTGGGCGGAGCCGCAGGCGTCCTGGTCGCGACCTGGGGCGGGTGTGGGCTCTGTGCGGACGTGACCGCGGGGGCCGTCGCGCTCCACCGGTTCGTCGAGGGCGCGGCGCTCGCGGCCGTCCTGGCCGCCGGAACGTCGGTCACGCTGGTCGGGGTGGTCGTCGTCTCGGGGCACGCGGTCGCGGAGTGCCTCGCCGTCGGCGGCCGCGCCGGCGTCGGTCGGGTGCGGGCCGCCGGTGCCGTCGTGTTCGTCCAGGCCGTCTTCGTGCTCGGCGTGCTCGTCGCGACCGTCGGTCTCGTGCCCGTGGCCGACTTGCCACGCGCCTGGCTGGTCGCGATCGTCGGCGGGGTCCTGTCGGCGCTCGGTATCGCCGAGACCGACGCGGTGGAACGCTGGGGCGCTCGCACTCGCCGCCCCGTATGAGTGGCAGCTGAGGGCGACTGACCCATCGATTCGCCGACTCCCAGAGCGGCGTGGCGCGTCCGACTGCCTTTCCGAAGTAGTTTTCACGGTTCGTCGGAATTGCCGGGTATGAGCGGGCCATGGACGGAGTGGGATCACATCCTGAAGATCGACCCGGACAAGTCGCTGGTCGACGGTGAGACGTTCGAGGACGTGGCGGCGACCGGGACCGACGCCATCGAGGTCGGCGGCACCACCGGGATGACCGAAGAGAAGATGGAGCGGGTCGTCGAGGCCTGCGGCAAGTACGACATCCCGATGTACATCGAACCGTCCAACCCGTCCTCGGTCGTCCACAGCGACGTCCACGACGGCTACCTCGTCCCCATCGTGATGAACGCCGGCGACGTGACGTGGACGACCGGCGCACACAAGGAGTGGGTCCGGCTGGACGACGACATCGACTGGTCGCGCACCTGGACGGAGGCGTACATCGTCCTCAACCCGGAGGCGTCCGTGGCTACCTACACTGGGGCCAACTGCGAGCAGGACGCCGACGACGTGGCCGCCTACGCCGAGGTCGCCGAACAGATGTTCGGCCAGGAGATCGTCTACGTCGAGTACTCGGGCACGCTGGGTGACCCATCGAAGGTCCGGGCGGCAAGCGAGGCCCTGGAGGAAGCCACGCTGTTCTACGGCGGCGGCATCCACGACTACGACTCGGCCCACCAGATGGCCCAGGAGGCCGACGTGGTGATCGTCGGCGATCTCGTCCACGACGAGGGCGTCGAGGCCGTCCGCGAGACCGTCGAAGGCGCGCGAGACGCGAACTGACTACTCTTCGGCTCCGTCCGATTCGCCCGTTTCGTTCCCGCCGTCTCCATCGCCGAGCGCCCGCAGCGGCGTGACCTGCGGGCCGTGGTCGGTCCTCGTGACCGCGGCGTCGATGCCGAACACGTCGGCCAGCAGGCCCTCCGTGACGACCGACTCGGGCGAACCGCGGGCGCAGATCGCGCCGTCTTCGAGCGCGACGACGTGATCGGCGTACTGGGCCGCCTGCTCGATGTCGTGGAGCACGAGCACCACGGTCGTCTCGCTCTCGTCGCGGAGGCGTTCGACGATCTCCATCACCTGGAGCTGGTGGCGCAGGTCGAGGAACGTCGTCGGTTCGTCGAGCAGGAGTACGTCGGTCTCCTGAGCCAGCGCCATGGCGATCCAGGCCAGTTGCTGTTGGCCGCCGCTGAGGCTCCCGACCTCGCGGTCCCGGAGGTGGTCGACGCCGGCCATCGAGATGGCGCGGTCGATGGCGTCTCGATCGGCGTCTGACAGCGACTCGAACGCGCCGCGGTGGGGATACCGGCCGTGTGCGACCAGTTTCTCGACGGTGATGCTGTTGGGCGCGGCGTTGTCCTGCGAGAGCAGGCCGAGTTTCCGGGCGAGTCGCTTCGCCCCGAGTTCGTGGACCTCGGTGCCGTCGACCCGGACGGTGCCCCGGTCCAGGGACAACTGGTCGGCAAGCCCCTTCAGCAGGGTGCTCTTGCCGCTCCCGTTGGGGCCGACGAGGGCGGTCACCTCGCCCGGCGGGACGCGGATCGACTCGCCGTCGACCACCGGCTCGTCGGCGTTTGGATAGCCGACCACGATGTCCTCGCCGCCGAACTCGCTCGCGCCGCCCCCGTCGCTGTCGGTCGCGGGGCTGTCGTCGGTCCCATCTCCGTCGTCGTCCCCACCCAGTGTCGAGCCGACGCCGCCGTCCGTGGCGAATCCGCGTTCCCCCATCAGATCTCACCCAGGTTCTCCTGCCTGCGCATCAGATAGAGGAAGTACGGCCCACCCACGAGGCCGGTGACGATGCCGACGGGGATCTGCGTGGGGCGCAGCGCGAGTCGCGCGCCCACGTCGGCGGCGACCATCAGCGCCGGGCCGGCGAACAGACAGCCGATCAGCAGCTTCCGGTAGTCGCTGCCGACGACGTTGCGGACGACGTGAGGGACGATCAGGCCGACGAAGCTGACGATGCCGGCGACGGCGATGCTCGCCGCGGCCAGCAGGACCGCGACGGCCGACAGACCAAACCGCGCGCGCTCGACGCGCATCCCCAGGGACTTCGCGGTACTCTCGCCCAGCAGGAGGACGTTCAGCTGTCTGTCGCTCAGGATCGCGAGTGCGAGCCCGAAGACGGTCCAGGGGATCGCGATCCGGACCTGTTCCCAGTCGACGCCGGTCAGCGAGCCCGTCGTCCACTGGATCGCCGACTGGACGACACCGATGTTATCGGCGAAGAAGAACATCGCGGTCTGGAGCGAGCCGAAGACGGTGCTGACGATGACGCCGGCGAGCACCAGCCGTACCGGCGAGGTCCCGTTCTTCCAGGCGATGGCGTAGACCAGCAGGAAGGCGGCGATCCCGCCGATCGCGGCGATCACGGGCAAGAGGGCCGAGAGTCCGAGCGTGATCTCGGTGACGACCAGCGGCACGACGAGCGTGACGCCGGCGAAGGCCACGAGCGTCAGCAGGATCGCCAGCCCGGCACCCGAGGACACGCCGAGGATGAACGGGCTCGCGAGTTCGTTCCGGGTCACGGCCTGGAAGATCGCGCCCGAGACCGCGAGGTTCATGCCGACGAGAACCGCGACGAGCACCCGTGGCAGTCGGATGTTCCAGACGATCAGGCTCTCGGTACGCATCTCCGGGACGGCCTCGCCGAGCAGGAACGCGTCCCACGCCTGTGGGTCGAACAGGACGTTGGGGTTGAACACCGCCGCCCAGGCCTGGCCGATGGTCATCTCGTAAGAGCCCATGCTGACCTGCACGAGTCCCCCGACGACGACGACGGCCGTACTCCCGAGGATCAGGGCGAACAACGGGGCGTCGAGCCACGCGAACCGGCGGACCAGACGGCCCGTCAGTCCGCCGCCAGCGCCAGTCTCGCGTGCCCGCCACGGCGTCGTCCGATCCGCGAGACTTCGGTCCCCGTCTTCGCTCGCCCGTTCCTCTTCGGTCATCGAGAGCGGTCACCCCCCAGACTGTAGTCCGTCGATCCCGGTGGCATCTCAGAGCGCCCCAGCGACGATGTCGGCGACGCGGTCGCGGTCGAACAGTTCGCCGGAGAACCGGTCCGGGTACCGATCCTTCGCCCCGCGCTCGACGAGAAAGAGGTTGTAGATCGGTCCCTGGTAGGTCGGACCGCCTCTGAAGACGCGGCCGTTCTGGACGGCCGTCAGTTCACTCGCCACGTCGTGGTTGCGCATGTACTCGACGACGGTGTTCTCGAACTCGGTGGCCGTCTTGCTCCCGTGGCCCTCGAGCAAGAGGACGTCCGGGTCGATTTCGAGCAACTGCTCGTAGTCGATGCGTTTGCGGTTCGTCGAGCTGAACCCCTGCACGTCGGTCCCGACGAGCGCGTCTCTCACGCCGAGGTCACGCCAGTGTTTGACGCTGGTCCCGCCGGTGTCGAAGCGGTACGGGGAGAACACCTCCGGCTCGGTGCCGTTGGCGTGGGCGAACAGACCGGTGGGACGTTCGGACTCGGGTGGCAGGGCGTCTGCGACCCGGCCCCGGACGTACTCGTCGTGGAGGGACTCGAATGCCTCGTACCGATCCGTCGCCTGGAACACCTCGGCGACCTTCTCGAAGGCCTCGTACATCGAGTAGTAACGGTAGTCCCCGTGACAGACGCCCGTCTGTCGGAAGATGAGGTTGTCGACGAAGGGCCCGACTGTGTCGCGGATTTCGTCGACGTCAGTTCGTTCCCAGCCGTCGAAGTTGTTGATCAGCCAGTTCGGGTCGATCACGTGGACGTCCGCGTCCATCTCGAAGAAGATCTCCTGGTCGATCCCGCTCTGGTACAGTTCGTACAGCGAGTCCTTGTCGACGCTGACTCCGTCGAGTTCGTCGTACCAGCGGGTGTAGAAGCGGGGCTTGTAGCCGGCGCTCTGCAGGCCGTCCGCCTGCCCGAGCGCGACGCCCATGTCCGCGTACCCGGGACAGTAGACCGCCCACGTCTCGGGTACGCTGTCGAAGCTGCCCTCGCCCGTCGGTGCCATCTCGACCGTGTAGGACCCGCCCGAATCCGTCCGGTTTCCATCGCCGCTATCCCCCTCTCCCTGGCCCACGATGTCCGAACAGCCCACGAGCAGGCCGCCGGCCGCCAGCGCACTCCCGCCTGTGATGTACTGTCGGCGTGTCGGCGCGGTGTGTGTCGTCTCCACTTTGTTTTAGGCATACCTAAACACGCGTTTAGTGCTTTCGGTTCGCCTAAAAATGTCTCCTGGATGTCCGCGGTGAGACTCGCCGGCGTGGCGTCGGCGCTCGGCCGGGGAGCGGTCGTTTCGACCGGGACTCAGAAGACGAGTCGCTCGACCACCCGCCGGAGGAACCCGGGTCCGTCGGAGCCGGCCGGTTCGATCTGGACGGCAGTACAGTCGACGCTGTCGACGATCCAGTCGGCGGGCCGGCCGAACAGGTTGCTCCGGAGGCGACCGCCGTCGGTCCCGATGATCAACACGTCGGCCGGGTCGGTGGCCGAGACGAAGTCGTGTGCTGGCTCGTCGCTCTCGACGATCGAGCGGTAGACGGGCACCGAACAGAGCTCCTCCAGTTCGGACAGATACTCCTCGATGGTCTCGCGCTGGGGTTCGGTCGCGCTCCCGGTGACGGGGTAGCGGAGGTCGATTCGCGACCCCGTCTCGCTCGCCAGCGCGTTCGCGATGGCGATTTTCTGCGGATCGAACGGGCCGTCGTCGGTCACGACCGTGATGGAGTGGATGTCCGTGAGGTCCCGCTCTTCGATCAACAACACGTCACAGGGGGCCTTCCGCGTGATCCACTCCCCGCTCGTGCCGAAGATCGACGCGTACGGCGAAGCGTCCTCACGTTCGAGCAACAGGAAGTCGGCGTCCTCGTCCTCGGCGAAGTTGACGACCGCTCGCTTGACATCGTGGCTGACGAGCTCGCCGTACTGGATCGGGACGTCGAACTCCTCCGTTAATTCGGCCGTGCGTCGCTCGAAGTCCTCGTCGGACGCCGACATGGTCTCGGAGGCGTGGCCGAGCGGTGCCTGATCCGGCACCTCGTCGAACTGGACGACGGTAACGCTCCCGTCGTTCTTTCGGGCGATGTCGGCGGCGATCCGGACCAGCGACCGCTCGCGGTCCGCGCTCGTGGCTTCCGTGATCGCGACCACCACCTCGTACCCCTCGATCTCCTCGAACGTCGACTTCGTGCGTTCGATGGCCTCCTGCCCGATCGCTCGCCGGAGTACGTCGGTCGCCGCCCCCTCGCGCTCGACTTTCCCGCGGGCGTAGTAGAGGTACCACAGGACCGACCCGACAGTGATGACGAGCGCCCCGACAAGCGGGATCGTGCCCATGAAGCCGATGAGCGCGAGTCCGCCGACGATCCCGGCGATCTGGGTCCAGGGGTACAGCGGCGACTCGAAACTCGGGTCGTACTCGCCTACGTCACCCTCGCGGAAGGCAACGACTGCACCGTTGACGAGGGCGAAGACGACGATCTGAAAGGCGCTCGCAAGTTTCGCGATCTCCTCGATGGGCACGAACGCGATGAGCAACACCATCACGACGCCGGTGAGCGTGATCGCTCTCGACGGGGTCCCCCACGACTCGTGGATCTCCGTCAGCGACGGGGGAGCGAGCTTGTCGCGAGCCATCGCGAACGGGTACCGTGACGAGGAGAGGATACCGGCGTTGGCGGTGCTGATCAGCGCGAGGACGGCTGCGACGATGATGGCGACTACGCCGGGGAAGGCGAGTGTCGCCTCGGCGGCGTTGATCATCGGGACCGCCGAGTCGCTCAGCACGGCCGGCGGCGTCACGCCGACCATCACGACGACGATGAGGACGTACAGCACCGTCGTGAACCCGAGCGAGGCGAGGATCCCGAGGGGGATGTTCCGGTCGGGATCTTCGATCTCCTCGGCGATGCTGGCGACTTTGGTCACGCCGGCGTAGGAGACGAAAACCAGTCCAGTCGCGGCGAGCAGCCCACCGGCGCCCTTCTCGAAGAACCCGCCGTAGTAGCTCCCGGTCGTGTTCGGGAGGCCGGAGACGACGAACCACACCATCGCCAGCAACATCACGACGACGATCCCGATCTGGAGTCGGCCGGTCTGTTTCGCGCCGACGAGGTTGACGACGATCAGGAGGGCCGCTAGCGCGAGCGCGACGGGTTTGACCGGGAGCTCGAACAGGTACAGCAGGTACGGGACGCCGCCGATGAGCGCGAACGCGCCCTTGAACGCGAGCGAGAACCACGTCCCCACGCCGGCGATCGTGCCGAGTAACGGACCCATCCCCCGCTCGATGTAGATGTACGTCCCGCCGGCTTCGGGCATCGCCGTCGCCATCTCCGCCTTGCTCAGGGCGGCGGGCAAGACGAGGATTCCGGCGACCAGATACGCCAGGATGACCGCTGGGCCGGCTGTCTTCAGCGCCAGTCCAGGCAGGATGAAGATACCGCTCCCGACCATCGCACCGACGCTGATCGCGATCACTGCGGGCAGTCCGAGATCACGTTCGAGTTCTTTCGGCATTGTGTGGGGTGGAAATGACAGTAGAAGTGGGTTTTCTCAGGAACCCGGCTCCGGGGACGAGAGCTGATCACGGACGGCACCGGCCAGCAACGACGATGCGTCGAGGAAGTGAACGTCCGCGTTCTCGAACGCGTCACGGTACGCTCGCTCGGCGATACACGCGATCACGGTCTCGACGCCGCAACTCACGCGGAGCAACTGCGCCGTCAACAGCGCCGTGCGGTCCGGGTCGAAAGTAACGACTGCCGTGTCGATCCCCGCCGTTACCCCACGGAGACTCCCTGCGTCGGTCACATCGACGTGACTGGCGTCCAGTCCGGCGGCGGTCGCCTGCCGAACGAGTCCCGCATCGGCGCTGGCGAACCGAACCGTTGCGGATTCGGCAAGTCGCGTAGCGACCCCCCTGGCATCGTCACTGCCGACGATCAGGATCGGTCCGTCGTCAGCGAGTAAATCGCCGGGAATCGGCCGGTTTTGAGTCGTCATCGTTGGATGCTCGATCGACAGACGCTAGGCCCTCCGGGCGATGTGCCGCCCGAATCCAGTGGTTCGTCCGCCGTCTGATCGCTAGTCGTTGCTGGAACGGGATAAATAGACCGATTATTTTGCGCAATGCGGAAAATATGGGCGCGCAAAGAGTCGAAACGTTACGCTACTTCGAGAGGCCTCGATCCGGGGCGAACCCCTCGTAGGGGTGGACGTACTCGTTCCGGATGAGGTCCTCGTCGAGGACCTCGAGGCCGAGCGCGTCGAGTTCACGACCGATGCGGCTGAGGTCGTCGCCGTCGCTCCCGACGACTTCCACGTGGACGTTCTCGTTTCCGGTCATCACTTCCTGGACGGCGACGACGCCCTCGATCTCGAGGGCCTGGCTGGCCAGCTCCTCACGCTCCGGTATATCGGCGTTACAGATGATGAGCGTGTGGAGCTGGAACCCGGTCCGCTCGTAGTCGACGTCGAGGTAGTAGCCCTTGATGACGCCACGGTCCTCGAGTCGATTGATCCGGTTGCGGACGGTGCTCGCCGCCACCTCCATCTCTTCGGCGATCGTGCTCGCGGACGTGTTGCGCGCGTCGTGCTGGAGCCGATAGATGATGTGGCGATCGAGCGCGTCGAGCTCGACGATATCGTCTCTGTCGCTCATAGCGAGTGGACTGGGCACCCGACAAAAAGTGTACCGTCGCCGGGCGTCCGACTCATTCCGTGCCCGTCCCCGCCTGACGGGAAACGCGGGGGCTTAAGTCCCGGCCGCCGATACCGGACAGCATGGACGACCGCACTTACACTGCAGACGCCGAGCCGGGCGACACGGTCACCGTCGCCGGCTGGGTCCACGAGATCCGCGACCTGGGTGGTATCGCCTTCATCATCATCCGCGACACGACCGGGAAGATCCAGGTCAAGTTCGAGAAAGACGAGATGGACGACGATCTCGTGGAGACGGGGCTGGACGTCCACCGCGAGAGCGTCGTCGCCGTGACCGGTGACGTGGAGGAAGAAGAGCGCGCGCCGACCGGCGTCGAGATCGTCCCGGACTCCGTCGACGTGGTCGCCGAGGCCGACCCCGAACTGCCGCTGGACCCCTCCGGCAAGGTCGACGCCGAACTCCCGACCCGGCTGGACAACCGGACGCTGGACCTCCGGAAAGACGAGGTCAAGGCTATCTTCGAGATCCGCGCCGCGGCACTGGCGGCAGTCCGCGACGCCTTCCGTGACCTGGGCTGTACGGAGATCAACACGCCCAAGATCGTCGCCACGGGAACCGAGGGCGGGACCGAGCTGTTCCCGATCACGTACTTCGGCCGCGAGGCGTTCATGAACCAGAGCCCCCAGTTGTTCAAGCAACTGATGGTCGGCTCCGGCCTCGAACGCGTCTTCGAGATCGGCCCGATCTTCCGCGCCGAGGAACACAACACGCCCCGGCACCTCAACGAGGCGACCTCCATCGACTTCGAGTCGGCCTTCTACGACCACACCGAGGCGATGGACGCCTGCGAGACCATCGTGAAAGCGGCCTACGAGGGCGTCGCCGAGAACTGCCAGGACGAACTCGACGCGCTGGATCTGCAGGACGAATTCGAGGTCCCCGAAGGCGATTTCCCGCGGATCACCTACGAGGAGGCCCTCGAACGGATCAACGCGACGGGCGAACTCGACGAAGTGCTCGTGTGGGGCGACGACCTCTCGACGGAGGCAGAACACGTCCTCGGACAGGAGGTGGGCGAACACTATTTCATCACGGACTGGCCCAGCGAGATCAAGCCCTTCTACATCAAGGATCACGACGACGACGCGGACGTCTCGACGGGCTTCGACATGATGCACCCGTCGATGGAACTGGTCTCGGGCGGGCAGCGTGAACACCGCTACGACCACCTCGTCGAGGGCTTCGAACAGCAGGGACTCGACCCCGAGGCCTTCGAGTACTACACCAAGATGTTCAAGTACGGCATGCCGCCCCACGCCGGCTGGGGCCTCGGCGGCGAGCGCCTCATCATGACGATGCTCGGGCTGGGCAACATCCGGGAAGCCGTTCTCTTCCCGCGAGACCGGCAGCGACTCAGTCCGTAGGACTGATCGCTGGCAGTCGAGCGGGAGCAGGGAACAGCTCTGCTGAATGTGTTCCCGCGAGACCGGCAGTGTCTGCGTCCCTGCGGTGGCAGGGCGGCGATCAACCAACCGCTGTCCCTTTCCAGCTATGATTCCGCGGAGCCGACGGCCTGTTCGCGCAACTCGCCGGTCAGGTGCAGACCGTGGCTGTCGATCCGGCGAACGACCCGTTTGGCCTGTGACTGCGAGAAGTACTTGTCCGAGACCGCCGCCCGGACGACGACGCCGAAAGTACCGGACACGGTCGCGCCGAACCCCTCCGCGACGGTTCGGAGTCGCCGGTCGTCGGAGAGCAGGCCGACCGTCGGACCCGTGTCGTCGTCCCCCACATCCGATCCATCGGTCGCGTCGAGGACACCCTCGATCACGCGCACGTCGCTGGTCGGGGCCGTCGCGTCCAGTACGCGCATGGCGTCCTCGGTCCAGTCGGTCTCGACGGAACCGGTCACGACGTCGTGGTCGTCGACGAACCGGTCGAGGTTCGTCCGGGCCGGTTCGGTCGTCACTTCGTCCCGAACGCCGTCGGGGACGACGACAGTGCCGTCGAAGGCACCGAGCAGGTCGAGTTCCCCGACCTGCCCGAGGGCCACCAGGACCGTGGCGTCGACGTAGATGCGGCTCACAGCTCTCTCGCGTCGTCGGCGTCCCGCCGGAGGTCGGCCGCGCGCAACTGCGTGGTGAGGTTGCGCTCGCGGCCGACCGCGAGCCACTCCGCGACCGAGAGGCCCGCGATCCGGGACGCCTCGGTGACCGCAACGTCACCCTGCTGGTAGCGCCCGACGGCCTCGCGAACACGTAACTCCGCCAGCCCCTCTTCGAGGGCCTTCCTGATCGTCGTACTGCGGTCGTCGTCCAGTAGCTCCGCGACTCGCTCCAGCTCTGCCAGCTCGTCTTCCGACAGCCGCGCGCTGATCGTCGGCATGTACACGCAGTGATACCGCGCATACAAAGAGCTATCGCCCCCGATCACCCGGTTTCGGGGCTGACGGATGCTATCATTCGCCTGCGGATACAGTTATGCCGGATTCCGTCGTACTAGCGTCGTTATGTCCACAGCAGACGCGCAGGAACCCGACGCGGCGCTCGACGACGAGTGGGTAGACATCCGCATGACCGATCCCGACGTGGGTGAGTGGGAACTCGACGCCATCGTGGCCGACGGCCAACTCGAGTACGTCGACCTCCGGGTCCGAGAGGACCTCGTGGCCCCGTTCGTCGAGTGTCTGACCGGCGACCTCTCGGCCGGACAGCGCGCGGCGCTGGTCGACCGGCTCGCCGCCGACGACGGTGAGGACACCGGCGAGGACGAAACGCCGGAGAACTGAGTCAGGAGCGCAACCCACGGTCCAGCGTCGCTAGCGTTCGTTCCCAGGCCAGTTCGTCGGCGCGGGCGTACCCGGCGGGGGTGCCGCCCATGTCCAGCGCCAGTGACCGCCCGGGAACCGGGAACGACCGTGTCGCTCGCTCCGTCGTCGGGTGATAGGGGACCTTGATGTCGTGTCCGGCACCGGGAACCTGGAGGTGCTCGCAGGGGTGTGAGCCCGCTCGCGCGTCGAGCCGTGCCACCGCCCGCGTGGCGAGCGTGTCGGCCGGACAGACGCGGTCGTCGTCACCGGTCACGAGCAACACGGGACCACCGACAGCTTCGAGGGGGATCGTGGCCGCTCGGACCCGCTCGTCGCCCGCTCGCGCCAGTCCCTGCTCGAACAGCGGCCGGACCGGGAGCGGCCGACCGCGGAGCCACCGGGCGACGGCGCGAGTCCGGAACCCGAGCGGCCGTGCGAGCGGGACGTACGGCAGCCCCTCGCCGTCGGCCGTCCAGGCCGATCCGGGATCCGAGAACAATGTATTACCTTGGAAGGTAATGGTGCTGGGCGCGTACCCGACGGCGGTCCGGAGGCGCTCACAGCGGGTGGCCGTGAGCAAGGCGAGTTCGCCGCCACGGGACCAGCCGACGACACCCAGCGGGTCGGGTCGAACCCGGTCACGGGCGGCGAGCCAGTCGACTGCCGATTCGACGTACTCCAGCGGTACCTCGACGAGACGACTCGGGAGGCCCTCGCGGCCGAAGTACGCCAGTCCCAGCACGGCGTAGCCACGCGAAGCGAGCAACGAGGCGACACGCCGGGAGGGGAAGCCACCGCTCGATCCGCCGAGGAGGACGACGCCGGGATGGGTACCGTCGTCGCCGGCGGACTCGACGGGTGGGTCGTACAGGCGCGCGACCAGATCGGGGTGGTCGACCGACGTGACGGTGACGCCGTCGCGCTGGAAGCGCCGCTGGACGGTCGTGCTGGCGACGCGCCGTCCGCCGACGATCGCGACGAGCGAGACGTCGCCGTCGGTCCGCGTCCGTTCGCGGGGTGCGGGGCGGTCGCCGATCCGTTCGGCGGCCCAGAGCAACCCCATCGCGTCGGCGGCGCCGTACGTGCCGGCGAGCGGTCGCTGGGTGTCGAGGTCTGCGGTGCCGCCGGCGTCGGTCCGGACCGTCGCTCTGGACTCCCAGAGCCGACCGTCGAGCGGTATCCGGGCGCGGACGGTCACCCGTCGCCGCGACGGGAATCCGACGAGACGGATCGAGAACCGCTCGTCCACCAGCGGGCGAACGGGATCGACGACGATCCGCGGACTGTCGGCCATTGCCCTCGACCTGCGGGGCCGCGGTGAAATCGGTGTCGACTGCGGGCCCGAAACGGCAGACCAGGACACCGGTCCTCGTAATCGTGGTGATTCGATGATACTATTTCTGCCAATTGAGGTGAATTCGGCGTGCACCCGGTCATTTAAAAATAAAAATATTCTAATATAAGACTGCAGGGAAAAACGGCGTATATCTTTTCCTGCAATGACAGATAAATGGCAAAAGAAGAATACAGATCCGGAGAGATCGAACAGACATCGAAACAGCACGGTCGGGTGATCGCGACCGTGTGGCGGGCGCTGTGTCGTGCGTGGCGGGTGTTCCAGTACAGTTCCGTGTACGTCGCCGTTCTCGCGACGACGGAGGTCGGCGTCGCGATGCTGGTGTTGGAGGTCCCGCCGAACCCGGCGCCGCCCGTCGTCGGTCTGGTCACCTTCGCCGTGTACGCGAACGACCGCATCACCGACGTGGAGACGGACGCCCTCACGGACCGCCGGAAGGCGGCGTTCGTCCGTCGGTTCGAGCGCTTTCTCTATCCGCTGGCCGCGGGGGCGTACGGACTGGCCGTCACGATCGCGGCGCTCGGCGGTCCACTCTCGCTGGCGCTGACGCTACTTCCCGGGCTCTTCTGGGTGTTCTACGCTGCCAACTGGTTCGACGGCGTCACCGAGGCCTTCTACCGGCTGAAAGAGCAGTTCCTACTCAACACGGCGATGATCGCAGTGGCGTGGGCGGTCACCATCACTTTCCTCCCGATCGCGTTCGCCGGCGGTGGCGTCACGCTCACCACGATGACCGTGTTCACCTACTTCTTCCTGCGGGTGTTCGTCCTCGCGGAAGTCGGGAACATCCCGGATCGAGAGGGCGACGAAGTGATCGGCGTCGACACGATCCCCGTCCTGTACGGACTCGACGGGACCCGGCGGGCGCTCTACCTGGTGAACCTGCTGACGATCGGCCTTCTGTCGGTCGCCGTCGCCGGTGACCACCTGCGGATCGTCCACACCGCCCCCCTCCTCGTCGGGGCCGGGTACTCCTTCGTCGTGATCGGACTGATCGGTCGCTGGCAAAACCTATCCGGACTCTCACAGCTCGTCGAATCTGAACACTTTGTAACATACGTTCTGCTCTGGGTCGTCTTACTGCTGGCGTGAAAGTTTAACTCCATCTTTAACTCTATCATATTCATAAAACAATAGATACATTTATACTGATTTCTCCCATTCTCTTTCCAAAGTGTGGGATATCGACACACTTTCCGTCGTCTACGCGGTCACCCTCGGCGTCGGTGTCAGCGCGGCGCTCATCGCGTGGCGTGAGCGGGACGAACCCGGTGCAATCCCGCTGCTGGGGATGTTCGTCGGACAGTGTATCTGGGTCGCGTTTTCACTGTTCGATCTCCAGTTGGCCACGTTCGAGGGGAAGATTCTCTGGAGCGAACTGCTCTGGATCGGCGTCGTCAGCATCCCCGTCTCCTGGCTCCTCTTCTCGCTCGAATACACCGGCCGTGATCAGTACGTCCGACCGCGATACGTCCTCGTCCTCTCGGTGATTCCCGCCGTTACTATCGCCCTCGCACTGACGAGCCGAGCCCACGATCTACTGTACACGACCTCGGAACTCGTCGTGTATCAGGGACAGACGTTTCTGAACCGGTCTATCGGGCCCTGGGTCTGGGTCGTCATGGGATACACGTACCTGCTGGGCGTCCTCGGGACGATTCCACTGCTGGATTTCATCAGGTGTGAGTCGACGATGTTCCGGGGACAGAGCGGGGCAATTCTGCTGGGGACGCTGGCCCCGTGGGTGAGCAACGCGCTCTTTCTCGGCGGCGTCATCTCGATCCCGGCGTTCGATCCGACGCCCATCGCGTTCTCCGTCTCCGGCGTCGCGTACCTCGGTGCCGTCACGCAGTTCCAGCTGTTCAGTACGACACCGTCGGCCGGGCAACACGCCCGGCGACTCTTCATCGACCAGCTGCAGGAAGGCGTCGTCGTCGTCGACGATCACGGGTTCGTGGTCGACATGAACGACAGCGCGCGGGTGGTCTTCGGCGTCGAAGAGGAACGGGTCCTCGGCGAGCAAGCCCGAACCGTCTTTCGGCGGTGTGACTCGGCCCAACGGCACGAAAGCCAGGGTGGCAGAGAGACGGTCTACAGTCCCCACACCGACACGCTGTACGACATCACCCGGACGGAGATCACGGACAGCCACGACCGAACCGTCGGGACGATCTTCTCCTTCCACGACATCGGCGACCACGTCCGGAACCAACAGCGCCACGAGGTGTTGAACCGGCTGTTCCGACACAACATCCGGACGGACACGAACCTGATCGTCAGTCACGCCGAACTGCTCGAAGCCGACGACGAAACCGGTGACCCCGGCAAGATCAAACGGGGTGCCTACCACATCGAGGAGACGGCCGCGAAAGCCCGTGCCATCCTCGACGTGTTCGAGCAGAGTCGCGAGCAAACGGCGGCTTCGGAGCTCTCGACGCTCCTCGCGGGGTGTGTCGACCTGATCGCCGAGCGGTATCCGTCCGCGACCGTCGAGTCCGAACCCGTCCCGGCGGGCGTGTACGTCGACGGTATCCTCGAGACGGTGTTCACGAACGTGCTCGACAACGCGATCGTCCACAACGACGGGCCGAACCCCTGCGTCGAGGTGACCGTCGAAGAATACGCCGAGACCGTCACCGTCGAGTTCGCCGACGACGGCCCGGGCATCGACGAGTACGAGCAGTCGGTCATCGAGCGTGGGACCGAGACCGCACTCCAGCACAGCAGCGGCCTCGGACTCTGGCTGATCAAATGGGGCGCAGAGATCGCGGACGGCGACGTGACGTTTCAGGCCAACGAGCCGTCCGGAACGATACTCGCGATCACCGTCCCGAAGATCGACCCGGGCGCCGACGCCGAGGGGGACCTCGACCAACTGCTCGAACCGTGACTCGCCGGGACACACTCGCCACCGACGCCGGTAACGACCACCTTTTATTCGCCCGGGGCCCCGACCGGGAGGCATGACTGAAGCCGACGCGTTCGTCCCGGGCCACGTGACCGGCTTTTTCACCATCCACCGGGACGACGATCCGACCAAAGCGGGATCACAGGGCGCGGGGCTGACCCTCTCCGACGGCGTCACGGTGACCGTGCGCCCGGCCGAGGAGACGAGCGTACGCTGTAACGACGTGCCCGTCGAGATGGAGGCGGTGGAGACGGTCCTCGATACCCTGCAGGCGACCGCTCGCGTCGACGGGCAGACGCCCCTGCCCATCGGATCGGGCTTCGGCGTCTCCGGCGCGATGGCGCTCGGCACCGCCCTTGCGGTCAACGACGCGTTCGACCGCCGGCTCTCCGAGAACGAACTCGTCACCATCGCCCACGGCGCGGAGGTGCAGGCGGGGACGGGGCTTGGCGACGTGGTGGCCCAGGCCCGCGGCGGCGTCCCGATCCGGCTGGAACCCGGCGGACCCCAGGACAACCTGCTGGACGCCATCCCCGCTCGCGGCCCCGTCGAGTACCACACACTGGGCGAACTCTCGACGGAGGACGTCATCTCCGGCGACACCGAACTCCTGGATCGTGCCGGCAAGCGGAGCCTCTCCCGGGTCGTCGAAGAGCCCACGCTGTCGTCGTTCATGCGCGCGTCCCGCCAGTTCGCCCGCGAGGCCGAACTCCTCACGCCCGAGGTACGGGAGGTCATCCTCGACGTGAACGAGGCCGGCGGCGACGCGTCGATGGCGATGCTCGGAAAGACCGTGTTCTCCACCGACGGTGGGCTCTCGGCGGCCGGCTACGACCCGTCGACCTGCCGGATCGACCCGACAGGCGCGCGGTTGCTCGAATAGCGGCGTTCTCAGTCGCTGAGGGACGTGTGAACTAACCACACGTTTAAGGTAGCGAGTGGTCCAACGTCGAACTGTACCAATGGCAACGGGATCGCAGCCGGACAGCGTCTTCTACGGATTCTACGACGAGTACATGGGGGAGGCACGGACGAAACTCGAGGTGTACGGCTACTGGGTGCTGGTGGTCGGACTGATCGCAATGCTCGCCGCCGCCGTGGTGTTCGCCGCCGGCCGGACGGGACTACTCGGGCTCGCTCCAGTGGCGGTCTCGGAACTCACGCTGGTGCTCGCGGCGGCCGGATTCCCCGTCTTCCTGCTGGGAACCGTCCTCCAGTTGCCCCTTCGCCGACGCGCGGTGCTGGTGGCGGTACTCGGCGCGCTCGTCGCCGTCGCCGCGGTCGGGTACTTTCTGCGGATCTTCCCGGGTCGGTGGGGGGTCGGAACGACGAACGGGCAGCTCTTCCTCACTGGCTACGGCGGCGGACTGGCCATTCTGACGCTGGTCGCCGCGCTGGTGCCCGTGGTGACCGGGCGGCGGAGTTACTTCCTGGCCGACGAGGACGCGGCCGCGATGGGGTGGGTCGTCGAGGACGACGCGGAGGCCCGCGTCTCGGACGTACTGGTCGGGGAGGCCGACCGCGACGGCGTGTTCGCGGTCTTCCCGGGTGAGTCCGGCTGGCACTGGTGGTTCGTCGAGCAGGCGGCCGTCGCCGACGGGACCCGGGCCTACGAGAGCCAGGCCGACGCCGAGACTGCCCTCGAAGACATCAAGGCGAAGGTGGCCGGCGCCAGCCTGCTGGAGATCAACCACGCCGCCTTCCGCCTGTACCGCGAGGAGGGGGAAGACCGCGGGTCGACTGCCCGCTGGACGCTGGTCGACGAGGACGGCGTCGTGCTGGCCGACAGCGACGGCCGCTACGCCGACCGCGAGAAGGCAGAGAGTGCGGTGAACCTGCTGAAAGAACACGGGCCCGGCGCCTCCCTGCTGGACGTGGACGAGGGTGCGTTCGAAGTCTACGGCGACGGTTCGGACTGGCGCTGGCGGCTGGTCGACGAGAACCGGGGCGTCCTCGGCGAGGGGCCACGGGCCTACGAGGACCGCGACGACGCCGAGGCGTCGGTCCGGTCGATCCGGGAGGCCGCCCGGGAGTCGCCGGTGATGGACGTCGAAGGGGTCGGCTTCGAGCTGATCGAGGCCGACGACACGTGGCGCTGGGAACTGGTCGACGCCGACGACGAGACCATCGCCGAGGCCAGCGACGAGTTCGAGAGCCGGGACGCAGTCGAGAGCTCAGTGCGGCGGATCATGGCGGGGGCCATCGACATGCCGTTCCTCGAATCGGGCTCGCCAGCCTACGAGATCGTCGAGGGCGACGAGGGGGGCTGGCGCTGGCGACTGGTCGACGGCGACGACGAAGTGGTCGCCCGCAGTGAGGGCGCGGTCCCCTCCGAGGAGAGCGGGCGCTCGGTCGTCGGGCGCGTCAAGGGGGTCGTCGCGGACGCGCCAGTCGTCGAACTCGACGACGCCGAGTACGAAATATACCCCGAGGGGGACCAGTGGGCCTGGCGGCTGGTCACCGAGGACCGCGAGACAGTCGCGCGCAGTCCGGCCAGCGCGACGTTCGAGGGCCCGGACGACGCCCGGGCGGCCGTCGAGCAACTGCGTGAAGAGATCGAGACCGCCGACCGCATCGAGTTCGACAGCGCCGCGTTCCACCTCTACGAGGCCGACGACGGCGGGTGGAACTGGCGGCTGGTCGACGCCGACGGGAGCGTCGTCTCCGACAGCGGGCAGGAACACGCGTCCCGCGAGGACGCCGCCGCGGCGATGAGCACCATGAAACAGCACGCGCCCGAGGCCGATCTGGTCGAGATCGGCAGCGCCGCGCTGGAGCTGTACGAGGCCGAATCGGAGTGGCACTGGCGACTGGTCGACGCCAGCGGCGAGACGCTGGCGACCAGCCCCGGCCGCTACGACAGCGACGAGACCGCCCGCGAGGCGATGGACGCGCTCTCCCTGCTGGCTCCCGAGGCCGAGACGCGGCGGATGGACGCCGCCCTCTTCCAGGTGTACGTCGGCGAGGGCGAACGCCGCCAGTGGTGCTGGCGGCTGATCCATCCCGACGGGAGCACCATCGCCCGGAGTCTCGGCGGCTTCACCGACCGGGAGAGCGCCACCGCGGCCGCCGAATCCGTCGCGGACTTCGCCGCCGACGCGGCCGTCCACACCGTGGAGGACATCGCGATCCGCTTTTCGGTCACCGAGGGCGAGGAGGGCGAGGCCTGGGAGTGGGAGATCGTCGACCGCGAGCGCGAGCCGCTGGCGGTCGGCACCGAACAGTTCCCGTCCCGTGACGCCGTGGCGACGACCGCCCGGCTCGTCCGGGACAACACCGGCGGCGCGAGCGTCTTCGCGGTCGACCCCGCCGCGTTTCGACTCGAAACGGTCACCGACGAGGACAGCGGGACCGACGCGTGGCGGTGGCGGCTGGTCGATCCCGACCGGGCGACGCTGGCGGTCGGGGCCCGGACCCACGAGAGCCGCGAGAGCGCGCGAGTCGACCTCTCGCGGGCCCGCGAACTCGCCGGCGGCGCGGGCCTGCTCGACTTCGACCTGGCGGCGTTCGAGGTCACCGAGCGTCAGGACGGCTGGATCTGGCGGTTCGTCGACACCGCGGGCAACACCGTCGGCGTCAGCGGCCCGACCTTCGACACCCGAAGCGCGGCCGAGCGCGCGCTCGCGTCGGTCCGGGACGTGTTGACGACGGCGAGTCTGCTGGAGATCGAGTCGCCCGCATTCGAACTCCACGAAGGTGACGAGGACGGCTGGCGCTGGCGGCTGGTCGACACCGACGGCAGCACCGTCGCCGAGAGCAAGCGGACCTACCCGACGCGCCGTGAGGCCCGAGCGGCGCTTGGCGGCCTCCGGGAGTTCGGCCCCGACGCCGCGACCGAGAGCCAGGCCTGAGTCCGGGCGGGCGGCGAGGAACGGTTCGTTTCGCCGGCGCACCGGGCGATTTTTTACACCAGCGACAACGTGATCGAGTATGGACGAGATCGACGTGCCGGAGAGCCACCCCCGCTACGAGTCGCTGCTGACTCGACACCGGATCGAACACGGGGTCGATCTGGGGATCACCTCTCGACAGGGGCTGATCGCACAGGGACGAGGGGAGGCCTACGACTACCTGCTCGGCGAGCGCACCACCGAGAGCGCCGACCGGGCCGAACGCGCCGCGGCCGCCCACCTTCTGCGCGCGGACCACCCGGTCCTCTCGGTCAACGGCAACGCCGCCGCCCTCGTGCCCGGTGAACTGGTCGAGTTGGGGGACGCGACCGGCGCGGACCTTGAAGTCAACCTGTTCAACCGCACCGAAGAACGCATGGAACGCATCGCCGATCACCTCCGTGACCACGGCGCGGACGACGTGAAAGGCCTCGACGCCGACGGCCGGATTCCCGGCCTCGACCACGAGCGTGCGAAGGTCGACGCCGACGGCATCGGCGACGCCGACGTGGTGCTGGTCCCACTCGAAGACGGCGACCGCGCCGAAGCCCTCGCGGAGATGGGCAAGACCGAACTCGTGATCGACCTGAACCCGCTCTCCCGGTCGGCACAGACCGCGACGGTCCCCATCGTCGACAACATCATCCGTGCGGTGCCGGGCATCACCGACCACGCCCGTGACCTGCAGGAGGCCTCCCGCGACGAACTCGACCGGATCGTCGACGACTTCGACCGCGAGGCGGCGCTGTCGGCGGCCGAAGACGCCATCCGAAGCGGTGGTCTCTGATGTCGCTGCCGCCGTACATCTACGTGGATCACCGCCTCCCCGACGCCGAGAACGTGCGGGACGTACTGGAAGACCGGACGCTCACGCCCTTCGACGAGGCCGAACGCCTCGAACGCCTCCACCGCGTGTTCTATCCCGTGTTCCGGGTCACCGTCCGCTACGAGTCGGGCGAGGGCCGGTGGTTCGGGAGCGAGGAACGCGAGGACACCGTCTTCCTCGACGGACTCTGGGCGGACAACGACGAACACGTCTCCCGCTACGCCGAGGAGGCCGGCCGGTTGCTGAACGTCGCGACGGGGGACTACGACTTCGGCGACGGCCCGGGCCTCGGCCCGTCCGTCCTCCTCCAGTTCCAGGTCGACAACGACACCGCCGGCGATCTCATCCCCGAGCGAGTCGCGGACTGGGCGCGCCAGCGCGACGCCGGCCGGGGCGACCAGGCCGACGTGTTCCTCCGGAAACTCCGCGAGAAATACGGTCTCCCCGGCGAGTTCGATCCCGGCGGGTTCGACGAGGTGACGGAGGTCACGCGGGTCTATCTCCCCTTCTGGCTCGCGGAGTACCGCGGCGAGACGGCCGATCACGCGATCATGCTCGCGTTCCGCGAGCCCGACGCCAGCGAACGGGAGTTCGAGCGCCACGGCTGGCTCTCGGAGTTCATCGCGGACGATCCGACCCGGCTGGCCGAGTACGGCTACGACCTGTCGCTAGATCGGGTCCAGAAACAGCTCTCTGAGGACCGGTCGAACGACGGCCAGGACCGAACTCCGGACCGTTCGCCCGACCGGTCGTTCGGTGGCGACGGCGCGGACGGCGAGGACGGGATCGTCCAGCCCGACGGCGTCGAGATGGACGCCGAGTCGCTGGTCACCCGACAGGTCGAACGGGGCTTCGGCGACGTGGGCGGGATGGACGACCTCAAGGAGCGGCTCCGGCACAAGGTAGTTCGCCCGCTCGAAGACCCCGCGGCCTTCGAGGAGTACGGTATCGGCGTCGTCAACGGCGTCCTCCTGCACGGGCCGCCGGGCTGTGGGAAGACCTACATCGCGGAGGCGCTCGCGGGCGAAGTGGGCCACGACTTCGTCGAGATCAGCCCGGCCGACCTGACGAGCAAGTACATGGGCGAACCCGCCCAGAAGGTGCAGGAACTGTTCGAGATCGCTCGTGCCAACCAGCCCTGCCTGCTATTCATCGACGAGATCGACGCCATCGCGGGCACCCGCGACGGCGACGCGAACATGAACTCCAGCGAACAGCAGATGGTCAACCAGTTGCTGACGGAACTGGAGGACGCCAGCGACGACGACGTGGTCGTGATGGGCGCGACCAACCTCGTGGACGACGTGGACGGGGCGATCCGGCGGTCGGGCCGGTTCGACGAGCGGGTCGAGGTCCCGCCGCCGGACACCGACGCCCGCCGCGAGATCGTCGAAGTCCACCTCGCCGGCCGCCCCACGGCCGAGGCCATCGACCTGGAGAGCGTCGTCGAGAAGACGGCGGGCTACGCGGCCAGCGACCTCGAACTGATCGCGGAGAACGCCGCCCGGAAGGCGCTGCGTGCCGGCGAGGACATCGACGAGTCACACCTGCTCGCGGCGGCCGAGGAACTCGACTCCTCGATCCCCGACTGGAGCGGGCCGGAAGACGCCGAGGATCACGTCGAACAGCCCGACAGCGCGGACCTGAACGCCCGCTCGCTGGTCGACCCGGATCCCGGCATCGACTTCGACGACGTGGGTGGGATGGCCGACCTGAAGGCCCGCCTCGAGGAGACGGTGATCGAACCCCTCGACGACCCCGACCGGTTCGAGGACTACGGGCTGGACGTACTGAACGGCCTCCTGCTCCACGGCCCGCCGGGCTGTGGGAAGACCTACATGGCGACCGCGCTGGCCGGCGAACTCGGCCACAGTTTCCTCGACGTGACGCCCGCCGACCTCACGAGCAAGTGGATGGGCAAGCCGGCACAGAACGTCGCGGACCTGTTCGCCATCGCCGAGGCCAACGCGCCCTGTGTCCTCTTCGTCGACGAGATCGACGCCATCGCCGGCAACCGGACCGGTGGGATGAACACCAGCGAGCAGCAGATGGTCAACCAGTTGCTCGCGGAACTCGAAGACGTTGGCGAGGACGTGGTGGTCGTCGGCGCGACCAACCTGCTCGAAGACATCGACGGCGCGATCCGGCGGTCGGGTCGGTTCGACGAGCGCATCGAGGTGCCCCCCCCGGACGACGACGCCCGCCGCGAGATTCTCGGCGTCCACCTCCGGGACCGGCCGCTGGCCGACGACCTCGACTGGGCGACCGTGGTCGAGCGGACCGAGGGGTACGCGGCCAGCGACCTGGAACTCGTCGCGGAGAACGCCGCCCGGACGGCGATGCGGGCCGACGCACATATCGACACCGACCACCTGATACGGGCCGTCGAACGCACGACGTCGAGTCTCGACGGCTGGACTAACTGAAGTCGAATCCCACGTCGGTCTCGCCGATGGCCAGGCCCTGCGCGGTGGTGACGCCGGTCACCTCGAAGCGCGCGCCGCCGTACTCGCCCTCTTCGTGGGTGCTGGCGAGTTCGCCGTCGACGGCCCGAATCTCCCAGCCGTGGGCCTCGACGATCTCCTTGACGATGGCCAGCCCGAAGCCGGTCCCGTCTTCCTCTGTCGTGTGCCCGTAGTCGAAGACGTTGTCCCGCTCTTCGGCCGGGATGCCGGGGCCGTCGTCCTCGACGGCGAAACCCGCGCGGGTCCGATCCGAGCCTTCGTCGTCGTCCCCGTTGGTGTCGGCCGAGCCCGAGGCCACGCCGTACTCGGCGTCGTACTCGAGCGGTTCGACGATCAGCGACACGTCCGTGCCGACGTGGTCGACGGCGTTGCGAAAGAGGTTCTCGAAGGCCTGCTGGAGACGGTCCCGATCCGCCTCGACGAACATGTCGCTCTCGATCTGGAGGTCTGCCTCGGGGGCGTTCACCAGCGACCAGGCGTCGTGGGCCACCTGCTGGAGCGACACGCGTTCGGTCTCGTCGACGGTCTGACCCTGCCGGGCGAGCTGGAGCAGGTCGTCGATCAGCCGGTCCATCCGGTCGGCCGCCCGGTCCAGTGCGTCGAAGTGTTCCGGCTCGCCTGTCTCGCGGGCCAGCTGTGAGCGCGCGCTGATAACGTTCAGCGGGTTCCGGAGGTCGTGGGAGACGACGCTCGCGAACTCCTCTAGCTGTTCGTTCTGCTGGCGGAGCCGGCGTTCCCGGCGGACGCGCTCGGTGATGTCCTGCAGGACGACCAGCTGGCCCATCACGACGCCGTCGCCGTCGGTCAGCGGCGTCCCGGTCCGCTGGTACGAGCGGCCGCTCTCGGGGTCGGTCACGACTTCGCGGTCGCTCTCGGGGTCGCCCGACCGGGGCGCGGGCGGCACCGCGAACGGGCGGAGGAGTTCGCCGACGGAGCCGCCGATAGCCTCGTCGGGGTCGACGGTCAGGAACGGTTCGGCCTGCTCGTTCACGTTGACGACGAGCCCGCGAATGTCGATGACGACGACCGCGTCGTCCATCTGCTCGACGGCCGCCTGGCTGGCGATGGGGATCAGCGTGAACAGCCCGTGGCGGGCGACCGCCCAGCAGAACGCGCCGGCCGTGATCGCCAGCGAGATCGTCATGACTTCGAGTCCGGGCAGTGGGTTCCAGCCCGAAAAGTAGACGCCGGCGGCGACGACCGGCACCACCGTCCCGGCGACCAGCAATACCGCCTGCCGGCGGTATATCCCGGCCGACGTGTACGCCCGTCGCGTCAGGAGCGCGATACTGGTCACGGCCAGCAGGACGCTGACGGCTACGTACGCGACGATCGCCTCGCCGTATTCCGGGCGTAACGCCACGAACGCTCCGTTGTCGATGATCGTCGGGTTCGTCCAGACCAGTTGATGACTCCCGTTCGAGAACGTCAGTCCGATCATGGCCAGCGGGATCGCGAACGACAGCCCGAGGCTCCACCACGTGATCCACTCGTCCCGGCCCGTGTACTGCAGGGTAAAGAGCAACAGGAGAACGGGGACCGGCATGAACCCGATGTACCCGAGCTTGTACCAGAACAGCTTCTGTGTGAGTCCGACGCTCCCGATCTGGAGCCCGTAGGTGACGAGCACCCAGCAGATCGCGACCGCCAGCACCACCGCCGTGTACCCACCCGGAACCGGCTCGTACGCCCGCTGCTGGCGGACGACGTACAGCGCGGCGACGCCCACCAGCACGGCCGCGATGAGCGTGAGGGTGAGAAACGGGGTGTACTGCCAGGTCATTCCGGGGTTGCGATGTGTTGTCCGGCCGATGGCTTATGAGTTTTCGCTATTTCGACGCCAAACGCAGACCCGACGGTCGCCCCGGTCCCGACGATTTCCCGCTTGGCCGATCAGAATTCCTTTGTATCACCAGGTGGTAGTAGTAACTACTATGTCCGAGTTCGAGCAGTTCAGCGACGTGGGCGAGGCGGAAGTGACCCGTGCCATCGGCCAGGAGTGGACCGAGGAGTTCATGGATTTCTCCGACAGCGACGTCATCATCGTCGGGGGCGGTCCCTCCGGACTGATGGCCGCCAAGGAACTCTCCGAACGCGGCGTCCAGACCATGGTCGTCGAGAAGAACAACTATCTCGGCGGCGGCTTCTGGCTCGGCGGCTTCCTGATGAACAAGGTCACCGTGCGTGGGCCGGCCCACCACGTCCTCGACGAACTGGACGTGGACTACAAGCAGTCCCAGGACAGCGAGGGACTGTACGTCGCCAACGGCCCGGAGGCCTGTTCCGGCCTGATCAAGGCCGCCTGTGACGCCGGCGCGAAGATGCAGAACATGACGGAGTTCACCGACATCGTCATCCGCGAGGACCATCGCGTCGGCGGCATCGTGATGAACTGGACACCGGTCCACGCCCTGCCCCGCGAGATCACCTGCGTCGATCCCATCGCCGTCGAGGCCGACCTCGTCGTCGACGCCACCGGCCACGACGCCATGGCCGTCAAGAAACTCGACGAGCGCGGCGTCCTGAACGCGCCCGGCCTCGAAGAGGAGGCCAGCGGCATGGACCAGACCGGCGACGACTCCTACGGCGCGCCCGGCCACGACTCGCCAGGCCACGACTCCATGTGGGTCGGCGAGTCCGAGGACGCCGTCGTCGAACACACCGGCCTCGCCCACGACGGCCTCGTCGTCACCGGCATGGCCACCGCGACCACCTACGGCCTCCCGCGCATGGGCCCGACTTTCGGCGCGATGCTCCTCTCGGGCAAGCGCGCCGCCCAGGCCGCCATCGACGAACTCGGCGTCGACGCCGAGGACGTGGACATGACCACGCGGGCGAGTCCCGCCGACGACTAACGGCACCCACTTTTTACAAACGGGGGTGCGCGGCACGCACCCCCGTTTGCAAAAACGTGGGGAAAAACTGCCGCGAGCGCCACGGGCGCTCGCGGCTGCTGTGCTCGTGCCCGACCGCTCCCACACCCGCACAGCGACCGCACAGCGCCGCCCCCGCTACACCGACACCACCAGCATCTCCGTCACGCCCGGCAGGAACTCGTAGGAGATGTCCCGGAACTCCACTTCGTGACCCTGCTCGCGGAGGTCCTCGACGACGGGTGCGACGAACGCCGAGTGTGTCATATCCAGCGACGCCAGCGGGAACACCCGCACCTCCTCGCTGGCGACTCTGCACAGGTCGGCCATCGCCGCCCGATGAAAGTCGAGATCGAGCCGGTCGTCGAACAGGAAGCAGAGGTGTGCGGAGAGGACGCGCTCGAACGCGCCGTCCTCGAAGGGAAGGTCGGGCAACGCGGCCGCGATGTACCGGTCGGGGTGCTGTGTGTAGTCGGCCACGAAGCGCTGTCCGGCCGCCCGGAGGTGCCGACACCGGGTCTCCACGCTCCCGCAGTAGTCCCAGACGAACTGGTCGCGTTTCGCCCGAAGCTGGTCCTCGGTGTCGTCGACGGCCCGCTCACAGTCCGCTGCCATGGCCGACACTGGTCGCCCGTACTGCGGATCGACGGCGTAGGCTTTCACCCCAATCGACCGCGCTACGGCGGTGAACGACGACGGTCCCCCCGGACAGTCCAGTATCGACCCCGACAGTGACGACGGGTCGAAGTCGAACAGTCGCCGGTACTCCTCGAACGTCCGCCCCTGGAATCGGAACGACTCCTCGACCTCGAACGTACCCGCTCCCATTGTGATGAACAATTCAGTACAATGGTGTATATTTCTGCCGCCTACACCGCCGTTCGTGTGGGTGTCCCGCGCTGGTCGTTACACCTGTTCCCGTTCCAGCCGTTGCAACCGTTCGATCCGCTCGGCCGTCGGCGGGTGGGTGCGGAACCAGCCTCCGCTGGACTCGCCGCCAGTGTCGTCACCGTCGACGACGCCACTCGAGCGCCGGAGTGGCAGGATCGACAGTTCGGAGATACCCGCTACCTGGCGGAGGTCCTGGTCGGGCGTGGCGTCGATCCGTGCGTCGAGTTTCCGGAGGGCGCCGGCCAATGCTGCGGGGGAACCGGTGACTTCGGCCGCCGCTCTGTCGGCGGTGGTCTCGCGGGTGCGCGAGAGGACGGCCGCCGTCGCGCGGCCGATGCCACGGACGAGCAGAGCGATGGGGATGAAATACGCAAAATAGTGACCGGTCCGTCGGTCGCCCTGTTCGGGGTCTTCGTGGCCGAGGGCAGACAGCGGACTGCGAGCGAGGATGCCGTTGGCGACGACGATGGGGATCGCGACGACCGTCATCACCATCGCGTCCCGGTTCGCGACGTGGGCGAGTTCGTGCGCGATCACGGCGTCCAGTTCGTCGCCGTCGAGGGTTTCGAGCAGGCCCGTCGAGAGGACGAGATGCGTCTCGGTCGGTCGGAACCCAACGACCAGTGCCTCTGTCGTCGATCGGTCCGCCAGCGCGACGGTCGGTGCCGGAACGTCCATCTGTGCAGCCATGCGGTTTACCCGCGCGTACAGCTCCGGTTGATCGGCAGTCGTCACGACGCTCGCACCCCCGTGCTCCGTGACGGTGCGTAGCCGGTCGTACTCCGCATTCGCGATCAGCGTCAGGACTACCACTCCAGCGGCGAACCCCAGCTGGTTGGCTCCCCGTCCTGGACCGAAGTACGCCCAGACGGCCACCCAGACGGCGACGAACAGACAGATCGTGCAGAGACCGAGGACGAGAACCGCGACGTACAGCCGTCCGGTGAGGCTCCAGGTTCCGTACCCCGACATCCCACGGATCGCGAGGAGGAACCCCGTCAGACAGCCACTCGACAGTACCAGGACCACCGTCGCGTCGACCACGCCGGAAGACCCACCGGTGAGCGGCGAGACGGCGACGACGAGGGAGACGACCAGCACGAACAGCGACGCGACCGGACCGACCACGAGTAGGCACCGAGCGATCCCGAGGCGACCCGTGGCGCTCCCGCGACCGTACCAGACGCCTGCGAGGCCCGAGCCGAGCGTGACGACTGTTCCGACCGCGACGCCGACGTTCCGGCCGGCAACGACCGTCATCGTGACAGTGAACGCGCCCCAGATAACGCCCAGCAGGCAGAGGCCCACCGTGAAGAGACCAACGGTTCCCAGGGCCCCCTTCTTCCCCTCGCTCGTCTCCATACGTACCACTGATAGGTGTCTTCTGTATCAGTTTTTCCGAACGGCCGGAGCGGACCGGTCCCCCTGCGTGTCGCCGCTGTCGGGTTCGACCATCGCGGGAATCGGACCACGGTGCCGCCCACGAAACTGCCACCGGAACTAAGTCCGCGCTGTCCGACCTCGATACTGATGGGACGACGACGACGTGTGCTGGTGTTCTGTCTGCTGTCGGTGATCGCACTCGGCGTCGGCGTGACCGGGCTGGCGACTGCCGAGACCGCGGACGTGCCCGTCACGAACGTGACGACGAGTACCGCCCAGGACGGCGAGACGTTGCAACTCACGAAACGTCTGCACCTGACGCCCGACCAGCCGGGCGAGATCACGGTCACGGCCCACTTTTCCGAGCCCGACAATCTGGTGGAACTGGAGACGAAACTGCCCGCCCGAGCGACGGTGATCGAGACCGACGGGCTCTCGGCGTCGAACGGGCAGTTCACCTGGGACGGGCAGACTGACGCGCCGAGCCTGACCTACCGGCTGCCGGTCAACGAGACGCGCGTAGCGGAAGGCCCGCTGGCCGGGCGAGGTGACTACACCTTCGTCGACGCCGGGCCCTGGGCGCTGATCCGGACGCCACAGGTCGGCGTCTCCTGGAGCTGGCGCGGCGCGAACGTCACGCTCGACCGGCGGACGCGGATCGACGGCGAGGGCGTCGCCAGCGAGGCCGTGGCCTTTCTCGGCTCACACGCCGAGTACACCCGGCGCGCACACGGCCAGCAGTTCCGGCTGATCGTCCCGGCGGCGGCGACGCTGGCCGAATCCCGGGGAGAGATCTTCGACTCGGTGACGACCGCCGCGGGTGCGATGCGGGTGGGCGACCGTGACGCGAGCGTCCTCATGATCGCCGCGCCCACGACGACCGTCGAGTGGTCCGTCCAGGGGCTCCAGACCGGCGGGAACTCCTTCTGGGTGCAGGACACCCAGCGGCTCGACGTGCCCGACAACGTCTGGATTCACGAGTACGTCCACACGCGACAGGACTACGACCGCAACGACGGCACGCGCTGGTTCACCGAGGCCAGCGCCACGTACTACGCCGCGCTGTTCTCGCTCGAACAGGACCGGATCGGCTTCCCGGCCTTCAGCAGCCGACTGGGAGCCGGCGACACCCGCTCGGAGCCCGGCGAGATCCTGGCGGAGCCGTCCACCTTGACCGGCCGGACGCCGTACCTGAAGGGCGCGCTCGTGGCGGGCGAACTCGACCGGCGGATCCGGCTGGCGACCGACGGCCGCAGCCTCCAGGCCGTCTTCCAGCGGATGAACGCCGCCGAGGGGCCGCTGACGGCGGCGGCCTTCCAGTCCATCGTGACCGACGTTGCCGGTGCCGAGGTGGGCCGGCTCGCGGACCGCTACACCACGACGGACGACGTACCCTCGATGTGGACCCGGACCGAACACCTGCGCGCCTTCGAGGGTGCGGCCCCGCGGATCGAGTACGCCCTCGCGCCGGCCACAGAGCGCTTTCGCGTCGACGGCCCCTACCGCAACCGCTCGCTCGACGCCGGCCAGCCGGTCGAACTCGCGACCGGCGAACGGCTCTCGCTCGACGTGGCCGTGGAGAACACTGGTGACGCGGCCGGCGAGTTCGACGCCCAGTTCGCGGTCGACGGCAGCCGTCTCGACGAGCGCTCCGGCGCCCTCGATTCCGGCGAACGACGGCGTCTCACGTTCGCGCACACGTTCGACAACCCCGGAACGTACACTCTCACGGCCGGCACTCGGTCGGTTGCCGTCACCGTCCGGGGCCCGTCACCGCCGGCCGTCGTCGACCTGCAGGCGAACGCGTCCCGCCTGACCGCGGGCGCTCCGCTCGAACTGACGGCGCGGGTCCGCAACGACGCGACGATCCCGGCCGCCGGGACCCTCACGCTCTACCGGAACGACACGGCCGTGTCGACCCGGGAGATCGTCGTCCAGCCGGGCGGCGAGCGCGACGTCGCGTTCGTCACCGCGCCCACGGCCGGCCTCTACCGGTTCCGCCTCGGCAACGCGACGGCGACGGTGACCGTCGACGCACCGCCGACGGAGCAGGACGCGACGGGAACCACCGGGACGGCCGCGGACGGTGCCGGGTTCGGCGTCCTCGTCGCCGTGCTCGCGGTGCTCGTCGGGACGCTCGCCGCCCGCCGTCGCGGAGCCTAGCGACGTTCGACTGGAGCCGGACCCGTAACCCGTAACTGGCGCGCTCGCCGACTGTCGACTATGCCCGACCGCGTCACCCTCTACCGCGCGCCGACGACGCCGGCCGACGCCGACGCTGTCGCCGACTGGCTCACAGAACGCGTCCCCGCGACCGTCGAGGTACGGGACCGCTTTCTCGACCGAGAAGACGACGGCCTCGCCGAGGCCTTCGCAAAGGTCAGAGTCCTCAGTCCCTACGAGAGGGAGACGGGCAACACGATGCTGGGCATCGTCCGCTACGAGGAGCGCGCCCTCGACCACCCCGAGCGCGCCGGCGGCGTCATCTACGACGGGTTGGCCGTGCAGGACGCACTCCGGGAGCGGTTGCCCGACGAGGAACGCTCACTCGATCACCTGCACGTCCCCCTGCTGGACCGCGTGCTGGGGACCTGGGGCGACCACGACGGCCGCTGGCACAAGCGCGTGAACGTCCTCGGCCAACCCGCACCGATCTCGGTGCCCGGCCTCTACGAAGCGCCGGCCAAGCCCGAAGAGTACTACAAGGAGCAACAGCGCACGGCGATGGTCAGCGGCGACACGCCCCCGCGGGAAGTCCTCGAAGCGCAGGTCGACGGCGAGTTCCTGGTCGAGGACGACCCTCGAACGACCGAGGCGATCAAGGGCTACGTCCTGCAGGCATACCACTACCTCGCGACCGGCGAGGACTTCTGTGAAACGGCGGGCTGTCGGCTGGCCAATCCACACCGTCAGCCCGGCGTGATCGAGGCGCAGTTACGCGAGCCCGAGTTCTGCGAGGTGCACGCCGCGCGGTACGAAGCGTAGGGCCGGTCAGGATCCGACTTGTACTGTGACGTTCGCGGTCGTGCCCTCGACCGCGGCGGCGTCGACGAACGCTGGGTCGCCGAACACCAGCCCGGTCGTCTCGCCGCTGATCCGGACCGTCCGGAATTCGAGGTCGGACGCGGACTGGCGCGCGTCCGCGAAGTCTTCCAGTGCGGGCATCGCTTCGGCGGCTTCAGTAGCGTTGTCCCAGCGGAACGTCCACACCCAGCCGAGACGTGATCGGTTGCGCGTGTAGCTGGCGACGGCGAGGCGGTCGTTCCCCCATCCCGTCGCGGTTCTCGCGGCGCGGTCCCGCGAGAGTTCCGTGCTGAGCGTGACACGTGTGTTCATCTCCCCGATGGTCGACGTGCGGGCGAAGGTCCAGTTGCCGGCCGTCGCGTTCGTCTCGACCGCGAGTGACCGCTTGGGCTCCTCGCCCCGCGTGTAGCCGTGAATGATCCCTTCGGTCGTCCGCGGGTAGTTCCGATAGACGGCAGAGAGATTCCCTGCATCGTCGATTCGGTTTCGGACGTACCGGCTCCCGAAGTAGTACCGAGCGATGGCGCTCCGGTACGCGGGACTTCCCGACTCGTAGAGCGATCGGACGGACGCCGTGTTGTTGCGCACGTCGAGATACCTGTCCGTGTACGCGTCGGCCACGTAGACTGCGCCGCCTTCGATGAGCGAGAGACGGCTCTGCAACAGGTCGCGCGTGACCTCCGGCCCCTGTCCGGGAAGGCGGCCGAGCCAGGGAAGCATGTCCGCCTGGAACTGGATCGTGTGTGCGAATTCGTGCGCCAGCGTCCGCTCGACCGCCCCGGGCGACCCCTCGCCGGGATGGAGATACACCGTCCCGTTCAGCGGTGTCGCGCCGGTCGGGGAACTCCAGTTGACCGACACCGGCTCGTAGCCGAGCGCACGGTTGGTGGGGCTGTCGATGCCGGCGAGGCTCTGTCGCACCTCGCTCAGGTTCTTGACTGTGACGAGCGGTGGCTCCACGTCCGTACCGACCAGTTCCCGCACGCGAGTGAACGTCCGGTTCGCGCCGAAGGGCAGTGTTCCGTTGCGCACCTGGACGCCGTAGGCGGTCGTCTCCCCGCCGTCACTCGTCGCTCCATCGTCGGGCGATTGCTCGTCGGGCGTCGCCGTACCAGGCGTCTCCGTGCCGCCGGGCGTCGGTGTGTCGGCCGACGCCGGTGTGTCGGTCGCCGTCGGCGCGTCGGTTTCGTCCGGTGCCGTCGTCGTGCCGTCGCTCGGGCCGGCCCCACACCCTGCGAGGACGAGGAGGAGGGCGACCGCGAGCGGTGCGAGTCGCTGGGCGGACAGCATGTTAGTACGGACTGACACGAGTGGAAAAAACGTTCCTAAACGCGCCCGGAGAGCAAGCCGAGATAGCCGCCGGCGAACGTCTCGTAGCAGCGCTCGTCGGTCCGGGCCGCCAGCGCTGTCCGCCCGGCCCCGACCCGGCGCTCGAAGGCCGCGGTCACGGGTTCCTCGGGCCAGCCCCAGCCCGGCGAGCCGGCCCAGAGGAACGCGGCGAACGCGAGGTCGACCGGGGCGGCCAGGGGGTGGTCGCTGCGCTGGAAGTTCAGGACGGCGACGCGGCCGCCGTCCCGGCACAGGTCGAGCCAGCCGTCGACGACCGCCGTGGGGTCGCGGAACAGCCCGAGGACGAAGGTTCCGAGGACGGCATCGACCGGTCCCGAGATCGGCGGCTGGGTCGCGTCGCCGGCACAGAAGTGCGCGTTCGTCCAGCCCTCGGCCGCCGCCCGCGCGCTGGCGCGGTCGAGCAACGGGCGGGTCACGTCGATCCCGACGATTCGACCGTCCGGGCCGACCTGCTCGCGCAGGAACGGGACGTTCGCGCCGGTGCCACACCCCATCTCGACGACGGTGTCGCCCGGGGCGAGATCGAGTGCCGCGGCGGCCCGGCGTCGCCAGGACCGGACGCCCGGTGCGGTCGCCAGTCGGTCGTAGAGGTGGGCCCACCGGCCGTAGAACTGCCGCACCCGGTCGAGGTCGGACATCAGAGACTGTCCCGGAGCCGGCCCGCGACCGTGGGGGCGTCGGGGCCGAGCACGTAGATCACGGGTTCGATCCCGAAGCCGCCCGCCTGGTAGAGGACGTCGGCGTCGGGGTTGGCCGCCAGTGCGGCCGGGATCGCCTCGTCGATGCCGGCTTCGGCGTCGAACTCGACGGTCGTGTATCCGCTGGATTCGAGCGCATCGACGATGGTCGGGTCGTAGCGGACGTTGAGCGCGGCGCGGGCGTCGCTGCCGTGCTCCCGGGCGGTCAGGAGGACGCTGGCGACGTACTCGCTGACGCCGAACTCCGGTTCGGCGGGGATCTCCGGGCGCCCCTTCAGGTCGATGATCCGGCCGGGCACCGCCACCACGTCCTCGATGCCGGTGGCGTCGGGCAGGGCCTCGACGAGGTTCGTCCCCACTGCCGGGATGTACCGGGCGAAGTCCGTCGTGTTCTCGATCACCGTGAGTCCCCGGCGGACAGAGGCCAGCGCCTGTTCGGCGACCCGCACGTCGCTGTCCGGATCGTGCACGTCGAACGCCCCGCCGTAATCGGCCAGTTCGGGCACCTCCTCCTGGTGCAACTGGGCCAGCACGTCCCCCTGTTCGAGTTGCCGGATGACGACCTCCGCCTCGACGAGTGCCTGGACGGGACTCATCTTCCCGTCGGTCAGGCCGTCGCCGAGTCGCTCGACCAGGTCGACCACCCGCTCGTCGGTCAGGAGCCGTTCGTTCCGTGCCACTTCGCCGTGGACGTACTTCGAGACGGCGCTCTGACTGATCCCGAGAAGGGCGGCCACCTCGCTCTGGGTCAGCCCCCGATCCCGTAACTCCTCGGCCAGCATCGATCGGAGAGTCGGGAGGAACTCCTCGACCACCACCTCCTCGATGAATCTCATTGCCCGCACCTGCGAGTCCCGGCGTCTTAAAAACCCTGGCGCCCGTCGTCGTCGCAACTATCCCGACACCCAACGGCGTATTATAAAAATAACAATATAGTTTAGATACTGCTAGGAAATATGCAGAGGGGAACTCAGAGCGATTTTGAGCGGCTGATGTGACGAGTTGGCAAGTAATTCACTACCAAGAAATATTATATATCTCAAAAATAGTCGAGTAGAAAACAATAACTACCGGAGGTGTCGAACAGCGGACACGGTCCCGTAGAGATGGTCGCAACATACCGGTGGTCGATCGTAGTCGGCGTCGTACTGTTCGTGAGTCTCCTGGTCGGTACGGCGGGTGCAGCGCCCGGTGCTGGGTCGCCGGCCTCGGCCCAGAACCACACTGTGGCTGCCAACGAGTCGGCGGGGCATCCGCGCGTCCACGACGATTTACTGGGTGGAGCACGCGGGTCGGCCGCGACCGCGGGCTCGGCAGCACGCACTGAGGACGGCACGAGGCTGATCGAGGCGACGGTCGTGGCCCGGCCGGGCGGTGCCGACGCGGCCGCCGCGGCCGTCCGCGCCGCGGGTGGGGCCCTCGACTCCCGATACGACGGCGAGTTGCAGGTCACCCTCCCCGCGCCGGCGCTGACGCGGGTCGCGAACGACTCGACTGTCCGGGTGATCCGACCGCCGGTCCCCGTGGCCCCCACGACCGTCGAGGGGTTGCCCGCGATGAAGGCCGGACGCGTCCACGACGTCGGGTACGACGGGACGAACGCGACCCTCGCCGTCGTCGACACCGGCGGGTACGACCTCGACAATCCCGCGTTCGGCGATCAGGTCGTTGCGACGCGGGACTTCTCGGGCAAGGGTATCGAGGGCGGTGCGGGCTCACACGGGACGAAGACGGCGGAACTGGCCGCCCGGACCGCCCCCGGGGCCGACGTGGTCCTGGTCCGCATTCGCACCACGACGGACCTCAAGCGGGCAGTCGACTGGTTGCGGTCCTCGACCGACGTGGACGTCGTGTCGATGTCGCTGGCGTGGCCCAACACTGCGGGGCCGCTCGACGGTACCGACGACATCGACCGGAAGATCGGCGAGTTCGTCGCAGACGGGGGCGTCTGGCTCACCTCGGCGGGCAACTACGCTAACGGTCGCCACTGGAACGGCTCCTGGCGGGACGCGGACGGCGACGACGTGTTGGACCTCCCCGGCGGTGGCTCGGTCGCGGTCGACCCACCGGGCAGCGGATCGGCGGACATCTTCGTCAGCTGGGACGACTGGGACACGCCCGACGAGGACTACGACGTGATGCTCGTCGACGAGGAGGGGACCGTCCTGGACCGCTCGACGAACACGCAGGACGGCACGACCTTCGGCGCCTGGGAGCGGGTCACGGTCGACGCGGGCGACTCGAACCCGCGGCTCCGGATCGTCCACCGCTCGGGCGCGCGGGACGCCGAGTTCGACGCCTTCACATTCGGTCGCGCGCGCTTCCACCCGAGCGACGCGACACGGAGCCTGCTCATCCCGGCGGCCAACCCCGACGTGATCGCCGTCGGTGCGGTCGGTCACGACACCCGTCGGCTCCGGGGCTACTCATCGCAGGGGCCGACCGTCGACGGCCGCCGCAAGCCCGACGTGGTCGCCCCGGACGGCGTCGGGACGGACGCAGGCTGTTGTTTCTACGGGACCTCGGCGGCCGCGCCCCACGCCGCCGGCGTCGCCGCGCTGGCGCTGGCCGCGAACGACACGCTCTCGCCGGCCGACCTCCGGGCGGTTCTGCGGTCGACGACTACGAGCGTCCGGAACGGCGAACCCACCTTCGCGACCGGATGGGGGCTGGTGAACGCGACCGGTGCGGTCGGGGCGGTCGAACGGGTCGCACCCACCGTCACGAACGCGACGCTCACCACGGAAACGGACGGCTGGCTGGGCGTCGACGACGCGCTCGACGTGACGGCGACGGCGACCGACATTTTCGGCCTGGCCACCGTCCGGGCGAACGGCTCCGCGCTCGACGGCGGGACGGTCGCGCTGACCGACGACGATGGCGACGGCACCTACGAGGGGACCCTCAGGGTCGGCGCGAACGCGACCAGCGGCGAACCGGCGGTGACCGTCACGGGAACCGACCTCGCCGGCAACACCGACGCCAACGCGACCGGGTCCGTCCGCGTCGACGCCACCGCACCCACCGCGACCGCGCTCGGCCTGACCGACGGGGACGGCGACGGGACCGTGGGCGACGGTGACGTCCTCACCCTCGCGGCGACGGTCGTGGACGACCACGCGGGTGTCGAAACCGTCGATGCCAATGCCTCGGCGTTCGGCGTGGAGACGGTCGCACTGACCGACGGGGACGGCGACGGCACCTACGACGCGACCGTTTCCGTCGACGGAAATAACGCGACTACGGACGGGGAGTACGGGGCCACTATCACGACGGCCGACGCGGTCGGTAACGAGCGCTCGGCGGCGACCGGGACACTCACGCTGGATACACCGCCCAGTATCCGGAACCTTACCGTTCGGACCCTCGCGGGCCGCACCGTCGAACTGGGTTTCGACTCCTCGGAGTCGCTGGCGTCGATCAGGGCCAGCATCGACGGTCCCGCGACCGCAACGCTGACCGCAGGCAACTTCTCCAGCACGGACGGGCGTTACACCGCGACGTGGGACGCCGAGACCGACGGGACCTACGCCGCGACGCTGGCTGCAGCGGTCGACGACGCGGGCAAGGACGGCGCTGACGGCCAGTCCGGGCAGGCCGTCGTCGACACGACGGCACCGACCCTGTCGAACCTCGATCTCGCGGACGCGACAGACGGTGACGGGACCGTGGGTGACGGTGACGAGCTCGTGATCGCCGCGACCGTGAGCGACGCCACCGCTGGAACTGCGAGTGTCACTGCAAACGCCTCGGCGTTCGGTGCGGGGACGGTCGCGCTGACCGACGGTGACGGCGACGGCACCTACGAGCGGACCGTTGCTGTCGACGGGAACAACGCGACGACGGACGGCGACTACGCCGTCGCGGTCGCGGCGACCGACACGGTCGGTAACCGGAACGCCGCCGACACGGACTCCGTCGCGCTGGATACGCCGCCTCGGATCACGAACCTCACCGTCGGGAATCCGTCGGCACAGCGCGTCGACGTCGGCTTCGACTCCTCGGAGCCGCTGACCGCCATCACCGCGAGCATCGACGGTCCCGCGACCACGACGCTGACCGCGACCGACTTCTCGGACACGGCCGGTCGCTACACCGCGACGTGGGACGCCGGAACAGACGGGACCTACACCGTGACGCTCGACAGCGCGACCGACGCGGCGGCCAAGGACGGTGCGAGCGCCCAGTCAGACCAGGTCGTCGTCGACACGACCGCACCCGCGCTGACGGCACCGACGCTCGCGGAGACCACTGAGGCCGACGGCATCGTCGGCGACGGCGACCGACTCGCGGTCAGGGCGACCGTCTCCGACACGACGACCGGCATCGCGAGCGTCACGGCCGACCTTTCGGCGTTCGGTGCGGAGACGGTCGCGCTGACCGACGGGGACGGCGACGGCACCTACGACGCGAGGGTCACCGTCGACGCGCGTCGGGCGGCCGCGGACGGCGAGTTCGCGGCCGAGATCACCGCGATAGATGCGGCCGGTAACGCCGCCAGCGCCACGACCGCGACGGAGACGATCGACACGACACCGCCGTCGCTGGCGGTCGGTCTGCGGGACCTCCTCGCCGACGACGGCCGGGTCGAGGTCGGTGATCGCGTCGGGATCACTGCCACTGCGAGCGACGCGACGACCGCGGTGACGAGCCTGCGCGCCGACGCGTCCGCGCTCGGCGCTGGCACCGTTACCCTCACCGACGGCGACGGGGACGGCGTCGCCAACGCCACCGTCGCGGTCGCGAGCCAGGGGCTGGTTCCGGACGGCGACGCCACCGTCAGCGTGACCGCGACCGACGCGGCCGGCAACGAGAACCGCGAGACGACGCCCTCCCTTTCGGTCGACTCGCCGCCGGCGATCCGGGAGTTCTCGCTCTCGACGCGCCCGAACCAGCGCGTCGTAATCACCGTCCGCGCCTCCGAGGCGCTCGGGACGCTCCGGGTCCGCCTCGACGGCGAGATCGGCACGACGCTGTCGACGGCGGCGTTCACACGGCCCGGATCGGAACCACCCCACACCTACCGTGCCGTCCGGTCGACTGGGTCCGCCGGCGACGTCTCGGCGACGCTCCTGAACGCGACCGACGAAACCGGCCACGACGGCGCCAGCGGCCAGTCGACGAGCGTCTCCGTCGCTCCGGCCACGCGGGGTGGCGGTGGCAGTGGCGGCGGTGGTGGCGGTGGCAGTGGCGGCGGTGGTGGCGGTGGCAGTGGCGGCGGTGGTGGCGGTGGTGGCGGCGGCGGTAGCGGTGGCGGTGGTGGCGGCGGCGGTAGCGGCGGCGGCGGTAGCGGTGGCGGTGGCGGATCGGGAGGTGGCGCGCCACCCGATCCGCCGGCGTCCGTTCGGGTCGGCCCGACGGGTCCGGGCGGTGCAGCGGCGAGCGTCACCCGCGCCGACCCTGGCGAGACGGTGGCGCTCCCCCTCGAAGTCGCCACTGGGGACGAGCGTCTCAGTCTGGACCGGCTCTCGGTGACCGCGACGGCGCGAGCGTACGACGTGGCGGTGACCGCCTCGACGAGCGCCCCCGACGGCGTCCCCGAACCGACTGGTTCACTCGGCTTCATGACGGTCGATCACTCCGTCCCCGACCGGAACATCTCGGGCGTGACGTTCCGGTTCGGCGTCGACGCGGCGACGCTCACCGAGCGTGGGACCGATCCGGATTCGGTCACGCTCCTCCGCCGGACGAACGACTCGTGGATCCGATTGTTGACCGCCCACAGCGGCGTCGAGAACGGCACCCACCGCTTCGCGGCGAACAGTCCGGGGCTCTCCGTGTTCGCCGTCACTGCGCCCGCGGCCGCCGACCTCTCGGTGACGAACGCGACGGTGAACCGGTCGACCGCCTCCCGGGCCGAGCCTGTCGGCGTGACCGTCACGGTCGAGAACGACGGACCAGTGAACGTCACGCGTGCACTGGCCGTCACCGCCAACGGGACGGTGCTAGCCAACGAGAGCGTGACCGTGCCGGCTGGCGACCGACGGACCGTCACCGTCCCCGTCGAGTTCGCCCGGACCGGGACTTACGGCCTCGCCGTCGGGAACGTGACCGCCGGCATCGTCGAGATCACCGTTCCCATCGACACCCACGAGCCTGCGGACCAGGCAGGGACGACACCCTCCCAGTCACCTACCACTGGGCCCACCACCGAACCGAGCGCCGGACCGGGCCGCGACCCCGATTCCGCGACGCCGACGCCCGACCGCCCCGGGACCACCACCGACGCCACGGGCCCCGGGTTCTCGTCGCTGGCGGCGCTCGCGGCACTGTTGCTGGCTGGACTGGCGGCGCGACGGCGACGAACCTAGTTCCCTGATCCCCGCCTCACTCTCCTCGTTCTCGGCGACGACTCCCGAGCGCGAAGCGGAACACGCTTCGCGCTCAAACCTGGTCGCCTCCTCACTCCCCTCGTTCTCGGCGACGACTCCCGAGCGCGAAGCGGAACACGCTTCGCGCTCAAACCTGGTCGCCTCCTCACTCCCCTCGTTCTCGGCGACGACTCCCGAGCGCGAAGCGGAACACGCTTCGCGCTCAAACCTGGTCGCCTCCGAACTCGTGATCCCCCTGAATCTTCGACGCCTGCGGTCCCGACTGGTCCTGATACTTCGACCCGCGCCCTTCCCCGTAGGGCCGATCGGCGGCTGTCTTCAACTCGGTGAAGGTCAACTGGGAGATCCGCATGCCGGGCGTCAGCGCGACGGGTGCGGTCCCCAGATTCGAGAGTTCGAGCGTGATCTGACCCTTGTAGCCGGGGTCACAGAGACCCGCTGTCGCGTGCACCACGATAGCGAGCCGACCCAGCGACGAGCGCCCCTCGACGTGGGCGATCAGGTCCGGGGGAATCTCGACGCGTTCGACGGTCGTCCCGAGGACGAAGTCGCCGGGGTGGAGGATGAACTCGTCGCCCTCGTCCACGTGGGTCTCGTCGACGTACTCGGCGACTTCCTGTTCGCTGTTGGGGTGGATACAGGGGATGTTGGCGTGCTGGAACTCCAGGAACTCCCGGCCCAGCCGCAGATCGACGCTCGCGGGCTGGACCTGCAGGTCCACGTCCTCCAGCGGCTCGATGACGAGGTCGCCCTCGGCGAGCCGGTCGAGAATATTCGTGTCCGAGAGGATCATATCCGTACCAGCGGGACCACCGGTCTAAAAATGACCGGCTTTTCGCGACGGCCAACGGTCAGACCTATTGTCGCCGGCCCGCTCCCCGAAGACATGAAACAGGCAATCGTCGCACGCGCGGACGTGGGGATGGGCCAGGGCAAACTCGCCGCCCAGGTCGCCCACGCGTCGCTGTCGGCCTACGAGGACACACCCGACCGGACCCGCAGGGAGTGGAAAGGCGGGGGGCAGAAGAAGGTCGTCCTGCAAGGCGAGAGCGAACAGCAACTGTTCGAGTTGGCCGACAGGGCCGAACGCGAGGGACTGCCGAACGCCGTCGTCCGGGACGCCGGGCACACCCAACTTGACCCCGGCACGGTCACCGCGCTGGCGGTCGGGCCGGGCGACGAGGACGCCGTCGACCGCGTGACAGGCGAGCTCTCGCTGTTCTAAGGCCTCGCCGGCGTCCCGTACGCGACCGGTAACGTCACCGGAGCGAGCGGCAGGGAATCGGCACGGACGCCTTTGCACGTTGCTCTCGTCTGTCGAAGTGATGTTCGCCGACAGGATCGACGCGGGCGAGCGACTCGCCGACCGACTCGTGGACGAGGACGTGGCTGTCGACCTCGTCCTGGCGATTCCACGGGGCGGGCTCCCGCTCGGGCGCGCGGTCGCGGACGGACTCGACGTTCCGCTGGACGTGGTGGTCGCGAAGAAACTCGGTGCGCCCGGCAACGAGGAGTTCGCTATCGGTGCCGTCGCCAGCGACGGGAGCACCTGGTACAACGACGATGCCATCGACCGACTCGGCGTGAGCGGCGCGTACGTCCGCGAGGAGTGGCAAGCACAGACCGCCGCCGCACGGCAGAAGGCGGCGACCTACCGGCAGGGGGAACGGCTCGGCGAACTCGACGGGCAGGCGGTCGTCGTGGTCGACGACGGCGTCGCGACGGGTTCGACCGCCCGGGCGTGCCTGCGACAGGTGCGCGAAGCCGGGGCCGACCCTCTCGTCTTCGCCGTCCCCGTCGGGCCCCCCGACACCGTCGAGGCCCTGCGGGACGAAGCCGACCGGGTCATCTGTCTGGACACGCCGCGGCACTTCCGCGCCGTAGGCCAGTACTACCGGAACTTCCGGCAGGTTCCCGACGAGGAGGCAATGAGGTACCTCGACCGGGACGAGGCCACGACGTGACCGAGTCCGAAGCCCGCGCCGCGGATCTCCAGGCTTTTGTCGGACCCGCACCAACCCCGGAGCCATGACGACCGATTTCCGGGTGGGTGGCTGATGCGCGAGGCCGAGCCCGTCGAGTACGCCGTCGGAATGGAGTACTACGTGAGCGACGCCGACGGCGTCGGCGGCCGCCTGCGCGCCGACCCCGAGGACTTCCGGGTCACCGAGATCGAAGCGTTCGAGCCCGAACCGGTCGACGCCGACCCGGGCGCGTACCCGCACGTCCTCCTGCGAGCGACGCTGTCGGGCTGGGACACCAACGACTTCGCGAGCGCCCTCTCGAACGCACTGGAATCTAGCCGCGAACGCATCTCCTGGGCCGGTACGAAGGACAAACACGCCGTCACGACCCAGCTGTTCTCGGTCGTCGACGCCGACCCCGAGACCACCGCCGACGTGACCCTCTCGGACGCCGACATCGACGTGCTGGGTCGGACTGGTCGTCCGATCTTCTTCGGCGATCTCGCCGGCAACGCCTTCGAGGTCACAGTTCGCGATCCCGAACGGCCGGATCTGGTCGACGCCATCACAGGGGATCTCCGTGCCTTCGGCGGCGCAGTGGGTGAAGACAGTCCCGGAGACGACGAGGGTCCCGTCACCGTCGGCGTCCCCAACTACTTCGGCCAGCAGCGATTCGGGAGCCACCGCCCGATCACCCACGAGGTCGGCCTCGAAGTCGTCCGCGGGAACTGGGAGGCCGCCGTGCTGGCCTACGTCGGCCGCCCGTCGGAGCGCGAACCCGAGGAGACCCGGACGGCCCGCGAGCGCGTCGAGGAGGTCGCGGCGGACTCGCGGGACTGGCAGGCCGCTCTCGACGCGATGCCGGGCTATCTGAACTACGAGCGAGCGATGTTGCACGAACTGGTCGACCGCGACGCCGACGAGCCGGAGGACTTCCGGGCGGCCCTGGAGACGATGCCGAGCAATCTCCAGCAACTCGTCGTCAACGCCGCCCAGTCGTACGTATTCAACCGCATCCTCTCGGCACGACTGGCTCGCGACATGCCGTTCGACCGCCCGGTCGCGGGCGACGTGGTCTGTTTCACCGACAGCGACGCGCCGGCCGAGTTGACGGTGCCCGACACCGACCGCATCCAGCGCGTCGACGAGAACCGGGTCGACACCGTGACCCGTCACTGCGAGCGCGGGCGGGCGTTCGTCACCGCGCCGCTCGTGGGGACCGAGACGGAACTCGGCGACGGCGAGCCCGGCGAGATCGAACGTGAGGTGCTGGACGAGGTGGGGATCGAGCCTGCCGACTTCGACCTGCCCGGGGAGTTCCACTCGACGGGGACCCGGCGGGCGGTGCTGGTGCGGACTGATCTGGAAGTCGAGCGCGACCCGCTCTCCTTCTCGTTCGCACTGCCGAAGGGGAGTTACGCGACGGTCCTGTTGCGGGAGTATCTGAAGGTCGATCCGGGGGATCTGGGGTGAGCCGACGCGTCGAAACCACTAATTCGTCTCCAGTGTTCACCGCCGACAGTGCAAGCGACACGACCCGCCCTCGCCCTCCTCCTCGCGTTCGCGCTCGTCACCGCGGGCTGTAGCGCCTTCCAGCCCAGCGACTCCCGAACGGCGACGTTCGAGAACCGGGACTCGACGGCGTACAACCTCTCGGCGTACGTCGTGCCTAACGTCGACGACCGGTCCGACGTGCTGTTCCGCGCGACGACGGACAACCGTAGTGACGGGCTCTTCGCCTACGCAGAGGTGCAGTGGGCGCACGGCTACCGCAACGTCACCGTCGACGACGGCGTTCGGAGCGAGCGAGTCACGCTTTCGCCCAACGAGACCATCCCGGTCACGATAGAGAACGTGACTGCTGACGCGGCGGTGGTCTACGTCGTCGAACGGTCGAACTGGTCGCTGGTTCACGTGGGCTTTCCGTTCTGTGACGGAGCGAACAGCGTCGAGGACTACCACCTCACTCTCAGCGGCGGCACGGGTACGAGCTGGTCCCACGGCTGTCGGTAGTCCAGCGGCCGAGACGCGCCTGGCCGTCCCTCGCTCGCCAGCGACCCGAACCGTCTCGCTTATCCGGTCGAATCTCCGACACGGTGACATGGAGTGTCGGCAGTGTGCCAGCGAACTCGACCGACCGGGCGACTACTGCCTGGTCTGTCGAACGGCCAACGCCGACACGGTGGTGCTCGACCTCGCGCGCGACCGGGCGACGGTGACGACGCTGCTGGACGACGAGACCGTCAGCCAGCGGACGATCACCACGACGCCCGAGGACCCCGACGGCGAGGCCGACGTGATCGAGTTGCGCAACTTCGCCGGCCTGATCGCCGACGAAGTCCGGCGGAAACGGCCGGAGGAAGTGTACGCGACGGGCGATAGAACTGTGCTCCGTGCAGTTCGCGGCCAGCTCCACTACGAGTTCTACCGCGTGACCGGCGACGACCCCGTGCGGGCCGTGATCGAGCGGAAGGGACGGCCGGCGCTGGAAGTGGTCGAGGCGTCGACGGCCGACATCCTCGGGGGCTCCCACACCACGCTCATCGGCGAGCGCGCGGGCAAGCAGGCCATCGAGACGGTCGCGGGTCACCCCCACGTCAAGAAGATCATCCCGGGCCCCATCGACGCGAGCGGGTCCGGGTCGCGGGGCGGCGTCCGCGCGAAGGCCACGCGGGCCGACGCCAACGGAAACGTCCGTCTGCTGATCCGGGACGGATCCAGCGTGCAGGAGAATCGCGTCGTCACCACGGCGGGCGACCGCGAACTGGGCGAGCAGGTCCGGGCGGACCTCAACGACGCGCTGGGCGAGGCCGGGTTGCGGGAGTGAGTGCCGCAGTCACCTCCGACGTCTCCCCACGCCGCGTGCGTCGAGCGCCAGTGGGACCACGTGAAGTACCGCGACGACCGAGTAGCCGCCTCCATCTCCGCCCGTGACGCTCGCAGCGCCGAGGCCCACTGCGACGGTACAGGCGAGCGCCGCGGCCGCGTATCCCAGAGTTCGCGCCGGCCGTCCGGCCCGTCCGAGCGCGACCGCAGTCCAGGCGTACCCGAGCGTCAGGTCGGAGAGCCAGACGAGGGGGACCGTTCCCGCCGGTGCGCCGACCGAGACCGCCCACAGCGTCACGGCCGTCGCCGTGCCGTTGAGGACGCCCCAGCCGAGCAGGGGTGTCGAGAACCGCACCGGGTTCGTCGCGTGACGGGCGATGGCGTACACCATTCCGGCGACGGGGAGTGCCCACCAGACGAGTGCGAGGAGCCCGGCCGCCGGCGTGTCGAGCCACGCGAGAGCCGCGGTGCCGGTCCAGCCCACGAGCCCGAGTGTCGCGCCGAGCCGGAGCAGGTCCCGTTCGTTGACGCGGCCAGTGGTCGGGAGGCGCTGGGCGAGGCGAGTGGCCACGTCCGGTGGAACGGGTCGATCGTCAAAGCGTCGTCGGTCGAACACGCAGGGTTTATGAGCGGGCTGTGCCGATACAACGGTACTATGGCCAAAGACAAGGCACGGACGGGGAGCGCCGGCCGGTTCGGCGCTCGCTACGGCCGCGTCGCACGACGCCGCGTCGCGGACATCGAGGACGAGATGCGCGACGAACACGAGTGTCCGGAGTGCGGCAAAGACAGCGTCGAGCGCCAGGGCACTGGCATCTGGCAGTGTGGCTACTGCGACTACAAGTTCGCGGGTGGCACGTACCGCCCCGAGACCCCCGGTGGCAAGACCGTCACGCGCTCGATCCGCGCGGCCCTGTCCGAAGACGACGAGTAATGAGCTACAAGTGTTCCCGCTGTAAGCGCGACGTGGAGCTGGACGAGTACGGCGGCGTCCGCTGTCCGTACTGTGGCCACCGCGTCCTGCTGAAAGAGCGCAGCCGCGACGTGAAGGAAGTCGACGTCAACTAGCGTGGCTCGCGCCCACGACGCCGTTCTGGAGTTCACGTTCGAAGACGAGCGTCGTGCCCGAACCGTCGAGCGAAGCGTCCGGCCCGAGGTCGGTGCCATCGCCGGCGACCGGACCGCAGCGACGCTGGACCGCGAGGCTGCGACGGTGAGGGTGACCGTCGAGGCCGACGACCTGGTGGCGCTCCGGGCGGGCATCAACACCTGGTCGACACTCGTCTCCGTCGGTGAGCGGGCCGACGTGGCCGCCTGTGGCAGTCTCTGACACCGTCGGTACGCTTATCAAACGCTTCGACTATACCGGCATATGATCGAACAGCCGTCGCTACCAGGGCTAGCGACGCTCGTTTTCGGAGGGGGTAGCGGATGAGTCGGGTACGTGGCCACCAGGGGGACTGGTGGGTCGATCCGGAGAGCCGCAGCGAGTGGCCGGATCCCGAGGACGCGTCACAAACCATTCTCGACACGCTGACCGACCTGCTGTACGTGTTCGACCGGTCGGGCCGCCTCGTCGACTGGAACGAGAAGTTCGAGACGGTTCTGGGGTACTCCGAGGCGGAACTCGCGGAGCTGGACCCGTTGACACTGGTCGCGGACTGCGACCGCGAGCGGGCGGTGGACGCACTCGGCCGCGTCGCGGCGGGCGAGGAGGTGACCGAACAACTCCGCCTCGAAACGGCGGACGGCCGGCTGATTCCACACGAAGTCACGGCCGCGCCGCTGTACGAGGACGACGAGGTGTGGGGCCTCGCCGGCACCGCCCGGAACGTGAGCGACCGCCGGGAGCGCGAACGGGACCTCTCGCGGTACAAGTCACTGCTGGAGACGGTCGGTGACGGCGTGTACGTCCTCGACGAGGACCTGCGCGTCGCGAAGGTCAACGACGCCATGACGGAACTGGCCGGCTACGACCGCGATGAGATACTGGGGAGGCACTTCTCGGCGTTCATGGACTCGGAAGCCGTCGATCGCAGCAAGGAGCTCGCGGCCACCCTCCAAGACACCGACCGGACGGTCGAGACCATCGAGTACGACCTCGTCCGGAAGGACGGCACCTCGATTCCCGTCGAGGGTCGGTTCTCGCTGGTCTCCGACGACGGGTACGCGACGATCGGTCTCGTCCGTGACATCAGCGATCGCAGGGAGCGCGAACGCGACCTCAGGCGGTACAAGTCGTTGCTGGAGACCATCGGCGACGGGGTGTACGTCGTCGACGACGACCGCCACGTCCGGAAGGTCAACGACGCCATGCTGGAGATGGTCGGTGCCGACCGCGAGGACGTGCTGGGGCGACACGTCTCGGCGTTCACCGACCCGGAGACGGCCGAGCGCGGCTTCGGGATGTCGGAGTCGCTCAAGCGAGGCGACGAGTCGCTCACGACGATGGAGTTCGACCTCCACCGCGCGGACGGGACGCGGCTCCCGGTCGAAGGTCGGTTCGGTCTGGTGCACGACGAGGAGTACTCGACCATCGGGCTGATCCGGGACATCTCCGAGCGCAAAGCGCGCGAGCGGGAACTCGAACGCTACGAGACGGTCCTCGAAACCGTCGGCGACGGCGTCTACGTGATGGGCGAGGACCTGCGACTGAAGGAGGCAAACGATACACTGGCGGCGTTGTTCGGGCGCGACCGCGAGACGATCATGGACGCACACCTCACGGAGTTCGTCACCGAAGAGACGGCCCAGAGAGGGATCAGGGCCCGCCGGGAACTGGCCGACCGGGACGGGAAGGCGGTCGCGACGATCCAGGGGACGGCCGTCGACGGCGACGGTGAGGAGTTCCCGATCGAGGTCCGGTTCATGCCGCTAGAGGGCGACCTCTCCTCGCTCGGACTGATTCGGGACGTGAGCGACCGCCGGGAACGCGCGGAGTTGCTCGAACAACTCCACTGTGGGACCCGGGAGTTGATGGCCGCCGAGACTCACCACGAGGTCGCCGAGACGGCTGCCGAGGTCTCACAGCGTCACTTCGCGTTCGCGACGACCGGTGTCCGGATGCTGACCGAGGACGACGAACTCGAACCCGTCGCGGTCGCGACCGACGACGAGCGACTCGACGAGATGCCGCCGACCTACGCGGTGGGGGAGGGGTTCGTCGGCGAGGCGTACGAGGGCGGTGAGCCGGTCGTCGTGGACGACATGCGTGATCTCGACACCGACTTCGACTACGACCCGGCCCGGAGCGGGCTCTTGTTCCCCATCGAGGGGTACGGCATGATCAGTATCGCCTCGACCGAGCCGGCAGCGTTCGACGAGACACACCGCGAACTCGGGCGACTGTTCGCGGCCGACGTTGAGTCCGCGTTCAGGCGGGCCGACCGCGAGGAGAAGCTCCGGGAGCGCACCGAGGAACTCCAGCGCTACGAGACGCTGGTCGAGACGATGAGCGACGGGGTCTACATGACCGACGAGAACCACGACGTGCGGATGGTCAACGGGGCGGCCGAGGCGAAACTCGGGTTCGATCCCGCGGCGTTCGAGGGGCTGGACGCCCGAGCGTTCGGCTCCGACAACGTCGTCGCGAAAGCCCGGGCGCAACGCCAGGAGATGCTCGACGGCGAACGCTCGGTCGGGACGGTCGAGGGCACGCTCCGGTCGGTGAGTGGCGAGGAGATTCCGGTCGAGAACCGCTTCTCCCTGCTCCCGCTTTCGGACGGGGAGTTCGCCGGTACCGTCGGCGTCGTCCGTGACATCACCGAACGCAAGGAGAGCGAACGGCGACTCCGGACCCAGCGCGACGAACTGGAGACGCTCAACCGGATCAACGAACTCGTCCAGGAGACCATCGGCGCGCTCGCCGCGGCCGCGACGGCCGAAGAGATCGAAGAGACCGTCTGTGAGCGACTCGGCGGTTCGTCGCTGTACCGCTTCGCCTTCACCGGCGGACGGCGCCCGAGCGACGAGTTCGTCGAGCCCAACGCCTGGGCCGGCGAGGGGTCGGCGTACCTCGAGGAAGTCGAGATTCCGGTGGAGATGGAGCACGAACGGGCGGGACCCGTCGCCAAGACCTTCGAGACTGGCCAGGTAACGGTCACGAACGACGTGGAGTCGGACCCGTTGTTCGAGCCGTTCCGGGAACCCGCGCTGGATCATGGCTTCCGGTCGGTCGCGGTCGTCCCGTTCACCCACCGGACGGTGACCCACGGCATGCTGGCGGTGTACGCCGACCGGCCGGGCGCGTTCAGCGACCGCGAGCGCAAGGCCTTCGAGGTCCTCGGGGAGATGGTCGGGTTCGCTATCAGCGCCACGCAGAACCGGCAACTCATCGAGTCCGACTCACCCGTCGAGATGACCCTCGAACTGGAGGAACCCGACACGTTCTTCGGGACCGTCTCGGCGACCCTGGACTGTACCTGCCGACTGCTCGGGTCGGCGAAGGCCTCCGGCGGGGACCGCCTCCACTACGTCGCCGTCACCGCGCCGCCCGACGAGGTACGGGCCCTGGCCGACGAGTCGGGGACGCCCACGCCCCACTCGCTCCCCCTGGTCACCGAGAACGACGACCACGCCGTCTTCGAGGCACGGGTCAGACCGTCGATCACGTCGGTCCTGTTCGAGTCCGGTGTCAAGCCGATCACGGTCGAGGCCGAGGGCGGCCAGGTCACCGTCGAGGCGGCGGCCCCCCGCGGATTCGACCTCCGGGAGTTGACCGAGCGTCTGGACGAGCGGTTCGGCGGCGTCACGCTCGCGGCCAAACGCGAGGGCGACGGCTGGCCCGAGGCGTCCGAGGAGCCGTGTGCGGGCGTCGACGACAAGCTCACGGATCGGCAGCGAGCGGCGCTGTCGGCGGCGTACTTCGCCGGCTACTTCGACTGGCCGCGCGACAGCACGGCCGAAGAGGTCGCCGACTCCCTCGACATCGCCTCGCCGACCTTCCACCAGCACCTCCGGCACGCACTGCGGAAACTGCTCGCCACCTACTTCGACGACGGCCGAACCTAGACAGCTAGGTATCCTTCTCATGGAGGAGGGGCTCCGAGTAACGTGTAGCCTCCATGAGAGACGACCATCGACCCGAACGATCGGTGCGGCCCCCGAGTGCGACGAACCCACTGGGCACGAACCGTGCGGTAGTGACGCCACCCATCGACGACGTGTTCGAGTTACTCTCGAACGACTGCCGACGCCGCGTCTGCCTGTTCTTGCGGCGGGCCGGGGTCGAGGTGGCGACGCTCGAGGACCTCGTCGAAGCGCTCGCACCGGACGAGAGCGACGCGGAGCGCGAACGGCTCGCGATCAACCTCCACCACCGGCATCTGCCGAAACTCGACGAGGCGGGCATCGTCGACTACGACCCGCGGAGCAACACTGCACGCTACTGGGGGCAGCCGACGGTCGAGAAGTGGGCCGAACACGTCGACGCCGTCGACGACGGGCCACAGGCCGAATCCTGATCTGTCGGCCGTTCTCTCTGCCGCCCCCTATTCCTCGCTGGCGGTCGGGCTGCCGACCGACAGGTCGACCGCCGCGATCGGTCGAGTGGTGAGATGCGTGGGTTTTTCACTCCGGATGCCGAGAGTTCGGGTATGCAGGGTAATCTGCCGCCGGAAGCACAGGAGAAAATCGAGGAGCTACAGGACCTTCAGGAGACGGCACAGCAGGTCGCCGCCCAGAAACAGCAGGCCGAGACACAGCTGACTGAGTCCCAGACTGCGCTCGACGAACTCGACGACGTGAACGAGGACACCACCATGTACCGCGAGGTCGGCGAACTGCTCGTCAAGACCGAGTACGACGAAGCCAAGGACGACCTCGAAGAGTCCGTCGAGAGCCTCGAAGTTCGCGTCGACACGCTCGAAAAGCAGGAAGAGCGCGTCCAGGAGCAGTTCGAGGAACTCCAGCAGGAGCTCCAGCAGCTGCTCGGCGGTGCCGGCGGCGGTGGCGGCCCGATGGGTCCCGGTGCCGGCGGCGCCTGAGATGGGCGAGCCCACCGACGAGGAAGTCGTGGAGACGGCCGCCGACGCTGCGGAAGGGGTCGTGTTCGCGCGCTACAAACAGTCCGAGGTCGACGACCTCGACGTGACGGTCACGTTCGAGGACGGAATCCTCGAAGTGGACGTCTACCTCAACGCACCCTCGGACACTCGCGACCCCGAACAGGTCGCCGACGACGCGGCGCTGACCGCGCGGTCGGCCGTGGACGACCTGTTCGACGAGTAATTTTTCAGGACGCACTCTCGCTTCCGCCACGCCGGGCGACGACCGCCCGCACGATCACGTACGCGAGGATGACGAACACCATCGAACCGAGCGTGAACGGGAGCACCGACGTGACGTAGCCGACGAGGCCGCCGATCGGTGACCCGGCCGCCTCCTCTTCGGGTGCCGAGCCGTTCGTCGCGACGGCGGTCGTCGGCTCTGACGTCACCGTCGCCGTCGCTGTCCGCGTGGGCGGTGACTGGGGTGTGTCCTCGGACGTCGCGGTCGGCGGCCGTGTCGTGTCCGGCCTGTCGGGCTCGGCGGTGACCGTCGGCTCGGGAGTCCCCCCCGGCTCGATCACCAGTGTGCCCGACAGCGTCCGGTCGGCACCGGCCAGCCTGACGGTGTACGGGTACTCTCCGGGGGGAAGCGAGGGGTAGGACCTGTCGAAGGCGACGGTCCGGTTCCGGTCCGGGGTGACGGTGATCGTCCGGTTCCCCCAGAGGTCGCCGTCGATCCGGAGTCTGACGTTCGCGGTGCCGTCGGCGACGCCGGTGTTCTCGGCCGTGGCGGCGAGTGCCGACAGCGACTCGCCCTCCGTGATCGTCACCGACGAGGTGGCGTCGACAAGCGCGAGTTCGGCCGGATCGTCGGGATCGGCTGCGATGACGACGGGGCGGCGGTCGACCAGCTGGTCACGCAAGAACAGTTCCGCCTCGACCGGGTTCTCGGGGTCGAGTTCGGCGAAGCTGACCGCCGGCGTCCGGAAGCTCCCGTCGTCCCCGATGGACACGTCGTCGATCCGGATCTTCGTCGGCGGTGGGTCGTCCCGGGAGATGAGCTGAATCTCGACGTCCGTTCCGGGCGCGTACGTCGTCGTCCCGGTGAGCCGGTACTGGCCGTTCTCGCCGACGATCAACGCGCCGTCGCTGGTCAACTGGTCCTGGCTGTACTCGATCCGGGGTTCGACGACGGTGAACGTCGTCGTCGACTCGACGGTCGTCTCCTCGCCGTCGAAGTAGGGATACTGTTCGCTGCGGTCCGGGTCGGCCGTCGACTGGGCGGTGAACGGCCCGGGCAACCCGTTCCCGCCGGGGAAGCGGTACTCCTCGCCGGGCGTCCCCTCGAACGCGTAGGTCACTCTGAACCGGTCGCCCGGGGCCGAGCGAGCGCCGAACCACGTCCCCTTCGACGTGTCGATGACCATGGAAAAGGACTCGTCGTCGTCGGAAAAGTCGACGAACAGGTCCCGGGCGTTCGCGCTGTCGAAGGTGACCTCTTCGGGCTTCTGGTTCACCCCGGGATTCAGGTGTTCGATGGTGACGTTGACGCCCTCGGGGTAGTCGAGCAGGGTCCGGAGCCTGTCGAGGCCTTCGGCGTCGATGGTCGAGAAGGTCCCCCGGAACCCGGCGGTCGAGAACCCGCTGATCCGCACGCGGTCGCCGACCGCGACCCGGGTCCGGTCGGTCGCTGGCGCGAAGTCCTCGTCGGCCGCGCCTTTGGGTGCGACGCTCCGTCCGAGGTCACCCTCGAAACCCGGCTTCGTCAGCCTGAGGTTCGACCGGTCGAGCGGTCCCTCCAGATACGGGACGCCGTCGTCGCCGAGAACGAGTGACTCGTTGGCCCCCGCCAGCAATCGGTAGCGGGCGGGCTGGACCGGTCGCGGGAGCCGCGTGATGCCGACCTGCTCGTTGAACTCCGCGAGCGTCCCGGCGATTTCCTCGCCGTCCTCGTTCACGAACTCGAACCCGTCGAACTCCGCGGTGTCTCCGGGTGCGGTGTCTGCGCCGTACTTCTGTGTGTAGCTGACGACGCCCCCGGAGTAGGCCGACTGATCGGTGCCGAGCAAGCGCGTGTTGACCGTGACCGTCGCGCTGCCGCCGGAGACGTAGAGCAGGTCGAGGAAGTTCCGGTTCGAGGCGGAGTCGACCGTCTTGTCCCCACCGACGAGGATGTAGCCGCCGCAACTGCTCGAGAACTCCACCGTGCCGCCGGCCACGGCCTCGAAGGTATCCGACCCGAAACAGTCCTCCTGCTGGGCGATCGCCGGCGTCCCGGCGGCCACGGGAGCCGTGGCGACGGTCCCCGGTCCGGTGGCTCCCGCGGCCGGGCCGGTGACCGCGAGCAGACACAGAAACAGGCACACACAGCCGACCGCACAGCGCGCCGGTCGGCTGGTCGCGGCGCTCGCCTCGTCCGGTGCCAGTGGCCGTTGCATCGTCGAGTCCCCGGCGGTCACCCGCCGCTGCCCGACGCTCGGACTGGCCGCGGCTTAAAACGTCCCGTCGGGTTATCAGATTCGGTAACTAAGCGAGGGCGAAGAGGAACAGCGAGATGGTGAGGACGGCGACGATGACGGCGGCGGCCAGCGTCGCGCCCATCGAGATCATCGCGTTGGCGTGGGATGCGAGCGTCTCGGTCCGGTCGTTACCGAAGACGGTGACCGCCGCTCGCTCGGAGGCCATGCCCGCCTCGACCGGTTCGAGGTCGTCGGCCGCCTGGTCGACAAGTTCGGTGACGATGGCGACGAGTTCGTCGTCGTCGATGGCCGCGCCGACCTGGTTGTCGGCCTCGACGGTGTTGACGATGTGGGTGTCGGTCGTCATCACTTCGGTGTGGTCGACGCCCTCGATGGCCTCGACGAGTGTCCCGCGCAGGCCGGGTTCCATGTTGTTACCGTCGACGAGCACGTACGCGGTGCGGTGGTCACCGACTTCGAGGACGGCTACCCGGACCCCGAGCGGGCCGATTCCGTCTGTGGGTTCCCAGGGGGTCTCGTCCCAGGCGACGCCCAGTTTCGGCTGGCCGCGCTCGGCGTCGACGAGTCGCTCCCCGACTTCGCCCGCCCCGGTGATCATGTCGAACGAGCGCTTGCTCCCCGGCGTGACGTGGCCCAGGTCCTCGCCCTCCAGGCCGTTGTTGCTGTTGTGGGCGTCGACGAGCATCACCTCGTCGAGGCCGGCCGAGCGGGCTTCCGCGGCCGCGGAGAGACCGACCGCGTACTCCACGTCGTCGGCGAACGCGGGGGCGTAGGTCGCGACCGCCAGCGCGTCGTCGCCGAAGGCCTGCCCGACGAGTTTCGCGTCCCCCTCGCCGGCTCGAACGGAGACGGAGGCCTCGTCGGTGAACTCGATCTCGCCGATGGCGCTGTCGGCGGCGTCGAGGATGGTGTCGACCTCCCGTTCGGTCACGAGGTTGAAGTCGTGACCGGCGGTCGCGTGCGGCGGGAACGCCAGTCCCTCGGCGCGTCGGGCGACTCGCTCGGGGAGGTTCCCGCCGCCGATCTCGCCCATCGGGCCGGGGTGGATCATTGGCAGGACGAACCGGGCTTTCTCCGCGCCGTTCTCCGTTCGGAAGACGAGGACGGTGACCGGAACCATCGCCTCCTCGCCGATTTCCTCGAAGAAGTCCTCCAGTTCGCGGGTCCCCTCGGCGATGTGGCCGATGAACCCACGGATGAAATCCAGGACGGAGACGTCGAGACTTCGCTGCCAGGGGGAGTCGATCGCCCAGAGAAACAGTGCGACGCCGGCCCCGTAGACCAGACAGACCGCCCCGAGCAACACGAAGTCCCGCGGGATGACGACGGTCAGCTCCGGCGGGGCCGCCTCGGGCCGGGAGAGATACGAGTTCATGATCGGACCGCCGACTTCCAGGAAGCGGAGCGTCCCGCTGTAGATGAACAGCAGGACCGCGGCCGCGACGGTCTGGATGCTGGCGGGGATGGCCGCGACCGGCAGGGAGTGTCTGGAGACGGCGACGATCACGAACAGCCGGATCGCGAAGATGGAGGCAAGCGCGAGCAACAGGGCGTCGAAGACGAACTGCTGACCCAGCGTGCCGACGACGGGGTCTCCCAGTACCAGCTCCTGGACGGGGCCCGTGACCAGGACGAGCAGGCCCGCGACCACCAGCACCGCGACGGTCACCAGTTCGCAGGTCAGCGCCAGCAGTGAGGCGCGGTTGGGCGTCAACTGCCCGCCGAGCCGGCCGTCCACGTACGGCGTGAGGACGCTCGCGGCGATGGTCGGCAGGCCGACGAAGAAGATCCCCTCCCACGCGTCGCCGAGGACGTACCGGCCGTCGAACACGGCGACGCCGGTGACGGCGGCGATCACGAGGGCGAACGTCAGCGTCGAGTACCAGTTGGGCGCGCGGAAGATGAACCGCGAAAGCCCGGCGAGATCGCCCTGAGTCTGGGTCATTGTTGCTGGTTCGATTCCCCTACGCTATAGTTCTTGATGCCTTCCTGACTGTAGAGAAGCGTTCACACACGGGCCGGAAATATCGGCTCTCCCGCCTGCTACGGTGCAGAGCGGGGGCTCTGACCCTCCAGAGGCCGTTCACTCACAGATTTCGAGGAAGTTCTGGAAGACGGCCTCTCCCTCTTCGGTGTGGGAGACCTCCGGGTGCCACTGGACGCCGTAGAGGTCGCGGTCGGCGTCGCTCATGGCTTCGACGCCGCACACGTCGCTTTTCGCGGTTCGGGTGAAGCCCTCGGGGACTTCCTTGACCTCGTCGGCGTGGCTGGCCCACACCCGTGTTTCGGGTGCGAGCGAGCCGATCAGGGGGTCGGTGTCGTCGGTGATTTCGACGGTCACGTCGGCGTAGCCGCCGTAATCGCCGGCGTCGACCCGGCCGCCGAGTTCGTCCGCGATGATCTGCATGCCGAGACAGATACCCAGCACCGGCACGTCCAGATCGAGGTAATCGGGGCAGTTACCGATGTCGTCGATGTCCGGGCCGCCCGAGAGGACGAGGCCGTCGGCGTCGATCTCCGCCGGTGGCGTCGTATTGTCGATGAGTTCCACGTCCACGCCCAGGTCACGGAGCGCGCGGTGTTCCAGGTGGGTGAACTGGCCGTGGTTGTCGACCACGTCGATACGCGTCATTGCGAGGATACAGACCGACGGAACGGATAAGTCGCCCGGAACGGGAGCGCCGACCGACGCCGGGAAAACCATTATCATTCTGACGCGATTCCAACGGGTATGGGCGCAGACCGACACTGGCTCTCCGTCGAACTCGCCGAAGGGGGCGACCCCGAGGCCGTCCGGGACGCCATGGACTACCAGGACTCGCGGATCGACTACTGTGTGCGTCACGGCGACGCGCTGGTGTTCGTCGGCATCGAGTACCGGACGGATCGGGTCGTGGACGCACTGAATGCAGTCGCCGAGTCCGTCGCAGCCGTCGCGCTGTTTCACCACTACGACGGCGCGGGCGGGATGCTCGCGGCCTACTACGAGACCGACGACGGCGAACTCACCGAGATCGAACGGCTGTCTCACGACGCGATGGGCACGATGACGGAACCGGTCTTCGACTACTTCTCGGCCAAGTACGGTATCTATGCCCCCGTCTGAGGAGCCACCGACGCTCGAGGAACTGACCTTGCGGCTCGACGACGGAGACGACCGTGCCGCCGCCGCCGAACGGTTCGCCCAGCGAGTCCTGAACGAGATCACCCTGCTCGAAGACCTCCCGGAGGGAGCCGTCGACGGCCTTCTCGGGTGTCTGTCCGCCGACGACCCGCGAGCCCGGAGCCACGCCGTCGTGGTCCTCTGGTTCTGCCGCTCGTTCGATTCGGCCCCGCCCGACCTGATACCGACGCTCGTCGACTGCGCCACGGACCCGGACTGGCGGGTTCGGCAGGCCGCGCTGAACCCGCGTCACCTCAAGCACGCGCTGGACGACGTGCTCCCGCCGGACCCCATCGAGGCGGGCCTGCCCGAGCGGTTGGCGTCCATCCTGGTCGACCGCCTCGACGACCCCGTGCCGGCGGTCCGCAAGCGGGCCGGCGAACTCCTGGTGGGCCGGGGCCCGGACGACCGGAACCCCGACCTGTTCCTGCACCACCCCGATCCCGAGGGTGCGATGTCACAGGTGATCGACGCGCTCGCCGATCCCGTCGACAACGTCACCGACTCCTCGCGCGGGCGGTCGCCGCGGCGGACCGCCGCCGAACTCGTCGCGGCACTGTCCCGGGAGCGGCCGGCCCTCGTCGAACCCCATCTGGACGCCATTGCCGATCACCTCGACAGCGAGGACGAGGTCGTCCGGACGCGACTCGGCGTCGCCCTCGTCGGACTCGCCGACGGTGGCACGGCCGTGCCGACGGCCACAGTGGCCGATGCCGTCGAGGCCATCGCCGACGGGCGGCCGCGTCAGCACCTCGAGGACCTCGCGACTGGGGCCGCCCTCGCGCCCGAGGCGGTCGAACCGGCGCTGGACGTACTCGTCCGGTACCTCCGGAGTCGCTGGACTGGCAACCGGCGGACGGCGGCCGACGCACTCGGGCGGCTGGTCCGGGACACCGACCGTGCGTTCGAGCCCGAGTTCGAGACACTGGCGTCGATCACGGCCGACGCACCGTTCGACGACACCGACCGCGACCCGCTGGTCGAGTTGGCGGCCGACCACCCCCGGTTCGTCGCCGAGCGGCTGGTGACGGCACACCGGCTGGAACTGGCCGACGATTCGGGCGGGTGGGACGTGGGCGAAGTACTCGTCGCCGCGGCCGAACGCAATCCGGCAGTGATCGACGCCGCCGGCGACGCGATCCTCGACAGCATGGACGAGGCGGACGGTGCAGCGTCGTCCGCCGTGCTGGCGGACATCGCTGACTCACGGCCGGAACTCGTCGCCGATCTCGTTTCGGCGGTCCTCGACGACCACGGTCGGACGGCACCCGTCGATCCCGCGGTCGCTCGCCTCGTCGCGGCGACCGCTGGCGTCGGGCCGGCCGTCGCGGACGAGACCGTCGCCGCGCTCGGCGGGACCGTCACGTCACCCCGGCGGGACGACCGGCGACAGGCCGCCGCGGCGCTGATCGCGCTCCGGGAGGCCGACCACGCCGTTCCCGATGCCGTCGAACCGGCGGTCGAGGCGGCCGCGGCCGGCGACGAGACGGACCCGCTGGTCGCCGTCGCCGAGACGGACCAAGCGCTCGCCGCCGACCTCCTGATCGACAGCTGTGTGATCTGGGCCGACGGCGACTATCAGGGACAGGCACCCACCGCGCCCGTCGCCGACGCCGACCTGGCGGTCGCGCGACCGGTCGTCGACGATGCCTGTACGGTCATGCTGACCGACGCAGACGCGGACGACCGCCTCGCAGGGCTCCCGACCGACGCGCTCCGTTCGCTCGTCGTCGACTCCGCCCAGCGCGACGAAGCGATCACCGAGACCGTCGCAGACCAGTTCTGTGCGGTGATCGGCTCCTGTCTCGGCGACGGAGCGACCGACCTCGGCGGCCGGATGACCGTGCCACAGGCGGTGGAAACGCTCGCCGAACTCCTCCGCCTGACCTCGGCTGGTGCCGAACCGGCCGTCGGGCCGTTCGTAGACGAGCACATCGATGCGCTGCTGGACCCGGGACCGGAACTGCAGTCGGCGGTCACGGATCTCTGTGAGCAGCTCGGCCGGAAGACGCGCGGCGTCGTCGTACCGCACCTCCCTGCGTTGCTCGACGCCACCGCGTCGGTCGACGACCCCGACCGGGCCGACTTGGTCGGGTATCTGGTCTGCCCGCTTGGCAGGCGCCGGCCCGACGCTGTCGAGGACCACCTCGACCGCCTGATCGAACTCTCGCACGACGCTCCGACTGGGGGTCGGTCCATCGCCGCAGGCACGCTCGGGCAACTCCTCGAAAAGCGACCCGAACTCGCGCCGAGGCTGGCGGACCCCCTCGCGGAGACGCTACCGGAGACCTACGACTGGGCGACCCGACAGGTGTGTACCGCGCTGGCCGGGGCGGCCGAGGCCGATCCGGCGGCCGTTCGTCCCGCACTACCCCGGATCGCGGCCGTGCTGGCCGACTTCGAGGGAGTGCCCGACCTCGCGGAGTCCGAACTCACTGACCACTGGCGGGCCGAACGGATCGCGGACGACACCGTGCGGGCGCTGGCCCGCGTCGCGGCCGACGATTCCGAGGCCGTCAGGTCGGCGCTGGAGCCACACGGCGGTATCGAGAGTATCGACCTCCCCGAAGCGGCCGAGGATCGCGAGGAATTACAGACTCTGCTCGACGGCTGACCAGCGACCGCCTCACCCGCCGTCGCGGTCGAACCGCTCGGCCGCAGACGAAAAGCTCAGTTCGTCCTGCTCGCGGGCGCGCCGGGATGCGGCCTCGGCGATGGCCTCGGCGTCGGGATTCACGTCGTCGTCGATGCGCGCCCACGAGTCGTGGACCTTCGAGTGACACCAGCGACAGAGGACGACGGTGATCTCGTGGCGGGGGTCGCCGTCCTCGCTCGCCGCGTCGGCGTACGAGAGGTGGTGTTCCTCCAGCAGGGGCCGCTCGTCGGAGTGGGCCAGCCGTCGCGCTTCCAGCCCACAGCGGGCACACTCCCGACTCGCGGTCGTGCCGCTCTCGGCTCGCCGGCCGTGGTCCCGGCGGCGGAAGTGGGGGCAGTCGGCCCACTCCCAGGGGCCGGTCAGTCCTTCCTCGTCGAGGTCGCCGGCGACCGGACACTGGAACTCCTCGGCGCTGCGGGCGTCGGCGAACGCCGGGTCGCGGTCCCCCTGCTCCACCGCGAACCGACACTTCCCCGCGTCGGTGAGGTGGTCACACCGGTCGACGTGTGCGTAGGGGTCGTCGACTCCGACGGCAGTTCCGGTCGGCGTCTTCTCCATACCACACCTCTGGGCCGACACCCGCTTCAATCGTGCGGCCCCCGGTTTCCGCCCCACGCGGGGCTTCAGGACTGACCGGGTCACCCCTCTCGAGGGTATCATCGATGAAGCCGAAGGTGCGAATACCTGATTTCTGGTCTTCCGACTGACGTGTGAGATTTCACGTAGTGAGAATCGGGAGAGCCTTAAAACGTGTCCACCGAGACGGTCGAAATATATGGCTGCATTTCTCGATCGGTACCGGTCCCTGCTCTGGGGGACGATGGATCAACTCGGCGTGACTGGCTCCGTCGAGCGGAAGGTCGTCGCCGCGGTGGCGATCCAGTTCACGATCTCGCTGGCCCAGGCCGTCCTCCCGTTTCTGGTCTCCGGGCTGGTCCGCGTCGCGCTGGTCGGCGCGCTCGTCGCCGCGGCCGTCGTCGCCTTCCTGAACACGCTGCTGATCACCCGCGAGGACCTGGTCGCGCCGATCACGAACCTCGAACGGACGGTCGCGGCCGTGGCGGCCGGCGACCTCGACGTGACCGCGCCTCGGTCGGACCAGCCCGACGAGGTCGGGTCGCTCACCAACGCCGTCGCCGACATGAGCGAGTACCTCACCACGGTCTCCCGGCAGGCCGACGCCCTGGCTCGCCAGGAATTCGACGCGCCGGCACTGGAGGAGACCGTCCCCGGCGAGTTCGGCGAGTCGCTGTCGACGATGGCCGAGGAACTCGAAGGGTACACGACCGAACTGGAGACGATGACCGCCGAACTCCAGGAACGGTCGGCGAATCTAGAGGAGATGGCGGCGGCCTTCGCCGACGCGACCGAGCAGGCCCGCGAGGGTGACCTGACCGCGACGGTCGAACTGGACGCCGACGACGGGCACGCGGCCGTCGTCGACAACTACAACGACCTCCTGGTCACCCTGGCCGATACCATCGGCGACGTGTCGGCGTTCGCCAGTGCGGTCGCGGACACGGGCGACGACCTCCAGTCATCGGTTGCCGAGATCGACCGCGCCAGCGACGAGATCGCCGGCTCGACCGAGGAGATCTCTCAGGGAGCGGCCACCCAGAGCGACCGACTCCAGGAGATCGCCACCGAGATGAACACGCTCTCGGCGACGGTCGAAGAGATCGCGGCCTCGGCCGACGAGGTGGCCGAGACTGCCGAGGAGGCCGCCCAGCGGGGCCGCTCGGGTCGCGAGGCTGCCGCCGACGCCATCGACGAACTCGACGCCGTCGAGGCGCGCATCGACCGCACCGCCGAGGACGTGGCGGGACTGGCCACCAAGATCGGCCGGATCGACGAGATCGTCGCGGACGTCGAGGACATCGCCGAGGAGACGAACCTGCTCGCGCTGAACGCCTCGATCGAGGCCGCCCGCGCCGGCCAAGACAGCGAGGGGTTCGCCGTCGTCGCCGACGAGGTGAAAGCCCTGGCCGACGAGGCCCGTACCTCCGCCGACGAGATGTCGCACCTCATCGCCGAGGTCCAGCGCGAGGCCGACGACACCGCCGCGAGCGCCCGCGAAATGAACGAGCAGGTGACCGACAGCATCGCGACCGTCGAGGGGACGCTGTCGAACTTCGAGGATATCGTCGCGGTCGTCGGCGAGGTACACACGAGCGTCGCGGAGATCTCGACGGCGACGGACGACCAGGCCGAGACCACGCAGGGTGTCGTCGACATGGTCGACGAGGTGGCCTCGATCAGCGAGGAGACCGCCGCCGAGGCCGAGACCGTCGCCGCGGCCGCCCGCCAGCAGACCGCGTCGGTCTCGACCGTCGCCGACCAGACCGAATCGCTGTCGGCCGAAGCGACCGATCTGACCGACCTCCTGGCTCGGTTCCGACTCCCGGACGCGTCCGTCCGGCCCGACGCGGCCACCACCGGCGGCGCGTCACGTCCTGCCGACGACTGAGCGGCCGTCAGGTCGCGGGATGTGGCCCGTGGTCGTCGACTACCGGGCTATCGCCGACACCAGTGAAGACGAACCGCGTCCCCGTGGTGCCCGCTCCGTCCCCCGGCGTCGCCAGTTCGACGGTCCAGCCGTGGGACTCGGCCATGGTTTCGACGATCGAGAGACCGAGCCCGGTCCCCTCGTCGGTCGTGGTGTAGCCGTACTCGAAGACGCTGTCGGCGTGTTCCGCGGGGATGCCCGGCCCGTCGTCTTCGACGTAGAAGCCGTCGTCGGTCGCGCCGACCTCGACGGTCACGTCGTCGGGGCCGTGGTCGAGTGCGTTCCGGACGACGTTCTCGAAGATCGTCAGGAGTTTCGAGCGGTCGGCCCGGAGCGTGCGGTCGTCGGCGACGGTCAGGGTCGCCTCACCGGTGTCGACGTTGGCCCAGGCATCGTGGGCGACGGCCGACAGAGTGACCCGCTCGGTCTCTGCGACGGTCTTGCCCTCGCGGGCGATGGTGAGCACGTCCTCGATGATCGCCTCCATCCGGCCGTGGGTGTCGCTCGTCTTTCGCAGGTACTCCCGGGCTTCGTCGGCCTCCGTGGCGTCCAGGCCGTCCGCGTCGATCATGCCGTCCAGCATCTCGACGTAGCCGTCGGCCACCTGGATGGGGTTACGCAGGTCGTGGGAGATGGTCGAGGCGACCTGATCGAGGCGTTCGTTCTGTGTCCGGAGTTGCCAGCGGGATCGCTCCAGGACGGTCACGTCCCGCAACAGGACGGAGTACCAGTGCCGGTCGTCCCGACCGCGGCTGACCTGCGAGACGTTGACCGAGTAGTGCCGTTCCGCGTCCGCGGACTGGCGGGTGAGCTGTCCGGCGGTCTCCTCGCCGGCGTCGGGGAACGAGACCACGTCGGTCAGGGTCGGACAGGCCACGCCGAGCGGATCGCCGACGTGAGCGCCGATGTCGTCCCAGACGCGGGTACTGGCCTCGTTGAAATCCACGATCCGGCCGTCCTCGTCGAGGACGACGACGGGGTCCCGGAGGTTCTCGACGACGGCGTTGCGTGCGACCGGCTGGACGCTCAGCAGGTCGAACCGGAACAGCGCCAGCGTCGCGAACAGGATGAACAGGATGGTCGCGAGGGGTGCGTGGTTGAGTTCGCTGGCGGGGAACAGGCCTGCCTGGCTCGCCGCCGTGATGACGACGACGGAGACCGCAGCAAGTATAAGCAAGCCGAGTTGTCGGGTCGACCGCGACGACGTCGAGAGCAGGTAGACGATCAGCTTGTAGTCCGTGTAGATGCTGAGACCGTAGATCAGCAGGTAGATGAGGCCGAGCCCGGGCTCGATGTCGTAGGTGTAGTACACGATGGGCTGCCGGATCACCTCGACGTTCGTGATCAGGAGGTTCTCGAACGGGGAGAGGAGGGCCAACAGCGCGAACCCACCGAGTATCACCGCGAAAACGGTGCGTATCACCCAGTGCCGGTGGAAGTTCGTCCCGGTGTACTTTCCGGCGAATACTGTCCAGGCAACGTACGAGGCGAACGCCAGGAAGGCGATCGGGTAGAACAGGACGCGCTTGAGCGGACCCGGTGGACTGATCAGGTTGATCCAGAACCCGAACGTCTCGATGCTCCCGACGCCGAGCATGAGGACGAACCACTTCCCGCCCGACCGGTCCCAGTGATTTCGGTAAATCCAGTAGCCCAGGCTGACGTGGAGCAGCACTGCCACGATCGGCAACGTGTAGTATCCCAGCGCCACGATGGAGAGGCCACTGGCCATACCCGGCGATACTGATCACTCTGTCTTCAACTCTCTCCCCCTGTTCTCACTGGTTGAAACGCCACGGGCCCGGATCACGACGGACCGTGCGCGATCTCGGTTCGTTCGGTGCCCACGCCCTCGAAGACGAAGCGGGCACCGCTGTCGTAGTCGGCGTCGTGCTCGACGGTCCAGCCGTGGGACTCGGCCACGGTCTTGACGATGGAGAGGCCCAGCCCGGTCCCCTCGTCGGTGGTGGTGTAGCCGTACTCGAAGACGGTGTCGGCGTGTTCCGGGGGGATGCCAGGACCATCGTCCTCGATGTAAAAGCCGTCGTCGGTCGCGCCGACTTCGACGGTCACGTCGGGTAGGCCGTGGTCGAGTGCGTTGCGGAAGCAGTTCTCCAGGATCGAGAGGAACTTCGAGCGGTCGGCCTGGAGCCGTCGGTCGTCGGTGACGGTCAAGGTGGCGTCTCTCGTGTCGACGTTGGCCCAGGCGTCTTCGGCAGCGGTGGCCAGTGAGACGGAATCCGTCTCCTCGACGGTTTTGCCTTCGCGGGCGATGGTGAGGATGTCGTCGATGATCGCTTCCATCCGGTCGTGGCTGGTCTGGATCTGCCCGAGGCGCTCCAGTGCTTCTTCTCCTTCTTCAGCGTCGAGGCCGTCCTCGTCGATCATGCGCTGGAGGATCTCGGTGTAGCCGTCGGCGACGTTGATGGGGTTGCGCAGGTCGTGGGAGACGGTGGAGGCGACCTGGTCGAGCCGTTCGTTCTGTTTCTGGAGTTGCCAGCGGGACTGTTCGAGCGCACTCACGTCACGGAGGAGCACCGAGAGCCACTCGTCGTCGCCGTCACGTCGGGCGACCCGCGAGACGGTGACCGAGTAGTGGCGGTCGCGGCCGTCGGTCGGGAGGGTGAGTCGGTTCGCTCCCTCGTCCTCGACGGCCGGATCGACTTCCCCGGCGAGCGTGGGGCAGGCGGCATCGAAGGGCTCGCCGATATGGGCGTCGAGGTCGGGCCAGACCAGGGTACTTGCGTCGTTGAAGTCGACGACGCGTCGCTCGTCGTCCAGCACGAGGACGGGGTCCCGGAGGTTCTCGACGACGGCGTTGCGTGCGACCGGCTGGACGTTCAACAGGTCGAACCGGAACAGGGCCAGCGTGGCGAGCAAGATGAACGGGATCGTCGCGTACGCCGCGTGGTTCAGTTCCGAAGCCGGGAACAGTCCCGCCTGACTCAGAAGGACGACCACGGCGATCGATGCCGACCCACAGACGAGGAGAGCGAGCTGTCGGGTCGATCGTGCCGAAGTCGACAGCAGGTAGACGATCAGCTTGTAGTAGGTATAAAACGTGAGGGCGTAGACCAGCAGGTAGATGACGCCGAGGCCGGGTTCGATGTCGTAGGCGTAGTAGGTGATCGGTTCGGTCACGAGCCGGAGGTTCGAGACGTAGAGATCGGGCGGCCTGAACAGTGCCAGCACGATGAACCCACCGATGACCGTCACGAAGGTACCCCTCACCAGCCAGTGGCGGTGGAAGTCCGTGCCCGTGTATCGACCGGCGAACACGGTGAACGAGAGGTACGAGCAGATCTGCAGGAAACCGGTCATGGACCCCAGCGACTGCTTGATGAGCGATTCACTGAGCAACTGAATCGAGAACGCGACGGTCCCCAGGCCACCGATGGCGAGGGTGATTACGAACCACTTTGCCCCCGCTCGATTCCAGTGACGACGATAGACCCAGTAGCCGAGACCGGCGTGCAGCAGCGTCGCGACCACTGGCAGCGTGTAGTACGCCAGCGCGACGGCTGAGAGACCACTGGCCATGTCCGTCTTATTTGCCACCCTATTTTCAACCCGTCCCTCCAGTTCTCACGGATTGAAAAGCGTCACACACGCGCGAACCGGTCGGGACTCCCGGGTAGTCGAGGCCGGCTCGGCCAAAACGTTTTGTCGGCACCGGGCGAGCGAGGGGTATGCGCGTCGTACACGAGGCCGAGGGTGAGCGGCGAGCGCTGGCGACGACCGTCGACCTCGCCGATTCGTTCGTCTCACAGACCATCGGGTTGATGGGCCAGTCCACGGTGTCCGACGATTACGCGCTGGTCTTCGAGTTCGGCGAGCCCGGCTTCTTCTATCGCCTGCGCGACACGGTGCCTCGCCGTGTGATCCACATGCTGTTCGTCCGGACGCCACTCGACGTCGTCTGGCTGCGGGACGACGAGGTGGTCAAGGTGGCGACGCTCTCACCCTGGACGGGCATCGGTGTCGCCAAGGCGGATACCATCGTCGAACTCGCCGCCGGCAGTGCCGAGGGCGTCGAAGTCGGCGACAGCGTAGTCGTCGAGCGCGAGGAGCCCACGCCCGAGGACTCGGGCGAACCCGTCACGGACGAACCCGCGTGAGTCGCTGTGTCGAATCCAATAGATTAAAGCGCGAGCACCGGCCTACTCTGGGGTACAATGTCGGACCATACACCGACGGAGGATAGAGGAAGTCGCCGCAAGGCGGCTGGACGCGAAATTCTCGGTTCTGCCTGATGGTGGACACACTGTGACAGAGAGTAGCTTCTTCGGGAGCCATCCACAGCTCCGGGACCCGAGTGACGTCGACGACGTACAGTTCCTCGATACGACGCTTCGCGACGGCGAGCAAGCGCCGGGCGTGTCGCTGACGCCCGAAGAGAAAGCGCGCATCGCCCGCGGACTCGATCGAGCCGAGATCGACTTCATCGAGGCCGGCAGCGCCTGCACCGGGCCGGGCGAGCGCGAGACGATCAAGCGCGTGACCGACCTCGATCTCGACGCGACGATCACGAGTTTCTCGCGGGGTATCCAGAACGACATCGACCTCGCGCTGGACTGCGACGTGGACGGCGTGACCATCGTGGTCCCGGGCAGCGACAAGCACATCGAGACGAAAGTCGGGACGACCCACGAGGAGAACGTCCAGAACACGGAGGAACTGGTCGCCTACGCGAAAGACCACGACCTCTGGGTAGAGGTCATCGCGGAGGACGGCTCCCGTGCGCGTGTCGACTACCTCGAAGAGCTGATGAGCGCGTCGATGGACGCCGGTGCCGACCGGATCTGCTACGCGGACACCGTTGGCCACGCCACACCCGACGACACGCTCGAACGGATCGAGCCGATGACCGAACTCGGCCCGACGAGCACCCACACCCACGACGACCTCGGACTGGCCGTGACCAACGCGCTGGTCTCCGTCGCTGCGGGTGCGGACCTCGTCCACGGCACGATCAACGGTATCGGCGAACGGGCGGGCAACGTCGCCCTCGAAGAGGTCGCCATCGCGCTGGATCACGGCTACGGCGTCGAGCCGATGGACCTGACCGAGGTGTACGACCTCGCACAGCTCATCTCCCGGTCGACGGGCGTGCCGCTGGCCCCGAACAAGGCCGTCATCGGCGAGAACGCCTTCACCCACGAGAGCGGCATCCACACCGACGGCACCCTCAAGGACGACGCCATGTACGAGCCGTACCCGCCCGAGAAGGTGGGTCGGGAGCGCCGGCTCGTCCTCGGGAAGCACGCCGGCCGCGCCGGCGTCGAAGCCGCGCTCGGCGAACACGGCATCGACGCCGACGACGACGAGATCGACGAAGTGGTCGAACGCGTCAAGGCCATCGGCGACCGGGGCAAGCGCGTCACCGACGCCGACCTGCTCACCATCGCCGAGGAAGTCGTCGGCCAGGATCGGGACCGCCGGGTCGACCTCCTGGAGATGACCGCCGCGAGCGGGTCGGGCACCCCGACCGCGAGCGTCCGGGTCGAAGTCGACGGCGAGGAGCGGGTCGCGTCGGGCACCGGCTCCGGTCCAGTCGATGCCGCCGTCTCCGCCGTTCAGGGGGCGCTCGGCCACGCCGCCGACGCGAGCCTCGACTCCTACCACGTCGACGCCATCACCGGCGGCACCGACGCCGTCGTCACCGTCGAAGTCGAGATGTCCCGCGGCGACAACGCCGTCACCGTCGCCGTCTCCGACGCCGACATCACCAGAGCGTCCGTAGAGGCAATGGTCGAGGCCATCGACCGCCTGATCGAGAACGAACCCGATCAGGTCTTAGCTGACGACTAACGGCACCCACTTTTTATTGCGGGGGGTTCGCCGCCGGCGAACCCCCCTCGCAAAAACGTGGGCGTAAAACTGCCGGACGCGAGCCCTCGGCTCGCGTCCGGTGTTCTCGTGAGTGACCCTCGGGAACGAACGAGGGCTCGTCAGAGCGAAGCTCTGACGGTGAACCGCGCGCCTTCGGCGCGCGGATGCTAGCACTATCTCTCGAGGGGGCTTGCAAACGTATTCCACCTGTTCTGTCCGCTCAAATTGATGCCCCCCATTCTGTGCTGAATACAGGGCGCGTACCTCTCAGACCGTAATTGGCCTTCGAAGCGTCGATGCTGATAGCATAGCCACCGACCAGTGGTGCCCGCTTTCGGGCAGAGTAGCTGAACACGGGCGATAGGAAGACTCCGGGTCAGGGTCTTATTTCTCGTGAGATCGTAGTGCAGGTGTGAAAACCATCGTGACTGAACGGGACGGGCTTATGCTCGCACGGATCGAGAGTGACGACCGGGTGTTCGAGGTGAACTTCGAGTCGATCGAACCGACCGACGTAACCCTCCGGTTCTTGCGCGACGACGAGCGCGTCGGGAGTATCTACAATGACGACGGCACCGACCGAACGATGGCACGGTTGACCACAGGCCGCGAGGGGAACGATTTCATCGGCGTCGAGGTGCCGAAGGAGTTCGTCACGGAACTGCTCGATGCCGCTATCGAGGCCGGCCGAGTCACCGACGAAGCCGTCGCCGAAGGGTACCGAATCCGAGTGTTGTAAGTCCCACTATCAGTCCCGGAACCGTAGGAACTGTATCCTGCTGCAACTATTCTCTGGATTCAACAGACCGTTCTCGACAGGTACGGGGTAGCTGTAGCCCGGGTGATCGAGCGGCCGACTGAACCAACCGCCGATCACCCGTACCGCTCGACCAGCGCCTCGTCGGGTGCGTTCACACGCACCGGCTGATTCTCACGGGCGAACCGGACGGCCTCGTCGCGTTTCTCGGCGGTCTCGGCGTGGATCGTGACCAGCGCCTCGCCCGCTTCGACGGCGTCACCGACCTGCGCGGCGAGGTCCAGTCCTGCGCCCTTGTCTTTGGGTGCACCGGCGCGGCGCGCACACTCGTTGACGAGTCGGTTGTTGGCGTGGCTAACACGGCCGTCGCCCTGGGCTTCGACCGTCGCCGTGTGGCTCCCGATGGGAAGATCGTCGACCGTCACGTCCGAATCGCCACCCTGAGCGGCGACGATCTCGCGGAACTTCCCGAGCGCGCGGCCGTCTTCGAGGATGGCGGCGGCCGACTCGTCACACCCACACGAGGACAGCAGCATATCCGCGAGCGTGACGCTTTTCGACCTGAGGTCCTCGGGACCCTCGCCCTGGAGGACGGCGAGCACGTCCCGGGCTTCGAGGCCACAGCCGATGCCGGCGCCGATGGGCTGGTTGCCTCGGGTGATCGCACAGTCGATCTGCATGTCGAGGGCGTCGCCGACGCGGTCGAAGTCCTCGGCCATCTCCCGGGCGGCGTCGAGGCTGGATACCTTCGCGCCCTCGCCGTAGGGGATGTCGATGACGATCTCCGTCGAGCCCGCGCTCTTTTTCTTCGAGAGGACCGAGGCGATCATCTGTCCCGGCGGGTCCAGCGAGAGCGGCGTCTCGACGCGGATGATCTTGTCGTCGACCGGCGAGAGGTTGACGCCGCCGCCCCACACCAGACAGCCGTTGGTCTCGGCCACGATCTCGCGGATCTCGTCGATCCCGAACTCCACGTCACAGAACACCTCCATCGTGTCCGCCGTCCCGGCAGCCGAGGTGACCGCCCGCGAGGACGTCTTGGGGATGGTCACCCCTGCGGCGGCGAAGACGGGCACGACGACCGGCGTCACGCGGTTGCCCGCGACGCCGCCGATGGAGTGTTTGTCCGCCACGCCCTCGCGGTCCCAGTGCATGGTCTCGCCGGCGGCGACCATGCTCTCGGTGAGGTCGACGATCTCGGCGCGCGAGAGGCCGTTCGTGTAGATGCTCGTGACGAACGCGCTCAACTCGGCATCACTGAGCCGGTCGTACTTGATGTCCGTGACGATGTCCTCGATCTCCCCGGCTTCGAGTTCGACGTCGTCCAGTTTCTTCCGGACGAACGAGGCCGAACTGGGACTCGGGGCGAAAGTTACCGCGACCTCGCCCTCGATGTGCCCGAGCGGGCGCGTCACCGCCAGTTCACCCTCTGCGACGAGTTCGTCGGTCAACTCGACGATGCCGACGACCGTGCCGCCGGCGTGGTCGATCTCGACGCGGTCGAGCGGATGAGCGCCGAGTTCGGCGGCGTCCGCACCGTTGAGGATCACCGTCGGCGTCCGGGTCCCGATGTCGATCGCCCGGGCCTGCAGCTTCATGGTTCAGCCTGTCGGCGCGAGAATATAAGTGTCGGGAGGCTCAGTCGGCCGGTTCGTCGACTTCGATCATCACGGGTTCGGGTTCGGTCGACTCGGTGACCGAATCCGGCTGGTCGGTCCCGCCCAGTTCGTCCAGCAGGAGTTCGACGTTGCGTACGTTGGACTTCCAGAGCGCGTCGAAGACCGTCCCGACGAACGGGATGGCTCCCCCGCCCACGTCGATGGCGATGTTGGCGAGCATCCGGGCCAGCGTCGCGTAGGAGACGCCGAGATACGCGGACTCGACGACGATGTACAGCGAGAGGCCGCCGCTGATCACGTCGCCGACGACCGGCACCGCGCTCACCAGCGGGTCGAGGCCGACCCGGACGTCCGTGCCGGGGACGCGGACACTCTCGTCCATGACGTAGGCGACGGCCTTGAGCCGGTCGAGCGCCGCCTCGTCGACGCTGTCCGGTACGTCCCCGTCGAACGTCTCGTCGAGTCGCGCCTCCAGGTCCCTGCTCATACCCGTTCGGTTCGGCTCCGCGACGGATAAGGCCGACGCCACTGGTGTCTGGACGTTGATATCGGTGCCCGCGGCTCGGCGTACGAACCCACGGCCAGGGGACCGGGCCGCCGCGAGACACATTCCACGGGCGGCGTGACGACCGCCCGTACGCTTCAGGCTGAGTTCGAGGTCTGTACCGACTGCGGCAACCTGCACATGGAAGGTGGATCGGCACCCGACCACGTCGACGAGTGTGCGGTCTGTGGCGGACGCGTCGACGACGTGGAACTGGACGACATCGTCGGGCTGTAAGTACTGTCGGGGCTCGGCGGACCGACTCGCGGTCGCCGCCGTTGAAGTGGCTGGCGCGCCAAACTCCGCTGTGACCGGAACTCGCGTCGCCGTCGCCGGAACCTTCGGCCCGCTCCACGACGGCCACCGGAACCTCCTGCGGACGGCGCTGAAGTACGGGGACGAGGGGCTGATCGTCGGCCTGACCAGCGACGCGTTCGCGCAGGCCTCGCGGACGCGTGAGGTCCCGCCGTTCGAACGGCGGCGGGACGAACTGGCGGCTGCACTCGCCGACCTCGACGAGTGGGGCCGGACGGTAGAGATCAGGCAGTTGACCGACGAACACGGCATCGTCAGCGACGAGCCAGGGGTCGACGCGCTGGTCGTCTCACCGGAGACGGCCCCGGAACTGGCGGCGATCAACGACGGTCGGCGCGAGCAGGGGTTCGAGCCCATCGAGGGAATCGTCGCGCCCTACGTCCTCGCCGAGGACGGCGAGCGCATCTCCTCGACGCGGATCGTCCGGGGCGAAATCGACGAACACGGCCGCGTCCGGGACTGACTACGCCTCGTCCTCGTCCTCGGTCGGTCGGATCGTCATGACGGGAGCCGGGGAGGTCCGGACGACGCGCTCGGCGACGCTGCCGAGCAGGACGCGCTGGAGCCCCTGCCGTCCGTGGGTCCCCATCACGACCAGGTCGATCCCCTCGTCCTCGACGTGGTCGACGATGGCCCGGTGGGGGACACCGACGAGGATGGCCTCCTCGGTATCCGGGACGATCGCTTCCTCGGTCTCGCGCCCCTCCGCCCGGGCCAGGCTCACGACCTCGTCGATGTCGGCCTGTGCCTGCGTCCGTAACGTCGACTTCAGGTCGCCGAGATCGGTATCCGTCGGTGTGGTCAGTGCCACGTCGTCGACGTCGACGACCGCGAGGACGTGGATCGTCGCGTCGTAGCGCTCGGCCAGGCCGATAGCGTGTTCGGCCGCCGCCAGTGCACCCTCGCTCCCGTCGGTCGGCACCAGAATCGTGTCGTAGTCGCGGTCTACCATGGGTTCGTTTCGCGTTTCTCGCCGTGCGGTAAAAAAGCGGCCGACGGCTCTCAGTCGCTGGGAGTACCGGTCCAGTCAGGTCCCCTCGACGTCGAACTCCTCGGGCGGGCGGCCGGCGGCGTCGAGGACCTCGTCCGAGACCACGATCGGACAGTCGACCCGAAGACCGAGGGCGATGCCGTCGCTGGGACGGGCGTCGAAGACTAGTTCATTGCGCTCGCCGCCGTGGTACTGCTCGGCGTCGACCTTGGCGTAGAAGGTCCCGTCGGCGAGGTCGTCGATGCGAACCTTGTCGATGGCACCGCCGAACTCCGCGACCATCTCGACGAACAGGTCGTGCGTGAGCGGTCGGTCGAACGGCTCGCCCTCGATGGCCAGTTGCATCGACTGGGCCTGATCGCTACTGACGAAAATCGGGAGGAGTTCGTCCCGCGCACGGAGGACGACGACGGGCGCGCCCGAGCCTTCGTCGCCGACGCCGACACCGACGCCCTCGACGGTGGCCTCGTTCATACCCACAGTACGACCGGCGGGTATGAAAAGATATCCCGCGGCCCGGCGCTGGGACCCGATGCTCGCCACCCGCGACGGACGCCACGGGGACGCGCTGTCGGACCACTGTCACCGGACCACCACGTCGGTCCGTGTTCAAGTGGGTGCGTCACGAACTAGCACGCATGCCCAGTGGTGACCCCTACTCCCCGGTCCGGCCGTTCGTCTACGAGTGTGTGAGCTGTCGGCTCCGTGTCCAGGCGGACAGCCAGCCCGAGACCTGCCCCGAGTGTGGCTGTGTGATGTGTGACCTCAGCGTCCCGCGGGAGTGACGCGGGCCGACCCTTTTTTGTGCCCCTCGGCAGTGGGTGGCCCCATGCAATCGATCGGCTCCGGAACGGTCGCCGTCTCGTTCGAGGACCACCGCGCTGACGTACTGCTCGATCGCCCCGAGAAACGCAACGCGATGGACCTGACGGTCATCGACGACCTCCGGGCTGCCATCGAGACCGTCGACGACCGTGGCGACGTGCGCGTGATGACCCTGCTGGGCAACGGTCCCGTCTTCTCCGCCGGGATGGATCTGGAACTCATGGCCGAGGCCGACGTGGACGGCCACCAGGAGATCTACGACGGCCTCCGCGGCCTCTTCGACGGCATCGCGGACCTGCCGATCCCGACCGTCGTCGGCATCGAGAAGGCCGCCATCGCCGGCGCCTTCGAGTTGACGCTGCCCTTCGACTTCCGGATTATCGGTGCCGACGCCGCCTACGGCCTCAAGGAGACCAAACTCGGCATCTTCCCGTTCGGCGGCGGCACCCAGCGCCTGCCCCGGCTGATCGGCCTGGCCAAGGCCAAAGAACTGGTGATGAAGTCCGATCGGATCGACCCCGCGGCGGCCGAGCGGATCGGCCTCGTCAACGAGGTGGTCGAACCGGGAACCGTCGATGAGGAAACCCGCGCGTACGCCGACGACCTCGCGACCCGCGCGCCGATGGGGATGACCCGCGCCAAGGAGTGCCTGAACAGCGCCTTCGACGTGACCCTCGGGGAGGGCCTCGACATGGAGTACGAACGGTCCCGGGAAGTGTGGGACAGCCACGACCACCGGGAGGGGTTCGCGGCCATGCTGGAGGATCGAGAACCCGAATTCGAGGGGGAGTGATCGTCAGTCCTGGAAATCCTCGGGCTGCAGTCGCGCCAGCCGCATCGCGTTGCCGGTGATGGCGCTGGTCATCCCCACGTCGCCGATCAGGACGGCGTGGATGACGCCGACGAGGCCGAACGGGATCCCGATTGCGAGGATCGCTTTGACACCCAGCGACCCCCAGATGTTCTGCCGGATGACGCCGTTGGCTCGCTTCGAGAGCTTCGAGAGGTAGGGCAGTCGCGAGAGGTCGTCGCCCAGCAGGGCCACGTCGGCGGTCTCGATGGCCGTATCCGAGCCGGCGGCGCCCATGGCGACGCCCACGTCCGCCGTGGCGAGGGCGGGCGCGTCGTTGATGCCGTCGCCGACCATCGCGACCTCGCCGCACTCGGCCTGGAGCGATTCGATAGCCGCCACCTTGTCCTCGGGGAGCAGGCCGGCGCGGAAGTCGTCGACGCCGACTTCCCCGGCGACGGCGCGGGCGGTCCCCTCGTTGTCGCCGGTGAGCATCACCGTGGTCAGTCCCTGGTCGCGCAGGGCCGCGACGGTGCGAGCCGCGTTCGGCCTGATCGTATCGGAGACGGCGATCAGGCCCTCGACCTCCTCGTCCGTGCCGACGAGGATCACGGTCTTGCCCTCGGCCTGGAGTCGCGGGATGGTGTCCTCGACGAGGTCGAGACAGCCCGCGCGTTCACACTGGTCGCGGGTGTCGGCGGGCAACTCGCCCGCATCGGTCGTGAAGTGGACGTGGCCGAGATCGAAGCCCAGGTCCTCGAAGAGGGCCGGCTTGCCGGCGTAGTGGGTCGCGCCCCCCAGTTCGGCGCGGACGCCTTGTCCGGTCAGACTCTCGAAGTCCTCGACCGCGCGGTCGCCGTTCGTGACGCCCTCGGCGCTGGCGTGGCCGACGATGGCCGCGGCGATGGGGTGTTCGCTCCGGGCTTCCAGCCCGCGGGCACAGCGGAGGACGTCCGCGTCGTCGTTGCCGTTGAGCGGCACCACGTCGGTCACGCCGAGGTCGCCGGTCGTCAGGGTGCCCGTCTTGTCGACGGCGACGGCGTCGACCTCGCCCATCGCTTCGAGGTGGTCGCCACCCTTGACGAGGACGCCGTTGCGGGCCGCGCTCGTCACGCCCGAGACCACCGTGACCGGCGTCGAGATGACGAAGGCACACGGGCAGGCGATGACGAGGAACGTGATGCCGTTGACGAGCCACTCGACGCCGGGCCATCCGAGGACGAGCGGCGGAACCGTCGCGGTGAGGATGGCCACGGCGACCACGACCGGCGTGTAGTAGCTGGCGAACCGGTCGACGAACTGCTCGCGGTCGGTCTTTCGCTCCTGTGCGCCCTCGACCAGGTCGATCACCCGGGACAGCGTGGTGTCCTCGGCCCCGGCAGTCACCTCGAACTCGAGGTAGCCACTCTCGTTGATCGACCCAGCGTACACCTCGTCGCCGACGGTCTTGTCGACGGGGACGCTCTCGCCGGTGATCGGTGCCTCGTCGACCGCGCTCTCGCCTGCTACCACGTCGCCGTCCAGGGGCACCTTCTCGCCGGGTTCGACCACGACCGTCTCGCCCACGGCGACCTCGCCGGCGGGCACCTCCGTCAGGTCGCCGTCCCGACGGACCAGTGCCCGCTCGGGCGCGAGTTCCAGCAGTTCGGTGAGGGAGTTCCGCGCCCGGTCGACGGCGTGGCGTTCGAGCAGTTCGGAGACGTTGAACAGCACGGCGAGTGAGGCCGCCTCGATCAGCAACCGCTCGGGCGTCGTCAGCGACACCGCCGTCGCGCCGAGGATCGCGACGGTCATCAGGAAGTCGATGTCGAGGCTCAGGTTCCGCGCCGAGTAGTAGCCGTTCCGGACGATTACCTCGCCACCGACCGCGACGGCCGCCAGCAGGAGCACGTCGGCGGCGAACAGAGAGTGGCCGAACGGCCGGAAGACGGTGACGTCCAGCCCCAGGGGCAGGAATCGCACGGCCAGCGCCACCAGCAACAACGCGCCGCTGGCGGCCGTCTTTTTGGCCCGGGTGGTCTTCCAGACCGGCTCCGCCGCGGCAGGTCCCGCCCGCTCCGTGCCGGCCTCGGCCGCGCCGGTCACCTCGTAGCCGGCACCCTCGACCGCCTCGACGGCCGCTTCCCGGGCTGCGCCCGACGCCGCCGTCAGTGTGACCACGCCCGTCGCCGGGCTGAAATCCGTCTCGGTCACAGCGTCGACGCCGTCGAGCGCGTTCTCGACTTTCCCGGCACACGACGGACAGTCCATCTCCGGCACTTCCAGCCGGAACCGAACCCCGTCGCCTGGGCCCCGGTCGCCGTCCACTGTACTCTCGCTCATTACGAGAACGTAACCGAGTCCGTCTTATTAATTTAGCTGTTATAAATCGGCACTGTAGTACCTCTGATTAACAATATTCTCTGGTCGGATTAATAATAAACCCGTGGAGCCAGTGGGTCCAACAACGCGGTGCTTTTTACCTCGAAGACCGAACGTGGGATATGGACGAACTGATCTCCGGCGACGGGAGTGGGGTCAGCCGCAAGCAGGCGGCACTCTGGGTGTTGCCCTTTCTCGCGCTCGGGATCGCGGACGTAATCCTCATTCTCGGGTGGGGGCTCGACGGGCTCTGGGGATTCATGATTCTGCCCCCGATCCTGTTCATCTGCGTCCTCGCGTACATCGCCTTCCGGACCGGATTCGCGACGGATCGGACCGGTGATGTGAAGGGCGAGGCCGACCGAACGAAGTGAGCGAGGCCACGGAAAGAGCGAGCGGGCCTGTGGCCCGCGAGCAGGGCGAGGCCGACCGAACGAAGTGAGCGAGGCCACGGAAAGAGCGAGCGGGCCTGTGGCCCGCGAGCAGGGCGAGGCCGACCGAACGAAGTGAGCGAGGCCACGGAAAGAGCGAGCGGGCCTGTGGCCCGCGAGCAGGGCGAGGCCGACCGAACGAAGTGAGCCTCGTCAGCGCACCCGCGGCACCATCTCGACCGGTTCGGTCGGCGAGGCCGTCACGCCGGAAGTGAGGTCGAGCGGCCCGCCGTCGCCGACCAGTTCCAGTCGGAAGTTCCTGGCCAGCGTCGCGAGGATGAGCTGGGCCTCCAGTTTCGCGAAGCGCATCCCGATACAGCGCCGCGGCCCGCCGCCGAACGGGAAGTACGCGTAGTCCGGCCGGTCACGGTCCTCGGCCCACCGCTCGGGCCGGAACGCCAGGGGGTCGTCGTACCACCGTGCGTCCCTGTGGACGATCCACTGGGGCATCGTGAGGATCGATCCTCGTTCGACGGTCCGGCCGCGCAACTGTACGTCCTCACTGGCCTCGCGGACGACCCGGTGGACCGGCGGGTAGTACCGCATCGCCTCGGTCACGACCTGCTCGGTGTAGGACAACCCACCCAGATCCGCCATGGTCGGCACCGCATCGCCCAGCACCTCGTCGATCTCTACGTGTAACTGCTCACGGACGTCCGGATTCTCCGCCAGCAGGTACCAGGTGTAGGTCAGCGCCAGCGACGTGGTCTCGTGGCCCGCCAGCAGGAACGTGACGAGTTGGTCCCGGAGCGTCCCCCGCCCGATCTCGCCCTCGTCGTGGGCCACCAGGAGCGTCGAGAGGAGGTCGTCCCGGCCCTCGGCGTCACCCCGACGGCGCTCGATCAGGTCCGCGATCACGCCGTCGATGGCGTCGACGCCGCGCTGGGCCCGGCGATCCCACGGCGTCGGCACCCACTCCGGGAGCAGGGCCGTCGCCGCCGGCGCCTCGGCCTGGGCCCCGATGTCGCCCATCGCGTCGGCGATGGTCTCGACGTGGTCGCTGATGTCGGTCCCGAACAGCGACCGCGCGAGAATCTGGACGGTGATGCGGCGCATCTCGTCGCCGACCGCGATCTGCCGCCCGTCCCACCAGCGCTTGCCGGCCTGCTGGGCGCAGTCGGTCATAACCTCCACGTACGAGTCGATCTTCTCCGGCCCGAACGTCGGCTGGATGCGCTGGCGCTGCTCTCGCCATCGTTCGCCCTCGCTGGTCAGCAACCCCTCGCCCAGGACGCCGCGCAACTGCTCGCGCTGGAAGGCCCCCTTCTCGAACTTCCGGTGTTCCGTCGAGAGAATCCGCTCGATGTCCTCGGGATGCGTGACGAGGTAAAAGGTCATCCCGCCGACCTCGTACGGCACCACGTCCCCGAAGTCCGCACACCGCTCGTAGAACGCGAACGGATCGCGCGCGAACTGGAAGGTGTTCCCGACGACCGGCCAGCCGTCCGGCCCCTCCGGCGCGCCCACATCTGTCTCTGCCATACCGTGCCATACGTACGCCACCCCTTGATTACACTGCCTCCCTTCGTGGGTTTTTGAAAAGCGGTGGTGCCGACGGCTCGCTCCACTCACCGTATTGGTTCGTGGAGAACGCCGAGGAGGAGACTCGAACACGCCGGGACGTTCCGGGCATGCGGCCTCGCTTCGCCCGGCCGTTCCGGGGCTGCGACTCGTCTGCTCAAATCTTCGTACAGCGTCTCCACTCGCCGTGTTGGCTCGTGGAGAACGCCGAGGAGGAGATTTGAACTCCTGAGTCCGTGAGGACAGTTGCTCTCGAAGCAACCGCCTTGGCCAGGCTAGGCTACCTCGGCTCACCCAAACGTTCCACCGGTTGGTCTTTATCCGTTTCGATTCGGAAGACGGAGCGATCTTTCAGGCACCCAACCACTAAATGCGGCGGCGTGGATGGACCGGACATGGAGATCCCCGAAGCGAGTTCCGCCCTGGAATCGGTTCGCGAGGAGGTCGGATCGGCCGTCGTCGCCGACGACGAGTTCCTCGAAACAGTCCTGCTGGGCATCGTCGCCCGCGGGCACGTCCTCATGGAAGACGTACCCGGCACCGGCAAGACCCTCACCGCCCGCAGCGTCGCCACGGCGCTGGGCCTGTCCTTTTCGCGCGTGCAGTTCACGCCCGACCTCCTCCCCTCGGACGTGACCGGCACGAACGTCTACAACGAGCGCGACCGTACCTTCGAGTTCGCCGACGGCCCCATCTTCGCCAACGTGGTGCTGGCCGACGAGATCAACCGCGCCCCGCCCAAGACCCAGTCGGCGCTCCTGGAAGCCATGGAAGAGGGCCAGGTCACCGTCGACGGCGAGACCCACCAGCTCCCCCAGCCGTTCTTCGTCATCGCGACCCAGAACCCCGTCGAGATGGAGGGGACCTTCGAGTTGCCCGAGGCACAGGTCGACCGGTTCGCCGTCAAGACCGCCATCGGCTACCCCGACGAGGACGGGGAGGTCGAACTCCTGCAACGCCGCCGCGGCCGGGACGCCCTCAGCCCGTCCGTCGAGTCCGTGCTGGCCCCCGGCGACGTGGAGGCCGTCCGGTCGGCACCCGAAGCCGTCCGCGTCGAGGACGACCTGCTCGACTACATGGCGGCCATCGCCCGCGCGACCCGCGACGACCGACGGGTCCGGGTGGGTGTCTCGCCCCGCGGGACCCAGCGGTTGTTCGAGACCGCTCGCGCACGCGCCGTCATCGAAGGCCGCGAGTTCGTCACGCCCGACGACGTGAAGTGGGCCGCCGAGCCGACGCTCGCCCACCGGCTGGTCCTGACACCGGACGCGCGCGTCGACGACGTACAGAAAGCGCACATCGTCCGGGAGATCCTCGACGAGATTCCGGTGCCCACCGTCTAGAGCTGGGCGCGCTCGCCGTCGAAGTCGAGATCCCCTTCGACGGCCAGCTTCTGGAGGTGAGCGCGCACGGTCGCACGCGCGAGGTCGCGGACGCCCGTGAGGTCCTTGTCGTAGGCCCCGTCGAGCACTTCGTCGACAGTCCGGGCACCCTCGGCGACGGCGCGGCGGACCGTCCGCTCGCGGTCGAGCCGGTGGTCGATCAGCCTGGCGAGCGTCGCGTCGGGATCGTCGATCACGGGACCGTGGCCCGGATAGATGGATTCGAACCCGTGGGCCCGGAGCCGGCGGAGGCTGGTCAGGTACGCACGCATGTCGCCCTCCGGCGCGCCGACGACGACGCTCCCGGCCGCGACCGCCAGGTCGCCGACGACCGCGCCCCGATCCCACGTGAACGCGACGTGTTCCTGCGCGTGGCCGGGTGTATCGACGAGTTCGACGTGGCCGTCGCTCGTCTCGATACGGTCGCCCGGCCGGAACCGGTGGTCGGGCGCGACGCCGGTGGCGCGCTCGAAGGCGTCGGCGCGGCCGGCGCGTGCCCACAGGGTCGCGTCGCAGACGGTGGCGTACTCGGCGACCGCACCGACGTGGTCGGGATGGTGGTGTGTCACCGCGACGTGGTCGACACTGGTCGCGTCGACGGCCTCGTCGAGGTCGTCGGTCCGGGCGGCCGGATCGATCAGGATGCCGCTATCGCTACCGAGCAGATACGCGTTCGTCGCGCCGCCAGGGCCGCGCGTGGCGGTTTCGACGGGGACCCGGGTAACGTCCATACCCCACCCCAGGGGCACGCCGGGCAAAAGGTACTGTGGTCAGTTACTCAGGTAGTAGACCTGCTTGCGCGCGTCGTGGAAGCTGTACCGCGATCCCACCAGGTCCGACTCCTCCAGGCGGTTCAGCGCGTACCGGACCGTCCGATCGGGCAGCAGCGACTCCTCGGCCAGCTGACCCTGCGAGAGTGGCGCATCACCCTCCAGTACTTTGGCGACGAGCTTCGCGCTCGGCGGGAGTTCGCGCAGTCGCTCGCGAAACTCGGGGTCGGCCAACGGACTCTCCTCACTGTTCTCCGCGTGCGTACTTTCGTCCGGCGTCGTACTCATATCTGCACGTGACTGAACACGACGGGTAAAACTTGGCTATATGTATGACAAAACAATAGGAACAAATAAGTGCGTATTATGCCTCCTTATACAAAGTCTTCCGACACAAATTGACGGAATCAATAACGTATCTACGTCCACTGGTTACAGTCGGTCGATTCCGGTATCGACTGCACACATATTAGGATACTTATTATTTATCGGGTCTCGGCGTGGTCGTGCGATGTGTTTCAGTATCGTTTTATGGACTGCGGGTCGCACTCAGGTACAAACCGTGAAGGGACAGGAGTGGTATCAGGAGGACGACATCGCCGAGGAGTACGAGGAAAAGCGGTTCTCCAGGGGGGGACGGCTCATCGATCGGCGGGAGAAACAGGCCGTGCTAGATGCCATCGGCCCGGTCGAGGACAGGGACGTGCTGGAGATCGCCTGCGGGACCGGCCGGTTCACGGTCATGCTGGCCGAGCGCGGTGCCAACGTCGTCGGCCTCGACATCTCGGGGCCGATGCTCCAGCAGGGCCGCGAGAAGGCTCAACGTGCGGGCGTCTCGGAGAACATGGATCTGATGCGGGGCGACGCCGGGCGGCTTCCGTTCCCCGACGACAGTTTCGACTCGGTGATCGCGATGCGCTTTTTCCACTTGGCCGACCAGCCCGCTTCGTTCCTGAGCGAGATGCGGCGGGTCTCGCGCAATCAGGTCTTTTTCGACACGTTCAATCGCTTCACGACGCGTTCGCTGTACAACTGGGCGCTCCCGATGGGGTCGCGGCTCTACTCGCGGTGGGAAGTGTCCCGACTGCTCGACAGCGCCGGCCTCCACCTCGTGGACGACGATCACGACTTCGCGTTCCCGTACGGGCTCTACCGCGAGATTCCGAACGAACTGGCCAGCGTGTTCCGGGACCTCGACACCACGCTGATCTCGTCGCCGCTGGGCAAGCGGCTGGCCTCCGTCTCGTACTGGCACACCCGCGTCCCCTGACGACGCGAGTTTTTTAGGGGTCCGGCGGAGAACGGGGAGTATGGATCTCTCGGTGGTCGTCCCGACACTCAACGGACGCGACCGGCTGGCGGGCTGTCTGGACGCCCTCGCCGAGCACGCGTCCGACGCCGAGGTGGTCGTCGTCAACGGTCCGTCCTCGGACGGGACGACGGGGATGGTTCGGGACCGCGACGACGTGGACCTGCTGGTCGAGATCGCCGACCGCCGGCTCAACGTGGCGCGCAACGCCGGCCTCGACCGGGCCAGCGGCGACGTGATCGCGTTCGTCAACCACGAACTGTCCGTCGAACCCGACTGGCGGTCGGCGCTCGCAGCCGGCATCGAGACCGCGGACGTGGTCACCGGCCCCACCCACCAGGAACTCAAGGCCGGCATGACGACCGAAAGCGTCGAGTCCACGACGATCAAGGGTCGGACGGTCACCTACTTCAACGGCGACAACGCCGCCTTCACCCGGACGGCGCTGGACGCCATCGACGGGTTCGACGAGTACCTCCGCACCGGCGGCGCGCGCGACGTGGCTCACCGACTGGCCGGGCAGGACTACGAAGTGACCTGGCGCGGCGACATGTCCGTACGTGGGGAGTACGGCACCGACGGCGGCGTGACCGACACGGACTGGCGCTGGAAGTACCGCTCGTTGGCCTACCGGCTGACGAAGAACTACGGCCTCCGACCGACCGTCGTCCGCCGCCTCGTCGGCCACGCCGTCCGCGACGCCGGTGGTGGACTCCGCGCGGTCGCCGGCGGGTCCATCGAACCGTCACAGTGGTTCGGCAACGGCCGGGACGTGCTGGCGGGCCTCGCGGTGGGTCTCAAGGACGGCGTCCGTGCCCGGTGGCGGGACCGAACGGCCGCGCGCAACCCTAACGGCCGGGCCGACCGCACCGACCGCGCCGTCTCCGTCTACGACTGGCGCTGAGTCCGGTTTTCCAGCAGGTAGACCTCGACGCTCTCGTACTCCCGGTGGCGGACCACCTGCCGCCCGTCGCTCGCCACGTCCAGCATCCGCTGGCGCTCGCCCGACAGGAACCAGAGATGTGTCAGGACGAGCCACACTCGGTCGTGGCCGGCGGTTCGGTTCCGGACCGTCGCGTTGGGCGTGACGTAGCTCCCGTTCGCCCGCCACCCGGCGTGGATCGGTTGCACCGTGAGATCCGACCGCGTCCGGTAGTACTCGAACGCCGACAGTCCCGCCCGGTCGATCACAAGGACCAGATCGTCCGACTCGGCTGCCGCTTCGAGGTCGGGGACAGCCTCGTCCCACTGCTCCTTCCCATCGGTCGTGTGGTAGTGGACGGTGGCCGGGAGGATACCGACGACCAGCAGGCCGGCCAGCGCGTACCCCAGGTGGCGGCGTTCGAGGCCGAGACCGAGCCCGCCGCGGCCGAGACTCGTGAACCCGCGGGCCGCGAGCAGGACCCACGCCGGTGTGGCGGTGATGGTGTATCGCTCCCAGAACAGCGGGGTCACCAGGTACGACACCGCGACCAGCCCGAGGACCGGCACGAGCGCCCAGACGATCAGGAGGCGACGCTCGCGCCCGAACGGGCGTGACCGCAGCGCCAGGGCGACGCCGACGGCGACCAGCGCTGCGACCGCTAGTGCGGCCGTTCCGCTCGCGGTCGTGAAGTACTCGACGACGGTGCCGGCGACTCGGCCGGGGCCCGGCGGCGAGATGAAGTTGAAGCCGGCGACGGCCGACTCGAGTTTCAGGACGCCGACCACCAGGATCGGCGCGAGCAACGCCCAACAGGCGGCCTGGGCGCGTTCGAGGGCGGTCAGCTCACCGATCTCGATGCCGTCGCCGGCCAGCAAGTTGTCGACGAGCAGGACGAGTCCCTGGGTGACGACCACGAACAGGCCGAAGGGGTGGACGGCAGCGGTCGAGAGCGTCGCGACGACGTAGCCGGCGGCCAGTCGACGGGTCGGCCGCCGTCTGAGCCACAGGAAGGCGAGAAAGGAGCAGAGCGTCAGCACCGTCCACAGACTGTACATCCGCGTCTCCTGGGCGTAGTAGAGCTGGAACGGGGCGACCGCGAACACGAGCGTCGCGACCAGTCCCGTCGGCCGGTCGAACAGGTCCCGACCCAGCAGGTACAGCACGGGCAGCGAGAGGATACCGAAGACCGCGGAGGGGAAGCGGACGGCAGTCGCGCTCGTGCCGACCAGTGCGACCCAGACGTCGAGGAAGACGTAGTACGGCGGGAGGTGGGGTTGCTTGCTCGGGATGACCCACAGGAGTTCGAGCGGGCCGTGGTTCCGGACGAACCGGAGGGTGATCGCCTCGTCGACCCAGATGCTCTCGACGCCGAGGCCGTACAGCCGGAGGGCTGCCCCGAGGAGGACGACGCCGGCCAGGGCTATCACGTACCGGTCACGCCAGTCGATGTGCCCACCCACTGTCACTCTCTCTGCAGGTATCGGTGATAAGCACTACGAGACGGACGGAGCGTCATATAGCCTACTCCCCGCCCGACGGGGACAGTTCCGGCACCACGCGGGACGGGTTCTTCGAGAACACTTTCACCATCGCGTCTTCGGGCACGTCCAGCGTCAGGATCTCCATCACGCCGACGTCGGGGTGGGTGGCCGGCGCGCCACTGCCGAAGCAGATTCGGTCGGGGTGTTCCATGATCGCCCGTTCCAGCGGCGTGCGAAAGCGGACGAAACTCGTATCGAGAAAACAGGACTCCCAGCGGTCGAGCAGCGCGATACCGTCCGCGATCAGGTCGTGATCCAGCGGGTACCCGCCGAAGTGCTCGACGATCACGGGGAACTCGTAGTCCAGCAGGTGGTCGGCGATGGCCCGTGGTGGGAACTCTCGCCCGCCGTGGACGAGGACTGGGAGGCCGACCTCGGCGAGTCGTTCAAGTACTTCCTCGTCGGGCAGGCCGTCGGCCGCGGGGTGGAGCTTGAACCCGGTGAAGCGGTCGTCGTAGGCGTACTGTTCCACGTCTTCGGGCGAGGTGTGGTGCTCGGCCCGCGAACTGGCGAGGTTACGCAGGCGTGCGCCCGGACTCGATCCGGCGTCGCGGGCCCCGTTGATCCGGGCGAACGCGACGAACGAGCGACCGACGCTCATCCGGGCGACCGCGTTGTTGACCTTGAGATAGCTGCCGTCCCGGGGGCCCGGAAACACGACCGACCGGACGACGCCGGCCTGGTGCATCTCCCGCTCGATGGTCTCGGGATCGCCGGTCCGGCCGTCGGCTCGTCGCGACTCGTCGGGTTCGAGGCAGACGTGAACGTCGACGACGCGGAACTCGTGTTCCAGCTCCAGCATCCACCGAGGTAACGAACGGCCCTGTAATAACGGTTGCCCGCCCGGGGATCGGTCCCGTCGGCGACCCCGACCGTCGCCTGGCGGCCGAACTCCCGTCCCGTCGCCGTCTTTCCTTTTCCTTCGATAGAAACTTTTATATAGAACCGCTTACCACCTCATTATTGACTATGTCTCAACAGCGACGGATGGGCGGCCAGCCCATGTTCATTCTCAACGAGGATTCCCAGCGGACAGAGGGGAAAGACGCACAGACATCCAACATCGCCGCGGGGAAGGCGATCTCCGAGGCGGTACGGACGACCCTGGGCCCTCGCGGGATGGACAAGATGCTCGTCTCCGACTCGGGCGACGTGGTCATCACCAACGACGGGGCGACTATCCTGAACGAGATGGAGATCGAGCACCCCGCCGCACAGATGATCGTCGAAGTCGCCCAGACCCAGGAGGACGAGGTCGGTGACGGGACGACGACCGCCTCCGTGCTCGCGGGCGAACTCCTGAAGCAGGCCGAGGACCTGCTCGACGACGACGTCCACCCGACGACCATCGTCGAGGGGTACCACGAGGCCGCACAGCTGGCCCAGGCGTCCATCGACGCCGAGACGCTCGACGCCGACGTCGACGAGGAGACCCTGCTCTCGGTCGCCGAGTCCTCCATGACCGGCAAAGGCACCGGCGACGTCAACGCCGCCGGCCTGGCCGAGACGGTCGTCGAGGCCGTCCAGCACGTCGACACCGACGCCGGCGTCGTCCGCGACAACATCACCGTCCGGACCCAGACCGGCGCTTCCTCCTCCGCCACCGAACTCGTCGAGGGCGTCATCGTCGACGAGGAGCCGGGCCACGAGAACATGCCCCGCTCCGTCGACGACGCCGCCATCGCCGTCCTCGACAACGACATCGATCTCAAGGAGTCGAGCATCGACGCCGAGTACAACATCACCGAGGTCGACCAGCTCGACCAGGCCATCGAGGCCGAAGAGACGGAGCTGCGCGGCTACGTCGACAAGATCGAGGACGTGGGCGCGAAGGTCGTGTTCGCCACCGGCGACATCGCCGACCGCGCGAAGGCCTTCCTCGCCAAGCGGGGCATCCTCGCCTTCGAGAGCGTCGGCGACGACGACGCCAAGGCCATCGCCTCCGCGACGGGCGGCTCGCGGGCCGGCTCCGTCGACGACATCGAAGCCGACGACCTGGGCGCGGCCGACGCGGTCCGCGTCGAGAAGTTCGACGACGACGACGTGGCCTTCATCGAGGGCGGCGCGGCGGCCGACGCCGTCACCGTCTTCGCCCGCGGTGGCACCGAACACGTCACCGACGAACTGGAACGCGCGCTCAACGACGCGCTCGACGTCGTGACGGCCGCCGCCGACGAGGGTGGGGTCGTCCCCGGTGCCGGTGCCGCCGAGATCGCCATCGCGGCCCACATCCGCGACGAGGCTGCGAGCATCGAGGGCCGCAAACAGCTGGCCGTCGAGGCCTTCGCCGACGCCGTCGACGTGCTCCCGCGCACGCTGGCGGCCAACACCGGCATGGACCCCATCGACGCGCTGGTCGACCTCCGCTCGGAGTTCGACAGCGAGGGTCGTGCCGGCATCATCTCCGAGGGACAGACGGGCATCATCGGCGACCCCGTCGAGTACGGCGTCCTCGACCCCGCCGCGGTCAAGGAAGAGGCCGTCGAGTCCGCGACCGAGGCCGCGACGATGATCGTCCGCATCGACGACGTCATCGCCGCCGAATGATCGGGTGAGCCGGGCGGACCTCCGGGTCCGAACGGCGATACTGCATTCGGGAGCGAGAAGCGGCGGAGTGACCGACTGAGTCGGGCCGACTATCGAATCGCGATTCTTTCTCGCCACGTCCCGGAGCGCCCGCTCTGACGCGTCACTGGAACGACCCCTGCACCCAGCCCAGTCCCTCGACTTCGTCGCCCGGTTCGGGGACGTACCCGTCCACGAGGTTGTGATCGGCGACGTACATGGCCACGCTCACGTCGTCGTTCCCCTCGGCCCGGAAGAGGGGGGCCTGGAGGCGATATCCACTGGTGTCGCGCCACGTCCACCGGGTCACATCGCCGACGGTCGTCCACACGGCGTAGTCGTCCGCCCCGCCCTCCTCGAACGGGAGGAACCCGGCCGTCGTGTCAGCCACCGCTCCGTCCTCCGTGACGAGCGGGGACGCCGGGTCGGCCGCCTGGAGACTGTAGAGCATGACCGACAGTGAGGCGGTCACCTCACCTTCGGGCGGGGCCGACCGGTGGGCGAAGTAGTCGGTGTCGAAGCAGGTCACTGTCACCGGGCCGACCGTTCCCTCGACCCAGGCCTCGATCCCCGAGGTCCACTCGGTGCGGTCGGTCACGCCGAACGCGTGCTCGACACCGTCGGCGACCGGGTAGCCGGTGGTGACCTGTTCGTCGAGCGTGACGACGGTCGCACCGACCGGGTCCGGCGCGTCCCGGTACCCGACGATGGCCCCATCCCCGTGCGTACCGGCGGCACTCGCGGTTCCGTCTTCCACCGTCGCCAGCAGGACCGTCTGGAGCGCCGTCTCGCGATCACCGGACGCGAGAACGGAGTCCCAGTGGCTGCCGTGACGCTGGCGTGTGCCGTCTCGCCGGCCGTCCGCCGGTCCGCGCTCGCCGAACAGCCCGCCAAACCAGTCGAACAATCCCATGCGTGACCTGCCGGCCGACGGCCCGAAAAAACCACCCCCCGGGGCGCGCCGACTATTCCTCGACGACGATTTTGCCTTTCATCCCCGCCATCTCGTGGGGGACACAGTAGTACTCGTGGATCCCGGTCGTCTCGAAGGTGTGGGTGTAGGCCTGGCCGGACTGGACGGCACCCTTCCCGTTCTCCCATCCGGTCTCGGCGGCAGACTGGGATTCGAAGCCGCCGGAGGCCCAGTACTCCGCATCCTCGGGAATCTCGTTCCCGTAGGCGACGACGTTGTGTGCCTCGCCGGCGCGGTGTGCCCACGCGACTGTATCGCCCACTTTCACCGTGAGCTCGGCTGGCTCGAAGGCGACGGCCTGCATGTCGACGACGTGGGCGGCGTCGTCCGGCACGCCCTCGACGACGTTGGGGCCGCCCTGGAGGTTCGTCTCCTCGCTCTCGCCGCCGGACTCGCCGCTCCCCTCGCCGACGGGGGCCTCGCCGACGGCCCCCACGACGGCGAACTGCGCGCGGATCGACGCGTCGGCGTACGCCGTCGCGGCGCTGTCGACGCCCGCCCCGGAGTCGAGTGCGCCGATGTAGTCGTCCAGCGCGGCCTCGTAGCCCTCGTAGGCGCTCGCGTCGGCGTCTTCGAGCAGCTCGTGGACCTCCGCCCCCTCGAAGGCGGCGAAGGTATCCTGCATCACGGGCGTGACGGCGCTGGCCTCGACGGTGGTGCCGCCCGAACCGACGACGGCGTAGGCGGCGTCGACGGCCTTCCCGTAGAAGGTCGTGGCGGTGCCGTACACGTCGCCGCCGTTGCCGGCTGCGGACCCGACCGCGGAGAGGTCGCGCTCGAAGGTCCCGTACAGCTCCGCGTCGGCTTCCTCGATGGCCTCGTGGAAGCCGCCGGCACCTTCCTCGAAGCCAGCAAAAGTCTCCTGCACGACGCCGTTGGCGCGGGCGGGCTTGCCGAGCGCGGCGACACCCGCGGCGTCGAAGATCCGGGCGGCCATGTACGCGGCCTCGCCGGCACCGACCTGGCCGGTCGACCCGGCGGTCGTCTCGAAGCCGAGCAGTTCGTCGAGTACGGCCGTGGCGTGGGTCTCGACGCCGCTGTCGTTCGTGTTCTCGAAGGCCGTCCGCAGGGAGCCCAGGTGTGACTCGAAGGACTCGTAGGACTCGGCGTCGGCGTCCTCGAAGGCCTCGTGGAAGCCGAGTTCGTTCTGCTCGAACGTCTGGAACAGCGACTGGGCGATGCCGGCGGCGGCGTTGTTGCCGCCGAGCCGGTAGATCTCCCGGGCGTCCTGGACGCGTGTTCGGAAGAACTCGGCTTCCAGAACCGCCCCACCGGTGCCGCCGACCAGCGCCTCGATGCCGGCGACGAGGTTGTCGTCGACCGTCGCGAGCGCGTCCTCGATGCCCGAGGAGTTCCCGTCCCCGATGGCCGAGATCAGCGAGTCGAGACCGGTCTCGAAGCCTTCGTAGGCCTCGCCGTCGGCCTCCTCCAGCGCGTCGTGGGCCTTCGCACCCTCGAAGTGGGCGAACACGTCTCGGGCCGTCGTCTGTGCGGTGTCGGTCTCGCCGCGGGCGGCGACCCAGTGCGCGTCGTGGACGCGTGCGCGATACGTGGTGAGGACGGCGGCGTGGGCCTGTACCTCACCCGCACCGCCCATCGAGGCGAGCGTCACGGCGTCCCAGCCCTGTGCCTGGTAGGCGGCGAGTTGCCCCGCGCCGGCGACCTTCTCGCTGGCCGCGACGGCGTAGGCACCGGTGGCCGACGCGCCGAGTGCGGTACTCGTCGCGCTCCGCAGATTCTCCATGTTCCCGGACCGTGCGGCCGAAATGGCGTCCTCCATCGCGCCTTCGAGGCGCTCGTAAGCCTCGCCGTCGGCGCTCTCGACGGCGTCGTGGGCGGGCGAGGTCTCCCACCAGCCGAGCACTTCCTGCCCGACCGTGGCCGCGCCCTCGGTGTCGCCGGCGGCGGCGAGCAGTTCGACGTCGTTGACGGCCGCGCCGAACCGGAGCACCTCCAGCGCGTTCGCGCCCGTCTCGCCGATGCGGGTGATCGTCGCCTCGCGCAGGTTGGTGTTGGCCGTCCGCCAGCCGTCACGGGCGGCCTCGACGTCGCCCGTGTTCAGCCCTTCGTTCATGACGACCAGTCCGTCCTCCTCGAAGCCGCGGTAGTTGGCCTCGTTCGTGGCTTCGAGGGACTCGTGTGCGCCGTACTCGCCGTTGGCACCCTCGAAGCGGGCGAAGACGTTCTGCCCGACGCTCGCGCCCGCGTCGGCGTGGCCCGCGACGCCGAGGGCCAACGCGTCGTCGAGTCGCGTTCGCATCGCCGTCCACTCCGCGGCCACGGCCGCCTCGACGCCGACGCTCGCCGAGGTGGCCGCCTCGTCGTCCTCGGTCGAAGCCGGCGTGTCAGTGGGCGCGTCCGTCGCCGTGTCCGTCGGCGTGCCGTCCTGATTACTGCCGCTACACCCTGCGAGTCCCAGCCCCGCGGCCACCGCCGTGGCCGTCCGGAGCAACTGTCTCCTGTTCGGTTGCATCTGTTTTAGGTTGGCCTAATCCTCACTTAACTCCGTCGAATTTTAGGCCGGCCGAAAATCCCCGAATAATGTCGGGAGAGAACATGTTCGGACCATTCGTGGGATTCAAATCTATCGGTGTCGTGGGCCTGGGCATGCACGAGTTCTCGGACGAGCCACTGATCGAGACCCGGGTCGGGGACGCGCTGGCGGAGTGTGGCGAGACGCTAGCGGCCGCCGAGTCGTGTTCGGGTGGGCTGATCGCCTCGCTCGTGACGGACGTGCCGGGGTCCAGCGACTACTTCGACCGTTCGTACGTGACCTACAGCGACGAGGCCAAACAGCAGGTGCTCGGGGTCACCCGCGAGGCGCTCGACGAGGCGAGCGCCGTCTCGGCACGCGTCGGCCGGCAGATGGCAAAGGGGGCGCGCGACACCGCCGACGCGACCTGGGGCCTCTCCACGACCGGCGTGGCCGGGCCCGAGCGCGACCGTGCGGACCACCCCGTGGGTACCGTCTTCGTCGGCGTCGCCCAGGCTGCGCCGTGGGGGAGCGGCGAGTCGCGGACCACCGTCGAACGCTACCAGTTCGACGGCTCCCGGACGGAGATCAAAGAACGCGTGGTCAGACAGGCGCTCTCGGATCTGCTCGACCGAATTCAGGAGTAGTCGAGCGACACCGTGTCGCCCACGCGCACGTCGAAGGCCGCCTCGCCACGACCCCGGTTGACGGCCAACTCGACGTTCTCGTGGCTCCCGACGGTCACCAGTCGCTGGCCCGCCCCGACCGCGGCGTACGTCGGCTCGACCGGCGCGTCCGCCCCGTTCACCGTGACTCGCCCCCCGTAGCGACCGTCGAGGACCTCACCGGGAACGTTCGTGATCGCGTTGCCGAAGCCGTCGACGACCAGGATCTCGCCTTCGGCGTGGTCGTCCTCGACCGTCGGCTCGGGGAAACTCGTGTCGACCCACCCGTCGACCGGCGCGAACGCCTCGTGGCTCTCGAACGCGTCCACGCCGGCTTCGTGGACCAGCGCGGCCGCGGGCGCGAAGACGTCTCGCCCGTGGAACGTCGAACTCGCGGGGTCGCCCAGATCTATCTCGAAGACTTCGATCTCCGCCCCGGCCGCCAGCTCGCGGGCCGCCGGCAGGCACACGCCGTTGTCGGGGCCGACGAGGGCGTGCTCGCCGGCGCGGACGACGACGGCGGCCCGGTCGGTGCCCACGCCGGGGTCGACGACGACCAGGTGGACGGCCGGCGGGAACCATGGGAGGACCTCCCGCAACCAGAAGGCCGCGGTCCGCACGTCCTGTCGGGGGAAGTCGTGGGCCACGTCGACGAGGCGAGCGTCGGACGTCTGCAGAACGACGCCCTTCATGGCGGCGGGGTAGGGGGTGCCGAAATCGGAGGCGAGGGTTATCATGTCGGTTGGTGGTTCGCCGCGCGGGTCAGTGGTCGTTCTCGGTGGCGTCGTCGCCGTCGTCCCCGGAGATCTGTCGGAGTCGTTCCAGTCCGTCGACCTCGTCGATCACGTCGACGACGGCGTCGGGGACGAGGTGTTCCCAGTCTTTCCCCTCGATCATCCGCGACCGGATGCGTGAGCCCTTCAGGTCCCCGCGGTTGTACATCTCGGACTGGCGGACCTCGATGCCGTCCTCCTCGAACAGGCGGATCACCAGCGGGTTGTTCGAGTAGGCCACGTCGAAGTTCGGCGACATGGACTCGACGTGGCTGGCCCACACCGAGTTGCGGTTGATGTCCTCCAGCGGGACGACGTAGGTCTGCTTGTCGAGTTCGTCGAGGACGCGCGACAGCATCATGATGCGCTCGCCCGCCGTGAACGGATTCCGGACGGTGTGTGACGCGTCGGCGCTCCCGATGCCGACGACCACCTCGTCGACGTCCTCGGCGATGCGGTCGGTCATCTCCCGGTGGCCGTCGTGGAACGGCTGGAACCGGCCGATGTAGAACCCCCGTGTCATACGAGTACCTACGCGGGCAGTTTCATAAAATCCGCGAGTCGCCGGCGGCGACCCGGTGCCGCACCCATACGGCCGCTGTCTTGCGGTTTTCCCGTTCCCACGGGTCGGAATAGGGGAGAAAGTATATCAGTCGACAGCCCTTCCTTTTCTCTAACAGCAACGGTTCTATGAGCAACAATACGGACACCGACGACGACCCCGAAGACGGGGGGCCCGACTCCGCCGAGGAGTCCCCAGCAGCGTTCGAGGATGCGGTCGACGACATCGACGACGTCGACGGCATCGAGAGCGTCCACGACGGGGACGACGAGGAGCCCGGGGTTCCCGACGGCAACGAGGGCACCATCGACGACCTCGGTAGCGAGGTCGAGATCGACGCGCCGGTCGACGAGGAGAACGCCGAGGACGACATCCTGGGCGGCCTCGAGATCGACTCGACCCACGACATCGAGGTCCCGGACCGACTGGTCGATCAGGTCATCGGGCAGGACCACGCCCGTGACGTGGTGAAGAAGGCCGCCAAGCAGCGGCGCCACGTCATGATGATCGGTTCGCCCGGGACCGGGAAGTCGATGCTCGCCAAGGCGATGAGCCAGTTGCTCCCCAAGGAGGAACTGCAGGACGTCCTCGTCTACCACAACCCAGACGACGGTAACGAGCCGAAAGTTCGGACGGTACCCGCCGGCAAAGGCGACCAGATCGTCGACGCCCACAAGGAGGAAGCCCGCAAGCGCAACCAGATGCGCAGCTTCCTCATGTGGATCATCATCGCCATCGTCATCGGCTACTCGCTGCTGATCGTCCAGCAACCCCTGCTGGGCATCCTGGCGGCCGGTGTCATCTACCTCGCGTTCCGCTACGGCTCGCGGGGCAACGACGCGATGATCCCGAACCTGCTCGTCAACAACGCCGAGCAGAACACCGCGCCCTTCGAGGACGCGACCGGTGCCCACGCCGGTGCCCTGCTGGGCGACGTTCGCCACGACCCGTTCCAGTCCGGTGGCATGGAGACGCCCAGCCACGACCGCGTCGAACCCGGCGCGATCCACAAGGCGAACAAGGGCGTCCTGTTCGTCGACGAGATCAACACCCTCGACATCCGCAGTCAGCAGAAGCTGATGACGGCGATCCAGGAGGGCAAGTTCTCGATCACGGGCCAGTCAGAGCGCTCCTCGGGTGCGATGGTCCAGACCGAGCCCGTCCCGTGTGACTTCATCATGATCGCGGCCGGGAACCTCGACGCGATGGAGAACATGCACCCCGCCCTGCGCTCGCGGATCAAGGGCTACGGGTACGAGGTGTACATGGACGACACCATCGAGGACGACGCCGAGATGCGCCGGAAGTACACCCGCTTCATCGCCCAGGAAGTCGAGAAAGACGGACGGCTCCCCCACTTCGATCAGGAGGCCGTCGAGGAGGTCATCCTCGAAGCCCGCCGTCGCGCCGGCCGGAAGGGTCACCTGACCCTGAAGCTGCGTGACCTCGGTGGGCTAGTGCGGGTCGCCGGCGACATCGCCCGCGCCGAGGACAAGGAGTACACCGAGCGCGAGGACGTGCTGCAGGCCAAACGCCGCAGCCGCTCCATCGAGCAACAGCTCGCGGACAACTACATCGAGCGCCGGAAAGACTACGAGCTCACCGTCAACCAGGGCGACGTGGTCGGCCGCGTCAACGGGCTCGCAGTGATGGGCGAGGACTCCGGTATCGTCCTCCCCGTCATGGCCGAGGTCACGCCCTCGCAGGGCCCCGGTGAAGTGATCGCCACGGGTCAGCTCAAGGAGATGGCCCAGGAGGCAGTGCAGAACGTCTCGGCGATCATCAAGAAGTTCTCGGACGAGGACATCACCGAGAAGGACGTGCACATCCAGTTCGTCCAGGCCGGTGAGGGCGGGGTCGACGGTGACTCCGCCTCCATCACCGTGGCGACTGCGGTGATCTCCGCGCTGGAGGACGTGCCCGTCGAGCAGAACATCGCCATGACCGGCTCGCTGTCGGTCCGGGGCGACGTGCTGCCCGTCGGCGGTGTCACGCACAAGATCGAGGCCGCGGCCAAGTCCGGCCTCGACAAGGTGATCATCCCGAAGGCCAACGAGCAGGACGTGATGATCGAAGAGGAGTACGAGGAGATGATCGAGATCATCCCCGTCTCCCACATCAGCGAGGTCTTGGAGGTCGCCCTCGCGGGCGAACCCGAGAAGGACGGCCTCGTCGACCGCCTGAAGAACATCACCGGTAAGGCGCTGGAACAGCGCGAAGTCGGTCGCTCCAGCGGCAGCCCGAGCCCCCAGTAAGCCGTGGCGCAGTGGGGCGCGTTCGTCGGACTGACGGGCGTCGTCCTCACCCTCTTACTCGCGCTTGCCCGACTCTCCCAGACCCTCGTCCGTGACGACGCGGACGAGACGGGACCGAGCGACGCACCCGCTTCCGTACCCGACCGCCGACGGAGCGACGAGATTCCGCGGTTCGTCCCGCCGGCGGTCGACGACACCCACGCCGACGAGCGACCGCTCCGGGCGGATGGCGAACTCGCGGCGACCGGTGCGCCCGGTGGCCACAGTACGCGTGGGGACCCCGCGGCCGGTGACCTCTCGACCGGAACGCTCCTGGCCAACGTCGCGCTCACGCAAGGCCTGTTCGGCGGGCTCTTGCTCGCCGGCGCGTGGTACTTCGGGATTCCCGCGTCGGCCTTTGGCGTCACCGACGCGGGGCTCTCGACGGGCCTCCCGGCGCTCGCGGTCGGCGTCGTGCTGGGTGTCACGCTGTACGCTGTGAACGAGATCGGTGCGGCCAGTGCCGACGCGGTGGGCGTCGAACACGACGAGCGCCTGCGGTCGATGCTCGCGCCGGATTCGGCCGGCGGGTGGGTCGTCCTCCTGCTGGTGGTCCTCCCGATCATCGCGGGTGTCGAGGAGTTCATCTTCCGGGCGGCGGTGATCGGCGCGACCACTGCTGGCTTCGGCACGTCGGTGTGGGCGCTGGCAGTCGTCTCCTCACTGGCGTTCGCGCTGGGCCACGGCGCGCAGGGACGGGCCGGCGTGATCGTCACCGGGTCGCTCGGGTTCGTCCTCGCGGCGGCCTTCATACTCACCGGGAGCTTTCTGGTGGTGTTCGTCGCCCACTACCTCGTGAACGCCCTGGAGTTCGTGGTCCACGAACTGCTGGGGATCGAGTGGGCGGAAACGGTCGCTTGACCGACCGACGAACGATATTCGCTCGATCTGCTCCGGGGCTCTCCGTTTCCGAGGATAGCTATTTACGTTGTGATCTCGAGCCGACTTCGGGATACGTGAAGTCGCCGTCGACGTGGAGCTTCCCGTCGGGCTGTCGGATGGTGTTCGGCTGGGGCCGGTAGCCGGGTTCGGTGACGTTCTTCACGTCCAGCAGGTCCCAGCCGGCGGCTTCGGCACCCTGGAAGAACAGCTCTTCTTTCGCCGTGACGGGCGCGGGCGCGACCTCGCACACCTCCTCGATCTCCCGGTAGCAGGGCACGCGGTCGGCGTAGTCGAGGGGCCAGTGACCCTGTTCGTCGATGGACGCGGGGTAAGCCCGTGGGTGGTTGCCGGTGTAGTGCAGGGTGGTGCCGCCGACGCCGGAACACTGGAGGATCGCGCCGTCGCCGGGGAACTTCCGGACGTAGAACCCCCGCTCGTGGTCGGCGGGGCCGAAGACCAGCTTGTTCACCATCTCGGACTCGCGGGTGGTGAACTGCTCGTCGAGTAACTCGCCGCTGAGGTCCTCGACCGAGGCGGACGCTTCGCCGCCGGGCTCTTCGTGTGGCTTCGGCCACTGCTCGTTGCCGTGGAACGGGCCGGCTTCCAGCACTAGCACGGAGAGGCCAGCCTCGGCGAGTTTCCAGGCCGCGACGGGGCCGTCGCCGCCCGCACCGACGATCACCGCGTCGTACTCGTTCGAGACCATCTACGCCCCCTCCGGATACGGTTCCTCGTAGCCGCTGGTTTCGTAGTCGTTCTCCCGGAAGTTGCCCGAATCGCGGGCGATGCGTACGTCGCCATCGAGGTCTTTCCAGACGTCACCCCCGCCGAGCGGACTGTCCGGTTTGTCGACGTAGCCTCTGAGTGCGGCGTAGCCGGAGGCGTCGCCGGGATACCCCGTCTGTCGCCAGCTCTGGACCGCGGCTGGGTCGTTCGGGTGCTCGCGCTGGCTCGGCGGCCGGGTGAACTCGTCGTAGCCCTGCCACTCACTGTAGTAGATGACTTCGGCGAACCCGACCACCAGTTGCCCGACGAGGCCGGCGTCGGCCTCGAACAGGAAGCCCGATACGGGCGAGAGCTCCAGTTCGTAGCCGTCGAGCAGGCCGATGGCTCGCAACCGGTCGCGCCGCGAGCGCTTCGAGAACGGTCCGGCGGCGAAGCGGACGGCCCAGGCTGCGGCGTCGTCTGGTTCCAGCAGGGTCAGCGCCCGGTCGACGCTGGGTTCGTCCTCGTTGTCGCCCCGGTCGAGCAACTCCGTCGCGGACAGATCGAGCACCGCCGCCACCGGCCCCGCGATGGGGACGTTCCCCACCTCACCGATGTAGGGGAGCCCGAACGTGAACAGGGCGTTCGCGTAGGTGATCAGGAACTCGTCGAGGCCGACCGCCAGCCCCCCGGGACGTGTTCGGCCCCCAGCGGCTCCGCCAGCTCCGGCGTCTCCGGGAGCACCGCGTCCACGACGGCCCGGACCGTGATCTCCGTGTGTGTCTCGAAGGTCAGCGACGACCCCGTGGCCGAAGCCCGCCCCGAGACGGCGACCGCGCCCCCACCCGCCGCCACGCCGCGTAGAACCGCTCGCCGCGATACGTCGGTCTTCCCCATGACCTGTTGTCTGCAGAACAGGTGTACATAAGTTCGCGGTAGAGCAAGCCGTAATTTACTCGCCACGTCGCGTCGCCGGTTCGATTCAGATGCCTTCGACCGAGCGGAGTTTGTCGACGACGGCCGGTGGGGTCGCACCGGGACCGTCCCGGACGCGGTGGTCGGGGACGAACAGTGGTGCGGGGTTCTCGGTGAGCGCTTCCCGGACTGCCCGAACGTCGTCGTCGCTCTCGTCGTCCAGCCCGGGGGCGATCCGTGCGAGTTGCGCGACCGAGGAGTCCTGGCCGTAGGGAATCTCGCGCACGGCTTCGAGCACCTGTCGCTGGTCGGTCGGGACCGTCAGCGCGACCTGGACGTCCTCGAACCGCTCTTCGACGCCGTCGAGGTAGGCATCGATTCGATCGAGGATGTCGTGGTCGTCCTCGGCACCCTCGTCGGGTGACTCCGGGAACGAGACGGAGATGACCCGGCCCTGTGCGATCCCGACCTGCACGTAGCGGCCGAGATACGCCGATTCGCGTGCGTAGATGCCCGCAACGTCGCTCATGTTCCTCCGAACGGGCGACTGTGCCTTGAAACTGGCTACAGGATGACTGCCCGTTCGTCGGCCAGTGTCGACGGTACGGCGAGACGCACCGTCGTGGTCGCGCCGCTCTCGGTCGCGATCCGCAGGACTGCATCCGCCTCTGGTTCCAGCGGCTCGCCGAACCCGTCAGCCCCCGATACCTCGTCGTCCGTACCGAGAGCAATGGTCAGTTTCAGCCGGTCGCCCGGTTCGTTCAGGACCGGCGCCGAACCGTCGGAATCCTTGATCGGCGTGGTTCGGAAGGTTCCGTCGACGGCCGTGTCCGTCGCGTCACTCGACGCCGCGACCACGTCGTAGGAGCCGTCGTCGTCGACCCACTGGATCACCAGGTCGCGGAGGTCGACGGGGTCAGACCCCGGCGCGAGCGCCACCAGCAACTCGACCGCGCTGATGCGTTCCTCGGCGACGAGACCGACCGTCGAGATCACGTCGAGCCGGTCGGTGACCTGCGGGTCGTCGGTTTCGCGTGACTCGTCTTCGGTCGTCGGTTCGGCGGTCGGTGTTCCCTCGTCCGTCGCCGCGTCTTCGTCCTGGCCCGCCGTGTCGTCCTCGTCCGCCGCGTCCGCAGGGTCGGTCGAGCCGTCCTGCCCGCTGCAGCCGGCTACCGCCAGTGTCGTGGCGGTGACGCCGGCCAGTCTGAGCACCCGTCGGCGATGCATGTGTCCCGCTATCTCATCCCCGACTGGTAACTGTTGGTTCCGTGACGCGCGGCGAAACGCCGTTCAGCGGACGCCGAACTCGACGGTCCCCTCGATCTCCATCACGTCGGTCGGCGCCAGGAGCCGGGCGTCCGTGGTCGACCCGCCGGCCGTCGTGAGCCGGAGGCCGACCACGTCGTCTGCCCGCAACACGCGACCGAAGTGCGTGCTGTCGTCGTCCAGTCGCCGGTGCCGGTCGTCGATCTCCTCGTCGTCGTCCCCGAGGTCGAACACCAGTCGGTGGCGCTCGTCTGCCGTCGTCAGCGTCTCGTCGGCACTGGTGCCCCTGCCGGGTACGATGCCGAAGTAGCCGTCGGCGTCTGTGTCGGTCGACCGCGCGGCCAGGTCGTAGCTGTCGTTCGCCGTCTTCCAGGTGACGGTGACGCCGGTCAGATCCACTTCCTCCACCCAGTCGGCCTTGGCGACGGTCACCTCGACCGTCCCGATCCGACGCTGGGCGACGTTGGTCCCGACCGCCGAAATCACCCGGAGTGCCGACGGCAGCGACCCCTCGTTCTCCGACTCCGCTGGTCCCGCGGACTCGCCCTCGAACCCGCCCGGTCCCACCGTCGTCGGGGTCGGGCCCTGGTCGCCGCCGTCGCGCTCGCCGTCGCCGCCGTCCTCACCGAGACAGCCGGCCGCACCGGCCGCCCCGAGGAGTGCCAGCCCTCGGAGGAACTCTCGTCTACCCGTCATTTCGGTTCGACGGTTCGCCGTGGCACCTCTTCAGCCTATTCCTCGGCTCACCGCCACCGTGGCGCAAGTCTTATGTGCAGTTCCGTCCGTCAATGTACAGTAATGGACGCTAGTGAAGAGATTGCACCAGCGGTGAGGTCGATACTCGCTGCCGCGCGCGAGCGGGGCGGGGGCGACGAGCGGGTGTCGGTCGACGCGCGATCGTTGCCCGACGCGTTCGCGGCCGCCGAGGCCGACGACCGGGTGCCCGTGATCGCGGAAGTGAAGCCGACGAGTCCGACGACCGACGGGGAGCGGACGGACGACCCCGTCGAACTCGCCGAGGCGATGGTCGCCGGCGGTGCGGCGGCCCTCTCGGTGTTGACCGAACCCGATCACTTCGGCGGATCACCGGAGAGCCTCCGGCGGATCCGCGAGGCCGTCGACGTACCGGTCCTGCGGAAGGACTTCGTCGTGCGCGAGGCCCAACTCGACACCGTGGCGGCCGACGTGATCCTCCTGATCGTCCGCTTCCTGCAGGAGGACGACACGGACGACCTGGGGGACCTGCTCGCGGCGGCCCGGGACCGGGGCTTTCAGGTCCTCGTGGAGGTCCACGATGGCGACGAACTCCAGCAGGCACTTGACGCCGGAGCCGATATCGTGGGTGTGAACAACCGCGACCTGGCCGAGCTGGTCGTCGATCTGGACACGTTCGAGCGCGTCGCGCCCGACGTGCCCGAGGACGTGACCCTGCTCGCCGAGAGTGGGATCGAGACCACCGACGACGTGGCCCGGATGCGCGCGGCCGGAGCCGACGGACTGTTGATCGGCAGTGCGATCATGAACGGATCGGTCGCGGAGAACACGTCACGACTGACACAGACGGAGACACAGACATGAGCGAGACAGGCAAATTCGGACAGTACGGCGGACAGTACGTGCCGGAAGCGTTGATGCCGGCGATCGAGGAGCTGACGGACGCCTACGAGCGGTACGTCCTGGACAACGAGGACGGGTTCATGGACGAGTTCCGCGAGCGACTGCGCGACTTCGGCGGCCGCCCCACGCCGCTGCAGTACGCCGACCAGCTCTCGGAGCGCTACGACACCGACGTCTACCTCAAGCGCGAGGACCTGCTCCACGGCGGCGCACACAAGCTGAACAACGCCCTGGGACAGGTCCTGCTGGCCAAGTACATGGGCAAAGACCGGATCATCGCCGAGACCGGGGCCGGCCAGCACGGCACCGCCACTGCGATGGCGGCGGCCCATCTGGACATGCCCTGTGAGATCTACATGGGGCGGACGGACATCAACCGCCAGCGACCCAACGTGTTCCGGATGCGGCTCAACGGGGCCGAGGTCAACCCCGTCACCGTCGGCCGGGGCACGCTGAAAGAGGCGATCAGCGAGACGATGCGGGACTGGGCGACGACCGTCGAGACCACCCACTACGTCATCGGGTCGATCGTCGGGCCCGATCCGTTCCCGCGGATGGTCCGTGACTTCCACCGCGTCATCTCCGACGAGATGCGCGAGCAGAGCCTCGACCGACTCGGCAGGCTACCCGACTCCGTGCTCGCGTGTGCCGGCGGCGGGTCGAACACGATGGGTGCGTTCGCCGAGTTCGTCGACGACGACGCGGTGGACCTGGTGGCCGTCGAGGCCGGTGGCTCCTCCTTGACCGTCGACGAGGACGAAGGCGTCGCGCCGAACTCGGCGACGCTGTCGACCGGCGTCGAGGGCGTCCTCCACGGCGCACGCACCAAGCTCCTGCAGGACTCGGACGGGCAGATCATGGAGTCCCACAGCGTCTCGGCGGGGCTGGACTACGCCGGCGTCGGGCCGGAACTGGCCTACCTCGTCGACGAGGGACGGGTCACACCGGTCAACGTCGGTGACGACGCCGCGCTGGAAGGGTTCCACCGCCTCTCACAGGAAGAGGGGATCATCCCCGCGCTGGAGACCGCCCACGCCTTCGGCTACCTCCACGAGAACCCCGACGCGGTCGGCGACGTCACACTGATAAACGTCTCGGGTCGTGGCGACAAGGACCTGGAAACCGTCATCGAGGAGACCGAGAAGCGCGACCTGGACGTCGACGTGGAGATGAGCGTGTTCGAATCGTCGGGGGGTGCGATGTAGATGGCGAACAACCCTGCCCTCGCCGCGGCGTTCGAGCGCGACGAACCCGCGTTCGTCCCGTACCTGGCGGCCGGCGACCCCGACTACGACGCGTCTATCGAGTACGTCGAGGCGCTGGCCCGCGGCGGCGCGGACGTGATCGAACTCGGCCTGCCGTTCTCCGAACCGATCGCCGAGGGCACGACCATCCAGGACGCCATCGTCCGCGCGCTAGACGCCGGTATGACCCCTGACCGGTACTTCGAGTTCGTCGAAGACCTCGACGTGGACGTGCCGCTGGTCTGTATGACCTACTACAACCTGCTCTATCAGTACGGCGACGAGCTGGGGCCACGACCCTTCGTCGAGAAAGCGGCCGACGTGGGACTCACGGGGTTCGTCGTGCCCGACCTCCCCGCTGAGGAGGCCGACCCGCTCCGGGCGGCCTGTGACGAGTTCGACCTCGACCTCGTGTTCATCGTCGCGCCGACGACGCGGGGCGAGCGCCTCGACCGGATGCGCGAGCAGGTGTCGGGGTACGTCTACGTGCAGGCGCGGCTGGGGACGACCGGTGCGCGCGACGACGTGAGCGATCAGACCGAGGTGAGTCTGTCACGCATCGACGACTGGGACGTGCCCAAGGCCGTCGGCTTCGGCATCAAAGAGGGCGACCACGCCGCGCGAATCGTCCGTGCAGGGGCCGACGGGGCCATCGTGGGCTCCGCGCTGGTCGACATCGTGGCGGCGGGCGAGGAGAACGACGATCCGGTCGCCGACGTGGCCGACCGGCTGGAGACGAAGGCCCACGAACTGAAACAGGGGGCTCTGCGCGGGGCCGAACAGCGCGCCGAGGCCAGCGGCGACTGACGGACGTGTTCCGGGGCCGACGGAATCCGGCACGGCCACACACTGGACGCGAACTCACCGACAGCGACCGCCCTGTCGTGGGCAGTCGTGTCGCAGTCTCGCAACGCTTATGTCCGTACTTGCCACACCTTCACCTAATATGAGTACGGGGAACACAGCGCGGCTGGCGCGCATCGGGACACGGGGACGTCATCTCATCGTCCCCATGGACCACGGCATCACACTGGGGGCCGTCAAAGGCCTCAAGGACATCGAATCGACCATCGACGCGATCACGCGGGGCGGGGCGGACGCGGTGCTCACCCAGAAAGGCGTCGCGGGGCGCGTCCACGAGAACAAGAACGGCGCGGGCTATATCTGTCATCTCAACGGTTCGACGGCCATCGGTCCGGACGAAAACGACAAGCGCACGACCGGGACCGTGGAGGACGCCATCCGGGCCGGGGCCGACGCCGTCTCCTTCCACATCAACGTCGGCTCGACCTACGAGCGCGAACAGATCGAGGAACTCGCGGCGGTCACGAGCGAGGCCGACCGCTACGGGATGCCGGTTCTCGCGATGACGTACGCGCGCGGCCCGGACATCGACTCCGACGCCGAGGACTACAACCAGGCCGTCGGTCACGCCGTCCGGCTGGGCGAGGAACTCGGCGCGGACGTGGTCAAGACCGGCTACACCGGCGACGCCGAGAGTTTCCAGCACGTCGTCGAGTCGACCAGCCTGCCCGTCGTCATCGCGGGCGGCGCGAAAGGCACGGACAAGGAGACCCTGCAGATGGTGCGGGGTGCGATGGACGCCGGCGCGGCCGGCGTTTCGATGGGCCGGTCCATCTTCCAGCACGACGACCCCGAAGCGATCACGCAGGGCGTGGCCAGCGTCGTTCACGACGACGAGACCGCCGAGGAGGCCGCCCGCGAGGCCGGCCTTGCAGTGGAAGCCTGAGCAGGTACCGTTGTACGGTGTCGACCAGCATCCGCGCGACCGAGCGGAGCGAAGTCGCGCCTTCTTCGCCCACGTCTTGCAAGGAGTGGTTCGCCTCCGGCGAACCCGACGCCGAAAAAGGTGGGTTCAGAAGAGAAACCGCTTGTCCGTCTGCGTGGCCACGTCGACCATCACCAGCTGGGCGTCCATGTACTGCAACGTGTTTTTCATGTCGGCGGTCACGTTCAGCGTCCCGCCCATCACGGCGTCGAGGAGGCCCAGTTCGCCCGACAGCAGGCGCTTCCAGTCCTCGTACTCGCCGGTGAGGCGGACGCGGTGGTCGCGTTCGTCCGCCGACTGCATCGTCGCCGTCTCCCGACAGTCGCCGTCGACCATGTTGAGCCAGGCGAAGACGTGGCCCTCGTCGGTGACGTGTTCGTCGAGCTCGTCGACGAGGTCGTCTAGCACCTCCGGCATGATGTTTCGGAGGCCGGGCCAGACTTTCTCGGGTGATTCGTCGATCGACGTTTCGAGCAGTTCCGCGGCCGCTCGCTCCTGGAGGGTGCCGGTGCGAGCTTCGATGTTGGCCTGAATCTCTTCGGGGGCGGTCTGCAGGACGGCTTCGAGCGTGCTGTCGGGCAGGGACCTGATGGCGTCGCCGAGGTTGCGCCAGAGTTCCTCGGGCAGGTCGTTGACGGCGTTCTCGAAGATTGGCAGGTTGCGGATCTCGAAGACGAAATCGCCGTTCCAGTCGGTGCCCCAGCCGTCCATCTCCCGGTCGAGGGCCTCGCTCTCGCAGAGGCGTTCGGCGTAGGTCTCCAGCCACGCCGTCGTCGGGAAGTACTCGTGTAGTTCGTAGTAGGTCAGTTCGTCCGCTGGCGTCCCCTCCTGTTGCGTACTCATGTGGTCTCACCCCGTGGTCGCCACGGACGGCACCCGTCCCGCTGGCGCGGTACCGTCCGGCGTCACACTACCTAACCCAACACGTCGCGCAATAAAATCTTGTCCGATTCCGTCAGCAGGGAACGACGTCGGCGAGCGCCGCGGCCGCTCGTTTCGCGTCCGTCGGTCGCAACCGACCGGTAGCTACCCAGCGAGGACGCTTATAGGCCTGTAACTGCCGGTTGGGACTATGGCTCCCGTACAGCAAGACGAGGAGGGCGGCGAGTCGGAGTCGGCCGTTCCGCGCCCGGCGACCTCGCGCATCGACGAACTGGCCTCTGTACTGGCCGACGCGGGATCGCTGGGCATCGTCTGTCACGACAACCCCGATCCCGACTCCATCGCGAGCGCGCTGGCGCTCGAACTGCTCGCCGACGCCTGGGGCGTCGCCGAGATCGAGATCGTCTACGGCGGGTCGATCACCCACCAGCAGAACCGTGCGTTCGTCAACCTGCTCGACCTCGATCTGTCCCGCCTCGACGAGGTGGACCTCGGCGGGTTCGACTGCATCGCCTTCGTCGATCACTCGATACCCGGCGTCAACAACAGCGTTCCCTCCGCCACCACCGTCGACGTGGTCATCGACCACCACGACTTCCCGGAGCCCCCCGAGGCCGAATACGTCGACGTGCGGGACCGCTGTGGCGCGACCGCGTCGATACTCGTGGGCTATCTCACCCAGAGCGACGTGCCCATCTCCGAACCGGTGGCGTCGGCGTTACTCTTCGCCCTCCACCGCGAGCGGCTGGATTACGTCCGGCACCCGACCGCCGAAGAGTACCAGGCCGCTCTCACCGTCTTCCGGCAGGCCGACGTGCCGCTGGTCGAGGAGATGTACGGGTCGGCCTTTACCCCCGCCATGCTCGATGCCATCGGCGAGGCGATCCGGAGTCGGACGGTCCGCGGATCGAGCCTCGTGGCGACCGTCGGTCGGACCAGCGAGAGCGGCGCGATCCCGCAGGCCGCCGACTACCTCCTGAATCTGGAGGGGATCACGACGGTCCTGGTGTTCGGGCTGGTCGACGAGACCGTCCGACTCAGCGCCCGGTCGATCGACCCCCGGGTCGACATCGCCGACGCGCTCCGCGCCTCCTTCGCCGACGTGGGCCAGGTCGGCGGCCACGGCGACATGGCCGGCGGGCAGATCCCGCTGGGCCTGTTCGCGGACCACGGTGACGACGACCCAGATCTCCTGTCGTTCGCCGACCGCCGGATCCGCCATCGCTTCTTCGACGCGATGCACCTGGAAGACGACGACGGCTGAGTGGGGTCGCTCGACTCGCCACGACCTGCGGGAACTGACACTGATTTAGGGCGGGACGCACTACTCGGGTACATGCTCAGAGACGAGTTCGAGGCAGTCGGGGACCGCGACCCCGAGGACCTGCTGGCCGCCTACGAGGCGGTTCTGACGGACGTGATCGAGCGCCAGGGCGTCGAGACCGTCGCCGCAGAGACCGAGGTCGACGAGGCGACGCTCTCGGCGCTCGTCGAGGGTGCGTCGCCCGACGTGACGCTGGAGGGGGCGGCGTCGATCCTCGCGACCGACCCGGACCGGCCCGACGCCGACTTCCTCGTGGCCGACGCCCGTGACGTCCTCCTGATGGGAATGAGCAGCGCCGTCCTCGACGTGGAGGCGATCCAGTCGGGGATCGACAGCCAACTCGAAGCCAAGGAGATCCAGCAGAAAGTCGAGGGGCGCTACCCGATGACCATCGCCGAGTACGCCCTGCTCCACACGTACATCGAGAGCAAGAAGTGACCATGCACGTCGTGATCCTGGGCTGTGGCTACGTCGGCCTGGAACTGGGACGGCAACTGTCGACCGATCACGAGGTCGTCGGCGTCCGCCGTTCGGAGGCGGGCGTGGATGCCATCGAGTCGGCTGGGTTCGAGGCCGTACAGGCGGACGTGACCGATCCCGCCGATCTGGAGCGGGTCCCCGACGCCGACGCGGTCGTGTTCGCCGCCAGTTCCGGCGGTCGCGGGGCCGAGGCCGCCCGCGAGATCTACGTCGACGGCCTCCGGACCGCCGTCGAGCACTTCGCCGCCCGCGAGGACCCGCCGGCACGCCTGATCTACACCTCCAGCACGGGCGTCTACGGCGACCACGACGGCGACTGGGTGGACGAGACGACGCCGCTGGACCCGACGACCGAGAAGACCGAGGTACTCGCGGAGGCCGAGCGGATCGCCACCGAGGTGGCCAAAGAGTACGGCATCGACGGCACCGTCACCCGCTTCGCCGGGCTGTACGGCCCGGACCGCTACCGGCTGGAGCGCTATCTCGAGGGACCGGTCACGGAGGGGTATCTGAACATGGTCCACCGCGACGACGCTGCGGGCGTCGTGCGCTACCTGCTGGAAACCGACCGCGGCCGTGACGACGTGGTGCTGGTCGTCGACGACGAACCGGCACCGAAGTGGGAGTTCGCGGACTGGTTGGCCGACGAATGTGGCGTGCCCGAGCCGCCAAAACGGACGAAAGCTGAGCGGTTGGCCGACGACTCGCTGTCGGCCGCGGCGCGCCGGCGGATCGAGACGAGCAAGCGGTGTTCGAACGACCGGCTCCGCGAGTGGGGGTACGACTTCTCGTTCCCGACCTACCGCGAGGGCTACCGGGCGGCCATCGCGGCCTATCGAAACGGCGAGTACCAGTAATACCGCCGTACAGCACCGGAACGTGCGCGTTGGTAGCGGCTTTCGAGTTTTGTGCCGATGGGGAACCTTCATGTTAGTCGGGCTTGACACAACGCGAGTATGCCACTTGCAGCCGCGGGTGGTGTCGGGCTCGGTGCAGCCGTCGATACCACCGCGGCGTTCGCCCTCGAAGGTCCATCGCTCGTGGCGGTGGCCGTCGCCGCGCTCGTCGCCCTCGGCGTCGTCGCCTGGCTCGTCGCCCGCCTCCGTCGCTCGAAGGGGGCGAAACTGGAGCGGCTCCTGGCCGCCCGCGACGAGGTGTCGGTGTTGCTGCACCCCAACCCCGACCCCGACGCCATGGCCAGCGCCATGGCGGTCCGGACGCTCGCCGAATCCGTCGACACCGACGCGACGATGCAGTACACCGGTCAGATCCGCCATCAGGAAAACCGCGCCTTCGAGACCGTCCTCGACCTGGACTTCGAGCGCGTCGAGGACGCCAGCGAACTCACGTCCAAGGAAGTCGTCCTCGTCGACCACAACACGCCGAGAGGCTTCTCCGGCGCTGACAGCGTCGACCCCTTCGCCGTCGTCGACCACCACCCCGGCGAGGGCACCGGCTCCGAGTTCACCGACGTTCGCACCGACAACGGTGCCTGTGCGACCATCTGTACGGAGTACTTCGAGAAACTCGGCTGGGAACCCATGGACCCCGACGACGAGGCCGGCACCGAACAGCTCCCGACGGCCCTCGCGACTGGCCTCATCTACGGGATCCAGTCCGACACCAAACACCTCACGAAAGGCTGTTCGGCCGCCGAGTTCGGGGCCGCCTCCTACCTCTACGAGGGTGTCGACGAGGACATGCTCGACCGCATCGCCAACCCCGAAGTCGACGCCGAAGTGCTGGAAGTGAAGGCCCGCGCCATTACCAACCGCGAGGTCCGCAACGCCTTCGCCTTCGCCAACGTCGGCGAGGTGAACAACGCGGACGCCATCCCGCAGGCCGCGGACGAACTCCTCCGGCTAGAGGGCGTCACGGCTGTCGTCGTCGCCGGCGAGAAGGAGGGCACCGTCCACCTCTCGGGCCGCTCGCGGGACGACCGCGTCCACATGGGCAAGACCCTCCGGGCGGCCGTCGACGACATCCCGATGGCCGAGGCGGGCGGCCACGCCCGCATGGGCGGCGGTCAGATCTCGCTGGATCACATGGAGGGACTGGGTCCCTCGAGGGGCATGACGATGCCCGAACTCACGGACCGGCTGTTCGACGCGATGAGCGGCGATATTTAAGCCACCCATTTTTTACAGACGGGGGTGCGCGCCGGGCACCCCCGTCTGCTCACGGGCGGCTTTGCCGCCCGTTCGCATGGTCTGAGGGAGCTTTGCTCCCTCACTATTTCCAAAAACTCGGGGAAAAACTGCCGGACGCGAGCCGCCGGCTCGCGTCCGGTACGACACGGAGTGGTGACCGCACCACCCGCGACCGCCTTCCCTTTACTCCCGGCCGCCCAACCCACGCCCATGGCTACCCGCGAGGCAACCTGGGACTATCGGGACCGCCACCACGAGCGGTTCGCCCGCACCTACTTCCGCTCGTTCGGGAACTGCGTCGTCTCCTCGGTCGGCGTCGGCACGTACCTCGGCGACCCGACCGACGAAGCCGACGAGGACTACCACGAGGCCGTCGTTGAGGCGCTGGAGTCGGGGATCAACGTCGTCGACACGGCGATCAACTACCGGTGTCAGCGATCCGAACGCGTCGTCGGCGCGGCCATCGAGGCCGCCGACGTGGACCGGGAGGCCGTCCTCGTCGCGACCAAGGGCGGGTTCGTCCCCTTCGACGGAGAGCGACCGGCCGACCCAGGACAGTTCGTCCGCGAGGAGTACCTCGACACGGGGCTGGTCGACCTGGACGACCTCGTCCGGGGTCAGCACTGCATCGCGCCCGAGTATATCGACGACCAGCTCGACCGGTCGCTGGAGAACCTGGGGCTCGACACGGTCGATCTCTACTACGTCCACAATCCGGAGACGCAACTGCAGGCGAAATCCCGGGACGCGGTCTACGATCAGTTAGAGGACACGTTCACCCGACTCGAAGAGCGGGCCGTCGACGGGGACCTGCGCCACTACGGCGTGGCCTCCTGGGAGTCGTTTCGGGTGGCGGCGGACGCGGACAGCTACCTCTCGCTTCCCGAGATCGTCTCGCGCGCCCGGACGGCCTCGGATCGGGCGGGGACGGAGGCCACCCACCTCCGGGCGGTCCAGTTGCCGTTCAACGTGTTCATGGCCGACGCGTTCACGGTCGAATCGCACGACGGTGCGGAGGGGCCACAGTCGGCGCTGTGGTTCGCGAACGACGCCGGGCTGGACGTGTTCACGAGCGCGTCGATCATGCAGGGCCGGCTGGCGACGGAGATGCCGGAGCAGGTCGAGGCGAGACTTGACGGGGAGACGCGGGCACAGCGGGCGATCAACTTCGCGCGGAGTGCCCCGGGCGTGACGAGTTCCCTGGTCGGGACGGGCTCGCCCACCCACGTCGCGGAGAACGTCGCGGCGGGGACGTTCGAACCGCTGGGGGCCTCGGCGTTCGATGCGGTCTTCGAGTGACTATCCCACTTTCTTCCACTCGCGGCCACACTCGGGGCAGAACCTGACGGTATTGAGTTCGTCGGGGTCGTTCCTGGTACCGAGTTGCTCCCCACACGCCGCACAGGTGAGTCGCTCGTAGGTGTCTTTCTCGATGTCGCCCGAGCGTAGCCCCTTGCGGACGGATTCCATAGCCGGCCATACTCGTGGGCTCATTAAAAAGCCCGCGCCGTCGCGTCAGACGCGCGTTCGACGGTCGGCTCCGTCCGGTCGCCAGGAGGCCCACACACGGCCGAGAACGGCGGGTTTTTTCGGGCCCAGTCCTTACGACGGGTCGATGGAATACGTCCAGGAGCGGGTGGCGACGCTTCACGCGTTCGCCGACCGCGTTCCGGAGGCCCCGACGGAGAGCGCGGCGGTCGTCGTTCCCCTCACCGAGCGGGAACACGCCAGCCTCGCCGCCGAGCGGGTGCTGACGACGCTGGATCGGGTCGACCCCGCCCGGGTGATCGTCGCGTTGCGGGCCAGCGAGGAGCGCGTCGACACCGTCGCCCGCTGGCTCGACTCCTTCGAACTCGGCCCCGAAGTCCTGTGGTGTAACGCCCCCGAGGTCCGGGACGCGCTCGGCGAACACGGGCTGAACGGTCCCGCCGGAAAGGGGCGGGACGTGTGGCTGGCGCTGGGACTCGCCGCACAGGAGGAGTACGTCGCGGTCCACGACGCCGACGCGACGACCTACTCGCGGGCCCACGTTCCGCGGCTGCTGTTCCCGCTCGCCCGTGGCTACGACTTCTCGAAGGGCTACTACGCCCGCGTCGAGAACGACCGGCTGTACGGCCGGCTGTTCCGGCTCTTCTACACGCCGCTGGTCCGGGCGCTCGACGCGGACGACGACGCCCCCATCGTCGACTACCTGGCGAGTTTCCGCTACGCGCTGTCCGGCGAGTTCGCGGCCACGAGTGACCTCGTCAGGCGACTGCGCGCACAGCGGGGCTGGGGACTGGAGGTCGGAACGCTCGGCGACGCCTTCGAGATCGCCGGCTTCTCCGACACCGCACAGGTCGACCTCGGGCAGCACGAACACGACCACCGCGCGGTCGGCGGGCCACAGGGACTGGGCGACATGTGTCGCGAGGTCGCCACTGCGCTGTTTCACGCCGTCGAGGGCGCCGGTCTGGACCTCGACTACGACCGACTCCGCGAGCGGTACCGGAGGATCGCGGACGACCTCGTCGAGCAGTACGGGGCCGACGCGGCGTTCAACGGGTTCGCGTTCGACGCCGCCGGCGAGCGAGAGCAGGTCGCGACGTACGCCGAGGCCATCGCTCCGCCGGACGAAGACACCAGGCTCCCCGCCTGGGCGGAGACGGACCTCGACCCCGAGACGGTCGAACGGGCCGCCCGACAGGGGCTGGACCGCGCGACCGACCGGTGACTGGTCTCACTTCTCGTCGTCCCGCCCGGACCGGTCCACCGCCACGCCCATGACGGCGGGCTGGCCCTCGTAGCTGATCCGGCCGCCGTGCATCTCGAGGTCGAGCGTGGAGCCGTCGCGGTGTTTGCCGGCGATGCGGTAGTGGATGTCGTCGCTCTCGCCCGCCAGCCGTCTCTCGAGGTTCCGCCGGACGCGGTCGCGGTCGGACTCGGCGACCAGGTCGAGCGGTGACATGCCGACGATCGTCTCCCGGTCGTAGCCGTGGATCGAGGCGAGTTTCTCGTTGACGAACCGGAACTCGCCGCCTTGGATGAGGTAGATGCCGACGAGATCCTGCTCGACGAGGCGCTGGTACTGTTCTCTGGTGGCCCGGAGCTCCCGCTCGGCCCGGTGGCGCGCGACGGCCGTCTCGATCTTGTTGGCCAGCACGTCGTAGTGGTCGATCCCCGACTGCTTCTGGAGGTAGTCGGTCACGCCCGCGGAGATGGCCTCGCTGGCGATCTCCTCGCTCCCCTTCCCCGTGTAGAGGATGAACGGAAGGTCGTCGTACTCCTCTCGGACGCGGTCGAGGAAGGCCAGCCCGTCCATCCCCGGCATGTCGTAGTCGCTGAGCACGCAGTCGACTGCCGACGCCGCGAGCCGCTCCAGCCCGGTCGCGGCCGTGGTCTCGTGGACCACTTCGAGCCGGTCGGACGACTGCTCCAGACAGTCCCGGGTCAGGTCGAGCAGGCCCGTCTCGTCGTCGACGTGGAGCACCCGGATCCGATCGTCGGTCGATGCGCGCACGGTTCCTTACATCTTGGGAATGACACACAATAAACGTGGGCCCTGGTACGAGGAGTCGTCGGTGGGCCCGTCAGAGTAAAGAAGGTGCCACCCGCCGGTCCGGGCATGGACGTGACGGGCGACGAGTTGGCGGGGGTCGTCGACCTGTTCGACGCGCTGACGGCCGCGGAACTCGGGCAGGCACTGGTCGAACTCGCCTACCGGCAGGGCGAGGACCTGGAGCCGGCGGCGTTCGACGGGGACATCGCCGCGGCCCTGGAGACGTACCATCTGGTCGCCTTCGAGCCGTCGGTGGCCGACGAGACGTGGCTGGTGCCCGGGCCGGTGGCGTTCCCGGAACTCCCCGAGGACGCGACGGACCTGCCCCACATCCTCGACGTGCCCGACCGGACGGTCGACCGCGAGCAGTTGGGGGCGGCCGCGGAGGAGCGCTTCCGTGCGGACACGGCACGGGCCGTCGCGGACGGCGACGACGAGCGGATGCGGGAACTACTCGACGTGAGCTACGAACTCGAAGTGTGGGGGCCGGTCGACCTCGCGGCGGCGCGAGAGCGGCTCGACGACGCGCTAGCATGACTCACGGACTCCGGTGTCCCCGGGCAAATTAAGAGCGCGGGGGCCCACATGCAGGGTATGGACCTGGAGCGGGTCGGGAATTTCCGGGCGACCGGAATCAACGACGAGGAGCGCGAGGCCGCCGTTCTCGCGCCGATCATCGCTCGTGACGGCGGTGAACACCTGTTGTTCACCAAGCGGGCGGACCACCTCGGGGAGCATCCGGGTCAGATGAGTTTCCCCGGCGGTGGTCGCGAACCCAGTGACACGGATCTGGAGGCGACCGCGCTCCGGGAGGCCAACGAGGAGATCGGGCTCGATCCCGCCCAGGCCGGCATCGTCGGCCGACTCGACGACATCAGCACCGTGACCCGGTACTCCGTCCGGCCGTTCGTCGCACGGATCCCAGACCAGGAGTACGTCCCAGACGAGCGCGAGGTCGCCGAAATCGCGGTGCTGGCGGTCGCGGATCTCACCGACCTGGAAAACTACGAGTCCGAGCGCCGCGACCATCCCCACTACGGCGACATCCGCCTGCACTTCTTCCACGTCGACGGCTACACCGTCTGGGGCGCGACCGCCCGCATCCTCGTGCAGTTGCTGGAACTCACGACCGACTGGGAGATGCCGGCGGAAGCGGATCGGGAGGTCGACCCGGACGCAGACCTCCCAATGTAGCGGCCGGTGGACGCGAATCGAGGGCTGCGTTCGGAGGATGCAGACCTCCCAATGTAGCGGCCGGTGGACGCGAATCGAGGGCTGCGTTCGGAGGATGCAGACCTCCCAATGTAGCGGCCGGTGGACGCGAATCGAGGACTGCGTTCGGCGAGGAAGCGACAGCGTTTTGCGGGCCACTCCCACACTGGCGCACAACGGGCCGCGGGAACGCGGCCGGTCGAGACCATGGTGACCGAAGGTGCGCTGGCCAGGACCGGCGTCGACGCGGTGGCGCGCAAACCCACGGAGGTCGACCTCCCGCGAGCGCCGCGGCTGTCGGTCGACGCGGTCGGGGCCTACACGGCGCGTCGCGGGCCGGTCCGGGCGGCCCTGCCCGACGGGGCCGCGACGGACGCGACGGCGACGGGGCGGGCCAGGGAAGTCCTCACGCAGGCCGTCCGGGACTACGCGCTGGTCGGCGACGGCGAGACGGTCGAGAACCGGGTGGAACGACTCCGCGACGCCGTGGCCGACACGGTGGTGGCCTACCCGGCCCGCGGTCTCGACGCGCTCCGACGATGAGCGTCGATCGGGCCCGCGTCGCCGGTGTCGTCGGTGTCGTCGGCCTCTTTTTGACCGTGCTGGCCGCGGTCCTCGAGACGTCGCCGGGGCTGGCCGCGACGCTCGCCTGGGCGGCCGAACTGTTCGTCTTCGTCTCCTTCCGGATCGCCGTCCTCGCCGTGTTCTGTCTGGGTTTTGTCGTCATCGTCTACTCGGCGTACCACCAGCGCCAGGGGAGCGTCGACGAGGCGGCCGCCCGCCGGATCGCCTTCGGCGTCGCGGGCGTCCTCGCGCTGTCGCTTTTCTTCCCCCTCGTCGTGCTGGACGACCTCGCCGTGCTGGCCGGTGGCGTCCTGCGGCGGGCCGGTGTCGACGTCGACGGCGTCCTCGCCTTCTACGCGAGCCTCGCCGTGTTCGGCAGCCTGACGCTGGTCGGGTTGGTCGACGCCGTCCGCCGACGCCGGGGCTAAGTACGGCCGCGCCCCACGTCCACCGATGACCGATTCGGTAGCCGTCGTCGGCGGTGGTGCGGTGGGCGTGACCGCGGCCCGCGCCCTCGCCGACCGCGGCGCTGACGTGACGCTGTTCGAGCGTGGAGCCATCGCGGCCGCGAGCACGGGCCGTGCGGCGGGCATCTGCTACGACGCCTTCGCGGGTCGGATCGACGCGGCGGTCGCGGCGCGGGCGATGGCCCACTTTCGCGACCTGGCGGCAGAGACACGGTTCTCGCTCGTCGAACGTCCCTACGTCTGGCTCGCTCGTGAGGGCGACGAGGCGCGGGCCGAGGCTATCCGGGAGCAGGTGCCCAGGATGCGCGAACGGGGCCGTGCCGTCGAACTGCTCGATCCGGTGGCGCTGGCCGCCGAGTTTCCCGCACTACGGACCGACGACGTGGCAGTCGCCGCCGTCGCGCGTGACGCCGGCTGTGCCGACCCGGCCGAATACGCCGCCGCGGTGGCCGAACGGGCCCGTGAGGCCGGCGCGACGATCCGGACCGAGACCGAGGTCGCTCTGACCGACGGTCCCGCGGTCGTGACGCCCGACGGCACCGTCGAGTTCGACGCGGTGCTGGTCGCGGCCGGGGCACACACGCGCCCGCTGCTGGCAGAGGCCGGCGTCGCGGTGCCGATCAAGGCCTACCGGGTGCAGGCGCTGGTCACCGAACCGATCCCGGCGAGCGAGCGCGTCCCGACGTTGTACGACGCGACCGAGCAGTTCTACTGGAGAGCGCGCGACGGCGGTCTGCTCGTCGGTGACGGCGTCGAAAAACGCGACTTCGACCCGGAGGACTGGGATCGGACGGCCGACGAGGCCTTCCTCGACAGCGCAGTCGAGCGTGCCGACGCGGCGCTGGCGACCGGGGAACCGCGACCGGCGGCGGTCGAGCGCTCCTGGGCCGGGCTCTGTACCGCCACGCCGGACCGGGATCCACTCCTCGGCGAGATCGAACCGGACCGCTTCGTCGCGGCGGGGTGGCACGGCCACGGCTTCATGCGTGCGCCGGCGCTGGGAAGAACGATCGCTGGGGAGATTCTGGGCGACGACGGCATCGAGGAGTTCGACCCGACGCGGTTCGACGGGGACGAACAGTTCCCGGTCGTCGAGGGGATGACCGTCGAGTAGCTAGGCGTCGTCCGCTTCGGGTGCGTCTCCGTCCTCGGCTTCGTCGTCGGTGGCCGATTCCTCGACGTCTTCGACGTCTGTCGATTCCTCCTGGACGTCCATCTCGCGGGCGTCCTCGTCCTTTGGAACCCGGACTTCGAGGGTCCCGTTGCGCCGGAGGGTGGCGTCGGCGCCGGTCGGATCGACGGCGGCGTCGGCGGGGAGGGTCACGCGGCCGTCGAGCGACAGGCCGCGACCGGGGACGAGCATCTCGAAACCCTCGTAGAAGTCCCGGAACCGGTCGATTCGGACCTCGACGGCGTTGTCGTCGAACCGGACCTGGACGTCGCTGCTGGTCGCGCCGGGCGCGTCGAACACCGCCAGGAAAGCCTCCTCGGATTCGAGCAGGTCCACCGGGATCGGGCGCCGTTCCTGAACGCGACTGGCGGCCCGGCCGACGGTCTCCATGACCGTGTTGCCGATCGAGCGGCCCAGTTCCCGGATCATAGTTCGATCTCCTCGAGGCCGTCTGTTTCACCGCAGTACGGGCACGTGAAGTCCGTGACCCCGACGTCGTCGGGCATGTCGTAGGTGTAGTGAAGCTCGAACATGTCGAGTTCACAGTCCCCGCTCGTGCACCTGACTTCGAGCGTTTTGGGCATACCCATCGGTAGGGCGGCCTCGCCTATCAATGCCCCGGCTTTTTGCCCTCGTCGCACCCATCTCGAGGCATGCTCCACGGCGTCGACTTCAGCGGTGCGGCCCAGGCCGGCCACAACATCTGGATCGCCGAGGCCACGGTGGACGGGGACGAACTCCGGATCGAGTCCTGTGATTCGGCCGCCGACCGCTTCGGCGTCGCCGAGCGCGCCCCCTGTCTCGGCCAGTTGAGCGCCTTCCTCCGGGACGCAGACACCGTCGGACTGGACTTCCCCTTCGGCGTGCCCGCCGCCGTCCACCAGCGCGATACCTGGGAAGGGAGTCTGGAGTGGGTCGCCACCGCCGCGACCGACGCCGACGAGTTTCAGGAAATCTGTCGTCCCCGGGCGCGCGAGGCGACCGACGGTGAGCGGGCGGACATCCGCCGGGAGACCGACGGGCCCGTCGGTGCGCTCTCGCCCTACGGGAGTCACGTCTGGAAGCAGACCTTCTTCGGCATCCGGGACGTGCTCGCGCCGCTGGCCCGCACGGACGATGTGGCCATCCGCCCGATGCAAGACGACGGCGAGACGGCCCTCTGTGAGGTGTACCCAGCTGCGACGCTCGCCAGCTGTGACCTCCCCGCGGCCGAGTACAAAGACGGCGGCGAGCCCGCGAGGGAGCGCCGTCGGACCATCGTGGAGGGACTGGAAGCCGAGACGCCCCTCGCGTTCTCACAGGGTGTCCGCGCCGAGTTGATCGACGACGCTGGCGGGGACGCGCTGGACGCGGCCGTCGCCGCGCTCGGAACGTATCGCGCACGGGAGGCGAATTTCGAGCCCGATCGCCCGTGGGACTCGACGGAGGGTCACATCTACGTCTGATCGGGCCCGGGCATCTCGTCGACGAGGATGGTCGCGGTCCCCTGGATGACGATGTCGCCGTCGCCGTTCTCGACGCGGGTCGAGACCCGGTAGCGCTCCCGCGCGAGTTCGTCGACGATCGTACACCGGGCGGTGTAGGTGTCACCGACCGCGGCAGGGGCGACGAACTCCAAGTGCTGGTCGAGATAGACCGTCATCCCCGGGAGCGCGGCCAGGGCGGCGCTGATGAGGCCCGCGACGAGCGTCCCGTGGAGGATGCGCTCGCCGAACCGCGTCTCGGCCGCGAACGCGTCGTTGAGGTGGAGCGCGTTGGTGTCGCTCGTCACCTTCGCGAACTGTTCGGCTTCCTCGTCGCCCAGTCGCCGGGTCAGTGTCACCTCGTCGCCCACGTCGAGGTCGTGTTCGTCGGTTACCGAGAGGTGGAACTCGCCAGGTGTCCCGCCGTAGGGCATCCGGGTGGTCTGTATCCCCTCGATCTCCTGGAGGTAGGGAAAGTCGGCCTCGACGTACCGCTCGGGATCGGCCTCGAAGTGTTCCTTGCATCCCTCCGAACAGAAGTGGTACGTCCGTCCTCGATACTCGACGGTCGCGCCGGGATCGTCCGGATCGACTTCCATGCCGCAGGCGATGTCGACGACCATGACTCCGTAGACGGGAACTGCGCCCGTAGTGGTGTGTGCCAGTCGCTCACGGGGTTGTTGCCGTCGGCTGCAGGCTGACTTCGCGCCGCCTGCCTCACCCCTCGCGGGCGACGGCGAGAAACACCAACGCGAACAGTCCCGTGACCGCCGCGGCCCACCAGCCGACCGGACTCCCCAACCGAGTCAGCGCAACCGCGCCGACCACGAGCAGGACAGCGAACGCACCGGCGACCGCCCGAACGGCGGGGTTGGGGTCCCGTTCTGACTCGTCCCCGCTCGTCTCGACGATGGCGTCGAGCGCAGCCGTCGCGTCGTCGGCGACGGCAGCGGGCACGAGGAGCCACGACGGGACCGCCCCGAAGCTCCCCGGCCCCGACGCCGAGAGCCGGACGATCACGAGCGGGCCGATCCGGCGGGTGCTGTAGCCGGTGACCCGCGAGAGGTCCCACTCGCGGTAGTCGTTGCTCGCCGTCCCCGAGTCGGGGTCGATCTCGCCGTGGGTCGAACAGGCGACGCCGACCGCACCGGCGAGGAAGCCGGCGACGAACAGCCCGCCCGCGAGTCGTCGGTCGATCACCAGCGCAGTCGCGAGCGTCGGGCCGCCCGCGATCCCGGCCGCGACCCGCTCTCTACCGGGGATCGTCGGCTCGCGACCGCTGAACGGAAGCTTCCGCTGGGACTCGTCGGTGAGCATCGGCAGGAGGTACAACAGCGAGAACGGGCCGCCGACGAGCGCGAGGACGACGACGAGCAGACGGAGTTCGGTACTGCCGACGACGAACACGAGGACCAGACCGAGCGCGCCGAGTGCGACGATCCCCGCGTAGACGCCGAAGACGGCCGCCATCCCGGCCCGGACGAGCCAGCGGAGCCACGGCTCGGTACCGTAGTCGTACCGCCACGAGACCGCGGAGGACATGAGCGGCGATACGCGGGGCGGTCCCAAGAACGTGGGGGAGGGCGGCCGCGGAGGTCGCGAGCGGGGATCGTGCGAGTCAGTCATCGTTATACGCGTCGGCGGGCAAGGACCGCGCATGACCGACCCGGCCGAGATCGACGTGACCATCGTCGACGGCTACGTCGACGAGCCGGCGCACTTCGGCGTCCCCCCATACATCTCGACGTATCCCCGCTACACCGCCGGGGCGCTGGTCGACGCCGGCGTCCCCCGCGAGCGCATCACCTACCATACCATCGACGCGCTCCGGGAGGAACAAACGCGGTGGCGCGACGTGGAGGACGCGGATCTGCTGATCTACGTCGGCGGGATGACCGTCCCCGGGAAGTACGTCGGGGGGACGCCCGCCGAACCCGACGAGGTGCGGCGCATCGCCTGGACCGCGGAGGGCGTCTCGATGATCGGCGGGCCCGTCCGCTTCGGCGTCGGCGAGGCCAACGAAGGGGCTTCCGAGACCGCCCGGGACGACCTGGACTTCGACTTCCTCGCGATGGCCGACGTGGAAGCGGCGGCCTACGATCTGGTCCACGACGGGCTGGAGGGGTTCGAGGATCGCTACCGTGGCGTGCCCGAGGAGACCCGCTGGGCGAAACAGGGCGCGTTCGTCGTCGAGCAACACCCCAACCACCCCGAGTACATCCTCGCGGAACTGGAGACCTCGCGGGGCTGTCCCTATCGGTGCTCGTTCTGCACGGAACCGATGTACGGCGACCCGGACTTCCGCCCTCCGGAAAGCGTCGTCGACGAGGTGGCCGCGCTGGCAGACCACGGCGTGTCCGACTTCCGCCTGGGCCGACAGGCCGACATCCTCGCCTACGGCGGCGACGGCGAAGCACCCAACCCCGACGCCCTCCGGGAGCTGTACAGCGGCATCCGCGAGGTCGCGCCCGATCTGGACACGCTCCACCTGGACAACATGAACCCGATCACGGTCGTGAAGTGGCCCGAGAAGTCCAGGGAAGGCATCCGGACTATCGCCGAACACAACACGCCCGGTGACACGGCCGCGTTCGGTCTGGAGTCGGCCGATCCGCTCGTGCAGGACGAGAACAACCTCAACGTCTCCGCCGAGGAGTGTTTCCGGGCGGTGAAGATCGTCAACGAGGAGGCCGGCTGGCGGCCGGGCGGCGATCCCGAGACCGCACCCAACTTCGGGAGCGATGCCAGCCCGCGGCTCCCGAAACTCCTCCCGGGGATCAACCTCGTCCACGGGCTGAAAGGCGAGCGGGCAGAGACCTTCGAGCACAACAAGGCGTTCCTCCAGCGGGTGTACGACGAGGGACTGCTGCTCCGCCGGGTGAACATCCGGCAGGTGATGGCCTTCGAGGGGACCGACATGGCCGACACGGGGGCGGAGATCGCCCACGACCACAAACAGCAGTTCAAACAGTACAAAAGCGAGGTCCGGGAGACCATCGACAACCCGATGCTCGAGCGGGTCGCCCCACCGGGGACGGTCCTGCCCGATGTCCACCTGGAGTACCACGAGGACGGCTACACGTTCGGCCGGCAACTGGGGACCTACCCCCTGCTCGTCGGGATCCCGGGCGAGCGCGACCTCGGGCGGACCATCGACGTGGCGGTCACCGACCACGGTTATCGCTCGGTCTCGGGGGTGCCCTACCCGCTCGATCTCAACGCCGCGTCGATGGACGAGTTGACCGAGATTCCAGGGATCGGCAAACAGACCGCCGGGAACATCCTCGTGGACCGGCCCCACGAGTCGGTCGGTGAGGTCGCACCGGACGCGGAGCTGGACCGGTTCGTGACGGTCGAAAACAAACCGAGCGCCGACTGACCGCGACCGCTCAGGCGGTCTGCATCTCTTTCAGGACTTCGAGGTCGCGGTCGGTACGCATGAACTCGGCGGTCCGACGCTCGGCGTCACAGTCCGGGCAGGTGAACGTCGCGTCCGCCGCCGGGAGGTCGGTCGGCCCGTCTTCCCAGTCTTTCTCACACTCGGGACACAGGAGTTGCACGAACGCTTCGTTCATACCTGTCCGTGCGCCCCGCGGACGTGAAAAAGTGACGGCGGTTCCCGGCTCGAAAGAACGGACGGGACGGGTTTTTGTGACGGCGGTCCTGCCCGGCCGGAACCGTCTCTGGTCGGGGCTGTGGGGTCCCGACTTCGACCTGGACCTGCGTGAGCTAACAGAAGGTACTTTTGCGCGCTGGTGGAAAGACCGGCAATGAGTCCGACTCGGGAGGTGAGCGTCGTCCTCCCCGCCTACGACGAGGCGGCGACCCTGGCGGACACGGTCGAGATCACCATCGAGACGCTCGAATCCTTTCTCCCCGCCGAGTCGTTCGAGGTGATCGTCGCCGAGGACGGCTGTGCAGATCGGACGCCCGAGATCGCCGAGCGACTGGCCAGCGAGGACGACCGCATCAGTCACTACCACAGCGACGAGCGCCTGGGCCGGGGACAAGCCCTCGGACAGGCGTTCCGAGCCGCCGAGGGGCAGACCCTCGTCTACTTCGACACCGACCTCGCGACCGACATGCGCCACCTCGAGGAACTCGTGGAGCGGGTTCGCTCCGGCGAGTACGACGTGGCGACCGGGTCGCGGTGGGTCCCCGGGGCCGACGCCGACCGGCCGGCCAAGCGGGGCATCCCCTCGAAGGGGTACAACCGGCTGGTCCGCCTGTTCCTCCGCTCGGACCTGCTCGATCACCAGTGTGGGTTCAAGGCCTTCGAACGCGAGGCACTGCTCGACCTGCTGGACGACGTGGAGGACGACCACTGGTTCTGGGACACCGAGGTGCTCGTCCGAGCCCAGCGGGCCGGCTACCGGGTCGCGGAGTTCCCCGTCGAGTGGACGCCACAGGGCGACTCGAAGGTCGACCTCGTGCGCGACGTGTTCGGGATGGGCAGTCAGATCGTCCGGACCTGGTGGCAACTGACGGTGAGTCCGCGCCTGACCCGCCGGGTGAGCATGGCCGCCGGGTCGGTGCTGGTGTTCGTCGCGCTGGCGCTCATGCTCGTCTATCTGGAGCCGGCCGCCGTGCTGGACGCGATCACGGGGGCCGACCCGGTGCTGGTCGCGCTCTCGGGCGTGGTCTACCTGCTCTCGTGGCCGCTCCGGGGCCTGCGCTACCGGGACATCCTGTCTCGGCTGGACTACGACGGCGACACCTGGTTCCTGACCGGGGCGATATTCATCAGTCAGACCGGCAACCTCGTGTTCCCGGCGCGGGCCGGCGACGCGGTGCGGGCCTACGTGGTGAAGGCTCGCCGGTCGATTCCCTACCCCACCGGGTTCGCGTCGCTGGCCGTCGAGCGGGTGTTCGACCTGCTGGCGATCACGGTGCTGGGCGGGAGCGTCCTGCTCGGCCTGGTCGCGACCGGCGGGACCGAGGAAGTCGCCGCGGCCATCGCGGCGGACGTGGGCACGGTCACCATCGGCGGGGAGACGCTGAACCCGGCCGCGGCGGCCGGTACGGCGATGCGGGTCGCCGCCGGCGTCGGCCTGGTCGCCATCCTCGCCGTGGCGGTCATCGTCGTCAACGCGCGCCGTGACACGAACCTCGTGCGCCGGGCGGTTCGCGCGCTCAGCAACGATTCGTACGCGGAGTACGTCGTGGGTGTGATCGAGCGGTTCGTCGGCGACGTGGAGCGGGTCGTCAGCGACCGCGGGGCCTTCTTCCGGGTCGGCTTCGGGAGCCTCGCCATCTGGACGCTGGACGTGGTGACCGCGGTGATCGTGTTCGCGGCCTTCGGGATCGAGGTGACGCCGTATCTGACTGCGGTGGCCTTCTTCGCGGTCAGCGTCGGCAACCTCGCGAAGATCCTGCCGCTCTCGCCGGGCGGAATCGGACTGTACGAGGGGGCCTTCACGATCATCGTCGTGGGCCTGACCGCGACCCCGGGACTCACGGCGCTGGTCGCGCTCGCCGTCGCCATCGTCGACCACGCGGTCAAGAACCTGGTCACCATCGCCGGCGGACTGACCTCGATGGCCTGGCTCAACGTCTCGCTGACGACTGCGGTGGCCGAGACCGAGGAGGCCAGCGCCAGTGCCGCCGACGCCGGCGACGAGGCGGCCTAGTACTGGTCGGTCACGAACGGGCCGGCGGCGCTCGCGACGGCGTGAACCAGCGCGGACTCGCGGTCGATCCGTTCGCCGGTGAGCACGCCCGCCGCGCCCTCCTGCTCCGCGACACCCTCGGTGTCGAGCAGGTCGTCCATCACCGGCCCGAGTTCCGCACCGTCCGCGACGCGGGCGGCCACGTCGTCCGGGAGTGTGAGACTCGGCCCGCCGCCGATACCCCAGCGCTCGCCGTCGGTGACGGCAGCCCACATGATCAGGAAGAGGCCGTCGGCCCCCTCGACGCGGGCGACGCCGCCCTCGATGCCGACGCCGAGTCCCGCGCCGGTCGCGGCCAGCGCGGCTTCGGCGCGGTTCCGTGCCCCGCTGATCGTCTCGTCGCGCCCGCGGGGTTGTTCGGGGACGCCCGACGCCACGTCGACCGGTTCGGCGACCGCGTCGGGGAGCGCTCGTCTGGTCGCGGCCACCTTCACCGGATTCTCGCTACCGACTGCGACACGCATGTCGGACCCTGGGGCGGGGGTGATCTTGTGCGTTGTGTCCGAACCCCGCTCTCAGGCCGTCCGTTCCCAAAAATCGAAGCGTTTGGTGTGAATTTATGTGCGACCACGGTTTTCTCCCGTGTATGTGGGGTAAAAAACGGGGTGACGACCGGTGAGTACGACAGTTCCGTTCTCGATGATCGAGGAGTCGGTGCATCACATCGAACACGAGTTCCAGCCCTGGAACATCCAGGCGGAACTGGAGACGACGGTGACGGTCGACGTCGACCGGCTCGGCCAGGCCGCGGCGACGGCCTGTGCGGTCCACCCGATCGCCGGGGCCCGCAAGCGCCCGAGCGATCTCGCCTCGACCCGCTTCGAGTGGGAGCTTCCCGACGACGAGTACGAGGTCGAGGTCGGCGCGATCGACGGCCAGGGTCGGGACCTCGAAGAGATCCAGAACCAGCTCTACTACCGGCGGTTCGACCTGACAGAGGAACCGCCGTTCCGGGTGCTGGTCGTCCGGGGCGAGGGGATCGACGGCGGCGACCGGATCCTGGTGAGCATGAACCACGTCGCCGCCGACGGCGTGGGGACTCTGCGGATCGCTCAGGCACTCTGTGAGGCGTATCGTGGCGACGAGCCGATGCAGGACTCCGTGACCTTCCGGGAGTCGCGCTCGATGCTCGACGACCTGCGCCCCTCGTCGCTGGACGACGGGCTGAACGTTGTCGATTCGGCGACGCGACACATCCAGAACGTGGTCGACTCCCCGACCCGTATCGCCGAGGTCGGCGGCACGGACGACCTGGGCTGGCGGTTCGCTCGCCGCAAACTCGACGCCGGGCTGACGGCGCGACTCGTCGGTGACCGGCCCGACGGCGTTTCGGTCAACGACGTGTTGCAGGCGGCCCTGCACATGGCTATCGCGGAGTGGAACGAGGATCACGGGAAGTCGGCCCGAAAGATCAGCGTCATGATGCCGATCAACCTCCGGCCCGACGACTGGTTCTACCAGGTCGCCGGGATGTACTCGATGTTCGAGAGCGTCGAGACCCGTTCCCGTGACCGGGTCGATCACACGACGGCGGCCCGGGAGATCGGCGAGCAGACCGAGGAACTCACCGAGCGTGACCGGGCGGCCGCCCTCTACAAGATCCTGGAGATGTTGCCGCCGGGGACGCCCGTGGAGCTGAAACGCCAGTTGCCGCGTCTGCTCCGTGGCCCCGGCCGGCGACTGCTCGACACGGCCATGCTGTCGAACCTCGGCCGGATTCCGGCGATGCCGTCGCTCGAACCGGACGCCGAGGAGCGGCCGTGGTTCTCGCCGCCGGCCTGGCGGGGGACGCCGGTCTCCATCGGTGTCGCCACCTTCCAGGGCGAAGTCAACCTCTCCTTCCGGTACCTGCGCAGCCAGTTCGACCAGCAGGCCGGCGAGGAGTTCGCGGACTACGTCGTCGACCACGTCGAACGCGCCATCGAGTGACGGCCGACCGACCCCGTTTCTCGACGAGCCACGTGTGGGGTGTCACACCGTAACAACGTATTAATACTCTAACCATCCGGTCGAAATCAGATACGTAGAACCCGTTACCCGGGGAACAGCGAAAGACACCGAAACATTTAAATAAGTTTCGCCGTAATGTATTTGCTACCCACGACTGTCCGGGAATTTTCAGGTCACAGCCTGCCCGGATAGCATTCGCCTTCGTACCAATGAGCGAGAACACGAGAGCGCGAACGCGCACGACCGACGAGACGACAGAAGAGGAGACTGGCGAGGCCGAAGCGGTAGACTGCCCGGAGTGTGGCGGTCACCTCGTCATGGACAACGAACACGGCGAGACGGTCTGTGAGGACTGCGGCCTGGTCGTCGAGGAAGACGAGATCGACCGCGGGCCCGAGTGGCGTGCGTTCGACGCCAGCGAGAAAGACGAGAAATCGCGTGTCGGTGCCCCGACCACGAACATGATGCACGACAAGGGGCTCTCGACCAACATCGACTGGCGCGACAAGGACGCCTACGGCAACTCCCTGGGCAGTCGCCAGCGACAGAAGATGCAGCGGCTCCGGAAGTGGAACGAGCGGTTCCGCACCCGTGACTCCAAGGAGCGCAACCTCAAGCAGGCGCTCGGTGAGATCGACCGCATGGCCTCCGCCCTGGGCCTCCCCGAGAACGTCCGGGAGACCGCCAGCGTCATCTACCGCCGCGCGCTGGACGAGGACCTCCTGCCAGGCCGTTCCATCGAGGGCGTCTCGACGGCCTCGGTCTACGCCGCCGCGCGCCAGGCCGGCGTTCCACGGAGCCTCGACGAGATCACGGACGTCTCGCGGGTCGAGAAAAGCGAGATCGCCCGCACCTACCGGTACGTGGTTCGGGAACTCGGCCTCGAAGTGAAGCCGGCCGACCCCGAGAGCTACGTGCCGCGGTTCGCCTCGTCGCTGGAACTGTCCGACGAGGCCGAACACCGCGCCCGCCAGCTTCTCCAGAACGCCAAGGAACAGGGCGTCCACTCCGGGAAGTCCCCGGTCGGCCTCGCCGCCGCCGCCGTCTACGCGGCCGCCCTGCTGACCAACGAGAAGACCACCCAGGCCGCCGTCTCCGAGGTCGCGGACATCAGCGAAGTCACCATCCGCAACCGCTACCACGAACTGCTGGAAGCCGAGCAGGACCTCCCGATGGCCTGACTGGCTGAGGCTTTTCTCCCACAGTCGGTACCGCCGGAGCGACAGGACCACAAGAGTCGAAAGGGGGCCGCGCGTGGCCACTCGCATGGAGACCGAGCACAGGGTCGTCCTCGACGACGCGCGCACGCTGGCCGCCGTCGACGACGACGCTGTCGACCTCGTCGTGACTTCGCCCCCCTACCCCCTGGTCGAGCAGTGGGACGACCTCTTCGCGGAGCTGGACCCCGCCATCGAGACCGCACTCGACGACGGCGACGGCGACCGCGCCTTCCAGCTGATGCACGACGTGCTCGACACCGTCTGGGCCGAGCTCGAACGCGTCCTGGCCCCGGGTGGCCTCGCCTGTATCAACGTCGGCGACGCCACTCGTACTGTGGACGGCCAGTTCCAGCTGTGGCCCAACCACACCGAGATCGTCAGCCGGATGCGCGACCACGGCTTCACCAGCCTGCCCGAGATCCTCTGGCGGAAACCCACCAACAGCCCGAGCAAGTTCATGGGTTCGGGCACACTGCCGCCCAACGCCTACCCGACACTGGAGCACGAACACGTCCTCGTCTTTCGCAACGGCGACCTCCGGGAGTTCCCGCCGGGCGACGACGACCGGTACGAGAGCGCGTACTTCTGGGAGGAGCGCAACGAGTGGTTCTCGGACTGCTGGGAGATCCTGGGCGAGGACCAGCACCTCGACGGCGACGGCACCCGCCAGCGGTCCGCGGCCTACCCCCTCGAAATCCCGCTCCGCCTGATCCGGATGTTCTCGACGTACGGAGACACGGTCCTCGACCCGTTCCTCGGGACGGGGACGACGACCATCGCGGCGATGGTGGCCGGTCGTGACTCGGTGGGCTACGAACTCGACCCGGCTTTCGCCGAGGCCATCGGCGAGAGCGTCGAGCGCGTTCCCGGACTCTCCGAACGGCTCGCCAGCGACCGGCTCGACGCTCACCGCGAGTTCGTCGAACGCCGCCGGGCCGAGGGCGACCCGCCGGGCTACGAGGCGGAAAACTACGACTTTCCCGTGACGACGCGGAACGAACGGGAGATTCAGCTGTACACCGTGGCCGACGTGGCGAGCGAGCGGACCGACGACGGCCACCGTTACCTGGCGACCCACGAACCGTACTGACTCCGGCCGCCCACGTCAGCGTTGCCGGGAGGTCGGGGCTTTTGCCGTCGAACGGTGAACTCGATCCATGGCGAGTCTGTCGGTCGCAGTAGCGCTGTTCGTCGGCGGACTGGCGGTGCTGCTGTGGTCGGCCGACCTGTTCACCGACACCGCACAGAAGATCGGCCTCGCGCTGGGGCTCTCTCCGTTCGTCATCGGGATGACCGTCGTAGCCATCGGGACCTCGCTGCCGGAACTGGTCGCGGCCGTCCTCGCGGTCCTGCGGGACGAACCGGGCATCGTCGTCGGCAACGTCGTCGGGTCGAACGTCTCGAACGTCTTCCTCGTGCTCGGCATCGCTGCGGTCGTCGGCCGGGGCCTGCGCGTCGAGCGCGACCTCATGCAGGTGGACCTGCCGCTGTTCGCGGCCTCGGCCGCCTTCCTCACGCTCGCGATCTGGTCGAGTCCCTTCACCAGCATCGAGGGCGTCCTCGCTCTCGGCGCGCTCGCGGTGTACATCCACTTCACCATCGCCGAACGCGACGTGTCGGTCCCCGAGATCGTCGAGGAAGTCGAGGAGGTCGAGGCCGACATCGAGGCGTCACCCATCGGCGTGATGACCTACGCGGCGTTCGTCGGTAGTCTCGTCCTCGTGGTCGCGTCGGCGTCGGTGCTGGTCGATTCGGTGGTCACCCTGTCGTCGGTGCTGGCGGTCGAACCAGCCGTGATCGCCGTCACCGCGCTCTCCATCGGGACGGTCCTGCCGGAGCTGACCGTCAGCGCGATGGCCGCGCGGCGGGGCGACACGGCAGTCGCCGTCGGCGCGATCCTGGGCTCGAACGTCGTCAACGCCTTCGGTGTCATGGGAGTCGCGTCGCTGGTCGGGCCGCTCACGATCCCACCGACGATCCGGGCCTACGGCCTGCCGGCGATGGTGCTGGCGACGGTGCTGTACCTGTTCGTGACCCAGGACCGCGAGGTCACCCGGTGGGAGGGGGCGACGCTGGTACTGCTGTACCTGCTTTTCCTGGTGAACCTGGCGTCGGTCACCTGAACTGCCAAGTGGACAGGTTTTTGTTCGGACTCGGACCTACCGGAGGTATGGACTTCGAGTCGTTCGTGCTGGCGGCGGCCACGGCCGACCTGGGGGACGCGCCCGCCGCCCGCGAGCACGCTGACGCTGTCGAGTTCCGGATGGACCTCGCGAGGGACCCGCTCGCGGCACTCGCCAACTACGACGGAGCCCTGCCGCTGATCGTGACCAACCGCGCTGACTTCGAGGGCGGCGAGGCCGAAGACGACGACGCCCGCCTCGACGCCCTCTGTACTGCGGTCGAACACTCCTCAGTCGAGGCCGTCGACGTGGAACTCACGACCGCATCCGAGGGTGGCGGCGAGCGCGTGATCGATCACGCCCACGCCAACGGTGTGTCGGTGATCGTGTCGACACACGACTTCGCGAAGACGCCCGAACCGCCCAAACTCCGGCAGTTGCTCGACCGGGCCTGCGAGTACGGCGACGTGGGAAAACTGGCGGTGACGGCCCGCTCGACGGACGACGTCCTCGAACTGCTGGCGGCGACCCGGGCCTCCGTGGCCGGCGGCGACCGCGTCGCGACGATGGCGATGGGCGAACCCGGCCGCCACTCCCGCGCCGTCGCGCCACTGTACGGGTCGCGCATCGGCTACGCGCCGGTCGATCCGGCCGAGGCGACCGCGCCCGGCCAGTACGACCTCGCGACCCTGCGCCGACTCGTCACCGAGTTGCAGTCTGATCCGACCGAGGACTGACCGACGGCCCCGCCGAACCGCCGGAGACGGGCCGAAAACGCCGCTTTTCGAAGGCGGAAGCTTAACAACCGACCGTCACAGAATTCCGGGATAGTGCCAGATAGCGCACGGAAGCGACCGCTACTCGCCGCGGTGCTGGGCCTCGTCTACCCGGGACTCGGGCACGTCTACCTGCGGGAGTGGGCGCGTGCGCTCCTGTGGTTCGGCCTCATCATTCTCACCGGCTCGCTCATGATCCCCGACTCGGCCATCCCGACGACGCTGACCGTCGACTCGCTGATGCAGATGTCCCGCGCGATGCCACTCCGCGCGGTGGTTGCCCTCTCGGCCGTGACGGGCATGAACATGGTCGACGCGTACGTCCTGGCCTCGCGGACCAACGAGACCAGCCAGCGCGTCGCCGACGGGACACAGTGCCCCAGTTGTGGTCGTGAGGTCGACTCCGATCTGGAGTTCTGTCACTGGTGTACGACGAAACTCGACGCCGGGGACGCCGAAGAAAACTGACCGGCGAGTCGGCGGCCGCTCCTACATCGGGAACTGGCGCGGTTCGCGCTGGACCGAGATCCACTTGGTCTCGGTCAGCTCCCGCATGATCGCGTCGCCGTGGAACCGGCCGATGCCGGAGGCCTTCATCCCGCCGAAGGGAACGTTCGCCTCCTCGTTGATCGGCTGGTCGTTGATGTGGACCATCCCCGCGTCGATGGCGTCGGCCACGTCCTCGGCGCGGTTGCGGTCGCCCGACCAGACCGAGGCCGCCAGCCCGTACTCGGTGTCGTTGGCTAGTTCGACGGCCTCCTCGTCGTCCGAGAAGGGGATGACCGGTGCGACCGGGCCGAAGTGCTCGTTGCAGGCCGCGGTCATGTCGTTGGTCGCGTCCGACAGCACCGTCGGCTCGACGACCAGCGAGTCCTCGACGCCGTCCAGGTCGACCGTCTCGCCGCCGGTTTCGAGGGTCGCACCCTGCTCGACCGTGTCCTCGACGAACTGGAGGATCTGGTCGCGCTGGGACTCGTTGATGATCGGCCCGACGATGTTGCCGTCGTGGACGCTGCCGGCCGGGAGCATCTCGGCCTTCTCGACCAGGCCCTCGACGAACTCGTCGTAGATGGACTCGTGGACGAGGTGGCGGTTGATCGAGATACAGACCTGGCCCTGGTGGGAGAAACTCCCGAAGGCACTGCCCGAGAGAGCGTTGTCCAAGTCGGCGTCTTCGAGGACGACGTTGGGGCCGTTTCCGCCCAGCTCCATCGCGGGGAAGGCAAGCGAGTCGACGGCCTGTTTCGCGACGTGGCGACCGACCTCGGTGGAGCCGGTGAAGGCGACCACGTCCACGTCGGGGTGGCCGGCGACGCGGTCACCGATCTCCGAGCCCTCGCCGGGGACGCAGTTGACCAGGCCCGACGGTGCGCCGGCCATCTCGAACAGTTTGGCGATGGCCAGGCCGCTCGTGACCGGCGTGTCGGAGGCGGGCTTGATGACGACGCCGTTGCCCAGTGCGACCGCGGGGGCGACCGCACGGATCGCGAGGTGGAAGGGGAAGTTCCACGGCGGGATGACGGCGACGATACCCGCCGGTTCCCGCTTGACGAGGTTCTCCTTGCCCTCGATGGACGAGTCCCGAATGTCGCCACCGGCCCGGGAGGGGTAGGTCGCCGCCTCGGCGACGCCGCCGGCCGCGGTCTGGAGTTCGACGTTGCTCTTGAGCTGTGCGCTGCCGGACTCGGCCATGAGCAACTCGGTGAGTTCGTCCTCGTACTCGTCCATCAGCTGGTAGACCGTCTGGACGACCTCGGCCCGCCGGTCCGGGCTCTTCTCGGCCCAGCGCTCCTGAGCGCTTTTCGCCGACGCGTAGGCGTCGTCTACGTCCTCGGTCGTACCCGCCGGGACCCGTGTCCACTCCTCCCGTGTCGAGGGGTCCTCGACCGAGATCGTGTCACGGTCGCCCGGGCCGTGCCAGTCTCCGTCGACGTACAGGCAGTTCCAGTCCGCGTCCGCGGACAGTTCCGGTTCGGATCGCTCGGTCTGTGGTGTCTGTGCCATCAATCACCAATCGTTACGCAAGTGCAAAAATCCCGAGGTAGCGGAAACATCGTTAGTTACATCCGAGCTACTGAAAACAGCGTTAGAGTCCGAACCCCGTCAGGCAAAAACGGTCCGGTTACTTTTCGATGATGCTCTCGTCGACGGCCTCGCCGAAGTGGCGGGCGGTGTCCTCGTAGAACACCTTCAGTTCGTCGCCGGCTTCGAGGTCCGTGATCGCTTTCCGGCCCTCGCTCGTGGCCACTTTGATCGTCTCGGCGTTCTGGAGCAGGGTCTCGATGCGGTCGCCTTCAGCGGTTTCGGCCTGCACCCGGAACATGGGTCGTTTCTCGATTTTTACGCGGCCGACGATGGCCTCGCGGGTGTTCCCGTTCGTATCGACGACCTGCACCTCGTCGCCGCTGCGGAGTTCCGAGAGGTACTTCGTCCCGCCGTCGGGCGTACGGACGTAGGCGTGGACCGCGCCGGCGTTGACCCGGAAGGGGCGAGAGGCGACGTAGGGCGATTCGGCCGTCTCGGCGTGGACGAAGAAGAGACCGCGGGACATCGAACCGACGAGCATCCCCTCGTCGTGTTCCATCAGATTGCCCGTGTCGACACAGACTCGATCCGCGGAGCCAGTCTGTTCGATGGCCGTGACCTCGGCGAACTGGAGGTCGACGGACTCGCGCTGGCTCTCGTCGCGGACCTCGACCGTCTTCCGGATCTCGTCGGGGTCGTCGGCGTCGAGCAGGACGCCGTCCGAGCCCAGTTCCAGCGTCTCGAAGGCGGTGCGGGCCTCCTCGGCGGTCTGGACGCCGGCGATCAGGTCCGTCTCCTCGCCGATGCGAGCGATGAGGTTCTCCAGGGGAATGATCTGCCAGTCGTCGCCGATGACGAGGGTGTACTCGGCCTCGGTGGCGACCGCCTGGGCGAAGGCCTCGTAGTCCTCGTTCAGGATGCGGACGTAGCCGCCCTGCGGGCTGTCGCCGTTCGAGCGTAGCGAAGAGAGGTCGGCAGAACCCGAGAAGTCCGTCGGCAGGTCGACGGTGCCGTCGCCTTCGCCGTCCTTGCCGACGACGACGGCCTCGGCGTTGGTCTCGTCTTGCTCGGCTTCCATGACGTGCACGTCGCCGTTCGAGAAAGCGGCGACGTTCACTTCACCCAGTTCGCGGACCCGCTCGACGTCGTGTTCGTCGACCAGTACCCAGTCCACGCCGGCCTCCAGGCCGGCCGTGATGCGCCGTTTGCGTGTCTCCCACTCGCCGACTTCGTCGTCGGCTTTCAGCCAGACGGAGCGTGTCATGTGTCACGCCTCGCAGTCGGCCGGCTTGAACATGGCGAAGTCGGGGACATTCACCGTCGGCCGGTCGCGTCGGTGCCGCCGGAATTCCCGATCAAAGAAGAAAGTTCGCGGCCCTCTGCGGCCCGTTCAGGGTCGCGTCAACGATAGCGAGTAGTCGAACCGACCCTCGTAGGCGTCCGCACCGACGACGATCGTGTACTCGCCGGTCTGGTTCAGCACGTGGGCCGGAATCGTCTGGTCGACGGTGAACGCTCGCGCCTTGGCGACGACCGTCCCGTTCGGGTCGACCAGATACAGCTCCGTCCGCGTGTTGGGCTCGTCGGAGCGCAGTTCGATGTCGACGGCGTTGCCGGCCGTCCCATCGAACGTCACTGGTTCGTACGTCCCGTTGTACTCGCTGGCAGTCGGGTCGAACCGGTCGGTGGCGCCGAACTTCGTCTCACCGACAGTGATCGAGCGCAGGTCCGGCAGGTCCTGTGGCCGGTTGACCGTCAGGTTGTACCGGAACAGATCGTCGAACCCGTCCGGGGCGGTGCCGCCGACGACGATGGTGTACTCGCCCGTCTGCTGGAGCGTGGTCGGGCCGATCAGGGCCTCGTCGTACTCGCCGGCCGTGGCGACGACCGTCCCGCTCGGGTCGACCAGGTACAGGTCGATCGAGGCAGGGTCGCTCGGTTCCGAGTTCATGACGGCTTCGATCGCCACTTCTTGGCCGGCTTCCGCCGAGACGGTGACGGGTTCGTAGGAGCCGTTGTACGTCGCGGCGGACGGATCGGCCTCGTCGATCTCGCCGAACAGCTTCTCGCCGAAGGTGACCGAACGGAGGTCCGTCGTGTCGGTACCGTTCACCGAGAGGTTGTAGCCGAGCGTCGTTCCGCCCGCGTTCGCCGCGGCGATGGTGTACTCGCCGGACTGGGCGAACCGGTGGGTGAGTTCGGCCGTCGAGCCGTCGCCGGTCGACTCCGCGACGACTGCCCCGTCGGGATCGACCAGGTACAGGTGCGCGGCGGCACCGTCGTCGTCGGCCGTCATCGTCACCTGTCGCGTCTCGCCGGCCGTCGCCGAGAGATTCACCGGTTCGTAGTAGCCGCCGAAGTCGAGGTCGATGGCGTCGTCGTCACCGATCTCACCGGCCTCGCGCTCGCCGGTGCCGATCGAGCGCAGGTCGGCGGTGTCGTCGACCCGCCCGTCCGCGTCGACGAAGTACGACATCTCGTACTCGAAGCTGTCGTCGCCACCGCTGGCGAGGACCATGTCGTAGCTGTACGAGCTGTCGAGCTGGTGTGCGGCGATCGCCTCGGGACCGCTGGCGTCGGACTCCGCGACGACGGTCCCGTCGTTGCGGACGATGTACGCCCGGGCCGTCGCAGTCGGGTCGTCGGCTTCGAGTGTGACCCGGCCGTACGGCTCCCGGGAGCGACTGATCGCGATGTCGAGCCGGTCGTAGCGACCATCGAACCGATCCGCGACCGGATCGAACTTGGCGACCTCGCCGGTCACTTTCTCGTCGGGGCCGACGAGGTTCCAGGGTGCGCGACCGACCGAGAGTGTGTAGTTCAGCGGCGTGCCGTCCTCACTGGCCGCGATGATCGTGTAGTTGCCATCGTTCGTGAGCTGGGTGTAGATCGTCGACGAGGCACCGTCCTGGGTGCTCGTCGCGGCGACCGTCCCGTCCGGGCCGACGAGAGTAACGTTCCCGGCCGTACTGCCGTCGGCCGCCGTGAGGTTGATCCACACCCGATCTTTGTACCCGATGGACTGGTTGATCGCGATCGGTTCGTAACTGCCGCCGTACTTTGCCGCCGACGGATCGTCGGCGTCGACCTGGCTTGTGCGCCGGTCGTTCACGTCGATGGCCCGGAGGTCGCTGGCGGGGTCGTCGACCTGGACCGCCGAGACCGACAGCGAGTAAGTGAACGCCTGGCCGTCGCCGCTGGAAACCACGACCTCGTACTCGCCGGCCGTGTCGGCCGTGTACGGGCCGAGCGCGGCGGTTCGATCGGCACTGGTGTCGCTGGCAACGACCGATCCGTCCGGCGCGACCAGTCGCACGTTCGCGTCGTCGTCGGTCGCGTCGGGCGTGGCGTCGAGCTCGACCGTCTGACCCGCCTGGAGCGAGAGTGCGACGGCCTCGTAGTGACCGCCGTACGCGTCGGCGGTCGGGTCGAGTGTGTCGACCGCGCCCGTCTTCGTCTCACCGACGCCGATGGACTCCAGGTCGCCGACCGGCTCGATCCGCTCGGTCGTCAGCGTGTAGTTGAACGACACGTTCTCCGCGCTGCCGGCGGCGATGGTGTACTCGCCCGAGCGACTGAACCGGGTGGCCAGTTCGGCCGTGGAACCGCTCCCGTCGGCCGTCGCGACGACGGTCCCGTTCGGTGCGACCAGATTCAGCGCGACGTCGACGTCCTCGGTCGCGGGCGACATCGTGATCCGGGCCGCCTCGCCGGTGTCAACGTCGAACGCGACCGGTTCGTACAGAACGCCGAAGCGGTCGGCATCGGGGTCGTCCGTGCCGACCTCGCCGGCTTTCGTCTCGTCGAAGCCGATTGTCCGCAGGTCCGCGGAGACGTTCTCCTCCTCGTCGTCCGCGAACTCGAAGTCGAGGTAGTCGAAGTTCCACTTGTCCGCCTCGGCCGTGACGCGGACGACGTGTTCGCCCTCGGTCAGTTCGACCTGCCCGGCGGAGACGTTCTCCCAGGACTGCCAGCCGCCGGTTGCGCCGAACTCGACGGTATCGGTCACGTCCTGGCCGTCGACTTTCACCGAGAAGGCGCCGCCGCCACCCCAGAAGTCGTCGGAGGCGACCCGCGCGCTCAGGTTGTAGGTTCCGGCCTGCTGGACCGAGACGGTGTATTCGAGCCACTCGCCGCTCTCGATCCAGCCGACGTTGTAGCCGCCACCGTCGCTCGCTTCGACGTCGACCCGATCGTCCCGGTAGTCGTCACCGAGGTCGAACCAGCCTTCTTCGTTGAAGGCGACACCGTCGCCCCCGGTGTCGTAGTTCTCCGCCTGGACTCGACCCGGCAGTTCGACGGGGTCGCCCCCGTACGGCGCCTGTCCGTCGGCGCTCGCGACCGAGTCGGCCACTGCCTGTTGCCCGGTCGTCACAGCAGCGGCTGCTGTGAGGCCCGGTATCGATGCCAGCAGAGACACCGCGACGAGTGCGGAAAGAACGGCTGCACGCGCCTTTCCCCTCCCGTTGTCGGCGTCCCCAACCGCCAACCGAAAGATCTCTGTCGACTGCACGTCTTGGTTCTCCGATATCGGCATAAAATTAGTTTCGATCTAAGTATAAAGTTAATCAATAACGGACCTCAAATATGCAGCCTTTCAAGTAAGATCGCGGTGCTTCCGTGGCACGGTTGGCGGGTGGCCAGCGTCCCGGATCACCCGCGGTCGGGCCAGGTGTCTGGTACCGCTCGGCCGTTGCTTCGAGCCGGTTCGACGGCCCGCCAGTCGGTCCAGCTCGCGGATCGCTCGTCCACGTTTCCGTCCTTGTCCCCGACGCCCTGTGGCCCCGGCGGGACTGCGATGACGACGCTGGTCTGTGATGCGAATGATATCCGGTCGGCGTGCCCGAGTCGTTCGGCCTCGCCGTCGCCGTCGTAGTCGACGTCCGCGACGCCGCCGTCCCGGACGTAGGTGAGCGAGCCACCGGGTTCGGCGGCCGCGCCGGTTCCCGCCTGGACCGCGAACCGGTCGTAGCCGCCCCGAACCTCGACGATCCAGGCGTTCACCGTCACCCACCACGCCGGGCCGGCCGGGACGATGGGGAGACCCGCGGGAACCCTGTTCACCGACCGGGTAAGCCGCGCGTCGAGTCTGTCGGCGAGGCGGCTCGCACCCTCCCGAGTCGCGTTCTCGACCCCGGCGGCCAGCTCCATCTTGACCTTCTGCCGGAGCAACTCGCCAGTCGTGCTGATCTTCGCCCGCGAAACACGGGTGTCCGTTCCGGTCGCGGTCGCGTGTAACAGCAACTGGAGGGTCGCGCGCAGGCTGTCGCGCCCGGTCTCGTTGTGCTCGACCGCCCGGTCGGCGATAGCCCCCGCGGCCGATCCGTTCGTCAGCGCCAGGGCTTTCGCACCCGGCCCGTCCCACCGTGCGAGCGCGTCACCGACGATGCGGCGGCGGTCGGCCTCGCCGTCGCCGACCCCCATGCCGGCTAGCTGCTCTCTCAGTAGTTTCCTGGTGTCCCCGACTTTCCGTCGGACCACTCCGTCGAGGGACGCCGATCTCCGGTCGAGCGCGTCGTCCAGCGTCTCGTTTTCCGTCGTCAGTTCGTTCGCGGTTCGCGTCGCACGGAGCGTTCGCGCGGCCGTCCGGAGGCCGACCGTCGATCCGAGGTCGACGCTCCGGAGCAGGGTGTCCGCGATATCGCCGTGTGGCGACGCGAACAGATTGATGTTTCTCGCCGCCAGCGGACTGATGCGCGCGTCTTCGGGCAACGAATCGGCGTATTTCGGGCCGACTTCGGCGACGGTCAGGTACGCCGGTGAGCCCTCGACGGCGGTGACGTCGACGCCGTCGATGCCCGCTTCGACCGCCTCCGTCTCGATACCGGTCCGGTTCTCCAGCGCCGTCCCGAGCAGTTCCGTCGAGCCGGCGCCGGCGCTCCCGACCGCGTCATCCAGGCTCCGCTTGCGCCGTGTTTGCCTTTCGGCCCGTTTCTCGAGGAGTTTCCGCGTCCGTTCGACGTACACGCCCCGGGCGGCAAAGCGCGCCTTCTCGGCGACGCTCCCGTACTCGCTCGGCGGGTCCACCAGTCCGGCGAGCTCCCGGTGTAGCTCGGCGGCCGGGTTCGCCTCGAACGCGCCGGCACGGCCACGCTCGACGGTCACGGAGACGTCGGCGACGCGGTCGCGGAAGGCCATCAGGTCGGCCCGTAGCCACCGCCGAATCCCCTCGGGAACCTGTCCGTGGATCGTCCGGACGCCCGTGACGTTGTCCCCCTCCCTGACCGCCGTCTTCGCGAGTGCGTCCGGACCGCCACGCCCCTCGACGAGTCGGAGCCGGGCCCGCCGACTGACGTTCGCCAGGTTCGGCCCGTCGAGTGGCCCTTTCCCTGCTTCGTGAACGCGTTCGATCCCGTTGGCAGGTGCGTACTCCGTCCTCGCGTGCCGACCGACCAGCGCGACGCCGACGTCGAAGCGGAACGTGTCACTTGCCTGCGTGACGGCCGTCTCGTTGCCGTTCACCCAGTTACAGTACTTCGTTCGCTCCTGTCTCACCCGCCGACCGTACGAGTCGAACGCGTGCCAGCCGTCCGGAATCTGCGGGGCGACCTCCGTCGTCCCTCTCACGACCGGCTCGCTCCCGTCGACGTTCACGTAGTCGAGTCGCCACCAGCCCTCGGGCTGGCGGGCCCAGCAACTCGGCAGTGACCCGCTGGTCCGATCGACGTCGCTGATCGTCTCGACCTCGGCGCTGTAGATCGACCGAACGAGCGACTGGAGGCTCACCGGCGCGGCGGCCCTGGCCAGTCCCCGGTCGGCGGTGCCGTTGACGCCGACGGTCATCCGGTCCCCGGGGTCCGGTGCCCCAGTAGTCGTATCTAGCGACGGGATCTCGACTGGGACGTTCGGTCCCGGTCGGCCGCCCCGGAACAGCGTGCGGACGTAGCCACTGGGGATTCCCGCACCGCGTAACAGGTCGGTCGTGGTGACGCCGACCATCGCTCGATCCAGCGCCCGCCGGCCGGCCGCGTCGCTCCGACCGAACAGGTGGCGCTGTTCCCGCAGGATCGCGCCGTTGGTCGTGATCTCCACGTGGCGGTTCGCGAGCACGTTCTCGACAGCGGCTCCGCCGGAACCGTACTGGGCGTAGCCACGCGCCCAGACGACGCCGTACAGTCGTGCGGTCAACCGGGTGGTCAGACCCGGCCGTCCGATCCCGGCGTTCAGCCGGCGGTCGAAGCGACCGACGCGATCGTGTACGGCCAGCACCGGCGTCCGAACGACGACCCTCGGGCTCACCGTCTTCCGAACCACCGTCCTGTTCCCCCGTCGGGCGGTCACGGTGACGTTCTCGACGCGCACCCTGAGCCGCGTCCGGTTGTCGTCGGCCGCCTCGACGTGTACGCGTGCCATCGCCGACGACAGACTGCTGACGTTCGGTGTCGCCGGGAGCGACGCCGTCGCCGTCACGTCGCCGCGGGTGACGGTCAGGTCGTCCAGTCGCTCCCGCGCTCGCAGGTAGATCCGGAGGCGCAGGGCGTCCCGGAACGGTGCCTCGTCGGAGAGTATCCGCCCGGTCGACGTGTTCGCACGGTCGAGCACCGGGTCCCGCGCCGCGGCGTCGCCGGCCGCGACGACCGCCGTCCGGACCGCGGTCCCCGTCTCGCCGACTACGCGCTCGACGGCCACGTCCGTCGTCGGGTCCGCGGCCGGCCGATCCGGCTGGAGCCCTACGAACAGCGCCACGCTCCCGACGAAGAGGACGACACCGACCAGCGCGACGGGGAGCCACCCGCGGTCGTCCTCCCGGAACCGGGTATTCCGGGTCACGGCGACCACGTCCGGACGGTGATCCGGACCTGCCCGACCGACACCGCGTCGGCGGCGTCCCGGGGCGAGCGAAAGCGGGTGCGCATGTCCGCGGCCAGTCGGTCGGCGAGCGCCGTCGCGAGCCGCTCGTTGGCCTTCGAGGCGTTATCGGCGACCGTAGGGCCCGTTACGCTCGCGCCGAGCAAGTGCCCGAGTCGTTCGTACCGGTAGGTCACGAGTTCTTCGACCGGGTAGTCGCCGAGCAGTGCGCTCCGGGTGCGATCCCGTGGGAACAGCCCCCGAACGACCCGCCGGGCCACGACCGTCCCCAGTCGCTCGAAGGTGGCGTTCGCCCCCTGCTGTGCCGTCACGCGCCGCGCGGCTCCCCTGGCCGACGGGAGCCCGCTCGCCACGACGACGGTCTCGGCGTGGACGGTCTCGTCCGGCGGTGGCGTGGGACCGACAGTGAACGCACCCCGGATCGGTGCGCCGGGATACGGAGCCCAGCGTGCCTGGAGCTGCGCGAGGTGTCTCCGTCCCCGTGTCAGGTTTCGCGTCGCGTTCGCCACTGCGTGCTGGTAATCCGCCCGCGTGTGGCTGACGCGCTCGCCCCGAACGGACAGACTACCCAGCGCGGCCGTCGAAAGGTGGTTCGCGAGCGTTCCGTGGGCGGTCCGCTGGAAGGTCGGCCCGCTCGTCACCGGGAACTCGACCACTTGCGACGAGGCGTGCCCTGCGCCCGGCGCGAGCGTGTAGCGGATCGTCGCCGTACTCGTCGTGACCGTGTCGGCCACCCCGTCGGCCGCGTCGCCCTCCGCCGTCGGCGGCGGACTCGCCCCGAGCGTGAGGACGCCGACCGCGGCCCCGACGAGCAGGAGGAAGAGTGCGGCGTCGAGTACCGTGCTGATCGCCCGCATCACCACACCCTCACCGTGAGCCGCCCCGGCTGGACCCGCCCCGATTCCAGGCCGACGCTCACTCGCGTACTGGCCAGTTGCGCCGAGTCCGGCGGTGACGTGCCACGGCTCCACCGCCGGTCGCCTGCGGTGAGCGTCACGTTCAGCCGCCGTCCCGCCGGTGCCGCCGATTTCGTGCCATCGAGTCGACCCGGCCGGACCACACCCGCGGTTTCGACGGTGTCCTCGACCGCCGACAGGGTGGGCTGTGCGACGTTCCGTGGTTCGGTCCCCGGGAGCGCGTCGTCGACCGCGCCCGCGTAGACGGTCAGTCCGACGCCGAGCGCGAACACCGCGACGATGGCCGCGAGCGGCTCGACCTGTCCCCTACGCCCCGACGAGCGTGACATCGACTCCCTCCCAGGTGACGCGTCGGACGACGAGTCGACCCTCCGTCTCTCGCCACGCCCGGGCCCGATTGCGCGCCTCTGTGGCGGCCGCCCGGAACGTCGTCGCGTTCGAAAACACCGTCGCTGGCGGTTCGCCACGGAGGACCGCCGCGAGCGCCGTCCCGTTCCGGACCGGTGTGACGGGACCGTAAGCGAACGCCGCGTGTGTGGTGCCGCCGTCGTTTCGGAGAGCGATGCGCCGACTGCCGATCTCGACCGCCGTGGCGTCCACGCTGTGTTCGCCCGTCGCGTCGTGCGGACTCGTCGCCACGGCGTCGACCGTCGCCGCCGCCCGCTGGGCGTCCGGCGGGACGGTGGCCGGGAGTGCAACCGCGACCCCGAACGCGAGGGCGCTCGCCGTCGCGACGCCGAGCCATAGATACCAGGTATCGATCGGTGCGTCGAACATGCACGGGGGTGGTCCCGTTTCGGTACTTAAGTGTTCAGACGAACAGGCCGACGGCGTGGATCGCGGCCATGTAGGTCGCGGTCGCGACCAGCAGTGCCCACCCGACCCGGTAGCCCACTAGCGCGCGGTCGAGACCGTGGGCCAACCCCGTCGAGAGCGTCGTCAGGATCACCGCGAGGACGAGGACGTACGCGCCCACGGCCAGTCCGAGACCGGCCGTCGAAGGCCCGGACGCCGTGCCCGCCGTGGCCGCCGTTCCGGAGGCTCCCGCGGCCCCCACCGCGAACGTCCCGCCAACGTCCATCCCGGCGGCTAGCGCGACGGTCGCGCCCGCCACGAGCGGACCGAACAGCGCGGCGGTGTTGGCCAGCGTCCCGGTCACCGTCCCGATCTCGTGGCGTGCGTCGCGTTCGACCCCCGCGAGTTCCTCGACGTTGTCGGCCATCGCGACGATTGCACCCCCGGCGGGCCGGCCTTCGCTGGCGGCCAGCGCCAGGAGCGTGGCGGTACTTCGCGCCCGCGGGCTCGGTACGTCGGCCAGCGCGCCGTGTTCGCCGAGGAACGCCTCCCGGACGCCGATCTTGAGCCGGCGCTGTCGCTGGGCCGCCTCACGCAGGACTGCACCGGTCGGGTCGGCTACCTCCTCCCCGGCCGCTGCGACGGCGCGCTCGACTGCTTCGCCCTCTTCGACGCGCCGCCCGATCTGGTAGAGGGCGTCGGCGAGCCCGTCTTCGACGGCCCGAACGCGCTCGCGGACGGTCGTGATCGGCCGGTAGGAGACCACGAGCGCCGCACCACAGGCACCGCCGGCGGCTGCCAGCGGCCCCGTCCACGGCGCGACGAGTCCCCTGGCCAGGACCCACCCGGTCGCGCCGGCCGCGAGTCCGGTGGCCAGCGCCGGCCACCGTCGACTCGGCACGTCAGGATGCTCTCGCCCGACCGACGGGGGTGGGAACGTGACTGGCCGGCGGATCAGGAGCCACGCGCTCGCTGCCAGGAGGACGGCCGGCAAGGTGAAGTCGTACAGCACGACGACGGCCGCGAGTGGGACGGACGCCCCCGCCGTTCGGACCGCTGGCAACATCGCCACCATCGCGAGCGGGAGCAAGACGCCGAAGGCGTACAGTCCCGTCGCCGGCCCCTGCAGGCCGGAGGCGAACTCCGCCATCCGGTCCCGGGTGCCGTCGAGAACCGCCGCCATCCCGCGGTCGAGGGCGCGTTCGCGCTCGCCGTCGGGGGCCGTGCCGGCCGACTCCACGAGCAAGAGCGCGCGCCGCAGGGCCGGGAACCACTCGTCCCACTCCGCCGTGAACGAGGGGAAGCCCGACCCGGCAGACCCGGCGGCGCGGCGTACGTGCTCGCCGAGGCTGTCGGCGAGGGGCCCCTGTCCCGTCTCGGCCGCGAAGGCTGCCGCCGTCTCCGTCGCCGGCGTCACCCGCATCCGGAGGACGGCCCGGCTCACGAGCGCCGGCGCTTCCCCGAGCGCCCGGGTCCGCCGGGCCGTCGCGAGCGCGTGGGGTGCGGTGTGGACCGCGTGGACGACGGCCAGTGCACCTGCCGCACCACTGCCCAGGGCGAGCGCTACTGTCCCTGCAGGTGCGACGGCGCCCGCGAGTACGACCGCGGGCACACACAGTAGCCCCGCCCCGTAGCCCGCCCGGACGACGGTTTCGGGGCACAGATCAGAGCCGAGAAATCCGAGTGATCGGTCGAGGTCCGCGCTCCCCTCGGCCGGCCACGGATAGCACTGCGCGAGCAGTCGGACGACCCACTCGATGTCCGTCTTCATGTCGTCTGCCCCGCTCGTCGCCGGGCGTGGGCCCGACGGACCGTCTCGGCGTCGATTCGGCCGCCGTCGGCGAGGTCGGCCAGCCAGTCCGCCCGGTCCTGCAGGTGCTTCCTGACGGCCGCGTAGCACTCCGTCGAGCCTGCGAGGGCGTCGACCAGTCGGCTGTTCCCGCGCTCGATCCGCCCGGTCGGCGTCAACTCGCCGTCTCGCAACTCGAACAGGGACTCGAAGCCCACGCCGTCGACGGTGACGACTTCCTCGATTCGGTTGACCCGGCGAGCGCGACCGGCCGGCGACTCGTAGGGCTCTAGCGTCACCAGCAGGTCGGTCGCCCCGAAGGAAGACTCGGGAACGCCCAGGTCGGTGACGACTCGCTCGCGGACGGCTTCGCCGCCGTCGCCGTGGATGGTCCCCAGCACCGCACTCCCGCTCGCGCCGACCCGCATCGCCTCGTAGAGGACGCCCGCCTCTTCGCCGCGGACTTCACCGAGAACCAGCGCGCCCTCGCCGAGTCTGAGTGCCGTGCGGAGCGCCTCGGCGGGGGCCAGTTCCCCGCCGCCGTCCTCCCCCGTCCGAAGCGACTGCACGTCCCGGCCGGCGTCCTGTAACTGTGCGACCGGTAATTCGGGCGTGTCCTCGATGACGACGGTTCTGGTCTCTGCCGGCAACTCCCACAGCAGAGCGCCGAGCATACTGGTCTTGCCGGCGCCGCGGGTCCCGGCGAGCAACGCCGCGGCGTCGCGTTCGACGGACAGCGAGAGAAGCGCCGCCGCTGCCGCGGTGAGCGTCCCGTTGGCGACCAGCGCCGGCAGCGTCCACGCTTCCCGCTCGTGCGCGCGGAAGGCGAACGCGACGCCGTCGCTGACCGGTTCGGTGACGCCTGCGACCCGGACGCGCCGGCCGGCGACCGTCGCGGTCGCGTCCAGCGCCGGACTGGCTCGCGAGAAGGCACGCCCGCTCTCCCGACGGAACCGCGAGGCCAGCGCCTCGATGCCGCCCTCGGTGAGCCTGACGTTCGTCGTCAGCGTCTCGCCGTCGACGCGGACGCGGATCCGATTCGTCGCTGCGGGCGCCGTCACGAACACGTCCGTGACCCGCTCGTCGGCGAAAAGATCCGCGACGACGCCGTGGCCCCGCGTGTGCTTCTCGAGGACGCGTTCCAGGTCCCGCACCGTCGCGTCCATCGCGGACTCGTCGTCGACCACGCGCCGAACCGCCCGGCCGGGCGCGCGCTCGCCGCCGGTCACCGCACCGCTTGCCAGGCGATCGTAGGCCGCGACCAGCCGTTCGGTCGCCCCCGGACCGAACCCGTGTTCGACCGGTTCGAGGTGGTAGGTCCGGCGCTCGCGATCCGGTCGTTCGTAGATCCGCACGACTGCCCCCGTCTCCAGTTCCCGGCGCGACGCGAACCTGGCCGTCGCGGGCGGCTGGAGTCGCACGCGCGACCGGCTGATGGTCGGCCCTACCGCGGGCGCGAGCAAGTCGTCGTACCCGTCGGCCCCCGCGGCCACCTCGGCCAGTCCAGTCTCCGCCGCCAGCGTCGCGACCGGTCCCGCCCGCCCCGTGGCGGCCCGTGCGGCCCCGAGAGGGTCGTACAGTGCCCGGTCGGCGACGGCCTCGTCGTGGAACGCGGCTGCGTCGGCGAACCGGCCGGCGGCCACGAGCGCGGCTGCCGCCACCCCCTCGTATGCCCGCTCGACTCCGGCGGTACGCGTCCAGACCGCCTCGGCGTCCCGCTCGCGGAGCGCGTCGACGACCGCGGCCCGACAGGTCGGTTCGGTCGCGAGTCGCCCCCCGCCCGGACACTCTTCGGCGTCGATCACCAGTCGGTCGCCGTCGAACGACGGCGTACAGCGACAGCCCGACTCGTCGCCACTGCCTCGGACGCGACTGAGTACTCCCATGGGCGTCGCTCGTCCCGTTTCCGGACTTAAAGCTCCGGGAGCCGCCGGACCGCGAGCAGTCGCCTGCCGCCACGCTCGATACGCGTCAGGGCGAGCCGGTGCTCGCCTGGTGCCTCCAGCACCAGTGGTTCGTCGCGGATACGCCCGTCTCGGTAGTGGACTACCCGGAGGCCGGGGAGCCGACGTGTGGTGATCGGCCCGCCGTCGATTCGCCAGGCGAGGTCGACGGCGGATCGACCGTCCGACCGCGACTCCCACGGGACACCGCCGAGCGCGAGCGTCGCACCACCGGCGGCCGTCCGGGCGCGCGCCGGTATCTCGACCGTGACGACCCGGCGTGCGCCGACCGCCGCTCCCACGGCGCTTTCGCGGTGTCGGAGGTCCGCGATGGCCGTCCGGAGTCGGTCCGCCTCGGCCGTGAGCGTCGCCTCGCTTCGTTCCCGGGCCGCCAGTTCGATCCCCGGCAGACCGGCCGCGAGCAGTGCCGACGCGAGCACGACCGCCACGAGCACCCGGAGCATCAGAAGGCGTCGCGCAGGCCCGAGAGGAATCCGTCCTCGTCGTCACGGCCGTCCGATCCAGTGGGGGCCCCGCTCTCGTCCCGCGACCGGGCGCGTCTTCCCGCCCCCTCTCGCTGGCGTCGCACGCCGCCACGGTCGCGCCCGTCACGTGGTGGTCGTCGCTCGTGCTGGCCTTCCTCCCGACCGGTGATCCGTCGCGCGATGTCGCCGGGCGATTCCGGTGGATCGCCGTCTCTCCCGTCGGATCGCGGTCGGTGTCGCCCGGGCTGGCGCGACACGTCGGCGTCCGGGATAGAGTCCCGTCGGCCACGGTCGGTTCCGTGGCGATCCAGTTCTTCGACCCTGGCGAGGGCGGCGTCGGCCCGGCGCTCCACGTCCCGGTTGACGGTCCGCACGTTGCCGACGTACCCGCGCACCGCCTGGACGCTGGCGGACAGATCCGTGACCTGCGATTCGAGGTCGTCGACCCGCGCCCGCAGTTCCTCCAGTTTGCGCTCCCGCTCGGCGGCCTCGCCGATTCCCGTCAGGTCGGCGTCCCCGTCGGCGAGTGCCCGTTCGACCGCTTCGAGACGTGCTTCCACGTCGTCTCCGTCCATGATCGTGGCTGGTTCCGTACCGGTATTTCAACACTCGGGTCCCAACATTCAATACGTGTGTCGTAATTGATTACGTCCTGTATCGGCAGCAACAAACTGCCCGACGTGGCGACGGTGGCGGTCGTGACGACGCGTGCCGCTCGCGAGGATCACAGACCAGCTATGCACTCTAGCACACGGACTGGCGCGACGCTCGCACTGTTCACACTGCTTGTCGCCGGCGTGATCGTCGGAACCGCTCCGGCGGTCGCACAGGCCGACGAGACGGAACCGTCCTTCGAGTTCGACGACGGCTCCTCGGCCGACTTCGGCCTCGCCGCCGGCGACGAGTCGCCGGCGTTCGGCGGGGACGCCGACGAGAACGACAGCGACGACGGAGGCCCCGGATTCGACTTCGGCGGCGGCGAGGACGACGGTGGTCCTGAGTTCGAATTCGGCGGCAACGACAGCAGTGACGGCGACGGCGGCGAGAGCGACGACGGCGACGGCAACGAAACCGACGGCAACGAGACAGACGGCGAGAGCCGCCCGATCGCCACGTTCCGGCCGACGATCACGGGGACGAACTCGCCGGTTACGGCCGGCGAGGCCCTCGACGTGATCGCCGCGGTCGAGAACACGGGCGAGGGCGACGGCCAGCAGACCGTGACGCTCACGGTCGACGACGCGGTCCGCGACAGCCGACAGGTCGTGGTCGCGGCCGGTGAGCGTCGAACCGTCACGCTCTCGTGGGACACCGCCGCGGACGACGCCGGGACGTACACCGCGACAGTCGCCACCGCCAACGGGACCAGCACCGCGAGTCTCACCGTCGAGAACGACACGGCCGACGGTGGGGACGACTCCGTGGGGAACGAGACCGGTGGCAACGACAGCGAGCAGGTCCTGCCCTTCCGCCCCTCGTCGTTCGACGCGTACGTGCAGGGCGAGACGGCGTATCTCCACTCCGGCGTCGACAACGGCTCGTTCCCCATCGAGTTCACCGAGTGTGAGGACTTCCAGCCGACCGCTGCGGCCCGGGCGGAGAACCCAGACTACCTGCCGCTGGATTCGTGTATCCGGCTGAACGGGACCGTCGACGAGGAGACCGACACCTGGACCGGGGAACTGAATTTCCCGCGAATCACCGGTGCGATCGCCGACACGCGACCCATCGGCGACGTGTACTACAGCGCCGAGATCGTGACCACCGAACCCGTGACCGGGACGTTCGACCTCTCGACCGGGGAGATCACGGGCGAGACGTCGATCCGGCTCAACATCACCGTCTTCAACGTCGACCACATCGGTGTGCCGTGGGACCAGCGGCTCAACTCCGAAGAGAGTCCGCCGCTGACGAACGCGACCTGTCACATTCCGTCGACGGAACTGCGACTCTCGACGGAAAAGAGCTTCGAGGCCGACTCGCCGGTCGCCGCCGCGGACGTGATGGCCGGCCAGCGGCTGAACGACAACAACGAGACGCAGGTCGTCACCGACGACTTCGCGGCCGACGGGGCCGCGGGCTGTGGCGAGACGTTCGGCGTCGACGTCAACCGGGAGATCGACTACGAACTCGGGCTCCCGGCCGGTCCCGGCGAGAACGAACTGGCGCTCGACTTCGCGCTGGACCTCGAACGCTGATCGGTCGGGGGCCGCCGGCCGACCGCCGCGAATCCCCTGCCGACAAACCGAAGGGCCGCGGGCTGGAACCCATCGCCACCGAGGAAGCATTTCACCATGGTCTCGACACTCGTCGTCGTCGGTCTGCTCGTGGCCGCGTTCGTCGGATACAACATCGGCGGCTCGTCGACCGGGGTCGCGTTCGGCCCGGCGGTAGGCAGTCGCATCGTCCGGAAGACGACGGCGGCCGCGCTGTTCACGGCCTTTGCCTTCGTCGGCGCGTGGACCGTCGGCCGCAACGTCATCGACACGATGAGCAACGGGATCGTCCCCGCTTCGCAGTTCTCCGCGGTCGCCAGCGTCGGCGTGCTCTTTTTCGCCGGCCTCGCCCTGCTCATCTCGAACATCTACGGCGTCCCCGCATCGACCTCGATGACGGCCGTCGGGGCCATCGCCGGCCTGGGGCTGGCAACCGGTACGCTCAACGAGGCGCTGATGTTCACCATCGTCTCGGCGTGGATCGTCGCGCCGCTGACCGGGTTCGCCGTCGGCGGTTTCATCGGGCGCTACCTCTACCCCCATCTCGACGCCCGGCTCTCCTTCGGCCGACTGAGCGACCCCATGATCCACCTCGATCGCTCGGGGACCGTCCCGCGGCTCGGCCTCAACGAGAACGCGACACGGCGGGACCTCGTCGGTTCGATGCTCGTCCTGCTGATCGCCTGCTACATGGGCTTCAGCGCGGGGGCCTCGAACGCGGCCAACGCCGTCGCGCCGCTGGTCGGCAACGGGTCGATCACGATCGAACAGGGCATCGTGCTGGCCATCGGGGCTATCGGCCTCGGTGGCTTCACCATCGCCCGGCGCACCCTGGCGACCGTCGGCGACGACATCACCGACCTGCCCATCCTCGCGGCGTTAATCGTCTCGCTCGTCGGCGCGACGATCATCACGGTCCTCTCGCAACTGGGCATCCCGGCGAGCCTCGCGGTGAGTACCACCTGCTGTATCATCGGCCTCGGCTGGGGGCGAGCCAGCCGGACCGCCACGCTGGCCGAACTGGCAACCCCCTCGCCACCAGGCGAAGGGGAGACAGAACTGGCGACCGGATCGCTGACCGCGTCGCCGACCGCCGAGGAAGGTGCGGGGCCGACCGTCGGGGACCTCGCGACCGGGGAGGCCGAAGCGCCGACGAAACCGCCCGAAGAGGTCGAAGTGCCCGGGATCGGCACGGAGGAACCGGAGGAAGTGACCGCAGAGAGCCTGTTCGACCCGGCAGCCACGGCCAGGATCGTCACGCTGTGGATCCTCTCGCCCGTGTTGTCGGTCGTCGGCTCGTACCTCCTGTTCGCGCTCGTTCTGTGACCCAACACGTTTGTCGGCGTCCGTCGTAGGGCGAGTATGCGCGTTCTCGTCCCGATGGACGACTCCGAGATGGCCGAACGGGCGCTCGAATATGCATTAGAGGTGTACGACGACGCCGAGATCACCGTCCTGACCGTGGTCGGGGAACCGTCGTTCATGTGGGGAGAAGCCGCCTCGATCGCACTGGCCGACGACATGGAGGCGGCGGCCGAGGAACACGGCCAGGCGGTCACGGACCGGGCCGGCGAGATCGCGGCCGACCACGACGCCGAGGTCGACGTGACGATCCGGACCGGGCACCCGGGACGGGCGATCCTCGACACCGTGGACGAGTACGACGCCGTCGTCCTCGGGAGCCACGGGGGGTCGATGGCCGACCGGCTGGTGGTGGGCAACGTCGCGGAGACGGTGTTCCGGCGAGCGCCGGTCCCGGTGACGGTCGTCCGCTGACGCCCACCAGGAGGGGTAAGCCGAGCATAACCAAACGCCACGGCGTCCCGTAGGGCCGTCCATGGGCGACAGCGACGACCGGGAGGTGTACCTGGAACTCTACCGGCAGTCGATCTCGGAGGCCCACCGTTCGATGGACCGGCAGTTCGAGCTGTTCGAGACCAACCGTGCGGCGCTCGAACGGGTGTTACAGCTGACGACGATCCTGCTGGGGCTGTTGCTCACCGCCGGCACGTTCGCCTGGGAACTGGACGGATTCGAGGTGTCACCGTTCGTGAATCCCTACACACTCGCCGGGCTCGGATTCCTGCTGGGTTCGTTCGCCGCCGGAACGTTCGGGTTCAGGTTTCACAGTCAGATCATCGGGATCGGTCCCCAGTCGCTCGCGTTCGTCGCCACGGCCTTCGACGAGGAGGCCACACCGCCGACGGAACCGGCGAGTGACTTCCAGACGATTCGGCGGCTCGTCGTCGCTGCCGACGACGCGTCGCCGGCCGAACACCGCGAAGAGTTCTACGTGTGGCTGACCCGGGAGTACGGGAAGTGGATCGAGCGCAACGAGCGGGTAAACGCGAAGAAGTCGTTGTCGACGATGCTCGTCATCCTGCTGTTGCTCGCGGCGCTCGCGGCGCTGACGCTCGGTGTCCTCGACGCCGTGCTCGGTGCCCTCCCGCTGTGGGTCCGTCCGGTGACGGCGCTCGCTCTGCTCGTCGTCACCTGGGTCAGCGGTGTGCCGCAACTGATCGCGAAACTGTATCTGCCCTATACTTAACCCGGCCGTCGTGGTACCCACGGGTATGTCCGACGACGAGTTCACCGAGTACCGGCTCCGGGTGCCCGAAGACGTGGGCTTCCCCAACGGCCACGGTGGCGGGACCGGCGGGCCGATCCCGAGAGACCGGGGGCTCGACGTGGACCCCGACATCCAGTCGGTCGATCGGTTCGACGCGGTGATCGGCGGCGTCATCGCCGCGTCGCTCGCCGACGTGCCGGCCGACGAACTGGAGCAGAGCCTCCGAGCGTTCGCGGACGAACTAGAAACCAGCGAGTACTGACGACGGGCGAAAGAAGCGCCGGCGTCGGCCGCTCAGGACAGCAGCGTCGACCCGTCGAAGGCCGTTCGGTCGTACTCGAGGTCGAGCAGGTCCATCAACGTCGGCGCGATGTCGAGCAGGTCGGCGTCCTCGATGCGCGCGTCGGGATCGTCGACGAACAGACAGGCGTTGTCGAAGCTGTGCATGCCGTTGCGCGGCCCCTTCCCGAACACGTCGTCGTCGCCCTTGAACCCGGACTTCAGGTCGAAGCCGTGGTTCGGGACGACCACGAGGTCGGGCGCGATGTCGTCGTGGTCGCCCCGGAAGGCGTCTTCCCGGGTGACCACGCGGTCGGCGATCTTGTTACCGTCGGGGCCTTCGAGCGCTTCGAGTTCGGCCTTGAGTTCGTCCCGGACCTCCTCGTACTCGTCCTCGGGGACGCTCCCGCGGGGTTCGCGGTCTTCGAGATTGATGTAGAAGCGACCCGGGATCAGCGAGTACGCCTCGGTGTCCTCGGCGATGTCGCCGAGTTCGTCGTGATCGTCGTCCTCGTAGCTGAGCCAGCCGTTCTGGGCGAGCCACTCGTTGCAGTGGACCTCGTAGTTCAGCGTGGTGAAGCCGTGGTCGGAGGCGACGACCATGGTGACGTCGTCGGGCAGGAGTTCGCGCATCTCGCCGAGGTACCGGTCGACTTTCCGGTAGAACTCCAGAAACTCCTCCTTGTACTCGCCCTCTTCCTCGTAGTCCTCGAACAGGAAGTGGTTGACCCGGTCGGTCGTCATGTAGACGCCGAAAAACAGGTCCCAGTCGTCCTGTTCGACGTAGTTTTTGAACGCCTCGTGGTTCCGGTCGATGGTCTCGTGGGCGTCCTCGACGAAGTCGCTCTTGTCGTCGTCGTGCCCGAGCTTGGCGTTGACGTCGATGCGGTAGTCGATGTCGTCGAGGTAGTCCCGGAGGTCGTCCGGGTAGGCCGCCTTGTCGATGCCGGGCGAGAGAAAGCCCGAGACCATCCGCTGGACGTCACGCTGGGGTGGGAACGTCACGGGGACGTTCATCACCGTCGCCTGCCGGTCGGCGTCGTGCACGCGGTCCCAGATTCGGGTCGCCTGGACGTCCCGTCCCATCGGGACGTACGTGTCGTAGGAGCCGACCTCCCGGTCCTGGAAGCCGTAGACGCCGGTCTCGCCGGGGTTGACGCCGGTCGTCAGTGACGGCCAGCAGGCGCTCGATTCGGGAGGCACGATGCTGTCGATGGCCCCCGCACTCCCCTCGTCGGCCAGCGCCGCGAGGTTCTCGAACTCGTCGAAATGCTCCGCGAGCATGCTGTACGGCACGCCGTCGATGCCGAAGAAGGCAACACGGGGACCGTCGTCGCCACGAAGCCGGTCGAACAGACCCATACCGCCCGTTACCGGGAGCGGGCACAAGAAGCTTCTTTTCGCGGTGGAATATCGGCGGCCGTCCGGGACACCGGCAAAACCTGTCCTTACTCCCGAGCGTCTCGCTCGGCGTCGTCGACCGACGGCTCCTCGCCGGACTCGAAGTTCTCGGGGACCACCGTCACGTGAAACATACCGACGGACTGTCGTTCGGTCGCCATCACGTCCGCATGTAGGCCTCCCTGCCTCTAATAATTACCCATAATCATAATACATCCGGGAGCGGGGGGTGGATAACTGAGAGGTATCGCCCGGCACCACGTAGCCGGCCGTCCGCCGGGGACCCACGCCCGTCCCGGTGGACGGTTCGACGGCGAGGTAGCCGTCGGATACTCGCCCCTGTTTCCGGTTTCCATTGCCGGAAGCTCGGGTTCGTTGCCGGGTGGGACCCGGTACGCTCGGCTTTCGGCACTCGATCGTGGTGGGGTCCGACACCGCCCGCTCCTGTCCGGGTCGTCCGACCGACAGATCAGCTGTAGAACGGTCGTAATACCGTCGTGTCGGTGGACCGCTTCGAGCGGGCGTCCACACCTCGGAAAAAACCGAGCAATACTAATCCGGATCGCTGTCGGGGGGAGCGTATGGCCACAGGTAGCGCGCTGGTGTTGACCACTCAGAAACAGAGCGGACTCGCGATCGTCCGGTCGCTGGGGCGTCGGGGGGTCCCGGTCGTCGCCGGTGGACCGTCCGCGCCCACGCTGGGGATGCTCTCACGGTTCAGTGACGGTCGGTACGTCCACCCCGACCCCGAGGCCGGCGCACAGCGATTCCTCGACGATCTGCTCGCGTATCTCGACGACGCGGACCACGACTACGTGTTCGGCCCGACCGACTGGATGACGTCGCTGCTCGCGAAACACCGCACGGAGATCGCGGCCACGGGGACCCGACCGGCCGTCGAGGACTGGGCGACGTTCGAGCAGGTGTTCGACAAAGGCCAGTTGTTCGAGCGCCTGACCGACGTGGACGTGCCGTGTCCGGAGACACACGCTCCCGAGACCGTCGACGACGTGGATTCGGTCGCACCCGAACTGTCCTATCCGGTGGTGGTCAAACCCCGGAGCAAGACCTACTGGGACGAGGAGGGACAGTACGCGACGTACCTCGTCGACGACCGGAACTACGCCGCGTCGCCCGCCGAACTGCGTGACACCTTCGAGTCGCTGTTGCGCGAGGAGCCGAAGCTGCAGGAGTGGCCTCCTATCGTCCAGGAGTACGTCCCCGGCGAGACGACGACGACGGTCGTGCTGGCCGACGACGGTGAGGTACGCGCGCACTTCCAGGAACGACGGCTGCGGACCGTCCCGCCGTCGGGCGGGAGTTCCGCGCTGTTGGGCGTCGTCGACGACCGCCGGATGTACCGGTACGCCGAGCGCGTGATCGCGGCCTTCGACTGGACCGGCCCGGCACAGGTCGAGTTCATGGAGCGGCCGGACGGTGAGTACGTCCTCATCGAGGTCAACGGCCGTTACTGGGGATCGCTCCCGTTCGCCATCAACTGCGGCGTGGACTTCCCGTGGCTCCACTACCGACAGCTCCGGGGCGAATCCGTCCGCCACGACGGCGACTATCGGACCGACGTGATTCAGCGGCGGACCCGACAGGATCTGGAGTGGCTGGGTCACCAGCTGGCCGAGCGCAATTATCGGGCACTGGGCCCCTTCCTCGCGGATATCGTCCGTGCCGACCACACGTTCGTCTCGCTTCGGGACCCGTTGCCGACGCTGTGGGTGTTACGACAGGTTCCGGGGACGCTGCTCGGCGCGGGACCAGGGACGGACGACACGGAGGCGGCGGAGTCCGACGAGCGCCGGACGCGTCGCTCGGCGGCCCGTGACGAACGAAAGAACGCGAGGGAACCGAGCTAGAAGTTCTCCTCGTAGAGGTCCATCGCGTGCTCGATGGCGTCCATCGCGGCCTGCTTGTCCTCCCAGCCCTGGGTCTCGACTTCCTTGCCCTCCTCGAGGTTCTTGTAGGTCGCGAAGAACTCGTCGATCTCGTCGAGTTGCTGCTGGGGGATGTCCGAGAGGTTCTGGATGTGATCGAAGCGCGGGTCCTCGGTGGGGACGGCGATGACCTTGTCGTCCTGTTCACCGTCGTCGTCCATCTTCATCAGCGCGACCGGGCGGGCCTCGATGACACAGCCGGGGAACGTCTGGTCCTCGACGAGGACGAGGACGTCGAAGGGGTCCTCGTCGTCGTAGTACGACTGCGGGATGAAGCCGTAGTCGGAGGGGTAGTGGACGTTGCTGTGGAGGACCCGGTCCAGCACCACGCCGGGAACGTCCTTGTCGTACTCGTACTTGTTGCGCTCGCCTTTCAGGCACTCCACGACCGCGTAGATCTCTTCGGGCGGATTCGGCCCAGTTTCGAGGTCTTCCCAGAGGTTCGTCATCACCTCCCCGTGCGACAGCAGGCCAAAAAGTACTTTCGTAATCCGTGTCCAACAGTGTACGAACCTCGACTCTCTCTGTGTGGCTGATCGACCCAGCGACACGGGACTCCACAACGCGTGAACCAGCCCGCGTCCGTCATCACTGGCTTGTACCGCACACGAATAAGAAATCAGACATGTAGATGGCTGAAAGCCACCGCCAGCGTTCAACAATATTCATTCCGACACGTACCTCCAAGGAGAAATCACACTACACTGGGGCCGAGTCGGCGAGAACGCTGTCCGAGTTAACAAGCGTTAAATGCCTTGGTGACATTTAGCTAAGCATGTCAGAGTCACAAACTGTGGAGGCGGACCTGGAGGTCGCGCGTGAACTCACGGCGTTTCAGCGGAACATTCTCGTCATCCTGAGCGAGGAGCCCCGATACGGTCTCGCGATCAAGCGCGAACTCGAGGCCTACTACGACTCGGAGGTCAACCACGGGCGGCTCTACCCCAACCTCGACGACCTCGTCGAGATGGGACTCGTCGAGAAGAGTGAACTCGACAAGCGGACCAACCAGTACTCGCTGACCGAGGCGGGCCACGACGTGCTGCTCGACCAGCTCTCCTGGATGTTCGGCCGGTTCGTCACCGACGAGGGTCGGGCCGACGAACTGGAAGCGCTCATCGACGAACAGCGTTAAAAGGAGTCGGCGACGTCGAGAGTGAGCGCGACCGACCGGTCGATCCGGTCGCGCTGTTTCTCACTCGGCCACGCGTTGCGCGGAAAGTACTCGGTTACGAACTCCTCTATTTCGTCGTCGGTCGCGGAGTCGATGGGCTGGGCGTAGTGGTTGTTCATGAACTCGGCCAGCGCCGTGGCGTTCTCACCGTGGACCGCGCCGTGGTCCTCGGCGACGGCCTCCGCGATGGCGTGGTTGCGCGCCGCGATGGCGTCCCAGTCCTCGCCGTCGCCGGGCCCGCCCAGCGGTCGTTCGATGCCACGGTCCACGTCCTCGACCGCTTCCATCTGGACGACGCCGCCGTCCACCCACTCCTCTGGGTGGAGTACCAGCGTGTCGTGAGTGTCGTCCTCGCGGACGCGGGCCCTGAAGTCGAATTCGGCGAGCAGGTCGGCCCGCCGTTCGCGGTAGGCGGCTGCTTCCTGCTCGTCGACCGCCTCGCGTGCGAGTCGCGTCAGCCGTTCGACCTCGTCGAGCACGTCCTGTGGGACCTCGGTGGACTCCTCGCTGGTCTCGTCCGTCTCCGCCAGTCCCGCGACCGGCGCGTCCTCTGGGTCGGGTGTCTCGTCAGTCATCGTCGAGTGCGTCGTTTGCAAGTTCGTCGGCGCGTTCGTTTATCTCCCGCGGTACGTGGGTGAGCGTCCAGTCGTCGAACCCCGCCAGCAACTCCCTGACCGTCACCCGGTGTTCGCGTAGTTGCGGGTCGTTGGTGTCGTACTCCCCGCGAACCTGCTTGACGATCAGCTCGGAGTCGCCCCGCACCTCCACCGTGTCGAACCCGAAGTCCCGGGCCACGTCCAGTGCCTTCGTCAGCGCCTCGTACTCGGCCTGATTGTTGGTGGCCCGGCCGATCCGCTCGCCGCCCTCCGTGACGATACCGTCGTCCGTGACGACGACCCAGCCGACCGCCGCCGGGCCCGGGTTGCCACGGCAGGCACCGTCGAAGTAGACGTGTGCGCGGCCACCCTCCTCCCGAAGAAGCGCCTCGATGGCCTCGGGCGACTCCCCTTGGACGACGACCTTGTCCTCGTAGGCGACGGCCGTGGCACCCCCGCGTGTGGCGCGCCAGCGCTCGTGATCGGTGTTTCCCGCCCGAACGTCGACACCGGCGTCGGCCAACCGCTCGCGGGCCTCGGCCACGTCACACTCGATGACCGGCATTGAAGTTCACTCACCAGTGGCCGGGCTTACCGTTTGTGATCCGCGCCGAGTGACGCCGATCGTTCCTCCCGTACAGAGATCCCCGAAATCAAGCTGTAGCGGGCCGGAGCGAACGTCTGACGCGCGCGATACGAACCATAAAGTATTTGTCCAAGGATTTAAGTCGCCAGGTGTTACTACTATAAAAGTGCGATGACACGGTCCACCCGTCAGCGGGAGCGCGAGCGCGAGGCCGAGACCGAATCACAAGATCAGGAGGGGGTACGTGCGTGTCCGGAGTGTAACTCGGACAACCTGGTCAAGGACGCCGACCGTGGCGAACTGATATGTGACGACTGTGGTCTGGTCGTCGAGGAGGAGAACATCGATCCCGGACCGGAGTGGCGGGCGTTCAATCATCAGGAACGACAGGAGAAGTCCCGGGTCGGTGCCCCGACGACGAAGACGATGCACGACAAGGGGCTGACGACCACCATCGACTGGAAAGACAAGGACGCCTACGGGCGCTCGATCTCCTCGAAAAAGCGGAGTCAGATGCACCGCTTGCGGAAGTGGCAGGAGCGAATCCGGACGAAAGACGCCGGCGAGCGAAACCTCCAGTTCGCCCTCTCGGAGATCGACCGCATGGCCTCCGCACTCGGCGTTCCCCGATCGGTGCGGGAGGTCGCCTCCGTCATCTACCGACGAGCCCTGAGCGAGGACCTGATCCGGGGTCGATCCATCGAGGGCGTCGCCACGAGCGCACTCTACGCGGCCTGCCGGAAGGAAGGTATCCCGCGAAGTCTGGAAGAGATTTCGGAGGTTTCCAGGGTCGAGCGCAAGGAGATCGGACGAACGTACCGATACATCAGCCAGGAACTCGGCCTGGAGATGGAACCGGTCGACCCGAAGAAGTACGTCCCGCGCTTTTGTTCCGAACTCGATCTCAGCGAGGAAGTCCAGTCCAAGGCCAACGAGATCATCGAGACGACTGCCGAGAAAGGGCTACTCTCCGGGAAATCGCCCACCGGCTACGCGGCGGCGGCCATCTACGCCGCCTCGCTTTTGTGCAACGAGAAGAAGACCCAGCGGGAAGTCGCCGACGTGGCGCAGGTCACCGAGGTCACCATCCGGAACCGCTACCAGGAACAGATCGAAGCCATGGGCATCCACAGTTAGCCCCACCCTCTTCGGTTTTCGCCGGCCGTGAGCGACTGGTCTCCCGTCGGCCGGTCCCGCGTCCCCCTCACTCTGACCGGGGACCGCCCGTCGTCGGCAGTCGAATCGAGACGGTCGTCCCGGACTGAGCCACCTCGAACGCCACGTCGCCGCCGAGCAGCGTCACGCCCCAGTGGATGAGCCACAGGCCGACGCCGCTCCCGTGGTCGAGTGCGGTCTCGCCACCGTCCTCGATCACGCGGCGCTCGTGTTCGGGGATGCCGGGGCCGTCGTCCCGGACCTGAATCCGAAGCGAGTCGGGATCGCCGTCGTCCGCGGTGACGGTGACCTGCGGTTCACCCTCCTCGTTGTGCTCGATGGCGTTCTCCAGTACGCTCGTGAACACGAGCGTCAGGACTTCGGGGTCGGTGTGGAGCGTCACGGACGCACCCACGTCGAGGTCGACCCGTGCGTCGGGGTGGTTCGCCCGTACGTCGCGAACCACGTCGTCGAGAACGTCACGCAGGCTGACGGAGTGATAACTCGCGTCCTCGAGCGCCTGTGCGGCCCAGCGGGCCTTCTCCCCGAGGTCGACGAGTTCGTCGGAGATGTCCTCGATGGCCGCGGCGTGGCCGCGTCGCTCCGGATCGGTCAGCGTGAGTTCCAGTTCCTGTGCGTGGAGCTGGACCACGTTCAGGTCGTTGCGGAGGTTGTGCCGGAGGATGCGGTTCAGGACTTCCAGGCGCTGTTTGCGCTGGATCTCGGCCGTCACGTCCTGCATGATGACGGTGAAGCCGCCGTGGAGGCCGCTTCTCGTCTCGAACGGCGAGAAGACGAGTTTGAACGTCTGTCGCTCCCCGCCGACGAGGAGGTCGACGCGCTGTTCCTCGGCCGCCATCGCCAGGTCCTGGCCCAGCAGGTCGTCGAGCGGCCGCCCCAGCGCCGGATCGGGATCGACGTCGAACATCCGGACGGCGGCGGCGTTGGCGTCGATGACTCGCCCGTCGTCGGCGACGATGAACACGGGACTGCCGAGTTCGTCCAGGGCCGCCCGTTCGCCGGCCCGGCGGAGTCCGGGCGGCAACTCGAACATGTCCCGGCCGAACAGCGCGTACACGTCCAGCGTGAGGTGGGGGAGAAAGGAGAGCGCGACGAGGTTCAACTGCGGGTAGGGGCCGATTCCGAGCAACCAGATCAGACTCGCGACGATGGGGAAGAGTGGCGTCGTCGCGATGGCGACGGCCTGCCGGCGGTAGGACGGGCCGTAGCTGGCGACGGTCTCGACGAGCACGACGATCCCGATGCCCACGACGAGGTAGGTGACGCCGGCGACGGCGAAGAGGAGCGGTTCCTTGTCGTACAGCACCGTGGCGGACCCCAACACCGGGTCGAGTCGGAAGTTCGTCCACAGCAGCCGATGGACTGGGTTCGAGAGGAGCAGCGCCGTCCCGACCCCCTGGGCGACCACCAGACAGCGAACCCACCAGCTGTGGAGCAGGTGGGCGCGACCGGTGTAGGTGAGCGCGAACGAGAGGAAGAACACGGCCGTCCAGAGGAGGGTGGTGAGCGCAGCCATCTCGAACAGGAGGCGGAGACCCTGGTCGAACACGAGCAGCGACGCGCCGAACGCGAACGTCGTCGCCGCCATGAGGACGACCACTCCGGCCCACAGCTGTGCCCCAGGCCGCGACCGGAACGACCAGACCGGGCCGAGCAACCCCAGAATGGCCACGCCGGTCCCGAAGTGAGCGATGGCGAGCCAGGAGACCCCCAGGGGCATGTCCGTGAGGAGTGAACACACAGACTCTTAATTCTAGTCTCGTTTCACGACAGTCGAGACAAGCGAGCGGTCGATATCGACCGCGCGAACGGGCTCCGACCCCCACGGGACAGATTGATACGCCGGTGCCTCCAAGTGCGCGCAGATGCGGCTCGACGAGTTCATCGAGGACTTCCAACGAGACGAGGCAGCCGACCTGCGCCGGCTGGCCGCGGAGAAGTCCTACGCGATCACCGAGTACCTGGACGACGTGGAGCGCCAGCTCGACGAGACCGTCCAGGGCGACGCCCTCTTCGGGTCGACGGCCCCCTCGATCTTCGTCGGCCGGTCGAACTACCCCGACGTGTCGACCGGCCTGCTCTCCCCCGTGGCCGGTCCCGAGACCGACCCGACCGACTACGTGACCAGCGGCGAGTGGTACCAGCAGGGCTACTCCATCGACGACGTGTTCCAGCGCCGAACCGGTCTGCTCAACTCGACGCGATCCGCGAGCGTGAACGTCGCAGACGTGTGGGACGGCTTCGTCGGCGTGCAACGCGAGGTCGCCATCGCCGACGAACCCGTCGACGTGGAGATCGGCCTCGACGGCCAGCCCGATCTGGACGTTGACTTGGACGACATCGGCGCGCCCCGCGGTCCGCGTGCTCGCGCTCGCGACGCCGAACTCGCGGAGAACCCCTCCGTGCCCCTGGAGGTCGAGAAGACGCTCGAAGACGACGACTGGCGGGCCGACGGCGCGATGACCTACCTCTACCGCCGCGGCTTCGACGTGTACGAGATCAACAAGATCCTCTCGGCCGGCGCGCTCGGGCAGGGTGCCAATCGCCGACTCGTTCCGACCCGCTGGTCGATCACCGCCGTCGACGACACGGTGGGGCAGTACCTCCGGGGGACCATCCGCAACGCGAACTCTATCGACACGACCGAGGTCCGGGTCAACGAGTACATGGGTAACACCTACTGGGTGATCATGACGCCCGGCCAGTGGGAGTTCGAACTCGTGGAGCTGAAAGCGCCCGGGAGCATCTGGAACCCCGACCCCGACGCCGGGATGTACATGGCCGCCGACAGCGAGGGCTACGAGGGCCGCACCGACTACGTCGACGAGACCTCCGGCGCGTACTACGCCACTCGGCTCGCCGTCCTCGAACACCTCCAGGAACGCGGCCGGCAGGCCAAGGTCCTCGTGGTCCGGCACGCCTCTCCCGAGTACTGGGCCCCCGTCGGCGTCTGGCAGATCCGCGAGGGGGTCCGCCACGCCTTCGAGCAGGAACTGGGCGAGGCCGAGAGCTTCCGGGACGCCCTCACCGAACTCGCGCCGCACTTCCCGATCTCGCTGGCCCAGCTCCGCCGAAAGTCCGAGATGGTGTCGGGGTTGCAGGCACAGATATCGGACTTCTGAATCGGGCGAGTCCGGTTCCCGACAGAGTGAAGCGCCCGCCGTGAGTACCGGCGCGCATGGTCGCGCCTCCGTCGGTTCCGTCGCTGGCAGCCTTCCCCGCCGGTCCGCTGGTCGTCCCCGGTGTCCCGGGCGGGCCGGAACTGCTCGTCGTTCTGCTGGTCGCGATCCTCCTGTTCGGGGTCCCGCTGGTGGCGGTCGCCGGCGCGTATCTCTACCTGAAGCGTGACGTGACCATCGAGGAACTGGAGGGGCGTATCGCCGAACTCGAAGCCGAACGCGAGGGAAGCGTCGACGCCACTGGAACCGACGGCGAAGAGTCCTAGAGGTTCTGGAAGGCCTCGTCGACGAGTTCGCCAGTCGTGGCGACGATGTCGGCCCACGCCTCGTCGTCCTCGGCCAGGCCGAGCAGGCGGGCGACGCGCATGATCGAGAGGTGGTAGACTTCCTGCCGGCCGGGTTCGACCTCGCGGACGATCACGTTACACGGCATCAGCCCGCCGAGTTCGAGACACTCGTCGAGCGCGCGGTCGGCCACCTCCGGGTTGCAGGCCCCGAGAACGTAGTAGGGGTCGCGGTCGGCACCGATCTTCTCGGCGAGCATGTCCGAGACGGAGAACTCGACGGCGACGCCGAAGCCGGCGTCCGCGAACGTCTCGCGGGTGTGTTCGATGGCGGCCTCGTGGTCCATCGAAAGCGTCGCGCGTTTCTCGCCGATATCACCGGATTCGATCAGACTGGGGTCTATCGGAAGCGTCATCGTCGGATATCGGTCGCCGGGAGGGAAAAAGGTACCTCGGCCGTGCGAATGTGGTGTCACTCGGCCAGCGGGACGGGGCCGGTGCCGACGACCTCACGGACCGCCTCTTCGAACTCCTGGCGGCGCTGGAAGTAGGTCTCCTCGACCTCGTCGAGGACGTCGCCGAGTTCCTGCGGGCCGTCGGGCGTTCGGACGACCGTGTCGCCCTCGCGCTGCTGGATGTAGCTCTTCTTCGCGCCCCACATCAGTCGCGCCGAGACCTGCGCCAGCGGCACGCCATCGACCGGTTCGCCGGTGCCGAGTTCGACGGCGGGCTCCTCGTCTTCGGATTCGTCCTCAGCCATGCGCCACACTTCTCGGGGGCGCTGATTAGTTGTTTCGAAGCCCCCCGAGAACGGACACCGACGCGGGAGATCCGTCGGACACCCTACATCAGGTCGTCGAGTTCGTCGTTCTGGAACGCGTCTTCGGCGCTCTCCTGGGGTTCGTCCTGTTGTTTACTGGCCTCGCGGGCACGATCCATGAACTCCTGGACGCGCTGGGAGCGTTCGACGCCGCCCAGCAGGACGAGGGCGGCGATGCGTTCGCTACTGAGTGGGAAGTCACCGCCCCGAACTTCGAGGCTGCCGGTCTCCTCTTCGAGCCACTTGCGGGCGCGCTCGACACCTTTGCGGGCGATGCGGTCGGGGTGGCCGGCGATGACGAGGAGGGCTTTGTCGGCTTCGACGGCCTGGGGGAGAGAGGTGCCGGTGAGGAGGGCTTTGCGCGCGGTGGCGGTGATCGCGTTGATGTTCTCGCCGGCGTCCTCGTCGGCCAGCGCGGAGGCGTAGCCCAGCGAGGCGATGCCGCCGTTCTTGAGCGTGTTGATGATCTCGCTGGAGTCGACGACGGACTCGCCGACGCCCTCGACGATCTCGCCCGCCGCCAGTAGCAGACCGACCCGCTCGGCGATGCGGTCGTTGATCGCCGCGAAGCCCTCCTCGATGCTCTCGTCGGAGGTCTTCCAGGCGTCGTTGTCGATGACGAGCACGGAGTCGGCTTCCCGGGTGAAGGTCTTGAGCGAGCGGCCGGCGTTGGCCTGGTAGATCGCACCCTCGTCGCGGCCGGGGAGGACCGCGAGGCCGTAGACCGGCATCGTGTACACGCGCTTGAGTTCGCGGGCGAGCATGGGTGCGCCACCGCTCCCGGTGCCCCCGCCGAGGCCGGCGACGACGAAGACGGCGTCGGCCTGGCTGGTGACGCGGCCGTCGAGTTCGTCCATGACCTCGGTGGCCTCGGCCTGCATGATCTCGGCCCCGAGTTCGTTGTCGCCGCCGACGCCGTGTCCTTTCACCCGGTCTTGCCCGATCAACATCGTGTCGATGTCGAGATTCTGCAGGTCCGCGCGTGCCGTGTTGACGGCGAAGGCCCCCTGGACCGCCTCGAATCCGCGGTCGTAGTCGAATTGCGCGAGGGCCTGCGCGATCTTCCCTCCTGCTTGTCCGACACCAATCAGGACGACTTTCATATCGGCATAGTCGTGAGGCCGGCTAATCAAAGATGGGGTGACACGAAACCAGTCGCTCACTGCCTCCCGTCTGCCGCGTGTCTGACGGGTTGTTTTGTGGACTGCTCACGTACCGCCCCGCATGGCAAACCTGACGGACGTCTACGACGGCGGCGTCGGCGGCGTCGTGGGTCGACGCCGGCGGTTCCTCGGCCTGTCGCTGTTCGGCCTCGGGGCTGTGATGGTCGTCGCCGCCATCGTCGTCGCGACGACCGGACTGGCCGATCAGCTCGGCCTCACCACCTTCGGCGCACGCGAACTGGCCGGCGTCCTCGCAGGGCTGGGGTTGCCGGCGGCCTTCCTCGGGAGCTTCGCCGTCCTCCCCGCCTCGCGGCGCGCCCGGGCGGCGGCCCTCATCGGCGCGAGTCTCTCGGTGTTCGGCGTCGTCCTCTTCCGCGAGGCCTACCCCTACGAGTGGGTCGGCTCCGGGAGCGGCCCAGGCCTCACGCTCCCGGTGGTCGTCGTCTACTTCCTCGGGACGATCACGCTGTTCTGGTGCCTGTTCGTCGCCGTGGCCAACTTCAAGACGCGAACGGACCCCGGCGGCACTGTCCGCATGGAAGTGACCGACGAAGGGACCACCCGGATCCTCGAAGTCTCCGGCTCCGTCCCCGGACTGGGCGGGATCGGGCTGTTCGGGCAGAACCCCGACGGCGAAGTCCAGACCCAGACCAACCGGGAAGACGAAGATGACGTCCTCTACGCGCGCGGGGAGACCCACACCCCGACGGGCGGACAGACCGCAGCGAGCGACGGCGGTGCGGCCACCCAGCAGGGCGGGATGGCGGACGCCGAACCCGTCCCCGACGAGGTGGTCGAGGCCGCCTCGACCCGCGGCCAGCCCGACGCCTACTGTGGCAACTGCGAGCACTTCCAGTACGTCCGGGTCGACGGCGAGATCCGGCCCGCCTGCACCCTCCACACGGAGGTCATGAACGACATGGAAGCCTGCGACGACTGGCAGGCCAACAACTGACCTCCGACGTACGCCCGTCAGGCCGTCTCTTTCGTCCACCTCTTCTCCACGTCCCGGTTGGCGACCACGTGCCGATCACCGCTGTCGAGCTCGAACCGACCCTTCCGGAGCCCGATGTCGACGACGCCGGTCCCCGCGCTCGTCGTCACGGTGTCGCCGGAGTCGAAGTCGGGGTCCCGGAGCAGGTAGATGCCGGCGACGGTGTCCTCGATCATCTCCGAGAGGGCGTAGGAGACGCCGAGGGCGATGAACCCGACGGCGGTCCAGAGACTCGCGGCTAGGTCGCCCAGGCCGACGATGTTCAGCAGTGCGAGGCCGGCCCCGAACCACAGGAAGATGCTGACGACGAGGACGACCAGATCCACGACGAGCCCCTGCTCCCCGGCCGTGGTTCTTCGCAGGACCGACCGGAGCACGGTCGTCACGACCGTGATCCCGACGTAGGCGAGGACGACGAAGACGAGACTCCCGACCAACTGGGGGATCGCACCGACGAGACCGGCGACGAACCCCTCGAACGATCCGAGTACCAGTTCCGAGAGTTGCGCGCTCTGACTCACGCCCATATCAAGCGACGGTACGGTGATAGTGGGTGTCCCGGTGGCGCTCGACACAGAGCGGTCAGTCCTGCGGCACCGCGTCCGTCCTCCCGCCGGCATCCGGGAGTGTCTCCTCGACCTGCGTGTAGACCAGTGCCAGTGCCACCAGGCCCAGCACACCGCCGAACGCGAAGGGGACGACGAAGCCAAAGCGGACGAGATAGCCCGACAGCAGGGGGCCAAGCGCCGTCCCGAGCCCGAACGCCATCGTCAGCAAGGAGAGTTTCGTCCCGGACTGGCCCTCCCCGGTGAGGTCACCGGCCAGTGCCAGCCCCGGCGCGTACACCATCCCGACCGCGACCCCGTGGAGCGTCCGGGCGGCGAGCATCCCGACTGGCGTGGTCACGAGCCCCTGCGCGAGAACCGCGGGCGCGAGCAGGGCCGACCCGACCAGCAGGAAGGGTCTGCGGCCGTACCTGTCGCTGGCCCGGCCGATGGGGATCTGGAAGACGACGTTGGCGACGACGACCGCGGCGAACTGGAGACCGAAGAGGACCGGTGCCTGTCCGAGCCGGGCGTTGATCCGGCCCTGCAGGGTCGCGAAGAGCGCGATCCCCACGGACAGACACAGCGTCGCGACCGCCAGCGTGAACACCGGATCGAGCAGGTGCCGACCGCTGGGATCCCTGATCGCGAGTCCGAGGTCCTCGCCCGCGGTCGCCTGTGTCTCTTCGGGGTCGGAGACGAGCAGACTCACCAGCCCGAAACTCACCAGCGCCCCGACGACGGCGACGAGGAACGCGGCGTCGAATCCCGAGAGGCCGCCGACGACCGGGAACCGGTAGGGCCCCGCCTCGACGACCGTCCCGGCGACGACAGGGCCGAACCCGAACCCGAGCAGGCGGAACGTGTTGAACACGCCGAAGTTCCCGCCGCGACTGGCCTCGGTCGCGAGTTCGTTGACCAGCGCGATGGTGCAGGGGATCGTGAACGCCGCACCGACGCCCTGCAACATCCGGAGGACGACGATGACGGTGTAGTCGTCGGTGTAGAGGTAGCCCGCCGACGCGACGGCCAGCAACGCCAGCCCCAGCAGGACGTACAGCTTCCGCTTGCCCGTCCGGTCGGAGAGTCGGCCGGTGAAGGGCTGGCCGAAGCTGTTGAGCAGGCCAAAGAGCGAGAGCACGACGCCGATCAGGAGTTCTTCGGTGACGGCGAGGCCGACGACCGGGACGCTGGTTCCGACCAGGCCCGTGATGTCGACGCCGCCGCTGGCGATGAACAGCGGCAGGACGACGATCAGAAAGGAGTTGGCCACCGCGTCGGCCATCCGAGCCAGCGCGAGCACCAGTACCCGACGGTCCGTCCCGAACATCTGTCCACACACGGGGGCGCTCCTCGTATGGTCGTTGTGGTCCCGGCCGGCGGTTCCGACGCGGATCGCCCGGCCCCGGATCGCGGCGCGGGGTCTGTGGGATCCGAGGGGGTTTTAGGGGGGCATCCTGTAACTGGTAGCTAACATGGAGTTCTGTGACGAGTGCGGTTCGATGATGAAAACCGACGACGGAATGTGGATCTGCGGGAGTTGCGGGTACGAGACGCCGCGCGACTCGGAGAAAGAGGCGGCGATGACCTCCACCCAGTCCCAGGAAGAGAGCGAGGTCATCGACACCTCGGAGGTCGACGCCGAGGACATGGGCCCGACGACCGAGGCCCGGTGTCCCGAGTGTGGCAACGACCGCGCGTTCTGGGAAATGAAACAGATCCGAGCCGCCGACGAGAGCGAGACGAGATTTTTCACCTGTACAGAGTGTGAACACAAGTGGCGTGAGGACGATCACTGACGGATGAGCGGTGACGGGACCCCGCGGGTACCCGACGACCACCTCGACGGCTGGGCCGTCACCGACAGGTCGAGCGAGACCGTCTTCGAGCTCCCGGTCGCCCGCGTCGTCGGTCACACCGCCGTCTACGACGACGCGGACCTCCGGTCCACGGTCAGCACCCTCACCGGCGGTAGCGTCGACCGCATGTGGCGCTTTTTCTTCGCGACCCGACTGGAGTTCACGCCCGCGCTCCCTCCGGCAGTCGGGCCTGCGGCCGTCTTCACTACCGTCCGCACCCAGGCAAACAGCGTCTTCAAGAACCGACTGCTGGACCGCGGTTTCGGCGAGATCTCGAAGAACGGCCACGACCGCATCCGCGTCGAGACCGGCGACCGCGCCTCGCTGCAGGCCTACGAGGCGTCCATCGAGACCAGCGTCGTCGACGTGCCCGTCGAGGGGTACCTCGCCGTCTGGTCCAACGGCGGCGAGTTCCGCCTCGCCGGCGGTGCCTACCCGGCGGCGTCGCTGTCCGATCTGCTGGGCATCTCGATCCCCGGCATCGACATCGACCCCAACTCCTTCCGGCAGGAACTGCTCACCCTGGTCAAATCCGTCCGCTAGCGCCGGCGAACGGCCGCCGTGACGACCCCACGCGCCAGCAACTCGGTCCGCCCGTCACCGAGCCACCGGCTCACGCGTCCGGGATCGGCACCGACACCGAGCAACGCCACCTGGGTTTCCCCGACGTACACCTCCGCCGTGTACCCGCCGGTCCGTAGCGTCGCGTCGAGTCGCTCCAGCGTCTCCCCCTCGGTCCGGACGATCCGGACGGCTTCCCGGAACCGTTCGATCTCGATGTAGACCGGTCCACCGACCGACGGGAGTCGCAGGCGCGCATCGTCGAGGTCCATCAACAGGTTGGCGGCGGTCTCCACGGCCGGCGCGGTCGCCAGCGTGAGCGCGCCGTCGACGACGCCGAGCAGGCCCTGCCGGTCCGGCTCGCGTCGGTCGGACATGGCTCACTCCCGTCGAGCGAACGTCAGGAAGCCGGTGTGGCCGACGCCCGCCGTCGACGGCCGCGACCCCCGGTCGTCGAAGTCCATCTCCCGCTGGATGGTCTCCAGCGTCTCGACCCCCTCCAGCCCGACGCCGCGCGCGGTCCGGGCGACCTCGCGGGTCCCCTCGACGAACGGCGAGTACACCGCGAGACACCCGCCCGGCGTCAGTAGGTCCGCGGCGTGTTCGACCACCGTCGCCGCGTCCTCGGTATCGAGCGTCAGCACGTCAACCGGTCCCACGTCGAGGTGCTCGGTCACGTCGCCCGTGCGCACGTCGACTGTGTCGGCGACGCCGGCCAGTGCCATATTCTCGCGGGCCACCTCGGCGAACTCGGCGTCCTGTTCGTAGGTGATCACGTCGGCTCCCGCTCGGCCCATGTACGCCGCGAGGACGCCGGTGCCAGTCCCCGCGTCCAGCACCGTGTCGCCCGCGGAGACGCCGGTGTGGCCCATGATCAGCCCCACGTCACGGGGCATCATCGGCGCGCCCGTGCGCTCGAAATGGTTGAAACAGTCCGGGCCCCGCAGTTCACGAACCGTGAACGCCTCGTCGAGGTGGGTCGTGACGACCTCGCCCGCCGCGGCGTCCTCGGGTACTTCGAGAATCCCCAGATCCGTCTCCAGAGTCTCCCCCCGTTCCAGGAGGTACTCGCGGTCGTCCCGGACCAGCAACAGCGCCACGTTACTCCAGGCGCTCGACGGCCGCCGCGAGGTTGCCGTCCTCTTCCTCGAGGGCCTCGCGGGCGTCGTCTTCGCTCACACCGGCACGGTTGGCGACGATCTCCACGTCGGCGTCGGGGATGCCGCCGTTCCCGCCCGAGTCGCCGTCACCGCTCTCGACCGCCGACGCCTCGCCGGCCTCGCGGGTCTCGGGCGTGCCGATGACTTGGTAGGTCTCCTGGCCCTGGGCGTCCATCCGCTGGACTTCGGCGTCGGTGAAGACGAGCTCCTCGTCGGCCGTGCGGATGATCACTTCCTCGGCGTCGAGCTCGTCGATGTCGATGCCGAACTGGTCCATCATCTGTTGCATCTTCTGCGGATCGAAGCCGCCTCCTCCGAACATACCCGGGAGGTTGCGCCCTGCACTCAAAATCTCTTCGCAACCACCTTTTTCCCGAGGGGGTCGCGGCTCCGCCGCGACCCGCTCGGCGCAAAAACGTTCTCAGAAATCTGATATTTCTGGTGGGTGGTTCGAGAGACGCCATCGGCGTCTCTCGTCATCCCGAAAGACGCAGTCTTTCGGACGACTGTACGAGAGCTTCGCTCTCGTGAACGTGGGCGAAAAAAGCGGAACTCGCGCACAGTGCGAGTTGCGGTGCTGTGCTGCGGTCCCTATCCCACTCTGCTGTCGACGGTCACCGTGACCGTCGTCGAACCGCCAGACGTACCGCAGGATGTCACCGTTGGGATCGGTGGCCCCACTTGCGTCGAATTGCACGTCGAGTGGAGCCCGGCCAGCATCCGGAGACGCCTCCGCGACGGCAGTGGGCGGTCGTGGCTCACCCAGACTCCCGTTTTCGGTCCCGGGTTCGCTCGGTTCGTCTCGACTCCCGTTTTCGGTCCCGGGTTCGCGGTCGGTGTCGTCCTCCTCGTCAGACGGCGCGTCCGTCTCGTCGACGAGTTCCAGACTCTCTACCCGTCCACAGTTCGTGCCGGTGTTCTGATCGTCGACCAGGATGTTCGTCTGCAGGTCACAGGTGTACGCGACTGGACTCTCGCCCGGGAGCTCGAATTCGATGTCATGGAGGCTGAACACGAACTTTCCTTCCGTCCGGAGTTCGGTGTGTTCGCCCTGCCGAACGTGACTCCCGAACCAGTCGTCGACGTTCTCGTTTTGCATCTCGACGGCGTAGACCGCGTCCTCGGTTTCGCCGGGTTCGAGAACCCGTTCCCCGAACACGTCACTGTCCGTGAAGTCGCCAGGGTTTCGCAGCGACGTATCGTTCCCCTCGGCGGCGAACAGCTCCACGTCGTTCATCTCGACGTCCACGCCCAGGTTGGACGGTGCAGCCGGGACGGGGACGTCCCCGGGATTGTGTATCCGGAAGTGGAAGTACACGGTCGTCGTCTCCTCGCTAACCGGTCCCCACGCGGCCCGGCCATCTCGAACCTCGTATCCGGCCCTGAGTTCGCTGTCCGGGTCGGTCACGTATCCTCCCGAGCGGAGGGACGTCAACGCGACGCCGGTCCGCTCGCTGACCCTGTCGGGCGAGAGCGTCTCCGTGTACGTCCCTTCGGTTCCGCTGGCCACCTCGGAGAGGGCGGTTATGATCGGTGTCTCACCGGCCAGGAGCGTGTCCTCGTGTGTCGGGAAGTCGGCCGTCGCCGAGACCGGTCCACTCACTCTCGTGGCTGTGTCTACCTCGAGTGGTATCGTCTCGTTGTCTCGAACGAATGCGACCCACCAGGGCGGAATATTTCGGTTCCGAATGTCGGTCGAAAGCTGAACGGTGCCGTTTCCCGGCGGGATGTCTATCCCGCTCTTCTCACCGCTGGCCAGGCGCACGTCGTTCAGAGAGAGCTGGTAGGACACTTCGACGGAGTCGCCGACCGTGAGGCCGACTGGATTCGGGTTGTTCACCCAGACTGTGGTGACGACTTCCGTTCGCTCCTCACTGACGGATCCCCAGTCCCCGCGGTCTTCGAGGCCGGCCGACGGCGTCCCGAGCACGCCGGTGAGAAACGCGGCGCCTACCCCCGCCACCACGACCGTCATCAGCAACACACCGATTCCTACCGTCCGCGCGAGGCTCATGTTCCACGCGACGGCACGCCGATTAATATCGCCTGTACCGATTACGGCTGTGGATACCCTTGCTGGTACGAGAACGTTATCGAGCCCGAAACCCGCGCGTCCCCCATTCCGAATATCCTTCGTGGCCCTGAATGGCCTCTCACCGCCATCGAACTGTCCGCGACAGCCCTACTCGGCCGCCTCGTCCTCGGCCGGCCCGACCCCGTGGCGGACGAACACTGCCATCCCGGTCTCGAAGTCGAGCATGTCCTCGCCGGCCAGTTCCGCGCGGCCGACGCCGAGCAGGGTGTCGTCGTCGCGGACGACCGCCACTTCGTCGCCCGGCCGGATTGCCGGATCGGCCCGCTTCACGAACTTCGCGAAGGTGTTGCGCCCCTCCCGGACGAACGGGTCGCTGTCTTCGCCGACCACCACGCGATGCGTGGGATCGTCGAGCGCGTCGAGCAGGCGTCGCGAACCGGCCGGACTGAGCGTAAACCGGCCGTCCACCGCGTAGGTCACCAGTCGGCCGCCGTCGGCGACCACCTGCTGTGGGCGGCCGGACGTCGTCCGATAGACCTCCAGGTCCTCCGCGGCGGGAAACAGCGCCGCGCCCGCGCCCGCACCGAACTGGTAATCCGCGACCCGGCGGAGCATCCGCCCGTCCTCGTCGTTCATCGACTCCCCGTTGCCGAGCCAGCGACTAAACACCTTCCACCCGCGGTGAGAACTGTGCTTTTCGTTACCAATCGACGTGGTAATCGCTCCCTGTCACGAGGTATCGTCGCCCACGCCGGTGGTTTTGGATGGATTTATAGGCGAGAATTACATACTCCCGGGCAACATGCCAAACAACTCGACGAAAATCGTGGCCGGTGCGGTCTTGCTGCTGATCGGTTCGGCGCTGATCCTCGGGGCGGGGCTCCGGCAGGTTCCGCTGCCGGCCATCGCCGGGAGTATCGCGGCGCTGTTGCTCGCGGCCGGATCGGTGCTGCTGGGGACCTCCGAAGGCGGCCAGCCGGTCTAGAGCAAGAACGTCTCCTGTTCTTCGCTGAGGTCGCGGAAGGTGTCCGCTGCCTCGATCAGTTCGTCGGCGGTCGACTCGCGGAACGCCATGATCTCGACCTTGCACCCCTCGTGTTTCAGGTGGCGACAGAGCCGCGAGAAGTCGCCGTCGCCGGTACAGAGGACCACGGTGTCGACGTGATCGGCCAGCGTCACCGCGTCCAGGCTCATCCCAACGTCCCAGTCGGCCTTCTTCGAGCCGTCTCCGAAGGTCTTGATGTCCTTGATCTTCGTCTCGAACCCGATGTCGACCAGTGCCTCGAAGAAACTCTCCTCGTCCTCGGCTTCGGCGCGGATCACGTAGGCGATCGCACGTGTCAGCTCGCGGTCGTTGACGCCTTCTTCCAGCAGTGACGCGTAGTCGATGTTGCGCGTATAGAGACTCCGGGCGGTGTGATAGAGGTTCTGCGCGTCGGCGAGCATCGCCACGCGCTGCCCGGGATGCACGTCAGTCATACGCGGTGTTTGGAGAGCCCGCCGGATAAACCCTGTCGGACGGGCGACGCTCCCGAACTGCCGGGGAAGTGTCGCAACGCCTAAGTCGTCTCGTCACAGTCGCTGGTGTATGCAACGGGCCACGCTGGAACTCGCTGGGTCGTCGACCAGCCACCGGTGTGGCGCGGTCCGTTTTCGGGGGACCAGCAAACTGAAACGCGCGCGGTAGGCTCACGGCGGGCGTAGCACCCCTGTCGCGGGCCGTGTTCGTTGTCTCGCGCGCACCGATCTCCGACCGACCCCCACCCGTACACAACACAGCAATGACACACGAGACGTTCACCGGCGTGTTCCCCGCGATGACCACGCCGTTCCACGAGGACGAGAGCATCGACTTCGAGACACTCCGCGACCACGCACAGTGGCTCGAACAGCGCGGCGTCGACGGCGTCGTGCCCATGGGCACCACCGGCGAGAGCGCCACCCTCTCACACGACCAGCACGTCGAGGTCATCGAAGCCGTCACCGACGCCGTCGACGACGTCCCCGTCATCGCCGGTTCGGGCAGCAACAACACCCGCGAGGCCCTGCACCTCTCCGAACGCGCCGCCGACGCCGGTGCCGACGGCCTCCTGCTCATCTCGCCGTACTACAACAAGCCCGAGCCCGCCGGCATGGAACATCACTTCCGGCAGGTCGCCGACGCCGTCGACCTCCCGCAAATCATCTACAACGTTCCCTCCCGAACCGGACGTAATATCGCCGTCGAGACCGCCGTCAACCTGGCCGACCACGAGAACATCGTCGGCTACAAGGCCGCCTCCGGCGACATGAACCGCATCACCGAGGTCATCGAGCGCACGCGCGAGGAGAACTTCGAGGTCCTCTCCGGTGACGACGCGATGACCCTGCCGATCATCGCCACCGGCGGGAGTGGTTGTATCTCCGTCTCCGCCAACGTCGAACCCGCGCGGACCTGCGCGCTGGTCGGTGCCGCCCTCTCGGGTGACTACGAACGTGCCCGCGAGTACCACCACGAACTCGGCGAGCTCTTCCGCGTCCTGTTCACCGAGAGCAACCCCATCCCGATCAAGGAGGCCATGGCGATCCGCGGCCACTACGACTCGGGCCGGATGCGCTCGCCGCTCTCGCGGGCCACCGACGAGACCCTCGACGCGCTCCGCGCGGTACTCGACGACCTCGACGACGGAACCGCCCCCGAACCGGCGGAGGCCCAGCGATGACACGGGTCGCAGTCAACGGCGCGGCCGGTCGGATGGGCGAGACCGTGATCGAGACCGCGGCCGACCGCGACGACGTGAGCGTGGTCGTCGGTTTCGACGTAGACGGCGTCGACGAAGTACAGGGCGTGCCCGTCGTCGACGCCGGCGAGGCCGCCGACGCGCTCGCGGAGTACGACGCCGACGTGGCCGTCGACTTCACCGTCCCCGAAGCCACCCTGTCGCTGGCCGAGGCCTGCCGCGAGGCGGGCGTCGGGATGGTCGTCGGCACCACCGGCTTCGACGAGGACGGCTTCGCTGCGCTGGACGACACCGCCGAAGACGTGCCGCTCCTGAAGGCCACCAACTTCGCCCGCGGCGTCCACGCACTCCTCCGGGCGATCAGCGAGGCTCTGCCCGCGGTCCCCGACTACGACCTCGAGCTGATGGAGACCCACCACAACGGGAAGATCGACGCGCCCTCCGGGACGGCCAAGACGATGCTCGAAACCGTTCAGGAAGAGCGCGACGTGGAACCCGTCTACGGCCGCGAGGGCCACGCGCCCCGCGACGAGGACGAGATCGGTGTCTTCGCGCGCCGAGCGGGCGACATCCGCGGCGAACACGAACTGATCGCGGCGGGCAACGACGAGGTACTCTCGTTGTCCCACCACGCCGAGGACCGGAGTGTCTTCGCGGCCGGCGCGCTCGACGCCGCGGTCTGGATCGAAAACCAGGAACCCGGGCGGTACGACTTCGGGAACGTCATCGACCAATGAGCCTGCAACCCGAGATCGAAGACCTGTGGAATCGCTACGACGACGGCCTCACGGCCGAAGACGCCACCGCCGAGGACGCCGACACGCTCGACGCGTTCCTCGAAGCCCTCGAAGCCGGCGAGGTCCGTGCGGCCGAACCCGCCGGCGACGACTGGCAGGTCAACGAGTGGGTCAAGCAGGGCATCCTGTGCAACTTCGGCCTCCGTGAGATCGAGTCCCGCGAGTACGGCGACGTGGCCTACCACGACGTGCTCCCCCTGCGTGACACCGCCGATATCGGCGAGCGCGGCTCCCGGAACACGCCCGACGGAACCGTCATTCGACGCGGTGCCTACGTGGGTAGTGACGCGATCATGATGAGCCCCTCTTTCGTCAACATCGGTGCACACATCGGCGACGGCACGCTCGTCGACTCCTGTGATACCGTGGGCTCGTGTGCGCAGATCGGCGAGAACGTCAAGCTGGGCGCGAACACGCTGATCGGCGGCGTCCTCGAACCGGTCGAGGACGACCCGGTCATCGTCGAAGACGGCGTGTCGCTGGGGGCGGGCTCTCGCGTCACCTCCGGGTTCCGCGTCGGCGAGAACTCCATCGTGGGCGAAAACACGCTCCTGACGCCCCGCATCCCGGTGTACGATCTGGTCGAGGAGCAGGTCCTGTACGGTGAACTGCCGCCGGAGCGCCGGGCGTTCGCCCGCTACGTCGAGTCGTCGGTCAGCGACGAGGACCTGATTCCCGGCGCGGCCTACAAGCCGGCGGTCGTCGCGACCGACATCGAGACAGAAACCCTCGAAGGCACCGAGCGCGAAGACGCCCTGAGAGAATGACGGCCGGGTCCGCGGTCCGCCGGCTGTCCACCTGGGACGCCGAGCGACTGCGCGGCCTGGCCGAGGAGTTCGCGACGCCGCTGTACGTCCTCGACCTGGATCGGGTTCGCGAGAACGCCGCCCGAATCCAGGCTGCGTTCGACCGGGAAGAGATCAGTTACGCCGTCAAGGCGAACACGACGCGGCCGGTGCTCTCGACCATCGAATCGACCGGCGTCGGGGCCGAGTGTGCCTCCGCGGGCGAGGTCGAACGTGCCCTCGCCGCCGGATTCGACGGCGCGGACGTGCGTTACACGGCCGTCAACCCGCCCGCCCGGGACCTCGACTACGTCGTCGACGCCGCGGCCGACCACGACCTGATTGTGACCGTCGGCGCGGCCGACACCCTCGATGGACTCGCCGAGCGCGGCTTCTCCGGCCGGCTCTGCATCCGCGCCAACCCGGGTGTGGGCGCCGGCCACCACGAGAAAGTCTCGACCGGCGCGGCCCCGAAGTTCGGCGTCCCGCTGGATCGGGTGCCCGACCTCGCCGCCGAAGCAGTCGACCGCGGGTTCGACCTCGTGGGTCTGCACGCCCACGCCGGGAGCGGTATCTCCGGCGAGGACCTCCAGGCCCACCGCGAACTCGTCGCACGGATGGGCGAGCTGGCGCGAAGCGTAATTGCCGACGTGGGCAGTATCGACTTCGTCAACGTCGGCGGCGGGCTCGGGGTTCCGTACCACGAGGACGAGGACCCACTCGACCTGGACGCAGTAGCGACGGCGACCCGCGACGCGTTCGGTGACGTGGACGCCAGGCTTGGGATCGAGCCCGGCCGGTACTTCGTCGCGGACGCCGGCGTCTTGCTGACCCGCGTCAACACGGTGAAATCGACGCCCGAGACGGCGGTCGTCGGCGTCGACGCCGGGATGACGACGCTGGTCCGGCCGGCGATGTACGATTCCTACCACGCGATTCGTTCGCTGGCTCCCGAGGCAGCCGACCGCGAGACGGTCTCGTCGACCGTCGCCGGCCCCATCTGCGAGACCGCGGACGTGCTGGGCGAGGACCGGCCGCTGCCCGACCCCGAGCGGGGTGACCTGCTCGCAGTGGGCAACGCCGGAGCCTACGGCTACGAGATGAGCAGTAACTACAACTCCCGGCCGCGGCCGGCGGTGGTTGCCCTCGACGGCGACGACGCGCGGCTGGCGGTTCGTCGGGAAACGGTCGCGGACATCACAGGACTGGAAACATGGTCGGAGTAGAGAAATACCACGGCACGGGCAACGACTTCATCATCGTCGACGCGGCCGAGGACGTCCCGGACCGCCGGGCGTTCGCGGCCGAACTCTGCGACCGGGAGACCGGACTCGATCACCCCAACGCGCGGAAACGCGGGGCCGACGGCGTCCTCTTCCTGGCGCTGGAATCGGAGTACTCCCCGCCCAGGGTCGTGATGACGCTGGTCCAGCCCGACGGCAGCGTCGCGGCCATGTGTGGCAACGGCGCGCGCTGTGCGGCCAAGTGGGTCGCCGAGCGCACCGGCTCGAACGAGGTCATGATCGACACGCAGGCCGGCACGCGCCGCGCCGAGATCGGCGACCAGGGCGTCACCATCGAGATGGGCGCGCCCGCGTTCGATCCCGCCGGGGTGCCTGTGGCCGGTGACGAACCGCTCGTCGAACGCGAGGTCGAGGGTCTGACCGTCACGGCGGTCAACACCGGTGTCCCCCACGCCGTCGCGTTCGTCGACGACGTGACGACGGTCGACGTGGAAGCCGTCGCGCCCGCCGTCCGGGACGCCGACGTGTTCCCCGAGGGCGCGAACGTCAACTTCGCGGCGCCCCGTGCCGATAGCGAGGACACCGACGGGACGGTTCGCGGGTTCGACCAGCGGACGTTCGAGCGCGGCGTCGAGGCCGAGACCGACTCCTGCGGGACGGGCGCAGTGGCCATCGTCGCCGCTGCCGAGCGCCTCGGGGAGGTACAGCGGGGCCAGCGCGTCCCGGTCCACCCGCCGGGCGGTCGCCTCGTCGTCCAGCTGACCGAGCGCGACGCACTCCTGCAGGGGCCGGTCGAGCGCGAGTACACCGGCACCGTCACCGTCGTCGACCCGTCGACCTTCGACGTGGAACTCGACGGCGTCACGGGTGACGACTGATGGCGTTCGACCCACTCGGGTTCCACGAGACCGCCGTCGGTATCGAGTCTCACGAGGACGTGACCGAGATGCGCGAGTTCCTCCTCGAGACGCTCGAAGACGAGGGCGTCGACCCGCGCGTCGACGACGCCGGCAACACGCTGGCCACGCGGACGGCCGAGGGGAGCGGTGACGGTGGGACCGACGGCCCACACATCGTCCTCAACACACACATCGACACGGTGCCGCCCCACGTCCCGCTCGAAATCGACGGCGAGGTCGTCCGCGGTCGCGGGTCCTGCGACGCGAAGGGGCCGCTCGCGGCGCTGTTGTCGGCGTTTCTGGACGCCGAGATCGGATCGGGACGGCTGACGCTGGCGGTCACACCCGACGAGGAGGTATACTCGACGGGCGCGGCGGCGCTGGATCTGGACGCGGACGGCTACGTCGTCGGCGAGCCCACGGGACTGGACATCTGCAACGCCGCGAAGGGACGATTCGAGGGCACAGTCGAGATCGAGGGCGTCGCGGCCCACGCCGCCGAACCCGGGAGCGGCGTGAGTGCCATTCGTGCGGTCGCGCCCGTCCTGCAGGCGCTCGAATCCTACGACGAGACGGTCGGCCCGCCGGAACACGACTCGCTCGGGCGGCCGACGCTCGAACCCACCGTGATCGAGGGTGGAGCGGCCACGAACCAGATCCCAGCCGAGTGTGCGATTACCGTCGACCGTCGGAGCGTCCCCCCGGAGACCCAGCAGGGCTTTCGCGAACAACTGGAAGCGCACCTCCAGTCGTGGATTCCGGATTCGATGGGACTCTCCTTCCAGTACACCGAGCGGGAGACACCGTTCCTCGAAGCGTTCGCGACGCCCGAAGACAGCGACGTGGTGCGTGCGTTCCAGGACGCCAGCGCGGGCGAGGTCCGGCCGTTCGGGGCCGCGACCGAGGCCTCCTACTTCGCGGCCGACGCGCCGACGGTCGTGTTCGGGCCCGGCGTCCTGGCCGACGAGGACGGTGCGGTGGCCCACGCCGAACGCGAGTACGTCCGCCGTCCCGAGGTCGAACGGGCCGGCGAGATCGCGACGGCGGCCGTCGCGTCCCTGCTCGACTGACCGGGACGCGTCTTTTTTACCGGGGCGGTCGATCCACCGACGTGGCCTACGACGTGACGACGCTGGCGCTCGTGTTCGCCGCCGTCTTCGCCGGTGGGTTGGTCACCGGCGTCACCGGATTCGGGTACGCCATCGTCGCGACGGCGACGCTGGCCTCGCTGCTGGAGCCCCGGACCGCCATCGTCGTGGTCATCCTGCCGATCCTGGCCGCGAACCTCTCGCTCGTCGGTGAACTCGACCGCGCGGGAATCCGTTCGTGCGTCCGACGGTTCTGGGCGTTCGTCGCCGCCGGCGCGGTCGGGACCGTCGCCGGAATGATCGCCCTGACGCGGATTCCCGCCGCACCGCTGTCGGTCGGGCTCGGGCTGTTCACGCTGGGCTACGTCGTCCTCACACAGCCCTGGCTCGACCTCCCGGGCCAGCGGCGGGTCGAGTCGGTCTGTCTCGTCGAGACCCACGCCCGCAAGGGCCTGCTCGGCGCCGCCGCTGGCCTGGTGTTCGGCGCCTCGAACGTCGGCGTCCAGGTGGTCGCGTACCTGCGGTCGCTCGACCTCGATCACGAGACGTTCGTCGGCGTCGTGGCGATGATCTTCCTCGGCGTGGGCGTCGTCCGCGTCGCGACCGCCTGGGTCCTGGGCCTGTACGGGTCGTCGTCGCTACTCGTCGTCTCGGCGGCCGCCGCGATCCCCGGCCTCGTCGGCGTCACCGCGGGCAAGCGACTCCGACCGCTGATCACGCCACGGATCCGGACCGCCGTCGTCTACACCATGCTGACGGTCATCGGAGTCCGCCTCGCGGGCACCGGGCTGGGCGGGCTGTGAGCGAAGAACCGAAAGGCGAATTGTCCCTCCGGCGACTGGAATTTCCAGTCCTGATAGCGCCCGGCAGCCGGGCGGCAGACGCCCGTCAGACGCCGCGTAAACGCTTTTGTCGGCGGATCGGAGAGGTACAGGTATGGCAATGGCACAGCGGCGACGGTTCGACGCGGAATCGATCGGGCGAGCGGGGGCGCTGATCGCGACCTGCACGCTCGTCCTGACGGCGAGTTTCCTCGGATTGGTGGCGCTGGTATCCGGCGAGGCGGTCGGACTGAGTGACCGGCTCCCGGCGTACGTGCTGGGGATGGCGACGGCGTTCGTCGGCGCAGTGTTGATCGCGGAGACCCAGGGGCTCGACGGGCGGACGGTCATCGCCGGTGCGGGCACGGTGGCGCTCGGGACGCTGGTCGTCCTGACGCTGGGCGGTGAAGGCCTCCTGCACGCGATCCGGAATCCCGGGGCGCTGGTCACATCGCACCTGCTCTTTTACTTCTTGGCGGCGGGGATGATCGCCACTGGCTTCGGCTACTGGGCGATCAACCACTGGCAGGAACTGTCGGTCCGGCCCAAGACCGGCTTCGGGCGCTGACTACCCGAGCAAGGCGTTCAGCAGACGGGACTCGACTTTTCTGAGGATCTCGCCGACGGTGCCGGGAGCCACGTCGACCGCTTCGGCGATGTCGTCGTAGGTGACCTGGCGCGGTGTGTCGTAATAGCCCATATTGACGGCAATCTCGGCGACCTCGCGCTGGCGGTCGGTGAGCCGCGAGAGGAGACGCTCGTTCTCGGGGGCGTAGTCGCCGAGCTTCTGGAGTTCGACCGTGATGCCGTCGGGGACGGCGTCCATCGCCTCGCGGATCTGGTTCTCGTCGCCGACGATCGTGAGCCTGATCCCGCCGTTGCTGGCGAACTCGATGGGGAAGTCCGGCACGATCTGGTAGGTGTGTGGCAGTTCCAGCAGGCCGGTGAGCATCTCGTTGGATTCGAGGTGGGCGTAGGTGATGATCCGGTCCTGCATCGGCGAGACCTGATAGGTGATGAGCTCGGGGACGTACTCGGCGGCGAGCTCGATGACATCGCGGTCGCCGCTGAGTTCGTACATCGTCGTCACCGTTCCGTCGTCGAGCAGCTCCATCTGGAGGATCCGTTCGTTCTTGATCCCCGGTGCCTGCTGGATGCGCCGCTCGATAGGGTGGATCCACCCCCGATCCGGCGTCAACAGGCCCTCGACGTATCGCATTTGCTCAGTGATTGCGCCCGACCAGCATATGCGTTTGGTACCGACAGCTCGCTGTCAGTCGTCCAACTCCTCGACCAGTTCGTCGCCCACGCCGACGTACCCGGCCGGCGTCAGTTGGGTCAGTTCCTCGCGCACGTCCTCGCTCACGTCCAGATCCGCGAACAAGTCCCGGAAGTCCTCGATGGTGACCCGACGGCCCCGCGTGAGTTCCTTCACCCGCTCGTAGGCGTCGGTGTGACCCTCCCGCCGGAGGATCGTCTGGACGGCTTCGCCGACGATTTCGGGTGTGGAGTCCAGCTCCTCGCGCATGACCTGCTCGTTGGGAACGACCTTCTCCAGTCCGCGTTCGCACTTTCGGTAGCCGATGAGACAGTGGGCGAGCGCCGCGCCCATGTTCCGCTTGACCGTCGAGTCCGAGAGGTCCCGCTGGAGCCGCGAGGTGGTGACGTAATCGCCGAGAAACACCAGATCGGAGTTGGCCTTCGAGAGGTTGCCCTCGCTGTTCTCGAAGTCGATGGGGTTGACCTTGTGTGGCATCGTCGACGACCCGGTCTCGCCGGCGGTGGCCTCCTGGCCGAGGTAGCGGTCCGAGACGTAGAGCCACACGTCCACGTCCAGATCGAGGAGGACGTTGTTCGCGCCACGGAGCGCGTCGAACAGCGCTTCGAAGTCGTCACAGGGGTTGACTTGCGTGGTCAACTCGGTGTGTTCGAGACCGAGACCGGTGACGAACGACTCGGAGACGGCGGGCCAGTCAACGTCGGGGTAGGCGGCGTCGTGGGCGGCATAAGTGCCCGAGGCACCGGCGAGCTTGCCCGAGAGGCCGTCGGCGGCGCGTTCGATGCGGCCCAGCGCCTTGCCCAGCCGGGCGGCGTAGACGGCCATCTCCTTGCCGAAGGTTGTCGGCGTGGCGGGCTGGCCGTGCGTGCGGGCGAGCATCGGTACGTCGCGGTGGTCGTGGGCCATCTCGGCGAGCGCGTCCCGGACGTCCCGGAGTGCGGGCACCAGCACGTCCGCGACGGCGGGCTTGACGAGCAGGCGGTGGGCGAGGTTGTTCACGTCCTCGCTGGTGAGGCCGAAGTGGATCCACTGGGCGGCGTCGAGACCGCCGGGCAGGTGTTCCCGGACGAAGTACTCGACGGCCTTCACGTCGTGGTTGGTCGCCGAATAGTCGTTCCAGCCCTGCGTTTCGAGGGCTTTGACGATCTCGGCGTCCTCGGTGTCGAACTCCTCGTAGAGCGCTCGCAGGTGGTCGCGCTGGTCGGGGTCGATCTCCAGTGGCGTGGCGTCCAGATCGGCGAGCGCCAGCAGGTACTCGACCTCGACCCGGACCCGGGCACGGATCAGCGCCTGCTCGCTGGCGTAGGGAACGAGCGGTTCGGTGTAGCGGGCGTACCGCCCGTCCAGCGGCGAGACGGCGGAAAGCGGACTGCGGTCTGTCATACCCGTCGATGGGCGAGGCCAGCCCAAAGGGATGTCGAAGCCCGCCGGTCAGGCGAGCTTCCGGTACACTCGCAACAGCACGGAGACGGCGACGCCCAGCCCGGGGATTCGGGTCGACAGCGCTGCCGCCCCCAGCAACAGCGCGCCGGCTTTCGGTCGGCCGCGGGCGAACGCGACCATTGCGTCGACCAGCGTCGAGACGATTCCGAGGTCGCGGGCACTGCCGCCAGTGAGCTGTGTCATCACGACGACGAAGGGCGACACGATCAAGACGCTGGTGCCTGCGAGTGCAAGCTTCTACCGGGTCGACCAGTTCGAGCGGTAATTACACAAAATATAATTATCTTCCACTCTCCGAACGTTGTAAGATTGTCCTGGCCGAATTAGAAACAATGATAAGCAACGAACGAAGATTTGCCATTGGGGAAACTAATCACCCCAAGTGTGGTTCACTCCACTCTCACTCTCCCTTGTCCCCCCAACACCCCCCACATCTCTCCCCCCACATTCCCTCTTCGGGACGCGAACCGCGGAGTCACGGCTGAGCGATTCGCAACGCCTTTGCGCCCGGACCACCCCCCTCCGCACATGAAGCTAGCGGGCATGGCCAGCAACCGCGGCCGCAATTTACTGAACGTCCACGACCTGGCACCCGGCGGGGCCGAACTCGCCGTCGTCCTCATCAACTCCGAAGACGCGCCGGTCGTCGAGAAAGCCCAGAAACGGGGGATTCCGACCGAAATCGTCGTCCAGCGCGACGACGAGAGCCGACGCGAGCACGAGGAACGCGTCGTCGCGGCCCTCGAGGACTACGACTTCGACCTCGTCTGTCTCGATGGCTACATGCGCGTCCTCTCGGACACCTTCCTCGACCCGATGCCGACCACGCTGAACGTCCACCCCTCCCTGCTGCCCGCCTTCCCGGGCATGGACGCCTGGGGCGACGCCCTGGAGTACGGCGTCGACGTGGTGGGCTGTACCGTCCACGCCGTCACCAACGCCGTCGCCGAGGACGGTTCGCTCGTCGAGGACGAGGTCGACGGCGGTCCCGTCGTCACGCAGGAACCGATCCCCGTCTACGACGGCGACGACGCCGAGGACCTCAAAGAGCGCGTCCTCTACCGGGGCGAGATGAAAGCGTACCCGCGGGCCGTCAAGTGGTTCGCCCAGGACCGCGTCGAGATCGACTGGGCGGCTAATCAGGTCCACGTCGCGGACGACACCGGCGGCGACTTCCCCGAGCGCCGGGTCACCAGCGAGGACCGTCACGCCGACCTGCGCTACGGGGAGAACCCACACCAGGACGCGGCGCTGTACGCCGACCGGACCTGTGAGGAAGCCAGCGTCGTCTCCGCCGACCAATTGAACGAGGGCGCGAAGGGGATGTCCTACAACAACTACAACGACACCGACGCCGCCCTCAACATCGTCAAGGAGTTCGACGACCCCGCGGCCGCGGTCATCAAACACACCAACCCCGCGGGCTGTGCGACCGCCGACACGCTCGCCGAGGCCTACGCCGACGCGCTCGCTACCGACCCGAAGAGCGCCTTCGGTGGTATCGTCGCGCTCAATCGGGAGTGCGACCAGGAGACGGCTGCACAGATCGTCGACTCGTTCAAGGAAGTCGTCGTCGCCCCTGGCTACACCGACGACGCCCTCGACACCCTGTTCGAGAAGGAGAATCTTCGCGTGCTCGACGTGAGCGACAACTACGACGTGACCGAACCGGTCACCGAGAAGGACCTCGTCGGCGGCACGCTCGTCCAGGAACGGGACACGCAGGCCCCGGCTCGCGAGGATCTTGAAGTGGTCACCGAGCGCGAACCCACCGACGAGCAGATCGAATCCCTGCTGTTCGCCTGGCAGACGATCAAACACGTCAAATCGAACGCCATCCTCTTCGCGAAAGGGACGGAGACGGTCGGCGTCGGGGCCGGACAGGTCTCCCGCGTCGACGCCGTCGAGATCGCGAAGATGAAAGCCGAGAAAGACGCCGAGGGCAAGAGCGCCGACGGTGCCGTGATGGCCTCGGACGCCTTCTTCCCGTTCCCGGACGGCATCGAGGCCGCCGCCGAGGCCGGCATCGAGGCGGTCGTCCAGCCCGGTGGCTCGGTCAACGACGAGGACGTGATCGAGGCCGCCGACGAACACGATATGGCGATGGTCTTCACCGGCTCTCGGGCGTTCCGACACGACTGAGCGGCTGACTGCTCTGGTCCTCGGGACAGAATCGAAGCCCCGGGAAGATCCTGGGGCGGAACACTGGCCAGGGTACGGACCCTGACTCGACAGGCCCGCCCGGCCAGCGATCGCAACTCGAAGTCGAAACCGAACTTGCAGGCCGATCAGGCGTAGGCCGACATGTCGGTCATCTCGTAGCCGACGATGAGCTTCATTATCTCCTCGGTGCCGTCGGGGATCGTCATCGTCTGAGCGTCGCGGTAGTACCGCTCCAGCGGGTAGTCGGTCGAGAGCCCGTTGCCGCCGTACAGTTCGACACCGTGGCGGGCGGTCTCGACGGACTTGTCACAGGCGTAGCCCTTCGCGAGCGAGGAGTACATCCGAGACTCGTCGTCCGCGTTCGAGAGCTTCTCGACGGCCTCGTGGGTCAGCAGGCGCGAGGTCTCGACGTTGGCCTTCATCTCGTAGAGGCGGTTCTGGACGAGCTGGTGCTGAGCGATCGGCTTGCCGAAGGTCTCGCGGTCGGTCGCGTACTCCAGCGCGTCCTCGTAGGCCGCCTGCTGGATCCCCACGGCCATCGCGGCCATCCCCGTCCGCATGAACGAGAAGATGGCGTTGAGCGGCTTGTGGGAGAGGAATAGGTCGACCATCTCGTTGGGGAAGGGGAGCGCTTCCGCGAGGTCGCCGTGTTCGAGGATCAGGTTGCGGATGGCGTTGCTCAGCTTGTTGTCCTCGGGCACGCGCACGTCGTCGAAGAACATCTGACCGGTCGGCGAGCCCTTCCAGCCGAGTTTGTCCAGCTTGCGCGTGTCGAACGGTGAGTTCTCCTGATCGACGATGAACATGTCCTGGGCGTCGTTCTCCTCGTCCCAGGCGACGATCATCGTCAGGTCACAGATCTGGGCGTTGCTCACCCAGGTCTTCTCGCCGTTGATGACGTACTCGTCGCCGTCCTTCCGGGCGACGGTGTTGGGCTTGCTGGAGTGACTGCCCGAACCGGGCTCGGTGACGCCCAGCGCGCCGATGGCTTCGCCGCTCTCCAGTTTATCGCCCAGCGCGTCCTGGGTCTCCTCGCTCGCCCAGTTGGCGAACATGGCCGGGAACGACATGTTGAGCATGACGTTCAGGCTCGGCCAGACGCGGGAGATCTCCTCGGAGCCGATGACGTAGTACTTCAGGTCGCCGAAGTAGTCCTGTGCGGTCTCCTGGTCGAAGCCGATCCCCAGCTTCCGGAGGTCGCGCAGGTAGCCGACGGCTTCCTCTTTGGTCATCTCCTGTTTGTCCAGTTCCTGCACGTCCGGTTCGATCTCGCTCTCGAGGTAGTCCCGGAGCGAGTCACGGAACATCTCGTGTGTCTTGTCGAATTGCATGTTGTCGTTTCCCCCATGGCGGCACCGACGCGGCACACGTCGGCGGCCAGGTTAGCAGAGCGTTATCGTGGAACGTCGTAATGCCTACCCCGTCACATACGAGGTAGCTTTATGTCCGAGACTGGTTGCCACAAACGTAATGGGCTGGCCGTCGTAGCTGGCCCCACATGGATCGACCGAACCTCCAGGGGCGGGTCCCCGACACGCTCACCTCGCGGCTCCCGGGTGGGGAGTCCGATGGACCCGGGGACGCCACGGGTGGATCGAGCGTCGACGATTCGGCCCCCGACACCGACGGCTCCGACTCCCGTCGACTGACGACGGTGCTCACCCTCTCCGGGCTGGGGCTGGCGGCGCTGGGCGTCGCCCTCCGCTACGTCCTCGACAGCCGTGGGGCTGGCGAGGTCGACGACGAGCCAGACCGCGACGGGCTGGACCGCGACCAGGACTTCGAGGGGAGCGTCCAGGTCGTCGGCGACACCGGAGCCATCGACGTTGCCGACGGGGCAACGAGTGACGCGACGACTGAGGAGCGCAACACGGACGAAGACGAGCGCGACGAGTCGACCGCCGACACCAGCACCGAGCAGGAGACCGACGTGGCCGTCGAGACGTTCGGGGCGGATCGAACCGCCGACGAAGACGACGGTGACGGCGTGGAGATCGACGACGGCGACGCGGAGACCGAACGGGAGGGGCCGCCGCGGGTCGCACCGCTGGTCGGGATGGTCGCGCTGGTCGGAATACGCCTGTTCGTCGAGCGCGTGCGAAAACGGGACGAAGCGTCCCCGGACGACGCCGCCGGTCAGTTGTAGGCCGAGCGGCCCGTAATCTCCTTGCCGACGATGAGTTTCTGAATCTCCGTCGTGCCGTCGGGGATCGGCATGACGCGGGCGTCACGGAAGTAGCGTTCGAGGCGGTTCTCGGTCTTGAGGCCCTCGCCGCCCATCACCTGGATGGCGTTCGAGGTGGCCTCGTGGGCCTTCTCGGCGGTGTATCCCTTGGCCATCGAGGTGAGCAGGCGCGCGTCGCTGGAACCGTTCTCCAGTGATTCCAGGGCCCGCCGCGAGAGCTGCCGGGACGTCTCCAGGTCGACCCGGATGTCGTAGAGCAGTTCCTGGACGAGCTGGTGTTCGGCGATGGGTTTGCCGAAGGTCTCCCGTTCCTGGACGTAGTCGACGACTTCGTCGTACGCCGCCTGCATGATGCCGACGGACATGAACGACATCCCGGTCCGCATGAACGAGAACGTCGCGTTCAGCGCCTTCTGGTCGAAGAACAGTTCCGCGACCGAGTCCGGGAACGGCACTACGTCGGTCAGCTGGTTCCCGTCGCGGATCGCGTTGCCGATGATCGCCGACAGCTTGTTGTCCTCGGGAACGCGGACGCCGTCGAGGTACATCCGCCCGTTGTTGACGGCTTTCCAGCCGATCTTGTCGAGTGTCTCGGCCTCGTAGTCCGAGTACTCGCGGTCGACCAGGAACATGTCCTGGGCGTCTGCCTCCTCGTCGTGGGCGACGATCAGCGACACGTCAGCGATGGGCGCGTTGCCGACCCAGGTCTTCCCGCCTTTGAGGACGTACTCGTCACCCTCCTTGTGGGCGACGGTCCGGGGCTGAGCGGTGTCCGAGCCCCCCTCAGGTTCAGTGACAGCGAGCGAGCCGATACACTCGCCGGTCTCCAGTTTCGAGAGCTGGTTGGCCCGCGTCTCCTCGCTGGCGAAGCGGACGAACTGGGCGGGAAAGCCCATCAGTAGCCCCACGTTCAGACTCGGCCAGTAGTAGCTGATCTCCTCGGAGACGATGGCGAAGCGTCGCAGGTCCCCGAAGAACTCCTCGACGGTGTCGGGGCTGAACCCGATCCCCAGCTCTTCGAGATCCTTCATGTACTTCACCATCTCGTCGCGGGTGAACGGTTCCTGATCGGCTTCGTCGACGACTGGCTCCACTTCTCGCTGCAGGTACGACCGCAACTCCTCCCGGAACGCTTCCTGTTCTTCGGTCAAGTGCATAAGTAATCGTGTTTATTCGGTGTGTCGGCTCGGAGTGTCGGTCACGACACTCGGTGTCGATACGTAGTTCCGGCCCTCGACGGACCGAATCGCGTTCGCTGTCCCGCGTGCCCGAGACGGTGTCCACGTGCCGCGCCCGCTGGACCTCGGGGATCCCCTGATCGCGACGCTGGCGGCGTCAGTTCGGGACGTTGTCCGTAATCTCGCCCATGACGGAGGCGAGCTGGGTGCCCTTCTGGACGGACCCGTCCAGTTCGTACTGTTGCTGCATGAAGCCCTGCACCGGGTCGATGCCGCCGGTGATGAGGCCGGTCAGCGTGTCGGCGGGGCCGGTCAGCGTGAGGTCGGCGTCCGAGACAGTGCCGGAGCCGCCGGTGATGGTCTCCTCGCTGGCGTTGACGTCGAGGTGACCCTGCATCGGGCAGTCGTCGGCCTCGAAGTTCGCCGTGATGTCGGCGGCGATCTGATCCTTGATCTCCGGGTTCTCCTCGACGAGCATGTTGACGCCCGTCCAGAGCAGGTCCTGGAACTGGTCGCCGGCCTCGGGCTCGTCCTCGTAGAAGCTCGCGATGTCGATATCGCCCATGCGGCCGATGACCTGCGCGAACAGTTCGGGGTTCTCGCCGATGAGTTCTTCCTCCTGCCCGTCGATGTCGTCGAGCAGTCCCGGCAGGTCCTCTTTGAGCTGTGCTTCGTCCTTGTCGAGCGTTTCTTCGACGCGTGTGATGAGTTCGTCTGACATAGTTTCGCCCATTCCCCACCGGCACCCTGTGGCCGATGGCTACCTCCCTGTTCTTGCGCTATCCCCCTGAGGGTACCCCGTCGTATGTGAGGGGGGTTTATATACGAACTCGGAACCCGTTCGATTTGTTGAACAACACGAAGGAAATTTACACGCTGATCGCTCTGAAACCGGACAGTATGCGCGAAGAAAATATTCGGAGTGGGACAGTTAGAACAGGAAGCGCTTGTCCAGGTCGCTGGCGACGTCGGTCATCGTCAGCGCGGCGTCGGAGTACTGGAGGATCTTCTGCATGTCGCCGTCCAGTTCTAGCTTCCCGGACATGATGGCCTCGACGACGTCGAGGTCGCCGTTGACCAGGTCGACCCACTGGTCGAAGTCGCCGGTCAGGACGAATCCGTGGTCGCGCTCGTCGAGCGTGTCCATGGTCGTCGTGTCGTAACAGCCACCGTCTTCAAGACCGATCCAGGCGTAGACCGTCCCGTCGTCGGTGACGTTCTCTTCCAGTTCCGTGAGCAGGTCGTCCATGATGTCCGGCATGACGCGGCGGAGTCCGGGCCAGACCTTCTCGGGCGCTTCCGAGATCTTCGTCTCCAGCAGTTCCTGGGCCGCCCGCTCGGGGAGCGGCCCGTCGCGGGCTTCGATCCCGTCGGCGACGTCTTCGGGCGCGTCTTCGAGGACGGTCTCCAGCGTGTCCTCGGGCAGTTGGGTGATCCCCTGTTCGAGGGCCTCCCAGACCTCCTCGGGGAGGTCGTTCACCGTTCGCTCCTCGATCGGGAGGTTCAGCATCTCGAAGACGAAGTCGCCGTTCCAGCCGACGCCCCAGCCCTCGCCGGTGTCTTCGAGTTCCTGACTGTCGTCGAGTGCGTGCTGGTACCTGGTAAGCCATGCCGTGGTCGGGAAGTAATCGTCGAGTTCGAACTGTTGTTCCTGTGTACTCATAGGTATCACCCCGTTGCGCGGTCACGCGTCCCCCAACTGGGTGCCCGCCAACGGATCCACCCAAACGGACACCGGAGATATCAAAAACATTTCCCCCGTCAATGTGAGGTTATTTAAATACTGTGTAGTGCCGAAAGCTAGGCTCAGTAAGTCACTCGACGCCGGCGTCGAAAGCCACCGAAAGTCGATAAAACAGTCGTCTCGGCCGACCTAGAGGATGTCCATGTCGCCGCCGAACATGTCGCTCTGGGTGTCGGTCTCGATGGTGCAGTCCGACTTGGGATAGGTGATACAGAGGAGGGCGAACCCGTCGTCCTCCTGCATCGGGTCGAGTGCCGCGCCTTCACTCTGGTCGATCTCTCCCGCTTCGACCGTCCCGACACAGGAGGTACACTGTCCCTTCCGACAGGAGTAGGGCAGGTCCAGGCCGGCCTCCTCGGCCGCGTCGAGGATGTATTCGTCCTCGTCGACCGAGAGGGTGATCTCCTCGCCCTCGTGTTCGAGGGTCACCTCGTGGGTCCCGCCGTCCGTGACGGGTTCGTCGGTCGTGTCCTCGCCCGTGTCTGCCCGCCCGCTCATAGCTCCTGGCGAAGCTTGTACATCTCCAGCGCTTCGAGTCGCGGATCGTTGTTGGTGTCCTCGTTGTCGCTGGCGGCCGCGCCGGCGACCCCCTCGTTGTTGGCCCGGCCCGTCCCCGAATCGAGGATGTAGGCCACTTCTTCCTCGACTTTCTCGGGGGGCATCCCGAGGTCGTCTGCTGCTTCCTCGATGGCATCGTCGATCTCGTCGTCCGATGCGGTGAACTCCGCACCTTCGATGTCTTTGAGTTCCGTCATGATCAGTCACCCGCCATCTTGGCCGAGTAGATGTGGTCGTACTTCTCGATGACCGCCTCGTAGTCGCTGCCCTGTGCGTCCTCCATGGCGTCGGCGGCGGCCTGCATGAACTCCGTGGCGCTCCCAGCGTCCAGGTCGAGCGTGTCGAACATCATGTCCCCGGCCAGCCGCGCACCGCGGTTCACGAGTTCGTCGAAGTCCACGTCGAGTGGGTCGCCGACGGACTCGGTGATGAAGTAGGCTGTGTCCGTGATGTAGCCGATGTCTTCGACGGCCTGCTCCCAGATGGCGTTCTCGACGCCCTGGTACGCCGGAACCCCGTCGCGTTCCTTCTCGATGAGCTCGTTCAGCACTTCGAGCCCGAAGGTAATGTGTCGGCCCTCGTCGGTACTGATGAACTGGAAGCCCTTGTTGAGCAGCTTGAGCGGGGCTTCCTGCATCATCCGGTTCTTGGCGAAGTAGCCACCCCGGGCGAGGATTCCCTCGACGCCGATGTGGTAGTTCGTCGCCGCGCGGGCGATGTCGGTCGGGTCACCGCCGTCGGCCGCCTGTGCCTGCAGCGTCCCCTGGCGCTCGAACATCTCGCCCGCACCGCAGGCCTCGGTCCGGGGGATCTGGATGCCCCCGCGACGCGTGTCGAGCTCGTACTGCGGGAACTTGTCGACCATCACGTTCGTCAGGTACAGGTCGAAAAACTGCGTGTGCTTTGCCTCCTCCAAAGCCAGCGCGGAGGCGAACATCTCCTTCTCGATCGACCGGTCGAACCACGGCGAGGACACCGTCTTCATGATGCGACGGGCGTCCTGTGCGACCGCGTGTTCGCCGTCGATGAAGTACGAAATGAGCCGCGCCCACTGCTCTTTCTCGTTGTCGTCGAGCGAGTTCCAGACTTCCCGGTCCTCCTCGAAACCGACCTTGTGCATCAGCTTCTCGGCGTCCCACGTCCCCAACTCGACCGACTTCTGGTACAGTTCGTAGTACGTATTGTCGGTATCAATTCGCCCCGCTTTGATCTGATCAGTGCTGGCGTCCATACCCACGAGACGGTACAACAGACAGGTGGATACATATACCCCCGATAATATGAGGAACTTTTTAACAGCGGGTTCGACGCTGGAATCAGCCGTCGAGCCACCGATACAAACGCGTGTGTGATAATACCACTGCAACCACGACGCGTCTCTTCCACTCGTCTGTCATCATCGAACAGGACGTTCAGCGCCTGTGACTCCCGTTACCGGGCCCCTCACCTCACATCACTGCCGAACCCCTTTTGTTCCCATGGCTGGAACTGGAGGACATGCGGGAGTTCAACATCGTCCTCCGGACGGAGGACGGAACGTACAATCCGCTCGACGAGGCGATCGTCGAGCATCCCGAGTTAACCCGCGAGGCCGCGCTCCACTTCGATCTGATGTCCGACGGGACGAGCGTCCTGCTCTATCACCTCACCGGTGACGCCGACGAACTGGAGGCCATTCTGGAAGACGAGGAGAGCGCCCTCTCCTACGACGTGTTCGACGTGGCGGACGACGGCGTGCGCGCACACGTTCGCTTCGCGGCGAACACGGTCCTCTCGGCGATGATCCAGCTCATGGACGAGTACGACCTCATCATCGACCCGCCGGTCGACATCGACGACGACGGCGGCCTGCACATGAGCGTCGCGGGCGACTTCAAGAAGATCCGCGAGGCCGCACGGATGCGCCCCGGCGATCTGGACATCGAACTCCAGGAAGACGATTCGGGACCGGTCGATCGCGTCGACGTCACGACGCTGTTGACCGAGCGCCAGCTCGAGGTCCTGGAAGTCGCCCTCGCGAAGGGGTACTACGAGATTCCCCGGCAGGCGACCAACGAGGACATCGCCGGGGAATTGGACTGTTCGACCAGCACCGTCGGCGAACACCTCCGGAAGATCGAGTCCCGAATCATCTCACAGGTCGGGCCCGACTGACCGCAGAGGCCCGAGTCCGACAGTCTAAAGCGCGCCGCTGTGTTCGGACGCGATATGGAGTTCCACGACGCGGCGAACTTTCTGTTCGACCTGCGCCGGTACCCGCCGCGGCCGGGCACGACGGCGACGCGGGACTTCCTGGCCCACCTCGACGACCCACAGGAGTCCGTTCGCGCGGTGCAGATCGCCGGCTCGAACGGGAAGGGCAGCACGGCGCGGATGACCGAACGCGTCCTCCGCGAAGCCGGACTCGACGTCGGCCTCTACACGTCTCCCCACCTCGACGACGTCCGCGAACGCGTCCGGATCAACGGCCACAAACTCACCGAACGCGCCCTCGTCGAGTTCGTCGACGACGCCAGGCCCTACGTCACCGACCGCGCGGCCGACGGGGACGCTCCCACCTTCTTCGAGACGCTCACGGTGATGGCGCTGTGGGCCTTCCGGCGCGCCGACGTGGACGTTGCCGTCCTGGAAGTCGGCATCGGCGGCCGCCACGACGCCACCAGCGTCGTCGACCCCGTCGCCAGCGCCGTCACGACTGTTACCCTCGAACACACCGACCTGCTGGGCGACACCGTCGCCGAGATCGCTCGCGACAAGGCCCACGTCGCTCCCGACGACGCACCCCTCGTGACGGGCACGACCGGTGACGCTCGCGAGGCCGCCCGCGACGTCGCCGGCGACCTCTACACCGTGGGCACCGACGCAGACGAGGACTGCACCGTCGCCTACGGCGGGCGCGACGGACTGGAAGCGGCCGTCTCGCTCGACGGTGGCGACTGGTCGGTCGACACCAAACTGCCGCTGCTGGGCGAACACCAGGCCCGCAACGCCGGGGTGGCGGCTGCGCTGGCCCGGCAGGTCGCGGACCTCGATCGGGACGACATCGCACGCGGCCTGCGCAACGCCCACTGGCCCGGTCGGTTCGAGGTGATGGGACGGGACCCCCTCGTCGTCCTCGACGGCGCACACAACCCTGGTGGGTGCGCCGCCCTCGCCGACACGCTCGACTCGTTCGACTACGACGACCTGCACGTCGTGATCGGCGCGATGAGCGACAAGGACCACCGCGGTATCGCAGCCGCTCTGCCCGACGCCGAGCACGTCGTCGCCTGCGAACCGGACCTCGGCCGCGCCGAGGACGACGACGTGCTCGCACGCGCGTTCGAGGCCCAGGGCGAGGCCACCGTTGAGACCCGCAGCGACGTGGCCGGCGCGTTCGAGCTGGCCCGCGACGCCGCCGGTCCCGACGACTGCGTCCTCGTGACCGGCTCGCTGTACTGCGTCGCGGAAGCCCGAGCGGGCTGGACCCGTCCGACGGTGCCAAAGCGCGTCGACTCGGTCGCCGAGGCCCGCGAGACGCTCTCGGCCGCCCACGTCACCGACGCCGGCGCCTGGCGGATGGGCGGGAAGGGCGTCCACCGCGTCCTGCGAACCCGTGTCCAGCCACGGCAGGCCCAGTACCTCAAAGAAGAGATGCTCTCGCTGGGCGGGGAGTGTGCCGTCTCCGGGCTGGTCGATCAGGACCGCGAGAACGTCGACGCCGTGTTGATGGGGACGCTCGCGCAGTTCAAGCGCCTCGCCGGCAAACTCGACGGCCAGCCCTACGGCCTGTCGCCGCTGGCCGACGAGTTGCGGGCAGCCCTGGAGATCGAGGGCCACGGCCCCGACGAGCTCGGTTACCCCTGGGAGGACGGGACGGCAGTCATGGGCATCCTCAACGTCACGCCCGACAGCTTCCACGACGGCGGGGAGTACGAGGCCGTCGAGGCCGCCGTCGCCCGCGCCGAGGAGATGGTCGACCACGGCGTCGACATCGTCGACGTTGGCGGCGAGTCGACCCGGCCCGGAGCCGAGCCCGTCCCTGCGGCCGAGGAGATCGACCGCGTCGTCCCGGTGATCGAAGAAATCAGCGACCTCGACACCACTATCGCGGTCGACACGCGCAAGGCGGCGGTCGCCCGGGCGGCCCTAGACGCGGGTGCGGATATCCTCAACGACGTGTCCGGCCTCGAAGACCCGGAGATGCGGCTGGTCGCGGCCGACCACGACGTACCCGTCGTCGTGATGCACAGCGAGGAGACGCCGGTCGACCCCGACACCGACCGCGAGTACGACGACGTGGTCACCGACGTCGTCGACGAGGTGACCGAACGCATCGTCCTGGCGGAGAAGGCGGGGCTGGACCGCGAACAGATCATCGTCGACCCGGGCATCGGGTTCGGGAAGTCCCCCGCCGAGGACTTCGAGTTGCTCGGTCGGATCGACGAGTTCAGAGCGCTTGGCTGTCCCGTCCTCGTGGGCCACTCTCACAAGTCGATGTTCGGGCGGATCGACCGGGGTCCCGACGAGCGGCTGGCCGCGACCGTCGCGGGGACGACGCTGGCCGCCGAGCGCGGGGCCGATATCGTCCGCGTCCACGACGTGCAAGAGAACGTCGCCGCCGTCCGGGCGGTCGAAGCCGCCGACGAGTCGCTCGACGTCGACGAGTGACGGCGGTCGCCCGTCCGTTCACTCGCCGTGCATGCCGAACGCCGTCGGCAGGTCGTGTGGCATGTGTCCGCCGCCCCGGGCGGCGCGTTCGCCGTACCGTCTGAGCTCCTGCCGGAAGTCGGGATCCGCGCACTGCTCGACGACCGTCTCGAACCGCTCGTCCGGCGTCAGCCCGCGCAGGTCGGCCACGCCGTGTTCGGTCACCACCACGTCCACGTCGTGATCCGGGTGATCCACGTGAGAGGCCATGGGCACGATCCGCGAGACTGCACCGTCTTTTGCCGTCGAAGGTAACACCATCGTCGAGAGCAGACTGTTGCGCGCGAAGTCGCCGGAGCCGCCGATGCCCTGCAGGAGCTGTGAGCCCTGGACGTGCGAGGAGTTGGTGTGGCCGTACACGTCGACCTCGACGGCGGTGTTGATCGCGACGACGCCGAACGCCCGGATCAGCCCAGGGTCGTTCGAGACGCTCATCGAGCGCGTACAGGCGTTCTCGGCCACGAGTTCGGGGCGGTCGAGCAGGCGGTCCACGCCGTCTTCACCGAGGACGAGCGCGGTCGCGCTCGCGGCCGAGAGCGTCCCCGCCTCCAGTAGATCCAGCAACCCGTCCTGTGCGACCTCGCCGTAGTAGTCAACCCGGCGGTCGCCGAAGTCGAGGTCGCCGATCCGCTCGGTAATCTCGTTGCCCAGCGAGCCGATGCCGACCTCGAAAGTGAACCGCTCGCGGAACGCGCGGTTGTCGACGAGTTCGTCGGCCAGGAAGTCGACCACGTTGTCGGCGATGGCGGCTTCTGCGTCGGTCGGTTCCCGGAAAGGGTAGGGGACCGGGTCGTTCTCGGTGCGGACGACGGCCGCCAGTTTGTCGGGCTCGAACCGGACGAACTGGTCGCCCAGACGTTCACCCGGGTCGGACAGCGAGAGTGGGTCCCGGGGTGGCGGCGACGGTGTCCAGGTGTCGTGCAGACGCTGGAGTTCGAGCGGGAGCGCTTCGTTGACCTCGACGATCACTGCGTCGGCCGCGGCGACGAACGCCGGAACGGCGCCGACGGCGGTCGTGGGCACGAGCCAGTCTTCCCCTACTGCGAGGGCTTCCACGACCGCCACGTCGGGGTCGCCGAAGTGCCCCCGTGCGACCGACTGCTCGACGACCGAGAGGTGATCGTCGACGAAGTCCACGCGGCCCTCGTTGACTGCCCGCTTGAGGTTGGGCCACGCCGAGAAGGGATACCGGAGGTCGAGCGCGTCGGCGTTGGGTAACTCGGTGTCGGCCACGAAGCCGGCGTCGGCGCTCGCGGGGACCGTCAGCGAGCGGTCCCGATTCGAGGCGGCCAGTTCGTGAGCCACGTCTTTCGGGCCGGCGCTGAGACCGCTCATCGGGACGATACCGTCGTCGGGGATCGTGTCGGCGGCCGCGGCGGCGTCGGTGGTCGCGACGCCGTCGGCGACGCGGTCTGTCGTCTCGTGCATACCGATACTTCCAGCCCGCGAGGGAAAGCCTGGACGCCGTAGAAGTGAGCCCCATCAAAACAGGCCGCGTTCCTCGCGCAGGTCCCGATAGCAGTCGAGGTACTGATCGAGGACTTCCTCGTGGTCGTACTGGTCCATGTCGGGGTCTCGATCCAGCCGTTCCATGCCGGCGGCGTCCCGGATGGCCTCGGTGAGTTCCTCGTCGTCGGTGACCCGAAAGCTCCGGCGGTAGGTCTCGATGAGTTCGTGCGCGCTGGACTCGGCCTGGTACTCGACGATACCGATACAGCCACAGGCCAGCGCCCAGAGCAACTCCGTGGCGAAGTTCTCCCGGAATGCGGTGTGGACGAAGGTGTGTGCGCCCCGGTAGATCGAGAGCCGCTCCTCGCGGTCGAGGTCGCCGGCGAAGGTGATCCGGTCGTCGATCCGGAGGTCTGCGGCCTGTTGTTCGATCTCCTCGCGCCGGGGGCCGTCGCCGACGATCGTCGCCGACCAGTCCCGGCGGCGCAACTCGGCCAGCGCGAGCAACAGCGTCTGGACGTTCGCGTCGGCGTCCAGATCCCGGGCGTAGACGATGTCGGCGTCCGCGTCCGGTTCGACCTCGTCGATCAGCGACGTGTCGATGCTCTCGGGGACGACTCGCGTGTTGTCGCTGGTCGCTCCGTGTTCGCGGACGTGAGTCCGGACCAGTTCCGAGGGGGTGATCACGGTATCCGGCACCTTCGCGGCGTATCTCGTCGTTCGCGAGTCGGGTAGGCTCTCGTCGCCGAACCACTCGACGACCAACGGTGCGCGGGCGGGGAGGGCCGCGAGTTTCGCCGCGGTGACGACGGCCGGCGGTTCGGGCGTCGCGTGAATCACGTCCGGGCGGTCCAGTGCCACCACCCAGGGAATCCGGGCGAGAAAGGCCGCCTTCGAGTCGGAGACGGTGATCCCGCGGTAGGTGATCCCCTCGTGCTCGATGGTCTCGGGGTAGTCCGGCCACCACTGGGCGCAGTAGACGATCACGTCGTGGCCGCGAGCCTCGAGGTTCGTCGCGATGCGGTGGAGGCGGTCCCGCCCCTCGGTGGATTCGTGAAACACCGTCCGCTCCGACACGAAGGCGACCCGCATACCCGGGGGGACACGGCGACCGATCAAAAATCCCTGTCCTTTGTCCGACACGGAGGCGCTCCTTTCGGTCGCGTCGCCGGGTCGTCGGATAAAAACGTATACGCTGTCCGTCCGACCGACAGCCATGCACGACCTGGAGCGGTACCTCAACGTCCGCAGCGCCTACGGCGCGTCCATGGGTCCGGACGGCACCGTCGCCTTCCTGATGGACACGACCGGCACGCCACAGATCTGGACGCTCGACGACCCCGCCGGCTGGCCCGATCAACGCACCTTCTACGACGAACGCGTCACCTTCTGTTCGTTCTCGCCCGAGCGCCGCGAACTCGCCTTCGGCATGGACGAAGGCGGCGACGAGTTCACCCAGCTGTTCAGCCTCGACCTGGACTCGGGCGACGTCCACCCACTCACCGACACGCCCGACGCCATCCACTACTGGGGCGGCTGGTCCCACGACGGCGACCGCATCGCCTTCGCCGCAAACCGCCGCGACGAGTCCGTCTTCGACGTGTACGTGCAGGGCCGCGACGAGCAGGGGGAGGCGACCGACCTCGTCTACGAGGGCGACGGCTGGCTCGCGCTGGCGGGCTGGAGCCCCGACGACGACTGCCTGCTGGTCACCGAACACACCTCCTCGTTCGACAAGGACCTGTACGTCCTCCATCTCGACTCGCGCGACCTCGAACACGTCACGCCCCACGACGGGGACGTCAGGTACAACAGTCCCTCCTGGGGTCCCGACGGCGAGGCGATCTACTGCTGTACCGACCGCGATAGCGACACACTCCGGCTGGAACGGCTCGACCTGGACACGGGGGACTTCGCCGTCGTCGAGGACGGCGGGGAGTGGAACGTCGACGGCATCGCGCTGGACGACGAGACCGGCCGCCTGGCGTTCTCCCGGAACGTCGACGGCTACACCGATATCACGGTCGGCGCGTTGACGGGCGCGACCGAGTACGACCCCCGGCCCGCGCCCGACCTGCCCGAAGGTACCGCCGGCGGCGTGAGCTTCGGTCCCGACGGCGAGACCTTCGCGCTCTCTGCGTCGAGTCGGACCAACAACACGAACGTCCACCGCGTCGCCTTCGAGTCCGGCGAGACCGAGCAGTGGACCCGCGCCTCGACCGCCGGCATCCCCCGATCCTCCTTCCGGGAGCCCGAACTCGTCCACTACGAGACCTTCGACGGCCGGGCGATTCCAGCCTACTTCACGCTGCCAGCCGAGGAGCACAGACCGTCCGGTGGCGTCCCCGTGATCGTCGACATCCACGGCGGGCCCGAGAGCCAGCGTCGCCCCTCTTTCTCGGGGCTCACCCAGTACTTCCTCTCGCGGGGCTACGCGGTCTTCGAGCCCAACGTCCGGGGCTCGACGGGCTACGGCACGGCCTACACGCACCTCGACGACGTGGAAAAGCGGATGGACTCGGTGCAGGATATCCGGGCGGCCGTCGAGTGGCTCACCGACCACGCCGCGGTCGACCCCGACCGGATCGTCGCCAAGGGCGGCTCCTACGGCGGGTTCGTGGTGCTGGCGGCGCTGACGGAGTACCCGGACCTCTGGGCAGCCGGCGTCGACTCCGTGGGGATCGCCAACTTCGTCACCTTCCTCGAGAACACGGGTGCGTGGCGGCAGGAACACCGCGAGGCCGAGTACGGCTCGCTGGAGGACGACCGGGCCTTCCTCGAATCGATCAGCCCGCTCAACCACGCCGACCGAATCACGGCTCCACTGTTCGTCCTCCACGGCGCGAACGACCCACGGGTGCCCGTCGGGGAGGCCGAACAGATCGTCGAGGAGGTCCAGTCCCAGGGCGTCCCCGTCGAGAAACTGATCTTCGAGGACGAGGGCCACGGGATCTCCAAGCTGGAAAACAGGATCGCGGCCTACACGGCCGTGGTCGACTTCCTCGACCGGCACGTCTAACCTGTTACTGTCGAAGGGGAAAACTTGTTGACGGGGCAGTAGAGAGGGTGAGTATGGCAGCGATCGAGACGGACGCCTTGACACGGCGTTACGGGGAGGTGGTCGCCGTCGATTCGGTCGACCTGACCGTCGAACAGGGGGAGGTCTTCGGCTTTCTGGGACCGAACGGGGCCGGGAAGTCGACGCTCATCAACATGTTGCTGGACTACACGCCGCCGACCTCGGGGGAGGCGCGCGTCTTCGGCCACCGGACGCGGGGGGAGGCCGTCGCCATCCGCGAACGGGTGGGCGTCCTGCCCGACGCCTACAAGCTGTACGAACGGCTCTCGGGCCGGCGACACCTGGAGTTCGTCGTGCAGGCTCGCCAGGCCGACGACGATCCCGACGACATCCTCGACCGGGTGGGGCTCGACCCCGAGGACGCCGAGCGGAACGCCGGGGACTACTCGAAGGGGATGGCCCAGCGGCTCGTCCTCGGGATGGCCCTGATCGGCGAACCGGACCTGCTGATCCTCGACGAACCGTCCACGGGGCTGGACCCGAACGGCATCCGACTGATGCGGGACATCATCCGGGAAGAGGTCGACCGGGGTGCGACCGTCTTCTTCTCCAGCCACATCCTGGGGCAGGTGGAGGCGGTCTGTGATCGGGTCGGTATCATGAACGAGGGCCGACTCATCGAGGTGGCGACCCTCGACGAGATCCGCGACACTATCGGCGTCGGGACGACGCTACACGTCACCGTCGACCAGCAACCGGACCTCACGCTGTCGGATCTGGAAGCGATGGACGACGTGAGCAACGTCCGGGCCGACGGGCCGGAGCTGACGATGAACCTGTCGGACTCGACGGCGAAGGCCAAGGTCATCAACCGGCTCGAAGAGGGCGGCGCGACCGTCGTGGACTTCGAGACCGCCGAATCGTCGCTCGAAGAGCTGTTCGCCGAACTGATCGACGAGGACGCGGACGAGCCCGAACCGGAGGTGTCGGCATGAGAGACCACCAGCTCGTCACGATGGCCCGGAAGGACTTCGACGACGCCATCAGGTCGAAGACGGTCTGGGCTCTCAGCGGTGCCCTGGCACTGATCGCTATCTTCGCTACGTTCCGTGTCTCACAGGCGCAACTCCCGCAGGGCTTTCCCCAACGGTTCCTCCCGGTGCTCGTCCTCGGTGGACTGACGCAGTGGATCTCCTGGATCGTCTGTATTCTCGCGCTGATCGCCGGCTACGTGTCGATCGTCGGTGAGCGGCGAACGGGGAGTATAAAACTCCTGCTCGGACTGCCCTTCGAGCGCGCGGAGATTCTCGTCGGGAAGGTCCTCGGCCGGACGGCCGTGATCGGCGTCGGTATCGCTGCCGGGTTTCTCACCATGATCGCTAGCATCCTGGTGCTCGTCGGCCTAACCTCGCCGCTCGATTTCCTCTGGCGGTTCGTCGGTATGTTTCTCGCGACGGTCCTGCTCGGGGGTGTCTACACGACCCTGTCGGTGAGTACCTCGGCGATCGTGAGCACCCGACGGCGAGCGGTGATGGCCGTCGTCGCCCTGTTCGTCGTGACCCAGGCCATCTGGACCGGCATCACCCAGTTTTTCTACTCGGTGTTCGCCGGTGGAGCGGTGCCCCTCCAACCACCGAGCTGGTACCTCTTTCTCACGTACCTCTCCCCGAGTGCCGCGTACTCTCGGGTCGTGTCGCTCGTCGTCCCGATCGCGAGGTATCCCGGTCTCGGACTGGACGGTGTCCCACGACGCGCAGTCCAGGCTCAGCAATCGGGCGCGTTCTACCTGTCGGAGTACTTCGCCTTGCTCGTCTTGCTCGTCTGGGTGGTCGGCTCCGTGCTGGTGGCCCACTCCGTCTTCCGCAACGCCGACCTCGGCTGACCACCGCTTTCGGTCGGCTCATCGCTCGATACCATCCGCTCTCCGTCCGGCGTCAATCGGGGGTTGCGTCCTTACCGAGAGGTCGAAAAGATGTGACGGGTTTAACGTTCGCTGGTCCGTGTCTGGTTGCATGAGTCTTGCCGGTCGGTCCCGGGACCGCGTCGAAGACATGTTGGCCGAACTCGAACAGGGGTACGAGTCGTTCCCGGTGTCCCAGACGACAGTGTCGATTCCGTCGGGCTGTTACGAGGAGACCGTCCAGGAGTGGCGGCAGTCGGTCGCCCGAGCGGACGTGCACGTCCGAAACGAGGCGGGCGAGGTACTCGTCATGTCCGACGGCGACGAGGCGCGACCGCCCGGGTCGGCCGTCGGTCCAGCGGAATCCATCGAGGACCGCGCCCGCCGCGCCGTCACCAACTCGGTCGGTGTCGAGTGCCGGATCGACGGCCTCCAGGCTGTCACCATCGCCGGCGTCCGGAACGAACACGACGCGGACGACGATCCGGTGTACCGCCTGGTCGCGCTGTTCGACGGGACACACGTCGACGGCACCCTGCCGGCGGACTGTCGGTGGCGCGCCGACCCGCCGGAGAGTCAACTCCTCATATGACGCCGGTCGCGCGGGCCGCCTCGCGGGCCGCCGGCTCGCTCACGCCGTCGCCGAGGATCGTGTAGCGGTCCCGGATACGGTGGGCCGTCGTCAGCGCCTCGATCACCGTCTCGTCGTCGATCCCGAGTTCATCGGCCGTCGTCGGCGCGCCGATCCGGGCCAGCGCGTCCCTGATTTTGCGCCACTCGGTCTCGCCGCTGTGGAGGTACTCCGTAATAATGGACCCGACGCCGACCTGATGACCGTGGAGCGCTGCCCCGGGCACGAGCCGGTCGAGTTGGTGGGAGAAGAGGTGTTCGGCGCCGCTGGCCGGCCGGGACGACCCGGCGATGGACATCGCCACGCCCGAGGAGACGAGCGCCTTGACGACGACCCACGCCGACTCTTCGAGCCCTTTCTTGACCGAGTCGGCGTTCTCGACCAACATCTCCGCGGTCATCTGACTGAGTGCGCCCGCGTACTCCGAGTACTCGACGTTTTTCAACCGGTGGGCGAGTTGCCAGTCCTTGACGGCGGTGTAGTTGCTGATGATGTCCGCACACCCGGCAGTCGTGAGCCGCCAGGGGGCCTCTGCGAGGATTTCGGTGTCGGCGACGACCGCCAGCGGCGGTTCCGCGGCCACGCTGTGGCGCGTGTCCTCCTCGGGCACCGAGCCGCGGCCGCTGACGATGCCGTCGTGACTGGCCGCCGTCGGCACCGAGACGAACCCCTTCCCGAGTTCGTCGGCCGCCATCTTCGTGATATCGATGACTTTCCCGCCACCGACGCCGATCAGGAAGCCGACCTCCTCGGCCTGTGCCGTCTCGATGACGCGTTCGACTTCCCCGAAGCTGGCCTCCTGGACCGTCGTCAGCGCCGGATCGGCTCCCTCCTTCCCGAACCCTTCGACGACGCGGTCCCCCGCCACTTCCCGGGGCGTCGGACTCGTCACCACGAGCGGCCGGCCCGTCAGGTGGAGTTCCGCGACGGCGTCGACCGTCTCGTCGAGGACGCCGTGCCCGACCACCACGTTCCGGGGCAGGCGTATCCACGTCGACTTGTCGAACATGTGTTCCCGTCTCGGCCGACGCGTGAAACCCTTTTCTCTCGATAGAGGATGGCCTCCCGGCGGAACGACGGACGGAGACTCACGCCAGCGTGTCCAGCACGCCCAGCACGCGGGCTTCGTCCTCGCGGTCGGGGCCGTACTCGCTCCCGTCGCGGTCGCTCTCGACGTACTGCTCGACCGTCGTCGCCAGTGCGTCCGCGACCGGCGTCGAGTCCCACCCCAATCCCGACAGTTTCGCGGTCGACAGCAGGTGGGGGTAGTCCCGATAGAGCGGAAAGTCGCCGGCATCGATGTCGCCGGCCGCGAGTTCCCGCGGTCCGGCGTGGACGATCTCGACCGACTCGTCGAGTACCCTGGCGATTCCATCGACGAGTTCGTCGAGCGTCGTCGCCCGACGGTCGCCGACGTTGTAGGCCTCGCCCGGCGTCCCCTCCTCGGCGACGATCCGGAGCGCCGCGGCCACGTCCTCGACGTAGGCCCGATGCCAGACGTTCGTGCCGTCACCTGGGACGAGCACACGGTCGTGATTCGCGACCCGGTCGATCCAGTAGTCCACCCGGCCGGTGTAGTCGTATGGGCCGTAGACGTTGCAGGGCCGGACGCTCATCGCGCGCACACCCTTCTCGGCCGCGGTGAACACCGCCCGGTCCCCTTCGGCCTTCCGTGGCCCGTAACTCGCCTTCGAGTCGTCGGTCGCCTGCTCGTCGGAACACGCACAGAGGCCGGTTTCGCCCTCGCGTTTCGGGATGGCCTCCTCGCCGTAGGCCGCGCCGCTGGAGACGACGACGTAGGCGTCGACGTCGTCGAAGACGCGCGTCGCCGTCCGGACCTCGCGGGGGCGGTAGGCGACGCAGTCGATCACCACGTCCGGGGAGACGGCGTGGGCGGCGTCGGCAAGGTCGGCGTCGTCGGTACGGTCGCCCTGGACGTGTTCGACGGCCGTGTCGGCGAACGGGTCGTCGTGTTCGCCGCGGTTGAAGATCGCCACGTCGTAGCCGTGGTCCCGCAACTCAGTGACAGTGTGACGACCGATGAACCGGGTTCCACCGATGACGAGCGCCTGGGTCATGCCTTAGTTCACGACGCCCTGTGTGAAAAGGTTCGGTCCGAACCCGGTGCCGTCCGCAGGTCACGCGGCTTCCCGGACGGTATCGGCTGTCAATACACGGCCAACCTTTTACCTGTGACCTGACGTTCATTTCGGCGGCTACATCTCCAGGATTCCGGTCCCACATCTGTGATGAGGGTTCAGCACACGCCGTACACGGTCCCACTAATCGCGAGTGCGCTACTCGCCGCCCTCAGTGCGTATTACGTCCAGCGACAGAGCGACCGGCTCTCGGCGAGCATGTACGCGTGGGCGATGGTCTCGATGTTCCTGTGGGCCGCCAGTTCGGCGGCCGCGCTGACCGCCGTCGACCCCCTCCTGACACGGGTGCTGTTGGGGTCGGTCCTGGGCTTTGCCGCCCTGACGACGGCGACCTGGTGTCTGTTCTGTCTCAGTTACAGCGGCTACGAGCGGTGGCTGTCCTGGCCGGTGCTCACCGTCTTCGGCGTCGCCGTCGCGTCGATCACCGTGCTCAGCGTCTCGAATCCGCTCCACGACCTCGTGTTCGTCGAGCGGACCGTCGACACGACCGGCGACTGGGCCAGCATCGGACACGAGTGGAGTCCCGGTCTCTGGGTCGCCATCCTCGTCGTCTACATCATCCACGCGATCACCCACGTCGTCCTGTTCAAGAAGTTCCGGCGCTCGCGCAACCTCTACCGGACCTTCTCTTTTCTCCTCTTGTTGGCCAGTCTCACCATCTGGCTGGCCAACATCCTCTCGGTGGCCGGCTACAGCCCGCTGCCCCACATGATGTTCGTCCCGATCGTCTTCCTGTTCTGGGGCGTCTTCGGACTGATCGTGCTGGCCAGCAGGCGATTCGTGCGGTCGCTACCCGTCGACCGGTTCCTCGGACTGCTCAGCCCCCGCTCGGACAACGTCGTCCCGCTGGCCCGGGACTTCGTCGTCGAGGAGATGGACAGCGGCGTCGTCATCCTCGACGCCACCGACTACGTCGTCGACGTGAACAAGAAGGCCAAGGCGATGCTGGACACCCAGGAGCGACTCATCGGCAAGCCGATCCAGGAAGTCGTCGACCTCGAGGAGTACTTCGAGGACGGACTGGTCGGCGCGGAGAGCCGCCAGCAGATCTGGGTGCAGTCCGGAAACGGCGACCGGAACTGCTACGACGTTAGCGTCTCCGCGATCACCGGCGACGAGGGCACTGCCGTCGGCCGCGCCATCGTGATGAACGACATCACGAACCAGAAGGAACGCGAACAGCGCCTGCGCAACCGCGAACAGGAACTCCAGACCCTCAAGCAGGTCCTCTCGCGAATCATCCGGCACAACATCCGCAACGACATCAACGTCGTCCAGGGCAACGCCGAGTGGATCGCCGCCAACGCCACCGGCGACGACGTGACGGCCAAGGCAGAACAGATCGTCGCCACCGCCGAAGACCTCGCGACCACGAGCCGCAAGACCCGCATCGTCGACCGCGTCGTCGGCACCGAGTACGACCTCATCGACATCGACCTCGGGGCCCTGCTCACCGACACGCTGGCCGACATCAGGGTCGACCATCCCGAGGCGACCATCCACACCGACGTACCTTCGGACGTCGCCGTCCGCGGGAACGCGTACCTCTCTGCGGCCATCGAGAACGCCATCGAGAACGCCATCGTCCACGACCACAGCCCGGACCCGACGGTCGAGATCGACGTCCGGGTCGACGACGACACCGTCACTCTCACGATCCGCGACGAGGGCCCCGGCATCCCCGAACAGGAGATGGTGGCCCTCGAGAGCGGCGAGGAGACCGAGTTGATCCACGCCAGCGGGATCGGCCTGTGGCTGATCGACTGGATCGTCCGCAACTCCGGCGGGTCGGTCACCTGGTCGAACACCGACTCCGGGGCGGTGACGCGGCTGGAACTGCTACGGGCCACGTGAGCCGCCGGGCCGCCCCGGCAAAATACTGATACGGATACACGTTCGATGTCTACACGTATGCCCCCTGAAGATCCCTCCGACCGCGGTTGTCCGAAGTGCGGTCACACCGACGCGGAAGTCGACACGATCACGACCACCGGCGGCGGTCTCTCGAAGATGTTCGACATCCAGAACCGTGGCTTCCAGACCGTCTCGTGTACCAACTGCGGCTACACCGAACTGTACAAGTCCGACGCCGGCTCGAGCAACATCGTCGACGTGTTCCTGGGCTGATGGTCGTCAGCGGGTTCTTCGTCGTGTTCCTGCTGCTAGCCATCGGCGCGCCCGTCCTGCTGTGGCTCCTGATCGAGTCCGAGACCGACGACCCGGACGTGATGGACCGTCAGCGCGCCGAGGCGTCGGCTCGTGCGGATTCGCGGACAGCGGCCGAGAATCGGGCGGAGGACCGAAGGGAGTCCGTCGGACGAGTGAACGGCGGACGGCGTGAGCCGTGAACAACGCGCACGGCAGGATACCGACGACGGCCGCCGCGACCGGTTCTAACCCGTCCGGCGTAGTCCAGCAGGCACCGCGAGAAAATGTATAGCGTAGCAGCCGCGAGCGCGTCGAAGACGCGCTCGCGGCAGTTTTTCCCGCCGAAAGACGCTGGGCGTCTTTCGAGCTCCCGTTCGCCTTCGGCTCACGGGAACCAAGTTTTTGCTTCGGGGGGTGCGCGCAGCGCACCCCCGGAGATAAAAAGTGGCGGTTAATCGTCAGCCTTTCAGGCCGATATTGCGGTTCGGACCGAGTCGGTCCTCACCGGTCAATCATCGGCCTGACCCGTCGCGGGCTCGCCGGCTTCCGCGCTGGGGGTCGCGGCCGCGGGCGGTTCGGTCCGCACGTCGGCCTCGTCGTCGTCCGCGATGATCTCGGCGTAGGCGTCGGGCAGGACCTTCACGAAGTTGTCCAGCTCCGCCTCCCAGTTGTCGAGGATGTACTGGGCCCGGTCCGAGTCGGTGTAGGCGACGTGGTTCTCGAGCAGGCGTCGGAGCATCGAGCGGTCCCGCTCGTCGAGCGTGTCGAACGTCGAGACCATCCCACGATTCACCTTCTGCGGGAAGTCCCCCTCGCGGTCGAGGACGTACGCGACGCCGCCGGACATGCCGGCCGCGAAGTTCTTGCCCGTGTCGCCCAGCACGGCGACCGCGCCGCCGGTCATGTACTCACAGCCGTGGTCGCCGACCGACTCGACGACGGCCTTCACGCCGGAGTTACGGACGGCGAAGCGCTCGCCGGCCTGGCCGTTGACGTAGAGTTCGCCCTGGGTCGCGCCGTAGAGGGCGACGTTGCCGATCAGGGTGTTCTCTTCGGGCTCGTAGGGCGCTTCGGCGGGCGTGTTGACGATCATCTTCCCGCCGGAGAGCCCCTTGCCGACGTAGTCGTTGGCGGTGCCGGTGAGCTCGAAGGTGACGCCGTCCTGCAGGAAGGCCCCGAAGCTCTGCCCGGCGACGCCCTCGAAGTCGACGCGGATGGTGTCGCTGGGCAGGCCGGGCGTGCCGTGTTCCCGGGAGATGCGGTTCGAGAGGGTCGCGCCCACCGCGCGGTGAACGTTGTCGATGTCCATCGACAGGCTGACCGGCTCGCCGGTCTCGATGGTGTCACCGATCTCCTCCAGGATGTCCCAGTCGAGTTGCTCGTCGACCTCGTGGGTCTGCTCGCGGGTCTTGTAGCGGTCGTCGTCGCCCGCGGGTTCCGCGAGGATGGCCGAGAGGTCGAGTTTCTTGGCTTTGGGGTGCTCGACGTCGTCGCGCTGCTGGAGCACGTCCACGCGGCCGATCATCTCGTCGACGGTCTCGAAGCCGAGTTCGGCCATGATCTCGCGCAGTTCCTGCGCGACGAAGGTCATGTAGTTGATGACGTTCTCCGGCGTGCCGGGGAAGCGGGCGCGCAGTTTCTCGTTCTGGGTGGCGACGCCGACCGGGCAGGTGTTCTCGTGGCACTGCCGGGCCATCACACAGCCGGAGGTGACCATCGAGGCGGTCCCGAAGGCGTATCCCTCCGCACCGAACAGGGCGGCGACGGCCACGTCGCGGCCGGTCTTCATGCCGCCGTCGGTCGAGACCTTGATCCGGGAGCGCAGGTTCGTCGCCCGGAGCATCTGGTTGGCTTCCGCTACGCCCAGTTCCCAGGGTAGGCCCGCGCTCTTGATCGAGGTCTTGGGTGAGGCACCGGTCCCGCCGTCGTGGCCCGAGATGTGGACCACGTCGGCGTTCGCCTTCGCGACACCGGCGGCGATGGTGCCGATGCCGTCCTCGGCGACCAGTTTGACGTTGATGTCGGCGTCGGGGTTGGCCGCCTTGAGGTCGTGGATCAACTGCTTGAGGTCCTCGATGGAGTAGATGTCGTGCAGCGGCGGCGGGGAGATGAGGCCGACGCCCGGCGTCGCGTACCGGACGTGGGCGATCATCTCGTTGACCTTCTTCCCGGGCAGGTGGCCACCTTCGCCCGGCTTCGATCCCTGGGCCATCTTGATCTGGATCTCTTCGGCGGCCGAGAGGTAATCGGAGGTGACACCGAACCGGCCGGAGGCGACCTGCTTGGTCGTACACGCCTTCTCGGTACCGAACCGTTCGGGCGGTTCCCCGCCCTCGCCGGTGTTGGCGTTGGCACCCAGCCGGTTCATGGCGATGGCGTTGTTCTCGTGCATCTCCGGCGAGAGGCTCCCCAGGGACATCGCGGCCGTCTCGAAGCGCTCGACGATATCCGTGATGGGCTCGACCTCTTCGACCGGGATGGACTCCCGATCCTCGTCGAATTCGAGGAGGCCGCGCAGCGTCTGGAGCTTCTCGGTCTGGACGTTGACCTTCTCGGCGAACTCCTTGTACTTCTCGTAGTCGCCCTGCCGGACGGCCTGCTGGAGCGTGCCGACCGTCTCGGGGTTCCACTGGTGGTGGATGCCGCCTGTGCGGTGCTCGAACTCGCCCTGGCGTTCGATCTCCGGGTCGTCGCTGAAGGCGACGTCGTAGCGCGTCCGGAGGTCGTCTTCGAGGTCCTCGATCTCGATGCCTTCGGTGCGGCAGGTCGTCCCCTCGAAGTACTCGGCGACGAAGTCGGAGTCGAGTCCGACGGCCTCGAAGATCTGGGCACCCTGGTAGCTCTCCACGGTGGAGATGCCCATCTTGGCCATCGTCTTGAGGAGGCCGTCCTCGACGGCTCCGATGTAGGCCTCGATGGCGGTGTCGAGGTTCGCGCCGTCCGGCCCGGCCACCAGATCCTCGATGGTCTGGTAGGCCAGGTAGGGGTTGACCGCACCCGCGCCGTAGCCGATCAGCGTCGCGAAGTGGTGGACGGTGCGCGGGTCGCCCGACTCGACGACGAGCCCGACGTGGTTTCGCAGGCCGCTGCGAACGAGGTGGTGGTGGACGCCACCGACGGCCAGCAGGCTCGGGATCGGAATCGCGTCCTCGCCGGCAGTCCGGTCCGAGAGGACGATGATGTCGTGTTCGGTCGCGGCCGCGTCGGCCTCGGCCCGCACGTCTTCGACGGCCGTCCGGAGGTCGGTCTCCGCGGGGTCGTAGGTGATGTCGACGACCGTCGTCGAGAGTCCGTTCTCGTCGATGTCTTTGATCGCCGCCGTCTCCTCGTCGGTGAGAACGGGTGAGTCGACGACGAGTTGGCGAGCGTGGTCCTGGCTCTCGGCGAGCAGGTTGCGCTGGTGGCCCAGCCGCGATTCGAGCGAGGTGACGAGTTCCTCGCGGATGTAGTCCAGCGGCGGGTTCGTCACCTGGGCGAACAGCTGCTTGAAGTAACTAAAGAGCGGTCGGTTGTGGTCGGTGAGCACCGACAGCGGCGTGTCGTCACCCATCGAGCCGACCGGGTCCTTGCCCTTCTCGGCCATGGGCTGGATGAGGTGGTCGACCTCGTCGTAGGTGTAGCCGTACAGCGCCTGGTAGGACCGCAGGGCGTCGACGCCACCTTTGGGTTCGGTCTCGTGGTCGGCGACGTCGTCGAGGTGAACCTGCTCCTTCTCGACCCACTCGGCGTACTTCTCGTCGGTGAGGCGGTCGAACACCTCCTCGTCGGGGATGACCCGCCCCTCGTTGGGGTCGGCGAGGAAGAGCTGTCCGGGCTGGAGCCGTCCGCGCTCTTGGATCTCCGCCGGGTCGTTGTCGAGCGCGCCGGCCTCGCTGGACATCACGAGGCGGCCGTTCTGGAGGATGTCGTACCGGCAGGGGCGCAGGCCGTTCCGGTCGAGCACTGCGCCGATGCGCTCGCCGTCGGTCGCCGCCACGAGGGCGGGGCCGTCCCAAGGCTCGACCAGCGAGGCGTGGTAGTCGTACCAGTCCCGTCGCTTCTGGGAGATCATGTTGGCCTCGCCGCGCCAGGCCTCCGGGATGAGCATCCGGAGCGCGTGGGGCAGGTCGCGGCCACCTTCCATGAGGAGTTCGAGGCCGTTGTCGACGCTGGCCGTGTCGGACTGCTCGGGGTCGTCGATGATCGGCTTGAGCTTCTCCATCTCCGCGTCGGAGTAGTGATCGGCGAAGCCCCCCGCGGAGAGGTCCGTCTCGCGGGCGCGCATCCAGTTGATGTTGCCCTGGATGGTGTTGAACTCGCCGTTGTGGATGATGTTGCGGTAGGGGTGTGCGAGGTGCCACGCGCCGAGCGTGTTCGTCGAGAACCGCGCGTGGACCATCGCGAACGTCGAAGCCATCCGCTCGTCGGTGAGTTCGGGGTAGTACTCGGGCAGTTGCTCCGCGAGCAGGAGGCCCTTGTAGACGACCGTGTCCTGATCGAGAGAGACGACGTAGAAGCGTTCGTGACCAGCCGGCTGTTCGTCTTCGACCGTGTTCTCGACGACCCGTCGCGCGACGTAGAGGCGCTTGTCGAACTCCTCGTCGGTCACGTCACCGTCGGGGCGGACGAACGCCTGCTCGACGCGGGGTTCGGACTCGACCGCCGTCGCGCCGAGCGTCGAGTTGTCCGTCGGGACGGTCCGCCAGTGAAAGACCTCCAGACCTTCCGACGCCAGTTTCGACTCGAACAGGTCTTTCAGTCCCGAGACGGCCTCGTCGTCGCGGGGGAGAAAGAGCGACCCGACCGCGTACTCGCCCTGCTGTGGAAGGTCGGCGTCGACCTCGGCGTCGAAGAACTCGTGAGGCATCTGGAGCAGGATACCGGCCCCGTCGCCGGTATTCTCCTCCGCGCCCGTCGTTCCGCGGTGTTCGAGGTTCTCGAGTAGTTCCAAACCGTCTGCGACGATGTCGTTGTCTCGACCCCCGTCGAGGTCCATGACGACACCGACGCCACAGTTAGACCGTACGTCAGTGGGATCCGCGAGCCCGGCCTCGCTCGCAGACTCATCAGTAGTCCGTTGCCCAACCATACGTCTTACTTTGACTGGTCCGTTAAGAGACTGTCCCTCAAGGGCTAAGGGTCTGTTAAACGCAAATAAGGGCATATAAACACATTCACTACAGTACTGACAATATTCGACGAAAAACCGAAACACACTTGAGAGATATCCTGGTCCGCCGGAACCTTATTTTCAACGGACGAACCATTTCGGGTCGAACGGGTTCGGCCGCACCGTCGCGAGAGGTCCAGAAGCGCAATCTACCAGCAAAATAGGCCGGTTATTGGCCCGGGATTCAGTAACTCTTCGCGAAGTAGGCGGTCTCGGCGGCGTCCTCGCCACAGATCGCACAGTCGTCGGCGATGGGGTCCTCGTCGGGGTCCATCGGGACCATGACGATCTCCGCGGCGATGGCCTCCTTGATCGGGTCCTCACAGTCCTCGTCGCCACACCACGGCGCTTTGACGTAGCCGCCGTGCTGGCCGATGGTGCCGAGGATGTCCTCGCGGCTGTGGGCTTCCCGGACGTTCGCTTCGAGGTTCTCCTCGGCGTCGGCTTTCAGCTTCGCGAACACCGTGTCGAGGTGGTCGTCGACGGTGTCGCCCAGTCCGGCGCGGTCGACGGTTTCGGTTTCCCCGTCGGGCCGGTGGACGAGGGTGACCTCCTCGTCGTCGACTTCGTTGGGGCCGACCTCGATCCGGAGGGGGACGCCCTTGAGCTCCCACTCGTTGTACTTGAACCCGGGATTGCGTTCGTCACGGTCGTCGAGGTGGACCCGGAACCGGTCGTCCAGATCCAGCGCCAGGTCCTCGGCGTATTCGAGGACCTCGTCTTTCGTGTCCTCCTGCCAGATCGGCACGATGACGACCTGCTCGGGCGCGAGCGCGGGCGGGAGGACGAGTCCCTGATCGTCGGAGTGGGTCATCACCAGTGCGCCCAGCGAGCGCCAGGACAGCCCCCAGGAGGTGGTGTGGGCGGTCTGTTCGTCCTCGTTCTCGTCGACGTAGGTCACGTCGTAAGCCTCGGCGAAGGACTGCCCGAGATAGTGGGAGGTCGCGCCCTGTACGGACTTCCCGTCGGGCATCAGGGCTTCGACGGTCGTCGTGGTGTCCGCGCCGGGGAACTTGTCGTGGTCGGGTTTGCGGCCACGGAGGACCGGAATGGCCAGCACGTCCTCGTAGAGTTTCTCGTACTGGTCCAGCCGTGTCATCGCCTCGTCCCAGGCCTCGTCGCCGTCCTCGTGGGCGGTGTGACCCTCCTGCCAGAGGAACTCCTTGGTACGGAAGAAGGGCTTGGTCTCGGTGGCCTCCCACCGGACGACCGAACACCACTGGTTGACGCGGTGGGGGAGGTCGCGGTGGCTCCGGGTCCACTGCGCGAGGAAGGGCGTGATGATCGACTCACTGGTCGGGCGCACGGCCAGGCGCTCTTCGAGTTCGTCGTAGCCGCCGTGGGTGACCCACGCCACTTCGGGGTCGAACCCTTCCACGATGTCCTTCTCCTTTTCGAGATAGGATTCGGGAATGAACATCGGAAAGTAGGCGTTGGTGACGCCCGTGTCCTTGAACCAGCCGTCGAGGTGGTTCTGGAGTCGCTCCCAGAGCGCGTATCCGCGCGGACGCGTGACGATGAACCCACCCATCGGTGCGTAGTCGGCGAGTTTGGCTTTCTGTATCACTTCCGCGTACCACTCGCCCGTCGCGTGCTCCTTGCTCTCGGTGATACCGAGTTCCTGCGAATCGCTCATACACGGTCATCCGGCACGGGCGTAATAAACCCGCCGTGTCCACTGCAGACGCCGCCGGAGTACAGTATAATTACACCGCAAAAATAAATAAACCAACCTGTGTTACAGTTACACTCGTGGGTCTTGATACCATGTCATCCCCTCCCCGCGCCGTCGACGGTCGACTGGAGGCACTCTCGAACCACAGCCGTCGGTTCGTCCTCTACTATCTCCGGGAACACGGCGACGCCACGGAGCAGGAGCTGACGGACGTGTTGACCGGTTGGCTCGCGACGGACGCCGGGCCCGACGTCGATCCGGCCACCCACGACCGGATGCACATCGCGCTGCAACACGTCCACCTGCCGAAACTCCTGGAATGCGGTCTCGTCGAGTACGACCCGGACACCGGTGTCGTCGCGCTCGGCGACTATCCCGAGTGGGTGAACGACTCTCTCGACGTGACCTTCCGGGTCGAGGCCGCGGCACCCGGTGACCGATCCCAGTCTCTCGGTGATTTGCTCGATCGATGACCGAGACACTACAGACGTTCCTCGACGACCTGACGGCCCAACGGCGAACGGTGACCGTCTACGCCGCCGATCCACCGTCGGAACTCGCCGAACGACTCGCGGACTGGCACGTGGACGTACGGTTCGACCACCTCCCGTCCGACTCCGGGGAGGGGTTCATAACCGTCCGGCAGGGCGACCACTTCCTCGGAACCGTCTCCCTCGAAACCGTCGCGACGTTGTTCGAACCCGCCGCCGGGGTTCTCGACGCCGATTCCACCGAGACCGGCTCGCTCGAACCGCTGTTGAAACTCCTCGACGAAACGCTCTTCCAGTCGGTCGAGCGGCGGCAACTGCTGGCGGCGACCCGCGAGTTCGAGGACCGCGCCTGGCGACACGGCCAGGGTGAACTCCACGTCGGCTTCCAGCGACCGGCGGCACTGGCCGCCCAGCGCCCCGTCTACGAACGGCTCGCCGAGAGTGACCTCGACATCCACCTCTACTTCGACGGCGCGTGGCACGCCCCGCCGATCCCCGGCGTGACGATCCACACCGACGGCGGCGAACTCGGGCAGTTCTGGTTCGTGGCCTTCCAGCCCGACGCGGCTGCACGGTCACAGAGCTGTGGCCTGTTCGCGCGCGAGCGCGATCCGGCTACCTACGGCGGGTTCTGGACCTACGACCCCAACCGCGTCGCGGCCCTGGTCACCTATCTCCGAGCCACGTACGGCGACGCCTGATCCGTGCCCGCAGTGCGCGATGGGGGTCGTAATAAATGCCCCTCTATATCCGGCGAAGGTTACACCCCCGGAGAGTGTGTGCGAACGTGTAGCCCGATGGCTGAGGGGGCCATCGGGGAACGACCCGTGGTACGGACGGTTCCCTCGCGACGGTACCTGGGGGGGTACAGGGGGACCGCTGGGGTGGGGCCCAGAGGGTGGCACCGACACGCGTTCGCCGTTCTCCGGTTTCCGAGCGATCAGGAAGCGCCAGCCACGCGCAGTTACTCACTCGATCCCGAACGGACTCGGCGTCTCGGTCCACTCCCAGCCCGGGAGCCGCGTCTGAAACCCGGCGGCGAGTGCGGCGTCGAGGTCGTCCGCGCCGGCCGTGTCCTCGGGGTTGTGGGTCAGCACGTCCGCGTAGTGGAAGGTTGCTTCCCCGAGCAACCGGAGCGGCTGGTTCCCAGCGAGCATCCCGGCCAGTTCCCGGCCGAGCAGTTCGTCCACGACGAACCCGGGGTAATCCCCGTCCACGTCGAGGTCGCGCAGGAGGCACACGAGGGCGGCGACGTTGACCGCCAAGTCGCCGTCGGAGAACACCTCGTCGACCGTCCGGTGGTACTGGTCGACCGTCACGCTGGCGACCTCCGTGTCGAACTGCTCGCCCAGGGCGGCGCGGACAGTGTCGATCAGTGCGACGACCGTCGGTGCGCGGTCACGGACCCACTCGTGTTCGGCGGCGACGACGGCAGGGGAGACGTGCATGGGTGGTCATCGTCCCGAAATACCTACTGTTTTGCGAAGGCTTTTATAATGGAGGGGCAATAGAGGCGGATACAGGCCGGTTTTCCGGACTCATCCTGCAGCGACGAGTTCGGACCGCATATAGCGGATCACACAAGACACTATGACCCTTACAGGAGACAGCCTGTGTCCCGCCGTGTGGGGGCCGGTGGGGACGACCCCCATCGACCACCGCCGGTGTTCGGCACGGACGCAGGACCGCTTTTTGGCCATTTTCGAGCTATGAGTACGGTAGAAAATCAGTTAGACGAGTTGAAAGCAGAGATCGTCAGCGAAGTTCCCGACGACATTTCCATCTCGGACGTCCAGTACGAAGGACCGGAACTTGTCGTGTACACGCGCGACCCGAAGAAGTTCGCCCAGAACGGCGATCTCATCCGGCAGCTGGCGAGCCAGTTGCGCAAACGCATCACCGTCCGGCCGGACCCGGACGTGCTCTCGGTGCCCGACAAGGCCCGCGAGCAGATCATGAACGTGACGCCGGAGGAGGCCGGTATCACGGATCTGGACTTTCACGCCGACACCGGCGAGGTCGTCATCGAGGCCGAGAAACCAGGCATGGTGATCGGGCGCCACGGATCGACGCTCCGTGAGATCACCCAGAAGGTCGGCTGGACTCCCGAGGTCGTCCGGACGCCGCCCATCGAGTCCTCGACGGTCTCGAACGTGCGGAACTTCCTGAAACAGGAGCGCGACGAGCGCCGGGACATCCTCGAACGGATCGGCCGACAGATCCACCGGGAGGAGATGTCCGACGACGAGTGGGTGCGCATCACGACGCTGGGCTGTTGCCGGGAGGTCGGCCGCGCCTCGTTCATCCTCTCGACGCCCGAGACGCGCGTCCTGATCGACTGCGGCGACAAGCCCGGTGCCGAAGACGAAGTACCCTACCTGCAGGTTCCCGAAGCGCTGGGTTCGGGCGCGAACTCCCTCGACGCGGTCGTGCTGACCCACGCCCACCTCGACCACTCCGCGCTCATCCCGCTGCTGTTCAAGTACGGCTACGACGGCCCGATCTACTGCACGGAGCCCACGCGGGACCTGATGGGGCTGCTCACGCTGGACTATCTCGACGTGGCGGCCAAGGAAGGCCGTGCGCCGCCATACGAGTCCGAGATGGTCCGGGAGGCGATCAAGCACTGCATCCCGCTCGAGTACGGCGACGTGACCGACATCTCGCCGGACATCAAGCTGACCCTCCACAACGCGGGGCACATCCTCGGGTCCTCGATCGCGCACTTCCACGTCGGCGACGGACTGTACAACGTCGCCTTCTCGGGGGACATCCACTACGAGGACACCCGCCTGTTCAACGGCGCGGTCAACGAGTTCCCCCGCGTCGAGACACTCGTCCTCGAGTCCACCTACGGTGGTCGCAACGACTACCAGACCGACCAGGAAGACTCAGAGCGCAAGCTCAAGGACGTCATCAACGAGACCTACGACGAGGGCGGGAAGATCCTGATCCCAGCGTTCGCGGTGGGCCGCTCCCAGGAGATGATGCTCGTCATCGAGGAGGCGATGCGCAGCGGCGACATTCCGGAGATGCCGGTCCACCTCGACGGGATGATCTGGGAGGCGACGGCGATCCACACCACCTATCCGGAGTACCTGCGCGACGACCTGCGCGACCGTATCTTCCACGACGACGAGAACCCGTTCCTGGCCGACCAGTTCAACCACATCGACGGCGGCGAGGAGGAACGCCGGGAGGTCGCCGACGGCGGCCCCGCGATCATCCTCTCGACGTCGGGGATGGTCACCGGCGGGCCGATCATGTCCTGGCTCGAACACCTCGGGCCGGACCCGGACACGACGCTGACGTTCGTCGGCTACCAGGCACAGGGGACGCTGGGCCGCCGCATCCAGAAGGGGCAGGACAAGGTCCCGCTGGGCAACAGTCGCGGCCGCGGGCGCTCGGACTCGCTGACGCTGAATTGTAACGTCGAGACCGTCGACGGCTTCTCCGGCCACGCCGACCGGCAGGGGCTAGAGAACTTCGTGAAGACGATGAACCCACGTCCGGAGAAAGTGCTCTGTGTCCACGGCGACGAGCAGTCCACGCAGGACCTGTCCTCGGCGCTGTACCACGAGTTCAACATGCGGACGTTCGCGCCGAAGAATCTGGAGACCTTCCGGTTCCTCTAGGCCCAGACCGTATCGTCCTCGGCGAGGTCGGCTTTGAATACGAGGATGCGAAACGGTTCGTCGGAGTCGTTGTACACTTCGTGAACGTCGCCCGGTTCGCAGACGACGACCTCGCCGGTCGCCGGCGTCACCTCGGTCCCGTCGATCACGAACCGGCCGCCGGCCTGCTGGACGTAGAACACTTCCCGCGTCTCACGATGAAAGTGGGGCTCGACGTGTTCGCCCGGCGGCACCTCGACGACCTGAAGCAGGTTTCCGTCGGCGCCGATTTCCGCGTCCGTCGCGAGAATCCGTTTCCGGTAGCTGTCCCGCTCGTGCCACTCTGAGGGTGTCGGTCGTTTCACGCTTCATCGCTGGTCGAGGACGCGTTTCAATCTTCGCCACCGACGGGGGACAGCGGCGGGTTCGCTGGGCAGGCCAGCCGTAGGTTTATCTCCCGAACCGCGACCAGCGCTGCCCGTGACCTGACCACGGCCGCGGAGCGCACTGGGCGGGTGTGCGACACGCCGCTCCGCCGGATACCCCCCGTGTCGCCTGCTCGCCCCTGCCTCGGTCCGCTGGAATGACGGTCACGGCGGGGTCACCCGTCAGAGACCCCGTTCCTCTCCCTCGACGATCCGCTGGGCGCGTTCGAGCAGTGCCGGAACTGCATCGGCCATCGCCGCGAACGCCGGCCGGTCGGACTCCCCTCCCAGGTGTCGGAGGTAGTACCCCTCGCAGACGGCGGCCTGTTCGTAGACCGCCAGCGCCCGGTAGAACCGCTCGTCGGTGAACGGTCGCCCAGTCGCGCTCTCGTACCGATCCACGAGTGCCGACCGTGACGGGAATCCCTCGCGCGTCGTGAACCCGGGTACCACAACTGCGGGCAGTCCCGCGCGCTCGCTCTCGTTCTCGAACCAGAACGCCGTCAGCCGGCCGAGGTCCACCAGCGGGTCGCCGGCACCCGCTCGCTCCCAGTCCAGGACCCCGACCAGTTCCGGCGGCGTCGACCGACTGAACGCCACGTTCGCGAGCGTGTAGTCGCCGTGGATCAGCGTCCGCTCGCCCGACGCCGGGACGTTCGCGGCGAGCCAGTCGGCCACCGCGTCCACGCCCGGAACCTCGCGGTCGGTCTCGGCGCGGTAGCGGTCGAACCGCGCGCGCCACGTCTCGATCCGCGCCGAGAGGTCCGGATACCCGAGGTCGGTCAACTCCACCTCGTCGAGGTCGACGGCGTGGATCGCCGAGAGCGTATCGACGAGTTCCTCGGCGACCGTCTCGCGGTAGTCAGGCGTCGCGTACTCGACGGGTTCGCCGTGGCGGAGTACGTCCCCGGACACTCGCTGCTGGACGGCAAACGGCGCGCCGGCGACGGACTCGTCGTCACAGACCAGCACGGGCCGCGGCGTCGGCACGTCCGTCCAGTCCAGCGCCGACAGCACCCGGTACTCCCGGCGCACGTCGTGGCTCGCTCGGGTCGTCTCCGAGAGCGGCGGCCGCCGGAGGACGAACCGTCGCGAGCCCCAGCCGAGAAACAGCGTCTCGTTGCCCAGTCCGGCGTCGTGGTGGCTGAGCGACCACGTCTCGGCCCGGCCCAGCCGTTCCGCGACTCTGCGGTAGACGCCTTCGGTGTCGAGATAGCGACTCGCGCCGCCGGCGGTCTCAGTCATCGGCCACCCCGGCCTCGGCGGGATCGGTCACGTCGCCGGCCGTCGGATCGACGCCGACCTGGTCGCAGACGTCCGCCATCGGACAGGCCTCGGGGTCGTCGAGACAGTCGGGCTTGCGCGCCGAACAGTACTCGCGACCGAACTGGATCATCGCGGTGTGGCCGAACCCGCACTTCCCGCCGGGCACGTCGCGTTCGAGGTGTTCCCGGACGGTCTCGTGGTCGGCCTCGGGTGGTGCGAGCCCGATCCGGCGCGCGATGCGGTGGACGTGCGTGTCGACGGGGAAGACGCCGTCGCGACCGCCGGCGAACAGCAACACGCAGTCCGCGGTCTTGGGACCGACGCCGGTCATGTCGAGCAACGTGTCCCGAACCGTTCCGGGGTCGTCCTCGCGGACGAAGGCGTCGAACGCGTCTTCGCCGCCGTACTCCTCGACGATGCGCTCGGCGATGTCGACGATGCGCTCGGACTTCTGGTTGTAGAGTCCGGCCGAACTGATCGTCTCGGCGAGTTCGGGCTGGTCGGCGCTGGCGAGCGCCTCTGCGAGGTCCGGCCCACCTCCATATCGATCCACGAGGGCGTCGTGGGCGGGCTGGCTGGCCACGTCGCTGGTGTTCTGACTGAGGATCGTGCGGACGAGACACTCGAAGGCGTCCCGGCCGCCGTAGGACTTCTGCCAGTAGAGGTCGCCCAGACGGTCGACCACGGCGTCGGCGCGGGTCGCTGGCGCGTCGGCGTCGAAGGTGTCTGCGTAGCCGCCGCCCGCTGTACCCCCGCTGATGTTCTCGGCCGGTTCGGGGTCGTCGGACATACCCCGTCTAGCGACCCAGACTCAAAAGGAACACCGGTCGATCGGAGCCGGACCCCGACGCGGGGGGAGACTGTTCCGTGTCGAAATGACCTTTCGGGACAGAGGAGAGGGTGAACTCCCGGCAGGCTCACTCGACGGTCAGCGTCATCGTCAGATCCGCGCCATCGGCCAGCGCCGCCACGAGCTCACGGTCCAGACTCTCGGCAGCGGCGTCGGCCTCGACCAGGATCGTTCGGTCGTCGACGTAGTCGCTCGTGCGGCCGACGGCGCTACGGTCGTTCTCGAAGGCGAGGTCGGGGTGGCCGCGGCCGGTGACGGTTTCGGTGTGGCCGCCGGCTTCCAGCGTGACGGTGATCGTCGCGTCGGCCGACTGGCAGGCGGCGACGAACTCGGGGTCGAAGTCGGCGGGGACGCGGTCGGCTTCGATGCCGAGGATGCAGTCGCCGGCCGGGGTGAGGTAGTCGTCGCTCGTGACCTCGAAGGTACTCGCGTGCTCGGCCGAGACGTGTTCGTGGCCGCGTGCGCGAACGACTTCTTCCATACTCCGGCGTTTCCGCCCGGCCCACTTCAGCGGGTCGTTTCAGCGCGCGACGGTGATGGTCACGGTGCCACAGGCACACTCGTACGCGCGGCGCTCGCCGCCGTCGGTCCGGTAGGTAAGTCGGAGCGACTCCTCGCGGAGCTCTCGGTCGCAGCCACTGCAGGTACAGGACAGTTCTTCGATCATGTCAGTAGAGACGAGCGGATCGGGTATCAAAGCGAGCCGTCCGCGGGGTGAAAGTGAAAGTAGTCGGGCCGGGTCCAGTTCGAGGGCCGAATGTCGCGTAAAGGATATGGCACAGGCGGACGCCCGGACACGTATATGCTGGGCGAGTGGACTGGGACGTCGGTCGAGCCGGGGGCGGGCAAACCCGAACCGGACGTGTGGACGCCGGTGGAGATACCGGGTCGGCCACAGGTGTTCGCCGACGCCGACGCCGCCGCGTACCGCTCGGTGTTCGACGACCCCCGGTCGGGCGACGAGGACCGCGCCGTCATCGAACTGCAGGGGCTATTCGCCCACGCGCGCATCTGGCTCAACGGCGATCTCGTCGGCGAACACGACGCCTACTTCCGACCGTTCCGCCACTCCTTCGAACCCGACGACCAGAACGAACTGATCGTCGAGTGCCGCCCGCCCGAGGACCGGTTCGGCGGCGTCCACGACACCGACCTGATCCCGGACCGCGACCGCATCCCCGGTATCTGGTGGGACGCGACGGTCGAGACTCACCCCAGCACGTTCATCTACGAACTGGACGTGCACCCGCGGCTGGTCGAGGGGAACGCACAGATCGACGTTCGAGCGATCGTCGAGACGGACACCGACCTCGACGATCGCGTCACCTTCTCTCTGCGCCCCGAAGGCGAGTTCCAGAGCCGGGGGATGATGGACCGGGCCGCCGTCGAGGCCGACGCCGGCGAACGGGCCGTCGTCGAACACACCATCGACGTGCGCGACCCGTCGCTGTGGTGGCCGCGTGGACTCGGGCCCCAGCACCGGTACACCGTCCGGGCGAAGATCGGCGACGCGACTCGCTCCGTCGTCACCGGCCTCTGTTCCGTGGACCGCGACGCCGACGGCCTGGTCGTCAACGGCGAACGCGTCCCGGGCCGGGGCGTCACGCTCCTCTCGGCCACCCCGGAGGACGTCGAGCGGGCCGTCGACGCCAACGCCACCTTCGTACGCATGCACGCTCACGCGCCTGACCCCGCAGTGTACGAGGCCTGCAACGAGGCCGGCCTGCTGGTCTGGCAGGACCTGCCGCTGACCGGTCCCGGGGGGTTCGACGCCGACCGCGGCCAGGATCTCGCGGCCGCGCTCGACCGGACCTACGGACGGCACCCTTCGCTGTTCGCGTACAGCGTTCACGACGACCCGCTCGATCTCTTTCCGGAGCCGCTCGGGTCCGGAACACTCGACCGGTTGCGCCTGCGCTGGCGGGCCTGGCGAGCCAGCTACGACCGCGGGCCGGCCGAGTCGGTCGCCACGGCGCTTCCCGAAGACCGACTCCTCTTTCCCGTCGTGGGCGCGCTGGGCAGTGGGGCCGACGCGCCGACGCTGTATCCCGGCTGGGACTACGGCGACGTCGACGACGTGAGCTGGGTCCTCGACACGTTCGAGGTCGGCGACGTCGTCGGCGAGTTCGGGGCCGGCGCGTACGGTACGGTCATACCCGACGACGACCCGGCCTTCGACCGGGCGAAACACGATGCCCACGTCGAGGGCGGAACCGACGCCTCACAGGCCTACCAGGCCCGCGTCGTCAAGCGCGTCGCCGAGGAACTCCGGCGGCGCGACAGCTCGCTGTTCGCGGCGCACGCCCTCCGTGACGCCACGCCTGCGGGGATGGGCGTCGTCGAACGCGACGGCGACCCGAAGACTGGATTCGAAGCGCTCCGGGAGGCCTACGAACCCGTCCAGGCCACGCTCGCCGCGCCGGCTCCCGGTGAGACGACGCCGCTGACGGTCCTCAACGACGGGCGGGACGGGATTTCGGGAACCATCGAGTGGTCCGCCGGCGACGAGGGCGGCGAAGTCGAAGTGAGCGTCGAGGCTGGGGACACCGCGACGCCGGACTCGATTGCGATTCCGGACGAGGCCGAGTCGGCCACACTGGCTCTGTCGCTTCCGGATCGGGTCGTGGAAAACACCTACCGCTTCCACCGGTAATTGCCGGTCCATGCGAGACCGTACCGTGGTCCCGTCGGGCGTTTGGTAGCTGTTTTCACGGGGGTTAGCGACCGGAATATTTAAATTGTCTTCCCCAATAGTATGATTCACCAGAACGCCTCCAGCGTTCCGGCAGTATCGTGCGATGCCCGTAGAATGACAGGGAATCCTACTTATCAGGTGCTGGCTGTCGCCACGCAGTCCCAACTGTCGCGTGCTGGAGCGGTAATGGCATAGAGGTGTTAAAATATGGCAGAGTCAATCGACGAATCCGAAAACATCGAAGTAACAGACGACGACATTGAAAACAAATCGAAAGGCGAACTGATCAAACTCGCCGGTCAGCTCCGCGACCGACGAAACGATCTGAACCAGCTCGCATCGGAGCGTGCCTCCAGCCGGGACGACCTGAACGCGAAGACTCGCGAGAAGGTCGACGAGGCCCAGGAACACCGCGAGCAGCGCGACGAGCTCAACTCCCAGGTCCAGGAACACAAGGAGAAACGTAACGAGCTCAACGCCGAAGCAAACGAGCTGTTCGATCAGGTCGAGGAGATGAAATCCGACCTCGAACTCGACGAGGGAAGCTCCATCGACCAGCTCAAAGAGGAGATCGAGGATCTGGAGTTCAAACAGCAGACCGAGGTCCTCAACCCGGAAGAAGAGCGGGAACTGATCGAGAAGATCGAGGACAAACGGGAACAGCTCCAGGAGAAACAGGAGAAACTCGATCAGACCGGTGACGTCGAGGAACTCAAGGCGGAAGCCGAAGAGATCCGCTCGGAAGCCTCCCAGCACCACCAGAAAGTCACGGAACTCGCCGACGAGGCCCAGAAACATCACAACCAGATGATCGAGGCCTACCGCGAGGCCGACGAGATCCGTGACGAAGCCGACGAGATGCACGAGAAGTTCGTGGAGGCCCAGGAGGCAGCCGACCAGCACCACGAGGACTTCGTGCGCGTCCAGAAGCGCCTGCGCGAACTCGACAAGAAAGAAGAGGAGGAGGAACGCAGCAAGCGCGAGGAAGAGCAGGAAGCCGCACGCGAGGAGGCAGAGGAGATCTACCAGAAGTTCAAGGAAGGCGAAACCCTCGACACCGAGGACCTGATGAAGCTCCAGAAGACGGGGCTGCTCTAGACGACGCGGGATTCTCTCTCGTTTTCGCTCGGTCAGTGGCGATGCTCGACTGCTACGGCCAAGTTCGAACCTTCCCACTGGACACGCCGAACCGCCGGTCGGTGTCGGTCGAAGGCTGGTAGTTTTACTGTCGTCGGGCCCCGAGAGCCAGGCATGAGCGGTGGACAAGGACGGTTGCGGGCGCTGGGTCGTGGCGTCCTCGCACTCGTCTGTGTGATCGGAATCGTCGCGCTCGCGTGGCTACTGCTGGTCGTCTACCCCCAGGACCTGACGACGTTGCTCGGGGTCGTGCTGGTCGTGTCACTCCTCCCGCTGGCCGTTCGGGCGGGCGGGTCCGTGGCCAGCGCCGTCCTCCCGGGGTACAACGTCGCGGAGGTCGCCGTCGAGGGACCGATCACGAGGTCCACGGGCGGCAGTCTCGTCTCCAGTCCGACCGGGGCGGACGCCGACGCCATCGTCGAGCAGATCGAACGGGCCGATAGTGGGGCGGCCGAGGCCCTGCTCGTGAAACTCAACACGCCGGGGGGTGAGATCGTCCCGAGCGAGGACATCCGGCTGGCCGCGGAACGGTTCGACGGCCCGACTGTCGCGTACGCGACGGACGTGTGTGCGAGCGGGGGGTACGACATCGCCAGCGGCTGTGACGAACTGTGGGCGCGCCGCGGGAGTATCGTCGGTTCGATCGGCGTCATCGGCTCGCGGGTCAACGTCAACGACCTGGCCGACGAACTCGGCGTGAGCTACGAGCAGTTCACCGCCGGCGAGTACAAGGACGCCGGCGTCCCGCTCAAGGAGCTCTCGGAGGACGAACGCCAGTACCTCCAGGGGATCGTCGACGACTACTACGACGACTTCGTGGACACCGTCGCCGAGGGGCGGGACATGGACCCCCAGCGGGTTCGGGAGACGGAAGCCCGGATCTACCTCGGCGGCGAGGCCCACGACATCGGGCTGGTCGACGAGATCGGAACCCGCGAGGACGTGGAGGACCGGCTGGAACAGCACCTCGGGAAATCGGTCAGCGTTCGGGAGTTCACGCCGTCGCTGGGGCTCCGCGACCGCATCGGTGGCGGAGCGGCTTCCGTCGCGTACGCGTTCGGTGCCGGGGTCGCGAGCGTCTTCGACGACGCCGACGGGTTCGACTTCCGGCTCTGAGTCGGCCTGCAATGTTTTTTATCCGTCGGGCCACGAACGTCGGTCGTGACCACGTTGGTGGCGTGTATCGACCGGACGGGGAACCTCGGTGCGGAGCCGCCGGTCGTGGGGTGGGAGGCCGTCCAGTCGCTCGTGACGGATCTGGGCGTGGCCGATCCCGAAGACAGCCGTGTCAACTGCGTGCTCGAAGCGTTGCGGGTCACGCGTGACCTGCGCGACGACGGCGAAGACGTGGTAGTCGCGGTGCTCTCGGCGGCCGGCGACTCCGTCTCGACCGACAGGGCCGTCGCGCGACAGACCGAACAGCTGGTCGAGGAGTACGACCTCGAATCGGCGGTCGTCGTCGTCGACAGCGCCGAGGACGAACGTCTGGTGCCAATCGTCGAGAGCCGGGTGCGTGTGGACGCGGTCGACCGCGTCGTCGTCCGACAGGCCCGCGACATCGAGTCCACCTACTACCTGCTCAAGCAGTTCCTCGCCGACGAAGAACTCCGGAAGACGGTCCTCGTTCCCGTGGGCGTCGCCTTGCTCGCCTTTCCGGCGCTGATGACGCTCGCGGACAGCCCGGCCGTCGCGGCCGGTGCCATCGCCGCCGTCATCGGCGTCTTCTTCCTCTACAAGGGGCTGGGCATCGACTCCGTGCTGGCCTCGTTGCCCGGGCAGATCCAGAACGCCCTCTATTCGGGGCGGGTGTCGCTTGTCACCTACGTCGTGGCCGTCGGACTGGCGCTGATCGGCGTCTTCGCGGGTGCCATCGGCGTGTCGGCGACCGGCAGCGACGCGCCCTTCATCCTCGCGATGCGTTTTGCCTTCGACGCGATCCCGTGGCTGACTGCGGCGGCCTTCGCCGGCTCGACCGGCCGCCTGCTCGACGAGATCATCCGCGACGACCGGGTGCGCAGCGCCTACGTCAACCTGCCGTTCGGTGCGGTCGCGGTCGGGCTCGTCGTCCGGGGGTTCTCCGCGTTCTTCCTCGAGAGTGCGGGCGTGTTCTCGGCGTTCCGGATGCCGGCGATGGACGTCGGTGCCGTCTCGATACAGGGCATGACGCTGGAACCCCGGATCCGCCTGTTGCTCTTTATTCTCGCGGGCATCTTCGTCTCGCTGGTCGGTGTGCGCTTCTCCTCGTATTTCAACGAGGCCGACCTCGAAGAGGAGCTCGCCGAACAGCAGTGACACGGGACCGGTGTGGATTTACGCGGCCGCCGACAACCCGAAGACATGGCAGACGACGGCGCGTGGGTCAGTCTCTTCTCGGGCGGCAAGGACTCCTCGTGGGCGCTGTACCGCGCGCTCGAAGACGGACTGGCGGTCGAGCGACTGGTCACCGTCCACCCCGATGGCGACTCCTACATGTACCACGTTCCGGCGACCAACCTCACCGCGCTGGCGGCCGAGAGCGTCGGCATCCCGCTGGTCGACGTACACCCCGACGACTTCGAGGCGGCGACGGCGACCGACGCCGGAGCACAGGGCGACGCCGAACTGGAACCCCTCGAAGCCGCCCTCCGGGATCTCGACGGCGACCTCCCCGGCGGGATCGCCGGCCTGACCGCGGGCGCGGTCGAGAGCGAGTACCAGACCAGCCGGATCGAGGCGATGGCCGACAGACTCGGTGCCGATCTGTTCGCCCCGCTCTGGCAGGAAGACCCCCGCGACCTCGCCGACGCGATGCTGGCGGCCGGCTTCGAGATCCGGATCATCCAGGTCGCGGCCTACGGGCTGGACGAGTCCTGGCTCGGCCGGACGCTCGACCGGGACGCCCTGGCGGATCTCGAAGCCCTCAACGATGAGTACGGCGTCCACGTCCTCGGCGAGGGCGGCGAGTTCGAGACGTTGGTGACCGACGGGCCACACATGGACCGCCCGATCCGACTGGACTACGACACCGTGTGGGAGGGATCACGGGGCTACATCGAGATCGAGGACGCCTGGCTGGACTGACCGGAGGAAAAGGCGACAGCCCGTCAGTTCCCGTTCGTGATCTGCGTGTGCGCGCCGATCAGCGCGCCCGCGAGGTCGAGGTTCTCGACGTGGGTCTCCTTGTCGATGATCGAGTCGCGGATCTCACAGTCCTCGATGGTGGCGTCGGAGAAGACGACGGCGGACTCGACGGTCGAGTCGATCACCTCGGCACCGGGGAGGACGTGGACGTTCTCGCCGACGGTCGAGCCCTCGACGGTGGCGCTCTCGGCGACGAGTTGCCCGCCGTCGAGTTCCCAGGCGACGGCCTCGAGGTAGCTCTCGGGGGTACCGATGTCGTACCAGGCGTCGTCGAAAGCGAAGGCGAAGGTGTCCTCGCGAGACTGGAGCCACTGGATGAACCAGCCCGGTTCGTCCGGGTTGTTGTCGCCGTCGAGGTACTCCGCAAAGCGGATGCTCTCGGCCGGGAACGCGTAGCAGGCGATCGAGACGAGCGTGCTGTTGGGATCGTCGGGTTTCTCCTGGAAGTCGACGACCTGTTGACCGTCCAGTTCCACGAGGCCGTAGGACTTGGCCTTCTCGCGGCTCCCCACGTCGTACGCGGCCAGCGTCGGCGCGCCCTTCGTCTCGAAGTAGTCGAGGAAGTCCGAGGTATCGAAACCCATCAGATTGTCGCCGGCGACGACGAGCAGGTCGTCGTCGACGTTTTCGCGCTCGACCAGCTGGGCCAGCGCGCCGACGACGCCGAACTTCTCGTCTTCTTCGGTCGTCTCCTCGATGGAGAGCTGCGGTTTCTCGTAGCCCTCCTGCTCGACGTGGGCCTCGAAGTCGGGCGCGAACCGCTCGTTCGTGCTGACGTAGACGTTCTCGATGCGCTCGTCGGTCTCTAGCTCCGTGAGGATGCGATCGATGACGGTCGTTTCCCCCACCGGGAGGAGCATCTTCGGCCTGTGTTTCGTGACCGGCCACAGCCGCGTCGCGTAGCCCCCGGCGAGAACCACTGCTTCCATGTCCGGAGCGTCACTCTACGGGGCTAAGTTCTTTTTGGACCCCGCACGATTGGGTACCGTCTCCCGCCCACCAGTTTGCGTCGTCCAGAAGAGGTATGGTAATCGGACCCAAACGACCGCCATGCGCGAGGCGAAGACGGACAAGACGACCCGCCAGCGCGTGACCGATCGGCTCCGCGAGGAGGCGTTGCCCGCCGGGGCGATCGCCCGGGAGTTCGAGATCGAGGCGAGCGCGGCGATCAGCCACGTCGAACACATCGCCCAGTCGCTCGAACACACCGACGAGCGACTGCTCGTCGCGCCGCCGACCTGTCGCGACTGCGGGTTCGACGACTTCGACGACCTGCTGAACCGACCCGGCCGCTGTCCGGAGTGTAAAAGCGAGAGCGTCGACGAACCGGCCTTCCGGATCGAGTAGCCACTCGACCCGTCGGAACCGGGAGACCGCGGCCCCCAGATTCGGGTGGCGAAACCGACAGGTCACCTCAAAGTAGCAAACTATAGGGCGTTCAACGGGGATGGGAGGAACGTGCGCGGAACAGTGGGCGCCGTCGTGCGGACGGCACTGGTCGCGGTGGGGATCGCGGTCCTGCTGACCGGCATCGTGACGCTCGCGTTTCCGCAGCTGTTGACCGGGGTTCTGGAGGGCGGCCAGCAGGAACCACGGGTCCCGAGCCAGCGGGGCGGGGCGCCCGGGTGGGACATGGACTCCCTGGTTGCGTCCATCGTGGGAATCGTCGGTGGGATGACGATCACCGCCGCGGGACTGGCGGTCCCCGGGCGCTCGTCTCGGCTGCTCCTTCGCGAGCAGGCGTTCACGCGGACCCAGCGGATATCCGTACTCCTGGGGGCGATTTTCGCCGTCGGCCCGCCGGCATTGCTGGTCACCGGCTTCGACTTCGGGAACTCGCTTTTCGCCCTACTCGGGTCGGTCCTGCTGGCGTTCGTCGGGGCGCTGATGGTCCTCGTGGGGACCACGCGCGGTCTCCAGACGACCCAGCGGCGGCCGCCGAGTCAGAACTCGTAGTTGGACTTCGAGGAGAGGTCGAGATCGTCTTGCTCACCCGGCCCGACACCGACGAACGCGTAGTCGTCGTCGGTCAGGTAGACGGCGTCGTCGGCGACCTCGATCTCGACGGCCTGCAGATAGGCCCCCTCACAGGGGCCGTAGGTGCACACGCCGGTGTCCTTCTCGAAGTACGCGCCGTGGTTGGCACAGATCACTTCGCCGTCCCGCATCGGCGCGCCCGATCCCTTGTCGAGTTTGATGTGCGTGAAGTGCTGGCAGTAGTTGAGCCAGCAGGCCAGCTCGCCGGGGTCGTCCCCGTCGTCCCCGTCTTCCGTGACACGGACGACGATCGCCTCTTTCTCTTCGTCGGTTTCGCGATTTCGGACCCGGAACAGGAAGGTGGAGTCCGTCGGTACCTCGGCGACGGCCGTGATCCGGCTGTCCTCGTCCATGTCGGATTCTGGACCGTCGCGGGTTTCAACGCCTCGGTTCGTGACGAGGCCGACTCGCTAGCTTAACGGGGCCGGCCCTCCGACGGTCGGGTATGTCCGGGCTGCTCGTCTACGGATCGTACGGGTACACGGGGGAACTGATCGTCGAGGAAGCCACGGCGCGGGGCCTCGACCCGATACTGGCCGGCCGCAACGAGCGCAAGCTCTCCGAACAGGCCGCCGAGTCGAACTGCGAGATGGCCGCGTTCGACCTCGACGACGCCGCCGCCGTCACGGACGCCCTCGATTCGGTCGACGTCGTCCTGAACTGCGCCGGCCCGTTCGTCGAGACATACGAACCGATGGTCGAGGCCGCCATCGAGACCGGCACGCACTACCTGGACATCACCGGGGAGATCGACGTGTTCCAGGCCGTCGCGGGCTACGACGAGCGGGCCGCCGACGCTGGCGTCGTGCTGCTGTCCGGCGTCGGCTTCGACGTAGTGCCCACGGACTGTCTGGCCGCTCACCTCGCCGAGCGCCTCCCCGACGCGACCCACCTCGCGCTGGCGTTCAAGGGCCTGGCCGACATCTCGCCGGGGACGATGAAGACCATGCTGAACTACGCGGGCGACGGCGGCTACGTCCGCCGGGATGGCCTGCTGGAATCCGTGCCGGCTGCCTACCGGACCCGGAAGATCGACTTCGGGTCCGGCGAGCGCTCCGCCGTCACCATCCCCTGGGGGGACGTGGTCACCGGCTACCACACGACCGGCATCCCCAACATCGAGGTGTACATGGCCGCGCCGGAACCGGCTATCTGGGCGATGCGCGGGACCCGACCCGTCGCGCCGTTGCTCGATATCGGCCCCGTCAAATCGACGCTCCAGCGCGTCGTCGACACCGCCGTGACCGGTCCCGGCGAGCGCACTCGCGAGCGCGGCCGGGGATACGTCTGGGGCGAAGTGACCGACGAGGACGGTGGCCGCGCCGTCTCCCGGCTGGAGACCCCCGAGACCTACAAGCTGACCGTCGAGTCCGCACTCGAAATCGCCGGCCGCGTCCTCGATGGCGACGCGCCGACCGGCTACCAGACGCCCGCCGGTGCGTACGGCCCGGAGCTGGTCCTCGACCTGCCCGGCGTCGAACGCGAGGACGTGATCTGAGATGGCGGCCGAACTCACCCGTCGAGCGCGGATCGGATTCGCCCTGGTGCTCGGTGGTCTCGCCGCCATCCTGGCCGGCGCGCTGGTCTTCCTACCGCTGGGCATCGACTGGCCGGCGGCGGTGTTCGTCTCTGCGGCGGTCTATCTCATCCTGCTGTTCGAGACGGTGCTAGACGACGCGAGCTTCGGCGGAAAGTGACCCGACGCTCTGGACGTCACCACCTCGTTCCGTGCCGATCGCACAGCCGGAACGTCCGGCCCACAAACATACGGGAATTTAAATAATTACTACGATAAGTGTGGCCGATGTACGATCGGACGACGCGCCGCCGGCAGTTTTTGACAGCGAGCGCCCTCGGAGTGGCTGGACTCGCCGGCTGTTCGTCGGGGCCGGAACGCTCCGACAGCGGCGGATCGGCGACGAGTGGCGCCACGACGGGAGCGGCTGGTGGGGGTGGTGACGGAACGGCCGACGCACCGTCGCCCGACCTGACCGTCAGGCCCGAGAAACGGTGGACGGTCGATCTCTGGGGGTCTCTCTCGCGGTTCGCAGTCGGGCCCCAGTACGCGGTCGCGACGAGCGGTGTCCGGTCGGATGGGGGCGACTCCGGTGGCCGAGCGTACGTTTTCGACCGCGAGACCGGTGAGCGCCGGGCGACGTTCGAGTTGCCCGACCACCCGTGGGGCCTCGGTACTGGCTGGGCGGACGACGTCCTCGTCGTCCCGTGTCACAGTCCTTCGGTATCGACCGGACGCGGCTCCTTCTACCGGATCGACCTCACGTCGATGCGCGGCGACGTGACATTCGGGTTCGACGGTTTTCCCCTCACAGTGCCGTCGACGTTCGACAGTGCGTCGGTCGTCGTCGGGACGGACCTGGCCGAGGCGGGGCGGACGCCGACACTGCTCGCGTACGACGGCGTCGCCCAACGTCGCCGCTGGTCGTTCGACGTCGGCGGGCCGACGTCGCAACTGGCCTACCCCTTCGCCGACGAAGAACGCATCTACACCGCGAACCGCGGTGTCCTCTACGCCGTCGACCGTGCTGACGGAACGGCGCGCTGGTCGACCGCGTTCGACCGCGGGATCTCGCCGGTGCGATCGATCGGTTCCGAGGTCGTGTTCACCGAGCGTCCCGGTCGAACACAGGAGCGGGGCCGGCAGTGGTCGGTCTACAGTTACGACACGGCGGGCACCGAGCAGTGGTCGTCGCCGCTCGACGTCGTGCCGTACCGGGCACCGACCGTCACCGACGGCTATCGGGGGATCCTCGCCCGGCGCTCGCCGTCCCGGGACGCCGAGTCCGTCTTCACCGTCCTCGACGACGCCGGCGCGCGCCTGTGGACCGAACCGTACGGACTCACGCGGGCGGCCCGTCCCGGGGCGCGGCTGATCGGCGAGTACGCACACCTCTACAGTGACCGATCCTACGCGATACACGACCTGCGGACCGGCGAGCGCGTCGAGCGACTCCGCCAGCCACCGGTCGGACACCCTCCGATCGGGGCCGGCGGTGCCGTCGTCTACGCGACCGCAGATAGCGTCCGCGCGATCGATCCCGGCACGTTGGACGAGCTGTGGCGAATCGACACCGGACAGGTCGCGAGGCTCGCCTCGACCGGCCAGGGTATCGCCGTCGACACTGGTGACGGCGTGACCCTCTACACGACGGCGGCCGCCTGATCTCCCTACTGCTCGTAGTACTCGCGCTCGATCCGCTCCTCGAACAGCCGGGAGAGCAGTTTCGTCATCGGCCCGGTCCCGATCTCGATGCCGTCGACGCTGGCGATCGGCCGAATCTCCCACGTCGTGTTCGTCAGGAACGCCTCGTCTGCGTCCCGGACCTCGGAAACCTCGTAGCGGCCGGGTTCGACCGGGAACTCCTCCTCGCGGGCCAGGTCGATCACCACGTCTCGGGTCACGCCGGGGAGGATGTCGCAGTCCTCGCCGGGGGTCTTGAGGACACCCCCGTCGACGAAGAAGACGTTGCTCGTCGCGCCCTCCGCGACGGCGTCGTCGGTGGTTCGGAGCAGGGCCTCGTCGGCGCGAAAGGCGTCGGTCTCGGCCCGCCGGAGTTCGAGCCGTGCCCGGATCCCGTTCAGGTAGTTGTGCGTCTTGGCCGCCGCCGGACTCGCGGCGTCGGGGGTCCGCCGAGTCTTGACCGTCTGGACCACCGCCGGGTCGTCCCACGGCGTCGTCCCCTCGACCCCGCCCCGTGGGAGGTCCTTCACGAGCACGACGACCGTCGGGTCCACGTCGGGATTGGGCGTCAGTTTGCCTGGCTGGACGCCCCGCGTCACGGAGAGCCGGACGTAGGCGTCGTCGAGGTCGTTCGCGTCGAGGGTCGCCCGCACGCGCTCGCGAAGGTCGTCGGGAACCGCCTCGGCGAAGCCCAGCAGGTCGCAGGTGTTCCGGAGTCGGGCCTCGTGGGCGTCCCACGCGAAGACCTCGCCGCCGTAGGCTCGCAGCGTCTCGAAAGCCGCGTCGCCGTACATGAACCCGCGGTCGCGGACGCTGACCGTCGCGTCGTCGGCCGGAACGATCTCGCCGTCTACGTGGTAGCTGTAGTCTGACATCGTGTACAGAAGGCCGCGATCAGTCGCTTGCCGGTGTCGGTCAGGATGCTCTCGGGGTGGAACTGTACGCCGTAGTGGGGTCGGTCGCAGTGGCGCACCCCCATGACGACCCGTGGTTCGCCGGGGTCGACACCATCGTCGGTCTCGTCTTCCGCGCCGACAGTCCAGGCGGTCTCGTCCAGCACGTCGGGCAGGTCGGCGCGCTCGACGGCCAGCGAGTGGTACCGTCCCACCTCGAAGCGCTCGGGGAGGTCGGCGAACAACCCTCGCCCGTCGTGTTCGACCGTCGAGGGCTTGCCGTGGACGACCGCCTCGGCGTGGCCGACCGGCGCGCCGTTTGCCGCACACAGCGCCTGGTGGCCGAGACAGACGCCGAGCGTCGGGTAGTCGAGGGCCGCGAAGATCGGCACCGACACGCCCGCGTCCGCCGGCGTGCCCGGCCCGGGCGAGACGACGATGCCGTCGGGATCGAGGTCGCGGATCTCTGCGGGCGTAACCGCGTCGTTGCGGCGGACGAGCACCTCGCCCGCCCCCGGTTCGTCCACGACGCCCCAGGACGGATCGGTCACGACCTCACCCACGTACTGGACGAGGTTGTAGGCGAACGAATCGTAGTTGTCGACGACGAGGACGGTAATCGTCATCGCGTCTCGCCTCCGTCGGATCGGTCCTCCGACGAGACCCCGTTCGTCCCACTCACGGGGCCTCCGTCGGTCGCGGTCCGGACGGTCAGATCGCCGCGTCGGCCCAGCGCCTCGTCGACCGCCGTCACCAGCGCCCGGGCCTTGTCGAGCGTCTCCTCGTACTCGCGCTCGGGGTCGGAGTCGTGGACGATTCCCGCGCCGACCCGGAGGTGGTACTCCCGGCTGTAGCGCACCAGCGTCCGGATGACGATGTTCAGCGTCGACCGGCCGTCGAACCCGAAGATACCGACGCTCCCGGTGTAGGGGCCGCGACGCGTGGCCTCAACCTCGTCGATGATCTCCATCGTCCGGGGTTTGGGCGCGCCCGTGATCGTCCCGCCGGGGAACACCGCCGCGATGGCGTCCGCCAGGTTCACACCGTCACGCAGACGACTCCGGACCTCCGAGACGAGGTGCATCACCTCGCTGTAGCGGTCGACCCGCCGGTAGTCGGTGACCTCGACGCTGCCGAACTCGCTGACCTTCCCGAGGTCGTTGCGCTCCAGGTCGACCAGCATCGCGTGTTCGGCGCGTTCCTTCTCGTCGGTCCGGAGGTCCTGCTCCAGCCGCTGGTCCTCGGCCTCGGTCCCGCCCCGGGGACGCGTGCCGGCGATGGGCTCGGTTACCAGTTCGTCGCCCGTCCGTTCCAGCAGGAGTTCGGGGCTGGCGCTCACCAGGTCGACGCCGGGGAACTCCACCAGCGCGGAGTAGGGTGCGGGGTTGACCCGCCGGAGCGCGTCGAAGGCTTCGACCGGGTGGACCGCCGCCGGGGCCGTCAGCCGCTGGGAGACGTTCGCCTGGAACGTGTCCCCGTCGCGGACGTACGTCTTGACCCGGCGAACCCGGTCGGCGAAGGCCGCCCGGCCGCAGTCGCTCTCGAAGCGAGCGGTCTCGCTCTCGACCGGTGGCGGGCCGACCGACGCGTCGCCCGTCGTCGCCCGCTCGACCAATTCGGTCGCCCTCGCCAGTCCGTGCTCGTAGGCCGCGGCGACCGGTCGCCCCCGCTCGCCGTCGGGGTCGACCCGCGGACAGGCGGTCACCCGGAGCGTCGTCTCGCCGCCCTCGTCGCGAGGCGTTTCCCACGCGGACAGACGGTCGTACAGTGCCACCTGCACTCGCGGGAGGGCGCGGTCGCGGTCGGCGTCGCTGGGCAGGGTCTCCAGTTCCCGGGCGAGGTCGTAGGAGAGCCAGCCCACCCCCCCGCAGGGGTAGGGCACGTCGCAGTCGCCACGGGCCAGTGACTCCGCACCGAGGCGGTCGCCGAGCGTCCCGAGCGCGTCCCCCGCGTCGGGACCGACGGTCACCCAGTCGACCGGATCGACGCCGAAGTAGCCCCACCCGGACTGGCCGCCCGTGGTTTCGAGGTAGACCCCGTCGGGGGCCTCGTCGCCACCATCGGCCGGGCGGGCACGCCGGTAGGCCGTGAACGGGTCGTCGACCGCCACCCTGACCTCTACGGGAACGCGCGTGCCGGGCGTGACACCGTCGGCGACGCTCTTGAAAGTGGTCCCGTCGGTCACGACCGTCGGCGTCGTCATCTACCGAAAGAGAACGGATACAAGAGTAACCGTTTTGCGGTTCTACTCGTCTTCGCCGCGAGCGCGGGCGATCCAGCGGCCCACGCGTTTCTCCGAGAGATCGGTCCCGTCCGCGATGTCGGCGGCGTCGGCCGCCGCGAGGTCACCGACCGTCTCGACCCCGACGTCGGCCAGCGTCTCCGCGTAGGACGGGCCGATTCCCTTGATGGCGTCCGTCGACGCGTCGGCGTCTTCGACCTCGATCTCGGGTTCGGCCTCGTCGGCCTCGTCGGCCGACTCGGTTCCGGCGTCCCCGGTGTCGGTCTCTGCCTCGGTATCGGCCTCGTCGGCCTCGACCTCGGGTTCCGCGGCGCTCTCGTTCTCGGCGTCCGATTCGTCGGCCTCGACCGCCGGTTCGGTGTCACTCTCGCCGGCCGGTTCGGTGGCCGGGCTCGATGCCGCGTCCGCAGTCGTCTCGTCGCCAGTTCCCTTGACCGCGTCTTCGGACGTGGTGTCCGGTTCGGGTTCGTGTTCGACCGTCACGTCGACGTTGTCGCGCCCGGGCTCGGCTGTTCCGGACGTCGAGCGAGACCCGGAACTGCCGAGTCCGATGACCGACTTCAGTATCTTGAACAGCCCCATGGTCCGGTATAGTCAACCCGCCTACTTAAAGACGCTCCCGCAAAACGCGGTTCATTTTTTCGACAGGTGCGTCCGCGCCGGTCCACCGCTCTAAGGCCTCGACGCCCTGGTACAGCAACATCCATGCGCCGTCGACCGTCGTCGCCCCTGCCTCGGCCGCGTCCCGCAGCAACCGCGTCTCGATGGGGTCGTAGACGGCGTCTAACACCCCCAGGTCGGCGTGCAGTGCGTCGGCTGGAACCGGTGAGCGGTCCTCCTTCATCCCGACGCTTGTGCAGTTGACCAACACGTCCGCGTCGGTGACGAGTTCGCCGAGCGCGTCGAGGCCGTGTCCCGTCGCGTCGGGCACTTCCGCGGCCAAGTCGTGGGCCTTCGACTCGGTACGGTTCGCGATGCCGACACTCATTCCCTCGTCGGCGAGGCCGAACGCGACCGCTCGCCCCGCGCCGCCCGCGCCGACGACGACCGCCGTCCCCTCTAGCGCCACGTCGTGTGAGCGGAGTGCGCGGGTCGCACCGACGGCGTCGGTGTTGTAGCCGGTCGGCGGGTCGGTGCCGAAATCGACGGTGTTGACCGCGCCGATGCGCTCGGCCAGCGGTGCGGGCTCGACAGCCGCCAGCACGTCCTGCTTGAACGGAATCGTGACGTTCAGGCCGCGAACGCCCAGTGTCGCGGCCGATTCGACAGCCGCCGCGCCGCCGTCCGCGGGCGGTTCGAAGGTGACGTAGCGGGCGTCGATGCCCAGTTCCTCGTAGGCCGCCTCGTGCATCGGCGGCGACAGCGAGTGCCCCACCGGATTCCCGATCAGTCCGTACACGTCCATACCGGTGGCCAGTCACGGGGTCGGCATAATCGCATCGCTGCACGAGCGACCCTCGATGCAGCAGGCCTCGCCGACGCTCGAACGGTTCTGTCCGACAGTGCCGAACGATGACACGGATGACGTACGATCCAGTGGCGCTGGAAGGGATCGGACGACGATTCTGGGTGGGACTCGGAGGCACGGTTTCGGCCGCGTTTGCAGCCCTCGTCGGGGGCGTCTGGTGGTTCGACATCGTCGGCGGACTCGGAGTCGTTATGCTGTTGGGGCTGACGCTTCTGTTCTGGGCGATCGCGGCCATCGAACTCGCGCTCGGGAACCATCTCGGGGCGACGGGACAGACGATCACCGGGCTTGGCTGGGTCGTGTGGGGGAGCAGTTCGATCACCGGTTTCTCCACTCCGTCGTTCTGGGGTGGACTCGTGACGATTCTCTGTGGCGCACTCGTGGGGCTGTACGCCGACTTCGGCGCGGCGATCCGGTCGGTGGTCCGTCGGTGACGATCGACGGACGGCCGTCGAGACGGCCCGCTATTTTCGCAAGACATTCCTTCCCTTGCTGTTTCAGCCCGGGTAGTGACTCGACTTCGCCATCCGCTCGTCGCGGTCGCCGTCGCGGCCGCTCTGACGGCACCGTGGGTCGCGACCTTTCTCACCGGGGCTCACGTCGGGATCGTCGCGGAGGTCGCCCTCAGCGGCGTGGCGATCCTCGGCGCGTCGTTTCTGCTCGCGTGGGGGGCCGAAACCGCCGAGAAGGACGTGCCGCGGGCGTTCGCCATCGCGGTGCTGGCGGTGCTGGCGGTCGCCCCGGAGTACGCCGTCGACGCGCTGTACGCCTGGAGCGCCGGGGCCGGCGGCGCGACGGCCGAGGCGTGTTCGGCTCTCAGTTCCGCCCAGATCGAAGCACAGGCGACGCCGGTCGCCGCCGCCTGCCACGACGCCAACCTCGCTATCGCCAACATGACCGGTGCGAACCGCATCCTCATCGGCATCGGCTGGGCCGGCATCGCGGCGTTCACCGTCTGGCGGTCGTTCGACACGCGGGATCCGGCGGTCGTGAACCGTGAGGGGTGGCTCGGCGACGCCGTCCAGCTCAACGAGGACATCGCCACGGAGATTACGTTCCTCTTCCTGGCGACCGCGTGGGCGTTCGCGGTGCCGCTCGGCGGCGGCATCGACGTACTCGATACCCTCTTGCTGGTCGGCCTCTACGTCGCCTACATCGGCCTGGTGCTGAAATCCGACGTGGAAGAGAGCGAGCACACCGTCGGCGTACCGAACTACCTCCAGGGGTGGTCGCTCCCGTGGCGACCGCTGGCCGTCCTCACCCTCTTTGGCTACTCGGGAGCGATGATCTTCATCGCGGTCGAGCCGTTCGCCCACGGCCTCGAAGTCATCGGGCTCCAGAACGGTATCCCCGAGTTCTTCATGATCCAGTGGGTCGCGCCGCTGGCCAGCGAGTCGCCCGAGTTGATCGTCGTCGCCGTCCTCGTCAACAAGGCCCGCTCGACCGCCGGGTTCAACGCCCTGATCTCCTCGAAACTCAACCAGTGGACGCTGCTGATCGGAACCATCGCGGTCGTCTACTCGCTGGCGCTCGGGTCGGTCGGGACGCTCCCGTTCGACGCCCGCCAGTCCGCCGAGATCTGGATCACCGCCGGCCAGTCCTTTTTCGCGCTGGCACTCCTCTGTAACTTCGAGATCACGATCCGGGAAGCGGTGGTCCTGTTCGTCCTGTTTCTCTCGCAGGTCCTGCTCGAGTTCGCCCTCATCAGGAACCTGCTCGAGTTACCCATCACGAGCCACGACCTACTGCTCGCGTACACGGCGGTCTATCTCGTCGGTGGGACGCTGTTGTTCGTCAAGCGCCGGGACTCGCTGCACCGCCTGTTCGGCCTCGCCAGTGATGCGGTCCGGACGGCCGTCGGGCGCGAACCCGTCTACATGGAGCAGGCTGACTGATGCTCGGGATCGTCGTCTCCCACGCGGACCGGGCCTCCGAACACGTGGGTGACCACCTGCGCGAACTCGTGGAGTGGGAACCGCTCGACGCGCCGGACCACCCCGACGCCGCGGGCCCCGCCTACGCCACCGACGGGGCACGGCTCCGCGGGTTCGACGCGTGGCACCTCCACCTGGCCGACGCCGCCGACGCCTTCCCCGTGGAGCCGGACCTGCTCGTGTTCGCGTCCCGGCACAGTGGCGAGACCGGGCCACTCCTCACGGCCCACCACACCGGCAACTTCGGGCCGGCAGAACACGGCGGCGAGGACGACGCACTCGCACGGGCTTGCCCCCACGCTCACAGCCACGTCCTCGACGCCCTCGCCACTCACGCGCCCGCGGACTACGACGTGGGTATGGAGTGTACCCACCACGGCCCGACCGACGTAGGCGTCCCGTCGATGTTCGTCGAGGTTGGGAGCGGCGAACCCCAGTGGGACGATCCGGCGGCCGCCGAGGCGGTCGCACGGGCGATTCTCGACCTCCGCGGGGTCGCCCCGGATGTCGACCCGGAACCGGTCGGCCGCGACGCGAGCCCGGACGGCGATACGGTCCGCCGCCACCTCGTCGGGTTCGGCGGGGGCCACTACGCACCACGGTTCGAGCGGATCGTCCGGGAGACCGACTGGGCCGTCGGCCACCTCGCCGCCGACTGGGGACTGGAGGCGATGGGCGACCCCGCCGCGAACCGGACCCTCGTGGACGCGGCCTTCGAGGAGAGCGCGGCGACCCACGCCGTCGTCGACGGGGATCACCCCGACCTCCGTGACGAAATCGGGGCCCTCGGTTACCGCGTCGTCGGCGAGACGTGGTTGCGCGCGGTCACGGGGGTCCCGCTGGCGCTCGTGGACCGACTGGAAGGTACGCTCGGCCCGGTCGCGGACGGACTGCGGTTCGGCGAATCGGCCACCGCGGCCGCCCCGGACGCGGCGTTCGAGACGATCCCGCTCCCCGGGGACTTGCTCGACAGGGCGCAGGGGATCGACCAGGAACGCACGCGTGAGCTCGTCGTTGCGTCCGCGCTGGCCTTCGAGACCGAAGAGAACGGGAACCGAGTTGCGGGCCGGGTGGCCGTCGCTTCACGTGGAGATTATACGACGGTTATCGACGGTATCGTCGACCTACTCCGGACGGCCTACGATTCGGTCGAGCGACGCGAGGACGCTGTGATCGCCCGGGAGGAAACCTTCGACCCGGAGAAGGCGAAGACCCTCGGCGTCCCCGAAGGCCCCAAGTTCGGCCGACTATCCGCGGGCGAACCTGTCGAAGTCGACGGACGCACCATCCCGCCCGACCGGGTCCGCTCCGAACGGGAAGATCGCTTCTCCCTGTAGTTTAATTCGCCCCTAACGAATCGAACGCAACGTATGACGCGCGGCTGACAGGAGGGGAAAGATAATTAATCCTGCTCTGCAATTTCCCCTTTAAATATGGACTCCATTATTAACGACGCCATGGAAGAGAGCGAGGAGGAGTCGGCACAGGCACCCGAGGAGACCGAGACGGGCGGAACGACGGCGGCCGAGGATGTCTCGACGTCGGGACAGATGACGGACGAGGAACTGGCGAGCGTCGTCAAGGATCTCGAAACGAAAATCACCGTGGTCGGGTGTGGCGGTGCAGGCGGGAACACCGTGACCCGGATGATGGAGGAGGGCATTCACGGCGCGAAACTCGTCGCCGCGAACACGGACGCCCAGCACCTCGCCGACGAGGTGAAAGCGGACACCAAGATTCTGATCGGCAAGAAACGCACCGGCGGTCGCGGGGCGGGGTCGGTCCCCAAGATCGGCGAGGAGGCCGCCCAGGAGAACATCGAGGACATCCAGCAGTCCATCGACGGTTCGGACATGGTGTTCGTGACGGCGGGTCTCGGTGGCGGGACCGGGACGGGCGCGGCTCCGGTCGTCGCCCAGGCCGCACAAGAGGCCGGCGCGCTGACCATCGCCATCGTGACGATCCCGTTCACCGCGGAGGGTGAGCGCCGGCGGGCCAACGCCGACGCCGGCCTCGAACGCCTGCGCGCCGTCTCCGACACCGTGATCGTCGTCCCGAACGACCGCTTGCTCGACTATGCCCCCTCGATGCCCCTGCAGGACGCGTTCAAGATCTGTGACCGCGTGCTGATGCGCTCGGTCAAGGGCATGACCGAACTGATCACCAAGCCCGGCCTCGTCAACGTCGACTTCGCCGACGTTCGGACGATCATGGAGAACGGTGGCGTCGCCATGATCGGGCTCGGGGAGTCCGATTCGGAGAACAAGGCCCAGGATTCGATCCGGTCCGCGCTCAGATCGCCCCTGCTCGACGTGGAGTTCGACGGCGCCAACTCCGCGCTGGTCAACGTCGTCGGTGGCCCGGACATGTCCATCGAAGAGGCCGAGGGCGTCGTCGAGGAGATCTACGACCGGATCGACCCCGACGCCCGGATCATCTGGGGCGCGTCGGTCAACCAGGAGTTCGAGGGGAAGATGGAGACCATGATCGTCGTCACTGGCGTCGAGAGTCCGCAGATCTACGGCAAAAACGAGACCGAGGTCGAACAGGCCGCCGAGAACCTCGGCGACGACATCGACTACGTGGAGTAGTCCCGCGCTCGCCTCCGGGGTCGCCGCATCTCCGGTTTCTGTTTCCGTTTCGCACCAATAGATAGAAAAAGGGGCAGGGGCTACACCCGGGTATGCAAGTACCGTACGACCTCACCTCCTACGTTCGGGTGCTGAAGCTCGCGAGCACGCCGTCGTGGGAAGAGTTCTCCCAGATCGCCAAGATCGCCGGGGCCGGGATCGGTCTGGTCGGTCTGATGGGATTCGTCATCTTCCTGCTGATGAGCTTCATTACGAACCCTCCAGTCTAACATGGGTATCTTCGCTGTCAAAACCACGGCCAGCCAGGAACGCACCGTCGCGGACATGATCATGAACCGCGAGGAGCCGTCGATCCACGCCGCCCTCGCGCCCGACAGCCTCACCAGCTACGTGATGGTCGAGGCCGACGACGACGCCGTCTTCGAGCGCATCTCCGACGAGATTCCGCACATGCGTGGGGTCGTTCAGGGGAAAAGCTCCATCGCCGAAGTCGAACACTTCCTCTCGCCGAAACCCGACGTGGAGGGGATCGCCGAGGGCGACATCGTCGAGCTCATCGCCGGCCCGTTCAAGGGCGAGAAGGCACAGGTCCAGCGTATCGACGAGTCCAAAGATCAGGTCACCGTCGAACTGTACGAAGCGACCGTCCCGATTCCGGTGACCGTGCGGGGCGATCAGATCCGGGTGCTGGACTCGGAGGAACGCTAGCGACTGCGAACGAGCGGCCTTCTTCATCCGCCGTCCCCGAAAATCACGACCACCGGCGACCGCGGCGACAGGCGGTGGGACCGTGCCACCGACGTCCGCTATCAACCCGCGCTCCGCGACCGACTATACATCATGATAATTTATTATGGTCGGGTCCTTAGCGGTGGGCGTGTCCGGGACGGTCGGGTCGGTCCGCGGTCGGATCGGCGCCGCGCTGGTGCCGATCGGACTCTTCGTCGTGACGGGGACCGTCGGTATCGTCGGATTCGTCGTGCTCGCCGGAATATCGCCCGTCGACGCGGCCTTCTGGCTCCTGGATCCGACCAGCATCGAACTCCACTTCCAGCACCACTCCGGACCAGAGCAGGTCACGAAGGGGTTCGCGCTGGTCGTGTTCTCGGGCCTGATCGCGTCGGGGCTGTGGATCGGCGAGTCGGTCCTGGACACGGTTTTCGGCGGGCAGTTTCGGGAGGAACTACGACGCGTGCAAACGGAACAGACTATCGAGGGCCTCTCGGGCCACGTCGTGATCTGTGGCTACGGGATGTTCGGACGGACGGTCGCACAGCGACTCAGGCGGCGCGGCGAGGACGTGGTCGTCGTCGAATCGGACTCGACGGTGGTCGAGGCAGCCAGCGACGAACCGCTCGTCATCGAGGGCGACGCGCGCCGCGAGGACGTCCTCGAACGAGCCGGCGTCTCCCGCGCTCGCGCCGTGGTGGCGGCCATCGACGACTCGAACGTGACGATCCAGATCGCCATCGTGACGAGCCAGCTCGCGCCCGACGCGGCCCTGGTCGTCCGGGTCGGCGACGAGACTTACGAGTCGGTCGCCCGGCGCGCCGGTGCGGACACGGTGGTGATTCCGGAGGTCGTCAGCGGGTCCGACGTGGTCGACGGACTCTGAGGTCAGTCCCCGCGCCCGCACAGCACGAACGGGACCGCGTGGACACCGCCGACGGTCACGAGGAACGCACCGACGCTGGCGGGAACCGGCGAGAGCGCGAGCACTGTCGTTCCGGCCAGGAAGAGGCCAGCGAACGCGGCGGTCGCGACGGTACAGGCGACCAGCACCCACGCGACGGTCTTCCAGGTCCGGTCGTAGACCGGCCAGTTGTCCCTGTAGGCGGTCGGGACGCCGACGGCGAGCGTCATCAACAGGAGGAAGTCGCCGCCGCTGGCGTCGAGGAGTGTGTGAAAACCGTAGGCCGTCGGGACGGCTACGAGGATGGCGGCGTAGATGGCGACGTTGTGCTGGGCGGTCGCGCGGTCCCAGAGCGTACTCCGGGCGTCGTTCGAGTGGGAGGGCACGGTCGACGTGTGGGCCGCGACGCTGATAAAAGCCGACGCGCGACTTCCGGGACGGAAAACCGGGTGCGCGAGCGGCCGGGGATCAAGCGGTGCGGCCGTTGCCTTCGAGCCGGTCGATGACTTCGTTGATGTCGGCGTTCTCCTCGATGGCTTCCTTGACCTTCTCGCGGCGGCGCACCTCGTCGCTGGTGGCGTCGTAGGCGCGGACGTACTCGGCGCGGCTGTGTTCGTCGAAGGCGTGGCGGATGGCGAAGTACCCGTCCGGGAGGACGGTGCCACAGACCTGACACTCGATGCGGTCGTGTTCGGTCGCCTGGTGGATGATGAGGTCCTCGACGCGGTCGAACCGATCCGTATCGCCCTCGATCGCACACTCCCAATGTGGCATCGACCTGATGCAGTCGGGCAACGGATAAAAACGTTCGCCAGTCTCGACCGCGTGAAACCAGAATCCATATGACCCGACCGGCGATATCCTCGGACGAGTATGGCCGGTAGGGCGACCGACGACGGGTTCCGGGTCGACATGCACGTGAAGATCCTCGACGACGAGGTAGTCCGCCGGGCGAAGGCTCGCGGACTGGACGCACTCGTGTACGCGCCTCACTTCGAGCGTCTTCCGGACATCGAGGAACGGGCACGAGCGTACTCCGACGACGAGTTGCTCGTGATCCCGGCCCGTGAACTCTTCACCGGGGACTGGCGGTCGCGCCGGCACGTCCTCGCCGTCGGCCTCACCGATCCGATCCCTGACTTTCTGACCCTCGAAGGCACTATGGCCGAACTCGACCGACAGAACGCTGCCGTCCTCGTGCCCCACCCGGAGTTCCTGACGGTGAGTCTCGACATCGACCGGATCCGGGAGTACCGCGACCAGATCGACGCCGTCGAGGTGTACAACCCGAAACACCTGGACCGGGACAACCGACGCGCCCGCGAGATCGCCCGCGAGACTGATCTGCCGGCCTTCGCCTCTTCGTACGCCCACCTCCCGAAGACCATCGGCGAGGTCTGGACGAGGTTCGATACGCCCATCGAGAGCACTGCGGACCTCGTGACCGCGTTGCAGGCGGGTGCAGGTCGACGGGTCTTCCACCGCGACGGCCTCTCACACACGTTGCGCTGCAAGACGGAACTGTCCCACCTGCTCTGGGAGAACACGTACAAGAAGTTCGACCGGATCTACCTGCAGGGGACCGAGCCGACCCATCCAGGCCACATCGCGTACAGCGACGAGTTCGACGACGTGCGACTGTACTGAAATCTCAGGCGCCCAGCGCCGTCGTGCCGTGCTCGATGAGTTCCTGCGGGACGTACGCGGGAGCGTAGAACACCAGCAGTCCCGCGATCAGCAACTCGACGCCGGTGATGATCAGCGTCGCCAGGTTGGCGTACTTACTGGAGGTGGCGACGCCGACGGGGAGTCCGAACTCCTCGTCCCAGGGATAGAAGAGTGCGAGTCCCCGCTTGCTGCCGGTCAGATCCAGAATGTAGTGGGTCAACACGCCCAGCCAGACGAACTGGAGGTTGTCGAACACGAACGGATAGGCCAGGAAAATACCCAGCACGAGGAAGTTGTGGAGCGTCTTCCGGTGGCGACCGAAGGCCGTGTCCACGTCGGGAAAGAGCGCACCCAGCGTGATCGGAATCGTCACTTCGGCGATGGTTCGGAACGTCGAGAAGTCACCGGCCGGTTCGAGGATGTACCCCAGGCCGATGCTCAAGAGTACGGCGTTCAGGACGTGGCCCTCTTTGTTCATCCGTCCGGGGGCAGGTCCGGCCGCTTCAAAGGTTTTCCCGTCCCGTCATACGCGGTCGGCGACGTGACTGTCCAGGTCCGACAGCGCCAGCCGTGCGACCCGCTCCCGGACCGCTCGGCGGTCGCCGTCGATCTCGTAGCGCTCGACGCTGGCTGTCGAGGTCCCGGTCCCCCACTCGCCGGCGTAGGCGACGGCGACGAACGCGGTGCCGACGGGTTTCTCGGGCGTGCCTCCCTCCGGGCCGGCGACGCCGGCAGTTGCGAGTCCCCAGGTCGTTCCCGCGGTATCGCGGACGGCCCGGGCGAGGTCGCGTGTGACTGGCTCGCTGACGACGCCGTGTTCGTCGAGCAGTTCGCGGTCGAGCGCCAGCAACTCGCGCAGGGAGTCGTAGGAGTAGGGGACCAGCGCTCTGTCGAGGTAGTCGCTCGCGCCCGGCGCAGCCGTCAACAGCGTCGCCACGAGCCCGCCGGTACAGCCCTCGGCGACGGCGACGGTGTGGTCGGCCTCGCGGAGCCGGTCGCCCACCGTCGCTTCGATCGGTGGGTCGGAGGCGAAGTCGCGCATGCAGGGAGCGACGGCCGCGCCGACAAAGAACTCCGCGGTCACTTCGTCAGGTCGCGCGTATCGAGGTGCAGGTTGTCCCCGTCGCCGACGGCCGCGATGTACAGTTCCGGCCCCTCGTGACAGAGTTCGGCCACGTCGACGATCCGCTCGGTCGACCAGCCCTGCACGCGCATGATCCCCTCCTCGTCGATCTCGACGAAGGTTCGCGGTGACTCGCTGGTCCGGATGTCCCAGGTCTCGCCGTCGACCTCGAAGGTGTCTCCCTCCCCCGAGCCGGTGGCGAACACGCACTGGTACTGGGTCCGGGACTCCTCGGCCCGGTCGTGGTCGGCCCGCGAGTACGTCTCGAACTCGTAGCCGTAGTGGCGACACCACTTCCGGAAGTGGTCGCCGTCGAACCGTTTGATCCCGTTTGCTTCGTCGCTCGTCCAGAGGACGTGGGTCTTCGAGGGTTTCCGGCTGATCGACGGCTCCTTCATAGCTATCGATGGAGTCGATCATCGGTGATAAATCAATTTGCCGAGAGGTGACATCACGGACTGACAGGTCGTCGTCGGAGTTGGAAAGACACAGGGTTCGGGGCCACACAGTGATCCTATGGACTACGAGCGGCCGCAATTCTTCCGCGTCATGCAGTACGCGGACGCCGCGGCGGGGGACGTCATCGACATGGTGAGCGGGAATCCCGATTGGGAGCCGCCGGGGGCGCTCCGCGAGGGGCTGATCGAGTACGCCGAGGGCGATCCCGAGCAGTTCCAGTATCCCGCCAGCGAGGGCCTGCTGGCGTTGCGCGAGGAGATCGCCGCCCGCCGGAACGTCGACCGCGAACAGGTGCTGGTCACCAACGGCGCGGGCGAGGCCAACCACCTCGCGATGGCCGAGGGGCTGACCCGCGACGCCGGCGACGAGGTGCTCCTGACCGACCCGGTCTACCCGTACTACGCCGGGCGGACGAACCTACTGGGCGGACGGGCCCGGTACGTCACGGTCGACGACGACGGCCGGCTCGACCCCGACGCGGTTCGGGCGGTGGCGAGCGAGGACACCGCGGTGATCGTCGTCAACAGCCCGAACAACCCGACCGGGGCGGTGTACCCCGAAGAGACGATCCGGGAACTGGTCGACATCGCCGAGACCTGCGACGCCCTGCTGGTGAGCGACGAGGTGTACGACCACTTCGACTACAGCAGGCAGTTCACCAGCGCGCTCGCGGTCGACTCCGAGCACCGGATCGTCACCAACGCCTTCTCGAAGTCGCTGGCGATTACGGGGTTCCGGGTTGGGTACGCTATCGTCCCGGAGTGGCTGGTCGGCCGGTTCCGGACTCGACACATGCTGACCAACGTCACCAGCAGTCGGCCGGCCCAGTACGCCGTCTATCGGGCGCTCCGGGAGACGCCGCCGGACTACTACGCCGAGAGTCGCGCGATGCTCCGCTCGCGGATCGACGCGTTCACCGATGCCCTCGACGCCGCCGGTGCAGAATACACCACGCCCGACGGGAGTTTCTACGTCATGGCGCGGTTCGAGGACTTCCCGGGCACCATGGAGAACGTCGAGCGCCTGATAGACGAGGCGGGTGTCGCGGGGATGCCCGGGGCGGCCTTCGGCGAGTCCCGGACCGACTGGTTCCGCTTCGCCCTCGTGACACCGCGAGCCGAAGAAGCCGCCAAGCGCCTGGCCGACTACTTCTCGGACGGGTAGCGATCTCCGTCGGTCACGGGGAGACGCGCTCCCGGTGAACTTCCTCGCTCCCGCCGTCTTCCGTCAGGGTCACGACCAGCTCGTCACCCTCGGCGTCGATCTGTACGACGACGTAGTTCGCCGCCCCCGCTGGCTCGATGGTGTTTTCGCCGCCGGAACGCGTTGCCTCGGCCCGTAGCGACCCGTCACTCTCGAAGTCGGCCAGCACCACCCGCGCGGTCGTTCCCCACGGGTTGTTCTCGTCGTCGGGAACCCGGACGCGAATCTCGTCGACGATACGCATCGTGCCAGTCCGTTGCCGGTAGACCGGACGCCGTTCCCCGTCGACGGTCGCGGTTACGGCCACCTCGTCGCCGTCTGGGTCGAGGTCGACGGCCAGTGATCCAGTTTCGGCCGGCGACTCGGCCGACACCTCGTCGCCCGCGACCGTCGACCTGACCGTCACGAGACCCTCCGGAGCCGATCCGGCGAACCGGACCTCGGCACTGCGCCCGTCGTCCGCGAACGTCACTTCGTCGACGATTCGGGGGTGGAGCGCCGGCGGGTCGGACGCCGATCCGGTCTCGATGCCCTGCCAGAGGATCCGCCACGCCCCGTCGTCGGTCGCGACGAGCGAGCGGTACGCCGGCGACCCACTGGCCGGCCGGGCCGAGACGATCACCGCGTCGCGCCCGTCGAGGAGCGTGGCCAGTTCGCCATCCTCGAAGACCCAGTCGGTCCCGGTGATCGAGCTGGCGTCCTCGGCCGTCGCCGCCTGTGTCTCGACATCCGTCCTGACCCGCTCGACGCTCCCGATATCGGTGTCGAGCCGAAACTCCGTGTCGTTCTCGACGTTGTCCGGATGCATCGGGTGGTCCGAGTGCAGGAGTTCGATGGCCCGCTCCCGATCGCCTGCGGCGGCCGCAGTGAGAAACGTCTCGACGACACTCGCGGGGTCGCCGGTCGGCTCCGTCCCGGTCCCGGTCGCCACGTCGGTCGACGTGTCGATTTCGGTCGGTTCGTCGCTGCCGTCGGTGCCCTGAGTACAGCCCGCGAGGACGACGGCACCCCCGGCTCCCAGCGCTGTCACGAATCGTCGTCGATTCATACCCGACGGTACGCCCGTTGGCTGAATAAAAGCCGAACCACGGTTGCTGGCTCGGAAATAGCCCCGAACCGATCGCGACTATCGTCGGTGATCGATTCCGAGCGGGAATCCGGGGGTTCATACCCGAGGCCGCCCCCACCTTTTGGCAATGAGCGACCGCGAGGGAACCGGGACCGAAACCGGCCCGGCGTCCGCGACCACCGACAGCGGCGGGGACGGGGACGACGCCGACGAGCCATCCTGGCGGACGTACTTCGGGTACGACGAGCCCTACGCGAACCAGCCCGACGCCGTCGAGGCGGCTATCGAGGTCGGCCGGAAGAACGGCTACCTGGCGATGGAAGGGCCCTGCGGGACGGGCAAGACGATGGCCGCACTGACCGCCGCGACCACCCTCGTCCGCGAGGACGACTACGAGAGCGTCGTCGTCGTCACGCCGGTCAAACAGCAACTCGATCAGTTCGTCGAGGACCTGCGGGTCGTCAACTCGGGGCTGGACGATCCGCTGGACGGCATCGCCCTCGTGGGCAAACGTGACCTCTGTCCCTACGGCCGGGAGGACCTGTTCCCCCGGGACGCCACCGTCCACGACCGGTGTGAAGACCTGCGTGAGGACACCGCCCACCTCGTCGAGGCCGACGGCGGCACCGACACGCACAGCGGGGCCGCGACCGACGCCGCCGTCGGCGGGGACGCGGACGAAGAGGACCAGTGGTGGGACCCGAAACGCGGGGCCGACCTCGCGAAAGCCGCCCGGCGGGACCCGGAACAGTTCAATACGATGGCCGACGACCGCCTGGAGACGGCCGGCGAGGAGTCACCGTACCGTCGCGAACAGCCACGCGCGCCCGAAGAGATGGTCGACGGCGACGACCCGCCGCTGTACTGTCCCTTCGAGGCCGACTGGTACGCCCGCAACAAGGGCTCGCCCGTCGACTTCACCGACGGCGAGGACAACGTCCTCACCTCGACGGAGTTCCTGCCCGAGTCCGTCGCCCACGGCACCTGCCCACACCGCGCGATGGGCGTCCTGCTGGGCGAAGCCGACGTGGTGGTCGGCAACTACAACCACCTGTTCGACCCCGATTCGCGCCCCCTCCTGTCGCAGGTCCTCGACGAGAGTACCTTCGTCATCGTCGACGAGGCCCACAGGCTGGAGGGTCGTGTCCGGGACCTGCTCTCGGACCGCGTGGGGCGGCACACGCTGGTCCGGGCGCGCAACGACTGCGCCCAGTTGCTCCAGCTGGCCAACCAGAGCCGCGAGCACGAGCGCGAGGTCGACGACCGGCTGGCCAGCCACGACGTGCCCCGCGAGGCCGTCGCCACGGCCCGACAGTTCTACGACGACGTGGTGGGCTGGCTCGACGACCGCGTGACCGCCCACCTCGATTCGGAGTTCGGCCGCGGCTGGGAGCAGGACCTCCGCTCGCTCCCCGAAGAGGACACGGAAGTCCCGCTTCGGGACCCCGAGACAGAGGAGATCGACGACCTGACCGAGTGGGCAGAACGCGAGGGCTACGGCGGCGACCTGTGGCGCTCGCTGGCGGCGGTGGGGACCGCCGTCGAGACGACGCTGGACGAGCTCGGGGAGAGTCGTCAGTGCGTCGCGGCCGCCGTGGGCGCGGTGATGGGCAACTGGTACGAGCGCGATCACGCCACCGCGTTTCGGGAGATCGAACTCGAACACTCTCCCTCGGAGACCGGGGCGACCGCCACCCCCTGGCAGGAAGTCTACACCGCGGGGCTCCTGCTGTTCGACTGCATGCCCGCCCAGGCGCTCAGGACCATCTTCGACGAACTCGGCGGTGGCGTCCTGATGAGCGCGACACTGGAGCCGCTGGACGTGTTCACCCGCGTCTCGGGACTCGACGCCATCGAAGCGACCGGGACGGGTGGGCTGGCGGCCTCCGAGGACGACCCCGGCCGCCCCGTCGAGACGCGATCCTACGGGCTCACCTTCCCCGAGGAAAACCGGGCGAGCTGGCTCGTCGATGCGACGGCTTACACCGCCCGCAACCGCGGTGATCCCGTCCGCGACCACGACAACCGCACCCGCGACGAGTACGAGCAGGTCCTCCGCACCGTGGCCCGCAGTCCCGGCAACGTGATGATCGCGATGCCGAACTACCGTGAGGCCGCCTGGGCCGGCAGCTACCTCCGGGACGTGGTCGAGAAGCCGGTCCTCGTGGACGAGAGTTCGAGCAACGAGGCCACGGACGAACTCAAAGGGCAGTTCTTCGCCGGCCCCGGGAAGGTGCTGGTCACCAGCACGCGCGGCACCCTCACGGAGGGCGTCGACTACGACGGCGACAAACTCCACGCCTGCGCGGTGGTCGGTGTCCCGCTGGTCAACATCGGGTCACCACGGGTCCGCGCGGTCCAGGCGGCGTACGGCCGCGCGTTCGGCGACGACGTGGCCTTCGAGTACGCGCTGACGGTGCCCGCGGTCCGGCGCGCGCGACAGGCCATCGGCCGCGTCATCCGGGGGAGCGACGAAGTGGGCGTCCGCATGCTGGTCGGCAAACGCTACACCGACGACGCCGTCCACTCCGTCCACGAGTACCTCTCGCCCGCCGAGCGCCGCGAATTCGTCCGGATGACGCCCGATTTCCTCTCCCACCAGTTCGACTCGTTCTGGGGTGACCACGACCTGCCGGAGTGAGCGAACCGTCCACGACACGACTTCGTTTCAGAAAGCATATGTGGCGTGATTCCCCGCTTTCAGTCGGATGCCTGAGTGTCAGAACTGCGGTTCTTTCGTGACTGAGGCGTACGTCCGGGTGTTCACGCCCGAGACTCTCGACGCACCGCGTGTCTGTCCCAACTGCGAGGACAAGATCAGGGACGGCAACGACGTCCGCGAGGCGCGCTCCTCGCGGTCCTGACTCCCTTTCTCGCTTTTCGTCGCCCGTCGGCTCCCGCCAGTCGCCACGCCGGACCGACGGGTACACAAGTCCCCCGACGAACCGGTAGATATGGATCTCGAGGTCGAGGCCGTCGAGGAGATCGACGAGACGGCCGTCCCGACAGGCGTCGACGCGGCCGACTACGTCCTCTACGGCGGGAAAGGGGGCGTCGGGAAGACGACCATGGCAGCCGCGACCGCGCTGGCAAGCGCCCGCGACGGTACCGCCACGCTCGTCGTCTCGACCGACCCCGCACACTCGCTCTCCGATACCCTGGAGACGACGATTCCAGCCGATCCCGAACGCATCCGCGAGGACGTTCCCCTCTACGCCGCCGAGATCGACCCCGAGGAGGCCGTCGGCGACGGCCCCTTCGACGCCGAGGGCGGCCTCGGTGGGATGGGTGGCCTGGGCCAACTGCTCGGCGGCGGCGGGCCGATGGGCGGCATGAGTGGACAGGGCGAGCAGGCGGGCAGTGCCGGTCCCGGTGCCGAGGACGACGCCACGGCCGCCGACCCCCTCGCCGGCCCGATGCCTGGGATGGACGAGGCGGCGGCGATGCGACTCCTGCTGGAGTACATGGACGACGAACGGTTCGACCGGGTCATCGTCGACACCGCGCCGACGGGCCACACCCTTCGCCTGCTCGAACTGCCGGAACTGCTCGACTCGATGATGGGCCGCCTGCTGAAACTGCGCCAGCGACTCAGCGGGCTGTTCGACTCCCTGCCCTTCGGCGGCGGTGACGACGACCAGGGCGCTGACATGGAGGATCTGGAGGTACTGCGCGAGCGTATCGAGCGGCTCCGGGCTGTCCTGCGGGACCCGGCGAAGACGGACTTCCGGATCGTGATGGTCCCCGAGGAACTGAGCGTGATGGAGTCCCAGCGGTTGCTCGACCGACTGGACTCGTTCGGGGTGCCCGTCGAGACCGTCGTCGTCAACCGCGTCATGCAGGACCTGGCCGACGTGGCCGACGTGGAGGGCGACTGGTTCGTCTCGCCGGACCTGGACGACTGCGAGTTCTGCCAGCGCCGGTGGCAGGTCCAGCAGAACGCGCTCACGGAGGCGCAGGATCTGTTCCGGGGCCACGACGTGAAACGCGTCCCGCTGTTCGCCGACGAGGTGCGCGGGGAGAACCTGTTGCGGGTCGTCGCGGCCTGTCTCGACTAGTCGACCAGCCGCGAGACGCCGACGCCCATGCCGATGATGAGCAGGCCGAGCAGACCGTTCAAGACGAGGCCGATCTGCCGGCCGCTGACGAAGTTCTGGACTCCCAGCCCCACGAACACCATCCCGACGAGTACGTGCAGTCCCAGCACCGCTTTCTGCAGATCGAAGTCCATGCCCTCCATTGTCCCCGGCGGATCAAAAGTCGCCCGAAACCCAGTCGGTCGCCGTCCTACTCGTCGTCGTTGACGACCAGCACCTGCAGGTCGTTGATGTTCGTCCCCGTCGGCCCCGTCCGGAGCAGGGCGTCCCGGTCGTCCAGATACGTCGCCGCGTCGTTGTTCGCGAGCGCCCGGCTCGCGGCCCCGTCGTCGTCGACCGTCCCTGCGTCGACGAGTGCGCCGGCCGCGCCGCTCGCTCCGTCCCGGCCGTCCGTGTCGACCGCGGCGAGGACGGCCCCCGCGGGGATCGACCGGGCCGCGCTCAGCGCGAACTCGCAGTTGGGGCCGCCGCGACCGTCGCCGTCGACCGTGACCGTCGTCTCCCCGCCCGAGAGGACGACTGCGGGCGGCGAGACGGGGTCACCGCACTCGCGGATCTCCCGGGCCACCGCCGCGTGAGTTCGGGCCACCTCGCGGGCTTCGCCCTCGATCCCCGCGGCGAGAACCAGCGGCGTGAATCCGGCGTCGGCCGCCACGCCACGGGCCGCCTCGATGGCCGTCCGCCCGTTCGTGAGCACGTGCGTCCGACCCCGCTCGAAGACCGGCTCGCCGGCGTCGGGCGTCTCCGCGATCTCACCGGCCACGCCGCGTTCGATCCGCTCGCGGACGGCTTCGGGCGCGTCCACGTCGTAGTCGTCGAGGACCTGCTGGGCACCCCGGAACGTCGTCGGGTCCGGGACGGTCGGTCCGCTGGCGATGACCGATGGGTCGTCGCCGACCACGTCCGAGAACAGCAGGGTGACCACTGTGGCGGGGGCGACCGCGCGGGCCAACTGGCCCCCTTTGATTACCGAGCAGTGCTTCCGGACGGCGTTGACCGCCGCGATGGGTGCACCCGCCGAGAGCAGCGATTCGGTCACGTCCTGGAGGTCCGAGAGCGTGAGGCCGTCGGCCGGCGCGGGCAGGAGCGCGCTCCCGCCGCCGGTCAGGACCGCCAGGACGAGCGTGTCCGCGTCCGCGTCGGCGGCGGCCTCGTGGACCGCTCGCGCGCTCTCGACGCCGCGCTCGCTCGGGACCGGGTGGTCGCCCTCGCGGACGGTGACCCGCTCTGTCTCGACGGGGTCGTCGGTGACGACCACGCCGCCGTCGAGGCGGGTGCCCAGGACGGCTTCCAGCGCGGCCGCGACCTGTGCAGCGGCCTTCCCGCCGCCGAGGACGATCACGCGCTCGAACGCGCCGAGGTCGAGCAGGTCCCCCGCGACCCGAAGCTGGTCGCCCTCGACCGTGAGCGAATCCCGGACCACCCGCTCGGGACGGGCGGCCTCGATGCCCGCCTCGACGCAGGACAGCGCCAGGTCGTGCGTGGGGGTCCGTGCGAGGCCGTCGCGGTCGTCGATCACGCGAGTTTCTTGGCCAGTCGGTACACCCCGTCGCGCAGGCGATCCGGGACGAACCGCAGCAGCGAGGAGTACTTCGCGAGCGGTCCGACCGGGTAGCGCGGATCGGGGTCCGGCGAACAGGTCGCTTCCAGAATCGTCTCGGCCACGTCCGTCGGCGGGACCGCCAGCGCGCTCGTGCCGCCGAAGGTCTGCCCCTCCTCGTAGAACGCGTAGATGGAGTCGTACGCGCCCGAGCGCTCGGTGCCGTCCTCCAGTTCCTCGTCGGCGCGCTCGTCGAAGTTCGTGTCGACGGGCCCAGGTTCGATCAGCACCGCGTCGAGGCCGTACTCGTCGATCTCGCCCCGGAGCGCGTCGGTCAGCCCTTCGAGGGCGAACTTCGACCCGTTGTAGACGCCCATCCCCGGCGTGGCGATCCGGCCGGCGACCGAGGAGACGTTGACGATGGTCCCCTCACTCTGGTCGCGCATGTGGGGCAGGGCCTCGCGGATCAGCCGGTGTGGGCCGTAGACGTTCACGTCGAACTGGTCGTGGACGCGGTCGGTCGGCACGTCCTCCAGCGGCCCGAACTGCGCGTAGCCGGCGTTGTTGACGAGACAGTCGAGTCGGCCCTCGTCCTCGACGACGCGCTCGATGGCTGCCTCGACGTGTTCGGGCTCGGTCACGTCGAGTTCCTGTGTCTCACACCCTGCCTCGGCCAGGTCTTCGATGTCGTCCGTGTCACGCGCCGTGGCGTAGACCGTCCACCCCTCCTCGTCGAACGTCTGTGCCGTCGCGCGGCCGATCCCGGACGACGCCCCCGTGATCAGCACCGTCTTGTCTTCCATACCGGTCGCCTCGCCCGGGTCGCTGTTAAATTGTGAGTATTTTCTCCGACCGTCGGAGCCGCCCGCTCGCCGCTCGAATGGGCAGGCTATTGGGGTCGGGGTCCCTGCAATCGACAGGATGTACCTCGCAGACGAGACGTGGCCCGATCTGGGCACGTACTTCGAAGCGGAGTCGCTGGCCATCGTCCCGCTGGGCTCGACCGAACAGCACGGCCCCCACCTCCCCGAGGGGACCGACCACCTGATCGCTCAGGCGCTGGCCCGTGAGGCCGCCGAGCGGACCGGCTACCTCTGCACCCCCACGATCAACGTCGGCGTCTCGCCCCACCACCGCCAGTTCCACGGCACGATGTGGGTCGACGCCCCAGTCTTCCGGGACTACGTCGAGAGTTTCTCCCGGAACCTCACCTACCACGGCATCGACCGTATCGTCTACGTCAACGCCCACGGCGGCAACGTCGAACACCTCCGGGAGGTCGGTCGCCGCCTCCACGAGACAGAGACCGCCTACGCCATCGAGTGGATGTGGGACGAGTCCATCCCCGACCTCGTGGACGACCTCTTCACCCACAACGGGCCCCACGGCGGCCCCAAGGAGACGGCGATGATCATGCACATCGCGAACGAACTCGTCCACGACGACCGCCTCGAAGCCGCCCGCGACGGCGGCCTCGTCGAGTGGGACGACATGGCCGTCCACGGCGCGACCACCTTCTACGACGCGGCGGACAACACCGAAAACGGCGTGCTGGGCGACCAGACCGACGCCACGCCGGAGAAGGGGAGCGAACTGTTCGCGGCCGCCAGCGACCAGCTGGTGCAACTCTGTGACTGGCTCGACGACCAACCGTTCGAGCAGTTGATGCCGGAACCGCACGTCCGGGAACGGGAGCAGTAGCGCGCCCCCGCTCAGTCCCCGACCTCGGCCTTGAGATCGTCGGCGTACTGATCGGCCAGTCGCGTCGGTTCGGGGAGTTTGTAGCCCGCAGAACACGAGAGCACGAGGTCGGCGGCCGTCTCGGCCCCGACGCGGTGGCCCGGGCTGACGATCAGGGGGTTGACGTATCGGTTCGGCGAATCGTACTGCCGGGACTGGACCGCGTAACCGATGACCGTCCCGTCGGGTGCGGTCACGTCCCCGTCGGCTTCGATGGCGACTCGGTCGCCCTCGGCCAATCCGTCCGTCGATGCCACTGGCCGCCCACAGAGCAGGTTCTTCGCGACGCCGACGCTGGGCACGTCCAGCGTCACCCCGACGTGGGTCGCCAGCCCGGCCTCCCGGAAGTGGATGCGACCGCTCCCGTCGAAGACGGCGAGGTCGGGTTCGACCGAGAGTTCCCGGAAGCCCGCGAGGATCGCGCCGCCCTCACGGAAGGAGAGCAGGCCGGGGATGTACGGAATCTCGGTCGGCGCGACCGCGTGGGCGCGTTCGATCACCTCGCCGTCCCGCAACGCGACCAGCGCCGAGACCGCGCGGTCGTCGTCGAGGAAGGCCTGATCGACGCCGACGACGACGGGGGCGTCTCCTGCGGCGCTCTCCTCACTCCCGGTTGCGCCGAGTTCCTGTTGGCCGGTTTCGCGGTCGGCACAGACGCGGCTCGGATCGAGGGCGAAGTCGTCGTCGAAGACTGCCTCTGTGGCGATCTCGCGCTGGAGGGCTTCCATCTCGTCGCGGTCGAGACTGGCGTCCGGGACGAACTCGGGGTGGACGGGCTCCATCGGTCAGAACGGACCGCGACCACCGGGGCCGCCGGGGCCACCGGGCCCGCGCCGCATGCCGCCGCCGAGCTGGAGTTGTCCGGGGGCGCTGAGCTTGTCTTTGACCCGCTGGCCGTAGAGCAGGCCGATCACGAGGCCGACGGCGTGGGCGACGTGGGCGATGCCGCCGCCGACGCCACCGACGATGCCGAGCGCGCTCAGGGCGGCGTAGCCGATGGTGATGACCCAGATCGGAACGGGCAACAGGAAGTAGAGGTACACTTTGAGGTTCGGGTTCAGCACCGTCAACACGCCCATGATCGCGAGTGCGGCACCGCTGGCACCGAGCGCACCCACGGGATTGCCCTGGTAGGCCTGGATCGCGATCTGTCCCAGGCCGGCGAGGATGCCGCTCCCGAGGAAGAGCAGCGCGAAGTCCCGGGAACCGACGTACTGCTCGACGATCCGGCCGAAGAAGTAGATCACGATGCTGTTCCCCGCGATGTGGAAGAGACTGAACGGCTGGTGGGAGAAGATCGACGTGACCCACGTCCAGACGTACTCCGGATGGGTCGGTGAGATGACGAACAGCGCCTCGAAGGCCCGACCGCCGAGCGTCAGAAGCACGACGTGTTCGAGGAGAAAGACGGCCCAGATGATCCCGAGGAAGAGGTACGTCACGTTCCCTCGGAAGTAGCCCAGCATCCCGCCGGGGCCGGTATCGATCCCGAGTTTCGCCAGCACGCCGCCGCTCGAACTCGACGACCCGCCCCAGCCGCCACCGCCGCTGCCGTCGACGGTGTCGTCGAAGCCGCTGTCGAAGACGCCGCTGGGGTCGTTCCAGTTCTCCAGGCCCGGACAGCCGTGATTCTCGGGGAGGCGGTGGTCGCCGCAGTAGGTCCCCCCGCAGTGGCGACACTGATACGGCATATTTTCCTCTTTCCCACACGCGTCGCACTTCGCCATTGTGGCGGGGTAGGGCACGCCCCCGGAAAGGTCTTCCCCACCGCCCCGACGGCCGTGCACGGCCGATTGCGCCGCGAGCGTCCGAGAACGTTTTGTCGGTCGCGACCCCAGACGCGACCGTGCAGGAGTTCCAGCGCAAACAGCTCCTCGAGCGGATCGAGCGCGAGGGCGCGACCGTCGGGGCCGACATCCCCGACGAGATCGAGGTGCAGGGCGAGTCCATCGACCTCCAGACCTTCGTCTTCGAGATCAAGCGCCGCGACACGGTTCCGAAGGGCGAACGCGAACGGGTCGAGCAGGCCAAGAAAAACCTCCGTCGGGAACGCCTCCAGCGCAAACAGCGGATCGAGGACGAGGACATCACCTTCGCGGAGGGCGAGGAGATCGCTCGGGCGATCATCGGCATCGACCGCGCGCTGAACGCCCTGGAGAACCTCGGCCCGACCGACCTCGAGAAGGAGGCCGAACTGCAGGCGGCCCAGGACAAGAAACGCTGGACGAAGTTCCTCAAGAAGGCGCTGGGACACGAAGATGACAGCAGCGGCGTGGGTGTGGGGCGGGGTCGCTGAACACTTTGATACCCTGGGCCGCCCAACCTCCACGCAATGAGCCGCAACGCGGAGGTCGCCGGTCTCCTGGAGGAGTTCGCCGACCTGCTGGAGGCCAAAGACGTGGAGTACAAGCCCCGTGCGTACCGCCGTGCCGCCGAGAACATCCGCGGCCACCCCCCCGCCGTCGAACACCTCGCGGCCGAGGGCGAGGACGGGGTGAAAGCGATCGACGGTGTGGGCGACGCCATCGCCTCGAAGGTCGTCGAGTACTTCGAGACCGGCGGGATCGAGGAACTCGACGAACTCCGCAACGAGCTCCCCGTCGACATGGCCGCGCTGACGAGCGTCGAAGGCGTCGGCCCGAAAACGGTGGGCACACTCTACGAGACGCTCGGGATCACGACGCTGGACGACCTCGAAGACGCCGCGGAAAACGGCGAGATACAGGAGCTTTCGGGATTCGGCGAGAAGACCGAGGAGAACATCCGCGAGGGCATCGCGTTCGCCCGGGAGGCCCACGAACGGGAACTGCTCGGGGAGGCCCGACCCTACGGGGACCGCGTCCGGGACTTCTTGGCCGGCGTCGACGCGGCCGCCGAGGTGGAGCTGGCGGGCTCGATCCGGCGCTGGCGGCCCACCATCGGTGACGTGGACGTGCTGGTCGGCAGTGACGACGCCGACGCCGTGGTCGAGGCGTTCGCGAACTGGGACGCCGCGGACACGGTGATCGAGGCCGGGGAGAGCAAGGCCAGCCTCCGGGTCGACGACTTCCGCGTCGACCTCCGCGTTGTCGCCGAAAACGAGTTCGGGGCCGCACTCCAGTACTTCACCGGGAGCAAGGACCACAACGTTCGGCTCCGCAACCGCGCCATCGACCGCGATCTGAAGATGAACGAGTACGGGGTCTTCGACGTGTCAGAGGTAGACGATGCCGACTCCGGCCAGCGGGTCGGCGAGCGCGTCGGCGGCGCGACGGAAGAAGAGATGTACGCCGCACTCGACCTGCCCCCGATTCCGCCGGAACTCCGCGAGGACCGCGGCGAGATCGCGGCCGCCGCCGACGGTGACCTCCCTGACCTGCTCGACGAAGGCGACGTGCGGGGCGACCTCCACACCCACACCGAGTGGTCCGACGGGGGCAACACGATCCGGGAGATGGCCGAGGGCGCGGCCGAGTTCGGCCACGACTACCTGGCGATCACCGACCACGCCACCGGACCGGGGATGGTCGGCGGCGTCGGCCTCTCGGACGACGAGTTGCGCGAGCAGATCGACGAGATCCGGACCGTCGACGACGACGTGGCGGTCGACCTGTTCGCGGGCGTCGAGGCGAACATCGGGGCCGACGGCTCCGTGTCGGTGGCCGACGACGTACTCGCGGAACTGGACCTGGTCGTCGCTTCGCCACACGTCGGACTCGACGGCGACGGCACCGACCGGCTCGTGACTGCCGTCGAACACCCAGAAGTGGACGTCCTTGGACACCCGACCGGCCGACTCCTCAACCAGCGCGGGGGGCTGGACGTGGACATCGAGCGTCTCGCCGGGGCCGCCGCGGCCGAAGGCGTCGCACTGGAGAGCAACAGCGACCCGAGACGGCTCGACCTCGACGGCGGTCTCGTCAAGCCCGCCCTCGACGCCGGCGCGAGCATCGCCGTCGACACCGACGCCCACCAGCCCGGAACGCTCGAATACGTCCGGTACGGCGTCCACACCGCACGTCGCGGCTGGGCCGAGGCCGACGACGTGGTGAACGCCCGCGACGCCGACGGTCTCCGCGAGTTCCTGGGACTGTGACGGGGCGACCACACGATTCGGACGACGACGGACGGGACGGCCCGCTCCGCGCTCACGACCGCCTCGTGCTGGACGTGATGCTGGGGAAACTCGCCACGTTCCTCCGAATGTGCGGGTACGACGCCGTCTACGCGCTCGATCGGGGCCTGGAGGCCGACGACCGTATCCTCGCGCTCTCGCGGGCGGAGGGTCGAACCCTGCTGACGAGGGACCGGGGACTGGCCGCCCGGACTGACGACTCCGTCCTGGTGACGGCCCGGGACCCGGTCGAGCAGTTACGGGAACTCCGTCGGGCCGACTTCCGTCTCGAACTACCGGACCGACCGGTGCGGTGTAGCCGGTGTAACGGCGTCGTCAGGGCCGTCGACGGCGAGTCGTCGACGCCGGAGTACGCACCCGACGCCGCCGAGACGCACGTCTGTCGGTGTCGCGACTGCGAGCAGTGTTTCTGGAAGGGAAGCCACTGGGCGGACGTGGCCGAGACGCTGGCCGAACTGTAGTGGCCGCGGGGTGCCAGTGGCTACAGACCGCCCAGAACGCTGTTACAGCGATTGACGAAGTGACCGAGTCCCTGGGCGATGTCCCGATCGAGCGAGACCACTACACCGCGGGTGTTGGTCTGCCGGAGGTGGAGCAGGGCCGCCCGTTCGTGGAGCTCGACGGTCGCCTGTGTCTCGCCGACACCCCGGTACACGTCGGTGGTGGCGACCGGCTCACTGTTCCGCGCCCGGCCGACGAGGGTATTCAGCACGTCCCGCAGTTCCTCGGTCGCCACGTCGTCACGGACGTACAGCATCGTCCAGTCGCGATCGTCGTACTTCAGCGCTGCCCGGAAGGCCTCGCCCGCTCGGCCACGGACCAGCTGGAGGAGTTCCTGATACTGCTGATTAGTCATCAAGTAAAAATACAGACTGGAGATCATTTATGCGTGCCGGGCAGCTCAGGACTGCTGGTCGGTCGGGCGGACCAGCAGTTCGTTGACGCTCACCCGCGGGGGCTGGGTGACGGCGTAGCGGATCGCCGAGGCGATGTCCTCGGGCTGGAGGACGGTCATGTCCTGGACCATCTCGGCCATGCGTTCCATCACCTGTTCGTCGGGGATGTGCTGGCCCAGTTCCGTGTCGACCGCACCGGGTTCGATCACGGTCACGCGGACGCCACTGTCGGCCGTCTCCTTCCGGAGTGATTCGGAGAACGCGTTGACGCCGAACTTCGTCGCGGAGTAGCCACCCGAGGTCTCGTTGGCCCGTCGGCCCGCGACCGAGGAGACGTTGACGATGTGCCCGCTGTCCTGTTCGAGCATTCCGGGCAGGGCCATCCGGGTGGCAGCCATGAGACCCATCAGGTTCACGTCGAGCATCTGCTGGAGGTCCTCGAGGTCGGCGCGGATCACCGGGGCGAGCAACATCACGCCCGCGTTGTTGACCAGGATGTCGAGGCCGCCGAGTTCCTCGCGTGTCTGCTCGATCATGCGCTCGACGTCGTCGGTCTCGGTCACGTCGGCCGTGATCGGCAGGGCCTCGCCGCCTTCGCTCTCGATCTCCTCGGCGAGGGTCTCGATGCGTTCGGTTCGACGTGCGGTGACCGCGACCGCCGCGCCGGCGTCGGCCAGTGTCTTCGCTGTGGCGCGGCCGATACCGGAAGACGCGCCAGTTACCAGTGCGACGTCGCCGTCGAGGTCGTGGGGAGTCGTCGACATGCGCGAGAACAGCAGAGTCTCAACCGCCTAAACGTGGCGGCCGGGGCAATCCGGACAGTGGCCGGGCGGTCCCGTCACCAGGACACGTCGACAGCGTCGTCGTCGCCAGGAAGGTCCGACACGTCGAGCCTGGCCTGGTTCCGGCCCGTACTCTCGACCTCGACGTGGGCGCTGAACGACGTCTTCATCCCGGTGATCGTACTGTTTACGTCGCTGCCGATGTCCGCGCTCGTGTCGACGGCACAGACGCCGAGAGCCTTGCTCCGACGTAACTCCGAGAGGAAGTTCGAGTTGAGGAACCGGTAGACCGACCGGGTGTCTTCGACTTCACCCATGATCGTCGAACACAGCAGAATGCCGGCCCGGAAGTCGTCGACCTCTCCGGTCGCCTCTGCGAGCAGTGTCGAGAACTCCATCCCGAGGCCGGTCAGGTCGCTCACGTCGTCGACCGTCCGCACGTCGTCGCCCTGCGCCGGTCCTTCACAGGTGAGGAGGGCCGCTCTGTCGTCGGCACCGCGCTCGGCCCGACTCAGCGATTGCTTGACCGAGCGGCCGGCGGCGTCGGTCGCCAGCAGGACCGCTATCTCGTCGGTCTGGGGCGCGGTCAGCCGGTAGAAGACGGCTTCGAGCGCGTCGCTGTCCTCGCCGGTGAGGAGGACGCTCGTCCCGCCGTCGATGGCGTCCAGGCCGAGCGAATCGACGGTGAAGTCCGACCCGGCGGTCAGGCTCATGTGTCGACCTCCACCGTCCGCGCGTCGAGCAACTGCTGTCTGAGATCGAGAATCTCCATGGCCGTATCGGCGAAGTCCTGCAGGTCCTGCTTCTGTGCCTCGTCGTAGTGCCGTGGTTCGTGATCGATGAGGCACACCTGCCCGATGATCTGTCCGTCGTCGGTCGTCATGTTCGCGCCAGCATAGGAGACGATGCCGAGATTCTGTAGCTTGTCGTTGTTCGCGAACCGTTTGTCTTCGTTGATATCTTCGACTACCATCACGTCCTCTTGCAGCATACTGTGTGTGCAGATCGTGTCTTCCCGCGTCAGCGAGTCCCAGTCGGCGCCAGTACACGCGAGGAAGTCCTCTTTCTCCTCTTCGATGAGGCCGATGAAGGCGACGGCCGCGTCGAAGTGACTCGCGATCAGATCGGTGAGCCGCGAGAAACTCTCCTCGATAGGCATTCCGTCCACGTCGTACTCCGACAGCGCCTCCAGACGTGACCCCTCGTCGTCCGGGGCGAGAAAGCCCACCTGTGCGCTGTGGGTGATTACGTCGTCGACGACGAACCCGAGCCGGTCGGCCGCGTCCGGCAGGTCGCGGTTCAGGTACTCGACGACCATCTCCTCGAACGACGCCGTGTCGATCTCGCCCGGTCTGGTCCCGGTGAACAGCACGACCGGCGTCTGTGGCTGTTCCTCGCGCAGCGCACCGACGATCTCCAGCCCGCTCCCGTCTTCGAGGTCGTACTCCGTCACGACGCAATCGACCGCCTCCGACTCGACGAACTCCGTCGCCTCCGTTACGCTCGTCGCTTCGACCGGCGTCAGACTCTCCTCTGTAGACACCGCCGTAGAAATAGTCTCTACGTCCGGCGCCGTATCGACACAGAGGACTGTTCTTTGACTCATGATACTCTAGTGTACTCGGTGTCGTAAGTACCTCGCCGTCCAATTATCATATATAATTTCTGTGGCCGACGGGAGCCCTTAATTTCGCGTTCTACGAGGCGAATGGCTGTGCAGGCGCTCTCGGAAGGCGATTCCTGCTATCGCTACTGAAATTCGGGTTCGCGATCCTCGACGAACGCCGCCATGCCCTCTCGCTGGTCGGGGTGGCCGAAGAGGCCGCTCCAGACGCGCTGTTCGTACTGGAGGCCGGCGTCCAGGTGCATCCGGTGGACCTGGTTGAGCGCTTCCTTGGCGGTCCGGAGCGCGAAGGCGGGCTTTTCCGCGAGGTCCTCGGCCATGTCGTGGACGAACGAGTCCAGCTGATCGTGGGCGACCACGTCGCCGACGAGTCCGAGGCGGTCGGCGTCCTCGGCGTCGACGCGCTCGCCGAAGAAGACGAGCCGGCGGGCGTTCTCGTCGCCGACGAGTCGGGCGAGTCGCTGGGTCCCGCCCCAGCCCGGGACGATCCCCAGGTCGATCTCTGTCTGACCCAGTACCGCGCGCTCGCTGGCGACGCGCATGTCGGCCGCCAGCGCGAGTTCACAGCCGCCGCCGAACGCGTAGCCGTTGACCGCCGCGATCACCGGCGCGGGGAAGGTGTCCACCCGATTGATGACGTCGTGGCCCGTCTCGGCGTAGTCCTGTGCCGCCTCGACGCCCATGTCTTTCATGTAGGCGATGTCCGCGCCGGCGACGAAGGCGTCCTCGCCCGCGCCCGTGACGACGAGGACGCGCGTGTCGAGGGCCTCGGCTTCGTCGAGGGCTTCGTCCATCGCGTCCAGGGTCTCGACGTTGAGCGCGTTCAGGCGGTCGGGGCGGTCGACGGTGAGGGTCGTGATGCCGTCCTCGTGGTCGAGGGTGACTGTGTCCCAGTCCATAGCCCCTCTCCGGCGGGCGTGGAAATAAGCGCTGGCCCCGCGTCCGGCCCGATGCAGAACATCAAAATACGTGCTCGGTGTAGCGTCGGTCGATGACGCTTTCGGAGGAGGCCCGCGAGCGACTCGCGGAGGTCGTCGCGCTCCAGCCGACGAAAAACGCCGAACTCCAGGACCGGTGGGACCTGGAGAGCGGTAGCGAGGTCCACCAGTATCTCGAATCGGAACTGAAAGAGTACTACTACCGCGACGAGAACAGCCTGATCTGTGCCACCGAGGACGCTGCTGCGCTCGTGGGAGCCGACGATCCCGAGGGCGAACGGATCCTCCGCGTCCCGCCGTTGCAGGCCGCCGTGATCGACGTACTGGCGGGTCCCGAGGACCGGTCACAGAGCGTCGTCTCGGTCCTCCACGACCTCCGTGACGCCGGCCACGACCCCGAGGTCGACGACGTACGCTCCGCCCTCCGGAGTCTCTCGGACAAGGGTATCGCCGAGCGAATCCAGCGGACGGTCCCCACCTTTCGACTGGCGATGGCTCGCGAGGAGTTCACCGTCGAAGAACTCGACTGATCGCCGACGCAGCAGCTCTCGCCGCGTCCCGCGACCCGCTTCTCACCACTCGTCCCGCGGCGGTAGTTCGTCCCCGCACCGGCGGCAGTACCGCATCGGCGCGCGTGACTCCTGTCCCTCTCGACCGACTGTCACCTTCCGGCCACAGTTCTCGCATTCGATTTTCATGATCGGCACCCGTCTCGCCGGCCCGCGCCGACGAGCGAGATGCGCCCGATACGCCGGCCAGTGTGATAAAGTCCCGCACGCGACGGATCGCTGTCGTGTTCGACCGCGCTACAGTCCCGGCCGCCGACGCCGACGCTGGGCGTCGAGCAGGCGCTTGATCGCCTTCCCAGGGCCGCCGTCGATCGGCCACTCACGCTGTCGCCAGGCCGGCGGCTCCGGTGAGTAGTCCGGACAACTCCCGGCACACTCGCCGGCGGTCTGGTGGCAGTCTTTGGCGTCACACCACGGGAGTGTGTCGCCGGTCGCGGTCCGCAGCTGGAAGTGTCGGCAGTCCGGCCGCATCGTGTCCGCGTAGGCCCGCCACCCCCGACCGTAGGCTCGCTCGGCGATCTCGCGGCGCTTGTCGGCCTTCCACCCCGGGTCGGCGTACTCGAAACGTGCCGCGGAGGCGTCCCGACCGCTCCCCGTCGGTCGCTCCGTGATCCGGGTCCCCGGTTCGCCGGGCGCGAGCGTTCGGGGGTTCCAGGCGACCTCGACCGCCGTCTCACCTGCCGGCGCGCTGGCCGTCGGATCGACAGTCAGGATACCCGCCTCGACGGGCACGTCTTCCAGGAGGGCGGGCTCGACGGTACCGCCCGCCCGCGCCGTCGCGACCCACACCTCGTCGGCCAGTCCCAGCGCCACGTCCCGTTCGATCTGCGGGGCGAGGTCGCGGGCCGCGGACCGATCGAGGTCCGGCTTGTTCTCGACGGCGACGATCCGCTCGACCCACTCGGGGTAGGGCCGGTGGCGTCGCAACTCGATGCGCCCCCGCTGGCCCCGTCGCCGTTCGACCAGGTCCCTGTCGGCGGCCTCGTGGACCGCCTCGCGGACGTACTTCCAGGGATAGCCCGGCTCCGGGAGGGCGTCCCGGTACCAGGCCCACTCGGCGGGGGCGTGACGGACGACGCCCAGCAGGTCCGAGTTCAGACTCTCGGCACCGAAGGCGGCCCGCTCGCGGAGGGCTTCCCGGTCGGCCTCGACGACGATGGTGTCCCACCGCCGGTACTTCGTTCCCAGTTGTCGCGCGACGAGAACGGCGGTGTCGCGGTCGCGGTCGCCGCCGGGCGGCCAGTTGCGCTCGGCCCACTGGCAGACCCGTAACTCGAAGACGAACTCGGGTTCGCTCGACACACGCCTCTCTGTGGACCCGTGGCTCAAACCGTTGTCGCCCCATCTGTCTTCCGTGGCCCGTCGGGTTCAGAACTCGGTTTCCTCGTTCAGAAACTCGTGGGCCTGTTCCAGTATCTCGCGGGGGCCGTCCTGTGTGACGGTGTTGAACGCCTGTTCGTAGTCGCGCCACTGCATGTCGCGATGTTCGTTCGACAGTTCGGCGCTCGCCTCGAACGACTTCGCGATGAACAGGTGGACGGTCTTGTGGATCGTCTTGCCGTTCGCCTCGAACACGTAGTCGTAATCCTCCCGGAAGCCGTCGATGAGCCGGAAGTCGCCGATTCCGGCCTCCTCTTTCACTTCGCGTATCGCAGTCTGCTGGAGCTCCTCCTCGCCCTCGACCCCGCCCTTGGGAAATTCCCAGTCGCCGGGGCGGCTCTTGAGCAGGAGGTACTCCCTGCGGCCACGCGTATCGCGAAAGAGGATGGCTCCCGCGCTCGTGGCCTCTATCATTGACCTACGTTATTCAACCAGTACTTAAGAGAATATCGGAGAGATCACGGTTCCGGTTCGGGGTCGTCGCGGACGGCCGCGGAGAGATGGGTTTTTGGCCGTCGCCGTTCTCGACCCGACACATGCCGTTCGTCACGAAGCTCACGCTCGAAAGCGGCGATCGCCACCGCCTCGAGGACGTGGTCACCACGATCAAGGAGACCGCCGCGCGCAAGGGCGTCGAACTGAAGGGGCCCCATCCCCACCCGCCGGACGAGCTGCGCGTCCCCCAGTGCAAACGCCTCGTCGACGACGGCGACCGCTTCCAGCCCTGGACCTACACCGTCTACACCCGGACCATCGAGATCGTCGGCCACGACGAGTTCGCCCGCTCGGTCGCCGAACGCGACTTCCCCGACGGCGTCCACGTCTCCGCCGAGATCGAACAGCGCCGTCAGATGAACTGATTTTGGAGACCCGTTAAGTCCCTCGCGGTGCTCCTGGGCGGTATGAACCACCTCGACCGCGACCGCCTCGTCTCGCTCCGCCGCGCGTTCCACCGCCACCCCGAACCCGCCTGGCGGGAGTTCCGAACCACCGCCCGCGTCGTCGACGAACTCGAACGGATCGACGTCGACGAACTGCTCGTCGGCCCCGACGTACTCGACGCCGACGCCCGGATGGGCCTGCCCGACGACGCCGACCTCGCCGTGTGGCGCGACCGCGCCCGCGACACCGGCGTCGATCCCGACCTCCTCGACCGCCTCGCGGGTGGGAACACCGGCGCCATCGCGGCCCTCGACGGCGAACGCGACGGCCCGACCGTCGCCCTCCGGGTCGACATCGACGGCCTCCCCCGCGCCGAGTCCGCGGATCCCGACCACCACCCCGCTGCCGAGGGCTTTCGCTCCGAGACCGGCGCGATGCACGCCTGTGGCCACGACGCCCACGCGACCATCGGCCTGGGCGTCCTCGAAACCCTCGCGGATCGGGATTTCGCCGGCCGGCTCAAGGTTCTCTTCCAGCCAGCCGAGGAGGTCGTCGGCGGTGCGGCCCCGATGGCCGAGAGCGGCCACCTCGACGACGTGGACTACCTGCTGGCCCTCCACATCGGCCTCGACCACCCGACCGGCGAGGTCGTCGCGGGCGTCGGGGGCTTCCTCGCGGTGAGTCACTTCCACGCCGAGTTCGAAGGGGAACCCGCCCACGCCGGTGGCCACCCGGCCGAGGGCTGCAACGCCGTGCAAGCGATGGCCACAGCCGTCCAGAACCTCTACGCGATCCCCCGCCACGAGGACGGCGCGACCCGCGTCAACGCCGGCGACGTGGGCGGCGGGACCGCCGCGAACATCGTCCCCGAACAGGCCTACATCGAGGGCGAGGTCCGCGGCGAGAGCACCGACCTCATGGAGTACATGCGCGAGCGCGCCGACCGCGTGCTCGACAGCGCCGCCGTCATGCACGACTGCGAGGTCGAGATCGGCACCAGCGGCCAGGCCCCCAGCGCCGAGAACGACCCCGAACTCGTCGACGTGGTCGAGGCTATCGCCGGCCGAACCGAGGGCGTCGACTCCGTCCTGCGCCACGACGATCTGGGCGGGAGCGAGGACGCTACCTACCTCATGCGTCACGTCCAGGACCGGGGCGGCAAGGCCGCGTTCGTCTGTGTGGGCACCGACCACCCCGGCGGCCACCACACCGCGACCTTCGACGTGGACGAGGACTCCCTGCCGATCGGTGTGGCAGTACTTTCCGAGACCATCACGCACCTCGGACGCGAGGCTCCCTGAGCGCGAAAAAAACGGAGAATTCTGCGTCGCAGCGTCAGTTCGTCCAGGTGTTCAGCGTGAACGTCGAGCTGCTACCCGGATCGTCCCAGACGATCTTGACGGTCGCGCCTTCGAGGTTGAGCGCCTCGACGTTCGTCCCGTCCACCGGCTTGGTCTTCGCCTTCAGCGTCACGCTCTCGCCGCCCGAGACCTCGTCGTTGTCGTTGATGCTGGCGTCGAAGTCGTCCCACTGGAACCGATCGTCGACACCGCTGGAACTCACGCTACCGCCGCTGAGTTCGTAGGTCTTCGCGCTCTGAACCACCACGTCGAGGTTCTTCGCCTTGATCGTCTCGCCGCTCTTGTGACTGATCTTCAGGGTGTCGTTGCGATACTCGTCACCGTTGACCGTGCTGGTATCCTGCTCGTAGTTGAAGCCGATCGCCGCGTTCGGCTTCGTGTTCGTGTTCTCCTGCCCGATACCCAGGAAGAAGGTTGCGGCCGTCGCGGCCAGCAACACGGTGATCGCGACCATCAGCACGACGCCGATGACCGGTGACACTGCCGAGTCGTCTGTGCATAGCTTTCTAACGTTCATCGTTGTCCCCCACCGGGACGGTACCCAACCGTCGAACCCACACGGCACCACGTGCCCACGTCGATACCGCCCCCGTCGTGTCCCTTTTGTTTATACTTTAGACTGATAAATCTTGAGCGATTGATCGACGGGTGTTTAAGTAGAAGAGGTCGAGAGCGGCTCTCGCGGGGTTCAGTACTTCGGATCGGCCCCGGTCGTTTCGTATATGTCGTCCATCAGGTCGTCGCGGTCGGCCCGCCAGGCCTCGAATCCGCCCGGCGACTCGGGGTACCCCTCGTAGTGGTCGAGCAGGCGGTCGGCGAGGTTCTTCGTCTGGTAGAGATCGTAGATCGTCTTCCAGTGGCCGAAGGTCTTGATCGCCGTCTTCACCTTCAGCGGGAGGCTGATGTCGGTCGATCCCTCGTAGAGGGCTTCGGCGAGCTGTTCGCCCGGCATCGCCGCCAGCAGTGCCATCAGGTCGTCAAGGTCGTAGGCGGTCGTGAAGATGTTGTACACGTCGAGCGCGGCGTAGCGCCCGCCGAAGTGGTCCATGATGCGGCTGTTGTACTCCCAGAGTGCGCCCTCGCCGAGGTCGCCGGCACCGATGGCGTCGATGGCTTCCTGAGCGGCGTACTGGCCGGCGTACGCCGCGCCGGCGATGCCGCCACCGGTCGTCGGGTTGACGTGGCCGGCGGCGTCACCGACCGCGAGGAAGCCGGGCGCGACCGCGGAGTCGTAGGGCCGGCGGGTCGGCAGCGCCGCGCCGAGCTTGTCCGTCACGCGGGCGTTCGAGAACTCCGGTCGATTCCGAACGTCCTCTTTCAGGTCCTCGACCAGCTGCATCGGCTGTTCGTTCATCTGGAATCCCAGGCCGACGTTGATCTCCGTCGCGGTCCGCGGAAAGTACCAGAGGTAGCCGGATGCACGCTTGGTCGGCTTGAAGACGAGCGCGTCCGACCACTCCACGGGCTCGTCGACCTCGATGACCTCCCGGTAGCCCGAGGAGAACTGTGAGTACTGGACGTTCGTGTCGAACGTCGCGTCCGAGAGGTCGGCGTTGTCCTGCAGGATCGACAGCGCGCCCGCGGCGTCGATGGTCACGTCCGCCTCGTAGGTGACCGGCTCGCCCTGTCGCATCGCGTCGACGCCGGTGACGCGCCCGTCCTCGGTCTGTCGAACGTCCTGAACGACCGTGTCGTAGTGGAACTCGACGCCCGCCTTCTCGGCACCTTCGATCAACAGGCGGCCGTACTCCCAGCGGTCGATGACGGCGAGTTCGCCCGGCACCGGGATGTCCAGCACGGCGTCCTCGGAGGGAATCTCGAAGCGGCCGTGATCGACGACGGTGTTCGTAAAGGCCGGCGCGATCTGGGATTTCGGGATGCTGTCGGGGAACTGGTCGGCCCCCTTCAGGGCGTCCCCGCACGCGATGTGTCCGGCTTCCTCCGCGGTCTTGCGCTCGACGATGACGACGTCGAGCCCCTCGTGTGCGGCGGCCGCGGCCGCGTAACACCCTGACGTCCCCGCCCCCACGACCACGATGTCGTACGTCCGGGTCCCGCCACCGACGGACGAATCGCCGGCGTCGGACTCCTGTGTAGCCATGTCCGTCCCTGATTGCCCCACCGAGAAAACTCTTTATAAAAGTCACAAGCTGGCCGTCCCGACCCTCAGCGCGATTCGCCGACGACAATCCGTCCTCCGGGCAGGAACCGATCGGGGGATAAAGACCTTTGACAGGTGGTGCCCAATCGGGGAGCATGACCGACTACACCGTCGAATTCGTGGGGACGGGGGAACAGATCACGGTCTCGGAGAAAGAGACGATCCTCCGCCGGTGCATCGAGGAGGGGATCGCCCAGGAGTACTCCTGTCGTGTCGGGATGTGCCTGGCCTGCTCGGCCAAGATCGTCGAGGGCGAAGTCACGCAACCGGCGGCACACGGGTTCACCGACGAGGAGAAAGCGGAGTACGCCCTGACCTGCATGGCCCGACCCGCGTCCGACCTCGTGCTGGATCGCGGGGAGTACCCGCCCAGTATCGACGAGGACGCCGAGGGGTCGGCGGGCGCGGCCGCCGACGACTGACCTGCTCGTGGTGAGCCGACCCAAAGGTATTCGGCTTCGCTTCGCCTCGGTAGGGTAGCGATGGAGGATTCGCCGGTCGCGTCGGCGCTGAACGGGTTCATCGAGATGCGGTCCTGGCTCTGGTGGCTCTCGATCACGTTCTACGGGATCGGTGACGTCCTCACGACGGCGACGACGCAGGTGGCCGGCCCCGTGGCCGAGGGGAGCCCGGTCGTCGGCTGGGCGGCGGCGTCGTACGGCCTCTGGGGACTCGTCGGGCTCAAACTCGCCGCGTTCGGGGTCGCCTACGCCGTCTGGTGCTCCGTCGACCACCCGCACAACGTCGGCGTGCCGCTGGCGCTCTCGGTTCTCGGCGTCGGGCTGACGACCTGGAACCTCGTGGTCATCAGCGCAGTCTTCTCGGGCTGACAGGTCGCTCCCGGTCGGTATTGAAACCCCGAAAAAATCAGGGGCATCCGGTAAACCGGCTGTCGTTGGTGGCTAATCATGCGGATTTAAGCCACGGGGGACGGGAAATAAATGTAGATGTCAGACGCAACCGAGCTACCCGAGAAGCCGTGGTTCGTCGAGTACGAGAAGTTCGGCGTGCCGGAGACGCTCGAACCGTACCCCGACCAGCCGGTTCACCAGTTCCTCTACGATTCGGCCGACGAGTACCCCGAACAGGGGCTCGTCCAGCTTGGTCAGAAGTACACGTACCCGGAACTGGTCGACCAGGTCGAACGGCTGGCGACTGCGCTTCGTGACCGGGGGGTCGAGAAGGACAGTCGCGTGGCGACGGTGCTGCCGACCTCGGTGCAGTTCGTCGTCGCGGAGAACGCCATCTCCCGGGCCGGCGGAGTCCACATCCCGAACGACTTCCTCGACGCCGAGGAGGACCTGATCTACCGGCTCGAACAGGGCGAGCCCGAGGTCCTCGTCGGCCAGGACAAACACCGGGACCTCATCATGAGCCTGAAAGAGGAACTGGATCTGGACAACGTCATCCTCACCACCGTCGACGATTACAGCGAGGCCCCGCCCGAGGACCACGAGGACGTCGCGGGTGTCGAGTGGCTCACCGACGTGATCGAGTCGACCGAACCGAACCCGCCCGAAGTCGAATTCGACGTGGAAGCGGACGTCCACACGCTCCTCTTTACCGGTGGCACCACCGGCCTGCCGAAGGGCTGTCAGCTCACCCACCGCAACCTCGTCGCCAACGCGCTGCAGGCCAACGCCGCCCAGTCCAGGATGGCGGACATGATGCGTGGTGACGAGGGTGCCGTGATGGCGCTGCCGATGTACCACGCCTACGGCTACTCGGTCCAGCACTCGCTGATCGAACTCGGGCTGGAGATGCTGATGGTGCCCGACGCCCGGGACACGGAGATGATGGTCGATCTGATCGAGGACCGCGAGCCGCTGATCATGCTCGGCGTCCCGACGCAGTTCATGGAAATCGTCAACGAGGACCTCGATCAGGACGTGGTCGGCCTCTCCGGGTCCGCGCCGCTGGCCACCGAGACCAAAGAGCAGTTCGAGGAGAAGTCCAAGGGCGTCTCCCAGGGTTACGGCCTCTCGGAGATGTCGCCGGTGACTCACTTCAACACACGTGGGCTCCAGGACATGTTGCTGGGTGAGGACACACGCGAGGAAGGCTTCGACATGCCGACCATCGGCGTGCCGGTGCCCGACACGGCGGTCAAACTCGTCGACGTGGACTCCGGCGAGGAGATTCCCCTCCAGAAAGCCATCGACGAGGAACTCGAAGGCGAGATGCTGCTGAACGGCCCCCAGCGGATGAAAGGCTACCTCGACGAGAGCAAGAACCCCTTCGACGACGACGGGTTCGTCGCGACCGGTGACGTGGCCAAGATCGACGCCAAGGGTCGCTTCTACATCGTCGACCGCGTGAAGAACATGATCAACGTCTCCGGGCTGAAGGTCTACTCCGAGGAGGTCGACGAGGTGCTGTTCAGTCACCCCGGCGTCCACCGCCCGGCGACCATCGGCGCACCCGATCCCGACCGCCCCGGCAGCGAGATCGTCGTCGTCTACGTCGAACCCGATCCGAACTACGACGGCGACCTCACCGAGGAAGACGTCCGCGACCACCTCGACGGCAAGGTGCCCAAACAGGCCATGCCCGAAGAGATCAACATCGTCGACGAAGTCCCGACGACCGACGTGGGCAAGACGGACAAGCACTCGCTGAAGGGTCGTCACGAGTAAGCCGCCGTCGAGGTCCGCCTCACGTTCTGAACCGACGAAAACTTCTTTGTCCTGTTGTCGGAGATCTGTAAGTATGATTTGGCATAGCTGTGTGTCGTCTCGGTCGACACGGGCCGTCCACGCCCGGACTGCGCGGTCGGCGGAGGCGGTGTGATGGCGCTCGCCGAGACGGTCCTGGCGAACAAGCTGAAGGTCGTCGGTGTCTTCCTCGCCGGCGGCACCGTCGTGACGGCGCTCGCGCTCGGCGGGTTCCTCCCGGCGATGGACGGGGGCGACCAGATGATCGACCGCGTGCCCGGTGAGGCAGACACCGTGGTCTACGTCGACCCCGGTGTCGTCTCCGATCCGACGACGAAACGCACGATCAACGCCACACTGGACCCGTTCGCGGCCTACGAGTCCTACGAGGGCCCCGCGGACTACGGGGACCTGCTGGCCGCGTACGAGAACGAGACTGGCGAAGACGAACTCGCGCTCTCGAAACTGAACAGCGTCATGGTCTACGGGTCGACGGCCGCCAACGAGTCCGGCAACGAGTACTACGGCGTCATCATCGACTCGGAGTGGCAGACCTCGAACGTCGTCGAGAGCGCCGAAAACGGGAGCGACCTCTCCGAGGAGACCTACGAGGGCTACACGGTCTACGTCAACGAGTCCGGCGCTGACGGACAGGCGGAGCTGCTCGGCGTGTTGAGCGAGGGCCTGTACGTCGTCGGCACCGAAGCGGCGGTCGAAGACGCCATCGACGTCGACCGTGGCGCGGCCGACCCGGTCTCGGGCGACCTCCGGCAGACGTACCGCAACACCCGGGACGGCTACGTCCAGTTCGCCACTACGCTGGAGAAGTCAGACATCAACGACAGCACGCTCCCCGGAACCGCCGGCGGCTACTCCCGCGAACAGGTGCGTGAGATCTTCGAGGATACCCACACCGTCGCCGGCTCGTACTACACCGACGGCGACACCATTGGGTTCGAGACCCGGTTCGGCACCAACGGCGAGGGGACGGCCAGCGACCTGACGAACCTGATCGACGCCGGCGTCGTCAGGGCGAAGAACAACGCCACCAACGAGAGCGTCGTCTCCTTCTACGACTCCGTCGACGTGAACCAGGACGGATCGGACGCCGTGATGCGAATCGAAGTCGACAGCGACACGGTCGCCGCGGCGATTCAGTCCACCGTCGAACCGTTCGCTCGGCTCCTGGGCTCGTTCGGACAGAGCGGTGAGACCACGGCCGGTGGCCCGTCGTCCGGCCCGACCGCCGAGAGCGATTCGAGCACGTACGCGATCCGCGCTCCGCCGTAGGACCGAGGTCCCCCTGGTCACGTCCCCGCCAGTCTCAAGTCCCCCCGATTCGATACCCCGCCGTCGATGGACATTCCGTCGCTGTTGGGGAAGGAGGTCCGCTGGTCGCGGCATCGACTGGTGACGCTTTGTTTTCTGCTCCTGGTGTTGCCGGCCTTCTTCGCGACGACGACGGCCGCCTTCGGCACCGTGATTCCCGAGGACGCCCCCGTGGGGATCGTCGCCGAGAACGAGTCGGTCACCGACGACGAGATCGCGTTGATAAAGGGTGGACTGACGCTGTTCTCCGAGCCGCGGGTCTACGAGAACGCCTCGGCCGCCCGGCGGGCGCTACAACGCGAACAGGTGTACGCCGTGCTGGAGGTCCCGCCAGGGCTGTACGACGACGGAACGAACAACGTCACGTTCACGCTGACCGTCGACGGGAGCGTGGTCCCCTTCGAGCAACCCTCGAAAGCGATCCAGGGCATCGCCGGCGGATACCTGGATCGGGAGTTCGACGCCGACGTGACCGTCCGGCGCGAGGTCGTCGGTGGCACACACTCCCTCTCGGAGTACCTGCTCCCCGTCTTCCTGCTCGGCATCGTCATGCTGTTCGCGTTCACGTATCTCCCCTACACCCTCGCGCGGGAACGCGACGTGCTCGACCGCCTGCTCGTCGAGTCCTCGCTGGACGCCGTCGTGGCGACGAAGATCGGCTACTTCGCTGCCCTCATGTTGATCCCGACCCTCGCCTTCGGCGCGGCCGCCGCCTACCTGAACTACTCGGTGACGCTGTTCGCGCCGGGGGCCATCGCCGTCCTGCTGTTGACGTTCGTCTACCTGGCGGCGATCAGCACCTCGATCATGATCCTGACGAACTTCGACACCGTCGGGCGGTTCCTCAACGTCGCCGTCCTGCTCGCCGCGATCACCTTCTCGAATCTGGTCTATCCGGTGGGCTTTTTCTCCCCGGTCCGCCGTGAGATCGCGCGTCTGATACCCCTGCACTACTCGATGGTCGTCACCCGGAGCCTGACGCTGAAGGACACGCCCCCGTCGCTGTACGGGGACTACGTCCTCGCGCTCGTCGGCTTCACCGTCCTGACCTTGTTCGTGCTGAAACTGTCCATCGAACGGTACAAACGAACGATATGACCCGACCCACGGACGACGACCGGACCGGCGGCGACGACCATCGGAACGACCACGATCCCATCCTCGCACTGCGCGAGATCAGCAAGGCCTACGGCGACGTGACGGCGCTGTCCGGCGTCGACCTCTCGGTCGAACCGGGCACGATCCACGCGCTCGTGGGGCCGAACGGCTCGGGCAAGACGACGCTGTTCCGGATCGCGCTGGGGTTGACCCGGCCGTCGAGTGGGTCGGTCGACGCGCCAGCCGACGGGATCGGTCCGGGGTTCCAGCGGGCCAACTTCTACCGGGACCTGACCGTCGCGGAGAATCTGGACGTGTTCGCTGCGCTGACCGGGGCCGACGACGAGGCCTGGCGCGAGGAGCTCTGTTCGACGCTCCGACTCGACCGCGTCCGCGACCGGCGGGCCGGCGACCTCTCGGGTGGGTTCGGGAAGAAACTGGACCTGGCGCTCGCCCTGCTGAACCGCCCAGCCGTGGTCTGTCTCGACGAACCGATGGGCGACCTCGACGACGTGTCGAAGACGAACCTGCTCGATCTGCTGACCGACTACCGCGACGAGGGCCACGCCGTCGTCGTCTCGACCCACCAGCTCGGGGCGTTCGCGGACGTGATCGACCACCTCACCGTCCTCCACGACGGTGCGGTCCTCGTCGACGAGCCACGCGCCGCCATCGACCTCGGTGAACACGACTCACTACACGATCTGTACGTGGCACGCTCCCTGGCGGCCGAACGCGACGCGACGGGCGATATTTAAACACCCGTCATACTACCCTAATTTAAATGGCCTAAGGTCTCTTGCAACGGGGCTATGTGGTGTACTACCAACTGTACTGTGGATCATGACGCAGGTGGAGGACACTACCCGGGACATGCGCCTGGACCCGGATTCGTTCGCACAGGGGTACTTCAAGAACGCCGTCTACCGACACTGGGACCCGTACGACATCGAGGGGTTGGAGGAAGACAAGCAGAAGTTCCTTGAGTACGAGCCGACCGAGAGCGAGATGGAGGAGAGCCGGATGGCCGTCGCCCGCTTCGGTGCGGGCGAGGAGGCCGTCACGGAGGACCTGATGCCGCTGGCGATGGTGCTGGAGGACATCGACGACCAGATGTTCATCTCCAGTCAGATCTACGAGGAAGCCAAGCACACGCAGTTTTTCGACCGCTACTGGCGTGAGGTGTTCAACCCAGTCGCCGAAGAACTCGGCCTGGAAGTGACACAGCCGACCGATCAGCGCTACTTCAACGACGACTACATCGCCGTCTTCGACAAGACCGAGGACGCCATGAATCGACTGCTCGAGGAGGACACGCCCGAGAACCGCGTCCGGGCGTACTGTCACTACCACCTCGGCGTCGAGAGCGTGCTGGCCCAGACCGGCTACTACGGGATCACGTCCTCGTTCAGTGACCAGGGCTCCGACGAGATCGCGCTGGGCGACTGGCCCGACTCGGACGGCCTGGTCGACGGCATCGCGAAGATCCGCTCCGACGAGGGTCGCCACGTCGGCTTCGGCATGCAGAAAGTCCGCGGCTACGTCCAGTCCGGCGAGGTCGACGAGTCCGTCGTCCAGGACGTGCTGATGGACCTGATGCCCCACATCGCGGGGACCGTCTCCGACTTCGAGGAGAACGTCAACCCCGTCCCACTCGTGGAGTACGCGCGTGACAAACTCATGCGCCGGATCGACATCATCACCGAGGCGGACGCCGAGATTCCGGAAGTCGAGGAACTCGTCAAGATCGACGACGGCGAGTCGAGCGCGACCGCGGACTAATTACCGCTGCTCGACAGGCCGCGATCGCCATACTGCGGTTCGGCATCCACCTCACTTTTTCGAGGCCCGAGCCGCCAGTGACGGCCCTCTCAGAGCTCGGGGTAGTCGCCGGCCCACGGGTTCGTCGCTTCGAGCGCCGCGGCGATGCCGAGCAGGTCGGCCTCGTCGTACCGCGACCCGACGATCTGGAGGCCGACGGGCAACCCGTCCTCGGTGAGGCCAGCGGGCGCGGCCACGACCGGGTGCCCAGTCATGTTGAACGGCCAGGTCAGCCCCCAGTCCATCGGGAGGCCGCCGGCCCGCTCGCCGTCGATCTCGGAGGGGTAGGGCTCGTCGTGAGTCAGCGGCGGCGTCGAGAGGGTCGGCATCACCAGCGCGTCGTGGTCGTCCAGCACTGCCTCGACCGCGTCGTACAACTCCGTCCGCACGGCGTTCGTCTTGAGGTAGTCGACGGCGTCGTACCCCTCGCCCATCCCGACGGTCTGGACGAACGAACTGGAGAGGTCGTCGGCGTCCTCGCCGGTCACGTCCACGCCGTACTCCTCTTCCAGGTACTGTGCCATGACGGCGAACAGCGGCGTCGCCTCGGTGCCGTACGCGTAGTTGAGCGTCCCCTTGTCGGGGCCGTCGACCTCGACCTCCGAGACCGTCGCGCCCGCGTCGGCCAGCGCGTCGACGGCGTCCCGACAGATCGACGTGACCGACGAGGCCACCGGGAACGTATCGAGGTCCGGCGTGAACGCCACGTCGAACTCGTCGGCCTCGCGGTCGGTCGCGTCCGTGTAGTCGTCTCTGGGTGCGGCGACGCTGAACGGGTCGCTGTCGTCCTGACCGACCAGCACAGAGAGCATGAGCGCCAGGTCGTCGACGGTCCGGGCCATCGGTCCGAAGACGCCGACCGGCGTGTGGGAACTGAACGCGTCCGGTCGGGTGTCCATCGGAACGAGGCCGAAGGTCGGCTTCACCGACACCACGTGGCAACAAGACGCCGGATTCCGGAGCGAGCCGCCGACGTCGGAGCCGGTCGCGAGCGGTGCCAGGCCCGCGGCCAGCGCCGCCGCCGACCCGCCGGAGGACCCACCCGCGTTGTGATCGAGGTCGAACGGCGTCGGCGTCGGCCCGAGCAACTCGTTGTACGTCTGCATCGTGTGGCCCAGCTCGGGCGTGTTCGTGGTCCCCAGCGGGATCGCGCCGGCTTCCTCCAGGCGCTCGACGATGACCGCGGTCTCCTCGGCGACGTTGTCGGCCAGCGGCGCGAGCCCCATCGTGTGGGGAACGCCCTCGATCGGCATCTGGAGGTCCTTGATCGCGACGGGGACCCCGTGGAGCGGGCCGAGGTCCTCGCCGTCTTCCACGGCCCGTTCGGCCTCGCGGGCCTGTTCCCGTGCGCGCTGTTTCAGCACGTTCACGTAGGCGTTCAACTCGCCGTTGTGGTCGTCGATGCGGTCGAAGTACGTCTCGACCAGTTCGACCGGGGATAGTTCACCCGTCCGGATCGCGTCCGCGAGATCGGTCGCGGACCGGTATGCTGTGGACATGGCCCGAAACCCGCACGGAACCCGAATAATAGCTTCGCCTAGCCACTGGCCCGCTCGCTCGGTCGTTCGGAGACGCTTCTTCCAGTCGCGTCTCCCTGCTCGCGGGCCTGCGGCCCGCTCGCACATTCGTCGGCCTCCCTGCGGTCCGCCAACCGTCAGTCGTCCGCGCTCGCACTCTCACTCCCGTCCTCGCGGTGAGCCTGTGCGGACGCGCGGATGTCGTCGGAAACTGCCGGCACGTCGTCGGCGTCGATGCCACCCTGGGCCTCGATCTCTTCTTTCGACATCGGGTAGGTCCGCAGATCGTAGTGGATGTCGATACCGGCCTTCGCGCCCTGGCCCATCGCGACCGGAATCTGGTTGTGGCCCGGCACTATGTCGCCGACCGCGTAGACGCTATCGGCGCTGGTGTTGCCGTGGTCGTCGACCGCGACGGTCCCGTCGTCGTTCAACTCGACGCCCAACTGCTCCGCGAGGTCCGTATTGTAGTCCGACCCGTACATGGCGAAACCGCCGCGGTACTCCCGCCGGGTGCCGTCCTCGAATTCGAGGGCTTCGAGCCAGCCGTCGTCGCCGTTCTCGACGCCCGTCACCTCTTCCTCGACGATGTCGACCGGGTGCGCGCGGACCATCTCGTCCGTCTCGTCGCTCCAGGTCGGCTCGTCGCCGTTCAGGAGGACGTCCACCTCGTCGGTGAAGTTGAGCATGATCATCGCGACGTGGGCGGTGCTGTCGCCGTGGCCCATCACGTACACCGACTCGTCGACGAACATGTATGCGTCACAGTGCAGACAGTAGTGGAGCCCGCGACCCGTCCGGGGGGCCGGCGGGTCGGGCCGGCCGTCGGAGAACCCGGTCGCGAGGACGACCCGGTCGGTGACCGCCGTCACGTCGCCCGCCTCCAGCCGAATCCGGCCATCGTCGAGGCGCTCGGCGTCGGTCACGAAGTCGCGGTGGTAGTCCGCGCCGTAGCCTTTGACCTGCTCGATGGCCGTCTGGAGCAACTCGTTGCCCGACGTGTCCTCCGTGATTCCGATGGTGTTGTGGGTGTCCTGCATCATCGCTGCTCGGCCGCCACCACGGTTGATGACGGCGGTGTCGTGGCCCAGCCGCGTCGTGTACAGCGCAGCGGTCAGTCCCGCAGGGCCGCCGCCGACGACGACGACTTCGTACTCGCGTTCCTCGCTCATTGGTATCGGCTTGTAGGGGTGCGCGACACAAAACTGTCTGGTTACCCGTCGGTTATCGTGTCCTCGTGACACGGTGGCCCCACTGGCCATTCGGCAAACTACCCGTACCGAATCCGTGCTGGCAGTTACCATACATCACAGTTAGAATCGGTCACACGAAGGACAGGCCATATATGACTGGGGTGCGTATATCCCGACGAACAGACCCGGTGTCAGCCGACCGCCACTCATTCAAAACATGACAAGCCGTGTATTCAGACTCCATTCGACACTCGAATTGCCGCTCGAAGACGTGTACGAGTACTTCGAAGACCCCGATCTCCCGGTGGAGATGGAGGACATCGACATCACTCGTCGCAACAACACACTGATCATCAGTGCTGTCGCTGCCGACGAGAGCATGAGCAAGTACACGCCGACAGCGCAATTGAAAGCAAGTATCACCGAAAACAGGGTGTACGAGGAAGAGCCCGAAGACCGACCCGGCGGCCCCGGTGGCGGTGGTGGCGGTGGCGGCCCGCAGTGGGGCACACTCGAGGAAGAAGAAGAAGAGATCGAGTCCGAACTCGTCGAATACGCCTGCTTCAAGGGCGACCGCGAAACCGTTCTCCAGAATACCGCGCTCCAGTACCCGATGTTCGAGGTACTCTGTGGGATCGCCGAGATCGCCGAAAAAGGCACGCTAACCGCCGTCGTGGCGGTCGACGGCGAACTTCACGCGACCCGCATCGTCGACGGTGAGGACCGCCCCGCCTCCGTCAACGTCGTCGAAGAGCCCAAAGAGGACGAAGGGGCAAACGGCGTCAACTGGCGGGACAACAAGTTCATCAGCTGAATTCGCGGCTCCGTCTCCGCTACTCGCTACGACCGTCCGCGCAGCGCCACGCTCGCGGTCGCGCTCGAACCGGTCGTCGTCCCGGTTCCCGACGCAGCCTCGCGGACGCTCTCCGGGAGCGCCGTGTCGACCGGCGTGTCGAACTCGACGAACTCGGTGTCCATGGTGAAGTTGCGGCTCCCGGTCGAACTGCCGACTTCGAGCCAGCACCATCGACACTGCGACTACCAGTACCAGCAGCGATCGCTGCACACGAACACGTCAACGAATCGTCGTAAAATGTCTGCTGTTCCATCGAACCGTGAGTGGCCGTCCGCAGCTGGCCGTCGAGCGTGGACTGACCGGCACGGCGGCCGGATGGTCACCCCCGGTGGCGGAAGGAGACGACCGTGCTCAGCCCCTGGCCGTCGACCGACTCGGTCGTCACGTTCATCGTGAGGACGTCCTCTTCGTCGACGACGCTGTAGGTGATCGCTTCGAGATCGCTCGCGCTCTCGCCTTCGGCCAGCAGGACGATCCGTACCTGATCGCGGTTGACCGTCACGTCGTCTACGTCGTACCCTTCGTCCTCGAACGCCGCTCGCAGATCCGCTTGCAACTCGCTCATGCCCCCGCATACGACGGCCGCCCTTAAAATTCAGGGGCCCGCGACTCCCACACTGCCCGACCGAGCGGATATGGTAGGCTGGCCCACACGAATGGAATCCCGAAAAACACTTACCGGGGAGTAATTATATCTCATTATACCATGGCGGAATTCCCAGACTACCTGGACGTCGACTACACCGACGGCGAAGGCGAAGACCCCTCGGACTATCCGACCATCGAGGACAAGATCGAGAAGGCCATCGAGGTCACTCGCGAGGGCCTCGAACAGTACGAGAATCCCGTCGTGATGTGGACCGGTGGGAAAGACTCGACGCTGACGCTGTATTTCATCAAGGAAGTCGCCGAAAAGTACGATCTCGAGGTCCCCCCGGCGGTCTTCATCGACCACTATCAACACTTCGACGAGCTGTTCGACTTCGTCGAGAAGTGGGCCGACGAGTGGGATCTGGAACTGATCTACGCCCGCAACGAGGACGTCGGCGAGTACGTCGACGAGAACGGCCTGACGCCGGGCGACGACATCCCGGTCGACGAGCTCTCCGAGCACAACCAGCACCACATCCGAAACATCCTGGAGTACGAGGAAGACACCTTCCCGTTCCTGCTGGACACCTACGTCGGCAACCACCTGCTCAAGACGGTGGCGCTCAACGACACCATCGAGGAGTACGACGTGGACGGCATCCTCTCCGGCGTCCGCTGGGACGAACAGGAGGCCCGCGCCGACGAGACCTTCTTCTCCCCGCGACACGATCCGGACATCTACCCGCCCCACGACCGCGTCCAGACGATCCTGCAGTTCGCCGAACCCGACGTGTGGAACGCCTACTGGCACTTCGTCGTCCCGGACACCGTCGACGAGTACCCCGACGACGGCTACGTCCCCCAGGGCCAGGACGACATCCCCGGCGACCTCACGAAAGAAGACCTCCCCGTGAGTCCGAAGTACTTCGCCGGCTTCCGCTCGCTGGGTAGCGAAGTCTCGACAGACAAGTCCGCCGAAGAGCCTGCCTGGCTGCAGGACATGGAGAACACGACCGAGCGCGCCGGCCGCGCCCAGGACAAGGAGGACCTGATGGAGCGCCTGCGCGACCTCGGCTACATGTAGGATCCTGAATTTTTACTTCGGGGAGTTCGCCGCAGGCGAACCCCCGCTCGCAAAAATTTAGTATGAAAACTTCCCGGACGCTCGCTCCGCTCGCGTCCGGTGAACCGGCGGCCTTCGGCCGCCGGATGTTGGAAGCGTTACAGCCCCGCCTACCGCCGCACTTTCGCCGGATTCTCCGCTCTGATGAACGCCTCGCCACTGTCGGCGTCGGCGAAGACCAGTCGGCCCTCGGCGTCCCGGCCCTCGACCCACTCCGGGAGGTCTGGGATGCCGTAATCCGCGGGGTCGTAGAACTGTGCGGCGATAGTCCAGGCACGAGCGCGCATCCGCCCGGTGCTCGCGTCCGCTTTCTGTTTCATACCGAGGATTCCCGGGGCCACCGATAAGGGCACGCAAACGGCCGACAACGGCCACCGCGGTGGCGTTTGTGAGGGTTGACGGGGATGGCTCGGGGATCGCCACCGGCTCCGGAACAACTACGTCGGTCGCTCACCCAGCCACCCCCAATGACCGACGGCGTCCCGGACGATTCCGGAGTCGACTACACCGACGGCGCGGGCGAGACGCCCGCGGAATACCCGACGCTGGCCGCGAAGTTCGAGCGCGCGAGCGAGGTAGTGCGGCGGGTGCTCGACGCCTACGAGACGCCGGCAGTGATCTGGACGGCTGACCGCGACTCCACGCTCGCGCTCTATCTCGTCCGCGAGGTGGCCGCCGACGAGGGTCGGCCGCTCCCGCCGGTCGTCCTCACCGACCCCGTCGCTCCCGACGCCTTCGTGGCTCGCTGGGTCGACCGCTGGGGACTCGATCTCGTGATCGCCGGCGACGACCGCCTCGCTGACGTGATCGACGACCACGGCTTCGACGCCGTGATCGCTCCGGACCGTGGCGACGACCCCGACATCGCGGCCGACGAGTCCTTCGTCGCGCCGACGCGGAACGGGGCCGTCACCTGCGACCGGATTCGCCCCCTGCTCCTCTTCGACGAGGATGCCGCCCGGAACGCGACCTGGGGGTTCGTCGTGCCCGACACCGTCGCGGCGTTCCCGGCCGGCTACGTTCCAGAGGACGGCGACGACCTGCCCGAGGGCGTCGAACTGGTCGACATTCCCGTCGGCCCCGACACGTTCGACGCCACCGACCACGGGTGAGCGGATCCGGTTTTACAGTTCCAGCACTTCGACTAGATGCCCGTCCGGATCGCGCAAAAAGCAGATCCGTGTCCCGCTCTCGGTGGTCTGTGGCTCGCTGATCGTAGGCACGTCGTCGGGCAGATCGGCGTAGAACGCGTCGAGGTCGTCGACTTCCAGCCCGAGGTGGGTCACGCCTGGCTTGTTCAGCCGGCCTTCCGGGTGCCTGTCGCTCTCCGGTTCGTACTCGACGAGTTCGACCCGCGCACCGTCTGCGTCGAGGTGGGCGAAGTCCGCGGACGCGCCCGCGACGCCGACGCCGGTGGCGAACGCCTCGCCGCCGACCGAGAACCGCGAGAGCACCTCCAGCCCGAGCGTGTCCCGGTAGAACGCGATCGCGCGATCCAGATCCGACACCGTGAGTCCGACGTGGTGTGCCGCGAGGTCCTGCATACTGGTCCATCCGCCGAGCGCGGCAAAACCGCTTCGTTACTTCTCCTGCACCGTGCCGCCACTCAGCCCCTCCCATTCGACCCGGTACCCCAGCCGCGAGAGGACCGCGCTGGCGTCGTCGATCCCGAACTCCTCGAGCACAGTCTCGGCCTCGGAGAGTGCCATCCCAGTCTCGACTTCGTCGGCCAGTCCCTCCAGCACGACGGGCCGGACGAGCGTCCGGCCGACGAGTTCGTGGGCAGGGAAGGACTTGCCTTCGAGGGCAGAGTCGCTGACCCCGTGGCGGTCGGCCAGGTCCTCGAGCGTGACGGCGTCGTCGTCGGGGACGAGTTCGTCGGGGAGGTCCGCGGCGGCGTCGGCGACGAGGTCGTCCTCGTAGCGACGGAGCGCCACGCGCACGTCTTTGAGTCTGACGGTCCCGGAGTACGGAATCGCGCGGTGCTCGCGGGCCTCGATCTCCTCGCCCACTCCCAAACTGTCGTCGACGGCGACGAGCATCTCTACGGCCTCCAGATCGGCCAGCCGGTCGAGTTTCTTCGCGACGTACTCGGGCGTCCAGAAGCCCATGATCTCGAAGAACACGCGGAAGTCCGCGTGTTCGTACTCGAACGCGAAATCGGGGATGACGACGTGGGCCCCGGCCGCGAGCGGTTCGGGTTCACGGACCAGTTCCCAGTCGAGATCGAGCGACTGGAAGCGGGTGGCGAAGTCCGCCTCGACGCCGCTGTCGAAGGTCATCTCGGTCACGGGTTCGGCGTCGGGGACGGACACGTCCGCGTCGGTCAGCACCAACTCCCGTTCGGTTCCGCGGTCGTCGACGGTCGCCGCGAGGCTCCAGTCGGCGGTACCGGCGACCGTCCGGAGCAGGCGGGCGAAGCGCGTGCCGTAGCGGCGGGTCGCGCGAAAGAGCGCGTCGGGGCCGGTGACGACCACTTCGCGGCCGTCGTCGGTCCGGCGGATCTCGTACATCAGGCGGAGTCGCTTGACCGCCGAGACGACGGTCTTGGGGTCAGACGAACGCACCCGGACCTCGGTGGCGTCGAAGAGGGCGGTCTGGGCCAAAGAGAGGTTGTACTGGGCAACGAGGTCGGCGGGCTCCCAGCGGACGTTCGGATCGACGAGGACCTGCTCACACTCGCGGTCTGCGTACAGCGCGGTCTCGACTCCCTTGAGCGTGCAGTCGAGTCGGTCGGCTGCGGCCGCGAGCGCCCGGTCGCGCTCCTCGCTCGTGACGACGCCGGCCGGTGCGGCGGCCCCGAAGGCGGCCTCGCGGGCACGACGGGGGTCGACCGGCGCGCGAGTCTCGAAGGTGGCCGCCCGTTCGAGCAGTTTGGCGAACCCCCGGACGAGTTTGAAATCGGCGGCCTCGCGTTCGAGGTCGGTGAGCGCGTCCGACAGGGCCGTGCGGGACTGGTCGACGTGGCCCTGGTAGACGCCGATCACGCGGGCCGCCAGTGACTCGTCGTCGGCGTCCGCCAATCGGGGCTGGTAGCCGCCGCCGGCCCGCGACACCCGGAGCAGGTCCTTCGTCAGCACAGCCCTGAGGTGGGCGACGGAGCGACAAAAAGCCCCGCAGTGAGAGAGAAGATTCATGCCCCGGCGCTGTTGACCGACCTCTATGCATCGCCGACAGGTCCTGTGTACGCTCGTGGTGGTCGTCGCCCTCACTGCGGGCTGTATGAACACGCCGCGGCCGACGCTTCAGCCCCAGTCCGGCGACGTGGCCGCCGGCGGCGGGTCGTCGGTCGAGCGGCCGGAGCCGAACCGCTTCGCCGTCCCCGACTGGAACACCCGGGCCGGCGACAACACGACCGTCGTCGACCTGGAGGTGTGGAACAAGGCCGACCGCCAACGGACCGTTCGAGTGAGCGTCACCCGACGGATCGGCAACCGGACCGTCGAGGGATCGACCGATCTCGTGCTGGGTGCGAACCAGACGGCTCCCACGGAAGTCGTCCTCGACGTGCCGTACGACGAGTTCTGGGAGGGCTCGAACCTGGACTTCGACCTCGAAGAACGGTCGGCCGGAGCCTAGCGCCGCCGTCGGGCGACCCGTTCTTCGGCCGTCTCTTCACTGACGATTTCGTAGAGGAGCGCTCGGCCCGGACTCGCGGTTCCGTCGCCGTCGTCTCCATCTTTCGGCCGGAGGACTCGCCCGAGTCGCTGGGTGAACTCGCGCTGGCTCCCGCTGCCCGAGAGGACGACCGCGACGTTGGCGTCGGGCACGTCGATGCCCTCGTTGAGGACGTTCGCGGTCACGACCGTCGAGTAGGTCCCCTCGCGGAATCGTGAGAGGATCTCCCGGCGCTCGTCGGCACCCGTCTCGCCCGTGATCGCCGGCACCAGAAACCGTTCGGAGAGCCGGTAGACGAGATCGGTGTGGGCGGTGAAGACGATCACCCGGTCCTCGCGGTGGCGGTCGAGGATGCTCGCGAGTTCCTCGACTTTCCGGTCGGCGTTCATCATGATCTCGCGGGCGCGTTGCTTGGCCAGCAGCGCCTCCCGGGCCCGGGGGTCGGTCCCGGATCGCTTGACGAGTTCCTGGTAGTCACTCCCGCTCCGGAGTTCGATGTCCGACTGGGCGAGGTAGTCGGTGAAGGTGCCCTGCTCACGCTCGTAGGCCTCGCGTTCGTCGGGGGTGAGCGCGACTTCGATCCGCTTCAGGTCGTAGTCGGCGAGGTGGTCGCCGGCGAGGTCGTCGACGTCGAGGCGGTAGACGACCGGGCCCACGAGGTCCTCGATCACTTCGTGTGCGCCGTCGGGGCGCTCGAAGGTGGCGGTCAACCCGAGGCGAGCGGGCGCGGCGAACATGCGGCCGATGTCGCGGTAGCCTTCGCCGCCGAGGTGGTGCACCTCGTCGCAGACGAGCAGGCCGAACCGATCGCCCACGTCGTCGGCCCGGAGGTACGCCGAGTCGTAGGTCGCCACCGTCAGGGGCTCGAACACCTGTTTCCCGCCGCCGAACTGGCCTACCGGCACGTCGAACTCCCGCTGTAGTTCCTCGCGCCACTGTTCTAAGAGGTCGATCGTCGGGACGACCACCAAGGTCGGCGTCCCCAGCCGTTCGATGGCCTCGACCCCGATGACCGTCTTCCCGCTTCCCGTCGGAAGTTCCAGAACGCCACGGGGGGCGGGCTGTCGCTCCGCTCCGCTATCCGGGGTGTCGTCCGTCTCCAGCCAGGCGTCGAGCGCCGCCCGCTGGTACTCGCGGAGTTCGTAGGTAGACTGCAGGTCGAGCGGCTGGAGGTCGAGGACGCGATCCTCGCAGGCGACGCCACGGTCGTCGAGGGCCCGCCGGATCTCGCGGTACCGAACGGCCGGGGCACGCCCGGTCTGTGAGCGCTGGTCGCGCTCGACGCCGGGCAACCCTGTCGGCACGTCCCCGGCCAGCCGGACCGTCCCGTCCTCGAAGGAGAGCGTCAGCACGGCCGCGCCTACGTCGGGGCACGGAAAGAACCCACCGCCTGGCGGAGGGAACGGCCACGCTGGTCCTGCACGCGGCGAAACCGACAAACGTTGCTGGATCGCAGTGGCGAGTATGTCCTGGGTCGATCCGCACGAGACGGACGCCGAGCAGTGGGCCGGGGACGCGGCCGCCGAGCGGTCGTGCACGTCGGTCTACGAGCGGGCGTTCGACACGGGGCGGCCGTTCGAGCGGACCGACAAACTCGTCTTGCAGGGGCCGTCGGTGACCCAGGAGTTCCGAACCCGGGGATACGAGCGGGCGCGGGTCGACTACCACCTCGCGGTGGAGACCGACGGGTGGGTGAAACTGCTCGCTCGGGGACACCTCTGGGGAGGCGACGAGCCACACCAGCGGTTTCGCGCCCAGTATCGGCGGGAGGGGGAGCCGACCGAGACGGTGCCGTTCGACGAGTACCTCGCCTGGACCCGCTACCAGTTCGGGACTATCGACGTCGAGAGCGGGCGGCTCACCTTCGACGGCGAGAGCGACCGGGAGGAACGAATGCGGCGACTCGACTGGGCGGACCTGTACGCGCCCGATCGCTTGCGGTTGGCCGAACTCGAACTGATCCGCAACCCGGCGCTGGCACGGTACGCGCTCCGTAACCGTGGCGACTGGCGGGACGTCGTGGACGCACTGCGGTACAATCCCGAGACGTTCGCGGTGCGGCCCTGAGGTGGCGTCCGGATGCAGGCGACGGATTTCTGAACCCTTTTACCCGTCGCGGAGCACTGTACGGACATGAGTGAGCAGGACGCCTCCGGAACGGACGACGCCGACGAGCCGGCAGCCGACGACGCGGCGGACGCATCCCCCGACGACGAGGCGTCCGCCGACGGGACGAGCGCAGCGGAGTGGGACTCGCTCGACGACGTCGCCGAGGACGGCGAGGGGAGCGACGACGCCAGCGAGGACTTCGAGGCCGGCGGGGACCTGCTCGACCGCGTCGCCTCGGCCGACGACGAGCAGCTGGCCAACGAGATCGCGTCGCTCCGGATGCGCGTCGACTCTCTGGAGTCGGAACTGGAGACTCGGGAGGAGAAGGCAGAAGAGCTCGAGTCCAAACTCGCCCGGACGAAGGCGGACTTCCAAAACTACAAGAAGCGGATGAAAAAGCGCCGCGAGGACGAGAAACAGCGGGCCACCGAGGACCTCGTGGAACGCCTGCTCGACGTGCGGGATAACCTGAAACGCGCTCTGGAACAGGACGAGGGCGCCGACATCCGCGACGGGATCGAGGCCACGCTCCGGCAGTTCGACGAGGAACTGCGACAGGAGAACGTCACGGAAATCGAACCCGAACCGGGTCAGGACGTGGATCCGCAGCGTCACGAGGTCCTGCTCCGCGTCGAGTCCGACCAGCCGGCCGGCACCATCGCCGAGGTCCACCGGCCGGGCTACGAGATGGCCGACAAGGTCATACGCACCGCGCAGGTCACCGTCAGCGAGGAGTGAGGCCGGTCCCTCTGCGGAGGTCTCGTCCAGCTCCGCGCTGATTGCGGTGCGTAATATAACTCCCGGTCACTCCCCGTCCTCGCGGGCTAAAACGCCGGAAGCGGTGGGAGCGGTCGGGTTCGATCCTCTCCAATCTAGCAACTTTTAACCGATTCAGACCGGTAGGTGGGGACAACATGGCGAGCAACAAAATTCTCGGTATCGACCTCGGTACCACCAACAGCGCCTTCGCGGTGATGGAGGGGGGCGACCCGGAGATTATCGTCAACAGCGAGGGTGACCGGACGACACCCTCGATCGTTGCCTTCACCGAAGACGGCGAGCAACTCGTCGGGAAACCGGCGAAAAACCAGGCCGTACAGAACCCGGACAACACGATCCAGTCTATCAAACGCCACATGGGCGAAGACGGGTACACCGTCGAGATGGACGGCGAGGATTACACGCCCGAACAGGTCTCGGCGATGACCCTCCAGAAGATCAAACGCGACGCCGAGGAGTACCTGGGTGACGAGATCGAAAAGGCCGTCATCACGGTCCCGGCGTACTTCAGCGACCGCCAGCGCCAGGCCACCAAAGACGCCGGCGAGATCGCCGGGTTCGAGGTCGACCGGATCATCAACGAACCGACGGCGGCCTCGATGGCCTACGGACTGGACGACGAATCGGACCAGACCGTCCTCGTCTACGACCTCGGTGGCGGTACCTTCGACGTCTCTATTCTCGATCTCGGTGGCGGCGTCTACGAAGTCGTCGCGACCAACGGTGACAACGGCCTCGGTGGCGACGACTGGGACGAGGCCATCATCGACTACCTGGCCGACGAGTTCGAGGCCGAACACGGCATCGACCTCCGGGAGGACCGGCAGGCCCTCCAGCGGCTGACGGAGGCCGCCGAGGAGGCCAAGATCGAACTCTCCAACCGGAAGGAGACCACCGTCAATCTGCCGTTCATCGCGGCCGACGACGACGGCCCGAAAGACCTCGAACAGAAGATCACGCGCGCGAAGTTCGAGTCCCTGACCGAGAACCTGGTCGAGCGGACGGTCGGCCCGACCGAGCAGGCGCTGGAAGACGCCGGCTACTCCAAGAGCGACATCGACGAGGTCCTGCTGGTGGGTGGCTCGACCCGGATGCCGATGATCCAGGAGAAAGTCGAGGGCCTGACCGGCCAGGAGCCCAAGAAGAACGTCAACCCCGACGAGGCCGTCGCGCTGGGCGCGGCCATCCAGGGTGGCGTCCTCTCGGGCGACGTGGACGACATCGTCCTGCTGGACGTGACCCCGCTCTCGCTGGGCATCGAGGTCAAGGGTGGTCTGTTCGAGCGCCTGATCGAGAAGAACACCACGATTCCCACAGAGGAGTCGAAGATCTTCACGACCGCGGCGGACAACCAGACCTCCGTGCAGGTACGGGTGTTCCAGGGTGAGCGCGAGATGGCCGAGGAGAACGAACTGCTCGGTGAGTTCCAGCTGACGGGTATCCCGCCGGCGCCCGCGGGCACCCCGCAGATCGAGGTCGGCTTCAACATCGACGAGAACGGGATCGTCAACGTCGAGGCCGAGGACAAGGGCTCGGGTAACTCCCAGTCGATCACCATCGAGGGGGGCGCGGGTCTCAGCGACGAGCAGATCGACAAGATGCAGGAGGAGGCCGAGCAACACGCCGAGGAAGACCAGAAGCGTCGTGACTTCGTCGAGGCGCGCAACGAGGCCGAATCGGCGATTCAGCGCGCGGAGAAACTGCTCGACGAGAACGAAGACGAGATCGACGCCGATCTCGAGAGCGACATCGATGCCGAGATCGACCGCGTGCAGGAGGCCCTCGAGGAGTACGAGAACGTCGACAGCGAGGAACTGGAGACGGCATCCGAAGCCCTGGAGTCGGCGACCGAGAGTCTCTCCGAACAGCTTCAGGAGATCGGCAAGCAGATGTACCAGCAGCAGGCCCAGCAGGCAGCGGGCGGTGCTGGTCCCGGCGGTGCGGGTGCTGCGGGCGCTGGCCCGGGTGCCGGCCCTGGCGGTGCGGGCCCTGGCGGTGCGGGTCCCGAGGGCGGCGACGAAGAGTACGTCGACGCGGACTTCGAGGACGTTCAAGAGGACGACGAGGAGTCGTCCTCTTGAGCCAACCAGAACGCTTCGCGTTCTGGTGACGTCGACGAAAACGACGAAAACTGAGTCGCTTTCGTCGGCTCGATAGACGAGCGAAGCGAGTCTATCGGTGTTTCAAAGAGCGAGCGAAGCGAGCGCTTCGAATCGGACGAGGACGAGTAAGACGAGTCGTCGCTGGCCCGAGTGACGGACCCGTTCTTTTCAAGTATCTCAATCGAATAGGGTGGGACAACGAATGAGCGAGGATTTCTACGACGTACTCGGGGTGTCGCGAGACGCCAGCGAGGACGAGATCAAGCAGGCCTATCGTGAGAAGGCACGGGAGTACCATCCCGACGTGAGCGACGATCCGAACGCCGAAGAGAAGTTCAAGAAAGCCAAGACGGCGAAGGAGGTCCTGACCGACGAGGAGAAACGGCAGGCCTACGACCGCCTGGGCCACGAGCGGTTCCAGCAGGCCCAGAAACAGGGCGGGTTCGGCGGCGCTGGCGGCGGGGCAGGCGGTCAGCGCGGTGCCGGTGGCGACCCGTTCGGACAGGGTGGTCCCTTCGGCGACATGGGCGACATCTTCGAGCAGTTCTTCGGCGGTGGTGGCGGTCGTGGCGGCGCTCGACAGGGGACCGACCTCCGGACGGAGCTCTCTATCTCGCTCGAAGAAGCCGCGAGCGGCGTCGAGAAACAGCTCGCCATCACCCGACCGGAGAACTGTCCCGACTGTCACGGCGACGGGCACCCACCCGACAGCGAATCGCGGACCTGTCCCGAGTGTGAGGGTCGCGGGCAGGTCACCCGGGTCCAGCAGACGCCGATGGGACGGGTCCAGCAGACGACGACCTGCCGGCGGTGTGAGGGCGAAGGGACCCTCTACAGCGAGACCTGCGACACGTGTCGCGGGAAAGGGCAGGTTCGCAACGAGGTGACGCTGTCGGTCGAGGTTCCGGCAGGGATTCAGGACGGGCAGACTCTCCGAATGGAGGGTGAGGGTGCGCCGGGCGAAGACGGGGGTCGTAACGGCGACCTGCTGATCGAAGTGGCCATCGAGGACCACCCCGAGTTCGACCGGGAGGGCGAGGACCTCTATCACGAGTACGCCATCTCGTTCCCCCAGGCCGTCTTCGGCGACGCAGTCGCGGTGTCGACGCTCGACGGCACCGTCGAACTCGAGATTCCGAAACACACCCAGAGCGGCGAGGTCTTCAGGCTCGAGGGGAAGGGGATGCCGAGACTCCGGGGCCGCGGCCAGGGGGACCTGTTCGTGCGGGTCCGGGTCGTCACGCCCGAGAGTCTGAACGACGAACAGCGCGAGGCCCTGGAAGCGTTCGCCGAGGCCGGCGGCGAGGAAGTCGACGTCGAGCAGGGCTTCTTCGAGCGGCTGAAAAACAGCTTCTGAGTCCTCGCTCCCCGGCCGAGCGTCCGCGCGGCCAATTATTTGATCGTTCCGACACAATTAGACTTAATATTACGAGATATATAACTACAAGCGGCGCGGGGTCGGTATCGGTCATTCGACCGTTATTGGTAACCCCACCCCTTCCCCCCTTGGCGGCCTCGCGCCGATTTTCGCTTCCGACCGACGGTGACTCGGAGTCGTGGCAGACGACTTAAGCGGACACGGCGGTTAGACCCGACATGGACGTCATCGGCGATCTCGTCGCGCGTGAGCGTCGGGTGAAAGAACCGCTGGTGTACGGCGACGGGTCACAGCCCTACACGGCACACAAGTTCTGTACCGACGCCTGGAAGACGGCCAGCCTGTTCCGGTATCACGGCGTTGGGCCCGAGCGGGGCGTCGCGGTCGCGGCCGACCCGGCACCACAACTCCTGCTCTCCGTGTTCGGGGCCGCGCTTCTGGGCGCACCCGTCAGGTTCGGCCTCCCGCCCGAAGGGGACCCGCGGGTGGTGGTAGGTCCCGCCGCGGCGATCGAGGGGCTAACCGTCGAGCCCGGGACCAAGCGCGTGGTCTACGCCGACGAGCCGTCGGATCCGGACGTGATCCACTTCGAGCGGGACATCTGGAGCGAGAATCCGACGATGCCGCCGGACACGGTGGCTCCGGACCAGCAGGCACTGACGACGGCCGACCGGACATACACGCACGAGGACCTGCTGACCGCCGCCGGCCGCGTCGTCGACGAGCGGGACCTGACCGGGGACGACGCGGTCGCGGTTCGGGCGTCACTCGCTCGACCGGGGACGCTCGTCGCGGGTGTCTTCGCCCCCCTGCAGGTCGGTGCGTCGGTCCTGCTGGCCCAGAACGGCCCGGAGCCGACGCTGGTCGTGGGCGGTGACGAGCCCGCTGGTCTCGATCCCGACGCCGTGCTGGGCTAAGCGATGTTCACTCCGTCGAGGGTTGCCGGACACTGCCGGTCGGCTCTTCGCCAGTGACGAGTTCGACCCGTGCCCCGCCCGATTCCGAGTCTGTGACGCGAACCTCCCAGCCGTGCCCGGCGGCGATGTCCGAGACGACGGACAGCCCGAGGCCGGTTCCGTGTTCGCTCGTCGAGAACCCGTCTTCGAGGACGCGTTGGCGCTCGTCGGTCGGGAAGCCGGCCCCGTCGTCGGCGACGAAGATTCCGGTCACCTCGCCGTCGGTGAACGACCCGACCCGGACTGTCACGTCCGTGTCGGTGTGTTCGGTGTCGTCGTTGGACTTCGCGCGATTGTCCGTCGAGCCGTGCTCGATAGCGTTCCGGAAGAGGTTCTCGAAGGCCTGGGACAGCTGGGACCGATCCGCGCGGACCGTCTCGTCGGTGATCGCGACGAGGGTGGCGCCGCCGGAGTCGATGTGGGCCCAGGCCTCGCTCGCGAGGGCGGCGACGGCGACGGGTTCGCGGGTCAACGCCCCGTCGCGGGTCAGCGCGAGGACGTCGTCGATGATCTCGCCCATCCGGTCGGCGCTCTCGACGATGGAGTCGAGGTGCGGGTCCACGTCGTCGGCCTCGCGGGCGACCTCGGCGCGGCCGCTGATGACGCTCAGCGGGTTCCGGAGGTCGTGGGAGACGACGCTGGCGAACCGTTCGAGCCGTTCGTTCTGACGTTCGAGTTCCTGCTCGCGCTCGGTCCGTTCGGTCACGTCACGGACGATGATCGTCTGTCCCACGTGGCGGTCGCGTGCGTCGCGCAGCGGAAACGCCTCGATCTCGTAGTAGCGGCCGTCCAGGCCCGCCTGGAACTGCACCTCCTCGCCGAGGTCGGCGACTGCGACGTAGTAGTTGCGAACCGTCGGGTAGTCGGCGAGGACGTCCTCGACGTGCTCCCCGACGACCCGTTCTTCGGGATCGAGTCGGAAGAACCGCCGCCCCATCGGGTTGATATCGACGAGCCGGCCTTCGCGGTCGACGGTGAACACACCAGCGCTGAGGTCGTCGATGACACGGTGACGGCCGACGGGTACGAGGTCGAGCAACTGTGCCCGGGAGACCGCCCAGACCAGTGCGCCGCCGGTGACGGCGAACGCGATCGGCGTCACGCCCGCCGGGACCAGCCCCAGGGTCCTGAGGACGTGGCTGATCCAGGGGACGACGACGGCGACAAGCATCGCCCCCGTCTGGTAGCGGTACGTCGCGGCGGCGTCGACCGCGAAGCCCAGCAGCATGATCGTTCCGGCTGTGACCAGCGAGTACGTGAAGACGGTGTTCGAGAGGAACCCGAGGCCCGGTTCGATCAGGTACCCAGTCGGTCGCGTCGCGTCGAGTCCAGCGACTGTAAAAAAGCGGCCGTGGATCGGGTTCGTGAACGCGACGAGGGTCGCGGCGACCGGCACGACCGAGAGCGCCAGCAAGTACCGGGGTCGCACCCACTCCTCGCGGTTGGTGTACTCAAGGACAAACACGAAGAAGCCGACGACCACCAGGTTCGAACCGGGGACGACGAACTGGTAGGCGAAGACTGCCGTCGGTGTGCCCCGGACGGCGGTCCCGACCAGCAGCGCCCCGATCCAGACGAGTTCGCCGACCATGGTGGCACACAGCGGCAGTGCACCGATCCGCTCGCGGTTGTCCCAGGTGTAGTACGCGAGCAGTGCCGACAGTCCCCCGGTCAGAACCAGCGCCGCCTGGAACAGCCACAGCCAGGGGGGCATACCTCATACGGACCGGTCGACCAGCCTAAGTGTTCGTCCGCGATTCTCAGATGTTGTAACTATCGCGCGTCCTCGATGGCCTCCAGCGCGGCGGGGTTCTCGATGGAGGAGAGGTCACCCAGGTCCTCTCCCTCGTAGGTGGCCTCGACCGCGCGGCGGATGATCTTGCCCGACTGGGTCTTCGGGAAATCCTCGACGAACAGGACTTCCCGGGGCCGGAACGGTTTGCCCAGTTCCGCGCCGACCTGCTCGCGGACCTCCTCGCGGAGGTCGTCGCTGGCCTCGACGCCGTCTCGCGGCTCCGCCGCTCGACTCTCCTGGGACTCATCCCGGTCGTCCCAGCTGTCCTCGACGATGACGTAGAGGACGACGGCGGTCCCGGTGGTGTCGTCGTCGGCACCGATCGCGGCGGCCTGGTTGACGGCGTCGTGGTCCATCGCCGCGCCCTCGACCTCGGCGGGGCCGACCTTGCGGCCGGCGACGTTCAGCGCGTCGTCGGCTCGGCCGTGGAGGAACCAGAAGCCGTCTTCGTCCTTCTGGGCCCAGTCGCCGTGGTCCCACGTATCGTCCCAGGTCGACCAGTACTCCTGGAGATAGCGCTCGTCGCCGCTCCAGAGGGACTTCGTCATCGAGGGGCAGGAGTCACGCGCGACCAGATAGCCTCGCTCGTGAGTGTCTTCGATCGACTCGCCGTCCGAATCCACGATGTCGACGTCCATGCCCAGTCCGGGTCCACCGAGTGTACAGGGCTTGAGGTCGTTGATCGGCATCGGCATGAGGAAACAGCCACAGATCTCGGTGCCCCCGGAGATGTTGATGATGGGCGTGTCGCCCCCGCCGACGGTCTCGTGGAACCACTGCCAGGACTCGGGGTCCCAGGGCTCGCCCGTCGAACCCAGCAGGCGCAGGCTGGAGAGGTCGTGGCCCTCGACCCACTCGTCGCCCTGCTTGCGGAGTGCGCGGATCGCGGTCGGGGAGATCCCGAACTGGGTGAGGTCGTGGCGGTCGATCATCTCCCAGAACCGGTCGGGCTCGGGGTGGTCGGGCGCGCCCTCGTACATGAAGATGGTCCCGCCGAAGGTGTGGTTCCCGATCAGGGTCCAGGGCCCCATCATCCAGCCGATGTCGCTGACCCAGAAGAAGCGATCGGCGGGCTTCAGGTCGAACCCGAAGTACAGTTCCTTGGCACACTGTGTCTGGACGCCGGCGTGCGTGTGGACGATCCCTTTGGGCTTGCCGGTGGTTCCCGAGGAGTACAGCAGCATCGACTCCTGATCACTGGGGAGCGACTTGGTGTCGTAGTCGTCGGACTGGGTGGCGACGGCCTCGTCCCACCACTCGTCGCGGCCGTCGGTCATCGGGATCGAGAGGTCCGTGTCCGGGTCGCTCGCCCCCAGGCGGTCGTAGACGAGCACCGATTCCACGTCGGTGTCGGCCTGCGCGATGGCCTCGTCGGCGGTCTCTTTGAGCGTGACCGGATCCCCCCGGCGGAGGAAGCCGTCGCCGGTCACGAGGACCGAACACTCGGGGTCCTCGATGCGCGTGGCGGTGGCGTCGACACCGAAGCCCGAGAAGATGGGGACGGCGATGGCACCGATCTTGAAACAGCCGTAGAGGATCGAGACGACCTCGGGGACCATCGGCATGTACAGGCCAACGGTGTCGCCGGTTCCGATACCCCGTTCTTCGAGGGCGTTGGCCACCTGGTTGGCCTGGCGGTGGAGTTCGTGGAAGGTGACTTCCCTGATCTCGCCGTCCTCGCCCTCCCAGATGGTCGCGACCTTGTTCCGGCGCTCCGCGTCGGAGGCGGCGTGGCGGTCCACGACGTTGTGGGCGACGTTGATCTCGCCGCCGGGGTACCAGTCGGTGAACTGCGGGCCCCCGTGGCTCGCGGTTTCACCGCTCGCATTGTCCGGGGCGCGCCGCGCCCCGCTATCGTCCCGGACGGTGTCGTACTCCTCGTAGAACTCGATTCCGAGGTAGTCGACGAGTTCGTCCCAGAACCAGTCGACCCCGGATTCGGGGACGTCGTCGATCGCTGTGGTGGTTCGCTCGATCAGTTCCTCGTAGTCGTCGATGTCGTAAGTCTGCATGAACTCCCAGACGTTGGTCGACTCGACGAACTCCCGGCTCGGTTCGTGGATGATCTCGTCGAGATCGGCGAGGGACTCTGATGCCATGGTCCGGTATTCCGTCGACCCGCTAAAGTAGCTTCCCCCGACGGGAGGACGTGTCGGTGGGAGGCCGAGAGCCGGCGGTGCCTGGGGGCGGCCCCCAGTCGGAACGCAGCGTCGAGACGCCCGCGAGCTACTGTTCGGACGCCGACGTGTCGGCGATGTTCCGGAGGATGCCGACGGTCCCGCGGAAGCCGTCGTCGGACGGCAGGACGGCGACGTGGTTCTCGAACGGGATGCGGGCCCCCGACTTCGTGACGAGGGTCATCTCGAAGCACCCGCGCGTACCGTCGCCGGTGAGCAACTTACGGATCAGGGATTCGGCCGTGGCGATGTCGTCGTCTTCCATGACGGTCGAGACCGGTTCGCCGACGAGTTCGTCGGGTTCGTAGCCGGCGACGGTCGAGTCGCGACCGGCGGGCGGGACGACCGACGTGATGACGCCCTGGTCGTCGAGCGTGTACACCTCGTCGGGAATGGCCTCGACGACCGTCTCGTAGCGCTCCAGTTCCCGCTCGCGTTCCCGGCGCTCCGTGATCTCCCGGGAGTTGAAGACGTAACCACCGACGGTCGTGTCCTTCCGGTTGCTCCCGACTGTTTCGACCCACGCCCACGAGCCGTCGGCTCGTTTGAACCGGAACGTGACGCCCTCGATGACGGTCCCCTGTTGATCGGTGAGGTCGATGAACCGCCCGCGCATCGCCTCGCGGTCGTCCGGGTGGACGAAGTTGAACACGTACTCGCCGACGAGTTCGCCGGGGTCCCAGCCGAGAATCCGCTCGACCGAGGGACTCTGGTACTCGATGGTGCCGTCTGGTGCGACGACGGTCACGATGTCTTCTGCGTGCTCGATGAGCGTCCGGTACTGGCGGCCCGTCATCGGCGTCTCCGCCGCGCCACCGTGCCCGAGCGCTCCCTCGATACGGCCGGCCAGCAGTTCCTCGCTTGCGGTGGCCATCTCGGTCGTGAGCGCGTCCGTGGCCCCCGCCTCGACGCTCTCGGCGGCGTGGTCGGCCTCCTCGGTCAGAACGAGGATGGGGAGCGCAGGGTCCTCCTCGCGGAGTCGTGCTACGAGGTCGGTCGCGGTCCCGTCCGGGAGGTCGTACTCGCTCACAACGCAGTCGGCCCTGGACTCGGTGACTGCCGCGAGTGCGTCCGTGATCTCCGGCACAGCCGTGACCGCTGCCGCCTCGCTGTTCTCGTCGAGGAGCGAGACCGCCCGCTCGACGACGTCGCCGTCGGAACCGACGTAGAGGACGGTCGTCGAAACCGACCCGAAGGCAGCCATGTCTCGGGCTAAACTAAGATAGCTGATAAACACTTGGACCGAATTATCACGCTCGGAACTGGTGTCCCCTCGGAGTAACCTGATCCGGACCGTCGCTCGCCGCTCCGTTACGCAGTGCCGTCGGCCTGGACGCGCACCAGTCCGCCCGACTCGCCGTCCTCGGCTACCGCGAGGTCGAACCGCCACTCTCCGTCGTCGAGTCGGTGGGGGTCGGACAGCGTCAGCGCCGGGCCGGGCAGGCGACCAAGCAGGTCGATAGCGATGGGGAGCGTCGGCAACGAGGCCGACCGGGCGGTGAGCGCGTAGTCGGTGATCGTCACCGTCCAGGCGCTGCCGGCCGACGAATCGGCGTGTGCGTCGACGGCGTACTCGTCGACGATGTCGAGACGCTGTAACCGCCGGAGGGTCGCGTCCAGCGGCCGGTCGCTGTCGTCGGGCTCGGCGATTTCCGTCGCTGCCCCCCCGAGGACGGCGCTCTGTTCGTCGTCGGTGAGCCTGGCGCCGAGCTCGAACGAGAGGGTCCGCAGGAGGTGCAGACAGAGGTCGTCGGGGTCGTCGATGGCGTCGGCGGTCTCGCAGTACACGTCCATGATCGACGACTCCAGGTTGGCGTACCCCTCCGCAGAGAGCGTCTCGAACACGGCTGCGGCCACGTCGTGACAGAACCCCGTCAGCGACGCCGTTCCGCCCGTCACGGGCGGCGTCACCGTCCTGGCCGCCCGGCTGGGCTCCTCGCAAGCGATGAAGTCGTAACACGGTGCTCGTGGGTCCCATCGGCGTAAGACGGCCCGGTAGGCGGCCGCGGCCTCCGCCGCCCGGTCGGCGGTCTCGCGGTCCGGGAACCGCGCCCCGGCGACCGGGACCGGACAGACGCCGGTCCGCCCACAGACGACCCAGTACTCCCCGCCCTCGACCGTCAGGTCATCGATCCGCGCCCTGATCTTCGAGAGAGTGTCACCGACCATTTTAGGCATACCTAAAACAACGCGGCGAAAATAGGTTACGGTCGGAGAAGCGGACGGTCGTCCGCGGGCGAGCGGTTCGACCGAGCATGGCGCGATGGGCCGCCTGCGAACCCTGCCAACGTTTTTAGCCGGGCGTGGCCAAGGGCTGGGTATGTACGTCCGGGACGCGAAAAACCGTGAGGAGGTCTGGCTTCTGGATCACATCGAGGACATGGCCCTGGACGAGACGGCGTTTCGCTCGCGCGACTACGTCATCGCCATCGACGAGGAGACCAACGAGAAGGCGGGCTTCGGGCGCATCCGCGTCCACAAGACCGACGACGAGGCGGTCTGTGAACTCACCTCCATCGGTGTCCTCGACGACTGGCGCGGACAGGGCGTCGGCGCACACGTCGTCGAACGGCTGATCCAGAAGGCCGGCGACGACGGGTTCGAGACCGTCTACGCGCTGACCGACGAACCGGACTACCTCCGACAGTTCGAGTTCGACCCCATCGACGCCGGGGCGCTCCCGGAGAAACTCCAGGGGCGGCTGGAGGAAAAGCGCGAGACGACCGCGCCCGACGCGGTCCCGATGGCGCTCACCGTCGCGGAGTTCCGGATGCCCCGGAAGTTCCGGGAGGCGTTCAAACGCGCCGCCGCCGACGAGGGCGACGCCGAACCCGAGGAAGGCCCGGAGGACTTCGGCATCGATCCCGAGGAAGCGACCTACAAGTACGACACCGGCCGGTGAGTACCGGCCGTCGGCCGAGTACTGGGCGTTCACCACTGCTCCGGGCTCCGCGCCCAGCCCCAGGGGCTCGGACGGGCCCCCTGCGTCGTCGGAGCGTCGCCGCTGGCGGCCTCTCGAACACATAAATTCCCGGAAACCTCAAACAACGCTTATACACGGCTGCTCCGTTTCTGAAAGCACATGTTCGACGACGAGGAGCTCCAGGAGATCCGTTCGGCCAAGGCCGACTGGGACGAGGAGTCGGTCGCGCCGACCGTCGAGCGGTTCGGTGAGCGCAAGGAGACGTTCACGACCGACACGGAGGGACAGACCGTAGACCGCCTGTACACGCCCGCGGACGTGGCCGACCTCGACTACGGGGAGGATCTGGGTTTCCCCGGTGACGAGCCCTACACCCGCGGCGTCTACCCGACGATGTATCGCGGCCGGCTCTGGACCATGCGCCAGTACGCCGGCATGGGGACGGCCACGGAGACCAACGAGCGGTTCCACTACCTGCTCGACGAGGGGCAGACCGGCCTCTCGATGGCATTCGACCTGCCGACGCAGATGGGGTACGATTCGGACAACACGATGGCCGCCGGCGAGGTGGGCAAGACCGGCGTCGCCATCGACTCGCTCTCTGACATGGAGACCGTCTTCGGGGGTATCCCGCTGGACGAAGTCTCCACGTCGATGACCATCAACGCACCCGCGTCGGTCCTCTTGGCCATGTACATCGCCGTCGGCGACAAGCAGGGCGTCGACCGGGAGGAACTCCGGGGCACCATTCAAAACGACGTGCTCAAGGAGTACATCGCGCGCAACACCTACATCTACCCGCCCGAGCCCTCGATGCGGATCATCACGGACATCTTCGAGTTCTGCGCCGAGGAAGTCCCCAACTTCAACACCATCTCCATCTCGGGGTACCACGTCCGGGAGGCCGGGTCGACCGCGGCCCAGGAGATCGCCTTCACCCTCGGGAACGGCATCGAGTACGTCGAGGCCGCCATCGAGGCCGGGCTGGACGTGGACGACTTCGCGCCCCAGCTGTCCTTCTTTTTCGCCTCTTACAACAATGTCCTCGAAGAGGTCGCGAAGTTCCGCGCGGCCCGGCGGATGTGGTACCGGATCATGGAGGAGCGGTTCGACGCTCAGAACCCCAAATCCAAGCAACTGAAGTTCCACACCCAGACCGCGGGGTCGACGCTGACGGCCCAGCAGGTCGAGAACAACGTCGTCCGCGTGGCGTACCAGGCGCTCGCGGCGGTGCTGGGCGGGACCCAGAGTCTCCACACCAACGGGAAAGACGAGGCCGTCGGCCTCCCGACCGAGGAGAGCGTCCGGACCGCACTGCGGACCCAGCAGATTCTCGCCGAAGAGTCGGGCGCGGCCGACACCATCGATCCGCTGGGCGGCAGTTACTACGTCGAGAGTCTGACCGACGACCTGGCGGACGAGGCCTTCGAGATTCTGGATCGGATCGACGGCAAGGGCGGGATGCTCCCGGCCATCGAGGACCAGTGGGTCCAGCGCGAGATCCAGGACGTGGCCTTCGAGCGCCAGCGCGAACAGGAGGAGGGCGAACGGGTCATCGTCGGCGTCAACGAGTACCAGGTCGAGGAGGAGGAAGACGTGGACATCGAGGAGGTCGACGAGGCCCTCGAAGCCCAACAACAGGAGACGTTAGCCGAGGTCCGCGAGGACCGCGACGACGAGGCCGTCGAGGCCAAACTCGACGCCGTCCGCGAGGCCGCCCGCGAGGGCGACAACCTGATGCCGTACCTCATCGACGCCGTCAAGGTCTACGCCACGACCGGCGAGATCTGTGACGCCATGCGCGACGTGTTCGGCGAGTACCAGGGCGGCGGTATCTGACGGGGCACCTTCTCGATCCGGGTTTCGGGAGCTGTTCGACCAGCGACAGAATTAAGTAGCTGTGTAAAGTCTCCTTTACTGTAAAGCGACTTTTACGGAAACGTCGCTTTACACCGCCCTGAAAACCATGTCGACGACACAGGAACATCCAGCGCGCAGAGGACAGCGGTACAATCGAATCATCATGGCCGTCTTCGCGGTGGGGATCGTGAGTTTCTTCGCCGGAATGTTGCTCGACCAGACCCTCGCCGGCCTCGTCGTGTACGCGGTCGCCTGCCTCGGCGGAATCGCGGCCCTGCTGTACTTGCAGTTCGCGAGTTCCGTCCAGCTGACGGACGAACGGGAACAGCGGCTCAACGAGCGGGCAAGCGGCGCGACAATCATGATCGCTGCCTACATCGGCCTCCCCGTCGTGATCGGCCTCTACCTGCTCGACAACCTCGGTTACTACACCATCCCCCCGGTCGTCTGGGGCGGAATCTACGCCTACTCCGCCCTCTTTCTGCTGTGGGGGGTCGTCTACACCGTCGTTCGCTACAACGCATGAAAAACGACCTGCGCGACCGGCGCGAGGAGCACGACCTGAGCCAGGCCGACCTGGCCGCCGAGGTAGACGTGACCCGACAGACGATCAACTCCATCGAGCGCGGCCGGTACGACCCCTCGCTGGAACTGGCCTTCGAGCTGGCCGCCTACTTCGAGTGCCGGATCGAGGACATCTTCGACCCGGAGTAGGTCCCCCTGACGCTACAGCGTGACCGCCATCATCACCTCGTCGACCGGTTCGCCGTCGATCCGGTAGTGGTCCTCGCGGACGGCTTCGACCGCCCCGCCGTGGGCCTCGAAGAACTCGATCGCACCCTCGTTGGTCGCCGGGAAACTGTTGTACACCTTCGTCAGGTCCATCTCCTCGGCCCAGTCGAGGCCGTGCTCCAGCAGGCGACTCCCGATCCCGTGACCGCGGTGGGCCTCGACCAGTCCGATGGTCAACTCCGCGGTGTGGTGGAGTTTGTCGAGCTCGGGAATCTCCAGGTGGACCCACCCGACGACCTCATCGCCCACGGTGGCGACGAAGAACACGCGGGACTCGAACTCGTTGTGCCGGAGCAGGGAGTCCTCGTAGTCGAGTTGCTGGGCGACGCTCTCCGCTTCGATGTAGCTCCCCTCGCCGGCGACCTGCCGGAGGGTGCCCACGATGCCCGTGATGTCGTCCTGCCGGGCCGGGCGGATCGTCACCGTGAGCCCGTCGATCTCGTACTGCTCGGCCGTGCCTGGGTCCATCGCGATCTCCAACTCGCCATCGCGCTCGGTCAGGTAGCCGTCGCGCTTGAGCATCGAGCAGTGGTGGCCGAAGCGACGGTGTTCGAACCCCAGTGCCGCCCGCGCCCGCTCGGGCTCGACGCGCCCCTCGCGCTCGACGTACTCGTAGATCCGCTGCCTGTCGTCGTCCAGTCGCCCCGGTTTCGGTGCTTCCATACCACACGGTCACGGCGAACCGTCTTAGTAATTGATGACAGTTACCACACCGCACACATACTCGCGGCCGTCGCAGGGCTGATTGTCCCGCCGCTCGCAGTCGTGGTATGCAGTTCGATCACGCGGGCATCGCGACCGACGACGCCGACGCGCTCACCGAACAGTACGCGACGCTGTTCGACGCCACGGTCGCCCACGAGGAACAGTTCGACCGGATGCAGGTGGTCTTTCTCGACCTCGAGAACGGCTTCTTCGAGGTACTCGAACCGCTGGACGACGAGGGTACCATCGCCTCGTATCTCGACCGGAACGGCCCGGGCATCCACCACCTCGCGGTGGCCACCGACGACATCGAAGCCGCGCTGGCCCGAGCCCGGGAGGCGGGTGTCGAGTTGATCGACGAGGAACCCCGAGGCGGGGCCTGGGGGCACGACGTGGCCTTCCTGCACCCAAAATCCACGGGTGGCGTCTTGCTCGAATTCGTCGAACACTAGGCCGTCGCAGTCCCGACCTCGACCGGCTCGCGGAAACACTCGATCTCGAAGCGCGCGCCGCCCTCGGGGCCTTCGGCGATGGACAGCTCCCAGCCGTGGGCCCCGACGATGTCCCGGACGATGGCGAGTCCGAGGCCAGTGCCCTCCTCGTGGGTCGTGTAGCCCTGTTCGAGGACCTCGTCGCGCTCGTCTTCGGGGATGCCCTCGCCGTCGTCTTCGACGTAGAAGCCGGTGTCGTCCGCGAGCGTCCCGATCCGAATCGTGAGAGCACCGTCGTTGTGATCGAGGGCGTTCCGGTAGAGGTTCTCGAAGACGTTGAGCAGGCGGTCCCGGTCGCTCTCCAGTCGGAGGTCGAGGTCGTGATCGAGCGTCGCCCGATCGGTATCGACGTTCTCCCAGGCCTCGGTCGCGACCGAGCCCACGTCGACGTCCTCTTTCTCGGTGATAGCCTTCCCCGAGCGGGCCAGCGTGAGCGCGTCGTCGATGATGTCCCGCATCCGTTCGTGGGCGGTGTCCATTTCGTCGACGCTCTCCCGATGTTCGCCGTCGAGTTTGGCGTCCAGCAGTTCGACGTGGCCGGTGGCGACGTTCAGCGGGTTCCGCAGGTCGTGGGAGACGATGCTGGCGAAGCGGTCCAGCCGCTCGTTCTGGTGTTCGAGTTGCTGTTTCTGCTGTTCCAGGCCCTGTTTCTGCTGGCGCAGTTCCTCCTCGCGCTGGCGGAGCTGTTCTTCGCGCTCTTTCTGCTCGGTCACGTCGTACAGCAGAACGCTCTGCCCGGCGAAGTCCCCGTTCTTGTCCTCGATGTCGGAGATGTTGACGTCGTAACACCGTTCCTCGGTCGGTGATGCCTGGACCCAGATCTGGTCCCGGCGTTCGTCCAGCAGTTCGCCCTCCTCGTAGTCGTCCCAGTACTTCTCTAGCTCGACCACGTCGAAGACGGGTTTGCCGACGACTCGGCCTTCCAGTCCCAGCATCTTCCGGCCCGTCGAGTTGATGTCGACGATCCGCCCGTCGGCGTCGAGGATCATGACGCCGCTATCGATCTCCTCGATCACGAAGTCACGCGCCAGCGGCAACACGTCGTCGAACCGCGAACTGAACCGGGCGAGGATGGCGTTGATCGGGATCATCTGGACGAATCTGATACTCGTGAAGATTACGAGTCCGACTGCCCCCCAGAAGAGAAACGACAGTGGAACGATCATCATGTGCGGGAACGGGCTGAACCCGGCGATGGTGATCACGTTCCCGATCCACATCGACAGGCCACCGAACCCGAGGACCAGACTCAGCTTCCGGTAGACGTTCCGGGAGTGCAGGGCCTTCCGGAACAGGAGAGCGGTCGCCGTCACCAGCAACGTGTAGGTCAGCCCGACGAATCCCCAGGCGACCGGGCCCCAGGCATCGTAGGCCAGTAACACCGTTCCGTTCTCCGTGACGAGTCGAGGGTTCACGATCACCAGGTCGTGTGCTGGGTTCGTCAGCGTCGCCGGGACGTACACGAACGGGACGACGAGGAGCGCATGGGGCAGATAGCGCGGCAATCTGTCGTAGTGTCCTGTGTAAGCGGCCGCGAACAAAAACCAGCAGCTACAGAGGGACACACTCGAGACGAGAAACCCCGAGAAGAAGACCAGTTTCCACTGGTAGCTCGTCCCCGCCACCGTCAGGCCCAGAAACAGCGACCACGCCGCGATGCTGGCCATCGCTCCGGCGTACCAGATGACTCCCCGCCGGTCGCGCTTTGCGTACCCATAGTATGCGGCCGCTGCGGAGATACCCGCGACGAGCAACAGCAGGGGGACGTAGACACTGTACTGGAACATTGGCGTGATCGGTACATCTGCCTCTCGGAGGCAGTGTCTCTTGAACGAATATGTTTCTTGACGGAGTAAAAAGTACTTCCCGTATTATCGACACTGATAACGGTCAGTCCCAGTCCGCGGCGCGGAACTCGCCCTCGGGGTGCATCCGCGCGGGTGGCTGGGCGAACCACGCTGCACCGTTGAGCTCGCCCGGTTGGATGGCGAGGTGGCCCCCCTCGTAGCGACCGTCGAAGAAGACCCACAGCGTGTGGAGCCGTTCGTCGTGATCACCTTTCGAAACGCTGACCCGGCGCCGGATCAGGAACGGGTCGACGATCCGACAGTCGATTCCGGTCTCCTCCCGGACCTCTCGGACCGCGGCCTCCTCGTAGGACTCGCCACACTCCCGGCCGCCGCCGGGCAGGCCCCACCGGGTCGACCCCCGCGAGAGGATCATCAGGACGCGCCGGTCCTCTTGGATGTCGGCCGGGAGCGACTCCGAGAGGGGTGCCGTCTCGGGGGGCTCGCGGACCACCCAGACGTAGCCGCCGCCGGTGTACCCTTCCGTGGCCAGGTCGCGCAACTCCGGAAACACGTCGGCGGGGACCTCCTCGTGTTCCTCCCGGACGGGCACGTCGTCGTACTCCGACAGCAGTCGGTCCTGCCGCCGGTCGACCTCCGTCCGATTCACGTCGCGAGCCATCTTCGTTCCACCCTTTTCGTTCGCACTGAAATGTCCTCCGACCCGGCAGAACGACTCAGCCCGAGAGCGTCTCGAAGACCTCGCGTTCGGTCTCCGCGACCGTCGAGAGGTGCCCCAGGTCGGGGTAGAAGTGCGATTCGGCGGTCGGGATGGCGTCGGCCAGGAACAGCCCCATCGCCGGTGGGACGACGGTGTCTTCTTTCCCGTACCACAGCCACGTCGGAACGGAAATCGCTCCGAGGTCGAAGCCCCACGGCCGGCCGAACAGGGCCGTCTCGGTTACCAGCGGATCGAGGCCGTGGTGGCGGCGCGATTCCACCATGCTCGCGTGGACGACTTTCCCCAACTCGCCCGTCCAGACCGGCCCGTCCGCCGGCGCGGCGCTGTCGGCCATCGATTCGAGGAAGGCGTCCCGGTCGTCGAGGGCCTGCCGGCCGCCGAGCCACAGCCCGAGTTTCGTCGCTGGCGACAGGAAACGGGCGCTGTAGTACCAGAGCCGATCCCGGAGACCGACCGCCGCCATCGGGCCGAGGCCACAGACGATCCCCGCTCGCTCGACGCGCTGGTCGAGCAGCGCCGCCGTCGCTGCGGCGTAGGGGCCGCCGGCGGAGATCCCGAGGACGGGAAATCCGTCGAGGTCGAGCGCATCAGACAGATCCGCCACGTCGGCCGGCCAGTCGGTCAGGGTCCGATCCGGGTCAGGGTCGGAGACGCCGACCCCCGGCCGTTCGGGGGCGATCACGCGGACGCCCTGCTCGCGTCCCACCGCGTCGAACGCCGCCGCAAACACCCGGGAGTTGGGGAACCCGTGGAACAATAGCAGGGGGTCGCCGTCGGGGTCGCCCACGGTCGCGTAGCCAAGCTCCCGGCCGTCACGGAGGGTGACGGTTCGGGGGTTCGCGGCGATCTCCGCCGCCAGCTCGAGTGCGTCGGACCCTTCGGGGCCCGGTTTCGTCGCCGTCTCGTCGCCGCCCCCGAACCACTCGCCGAGCGCGTCGCGCAGTCCCATGCCCCACCGTGGTGTCGCCCCCCGAATAACGGTTCGGGACGCGGCTACTCGTAGTACTCCAGGTAGAGCGCGATGATCTTCAGGCCGAGGTAGATCCCCAGCGGAATCCCGACCAGCGCGTGGCCGACGGTACTGTCGAGGAAACCGAGGAGGACGCCAACGACACCGCCGAGGAGCCCGAACAGCCCATCGACGAGCCCCAGCAGGGTCCCGACGATCCCACCGCCGCCGTCGTCGCCGTCACTGGCGGCCGTCTGGAGCTGGGAGCCGTTGCCGGTCGCGTTCGTGGCCGTCCCGTTGGCGGTCTCCTGGGCCTGGACGGTCGCCGCGCCGAAGGCGGCTCCCGGAGTGGCGAGTACCGTGACCGCGCTCACGAGGAGCAGACAGGCACCGATCCGGCCCGCGAGGCGGGCCCACCGACACGCGTGCATCGCCACCGAGTACCGACCGGCGTGGGTTAAACCTCACCCGTGTTTCGCCGGGCTAGCCGAAGTTCTCGACCTTGGCGGCGTCGGGGTTGCCGCCGGCCGCGTCGATGGCCGTCGTCGCGGCGTCGAGGAAGTCGGCGAAGCCGTACACGAACACCTGTTCGCCCTCGTCGTGGGACAAGACCTCGGTCGTGGCCTCGCCCATGTCGTCGTCTGCGTCGAGCACGTGGACCGTGACGCCCTCGGCAGCGAGGTCGTCGAGGGCGTCCTCGTGGATGGGGTCGTCGTCTCGGTAGACGATGGCGGCTTCGTTGCCGTCCGCGAGCGTGCGACGGGCGATGCCGACCGCGGGACCGACGCCCGGACCGCCTGCGAGAATCACTGCCCGGGGTTCGTCCTCGTAGTAGGCGTTGCCGTAGGGGCCGGAGATCGTCACGGTGTCGCCGGCTTCCAGCTCGGCGAGGATCGGGCCGAGCGCCCCGTCGGGGTCGATCTCGACGGTGACCTCGAAGGTGTCTTCCACGTCAGAGGAGGAGATGGTGTAAAACCGGCTCTCGCGTTCGCCGTCGACCTCGGCGACGAGCTTGACGAACTGCCCCGGACGGGCCGAGAAATCGGCGGGCGACTCGAAGGCGATGGCGATGGCGTTCTGACCGACCGACGTGACGGCGGCGACGGAGACGGGTTCGTCTTCCATATTTCTCCTCTGAGGGCCCTTGCCGAAAGGTGCTTTCGATCCGGAGAGAAATGGACGTACAGTCATTTAACTGATCGATTTGCAGGCCTGAACACCTATTGCAGAAGGCTTTTGCGTCGTGGCTGGGTAGCTGGTCGCTAGTATGCCCGCGGACCTCAATTGGGCCATCGGCGGTGAAGCTGGCGACGGGATCGACTCTACGGGCAAGATTTTCGCACAAGCTCTGTCCCGTGCCGGTCGCCACGTCTTCACCTCCAAGGACTTCGCGTCGCGTATCCGTGGTGGGTACACGGCGTACAAGATACGCACCTCGGTCGAGCAAGTCGAGAGTGTGGTCGACAGACTCGACATTCTCATCGCGCTCACCGAGCGAACCATCGACGAGAACATGAACGAGCTCCACGAGGGGAGCGTCATCATCTACGACGGCGAGCGAACCACGATGCAGGACGTCGAGATTCCCGAAGGAATGATCGGACTCGACGTGCCCCTGAAGTCGCTGGCGGAGGACGCCGGTGGCGCCATCATGCGCAACATCGTCGCGCTCGGGGCCGCCTGTGAGGTGACGAACTTCCCCATCGAGAACCTCGACGAATCGCTGGACAAGCGGTTCAAAGACAAGGGTCAGGCCATCGTCGAGAACAACAAGACGGCCGCCCGCCTGGGCCAGGAGTACGTCCAGGAGGAGTGTGACTACGACGCCGACTACGACGTCGAGACCACCGACAACGACTACGTCCTCCTGAACGGCAACGAAGCGCTCGGCATGGGTGCCATCGCCGCCGGTTGCCGGTTCTATTCGGGCTACCCGATCACGCCGGCGACCAGCATCATGGAGTACCTGACCGGCCGGCTCGACTCCTACGGCGGGAAGGTCGTCCAGGCCGAAGACGAACTCGCGGCCATCAACATGGCACTCGGCGCGGCACGGGCCGGTGCGCGGGCGATGACCGCCACGTCCGGTGCCGGGATCGACCTGATGACCGAGACGTTCGGGCTCGTGGCCACCAGCGAGACGCCGCTGGTCATCACCGACGTCCAGCGCTCGGGTCCTTCGACCGGGATGCCGACCAAACAGGAACAGGGCGACCTCAACATGGCCCTGTACGGTGGGCACGGCGAAGTTCCACGCTTCATCGTCGCCCCGACCAGCATCTCGGAGTGTTTCTGGAAGACCATCGAGGCGTTCAACCTCGCCGAGAAGTATCAGACGCCGGTCTTCCTGGTTTCGGACCTGGCCATGTCGGTGTCCGAGCAGACGTTCCCGCCGGAGACCTTCGACATGGACGCGGTCGAGATCGACCGCGGGAAGGTCGTCGGCGCGGACTCGATTTCGGACTGGCAAAACGAGAAAGGGCAGTTCCAGCCCCACTTCCCGAGCGCCGACGGCGTCAGCCCGCGGACCTTCCCGGGGACCGACGGCGGCGCACACATGACGACCGGGCTCGAACACGACGAACTCGGCCGCCGGACCGAGGACACGGACGTGCGCATCGAGCAGGTCGACAAACGCCAGCAGAAAGTCGACACCGCCCGCGAGGAGGAAGACTGGGACTACCGCGAGTACGGTGACCCGGACGCCGACACCCTGGTCATCTCGTGGGGGTCGAACGAGGGCGCGATGCGAGAGGCCCTCGGCTTCCTCGACGAGCGTGGCACCGACGTACGCTTCATCTCGGTGCCGTACATCCATCCCCGTCCGGACCTGTCCGAGGAGATCGAGGCCGCGAGCGAGGTCATCGTCGTGGAGTGTAACTCCACGGGCCAGTTCGCGGACCTCCTCGAACACGACACGCTGACGCGGGTCAAGCGTGTCAACAAGTACAACGGCGTGCGATTCAAGGCCGACGAACTCGCAGCGGAAATCGAGGCGAAACTCGGCGAACCGACCGAGGTGGAGGCAGAATAATGAGCTCCGAGATCAGATTCACGGACTTCAAATCCGACAAGCAGCCGACGTGGT
>NZ_RDFA01000003.1 GCF_004118325.1 Halorientalis pallida | reverse complement strand
GTACCAGCGCACGCTGGCGAAGTGGCACTTCTGGTTGTCGATGATCGGCACCAACATCACGTTCTTCGCCATGCTGGCGCTCGGGTACCTCGGCATGCCGCGCCGGTACGCGACGTACCAGTTCGACGGCGCGCTCGCGCCGCTGGCGACGGTCACGACCTTCCACCAGCTGGCCTCCGTGGGTGCGCTGATCCTGCTGGTCGGCCAGCTGATCTTCGTCTGGAACCTCGTCCAGTCGTGGCTCGAAGGCCCGCAGGTCGGTGCGGACCCCTGGAACCTCAAGGAGGAAGCGCCGGAACTGTTCGGTCGCGAGTACATCTGGCACGAGAACCGCCAGGAAACGCAGATCGCCACGGACGGCGGCGAAGGTGAAGACGTCGCGGCCGACGGCGGTCTCGTGGACGACGAGAACGAGACCTCGTCGGAACGGAGTTCCGACGGCGGTGAACCCGTCGAGGGCGACGACGCAGACGAGCGACCCGACCAAACCGACGACTGATCGACGACGCACCGCCGTTCACCGCTCTTTTACGCCGCTCGTACGCACGACATGGAAAGCGATTTAGCCGGCCTGTGGCTACCCGTGCCCAATGAGTCTGTCCGATCAGGACCACGATCTCGTCACCGCGGAACTCGGCCGCGAGCCGACGCCGGCCGAGGCCGCGCTCTTCGAGAACCTCTGGAGCGAACACTGCGCGTACCGCTCCTCGCGACCGCTGCTCTCGGCGTTCGAGAGCGAAGGTGAGGACGTCGTCGTCGGCCCCGGCGACGACGCCGCCGTCGTCGCCCTCCCGGACGGTGACACCTACATCACGCTGGGTATCGAGAGCCACAACCACCCCTCCTACGTCGACCCGTTCGACGGCGCGGCGACCGGCGTCGGCGGTATCGTCCGCGACACCCTCTCGATGGGTGCCTACCCCATCGCACTCGCGGACTCGCTGTACTTCGGCGACTTCGACCGCGAACACTCCCGCTACCTCTTCGAGGGCGTCGTCGAAGGCATCAGCCACTACGGCAACTGTATCGGCGTCCCCACCGTGACGGGGAGCGTCGCCTTCCACGACGACTACGAGGGCAACCCGCTCGTGAACGTCTCCTGTATCGGCCTGATCGACGACCCCGACCGGCTGGTCACCGCCGAGGCCCAGGAACCGGGCAGCAAGCTCGTCCTCGTCGGCAACGCGACGGGCCGGGACGGCCTCGGCGGGGCCTCCTTCGCCAGCGAGGACCTCGCGGAGGACGCCGAGACCGAGGACCGGCCAGCCGTGCAGGTGGGCGACCCCTACACGGAGAAACTCCTGATCGAGGCCAACGAGGCGCTGATCGACGAGGGACTGATCGAGTCGGCTCGCGATCTCGGCGCAGCGGGCCTGGGCGGTGCCACGAGCGAACTCGTCGCCAAAGGCAGTCTGGGGGCCCACATCGAACTGGAGCGGGTCCACCAGCGCGAGCCCAACATGAACGCCCTGGAGATCCTGCTCGCGGAATCCCAGGAGCGGATGGCCTACGAGGTGAAACCCGACAACGTCGACCGGGTGGCCGAGATCGCCGATCGGTACGACCTGGGTTGTTCGGTCATCGGCGAGGTGACCGAGGGGAACTACGTCTGTGAGTTCGATGGTGAGACGGTCGTCGACGCGCCGGCGGAGTTCCTGGGCGACGGCGCGCCGTTCAACGACCTCGACTCGGTGGAGCCGTCCCAGCCCGAGCGGGACCTCCCGGAGACGGACCTCGCCGACGCGTTCGAGGCCGTTGTCGGCAGTCCCAATACGGCCTCCAAACGCTGGGTCTACCGGCAGTACGACCACGAGGTGCAGGTTCGGACGGCGACGCCGCCGGGCGACGATGCGGCGATCCTGGCGATCCGGGAGGCGCGGGCGGAACGGAGTTCCGCCGATGGGTCGAGTAGCGCGGAGCAGAGCTCCGCGGACCATTCGAGCGGGCAGAGCCCGCGAGAAGACGGCGAGAGCCGCGAGACGGGAACCGGCCTGGCCTACTCCGCCGGGGCCGACCCCAACTGGACGGACACCGCGCCGTACGACGGTGCGCGCGCGGTCGCGCTGGAGAACGCGACCAACGTCGCCGCGAAGGGCGCGACACCGCTCACGGCGGTCAACTGTCTCAACGGCGGCAACCCGGAAAAACCCGACGTGTACGGCGGGTTCAAGGGGATCGTCGATGGGCTGGCCGACATGTGCGCCGAACTCGACGTCCCCGTCGTCGGCGGGAACGTCTCGCTGTACAACGACTCCAACGCCGGGCCGATCCCGCCGACCCCGACGCTCGCGCTGGTCGGGACCAAAGACGGCTACGATGCCCCACCCGCGGCACTCTCGGGCGAGGGCGAGTTGCTGGTCGTCAACGATCGGGCGCTTGCCAGCGACACAGCCCCCGGTCTCGGCGGGTCGGAGTATCTCGCACAGCACGGCGGGAGCGACGGGTTCCCGACGCTGCCCGACGACCGCGCGGCGTTCGTCGAGACGCTCGCTGACGTGGCCGATCACGAGGCGACCCGTGCGGTCCACGACGCCAGCCACGGCGGCCTCGCGGTGACGCTCGCGGAGATGGTCTCGGAGAGCGCGGGCGCGGACGTGGCCATCGAGGGCGACGCGAGCGAGGCCGAACTGCTCTTCCACGAACAGCCCGGCAGAGTGGTGATCGAGACCGCCGACGCCGACGCCGTCGCCGCGGCCTTCGAGGGCGTCGCGCCGGTCGAACGTGTCGGTGCGGCCGACGACTCCGGCACGCTGTCGCTGTCGGTGGGCGACACCGCGCTCGACTACGACGCCAGCGAGATCAGTGATCTGCGGTCGGTCATCGAGCGCGAACTCGAGTAATCAGTCCTCGTCGCCGGGCCAGTACTCGACCTCGTCGTCCATGGGGTAGTACCCCTCGAAGGTGCGCTCGTCGCGGCCGCCGGGCGGCGAGCCGACGTAGACACCGAACTTCTCCATCTCCGGGTAGATCGTCACGTCCGGTTCGTTCATCGTCGAGACCATCAGGTAGCGGAGGGTGTCGTCGCCGTCGTTGACCACACGGTGGCCACCGGACTCGTCGGCCGGCAGAGTGACGAAATCACCCGCCTGGAGGTCGTGTTCGCCGTCCTCGGCCCGGAGCAATCCCTCGCCGGCCAGCACGTAGATCGCCTCTTCGTTGGCGGTGTGGTAGTGGTAGGGCCAGGCCCGCGTGCCCGGGGGCATCTCGTAGAGGCTACAGCCGAGATCGCCGGCCTCGACGGCCGCGCCGAGTTCCTTCCGGTGGAAGGTCGCCGCGTCGTTGTCGTAGGTCTTCCAGTCCAGTTCCGACTCGTTGATCTTTCGCATATATCGTGCGTGCCACCTGCGGTGGAAAAATATACGGACGGTGTGGGACCGACTCTCAGAGCAGGACGGGGATGCCGAACGTGATCGCGAGGCCGATCACGAGGACGACGAAGCCAAAGCCGACCTGGCTCATCGTGAAGTCGCTCTGCGGTGCGGTGCTGCGCAGCGGCGGTTCCCCGTCGGGGATCTCGGGACTCTCCGGATCGTATTCGGGGCGGTCCTCGTCGTGGTCGTCGCTCATGTTCCCGTCTTCACTGTCGGTGTACTTCGGTGTGTCGAAACCGCGGCCGACGCGACTCAGCGACCGATACGCGGCGAGCGCTGAAGTACGACTCCGCCTATCCCCGTGTATGCTCGGAGCCGATGCCGTCGCCGGAATCGCACTCGCCGCACTACCCTGTATGATCGCGCTCTTCTACGTGTTCCTCCGTTTCGAACCGACCGACGAACCCGTGGTCGAGGCCGACGGAGTCTCGCGGTAATCCCCGCTGGGACCCCGACTGTGGGAATCAGACGCCTTTTGTCGGACGGTGCCGTAGCCGCGGATATCAGATGACCCTCACGAAACGGATCATTCCCTGTATCGACGTGGACCTGGACGACGAGGGCAACGCGGCGGTGTACACGGGCGTCAACTTCGAGGACCTGGAGTACACCGGCGATCCGGTCGAGATGGCAAAGAAGTACAACGAGGCCGGGGCCGACGAGTTCGTCTTCCTCGACATCACCGCCTCGGCGGAGGGCCGCGAGACGATGCTCCACGTCGTCGAGTCCATCGCCGACGAGGTGTTCATCCCGCTCACCGTCGGCGGGGGCATCCGCACCCGCGAGGACGTCAAAGAGACGTTGCGGGCGGGCGCGGACAAGGTCTCGATCAACACCGGCGCGCTCGAACGGCCGGCACTGATCGAGGAGGGGGCGGCAGCCTTCGGGAGCCAGTGTATCGTCATCAGCGTCGACGCGCGTCGCCGGTTCGACGAGCAGGGCGATCACTACGTCGAGGTCGACGGCGAGTCCTGCTGGTTCGAGTGCACGGTCAAGGGCGGTCGTGAGGGGACCGACATCGACGTGATCTCCTGGGCCGAGGAGGCCGAGGACCGCGGCGCGGGCGAACTGTTCGTCAACTCCATCGACGCCGACGGGACCAAGGACGGCTACGACATCCCGCTGACGAGAGCGGTCTGTGACACCGTCTCGACGCCCGTGATCGCCTCCTCGGGCTGTGGCGGTCCCGAGGACATGTACGAGGTGTTCACCGAGGCCAGCGCTGACGCGGGGCTGGCGGCCTCTATCTTCCACTTCGGCGAGTACTCGATTCAGGAGACCAAGGAGTATCTGGACGAGCGGGACGTGCCGGTGCGACTCCGATAGTTACGTTCTACTGCCAGCGCGGAACTCCGGTTGTAATAAGTTCGGGTGCGCCAATCGGGGCGTATGAAAGCGACGGCGAAGGCACATCCGATCCAGGGGTTGGTGAAGTACCACGGAATGCGCGACGAGGAGTTGCGCCAGCCGTACCACGATTCCATCAGCGTCAGCACGGCACCGAGCCGGACGGTGACGACCGTCGAGTTCGAACCCGACAGCAACGAGGACGTCTTCCTGATCGACGGCGAAGAAGTCGAGGGGCGGGGCCGCGAGCGCATCGAGAACGTCGTCGATCACGTCCGCGAGCTCGCGGAGGTCGACCACGCCGTGCGGTTCGAGTCCGAGAACGACTTCCCGACGAACATCGGGTTCGGGTCGTCGTCGTCGGGCTTCGCCGCGGCCGCGCGGGCCCTGGTGGGTGCCACGGATCTGGACATGACGCTGCCGGACATCTCGACGGTCGCGCGTCGGGGTTCGGCGTCTGCCGCGCGCGCGGTGACGGGCGCGTTCTCCCACCTCCGGACGGGGCTGAACGACGCCGACTGTCGCTCCGAGCGCATCGAGACCGACCTCGAGGACGACCTCCGGATCGTCGGCGCGGAGGTGCCCGCCTACAAGGAGACCGAGGAGGCACACCGCGAGGCCGCCGACAGCCACATGTTCGAGGCGCGGATGGCCCACATCCACGGACAGATCGCGGAGATGCGTGACGCACTGCGCGAGGGCGACTTCCACCGCACCTTCGAGCTGGCCGAACACGACTCGCTGTCGCTTGCCGCGACGACGATGACCGGCCCGGCCGGGTGGGTCTACTGGCAGCCCCGGACCCTCGAGATCTTCAACACGGTCCGTGAAATCCGGGAGGAGGGCGTCCCGGTGTACTTCTCGGTCGACACGGGCGCGAGCGTCTACGTCAACACGACGGCCGACCACGTCGACCGCGTGGAGAGCGCCGTCGCGGACTGTGGCGTGGACACCCGCGTCTGGGAGGTCGGTGGCCCGTCACAGCTCCTGGACGAGAGCGACGCACTGTTCTGAGCCTGGCTCGCCGGGCTCGGGGATCGGCGGAGTGCTTTACCCCTCGGCGGCCCAAGAGCCGACAATGCAAGTCGCAGTTTTCGGGGCCGGCTACGCCGGTCTGACGCTCGCTCGCCGGCTGGAGCGACGGCTCCCGCCCGAGGCGAACCTGATCGTCGTCGACGAGAGCGAGGATCACCTCGTCCAGCACGAACTCCACCGCGCGATTCGCCGTCCCTCGATCGCCGAGGACATCACGGTCCCCATCGCGGACTGTTTCGACCGCGCCGAGATCCGGCGGGCCCGGGTCACGGACGTGGACCCCGAGGCGGGCGTCGCCACGCTCGACGGCGAGGCGGAACTCGCCTACGACGTGGGGGCGGTCTGTCTCGGTGCGGCGACGGCCTTCTACGACCTCCCCGGTGTCGAGGACCACGCGACGCCGCTGAAACGCCTCGACGACGCCGAGCGAATCCGGACGGACGTGCTCGACGCCTTCGACGCCGGTGACGCTCGGATCGTCGTCGGTGGCGCCGGGCTGTCGGGGATCCAGGTCGCCGGTGAACTCGCCGCGCTGGCTCGCGAGGAAGGGGCCGACGACGCCACGGGGATCACGCTCCTCGAGCAGCAGGGCGCGGTCGCGCCGAACTTCCCCGAGCGGTTCCAGCGCGCCGTCGACCAGCAACTCCGCGACCGCGGAATCGCGGTCCAGACGGACGCGGCCGTCGCCGAGGCCGACGGGTCGACGATCACTCTTGACGACGGGACGGAACTCGACCACGACGTGTTCGTCTGGACCGGCGGCATCCGCGGCCCGGACGCGCTGGCCGGGGACCGGCCGCTGGTTCGGAGTCGGCTCCAGTTGGCCGGCGACACGTTCGTCGTCGGCGACGCCGCGCGCGTCGTCGACGCCGACGGCCAGCCCGTGCCCGCCAGCGCCCAGTCGGCCATCCGGGAAGCCCGCGTGGCGGCGGCGAACGTCGAGAGACGCGTCGAACACCGCCTCGGCGGGGACAGCAGCGCGTTCGAGCCGCGCCTCGACGACTTCCAGTTCGACTCGCCGGGCTGGCTGGTCAGCGTCGGCGACGGGGCCGTCGCACAGGTCGGCGGGACCGTCCTGACCGGTCCGGCCGCCGTCGCGCTCAAGGCGACCGTCGGTGTCGGCTACCTGACCTCGGTCGGGGCCGTCCGACGGGCCGTCGGACTCGTGGGGGAAGAACTGGACCTCGACGGCGTGCCGGACGACGCCGTCGACGCTATCGAGGACGACCGCGACGCAGAACCGGCGGCTGTGGACGTGAGGGTCGACGACGAAGGAGAGGGCGAGGATTAGGACGACGAGGAGTTCAGTGCGAGGTCGGGCGTCGTCCAGACGATGAAGTCGTCCTCGTCCTCGCGGTTGATGATGCCGTTGATGTGTTCGTCCTCCTCGTCGGGCGATTCGTTGACCTCGTCGTCGGTGACGGGCGTGACCTGGCGGACCTCGTCGACGACCCAGCCGAGGTGGCCCTGTTCGTCCATCTCCTCCGAGTCGAAGACGACGATGAGGTCGCCACGACCCTCGTCGTCGACGGCGAGGGCGTCCTTGGGATTGATGATGGCGGTCACCTGCCCGCGCAGGTCGACCACGCCCTCGACGTGGGACGGCGAGTTGGGGACCCGGGTCATGTTCTCCAGTTCGACGATCTCCTCTATGTACTCGATGTCGAGACAGAACCGTTCCTCGCCCAGCTCGAACTCCAGCACGCGTGTCCGGTCGCCCGCGTGTGCCGTGCGTCGGCCCGCTGCGGCCGCACGGGCCGCGGCGACGGTTCCCTCCGCGTTGAGCATCGACTGTTCGTCGTCCTCAGAGACCGTCGTCGCCTGATCCGGGATGGCGAAGGTCCCCGCTCCCGACAGCGCGTCGACGGCCTCGGCCGCGTCCGCCGAGGATACGGACGCCGCGACGCCGGACTGGGGTGTCGTTCGCTCGGCTGCCTCTGTCGCTGCCTCCGCGGCTGTCGGCTCGTCGTCACCGTCCTCGGTCGCGGCGTCGTCGCCGTTCTCGTCCGCGGCCGACTCCGCGAACTCGAAGCCGCTCGTCTCCACGGCGTCGGGCTCGTCGCCGTGACCGTGCCCGTTCTCGGTGCCTTCCGGGATCCCGTCTCCGGCCTCGGTGGGTGCGCCACCGGCCGAGGGATCGGCCGGTTCCGGTTCCGCGTCGGTCGAACCTGTCTCGGACGCCTCGCTCGCGTCCACCGGGGTGTCGGCCGTCGTCGACTCCCCGGCCGGGTCGACCGTCCCGTCGATGGTCGGCGTCGATTCGACCGTGCCGTCGTCACTGCCCGGGGCGTCGTCGGGCTCGGTCTCGTCGGTCGCTTCGGTCACCGTTTCGCTGTCCTCGGCCGCGGTCGTGCCCGCGGCGTCGTCCGTGTCGTCGGACTCGTCGGCCAGCGGTTCGGCCTCGGCTTCGCCGCCGTCGGCAGTCGCGTCGGTGGCGTCCGCGTCGTCGGGGTCGTCGTCCCCGGGTGTGCGGCGTCGTCCTTCGCGCATCTCTCGAATGCGGTTCGCCCGTTCCATCCGGTCGTTGTTGTCCTCGTCGGTCATTGTGGTATCTCCTCCGCGAAGCCGAACTGTTTGTCGAGGTCGGCGGCGATCTCCAGGAACCGGTTGGCCATGTCGATGCTCGGGTCGTACGCGAACAGCGACTGGCCGCTGGAGAAGGCCCGCTGGAGCGCGACCCGCTTGCGGACCGACCAGACCGGCACGTCCTCGAACACCGCCTCCAGCCAGTCGAGCATCTCCGTGTCCTCGTTGGTCGATTCGACCCGGTTGGCGACGACGCCGACCTCCCGCACCGTCTCGCCGGTGCGGTCCTCCAGCGCCGCGATCTGATCGAACAGGAGTTCGATGGCCCGTTCGGACGTGGCCTCGGTCAGCGCCGGGATCAAGACGTTCCCCGTCGCGTAGATCGCGGTGTCGGTCAACTGGCCGTAGAAGGGCGGCGAGTCGACGACGACGTAGTCGTAGCCGGTGAGTTCGTCGAGCACCCGCTCCAGTCCGCCAAGCGCCGAGTCCCCGGTAATCGTCTCCGGGCCGACGTTGATCGTCAGCGGTTCCAGCACCGCCGGATCGACGTCGAGCGTCGGATCGGCGTCGAGCTTGGCCATCACGTTGGCCAGCGTCAACTCGTGTTCGGCCTGGAGCATGTCGATGCTACTGGGCAACACGTCCATCTCGTCGTGAGTGACGATCAGGTCGTGCACTGCCGACCGCTGGTCGGGGTCGGTCAGCACGTCGAACAGTGTCGGCGGTGCCGCGTCGTAGGCCTCGACCAGACCCAGCCCCTCCGTGGCGTTGCCCTGTGGGTCGAGATCGACGAACAGCACGTCCCGTCCGCGCTCGTTCAACGCGCCCGCGACGTTGATCGCCACCGTCGTCTTCCCCGTCCCGCCCTTGGCGTTGGTCACACAGAGCGCCGCGGGACGGTCGTTTCGATGCATCGCTACTACCGGTGCTGGGTCACCGCTCCTTATAAAAATCCGCTCCCGATTCTCAATTGTTGTACTCTCAGTCGAAGCGCACGGCCGGGCCGTCGTCCGTATCCTCGACCGTCGCACCGAGCGCTTCGAGTTCGTCGCGTAACTCGTCGGCCCGCTCGTAGTTGCCCGCCTCGCGTTCCTGCTCGCGGACCGAGAGGAGCAGGTCGGCCAGTTCCTGGGCGATGCGCACGTCGCCTTCGCTGTCGCCGCCGAAACTGAGTCCCAGCACGCCCTCGCCGAGGGCCTCGAAGGCCTCGATGGCCCGGCGCAGGCCGACGTAATCGTACTCGTCGTGGTCGTCGACGTGACGGTTGACCGCGCCGGCCAGGTTCAAAAGCGCCGTCGTCGCCTCCCGGGTGTTGAAGTCGTCGTTCATCGCCGTCCTGAACGCCTCGCGGACCGCCGCGACGGTCTCGCGGAGGGCGTCGTCCTCGACCGTGGTGTGGGCGTCGACGCTGTCGGCGGCCTCGACGGCCCGTCGGTGGCCGGTCTTCAGCCGATCCCAGCGTTCCTCGGCTTCGGCCACCGTCTCGGCGCTGTAGGTCGCCTTGCTGTGGTAGGCCGTCGAGAGCAGGAAGGTTCGCGCGACGTTCGAGCCGTGCTCGCCGACGAACTCGGCGACCGTCGAGAAGTTCCCCAGCGACGAGGACATCTTCTCCTCACTCGTCTCCAGCAGACCGACGTGGAGCCAGTAGCGGGCGAACTGCTGGCCGGTCGCGGCCTCGCTCTGGGCGATCTCGTTCTCGTGGTGGGGGAACACGAGGTCCTGTCCGCCGACGTGGATGTCGATGGTGTCGTCGAGGTGGGTCGTGCTCATCGCCGAACACTCGATGTGCCAGCCGGGCCGGCCCTCGCCCCACGGCGAGTCCCACGTCTGGGCGGTCTCGCAGGCCTCCTCGGGCGGATCGGCCGCCTCGTGCTGGTGTTCGGCGATGTCGTCGGGGTCGACGCCGCCGGCCTTCCAGAGGGCGAAGTCCGCGGGGTTGCGCTTCTCGCCGGTGTGTTCGCCCTGGGCGTCGAGTTCGTCGACTTGCTGGTTCGAGAGCTTACCGTACTCCTCGAAGGCGGTCACGTCGAAGTAGACCGAGCCGTTCACCTCGTAGGCGTAGCCACGGTCGAGCAGCGTCTCCACGAGGTCGATGATCTGGGGGACGTGTTCGGTGACACGGGGGTACACGTCCGCGCGCAGGAGATTCAACGAGCGCATGTCGCGGATCACCTGCTGGACGTAGGTTCGGGCCACGTCGGCCTCGCTCTCGCCGTCCTCGCCGACGCGCGCGATGATCTTCTCGTTCACGTCGGTGAAGTTCTCGACGTGGCGAACGTCGTAGCCGAGGTGGTCGAGCCAGCGGTGCATCACGTCGACGTGGACCCAGCCCCTGGCGTGGCCCAGGTGTGCCGGGTCCGAGGTCGTCAGGCCGCAGTAGTAGAGCAACACCGAGTCGGGGTCCCGTGGCTCGAACGCCTCGCGCTCGCCGGTGAGCGTGTTCGTCACGCGAAGGGTCATTACCGGAGTGGAGCGCAGGCGACGGTTTCAATGCGTCGGAAAGCCACCACCCGCCCTCAGTCCGCAGTCGCCGGGACCGTCTCCAGCGCCGCCTCGACGGCCCGAACCGCGTCGGCCCCGGCCCGCCGTTCGACGACGACCAGCAGGGCCTCCCCGGCGACGCCCGCGGCCCTCACCGTGACCCCCTGGGCCCGGAGGTGGCCCAGGACGTGGGCGAGCGCCTCGGCGTCGACGTCGCCGGTCGCCAGGATGCCGGTGAGTCTTCCCTCACCCCGGACCAGCGCGGTGTCACCCACCGCCAGGAGCGCTTCTGCGGGGTCGCCGTCCCGGTCGGTCTCGCCCAGCCCGCTCTCCATCGAGACGCGCGCGCCGGTTCCCACCGGGTCGTACTCGGGCAGGTCCTCGGCGTAGCGCCGGAGCGCGGCGACGACTGCCTCGTGGTCGTCCGCGCCGAGGTCCAGGTATCGTGCGGCGGCGGTGTAGTTGACGACGCCTGCCCGCAATGCCTCGTAGAGGAACGGATGGCGGCGGACGGCCTCGCGTGTGCGGGATGCCAGCGACATACCGTCCCTGGCGCCCGCGGCGACAAAAAACGCCCCGCCTCGCGGGGGTAGTAAAAGCACCCGTAACTTTGTGGCAGTTTAGCTATTCCCATGGAAAAAATCAGATGGACGTGTCGGGGGCAGTGCCCGACCGGGACACGACATGACCGAATTCACGATTCCAAACTGCGCGGAGAACTGCCCGTACAAGCAACCAGTCAGCGGTGCCTGTGACCACGACCTCGAACAGTCGCTGGTACAGGAGTTTCTCGACAACCCGGGGCAGGGGTGCCCGTTCGGGCCCGAGTGAGCCGGCTTCCTTCTCGCCCGCGTCCAGACGCCCAAAGGGACCCTGTACGACATCCGAACCCCTAAGCCTCGCCTGTGCATAGACCTCGGTATGCAAGCGCTGGTCATCGCGGCCCACGGCTCACACCTCAACGCGGAGTCGAGTACACCGACGTTCGACCACGCCGACACGATCCGGCGGTCGGGTGCGTTCGACGAGGTGCGGGAGAGCTTCTGGAAGGAAGAGCCACACTTCCGGGAGGCGCTCCGGACGCTCGAATCCGACGAGGTCTATCTCGTGCCGCTGTTCGTCAGCGAGGGGTACTTCACGGAGCAGGTCATCCCGCGGGAGTTCCGCCTCGACGAGTGGGACGTCGACCAGTGGGACTCGGACGGCACCGGTGCCACCCACACGACGCTGACGGCGACCGACACGGATCAGACCGTCCACTACTGTGGCCCGGTCGGGACCCACGATGCGATGAGCGACGTGATCGTCCAGCGCGCGGAATCGGTCACGGGCGACCCCGAGGTCGGCGAGGGGTTCGGCCTCGCCGTCGTCGGTCACGGGACCGAGCGCAACGAGAACTCCGCGAAGGCCATCGAGTACCACGCCGACAACATCCGCGAACGCGGACGCTTCGACGAGGTGAAAGCCCTCTACATGGACGAGGACCCCGAAGTCGACGACGTGACCGACTTCTTCGAGAGCGACGACGTGGTGGTGGTCCCCCTCTTCATCGCCGACGGCTACCACACTCAGGAAGACATCCCCGAGGACATGGGGCTGACCGACGACTATCGCACAGGCTGGGAGACGCCCGCCGAGGTGGACGGGCATCGGATCTGGTACTCCGGTGCGGTCGGCACGGAACCCCTGCTGGCCGACGTGGTGCTGGAACGCGCGGCCGACGCCGGTGCGGACGTGCGCGACGCCATCGAACGGATCCGCGAGGAGACCGGTGGCGAACGGGTTACGGCGGACGACTAGCGCTACCCCCGTGACCGACTCGTCCGGCAGCGCGTTGCGGCCGTTTTCTGACTCTGAACACGACTGCTGGTTTTTAACCCCCGCTGGTACCAACCTCGACTCGTGAGTGAGGATTGGGAGCTGGCCGAGGTCCTCGACCTGCTCAGCGACGAGTACGCCCGCTCAATCCTCGCGGCAACGAGTGTCGAACCCATGTCCGCCAAACAGCTCTCCGAACGGTGCAACGCGTCCCTCCCGACCGTCTACCGACGGATCGAGTGGCTCCAAGAGTACGAGCTGATCGAGGAACGCACCAAAGTCGAACTGAGCGGCAACCACCACAAGGTGTACTCGGCGACCTTGGACGAGTTCGCGATGGATCTCGACGATGGCGGCTACGAGGCCACCATCGAACGGACCTCCCGCGCCGAATTCCCGGGCGAAGACGCCGACGACACGGCCGACCGGTTCACCAAAATGTGGGAGAATCTCTAACATGTTCGGGACCGACCAACTCGCGTACTGGCTGATATTCGCCCTCTCGGCCGGCTCGGTCGTCGTCGGGAGTTACGTCGGCTATCAGGCGTACCGTGGATTCCGTCGCCACGACAGCCGGCCGATGCAGTACCTCTCGATCGGCCTGTTCCTGCTGACGGCCGTCGCCTTCGGGCTCTCGTTCGTCGGTTCGATCCTCCTCCAGATGCGGGTCCTCCCGCCCCAGACCTTCCAGCAACCGCTGACGCTTCTGACGCGGCTGCTCCAGTTCCTGGGCGTCTTCTTCATCGCCTACTCGTTGCACAAGCGGTGAGCCGGCCGGGCGGACACGCGACACTCACCCACAGCCGACCGATCTCGCGACCTCGATCAGCAGTTCTGACGAGACGGCCTTGCCGGACACCTGATAGTCGTAGCCGTCACACGACCACGAGACGTAGGTCGTGTAACCGACACTCACGTTCGCCCGCTGGCCGGCGACCTGCGCCGACCGGTCGGGCGTCGGCGGGTAGAACAGCCCTCGGACCTTCGAGACGGAGAGCTCCGTGCTGGCGTTGACGTACTTCAGGCCGACGCTCGTGATGCGCGGGCTCTCGGTCTTCGAGGCGAACTGGAGCTCGAACGACGGCGGGAGGTCCGGCGTCGGGACCGAGACGTTCGTCACCCGTCGCAGGGCCGCCGTCGAGGAGTAGAAGTCCCGCCGTGGCGTATCCTCCAGCTCGACCGTGACGTTCGCGGACGGATCGAACCGGAACACGGAGTCGTCGAGCCCGGGATTGAACGTGACGTTCTCGTAGACGACCGTCTTCGCGTGCTGGACGCCGTTCGACTGCCACTCCGAGTGGCGTTTGACCGGGAAGAACCACTCCGTGTCGACCCACAGCGTCTGCCGGAAGTCACCCACCAGCGACCCGTTGCGGGGCGTGATCTTCAGGACGTAGACCGACCGGCCGTCGATGGTGTCGGTCCCGTTGTAACTGACGGCGAAGGCCGCGTTCCCGACGCCGTCGGGTCGCTCATCGCGCTGTCCGTCGGGAACACCGCCCGACTGCGGGACGGCCGGCAGTGGGTTGATCCCCGGTGTCGGCGTCGCGGCGGTCCGGTCCGTGTCCGTGTCCTCGGTCACGTTCAACCGACCGAACAGTCGTTCGATCCGGTCCCCCTCGGTCCGCTGGGTCGACAGGTTGGGGTCGCTCAGATCGAGGCGTTCGACCACGCCCGAGGTCCGGTTCTGCCACCACATCATCGACCCGTTCGAGACGGTCAGGTTGTGTCGGTTCCGCGGCCCGTACAGCAACCGCTCCCGGAACTGCTCCGTCAGTGGACGCATGGAGACCCGGTGGACCGTCCGGTTCACCTCGTCGCCGTCCCGGTTGACGGTGGTCCGCGTGGCGTTGAGACCGTCGATCGCGGCGTACCGCTCCGAGGCGTTCGAACCGACCTGTCGCGGCTCCGGACCCTCAGGACTGTCCGACGACAGGAATCCGACCGCGAGAACGCCCCCGACGAGTACCAGCAGACAGATCCCCACGAGGATCTGTTTCGCTGTGACGGTTCCACGAGACATCTGCTTGCTCGACTAGAGGTCGAGGGGTGTTCATAGTCGTTTCGAGACGTGCGGTTCAGGGACAGGACATCGACGCGGCCACCTCGATCAACAGTCCTTTCGAGACGAACCGGCCGCTGACGCTGTACCGAACCTCGCCACAGGCCCACGACACCGTCCGTGTCAGTCCGGCGCTCGTGTATCGACCCGTCCGATCACCGATCCGTATCCGCTCGCCGGTGCGGGTGTCGTTCTCGGTGCCGTTGGTCTCCGTCCCGTTTCCGGGTAGCGCCGACTCGTTGGTCGCGTAGGCACTGACGATCAGCCGCGAGGTCTCGTTTCGGTACGTCAGCGTCACAGACTCGACGTACGCCGAGTCTGCCGTCCGACCGGAGCTGAACGCGAAACTCGGCGGGACCGTCGGTTTCGGAACTTCGACTGGTCCGTTCTCGACCGTCTCGTCCGGACTCTCGTAACTCTGTGAACTCCCGAGATCGCTCCGTGTAACGTTCGCGTCCGCAGGCGGCTCGAACGTGAAGGTGCCCGCCGGGAACCCGTCGGTCACCGTGACGTTCCGGTACGTGACCGACACGGTGAACCGACCCCCGGCGGTCCCGAACTCGGTCCGCTGTTTCACCGGGAAGAACGTCTCGGCATCGATCCACAGCGTCTGAGAGTAGTTGCCCAGCGTCGACTCGTTTCCGTCGGTCTCGGGCCTGATCGCGAGCACGTACGTCGTCCGCCCGTCGACCTGTGCGGCCCCTTCGAGCGACACCCCGAACTGACCGGCGGGGAGGGTCGGTGTCGGTGCGTCACCGGAGACGCCTGGCCCGGGGACCGGCGTGAGTCCCGGCCCCGGAATCGTCCCATCGCCGTCTTCCGGCGTCGTCCGTGTCCGGTCGAGGCGGGCGAACAGCTGTTCGATCCGCCGGTACTGCTGTTGTCGGCCGGTCGCGTCGACTTCTAGCCGCGTCGCGTTGTTTGTCTCGCTGTCGTACAGCCACGAGACCGTGCCGTTCGAGACGAGCAGGCTGTTGTTGGCTCCGCCCGGAATCGACGGGGAGCGTCGTACTTCGGCGCGCTGTTTGCCACTCCCCGGAACCAGTTGCACCTGCTGGACGGTCTCGTAGGTCGTCCCCTCCGTCGCGTTCGCGTCACTCAGGTTCAGGCCATCGTAGCGACGCTGTAACGTGGCCGAGAGGCCGTCGATTCGCTGGATGCGCTGACTGGCGTTCTCGCCGAGATTCGGGGTGACAAGCGCGGCGTTCTCGGGCGGTTCGTAGTCGAAGGTGTCCCCGCTCAGACCGGGCTCGAAGTCGACGTCCCGATACTCGACGGTCGCGGTGACCCGCTCGCCGTCCTCGACCCACCGCGTCTCGTACTTCAGCGGAACGAACCACTCGGCGTCGATCCACAGCGTCTGTGCGATATTCGTCGTCGCGCCCTCGGCGGGACGCACCTGGAGGACGTGGACCGCGCGACCGGCGACCGTCGCGGTGCCGTCGTAACTCACCGTGACCTGGCCGCCGCTCCGGTTGGTCGCGGGTGCATCGGGCGTGTCCGGCCCCTGGGGCATCACCGGGAGTGGCGAGACTCCCGGCGTCGACTCGTCTGACGCCGGGTCGGTTCCGTCGGGGCCGACCGCGCGCTCGAAGAGTCGCTCGATCCGCTCGCCGCGGGTCCGCACCCGCTCGCTCAACGTCCCCGCGTCGGTCCGACTCACGAGGTTCGTCTCGGGGTCGTACGTCCACTTCGTCGACCCGTTCGCGACGACGACGGTGCCGTCGGCCGCCGATCCGTCGACCGTCCGTAGTCGCACCTGTCCGTCGTCCGGACGGATCGTGGCCTCTCTGACGGTCCGATTGGTCTCGCCGCCGCGTTCGACGGTCGTGACGACCGTCGCGCTCAGGCCGTCGAGGGCGGCGTACTGTTCGGACGCGTCGTGACCGACCGGGGGTGGGGTCTGTCCACCGGGCGTCAACAGTCCGACGGCCACGGCGCCACCGGCGACCGCGAGCACGCCGACGACTACGGCGATCGTCGTGGGGGAGGGCTTATCGAGCGGCATTGGCACGATTGGACGACACGACAGGAGGCCGAAATAACTTTCGTACGCCGTCGGGACCGAGCGGTGTGCGTGTCGTCATCCGTTGAAAAATTTGGGGAAGGGGGTGGTCGCAGGCGAGTGGGGGAGCGAATCCGCGGTGGGCCGAAGCGTGGAGGGCCGAAGCATGGTCGCGGGCAACCGATCGCTGACAGGGCGGCACCCATCGTCAGCGTGAGACCATGCACTACTATCTACAGCCCCCTGTATCAAAAAGGGGGAATCGACGTTTCCGAGCCGGAAGTTCGGCCCAAAATATAAATACGAAGAACGGTGTTCCGGCGGTCCGGGATGGAAAGACGGAGTTTATTCGACTGGCACCCCACGACTCCGGTATGACCGAGACGGCGGTTCGCCGGTTGGCGGAAGCCGCGAGCGAGGACGGCGTCGACTGTGACGGCCTCCGGGCGACAGCGACCGACGCGGGCTATCGCTTTCGGACACCCGACATCGACCGCGAGGGGCTCACCGAAGCCGAGTTCCGAGAGGTCGCGACCGACAACATCACGTACGTCACGAACTGGGACTTCTGGACCCGCGTCGCACCCGATGCGCCCGCCGACAGTGCCTACCTGCGCTGGCTCGAAGGCGCCGAGGACCGGTCGGTCCCGGAGCGCTACGACCGACTGGCCGAGGGCGTGACTCGCGAGTGGGGCCAGTTGCGCCTCACCGTCGAGCGCGACGACGACGGCCGGCGTCGCTACGAGGTGCGCCACGTCGACGACACCGACGCGACGGCCGAGGACCTGGACCACCACGAGGACCCACTGGACGCCCGTCAGATCGCCAAACACGACGAGCGCGACCGGTACCGGCCGCTGAAGACCGCGCCGACGCTTCGCTCGGGCTGGGTGTTCCCCGACCTGGACCCGACGGAACTGGTCAGCACGGTCGATTTCTTCTACCCGGCGACGGTCGTCAACTGGCACCGTGAACGCGAGGACGACCTCGACGTGGACCACTGGCGCGCGACGATGGAGCGCCAGTCGGGCATCTACGGCGTGGTCCAGACCTGGGACCGTGGCGAGGGATACGAACACGTCAACTGGGTGGCCGAGGCCTGCTGTGACGACTCCCAGTGTCTCAAGCGCCGCGAGTGGCAGTACGACGAGGAGACCGACCTCGACGTGGACGGCGGCGACGGCGAGTTCCCGTGCCGCGAGCCGTGTTCGCTCGTCGTCTCCGCCGCGCGGCAGTGGACGAAACTGGAGGGCGAGCAGTCACGGACCTACGAGTTCGAGTTGACGCCCAGTGAGAAAGAACAGCTCGAAGCGATCGTCGACGCGGTGGCCGAGGGGCGCAGCGACGAGATCCGCGAGGCCGACGTGTACGACGACGCGAACCGGTACCGCACACGGTTCCTCCGGGCCAAACTGTTCGACGACGACGGCAACCTCTGTGGCGTCGAGACCGAAGACTAGCGAACGAGCAGGTAGCCGGCCAGCAGGACGGCGACGAAGACGACGACCGCGCCGGCGGCGACCAGCCCGCTCTCGAAGACCGACGCCGCGCCGACGGCGACGGCGACCGCCAGCGCTCCGAGCGCCAGCACCGGCAACGCCGGACGGTCCGCGAGCATCGATCCGGTCGTGTCCCTGCCGGTGCCGGTCTCCTCGCCGGTCTCGCGCTCACCGCCGCCGGGTTCCGCGAGACTCTCGTCGACCTCGACCGTCCCGGAGTCGTCGGGTTCGGTCAGGTCCACGTCGACCCACCTGGTCGTCGCCCCGTAGCCCGCCGAGAGCTTGATCTTCCCGTGGACGACGCCGTGTTCGTGGACGCTCACCGGAATCGCCGCCGTACTCTGTGCTTCGACGTAGTGGTTGGTCTCGTCGAGGGAGGCGACCGCCGAGAGGTTCTCGTCGAGGTGGACGTGGACCCGGCTCGCGTTCCCGTGGTTCCGAACCCTGATGACGAACGAATCGTCGGTCTGGATCGACGCCGGGACGTTCAGGGAGTTGCGCTCCCGGCGGTTCACGTCGACGGGTAACTCGTCGGGCACACCGCCACCTGCGCGTGGCGGGGAGAAAAAGGTTCAGTCTACGCTGGTGACTCTTCCCGCATGTCCGGCGGCAGGAGGTTCGGAATCCCGTCCTCGACCGGGTACTCCTCGCCACACTCGGTACAGACCAGTCGCCCCTCCATGATCTCGTCGTCGTCCCGGCGGATGACCTCCAGGTCGAGTTCGTGTTTGTCGAGTGGACAGCAGATGATGTCCATCAGGTCCTCGCGCATACCCCTACCTCCGGCCGGCCCAGGCAAAAACGTGCCGAACCGACGCACGCACGGACCGTTCGCCCAAATAAACCCTCCGCCGAACACATTCGTACTGCAGACGCCCGCTACGCTTTGTTTACGCCACTCCTTTCACCAGCCCACTGCCTTCCCCGCACGTGGAGGCGACGGCTCTCTACGATCGGCAGGGTGGTGCCGACGGTGTCGAGACCGTCGTCGACGAGTTCTACGACCGGATGCTCGACGACGAACAGATGCGACCGGTCTCCGAGGACGTCGATACGGAGCACCAGCGACGGCACCGGGCGCTGTTCAGCCGCCAGGTCGCCGGCGGGCCCGCGGAGTACATCGACGAGGACCTGCGCGCGGTCCACTGGGACCTCGCCCTCACGCGGGAGGACCCGAGACGATCGTCTCGACCCTCCGGGCGAGTCCGGACGCCCGTGGTGTCGACGAGGCCGACGCTGACGAGGTGAGCGCGGCGGTGCGAGAACTCGAAGACGACGTCCTCTGTCGCTAGGAGAGGGCTGTCTAGAACGGTCGTTCCCGGACGATGGTCTGGGACCGTCCCGGGCCGACGCCGACCGCGTAGATCGGCGTGTCGAGTTCGTCGCTGACGTAGTCGAGGTATGCCCGCGCGTTCCCGTGGAGCGCGTCGTACCCCGCACTCGCGACCTCCGCCCAGTCCTGTTCGGGCCAGCCCTCGAAGGTCCGCAGGTTGATCTCGCAGCCCGCCCACTGCTCGGTGGTGGCCGGCATCGTCTCCAGGGTCTCGCCGTCCAGTTCGTAGGTGTGGCCGACCTGCAGTTCGTCCAGGCCGGCGAGCGTGTCGACGTGGTTGACTGCGAGGCCGGTGAACCCGCTCGCGCGGGTCGCGTGGCGGAGCATCGGCATGTCGAGCCAGCCGACCCGTCGCGGCCGGCCCGTGACGGTGCCGTACTCGTCGCCCTCTTCGCGGATGTAGGTCGCCAGTTCCTCGTTTTCGCCTTCGCCCTGCTCGTCGTAGCCCGGCGTGTCGCCCTCGACGCCGCCGAGTTCGGTCGGCATCGGGCCGCTCCCGACGCGGGTCAGGTAAGCCTTGACGATGCCGACGACCTCGCCGTCACCGACGACGCCCGGGGAGAGCCCGGTCCCGGTGCAGGCCCCGCCCGCCGTCGGGTTCGACGAGGTGACGAAGGGGTAGTTACCGTGGTCGATGTCGATGATCGTCCCCTGGGCACCTTCGAGGATGACGTTCTGCCCCTCGTCGATGGCGCTGGCGAGGTACTCGCCCGCATTGACGGTCATGCCCTCGCTCTCCAGCCGACGACCGAACTCGCGGAACTCCTCGTACAATGATTCGACGTCCAGCGCTTCGGGGTCGTCGAGGTCCGTCACGTCGAGGCCGTACACGTCCTCGACGATGGCCCGCTTCTGGGGCACGACGTACTCCAGTCGGTCACGGAGGACCTCGGCGTCGAGCAGGTCGCCGACGCGGACGCCGCGGCGGCCGGCCTTGTCCTCGTAGGTGGGGCCGATGCCCCGACCGGTCGTGCCGACCTCGTCGTCGGTTTCGCTCTTGACTTCCTCTTCGATTCCGTCGAGAACCCTGTGGTAGGGGAGAATAACGTGTGCGCGTCGGGCGACCCGGACGTCGGGGTCGAGCCCCCGGTCCCGGAGCGCGTCGAGTTCGTCGAACAGGGTCCGCGGGTTGACGACACAGCCGTTGCCGAGGACGCCGACCTTGCCGCGGACGGCTCCGCTCGGGACGAGCGACAGCTTGTACTCCTCGTCCCCTTCGACGACGGTGTGACCGGCGTTGTCGCCTCCCTGGTAGCGGACGACGACGTCGGCGGCGTCGCCGTACAGGTCGACGATGCCGCCTTTGCCCTCGTCGCCCAGCTGGGACCCAACGATAGTTACGGTCATCACCGGGGTTTCTGCCCATCCCGATAAACAGGTTACGGTCCCCTCGCAATCGGCCACTGCAGAACCGCGCAGCCGCCCACTCCGGCGACCCGTGCCGTGTGGTATCATACAAAGGTTTAAACCCGTACCCGTCGAACACGTAATTTGAGGCTGCTCTTTAAGTAGGCCGGACAGCAACCTTTAAAACCTGCGAACACAAGTTAACAATTGCCATGATAGACAGGCTTGAGAAGGAAGTAGATATGCTCGAGCGCCATCTGCAGGTCCTCCGGATGGTGATCGAGAACGAGCCGATCGGCATCGTCAAGATGTCGAACGAGACCGGCTACCCACACCACAAGGTCCGGTACTCGCTGCGCGTCCTCGAGGAGGAGAACCTCATCGAGCCCTCGAGCCAGGGCGCCATCACGACCGAACAGACCTCCGAATTCGTCGACGATCTGGACGAGAAGATCGACCACATCATCGAGAAGCTCGACGACATGAAGATCGAGGACGTCGCCGAGATCGAAAACTGACTGTTCTCTCAGATTTCGGGCACGGAGAGGTTGAAATTCTCCTCACGGGCTTCGACCAGACAGAGGTGGAACCCGTCTTTTCGCGAGAGCTTCACGAAGCTCTCGCGTTTGTCGCGGCTGAGCAGGCCACTCCCCGTCGCGTCCGATGCCGCCTCCATCGCCTCGGGCTCGAAGAAACTCGACGTGACGAGGAAGGCGCCGGCCAGTGACTCCTTGGACTCGCCGACCCGCTGTGCTGCCGTGATCAGCCCTTCCATCATGCTCTGACTCGCGGGCTGGCGCGACTCGTTCATGTTCGCCACGATCAGCGGATTGCCCATCCGGTCGCGCAACACCACGTCGAAACGCTCCTGGCTCCGGTGTTCCTCGCCGCTCTCCTGGTACTGGACGGTGACCGCCCCGTTCAGCTCCGCCCGGTCGATCTTCGGGAGCGCGCCGTACAGCGGACCCAGCGCCTCCTGATGGCCCGTATCGCGAATCTCGTAGGGGAGGACGCGCACGACCCACTCGACGAAGCTGTACTGGATCGTGTCCGTGAGGTAGGCCGCGAACGGCTCCCCGTCGACGGCCACGTCCTCCGCCTCGAACTGGGTGTGGTACTGAATCTGCATGTTGTCGTTGACCGCACCTGCCTCGGCGTTCCCGGCGTGGGCCGCCTCCAGTGTCGCGTCGCCTTTCGACGCGTACCGGACGAAGAGGTTCGTCCCCTCGATGGCCTCCGCCGGACTGAGACGCTCGCGGTCCGCGACCGACTCCCCGCCCTCCTCGGTCCGGAGTTCGTCGATCCGACGTTCGAGTCGTTCGACCCGCTCGCGGAGTTCGTCGCGTTCGGCCTGCAGTTCGTCGCGCTCGTCCTCGACCGTCTCTAGCGTCGCTTCGAGGTCCTCGATCTCCGCCTCACGGGCTTCGAGTTCGTCTTCCAGTTCCTCGATCTCGTCCGGGGTGGGGCCGCTCTCGGTGTCCGGTTCCGGCTCGGCGTCGGCTGGCTCCCGACGCGGCTCGCCCTGCTGTCCCTCCGCGGGCGGCCGTTCGGACTGGACCCGCTCGGGGTCGCGCTGGGGCGTCCCGTGGTGGCGCGCGGCGTCGGCCCCCCGACTCGTCGGGCCCGAACCGCGACGCGGCTCACTCCCGGGATTCCCCGCAGGGCCGGGGTCGGGCTCCGAACGCCCGCCGGCTCCGGCGGCCGCGGTCGGGCCGTTTCCGGACGTCGGTCCCTGCGATCCGTTCCCGTCCTCGGGCTCGCTCGTCCGGTCGGGGTCCAGCGACGGGATGGATCTGGTCTCCAGTTCGCCGACGCTGCCGGTGGTACTCTGCTGTCCTTTCCCGCGGCTCCGGCCGGAGTCGGCGGTCCCCGACCGCGGTCCGCCCGCGCCCCGGGATCCGGTCTCCCGTTGCGTGTCCATCGCCGTCGGCTCCTCCGGGTCGGATCGCTGCTGTCGGGGCTGTGTCTCACTGCTCCGCGACGACGCGCCGCGGTCGGTCCGTTCTCCCTGTCCGTCCGTCCCCGCCGTGTCGGCCCGCTCCGTGTCCCGTCGCGAGCTACTGGACTCCCGCCGGTCCGGCTCGTCCCGCGTCCGCTCGTCCCGAGCACTCGTCCCGGCCATCCCCCCAGCCGTGCCGTCGCTCCCCCGGTCGTGCGTCTCGGTGGGTTCGTCCGGGGATTCCGATGCGGACCGGGCCGCGGTGTCCGTCTCCGCGCTCGTCTCCGTCGCCGCCCTGGCGGGTTCCGGCTCGTCCGCCGCCGGTTCGTCGGACTCCGTCCCCCCGGCGTCGTCGCCAGCCGTCCCCGCGTCCGCTTCACTCACGTCGTCGTCGGTCGTCTCCTCGCTCGTAGTCTCCGTTCCGGCCGTCCCGGATTCGGTGTCCGGTTCGGCCGTCGTGGCGGCCGCCGCGCCGGCGTCAGGGTCGGGCGTCGTTTCTTCGGACGCGGGCGCGGTCGCTTCCGGAAGCTCGATGACTTCGATGTCGACGGGCCGTACCTCGTAGATTCCGACCTCGCCGTTTGCCTGGTCGAAGGCTTCGTCGTCGGTCAGGAGTTTCTCGCTCGCGCCGACCCAGGCGACGCTCATCGAGCGGCCCTGGTGGTAGACCAGATAGTAGTCGCCGCTGAGGACGTTCTCGGACAGCTCGACGTATCCAGTGAAGTTCCCCTGGGTGAGCGTCCGGTCGACTTCGTCGACGCTCGTCTCCTCGGTGTAGTACTGGGCGCGGACCTCGTCACTGCGGTCCTGCATGACCGAGAGCAGAGGGAGTGCCGGCGAGGGTGCCTCGTAGGCGGTCCCCTCCGCGTCCTCGAAGTCCTCGATGGTGCCGTCGAGGATGCCGATGACCCGCCCTGACGTCATGCAGAGTCGCGTCGGTCCCGCCGCGACGATACCGGAGAAGTCGTCGTCAGCCAGGTCGTGCAGGCCGCGGTACCCGCCGGAGAACGGGCGGGAGTCCCAGTCGTCGACCTGCTCGACCGCGCGTGTCGTCATTACCTCACACAAGTCCCATGCGGTCCTAATACTTTGCGGGGAACACGCGGCCCACCATACTGACTCGCCGCGTCGAAGGTGACCGACGAGACCGGACGGGGTACCGACAGAGAGCGTCCCTCTCGTGTTCGTAAGCTTCAATGCCGCCAAGTGTGGACGGGAGAGCATGGAACTGCGGGTCATCGAGAAGACCGACACGGAACTCTCTATCGAGATCGCGGGCGAGGACCACACCTTCATGAACGTCCTGAAAGGCGCACTCCTCGAGTCCGAGGGCGTCGAGGCCGCCACCTACGACGTGAACCCCGAACAGTCCGGTGGGCAGACCGAGCCGATTCTGACGGTCAAGACCCAGGAAGACGTGGACGCGCTCGACGCGCTCGAAGCGGGTGCCGACCGCGTCATGGAGAAAGCCGACGACTTCCGCTCGGCCTACGAGGCGGCCTAACAGACGATCCGCGTCACGTAGAGGACGCCGTCGGGCCCCGCGTGCAGGTCGACGCCGATCAATTCGTCCGCCGTGTCCTCGAAGGAACTGGTCCGTTCGTAACTCTCCGCCAGCCGCCGCGCTAGTTCACGCTCCGTCGGCGTGTCGCTCGCCTGGTCAAGATCGTAGGAGTACGTGGCGGGCGCGTACCCGTCCGCGCAGTCGTCTCCGAGTCGACTGTCGATCTCCGAGCGGTCGACGGACGGACTGTCACTGTCGCCGTACTCTGCTCGCACCACCTGTTGGTTGAGGTAGGTCGCCGCCGAGGCCAGGTTCTCGTCGGCGGTCAGGTTCGCGAACCCTTCGGCGGACCGACGCGCGTTCAGTTCGTCGACGTACGCCGACTCCACGTCCGCGAACACCAGTCCGTCCGCGGTGGTGGCGTTCCCGGGGACCGGCGGTGTCGGGGAGATCCCCGGAATCTGGACGACACCGAGAAAGCCCAGCGCCAGGTACGCCACCAGTGCGGCCACGCCCAGAAACAGCAAGACGAGTTTGGCATCGAGGACGTCCAGATAGCTCACGTCCGCGGTCGAGGCTCGGCCGGAACTGTCCTCCAGCATCTCGTCGACGATCTCGTCCTCGTCGTAGCTCAGCTCCCGGCGTTCCAGCGTCGCGTTTCCACACCGGTCACAGGGCGGCGTGTGCTTGGGATGATCGTTGCCACACTCCGTGCAGATCCAGGCGTAGGTCTTCGTGGCCTCTTCGTCCTCGGCCTCCGGGGCCATCGGGACGACTGCCTTCTCGAACTCGCTGTGCCCACAGTTGTCACACGGCGGATCGTTTCGCTCGTGTGGCTTCCCACAGTGCTCACACCGCCACTTCATCGGCCGGAGCGAGGGACCCGTGGACGGAAAGGCTGTCGGTCGGGCGACGCGAACGGAGTGAGTCTCCACGAACGAACAGCACAACAGAGCGACGAGCGAAAACGAGTCGCGGCGTCAGAAGAGCGCGGCCGCGGCGTCGAATGCCGTCCCGGAGACGACGCCGAAGGCCGGCAGGAGGAGGAAGGTCACGATGGCGGCACCGACGACGGCCGCGTAGAGGCCGGTCGGGTACGAGGAGACCTCGAAGTCACCGGCGGGATCTTCGATCCACATCGCCTTGACGACCCGGGAATAGTAGAACAGCGACAGTGCGCTGTTGACGATCAGCGCCGCGGCGAGCAGGTACGCGCTCAGCGTGGCGGCGCTGGCCGTCGCCGACAACAGCGCCCACTTCGAGAGCGCGCCGCCCCCGATGGGCAGGCCGGCGAGGCTGAACAGGAAGATCGTCATCGCGAAACAGGCGACCGGTGCCTGCTTCGCCAGGCCGTTGTAGTCCTCGAAGGTCCGACCGACACCCCAGTACTCCACTAGAGCGACGAACAGGAACGCGCCGGTGTTCATGAACCCGTAGACGAACAGGTGGAGCATGCTGGCTCCCAGCGCGTAGCTCTGGTCGGCCGTCCCCGTCAGCACCGCGATGCCGATCAGCGCGTAGCCGGCGTGTCCGATCGAGGAGTACGCCAGCATGCGCTTGACCTTGTCCTGCGTGGCCGCGGCGAAGTTCCCGAGCGTCATCGTGACCAGCGCCAGCACGGTGAACGCGAGCGCCCAGTCGATGGTACCCGCGACCACGTCGAGCGGGAACGCCGTGACGAACACGCGGAAGGCGAGCACGAACCCGGCGGCCTTCGAGGCCGAAGACAGGAACCCGGAGACCGGAGCGGGCGCGCCCTCGTAGGCCTCCGGTGCCCAGAAGTGGAAGGGCACGGAGGCGGTCTTGAACGCGAAGCCGCCCGCGACCATCAGGATGCCCACACCGAGGACGCCGGTGTTGTCGATGCCTGCACCCAGCGCCTCGGCGATGGCAGCCAGCTCCAGGACGCCGGCCGAGGCATACACCAGGCTGATCCCGTAGGCGAGCACCGCGGAGGATACCGCGCCGATCAGGAAGTACTTCAGTCCCGCCTCGACGCTCCCGCGGTCGTTTTTCAGGTACGCGACCAGTCCGTACGACGGCAGGCTCGACAGCTCCAGCGCGACGAACGCAGTGGCGAGACTGTTCGCCGAGGCCATCACCGACATCCCGGTCGCCGCGAGCAAGACGAGTGCGTAGTACTCGGCCTGGTTGGGGCGGCCCGAGAGGTAGTCGTAGCTGGCGACGCAGACGAGCGCGGTCACGCTCGTGAAGATGAACGTGAAGAACAGGCTCATCCCGTCGACGACCAGCTGCCCGCTGAACAGCTCGATCGCGCCGCCGGTCCGGGGCATCCCGGTGCCGGCGACCAAGTACCAGCCCGTGACGACCATCGCCAGGACCGATCCCAGCGTCGCGACGCCAGCGAGCATGCTGGGCGATTCGTCGTTCGGGTCGATGCTGTCGATCAGGAACAGCGCCAGCGCGGTCACTGCGAGTATAATCGCCGGGGCCAGCGCCGCCCAGTCGGGCAACGTGTTCGATGTCTGGAGCGGAATCATCAAGCACCACCTCCCAGGCCCAGTGCCGTCACTTCGAACACTGCGTCCTGGATCATCCGGTAGAACAGGTCAGGCGCGACGCCCAGCGCGATGACGAGCGCCAGCAGAACGAACAGCGGCGCCACGTCCTGGAGCGGGGCACGCCCGATGTCGTAGTCGGTCTCGAGCCGGAAGGGCCCGAACAGCGTCTTCTGCATCGCACGCAGCAGGTAGCCCGCGACGATCACGATGCCGAACATCGCGATGGCGGTGAACAGCGGCGCGGCCGGAATGACCGTCGACTGGAACGCGCCCATGAACACCAGCACCTCGGCCGCGAACCCGCTCATCAGCGGCAGGCCCATGTAGCCGAAGGCGGCGGCCACGAACACGCCCGCGGTGACGGGCATCCGGTCGGCCATCCCGGACATGTCGCCGATCATCCGGGTGTGGGTCTCGTTGTAGATGACGCCGACCGCCATGAACATCAGCCCGGAGATCAGGCCGTGGCTGACCATCTGGAACGTCGCCCCGCCGACGCCGTGGGGCGTGAACGCGATCAGTCCCAGGATGACGTAGCCCATCGACGAGATCGACGAGTAGGCGACGATCCGCTTGAGGTCCTGCTGGGCCAGCGCCAGCAGGGCGCCGTAGATCACCGAGACGACCGCGAAGATGGCGATCAGCGTCGCGTTGGCCCGCGCCACGTCCGCGAGCATCGTGAAGTTGAACCGGAGCAGCGCGTAGGTCCCCATCTTCAGCAGGACACCCGCCAGCAGCACCGACACCGGCGTCGGCGCTTCGACGTGTGCGTCCGGCAGCCACGTGTGGAAGGGGACGACTGGCACCTTGACCGCGAAGCCAAAGAACAGCGCGGCGAAGGCGGCCAGCTTGACCGTACCGGGACCGAAGCCGGCGACACTGCCGAGCTGCCCCGCCTCGAGTGCCTGGGCGATGGCCGGCAAGCCCAGTGTACTGATCGAGTCGCCGAGCCCGAACACCAGCGTGAAGAAGCCGACGAACAGCACGAGGCTGGCGATATTCGTGTAGACGAAGAACTTGATGGCGGCGTACTTCCGGCGCGGCCCGCCCCAGACGCCGATGAGGAAGTACATCGGGACGAGGACGGCCTCCCAGAAGACGAACCACAGCAGGAAGTCGAGCGCCGCGAAGACGCCGATCAGCGCGGCCTGCATGAAGAGTACGAGGCCGTAGAACTGGGATTCCCGTTCCTCGATGGGCGTCCACGCGCTGACGATCGCGAGCGTGGTCAGGAGCGTGGTCAACACGACCAGCGGCATGCTCACGCCGTCGAGACCGACGTGCCAGCTGATCGCGTACGGCCCAAGCGTGATCCAGTTCGCCAGCGTCTCGAAGGCGGGCTGGCCCCCTTCGAGCAGGGCGTTACCGGTGCCGTCGAAGACGCTGTACATCCACAGGCTCACGCCGACGGGCACGAGGCTGAGGACGGCCGCGAACTGGCCAGCGTACTCGTCGGGGACGAGGAAAACCAGTCCCGCCGCCATCAGCGCGAACACGATGAGCAGTTCGACCAGCATTCAGAACCACCCCCCGACGATGCCGAAGACGATCAGCAAGAGCGCGAGCCCGATCGTCAGCAGGGCCGCGTAGTTGCTCACGACGCCGGTCTGGATGCGCCGGACGCGGTCGCCGGAGAACAGACTGACGCTACTGATCCCGTTGACGACGCCGTCGATGATTCCCTGATCGAACGTGTCGGCCGCGCGGGCCAGCGGCAGGGTCACGCCCTGTGCCAGCCACACCTGATACTCGTCCTGGTAGTAGTTGTGCATGAGCAGGGTCCGCAGTCCGCCGAGTTTCTTCGTGTGTGCGACCGGCTCCGGCACCGCGTACAGCCGGTAGGCCAGTCCGACACCGGCCAGCGCCAGTCCCAGCGACAGTGCCGCCGAGATCAACAGCGTCGGAATCTCACCGCCCGCGATGTAGCTCGCCTTGATTCCGGCGACCTCCTTCAGGATCGGCTCGTAGTGTTCGAGCCCGGTCAGGAACTCCGCGTTCAGCACCTCGCCACCGACCAGCCACTTGTGGAGGAAGTCGATCTTCAGCCCGGTCAGTTTCGCCACCGGAACCATGTTGATGAAGCCGATGGTCGCCGCCAGCACGCCGAGCACGCCCAGCGGGAGTTTCACGTTCCAGCGAACGGACTCGGGATCCTCGGCCGTGTCGGACCGGGGCTCACCGTGGAAGGTCAGGAAGACCATACGGAAGGTGTAGAAGCCGGTCAGGAAGACGGCCAGCAGGCCCATCGCCCACGCGACGAGCAGGACCGGACTGCCCAGCCCGTGGATCAGCGCCTCGTACAGCACTTCGTCCTTGGACCAGAAGCCCGCGAACGGGACGATGCCAGCCAGCGCGAGCGACCCGGAGAGGAACGTCCAGTAGGTCACGGGCATCTTCTCTTTCAGGCCGCCCATGTCCCACATGTTCTCGTTGTGGTGCATGGCGATGATGACCGACCCCGCGCCGAGGAACAGGAGCGCCTTGAACACGGCGTGGGTGGTCAGGTGGAAGACCGCGGCGACGTACCCGCCCGAGCCCAGTGCGAGCATCATGTACCCGTACTGGGAGATGGTCGAGTACGCGAGCACCTGCTTGAGTTCCTGCTTGACGACGCCCATCGTCGCGGCGAACAGGGCCGTGAAGCCACCGATCAGCGCGATGATGGCGAGCGTCGTCGGCGTCAACAGGTAGAACCCGTACATGCGCGCGACGAGGTAGACACCGGCCGCGACCATCGTCGCCGCGTGGATCAGCGCGGAGACAGGGGTCGGACCTTCCATCGCGTCGGGCAGCCACGTGTGCAGCGGGAACTGCGCCGACTTGCCCACGACACCACCCAGCACGAGTAGGCCCAGGATGGTGAACCACTGCTGGGCCCCCATGCCGACGGCAGAGAGGAACTCGCCGACCGGGCCGGGCATTTCGCCGGTGATCGCCTGTTCGGCCATGTGCGGGAAGCCCGCCTCCGTAGCGAACAGGCCCGTACCGAAGGTGGCGAAGATGCCGACGACGCCGATCAGGAAGAAGAAGTCACCGAAGCGGGTGACCAGGAACGCCTTCTTCGCGGCGCTGGGCGGCGCGTCCTCGCGGAACCAGAAGCCGATGAGCAGGAACGAACACAGGCCCACCAGCTCGAAGAACATGAACGCCATCAGGATGTTGTCCGCGAAGACGAAGGCGAGCATGCTGAAGCTGAACAGCGAGAGCGAAGCGTAGTACCGGGGGAGCCCGGTCTCGTCCTCGTCGTTCATGTACCCGAGCGAGAAGATGAACACGAGGACCGAGATCAGCGAGACGATCAACAGCATCAGCGAGGAGAGCGGATCGACGAAGACCCCGAGATGCAGGTTGAACGTCCCGATTCCCGTCGCGAACCGCCACAACTCAGCGTGATAGACCGTCTCCGAGCCGAGGAAGCCCGCGACCGTCAGCGCGGTCCAGATCGAGATGAGCAGCGACCCGACCGTCGCGAAGATCCCGGCCAGCGCGCCTTTCTTGGGCATCCACTTTCCGAAGGCCAGCGCGACCACGAACGATACGAGTGGCAACACCGCGATCGCCGGAACGAACTCGAATGCACTCACCATCTTACCACCTCATAGTCGTCGGTTTGGTCACGTCGATGTCCGCGAAGTTACGGTACAACACCAGGATGATACCGATCCCGATGGCGACCTCGGCCGCGGCCAGTGCCATCAGGAACAGCGTAAACACCTGCCCCGTCAGGTTCCCCCACTGGAGGGAGAACGCCACGAGGTTGATGCTGGCCGCGTTGAGCATCAGCTCGACGGACATCAGGAACAGCAGTGCGTTGCGTCGGGTGAGAATCCCGAACAGCCCGATACAGAACATCGCGGCCGACAGCAGCAGGTAGTACTCGGCGGGAACCATCAGCTGTCACCTCGTCCCGTCGAGCGCCCGCCGTCCGTGAGCGTGCCTGCCGTCTCGTCGTCACGCGTCGCGAGCATGACCGCCACGTCCAGCGCCGCGTCCAGTGCGACCGCGATGACGATGAACGACACGAGGAACTCCTCGCTCTCGATCACGGTCTGTCCCATGAGGTCGAACATGGCGTACCCGATGCCCGCCGTGATCGAAACGTCCGGGAACCCGGCCGGCGAGCCGAACGAGGCGCCGACGAACACGACCGCCAGTATGGCGAACAGGCCGAGCGCGGCGACGCCGGCGATCCAGTTGGCGTCGTCGGCCAGCTGTGGCCGCGTCGTCATGTTGTCACCTCGGCCGACTCCGCCGGCTCGTCCCTGCGGGTGAGCATCACGGCGAACGTAATCAAGATCAGTACGCCGCCCACGTACACGAGTATCTGCATCGTCGCGACGAACTCGGCGCGCAACATCACGTAGTGGATTGCGACGCTGAGCAACGCGACGCCCAGCATGAGCGCTGAGTGCCACATGTCCCGTAAGAGGACGACGCCGAGGCTGCTCGCTATCGTGACGAACGCGAACAACCCGAATGCTATAGTTTCTGGCAGTGCCATCTTACTTCACTCTCCTATCGGCGGGCCTTTGAAGATTTCTTTATCAGATTCGCCCGCGCGTCTCCGAAATCGGTTTTTGCACGGAGACGCATCGACTCTCCGGTCGATATGGTATTCGCCAGTCATGTGTGGCAGGTGCTACGTGCAGTTCAGACGGACGATGCCAAAAACTGGACCCGTACGGTGGTCGTCGCTACTGGTAGTCGAGTTCGCCTTCGCCCTCGCCGATCCACGCGCCCCGGTCGGGTTCGCGGGATTCGAGTGGGTCGATGTCCTTGTACCAGGGAACGTTCTTGAGCTGTTCCTTGTTGTAGGCGAGTTCGTCCTTCGTGTCGGCGGTGAACTCGAAGTTCTGGGTCAGCAGGATGGCGTCGACGGGGCAGACCTCCTCACAGAGCCGGCAGTAGATACACTGCCCGATGTGGAGGTTGTACTCCTCGCCGTTGCGCTGCTCGTCGGTGACGATCTGGATCGTGTCGTTCGGGCAGACGTTCTCACACTGCCGACACCAGATACAGCGCTCCTGGCTGAACTTGTGGACCCCGCGGAAGCGGGGGCTCACTTCGGGTGCTTCTTCGGGGTACTCGACGGTGAACGTCTGACCGTCGAGCGCGTGTTTCATCGTCGTCGCCATGGATTTGAGCAGTCCGATCATGGGTTACCTCCGAACGTCGCGTCGGTCATCAGACGACCACCCCGACGATGATCGCCGTCAGAATCAGGTTGGCGAAGGAGAGCACGAGCATCCCCTTCCAGCCGATCTCGATGAGCTGGTCGATACGAACCCGGGGCAGCGCCGACCGCGCCCACTGGGTGAACAGGAACACCGCCCAGATCTTGATCAGGAACCAGACGATCCCGGGCAGGACCGGCCCGGCCGGCCCGCCGAGGAAGATCGTCGCGACGATCGCACCACCGAGGAAGATGTGGATGAACTCCCCGAGGTACATCAGCACGAAGTACACAGAGGAGTACTCCGTCTGGTAGCCGGCGACGATCTCGGTCGGTGCCTCCGGCGTGTCGAACGGGTTCCGGCCGACCTCCGCGAGATTGGCCACAAGGAAGAGCACGAACGCGAAGGGGTTGACGAAGGCGTACCACGACGGGATCGCGATGCCGCCGATAGTCGCCAGCGTCGCCTGCTGTGCGCCGACGATCGTGTTCGCGGCATCGACGTTCCCCAACTGGAGCGTGCCCGCGAAGAGGACTACCGACACACCCGTCAGCACCAGCGGAATCTCGTAGGCCAGGTTCTGCGCGACCGCGCGCAGTCCACCCAGCATCGAGTACTTGTTGTTCGACGCGTAGCCTGCCATCACGAGCCCGACCGAAGCCAGGGAGGCAACGGCGAACACGTACGCCAGGCCCACCTCGGGATCGGCGACCTGAATGCCGTTCCCCATCGGAATGACCGCGAAGCCGAGCAGCGCCGACCCGGCGATCAGCAGCGGCGCGAGGTCCCACGCCGGCCGGTCGACCTTCTCCGGAACGATCAGCTCCTTCGAGAGCAGGCGTACCGCGTCGGCCACGATGACCATCAGACCGAACGGCCCGATCCGGTTGACCGCGATCCGGTCGGTGAAGGCCGCGGTGATCTTCCGCTTCGCCCACGGGCCCGCGATCGCGACGTTCACGAGCATGAACGTGCCGACGATCGCCGAGGCGAGGATCGCCGCGACGAAAAAATGCAGCGGATCGTCCGCGTTCAGGCCGAGCAGTCCGGCGATGGTGTCCGACAGCGTCATCACCGATCCACCTCGCCCATGATGGTGTCGAGGCTACCGAGCGACGCGATCAGGTCCGCGATGTACTCGCCCTCGGCCATCTCCGGCAGCGTCTGCAGGTTGGAGAACGACCCCCCGCGGATCTTGAATCGGGCGGGCTTGTCGGTCCCGTCCGACCGGATGTAGATCCCGAGCTCACCCTTGGCGGCCTCGACGGACTTGTAGACCTCGGTGTCGGGTTCGGGCTTGATCGTCCGGGGGACGTTGGCCTGAATCGTGCGGTCCTCTTCGGGCCAGTCCTCGAGCAGGTCGACACACTGGTTGATGATCTTGGCCGACTCCTCGACCTCCTGGAGTCGCACCAGCAGGCGCGCGTAGTTGTCACAGCCGTCCTCGGTGACGACGTCCCAGTCGAGCTTGTCGTAGTAGCCGTAGGGGTCGTCCCGCCGGACGTCGTAGTCGATACCGGACCCGCGTGCGACCGGCCCCGTCGCGCCGTAGCTCTTGGCAACTTCGGGTTCGAGCCGGCCCGTGTTGACGGTCCGGACCTGCAGGATCTCGTTGCTGGTCAGCAGGTTGTGGTACTCCTCGAGCTTCTCGGGCAGGTCGTCGATGAACGCCCGAATCTTCTCGAAGAACTCCTCGCGAGGCTCTGGCAGGTCCCAGGCCACCCCGCCCAGCCGGAAGTAGTTGAACATCAGCCGCTGGCCAGTCAGATCTTCGAGGATGTTCTGAACCGTCTCCCGGTCCTGCATCCCGTACATGAACGTCGCGGTGAAGTCCCCGACGACGTCCAGCGCGTAGGCGGCGACCGCGAGCATGTGCGAGAGGATCCGCGACAACTCGGCGCTCATCGTCCGGATGACCTGCGCGTACTCCGGCACGTCGATGTCCGCCAGCGTCTCGGCCGTACGGGCGTACGCCCACTCGTTCAGCAGCCCCGCACCGCCCCAGTCCCAGCGGTCGGGGTAGGGCATGATCTGGTGACGGTAGGTGCCCTGCTGGCACATCTGCTCTTCGCAGCGGTGGATGTAGCCGATGTCGGGCTCCACGTCGGCGACCTGTTCGCCGTCCAGCGTCGCCTCCACGTGGAGGACGCCGTGGGTCGCCGGATGGTGGGGCCCGATGTTGAGCAACATCGTGTCGCTGTCGTCGTTGAGCCGCTGATCTTCCTGCAGGGGGTTCCTGTTCTCCCGCAGGGTGACGATCTGGGGCTTGGTCTGGTCGTAGTCCAGCGAGAGGGGGTGCCCCTGCCAGGTATCGGGCAGGAGAATCCGGCGCGGGTCCGGATGCCCCTCGTACTCGATACCCACCAGGTCGTAGGCTTCCCGTTCGTGCCAGTCGGCGGTCCGGAACACCGGTTCCGCCGACTCCGAGACGGGATCGTCCTTGCTGGTGGGGACGACGACGCCGACCTCCTGGGTCCGGTCGTCGTACTTCGTCATGTGGTAGATCGTCTCGTAGCGGTCCTGGTACTCCTGTGCGGTGACGCAGTTCAGGAAGTCGAAACCGGCCTCTTCCTTCAGCGTCGAGAGGGTGTCCTGCACGGCGTCGGGCCGGATCACGAACGCCTCGGCGTTGAGGTGCGTCTCCCGATCCAGCACGGCGTCGCCCAGCAGGGCTTCGAGTTCGTCGTAGTTGACTTCGCCCGCTTTCGTGAGGCCGACGTCACGTGGCCCCGGTTCTTCTAGACTCATGGCGAATCGACCCAGTTGTACCGCATGACCAGATCGTCGTGGTCGATCTGATCGGCGAGTTTCTCGACGAGTTCGTCCCGTTCGAGGTCGCCGAACTGCTCCAGCTCGTACGGCTTGACCGTGACGGGTGCGGACTCGCCGTTCGCGACCCGTTCTTGCAACTTCGCGATCCCGTAGATCAGCGCCTCGGGACGGGGCGGACAGCCCGGAACGTGAATGTCGACCGGGATGACCTCCTCCGCGCCCTTGATGACGTTGTACCCCTCCTGGAACGGCCCGCCGGAGATGGTACACGAGCCCATGCCGACGACGAACTTGGGTTCGGGCATCTGGTCGTAAACCCGCTTCATCCGCGGGGCGAACTTCGAGACGATGGTCCCGGGGACGATGATCACGTCCGCCTGTCGCGGCGAGGCCCGCGGAACGCCGGCCCCGAACCGGTCGAGGTCGTGCTTGACCGAGTACGTGTGCATCATCTCGATGCTGCAGCAGGCGATCCCGAACTGCAGCATGAACATCGACGAGCCCCGAACCCAGTTCATGAACTTGTCGAACTTCGTGAGAATGAACGGGGACGAGCCCAGCGCCTTCCGGAGCGGGGAGTTGAACCGGCTGTCCGCGCCCTCGCCCATCCGGGCGTCCTGTGTCGACTGAGTGTCGGCACCGACCGTATCCGTTAGCTTGTCTTGACTACTCATGTATTACCTGGCATCTTTGCGTTTCTCGGCCCGCGGTGAGCGGACCCACTTGACCGCGCCGTTGCGCCACGCCCACCCGAGACCGACGACGAGAATACCGACGAACACCAGCATCGGCGCGAGCACTCTCGTCAGCCCGACGCCGTTCTCCAGCGCGCTGCGGTAGATGACCGTCCACGGGAAGATCAGGACGGTCTCGATGTCGAAGATGACGAACAGCAGCGCGACCATGTAGTACTGGATGTTGAACCGAATCCGGGTGTCACCGGTCGGAACCTCACCGCTCTCGTAGGTGGAGCGTTTTCCCTGTTCGGGCACGCTGGGCCGGAGAAGCTTCGATATCACCATCATCCCGACTGGGATGAGAAGACCGACCAGCGCCAGCGCCCCGATGGCTATCCATGGATTGCCCATCCGTGTACACCTATCGTTTTACGGGTAAGGAACGGTGCCATATAAGGGTTCATAGATTCCACGCGTCGGAAAACCACGCTTTCGACCGTTGACACGTGTCCGGTGGCTCGCAGACCGCCCTCGATCAGGGTCGCTGGAAGTCCGCCAGCCGATAGTCCTGCTCCGCGGTATCGACCGCCAGCGCGAACGGCCAGTCGTACTTCACGCAACTCGTCGGCCCCGTCTCGTTCCCGGGAATCCGGAGGTCCATGGTGTAACAAGTCTCGCCGGCGACCCTCGCGGTTCCGGTGATCTCCGCTCTCGCCTCGTCCCAGGTCACCTCGAAGCCGTCGCCCACGGCCACGTCACTGCCCTGGATCGTCCACGAGTTGCCCACGCTCAGGTTGTGGCCCGCCGCGAGAACAACCGGCGTCCGCACGTAGAGGAACGGCTCGCCGACGGACCCCTCGCTGATCAACGCGGCGAAGACGTCCGCCTGCGACGCCGTCGCGGCCGACGAATACTGGCCGAAGGTGACGTTCGCGGTAACGTCTTCGTACAGTCCCGGTGTGTCGTCCGCGGTCGACGTGACGGCCCACGACATCGCGGTCGTGCCGTTTCCGAGATCGACCGCGTACCCGTACGCCTCGCTTTCGTTGAACACGTAGTACCGATCCCAGTCGTCCCCGATCCGTTCGTCGGCTTCGACCCCACTCTCGTTTGCACTGCCGCCCCCAGCGCTCGTGACGTTCGCCCCTGTTTCCGTCGGCGTCGCGTTGAGCGTCCCCGTCGGAGTGGGTGTGGCGGCCGGTTCGCGCTCTGCACCGCCGCTACAGCCCGACAGAACGAGCAGCAGCGCCAGTAGTACTGTACCCCCAACCGTCCGCGTCCGCAGCGTCCCCATAGCGACCCCTACTGCAGTCTGGTGTTTAGTTGTATTGAATGATCACCGAGGTGGAAAGAAGCGGCCGGGAACCACTCACGGACGGTCGTAGTCGACCAGCACGAACGAACTCGTCCGGGTAGTCGTCTCCGTCCCGCCGTCGCCGGTGGTCCGCGTCTGGAGTTCGAAGGTTCCGGACAGCGCGAACGGCCAGTCCTCGTTCACGCACCCACTGATCGTCTGGTTCCCGCCCGTGGCTTCGATGTCGTGACACTGGGTCCCCGAAACCTGCGAGGTGCCGGTCACGCGCACGTCGATCTGCCGGGGGGTCTGCTGCTGGAGTCCACCGGTCTCGAACTCGCTGCTCGACACCGTCCAGGAGTTCCCCTCAGAGAGCTCTTGACCCTGCACGAGCAGTTGCGGGATCTGCATCAGCACGAAGGTAAACGCCTGGGCGTTCTGACTGGAGCTATTGAAGATATCTCCCTGCGGGCCCGTGAGCGTCGACGTCTGGGTCTGACCGCCGAAACTGCTCGTGAGTTCGGCCGTTACCTGCCCGTCGCTCACGTCCGTGACCGTCCAGGAGTATTCACTGTTGCTCCCCTGGGCTGCCTCGCTCTCGTACGTGTAGGACTCGCCTTCCTGCCACTGGTAGTTCACCACCGGGATGTCCGCCTCGCCTTCTACGCTGGCCGTCGTTTCGGCACCGGCCGTCATTTCGGGAGCGTCCGTCGGCTCGTCGTCCGTCGGTTCGTCGTCCGGAGCCGCCGTCGTTGCCGGGCCGCCACCGCCCGAACAGCCTGACAGAACCATCGTCACGGCCAACAGTATCGCGACGACGACCTGTCGGTTGCCAATGCTAGGCATACCCGGGCTTTGTCGGAATGGTTGAAAAGTCTATGGGATCAGTCAGTCCGAAGTCACCGGACGCAGTTCGACCGCCCGCGGGCGATCACTCGTCCCGGGTTTCGAACGCTGGCGTCCCGAGTTCGTGCAGATCGCGCGAGACCTCGGCCACGCCGTCCTGCAGTCCCTCGTGGTACTCGACCAGCCGGTCGCGCAGCGCGCCGTGCTGGCGCGCGAGGTACTGGACCGCCGACAGTGCGGCGTTGAACGACTTCCCTGCGTCGACGGCGGTCAACGGTGCACCCTGTGGCATCCCGATCACCGAGTCGACCGACTTCTCCTGGACCGGAACGCCGATCACCGGCAGGGGATAGGCGATCGAGGCGGTCATGTTCGGCAGGTCCGCCGACTTCCCGCCGGCACCCGCGATGACCACGTCCAGCCCGCGGTCTTCCGCCGTCTCCGCGTACGCGTACATCAATCCGGGTGTCCGGTGGGCCGAGACGACGAAGGTCTCGAACGTGAACCGCGCCTCGGGTGGATCCTCGTAGCTCGTCTGCTCCGCGAAGCCCAGTTCCTCGGTCAGGACGTCGTAGGCTCCGGGCCTGCCCGACTCGGAGCCGGCCATCACGTCCAGATCCGAGTCCGAACCCATGACGATCCCGATCTCGGGCGTGTCCTCGGTCGGTCTGTCGCGCCGTGCTTCTTCGCGCAGTTCCTCGATCAGTGTGTCGACGTTGTCGCTCATTCGAAGCTGAGTTGCTCACGTAGTTGTCGTGCCGATGCCAGTAGCTCGTCGGTCCCCTCGCCGTCGGCCGTCAGCGTCACGTGGCCCGTCTTCCGGAGCGGGTACACCTCTCGTTTCCCGTACCAGTGGAGGTGCGCGCGGTCACGCTCGAAGACCGCCTCCTCGCCCGTGAGTCGCGCGTCACGGCTACTCTCGCCGTCACCGAGGATGTTGAACGAGACGGTGGGGTCGCGTCGTTCGGTCGACCCGAGCGGGCGGCCCGTCACGGCCCGGACGTGTTGCTCGAACTGGGAGGTGTGACAGCCCTCGATGGTCCAGTGGCCGGAGTTGTGCGGCCGCGGGGCGATCTCGTTCAGCAGGATCTCCTCGCCCGTGTCGAACAACTCGATGCCGTAGACACCGCGACCCTCCATCTCGGCCAGCACGTCGCGGGCGACCGCGCGGGCGGCGTCGATCCGCTCGTCGGGCGCTCGTGGGGGGGAGACGGATTCACGGAGGATCTCTTCTTCGTGGATCGTCTCGGTGACGGGGAAAGTGTCTGTCTCGCCCGCACCCTGACAGCCCATCACCGCCAGTTCGCGCTCGAAGGGGACGAACGCCTCGATCATCGCCGGGCCGGCGATCTCGTCCATGGCCGACTCCACGTCCTCGCGCGTCTCGACGAGAACGTTGCCGCGTCCGTCGTAGCCGCCCTGTCGCGCCTTGAGCATCGCGGGTGTCCCGAGGTCGTCCAGTGCCCCCTGCAGGTCCTCGGCCGAGTCGACCTGCCGGAACTCCGGTACCGGAATCCCCGCGTCCTGGAGCCGTTCCTTCTGGACGAGTTTGTCCTGGATCGTCCGGAGGGTCTCCGGTGTGGGGTGGACCGGGACGCCGGTCTCCTCGCTGACTGCTTCGAGCAGGTCGGGGTCGGCCAACTCGATCTCGAAGGTGAGGTAGTCGGATCGTTCGGCGAGGGCCCGCAGCGTGTCGGGGTCGTCGAAGTCGCCGACGACCTGGTCGCGGACGACCGGCGCGGCCGGCGCGTCCGGCGTCGGGTCCGAGACGACGAGCTCCACCCCGAGCGGCGCCGCGGCTTCGCCGAGCATCCGGCCGAGCTGGCCACCCCCGACGACGCCGAGGGTCGGGCCTGGCGACGTGAGTGTCATCGACCGGCGCTTCCCCGGGCACGCGCTTAAGGATTGCCAACCCGGGAGCCAGCGGCCGCGATCACTCCGGTGGCGTCGCCGACGCGTTCACCTCGCCGACGTAGTCCGGGTGGACGAGGAAGACGGTCTCGGTCCCGTAGGTCCGGAGTTCGTACGTCGCACTCCAGTACTCCGGGAACTGCGCGCGGGCCTGTGCCTCCTCGTTGGTCCGGTCGTCCTCGTCGCCTTCGTCGTGCGCGCGAACGATGACGATCGGTGGTTCGGACTCGGCTGCGTCGTCGAGTTCGAAGGAACTGTCGGCACAGCTCACGTTCGCCCCGCTCCTGTCGAAGTACCACGGGAGCGGCAGCGCGTTGAACCAGTCTGCGCACGCGGGGGCGAGCGTGATGCCCCGCTCCTCCCTGGGTGCCAGTTCCGAGTCCCGCGGGTAGCCGTCGTAGACGAAGTCGGTCGTGGCGTTGGTCCCGCCGTCGACGAAGAAGTCACCGTACAGCAACACGTCGGTCCCCTCGTTGGCGGCGGCGGCCATCTCCATGCTGTCCAGCGCCGGCCGCACGTCGTCGCCCGGCTGTGCGTACTGGACGAGTGCGTTCTCGCCCTCCTGAGCCTGTGGAGCGAGGTACACGCCGTAGACGCCCATGCCGACGACGAAACTGACGGCGACGATCACCACGACCGCGGCCGCACCCATCCCGACCGGATCGTCCTCGACGAGCGCGTCCCGTCCCCACCGGAGAACGAGTCCCAAACCGACCGCCGCGGGGATCGCCAGCGGCACCACCGCGTGGAGCGCCGCCCACGGGGCCTGGATGTCGGTCACGATGGGATAGCCCAGCACGGAGACGAACCCGCAGTAGAACGAGAAGGCCACGAGGTCACGGGGTCGCTCGCCGGCGTACCGGTCGACGACGAACCCGATCACCGCGAAGACGACGAGCGCGAGCGCACCGTACCCGAGCGTCTCGGCGAGGTCGCCGAGGTAGGGGATGTACGCGTGGTCGCTCATTCCGCCGTCGACCCACAGGCCGTAGAACTCCTTCCACGCGCCGACGGTCGCGCGGTCCACGACGGTGAGGAACATCCCGAGGTCGCCCTGGCCGACGGCGTTGTACAGGCCCACGTCGCCCGGGTCGCCGTCCCGGGGAGCGTAAAAGAAGACGATGATCGCGACGAACTCCAGGGCCGCGAGCAGGATCCAGTGGACCCACTCCCAGACGCCGTAGCCGACACTGAGGACTCGATCCTTGAGAATCGTCGTCCACGCGCGCTCCCCTCCGCGGGCGAGGAACAGCCGGTGGTCCAGCAGGAGGACCAGCGCGCCGATCCAGGTGACCGGGTAGATCAGCGCGTTCTCCTTGGCGGTCAAGGCGAGCGCGACGCCCGCGACGCCCAGGAACAGGTAGCGTGCCTGCCGGAAGTCGATCAGGCGGACGAAGGCGACCACCGCCCCGAACATGAAGAACGCGACGATGGGATCGCCCCGCATGAACCGCGAGTAGTACAGCAGGAGCGGGTTGGCGGTCAGGAAGAGCGCCAGCAGGGCGACCTCGACATCGCGCAGGCGGTGTCGGAGGCCCAGCGCAGCTAGAGGCGTCAGGCCGCCGAGCAGGGCCACGATGGCCCGCATCCAGAAGTCGCTCGCGCCGAACACGCTGAACAGGACGCCGTTGACGTGGTGGTAGAAGGGGCCGTGAATGATCGCGCGATACGCGTAATCGCCGGTGTGGACGTACTGGAGGATCCACCACCCGACGCGTCCCTCGTCCCAGTGGGCGATCCGCTCGCCGAGGAACAGGAAACGAGCGAACAGCGCGAATGCGGCGATGGCTGCGACGACCAGCACGAGGCGGTCGACGCCGAACCACGTGGGGAGGGCGGACTCGGACCGGTGGGCGGCGGATTCAGTCGCGGAATCGTCGTCCTCGACCGTTGCCATTGTCGGTCCAGTCTGTCCGGGGATTTAGAACCCTTCTGGTTGCAAACGAATACTGTGCCCCGGCGGACACGTCTCTCGACCGCCGAACGGTATTTCTTTAGGTCGCGGTTGCTATCGGCACCACATGGTACGGCTCGGACTGGTGGTCGCGGAGTTCAACCGCGACGTCACCGAGGAGATGGAGGCGGCGGCCGAGGCACGCGCCGAGGAACTGGACGTGGAGATCGTCGAGACCGTCCACGTCCCCGGCGCGTACGACTCGCCGCTGGCCGCCGACCGGCTGGCACGCCGGGACGACGTGGACGCTGTGACAGTCGTCGGCGCGATCAAGTCCGGCGACACCGACCACGACCAGGTGATCGGCAACGCCATGGCCCAGGGGCTGACCGACGTGAGCCTCGACCGGGACACGCCCGTGACGCTCGGCGTCACCGGCCCCGGCATGAGCATGGACGAAGCCCGCGCCCGCACCGACTACGGTGCCGCCGCACTGGACGGAGCCGTCGACCTCGTGGAGAAACTATGAACATGGACTTCGCATCCCGCGTACAGCGAGTGGAACCGAGCGCGACCCTTGCCATCAGCAACCTCGCCGCCGAACTCGAAGCCGACGGCGTCGACGTCGTCGATCTCTCGGTCGGCGAACCCGACTTCGATACCCCCCAGAACGTCAAAGACGCCGCCGAGGACGCTCTAGAAGCCGGGGAGACGGGTTACACGCCCTCGAACGGCATCCCCGAACTGAAAGAGGCCATCGCCGCGAAGCTGGCCGACGACGGCCTCGATCACGACACGGACGAGATCATCGTCACCCCCGGCGGCAAGCAGGCCCTCTTCGAGATCTTCATGTCCCTCATCGACGACGGGGACGAAGTCTGCCTGCTCGACCCCGCGTGGGTCTCCTACGAGGCCATGGTCAAGATGGCCGGCGGGAGTCTCGCCCGCGTCGACCTCTCGCCCCACGACTTCCAGCTCGAACCCGCGCTGGACGCTCTCGGCGAGGCCGTCTCGGACGACACCGAGATCCTGGTCGTGAACTCCCCGTCGAACCCGACCGGAGCCGTGTACTCCGACGCCGCCCTCGAAGGCGTCCGGGACCTGGCCGTCGAACACGACATCACCGTGATCTCCGACGAGATCTACAAGGAGATCACCTACGGCGTCGACCAGACCAGCCTCGGTGCCATCGACGGCATGGCCGATCGGACGGTCACGCTCAACGGCTTCTCGAAGGCCTACGCGATGACCGGCTGGCGGCTGGGCTACTTCGCCGGCCCGGAAGAACTGATCGATCAGGCCGGGAAACTCCACAGCCACTCCGTCTCGTGTGCCGTGAACTTCGTCCAGCATGCGGGTGTCGAAGCCCTCGAGAACACGGACGAGGCCGTCGTGGAGATGCGCGACGCCTTCGAGGAACGCCGCGACATGCTCGCGGACCTGTTCGCCGACCACGGCGTCGACGTGCCCGTCGGCGACGGCGCCTTCTACATGATGCTCCCCGTCGACGACGACGACCAGGCCTGGTGTGAGGGTGCCATCGAGGACGCCCACGTCGCCACCGTCCCCGGCAGCGCCTTCGGGACGCCCGGTTACGCGCGGCTGTCCTACGCCGCGAGCAAGGAGCGCCTGCAGGAAGGTGTCGAGCGCCTGGCCGAGCACGGCTACCTGTAATCGCGCTCACTGCTCTCGGCTCCGATCTCTCAGGCTGGATCGTCGCGAAACCGTTCGAAGAGGTGTTCGAAACCGTCCGTAGTCTCGAACACGTCGTAGCCGTCGTCGGCTCCGACGAGGAGTGTCACATCCTCGCTCCCGTTCTCGTCGAGTGCCAGTGCGGCAGCGATGGCGTACGCGTCTCCGATCGCGGGACTGTACGTGGCCTTCAGACCCGACGCGCTCGTCCAGAGACTGTCGATCCCATACTCCGAGACTCCCTGATCCTGCAGTGTGTCGATGTGGGCGTCTGCCCCCTCTGCCGACGCTTTCCGGCTCGCGACGTACCGAAACTCCGCAAGGTTGAGCGTCGTCACGTACCCGTCGATTTCGGCGTCGTAGACTCGATCCAGCCACCGCTCGACCACGTCAGCACCCGGTTCGTCGAAAGCGAACGCCAACAGTGGCTCGGCGTCGAAAACGACCGTCATTCTTCGGGCTGGTCGACCAGCTCTTCGTCCCGCTCTGCCCGGAGGAGATCCGTCGCTGCCCTGTCGTCGGCGGCTTCGGAGACGAGTTCACCCCGTATCTCGGCCGGACGCTGGACCGGGCGAATAACGACCTCGCCGTCCTCGTTCTCGACGAACCGAACTCGTCCCGGCGTGTCGATCTGCAGTTTCTCGCGGAACTCCTTGGGAATCGTCGCCTGCCCCTTGCTGGTGACCGTGACGGTCCGCCCGTTCTCGGCGTCGGACATGTGTAATACTCGAATCTGGTATTACTTCAACTTTAGTAATACTCGAGATTGTAGAGTGTCGGTTGTTCCGGAACCAGATTCAGGTGGTTGCACGTCGAATCGGACGTATGGCCACCGTTCCCGACGAGGCCGAAGACCTGCTCACCAGCGAACCGCTCGTCGCCCACCTCGCGACCTGCCGGGACGGCCGGCCCCACGCCGCGCCGATCTGGTACATCTACCGCAACGGGCTGATCGAAATCGCGACGACCGGCACGAAACTGGAAAACATCCGCTACAACCCCGCCGTTACCCTCTCGATCCAGAAGGACGAGGACGGCGACCCCAAGTGGGGCATGACCGTCCGCGGGACGGCCGACGTCGTCACGTCCGAGAGCGAGCGGATCAATCACCGACTCAACGAGAAGTACGGGGCCGACGAGGACGCCTGGAAAGAGAATACGGGCGTCCGGATCGAGGTGGGGTCGGTCGACTACTGGACGTACTAAGCGTCAATCACAGCGCTCCCGGCAGATCCGGTCGATGATCTTGCCGGTCGAGAGGAGTTCGTCGTCGTGGACTTCCTCGCGACCGGACGCGCGTTCGACCCGGCAGTCGAGGCCGGCCTCCTCGAGCGCGCCGGCGAGTTTCTCCTCGTCGTGGTGCTGGTCGTAACCCAGCGCGATTACGTCCGGGTCGATCTCGCGGATCGGCACGAAGAAGTCTTCGGGGTGGCCGACGTGGGCCTCGGTCACCGCCGCCAGCGCCGCCACCATGTCCCGGCGCTGGCGGTTCGAGAGGACGGGTTGTTCCTTGTGGGTGACGTTCTCCCGGCGGGCGACGATGACGTGGAGTTCGTCGCCCATCCCGGCGGCCTCCTCGAGGTAGTGGACGTGGCCGGGATGCAGGATGTCGAAGGTACCTTGGGCGACGACGGTCGTCATCGCACGCCTCCGTCGAACTCCTCGTCGCGCAACTCGGCGTCGATGTCTGCCTGGGTGAAGTCGAAGAACTCCTCCTCGGGGAGGTCGATGTCGAGCACGTCGAGTTTCCGCGGGTTCCCCTCCTGGTCGAAGGCTTTCCAGTCGGTCTGCCCGTAGGGCGCGCCGACGATGATGTGGACCGTCCCCTTGTTGAACGTCGCGAGGTCGGCGTCGCTCGGGCGGAGGACGCCGTTGGGGTGTGAGTGAACCGACCCGGCCGCGCGCATGTCGTTTGGAATCATGTTCGTCTTGACGGTGGCGCTGACGGGGTTGGACTCGGTGCCTGGGATCACGAGCACGTCGGTGATGACGGTCCCCTCTCGGTCCAGGCCGACTTTCTGGGCGCGTTCGCCCCGGAGCAGCCCCATGTACTCGTTGGGATGTGCGTCCTCGGAGGCTTCCAGCGCGAACTCGAGAGCGTCCTCGGCGATCCCGAGGATTTCGCCCGACCGGAACAGCCGCATACCCTATTCTCGGGCCGGTCGCCTTCTAAGCGTTCCGGAACCTGCGGCGTCGACTCGTCAGCGTTTCCAAAGGTTAAAACACGCGAGCGCCGAACCTCAGTCAAATGTCTCCACAGACTCCCGATGACGGGGCGGAGGTCTCCGCCGACGGGGTTCCTACGGTTTACAACCTCGCTGACGGCTGTTCGCTCGACGACGTGGAACGCGGCCAGTACTACCAGGCGACGGTCAACGGCGTCGTGGCCTACGGCGTGTTCGTCGACCTCACCGACGGGCTCTCCGGACTCGTCCACGAGTCGAACCTGCTGGGCACCTACGACGTGGGCGACGAGTTGCTCGTCGAACTCTCCGAAGTCCGTGAGGACGGCGACGTGAGCTTCGAGGAAGTCGAACTCGCCGATTACGAGACCGAACGGGTCGACGCCGGCGAGTCGGTCGCCGTCGCCGATCTCGAAGACACCGTCGGATCGACGGTCACGCTGGAGGGGGAAGTCGTACAGATCAAACAGACCGGCGGCCCGACCATCTTCCACGTGCGCGACGAGTCCGGTGTCGTCCCCTGTGCCGCCTTCGAGGAAGCCGGCGTGCGTGCCTACCCACAGGTCGAACTCGACGACGTGATCCGGCTCACCGGTCGCGTGGAGATGCGCGAGGCGGCCGTCCAGATCGAGGTCGACAGTCTGGAGCGCTACGAGGGCGAAGCCGCCGAGGACGCCCGGGAACGACTGGCCGACGCGCTCGACGACTACGCCGAGCCCAACGCCGTCGAACCGATGGTCGAGTGGGGGGCCTTCGAGAAACTCCGACCCGACCTCGAACGGGTCGCTCGTCGACTCCGCGAAGCCGTTCTGGAAGGGCGGCCGATCCGGATGCGCCACCACGCCGACGGTGACGGGCTCTGTGCGTCCGTTCCCCTCCAGCTGGCCCTGGAGCGGTTCATCAGCGAGCACCACCACGATCCCGACGCGCCGCGGCACCTGCTCAAGCGCCTCCCGAGCAAAGCGCCCTTCTACGAGATGGAGGACGTGACCCGCGACCTCAACTTCGCGCTGGAGAATCGCACGCGCCACGGGCAGAAGCTCCCGCTCCTGTTGATGCTGGACAACGGGTCGACCGAAGAGGACACGCCGGCCTACCGGAACCTCGCGCACTACGACGTGCCGATCGTCGTCGTCGACCACCACCACCCCGATCCCGACGCCGTCGGCCCGCTGGTCGACGAACACGTCAACCCGTACCTCCACGACGAGGACTACCGGATCACGACCGGCATGATGTCGGTCGAACTCGCGCGGATGATCGACCCGTCGCTCACCGACGAGCTCGGTCACGTGCCCGCGGTGGCCGGCCTCGCGGACCGCTCGCAGGCCGAGGTGATGGACGAGTTCGTCGAACTCGCCGCGGAGAAGGGGTACTCCGAGGCCGACCTCCGGGACGTGGGCGAAGCACTGGACTACGCGACCTTCTGGTTGAAGTACAACGACGGGCGGGAACTCATCAACGACGCGCTGAACGTCGCCTGTGACGACCGGGAACGGCACGAGGAACTCGTCGAGTTCCTCGCCTCCCGGGCCGAACGCGACGTGGACAAACAGCTCGACGCCGCCACGAGCCACGTCGAACACGAGCGTCTGGACAACGACGCCCACCTCTACCGGATCGACGTGGAGAACTACGCCCACCGGTTCACCTACCCCGCGCCGGGGAAGACCACCGGCGAGATCCACGGCCGGAAAGTCGAGGAGACGGGCGATCCCGTCATCACCATCGGCTACGGTCCGGACTTCGCCGTCCTCCGGTCCGACGGCGTCCGGCTTGACATCCCGGAGATGGTCGAGGAACTCGTCGACGAGATCGACGGCGGCGGCGTCTCCGGCGGCGGCCACCTCGTCGTCGGCTCGATCAAGTTCGTCGAGGGCATGCGCGAGGACGTCATCTCGGCGCTGGTCGAGAAGATGGCCGACGCGGAACTCGACGAGGACCTCGCCGCGACGCTGCCCGACGAGTAGTCGGCACCGACGAAGCGTCGGATCTCTGATTGGGCAGGGCTTACTCGTTTTCACGCGCGCTCGCTAATCGACCGAGAGCGGTTTGGTCCGGCTTATCCCGGCTACGCGACCCATAACGAAGCGTGGCCGGACGGAACCGACGGCCATGAGCGACCGCGAGCACGACACCGAGACGGACTTATCAAAAAAAGAGCGACTCATCAACGCCTGGATCGCCGTCGGCCCCGACGGGAAGACGACGGTCGTGAGCGACCTCACGGGATCCTCGCGGGGGTACGCGTCGGATCTCCGGCGGGCCATGGACAGCGACGACGAGGAAGAAGACCTCCCCTTCGAGGAGATCGCCACCGCATACGTCCCCGAACTCGTCGACCAGTATCGCTCCGAACTCGCGGACGACGACATCGACGGCCAGTGGGACTTCGCCGACCGTCTGGAACAGGCTGAGTCCGGTCGCACTGCGGAAGAACCAGCGCCCCCCGAACCGGCGACGGGCAAACCGGTCCCCCGGTCCCGCACCGGACCCGTTGACACGTCACATCAGTCGGAGCCGTCTCCGCCGACCGGTGGCCAGCCACCGGCGGCCGGCCGGGGTGTCCAATCCCAGCCACCCCAGCAGCCTCCCCAGCAGCCACCCCAGCAGCGACCCCAGCAGCCACCGGGACCTCCGGGGTCGGGCGTACCGTCGACACAGCCGAGCACCCCCTCCCAGCCCGGCGGCCAGGGCCGCGCACCGCCGGCACAGCCACCCACTGGGAGCCAGACGGGGACCGGCCAACCGCAACCGGCCCCTGCTCCGTCGGCCCAGCCGGCGGCCGCCGGGTTCCACGACCGACTCGCCGAACTGGACCGGCGACTGCTCACTCAACAACAGCAGGCGACGGCCGAACTGAACTCGTTCCCGCAGGGCTCGCAGGCCCACGCCCTCGCGATCTCGAAGTACAACCTCGTCGTCGACCTGCGCGAGTCGCTCCGGCAACTGGCGACCGTCGTACCTGGGCCCTGATTTCCTATCGCGAATAACGGTTTACGGATCCCGGCTCGATCACGCCGCCCTCCCCGAATTCGAACCGTCGTGCGACCAGTAGGGCCCCCAGCGTGGCCAGCACGACCGCCAACACCAGCCCGGCCGGGAGCCGCCAGTCGCCACCCTGCCAGTCTGCCCGGAACACGCCGATGAAGTAGCCGGCGACGCCCTCGCCCGCGATCAGGATGGCAACCTCGCGGTTCGCGCGCGCAGAGTGGTTGTTCCAGTTGAGCGAGCCGACCAGCACCTGGTCGTCGTCGACGATTACGCCCTTGGCGTGAATCTTTTCGAACCGGCCGTTCGGGTCCGCGAGCCGGGCCGACAGTGACAGGTCTTCGCGGGCCGCCCGCTCGTTCAGCCACTCGACCAGCTCTCGGTTCTCCTCCTCGACGTACCAGGCACCGCTGAGCAGGATCTGCACGTCGACGCCTCGACGTGCCGCCGCGAGGGTCGCCCGCAGGAACGGCTGGCGACGGCTGCCGATCGAGACCTGTTCGATGCGGATGGTCCGGTCCGCGTTCCGGAGCAGGCGGCGGACGCGACGCTCGGCGTTGTCCGGAGCGCGCAGTAACTCGATGCGTTCGGGGTCGAAGCGCCGTGGAGCGACGCGCTTCGGAAACGTCCCGTTCGCCGGCGGCCCGTCCGCCGGCTCGAAGCGTCTCTCCACCCGATACCGACGCCAGGCCCGCGCGTCGAGTCCGCTCGCGTCCGCCCGGAACGTCGCCGCCAGCGCCGTGACGATCCGCTCCGAACCGACGATCACACCCCACCCACGGCTGGCGTGGCCACCGGTGCCGGCTGGCTTCCAGTTCTCGGTGGTGACCAGCGCTCGCCCGTCGACGACGGCGTACTTGGCGTGATGGAAGGCGTACCGCGCGGGGTCGCCCGATAGGACGGTGACCTCCACGCCGCGTTCGGCGAGAGTGTCGAGTGTCCGTGCCGACCGCTGCGTCAGGCCACCGACCGGACTGCCGTCGACGAGGACACGGACTCTGACACCGCGGCGGCTGGCGGCGACCAGTGCCCGCCGGACCCGCACCGACGTGAGCGTGTAGCCCGCCAGCAGGATCCGCTCGTCCGCTCCGGCGAGCGTCTCGGCCGGGACCGCCGCGCCGTCGGGGAAGACGAACGCGCGCGTGGATTCGCCCGTAGCGGCCACGACCGGGAAGTCCGTCGCCCCGATCGGTCGCCAGCGGATACCCTCGCGCCCCGGTGTGGCGACCTCGCCTTCCGGGGCGTCCGCGTACCGGATCGTCTCGACCGGGTCGCCGCCGCGCGCGAGCGTCACGCGGTCGCCGCCGTTCGCGAGCGCCAACCCCTGGTCGAGCGTCAGGATTCGGGCGTCCGTCCGGTCGCGCGTCAGGTTCGGTGCGGTCGTGAGCGCGATTTGGCCCTCGACGGTGCGGTTCGGGAGTGCGACCCGAGCCTCGCCGTCCGTCAGTGTGTAGTTTTCCAGCGGCGTCGGTGCCGTGACGTTCAGGATCACGAACTCGCCGGCATCTCCCTCGGGGACCGGATTGGGGTAGACGGCAGTGAGCGTGACGGACCGCGTATCGTTGCTGAGCTGTACCGGAGCGACGCCGGCCACCCGTTCCGGCCCGTCTGCTAGACCGGCGGCTGGCGTTACGAGGAGGCCGAATCCGGCCGCCAGGAGCGCGAACGCGGCGACGAGGGCTCCGAATCGGGGCACGCTCGCGGGTGGTTCCGGCCTGGATGATAAACCCTCGGCCGCGATATCGATTCACCCACTCGTCGGCGCGACTCCTGCCCGGCGGTTCGGCGAGCGACTTTCGGGTTATCATACTGTAGAATGGGGAGCACGATTCATCTGTCTGCGCCTGTTATTCACTCAACAGTGACGACGCCTAGCGACGGATCTGACGGGTCTGTACGTGTTCTCTACGCGAACGACGACGAGGCGTTCGCGGACCTAGTACGGACGAAACTCGACCTGACTACACACGACGTGGAACTCACGATCGAAAACGGCCTGGAGTCGGCGCTCGATCGACTGGCGCGCGACCCCGTCGACTGTGTGGTCACCGCGTACTCGCTGATCGACGGGAGTGGCATCGACCTCATCGAGCGTGTACGGGAGCGTGATGCCACCGTTCCGACGATTCTGTTCACCGGCCGTGGGAGCGAGCGGATCGCCAGCCAGGCGACGCAGGCCGGTGTCTCGGACTACATCCCCATTCAGTCCGAACAGGACGATTTCGAGATTCTCGGGGCGCGCATCGAAACGCTGGTCGATGCAGCCCGACAGCGACAGCGGGCCGACGCGGTGACCGACCGGTTCCGTCGGACGATCGAACGGACGACGGACGCGATCTACGCCGTCGACTCCGACTGGCGCGTCGAGTATTTGAACAAACGGATGGCGACGCGGATCGGCTGCGATCCCGACGAAGTCGTCGGATCCGTCCTCTGGGAACAGTTCCCGACGATCGTCGGGACGAAGCTCGAAGCGAACTACCGGGAGGCGATGGCCTCGGACGAACCGGTCTCGTTCGAGCAGTACATCGACGAGCCCTTCGACTACTGGGTCGAGGTGCGTGCGTTCCCGGACGAGGACGGACTGACGGTGTTCTCCCGCGAGATAACCGAGGTTCGGGAGCGCCAACTCGAGTTGCAACGACAGGAGACGATTCTCGGGAACGTCCACGACGTGGTGTTCGCCGTCGACGCCGACCTCGATGTCCACTTCGCGAACCCCGTGGCGGCTCGGTTGCTGGGACGGGACAGTCCTACCGACCTCGAAGACAGGTCGCTGGCGACGCTCGCCGACGGTATGGCGACCCCCGAGGCGGTCGAGGAGTTCCGGACGGCGGTGAGTCAGACCCTCTCGCGGGTGGAGTCCGACGGTGGTCGCACGGAACTGTACGATTACGACCTCCGAATCGACCTGGAGACGCAGACCGGGAACCGAACCTTCGACGTGCGGCTCACGCCGTTCGAGACGGCCGACGTTCGACAGGCACTGGTGGTGGCACGCGACGTCACCGACCAGAGCGAGGCTCGAACGCAACTCGAGCGCGAGCGCGACGCACTGGGCGAGATCCAGGGAGTGATGGCCGACAGCGATCTGACGACGGACGCCCGTCTGCAGCGAGTGCTGTCGAGCGCCCGTGACGTCCTGGACCTGGACGTGGGGATCCTCGCCTCGATCGAGGACGACGACTACGAGATTACCGCCGTCTCGGCTCCGGAGACCTCACTCACCGCCGGCGATCAGTTCGACCGCCGCGAGACGTTCTGTGATCTGGTCGCCCAGCGAGAGGAACCGGTGAGCTTCCGGAGCGCCAGCCGTGGCGACGTGGAGACACACCCCGCCTACGAGAAACAGGGAATTGAGTCGTATCTCGGTGCCCCGGTCACCGTCGGGGGGTCCTTCTACGGAACCCTGAATTTCTCGAGTCCGGACGCCCGTGACCGACCGTTCAGCGCATTCGAGCGGACGCTCGTTCGCCTGCTCGCCCAGTGGATCGGTACGGAGCTGAGCCGTCGCCGGAGCAAAGACCGGGCCGAAGCGAGCCGCGACCGGTTGCGACAGATCATCGACATCCTCCCGCAGCTCGTGTTCGTCAAGGACGCCGACGGCGAGTACCTGCTCGCCAACCAGCCGCTGGCGGAGGCGTACGGGACCTCCGTCGACGAACTCGAAGGAGCCACGGACGCCGCCTTCGCCGCCTCGGCCGACGAGGCCGAGCAGTTCCGGACGGACGACCAGGAGGTCGTCGACTCCGAGGAGCCCAAACACATCCCCGAAGAGCCGTTCACGACCGCCGACGGCGAGCGTCGCGTCGTGGAGACGACGAAGATTCCCTACGAACCGGTCGATTCCGACACCGACGCCGTCCTGGGCGTCGCGACCGACATCACCGATCGCAAACGCCGCGAACGGGAGCTGGCGCGATACGAGGCCCTCGTGGAGAGCATGGACTCCGGTGCCGTGGTCGTCGACAGCGACGGACGGCTCGAATACGTCAACGAACGGATCGTCGAACAGGTCGAGGACACCCGGACGGAACTGGAGGGACGCCCCGTGATGCCGTTCGCACGGGAGATCACCGGCGACGCGTCTGACATCGACCAGTTCGAGGCGTCGCTCGACGCCGCGCTCACCAGCGAAGACATTCCTCACGACAGCGTGGAACTCGAAGTCCGGGCGGCGACCGGTGCCCGGACCGTCGAGTACACGTTCTCGTCGTTCCGCCACGACGGCGAGCGGAAGGCGGCCATCGTGACCCGCGACATCACGGACCGGACCGAGCGCGAACGGGAACTCCGGGAGATCAAGGAGCGCCTCGACTTGGCGATCAGGGGCGCCAACCTCGGCGTCTGGGACTGGAACGTCGAGACGGGTGACGTAACGTTCAACGACCAGTGGGCCGAGATGCTGGGCTACGCGCCCGAGGAGGTCGAGAACACCCTCGACGCCTGGGAACAGCGCGTCCACCCCGACGAGCTGCCGGAGATCGAGACGACGCTCCAGCGCCACCTCGACGGCGAGACCGAGTATTACGACACCGAACACCGGATGCGGACGAAAGACGGCGACTGGATGTGGGTTCGCGACGTGGGGAAAGTCGTCGAGCGCGGTGAGGACGGGTCCCCGAAACGCGCCGTCGGCATCCACATCGACGTCGACGAGCGGAAAGCCTCGGAGGCGTCGCTGGAGGAGGAACGCGACATGTTCGCCGAGGGGCCGGCGGTCGTATTCAAGTGGCGCAACGCGGACGGGTGGCCCGTCGAGTACGTCTCGGACAACGTCGCCGAGACGTTCGGCTACACGCACGAACAACTCCAGTCCGGTGCCGTCCCGTACAGCGATATCGTCCACGACGACGACCTCGAACGCGTCGTCACGGAGGTCGAGGCCAACAGCGATGAGACGACCGAGCGGTTCAGTCACGATCCCTACCGGATGGTGACGGCCGACGGCGAGGTCAAGTGGGTCACCGACAACACGAAGATCGTCCGCGAAGACGGCGAGATCACCCACTACCTCGGGTACCTGATCGACATCACCGAGCGAAAGCGAGTCGAGCGCAAACTCCGTGCGCTCCAGCGGGTCGCCGGCGACCTGGCGACCGCTCGCTCCCTCGACGAGATCGGCGAGATCGCCCTGGAAGTGGCCGTCGACGTGCTGAATCTCGACATCACGGGCGTCTGGACCTACGACGATCGAGCGAACGTTCTCGATCCCGTCACCGTGACGGACACCGCACGGTCGGTGGTCGGCGAGCCGCCGACGTTCACGCCCGGCGACAGCCTCGCCTGGGCGGCCTTCGAGGCGGGCGAACTCCGGACGTACGACGACGTGTCGACGATCGAGGCACGCTACAATCCGGACACGGAGATACAGAGCGAGATCATCCTCCCGCTGGGCGATCACGGCCTCATGTCGACCGGTGCGACCGAGCCGCGCGATTTCACCGAGATGGACGTCGATCTGTTCAGGGTCCTCGGCGCGGCAGTCGAAGCGGCGATGGTCCGCGCCGAGCGCGAGCGCGAGTTACGGCGACAGAACGAACGCCTCGACCGCTTCGCCAGCGTCGTGGCCCACGACCTCCGCAACCCCCTGTCGGTCGCGAAGGGGTTCCGGGAAGTCACCGAGGAGACCGGAGACACGAGCCACCTGGAACGGGTTGCGTCGGCACACGACCGCATCGAACACCTGATCGACGACCTCCTGACGCTGGCCAAAGGCGAGTCGACGGTCGAGGAGCCCGAACGGATCGCCGTCGACGCCGTTGCTACGGAGGCGTGGGGCTACGTCGACACCGACCAGGCGTCGCTGACCGTCACGGACCAGGTGCCCACGATCCACGGCGACCCGGGCCGCGTGACCCAACTGTTCGAGAACCTGTTCCGGAACAGCGTCGAACATGGTTCGACGAGCAACCGGAAATCTGGGAGTTCCGGTGACAGCGTCGAACATGGTTCGACGAGCCTTGACTCGCAGACCGACCTGACGATCACCGTGGGCGAACTCCCCGATGGGGACGGGTTCTACGTCGAGGACGACGGAACGGGCATTCCGCCGGAGCAACAGGGCGAGGTGTTCGAACACGGGGTCAGCTACGGCGAGGGCGGCACTGGCTTCGGGCTCTCGATCGTCTCCGACATCGCGAGCGCCCACCGGTGGGAGGTGTCGCTCACCGAAGGGTCGGACGGCGGTGCCCGCTTCGAGTTCGAGACGACCGCGTAGCTGGTCACTCCGTCAGCGCGTCCGCGACCGACTCGATGGGGTGGGGCGGCTCCGCGTCGGCGTCGGGGCGGTCGCCGAGTTGGGTCCGGCAGGACGCGCCGGGGGCGACGACCCGCTCGCCGTCGCTGTCCGCCACCTGCTCGAACAGGATCTCGCCGATGGCGCGGCTCATCGAGTAGTGTTCGGCCTCGTAGCCGAAGGAACCGGCCATGCCACAACAGCCCGAATCGAGCGGGTCGACCCGGTAGCCGGCTCGCCGGAGGACGCCGACGGCGTGGTGGTCCTTGGCCGTCGCCTTCTGGTGGCAGTGGCCGTGGTAGGTCAAGTGGTCGTCGTCGGCCTCGAAGTCGACGGCCTCGTCCAGCCGGTACACGTCGAGGTACTCCAGGACGCCGTAGGTGTTCTCGGCGACGGTCTCGGCGGCCGCCGCGTCGTCGGTGTCGCCCAGCAGGTCCAGGTAGTCCGACTGGTACATCACCGCGTCGGAGGGTTCGACGACGACCACGTCCCAGCCGTCGTCGACCCGTGGGGCGAGGTCGGCGACGTTCGCCCTGGCGGTCTCGCGCGCCTCTCCGAGAAAGCCCTTCGAGAACGCCGCGCGACCGCTGTCGGTCAGGCTCGCGGGCACCTCGACGTGGACGCCCGCCGCTTCTAGCACTTCGACGGCCGCCTTCCCCGCTTCGGGTCTGCTGTAGTTGGTGTACGTATCCGGCAGGAGGAGGACGCGCCGGTCGGCCTCGTCGGCGGGGACGCCGGTCCCGCGCTTGCGGGACCACTTCACGAAGGTCCCCCGGCGGAAGGTCGGGAGCGTGCGCTCGCGGGCGATGCCGACCGTCTTCTCCATGGCCGTCCGCACTCCGGGAACCTTCCGCGCGAGATTCGAGAGCGGGGCCAGGGCACTCCCGACCGCCGACAGCGTGTCGACGTTGGCGAACAGTCGGTCGCGCAGACTCGCCCCTTCGCGCTGGTGGTGTTCGTGCGTGAGTTCGGCCTTCAGCTTCGCCATGTCGACCTCGCTCGGACAGTCGTGGGCACAGCCCTTACAGCCGATACAGAGGTCAAGCACCTCGGTGACGAACTCCTCGGAGAACTGCTCGTCCGCGGGGAGTTCGCCAGCCATCGCCCGACGGAGGCTGTTCGCGCGGCCCCGTGTCGACAGCGACTCCTCCTCGGCGGCCCGGAACGTCGGACACATCACGCCGCCGGTCGTGTCCTGGTGGCCGCGACAGCCGCCACAGCCGTGACAGAGTTCGGCCATCCCCTGGAGGCCGTTCTCGTCGTCCCACTGGAGTTCGGGCTCGAACCCCGCGTCGAACTCGTAGTCGGGATCGAACCGGAGGTGTTCGGTCATCTCGGTGGGCTCGTCGGGTCTGGAGACGACCTGTCCGGGGTTGAACAGCCAGTCGGGATCGAACGCGGTCTTGAGGTCTCGGAAGGTCTCCCAGACGTCGTCGCCGTACAGCTTCCGGTTCCACTGGGTCCGCGCCCGGCCGTCGCCGTGTTCGCCGGAGACCGACCCGCCGTACTCGACGACGAGGTCGGTCACGTCGTCGGCGATGGCTTCCATCCGCGCGACGCCGGCCTCGGTCTTTGTGTTCACCAGCGGTCGGATGTGGAGGACGCCCGGGCCCGCGTGTGCGTAGAAGCTGGCGTACGTGTCGTGGTCGTCCAGGACGGCCCGGAAGTCCGCGACGAACTCCGGCAGGTTCTCGGGTGGGACCGCGGTGTCCTCGACGAACGCGACGTGTTTCGCGTCGCTGGTCCGGCCCAGCAAGATCGGCAGGCCCGACTTCCGGAGCTTCCAGAACTGTTCGCGCTCGCCCTCGTCGTGGGCCTCGTCGGCCGACGCGGCCCGGATCGGCGCGTCCGTCCGGACACCGTCCCCGGTCGCCGCGGCCAGCGTCTCGGTTCCCGGCGCGCGGTCGGCCAGCAGATCCGCCACGCGCTCCCGGCCCTCGGCGTCGTCGGCCGCGTAGAACTCCACGAGCAGGACCGCGCCGGTCCCCGCGGGGACCATCTCGTCGACGAGCGCCCCGAACTCCGCGGTGTCGCGGGATAGACCGAGGAGCACGTCGTCGAGCACTTCGACCGCGGCGGGGTCGTGGTCGAGGATCGGCTCGACGTCTTCCATCGCGTCGAGCAGGTCGTCGTATCGCAGGAGTGCGAGCGCCTTCGTCTCGGGCACCGGTTCCAGCGAGACTTCGGCCTCGGTCACGACCGCGAGGGTGCCCTCGCTCCCCGCGAGCAGACCGGGCATGTCGACCACGCCGTCCTCGCGGGCGCGTTCGATCAGCCAGTCCAGGTTGTAGCCCGAGACGTTGCGCTCGAGATCCGGGTAGGCGTCGGCGATGGTCTCGTCGTCCAGTACGTCCCGAACGGCGGCGTAGATGCGCCCTTCGAGGTCGCCCTCTGGATCGGCCAGTTCGTCCAGTTCGTCGACGGGGACCGACTCGAACGTGGTGACGGTACCGTCGGCCAGCACCACTTCGCAGGCCTCGACGTAGGCGTCGGTCTTGCCGTACTGGAGGGAGTGAGCGCCGGTGGAGTTGTTGCCGATGGCCCCGCCGAGGACCGACTTGTCGCCCCAGGCGGGGTCGGGCGCGAACTTCAGGTTCGCGTCGGCCAGCGCGGCGTTCAGGCGACCCAGCGTGATCCCCGGTTGTGCGCGGGCACGCCGTGCGTTCGCGTCGACGTCCAGGAGGGCGTCCATGTGCTTCGAGACGTCCAGGACGACCGCGCGGTTGACGGTCTGTCCGGCGAGACTCGTCCCCGCGCCCCGCGGGAGGACGGGAATCCCGCGGTCGGCGCAGTACTCGACGACGGCGGCCACGTCGGCCGTCGAGGTCGGGAACACGACGCCGACGGGCGTCGCCGCGTAGACGCTCGCGTCGGTGGCGTACTGCTCCCGGGAGTACTCGTCGAAGCGGACCTCGCCGTCGATCAGCGACCGGAGGTCGGCGACGAGCCCCGGCCGCGCCACGTCGCCGCCCTGGTAGTCGTAGGCCGCCCGGTCGTCGGTGCTGGGGTCGCCCGACGACCCAGTGCTGGCTCCCGACTCGGAACTCATAGACGGAGATAGCGACCGGAGCAGGGAAACAGTTGGCGTTGCGGAACGGGCCGTGCGAACCGAGTCAGGCCGACGTCGACTCGGCGGCCTTCTCGGCTTCGACCTGCACGAGGTAGGCGCGGTCGTCGGCGTAGTCGGCGGCGGCCTGGCGGGCGCGTTCCGTGCCGATGGCGTTCAGCGCCCAGGCGGCGCTGGCTCGCACCTCGTCGGCGTCGTCATCGGCCAGCACGTCGGCCAGCGGGTCGATGGCGCGGGTGTCACCGAGCAGGCCAAGCGCGCGGGCGGCCGTACTCCGGACCTCGGCGTCGTCGTCGACGAGCTGGTCGGCCACGACCTGCGTCGAGCGCTCCTGGCCGATGGCACCGATGGCACGCAGGGTCACCTTCCGGAGCGCCACGTCGCCGCCCTCGACGTACTCCTCGATGGTGTCCAGTGCCCCCTCGGCTCCGATCCGGCCCAGGATCCGGATGGCCTGCTTGTTGCGTTTCTCGGCCATCGCCAGCAGGTCCTCGGTGGCTTCGGGCGGGGCGATCCGCTCCAGGGAATCGAGGACGTTCTCCTCCATGAAGTCCGACTCGAACTTCTCGAGTCCGAGAAGGATCATCTCGACTGCCTCCTCGTCGCCCTCCTTGTAGGCCTTCTCGTGGAGTTTGACGGCGTTCCACTCGGCCGGGAAGTCCTTCCGGTTCTCGGGGTCGAGCGGGTCGTAGAAGCCCACTGCGTCGAGCTGTTCTCGGACCAGCAGGTCGTCCCACTCCTCGGCCTCGTCGAGCGCTGTCTCGAGGCTCTCGGCGGCTTCGAGCAGTGTCTCGATGGTCTCGGCGTCCTCGTCCGGGTCGAGGTCGGTGTCCTCGACGATCTCGCTCACGGTCCGGAGTTCGGCCGCGAGGTCGGCCATCTCGTCGCTGTCGGACTCGAAGGTCTCGACGAGTTGACTGCCAGCGGTGTCGAGGAACTCCTCGACGGCCGGGATGACCTCGAGTTCGCCGTCCTCGGTCCACTCGGTAGTCTCCACGGTGTCGGCGGCGGCCTCGATCGTCTCGGTCACGTCCTCGGCGTAGGGACCGCGCTGGCTCGCTACGTCGTCACGGACCGAGTCGAGGCGATCCTGCAGTTCCGCCGCTTCCTCGTCCTCTTCGTCTTCGTCGTCGGGCGCGAGGGCCGCGACGGCCTCTTCGATGGCGTCGAGGTCCGCGTCGATCTCGTCGAGGTCGGCCTCGGTCTCGGCGTCGTCGAGTGCCTCCTCGACCGAGTCGAGGCGGTCCCCGACCGCGTCCGTGTCGGCCGCGGGCACGTCGGCTCCGCCCTCGGGTGCACTCTCGGCGTCGGTGTCGGCCTCGTTCGCGCCGTCCCCGTCGTCGCCGTTGCTCATATCCGAACACTCGCCTGTCCCCACAAAAGGCGTTTCTATCTCGATTCAGCGAGAGAATCCCGGCCTTCAGGTCGTCATCAGAAGTCTCCGAGTTCTGATTGCCCGTCAGACGCCGCCTGACGACCGGGCGTGAATCGCGTAGGCCCGGTGCCACAGTCCGCGCGGGTCTGCCGGGCCGGATATTCCACTTCCACTCCGGTCGGCCAGCCATTATGTAGCCAGCCCGTCACAGGCTATCTATGGCGAATCAGGTCACGCGCACCTACGTTGCGTCCATTCGCAATCACCAGCAAGTGCGCGACGAGCTTGATTCGCTCGGGTTCGCCGTCCTCAGAAATCAGAGATTTCTGATGGGCTGCACAAAAGTTTCGCTTTTGTGACCGCCTCGAAACTCTGGAACGTCGCCCGATGGACCTGCGATCGTATCTGGCACGAAACCGGGACGATTCCAGACGACAGCATACTCAAAGCCTACCTCAAGAGTCACGAACGCTACGCGGATTTGAACGCACAATCTAGTCAGGCAATCCTCGAAGAATTGGCTGAAGCGTTCGAGTCGTGGTACGCCCACCGCAAGAACGGTAACGAGGACGCGAACCCACCCGGCTACCGCAAGTACGGCGACGACCACCCGCGCTCGACGGTAACGTTCAAACAGGACGGGTTCAACCACGACCCCGACCACGACAGGATTCGACTCTCGAAGGGGGTGAATCTCAAAGCGTCGTGGTCGGATTTCCTTCTCTGTGAGTACGCCGCCGACCCAGACGTGGACGTACAGAACGTCCAGCAGGTCCGGGCGGTCTGGACCGGCGACGAGTGGGAGTTGCACATCGTCTGTCGTGTCGAGACTGGCGACCCGGACCCACCCGGCGATCGGGTAGCGGGCATCGACCTCGGCATCTGCAACTTCGCCGCCGTCGCGGTCGGTGACGAGGCCCTACTGTACCCCGGTGGCGCACTCAAAGCGGACGACTACTACTTCCAGAAAGAGCGGGCAAAGTGCGACGACAGCGAGTCCCGCCAAGCACGACGACTGGACCGGAAGCGCCGAGACAGACGTGACCACTTCTTGCACGCTGTTTCAGCGGATCTGGTGGCCGAGTGTGCCGCCCGCAATGTCGGGACGATTGCTGTGGGCGACCTGTCGGGCATCCGCGAGGAAACCGACTGGAGTGACCACGGCAATCTGGACCTCCACGGGTGGGCGTTCGACCGCTTCATCGAACTGCTGGAGTACAAAGCCGCCGAGCGCGGCATCAGCGTCGAGCGGGTGGACGAACGCGATACCTCGACATCGTGTGCGTCTCGCGGAACCACCGACGACAGCCAGCGCGTCGAACGTGGGCTGTACGTCTGCGAGGCGTGTGGAATGGTCGCCAACGCCGACGTGAATGGGGCAGAAAACATCCGACAGAAGGTACTCCCGAGTCTCGCCTGTGACGGGGGAGATAGGAATAACGGCTGGATGGCACAGCCAGCGGTGCGCCTGTTCGATAAATCCACGGGGCGAGTAGCCCCACAAGAACAGGCGAACCGCGAATCATAATATCTCAACGCCTGGGAAACCGCGCTGTTTACGGCGCGGAGGATGTCATTCGGTATCCGCTCCCGGTGCCGGGTCGGGACCATCGTCGGCCCCTTCCTCGGGCGCGTCGACGAGGTACCGCCGGTAGAACCACGGCCCGATCAGGTAGAGAAAGGCCCCGACGAGCAGCGCCCGGGGGAAGAGCCGACCGAAAGCGGTCGGTGCGACGATGGCCCCCGCCTGGACCGCCCCCATCCCCAGCGCGTGGGACGCGCGCAGTTCCGGGTAGGTGACCGTCGTGATCATCAGGTACGTGAACACGGCCGTCATGGCGAGCAGGGCCGTCGCGCCGCGAGCGCCGGGGACGCCCGCGAGATAGACGACGGACAGAATCGTGGCCGCGAGCGTCGTCTGGACGCCCTCGGTCTCGTCGCTCCCGATGTCGTAGGCGGTGTACATCCCCAGGCGGACGACGCCGGAGCCGACGAACAGCGCCGGGACGACCAGTGCCGTCGCCAGCAGTGCCGGCGGGTCGGACCCCGAGAGGGTGAGCCCCCACTCGGCGCTGGCGACGCTGAAGACGAAGATGGCGGGCGCGACACAGAAGGATGCCACGTCGGCCAGCGAGTCGATGAACTCCCCGACCGGGGTGCTCCCCATCTTGCGGGCCAGGACGCCGTCGAGTCCGTCGGCGACGGCAGCCAGCAGGATCAGGCGCGCCCCCAGGGCCGGACTGGCGGTGGCGGCGACCGCGGCCGCGAAGCCGAGGCCTGCGTTTGCCACCGTCACCAGGTCGGCGAGTCCCAGCCGGCCGACGAACCGCGGCTGCATACCTCCCGGTCGGAGGACCGCCGCCTTAGTCCGTTCGGTACGACCCCGCTACTCGATGGCGTGCATCAACGCGGTCACGAGCAACCCGAATGCCGCGACCGTCCCGAACACGACGAGGACGCCCGCGACCCGGTTGTCACCGTCGGGATCGAACCCGTACCCCAGGACGGTCGCCAGACCCACCAGCGCGACGGCAGCGCCCGCGCCCACGCCGACGCCGGTCAGTCGCGGCAGCTTCGTGCCGAACTCCACCGCGGCGGCCGCGACCGTCGCGAGTCCGACCGCGAGCAGGCCCGCCCCGAACTGCGTTCGCTCCATACCCCCCGTCCGAGCGCCGGGTAGAAAAGTCCGACCACTCCGACTCGTGGCCCGCGACCGTCCGAAACCGCGCGACATATGACGCTCCGGTCCTGAGAGTGGGTATGCGCAGACGGGCCTTCCTCGCGAGCGTCGGGAGTACCGCCGTCGCGGTCTCGGTCGCCGGCTGTTTCGGCTCCAGTGCCGGGAGTGCCAGCGACAGTTACGACATCGGCATGTCGACCTCCGCGTTCCGCCCGGCGGAGTTTTCGGTCGCCCCGGGCACGACAGTGGTGTGGAAGAACACGAGCAAGAGCACGCACTCCGTCACGGCCTACGAGAGCGGCATTCCGGACGAGGCTGACTTCTTCGCCTCCGGCGGGTTCGAGAGCACCCAAGCCGCTCGCGACGGCTGGTTCAAAAACAGCGGTGGCGGCTTCTCCAGCAACGAGACCTACGAGCACACCTTCACCGTCCCCGGCACCTACGAGTACTTCTGCATCCCCCACGAGAAGACCGGGATGGTCGGCACCATCGAAGTCACCGAGAACGCCACCCGCACGCCCGAAGGCGGACCGGTAACGGCCACCGACGGAACGCCGTCCGGGACCGACACCGAGTGATCGGTTCGAGCCCGGTAGCTCCGACCGGCATCGTCACTCCCGGCGCGTAAAAAATCGAAACTCGAGTCGAATTACTCTTCGTCGGCGTCGGCTTCTTCGGCGCCGTCCTCGTCGGCGGTGACCGCGGAGTCGTCCTCGCCCACGTCGACGCTGGTCTCCTCTTCGGCGGCGACCTCTTCGGGGCGGGCTTCGAGGGTCGTCTTCTGGATCTCGACGCGGCGCACCGGGTAGATCTGCTTGGCCTCGTTGTAGATGGCCGAGGAGAGCCGACCTTCGACGACGCTGTCGACGAGGTCGCTGAAGGTGCGGTCGCTCGCACTCTCCCGGACGAGGTCGATCATCGTCCGGCGGATGGCCTTCTCCTGGCTGTGGTCCGCGGACTTCGTCGTGTAGGCGACGGGCTGGACCTGCAGGCGGTAGTCGTCGGTCGTCAGGACCGTGACGAAGGCCTCGATCTTCGAGGAGCCACGACGGACGAGGCTGCGCTTGTAGTCCCGTGTCAGCTCGAAGGTATCGAACTGGGTGTAGGCCGAGTCGCCGGCCACCTCGTTCACCTGGAAGGTGAGCTTCTTGTTGTTCTCGCTGGCGTCGTTTTTCAGATCGCCCAGCGTGGTTTCGATGGTCCGTCCGAGGACCTTCTCCGATTCGTCTGCGGGCGTGTCACCGAGTTCCTCGCGCTCGAACTGCTCGGGCGAGAACACGGTGTACCACTGCTTGCCCTGCTTCTGCCGTGAAACTGATCGTTCGCTCATGATTGTGTCTGTGTGAGTTCGTCCGCAACTGTACAGTTGACCACGTAATCGTCGACCGTCGCGTGTAACCCGCCGGTCGACTCCCGTTCGATCACCGTCCTGACCGTCTCGCCGTCGACCGTCGTCTTCATCTCGTCCGTGTTGTCGGGGGTGAGCGCGGCCGCGACCATCGCGGCCCGCTCGGCGTCGCCGTGGGTCGTCTCGATCACGGCTCTCATAGCGCCTCCCTGAAGGCCATGATGAACTCCGCGGTGTCGGTCTCGAAGGTCGCCCGCGCGCGCCGACCCGTGCCGGCCGCGCGACCGCCCACCGATTCGACTGCCGCGTCCATCGTCGCCCCGAGTTGGCGGTCCTCGACCGAGGCCACGGCGGCCTGCCCGTCCGTCACGAACAGCGCCACCGGCTCCGGCGACCGGAAGTCCCGGAGCAGGCGCGCGGCCGTGGCGACCGGGATCGCCGCTGCGTCCGGCAACCCCTGATCGTCCGCCGCGCCTCTCGCCACGAACAACCCGTCGTACCGGCCGGTCGTCGCGGCCCCGAGCGCGCGGTGTGCACGCTCGCCGTGGGTCCGCCAGGCGTCGAGGGCCGCCTCGCGCGCGTCGTGGCCAAGCGCCAGCGCGACGCCGGTGCCTGGCTGGACGCGTGCGACAGCATCGAGCACGTCGCCGTACCCCTCGACGGTCCCGAAGGGACCACCCTCGTGGGGTCGCAGCGTGTCCTCGACACACTCGGCGGCGCGCGGGGTCGCGTCCCCGGCACCGGCGGCCCGCAGTGCGACCATCGAGGCGAGTCGGCGGCGATCGTCGTCGTCGAGCGCCGTCACGTCCTCGGCCGCGAGCATGAGGTTGCAGTCGGCCAGGGCCGCGCGCACGGACTCCGGGTCGCCCGAGAACGGTGCGTGCAGGCGTGTCCCGTAGGCCAGCCCCTCGGTGAGGTCCGCCGTCGGTGTCGCGACGCCGGGTCGGCGCTCGACGCCCGCCGCCTCGACGAGCGTGGCGCTCGGCGTGGTGTCGGCCACGGTCGCGCCGGCCAGCGCGAGGACGGCGTCGGCACTGCCGAGTTGCTCGGCGGCCTGGAACGCGACCTCGCTGATCGGTTGCGGGCCGGACGGAATCGCCGCGTCCGCGGCTGCGTCGGCCCGGCCGAGCGTGATCGTCGCGTCGGCCTCGGTGGCGCGCTCGGCGGTCGCGGTCGGGGCGACGACGCTGGCCTGGAAGGGCCGGTCGGTCGCCGCGAGCGCCCGGGCGAGGACGCCAGTCGCCGCCAGGGCGTCGCCGTCGGCGGCCGCGACGAGCCGAACGAACTCGGCGTCGCGACAGACCGCGGAGACGTCGCTCGCGGCGGACGCGGACTCGGTGGGACGGTCGGCGGTGGACATCCTACAGGAGTTCCTTGGCGGTGTCGTAGGAGTACGTGAAGTCGGCGTCCAGCTCGTCGCCGCGGTAGTAATCGACCAGGCGGCGGATCTTCGATTCGGTGTTCTGGAGCGCGCGCTTGTTCTGATGGTCGTTGGGGTTGTCGTTCATGTGCTCGCGCAGGCGAACGGCCCGCTCCATCAGGTTGCGCAGGTCTTCGGGTAGATCGGGCTCTGCGTCGTTCTCTTCGAGGATTTCGGTGATCTTCTTGTCCGTGGCGAGGGACACGTCGGGGACCGGGGTCCCCTGGACGCCCTCGTCACGGAGTTTCAGCCCGATCTCGCTCGGGCTCAGCCCCTGTTCTGCCAGTTCGACGACGCGCTCTTCGACGGCGTCGGCGTCGACGTCGCTCCACTCCGGCGGTTCGTCTGCCACGGGCTTGTCCGAGTCGGACGAGCCGCGGCGGCGTGTGTGCATTCGTGCCATTGTTGAATGATTGGAACCGCTACGACCGCTGTCCGGCGTGCCGGCAGGCGGTGCTGGCCTCGAAAGCGAACACCGCGGGCCGGCGGACTGCCGAAACACTACCGCAATCCCAAGCCGCGAAAGTGATCGTAGCGGCGCGTCGGATTTGCGGTCGTGCTGTTCCCACCCCAAACTTCCCGCTCTCCCACTTTACGGTTTCTACTCGCGGCTCCCGACCGACCCGGCTGCCGGCTCCGTCGTCCGACTCGAACCGTGGTGTGGGGGTTTCTTTCGCGTCCATCCGTGAGTACGGCCGGAGCGTTTTTGCTACTCGGTACGCAATCTGTGTGGACATGGCAGCAGGGACGCGGCGGCCGGGCACGCGCGCACAATCCGGTCCGATCGGCTACGTCCTGGTGTTCGCCATCGTCATGGCCGGGATGGTTCTCATCGTGATGATCGGTTCCGGCGCGCTGACGAGTACGCAGTCCCAGTCGGAACTTCAGCGTGCCGAACACTCGATGACACTGTTCGATTCCCGGGCAGCGATGGTCGCACTGGGCGACGCCAACGGACAGACGATCTCGTTCGGTCAGGACGGCGGCACGTTCGAGGTCGACGAAGGGTCCGGGTGGATGCGTATCGTCCACAACAACTACACCGAGGACGACGACGACGAGCGCGAGGTCATCTACAACAGGTCGATGGGCGCGCTCCGCTACGAGAACGGTGACCAGTCGCTCGCGTACCAGGGCGGTGGCGTCTGGAAACGCGCCACGAACGGCGAAGCCCGCATGATCTCCCCGCCGGAGTTTCACTACCGGGGCGCGACGCTGACGCTCCCGATCATCCGCACGCTCGGCGGCGGCAACGCCAAGGGCAGCGTCGACGTGTCGATCGAGCCACAGAAACAGGCAGACCTCGTCTTCCCCGCGCGGTCGACACCGACCGCCGGCGACGAGATCGGCGTCCCCTACAACGGAACCGAGCGCAACTATACCAACCCGATCCGCAACGGGACGGTCAACGTCACGGTCCGCAGCGACTACTACGAGGCCTGGGCGACGTACTTCCGCGAGCGAACGACCGGCGAAGTCACCGTCTGGGACGGCAACCGCACCGTTCGCCTCGAGCTGAAGTCCATCGGCGGTCCGCCCGGCTCCTTTACTATTCCCGAAGAGGGCGAGAGCGTGCCCGCCGACGGAATCGCCGCCGGCCACCCCCTCAAGGAGTTCGAACTCGACATCGTCTACACCAACGGGAACAACGACCACTTCTCGCTCTACGACGAGAAGAACAACCAGGAGTACGAGTTACACGTCCTGCCGACGGGGAACAACTATCACAACAGCTGTCCGACCGCACCGACCTCGGACGTGTACGTCGGGCTGTACTACTACTCCGGTGACGGCTCCGGCGAGTACGAGTACTGGGAGACCACGATCGACCCGAGCGCCCACCCCGACAGCAGGGTCGAGTGGACCTGCACCAGCGACGGCCCGCAACTCTCCATCGACCTGCTGTCGGATTTCGGTGGCATGGACTACGACCAGAACGCGCCGGGCATCAACTGCGGCGGCGGGCCCGGCGCCGGCAACAAGTGGCGCTTCGGCGAGCACATCAAGTGTGACTACACGCACGGCGACGCGACGCTGGAACGACACGACGGGACCGTGAGCTGGGAACCCGACGGGCCGTACTCACCGGGGACTACCGGCACCGCCCGCACGCTCGAAGACGTCGTCAACCACTACACCTCGCTGATGGGCCCGGACATCGACATGACCTCACAGATGGGGCCGGGCAACAGCCGGGCCATCGTGCAGGACGCCTCCTCGGGCCGGCTCAACTACGAGACGGCGAGCGGGGCCGAATACATCACGTACCTCCACGTCACGGAAAACGAGGTCGCGGTCGACTTCGACTAGATCTCGAACTCGAAGTTTATCAGCGTCCGCGTGACCGCCAGTCGCTTGGGATCGTCGATCCGACACTGGACCGTCTCCGGGCGGGTCACTGTACACGTGGCGTCGGCGTCCTCTTCCAGGTAGCGCTTCCAGAGCCGGTAGCGGGGCGACGTGACGTTGACGATCAGGGCGTCGTAGGCGGCCTCCCGCTGCACGAACTCGGCCAGTGGTTCCCGGACGGCCTGCTCGGCCCGGACCCGGATCGTCCCGCCGCTGACGCTCGTGGCGTTGCCCATCTGCTGGGTCTGGATGATCGGGATGATCACCTCGCCGTCCGCGAAGCGAAACGGCGGTTTCTCACTGACGATGCCGCCTTGTGGCGAGTCACGGAAGACGGCACCGGCCTCGTAGACGATGGCCGTGTCGCCGCGACCCTCGTACACGATCGGGACCGCCGAGTAGGAGACGTTGGGGTTCGTCCCGCTCGGATCGACGCCCGTGACGTTGATCTCGACGGGTGCTCGTACCTCGAGCCGTGCGCTGTCGAGCTTGATCTCGGTCGACCGACTCGGTGCCCCTTCCTGGTGGATGTCTGCCATGTTGTCCGCGAGCACGTCGAAGGCCCGCTCGGCGTTGTTCACCTGTTCGGCGTCGCGGGCGTCCTGTAAGATGCCGATACCGGTGACCGAGACGATGCCCACGGTCGCCGCGACCAGCGAGAAGACGATCACGAACCCGATCACGTCGCTGACTGCACGATTCCCGTTCATTGCTGATCGTCCTCCACTGTGAGTCGGTCGCTCGCGGTGTAGTTGACGGCGATCGTCCCTCCGGACACCGACGACGACTCGATGGGTGTCGAGGTCTTCAGCGGGACTTCGACGGTGATCTCGGGACCGGTCGTCCGGACGACGACCTGCGGGTCCGAGCCGCCCTCGATCTTCACCTCGTAACTGCTGCCGGCGACGCGAGGCGGGAGGTCACGGCCGACCCGGACCGACTCGTTGTCGCTCGTCGTCTCGACCAGTCGGTCGGCCATCATCACGTCGGAACTCACCTGCTCGGCCAGGACCGCCAGTTCCGTCTCGATGCTCTGGTCGCGCTGGGTCTCGACGAACGAGCCACCCGCCACCAGCAGCCCCGTGATCAGGATGAGCGCGATCGACAGCCCGAGCACGTAGTTGAGCGTCGTCGAGACGCCCCGCTCGTCAGTCATCGCTCTCACCCGGGCGCACCTGCGCGTCCGTCGCGTACGACAGCGACGTGGACTGGTACTCGACGTGGACCGTCGCCGAGTAGACGGCCGGGACTGCGAACGGTACGTCGGGCGCCGTCCCGTAGTTGTCGTACTCGATGTCCGTGCTGTCGATCACTTCGTCGACCACCAGCGAGTAGGTGCCCTGGAACTGCCGGCCGTTCCGGACTGCGATGGTGTAGGGCGTCGAGATACCCTCGCCGTACTCGAGGGCGGGACAGTCCGTCCCGTTGAACGTGCCCGCGGTCAGTCCGATGGCTGGGTCCTTCCCGGCCGAACAGACCCGGGACGGCCCCGAGGGTGGATCGACCTCGATGGCCGTCGTGGTGCCGGCGCTGTCGTTCTTGAACAGCGTGACCGTCCAGGGCGACCCGTCGGTGACCTGCAACTCCAGTGGGTCGTTGGACTGCAGGGCCAGTTCCGAGGAATCGGTCACGTTGATCCGCGCCGAGCGCGTCGCGTCGACGCCCGTGGCGACCGTCCAGTCGCTGGCCACGTCGGCACTGGCCGGCACCGTCGAGTTGGTGAAGTTCCCCGTGGTCTGGTTCTGACCGATACGGGTCCCCCACGCGACCGAGACCAGCGTCGCGTTGGCACTGATCCCGCGTAACACCTGGAACTGCGCGGCCCGCCGACTCGTCGAGACGACCGCCCGGGAGAGCTCGTCCCGGATCGCCGTCCGCGAGGAGCCGTTCCGGTTGACCGACTCGACGACCGACTCTAGCCCGTCGGCGACGTCGTTGCGATAGCTGATCGCGTCGCCGCCCCCGGCGTCGGCTCCACGCGTAGCGAGGTTCTCCGTGTAGATGACGGAGTTCAACACCAGCGTCAGCGCGACGAACGACGCCGCGAGGACGAACCCCGCGACCAGCAGCACCTGCCCGCGGTCGTCGCCGCTCAGATCCGCCACACGACCACCTCCACGCGGACCACGTCGAACACGGGCCCATCGCCGTTCTTGTCGGCGTAGAAGTTCGAGCTGTTGACCCGCGACCCGCGAGTCATGTTCTCGGTCAGCAAGCGCGTGTCGTTCGCGATGACGACCGTCTTGCCCGCCGATACCGCGTTGTCGGTCGGCTCACCGCGGTAGAGGATCGGCTTGCGCTGGGGCCGCCCGGACTTGTAGTAGGCCACGTAGACGTTGTAGGCGATGCCGCGGTCGCCGAACGTCTGCTGGAGTTTCCGACCCAGATCCGTCGGGAGTTTCCGGGTGTAGAACCCGTTGACCGTCGCCCCGTGGAACCGACTCTCCGTGCTGTTCCAGTACAGCACCGTCTCGCGCAACGAGTCGTTCCGGGCCGCCATCGCCAGCACGCCCGCCGCGCTGGCCTCCTGCTGGTTCTCGATGTGCTGACTCGACGTACTCGCGGACAGCGGCGTCACCGCCGTCATCTGGAGCGCGAAGACGATACTCGAGGTCAACAACAGCCCCGCGACGATGGCCTCGAGCGTGTGGACCTGCCCGCGGTCGCTCACCATAGTTTCACCACCAGCGAGACGCTGGTCCCGTTGACCGACACCGACCGTCGTGCCGTCACCGACGACTGGGTGCCCGTTGCCGAATCGTCGCCGACCGCGAGCGTCTCCACGTCGGCCGTCGTGCAGTCCGTCGTGCCCTGCTCGACCAGCTCCCCGGCCGTCTCGTCCCAGCAGAGCAACTCGTTGGGCGAACCCGACCCGCTCACGTTCCCCCGAACCGTCACGTTGAGGAACGCACTGTCGGTCACGCCGACCTGCTCGTCGAGTTGCTGGTCGCTGAACCGACAGTCCGACGGCGGACTGCCGCCCTCGAAAAACGCCACCGTACAGTCCGTGTCCAGGATGTAGGGTGTGTCCGGGTCGCCGAGCGTGTCCTCCGCGAGTCCGTCGGCGACCCGGTTGACCGCTACGATGTCCTCCTGATCGCCCGTCGTGAACGGCTGGACGGTCCCCGCCACGAACGCGAAGATGGCCACCAGCACGAACACGAACAGCACGACACCGACGGTGAAATCGAGCGTGGTCTGCGCGCGTCTCCGAGTTCGGTGTTCGGTACCACCGCCTGTCGGATCGGCGTCCGAACCTGACACTGGTCGAGACGGCCCCGACTGGCGATTGCTGGCCGCGTTCGTCCCGTCGGACGCGCTTGCGTTCTCCATGCGAATCCCTCGTCTGACTAGGCCGAACAGTCGCCGCTCGGTTCCCGCACGTCGCCCGGCCCGCTGCCGACTGGTACTCTCAACTACCCCTAATCACAGCACCTGGAATATATGGATTGTGGCCGCTGAACGGGCTATTTAACGATTTTGGCCGGTAAAACGCATTGTGAGTTGTCCTTTCCCGCGGGGGAACTCCTTCGATGGGTTTAAGAAAACTGGCCGGATAGCGATGAGTGCGCGGGCTCGTAGATCAGCGGTAGATCATCCCCCTGGCACGGGGAAGGCCCGGGGTTCAAATCCCCGCGAGTCCATAATTTCTGCGCCGCTCAGGGACGCTGGGCGGCGCAAATTGTCGTCGATGCGGGGATTTGAACCCTGGAAGTCGCAGAACCGAGCGCCGCGAGGTGACCGTCTTCCTCTGGTTCAAATCCCCGCGAGTCCACTCGCTTCCTTCCCCCGCTTCGCTCGGTCAGTCGTACGTTCCCTCGCGTGGTCCCACTCACTGCGTTCGCGGGACCCCCGCGAGTCCACTCGCTTCCTTCCCCCGCTTCGCTCGGTCAGTCGTACGTTCCCTCGCGTGGTCCCACTCACTGCGTTCGCGGGACCCCCGCGAGTCCACTCGCTTCCTTCCCCCGCTTCGCTCGGTCGATCGTTCGGTTCTCATCGGTCCATCGTTCTCCAGCCCCGGCTGTAGCCTTCTACTCGATGGGCGACCGGAATACACAACACGTCGCCGTTCGTTGACGGCTGGCATGGGCCTGTTGAAAGACGTGGGGCCGGCGGGGCTGGTGCCGGCGGCCTGGGTCTTCGCCGCCGCAGCGGTGCTGGGCCTGATCACGGCCCGGACCGTCCTGATCGCGATGGTGGTGATGGACGTACTGCTGGTAACCTTTTTCCTGACCACGCTGTCGGAGATGAACGGCCCAGTTCTGGGCGCGTGGCAGCGTGTCCTGGCGGTGGGCGCGGTCGTGAACATCCTCGGGACGGTCGATCTCGTCGTCACGCCGGAGGCCGATCCGCTGAGTGCACTGGCGCTGTACGCCTGGATCGTCCTCCCGGGGGCTGCCTACGTCAGGACCTGGGCGGCGATGAGCGGGCCGACCTACCGACACGTCTACCTGGTGGGTGCGGCGCTCTCGCTGGTCGGACTAGGACTGTTCGCGGCCGGCGGGGCCACACTGCTGGACGACGCGACCGTCGCGGTCGCGGGGCTGGCCGTGGTCGGGGTCGGACAGACGGCCGGTATCGTGACTGCAGCGCTCCAGAACGGCGAGCGGCTGGGATCCTGACCGCGCAGGAATCACAGCGCGAGAACTCCTGGCTCGGTGACGGCTCACTTCTTGTGGGAGCCACTTCCGCTTCGCCGAGTCGCTCTTTGCTCGTGGTGTCCAACGGGACGTATGGTAACAAATCAGGTGAGCCAGTCCGTCGGGCAGCGCTCGCTGCTGGTGCGAGCGGCGTGGTTCCTGCTGATCGGATGGTGGGCGACGGGCATCTGGATGGGTGTCGCGTGGCTATTGAACGTCACGATCGTCGGCATCCCGCTGGGGATCAAGATGATCAACCAGGTGCCCACGGTGGTGTCGCTGAAACGCCGGCCGGGAACCCTGGTCGCCAGCGCCGACGAGATCCGAACTCAGCACCGCGAGCAGCGCAGCCTCCTCGTTCGAGCGGTGTGGTTCCTGCTGATCGGGTGGTGGGCGAGCGGCATCTGGATGGGTGTCGCGTATCTCCTTACCGTCTCGATCGTCGGACTCCCGGTCGCCGTCTGGATGTACGACCGGCTACCTGCGGTGGTCTCGCTGTACCGGTACTGAGGACCGGTCTTCGAGATCCTTCGGAGTGGAACGGATCCGCGTGGCTGGTGAATTGTTGCCACGGTGACTCGATACTTCGAAATTTGAGACCGCGAGCCCGGCTCGTTTATCAAATATCGAAATCCCGTAATCGCCGCGTTTCGCGCCCGTATCGGACACAGCGCGCATAACTGTCGATGGGTTTTTATTCAACTACCGGGAATTAAAGGTGAAATGACAGCCCCAGGGGAAGGGGTGCCATCGGGTGACAGAGCCGTATCGCCGGTTGTCGGGCTGGCGTTGTTGGTCGGCATCGTCGCCCTTGGCGCCCTCGTCGTCGTGGTTCTCGGTGGCAGTCTCGTTCAGGACGTGGACAACCAGAATCAGGTCGAAGTGGCCGAACAGTCGATGCGTGAGGTGTCTTCGCGCATCGACGATCTCGAGAACAACAACCGGATGGCTTTCGAGTTCCCGTCGAATCTCGGCGGGAACGTCCGGACCATCGAGCAGACCACGATCAATCTCTCGGTCGGTGAGAACGCGGACGTCGCGAACGGGGGCGATATCTGTTACACTGGCCCCATCTCTATCGGGACGCTTCAGGCGGAGACCGAAGACGGCGACATCGTCGGCTACGAGGCCGGTGGCGTCTGGCGCAAATCCTCGCGTGGCGGCAGTTCCGTCGTGTCGCCGCCCGCACTCAACTACCGTGAAGGACAGCTGGGGGTCAAACTCACGGACTTCGACGGCAACATGCGGGAGTCCGACCGCCTCGTCGCGGCCGTCAACGAGTCGGGCTCGCAGATCAAAAACGAGTACCTGCAGAAGGCACTGCTGACCGACAAGGACTTCGAGGAGGTCGAGGCGAACCCGGACGTGACGCCGGCGGACATCACGTGTGACCCGCGCGTGCTCTCGAACATGACCGTCTCGATCCAGAACAGTCCGTTCGCGACGGCCTGGCACACCTACGCCGAACGGAACTTCTCGCCGGATCGGACGACCATCGAGACGGCCGACCCGACCGTCGACGCCGGCGACGACGTCAACATCACCTTCGCGATCGGCGAACGAGTCGAACCTACCTACACCGTCGAGGAACCGCCGGGGCTCGTGGCCTACCAGTCGAACACAGAGTCGGAGGACTTCTGGGTCAACGCGACGGTGAACAACACTGGTCGATTGACCGGTGCACAGAACATAACACTCGACTGGTACAGCAAGAGCGGCGGCTCGTGGACGCTCGAAGAATCGAACGTGACCGGCTACGGGAACGTCTCCCTGCTGAACAACCAGAACGTCACCCTCCCGTTCCGGGTCGAACACGACAATCTCACGAGCGGGAGTACGTACAAGTACAGCCTCGATACCGGAGACGAGGTCCGAAACGGGACTGTCAAGGTCGTCTCGGGGCCCGGCGACCTCGCGACGTTCGATGTCTCGATTACGGACGCGCCCGCGAGCATGATGGCGTCCGACACCGAGACGATCGAAGCGGAAATCACGAACACGGGAGCAGTGGAGGCCACGAAGACCGTCGAATTCACGTTCCCGGACGCCTCCGGATCAGATCGGACGGTGCTGGAATCCAGAGAGCTTACGCTCGGGAGTGGCTCGACGCGAACACTCACCTACACCGTGCCGACCTACCTGCAGGGGAACCTGAACGCCACGTTCGCCGTGGTCAACCGTCGCGGCCCGGCCGAGATCGCGTCGACGGACATCCTGATCGGTGACAACGAGTATTTCGCCGTTCAGAGCACGACGCCGCCGAGCGGTGGGACGGTCGTCGTCGGCGACGACTTCGACATCGGTGCGTCGATCAAGAACGAAGGGAATTCGGGTGGACAACAGGACGTCAAACTCTACGTCCGTAACGAGAGCGGGAACCTGGTCACGACCGAGACCAAGACCACGACGATCCCGAGCAGTAACACGAAAACGATCACGTTCGACAATCTCGACGTGGACGAGGGTGGTGTCTACCAGTACGAGGTTACCACCGCGAACGAGTCGTCGACTGGGAGTTTCACCGCCGGCGACAGCGAACAGTCGTACTTCCTCATCCAGGAGATGGGCGCGGTGCCGGCTCCGATCAAACCGGGCGAGACGCTGAACGTCTCCGCGATGCTCGTCAACACGGGTGTGGCAGATGGCCCCGTGACGTACACGTTCTCGTTCGACGGGACGACCATCACGTCCGGGAGTCAGGCGCTCGACGTCGACAACGAGACCGTCGTCCAGGGATCCTACGACGTCCCGTCCAGCACCAGCACCGGCACGTATCCCGTCACGGTGTCGACTCAGAACATGACGTTGACGAAAAACGTCAGAGTCACCACGGACCCGCCCGAGGGCCCCGGTATCGGTGAGGACAACGGGACCGGTATCACCGTCACCCGGAACCTGACGGTCAGCATGCGGGTCGAAGGGACCGCGCTGACCACTGGCATCGAGGACGGGACTGTGCGGGGAGGCGAAGGCGACTACTACGTCGGTCGTGGGCCTATCGAGATGTACGTCGCACTCCAGAACGACTCGAACCCCAACGGCGTCGCTCGGCCCTGGGGGACCCAGGATATGAACACGCCCACGATGCGGACGCTCCAGATCGACGAAGATCCGTCGCTGAACTACACTGCGACGGTGAGTGCGGGGACGGAAGTCTCCGTGTTCGCGAAGTCATACACCTGTAACGAGTTCAGCGATGTCGACCTGAACGCATACGGTGTCCGATACATCCCGTACACGTATTACGGTAACACCTACTACTGGGACGCCGATCGACTCGTCTGTTCGGATTGGGGGGACGAGAATATCGGCATCAGTCAGAGTCAGAACCCGTCGAACCTGGTCATCAAGGAAGACGGTCAGAAGGTGCCCGGGTTCGAGGCCGCGGAGCCGGACCAGCGCAGTGCCGCCGACATCCTGGCGAACTACACGACGCCGAACGGTCGGTTCGACCTGCAGGAGAACCAGCGTGTCCTGATGTACGAACTGTCGAAAGAGGATGCCGACCCGGACAACGCGTTCACCTCCGGTGACCCGGACTTCAACGACGCGGTCGTCCTCTTCCAGGCGCTGAACGCGACCAGCAACGTCTCGACGGGGTCGGGCGAACCGCTCCTCCAGATCAACGATACCGAGGCACCCGCAAAGGTCGCGCCGACCGACACCCCCGACGTGAACGTCACCATCGGGAACATCGGGACGGCACCCGACACGACGAACGTCACGCTCGCCGTCGACGGAACCACCGAAGACACCCTCTCGGGGGTCAACGTCAGCGACGGTCAGAGCAAGACCGTCTCGCTCGAAGCCCCGACGATGGCTCCCGGAGCACACAAGCTGACGATCAATCTGAGCTCGAACAACGAGAGCGTCACCCGGAGCATCTACGTCGGGACGACGTCCCACGACGCGTTCGTGGTCAACGTCGACTCATCGGCGACCGATTCGGTCGTGGAACAGACCGATACCTTCACCGTCGCCGCCGAGGTGACCAACGTCGGCTCGGCCTCCGGCACCCAGGACATCGAGTTCACCGCGACGCGTGAATCCGGCAACGTCGCCGTCGGTGACTCCGACCAGACCCGGGACGACCTCACACTCTCGTCCGGTCAGACGGCGACGGTCCAGATGACGTTCGACCCGGACGACAGCACCCGCGGGAAGATGGAGGTCGCGGTGTCCTCGGCCAACACCACCTCGACCGTCGAAGTCAACGTCGAGGAACCGCGGCTGCTGGTCGATGGGGCCTACGTCGGCGTGACGAAGCTCGAACCCGGGACCCGGACCGATCTGGACGTGGCCCCACAGCGACTCGACGTCGTCGTGAACAACCCCGAGTTGATCGCCGAGTCCGGCTCGCTCTCGGTGAAACTCTGGGAGGGAACCAGCCCGTCCGGATCGGCGGACATCGACAAGAGCGAGTCCGTGCAGGTTCGGGCCGGTGCGGACATCTCCACCGTCGACCTCGGCACGACGCTCGATCCGGGCGTCTACGCCTACGAGATCTCGACCAGCGACGACTCGGCGTCGGGCACGCTGTTCGTCCCCGACAACGCCCGGTCCCAGGCCTCGTTCGACACAGACCTGATCTCCATCGACGCGAACGTCATCCAGCTCGGCAGCTAACGGTCCTCGGCGTCCCGACGCCGACGTTGACCCCGCTGTCGCTTCTCTCTCTGAACGCGCCCCTGTTTCTCGCTGTCGTGTTTCTGTCCTGTCGCACCCACCACTCGCGTTCACCGGGTGCGGTGCCTGCTGGGATGGGACCGGAGAGGAGTGCAAGATGCGCCGCCGAGTCGATCCACGGCTGACAACAGCGGATGGCCCGAAGCACGCGCAGGCGCGACGAAGAGCGGATGCCAGGCACGCGACGAAGCAAGAGCGTGGATCGACTGAGAGCGACACACGGGTCTCCGGCGATCCTCTGTCCAGGCAGTGCCGCGTGGCTCCGCCAGTCACGAGGGTGACGGGGGTCAGTAGATGGTCGACAGTTCGATGACCGTCCGCCGGAGGAAGACGGTTCCACCGTCGTCGCCCGGCTTGTCAACCTTGCAGTAGAACTCCCCGTCACGGCCGCTCTCTTCCCACCCGCTCCGACTGAAGTACTGTTTCCAGGCGTCGGATGCGGCCATCTGGGACACGTCGATCGTGACGTTCCCTGCCTCCGTGGGCTGGAAGTACTGGTTGCTGCTCGGATCCGGGCCCGGGAACAGTTTCTCCGAGCCCTCGTCGACGTGCTGGCCGACCAGCACTACCGAGGTCTGTCCGCCGAGGCTGATGTTCCCGCGCAGCGAGATCAGCGACAGCGTCGCCCGGTCGTCGGTACACTCGAACGTCGGCCGATGACGGAGGAGCTGTCCCTCCCGGCCGAGCCGGAACAACCCGCCGATCTCGTAGACGAACGTCGTCGGGACCCCTTGCGAGTCCAACACGAGGGCTCTCGGACCGAGCGTCCGTTCGTACATCGTGCTCTCGGTCGGCGCCGAATCGTTGACGCGCACGACCAGTCTCGACTCGACCGTCCGGATCGAACTCCCGCCGAGTTCGATCTCGAGCGACCGGCCGGGGATGTCCTCCTCGTGGATCTCCTCGTAGGTCTCGGCGATCCCCTGCATCGTCCGGTCGGCGCTGTTGGCCTTCTCCCCGTCTCTGAGGTCGCCCAGCGCGTCGAACCCGCTGACGTACACGAACCCGATGCCGCTGACGATGATCGCGAACGTCAGCGTGAACGCGACGAGATCGGACACCGCTCGCTGGCGGCGTGTGGTGTCGTCGAACACGTCAGCGCACCTCCGATTCGATGGTGAGACAGTCCTCGTCTGGGAGGTAGGTGACGCTCGTCGGGCCGCCAGAGAGCCCGCGCCCACAGACGGCCGTCTCGTTGTCGATCTCGACGGGGACGGTGAACGTCGTCGAGTTCGTCCAGAGGACGACCCGGTTCTCGCTGTAGACCTGCAACTCGATGTTGTACCCGCCGCCGCCGATCCGGGACGGGAGCGAGACACTCGACCGGACCGCCGACGGGGACCCCGTGGCCGCCATGCGGTCGACCTGCTGGATCTCGCTGACCAACACCTCGTTCACGTCGGTGAGCCCCCGCTCGCTGACGCGCTCCTCCTGCCGGGTCACGAGTTGGCCGGCCCCGATGATCAGGCCGGAGATCAGAATCGCCGTGATCCCCAGCGTCAGCGCGTGGTTGAGGGCGATGGAGGCCGCGCGGGTGTCACTGCGGAAGCTCATGCCCCACCTCCCTCGAGCATCGTCGTGTTGTATCTGACTCCAGGGCGTTCGTAGACGAACTCGAACGCCGGGCGCTGGATCTGTGTCCGCACGTTCGGTGGATTTCCGCTGCCGTCGTCGCCAGGTGTCGGGAACGATCCATCGCTCCCGACCCAGTAGGACCCTTCACCGAAGGTGTCGGGCCCGCCGCCGAAGTTGTTGTCGAACGTAATCAAGTACTCCGGATCGACGCCCTCGGCGAAGTCGAGAGGGACTGTTTTGTCACTTATCGTCTCGTTGATGAGGTCGATAGTTACCGGTCCGTCACCGACGCCGGGGAACCAGCTCTGGGAGTCAGACGACCAGCTCTGGAGCTTCGTTCCCGACTCGTCGTAGACCTCGATGTATCGGGTCCCCTGCACCGACGGGCACGCGGCTCCGTCGGTGTCCCGGGTGAGCCGCATCTGCCAGACGTTCCCGCTGCTGGTGTTCTCGACGGTCACCGTGAAGTTCGTGTCCGGCGGACTGGTATTTCTATCACACGGGAACTGGGTTACAGTGAAGTTGAACGGCCCGACCGTCGACGCCCCGCGCGCTACTTCGTAGGTCTGAAGACTCCCCCAACCGGGATTGCGGAAGTCCTCGTCCGACGACGGTGTCGACGTGAGATTCTGCGTCACCAGTGGCCCACCCCTGGACGCGCTCACGTCCAGACTGACGTTCACGTACGTCGCGCTGTCGGCGAAGGTCATGTTCGACAACCGGTTGCTGTAGATCGAGATGCTCTGCCGCATGGCCGTCTCGAAGCCCGTGAGTCCGGTTTTGCTGCGCACGCGGTCGGCCATCTTCGACAGGTCCTGGCGGACCATCTCGGCGGTGCGCTGGGCCTCGTCCGTCGAGTCGAAGTTGCCTTCGGTCCCGACCGTGTCGGTGAACTTCAGCCCGTTGAGCAGGATCACGGATCCGACGATGACCAGGGCGATGGTCGCCGCGCCGACGAGCAACAACTGGCCGCGCTCGTCGTCGGGGAGCGTCAGGCTCACCATGCGACGATCCGCACCTCCACGATGTTGAACAGGCTGGAGTTCGGCGCCACGTCCGACATGAAATAGGGACGCTGCTCCGACCACTGCTCGACGGTTCTGGGCGTGTTGCTGAACGTGTCACCGCAGGCCGTGCCGCTGGCACCACCGATCCTAACCGGTTCGTCGTCGTAGATCGCGATCGTTCGACTCGCGACCACTGCGGTGTCTGAGGGTGCGATGAGGCTCTGTGGGTCGCCCGTCTCCTGTGAGACCGCCTCGGACGCGACCTCCCCGTCCTCCGTCTGGTACCGGAAGTACACGTTGAAACTGACACTCTGGTTGCTCAGCGACTGGTTTAGCAGTCGCTCGAATTCGGTCGAGTCGTCGTCGAGCGTCGATCCCTCGAAGCTCTCCGTCCCGACCTGGTAACAGCGCACGACCTTGCTCAGGTTCCCGTCGTTGGCCGTCAGCGTGAGCACGTCCTCGGCCCTGGTCTCCAGGGCACTGGTCTGTTCGCTCGTGTCGCTGGCCCACGGGCCGATGTCGACGATCTGTAACCCGAACACCAGCGACGTGAGGACGATGATCGCCGCGAAGACGCCCTCCAGGGTGTACGCCTGCGCTCTGTGTGAGGTATCCTTCGACATTGTGTCACCAGATCCGTACGATCAGCCAGCACGACGGGGTACAGTAGTCGTCCGAGTCGGCGACGTCGCCCCTGTTCTCGGCCGGCTCGTCCGTCATGTTGAGGTCCACGACTCGCTTGCTGGTCGCGGCCGACTGGTTCTCGTAGTCGTCACCGAACTCCAAGCGGTTGCCGTCGGCCACGATCGGGTCCGACAGCTGTTGGGCGTTGAGCTGACTACTGTTGACGATCATCACGTTGACGTTGGGCCGCGCACGTCTGTTCGTCGTGGTGTTGATACTCGCGTTCCGGCGGAACGCGTCGAACTCGGTCTCGTCGGAGAGGCCCATGATGCCGACCGAGGGGTCGGTCGCGTCGTACTCCAGTACGTTCTCCGCCCCCTCGACGCTGTAGTTGTCGACGAGCCACTCGGCGGCCCGGTCCGTCTGTGTGAACTGGGTCCCGTCCACCGGGTCGGCGTACGACGAGTAGAGGCCGGGCACGTACCCGAAGACGAACAACACCGAAATAAGCAGGAACGTGATCCCGATGATGTAGTCCTGATTCGTCTGTCCGCGGTCACCCGACGGTCGACGACCGGTCGACGACTCCTGTCTTGTCCCGAACTCCATGGCTTCGATATCCCCCATGTCGACACTCCGTTACCCCACCGCCATCCAGGTGATCAGCGCGATCGTCGGCAGGATCACGGCGAACTTGACCCCCGAAATCAGATCGACCTCGCGGATGTACCCCGCGATGAACGACGACAGGACGGCCTGGAGCGTCACCGCGTGGAAGAACAACACCGACAGCAGGCCGGTGTCGACGTTCGAGCCGAACTGCCCGCCGCCGGCCGCCGCCGAACTCCCACCGCCGCCACTGCCGACCTGATTCGCCAGGCCGGACATGACGTCGAGGAACTGCGTCTTCAGCAGTGCCATCACGCCCAGCAGCGTCAGGTAGGTCATGATGATGATGACCACCTGCATCCGCGTCCGGGACTTCCGGTCGCGGTCGATGTCGTCCTGGTTCTCCGAGGCCTGTGCGGCCGTCGTCAGCACGTCCTCGATCTGACTCGACGCTTCCTGTGCTTTGCTGATCAGTTTGACGGTCCGCGCGAGCCGCGGGATGTGATACTTGTTGTTGAACTCCCGCAGCGCGTCCTTCAGGTTCGTCCCGTAGTTGACCTTCGCGTACATCGTCTCGAACTCGTCGGACAGTTTGCCCGAGGACGTCTCGGAGACGACGTTCAGCGATTCCAGCAGCGTCATCCCGGTGTCGTTCGCACTGGAGAGTTTCCGGAGGTTCTCCGAGAGTTGGCTCACGACGCCGCGTCGCGCCCGGACGTTCCACTCGTAGAAGATCATCAACGGGACGAAGTTCACGTACAGCGGGACGTAGAACCAGAAGAACGTCGACCCGACCGGGTTCTCGACGAACCCTTCCGGCGACAGCGGCGCGAACCCGTACAGCACGGCCAGCACGACCGCCACGAGCGAGATGGGGATCGTCAGCCCCAGGACGACCGTCGGGTTGTCCCGGAAGAAGATGTGTGGCCGCCGGAGAATCGAACTCAGCTCGTATGATCGCTCGCGGCTCTTGATCTTCTCGAAGACGCCGTGGTCGCCGGTGTACTTCTCGACCAGACCGAGGTTCAGCACGTCGAGCCCCTCGCGGACGACCACGTCGTCGCGGCCCCCTTCGGGCCGGAGGTAGCCGTCACCGATCTCGTCTTGCGTGACCGTCGAGACCAGCACCAGGAAGCCGACCCCGGTCAGCGGGATCAGGCCGTACACCGTCCCGAGAAGCAGGAACTGCTGGGAGTTGCCCATCATCGACATGATGACGAGGATGATGATGAGAAGCAGGGGGAAGAGTGAGAGGGTCATGTACATCTCCCCGAACAGTTCCATCGTCTCCAGCACCATCTCCTGTTCCTGCTTTGCCGTCCGCATGTGTTTCTCCTTCTGGTCCTCGAGGAAGCCGGTCATGTCACCCCCCGAGTCGACGATGGAGAGCATGTCCGTCAGGAACTGCGCCAGTTCGTCGCTGGGCGTCTGCAGCGCCTGGTTCCGGATCGCCGTCCGGTAGTCCGTGTCGAAGTACTCCGTCTCCAGCACGATGGACTGGAACTCCTTGGAAACCTCGCCGTAGGTGTCGTCGGCGCGGGCCATCGCCTGGAGGATCTCCAGTTGGTTCAGGCCCCCGACCGACAGCGCGTACATGAACGAGATCGAGTCGGACAGCAAGACGTTGATCTCGCGTTTGCGCGCCCCCGCACGGAAGTACGGGATCGAGACCATCGAGCCGAAACCGATACCGAAGCCGATCAGTCCGAAGACGATGCCGGTGACGAACACCAGGAACGGGATCTTCAGCTGCAACAGGATCGGCGGGATTTGACTCTCTGAGAGGCCGAGCAACACCGGTGCGTCCGGCAGGAACAGGGCGAAGATGAGATAGCCCAGGAGCGAGCCGACGATCCACAGCGTCAGGCCGGCCAGCGCGCCGACGCCGAGCGCCCGCGAGAGGAACAACTCGACGTTCTGTGGCATCCGGGCCTGGGCCAGTTTGTTCTCGACGCCACTGACGAAGTCGCCTTCGCTGTCGAACAGCGACTCGTAGAGGGGATAGAACGTGTCCCCCAGCGTGCTCGTGCTGCCGACTGTCTGACCGCTCCGCGTGTCGAGGCTCATGCTAGTCCCCTTCCTCTGCTTCCGCGCCGGCTTTGGTCACGAACTGTCCGAAGTCGATCTCGGCGTCGTCGTCGTCTTCTTCCTCGTCGGGGACGACGCCCTCGTCGGTCTCGATCCCCGACAGTGCCTTCACGATCTCGGGCGTCTCCATGCTCTTGTACCGGTCGAACAGCGGCGTGGCGTTGTCGAGGATGTCGCTCGTCTCCTCGCTGATCTCCTCGCCGGCGTCCGGCCGCGGGACCATCTCCTCTTTTTTGGGGTCGATGTTGATCTTGACCGACTCCATCTCACGGAGGTCTTCGAGACTGTTTTCGAGCTGGTCGTGGGCGATCAGCGTCAGGATGGTGTCGGGGTCGTTGATGAACGCCTGGATCGTCGCGGCCACCTGCTGGTAGGTGTTGATGTTGTGGTTGATCAGGTGGGCCAGGACGACCTTCCGCTTGAACAGCTCCTCGTCGAGTTTCTCCTGGTCCCACCCGCGGTCGAACTTGATCTCCTCCAAGGTGTTGGACTGGCCCATCTGGATGAACGTGTCCGTCTCGGCCTGCCACTGGTAGACGTCCCTGACGTTGATCTCGTCGTTCTCCGCGGAGTACTCGTTGATCTCGGTCAGGGTCTTGTTCCGGCGGACCTTGCGTCCGCCCGTCCGGGTCTGGGTCTGGATCGACACCAGATCGAGCGCGGTAAACAGCGTCTTCGAGACGTTGATCGGTTCGGTCGTGAACCGCTTGATGACTTCGCCCACCGAGTCGGCGTGGAACGTGGTGTAGGTGGTGTGACCCGTCGACATGACCTGGAAGAGGGTCCGACCCTCCTCACCACGGATCTCACCCATGACGATGTAGTCGGGACGTTGCCGGAGTGCGGCCTCCAGCAGGTCGAACTCGTCCACGTCGCCCGTGTCGTCCTCACCGAACGAGGGCCGGGTGACGCTCGCGACCCAGTTCCGCTGGGGCAGTTCGACCTCCCTGGTGTCCTCGATGGAGACGATCTTCGCGCTGGAGGGGATAAAGAGCGAGACCGCGTTCAGGCTGGTCGTCTTCCCCGAGGCCGTACCGCCCGCGAAGATGAGGCTCTTGTTGTTCTCGATGCAGAGCCAGAGGAACGCCATCTCGTCGAGGCTGAAGGTGTTCCAGTTGATGAGGTCGATCGGGGTGAACGGGACGTCTTTGAACTGACGGATCGTGTAGTTGGTCCCGTGGTCGGACACCTCCCGACCCAGGGTGAGCTGGGCACGCGAGCCGTCCGGGAGGGTGGCGTCGACCTGGGGCTGACGCTTGGAGATGCCCTTCCCGGATCGCTGGGCGAGCTTGACGACGAAGTCGTCGAGTTCCTCCTCGCCGTGTTCGACGTTGGAGATGATCTGCTCGTAGTCGGTGTGGTAGACGAACACCCGACTGTTGTACCCGTCACAGGAGACGTCCTCCACGTTGATGTCGTGTTTGACCGGATCGATCTTCGCGAAGCCGATGAAGTTTCGCTTCAGGACGTACAGCAGCTTCTCGACCTGATACTCGCTGAGGGTGTCGGGATCCTCGTCGAGGATGGCGGGTTCGGGCCGGGCCTGGATTCCCGAGAGGTCGCCCGACGCCGTGGTCGGCAACTCGACGTCCATCCCCATCATCTGCTTGAACTTGTCCATGGCCCCCAGATCGGGCTCGACCGTAGCGTCGCCACGCAGGAGGTCGTAGCGGTCGAGCAACCGCTGAGCCTCGCGCTGGATGACTTCGGCGCGGTCTTCCTCGCTCCCTTCGACGACCACGTCGTCCTCGGAGTACTTGATCGCCGTCCGAAGCTTGCCGGCGAGGAAATCCTGCAGCTCCTGTTCTATCGGATTGAGGTGTGGCTCGATGACGTAGTATTTCTTCTCGTTTTCCTTCTTCGAGTGGAAGATGATGACGCAGGCGTAGGGCTTGTTCACCCAGTAGCGTTCGATCTCCTCGAAGTGGGACTTCTTCGACAGCGGGACGGCCTTCTCTACGTCGTAGCGGTTGACGACCGTCGTCTTGCCGTCGACGGTCGAGAAGAACATGTCCTCGTCGAGATCCTCGTTGACGTTGACGGTCCGCTCTTCGACCATCTCGTCGAGTTCGGAGGCCAGTCCCTCGCCGAAACTCAGGACGCCCTCCGTCTTCTCGGGGTCGAACCCGAGCGCGTCGGCCGGATCGAACTCCTTTTTCGTCCCGTCGCTGGTCGTCGGCGGCGTCCCGTCGGTGTAGTAGTACTCCTGCTTGTAGTGCTCCCACTTGTAGGTGTCCTTGACGACGGGGGCCTTCGTCGGATCGAGAAACTGCTCGAAGGGCGTGTTCAGGCCCTTCGCGGCGCTCGCGCCCTGAATCAGCTTGTCCTCCGTCTTCCGGGGATCGAACCCGAGAAACTCCGTGCGGTCGAACGGACCACCGGTGTGAAACTCGCGTCGGAAGTCCTCCCAGGTATACTCTCCGACTGTGGCACGTTCGACCCGAGCGAGTACCTTCTCCGCGTCGGCGCTCGTCTCCTCGGCGTCGACGGGATCGGCATCGCCCCCCTCTTTGTCATCGGTTGCCATTGCTCATCACTCTACTGTTACGAGGGAAAAAAGTTTATGTCCACATTACCAGTCGTAACCCGACGTTACCACCGGCGGAGATGCCAACTAACCGACCGCTCGCCCGATCTGTGGCTTTCTTCCAGTTCGCTAACACGCGATTCGCGTCGCCCCGATAAACGGGAAAACACACCCTAAAATTATCAGGAAATGAACTCTTCGATCCGATTCAGCGCCGTCTTGAGGTCCTCCAGACCCGTCGCGTACGACACGCGCAGGTGACCGTCCCCGCCGTCACCGAATACGCCACCAGGGACGACCGCCACTTTCTTCTCGTGGATCAGGTCCTCGGCGAAGGCCCCGCTGTCGTCCGTGGGACACTCCGGGAACGCGTAGAAGGCACCCGAGGCCTCGAAACAGTCGATGCCCATCTCCGCGAAACGCGACAGGACGAAGTTCCGGCGGCGGTCGTACTGGGTACGCATCTCGGCCACGTCGTCGTCGCAGTTCCGCAGGGCGTCTAGCGCCGCGTGCTGGGCGGTCGTCGGCGCCGACAGCATCGTGTACTGGTGGACGCGGTTCATCGCTCCGATGGCCTCGGGCGGCCCCATCGCGTAGCCCAGGCGCAGGCCCGTCATGGCGTAGGCCTTCGAGAACCCGTTGAACACGACGGTCCGCTCGCGCATGCCCGGGAGCGTCGCGATGGACGTGTGCTCGTGTTCGTAGGACAGCGCCGCGTAGATCTCGTCCGCCAGCACGATCAGGTCGTGCTCGCGACAGAAGGCGGCGACCTCCGCGAGTTCGTCGCCGGTCATCGTCGCCCCGGTCGGGTTGTTCGGGTAACAGTAGATCAGTGCGTCGGCCGCCTGCGCGCCGGCGTCTTCCAGCACCTCGCGGGTCAGCTTGAACTCGTCTTCGGCCCGGGTCGGCACGGGCAGTGGCTTCCCGCCCGAGAACTGCACGCCGGGGACGTAGGAGATGTACGTCGGCTGGGCCACCGCCACGGTGTCGCCAGGGTCGACCAGCGCACGCATCGCCAGGTCGATCCCCTCGCTGGCCCCCGTCGTGACGATGATCTCGTCGTCCGGATCGTACTCGAGCCCGTAGTTCTGTGCCTGGTGGCGGGCGATCTCCTCGCGGAGTTCCCGCTTCCCGCGGTTGGCGGTATACGAGGTCTCGCCCCGTTCGAGCGAGGCGATGGCGGCGTCGCGTGCGCTCCAGGGGGCCGAGAAGTCCGGTTCGCCCACGCCCAGCGAGATGAGGTCGTCCATCTCCTCGGCGAGCTCGAAAAAGCGCCGGATGCCCGACGGGGGCACGCCGTCGACGCGGTCTGACACCTCCATGGCTTAGGGGGACACCGAGAGGCGGTCGTCGTCGTGGCCGTCGCCGAACTCGATGCCCCGTTCCTTGTACGACTCCATGACGTAGTGGGTCACCGTCTGGGTGATCTCGGGAACGGGTGCGACCTTCTCGCTGATGAACCGCGAGACCTCGCTCATGGAGTCGCCCTCGACCTCCATGTCGAAGTCGTAGTCGCCGCTCACCAGGCGGAGGCCCTCGACTTCGGGGAACTTCGCCAGTCGCTCGGCGATGTCGGCGTAGCTGGTCTCACGATCCAGCGTGACGTTGAGTTCCACCAGCGCACGCACGCGCTCGTCGTCGAGTTTGCTGTAGTCGATAACCGCCTGGTAGCCTGCGATGACGCCGTCGGCCTCTAACGCTGCGATCACGTCCTCGACGTCGGCTGGGTCGAGGTCGGTCTGACGCGCCATATCCTCGGCGGAGTAGCGCGCGTTCTCCCGGAGCAAGGCCAGTATCTCGGCGCGACTGCTCATACCTAATCCCACCAGAGCGCGGACTAAAGACTTGCTATCCGCCCGGTCGAATCGGGCCGTCCCCTGGCTCACACTGGGGCTCGGCAGCGAACACCGTTCCTAGGTTTAAGCCACGGTCGTCCCTATCGGTGTCTCAGTTACATGCAGAGTGACACGCGGGCCGACAGCGGCTGGGGGTTCGTCGCGGAACACGACTCCATGGCGACGATCATCGACACGCTCCTGGAGCTCGATCCCGAGGAGACCTACACCCGCTCGGAACTGGCCGACGAGACAGGCATCGCCCTGAAGACACTCCACCTGATGGACGACGTGGACGGCGTCGTCGATCTCGGGATGCTCGACAAGCACCACCCCGAAGACGAGGAAGTATACTACACGGTCAACACGGACAGCCCCGTCCTCGACGCTGCCCGCGAATTCGAGCGCGCGGTCGAGGAGAACCGCTAGTCCTCCTCGCGCAACTCCGTCCGCCGGATCTTCCCGGTCGTCGTCTGCGGGAGTTCCGCGACGAACTCGATCTCGCGGGGATACTCGTACTCGGCCAGCCGGTCCCGGACCAGTTCACGAATCTCCGCCCGTAGCGCGTCCGAACCCGCGACGCCCGCCGCGGGTTCGACGTAGGCCTTGATGATCTCCCCGCGGGTCTCGTCGGGGACACCGACGACACCGGCCTGCGCCACGTCGTCGTGTTCGAGGATCGCCTCCTCGACTTCCATCGGGCCGACCCGATACCCGGCGGTGATGATCACGTCGTCCTTCCGCGATTTGAACCAGATGTACCCCTCGGCGTCGCGCTCGGCCAGGTCGCCGGTCACGAACCACTCGCCCACCTGCTTGGCCGCCGTCTTCTCGGGCAGGCCCAGGTACTCGTCGAAGAAGACCGACCGGTCCTGGGGCCGGACGGCGATCTCGCCCGCCTCGCCCCTGGGCATGCGCTCGACTTCGCCCGCCTCGGCGGCCCCGGGATCGACGATCGCCACGTCGTAGCCCGGGAGCGGCTTGCCCATACTCCCCGCCCTGGTCTCGAACCAGCCCGAGGAGTTGGCGACCACGAGGTTGAGTTCGGTCTGACCGTAGTACTCGTTGACTGCCACGCCGTCGAGTGCCTCTTCGGCCCAGTCGAGGATCTCCGGCGTCAGCGGTTCGCCCGCCGCCGCTACGGTCTCCAGCGAGAGGTCGTACTGCCCGGTCGGATTCTCCACGTCCATCAGCAACCGCAACGCAGTCGGCGGCATGAACGAATGGGTCACGTCGAACGCCTCCAGCAACTCGAAGGCCGCCGCGGGGTCGAACGTCTCGGCGGGGTAGGCCACCATCGTCCCGCCGTGGTGCCAGGTAGCGAAGAGGGTCCCACCCAGCGCCGACCCCCACGCCCAGTCCGAGGGCGTCCAGACCGTCGCGTCGGGGCCGAGTCCCCGATCCATGTAGTTGTAGGAGGCAGCGGCCCGACCCAACCAGAGGGCGTGAGAGTGGAGGACGCCCTTCGGCGGGCCCGTCGACCCGCTGGTGTACAGGATGGCGCTCTCGGTGTCCGGCGTCGCGTCGTAGGGATCGACCGACGCGCCGGAGGCCGCCAGGACGGCCTCGAACGCCACGGCGTCGCCCGTCGGCGCCGCGGTCTCGATTTCGATCACGTGGTCCAGCGCCGGGCAGTCCCGACGGGCCTCGTCGACCTCGTCACGGACCGCCGGATCGACGACGACCGCCGTCGCGTCGGCGTCGGCCAACCGGTACTGGAGCGCGTCGGGACCGTAGAGAACCGAGAGCGGCACCGACAGCGCACCGAGTTTCCAGTTGGCCAGGTGCGTGATCGGGTTCTGTGGCTTCTGCGGGACGACGACGCCGACCCGATCTCCGGGGCCGACGCCCAGGTCCGCCAGCCCGGCCGCCAGCCGGTCGGATCGCTCGTCGAGTTCCCGGAACGTGTAGGAACCCCGCTCGCCGGCGGGTGTCAGATACTCCAGGGCCGTGTTGTCGGGATCGTCGTGTTTCCGCAGGAAGTCCACGGCGGGATTGAACCGGTCGGGGAAGTCCCACTGGAACTCCTCGCGCGCGGCCGCGTACGAGTCGAAGTCCGGCATGACGCTCCAGGGCATGCTCGAAGGGTCACCGTCCTCCCGGTTTCACCTTTCGGTTGCTACAGACCTGCCGCCGGTGGTCAGGGGAGCGGGAGGACGGACCCGTCCACGGGCCGGAGTGCGCTCGCCTCCACGTCCACGCCGGGACTGTAGTGGACCAGCGGGTCGGTCTCCGGTGCCTCGAACCCGTTGGCGGTGAACAGGCCGTTCTCCCGGATCTCCAGCGTCGCACTCTGGAGCGGCCACGGCGGGTGTTCGACCGGGCCGGCGTAGACTCGGCCGCCGTCGTCGGCGACGTAGAAGCGGTACCGCTCCGTGAGGAAGTGTTCGAGCGACCCTGGGTCGGGTTCCCCCGGCGTGCCGGTCGGCCGGTAGGTCCCGTCGAAGCCGGCCATCGGGACGCCGGGGTGGGTGCGACCGCTCCGGAACCGGAACCCGTCGGCCGTCTCGGTGACCTGCATCTCCGCCCGGTAGTACGGCAGGCGGAACAGGCGGCGGGCGACGGCGACGCCCAGCCAGTCGTCGGCGTCGAGGTTGAAGAAGTAGATGCCCGGCCCGTCCGGCCCGTCGACGTAGGTCCGGAGGTTCAACTCGGGGAAGGAGAGTCCGAGCGGCGAGCCCCGCGGTCTGATGGACTCCATCCGGAAGCCGACCACGCCGAGATACGCCTCACCGTCGAACGTGTCGGCCGAGAGTTCGTCGGGGAGTTTCGCGTCGACGACGGCCGGTTCCACGCTCCAGTGTGCGAACAGCACGTCGGCCCAGCGCATCTCCAGTAGCGACGGCGCGTTCATGTTCGAAGGAAGGGTCTCTACCTGTTTCGACCTGTCGCCTGCGGGGTTGATCGGAAGGGATTTGTCGTTCGGTTTTCCCTCTCCGAGCATGAGCTATCTCCTCTGGGCGCTGCTGGCCTTGCTGGCGTACAGTCTGGTCGCGCCGCTGGCGAAGGTCGCGACGGGCGAGATACCGAGTACGGTGGTGCTTTTGATCTCGAACGGTATTCTGGTCCTCGTCGCGACCGGCGTCGTCGTCGCCACCGACACCCCCGTCGTCCAGTACCTCTCTCACGACCGGTCGCTGTACGCCTACGCCGCGGGGCTCGCACTCGCGGTCGGCATCCTCGCGTACTACCGGGCGCTTTCGGCCGGCCCGGTCAGCGTCGTCGTTCCGATCTTCGGCCTGTTCATCGTCACGAGTTCCGTCATCGGGATCGTCGCGCTCGACGAGTCCCTGACCGCCCGGACGGGCCTCGGAATCGCGCTGGCGGTCGGGGCTGTGTATCTGACTGCCGTCGAGTGACTCAATTCTTTTGTCGACCAGCCTCCTACCCACGGCCGTCATGGTCGCACTCGACTCCGAAGACGATGCCATCCAGCGGGGCGAACCGGCACCCGACTTCGAGCTGCCCGGCGCGGACGGCGAGACCTACTCGCTGGCGGACTTCGCCGACTGTGAGGCCCTGCTGGTGGTGTTCACCTGCAATCACTGTCCGTACGCGAAAGCGAAGTTCGACGAATTGAACCACCTCGCCGGCGCGTACGACGACCTCGCCGTCGTCGGGATCAACCCCAACGACGCCGCGGAGTACCCCGACGACTCCTTCGAGGCGATGCAGGACCTCGTCGCCGACGGGACGATCCAGTACGACGCCTATCTCCGCGACGAGAGCCAGGCCGTCGCTCGCGCGTACGGCGCGGTCTGTACCCCCGATCCGTTCCTGTTCGAGCGTACCGAGGACGACTTCGAACTAGTGTACCACGGCCGGATCGACGACGCGCTGAACCCCGACGACGAACCGACCGAGATGGAGATGCGCGAGATCGTCGAGCGACTGCTGGCCGGCGAGGAAATCGACGACGAGTTCAGGCCCTCGCGGGGCTGTTCGATCAAGTGGACCGACGACTGAGCGTCACAGCGCCGCCGCTGTCGGGTGGCGAGTCCACGGAGCGGAGAGGAACTACGATCGGTTCGCGGGTGTGACGCGATGGTCACACCGGGACGGTGCGCCGTTCATTCGGTCGTGGCGGCCGTGCCAGTCGGGGTGCTCTCGCCGCCGGACGGGGCGGCGAGCTTGTACACGCCGTAGAGGCCCCAGACCAGCAGGCCGAGCGCGATCAGCGTCGCCCGGATCTCGACCGGGATGGTCGGGGACGCGATCACGTCGCCGGCTTCGTTGGTCACGGGCACCGGACTGGGGTTCCCGACGAACGTCTCGATCAGACCGAGGACGACGGTGCCGACGACGACCAGCGCGCCGCCGACGAGCATCGCCGCCCTGTCAGCCGCGGATATCGTGGGTGTGCCTGTCATATCCTGTCACCTCAGTCACCCGAGCAGGTACTTCAGGCGCGGGTGGTCCTGGACCAGGCCCCAGTTCTCGACGTACTGGTCGAGGCCCATGACCCGCCCCGCGCCGAGGACGATCAGCGTCACGAACAGCAACAGGCCCATCAGGTCACCGTTGACGAACCCGTGGGCGAACCCGGCGTTCCCGAGGTAAAAGAACGTCATCAGGAACGCGCCCCAGAAGGCCGCGAACCTGACGAGCACCCCGAGGAGCAGGGCCAGGCCGATCAGCGTCTCGCCGAGCGGGATGGTGAAGTTCACGAACCACGCGGCGTTGTTGCCGAACCAGACGGTGATCGGTGCCACGACGGTCCCCTGAGTCGCGCCGGTCAACCAGCCGGTCGCCGTGAACGGCTCGGCGCTGGTCCAGAGGTTCGCGTACTTGGTGATCCCTGCGTGGAAGAACCACCAGCCAGTCAGGAGCCGCAGCATGGCGACCCAGTAACCGGCCCACGTGCCCGACAACTCGAGCGAGACGTCCGCGCCGAGAACTGTACGGGTGTCGACGGACGTAGCCATTTTTCTTCACCTCTGCACGTAGAGCTTTTCGCCTGGTATGTAACAAACGATCATGCTATTTTCACCTCGTAAGAATTCACTGTCAGATTGGGTAGTTCGAGCGAATTTCCCAAATTCCGGCCCGAATACGTTCGCATCGTAGCCCACGTCCGACGACCCGGCGGAGCGACTTTAGGTGTCGTCACTGAAGCGTGGAGCATGTCGCTCGAACTCGCCGCGACGTTCGGGACGACCAGTCCGGTCGTCGGCATGGTTCACCTGCCGTCCCTGCCCGGGGCCCCCGGGTACGATCCTGACGGTGGTCGCGAGGCTGTACTGGAGCGTGCCCGTGCCGACGCTCGCGCACTGGCCGACGGCGGTGTCGACGGGCTGATCGTCGAGAACTACGGCGATGCGCCGTTCCACGCCGACGACGTACCGAAACACGTCGTCGCCGAGATGACGCGAGCGGCCACCACGGTCGTCGAGACTGTCGACTGTCCCGTCGGGATCAACGTCCTTCGAAACGACGCGACTGCGGCCCTGTCGGTGGCGGCGGCGGTCGACGCGGCGTTCGTCCGGGTGAACGTCCACACCGGTGCACGCGTGACCGACCAGGGCGTGATCGAAGGACGGGCCGCGGAGACGCTCCGCCTGCGTGAGGGAATCGACACCGACGTGGCCGTGCTGGCCGACGTGGCGGTCAAACACTCCGCGCCGCTCGGGGGTCGGGACCTCGGGGCGGCGGTCGCGGACGCGATCGACCGCGGTCGTGCGGACGGCCTCGTCGTCTCCGGCCCGGCGACCGGGTCGGTGACCGACGCCGACGACCTGCGGACCGTGGTGGCTGCCCGCGACGAGACCGACCCGGACGTGCCGGTGTTCGTGGGGAGCGGCGTCACCGCCGACTCGATAGGGGACCTGCTGTCGGTCGCCGACGGTGCCATCGTCGGGACGGCGCTGAAGGAGGACGGAGAGACGACGAATCCCGTCGACCGGGATCGGGTCCGGGCGCTGGTCGCGGCCACGCCCGACGCGTGAGGCCGCCGATCCCGTCGTCCGAGAATCGGCGGCACGCTTACTTGTGGCACGGACCGATCCGTGGATATGGACGGGAGCTACCCGTACCTCGCCGCCCTCGGGTACCCCGCGATCATCCTCGGCGTCCTCTATCTGGTCGCCCGGGCCCGCAGCGGCCGTGAGGGGCGGGCGACGGACGATGACGCCGAGCGGTGAGGAACGGGACCAGCGTTTTGCCAGCGCCGGCCAAAGGCCAGCCCATGCCCGAGATTCTGCCCGACGCCACCGCCGAGTTCGCTCGCGCTATCGGCCCAGACACCGACGAGATCATCGACGAGATGGACGCCCAGGCCGACGCCGAAGGGTTTCCGACAGTGGGGCCGACGGTCGGGGGGTGGCTCCAGCTACTCGCGCGCATGGTCTCCGCCCGCCGCGTCTTCGAGTTCGGCTCCGGCTTCGGCTACTCGGCGTACTGGTTCGCCCGCGCGCTGCCCGACGACGGTGAAATCGTCCTGACGGAGGTCGACGCGGACGAACTCGACCAGGCTCGCGAGTACATGCGTCGGGGCGGGTTCGACGACCTGACCAGCTACGAACTCGGCGACGCTGTTCGTACCGTCGACGACTACGAAGGCCCATTCGACGCCGTCCTGATCGACAACGAGAAACACCGGTATCGGGAGGCCTTCGAGGCCGTTCGGCCGAAGGTCGCCGAAGGTGGAGTCGTGATCGCGGACAACGCCGTGACGGCCGGTCCCATCGACTTCGAGGCACTGTCGGCGCTGGTGCGGGGCGAGGACCCTGGTGACGTGAACGAGCATACCACCGGTGTCGCGGACTACCTCGACGCGGTCGGCGCGGATCCGGCGTTCGAGACGGCGCTGATTCCCCTGGGCGAGGGGATCGCCGTGAGTCACCGCGTCGCGTGACCCGCGGCGGCGAGGAACAGGCGACAGACGTTACAGCATTTGATACTCGCTGGGTATCAGTTATATACGGCCGCCCGGAAGGTTCGGCTACCTCGGGGTCTCACATGAGCGAGTTGATGATCGACATACGGAAGTTGAGTATTTTTAACAAGATGGCCAAGGAGGGTGGGAACACGGTCGCCAACCACATGAGTCAGATGACCGGGATGAACACGGAGATGGAGATCACGAAGATCAACTTCATCGACATCCCGGATATCAAGACACACGTCGGCGACGACGAGCAGATCGGTATCTACATCGAGATGCAAGAGCCGCCCCACGGGCACGTTCTCTTTCTGTTCAACGCCGATAGCGCGAAGCGCCTGGCCGCCGGGATGCTCGGTGATATGGGCGGGACCGACCCCGACGCGGAAGGGTTCACCGAGATGGAAAAGAGCGCGATCCAGGAGATCGGCAACATCATGACCAGCGGGTTCATCGACGGCTGGGCGAACGTGCTGGAGACGACCATCGACATGTCGACGCCGAACTTCACGTTCGGCCCCGGCAGCGGCACCGTCGACGAGATCATCGGCGACCGCGACAGCGACATGGCGCTCATGTTCGATTCCCGCGTCCACGCACAGGACGCCAACATCAACGTCAAGGTGTACACCTTCCCCCAGCTCGAAGAACTCGTCGGCCTGATGCAGCGCCTGGAAGTCTAATACGTTTTGACGTTTCTCCGTCACATCCGAGGGGAACTATGATATGACATGCGCCGCTGGTTTAGCGCATGCCAGGAGGCACTGACCAGACACTGCGGCCGTTCCTGTGGCGTGCGGAGAACCTCTATGCCGACACCGAGATCGTCTCCCGAACACACGAGGGGATCGAACGCTACACGTACGAGGAGTACAGCGACCGTACGGCACAGTTAGCTCACGCTCTGACCGACGCGGGCATGGGCGAGGGCGACCGTATCGCGACGTTCTGCTGGAACCACCACCGCCACTTCGAGACCTACTTCGGCATCCCGACGCTCGGCGCGCAACTCCACACGATCAATCCGCTCCTCCCCGACGAACACATCCAGTTCATCGTCGAGAACGCCGAGGATCGGGCGATCTTCGTCGACCCGTCGCTGGCCGAGAAGCTGGCCGGCGCGTACGACCCCGAGTCGTTCGAGACCGTCGAGCAGTTCGTGATCATGGGCGATTCCGTCCCGGACCTGCCGTTCGACGCCGTGGACTACGAGTCGTTCATCGACGGCCACGAGACCGAGTACGACTGGCCGGTCGTCGATCAGGACCAGCCCGCCGGGATGTGTTACACCTCCGGCACCACGGGCAAGCCCAAGGGCGTCGAGTACACCCAGCAGATGCTCTGGGGGCACACCATGGCGACGATGACGCCACAGGGGCTGGGCATCGAGGACGACGACGTGGTGATGCCGGTCGTCCCGATGTTCCACGTCAACGCCTGGGGGATGCCGTTCTCGACGACCGCGGCCGGCGCGAAACACGTCTATCCCGGCCCATCGCCCGAGCCCGCGGACATCGCCCAGTTGATCGAGGAAGAGGGCGTCACCATCACCGCCGGCGTTCCCACGGTGTGGCTGGGCCTGCAGGAGTACATCCAGGCCGGCAACGACGTGGACCTGTCGGAACTCGAAACCGTCATTATCGGTGGCTCTGCGGCACCGAAGGCCATGATCGAGTGGTTCGACGAACACGGCGTCTCCGTCACCCACGCCTGGGGCATGACCGAGATGGCACCAATCGGCTCGGTCGCCCACCTCAAGTCCGGGCTGGCCGAGGACCTCTCCTACGAGGAACAGATCGACCGCCGCGCCAAGCAGGGCCTGATCGTCCCCGGCCTGGAGTTCAAAGTCGTCGACGACTCCGGCGACGAGGTGCCCTGGAACGGCGAGGACTTCGGTGAACTCTACGTTCGCGGCCCCTGGGTCACCCAGGAGTACTTCGAGCGGCCCGAGGCCAACGAGAACGACTTCGAGGGCAACTGGCTCAAGACCGGCGACGTGGTGACCGTCGACGAGGACGGCTACATCAAGATCGTCGACCGCGCGAAAGACGTGATCAAATCGGGCGGGGAGTGGATCTCCTCGGTCGAACTCGAAAACGCCATCATGGCCAACGACGGCGTTGCCGAGGCCGCCGTCGTCGGCGTGCCCCACGAGCGCTGGCAGGAACGGCCCGTGGCGTTCATCGTCCCTGTCGAGGGGGCCGACCCCGAGGCCGTGGCCGAGGACCTGCGCCAGGAGATCTCCGAGGACTACCCCAAGTGGTGGCTCCCCGACGACTTCATCCAGATCGACGAGGTGCCCAAGACAGCGACGGGCAAGTTCTCGAAGAAGGACCTCCGCGAGGAGTACGCCGACGAGGAGCTGGTCGAAGGCCAGGTGCCCGAAGAGGCCGCACCCGACGAAGAGTAGCGGAACTGCATCTCCCAGACAGCCCGCTCGCGTGAAGACGACTGTCGAACGGCCCGGGGACCGTTTCGGGTGACGTCCCCCTCTCTTTGCCGTCGATTCTACGTCCGACGGCGAGCAGCGGAACTGCATCTCCCAGACAGCCCGCTCGCGTGAAGACGACTGCCGAACGGCCGGGGACCGTTTCGGGTGACTTCCCCCTCTCTTTGCCGCCGATTCCGCGGGCGACGGCGACCCGCCTCGGGCCGCTTCGGCTCCCGTCTCCGAGAGTAATATCTCCGCACGTCTACATTAAGTATTGGCATGGCGTATCATGCCGTCGTGTCTTCCCGCCACGAGCGGTACGCATCGTATGAGAGAAGACGCGTCCCGGATGGCGGAGGACACGTGGGAGACTCTTCTCACGGCGATTTCGGACCCGTACCGGCGACAACTGCTCGTCGCGCTCCTGGATCACAACCCACAGGACGACGCCGATCTGGACCCGCTGGACGTGATCGCCGAGACCGATCGGGAGAGCACGGTGCTGGAATCGGAACTGATCCACAACCACCTGCCGAAACTCGACGCGATGGGGATCATCCGGTGGAACCGGGATACCGGCGAGATCAGCACCGGCCCGAAGTGGGACGAGGTCGCACCGATCCTCGAACTGATCCACGACCACCGGGAGGAACTGCCGGACGGTTGGCTCTAGTCGAGTAGTTCGTCGAACCGCTCGCCAAGTTTCTCGACGGTCCAGCCCTCGGGGTCGACCATCGAATTCTCGTCTCTCGGGTCGGCCACGAGCGACACCACGTCGCCCTGCGCGCGGACGGTCTTACCGTTGACGCCCTCGGCGGCCTCGCTGACGAGGTAGCCGACGACGGGCGCGACCTTCTCCGGCGGGAAGTCGTCCTCGCCGAAGGGTTCGTGGGGCATGTCCTCGATCATCCGGGTATAGGCGATGGGGAGGAGTGCGTTCGCGCGGGCGTCGAAGCGTGGCAACTCCGCGGAGGCGGTCCGGATCAAACCCAACACGCCGGCTTTGGCGGCCGAGTAGTTGGCCTGCCCGGCGTTGCCCAGCGCGGAGGGGCTGGTGACGCCGACGAAGGCACGCTCGCGCTCTGCGTCCTCGGCGGTCTCGTCCCAGTGGCGCGCGAGGTTCCGGAGCAGGGCGAAGTGGCCCCGCAGGTGCACGTCGATCACCGTGTCCCAGTCGTCGCCGGTCATCTCCGTGAGGTACGCGTCCCGTAGAACGCCCGCGAAGTTGACGGCGGCGTCGACGCGGCCGTACTCGGCCGCCGTATCCGCGATCAGTTCCTCGGTGTACTCCAGATCGGTCACGTCGCCGAAGTGGGCCATGGCGGTCCCGCCGGCGTCGCGGATGGCCGCCACGGTCTCGTCCGCCGGTTCCTCGCTCGCGCCGTCGCCCGAGAGCGAGGTGCCGAGGTCGTTCACGACGACCGTCGCGTCCTCGTCGGCCAGGTGTTTCGCCGTCGCCTCGCCGAGGCCGCGGCCGCCACCAGTCACGATACAGACCGTCCCGTCGAGCGGACCTGTGTCCGTCATTACCGGAGTAGCTGTTCGGCTCCGTGATAGGAATGTCGACAGCGAACGAATCCCGGCGAGACCCGCCGCCAAAATAAACTCGAACACCGTTTACAATGTTCCAATCCGTTTTTGTTCGTGCAGGCCCTGTTAACTCTCGGTCATGGAACTGCTAACGGAAGACGTGGTGCCGGCAGGTGCCCGCGACGTGAAACATGAGGCTCGGGAGTTCGCGGAGGAACACATCGAGCCGGCGGCGGCGGACTACTACGAATCCGGCGAGTATCCCTGGGAGGTGCTGGAGGCCGGAATGGAGGCCGGACTGGTCGCCCAGGACATCAGCGAAGAGTACGGCGGTCGCGGACTCGATCTGGAGGAGATCCTCGCGATGGCCGAGGAGTTCTACCGGGCCGACGCCGGGATCGCCCTGACCCTCCAGCTGGCGAGTTTCGGCGCGGAGATGCTCCAGGAGTACGGCGACGACTGGCAGAAAGAGGAGTTCCTCCGTCCCGTCGCCCAGAACGAACAGCTGACGGGGCTGGCAGTGTCCGAACCCGACACAGGGAGCGACCTCGCCGGGATGGAGACCACCGCCGAAAAGGACGGCGACGAGTGGGTCATCAACGGCGAGAAGTACTGGATCGGCAACGGTGTCGAGGCCGACTGGGTCACGCTGTACGCCCGCACGGGACACGACGAGAACGACCGGTACGGCAACTTCTCCCTGTTCATCGTCCCGACCGATACCGACGGGTACGAGGCCGAACACATCCCCGAGAAGATGGGCTTCCGGGCCTCGAAGCAGGCTCACCTGCACCTGAACGACGTTCGGATCCCCGAGGATCACGTCATCGGGACCGAGGGGACCGGCTTCTACATGCTCGCGGACTTCTTCAACCACGGGCGCGTGGTGGTCGGCGGCCACGGCCTCGGGCTCGCCGCGGCGGCGATCGAGGAGGCCTACGACTTCACCCACGGCCGACAGGCGTTCGGCAGGGACGTGAGCGAGTTCCAGAAGGTCCAGCACATCCTCGCGGACATGCGCACGGAGTTCGAGGCCGCCCGCTCGCTCAACTGGCGGGCCGCCCAGAAGGTCGCCAACAACGACAACTCCGGGTTCTGGGCCGCACAGGCCAAGGTGAAGTCCACCGAGACCGCGACGATGTGTGCCGAACGTGGCATGCAACTCCACGGCGGCCGTTCGGTCCTCACCGAGAACCGCATCTCCCGCGTCTACCGCGACGTGCGCATCCCCGTCATCTACGAGGGGGCCAACGAGATCCAGCGCAACCTGATCTACGGCCAGTGGTAACTGCCCGCGACGGGTAACCTGGGGCGGCGTTACGGTTTCGATCGGAGATACCCGCCGCTCCCGAGGATGACGACACCTGCCAAGACCGCGACGAATCGGAGCAGGTTCCCGGGGTCCGTCAGGGACGGGTTCCCGAAACTGGTCCGGAGCAGATTGTAGCGCCCGGCGTCTCGCGGTCGTTCCGCGGTCCGTTCGTCCGGCTCGTCGTCGGGGGCGTCGGTCGTATTCGCGCTCGCCCTGGCACCGCCCTCGGCGTCACCGCCACCCGTTTCGTCGGCCTCGCCCGGCTCGCTCTCGGGCGGGCGGCGTTCGGGTACCCGCTCGTCGACGACCGGGAAGTCCGGATCGTCGGGTCGCTCGATGGCGACGGTTCGCGGGCCGAACCGCTGCACGGAATCGTCCTCGCGTTCGGTTTCGAGCTCCGCACGGTACTGGAAGTCAGGCGCGCCTTCACCGGTCGGGACCACGTAGCTCCCGTCGTCGCGGAGCGCTCGCTCGTACAGCTCTTTCCCGCGCTCCGAGAGGTTCTCGTAGGCGATCACTTCGACGTCTTCCGATTCGAGCTCACTCGGTTCGGCCGTGATCGCGCCGCCGATCTCGTGGGAGAGGACCGGCTGGACCGGAACCACCCCCGGTGTGATCAGCAGGACGGCACCGACGACGAGGAGCGCCGCCGAGATTCGCGACCGGGAGATCACTGCAGATCACTCCGTTGGAACCGCAGGTAACCGAGTGCGAGTGGGACCACCAGCCACGCCGCGAACACGACGAGCGAGAACTCGTCGGTGAGGTAGACCGGGAGCGTCTCTCGAGCTTCCTCGGGCAGCCGGAACACCTGTCGTTCCATCGCCGCGGGGTAGACGAGATTGGCCGCCTTCTGGTAGGCGATGTACGGACTCACGTAGTCGGCGGCGGCGTAGAGGTGCGGGTTCTCACCCAGCCCGAGGATCGTGTCGTAGACCAGGCGGACGACCTGGGAGAACCGGAAGGTCAGATTGAGGATCACCAGCAGGAAGTACGACCCGACGGCCGCGGCGATGGCCTGACTCCGGCTGGCGGTCGCCGAGGAGAACGCGACCGAGAGCGCGACGAACGCCCAGGCGTACACCAGCGAGACCGCGAACACGCCGACGGCGACGCCGACGGGCAAGACGCCGTACTTCGCGACCGTGATGGCCGTCGCCGCGACGAACATGAACAGTACGATGACGCCGACCACGGCCAGCCTGCTGAGCAGTTTGCCGGCGAACACGTCCCGGCGCGTGTTCGGGAACGCGAGCAGGAACTTGATCCCGCCGCTGGCGCGCTCGCCCGTGATCGACATGTAGCTCGCGACGATGGCGACGATGGGGACCAGCACGCCCACGAGTCCGGCCAGCAGGCCGTAAGCGTCCTGGGCCTCCCTGAGCGGCGGCGCGCCGCGGCCGATGTTCACGTACGCGACCATCGTCGCGAGCATGGTCAGACAGACTGCGACACCCCAGAGCGCGCCGGACCGCCGGACGCTCGTGAGGTCCTTCGAGAGGACGCTGTCGATGCTCACTGTGCCACCTCCGCGGTCGTCTCGCCGCCGCCCTCGCGACCGCCCTCGGTCAACTCGTTGAACAGCGTCTCCAGCGACACTGTCGTCGAGAGGATGTCGACGACGTCGGCCCGTTCGGCGACGTGTGTGACCACGTCGATCTTCCGTCCGGGGTCGACGCAGGTGACCGTCAGCGTGTGGTCCTCGACGGCCACGTCGACCACGCCGTCGAGTGCCTCGACGCCCAGCTCCGTCGGTGGCGTCGCACACTCCAGTTCGATGGCGGCGTGGCCGCCGACGGTGTCGCGGAGGCCGTCGATGCTGTCGACCGCGACCAGTTCGCCCTCGTTCATCACGCCGACCCGATCACAGACGGCCTCGACCTCCGCGAGGTGGTGACTGGAGAAGAACACCGTCGTCCCGTCGGCGGCCACGTCGGCGACGTTCTCCCGCATCGTCCGGACGCCGTTCGGATCGAGCCCGGTCGAGGGTTCGTCGAGGATCAACAGGTCCGGGTCGTCGACCAGCGCCATCGCGAACGCCAGGCGCTGTTGCATCCCCTTGGAGTAGTCGGCGGCCATCCGTCCGGCGTCGTCGGTCAGACTCACCAGATCGAGCAGGGCCGCGGGGTCGTCGTCGGCGTCTTTCGTCCCGATCGCCCAGTCGAGGTACTCGCGGCCCGTGAGCGGGTCGTCGAAGCCGTAGCCCTCGGGGAGGACGCCGACCCGCTCGCGGATCTTCGCCGGGTGTCGCTGGGCGTCCATCCCGAACACTTCGACGCTCCCGCTGGTGGGCCGGATGTAGTCCAGCAGGAGGTTGATCGTCGTCGACTTCCCCGCACCGTTGGGGCCGAGGAAGCCGAACACCTCGCCAGCCTCGATCGTGAGGTCGAGGTCGAGGACGGCGTCCACGTCCCCGAAGGATTTCGTCAATCCGCGTGTCTCGATGGTGGGCACGGTCAGGCCACCCCCGGGCCTCGCCGGGCGGGGTCGTTCACCGTCGCTGTGCCTGGAGGGGCATCGATGGACAGAGGACCATCCATACCGGGCGTCGTGCATCCGAATTGATGGGTTTTGCGGTCCGACACTCAGGCCGCCGGCAGGCGAAGGTCCACGGCCGCGCCGTCGTCGCTCCGGATCGCCACCTCGCCGCCGTAGGACTCCGTGATCGCCCTGACCGTCCAGAGGCCGAGCCCGGTCCCGTGTTCGAGTTGGGTGATGTCCCGTTCCCCGAGGACGACCTCGCGCTCGACGTCGGGGATGCCCGGCCCGTCGTCGGTGACGGTGCAGACGACGACGTCGCCGTCCCGTCGGGCCGTGACCCTGACCCGCGGCTCCGCACCGGCGTACTCGAAGCTGTTCTCGACGAGGTGAGCAAGCGCCGTCTCCAGGTGATCGTCCGCACGGACGGACAGGCCCTCGGGAACGTCGATCTCGACTGTCCCGTCGGCTCCCGCTTCGGCGACGACGCGCTCGGCGAGGTCGTCGAGGGCGACGACGGACTCGGTCCTCGGTGTGTGTTCGACGGCCTCCTGGTACTCTTTGAGCGTGTCGTTGAGGCCGGCGAGGCCCTCGGCGTTCCCCCGGAGACTGCGGGCGATCTCGGCGAGGGCCTCGTCTTCGATCTTTTCGGCGAGCACGTCCGCGAGCCCGATGATCACCTGCGTGTCGTTGCGGAGGTTGTGGCGGGTCAGCCGGTTGAGGACGGCCAGCTTCTCGCGTTCCTTCGCGAGTTCGCCGGCCCGGATGCGGCGCACGTCGTTGACGCCGATCAGGACGTGGGCGACCGCGCTGACGCCGAGGACGACGGCGGCGACGAACGGCGGTAGCGTCGCGCCGGGATACGCCAGCACCAGCAGGAGGACGGTGCCGAGCGCTACCAGGCCCAGCAGGTTCCAGCCGGCGACCCGGAGCGCCCGGTTGCCCGCGAGCTCGCTCCGCGCGAGCCAGGCGCCGCCGGCCACGAGCAGGAGACCGAGGACGACGCCGATGCCCGCGACGAGACTCCCGTACAGGCCCAGGCCGCCGGCCGACAGGGCCGAGACGGTGGGAACGACGATGCCGACGCCTGTCAGGGAGACCGACGCGCCCGCGAGCAGTCGTCTCGGGTTCATCGGTGATCCGGACGCTTCCCGCGTCCTCTGTCGGCTGAGCGGCGGAGAACGGTGACGCTGGTCATGGCCGCGTGTAGCGGTCGGGGCGCAAGAAGAATTCCCCTCGGCTCAGCGGCCGAAACCGATCACTGTTCGAGGACGCCGTAAGTCGAGTCGAGGTGGTCGACGATCCAGTCGACGGTGTCGGGGTCGTACGTCCAGAAGCCGTAGAACCTCCGGGGCTCGCGCTCTTCGGCCAGCAGGGCACACTTGCTCTCGTCGACGCCGTCGCCGTCGAACACGACGAACCACGACTTCTCGATCTCCTCGGCCCGTTCGATGTGGAGGGTGAAGCCCTCGTGATCTGGGGGGTCCTCGTCGGGCGCGGCGTACGCGTGCACGTCGAGGTTCTTCGAGGCGAGTCGTTCGTAGACGGGCAGTTCGCCGCGGAGCGTCGAGAGGTACTGGAAGCCGGCGTGGAGCGATCCTTCGCCGACCCGCCAGGCCCGGTCTTCGATCTCCCGGGAGGCCGCGACCATCTGGTCGATGCTCCAGGAGGTGAACATGGTTTCGTCCATGTAATCGAGCAGCGGCTGGTAGGGGCTCTCCTCGAGACCCAGCGCGACGTTCGCGTCCTCGATCATTCGCTGGAGATCCGTGATGCTCGTGGCCGTCAACACCTCGCCGTCCTCGCTGAGGGTGACGAACTCGCCCGGCCGCCCGCTCGGCGTCGACTCGGACCTGACCGTCACGTTCCGGTCTGTGAACCGTTCCCGAAACGCCGCGACCACGTCCTCGTCCGCGTTGAAGACCGTCAACGTCTTCTCGTGTTCCTCGACACCCGCGATCAGTTCCGAAAGAGACATTCGCTTCGTTCGACCCACGTCCTCGGTGCGTAAATCGTTTGCGAGACTCTGACGCACCACCCCGACCTCTCGGAATCCGGACAGGCGCGCCGATGTCCGAATTTGCCGGTTCCGAGTCCCTGCCCCGACTGTGCGAATCCAGTGCAATTGTCATGATTAATGTGTGGCAACGCGTAGCAAACTCTTTTGTCCCGGCGCGTCGTTTCCCCACTAGGGCGGCCGATTCGGCCACTGATTTATCATGACAGACCTAATGTGGCGCATCGCTGGTGGCTCCGGCGACGGGATCGATTCCACGAGTCAGAACTTCGCCAAGGCGCTGATGCGCGCGGGACTCGACGTATTCACACACCGGCACTACCCTTCGCGGATCCGGGGCGGTCACACCTACGTGGAGGTACGGGCCGACGCCGACCCCGTCCGGTCGCGGGGCGACGGCTTCAACTTCCTGCTGGCGCTGGGCGACAGTTTCGCCCGCAACCCACAGGAAGGGGCCGACACCGTCTACGGGAACGAGGAGATCAAACCGCTCTCGGAGAACCTGGACGACCTCAACGAGGGTGGCGTGATCGTCTACGACGAGGGACTGCTCGACGAAGAGACCATCGAGCGGTCCGACCTCGACCTGCAGGCCCGGGCCGAGGCGAACGACTGGCACGTCTACCCCCTCGACCTGCGTGGTCTCGCCCGCGAGCACGGGCGTGAGGTGATGCGAAACACCGCCGGCGTCGGCGCGACCGCCGCCTTGCTCGACATGGACCTCGACCACATCGAGGACCTGATGGAGGACGCGATGACCGGCGACGTGCTGGAAGCGAACCTCGAGATCCTCGAACGCGCCTACGACTCCGTGCGCGAAGACTACGATATCACCCACGACCTGCGCGTTCCGACCGGCGACCACGACGAACAGCAGGTGCTGATGTCCGGGAGCAACGCCGTCGCCTACGGAGCCATCGACGAGGGCTGTCGGTTCATCTCCGGCTACCCGATGACCCCCTGGACCGACGTGTTCACGATCCTCTCACAACACCTCCCCAAGTTCGGCGGCATCGCCGAACAGGTCGAAGACGAGATCGCCGCGGCCTCGCTGGCCGTCGGTGCCTCTCACGCCGGCGTCAAGGCCATGTCCGGGTCCTCCGGCGGCGGGTTCGCGCTGATGTCCGAACCCCTCGGCCTCGCGGAGATGACCGAGACCCCAGTGGTCCTGATCGAGGCGATGCGGGCCGGTCCGTCGACGGGGATGCCGACCAAACCCGAGCAGGCAGACCTCGAACACATCCTCTACACGAGTCAGGGCGACTCCTGTCGGGTGGTGTTCGCGCCCGCCAACGTCCGGGAGTGCTACCAGCAGACCCGGGCGGCCTTCCGGCTGGCCTACGAGTACCAGCTCCCGGCCATCGTCATCATCGACCAGAAGCTCTCGGGCGAGATGCGCAACGTCGACGAATCGTTCTTCGACCGGGAGCCGAACGCAGATCCGGGCAGCGTCCTCACCGAGGACGAGATCCGCGAGGCGGCCCACCACGAGTCGGGGAAGTTCAAACGCTACCAGCACGACGCCGAGAACGGCGCGAGTCCCCGGTCGATCCCCGGGCAGAAGGACGGCCGGTTCCTCGCGTCGGGCAACGAACACACCCCGGAGGGCCACATCAGCGAGAGCCCGACCAACCGGGTCGCCCAGATGGACCGTCGGATGCGAAAACTGACCTCGATCCGCGAGGAACTGGACGAGGCCGACCGCTCCCACCAGACCCACTACGGCCCCGAGGATGCAGAGTACGGGCTGCTCGTGTGGGGCAGCCAGCAGGACACGGTCTTCGAGGCCGTCGACCAGTTGGCCGATGCCGGGGAATCCGTGAAGGCTCTGGGCGTCAGCGACCTCATGCCCTACCCGGTGCAGGAAGTGGCGGACTTCCTCGAATCGGTCGACTCGTGTCTGGTCGTCGAGATGAACGCCTCGGCGCAGTTCCGGGGGCTGACCCAGAAGGAACTCGGCCGGTTCGGGCCGAAGCTCAACAGCCTCCTGAAGTACAACGGCGAGCCCTTCGAGCCCTACGAGGTCGTCGAGGGCTTCGAGCGCATCGTCTCCCGGGACGCCGCGATCCCGGAGGGAACCAAATTCGTCCCCGCGGCAGGTGACTAATCATGAGTGTATTCAGTGCAATCGGCGAGGACCGCGAGATCGACCGCGACGAGTTCACACCCGGCATCGAACCGCAGGCGACGTGGTGCCCGGGCTGTGGCGACTTCGGCGTCCTGAAGGCGCTGAAACAGGCCATGCCCGAGGTCGGCCGCACCCCCGACGAGACGCTGCTCGTGACGGGCATCGGCTGTTCGGGCAAGCTCTCCTCGTACTTCGAGAGCTACGGCTTCCACAGCATCCACGGCCGCTCGCTCCCGGTGGCCCGGGCCGCCAAGTTGGCCAATCCGGGATTGGAAGTCATCGCGGCCGGCGGTGACGGCGACGGCTACGGCATCGGCGGCAACCACTTCATGCACACTGCCCGGGAGAACCACGACATGACCTACATCGTGTTCAACAACGAGATATTCGGGCTGACGAAGGGTCAGACCTCCCCGACGAGCCCGAAGGGCCACAAGTCCAAGACCCAGCCCCACGGCAGCGCCAAGGACCCCGTGCGGCCGATGTCGCTGTCGCTCGCGTCGGGCTCGTCCTACATCGCCCGCACCGCGGCGGTCAACCCGAACCAGGCCAAGGACATCCTGATCGAGGCCATCGAACACGACGGGTTCGCCCACGTCGACTTCCTCACCCAGTGTCCCACCTGGAACAAGGACGCGAAGCAGTACGTCCCCTACACGGACGTGCAAGATTCGGACGATTTCGACTTCGACGTAACCGACCGGCGCGAGGCCGCCGACGCGATGTACGAGGCCGAGTCCCGCCTCTACGAGGGCGAGGTCCTGACAGGGCGGTTCTACGTCGACAGCGAGCGGCCGTCCTACGGCGCGGAGAAGCGCGCCACAGAGGAGATGCCCGAGGAACCGCTGGCCGAGCGGTACCTGAGCGACGACAGCGAGTGGGAGCGCTCGGCTGATCTGCTCCATCATCACCGCTGAGCCGGCCGCTCGACCGATCCGTTTCGTCCACCCTTTCGGTTCGAAAGACGAAACTGTCGGCCTGTTCGACCCGTTTTCGGGTTCGGAAGATATTTTTTCACGGACGCAAAACCTACGCGTATGGCTGCCGAGTCCACGGAGGAGCGTATCCTGTCCGTCCTCGAAGAGGACGCACAGGCCTCCTACGCAGAGATCGCCGAGCGGGCCGACGTGTCCAAGCCTACGGTGCGCAAATACATCCAACAACTCGAGGACGACGGTGTGATCGTGGGCTATTCAGCGGACGTGGACCCGAAGAAGCTCGCCTCCAAGTCCATCGCGCTGGTGGGGATCGACGTGGAGAGCGAGCGCTACGTCGAGGTGACCCGGGAACTCAAAGAGATCGACGCCATCGACTCCCTCTACACGTCCAGCGGCGACCACACCCTGATGGCGGAGGTCCACGCCTCCGACGGCGACGCGCTGGGCGACGTGATCAACGAGGAGATCGTCGCCCGCGACGGCGTCGCCGCCGCACATCCGTCCTTCCTCCAGGAACGGCTGAAGTGACGCCTCGGACTCCTGCTCGGTAGACACGGCCGGTCCCGCCCTGCTCCGTGGACCCCTCTCCCGAACGAACTTTCTGGACCGCTGACTGTCCTGCCACCATGGAACTGGTCCTCCGCATCGACCTGCTGTGGCTCGTGCTGTTCGGTACCGTCCTGTCCGTGCCGCTACTGCTCGCCGTCGTCGTCCTGAACCGAAAGCGCGGGGTCGACCACCTGGCCGACCGGATCGAGGACATCGAGCGTCGGGTCGAGGACCTGGAGTCGGAGAGCGGGTGAAGTGGGGTGGGCCGGACCGCTGGACCGATACGACACCCCTCCGACGCGACGGAGGGCCCGGCCGACGGGCGACTCCGGAGATATATGGGTTTATGCCCGCTCGTCCGTCATGGAGAGACATGGAAACCCGGCTGGTCGTGGGGTGTGGGTCGGTCGGTTACGACCTCGTCTCGGCGCTCGCGGACAGGCCGGGGACGATATCGGTCCTGGAAGAGCGCGAACGGCGCGTCGAGCGCCTTCGCGAGGAAGGCCTCGCTGCGACCCACGTCGCGTCTCTGGACGCCGCGACGCTGCGTGAACACGCCGACGACGTCGACACGGTCGTCGTCGCGGGTGACGACCCCAGGGAGAACTACCGTCGGGCGACGGTCGCCAGCGAGGCCGTCCCCGAGGCGATGCTCTTCGCCTTCGCTGGCCTCGAACCCGACGAGGCGGTCCTCGAACGACTCCGGGACCTGACGGACACGCTGGTCGATCCGGGGGCCGCGACCGCCGACTTCCTCCGCCGCCGGATCGGTGACGAGGGACTCCAGACCCGGAAGCTCCGCCAGGCGTTCTGGGAGGTCGAGGAACCGCTGGCCATCGTCGCCCACGACAATCCCGACCCGGACGCCATCGCGAGCGCGGTGGCACTCCAGCGAATCGCGGCCGTGCTCGGCGTCGAGTCCGAGGTGTGTTACTACGGCCGCATCTCCCACCAGGAGAACCGGGCGTTCGTCAACCTCCTGGAGTTCGACCTCACCCGGCTGGAACCCGACGCCGACCTGGACCGGTTCGGCGGGTTCGCGCTGGTCGATCACTCCCGCCCGGGTGTCAACGACCAGTTGCCCGAGGACACACCCGTCGACATCGTCATCGACCACCACCCGCCCCGCGCACCGGTCGACGCGCGGTTCGTCGACCTCCGGAGCAACGTCGGCGCGACGAGTTCGCTGCTGGTCCAGTATCTCGACCAGTTCGGCATCGCCCTCGAGGAGGACGTGGCGACCGGCCTGCTCTTCGGCATCCGGATCGACACGAACGACTTCAGCCGGGAAGTCTCGACGGCCGACTTCGAGGCGGCCGCGACGGTCGTCCGGGCCGCGGACATGGGCGCGCTCGACCGGATCGAGTCCCCGTCGATCAGCGGCGACACCTTCGAGACCATCGCGCGCGCCATCGGCAACCGCGACCGCCGCGGTCCCGTCCTGACCAGTTGCGTCGGCGAGTTGAACGACCGGGACGCGCTGGCACAGGCCGCCGACCGCCTGCTCGACCTCGACGGCGTGCAGGCGACCGTCGTCTACGGCATCATCGACGGCGTGATCTACGTCTCGGGTCGCGCCCGCGGGACCGATCTCGACCTCGGGGAGACCCTGCGCTCGGCGTTCGACCAGATCGGAAGCGCCGGCGGCCACGCCGACATGGCCGGCGCACAGATCCCCGTCACCGACACCACGCTCGACCCTGCCAGCGACGGCGACCGCGCCGACGGGACCGCGGGGGCTCCGGCGGACGCGGACACCGAGGGAACGCCCGACGAGAACGCGGCCGAGACCGGCAGGGACGGAACCGCCGACGCGGCCGGTGACGGCACGGATCTCGCCGGCGACCTGGAGGAGTTCGTGGCCGAGCGGTTCTTCGAGGCGCTCCGGGAGCGGCCGCCGGGCGAGCGGACGGGGTTGATGCTGGGCGGGCCGTTCGCGACGAAGGACGCCGGCTGGTGATCGCAGACTCGCTCGCCGAAGGGGTTTTCCCGGCGCGGGGAGATGTCACGGACGATGGATTCCGAGGACGAGAAGCCACGCGTCAAAGACTACATGACCCGTGACGTGGCGACCGTCTCGCCGGACGAAACGGTCGAGGCCGTCGCCCGCCGAATCGCCGACAGCGACGACACTCACAGCGGATTCCCCGTCTGTGACGGCCGTCACGTCGAGGGGTTCGTCAGCGCCCGCGACCTCCTGCTCGCGGAGGATCACGAACCCATCTTCAAGGTCATGACTCAGGACCTGCTGGTCGCCCATCCGGACATGAAGCTCAACGACGCGGGTCGCGTCATCCTCCGGTCGGGGATCCAGCGGCTCCCCGTCGTCGACGACGCGGGCAACCTCGTCGGAATCATCTCCAACGCCGACGTGATCCGCAGTCAGATCGAACGCGCCACGCCCGGCAAGGTCGAGAAACTCCAGCGCACCCTCGAAACGATCCACGGCATCGAGGCCCGCGAGGACCGCCGCGAGGTCCCCCTCGAGAAGCTCACGCCCACCCAGAGCCGGGTCTACGCCGACGAGCTGGAGGGACGGCGCTACGAACTGGAGCGGGGACTCGCCGAACCCCTCGTGGTAATCGACAACGACGGGGAGTTCCTGCTGGCCGACGGCCACCACCGAGTGAAAGCCGCGGACAGTCTCGGCATCGAGGACATGGACGCGTACGTCATCGTCATCGACCAGCGGGTCGAACTCGGAATGGCCGAAACTGCACGGAAGGAGAACCTCGACTCCATCGACGACATCGAGGAAGTCGAGTACGCCCACCACCCGCTCGTGGAGACGACCAAGCGACTGCAGGAAGACGAGGCCTGAGGTCGCTTCGCCCCGTAGTTCTATCACTACTCCCCCGTACTGTGAGCGCGTACTATGGTCACCTACGAGCGTGACGGCCCGGTCGCCGTCGTCTCGATAGATCGTCCGGACGCGAAACACGCAATCGACGCCGAGACGGCCCGCGAACTCCGGGCCGCCTGGGAACGGTTCGACGCGGACGAGGACGCGCTCGTCGGCGTTCTGACTGGCGACGAGGGGACCTTCTCGGCCGGTGCGGACCTCGAAACGATGGATCTGGAGGACGGGCCGGAAGGATGGCTCGGCTTCACGCGGACGACCGTCGACAAACCCACCATCGCAGCCGTCGAGGGCCACTGCATCGCGGGCGGTCTGGAGATGGCACTGTGGTGTGACCTGCGCGTCGCGGGCGAGGGCGCGACGTTCGGCTGTTTCGAGCGCCGCTTCGGCGTGCCCCTGGTCGACGGCGGCACACAGCGCCTCCCCCGCATCGTCGGGCAGGGGCGTGCCCTGGAGATGATTCTGACCGGTCGGCCCGTGGAGGCCGCGGAGGCCCGCGAGTGGGGGCTGGTCAACCGCGTCGTCGACGATGGCGAGGCGCTGGCGGCGGCCCGGGAGATGGCCGAGATCATCGCCGAGTTCCCACAGCAGACCGTCCGCACTGATCGGGCGGCGGTGTACGACGGCGCGGGCCTCCCGCTGGACGAGGGCCTGAAAGTCGAGGCCTGGCACGGGAGCCGGTCGCTGTCGACGGCCCACGAGGGGGCCGAACGCTTCGCCAGCGGCGAGGGACGACACGGCGAGGGGATCGAGGGCGTCGAAGAGCCGTCGGACGACGCGTGAGACGGTGCTCACGGCCCGAACTGGGAAGTATCTATTTGCGAAAATTTAACTCGGACTGGTAGACACGTTCGAACGTGTTCAGCCCTCCATCCACACGCACAGCAGTGGCATCGGTCGCCCTCCTGATCACGCTCTGTCTCGTCGGTGCGGTCGGTCCCGCGTCGGCGGTCGGGGCGAGTTCGGCGGACGCACAGTCCGCGACAGACGGACTCAATCGCACGCTCGACGGCGTGGCGACGCTCGACGCGACGCGCGTCGCGGACGGCGGTCTCGTCCTCGGCGGGGCGACGGACGTCGTCCGCGGAAACGCGTCGCTGACGAAACTCGCGGCCGACGGGTCGACAGCGTGGACGCGCGAGTTCGAGACGGCCAACCGGAGCGGCATCGTCGCGGTCGAAGCAGGGCCGGACGGGTCGCTGTACTTCCTCCAGTTCGAGTACCCGCAGGCCAACCGGAGTGCACCGGCGCGACCCAGCCAGTACTCGCTGTCGCTGGTCCGGGCGACGGCCGACGGCACCGTCACCTGGCGACAGCCGCTCGACGTCTCGCGGTCGGTCGCCGTGAGCGGTGGGCTGGCGGTCACCGATACCGGCCCCGCTCTCGTCTCGCGCTCGCCCGACGGCCAGGGGCTCGAACTGACCGAGTTCGAAGGTGACGGCACCGTCGCGTGGAACCGGACGTACGACGTGCGGGCGTCGCCGCGGTCCCTGACCGCTACCGACGACGGGTTCCTGCTCGTGGGGTCACTCGGGTTCTCCGAGCCGTGGGTGCTCCGAACCGACGAGGATGGGACCGTACAGCTGAATCGCAGTTACGAGACGATCGGCGCGGAACAGGTCGCTGGTGCCGTTCCGGTCGGTGACGGCTTCGTCTTCGGCGGCGCGTACTCGGCGGACTACGGCGACCGCAACCCCTGGGCGGCCAGGGTCGGCGCGGACGGCGTGCCGCGCTGGAGCCGCGTCTACCCCTCGTCCGAGGCGGGCAGGGTTCAGGACGTGTTCGGGGCCGGCGACGGCGTCACGCTCGTCGGGAACAGCGACTTCCAGCAGGACCCGGCCAGCACGTTCGTCGGTGTCGGTACCGACGGGACCGAGCGATACGTCGAACAGGTGGCGGGCGTCACCCAGCCCGTGGTCGTGCCGGGATCGGAGCGGCAGGTCACAGTCGTCGGCTGGAGCGGATACCCCGTCCGGAACGGGACGGTCTCCACCGTCGTCCGGGACGTCACGTTGCCCGAGGGAGCCACCGGCCGTGCGCTCGAACCCGACGCGCGGGTCGTCTCCGGCGAGCGATACTACCGGGGACAGAACCTGCGGGTTCCCGTCCCGAAACAGCTCGGCGAGACGGTCGAACTCGTCCGTGTGCCGGGGGAGTACGACGACTTCGACCCACGCGTCGTTCGACGCATCGACTCCCGGCCGGGTCTGACGGTGGTCGAGTCCGCGACGCTCGAAGCCGGCCAGTACTACGTCCGGACGACCGACGGCGATCCGGTGCTGTACGTCGAGGGCGACGCGTACCGGGTCGACGACCGCGAGGACGCGCTCTTCGAGATCGACCAGCAGTCACTCTCGGTCAGGAACCCGCCGCGGGTTCGTCGAGTCGCGGTCGACGGCGCCGGTGACCGTCCCGTCCCGGCCTTTCGGGACGACCGGGAGGGGGCGTACGTCGACAGACTCGCCGGTGAGACGACCGCCACGGTGACCGTCGAGTCCGAACGGTCGACCTTCGACCTGTGGGTGAGCGGCGACCGGTTCGCCGGCGAGCGTGCCGACGGCGCGACCCTCCGGGCGATGTTCGACTCGAACGACGGGTTCGAGGGCGTCGAAACGGTCGGTGGCACGCCCGCCGTACGGCTCTCGGTGACCGACGAGGAGAACCTGACCATCGACGTCGAGGACGTCGAGGGCGGGCTCTACGACCTCCGGTTCCGCGCGACGGACACGGGTGACGGCGGCGCGGCCGCGGAGACGCGCGTCGTCGTCGGCCCCACCGACCCGCGACCGGTCACGGTGACGCTGAACCGTTCGTCGCTGACCCTGCCCGTCGAGGGCCGAGCGGTCGCCAACGTGACGGTCGCCGGGCTCGACCGGGGTATCGGTGCGATGTCGATGAGCGCCCTCCGAGTGGGTGCGCCGGCGATCGACCTCTCGGTCGACCTGCCGCTGAACGGTAGCTCCGCGCAGTCGAGTGCGGGCTGGTCGGACTCCTACGCCGACGCGGACGCACAGGTGTTCGGCGCTGACACCGCGAACGGCACCGTCACGGTCGGCACGCTCGCGGCGACGGCACAGACCGACGTGATCGACCCGGACGGGCCGGCGACCAACACCGTCCGGTTCCAGGTCGACTGGATCGTCGACGCGTCCGGCCGACCATACACGATCCCCGGCGGAACGAATCTGTCGGTCACCGTCGAGAACGTCGAGGCGGCGACCGGCGGCGAGGAGACACAGGGCGGTGTGGTTCGATCCGGCGGCTCCGCGAGCGGATCGGTGACGGTGCGGGACGGCCGGAGCGACTGACCGCCCGCCAGGCCCGGAGTGGCCCCATGACTCCGGCCGAACCGTTAAGCCGGCCCCGTGTGTAATTGACTGGCATGTACGACGAGGACGACCTCGCGGCCATCCGGGAGGACCGCGAGGAGTGGGAGCGCGAGACCCGCGATCCAGTGCTCGAACGCCACGGCGAGCGCCAGGACCGGTTCGCCACCGTCTCGAACCACGAGGTCGACCGGCTGTACACGCCCGCGGACGTGGCCGACCTCGACTACGGTGCCGACCTGGGGTTCCCCGGGGAAGAACCGTACACGCGCGGCGTTTACCCCACGATGTACCGGGGCCGGACCTGGACGATGCGGCAGTTCGCCGGCTTCGGCACCGCCGAGGAGACCAACGAGCGGTTTCACTACCTGATCGACGAGGGGCAGACCGGGCTCTCGGTGGCGTTCGACATGCCGAGCCTGATGGGACTGGACAGCGACGACCGGATGAGCCAGGGCGAGGTCGGCAAGGAGGGCGTCGCCGTCGACACGCTCCGGGACATGGAGATCCTCTTCGAGGGGATCGACCTCGGGGAGGTCTCGACCTCCTTCACCATCAACCCGAGCGCCCCGGTGATCTACGCGATGTACCTGGCGCTGGCGGATCGGCAGGGCGTCCCCCGCGAGGAGATCCGGGGGACTCTCCAGAACGACATGCTCAAGGAGTTCATCGCCCAGAAGGAGTGGGTCGTGCCTCCGGCGGCCTCGCTGGACGTGGTGACCGACGTGATCGAGTTCGCCGTCGAGGAGACGCCCAAGTTCAAGCCCGTCTCCGTGTCGGGCTACCACATCCGCGAGGCCGGATCGACTGCCGTCCAGGAACTGGCCTTCACCCTCGCGGACGGGTTCGCTTACGTCGAGGACTGTCTGGACCGCGGGCTCGACGTGGACGCCTTCGGCCCCCAGCTCTCCTTTTTCTTCAATTCGCACAACTCCATCTTCGAGGAGGTGGCGAAGTTCCGGGCGGGCCGGCGGGTCTACGCTCGGCTGATGGACGAGTGGTACGACGCGGAGAGCAACGCCGCGAAACGGATGAAGTTCCACACCCAGACCGCGGGCCAGTCCCTGACGGCCCAGCAACCGCTCAACAACATCGTCCGTGTGACGATCCAGGCGCTGGCGGGCGTGCTGGGTGGGACCCAGAGCCTCCACACCAACAGTTTCGACGAGGCACTGGCCCTGCCCAGCGAGGAGGCGGTCCGGGTGGCCCTGCGAACCCAGCAGATCATCGCCGAGGAGTCCGGCGCGGCCGACATCGTGGACCCGATGGGCGGGAGCTACGCCATCGAGGCACTGACCGACGAGGTCGAGGCCGAGACGATGGCCTACCTCGAAGAGATCAGGGAGATGGGCGACGGATCGGTCCGCGACGGCGTGTTGACGGGCATCGAGGACGGCTACTTCCACCGCGAGATTCAGGACGCGGCCTACGAGTACCAGGAGCGGGTCGACGAGGGCGAGGAGGTCGTCGTCGGTGTCAACCGGTACACCATCGACGAGGACACGTCGCCGGACCTGTTGCGGGTCGACGAGACGACCGGCGAGCGCCAGCGCGAGCGCCTGGCGGAGGTGAAAGCCCAGCGTGACGACGGGGCCGTCGACGACGCGCTGGCCGAGGTGCGTCGGGCCATCGAGAACGACGAGAACGTCGTGCCCGCGATCGTCGACGCGGTGAAGGCCTACGCGACGATGGGCGAAATCATGGGCGTCTTCGAGGACCACTACGGCTCCTACCAGGAGACCGTCGGACTGGCCTGAGCCGGGGGCTCAGGTCGTGAACCGTCCCGTACTTTGAAGCTGTCTCCGCCCCTCGGAAAGAGCGTGACCGACCGAACGATGCGCTCTGCGCCGTCTGCGGGCGGCGTCCGTCGCGCCAGCACCCGGATTGCGGTTCAGGGATGACGGCGCGACTCACCACGCGGGTCGTCGCCGACGACGAAGACGTCCACGGCGACGTCCTGCGCGCCCTCGAAACCGTCTACGACGACGTGACCGTCGCCGATGGGAAGGGAACGACGCCGGACTGTGTCGTCGCCGTCGCGCCACTCCCGGACCCGGACTGGGCGTCGCTCGTCGACCGCGAGGACGTGCCCCTGGTCGTCCTCACGGGGCCGGCCGACGCGCCCAGCGTCCGCCCCCGCGCGACCGAAGCCGACGCGACCGACGTCGTGGTCGCCGACACGGACCGCTTCGTCGCGCTGGCCAACCGCGTGCGTGGTGTCGTCCAGGGCCGACGGAGACACGACGACTCGCCGGTTCCCGACGTCCCCGCCGACGGGCGGTATCTGCGTGACCTCTACGACGTGGCGACAGACGAGACACTCTCCTTCCAGGACAAGGCCGACCGCATCCTCGGCATCGGTCTGGACAGGCTGGGTGTCGAGAACGCGCACCTCTCGACCATCGACCGCGACCCCGAACGGTACGAGGTAGTCGCCAGCGTCGGCGAGCTACCCATCGAACCTGGCGAGTTGATGGAGCTCCCGACGACGTTCTGCCGGCGAACGATCGAGTCCGAGGACGTGCTGGCGTTCAACCGCGCCGCCGAACAGGGCTGGCTCGGCGACCCGGCCTACGAGGCCAACGACATCGAGTGTTACCTCGGGTCCCGCATCACCGTCGGCGGCTCGCTGTACGGCACTGTCTGTTTCATGGACCGGTCGCCACACGGCCCCTTCAGCGAGGCCGAGCAGGCGTTCGTCAGCCTCGTCGCCCGCTGGCTGAGCCACGAACTCGAACGGTCGCGCCGCGGGGCGGCCCTGGAAGCGCTCCACGACGGCACCGCCGACCTGATGCGTGCGACGACGGCCGATTCGGTCTGTGACACGGCCGCCGCGGTCGCCGTGGCCGCACTCGACGCGCCCCGGTCGCGCGTCTGGCTCGCGGACGACGGCGCTGGAACGACGCTGCGTGCGGCCGCCAGTCACGGGTGCCCGACCGATCCCGACCCGCTCGACCGGGCCGAGGGGGAGGGAACACCCCTCTGGGAAGCTCTCGACGGCGGCGAAGTGTGCCAGTACGACGACACCGACGGCCTCGACGGGACCGGATTCGCCGAAGCCACACGGAGTCTGCTCGTGGTCCCGCTCGACACCGAGGGCGTGCTGGTCGCCGGGTCCGGGACGGCCGCGGCCTTCGACGAGATCGACCGGTCGATGGCCGGGATGTTCGGTTCGAACGTCGTGGCCGCGCTCGAACGGACCGACTGGATCGACCAGCTCCGGACCGCACGCGAGCGGTTCAGCCGGATGTTCGAGTCGGCCAGCGACGGCCTGCTCCTGGTCGATCCCGGTGCCGACGCCATCGTCGACTGCAACGACCGGGTGTGTGAACTGCTGGGCTACGACCGGGCGACCCTGCGGACCATCGCGCCGTCGACGGTCTGTCGCGACGACATCGAGGACTTCCGGCGACTGGTCGCCTCTGCACTGGACGGCGGCCGCGCACGGGCCGAGGAACTCCTCCTCCGACACCACGACGGCGGCCGGATTCCCGTCGAGGTGTCGGCCGCCAGACTCGAACTCGACGGCACCGACCACGTCCTCGCGAGCGTTCGCGACGTTCGCGACCGGAAACACCGCGAGCAGGCGCTGAGCGTCTTCAACCGTGTCCTCCGGCACAACATCCGCAACGACATGAACGTCATCATCGGCCGGGCCTCCATGCTCGAAGACGCGATGGCGCCGGGCGACCAGCAGGCCCACCTCGCGCGCATCCTGGACACGGCCCGCAGCCTGACGGAACTGGGTGAGAAGGCCCGGACGTTCGGCCAACTCGACGAACGGGACCCCGAGGCCGACAGCGTCGAGATCGGCCCGTTGATCGACCGGGTCTGTGAGTCGCTGTCGGAGGAGTACCCCGACGCGGCCATCACCGTGCGGGGTGACGCCGACGCCGTGGCCGCCGTCGAGCCGACGCTCGACGTGGCCGTCCGGGAACTCCTGGAGAACGCGATCAAACACGCGAGTACCGACGCACCGACCGTCGAGGTCGACATCGCGAGCGACGGCGACGGGATGACGGTCCGCATCGCCGACGACGGGCCGGGCTTCCCCGAACAGGACCGCGCTGTCCTGGAGGGTGGCTCCGAGACGCCGCTGGACCACGGGAGCGGCCTCGGCCTGTGGCTGGCCAACTGGGTCGTCACCGCGGCCGGTGGCTCGATCACGGTCCCCGACGCCGGCCCGGACGGCTCGGTCGTGGCGATGTCTCTGCCCGCCAGTCCCGACACGACCGCCGAGCGATGAGCCCCCAACGATCGTTCCCACGACGCGGGACCGTCGAAAACTACTATTAGGTTTTCCCCCGTTTTGCGAGGCGCGATGGAAAAACCACTGCTGGTCACGGACTTTCTGGACCGGGCGCGACGCCACTACGGCGACGAGGAGGCCGTCGTCGCGACGACCGGGGAGCGGTACAGCTACGACGAACTGGGCGCTCGTGCCGACGGTTTCTCGGCGTTCCTGCAGGACCGGGGCATCGAGAAGGGCGACCGTGTGGCGGTTCTGGATCCGAACACGCACTACCACCTCGAAGCCGCCTTCGGGAGCATGCAGGTCGGCGCGGTCCACACGCCGCTGAACTACCGTCTGGTCCCCGACGACTTCGAGTACATCCTGAGCGACGCCGAGGTCGACGCCATCTACGCCGACCACGAGTACGCGGACCGTATCGAGGCGGTCCGGGACGACGTGCCGACCGAAACCTTCGTGACGAACGACACCGACGCGGTCGAGGGCGACTGGGAGTCCTTCGACGACGTGATCGACGCCGCCGGCACCGACTACGACCGGCCGGAGATGGCCGAAGACGACGACATCACGATCAACTACACCTCCGGGACGACCGGCGACCCGAAAGGCGTCGTCCGGACTCACCGGACCGAGACGATCCACGCCTACCTCGTCTCCGTCCACCAGGAGATTCGTGACGACGACGTGTACCTCTGGACCCTGCCGATGTTCCACGTCAACGGCTGGGGCCACATCTACGCCGTCACCGGGATGGGTGCGACACACGTCTGCACCCGCGGCGTCGACGCCGGGTGGATCTTCGAGACCGTCGCCGCGGAGGACGTCTCGTACATGTGCGGCGCCCCGACGGTGCTGAACATGCTGAGTGACTACTACGAGAGCGAGGACGGCGACGTCGAGACGACGGGCGACAGTCCCATCCGCATCGCCACGGCCGGGAGCGCGCCGCCGGAGGCCACCATCCGCACGGTCGAAGACGAGTTCGGCTGGCATCTGAAACACGTCTACGGCGCGACCGAGACCGGCCCGCTCATCACCACCTCCGACGCCCGTCGGCTGTACGACGCCGACGCCGACTCGCGGTTCGAGATCAAAAAACGCCAGGGCCTGGGCTACCTCGGGACGGACGTGCGCGTCGTCGACGAAGATGGCGAGGACGTCCCGTGGGACGACGAGACGATCGGCGAAGTCGTCGTCCAGGGTAACCAGGTGATGGACCGCTACTGGAACAAGCCCGAGGCCACCGAAGAGGCGTTCACCGACCGGATCGAGGGCTACTATCACACCGGCGACCTCGCGGTGATCGACGCCAACGGGATGCTCTCGATTCAGGACCGGAAGAAAGATATCATCATCTCGGGTGGGGAGAACATCTCCAGCATCGAACTCGAAGACACGCTCTACGACCACGACGCGGTGAGTCAGGTGGCGGTCATCCCCGCTCCCAGCGAGCAGTGGGGCGAGACGCCGAAGGCCTTCGTCGTTCCGAGCAACGAAGACCCCGAGAACCCGCCGGTCTCGACGGACGAGCTCAAGACGTTCTGCGAGTCACAGCTGGCCGGCTACAAGGTCGTCCGTCGGTTCGAGTTCGTCACGGAACTCCCGACGACGGCCACCGGGAAGATCCAGAAGTACGAACTCCGCGAACAGGAGTGGGACGACGAGGACAGTATGGTCGGGCAGGGTTGAGCTACGCGTCGGCGTACTCGTTGGAGACGTAGATCACCAGCCCGAGCAGGATCCCGAGGCCGACCCCGACGGTGATCATGCCGTAGAGGGCGGTGCCGAGGGCGGTTGGCGGCAACTGGATGAACCCGAACAGCTCCGGGTCGAGGTCTTCGGGCCGGGCGTTCCCGAGGATGAAGCCCATCACCCCGGCGATGGTGACGACGGCAGCGTAGATGAACAGGACGACGCGAGTACCCGGACGACCGGTCGGGGAACGGGTGACCGTGTCTGTCATTGGCCGAGATTAGAGACGAAGGTAATTAGCCGTTTCACTTCTTACTGGAGGTAATGTCCGAAAAAGACCTGCTCTTTCTCGTGCTGGCGGGGATCGCACTGTTGATGTTCGTCACTGGCTTCGTGCTGGTCGTGAGCTGACGGCGCCCGGCGTGCCGCGGCGACTCGAAAGAAAGGGAGTGTCGGCCGATTACTCGACGATGACCGCGGCGTGCATCCCGTTTCCGCTGTGGGGATTACAGTAGTAGGTGTAGTTGCCGGTCTCCTCGAACGTGTGTGAGAACGTCGCCCCGGCGCTGGACTGGAGATTGCTCTCGAACGCGTCGTCGGTCGAGACGACGTTGTGCGAACCGCCGTTGCCCGTCCAGACCCACGTCACTTCGGTTCCGGCAGAGACGACCACTGCCACTGGGTCGAACCCGTAGCCGAGGTCGCCGACACCGACGCTGACTTCGACGGAATCCTGTCCGGTCATGTCCGCCGCGTTGCCCTCGTACCCGTTCGCGCCGTTGTCGCTCAGATAGGAGTCGACCTCGCCGGGGACGCTGGCAGTCTCGCCACCGCCGTCGCCCGTGGTGGTGTCGTCGCCACCGTCGTCGCCGTCGCCGTCGCCGTCGCCACCGCCGCCGCCACCGCTACAGCCCGCGAGCGCGCCAGCAACTGTCATCGCTCCGATTCCACGCACGAACGTACGTCTCTCCATCTCAATGGTCACCTCGTTATCGCTCTGGGTTGGACACGGGTAAATAGACGGATCCGTTCCCACGGGCTGAAAACACTCAGTAGCTGTTTGTGAACGTCTTCCCTTCGCTCACGTATGTCACCGAGACTGGAACATGGTGCCCGCAGTATCGTGGGTCGTGATCGGTCGCCGACGGACGAGGTGGACCGATGATCTCGGTCAGCAAACTCCTCTGTGACCTGGACGCGGAGGGAGACGGCCTGCGGTACGACGCCGCCGACGAGTCCGACCGCGAGCAGATCCGCGAGCGGAAACAGCGCCGGCCGGTCGTCGTCTGGAACACCACCAAACAGTGCAACCTCTACTGTGAGCACTGCTACGCCGCCGCCGACACCGAGTGTGCCTCGGGTGAGCTCTCGACGGCCGAGGGGAAACGCCTGCTCGACGACCTGGCCGACTACGGCGTTCCCGTCGTCCTCTTCTCCGGTGGGGAACCCCTCGTCCGCGAGGATCTCGAAGAACTCGTCGCCTACGCCGCCGACGCCGGGATCCGTCCGGTCCTCTCGACCAACGGGACCCTGATCACCGAAGAGCGCGCCCAGGACCTGAAGGAAGCAGGCCTCAAGTACGCCGGCGTCTCCGTCGACGGCCTCCCCGAGCGCAACGACGCCTTCCGCGGGGAGGAGGGCGCGTTCGACGCCGCGCTCCGGGGTATCGAGGCGTGTCAGTCGGCGGGCCTCAAGACCGGCCTCCGTTACACGATCACGAAACACAACGCCGACGACCTCGAAGACGTGGTGAGCCTGCTCCACGACGCCGGCCTCGACCGGTTCTGTTTCTACCACCTCGACTACGGCGGCCGCGGAAACGAGATCCAGGACGTGGATCTGACGCCCGAGGAACGCCGCGAAGCCGTCCGGACCGTCTGCGACATGACTCGCGAGTACCACGCCCGCGGCGAGGAGATCGAGACCCTGCTCGTGGGCAACTACGCCGACGCCGGCTACCTCGTCGAGTACGCCCGCGAGCACCTGAGCGAGGCCGCCGCCGAGCGCATCTACCGCTACCTGGAAGTCAACGGCGGCGACCCGACCGGCGAGCGCGTCGCCGACGTTGACTACCAGGGCAACGTCCACCTCACCCAGTTCTGGCAGGGCTACTCCTTGGGCAACGTCCGGGACCGCCCCTTCGGCGCGATCTGGGAGGACGAGTCGAATCCGCTCCTGCAGAAACTCCGCAACCGCGAAGCTCATCTCAAAGGCAAGTGCGCCGACTGTGCCTACCAGTCGGTCTGTCGCGGAGGCTCCCGGCTCCGCGCCCTGTCGGTCCACGACGACCCCTTCGCCCCCGACCCGCAGTGTTACCTCCACGACGACGAGATCGAGGGATCCAGCCCGGGCTTCGACACCGGGCCGGAACCCGCGGACTGATCACCCCGGAACCTCAGTCGCTCGGCTCCGCCTCGACCGGCGGCGCGTCCACCGATCCGGCCAGGTTCGTCCCGCTCAGGTGTGTGTCCCCGAATCCACTCGGGTACTTCAGCCCGTAGCCGACGGCGCGGTCGACACCGATGTGAGCCGTCCACACCAGTGCGACGGAGACGGCCAGCGGCGCGGCCCACCAGACGCCGGCGGCCCCGAGTACGAGCGGCCCGACGTACGTGTGTGCGGCGTTGTAGAGTCGGCTCCCGCTCGCCGGGCCGGCGAGGTACCCGACCATCGCGAGGTCGGGGGCGAGCGCCAGCAGGAGAAACAACCAGAGCGGGCCGCCCAGCAAGAAATACGCCGCCGTGGCGACGCCGAAGATCGCCAGCCCTTCCGCTCTGAGTATCGGTCGCGGGTTCATGTGATACTAACGCTCGCCGAGGAGATATAGGTATCTGTCACGACTGACGGCCGAGGACGCGGAGCCGAGGCGCGTTCACTCCCTCCGTCGCCAGGCGGTGAGTGACAGGATCGCGACCAGCGCGACCAGCGTGGCGAGGAGTCCGAACCCGGGGCCGTCCGCGGTGGTCGTCTCCGTCGCCGTCACGTCGTCGGCCGGTTCCTCGGCCCCACCGGTCGGCGGCGTCACCGGTTCCGGCGACACGGTGGGTGGCGCGGTCGTCGCCGGCGGTTCGGGCCCGTCCGTCGTCACCGGCCGCGTCGTCGATTCCGTCCCGGGACCCTCGTCGTCGGCCCCTCCGTCGCCGGTGGACGTGACGGTCGATGGGCCGTCGACGTCGATGTCGACCGGGCCGTCGATGCCGCTGGGGCCGGTTCCGAGACCGTCACTGCCGTCGCTCTCGGAGCCGCCGTCACCGCCCCCGCTCCCGGACCCGGTGCGCTCGTCGTCGGTAGCACTGCCGTCACCGTCGGCTCCGTCTGCGGTGTCGGCCGCGGCCACCACGATCCGGTAGTCGCCAGCGTGGAGCGTCACCGAGAGGGTGCCGCGGGTACCGGTCGTGTCCAGTGCCGTCGAGGACCCGTCGGCCACGGCGTAGGCGGTCGCGTTGCCGGCAACGCCGGGGAGACGGACCGTCGCGTTGCCGGTGCCCTGGACGCTGGCGTCGTACCCGGCGACCGGGGTGCCGGTGACCGACGCCTGCCCGGTCCCGGCCGCATCGAGGTGGACGCCAGTGACCGTCCGGTCGGCCGCGACGAGGCTGGCGTTCGCGACCGACGTGTCCAGCGCCAGCACCGACAGGCCAGTCTCGACCGAGCCGCCGGTCTCGGCGCTGACGTTGACCGTGCCGGTGAACCGCGTGGCGCTGTCCGCGGGCAGGTCGACGGTCGCGGGCAGATCGACGGTGAGGGTCGCGGTGACCGTCCCGCCCGCTGGCACGCGTTCGACGCCGTCCAGAGTCACCGCGTCGGACAGCAGTCGCGCACCGGCACCGTTCGTCAGGTTCCCCACGGACACCGTCGGGTTCGCGATGGCTCGCTGGCCGCCGACCTCGGCGATGTCGAGCGTCGCCGTCCGCTCGGTGCCGGGCGTGGCCGACACGTCGACTGCCGACGGGATCACGCCCATCATCGCCGGGCGCTCGGGCGTCTCGATGGCGAGGACTTCGACCGGGACGGGGCCCTCACGGTCCCGTGCGTCGGCACGCGCCGTGACCGAGAGCTCCAGCCCGCTCGCGTTCTCGATCCGGACGCGGTCGACGACGCCGCCGTCGTCCCCGTACCGGGAGTCGGGAATCGCCACTGTGGTCCCGTTGGTCGTCCGGCCCGCGCCGTCGGTCACCGAGAGTCCGGTTTCGGTGTCGGGTGGCCCGATCAGCACGAGCGTCAGGCTCTCGGTATCTTCGCCGGTCGTCAGACTGGCCGCGACGGAGCCCTGTGAACCGAGTTCGGTGTCGACCAGCGTCCGGACGCGCGGCTTCTGTTCGTCGAAGGTCTCGTGACGCATCGCCCGGCCGGGCGCGGAATCGGCGGTCGTGTAGACGGCGTCGGGCGTCCGCACTCGTTCGAGCGTGCCACCCGTCGCGGCCAGTCCCGCACTGGCGGCGACGTCCGGGCCGCTGGCGGGCTGGCTCGGCGGGCCGTCGTCACCGTCGATATCGCTGAAGTCGTAACCCAGCCGTTTGTCCGGGTCGAGCGTGCAGGGCTCGCCGTAGGGCCCCTCGTCGGCGCTGGTCTTGTAGTTCGCACAGTCGGTAGTGGACATGTTGACGAAGGTCCAGTCGGTCTCGTGGTCGACCTGCTTGCCCTCCATGACGAGCATGGTGTGGACGAAGTGGACCCGGAGGGGATCGGTCTCGGGTTCGCCGATGGTGACCGTCGCGTCCCGGCGAACCCGATTCCCGGGCTGGATCGCCAGCGCGTCCTCGCTGGGCTCCGGAATGGTCGTCGCCTCACCGTAGAGGCCACGCGACCCCTCGCCCTGCTCGGAGTGGTAGGAGCTGGCCACGACGACGCGCGTCGGGACGGCTTCCTCGCCGGTGTTCTCGATCGTGACCGGGTAGTCGTCCACGTAGCGCGTCCGGGTGTTCGTATAGCCCGTGTCCTCCGGACGGTTCGCCTTGACGACGTTGACGCCGTACGCGTTCTCCTCGAACTCCGGACTGGTGACGATCTCGCCGGCGACGTTCCCGACCGAGGGGTCCTGATACTCGGTTTCGAGCCAGTCCGCGACGTCCCGATTGATCATCCCGACGTTCTCGATGTCGTGGAGCGCGTACAACTGCGTCCGGACGTTCCGTTTCACCGTCTCGTACCGGGCGAGTTCGGTCTGGATGCCGAACAGCACTTCCCCACCGCTCCCGACGGCCTCGACGCCGGAGCCGACCGCCACGCCGAGCGCGTTCCCGTGAGCCGCGCTGCCGGTGGAGACGACGCTCCCGACTTTCCCGACGAACGCCGAGAGCTTCTTGGCGTCGTTCGCGCCGTCGAACTCCTCGTAGGCACGCCTGTGTGACTCCCGCGCACCGCCGGTCTTGTTGATCGCGTACACCGCCCCGTTCGGTGTCACCACCAGGCCCTCGGCGACCCACTCGCCGGCGATCGCACGCTTCTGTGTCTGCAGGACGTCCTCGACGGCCACTGGATCCAGTGCCCCGGGCGGCCGATCGCGAGTCGTCCCCTCCCCGGTCCGGACACCGGTGTTGCTGTCGTAGGTGTTCTCGACCGTACTCCGTGCGCCCTCGACGAAGGTGATCTCTTCGTAGGCACCCGACGCCCGGCCCGCTCTGTCGCCGGTGTACTCGAAGTCCTTCATCCAGTCTGTGTCGCCGAGCGTGTCCGCGTACGCGGCGAACCGGTCGGCGTCGTCACTCTCGACGGCCGCGAACGCCCACTCGCCGTACAGTTTCTTGATATTGTTGCGTGTGGACCTGGTGAGCGCGGTCTGGATCAGGGTCTCCGCGATGGCCTTCTTGGCCGCCCGTTTGGGGTTGTTACCCTCGGTCGATGCCTCGACGGCCGACTCCATTCCCGACCGGACCGACCCGATGACGTCTTTCGTCGTCACCAGATCCTTCTGCGCCAGTGCCCTGCCCGTGTCCGTGTACGCGCCGGCACCGAGACTGATGATGTCGCCGATATGGTACGTCGACTGGTCCCTGATCGCGGCGAACTCGTCGGTCAGGTGGTCCAGGCTGGTGTCGTTCGTGTGCGTGACAGCCACGTCCTCGACGGCACTGCCGGAGACCTCGAGACACTCGGCCCGGACGTTGCGTGGGCTGTAATCCGGCGGGGCGACCAGCAGACAGTACTCGCCCGCAGTCAGGCCGGTCAGTCGGACCAGTCCCTCGGGACCGGTCGTGTAGAACCGTCCGTCCGGTCCCCCGGGGAGTTTCGACGAGGGCTGCTGTGTGAACGCGGTGAGACCACGGACCGTCCGGATCCGTCCGGTCCGCTCCGCGTAGTACTCGCGACCGTCGTAGTCGTCGAGGATGCTGGCCGTCGTGGGTGGCGTGTCGGCGGTCCCGAAGTCGCGGTGTTCGTACAGGTACACGTCGGCACCCGCGAACGGCCGGTCCTCGGACCCGTCGTTCACGTCGACGGAGATGCCGATAGCGTCCTCGCTTGCGCGTTCGCCTAGCGGGTTCCGGCAGGTCACGTTCCCCGTACAGCCCTCGATGGGACCCGCGCCGCGTGGGGTTCCCCACCAGTTCCGGCGGGCGTTGCCCCGCGGACTCGCGCCCGTCGCGTCGATGGTCGAACTCACCAGGAAGTTCGTCCGGTGGACCGCCCACTGTCCGGTGGTCCCGGTCGCGATCAGATCGTTGCTCGTCAGGTCCGTCGTCCCCCGGACCGTCCAGTTGCCGTCGGCGTCACCGGCGTCGATCCCGTCGTCGTCGTTGAACTCGACGGTCGCGTCGTCGACTTCCCAGTCGCCGGTACTCCGGGGTGCGACCACGCCGTCACCGTTCTCGCTGACGTTCGTGTCGGCGATGCGCCAGTCGCCACTCGTCTCGCTCGCCTCGATCCCCTCGCCATCGTGGAACAGGACCCGACTCCTGGAGACGACCCAGTCGCTCGTCGCGTCGGTCGCCAGGATGCCGACGGTGTTCCCGTCGACCGTGGTCTCTCTGACCGACCAGAAGCCGTCTGTCCCGGCGGCGTCGATGCCGGCGTCCGCGTTGTCCCGGACGACTGCGTCTCCGATAGCCCAGCTGCCGGCCGCCTGAGTCAGCGAGAGCCCGTCGCCGCCGTTTCCGGTCACCCTCACTCCCTCGATAGTGGCGACCCCGCCCAGTCGAGCGGCGGCGACGCCGCGGCCACCGTTGTCGGTCACGCGCGTGTCCGTGATGATCCAGTCGTCGGGCGTCTGTGTGCTTCCCGGCGGGACGGCCGTCTCATCGCCGGTCACGTCTCGCAAGAGGATCCCGGGACCGGCGTTGCCGGTGATCCGACTCCCGGTCACTCCGAGCCGGCCGCTCGATTTCGACGCCCTGACGCCGGGACCGTCGGTGTCGGCGACGGTGACGTCCCGCAACCGGCCGAACCCGGCCGTCTCGCGCACGTCGATTCCCTCGTCGAACGCCCGGACGGTTACGTTCCGGACGGTCCAGTCGCCGCCGGTCCCGGTGGCCTCGATACCCGCTCCGGCACCACCGGTCGCCACCGTGTCACGGAGCGTCCAGTCGCCGCTCGTCTCGGACGCGACCAGCGCCGTGCCGCCAGTGACCTCGAAGCCACTGACCGTCGGCCCGGCCGCGCTCCCCCGTGGGATCCGGAACGCCGCACCGCTCCCACCGGTGACGGTCGGTCGTCCCTCGCCGACGACCGTCACGTCCCCGTCGACGGTGACGCCGCCGTCGTAGGTCCCCTCCCTGACGAGGACCTGCTCGCCCTCGGAGGCGTTCGCGACGGCGGGCTGGATCGACTCGTAAGCCGCGTCGCCGTCGTCGTCGACTATCAACTGGTCCTCGGACGAGGACACGTCGACCGTCCGCGTGAACCGTCCCTGGATGCCCTGCACGTAGGTGACGGTCAACTCGACGGTGTAGTTGCCGGCCGACTCGTAGGTGTGGCTCGTCGAGACTCCCCTCCCGGTCGTCCCGTCGCCGAACTGCCAGTCGTAGTCCTGGATCTCCTCACTGGCAGTCAGGTTCCCGGCGTCGAACGTGACCCTCTCCCCCACGGTCGCGTTCGCGGGTTCGATCGTGAAGTTCTCGCTCTCGTCGGTATCGACGCGTTCGAGGCCGAGTTCGTACCCGCCCAACCGGAGTTCGAGGGACGTGACTTCGACCGTGAAGGTGCCGGACGTGTCCAGTTCCGTCCGGAAGGACCGATCCTCCGCGTAGAGGCTCTCGGTCGCCACGAGCGCGCCGGACTCGTTGCGCAGGCGAACCGCCGCTGGGCCCCCGTTGGTCGGTTCGACCGTGATCTCGACGGTGTCACCCGCCGTCCCATCGAACGCGACCGGTTCGTACGGGCGGCCCTCAACCGTCGGATCGGTTCGTTCCACGACTCCGGTCCGTTCCCGTCCGTACTCCAGCGACCGGAGGTCGAGCGGCAGTTCGCCGGTCTTCTCCAGGCCGAGGGTGTAGTCGATGGGTGCGTCCTCGTCCGAAGCTTCGTCACCACTGTCGGTCGTCTCGAACCCGCTGATCTCGATCTCGTAGGTCCCGTCCACGGGCGTCACGAACGCACCCTCCCGGGGCGCGAGCGGTTCGCCCTCCGGACCGAAGACTGTCAGGTACGCGGCCGCATTCGCGCTCTCGACGTCGAGCGACACCGCGACGCGGTCACCAGCAGACGCCTCGAAGGTGACGGTCTCGACGCGGACGAACCCGTCCTCCGAGTCCTCTGCGTCGAGTCGTGCCTGCTCGGTCTCCCCGTACGCGATCGACCCGAGGTCACCGCTACCATCGTCCGCGGCCGTCACCTCGACGGTTCGTGTGGTGGTGTTCGCCGCCCCCTGGTCGTCGGTGACGGTCAACTCGACGACGTACGTGCCGGGATCGGCGTACGCGTGATCGACCTGTGCCCCGGCGGCGGTGGTCCCGTCGCCGAACTGCCAGTCGTAGCCGGTTATCGTCCCGTCGTCGGTCGGGCCGCTGGCGTCGAACGTGACCGTCTCGCCCACGGTGACGTTCGTCGCCGACGCGGTGAACGACGCGCTCGGTGGGGTCGGACACGGGTCGGTGTCGACGCCGTCCGGTGCGGTGACGCCCTCGGGCACCTCGACACACTCCGTGTCGTCGCCGTCGGTCCCGTCCCCTGTTCCCGTGTCCACCGAGTCACAGATCGACGCGATGTGGTCGAGGTCGACGACCGTGTCGTTCGGGACGCTCCCGTTCGCCACCGCAGTCTCGACGTCCCGACAGTCGGCACTGGCGTTCGTCGTCTCGACATCGATGGTGTTCGAGAACGTCTCGCTGGCGCCGCCGTCGCCGGTCACCGTCACCTCGAAGTCGTAGGTCCCGGTGTCGTCGTACGTGTACGTCGCCTCCGGACCGCGCGCCGTCGTCCCGTCGTGGAACGTCCACTCGAAACTGGCAGGCTCACCCTCGAACGTTCCCTCGGCACCGAACAGGCCGCGGGTCCCGATCGCCAGGGCGTAGTAACTCACGTCGTACGTGGTGTTCGCGGTGTCGTTCCCGGCGTCGTCTGAACCACCTGGACCGGTGGGCCCCCCAGATCCGCCCGATCCGTCGGGGTCGGTCGTGTTCCCCGGGTCGGTCGTGTCGGCCTCGCCGACCGTGACGGTCACCGTCGCCGAGTCGGTCCGGTCGTCGTCGTCCCGCACGATCACTTCGGCGACGTAGGTGCCGGGGTCGCCGTACGCGTGACTGACCTGTGGTCCGCTCGCAGTCGCCCCGTCGCCGAACGTCCAGCCGTAGTTCTCGATGGTACCGTCGTCGGTCGAGCCGCTGGCGTCGAAATCGACCGGCTCGCCGACGGTGACGTTCGTCGCCGAGGCAGTGAGAGACGCGCTCGGGGCCTCTCCGGTCGGACAGGGGCTCGTGTCGACGCCGTCCGGAGCGGTGACGCCGTCGGGCGCTTCGATGCAGTCGGTCGTCCCGTTTCCGGTGTCGGTGCCGTTCCTGGCCCCGTCGGTTCCGTCGGTGGTGTTCTCGGCCGGATCGACGAAAACCGTCCCGATCAGCGTGTCCGTCAGCCCGTCGTCGTCGGTCACGGTCACGCTGGCCCCGTAGGTGCCGGGTTCGTCGTAGGCGTAGGTCACCGTCTCGCCCGTCGCGGTCGATCCGTCGCCGAACTCCCACTCGTAACTCACGATGGAACCGTCGTCACTCGACCCCGACGCGTCGAACCTGATGGTCTCGCCGACCGTCACCGCCGTCCGCGAGGCCAAATAGTCAGCCGTCGGCGGGTCCGAGGGGAGTCCCGTCTCGTCTTGCTCCGTGTCGTTCGTCGTTCCGTCGGTGCCGCCCCCGCTCGTCTGGTTACCACCGCCCCCGCCGCCACCCTCGAGGCGTTCGTCGTCGGCCGCGGCCGTCGCCGGGGCTGTGCCCGTCCCGACGCCGAGGATCCCGACCACCGGTGCCGTGACCAGCGACAGCAATACCGTGAGAAAGACCAGTCGTCCGACCAGCCCACGGACCGTCACCCGGGCGTGCGTGGCGTCCGATCTGTACGTCTGTCCACCCGCTGGCCCCATCCCACCGGGACCCTGACCCCATGGACGACCCATGCCTCTAGTTTCGGCTTTTTCTGACGACTACTGTAGTATAAAACTACTGAACGGACGACTGAAACAGAACTATTCGTCTTGGGTATATCTTGGCCTCGATAGAATAGATATCGTCCCTCACAGTCGTCTCTGCCCGAGTAACGCCGATCGCCGAACCCGTCAGTGGACGATAAAAAACGGCGCCCGGGGAGTGATCGGTCGGCCGACACCTGATCGCCCCGGGGGTGAAACTCGTCGTCGCTCTCGATGGCTTTTTGCCCCGCTGTCTGACGTGATCGCACGGAGCCGCCGGTCCCGGGACCGCGGACCGAGTGGTGTGACGCGACCGGAGCGCGATCGGCTCTCGACGCCACCCCTCTCCGCGATGTGTGCCTCGAACTGTGTGGATTCAGGGCGGACTCGCGCCGGGGTCCTCGACGGCGCGGGCCCATCGGTCGATCCAGTCCCGGAGGCCACTGTCCGGGACCGACAGCGAACGCGTGTTCTCGGGGAGCTCGGGATACCCGCCGACGGCGTCCGGATTCGGAATCCAGTACTCGTACGGCGAATCGAGGCGGTCGTTGCCCGCCCGCTCCTCGATCTCTTCGACGATCCGACGGTCGTCGGCCGTCCGGTCGGCTGGGCGAGCGCCCGCGTTGGCGAGGTTGTGCCCTTCGACGTCGCCCGACGACAGCACGTCGAGGCCATCGGGCCACAGCGGCCGCGAATCCAGCACGTCGGAGTCGGTGAACGAAGCGTCCGAATCTAGCGGCGGATCCGCCACTACGTTATCCTCGAGGTACGCGCTCCCGCCCTCGAGGACGTAGTCGCCGGATGCGACCGTCCCGAGGTAGGTGTTCCCGACGAAACTCGTCTCAGCCGAGTCGTCCGCGATGGCCCCCTCGTCGAAGTAGTACACGAGATTGTTCGCCACGACCGACCGCGTCCCGCTTTTCAGCCGGGGCATCCGGCTCCGACATTTCGCCCAGACGTTCCCGGCCAGCGTCACGTCGTCGGCGCCGTCGCCGACCAGCGTCCCGTAGTTGTGGTCGCTCCCGTCCCCGTATGGATCGTACAGCCCCTCGTAGACGAGGTTGTTCGTGTACGTGATGCCGGACGTGTCGTAACCCACGGAGAGACACTCGTCGGTCCCCCAGGAGGCGGTGACGTGGTCGACGACGTTGTTTCGCGTGTCGTCGGCGGTGTTCAGCGAGTCGTTGCCCTGGATGTTCCCGTCGGACCCGGGACCGATTCGCGAACGGACGTGCTGGACGACACAGTCGTTCGCGTCGACCTGTACCATCCCGTTGACGAACGTGATTCCGGGCGAGGGTGCCGTCTGTCCTGCGACCCAGCACCGGTCCTCCGTGATCGCCAGCGTCTCGCCGCCGAGGTCGATGGTCCCGCTGGTCTCGAACACGACGAGCCGCGAGCCGGAGGCCTGAAACGCCGCTTCGACGGCCCCCCGCGTCGGCTCCTGGACGCGATGGACGGTCACGTCGTCGTCGAACCAGTCCGTCGAGGCGAACCCGGCGTCGGGCGTGAACTGCGAGACCGGTTCGACACTGCCGCCGTCGTCGTTTTCACCGTCCTCCTCGACGGGCTCGAACCGCCACTGCTGGTTCGCACTGCCCTTCGCAGGCCACTGGATCACGTTCGCGCCGTCGCCGGTTCTCGCGCCGGTCACGTCCATCACTTTGCCGGAGTGGACGGCCCGAAGCAGGTAGGCCCCGTCACCGGTCGGCTCGATCCGCCAGCGTTTGTTGTCCTGATCCGACCACGGCCACTGCCGCACGTCCGCCCCGTCCTTGGTTGCGGCGTTCGCCACCGCGGCGACCTGCCCGGAGTGACTGGCGGTCAGTCGATACTCACCGTCGCCGAGGTGTTCGACCTCCCAGTGCTGATTCGGATTGCCGAGGTCCTCCCACTGGTGGAGCGTCGCTCCGTTCTCCTGTGAGACACCAGCTACGTCGAGTACCTTCCCGGAATTGACGTTGACCAGGCGGTAGGTCCCGGGTGTGACAGTCTCGCCGGCACCCGTATCGCCACTCCCCTCGTCGGTCCCGTCACTCGTCGTGACGCTCCCCGGAACGGCCACGTCACCGATGTCGCGGTTCTCGGTCGGTTCCAGGCCCGACAGGGAATCGAACGTCGTCGAACAGAGCGTCCCGCGGTCGTGACTGGTCACTGCGAGTCCCACGTACGTGTCCTCGCTCATGTCCAGGTGGTCGGTGGTGAGCCGGGCGATCCGGGTCCAGTCGCTCCCGTCGGTCGATCCGTAGCCAGTGATGGTGTCGCCCTCGCGGACCAGTCCAAGCCACGAGGCGTCCATCGCTCCGATCCCCACGTCGTCCGAGGTAGTACTGTCGGTCTCGTCGCCGTCGTCGCTCCGCCACTGGACCGAGGTCTCGTTCCCCGGTGTGTACCGTAGCATCGCGTTCTCGGCGTCGGCCGCCAGTCGCTGTCGCACCATCAGGCCGGCTTTCGCCCACGGGTCCGTGTCGTCCATCGACTCGACGTGGACGGAGATATCGAAGTCGCCAGTCAGTGGTGTGTAGTAGAAGTGGAACGCGTCTTCGGTGTCCCAGATGTCCGCACCGCCGCCCTCGACGGTGATCGTTCGTGTCGCGGCCGACACCTGTCCGCTCAGCGCCCCCGCACCGGTTCCCCCAACTGCGAGCGCACGGAGAACCGTGCGCCTCGTGTCGGTCAATTCCATCCTCGATTCGAGTTGGTGGCCGAACATGTATAACGACTGTCTCGAATCAGGGCGGGTTTTAACCGTCTGGATAGAATCGAGAGCCGATTTCGGCAGTCGATACGGCGACGACGTTCGGCGTGACGGCGGCTCAATCTCCGAACTGCTGTTGAACGAGTCGGCGCTCGGCTCGTCGGAGACGTTCGGAGAGCGACGAGCGAGCGATGCCGAGTTCGTCGGCCACCTCACCGTGTGTCGCTCCCTTCGGTTCGTCGAAGTAGCCCATCTCGTAGGCCGTGGCCAGCGCCTCGAACTGCGCGTCCGTCAACCGGCCCAGGTCGTCGTCGCCCGCTCGACGGAGACCATCGACTGCCACGTCGATGCCGTTCTCTCGGAGGTAACTCCAGACACCAGTGATAACGTCCCGGCCAGTGACGCGAGCAGTGAGTTCGAGACAGTGTGGTCTGACGTAGCCCTCGGTGAGGACCCCTCTCTCGAGGAGGTCGTCGGGTGGCGCGCTCACGTTCGGGCGCAGCGACACGCGGTAGAGCCGGAGCGCCCCGGCGTCGTTCAGGACGAGCACCTCCTCGACGTGTGCCAGTGACTCGAAGGCGTCCGTGACACGGTCGAGGTCCTCTCCGTCTGCCCAGAGGTACCAGTCGACCAGTTCGCCCGAACTGTTCAACTGTTCGATCTCGAAGGTGACGTTGGCGTGTGCCGCCGCGACCGCCGTGATGTCGATCGGATCGCCGCTAACACGGAAATCGACGACGAGACTCACCGCTCGTTCCCCCTGGATCTCGGATTTGCCCCTGCTGAACTCGATCGGAGATCAACCACGTAGACGTGCCCCCAGTTTGCTACGGCAAACTGTTCGACTATCGTTAAAAGTTGTTGAATTCGTTCCGGACGTCGACGCTACCCTTCGCTGGCCAGTGCCTGGAGCAGTGCCAGCGCCAGGCCCTTGTCAAGCGGGTCGTTGGCGTTCCCGCAGTGGGGTGACTGGACGCAGGCCGGACAACCGTCGGCGCAGTCACACGAGGCGACCATCCGGCGGGTCGTCGTCACGAGCGACCCGATGTCGGCGTAGGCGCGCTCGGTCAGGCCGACGCCGCCGGGGTAGCCGTCGTAGATAAAAATCGTCGACTGGTCCGTGTGAGGGTGCAACGGCGTCGACAGGCCGCCGACGTCCCGGCGGTCACAGAGCAACTCGGCGGGCATCATCGCGATCATCGCGTGTTCGGCGGCGTGGATACCGCCTCCGAACGCCTCGTCTGTGTTCGCGACCTCGCTTTGCTCGCCGGCTCGTTCGCGCATCGCCCGCTCGACCGGATCGGGGACGGTGAAGTAGAAGGCACGCGTCTCCAGGGTCGTCTCCGGCAGGTCGAGCGCGAACCGCCCCAGGGGCTCGCCGCTGGAGCCGTCCCGGCGCTCGTAGCCAGTGATCTGTTTTCGCATCGTCACGTCGGCCAGCCGCAGGGTACTGTCCTCGCGTCCAGGCATCGGCCGCTCCGCGTGATCGTCCTCGACGGTGATCGTCTTGTCGTGGAGGACCTTCGTGTAGTAGTCGGCGTGGGTCTGTGAGAGTTCGGCGACCCCCAGATCGAGGTCCAGGTCGACCACCTCGTAGGTCCGCCCCTGGTGGTGGTAGATCGCACCGGGGTGCGCGTCCCGCAGGGCGTCGCCGAAGGGAAGCTTCGCGACGGTCTCCCCGCTCGCGCGGTCCCGCAACTGGACCTGCTGGTCGTCGATGGTCCGAATGTTCATCTCGTGCTGTGGGCTGCCCCCGCCGTCGTAGAGCCAGCGAATGCCGGCGTCGGTCTCCCGCCGATCGAGGTCTCCCGTGTCGGTCAACTCGGCCACCACGTTCGGAAAGCCCTCGCCGAAGTGGCTGTCGTCCGCCGGCGTCAGCCAGGTTTCGCGGGCGGCCGACAGGACGTGCCCGGGCACGAGCTGTCGGTTCCCCGGGTTCGAGATGGCTCGTTCCGGCTCGGACTGGAAGAACTCCGCTGGATTCCGCATGAAGTACTGATCCAGCTGGTCCTCGCCGCCGACGAGGACGACGAGACTGGCGTCGGTACCGCGGCCAGCCCGCCCGGCCTGCTGGAAGGCCTGCATCCGCGTCCCCGGGTAGCCGTCGAGCACGACGGCGTCGAGGCCGCCGATGTCCACGCCGAGTTCGAGCGCGTTCGTGCTCCAGACGCCGCGAACCTCCCCCGAGGAGAGACCCTGCTCGACCGACCGGCGGCGCTCGCTGGTCAACGCGGCCTGGTACGCCGTCACCGTCTCGGCGGCATCGCGGTCGCCCCGCCGGCGCAACTCGTCGGCGCTCTCGGTGGCGTAGCGCTCGGCGGTCTGACGGGACCGGGTGAAGACGACGGTCTGGAAGCCGCGGCTCACGAGGTCGACGAACAGCCGTTTCGTCTCGGTGTGGCTGGACTTCCGGCGGCCGCTCCCCCATCCGTCATCGTCGTACTCGGGGGGATTCCAGAACAGCCAGTGGGTCGGCCCAGTCGCGCTCTCGTCCTCGGTGAGCGCCGCGAACGAGGACTCGGATCGGCCCGTCACGGTCGCCGCGTGTTCGACCGGGTTGCCGATGGTCGCCGAACAGCAGACGTACTGCGGTGCCGCGTCGAACCGCTCACAGACGCGGTTGAGGCGGCGCATGACGAGACCGACCTGACTGCCGAACACGCCACGGTACTCGTGAACCTCGTCGACGACGACGGTCTCCAGGCGTTCGAAGAACCACTCCCAGAGCCGGTGGCTGTGGGGCAGGATGCCGTAGTGGAGCATGTCCGGCGTCGTCAGCAGGACCGTCGGCTGGCGCTCGCGGATCGCCGCTTTCTCGGATTTGGACTGCCGGCCGGTGTACTGGGCGACGGTGACGCGACTGCCGAAGCCGAGGCCGTGTGCGAGGTTCTGGAGGGCGTCGGTCTGGTCGTTGATGAGCGCGACCTGTGGAGCGATATAGAGGGTACAGCCGGTGTGATCGAGGGCGCGTTCGAAGGCCGGGACGGTGTAGGTCAGACTCTTGCCGCTTGCGGTGTCGGTCGCGAGCACCACGTCGTCGCCCTCGCGGACGCGCTCGACCGCGGCGGCCTGGTGGCCGTACAGTCGCTCGATCCCCTGTTTATCCAGCGCAGTGGTCAGCCGGTCCGGGAGGTCCAGATCCGCGAAGGACGCGGCGTGGCCGGGGACCGTCTCGTGGTGTGTGATCTGCCCGTCGTAGTAGGGGCGGTCGCGGAGCCAGCCGATCGTCTCGTCCACGCCCCGGCTTACGGGGCGACGGTGCTAACTGTTTCGTCGGCCGCCGGGGTCCGGGACCGCAGTCGAGCCTCAGGAGTCGATCCGCTTGAGGTCGTTGTCGCCGGAGTTGCCGCCGCCGAATTTGTCGCTGTTGAGCGAGAGGTGGATCGCGAACAGGATCGGCGAGAGGACGCCCAGCACGATGGCGACACCGATGGCCAGGAGGCTGTCGGTCAAGACGAGTTTGCCGCCGCCGTGTTCCCCGCCGCCGTGTTCGCCGCCGCCCAGTTCCACGTCGCCGACGACGACCACGCCCTGCATGATCCCCACGTGGGGCTCACACAGGTACTTCACCACGCCCTCTTCCTCGAAGGTCTGCTCGAAGGTCGTGCCGGTCTCGCTGGCCGGTTCGCCGCTGTCGAAGTCGCGGTTCTCGCCGACGACGTTGTGCCGGCCACCCTGCCACTCCCAGGTGACGGTCGTCCCGGGATCGACCCGGACGGCCGGCGGATCGAACACGAGGTTCTCGCCGCCGACGCCGACAGTGATCGAATCCTGCCCGGTCATGTCGACGACTTCGCCGTCGTAGTTGCTCGTATCCGACAGCCACCCGTCGAACGTCGGCCCGCTGGACTCCATCTCGGTCCCTTCCTGTGCCGTCGCCGTACCGGTCGCACCGACTGCGACGCCCGCGGCCGCCGCGCCCGTGGCCGCCGTCCGCAGAAAGCCGCGGCGACTGGCCGTCGACCCGTCGGATTCACTCGAACGTTCTGTCTCCATACTCGTCGGTTTTTCACCATCCTGTATAAGCCCGACTAAACGTGACGGGGGTTGGGAACCCGTTTCACACTACCCGACCGACCCCGGCACAGCGGCCCTCAGCGGATGATCGTGACGGGGCAGTGGGCCCGTCTGAGGACCGTCTCGGCGACGCTGCCGAGCAAAATCCGGGAGACGCCCGAGCGGCCGTGGCTCCCCATCACGACGTGATCGATCGGTTCGGTGTCGGCGAACTCGACGATGCTCCGGGCCGGTTTGCCGAGCGTCGTCTCCGTCTCCAGGGTAACGCCATACTCGTCGGCGCTCGCCCGTGCGTCCTCGAACAACTGCTCGGCGTTCGCTTCCTCGCTCTCGTACCAGTCCTCCCAGTAGCCCGGGAGCGATGCCTCCATCGGCGCGCCGTAGCCCGCCTCGACGAAATCCAGGACGTGCAGGACGGTGATCGTCGCGGCGTCCCCGTACTCCTCGAGGGCGAACTCCAGGGCCCGTTCGGACAGCGGCGAGGCATCGAGCGGCACCAGCACGTGGTCGGTCATACCCGACCCTTGGCGCTGGCCCTGATTAATATCCGGCGAGATTCCAGCGGTCCGGGAATCGCCGCCCGTGTACGCGCCGTGCACGAGCGCGGGAGAACGCGACGCTTTACTCCGTCCAGTCGCTACGTTCGCACAATGGACAGACGACAGTACATCCGGACGGCTCTCGGTGCGACGGCCGGAACGGTGGCTCTCGCCGGCTGTCTCGGCGGTGACGGGACCGGTTCCTCCGACGAGTATCCGAACACGAAACTATCAAAACAGGAGATGGAGTTCGACCCGGAGGACGTCCGGTTTCCGGCGTGGGGACAGCGGATCCCGTCCGCGACGCTCCCGGACGCGCTGGGCGGGGGTGAGACGTCGACGCGGGGGTTCGACAAGCCGCTCGCGCTGACGTTTATCTTCAGCAACTGTATGACGGCCTGTCCGCTGTTGACGCAGGCGCTCGTCTCGGCACAGGGCAAAGCCCTCCAGGAGGGGTGGGGCGACGCCGTCGAGTTCGCCGAGATCACCTTCGACCCGGTGCGGGACACGCCCGAGCGCCTCCGAACCTACGCCGAGGAACGGAACGTTGCACTCGACGCCGGCAACTGGACGTTCCTCCGCCCCGAGACGGAAGCGCGGGCGAAGGCCGTCGTGCAGGAGCAGTTCGGCGTCTACTTCGAGAAGACCGATCCCGACTCGTCGGGCACGGACGCGGGAACGGCGGCGACCGAGTCCGGGACCACGTCACCGGTGCCGTCGACGGCGACGCCGACCGAGACGGGGACGAGGACCGGAACGCCAGCGGCCGACGGCGACGGGTACATGTTCACTCACCGTTCGTTGATCCTGCTGGTCAACGGCGAGGGCTACGTCGAACGGTTCTGGAACGGAGACGAGGCGACCTCGACGGCCGCCGCGGAGCTCCCCGACGCCATGAATCGCCTCAGAAAGGCCTGAGTGCGGTTCCGACTGTAGATCACCGCGCGTACAGCGAGTAGACGATGACGCCGAAGCCAAGCGCTGTGAGCCCGCTCTCCGCGATGATGGCGTACTCCCTGGGGAGCGACAGGCCGAGATCGAAGACGCCGGCCAGGAGGCTCCCGAGAGTCACGAGCGCGAACCCGAACGCGAGTAATCCGAGCGGGTTCGCGCCGGTTCGGCGGTAGGCCTTGTACGAGAAGTACGTGATCATCGCGCCCAGGAGGAGCGTGATCGTCTTGAGCGCGGTGATGACCGTCGGCAGATGGACGAGTGGATATGGGTCGATCACGTTTCTTTGCGCACCTCCGACCAGAGATCCCGTAGTCGTTCGTCCGCGGTCCGTGCGGCCCGGCTGATCCCGACCTCGAACGCCCGGTCGTCGTCGAGGCCCACGACGACCTCGTCGAAGTCCACCTCGTACTGGCTGGCGTGTTGCCCGTCGGGGCGAATCTCCATGCCCTCGCGCAACAGCGAGGCTTCGGTCAGCAGGTCCAGCTTCCGGTAGGTGGTCGAGAGAGGGACGTCACAGACCTCGGAGATCTCTTCGGCTGTCATGGGTTCGTCGAGGTTCCGGACGATGGCTCGACACTTCGGGTCGTCCAGCGCGTCGAGCACGTCCTGTAGATCCGGTTGGTCCTCGTCCGCGAACGGGTCTCGGACCATGTGTCCGCAACTGGACGGCCGACGCTTATAACCGCTCCGACACACGAACGCCGACAGCGGCCGTGCATCCGGGTTTGACCGCCCGCTCGACGGAACATGTCCGACTACGAGCAGGTGCCGGCTGGAACGTGTCAACGGGTCGAACAGCGGCCGGGCGTTCTCCGGGTGTGGCGACGGGCGCGTCACTGACGGACCGGTTCGTTTTTGACAGGCCCGGGTCAATGGTCGGACGTGCTCGCCGCCGAGTTGCACTCCCACTCGTCGCTGTCTCACGACGGCCGTGATCCCGTCGATCTGCTTCTGGGACAGGCCCAGGCCGTCGGTCTCGACGCGCTGGCCGTCACCGATCACGACGAGATCGAGGCCAGCCTGGCGGCCGTCGAGAAGGCCGAGGAGTACGGGCTCGTCGGCATCCCCGGCATGGAAGTCTCGACGGCCGCCGGCCACGTCCTCGCACTGGGAGTGCACGAAGCAGTCCCGCCCGGCCTCTCGTTCGGGGAGACGCTGGACCGCATCCGCAGGCTCGGCGGTATCGCCGTCGTCCCACACCCGTTCCAGGAGTCCCGCAGCGGCGTCCTCGCGAACATCTCTCAGGAGACGCTGACGGCCGCCGACGCCATCGAGGTGTACAACTCCCGCCTGCTCACCGGCCGGTCGAACCGCCAGGCCGAGCGGTTCGCTCGCCGGAACGGCATGCCCATGACCGCCGGGAGCGACGCCCACATCAGCGAGATGGTCGGTCAGGCGGTCACCCGTATCGACGCGGCCGAGCGGAGCGTCGACGCCATCCTCGACGCCATCCGCGAAGGTCACACCACCGTCGAAGGCAAGCGCACGCCCTGGCGGATCAGCTTCCGCCAGGCCGCCGGCGGCGTCAAACGCCGCGTCGCGCGCCGCCTCTCCGAGCTGCGATGATCGACGGGGCCGACCCGGCGACCGTTCGCACCGCACTCGACAGCGGCGACTCACTGCCCGGGACTCGCGGGTTCGCGGGCGATCTATCCGGCCCCGACACCGACACACCGCGTCTGGTCCGGGACGTTCTGGGTCGCTATCCCTGCTTTTCCGAGACAGGCGACCCGACGACGTGGAGTTTCGATCCCACCGACCTGACCGATCCCGACCCCGTTCCGGCGGGCCACGTCCGAACCCCAGACGGCGACGAGCAGGTCTGGACGCTCCCGGACCCGCCCGCGACCGAGGACGACGCGGCGGTCGTCCAAGCGGTGCGGGACGCGCTCGCCGCGAGTACCGCCGCGGTCGATCCCGACGGGCTCGCGGTCGCGTTCTCCGGTGGCGTGGACTCGGCGGTCCTGGCCGCGCGACTGGACGCGCCGCTGTACGTCGCGGGCTTTCCCGACAGCCACGACGTCGAGGCCGCTCGCTCCGCCGCGGCGGCGATGAGTCGGGACTGCACCGTCGTCGAACTCACCCACGAGGACCTCGAACGCGCGGTGCCCGAACTCGTCGCCGCCACGGGCCGGACCAACGCGATGGACGTGCAGATCGCACTCCCGCTCTATCTCGTGGCCGAACGGGTCGCCGCCGACGGCTACGACCGCCTGGCCGTGGGCCAGGGGGCCGACGAACTGTTCGGTGGCTACGCCAAGGTCGCGAAGGCACCCGAGGATCCACGCGTCGAGGCCGACACAGTCCGGGGTGCGCGTCGGGAGGTCGTCACCACCCTGCCCGACCAGCTGGAGCGGGACGTGCTCACACTGCGGGCCGCGGGCGTCGAACCCGTCGCACCGCTCCTCGACGACCGCGTGATCGAAGCCGCACTCTCCGTGCCCGGGAACCTGCTCGTGGCCGAGCCCGGCGAAGGCGTGGACCGTGGCGACGTCGAGCGGAAAGTCGCGCTCCGCCGGGCGGCGAGTGAGTGGCTCCCCGACGCGGTTGCCCAGCGGGACAAGAAGGCCGTCCAGTACGGCAGTCTCGTAGCGCGAGAACTCGACCGGCTGGCCCGACAGGCCGGCTACAAACGCCGGATGGACGACCACGTCACGAAGTACGTTCGGTCGCTCGTGGAATAGCGGTCGCTGGTGAGTCGGTGCAACAGGGAGAAGAGAGCGGAGAGTTACAGAAAGTCAAGGAGAAAGTCCAAGATGTCAGTTGTGGGTTAAATCCGGCAACTTTCCTGCAACCACTTTCACTGCGGTTGGCAACCTCATATATGGGTAGCACTCGTCACACAAAACACAAACCGGGCGATACGATGCACCGAGAAGTCACCACCACGGTGCGGGTCAAACTCCACTCGCTCACCGAGTGGAAAGCCCGACTCGTCGAACGTGAGTACAGTGCGTTCCAAGACGCCGTTCACGGTGAGGACGCGAACCTCTACTCAGCCACCAAGCAGCAGGCGGGCAAAGTCCGGTCGAACAAGAATCCACGCGAGGATACCGAGCAACCAGTCGTCCTCCGCAACGACTGCATCAGCATAGAACACGACGAGGCGACAGTTCTCTCGTCGTGGTGGTTCAAATTCCCTGTCTACAATCCTGAGAAAGAGAAGGGAGACAACATTTGGGTTCCCATCCACGTTCCCGAGAAGGACACGCATCTCCTCACCGACGAATCCATCCGTGACTCGGAACTCGTCCGTCGAGACGGCGAGTGGTACGTTCATCTCGTCTGTAAGCGGTCTGTGGCCGTCGCAGACGAGTACGACGACGTGCTGGCCGTCGACATGGGCGCGAAGTGGATCGCCGTCAGTACGTTCCTCTCCGACCGCGACACGGAGTTTCACGGCGCGGAAGTCCGCCGAGTCCGTGAACACTATAAGCAACTCCGCAAGTCATCGGGAAAGCGAAGGTGCGGTCGGGAACCCAGGTCATCAAGCGGATCGGTCACAAGGAGTCGCGGACGGTCGACCACGAACTCCATCAGGTGGCGAACGAACTGATCGCCCGCGCTCGGGAGCGCAACGCTGTCATCGTGTTCGGTGATATGACGGGGTTGCGGTTTGATGAGGATCAGGGCAGGTACGTGAACGACAAGACCCACAAGATGCCGTATGCGAAGCTGGCGAACTTCTTGACGTACGAAGCCCATCTCGATGGCCGAGAGTGCATCCCAGTTGAGGAGTACGACACGTCTGTGACGTGTTGGCGGTGTGGGTCTCAGAACACGAGTCGGGAGGTGCAGGGTCGTGTCGAGTGTCACGATTGCGGGTTGGATGATAATGCGGACAAGAACGGTGCGTCGAACATCGCGCAACGAGCCGTGGGTAAGGACATTCAGAGCCCGCTATCGACGGCGGGGGCTGTTGTGGCTCAGCCCGAAACGCAGGTCAGACTCGACGGACCCGACAACGAGACAGAACCTGCGAACTCCCCAGACGACGTGGGCCTCACCCTCAGTGAGGGAAGTCCACGAGTTCACTTGTGGGAGTAGTCACTGGGAGACGTTGTCCTCGGCTTCGAGCAGTTCGTGGTAGCGGTTCCGGATGGTGACTTCGGAGATGCTGGCGACCTCGGAGACTTCCGACTGGGTCACCTTCTCGTTGGCCAGCAGCGAGGCGGCGTAGACGGACGCCGCCGCGAGCCCGACCGGAGACTTCCCGGAGTGGACGCCCTTCTCCTTGGCGGAACTCAGCAGTTCCCGCGCCCGGCGCTCGACTTCCTCCGAGAGGTCCAGGTCCGAGGCGAAGCGGGGGACGTAGCTCTCGGGGTCTGCGGGCTGGATCTCCAGACTCAGCTCCCGGACGACGTAGCGGTAGGTCCGGGCGATCTCGTCCTTGTCGACCCGCGAGACCGAATCGATCTCGTCGAGACTGCGCGGCGTGCCCGCCTGTCGGGCGGCGGCGTACAGTGAGGCCGTCGCGACGCCCTCGATGGACCGGCCCGGCAGGAGGTCCTCGTCGAGTGCCCGGCGGTAGATGACGCTGGCGGTCTCCCGGACGTTCTCGGGGAGTCCGAGCGCGGAGGCCATGCGGTCGATCTCACCGAGGGCCTGCTTGAGGTTGCGCTCCTTGGAGTCGCGGGTGCGGAACCGCTCGTTCCAGGTCCGCAGTCGCTGCATCTTCTCGCGCTGCCGCGAGGATAGGGAGTTCCCGTAGGCGTCCTTGTCCTGCCAGCCGATGTTGGTCGAGAGCCCCTTGTCGTGCATCATGTTCGTGGTCGGAGCCCCGACCCTGCTTTTCTCGTCTTTCTCTTTGGCGTCGAAGGCGCGCCACTCCGGCCCAGGGTCGACTTCGTCTTCGGATACGACCAGTCCGCAGTCCTCACAGACCGTCTCGCCGCGCTCGGAGTCCGTCGCCAGCGAACCGCCACACTCCGGACAGTCGACCTGCTCTTCGTTCTCCCGTTCGTCCGATTCCGTCGGCTTTTCGCGCGTGCGCTCGCGCTCGCCCGTATACTCTCTGATGGTGGTGTCGGTCATTGGTTGAATCGGCGGGCACTGATGCCCGGAAAACTCTCTGATACGGTATTATGTTGGGGATCCGCCGACTTAAAACTTCCGGCATGTTGAGCGGTCCTGCGTGCCGATTTCGGCCGTTCACCGGCTGCCTCGCGCGAGCGCGCCCGCGAGCGACCGAGCGGCGGCGCAAAAGCCCGTGTATCGAAACCCTTACCGCCGGTCCGGGCCTCGCCGCGAACATGAGCGATTCGGCCGTCGAACCCGAGGACGTGCGCCACGTCGCCTCGCTGGCCCGCGTCGACCTCGACGACGAGGAGGTCGACCGGTTCGTCGAGCAGTTCGCGGACATCCTCGACTACTTCGAGACGCTGGACGAGGTCCCGGAGGTCGACTCCGAGACGGACCTCGCGAACGTGATGCGGGATGACGAGGTCCGAGACTCTCTCGACCAGGACGAGGCGTTGCGAAACGCTCCCGAGAGCGAGGAGGGCTTCTTCAAAGGGCCGAAGGTCTCGTAATGTCGCACAACGCCTACATCACCGACGAGCGGATCGCGGGCGGCGACGACGGCCCCCTGGCCGACCGGACCGTCGCCGTCAAGGACAACATCTCCACGGAGGGGGTCCGCACCACCTGCGGGTCGGCGATGCTCGACGAGTACGTCCCGCCCTACGACGCGACGGTCGTCGACCGCCTCAAATCGGCCGGCGCGACCATCACCGGCAAGACCAACATGGACGAGTTCGGGATGGGGACGACCACCGAGACCTCCGCGTTCGGCCCGACCGAGAACCCCGCCGCGCCGGGCCACGTCCCTGGCGGGTCCTCCGGGGGCTCCGCGGCGGCCGTCGCGTCCGGTGACGCCGACCTCGCCCTCGGCACGGACACCGGCGGTTCCGTGCGTTGTCCCGCCGCCTTCTGTGGCGTCGTCGGCATCAAACCAACCTACGGCCTCGTCTCGCGGTACGGGCTGATCGCCTACGCCAACTCGCTGGAACAGATCGGTCCTATCGCACCCTCCGTCGAGGAGGCCGCCGAACTCCTCGAAGTGATCGCCGGTCCCGACGAACACGACGCGACGACCCGGGATGCCGCCGAGGAGGGTGCCGATACCGACTACGCCGCCGCCGCGGACGGCGACGTGGAAGGCATGCAAATCGGGATTCCGACGGAACTGGTCGAGGGCGCCGACGAGGACGTCGTCGAGACTTTCTGGGACGCCATCGACGACCTCGAAGCGCAGGGCGCGAGCTCCCACGAGGTCGACCTGCCCTCGGTCGAACACGCCGTCGAGGCCTACTACGTCATCGCCATGTCCGAGGCGTCCTCGAACCTCGCGCGGTTCGACGGCGTCCGCTACGGCCCCAGCCCCGACTACGAGGGCAACTGGAACGAGGAGTTCGCCGGCGTCCGTGAGGCGGGCTTCGGCGAAGAGGTCAAACGCCGCGTCCTGCTGGGCACCTACGCCCTCTCGGCGGGCTACCACGACAAGTACTACAAGAAGGCTCAGGACGCCCGGGCGTGGGTCAAACAGGACTTCGACGAGGCCCTGGCCGAGGCGGACGTGCTGGCCTCGCCGACGATGCCCGTCCCGCCGATGGAGATGGGCGAGAGCCTGTCGGATCCACTCACCATGTATCTGGCCGACGCGAACACGACGCCGGTCAACCTGGCGAACCTGCCGGCCATCTCCGTGCCGGCGGGCGAGACCGACGACGGCCTCCCCGTCGGGATGCAGTTCGTCGGGCCGGCGTTCGGAGAGACGGAGATTATTCGCGCCGGGAGTGCGCTAGCGTAGCAACTGCGAGCGGGCTGGTGGCCCGCGAGCAGTCGTTTTGGTCCAGATGTTACGAGGTTCACGAGAGCGTCGCTCTCGTGAGCAAACCAGAAATCTCCGATTTCTGGTGTGAGCGGTGGCGCGCGAAGCGGGCCACCCGACGACGTAAAAGGTGGTTTTGCGAAGTCGATAGTATTCGGGCCGGGAGCGCGAGAGTCTAACTGGGAACCTGGACAGACGCGCTCAGGAAGTCGACGAGCAGGTCGACGAGTCGATCCGGCTGATCTTCCGGGACGAGCGCGTTCGATCCGTCGACACGTTCGAGCCGCGCGTTCGGGAAGCGGTCGGCCAATGCCTGTGCATCTTCGAGCGGGAAGATCGGGTCTTCAGGTGCCCACGCCAGAAGGACCGGCCGGTCGAATGTCGGAAACACTGTCGCAGCCTCGTTCGTGTACTCCGGAGAGACGCCGAGAAGCGCTTTGCGCAGGTCCCGTCGCACGGCGGCGTCGCTCCGTAGTGAGTCGGTGTATCCATCGAGGACGTCCGGCTGGATCGGGTGCTTGGCCAGGAGGGCGAACGTCTGTCTGCGGATTCGCTGTGACCCGAGTACTCGGGCGAACAGCCCCACGGCCCCAGGTATCCGTGCGCCCCAGACGAACGGCAGTGCCTGGATCGGAGGGAAGTTGTCGAACGCGTCGCAGTTCGTCAGCACCAGCCGTTCGACTCGTTCGGGATAGGCAGCGAGAAATACCTGGCAGATCGCACCACCGGTGTCGTTACCGACCAGCGTCACCCGTTCGACCCCGATTTCGTCGAGGAACTGTGCGAGTAAGTCGGCCACACCGGAGGGTGTGAGGTCTGCGTCCGGGTCCATCGCCACGTCGTGTCCGCCCAGCGGCAGCGTCGGCACGAGACAGCGTGCGGTGTCGGACAGCGGTTCGGCGACGTTCCGCCAGAGGTTGCCGTCGACGAACGCGCCGTGGACGAACAATACCGGTTCGCCCGACCCGATATCGTAGTACTGAATCGGTCCCTGTGGCAGGTCGACGGTTCGTCGTTCGCTTCCGGGAAAGGCCTTCTCCGTCCGCTTGCTCTCTATCTGGCTCATACCTGTAGCATCGACGGGTGTGGCTGTCAAGACACCGACGCGGAAATTCCGAGGGCCCTGGAATCCGTGCCACCAGCAGCGGGTTTCATAAACCGTGCAGGGGACCGGGAAGTATGAACGGCGAGGACCTCACCGAGTTGCTTCGGCTCCGGCACGGAGTCCTCAGGGCACTGACCGAGCAGCCACGCCCGCGCTACGAACTCGTCGACGCCCTGCCGGACTCGAAATCGACCATCTACAAGGGGCTCTCACAACTACAGGAGGCGGGCCTCGTGGAGCGCGTCGAGGACGAGTTCCGACCGACACTGTTCGGCGTCGTCGCACTTTCGCGATTCGACGAACTCGCGGACACGGCTCGGTTCGGCGACCTGCTCGCCGACTTCCCAGGCGGCACTGTCGACCCGACGGCGCTGGCTGGTGCGACGGTCGTCCGCCCCGACGAGACCGACGTCGAACGTCATCTCGATGCGGTCTGGGAACTGCTGGAGAACGCCGACAGGGTACGTGGCGTAACCCCTGTGGTCTCGCCCGGGTACGTCGAACAGTTCCGTGCGCTTCTCGACGGCGGGCTCGGCGCGGAACTGGTGCTTCCGGAAGCAGTACTCGACTCGCTCCGTGACGACCATGCGGACGCGCTGACTGCTGTCGCAGCGCGTGCAGACCTCTACGAGACCACCGCGACCGTTCCGTTCGGTGTCCTCGTGACTGTTGACACGCCGCGACGCATGGCCATCGAACTCCGCGACGGTCCACTCATCACCGGGTTAGTCACGAACGACACACCGAGCGCCTGTGACTGGGCCGAAGCGACCGTCGACCGGTTTCAGGACGATGCCGTCCGGATTGGGACCGGTAGTGGCGAAGGCAAGGGCCTGTGACCCCGTACCGTTCGAACAGGTGTCACGACCAGGGGTCGATCAGACGATCAGTTCGGCATCGTCGAGATAGTGTGCATGGATGCGTTCGACCTCGGGTCCCTCCGGGACCAACCCGGGTTTCGTGGCTGGCTCGTCGAAGCGGTCCGGATTCGGCGTGACGGAGTCGAGAACTTCCGAGAAGACGGGGCCGTCCCGGCCGGTGATGTGAACGAACCCGCCGTACTGTCGGTCTTCGACGCGAGACGCCGCTGGGTCCGGGAACGCTGCTCGGATCAGGTCCGTCCGTTCCCGAATGTACCCGGCCGCTTTCCGCTGTGAATACTGGCATTCGGCGTGGTATCGGTCGCGGTATCGGGAGTCGAGGTCCGACTCGTCGTGTTTCGGCGACTCGTAGCGGATGGCGTCGTCGGCCACGTCACCGTCGAAGAAACTGAAGTTCACCGTAAAGGAGTCTGGGTAGCGAAGGACGGCCAGCACGCAGATGTCGTCGTCGACGGTGAATCGTTCCTGTAACCGGCAGTAACACTCCTGGTAGTAGACGGCGAGCGCACCGACCCAGTCGTCACGGTCTCCCCGAAGATACTCGTCCGCGATCGTGTGGTACTCCTCGCCCGCGATCTGCTGGAGACGGTGTTTGAATCCCTGACTCACCTCGTCGAGTTCGTACTCGTAGGCGTCGGTGAGCGGCACGTCGGGATCGGCGAGCAACTCGGCCTTCCGGTCACCGGCGTCCGCGATGCGATGCATGTTCTCGTGGAGGGTCCGCTCTGCGGCGTCGTCCGCCAGCGGCACCCTGACGGCCTGCCGAGTGAGAATGTCCGTCCCGCGTCCCAGCCGCTGTCGCCAGTCGTCCATTTCCCGTCTCGCTGTTTCGCGGTGGGGATAAAAACAGTCGTGGCAGACTCACCGCTCGATTCGAACGAGACGATCGAAGCCGCCCTGATCCGTTACTCCGCCGCTGGCTGTTCCCGATCGCGTGTTGGCGCTCCCTCCTGTTGGTCGAGGTACGTCACCGCGCCCGAGAAGTTCATCCGGAGTTCGCCGTACTCCAGGTCGTCGCTCCAGCCGTCGGGCACGTCGTTCGCGCCGAGCAGGTGCTTGAACGCCGCGCGGTCGTCCTCTTGCCGGCGGCGTGTCTGTGCGACGCGGCCGACCCAGGCTTTCAACAGGCTGGCGTAGGCGTCGAGCGCGCCGTCGGCCGGCCGCGGCCCGAAGTGGCTGTACAGCAGTGTCTCAGCACCGATTTCGCGGAGCAACTCCACGTCCTCGATGCACTGGTCCAGATCGAAAGTCGGCGGCGGCGTCGCAACCCGGGCGGTGTCGAACTGCTCGTAGAAACAGCCCACTACGTCGGCGGTGAACACGGCGTCGTTCGCCGGATCGTGGTACACAACCTGATGGGTGGCGTGACCCGGCGCGTGGTGGACGGCGAGTTCGTGGTTCCCGAGGTCGATCACGTCGCCGTCGGTCACCTCGCGGATTCGACCCTCGGGGACGGGCTCCGGGTACTCGTAGAACTGCCAGCCCGACTCGCCGACGACCTGTTTCGTTCCGGCGACGAGCGTCGAGGGATCGACCAGGTGGGGTGCGCCTTGTTCGTGGACGACGACCTCCGCGTTCGGACACGCCGCGGCGAGTTCGCCGGCACCACCGGCGTGATCCAGGTGGACGTGGGTGAGCGCGATCACTTCGATCGCCTCGCGAGCGATCCCGAGTTCCTCGACCGCGGCCAGCACCCGGTCTGTGTGTGCGCCGATTCCCGACTCGATTATCGTCGGACGCTCGCCGTCCAGCAGATACACCGACGTGTGTCCTGGCACTTCGTACACGCCGGGATCGACGTAGTACAGGTCCGTGCAACTCCCCATCTCGACACGACTCGTGTCCCCAATTCCCATGGTGTCTGGTAAATTCCCCCATGAATATGAATGTAATGAAGCAAGCAAACTACAGGACACCGCTTCCTGGCGGTTCTGGTAGTTTCAGTGTTAGGATCGCGGTGTCAGTCTCGGGTGTGGCGTTCGATTCGGAGCCGGTGGCCGCGGGCTAGCAACGCGAGGCCGATCAATGCACCGAGGGCCGACAGGCCCCAGCGGCCCGGCAGGCCATCGTACTGTCCGTCACGGCTCACGTAGTAATACTGGTCGCCGTCGACCACGTACCGGCCGGTTTCGTATTCGAGGGTGGAACGAGCCGATCCATGCCGGACCGCTCGCGCGAGGGGAGCTGGAGTTTCGTCCAGGTCGTCACCGACGGTTTCGATGACGGTCCGGGCGTCCACGGGTTCCAGCGAGATCGTCGTGGTATCGTTTTTCTCCGTGAACGTCCGTCGGAAGTAGCCGTCCTGAAGATGGACGAACGGGTCGTTCGGACCCTCGTATTTCGTAGTTTCGACCGTGAGAGAACCGGCTTCTGCAACGTGTTCCTCGAAGGTACACCGCCAGGACGGCGTTATCGTGAATTCATCACAACCGACGCCTCGGACGCCGCTGACGGTGATCACGCCGTGAGATTCCCCAGCGGCGACTCTGACGCGGTCGCCGAAACTCACGACGGAGACTTCGTAGGATCGATACTGATGTCGCGGGCCACCGAGGTCGAACGCCCCGACGAGGAGGGGATTCAGAACCAGCGAAAGTCCAACGACCAGATAGAAACCGATGCGCGTTCGTTTGGCGGGGGACCAGCCACGGGCGACCATGCCCGGTCCGACTCACGCCAGTGGGATGACAGTTACTCCTCGTAGGCGAGGTTCATGACCCACTGGGAGAAGGCGTCCGAGTGGGGGTCGACTTCCTCGTCACCGATGAACGGGGAGAGCATGTCGCCGGCCATCAACAGGGAGAAGTCCAGATCGCGGGGCGCGGGGGTGAGGTGGTAGGTGTTGTGGCCCTCGTAGACCGTCTCCTCGCGCTGGATGAGACCCTTGTCGGCCAGTGACTCGACGATGCGGCTTCCCTTGCGGGAGGAGACGTCGAGTTCCTTCCAGAACTCGCTCTGGTGGATGCCACCGGTCTCCCGGACGAGTTCGAGGCCGCCGCGCTCGTCCTCGGTGAGTTCGGATTCGGGCGTAACCATACCCGTCTCTGGGACTGTCTGCGGTTTAAAACTGACTCTCGACCGGTCGGTACTCCGACTCACATGGTGGACCGTCGGCGAACCGGTAGCGGCTCCCCTCCGAGCCGACGGTCAGAAGCGACGACGAACGCGTCCCGAAGCGATCCCGGTGGATACAGACGCCGTACTCGTGGTCCGCGATCACGTCGGCGGCGCGCTCGATCCACGCGCCGGCCTGCTCGCCGGGTTCGGGGCGGAGTTCGGTCCGGACCGCAGCGGCGTTCTCACCCTGTTGGCGGCCGTCCTCTGGGCGTTCCTCCGGAATCCGCCAGTCGCCGTCAGCGCCGACGTTGACGACGACGTGGACGCCGGGCTGGACGTTCCGGACCGCGAGCTGGCCGTCCCACTCCAGCAGGAGGGCGGCGTTCTCGTCGGCCACGACGAGATTGAACCCGTCGAACTCGTGGTCGCGGACCTCGCTCTCGACGAAGCGGGCCGCCTCTTCCGCGCTCTCTTTCCGGAGCGCGTCCCGCGTGAGCAGACCGCGTGAGCGGTCGCCCGCCAGCTCGGTGCCGGTCCAGCGGTTCGTGATGCCGACGAACAGCCCGTGTTCGTTGTGGCCGATCCAGGTTCCGCCAGCCTCGCTGTCACGCGGCGCGATCACCGCGGGCTCGTCGTCGAGCCGTTGCGGTGGTTCGGAGGGGCGGTCGACCATCTCGTCACGATTCGCCGCGACGGCGACCGGCGTGTCGGCGAACACCTGCCAGGCGAGAACGAGTGTGCACACGAGTCTGCATAACCACCGGGCCCGCTTAAACTGTCGGTGAGCGGGTGGTAACCCGGCCCTACACCGCCCGGTCGCGAAGCCGGTCTCGAACCCGCCCTCGGTCGACGGTTCCCGACGCCGTCCGCGGCAACGCCTCGGCGAACGCGACCGTCCGCGGGAGTTTGAACCCCGCCAGCCGCTCCCGGCAGTGGGCCTCGATCTCGTTCGCAGAGAGCGACTCGTCGGTCGGGACCACCAGTGCGGCGACGCGCTCGCCCCACTCCGAGTCGTCGAGTCCGACGACGGACGCCTCCTGAACAGCGCGGTGGTCCTGCAGGACCGCAACGACTTCCCCGGGGTCGACGTTCTCCCCGCCGGTGACGATCCGGTCGTCCACGCGATTGTGGATCCACAGCCGTCCGTCCTCGTCTCGGGAGCCAATGTCGCCGGTGTGGAGGCCATGCGGGCCGAACGCGTCGTCGGTAACCTCGGGATCGAGATAGCCTGGCGTCACCGTCGGACCGTCGACGACCAGTTCGCCCGTCTCGCCCGGACCCACGGGATCGCCGTCCCCGTCGACGAGGGTCACCGTCGTGTTCACGAGCGACTGGCCGACCGTGCCGTCGTGGGAAGCCGCCTGCTGGGGCGTCGCCGTCGCGATCTGTGAGGCCGTCTCGGTCATGCCGTAGGTCGGACAGGCCGGGACGTTCCGGTCCCAACAGCGCGCGAGCAATTCTTCGGAGGCCGGCGCACCGCCCAGCAGGACGAACCGCAACTGCTCGGACGGCTCCCAGCCCGCGCCGAGCAGGCGCGTGAGCATCGTCGGCACGAGCGAGACGCCGGTGACTCCGTATTCGTCGAGGATTTCGGCGGTCTCCGCGGCCTCGAACTCGCGCTGAATCACGACCGTCGAGCCGTACAGCGCCGAGCGGACGACCGGCGCGAGTCCGCCCATGTGGTAGGTCGGGAGACAGCAGAGCCACCGATCCCCGGGCGTGACACCGAGCCGGAAGGCCGAGGCCATCGCGCTCGCTACGATGTTCCCGACGGTCAGTCGGACGCCTTTCGGCTGGCCGGTCGTTCCTGAGGTGAACATGACCAGTTGTTCCGTGTCGGGCGTCAGCGTCGCCGGTTCCACCGGTCCATCGTCGAGGCTGTCGAGCGGCCGCACGCGCTCACTCGTCGGCGCGTCGACGGACGCGATGGGGCCGTCGAACACCTCGGTCGCGGTCGTTTCCGTGTCCGATTCACAGACCAGCGCGTCCGGAGCCGTCCGCTCGATCTGCTCGGTCAACTCGGCGGATGTCAGCCGGACGTTCAGCGGGACGACCGAGACCCCCAGGCGCATGGCCGCGTAGAACAGTTCGGCGAACGCGGGTCGGGTGTCGAGCAAGAATGCGACCCGCTCGGGCTCGTCACCTGCCAGTCCAGCCAGCGCAGCTGCCCGGCGCTCGACCGCCGCGTCGTACTCCCGGTAGGTGATCGTCTCGTCGCGGTCGGCGTCGAGCAGGGCGGTCCGCTCCGGCGTCGCGGCGGCGCGGGCGGCCACGAGGTCCTGTGTCGGCCAGTCCATCACTCGTCTCCGAGGTCGACGCCCAGGCCCTTGGCCTGTGGGACTTCGATCTGGCCGTCGGCGACTGGCGCGGGGTCGGGGCCCAGGTCGTCGGCCAGCCAGTCGGCCGTCGCCAGGCCACAGGCCGGAATCTCGGGAATCGCCGCGGCGACGTGGACCGCCGCGGTCCGCGCGACGACGGCGTCGATCGTCGTCGAGATCACGGGCGTCACGCCGGCCTGTCTGGCCTGTCGCGCGACGTTCCTGGCCCTGTCGGGGCCGCCCAGCGCCATGGGTTTGAGGACGAGATAGTCGGCGGCCTCGGCGGCCAACAGGTCCGTCACTGGCCGCCCGGCCAGGGACTCGTCGAGCGCGATGGGGACCTCGTTGCCCCCGTTCCGGAGGCCGGCGTGGGCCGCCACTTTCTCGGCGGGCATGGGTTGCTCGACGTACTCGAGATCGAGCGCTTCGAGGCCGTCGAAGGCCCGCTCGGCCTGCTCGCGGTCCCACGCGCCGTTGGCGTCGGCGCGGAGCGCCACGTCGTCGCCGACCACTTCCCGGACTCGCCGCAACCGTTCCACGTCCTCGTCCACCTCCCGCGCGCCGATCTTGATCTTCACGCAATCGAAGCCGTTCTCGACGGCCTCTATCACGCTCCGGGCGGTCGTCTCGGCGTCGGCGTCGCCAACGGTCGCGTTCACCGGCACCCGGCGGACGAGTCGCTCGTTGCCGAGATAGCGGTACAGCGGCGTGTTGTCGAGTTTCGCACGGGCGTCGGCCAGTGCCAGCGCCAGCGCGTGCCGGGCCGCTGGCGCGGACGTTTCGCTGAGCGCCACGCCCCAGTCCTCGTCGGTGGCCAGTTTCGGGGCCCACTCGAGGGCTTCCCGGCAGGCGTCCAGGGATTCCGTCCAGCCCGGGAGCGGTGCGGCCTCGCCCAGCCCGACCCGGTCGGCGTACTCGACCCTGACGAGGAAGCCTTCGCGCTCGTCGATGCTCCCGCGGGCGGTCGAGAGCGGGCGTGCCAGGTCGAGGTGGTAGGGTTCGATGTCGATCATGTGAGTGCAAGCCCGGCGGCGAACAGTGCCGAGTGCGCCGCCAGTAACTGCCCGGTACGTTCGAGCGCCGGGTTGAGCGCCGCGCCGTCCGTTCGCCGCATGACTGTCGCCCCGACCCTGACCGCCAGCGCCAACGTCACCAGCGGCAACAGTGCCGGGAGGCCGAAGGCCGGGTCCAGCGCGAACAGGACGGGGACGACGTAGGCCATGCCGACCATCGCCAGCCACTCGAGCCGGCTGAACGTGTAGCCGAAAATCACCGCGAGCGTCCGCTTGCCCGCCGCGGCGTCCTCCTCTTTATCCCGGACGTTGTTCGCGATCAAGATCGCAGTCGAGAGCCCGGCCGCCGGGAGACTCGCCACCAGCGCGGCCGCGGGCACGGTGCCGTCGGGAATCCCCACCGCGAGCGGCTGGACGCTCGCCAGCACTGTGGCCGCCTGCACGTAGTAGGTCCCGACGACGGCGATCACACCGAAGTACAGGAACACGAAGAGGTCGCCCAGCCCGCGGTAGCCGTAGGGGTAGGGGCCGCCCGTGTAGGCGATGCCGGCGGCGATGCTCGAGAGCCCGACCACGAGGATCGGGAGGCCGCCGACGTAGACGAGATAGAGTCCGACGACGACCGCCAGCGCGTAGGTGGCGGCCATCGCCTGCCTGACGCGCCCGGGTTCGATCAGTCCGCCGGCGGTCACCCGGGTGAACCCCTCGCGGTCGGCCGAGTCGGTCCCCTTGACGGCGTCGTAGTAGTCGTTGGCGAAGTTGGTCCCCACCTGCAAGAGGAGCGCCCCCAGCAGCGCCGCTATCGCCGCAGCCGGCGCGAACACCCCGTCGTGGAGCGCCAGGCCCGTCCCGACGACGACCGGTGCCGCGCCCGCGGGCAGGGTCTGGGGCCGTGCGGCCATCAGCCAGGCTCTCGTCCGCGATACCTCGGCGTCTGCCGTTGCCATTGCCGTACAGTTGGTGGTCCAGCCGTGTGAAGGTTGCCACTCCGTACGTGAACTGAGTGCATCGAGCACCACGTGACGGCCGATTCGACGTACCGCGACCCGTCAATCGCGTCTAAACAGGAGGATCGCGAGCATCAGCGCGACCACACCGACCGCCGGGCCGAACCCGGGCCCCGCGGCGGCCGTTCGCTCTTCGGTGACACTCGAATCCGACTCGGCACGCTCCGTCGTCGCCAGGTCGCCGGTGTTCCGGTCGACGACTACGCCGTCCAGGTCTCTGGTTAGCTCGACGGACTCGTAGTCCGACGCGCCGTACTCGTCGGTCAGACGCGCCTCGACGAGACCACCCAGCTCCCCGAACTGGAAGTCGACCGTTCGGCCGGTCCGGACGGTCCCGTTCGGGAGCCGCCAGCGGACCGTCGTGTTCCCGACGGTGTTCGTCACGTCGGCCACGAGACGAGCCTCGTACCCCTCGCCGTACAGTTGCGAGGCGACGCGCTCGACCGACAGCGCGAGATCGGGCGGGTCGTTGCGGCGCGTCTCGATCCGCCGCGAGGTGGTATGCGTCTGCCCGGCACCGTCGACGACCGTCAGTCCGACCTCGTAGGTGCGGTTTCGCCCCTCGAACGTGTGGGCGACCGTCGCGTTGTCGGTCGTCGCATCCGGCTCGCCGTCGCCGTCGAAGTCCCAGCGGTAGGTCCGGATCGCGCCGTTGTCGCGACTGCCGGTGGCCGACAGGGTGGTCGGTTCTCCGGCGGCCACCACTTCCGACGAGGGTCGGGAGAGCACCGCCGTCGGTGGCGTCGTGTCTCGCACGGCGACCGCCGTGGTCGCGGTCGCCGTGTCCGTCCTGCCACCCGCGTCTTCGACCGTGACTCGTGGCCGGATATCACCGGTCGTCGTCGGGACGTACCGCAGGATCGGCTCCCTGGTGGCGTGTTCGGCCGTGCCGTCGCCGTCGGTGTCCCAGTGGTAGCGCGCGATGCCAACGTTGTCGGCGGAGTCGTTCGCGCGGAGCGTGACGGTCGTGTTCCCGACTTCCGCACGGTCGGTCCCGACTGTGATGGCGGCGGCCGGCCCTGCGAAGTCGATCCGCGTCGCGTAGGCGTCGAGGTCCCCCCCGTCTTCGCGCGCCCCGACGGCGACCGTCGTCTCGTTGCGGGCTGGAAGCAGGTCGTTGACCTCCGTGCCGTGGTACCCACGCCAGCGCTCCCGGCCGCCGGCGCCGAACTGGGCGACGACGCCGGTCCCGTTCCCCGTCTCGCCCGCGGCGAGTACTGTCCCGTCCGGGCCGCGCGCCACCGCGTCGACGCGGCCGCCGTCCGGGAACGGGCGTCGCGTCCACGACGGCACCCCCTCGCCGTCGAGGCGCGCCAGCCAGCCCCGCTCGCCCGCGGTCCCACCGACGACGACGTCGTCCCCGACGGTCGAGAGAGCCCGCAACCGGACCGACTGCTCACCGGTCGTCCGGCGCCACCGCCGGGCGCCGTCGAGACCGAGTTCGGCCACGTAGCCCGTCGTCCCACCGTCGTTCGTCTCGCGCGTGCCGGCGACGAGCACGCCGTCGTCGGTCCGCGTCCCGGCCCGGAGGGTGACGCCGGACGGTGGGCCGTGTGTCCAGGTTCGGTCGCCGTCGCCGCGGGCCGTGTCGACGGCCCAGACGCGCTCGGAGCCGACGGCGACGGCGTGGGTCGCGTTCAGGGGGAGGACGTCGTAGAACGCGCCGTGGCCCCGAGCGTATCGCCAGGTGTGGATCTCACGGGTGTTGTCGAACAGGAGGTAGTCACCCACGCCGGTCATCGATGGGGCCTCGGTCGTCCCGGCGAAGACGTACCGACCGTCGGCGAGTTTCAGCCCGTCGTGGAGGACGCGAGTGTGCGTCGCCGCGTGCATGTACGCCCGGCCCCAGGTGCGGTGGCCGTCGAGACTCGCCTCCGCGGCGTAAGCGACGACCTCGTCGCCGTCGAACTCGTCCCAGCCAGTGCCGACCAGCAGGAGGCCCTCGGCCGTCCGCGCGACGCCGTTGAGTCGCTGATCGTCGGCCTCTCCGAACTCCGTGAAGTAACTCTCGGACCAGAGACTGCCGTTGTCGACGGGCCGATCGGCGGGCTGGCCCGTGGCTGTGCCGACACCCACGAGGGTGGCGACTGCAAGCACTACGACGGCCGCGACCAGTCCGACCCGGGCGATACCTGTCACGGGAACTGATAGTACCGCGATCGGTAATAAGTGATCGGACGCTCAGTAGTGCCAGGGGAACTGCGAGAAGTCCGGTTCGCGGCCCTCGACGAATGCGTCCCGACCTTCCTGTGCTTCCTCGGTCATGTAGCCCAGGCGAGTGGCCTCCCCGGCGAAGAGCTGCTGGCCGACCATGCCGTCGTCGGCGAGGTTGAACGCGTACTTGAGCATCCGGATCGCAGTCGGCGATTTCGTGTTGATCGCCTCGGCCCACGCGAGCGCGACCTCTTCGAGTTCCTCGTGGGGGACGACCTCGTTGACCATGCCCATGTCTTCGGCCTCGTCGGCGTCGTAGGTCTTCCCGAGGAAGAACACCTCGCGGGCCTTCTTCTGACCGATCTGCTGGGCCAGCAGGGCCGAGCCGAACCCGGCGTCGAAGGATGCCACGTCCGGGTCGGTCTGGAGGAACTTCGCGTGTTCCTCGCTGGCCAGGGTCATATCACACACGACGTGCAGGGAGTGGCCGCCGCCGACGGCCCACCCGGGAACCACGCAGATGACCGGCTTGGGCATGAACCGGATGAGCCGCTGCACTTCGAGGATGTGGAGACGGCCCGTCTTCCCCTCCTCGTCGTACTGGTACCCGTCGGGGCCCCGAACGCGCTGGTCCCCACCGGAGCAGAACGCCCAGCCGTCGTCTTTCGGGGAGGGACCGTTGCCGGTCAGGAGCACACATCCCACGTCGGTCTGTCGCTTGGCGTGGTCCAGCGCGACGTAGAGTTCGTCCACGGTCGGTGGGCGGAAGGCGTTGCGCACGGCGGGGCGGTCGAAGGCGATTCGGACCGCGCCCGTCTCGCTCGCACGGTGATAGGTGATGTCCTCGAAATCGAACTCGTCGACCGCCTTCCAGCGGTCGTCGTCGAAAAGTGCCGAGACCATACGGCGACTCGGGCCGGTGCCATCAAATAGGTTCCCGGTCACGGCCGGTATCAGCGCCGAGAACGCGGAGGGAGATTTATCAGCCCGCTCGCGTAAGTTAGCGTGAACGAACCCCACCGGCGCGCCCCTCCGGTGTCGCCCCGGAACCACCTCAGTCCCACCCGGAACCCCCCGATGCACGCCCAGTCCACGTTCTACGACGTGCTCGACGTGCCGCCCGACGCCTCCCGCGACGAGATTCGGGCGGCCTACCGACAGAAGGCCAAGGAGACCCATCCAGACGTCAGCGATCACCCCGACGCGGAGACGCGGTTCAAACGCGTCACCCGGGCCCGGGAAGTGCTGACCGACCCCGACGAACGAGCCCGCTACGACCGACTCGGCCACCGCCAGTACGTCGACGGTGCGGGCTGGACCGGGGCGGACGCCGACGGCGACCAGTCCGCCGACGGGAACCGGTCCGACGCCGACTCGGACCGTGACCACGCGGGACGAGGCGCGGGCCGAGCCGCCGACGACGCGACTCGCGACGCGACCGGTAGTGGCAGTTCGTCGGCACGGACGGACGCGGCCGCGAGCGGTTCGGGGACGACAGGGGCCGGCGCGACGGCCGGGCCCGGGCAGTCGTCGGGGACGACACATGCCGAGTCGCAGGCCGGCGACGGTGCGACCGAGTGGGGGCAGACAGGCAGTCAGCGCGGTGGTGCGAGCGCGACGACGGCCGGCTACGCCACGCGCGCCGACTACAAGGAACAGTCCTTCGACCGCGTTCGGGTGCCGCTGACGCCCCAGTCGCTCATTCAGGTCGGGACGATGTTCGCGTTCTACCCACTCTTCCTGTTCGCCTCCGTCTTTCCAGCCTTCCCGTCGGTCGTCAACGTCGTCGTCGGACTCTGCACGCTGTTCGTGATCGGCTATCTCCTCTCGATCCCCGAGGTCGGGATGGTCGTGTTCGGCGGCTGGGGCGTGCTCGCGCCGGCCGTCCTGACAGCGTTGCCCGAGGTGGGCGTCGTCTCCCTCGTCGGGGTCGTCGCGCTGACGGCCTGCTGGGTCCCGTTCGGCCTCGCGGTGCTGACCCGATCCGCGCTCCGGACGTGACTGCCCGTTCGCACCGAGCCGTCACGAGAGCCGATCGAACGCGTCCCACGTGGGGTCGCTGGCCGGCGGTTCGAGTGCTTCCCCGTCGACCGCGACACCCGCGCCGTCGGTAACGGACCCGACGACGGCCGCGCGGGTTCCGCGCCGGCGCACCGCCTCGGCGACCGCCGCCCCGTCACCCGACTCGACCGCGATCAGGAGCGTGCCGGCACTGGACACCGTCCACGGGTCCACGTCGACGGCGTCACAGACTGTATCGACGCCCGGAGCCACCGGCACCCGGTCGGACTCGATCTCGAACCGGACGCCAGCGCCGCGGGCCATCTCGACCAGTCCGCCGGCGACGCCCCCTTCGGTCGCGTCGTGCATCGCGGTCACGTCGCCGGCCTCGAAGGCCGCCCGGGCGTCGGCGACGGCCGCGATGTCGTCGACGCGTTCCCGGGCGGTCGCGACGGTCTCGGCGTCCAGACCCAGCTGTTCGGGAAACAGCGTCGCGAACAGGCCCGTCGTCTCCGCCGCCGGACCCGTCGTCAACACGAGTTCGTCGCCGGGACGCGCGCCGTCGGGCCGAACCACGTCCGCTGGGTCGCCGACGCCGAGTACCGTCGCCCCGCCGACCCACGAGCTATCGACGCCGGGGTATCGCGCGGTGTGGCCCGTGACGATACTCACGCCCAACCGTTCGGCGTGGGCCGCGACCCCGTCCCAGACCGCGGCCAGGTCCGCGTCGCGCCAGTCCGGCGGGAGCGTCAGGCTGATCGCCAGGTGCGTCGGGGGAACCCCGGAGACGGCCACGTCGGTCAGGACGATCTCCAACGCAAACCGCCCCGCCCGTTCGAGCCCCAGTTCGGGCAGCAGCGAGACTGGATCGGCCGCCATCACCACCGCCCGGCCACCCACCTCGACGACGCCGAAGTCGATCCCGTGCTGGGGGCCAATCGCCACGTCGTCCCGGTCGGCACCCAGCGCTGGGTAGATCACGGCCCGGAACACGTCCCGGTCGATCTTCCCGAGGTCGCTCATCGCTCACCTCCGGTCGCCGCGGGTCGGTCGCCGTTCGAGAGGACGTGAATTGCATCGGGCGCGAACCCAAGCGACACCGCTCCCTCGGGCGGACTCGCGCTGTCGGTCTTGACCGTGATCGGCCGGTCGTCCCACCGGCAGTGGACCCGGTAGGCGTCCCCGAGGTACTCCACGGTCTCGACGGTCGCGGACCGCGTCACCGCCGCCCCTGGGCCGCGCTCGTCGACCGTCGACCCGTGCCCGTCGGCCTGCGCGCCGTCCCTGTCCTGGACCGAGATCGCCTCCGGTCGAACGGAGACCGTCACACTCGCTCCCGTGGACAGGTCCGTCTCCGCGGGGAGCGGGAGCGTCGCCGTGCCGTCCACGCTGATCCGATCGCCCGTCCCGGTGACGACGCCGTCGAAGACGTTGTTGTCGCCGACGAACTCCGCGACGAAGCGGGTGGCCGGCTCGCGGTACACCCCTTCCGGCGTCCCGACCTGTTCGATCCGGCCGTCGCGGACGACGGCCACACGGTCGCTGATCGCCAGCGCCTCGGCCTGATCGTGGGTGACGTAGACGGTGGTGATGTCGAGGTCGCGCTGGATCGAGCGGATCTGCACCCGGAGCCGCTTCCGGAGGCTGGCGTCCAGCGCCGACAGCGGTTCGTCCAGCAGGAGCACGTCGGGTTTCGGCGCCAGCGCGCGGGCCAGCGCGATGCGCTGCTTCTGACCGCCCGAGAGCTGGTCCGGTTCGCGGTCCGCGACGCTCGTCAGATCAACCAGATCGAGCAGTTCCGTCACCCGCTGGTCGTCGGGTTCGGGAAGGTCGTGGAACTGGAGTCCGTAGGCGACGTTCTCCCGGGCGGTCATGTGGGGAAAGAGCGCGTAGTTCTGGAAGACGACGCCCACGCCACGCTCCTCGGGTGGTTCGTCGGTGGCGTCGCGGCCGTCGATCCGGACCCGGCCCGCGGTCGGCGCTTCCAGGCCCGCGACCGTGCGCAACAGCGTCGTCTTCCCACAGCCCGACGGTCCGACGAGCGTGAAGAACTCGCCGTCGTCGATGGACAGCGACACGTCCGTGAGCGCCTCCACGTCGCCGAACCGCACGGTCAACTCGTCCACGTCGACGCCGCCGTCTGCGCTGGTCATCACTCCCACCTCCCGCCGACGCGGTCGATCAGTACGAAACTGACGGTCGTCACCGCCAGCAGGACGGTGCCCATCGCCGTCGCCGGGCCGAGGTTCGGGCCGAGCGAGCGGTCGCCCACGTAGCGTTCGAGCGCGACCGGCATCGTCGCGGTGTCGACCCCCGTCGAGAGCAGGACGGTCGAATCGAACTCCCCGACACTGATGGCGAAGGCGAAGGCCGCGCCGGCCACGAGCGCCGGCGCGACAAGCGGGAGTTCCACGTCGGCCAGCACCGTCGCCCGGTCGGCCCCCAGCGAGCGCGCGGCCTCCCCGAGGCTGTCGTCGACAGAGCGCAGCGCCGGGGTGACAGTACGGGAGACGAACGGGTACGCCGCGACCGCGTGGGCGGCCACGATGGCGACCGGCCCGGTGACAGTGAGCCGCTGGCCGAACAGGGTCGTGCCGAACACGAGCGCCTGGAGCATCCCGAGGCCGAGGACGATTCCGCTGACCGCCAGCGGAGCCGTCAGCAACGCTTCCGCCGCGCGGGAGCCACGGCCGCCGCGCGTCGCCACGACGGCGACGACGATCCCCATCGGAATCGCCACGAGGAGCGTGCCAGCCCCGAACAGCAGGGAGTTGACGACGGCCGGGAACGGGCGGACCGTCCCCGAAGCCGTCGAGGCCTGTCGCGCGAGCAGGAACGCGTAGTAGTCGCCCGTGGGCTGGCCCGCGGGCGTCGTGACGCTCTCGACCACGAGGCTCACCAGCGGCCCCGCGAACAGCACGAGAACGACGGCCCCGTACGCGAAGACCGCGAGTCGAAGGGGATCGACCAGCGAGCGTACCCCGTCGACGAGCGGGCGCCGGGACAGCCCTCGGCTCGCTCCCCCTGGTTCCGTCCGGCGCGCCTCGTAGCGCAGGTAGACGTACAGCAGGCCCAGCGAGAGGGCGGTCTCGATGGCACCAAGCGTCGCCGCCTCCGTCAGGTCGAGGCTCTGAACGCGCGCGAACAGCCACACCTCGACCGTCGCCAGTTCCAGCCCGCCCAGCGCGAGGACGATGGGGAACGACATGAACGTGAACACGAAGGTCAACACCGCGGCCGTCGCCAGCGCCGGCAGGAGTTGCGGGAGCGTCACGTCCCGGAACGCCCGGACGGGGGAGGCCCCGAGCGTCCGGGCGGTCTCGACGCGGTCGGCGTCGACCGATTCCCAGGCCGCCGTCACGAGCCGCGTCACCAGCGGCGCGTTGTAGAAGGCGTGTGCGAGCACGACGATCTCCAGCGTGAACGTCAACTCGACGGGCCCGAGACCGACGGCCCCGAGCAGGTCGTTGAACAGCCCCGTCCGGCCGAACATCGCGAGGAAGCCGACCGCCACGAGGATCGACGGCAGGACGAACGGGAGGATCGTCACCGACCGGAGGAATCGCCGGCCGGGGAACTCGAAGCGGGACAGCACGTACGCGCCGGGGAGGCCCACGAGGACGCTGACGAGCGTCGAGAGCAGGGCCTGGTAGGCGGTGAAACCGAACAGGCCGAACTCGACGGCCGGCGCGCCGGCCGCGAGCCACTCGACGACCCCGGAGGGTACCGCCGCGGGGTCGGTCACGAGCGTGTGCGCCGCGCCGGTGTAGAACGGGTCGCCCAGCACCGAGCGGATCGGGGCGAGCGACAACTGGCCGTCGACGGCCACCGCGTCGGCGAAGACGCGGCCCACGGGGTAGTAGAAGACGACGACCAGCGTCGCGAGCGTCGCGGCGACGCCGACCCACAGTGCCCAGCCGTCCCGGCGGCCCATCGCTACTGGCCTGCGATCTGACGCGCCCAGTCCTCGATCCAGCCGTCGACGTTCCCCGCGAGGTCGTCGTAGCTGAACGTCACCGCCTCGGGCGGTCTGAGCGCGTACTTTCCGAAGTCCCCGCCCGGTTCGACGCCCTCGACCGCGGGGAACTGGACGTTGCGCACCGCGATCTCCTTCTGGGCCGTTTCGGAGAGGACGAACGACATGAACTCACGAGCCAGTTCGGGGTTGTCGGCGTCGGCGAACTGCGCCATCCCCTCGGGGTTGGCGTAGCCCTGATCGTTCAGGAACCCGACCTGGTGGCGCGACATGTCGACGCCCTCGCCGTGGTAGTACACCTGGTCCGTGGAGTAGGAGACGACCATCGGCGCTTCCTCGTTGGTGTAGGCCTGATAGGCCGGTTGCCAGTCCGAGAGGATCTGGACGCCGTTGTCGACCAGCCCCTGCCAGTAGTCGAGGTAACCGTCCGGTCCCTTGGCATCGATGGTCCACAGGAGGAACGCTCGCCCGGGGTCGGACTGCTGAGCGTTCTGGGCGATCAACCCGTCCTCGTAGGCCGGGTCGAGTAGCGCGTCGAAGGTCCCCGGTGCGTCGACTGCCTCCTCGTCGTACACCAGACTGATGAACCCCGTGTCGTACGGGATGGCCCGCCCCTCGGGATCGAACGACAGCGAGGAATCGACCGTGTCGGCACCCTCGAGGCTGTCCTCGACGGTGGCGAACAACTGGTCGTCGAGTTGCTCGTCGACGCGCACGAGTTCGCCCGTGTTCAGCCCGACGAACAGGTCGGCGTCGACCGTCGCGCCCGACGCCTTGCGCTGGACGAACCGATTGATGCCGTTCTCCGGCGTCTGAAACTCGACGGTCGCGTCGGCGTGTTCCTCCTCGAAGGCCGACTTGAGCCAGTTGCCAGCCGTGTCCTCACCCGTGAACGAACTGTACGTCGCTATCGTCAGTGTCCCGTCGTTCGAACCGGCGTCCGACGAGTCGCCCATGCATCCAGCCGTCGCCGCCAGTCCCGCCGTCGCGAGTCCCGCTCGCGAGAGAAACGTGCGTCGTTGCATTACCCAGTTGTCACACCGGGTCATACTTGACGCTGACGTTCGAGATCTACAGTTTCGGCGGCCTCGATCGCTCAGCCGCTGGATTCGGTCAGACCGACCGCTTGCTGGTGAATCGCCTCCCGGCTCCGGTGGCTCGACTCGCCGTCGAACACGACCTCGACCACCTGGGTGCCGTCCATGGCCCGTGATTCCGCGAACGCGTCGGCGAAGCCGTCGGGCCGCACGCGCTGGAACGCCAGCCCGTAGAGGTCTGCCGTCGGCTCGAAGTCGAGTCCGTGGGGCGTCCGGAACTGCTCGGTGAACGGCGGGTCGAAGTCCTCGATGGGGAGGATGTGGAAGATGCCGCCGCCGTCGTTGTTGACGAGGACGATTGTCGCGTCGACGCCACAGCGTGCGATCGAGAGCAGGCCGTTCGAGTCGTGGTAGTAGGCGAGATCGCCGGTGACCAGCACCAGCGGGTCGTCGGTCGCGCTCCCGGCACCCAGCGCCGTGCTGGTGATCCCGTCGATGCCGCTGGCACCGCGGTTGCCCAGGACTGTGAGGTCCGCCGAACGCGGCCGCCCGAATCGGTCCAGATCGCGGACGGGCATGCTGTTGGAGACGAATACCGTGGCCGGATCGGGGACGCGCTCGGCGACCGTCGCCAGCACCTGTCCCTCGAATGTCTCGTCGGCGCGGGCGTCGTCGATCAGGTCCCAGTAGTCGCGCTCGGCGGCGGCGAAGCGCTCGCGGTAGTCGGCGGCGGAACCGGGCGCGTCCCCGTCGATTCGCTCCGCCAGCCCGGCCGCCAGCCGCGAGGGATCGGCCACCAGGTGATCGGTGGCGGTGAACTCGGCTTCCCGCCAGCCGCCGGCGGGATCGACGACGAACTGCCGGGCCGCGTGGTCCCGGAGGTAGTGTCGCAGGACCTTCGAGGTCGGCGAGGCTCCGACCCGAAGGACGACCTCCGGATCGGGCCACTCGCTCGCGCCAGCGAGGTAGGAGTCGTAGCCGCCACAGACGGTCACCCCGTCGCGGTCGAGGTGGTCGCCGAAGCGGAGTCCCGAGAGCGGGTCGGCCAGGATCGGGAACCCCGTCGCCGCCGCGAGATCCGCAACCGCCGCGGCGTCGAGGGCGGGCGCGTCGGCCGGCCCGGCGACCAGGAGCCCGCGGTCGGCCTCCTCGAGGGCCGCGGCCACGTCCTCGACCCCACCCTCGGCAAGCGTCGGCCGGCCGGCAGTTCGCTCGACGAAGGGACCGTCCCGGCCCTCGACGGCCAGCGGCGCGCGCTCGGCCAGGTCCTCGGGCACGTCGCCCTCGACCGCGACGGGTTCGAGGGGCTTCCGGAACGGGCAGTTGAGGTGGACCGGCCCCGCGGGAACGCCGGTGGTCTCGCCGACCGCCCGGTCGACCGTGGTCCGGAGCGAACGGAGTTTTCTGTCCCTGGGTTCGGGTTCGGGGAGCGTTCGGTACCACCGGACTGCGTCGCCGTACAGTTTCTCCTGGTCGACGGTCTGGTTGGCACCGCTGTCGCTGAGTTCGGGTGGGCGATCCGCCGTCAGCAACAGGAGCGGGACGCGCGACTGACTGGCTTCGATCACCGCGGGGTGGTAGTTGGCGGCGGCGGTCCCGGAGGTACAGACGACGGCGGTAGGTTCGCCGGTCCGGCGGGCCCGGCCGAGCGCGAAGAAGGCCGCCGAGCGCTCGTCGAGGATCGAGAAGGTCTCGATCCCGTCGTGATCGGAAATCGCGACGGTCAGCGGCGTGGAGCGACTGCCGGGGGAGAGCACCGCGCTCGACACCCCGGCCGCGGCGAGTTCGTCGGCGATCACTCGGCCCCACAGCGTGTTGCGGTTGGGCGCGCTCATTCGCGTTCGAGTTCGTCGAGGATCGGCCGGTACTTGTGTTTGACCTCGTCCCACTCCTCGTCGGGGTCGGAATCGGTGACGATGCCGTTCCCGGCGAACAGCGTCGCCCGACGGCCGCCGGCGACGCCCGAGCGGATGCCGACGGCGAACTCGCCGTCCCCGTCGCTGTCGAACCAGCCGACGGGCGCGGCGTACCAGCCGCGCTCGAAGGTCTCCGTGTCCCGGATGACTTCCCACGCCTTCTCCGGCGGGAGGCCGCCGACGGCGGGCGTCGGGTGGAGCGCCTCGACGATGGTGAGGACGTGTTCGTCGCCGGACAGCGTCGTGGTGATCGGCGTCTGCAGGTGCTGGATGTTCGTGAGCTTCCGGACGCCCTGCTCGCCCTCGGCGACCTCGCCAAGCGGTGCCAACTGGTCCATGATCGCGTCGACGACCAGTCGTTGCTCGTGCTGGAGTTTCTCGCTCTCCAGGAGCGACTTGGCGTGCTCGGCGTCCGCCTCGGGCGTCTCCCCCCGCGGGACCGATCCGGCCAGCGCCTCGGTCTGGACGCGGCCGTCGGACAGCTTCACGAGCCGTTCCGGCGGCGGGCCGAAGAAGGCCGCCTCGTCGGTCGGTTGGACGAGGAAGCGATAACAACTCGGGTACGTCCGGCGGAGCCGTTCGAGGACGCCTGGCACGTCGATCTCGTCGGCGAGGTCCACCGACAGCGCCGTCGCGAGGACGACCTTCCGGAGGTCGCCGTCGGCGATCCGGTCGATTGCCGATTCGACCTGTGTGGTCCACTCGGTCTTGGTCGGCGTGACTTCGGTGCGCTCGACGCCCGGCGGACCGCCGCTGGGACACATCGAGGGCAGCGTCTCCAGATCCTCCCGAGTTCGTTCCAGTCGCCCGGCGACGTCGTCGGGTGACACGTCCTGGCCGTACTCCCTGACGGTCAGCCAGGTCGTGCCATCGGCACGGGTCAACTGGGTCTCGGGGAGCGAAAACGCCGCCGCGGGGAATCCCGTCCAGGGTGGCGCTGGGTCGTGGTTCTCGTTGAACGCCAGGCCGCCGAGGAACCGCGGCCGCGTCTCGGCCGGGCCGGTCCGGTCCACGTCGCGAAAGATTGTCGTCGCTTCCTCGCGAAGGCGGTCGAACCGGTCAGTGCCGTGAGCGGTGAGTGTCACCGCGGCCCCGCTGCCGACGACTTCGAGGCCGTCCGGTGCGGCCCAGTGGAGCCGTGGGGCCGAGTGGCTGGCCAGGAACGCCCGATAGGACACGTCGGGTACCTCGCAAGTGCGGCTGACCAGCACCGCACCCGCGCGTGGACCAACTCTCTCCTCGCGTTGGGCCGGTTCCATTCCCCTCATTCTCAGGGTTGGTCCCTCTTGAGACTGTCCTTCCAGCGTGGTAGCACTCGCCGCCACCCGCACGAACGCCACGCACGTCGGTCAACTGTACCGGTCTTCGGCCCACGGGTCCGCCGTGACCGAGTAGCCGCGTTTCTCCCAGAATCCGCGTTCGGGTTCGGTGAGGAACTCGACGCCACACACCCACTTCGCCCCCTTGTAGGCGTACTTGTGTGGCGTCACGATCCGGAGCGGACCGCCGTGGTCGGCGGGGAGGTCCTCGCCGTCGAAGCCGTAGGCGAACAGCACCTCTTCGCGCATGCAGTCGTCGAGGGGCAGGTCGGTCGTGTAATCGTCGAGCGACGTGAACATGACGTGACAGGCGTCGTCGTGGACGCCAGCGCGCTCGGCCAACTCCGGGAACGTGACGCCGGTGAACTCGCAGTCGAACCGGCTCCAACCGGTGACACAGTGGAAGTCCTGGCGCTGGGTGACGCTGGGGAGGGCCGTGAACTCGTCCCAAGACAGTTCCAGCTCCTCGTCGACGGCCCCGCTGACCCGGAACGACCAGGTCTCGGGGTCCCACGTCGGCGTGTTCCCCTTCGAGAGAACCGGGAAGTCGCTCGTCTCGTGCTGCCCCGGCGGGAGTCGCTCGTCGCCGAACTCCTCGTAGAGGTCCGTAACGTCGGTAATGGGCACACCGGCAGGAATGGGCTACAGCTACGTAGGCGTGCCGACTCCGGGCCGCCTGAGGCATCAATTCCACAACCACTTGCCGATTGAGGAACCCGAGTGCCGGAATACTGAAATAGTGTACTCGTATCTTGAAAGACAAGTTTGCGAATGATGATGAAAACTTTTACTCGAACCGAAGAACCCCCGTCAGAATTAAATACCCCTCAGTCGAAACCTCGAACGTTCAAATGCCGAAGGCAGAGATAACGATCCCCGAGCACCTCGAGATGCAGATCGCCCAGCTCGTCGAGAAAGGGGAGTTCCTGAACCGCGAAGAAGCCATCGAGGATCTCCTCTCGACCGGCATCAAGGCGTACAAGACTAGCGGTCCGGTCGACGACGACGAAGAGGCAGGCCTCGAAGACGACGGAATGATGGGTCACGACGACGAGTACGTCTTCTGACACACCGCGGACCGACCGGGGGTCGTGCCAGCCCGCGGTTCTGCCCCGTCGCCCTCGCCCGGAAGTGAGTGCTGAACTCGCTCGGGCCGCCTGCGAGGACGCATGTGTATCTGTGACACGGGTTGTCAAAAACCCTTAAACAGTGCTTTTGCGTATGTCACAGTACAGATGCACAAAGACGAACTGCTCGAACTGCACGATCACATGGTGCAGATCAAAGACTACTTTGCGGACCTGGAGGACGTCGACTCCGAGCTTTTCGACCCCTACGAGGAACTCGACGTGACGCCCAACGACGTACACAAGTCGAAAAGCGAACACAAACACGCCGTCTTCGTCCTCGGGAACGCGCTCGCCACGGCGATGAGCGAGGACGAGTTCTCCGACGCGGGGCGGATCGGCAAGCGGATGAAAGAACTCGCCGAGGACGCCGAGAGCAAACTCTAGCCGGGGGTCGACGGTTCGAGGGCCGACAGTCGAGGATCGGATCGCTCATTTCAACTTCGATGTCGTTGCCACTCGTTTGATGTGTTCGGGAACCAATGGGTTGATGACCCCCGAGAGAGGTTGTATCGAACGAGATGGCGTCCCTCCACCACGCGACACTCACCGCCGCGCTGACGTTCGTCGTCCTCGTCAGCGGCTGTGCCGGCATCGTCCCCGGGACCGGAGCGACGTCGGTCGGCGGCCAGGCGGTCTCGGTCCAGTCGGATACTCTCGACGCGATGGAATCGGTCGACAGCTACCGCGCGGTCACGAACATGGACGTGTCGATCGGAGCCAATCGCACGTTCACCAACGTGACGACGCTGGTCAACCGGTCAACGGCGACCGTGAGTGTCTACAGCACCGACCGTAACTACACTACCCACGTCGTCGACGATCAGGCGTACCGCAACACCAGCGACGGCTGGGAGACCGTCTCCGGGGATGTCGACGGCCCGAGCGATCCTGCCAGCAACCAGACCGCCCTCCTGAACGACTCCCGAGTGAGCGACCTCCAGCGGACCCGGACCGACGGGCGCGCGACCTACCGGCTCGACCTGGATCCGCGAAACAGCACACTCGTCGGCATTCTGACCGCCCAGCCCGGCAACGGTGTCGAGCGGCCCGAATCGGTGACGGTGCTCGACCGCTCCTACGAGATGCACGTGAACCGGACGACACACCGCCTCCAGCGGGTCGAGATGACGCTGAAGTTCCGTCACCGCTCCGAGGTCGGGCGCGCGACGATGGTGGCCTGGTTCACCGGCTACGACGAGACGGTGCCGACGGTACCCGACCGCGAGTCGCTCGAAAACTGAGACGACGGGCGTCTCAGGGTCGTTCCAGAATATTCACGCAGGAGACCGCACCGGTCGCGTTGCGGCCGATACCGATGTTGTGCTGGAGGCCGACCTCCGGCTCGTCGACCTGCACGTCACCCGCTTCGCCCCGCAACTGCTCGAAGATCTCGGCGACCTGGGCGACGCCCGTCGCCCCGATGGGGTGGCCCTTCGAGAGCAGACCGCCCGAGGGGTTGACGGGTTTGTCGCCGTCGAGGTGCGGCCGTCCCTCGTCGACGAACTGACCGCCCGTGCCTTCCTCGCAGAACCCGAGGTCCTCGTAGGTGATCAGCTCGGTGATGGAGAAACAGTCGTGGACCTCGGCCACGTCGATATCGTCGGGGCCGAGGCCGGCGCGCTCGTAGGCCTGGCTGGAGGCCTGGCGCGTCGCCGGGAAGTTCGTCAGCGCTTCGGGTGCGCCCCGCTGGAAGGTGTCGCTGGCGAGACCGTAGCCCGCGACCCGGATCGGGTCGTCGGTGAACTCGCGTGCGCGCTCCTCGCTGGTCACCAGCACCGCACACGCGCCGTCGGTGACCGGACAGCAGTCGTAGAGGTTGAGCGGGTACGAGACCGTGGGGGACTCTTTCACGTCTTCGACCGTGCACTCGAACTGCTGGTGTGCGTGGGGGTACTTCGTCCCGTTCTCGTGGTTCTTGACGCTGATCTCTGCGATCTGCTCGCGGGTGGTCTCGTACTCTTCGAGGTGGCGGGTCGCGCGCATCCCGAAGTAGGCGGGCATCGTGACGCCGCGCCCCCGCCAGAGCCGTTCGAGCGCGGCGCTGGCGATCAGGCCCTCGGTGGAGTCGGTCATCTTCTCCGCGCCGATGACCAGCGCGACCTCGGCGTCGCCCGCCTTCACGGCCTGTGCCGCGTTGCGGAACGCGTCGCTCCCGGTGGCACAGGCGTTCTCGACGCGAGTGATCGGCGTCTCGAACAGGCCGGTGGCGTGGGCGACCGCCGAGCCCGAGGATCCCTCGTTGGCGATGTCGATGGTGCCGTACCAGGCGGCGTCGATGTCGCTCGGGTCGACGCCCTTGTCGACGTTCTCGACGAGCGAGAGGTAGGCCGATTCGAGCAGGTCGTCGAAGCTCTGCTCGTACAGTTCGCCGAAGTCGATCATCCCTGCGCCGACGACGTGTGGATCCGTCATGCTTTCTCCTCCCGCGGAACGCTGAACTTGAACGAGTTGATCGGCCGCTCACCGTCGCTGAACAGCTCGCGGAACCGGGCCACGACCTCGGTGCCCACGTCGATCTCCTCGAGATCGGTCTCGGTCAGCAGGCCGTACGCCCGCGCCGGCTCGCCCTCGCCCTCCTGGGGCAGGTCGACGATGGCGACGGGCTGGGGCGTCTCGATGTCGTCGGGCAGGTACTGCTGGACGACGAACGTCTGGATCTCCCCGCGCTCCGCTAGCTGGACTTCTTCCATCTCGGCCGGGGCGTCCCCACAGCGCTTGCAGGTTCGTTTCTCCTCGGGGAACGAGACCCAGCCACAGGCCTGACACTCGAAGCCGATCAGGTGCTGGTCCTGGCGCTTGCTGCGCTCGTAGCGTGGGCCGCTCATGGCGTCTTCACCCCCTCGTACTCGACGGGTTCACGATACTCGAGATGTTTGGCGTACGTCGTTTCTTCTTTGGCGTCGAGGTACGTGGCGACCGACCGAGCGTCGGTGGTCCCGACGCCGTCGGCGGTCTGCAGTGCGACCGCGCCCGCACCGCCCGCGCCGTACGCGACGACGACTGCCGTGTCGCCGGCGTCGGCAGTCTCCAGCAGGTGGGCCAGGTCGAGCAGGGCGGCGGCCGCGCCGGCGTCGCCGACCTGTTCGCGCGTCGAGACCTGTTCCGCGTCGACGCCGCCGAGAGCGGCCCCGGCGAGTCGACCGCTGGGCGCGGCGGCGACGGCTTTCACGGGCGCCGCACCGTCGAGCGCCCGCTCGGTGGCCGCGGGTGCGGCCTCGCCGACGCCGTGTCGGCCCTCGAACTTGGCGTCGCCCGTCTCGGCGGCCTCGCCGTGCCGGCGGTGGTGCTCGACGAAGCCGGTCGTCGCCTGGCCGAAACCGGTGAGATCGGCGGCTGGCTCGTCGGCCTCGGGTCGGAGGACGACAGCGCCCGCGCCCGCGCCGGCCTCGGCCACGTCGTCGCTGTCGGGGTCGGCGGGGAGTACGTCGACGCCGACGACCAGCGCCGGCGCGTCGTTCGCGACGACGAACTCCCGGGCCGACGCGAGGGCGTCGGTGGCGGCACGACGACTCCCGCGCAGGTCAGTCGTGCGCACGTCGCCGGTGGCGCCGAGTCGATAGGCGACGTGGGCCGCGATCCCGTGCTCGGCGAAGGGGTCGCTCACGCTCGCGGTGACGACGGCACCGAGGTCAGCGCCGGCCACGTCGGCTCGGGCCAGCGCGTTGTCGGCGGCCTCACAGGCCATCGTGACGTGGTTCTCGTCGCGGGCCGGGACGGCGCTCTCGCCGCGGCCCCGGCCGCCGTGCTGGGCGGCCACCTCGCTCCTGTCGACGCGGTACAGCGGCACGTAACCACCGTGTCCGTCGATCACGACCATCCGGACCACCTCACGGCGACCGGACCGGTGCTGCGTTGCCAGTACATACCATTAACGCTTCACGAAGGCCTGGTAGTAATCCCTTCCGATGGAAGACGAAAAGCATATATACGAAACGTTGGAAGGATCTGTTGGGTTGCAACCTGTACCCGGTGTACCAGGCAGGTCTTAACACGATCACCTGCTCACCCCTCTCTACTTTACAACTGAAGAGACGTATCTGAATCAATCTAACAGTGTTCTACTGCTCCGGTGGAGTTATACCGGTGGGGGTACAGCTACCCCGCATGTCAGTTGACGACATCGAGCGAGTCGCAGTGCTCGGCGCCGGGAACATGGGTCACGGCATCACAGAGGTCGTGGCTATCGCCGGCTACGACGTCGTGATGCGGGACATCGAACAGGAGATCGTCGACGAGGGCTACGAGGACATCCAGTGGAGCCTCGAGAAGCTGTCCGAGAAGGGCCTCGTCGACGAGGACGCCGACGACGTGATGGCCCGGATCGATACCGAGGTCGATCTGGAGACCGCCGTCGAGGACGTGGACCTCGTGATCGAGGCCGCACCCGAGCAGATGGAGCTGAAAAAGGAGATCTACGGCGAGCTCACTGATTTCACGCCCGAAGACGCCATCCTCGCGTCGAACACCTCCTCCCTGTCGATCACGGAGATCGCGACGGCCACGGACAAGCCCGACAAGGTCGTCGGGATGCACTTCTTCAACCCGCCGGTGAAGATGGACCTCGTCGAGGTCATCTACGGCGAGGAGACCAGCGACGAGACGGCCGAAACCGTCTACGACTTCGTCGAGTCCATCGACAAGACGCCGATCTACGTCCGCAAGGACGTGAACGGCTTCGTCGTCAACTCCGTGCTCGGCCCGTTCGGCGACGAGGCCGGCTGGATGGTCAGCGCCGACGAGGCCACCATCCGCGAGGCCGACGCCACGATGGTTCACGAACGCGGCTACCCGATGGGGCCCTTCGAGCTCGGTGACCTCACCGGGATCGACATCGGCTACCACGTCCGGAAGGAAGCGGGCAAGCCGGTGCCGCCCATCGTCGAGGAGAAAGTCGAGGCCGACGAACTCGGTCAGAAGACGGGCAAGGGCTACTACGACTACGAGGACGGCGACGGGGCCGACTACGGCCACGAGGACGTCTCGGAGGACTTCGACTGGCTCCGCATCGAGGGTCGGATGGTCAACGAGGCCGCCAAGCTGATCGGCAACGACGTTGCCACGCCCGACGCCATCGACACCGGGATGCGTCTCGGTGCCGGCTTCCCCGAGGGCCCCTGCCGGCGTGCGGACAAGATCGGCCTCGACGCGGTGCTTGAGAAACTGGAGACGCTGTACGAGGAGACCGAGGCCGAACGCTACCGGCCTGCCGACTACCTCGTCGAACTCGTCAACAACGGCCACACCGGCGAAGACGCCGGCCAGGGCTTCTACGAGTACGGTGGCGACGACGGCGACCGCGAGTACCGCACCCTGAACGTCCTCGAGGAGGGCGAGGTGCTGGCCATCGAACTCGACCGGCCCGAGCGCATGAACGCGCTCAACGAGGACCTGATGGACGAGATCGAACACGTCCTCGACAACGCCGACCTCGACGAAGTGCGCGTCGCGACCTTCGAGGGCGCTGGCGACCGTGCGTTCTGTGCCGGTGCGGACATCGGCGGCTTCGCCGGTGCGAAACCCTGGGAGCGGGGCACCATCACCTCGATGTTCGAGACGGTCAACGACTTCCCCAAGCCCACCATCGCGAAGATCGACGGCTTCTGTCTCGGCGGCGGCCACGAACTCGCGCTGGCCTGTGACCTCCGGGTCGCTACCGAGGACTCCGAGTTCGGCTTCCCCGAGATCAACCTCGGCCTGCTGCCCGGCGGCGGCGGCACCCAGCGCACGATGCGGATGATCGGCGAAGCACGTGCCAAGGAACTCGTCTTCCGCGGCGAGCGCATCTCCGCCGAACGCGCCGAGAACTGGGGCCTCATCAACCGTGCGGTGGACGCCGACGAGTTCGACGACGTCTGCGCCGAGTTCGTCGACGACATCGTCGAGGGCCCGCCGGTCGCACTCGACTACGCCAAGAAGGTGATGAACCGCGGCGAGGACGCGAGTCTGGAGGCCGCGCTGACCATGGAGAGTCAGAGCTTCGGCCTGCTGCTCAGTACCGAGGACGTGCTCGAGGGCACGTCGGCGTTCGCCGAGGACCGCGACCCCGAGTTCGAGGGCAAATAGATGGGCGAGGGTGACGACGGGCAGTCGACCCCGGTCGACATCGACCCGGACGCCCCCAGCGCGGAGGTGGCCGCGTACGTCCTGGAGAACCACGGCTACCTCTCGTGGCTGAACATCACGGTCGAGGACCTGGAGGAGGGCCGGGCAGTCATGCACCTGCCTTACCAGGAGAAACTGGCCAACTGGGTGACGGGGACGATCCACGGCGGCGTGACCGCCACGCTGATCGACACCTGTAGCGCCTTCGCGCTCCGGACGACGATGGACGATCCGATGAACACGACGCTCGCGACGACGGATCTGGACGTGAAGTACGTCCGACCGGCGACCTCGGACATCGAGGTCGAGGCGGAGGTCATCCGCTCGGGCACGTCGACCGGCGTCACCCGCGTCACCGTCACCGGCGAGACCGACGACGGCGAACGAAAGGTCGTGGCTATCGGTGCGACGACCTACCGGCTATTCACGGACAGCAGCCTATGACAGAGAGTTACTTCGAGACGGTCGAGATCGGCGAACAGCGCGAGACACAGGCCCGGACGGTCACGGAGGCGGACGTGGTCAACTTCGCCGGCGTCAGCGGCGACTTCAACCACCTCCACACGGACGCGGAGACGATGGGCGAGTCGCAGTTCGGCGAGCGGATCGCCCACGGCATGCTGGTGTTCTCGATGGCGACGGGTCTGCTCTGGCAGTCCCGGTCGGAGCAGGAACGCGACGCCGTCGTCGCGTTCTACGGTATCGACGAGGTGCGGTTCGTCGGACCGACGTTCATCGGCGACACGATCCACGTCGAGATCGAAGTCCTCGACAAGCAAGAGCGCGATCACCCAGTCGCGACTGGCGTCGTCCGGTACGACATCGACGTGGTCACGCAGGACGACGACACCGTGTTGTCCTGTGAGATGCTCTCGCTCGTGACCTGACGCGGAAGAGCGGAACTCGCGGTTCTTTCAGTCGTCCTCGTGGAGCGTCTCCAGAATCTCCGGATCGGTCCGGAACTTCAGGACGTTGTGGACCACGGAGTTGCGGATGTTGTGGACGACGTGGCCGTGTTCCTTGTAGAAGTCGTGGATCCACTTGGACTCGGTCTGTCGGTCGGGGAACATCATCACCGACTTCCACTGGTACTCGCCGTCCGAGAGGAAGTACATCAACGTATTCGGCGAGTCCCGGATGTACTCCATGGCGTCGCGCCAGCCTTCCTCGAACTGCTCGGGGTTGATCTTGAACTCGAACATCCCGAAGATGAAGTACTCCTCGTTGGGGATGATCGCCTCTCGGAAGACGCCTTCCTCGCGCATCCCGCGGATCGACTCGCTGACGGTGACGTGGGATACCTCGATGTCGTGTTCCGTCTCGAGGATGCGCGCCAGGTCACGCGAGGACAGCTGTGGGTCCCGCGATAGCTCGCGCAGTATCAGCACGTCACGTTCCTTGAACTCCCAGTCCGGTGCGCTACGTTCTCCGCTCACGCGTCTCCCTCCATCGTCTCAGTGGTGGTTTGCAGATTCATTTTATCCTTTTCACTTGGACACAAACTGCGACACTTCCTCGGCGAACCGCTTCGGCCGGTCTTCGACGACCCAGTGGTAGGCGTCGAGTTCGATCACGTCGCCGCCGACCTCCTCGGCGAGTCGTTCCCCGTACTCGAGGGGCTGCATCACGTCCTGCGCGCCCCAGAGACAGAGCAGATCGGCCTCGATCGCGCCGTAGTCGATCTCGGTCGTGTGGTTGGTGTTCGTCGCGACCGCGTTCCGACTGAGCGAGACCTGCCCCGGCTCGGTTGCCCACGGCGCGGCGATCCCCTCGACGAACGTCTCGTCGACGTCGTCGTGGTAGAGCCCCTGCCGGAAGGCCCCGTCCAGCATCGCCTGGAACTCTTCGGGGTCCTGTTCGGCCGTGTCCGGCAGGCCGAGGTTCGAGATGAACTCGACGGGCCAGGAGTCGTAACAGACCGCGTTGGCCATCACCAGATCGGTCACCTCGCCGGGCCGGTGGGCGGCGTACCGCACCGCCGCGCCGCCGCCGATGTCGTGGGCGACCAGCGCGCACTCGTCGATCTCGAGTTCGTCGAGCAGATCCCGGAGCATCAGTTCCTGCGCGCGGACCGACCGGTCGAACCCGTCGTGCATCGCCGAGTTGCCGTACCCGAGCATGTCGGGGACGATCACCCGGCGATCCGTGGCCTCGGCGACCGCCGGGGCCACGTCCCGCCAGAGGTACGACCACGTCGGGATGCCGTGCAGGAACAGGATCGGCGGGTCGTCGTTCGCGGTGTCGGCCTCGCCGTCGTCCGCCGAATCCCAGAACGCGACCGACAACTCGTGACCGTCGACGGTGACGGTCGCGTCGCTTTGCTCGTTCGTCCACTCCTCGTGTGTGTAGCGCGTCTCGGACATCGTCAGAGGTGCTCCGCGATGATATTCTTCTGAATCTCGCTGGTGCCGTCGTAGATCTTGGTGATGCGAGCGTCCCGGTAGAACCGTTCGACCGGGTGGTCGGTGACGTAGCCCGCGCCGCCGTGGACCTGGATGGCCTCGTCGGTCACGTCGACGGCCCGCTCGGAGGCGAACAGTTTCGCCATGCTGGCGAGTTTCGTCGCCAGGGCGTCGTCGCCCGAGTCGATGGCCGCGCCGGCGCGGTAGGCCATCGACCGGGCCGCCTCCACGTTCGTCGCCATCTCGGCGAGTTTGTGCTGGATGGCCTGGAACTCCGAGATCTTCCGGTCGAACTGCTCGCGCTCGTCGGCGTACTCCACGGCGGCGTCCAGCGCCGCCTGCGCGACGCCGGTGGCCTGTGCGGCCACGTCCGCCCGCGCCGGGGCGAAAAACTCCATGAGCTGGTAGAAGCCCCTGTCGACCTCGCCGACGACGTTCTCCGCCGGGATGCGCAGGTCGTCCAGCACGATCTCGGCGGTGTCCTGGGCGCGGATGCCCAGCTTGTTGTCGATGCGGGTCGCCTCGTAGCCGTCCACGTCGGTCGGCGTGAGCAGTGCGGAGATGCCGCCGTGGCCCTCGCCGCCGGTCCGGGCCATGATGATCGCCACGTCGGCGACCGTGCCGTTGGTGATCCACATCTTCTGTCCGTCGACGACGAACTCGTCGCCGTCCCTTTCGGCAGTCGTCTCCATCCCCGCGACGTCGCTCCCGTGGGCCGGTTCGGAGATGCCCGTACAGATGGGCGTCTCGCCGGCCGTGATCTTCGGGAGCCACTGTTCTTTCATCCAGTCGTCACCGTACTCCAGGAGCATCTCGGTCCCGAAGCGGGCGGCAGAGATGGACCCGCCGATGCCGGCGTCGGCCCGCCACAACTCCTCGGTGACGAGGAGTTCGCTGACGGGGTCCATTCCCGCGCCGCCGTACGCCTCGGGGACGTTCGGTGCCACGAAGTCCAACTCCGCGGCCGCTTCGAGCAGGCCGTGTGGATACCGCTCTTCGGCCTCGTACTCGCGCGCGACCGGGCGGATCTCGGCCTCGCCGAACTCCCTGACCGCCTCCCGGACGGCGCGTTGCTCCGCTGTAAGCCGGAACGACATACCGGCCGTTCGTTACCATTGGAAAAATAAGTTCCGGGGCGAGACAACGGCGTTAAGATTCTCGCCGGCTTTAAGTCCGCGCCCGCCGAGAGTATCGGGTATCCAATGCATCGGATCACGCTCGGAAACACGTACTTCGAGGGCAAGAACGACGCCTACCTGTTCACCGGCGACCAGACGACGCTGGTCGACACGGGTATCGCCACCACCGACACCCGCGAGCAACTGGCCGACGGACTGGCCGACCACGGCGTCGCGTTCGCCGATATCGACGCGATCTTTCTCACCCACTACCACGCCGACCACGCCGGCCTCGCCGCCGAGATTCAGGCCGAGAGTGGCGCGACCGTCTACGCCCACCCCGAGGACGCGGCCCTGATCGCCGGCGACGACGACGCCTGGGACGACCTCGAAACCCGCCAGCGCGCGGCCTTCGAGGAGTGGGGCATGCCCGAGGACGACCAGGCGGTGCTGGAGACGTACATGCGGGCCGGCGTCGACCACCACACCGCCGGGGCCGACGTGGAGACCGTCACCGACGGCGAGCGCTTCGACCTGGGCGACGCGACGCTCGAAGTCGTGCACACGCCGGGCCACACGGCCGGGCTCACCTCCTTGGCCCTCCCCGACCGGAACGAGGTCCTGACTGGTGACGCTCTCCTGCCGGTGTACACGCCCAACGTCGGCGGTGCCGACGTGCGCGTCGACCGCCCGCTGGAGCGCTACCTCGACACCCTCGGGCGCATCGCCGACGCCGACTTCGACCGGGCCTGGCCCGGCCACCGCGACCCCATCGACGATCCCACCGCTCGGGCCCAGGAGATCATCCACCACCACGAGGAGCGCGCTTACCGCGTCCTCCAGGCCCTGGACGACCTCGGGCCGGCCGACGCCTGGGCCGTCAGCGCCGACCTGTTCGGCGATCTGGAGGGGATTCACATCCTCCACGGCCCCGGCGAAGCGTCGGCCCACCTCGACCACCTGACCCGCACGGACGACATCGAGAAAGACGACGGCGTGTACTCGCTGCCCGCCGACACCCGCGAGCGCTTCCAGGCCCGCGACGACGACCGTTGGCCGCTCTGAGCGGCCGCTCGCCCCGATCAGGCACCCTGTTCGGGGTCGGCCGCCAGGTCGCCGAAGCCGGCAATCCGGAACTGCCGCGAGTCGGTGCAGTCCTCGACACCAGCCGCGAGGTCACCGACCGTGTAGTCGAACCGGTGCTCGAAGGAGTCGTAACTGCCGTCGGCCAGTCGGTCGGTCACCGCCGTGACCGAGAGGGCCTCGTCGTACGCCTCGCGGAAGGCCGCGGCCTTCTCTGCGGCGGCCGTCGCAGTCTCCGCGTCGGCCCCGAACTCCTCGACGAACGCCGCTTCGAGTTCCGCTACGAACTCGCTGTCCTCGATCTCGCTCATGTACGCCCCACGGTCGGCGCTCAGTGTATTCCTTGTGGATTCTGGTCGACCACGGGGCGGTCGGACCAGGATCGTGAGACATGTCCACGTCCCCCACCCGGAATAACTTGTTGCGGAAGGAGGGGATTTATACGCTAGAGCCGTAGGGCAGACGTGGCCTCCCCATTCGACGTTCTCGGGATCGACCCTGACGCGGACGACGCGGCGATCCGCGACGCCTATCGTCGGCGGGTGAAGGAAGCCCATCCCGACCGCGGCGGGTCCGCCCGCGAGTTCCAGCGCGTCAAGGAGGCCTACGAGAAGATCGAGAACGGATGGGAACCCGACGACCGAATCCCGGAACCGGGGTCCCCGGAGACCGCACCGGAGCAGGAGCCCGAACCCGAACAGGAGGGGCACCACGTCGAGTACCTCAACTACGAGGTCCTCGACGACCACGGCTGGGAGCTCTCGGACGACGACCTCTTCGAGAAGGCCGCCGGTGCGTACCTCGACGAGGACGACTACGGCGAACTGCTGGTCGAAGACAACCAGTCGCTCCTGGAAGCCGCCGAGGGCGACGGCCACGCCTGGCCCTTCGCCTGCCGGGGCGGTGCCTGCACGAACTGTGCCGTGGCCGTCGTCGAGGGCGAGATGCCGACGCCGACGAACCACATCCTTCCACAGGAGATGCTCGACCGCGGCATCCGACTCTCCTGTATCAGCTCGCCGGTCTCCGACGAACTGAAAGTCGTGTTCAACGTCAAGTACCTCCCCGGCGTCAACGAACTCCTCTTGCCCGCGAGCCGGTTCGAGGGCGCGTCGACCTCCGACTGACCGTCGCCGGCCACTACTCGACGGCTGCCAGTCGGTCGACCCGTTCGACACTGACCGCATCCGCGAGCCGCTCGCGCAGTTCGGGGACCGCCGCGGTGCTCTCCAGAGTGACGGCGACGGTCACCAGCGTCGCGGTGAACTGCGGGTCCAGCCCGCACAGGCCGTCGACAGTCACTGTCCGAACGCCCGCGACGCGCCCGAGCCGCCGCTCGGCCCCGGTCGCGAGGTCGGCCCCGGAGCCGTCGGGAATCCGGACGCCGAGGAGCGCCGTCAGGGTAGTCGTCCGTGTCGATTCGACGTCGGTGTCTGTGATGGTCATGAGTACAGCGTCTCTGATCGGCGACAGCAGTCGTACTCACTGGTGATACGGTCGTCCTCGACCGATGCGTGCCACACGGCGTGACGATTCGGTCGCTGACGGTTCGTGATCAAATCGAGAAGGCCACAGCGACCACGCACGCCCGACTCGCCGTGGGGAACTGTGGCGTCCGGGTTCCCGGCCCCCGACGGGTAGTCCGTGTAGGGTAGCCGGTTGTCCGGACTCAATCGTGGCCCGCGCCACGTGCATCGAGGGCGGCGTCTACTGCCGCCGGTTCACGAACAGTGGCGGCGTCGAGTAGCAACCGGGAAGAACGGCCCCGGACACCGGTCGCTCTCGGACCGCGCGACCGTCGTCCGTCCGGGTTCTCTGCATTCATGGAGTGACCCCTCTCGGGCACGCCGTCGCCGGTGCCCGTGTTCACTCCCACAAACCCGAGAGTGTGTATTAAATTTAGCTGGGGTGTGTGACGCACACTCGTACACCCCCGGCAGAGAGATCACGTCCTGACACCACACGAACACAAAAATAGAGTACCGTCCGTCGCATGCCGACATGGCCGAACTTCTCGACGACCTCTCCGGTTTCGAGTTCGAGGATCTCATGGAGGACGTATTCCGCAATCTCGGCTACGAGGACGTCCGGCAGTCGACGAAGACGGGGGACGAGGGACGGGACATCGTCATGGAGGAAGTCGTAGACGGGACACGTCGGGCGGTCGTCGTCGAGTGCAAACACACGGAACGAGTCGGCCGTCCGGTCGTCCAGAAACTCCACTCCGCGGTGGCGACGCACTCGTTCGACGGGCCAAAACGAGGGATGGTCGTCACGACCGGAACCTTCACCGGGCCAGCACGGGAGTACGCCGAACAACTCCGTTCGAACGACGACCCACACAGGATCGAGCTCCTCGACGGGACGGACTTACGAGCGATCGGTGACGAGATCGGTTTCGACCTGTACAACGGCCGGATCGAGATTCTCTGCGACGAAACGCTCCGACCGTCCGACCCGTCCGCCGGCGTCCACGCGCCGGTCAGGGACGCCTTCCGCGACGTGGAAAACATCGACGCGCGTGACATCCCCGCTCCCGTGGCGACCGCCGATTTTCGGCCCGTCCTCGAAATCACCGCCGAGACCGACGCGACGTTCGAGACGTCCGTCGGCGTCGTCCATCGAGAGCGCGGCCAGGACCGGATCCTCGTCGAGGCAGAGCGCGGTCACCCCTCGGAAGCAGACCCGACTGTTCGACGACTCGTCACGAACAACCTGAACCAGCGAGTGACACTGGACGAAGACTCACTCGGCGAGGCGTTCGACGACATCGAGATCCATCGGTTCGGTCAGACGGAAACCGAACACAAAGACTGGGCAGTCGAACGTATCCGCGAGAACCGAACGACGTCGGTCGAGTACACCGGCGACAACAACGTCACCTACGACGAGACGTGTGAACCGTCGCTCTCTGACGTCTCCGTCCAGTCTATCGACCCAGTGTATCTCCCCCGGATTCGACAGGTCGTCACGCTCCAGCAGTACAGCTATCCCTACGAGTACTACAACGCTGGTCCCTCCCGGGAGACGCTGGAAAACGGTGTCCATCGCTGTGTCCACTGTGACGCGGCCAGCGCGGAGACGTACACGTACTGTGCCAACTGCGGGAGCATCAACTGCGGCTCACACACCAAAACTGAACGTCTCGAAGGGACACCGATCTGCACCGGGTGCGCCGTCACCGAGCGGTTCGTGTTCTCGACGAAGTACTTCTACGACCGCGAGAACCTCGATACGTTCCGGACCGAATACGAATCGATGCCGGTCCACGAGCAACTCATGGAGAACCGGCCGCTGACCGCCGGCCTCCTCCTCGGTGTTCTCGGACTCGCGTTCTTCCTACTGGCGTCGACTGGCCTCCTGTGACACCAGTCTCAAAGAACCGTCACATTCGTCGCTCGCGGAATAGCCAGCGACAGAAGTGCTCCGACAGGGATTTGAACCACGCGAAAACGGACCCGTTCGTTTCACTCACGGGTTGCGTTTTCTCTACTGCAGATCTCTCTGGAGCATTCGCTCCTCACCTTCGTTCGTCGCAAAAGTGCTCCGACAGGGATTTGAACCCTGGTCATCGCCTCGAGAGGGCAATATGATTGGCCGGACTACACTATCGGAGCGCGACGCTTTGGGCATCTCGGACACCCTCGGCGCGTCTACTCCACGGTAACCGCGAGTTGTGTTTAACAGTTCCGTTTTCGGACCACCGTGGTCCGGCGTACCAACCGCCCGTCCGCACCGGCCCTCGCGGTCACAGTGGCGTTCGTGGGCCGTGTTCGAATGCCACGTTCCTGCCGGCTACTCCGATTCGCCGTCCAGATTCGGCTGGTATCCGAAGCGAACGGGAAAGCGGTCGGTAACGGGGTGGATTCGTCCGGCCCGTGTCGGGAGGTAGTCCGTCCGCAAGCACAGACGGGACGGCTGGTTTCCCGCGAAAATACTCACACTGGACACTCTCGTACGGATACAGGTGGTTGTGACGTGGGACGGCCGAGTGAGGATCGGCCGGTAGAGGGGGTCGGCGACTCCTGGGGGCGGACCGTCACCGTCGAGCGGTGCGACTCTCGGCGGGCGGTGGAGCCTGTGACGGTGCGTTGCCGACGAGGCAACCACGAAAGGGAACACCATGTACGACAAATCACTACTGGCGAAGAGTACCGGCGTCTCTCTGGGCGTGATCGCGGTCATCGGCCTGCTCTTTCTGAGTACCGGGACCGGACTCGCCGTCCCGGTCGCGGGTATCGGCGGCTTCACCATCGAGGCCGACAGCATCGAGGGCGACGACCTGGTCCTCTACCCCGACGTAGTCGAGAGCGAGCAGGGATCCGACTATCCGCAGGCGATCATCGAACTCCAGGCCAACCGCATCGAAGGACTCCGACTCGTCAAGACCGTCGACCTGGACGACGTATCACTCGACACGCTCGACGGGACCGTCCGGATACTGATCGAATCCGGCGGTACCGTCGAGACCGATCAGATCCTCATCCAGTCGCCGGGACTGAACGCGAGCGAGGGGACGTTCAACGGTCTCCAGATCCGTGGCTCCGACTCCGACGACCTGACCGAGACGTTCCAGATCACGGCCCCGTCCGAACCGGTCGAGGGGAAGACGGTGGACCTCGACGGCGGTGAGAACCCCGGCATCGAACTCACCGACCCCGAGATCCACGCGACGTACCTGGCGACCAACCAGATCACGCTGCCCGACCTCGAACTGCGCGTGCAGTACGACTCCGACGACGACGGTGAGTACGAGTTCGGATAGCTCGGGTGCCCCGTGGGCCTGCGCCCTCTGCCCCACTCACTCGTCGTCGAACGGTGAACCGGCCGCGTCCGGTTCGTGACCTTTGAGACTGATGATGTTCTCCCGTCCGACGCGCAACTTGCTGATGTGTTCTTCGTCCTCCATGTCCGAGAGGAGCATGCTCACTTTCGATTTCGACCAGCCCGTCTCGTCGACGATGTTGGCCTGTTTCATCCGCCCGCCGTTGTCTTCCAGCAACGACAGCACCCGATCCTCGTCGGTCAACAACTCCTCGTCGGGGATCGGCGACTCCTGTTCCGGCTCGGTCGCCGTTGCGTCGTCGGGATCCGTTTCGGTCGCGGCACCGGCGGCCGGCCCGTCCGAGTCGTCCACCTCGGTCGTCGTCGATCCGAACAGCCCCGTCCGCCAGGCGATGCCTGCGCCGGCACCGACGGCGACGACGAGCACGCCGACGAGGACGAGCGGCAGGAGCCCACCGCCGTCGTTCGAGACCTGGTCGGGTTCGCCCGTGGTGGTCGCCACGGCCCCGCCGTTACCGAGCGTGGCGGGATCGGCAGCCGTGAACACGACCCGTGGATTGTCGTCGGGGAACGACTTCGGGCCGGCCCAGCTGACAGAGGCCGTCTCCCCCTCGGTCGTGGTGTCCGGTTCGGGGGCAGTTCGATCCGCCAGCAGGGCGAGGTCGGGGCCCGTCCGGAAGACGAGTTGCTGGCTCTCCCCGACGTAGAACTCGCCCTGGAACACGTCGCCGACGGTCACGCTGTCACCGGACACCTGCGCGAAGTTGGTCCACAGGAACGACATCTCGACGACGCCGCTGTTGCCCTGCGGGTTCAACCCGGCCGTCCGACTGAACCGCGTCGCGGTCATGTTCCGGCCGGTCGCGTCACTGCCCGCGGCTGTCAGTCCCTGTGCGCTGTCCTGGAAGTTCGTCCAGAGGTCGGTTTCCTCGGTTCGGAACCGCTCGGCGTACTCCCGAAACTGCGCGCGTTCGCTGTCGTTCAGGGGCCCACCGGTGAAGTGTTTGAACGTCCATCGTGCGGAGCCGTTCGCGTACACCGTGACGACGAACCGCGTCGACTCGAACTGCTGTGGCGTCGCGAGGGCCCGCCCGTCTTCGGCCTGTGCCCCAGCGCCGTCGGCGGCGGTCACCCCGGCGCCCCCCGGAGTCGCGGCGACCACGCCTTGTCCGAGGACTCCCCCGGCCAGTAGGATACAGACGAAAGCGAGCGAGAGCGGACGAGACATCTAGTGGGAGAAAGAACCCCCGGACTCCATAAAAACACTGTGTCTGATCCAAGTTCGCCGGTGTCGACACGTCAGGTGGGTCGACGCTCTCCGGTGGTTAGCGGCGAGGAGCGGCCGACGACTGGTCGTCGCTCGGTTTCAGGGGGCCAGCCGGTTCTTCCGGTTTTTCATGTGCTCGTCGTAGTACTCGAAAGTGATCGGACACCACTCGGCTGCCAAGTCAAGGACCTGCTCCGTCATCTGTCTGATCTCCCACTGACTGTCTGCCGCCGCCCGCATGTCCGCCACGTGCATCAGCATCCGGACGTTCATCGACATGACCATGTTGACCTCGGTGCCGATGGGCAGCACGAACCGGGCGTCTTCGGGCGGCATCCCCAGATCGAGCAGTTCCTGGTAGGACTCGACGGCGTCGGCGACGGCGTCCTGGAAGACTTCCTCACGCTTCTCGGCCGTCTCCTCGCCTACTGCACCGCTTTTCTGGTTGCGGCCCACCCAGTCGGGATCGGTCGCCGACGGCGGGGTGACGACCATCTCCCCCTCGCGCACGTCCTCGGGGTCGACCTCGTCGAAGGAGACGTACCTCATACTCTGGATATCGAATGATACGTGCCTGTGACGGGTGATCTGGGCCATACAGGATCGGCTGATCCCCTTCACCGCGAAGGTGGCCTGTGGATGCTCGAACGGGCCGAAGTGGCCGTGATCGAGTAGGTGGCCGATCAGCGTCTCCTGTTTGTCCTCCAGCGACTCGCCGTCGATCGACGCCATGACCTCGTCGAACGGCGTCTCGCCGACGAACTCCGCCATGTAGTCGTTGCGAGCCGCTTTGCAGACGAGTTCCTCAGGGTCCTCGGTGGCTTCGAGTAGGCGGACCTCCATACCTCCACGCCGGAGCGGAGAATTATAAAGTCACCTTTCGATCACTCGGCCCACCCCGTCGGCGGATTGAAATCGCTCGCAGTCGAACAGTCGGTATGGCCTACCAGAGAGCTTCGACCGACGACGTAGAGTCCGTGATCGACGACGAGCACGGCGGCATGTGGTTCCTGAAGGAAGCCCTCGACACCGACGAACTGGGACTGACCGTGATGCGCCTGGAACCCGGCTCGAAGGGCAAGCCACACGACCACAGCGAGGACGGCCAGGAGGAAGTGTACTGTGTGGTCGAGGGTGAGGTCGTGGTCGACTTCGACGGCGAGACGGTGACGCTCGGCGAGAACGAGGCTGTCCGGATCGACCCGGACCAGCGCCGACAGATCAGAAACGAGAGCGACGACCTGGCGCGGCTGGTGCTGGTCGGCGCGCCGATCTAGAGTTCCGACCAGTCCGTGGGGCCGTCGGTCAGCCCCATGACGCGTGCCTCGCGGCCGGCGTCGCCGTCGCGGACTTCGATCAGGCCGTCGAAGGCCTGCTTGATGACCTGCAGGGTCTGGTCGTCGTGGGCACCGCTGTCGATGGTGAACACGCCGATGTAGCCCGCGGCGTCCAGCCGCGAGGAGAGGACGTGACAGAACTTGAACACGGTCTCGCGGTTCGTGTAGGTGAGCATCGTCGACAGCGAGATCAGGGCCATCCTGCCTTCTTCAGCCCCCGCGCCGTGGAGCGCTTCCAGGCACTTCGTGATCCCGATCCCGATGCCGGTCAGGTCGCCCGGCGATGAGACCTTGTGGACGTACAGCCCGGGCGGGGTGTCGCCGTCGGCGAGGCCGCCGCCCGAGCCCTCCGCGCGGCAGTCGACGACGCCCAACTGGAGATTGTTGACGCCGGCGACACGGTCGCGGTAGTCCTCGACGATGTTCTCCGCGCTGTCGCCGGTCGAGACGACCAGCGCGCCGTCGCCGTTCCGTGAGCCCTCGGCCAGGATCTCCATCGCGAGGCTCTCTTTGCCCGTCATCGCCGGGCCGGCGATCAGGATGCTGGTTCCCGGGCGGACCTCCGACACTGCCTCAGTTTCCAGAACAGATGATAGGTCGTACATTACGTATCCTCACTCCCGCCGATCTGCTGAATCGCCGTGATGAAGTCGGCGTCGTCCTCGACACCGCCCATCGTCTGGGAGAGCTCATCCTGCAGGTCGGCGATACGGTTCTGTAACTGTGCGTATTCGTTGCTCTCTGCCAGTTCCGCGCCGCTCTTTGCCGTTTCCAGCGTGGCCTGCTTTTCGACCAGTGCGTAGTACTTCTGGAGCAGGCGGTCGTAGGTCGATCGTTCGAGGAGTTTCTCGACGGTCTCGATGAGTTCCTCGCTCCTGATCGGCTTACTGAGATAGGCGTCGAACCCCATCTCCAGGATGTCGAAGTCGGGTTCGACGGCCGTCACCATCGCCACCCGACAGCCCAACTCCCGCTCCCGAATACGTTCGAGCACCTCGTCGCCCGACAGCCCGGGCATCATCCGGTCGAGCAGAACCACGTCTACCTCCGCGTCGAGTTTGTCGAGCCCCTCGTCACCGTCCCCCGCGATCCGGACCTGGTAGTCCTCGGCGAGCCAGAGGTTGTAGGTCTCGGCGACGTCGGGCTCGTCCTCGACGATGAGCACGACAGGTGCTGCTGAATCAGTCATCTGCGCTCTTGTACGCTTTTACCATTCCTCATACATAGCCCTGTGGGTCGATACTCGCGCCTGATACCGACGCGTGGGCTTCCTCACACGAATCACACACCAGTCAGGTCGTGTGAGTACGAAACGACACGCAAAAGCCGCCGGTCGCTGTACTGAGCGTATGATCGTCAACCTCGCACGCGGCGTCCGCGCGTTCACGAGCAACGTCTTCCTCGTGGACGGCGACCGCACGGTGCTCGTCGACGCCGGTAACGAGTTCGACGTCGTCGGCGCGGCCCGCGAGCACGTCGACGACGTGGACGCCCTCGTGATGACCCACACCCACCCCGACCACGTCGGCAACCTCCCCGACATCGTCACCGAGTTCGACGTGGACGTGTGGGGCTACGACACGGACCAGTCCGGCGTCGACCACACCATCGACGACGCGGCGACGGTCCAGCTGGGCGACCACGAGTACCGCGCGCTCCACACCCCCGGCCACAAAGACGACCACCTCTGTTTCTACTCGGCGGCCGCCAGCACTCTCTTCGCCGGCGACCTGATCTTCGCCAACGGGGGGTTCGGCCGGACCGATCTCGCCGAGGGGAACCGTGACGTCCTGATCGACAGCATCGACCGGATCCGCTCGGTCGTCCCGGAGGACCTCGGCGAGATGCACACGGGCCACGGCCCGAGCGTCACCACCAATCCCTACCAGGACGTCGAACTCGCCGCACAGGCCGCCCGGATGGGCTGAATCGGTTTTCGAGCGCGGATACCGGCTCAGGATTTTAGTCGTTCAGTCGCTTTCGTGGCTGTATCACCGATCCCACTGATGCGGACGGGTCGGCCGATCTCGACGCCCTGGCGGCCCGTCGACGGCTCTACGAAGTGATGCAACAGGACGCTCCATTCGAGGCCAAGGCCGAACAGGCGCTGGCGCTCGGGGAGTCGTACCTCGGGGTGACCTACGGCCGTCTGACGCGGATCGACCCGGAAAGTGAGTACTGGCGCATCGTCGTGAGCACCGACTCGGCGGACGACGAGTACCCGCCGGGGCTGGTCCTCGATCTCGGCATGACGTACTGTCGCCACACGATCGGAGTGGCGGACCCGGTCGAGGTCGACGACGCGCTGGCGAGCGACTGGGAAGACGACCCGGCGTTCGAGCACCAGGGCTTCCGGTGTTACTACGGCACCACGATCACCGTCGAAGACAACCTGTACGGGACGGTCTGTTTCGCCGCCGAAGAGCCACGCGGCGAGTCGTTCTCCGAGGACGAGACGCTGTTCGCCGAACTCGTCGGGCGGATGCTGGAACACGAACTCGAACACCGGCGGACCCAGCGCAAAGTCGACCGACTCGACGACTTCGCCGGCATCGTCTCCCACGACCTCCGGAACCCGTTGAACGTCGCCCAACTCAACCTCGAATCCCTCCGTGCAGACGTGGACGACGAACGCCTCACACGTGCCGACGACGCGCTCGACCGGATGGCAGGACTCATCGACGACGTCCTCACGGTCGCCAGGCAGGGCCAGCACGTCACCGAGACCGAGACGGTCGCACTGTCGACCCTCGCAGACGACTGCTGGACGATGGTCGGCACCGGCGACGCGTCGCTGGTCGTCGAAGACGACCTGCGCTTCCGTGCCGACCCGGACCGACTGCAACGGCTGTTCGAGAACCTGTATCGAAATGCGGTCGAACAGGGCGAGAGCGACGTAACCGTGCGGGTCGGCACCGTCGCCGACGACGGGTTCTACGTCGAAGACGACGGCCCCGGGTTCCCACCGGACGAGCGCGAGCGCGTCTTCGAAGCCGGGTTCTCGACCACCGACGGCGGGTCGGGGCTCGGCCTCGCCATCGTCGAGAGCATCGTGGACGCCCACGGGTGGTCGAGCGAACTCAGCGAGAGCGCAGAGGACGGCCCCGCGAACGGGGCGGGCGACGACTCGGTGGACGATCGGCAGTCGTTCCGGGGCGCACGTTTCGAGATCACGGGCGTCGTGGTCGACCAGACGGCTGAGCGGGACCCCGACGAGTCACGAGAGGGCGGCTAACAGGGCCTCGTATCCCGGCTCGTACGCCGTCGCGACCGCGGACGGCTCCTCGCGTTCCTCGCTCGACAGCGCCGGGAGCGGCGCCGAGTCCACCGGATCGATGAGGTCGACGACGGCGGGGACGCGTTCCTCCAGTTGGCCCTCCTCGGGACCGCCGCTGGTGATCGAACAGGCCTTGGAGAAGCGCTCCCCCTCGTAGATCCGCACGCGTGCCGGCTCCACGACGGCTACGGCGTCGGGCTCGAACTCGCGGAGTGGCCGGGCCACGTCGCCGTAGGACTCGACGACCGCGCGCTCCCGCTCTTCGATTCGACGGGCGATGCCGTCCAGCGCGACCAGGTGGAGGTTCCCCATCACCTCGTTCAACTCGGGGAGCGAGGAGACGTGGATGGCCTCGTCCAGTGGGAGGTACTTCCGCACTTCCGCCGGGATCTCGACGGTGTCGTTGACGACGTAGTTCTCGGCCACCCGGTCGACGACGAACTCCCGGTCGGTCTGACCGAGCATCCCCGCGCCCGATCCCGGCGAGGGCCGCCAGAGCCGGTGGATCGGGTTGATGGCTTCGGGATCGAGGTCGGCGGAACTGGCCGCGGCGAGACGCTTCGCGTCCTTCCCGAACAGGCGACCCTGCTCCACGGCGTGGCGGTAGTCGTCGTGGTGGAACCAGTGGTCGTTGCCGGCGCGGGGCTTGAACCCCACCGCGTCGAGGTGGTCGAGCAGGCCGACAGTGAAGGTGGTCTTGCCGGCGTCGACTCTATCGGACCCGGCGACGAGCAGCTTCATTCCTCGCCGGTACCGCCGCCCGTGCTGCCGGCGGTCCCGGCGGTCGCCAGTCCGTAGTGACCGGGCTCGTCGTCGTCGGCCGGCTCGGCGAACACGAAGGCCTCGCTGTTGTCGAGCATCCACGGGATCGTCCAGTCCAGCAGGATGTCCTCGGTCGCCGGATCGAGGTCCTGCCCCGGTTCCAGCCCCTGGAACAGGCGAGCAATCTCGTACACCGTGTACATCTCGTTCTCGTCGAGCACTTCCTCGGGGTCACGGAACTCCAGAGATCGCAGATCGTCGAATTCCGATTTGGGAACAGGCATACTCGCCGATTCGTACGGAGGGGAGTAAACCTCCCGGAACCGAGCCGGCGAGCCAGCCGGTTCGATCCGTGGCCTGCGGCGTGCAAGCAGCCGAAACTGGTATTGAGACGGCGCTGTTTCGGGGGCGTATGACAGACTCCGACCGATTCGGCGACGACCGTGTCAACGACATCTATCGCCGGGGCATGCTGGACAACGAGACCACCGACTTCCCGGTCTCCTACGAGGACCTCCGGAACGCCGCCCACGCGGCCATGAGCGACGAGGGTCGCGCCTACGTCCACGGCGGCGCGGGGTCGGACGAGACCTTCGAGCGAAACCAGGACTTCTCGCCGTGGCGGATCGTCCCCAGGATGCTCCGGGGCGTCGAGTCCCGCGACCTCTCGACGGAGATCGCGGGCGTCGACTTCGACGTGCCCATCGCGCTGACGCCGCTCGGCGTGCAGTCGTTGCTCCACGAGGCCGCCGAGATCGGCACCGCCAAAGGGGCCGCCGAGATGGACGTCCCACTCGTCCTGAGTTCCCTCTCGACGGAACCCATGGAAGACGTGGCCGAGGCCCTGGGTGACACCCCGAAGATGTTCCAGTTCTACTGGTCCTCGGACGACGCCATCGCCAAGAGCTTCCTCGACCGCGCCGAGGCGGCGGGCTACGACGCCATCGTCGTCACCGTCGACGCGCCCATCCTCGGCTGGCGCGAGCGCCTGATCGAGCGCGGCTACTACCCCTTCCTCGAGGGCGAAGGCGTGGGCAACTACTTCTCCGATCCGGAGTTCCGTGCCCAGCTCGAGCAGCCGCCCGAGGAAGATCCGTCGGCCGCCGTCGAGCACTTCCTCGACATCTTCGGCGACTCCAGCCTCACCTGGGAGGACCTCCAGTTCGTCCACGACAACACCGACCTCCCCGTTCTCATCAAGGGTGTGCTCGATCCGCGGGACGCACGAAAGGCCATCCAACACGGCGCTGACGGGGTCGGCGTCTCGACCCACGGCGGCCGTCAGGTCGACGGCTCCATCTCCGCTATCGAGGCTCTGCCCGCCGTGGCCGAGGAAGTCGACGGCGAAGTGCCGATCACCTTCGACAGTGGGGTCCGGCGCGCCTCCGACGCGTTCAAAGCGATCGGCCTCGGTGCCGACGCCGTGTTGCTCGGCCGGCCCTACGCCTACTCGCTGGCCGTCGACGGGGCCGACGGCGTCGAGACCTACCTGCGGAACTTCGTCGCCGAATTCGACCTGACCATGGGGCTGTCGGGTTGTCGCAACGTCGACGAGATCACCGGGGACACGCTCCGCCACGAGTCCGAGTTGCACTGAGCCGCGGGTCCACTTCGTCGCGACGCCGTCGCTGACGGAACGAGCGCTCGAAAGAAAAACGTGGGTTTTGGCGACTTACTCGTGCTTCGAGACGGTGTGGTCGTACTGTTCTGCGACGTTGTCCCAGTCGACGACGTCGAAGAACCCGTCGATGAAGCTGCCGCGGTCCGGACCGTAGTCGTAGTAGTAGGAGTGCTCCCAGACGTCCAGCGCCAGGATCGGGTGGGCACCCCAGAGCGCGCCCTGGTCGTGCTTGTCGACCGGGACGTTACGCAGCTGCTTCGCGACGGGGTCGTAGACCAGCAGCGCCCAGCCACCGGCGGCCGACGCGGCGGCCTCGAACTCGCCCTTCCAGCCCTCGTACGAGCCGAAGTCTTCCTCGATGCGGTCGGCGAGTTCTCCCGAGGGTTCGCCGCCGCCGTTGGGGTCCATGTTCTCCCAGAACAGCGTGTGGAGATAGTGGCCACAGCCGTTGTGGGTCACGTTCCCCATGGCTGCAGCGGAGCTCCCGAAGTCACCGTTCGCACGGTTCTCGGCGAGTGTCTCCTCGGCACTTTCGAGGCCGTTCACGTAGCCCTGGTGGTGGGTGTCGTGGTGCCATTCGAGCACCTGCTCACTGATCGACGGTTCCAGCGCGTCGTAGTCGTACGGAAGCGGTGGCAGTTCGGGGTTAGATCTCTCGGGCATATGTAATTCTCCTCCGACTCTATAGTCGGCTGGACACCTGTTAAAGGTTTAGAAGGCGGGTGATATCGTACAAAATTCGGACGATGTGTAACCGGTAGCGGCTAGGTCCCCGAGCAGGGGCAGGCTCCGGGGTCACGAGTCCGGTGTCCGTTCGGATTCCTCGACCACCGGGACTTCGAGGCGGATGGTCGTCCCCGACTCGTCGGCCTCTGCGATGGTGACCGTCCCGCCGAGCCGTTCGACACCCCAGGAGACGAGCCACAGGCCCAGTCCACTGGAGTGTTGGAGCGGGGTCTCCTCTTTGTTCCGCAGGACCGACCGCTCCTCGGCGGGGATACCCGGACCGTTGTCGACGACCTCGAGGATCGCCTCGTCGCCCTCGATCCGGGCGTCCACTCTGACCCACGGGTCGTCGCTGTCGTTGTGTTCGGCGGCGTTCTCGAGCAGGTTCCGGAGGACGGCCCCGAGCGGCCGGTCACAGGTCGCTGCCGCTTCGGGGGCAGACGCCTCGAAGGTCACGTCCGGGTAGGCCTCCCGTGCCCGCTCGACCTCGAGGTCGAGGACCTGCGAGACGGTGATCGGTTCGCCATCGGACTCGTCGTCGAGGATGCGGTCGATCTCGCGGGCCTTGTCGCCGAGCGTGACCATCCGCATGGCCTTCTGCTGGATGCGGTCGACGGCTTCGCCGTCGTCGAGTCGGTCGGCGTAGCCGTAGATGACGTTCATCTCGTTGCGGAGGTTGTGCCGGAGGACGCGGTTGAGCACGTCCAGTTGCTGGACGCGGTTGCGCCGGTCGGTCACGTCGTGGATCAACACGATGTGTCCGGCCGTCCTGTCGACGGTCGACCCGAGATCGGTCTCGCTGAGTTCGTAGTAGCGCACCCCGTCCTGGCGCTCGATCTCGATGGTCCGTGTGTCCTCGCCGTCCAGTTCGTCGTAGGCCGGCAGGAGCGCCGACACTGGTCGTTCGACGGCGGAATCGCGCGTGCAGTCGATGATCTCAGCCGCCTGTGGATTGCAGTCGATCACCGTGTCGTCGTCGTCGACGACGATCACGCCGTCGTCCATGCTCTCGACGACCGAATCCCGGGCGACCCGGCTGGAGACTGGGACGGCGTCGAGAAACCGGAACTGCGACAGCGCGGCCAGCCCCGCTGCCCCGGAGATGACGAACATGAACGGCGTCGGGTCGAAGTTCGTCAGCGACAGGTCCGTGCCCGTCAGCACGACGATCGGGAGGTAGTCGGTGGCGTAGATGAGGTTCCCGATCCACGGCGCGATGACGGTCACGACCAGGGCAGCGGCCTGCCCGCGGTACAGCGACCGGCTACTGACAGCCAGCTGGATGACGTGGAAGGTGCCGGCCGCCAGTAACGCGTACGCGTAGGTGATGAACACCCAGAACCAGGGGCCACGCTGGGCGTCGACGAGGGCGACCTCGCCGTACCGCCGGACGACCCGGTCGGTGTACAGCAGGTGGTGGGTGTCGTTGGTCGCCAGCAGGACCAGCGTCACCAGCGGCACGACTCCGAGCAGTCCCAGCGTCCGTCGTGAGACGTACTCCTCGCGGCTCGTGTACTCCAGGGCGAACACCAGCCACGCCGGCGGGAGGACGGCCGGCCCGACCCACTCCAGATTGTGCAGGAGGAGCCGCCTGGAGCCATCCAGGGTGAACAGGCCGATAGCGGAGGCGACGACCCACCACGTCCCGGCTCCCATCATCGCCGCGAACGGCGTCGCGCCGGGTTTGGGCCGCTGTCGCCACGCCAGCAGCGTCAGCGCGGCGGACGCCGTGATCGTCCCCCAGATGAGCACGAACGAGACGTGGGAGACGGTCATAATTGCGACTCCCGCGTACCTCGTGTGTCTGACGTTATAAATACAACCGGTGACGGGCGCGGACCGGCCCGCCGTCGGGCCCGCCCCGTCCCGGCATTCAGGCGTCCCCGCGAGCGTACTCGAACATCTCGATGGCCTGCTCGCGCCGTTCACCGTGGTCCACGACGGGTGCCGGGTACTCCGGTGCGACCTGCTGGCGCTGGGTCAGCGAGAGGCTGGGCCAGTCGTGGATCAGGTCCGGGTCGACGCCGCGCAGTTCCGGCACGTAGGTCGTGATGTACTCCGCGTCGGGGTCGTAACGTTCTCCCTGTGTCGTCGGGTTGAAGATCCGGAAGTACGGCTGGGCGTCGGTCCCGGTCGAGGCGGCCCACTGCCAGCCACCGTTGTCGTTGGCCGTGTCGTGGTCGACCAGTTTCCGGCGGAACCAGTCGTAGCCGTGTCGCCAGTCCAGCAGCAGGTCCTTCGTCAAGAAGGAGGCGACGATCATGCGCACGCGGTTGTGCATGTACGCCTCTTGGCGCAACTGGCGCATTCCGGCGTCGACGATAGGGTAGCCCGTCTCGCCGTCCTTCCAGGCCTGGAGCGCCTCGGGGTCGTCGCGCCAGTCGATGGCCCGTTCGTACGTCTTGTAGTTCTCCGTGACCACCTCGGGGTTGTAGAAGAGGACCTGCGTGTAGAACTCCCGCCAGGCCAGCTGGTCCTGGAACTCGGAGACGGATTCGGCCTCGTCGCTCCCCTCGGCGACCTCGAACTTCGCGGCCTCGGTCTCCTGGTACACCTCCCGAATGCCGATCGTGCCCCACTTGAGGTGCGCCGAGAGCCGGGACGTACACTCGTCGGCGGGGTAGTCGCGGCGCTCACCGTAGCGGTAGATCGGTCCGTTACAGAACTCGACCAGTCGGTCGCGTGCGGCCGCGGGACTCGCGGCCGGGACGTCGGCTTCGGGGTCGTCGAATCCCAGATCGGCCAGCGACGGCAGGGGTTCGTCGTCGGTCACGTCGGCCAACTCGTCGCCGGATGGGGCGTCGAAGGGGTCGGGCTTGCGCCGGTCGTGCCACTTCTTCGAGAAGTATGTGAACACCTGGTAGGGGTCGCCGTCGTTCGTGGTGATCGCACCGGGTTCGTGGAAGATGGCATCGTGGACACTCTCGCGTGTCACGTCGTCGTCGGCCAGGGCCTGCCGGACCGCGGCGTCGCGTTCGGCCGCCAACCCGGAGTAGTCCTTGCACCAGGTGACGCCCTCGGCGTCGAACTCGGCGGCGACGGCGGGGAGGACCTCGCGGGGGTCGCCCTCCCGCACGAGCAGGTCGCTCCCCCGGTCCCGGTACCACTCGCGGAGGGAGTCGAGGGCGTCGAGCATGAACGCGACCCGGGGCGGGCCGGCGTGGGCGAGTACGTCGCGGTCGAAGACGAACACGGGGACGACGCCGGGGGTCTCGTCGTCGGCTGTGGCGGTCGCGGCCGCCCGAAGCCCCGCGTTGTCCGCGCCCCGCAAATCCCGCCGGTGCCAGTGGATGCGCATACCATCTGTAGGGACGGCTCCGTCCAAAAGCCCCCGCCCAACCAGTGGGGCACGCGACACGCCGACACGCGCCGTGCCCCTCACTCGGCGGGCGTTCCAGTCGTCTCGTTTGGGGTCACCTGCGTCTGTCCCTGGGCCTGGGCCTTGGCCTGCTCGAACGTGGATTCGGCGTACAGCGAACCGACCGACTCCATCGAGAGCGTGTCGATCAGGGCCTCCGGGGTGCCCGAGACGAGCAACACGCCGAACGCTTCGACGGAGTCCTCGACGGTGAGGTTCGAGTCGTCCGCGACCCCGGACTCGAACGAGGCGATGGCCTCGCCGTACAGCTCCTCCTGGGTACTCCGGATCTGTGACTGGGCTTCCGACCGGCTGAGGTCACCGCTCTGTACCTGCGACTGGATCTGGATCTGCTGTTGCTGGAGTTGTCGCTGGGCCTCCTGCCCGAGCTGGATCTGGAGCGCCACCGTCGCGCTCCCCGACGCCTGTCCGTCGTCGTCTGCCGTCGCCGTCCCGTCTGTCGGCGTCCCGTCCGACTGGAGGGCGTTACAACCGGCGAGCGAGAGTGCCGTCCCGGTTCCGGCGAGCTTGATGAAACGTCTGCGGTTCGTGTTCGGGGACATCGGTGCGTTGCTTGCGGGAGCCACGAAAAAAGGGCTGGCTTTCGTGCATCTCAGTGACGGCTGATATTTAGGACGGAGCCACGTGGGTTCTGAGCACTCCCAGGCGCCGGAACGGCCGACGTGGACCTGTCGGTATCCACGAATAACGACACAAACCCTTTTCGGGACGGTGTCGAAGCCCAGGGTATGCACGACGAGTTCGACCTCTCGGGACGTGTCGCAGTGGTCACTGGCGGGAGCCGCGGCATCGGACGCGCCATCGCCGAAGGGCTGGCTGGCGCGGGCGCGGCGGTGGTCCCGGCGGCCCGCACACGCGGGGACGTCGAGACTGTGGCGGAGACCATCCGCGAGGCCGGCGGCGAGGCCCGGGCCGCGACGGTGGACGTGACCGACGAGGACAGCGTCGAGGCCCTGTTCGAGGAGGCGGTCGACGCCTTCGGCGGCGTGGACGTGGTGGTCAACAACGCCGGCGTCAACCCCGACCCGGCGCTCGGTCGGCCCGAACGGGTCGACCTGGACGACGGCTTCGACTCCACTGTCGACGTGAATCTCCGCGGGGCCTTCGCGTGTGCGCAGGCGAGCGCGGAGTACCTGGTGGATGGCGGTGGGAGTCTCATCAACGTCGCCAGCGTCGGTGGCCTGGTCGGACTCCCTCGCCAGCACCCCTACGTCGCCTCCAAACACGGACTGGTGGGCCTGACAAAGAGTATGGCGCTGGACTGGGCACCCGAGGTCCGGGTCAACGCCATCGCGCCCGGCTACGTCGCCACGGACCTCATCGAGGAGGCGATGGAAAACGAGGACATCCGTCAGTCGCTGCTGGACCGGACACCGCTGGAACGGTTCGCCGACCCCGACGAGATCGCCGGCCCGGCCGTCTTCCTGGCCAGCGACGCCGCGAGCTACGTTACCGGCTCGGTGCTGTCGGTCGACGGTGGCTGGACGAGCCGGTAGCCGTGTCCACCGCTCCGACCCCCGAAATTACAATGTTAGGGAAAGATGCCAGTGAGAAACCACTGGTAGCCGATGGGGAAATTTTTTGAACGGGTGGGCCGACATGGGTCGTAGTATGTCGGACGAATCCGTACTTTTCGACGTCGAGGACGGCATCGCGACAGTGACGCTGAACGAACCGGACATGCGAAACGCCCTGACGGGCGACGTGGCCGAGGGCATCGTCGACGCCATGGACGAAGTCGACGAGTCCGACGCCCGCTGTGTCGTCGTCACGGGCTCCGGCGGGTCCTTCTCCGCCGGCGGCGACATCAACGCCATGCTGGAAGGGCTCCACGGGGAAGTCGCGCCCTACGAGAAAGTCCAGAACATCAACCACACCTCGGAGGCCCTCACCCGGGTCCACGAGTGTGAACTGCCGGTGATCGCCGAGATCGACGGCACCTGTTTCGGGGCGGGCGCGAACCTGGCCATCGCGTGTGACGTACAGATCGCCAGCGAGAGTTCCCGGATCAGTTTCGGGTTCCGGCAGGTCGGGCTGGCAGTCGACACCGGAACCTCGTACTTCCTGCCCCGGATCGTCGGTCAGAACAAGGCCCAGGAACTCGTCCTCACCGGCGAGATGCTCGACGCCGAGGAAGCCCACGAGGTCGGCCTGTTCACCCAGGTCTACGACGACGACGAATTCGAGGACGAAGCCGCCGAGTACGTCGATCGGATCGCGACCGGCCCGACGGTCGCGCTGAAAACCTCGAAGCGTCTCATCCGCCAGGGCCTCAACAGCGACCTCGATCAGGCCATGACAAACGAGGCCGCGGGCCAGGCGCAGGTCTTCGAAACACACGACCACGAGGAGGGTGCGACGGCGTTCATGGAGGGTCGGGACCCCGATTTTGAAGGCCGGTAATAGCAGGCCTTTTATATTAGGTTCCGGTTTCCTGTTGCACCGTCAACAAACGCCACGAACATTTATTACCCTCGTTTACAATGTGGGGACAGACACCATGGTTAACGATGGAAGTACCAGCGGTGCAGGAGGCGCCAATGGTAGCAAAGAAATTGGGGACGAATACAATGGAAATAAATCGAAGCTTAACCGCCGTCGGTTCATTCAGGCGGCCGGTGTTGGGGCGGCCGCGACGGGGCTCGCGGGTTGTCTCGGCGGTGGTCCCGGGGGCTCGTCCGAAGGGATCCCGAGCGAGGTGACGCTGGGGGTACTCGCCCCGGCACCGGAGAACAACCCGATCGGTGCGGCGATCGCCAACTCGGCGGAGCTGGCGGCCCAGAAGATCAACAACAGCGGCGACGTGCTGGGCGACGCGGACAACGTCTCGGTCTCGATCAAGAACACCGAGGAGAGCCCCTCGACGGGGCGGCAGCGCTATCGTGAACTCACGCTCGACGAAGGCGCGCACATGACGACGGGTGTGTTCACGAGCGAGGTTCTGCTGCAGCTGATGGACCCCATCGCACAGCAGAAGACTGTCCACATGACGACCGGCGCGGCCTCCCCGAAGGCCAGCAACCAGGTCAACGAGAACTACGACAAGTACAAGTACCACTTCCGGAGCGGCCCGATCAACGGGTATCACCTGGGACAGAACATGGTCGACTTCCTCGAGGCGAAAGGCGACGACCTCGGTTGGGAGTCGGTGGCGATACTGGTCGAGAACTACGAGTGGACCAACCCGGTCCAGCAGGCGATCGAAGACCACATCGGCGACCTCGACGTCGAAGTCGCGATGGAGGAACGCTACGCCTCGGGGACCCAGAACTTCGGTCCGATCTACGACTCCGTGGAGGATTCCGGTGCCGACGCGGCCTTCGTGGCGATGGCCCACACCGGGACCCCGGCGATCGTCCAGTGGGCACAGGACCAGCGGCCGTTCGAGTTCGGTGGGATCCACGTCCTCTCACAGCTCCCGGCCTACTACGGGATGACCAACGGTGCCTGCCGCTTCACGGTCACGCAGAACACGGCGACGCCACAGAGCGACCTCACCGACAAGACGCTGCCGTACGTCGAGGACTACAACAGCGCGTACGATTCGTTCCCGGTCTACACTGGCTACATCACCTACGACGCGATCATGCAGTGGGCGAACGTCGCGACCGAGCTCGGCACGGTCAACTCCGACGAGGTCGTCACGGGCCTCGAAGAGAGTTCCTTCACGGGCACCGCGGGTAGCCTCGACTACTACGGCAAGGACCACGAGTTCGCACACGACATCAAGTACAACTTCTCGACCGACAGTTCGCCCGAAGAGGGCGTCAACCCCGTCTTCCAGCAGTGGCAGGAAACCGACGGGAGCGGGACGCAAGAAGTCCTGCACCCAAGCTACGTCTCGAGCGCCGACTACCAGGCCCCGCCCTGGGTGTAACGCGGACTAACTTTTTCAGTTCATATTTCACACATGGCAACTCTATCAGTCGCACTCACAATCATCGTACAGGCGGCAATGATCAGCGCTCTGTATGCGCTGATCGCCATCGGATTTACCCTCATCTTCGGCGTCGGGGGTGTCCTGAATCTCGCCCACGGGGCCACGATCACGATGGGCGCGTTCTCGGCGTACTACGCCGGGCAACTCGGTCTCGGTATTCCCGGAGCAATCTTGGCCTCTGTCGCGATCCCGGCGTTGTTCGCCGGCCTGCTGTATCTCGGCATGGTCAAGCGGCTCGAAGAGGAGCCGATCATGGTGATGATCACGACGCTCGTGGTGAGCGTCGTCATCGAACAGGCCATCGTCGTCTTCGAGGGGACGACCAACCGGTCGCTCCCACAACTCATCGAGGGCCAGTTCTCGATCGCCGGCGCCACGTTCCAGAACCTGCTGGGCGTGATGTTCGTCGTCTCCTGGATCATCATCGGCCTCCTGTTCCTCTTCGTCAACTACACGAAGACCGGGAAAGGCATCCTGGCGGTCAGCATGAGCCACAAGGGCGCGTCGCTGGTCGGCATCAAGAGCAGTCGCATCAACCTGATCACCTGGATTATCGCGGGCGCGTTCGCCGGCATCGCCGGCCTCTTCCTTGGGTCGTGGTTGACCGCCAGTTTCGCGATGGGGCAGGCACAACTGGTGCTGTCTTTCTCCATCGTCGTGGTCGGCGGTATCGGCTCGATCCGGGGGAGCGTCATCGGCGCGTACCTCATCGGCTTCCTCGAGATCGCGACGACGAACCTCGTCTCGTCCAGCCTCCAGGGGCTGGCCCCGCTCGTCGTCCTCGTGGTCGTCCTACTGGTGAAACCTGAAGGCCTCTTCGGCCGGGAGTTCGCGGAGTGATACCATGACTGACAACTCAAAATCTCGACTACGCCTGCTACTCGGGCAACTGAACCCGCTCGGACTGCCGCTGCGACAGAAGATCGGCGTGTTCGGACTCGCTTTCCTGATCGCGCTCCCGCTGCTGGTCTCGCTACCGGTCGTCGGGCAGTTCGTGGTGATGATCCTGCCGGCCAGCTCCTGGGAACTCGGGCTGTACAACGTGGCGGCCGCACTGTTTTTCGCCATGTTCGCGATGAGCTGGGACGCCGTCTCCGGCTACACCGGCGAGATCAGCTTCGGGCACGGCCTGTTTTTCGCCGTCGGGGGCTACACCTCGGCGATGTTGAACATGGGGCACGGACTCTCGCCGTGGGTCTCCGTCCTCGGTGGCGTCCTGCTGGCCGCGGTGGCCGGCGTCATGATCGGCGTGCCGGCCCTGCGCGTCGAGGGCCCGTACCTGTCGCTGGTGACGCTGGTCGCACCGCTGATCCTGCTCCAGCTGTTCATCTTCATGAGCGACATCTTCGGCGGTGAACAGGGGCTCAGCAATCCCGAGAATCTCGTGGGGCTGGGCTTCGTGAGCAACTACTTCCTCGCACTCGGGCTGTTCGTCGCCGTGTTCGCCCTGCTGTGGGCGCTCACGCGCTCGAACACGGGATCGATCCTCACCGCGATCCGCGAGGACGAAGACGCCGTGTCGGCCGCGGGGCTGAGCAAGGCGAAGTTCAAGATCTTCGCGTTCGTCCTCAGCGGCGCGATCGGCGGCCTCGCCGGCGCGGTGTACGTCCACACGCCGGTCGGTTCGCCGACTCCCTCGGAGTTGATGTCGGTCATCGTCAACGTCGAGGTCATCATCGCGGCCGTGCTGGGTGGGATGGGGACTATCGTCGGCGCTGCGGTCGGCGGTCTGTTCGTCGCCATGTTGCCCGACTATCTCAACCTCGTCGAGTTCACCGTCCCGGTGATCGGGAAGTCCATCTCGGAGATGTCCTTCTTCCTGTTCGCCATCGTGACGCTGTTCCTGCTGAACATCTTCCCCGGCGGTGTCCTCCGCTGGGGCATCGCGCTGGGCCGGCGCGCGACCGGCCGCGACGGTGGGAAAGAAGGGATGGCGGCCGACGGTGGCCAGTCCCCGGAGGACACCGGCACGAATCCGGTCGCACAGACTATGGAACGATATCAGGAGTACTACGACAACATGTTCGGAGGTGACGACGAATGAGCGCCGACACGACGGCAGAGGAAGCGGCGACCGCGACGGTCGACGACGAGATCAGTCCCGACGACGGCATCCTCGCCGTCGACGGCCTGCGCAAGGAGTTCGGTGGCCTCGTGGCCGTCGACGACCTCTCCTTCGCGGTGCAGGAACAGGAGATCCTGGGCTTCATCGGTCCCAACGGCGCGGGCAAGTCGACGACGTTCAACTGCGTGACGGGCACGTACCCCCCGACCGCCGGCACCGTCTGGTACAAGGGCGAAGAGGTCACCGGGACCCCGCCCCACGAGATGGTCAAACGCGGGATGGCGCGAACCTTCCAGTCGTTCGCGCCCCTCGAAGACCGGAGCGTGCTGAAAAACGTCGCGCTCTCGATGATGAACGACAACCTCGTCACGATGGACGGGCTGCTCGGTGAATTCCACGAGGAGGCACGGGCGATCTGTGAACGCGTCGGTCTCGGCGACCGACTACACCAGACGCCCGCGGAACTCCCCCACGCGGGGATGCTCCGGCTGGAACTCGGCCGGGCGCTGGGGACCGACCCCGATCTCTTGCTGGTCGACGAGCCCTTCGCCGGCCTCTCCGGGCCGGAGGTCGAGAGCGTCTCCGATCTCTTGCTCGAACTGCGCGACGAGGGCATGACCCTCGTCGTCGTCGACCACAACATGCGTGGCCTCCTGCAACTGATCGACCGGGCCATCGTGATCAACTTCGGGTCGCTGCTCGCTGAGGGCTCGCCCGACGAGATTACGAACAATCCGGAGGTTCAGGAGGCGTATCTCGGAGGTGGTCTCGAATGAGTTCCGACGCCGAGGGGGCCGCCGGTGCGGCGGTCGGCTCCAGTGTCAGTGGCGAGCGGATCCTCTCCATCGACGACGTCCACGTCTCCTACGGGAAGGTGCAGGCGCTCAACGGCGTCGACCTGGAGATCGGCAGCGGCGAGTTGATCTCCGTCATCGGTCCCAACGGCGCGGGCAAGTCGACGCTGGCCAACTCTATCTCCGGCTTTCTCCCCTACGACGGATCGATCACCTACCGGGGTGAGGAGGTCAGCGGGACCGATCCCGAAGGGCTCGTCGGGCGTGGCCTCATCCAGTGTACCGAGAAGCGGGACCTGTTCGGGTTCATGTCCGTCGAGGACAACCTCGACCTGGGCACGTACGTCCGGGGCGACTACGAGGAGCGTCTCGAGTTCGTCTACGACCTGTTCCCGACGCTCGAAGAGCGCAAGGACCAGCACGCCCACACGATGTCGGGCGGTGAACAGCAGATGCTCGCCATCGGCCGCGCGCTGATGAGCGACCCCGAATTGCTGGTGCTCGACGAACCGACCCTCGGGCTCGCGCCGGTCATCCTCGACGACATCAGCGAGGGGATCGACCGCATCCAGGAGGAAGGCGTCACTATCCTGCTCTGTGAGCAGAACGTCACCTTCGCGATGAACCACGCCGACCGGATCAACCTGCTGGAGAACGGCGAGGTCGTCCGGCAGGGATCCCCCGAAGAACTCCGCGACGACGACTACATCCGCGAGTCGTACCTGGGCGGATAGCGCTCCTCGCCCGCGATGGCGCTTCCGTTGTAAGCTCCACCGCGACCATCGGCACCGATGTTAGACGTTACCACGAAATCGGGAAACGATGGTGGAGGATAAGACAACTATTTTAATCACGTCAGCCGTTGGTGGTGAGTGATGACAAACCTCGTAAACGACGTGGCCGAGACGGTCGCAGAATACCCCGAACAGACCGCTATCTCGTTCCAGGACACGGACATCTCCTACGAGGCGTTCTGGCACCGGACCGGGCAACTGGCGGCCGCACTCCGTGACGCGGGCGTCGAGCCCGGCGACCGTGTGGGCGTGTACCTCCCGAACCTGCCGCAGTTCGTCACCTCCTACTACGGCGTCCTCCGGGCCGGCGGGGCCGTCGTGCCGATGAACCCCCAGTACAAGGCCCGCGAGATCAGCCACATGCTCGAGGACAGCGAGGCCAAAGCCGTCGTCGCGCTCTCGGATCTGGTGCCGTTCGTCCGGGAAGTGCAGGACGACACCGACGTCTCCCAGATCGTCAGCGTCGGCGGTGAGGCCGAGGGCGCGACGGAATTCGACGCCTTCCTCGCCGACGAGCCGATGGAGACCGTCGAGCGCGACGACGACGACGTGGCCGCACAGCCCTACACAAGCGGGACCACGGGCACGCCGAAAGGCGTCCTCCTGACACACCGCAACCTCGGCTGGATGACCCGCCACGCCGGTGACGTGATGGAGGAGGACTACGGCCCCGAGGACAAACTGCTCGGCGTCCTCCCCCTGTTCCACATCTACGGCATGACCGTCGTGATGAACGCCGGTCTCTACAACGGCTCGACGTACTACCCGCTACCCGAGTGGGACGCCGAGACCGCCATGGGCCTGATCCAGTCCGAGCAGTTGACCATCATGCACGGAGTGCCGGCGATGTACAACGACATCATCAACCACCCCGACGCCGGCGACTACGACTTCTCCAGCCTGCGCTTCGTCAACTCCGGCGGGAGCAGTTGCCCGGTCGAGGTCATCAACCGCTTCGAGGAGATCTTCGGCGTCGAACTGTACGAGGGCTACGGCCTGACCGAGACGAGTCCGATCACCCACGCCAACCGCCCCGCCGCGCGCCGGAAGGGCTCCATCGGCCAGCCAATCCCCGGCGTCGACGCCAAGATCGTCGACGAGGACTTCGAGGAGATGCCCCGCGTCGAGGAAGGCCCCATCGACGAGGAGGAAGTCGACCTCGACGAGATCGTCGGCGAGGTCGTCGTCTCCGGCCCGAACGTCATGAAAGGCTACCACGGCCGCCCCAGCGCGAACGAGGACGCCTTCACCGAGGTCGACGGCAGTCCCGCGAGCGAAGCGAGTGGGACATCGGAAGCGGGAACCGCTTCCGGAAAGACCTGGTTCCACACCGAGGACCTTGGCTACTGGGACGAGGACGACTTCTTCTACGTCATCGACCGGGAGAAACACATGATCGTCACGGGCGGGTACAACGTCTACCCGCGTGAGGTCGAGGAGTTGCTCTTCGAGCACGCGGACGTGGCCGACGCCGCCGTCGTCGGCATCCCGGACGAACGCCGCGGCGAGACGGTCAAGGCCTTCGTCGTCCCCAAGCCCGACGCCGACGTGACGCCCGAGGAGATCAAGGAGTACTGCCTCGAGAACATGGCCGAGTACAAACACCCACGCCAGGTCGAGTTCGTCGAGGAACTGCCTCGCACCACGACCGGGAAGGTCCAGAAGTTCGAGCTCCGCGAGCGGGAAGAAGAGAACTGAGCAGCCCCCGGCGCTACACCACCGCCTGTTCCTGTTCACGACAGGCGCAGATTTCGTCGATAGCAACCGCCACGAGGTCGCTCCGGCGACCGTGGACCTGTTCCCGGAGGACGGTCAGGCGGTACTGGACGCGTTCGAGTCGGCCCTGATCCGGCGGGCGCTCCTTCTCGGTCGCGAGGTACCACAGCTGTCCCGCCAGATCGTCCAGTTCGTCCTCCAGCCCGGTCTCGGGCGGCGTTTCGATGGCGTCTAGGAGTGCCCGGTTGGCCGCTTCGAGGTGTTCCCGCGTCATGCGCGTGGGTCGCGTCCGCAACCGGATAAGTGACTCCCCACGGACCCGCGCCGCTGACGACAGACCGGCGACGACGCCGATCAGGTGGCCGCCGATCACGCGCCGCCCCGTCTGGAGTTCCGTGTGGACCGTCGCCAGCAGGTACGCGGTCGGGCCGAGGCTCGGGAAGACGAACGCCTCGCCGGTCGCCCACGCCAGCGCGCCGGGCACGACGAGCAAGACGCCCGCGTACCCAGCGTCGACGAGTGGCCGTGTCCGCGCGAACGCCGCCCAGCAGAACGACGACTCATCCATCCGTCGCCAACTGACCGGCTCACGTGATTGTGTCTGACGAATTAGAGGAGAGAGAACTGACCGAACGTTCGGTTCTATGCCGCCACGGCCCGCTCCGGGTGTCACCGGTGGCACACGATGTCGCCTGCGCTCGCCGTCACTCGCCGAGGACCACGTCGACGAACGCCGGCGCACCGTTCTCGTAGTCCGGACGCTCACCGGAGGTCCGGAACTGCTGGACGTGGTCGACGGCCTCCCGTACCGAGGTGGCTCTCGCGATGCCGTCGATACGCTTCTGCTCGGCCCGCTTCGCGATGGCCTTCTGGAAGGGGAGAAACGGATAGATCACGCAGGGGGTGCCCGCGACGACCGTGTCCGCGATGGAGGAGAAGCCGGTACAGACCACGACGTCCGCGGCCGCCGTGTAGGGCGTCATCGCCGGTTTCGTCTCCCACTCGTCGTCCCCGACCGACCTGACGTCGAGTCCATCGGCCTCCAGTCGCCGACGGATCGCGTCGAAGTTCTCCCCGTGGGTCCCTGGGTTGAGGAGCACGTCGTAGGGTTCCACCTCGTCCGTCGGGTCGCCTTCCTGGGCGAGTGGTCCGACTCGAGTGATCCCCTCCGGGTCGGGGTCGTCGGCCCACAGCGACGTGACGACGATCTGCTCGGCGAAGGCCAGCGAGATCTCGTTGTAGATCATCAGCGGCCCTCGCCAGAGCGGGTCCAGCAGGTCCGTCGTGAGGTGGTCGATCCGGTAGAACTCGATGCCTTGTTTGGCGGCCGCCAGCCCCGCGAACACGTCGTCGGTCACCAGTTTGTCCGGATCCTCGTCTTCCAGCCACCGGTACACCTCCCGCATCCGCCGGGCCGCGGACGGCACCAGGTCGAACGCCGTGTGCTTCAGGAAGGAGAGCGGCGTGCTTCCCTCGACCGTCACGGTCGTCAGGTCGGGGTGTTCGAAGCCGTTCATCTCGACGAACTTCTGACCCTTGCCGCCGCCGGCGACCGCGACCTCGACACCGCGGGATTCGAGTTCCTGCGCGACCGGGATGGCCCTGGCCGCGTGTCCCGCGCCGTCACACCAGTAGACGATTGCGACTTTTTCGGTCATGCTCGGCCTGTCGCATCCCAGCCAATAAAGCGAGTACGGTCTCCGGCCGAATCCAGATTGAAAGCAAAGTTACTAATGACGTTCCCACCTCGCTGATGTTCATGGAGGAGACTGCCACGGAGAAAAAGAACGTGGTGTTCCTCGTTTTGGACTCGCTGCGGAAAGACCGGCTCTCGGTCTACAACGAGAGCGTCGACTTCACGGATCACGTGCAGCGACTCGCGGATTCGGCCGTCGTCTTCGAGAACGCCGTCACGCAAGCCCCCTGGACGCTCCCGTCGCACGCGTCGATGTTCACCGGGGAGTACCCCTGGGAACACGGGACGACCCACGCCGAGAGTTACTTCCAGGGCGGCGAGACGTTCGTCTCCCAGTTCGAGCGGGCGGGCCACTCGACCGCAGCGATCACCCCGAACGTCTGGATCACCCCACACAAGGGCATGACCGAGGACTTCGATCACGTGGAGAACTTCCTCGGGAAAGCGGACAACCGGGTGAGCGTCCGGCTCTCGCGGCTCGGAACGAGACTGTTCAACGCGCTCGGCGATGGCACACGTCGCGTGCTCGGCCGGCAACTCGACCGCGTCTTCAGGCTGTTCGACGTCGACGACTCCACGAAATCCGAAGAGACCGTCGAGGCGGTCGAGGAGTACCTCGGCAGCCGGAGCGACGACGAGAACTTCTTCCTGTACGTCAACCTGATGGAACCGCACGAGCCGTACCATCCGCCGAAGTCCTACGCCGACAGCCACGGCGTGGCCGACGACGCGAACATCCCGCACCGGCAGAAAGACATGTTCACGATGGACGACATCGACTACGAGGCCCTCCGGAGGGTCTACGACGCCTCCGTGGACTACACGGACGACCTCGTGGGACGGATCGTCGACGCGCTCGAAGCGAACGACCTCGACGAGGACACCGTGGTCGTGTTGCTGTCGGATCACGGTCAGGCGCTCTGTGAGGACGGCGAGCAGTTCGGCCACCAGTTCACCGTCGCCGAACCGGTCGTGAACACGGTGTTGCTGGTCGACCACCCGGACATGGGTCCCGAGACCGAGGAGCGCCCCATCGAGATGCGGAAGCTCAACGAACTAGTCCCCTACTACGCCGGCATCGCGCCCCGTCCCGAGGGGGTTTTCAGTGAGACGGTAAAAGGCGGTATCGAGTACCCGGAGAACTTCACCGGGTTCATCCCGCGGGACCGCTGGAACGAGTACTACCGGAAGTACAGGTACGTCAAGCGCGACGGGACGAAGGTCGTCAAGTCGGTCGACGAGGACGGCCGGGCACGGTACGAGGCCTACGATCTCGTGACGGACACGGACGTTCCGGTCCCGGACGCCCTCAAGCAGGCGGTCGACGAGATCACGTCGGCGGAGCAGCCGTCCGACGGGGACCGAGACGGGGACGCCGAACCCGATCACGAGATGGACGAAGAGGTAACGCGGCGGCTCGAAGAACTGGGCTACAAGTAACCGAAACCAGAGACGATGGGAACGCCGGGACACCGTACCGACGGACACGCTCCTACTGGCCACGCCGAGGCCCGTATCGTCGCAGCGACAGCCACCCCGAACCCACCCGGGCCGACGCCGCGGTGCCGACGAGCCACGGACAGGCCGGGCTCCCCAGGGAATACAGACGGGAGGTGTCGATGGGGCTCCCGATAGACATCGGTCGGAAGGGAGCGCTCTGGTTCGGTGTCACCGGGCTGTTGTTCGCGATCTTGCTCTATCTAGCCGACGTCGACGAGTTCCTCTCGTCGATCGGCCGCGCCGACCCCGGCTTGTTCGCGATCGCCGTCCTCGTCGGGTTCTCCTCGTTGCTGGTCTGGGCGCTGGTCTGGTACCGGTACTTCCAGCGGATGGGCATCGACGCGACGGTCTCCCGGACCGTGCGGATGTTCCTGACGGGCCACTTCCTTAACTCGATCACCCCGCTCGGACAGTTCGGCGGGGAGCCGATCATGGCCTACATCGTCTCCGACAACACCGACACCGAGTACGAGCGATCCCTGGCCTGTGTGATCTCGGCCGACATCCTGAACGCCACGCCCTTCTTTACGTTCACGCTCGGTGGCCTCCTGTATCTCGGGATCGCCGGGTCGATCCAGGGGCTGCTCGTCGACATCACCATCCTCTCGGTGGTGATCGTGTTCCTTGGCGGTCTGCTGGCGTACCTGCTGTGGTCCGACAACGACGCGCTCGGTGCCGCCATCAGTCGACTCCTGCGCGTTCTCGAGAATCGGTTCGACCGCGCCGAATCCCTCTTCCGGTCGCTGCAAGAGCGGGTCGACCGGATCGAAGACGCGTTCCAGGAAGCCGGGAGCGACCCCCGCTTCCTGCTGACGACCGCCGGCGTCTCGCACCTCGCGATCGTGGCCCAGATCGTCTCGTTGTACTTCGTCCTCCTGTCGATCGGTATCGAGCCCGACTTCGTCCCGCTGTATCTCATCGTGAACCTCTCGGTCATCGCGACGCTGTCGCCGACGCCGGGCGGATCGGGGACCTACGAGGTGGCGTTCTCGGCGCTGATGACGCTTTTTTTCCCGGTCGAGCTGGCGACCGCCGTGACGGCCGCCGTCCTCTTCCGGCTCACGACGTACTGGCCGGGGTTGCTCGTCGGGTACGTGTCGATGCTGACGCTACGGGGTCGACCGACCCCGGACGGAGCCGATTAGCGGCGGCCGTCCCGATCTCTCTCACTCGATACCGTGACGCTCCGGATAGGACTCGGGCACGCCGAAGCCCGCCGTCCGTAACCGCTCGCGGCCGCCAGTGAGCCGGTCGATCCAGGGCTGCCCAGCATCGGTGAGCGCCGTCGCGGCGTACCGGATCGGTCGTCCGCGGACTGTCCGGTCGTCGAGGTCGTACGACGCACGGGCGTAGCTGTCGGCCGCGTCCGGCGAGGAGAAGTCGATCCGGTCCGGCAGGGAAACGTACGGGAGGTCGCGCTCGATGGCCATGTTGCGGTAGACGAACGCGGCGTCGAGGTCGCCCCGTTCGAGGACGTTCGACAGATCGGTTTCGGGCAGGATACGGGCGTTGTCGAGGGTCTGGTCGGCGTCGAGCAAGCCCGCCTCGGCGGCCAGGTCGAGCGCCATCACCGTCCGGTAGCCCAGCGGATCGACCGCGGGGTCCGTCCGACCGACGTCGACGACCGACCGCTGGACGGCGCTCGTCCAGTCGTCGCGGATCCTGTCCGCGTGTGCGGAGTCGGGATTGTACGCGATCACGAGTGCGTTCGTGGCGAACGCCGTCACCCGATCGGCGATCCCGTCGAACAGACGCGGATCCGCGAGCGCGACGCCGTCCGGGTCGCGGAGTCCGTCCCGGATCAGCCGGCGCACGGCGACGCTCCCGTGAGCCTCGACCGTCGCACCGGACACCTGCGAGGCGACGCTCAGCAGGCTTCCCGCCACGAGCACCGACGGAGTCCGGTCCCCGTCCTCGGCCACCGTACCGTACACCGCCACCCCGATACCGCCCGCGACGGCCGTGCCACCCAGCCCGACGAGCAGATTCCGACGTGTCACATTCATTGTCTTCTGTCGGTGACGGTAGTAACCCCGTACGGCTACGTAAGACGACTCCCGTTGTCGAATATAGTTTCAGCCGCGGCATAAACGTGTTCCCGAACGTCGTCGTTCCGACCGCGTTCTCGGAGCCTGGAAACGCCCGGTCGTTTATATTGGACCCCGGACTGCAGTTGGTCGTATGTACGAGAGTATGCCCCTCCTGACCGCCGCGAAGGTGGTGACGCTGCTGTTCGGCGGGACGCTCACGTTGCTGTCGGGCAGAGCGTATCGACGGACGGGATCGCCGGCCCTCCGTGCGCTGGCCGTCGGTATCGGACTCGTCACGGCGGGAGCCATCCTCGGCGGTGCCCTCCACCAGGTCGTTGGGCTCCCTCTGGAGGCGAGCGCGACGGTACAGAGCGTGTTCACTGCTATCGGCTTCGGCGTCCTCACGTACTCGCTGTACACCGAGTCGCCGACGCCGGCCCGCGAACGGCGGTCGGGGCACCAGCCAGGTGACGACTGACAGACCGACCGCAGAACGACTTCCGAACCGGCAACGGCGGGTGAGCGGTCCTCGACCGCGGCTCGAACGCACGAAACAGTGAGCCTGGATCGAGCCGTGGTCGGAGAGAGGGCTCTCGACGAGTTACTCCCGGTGTCGAACCGCCGAGGACGACACCTCCCTCGTCAACGAAGGAGTTCGTCGAGGGCGTCGGCGTGGGCCTGCAGGAGCGATAGCCCGGCGGCAGTCAGCGTGTACCGGTTCGTCCGCTTGTCGATCTCCCCGCGCTCGACGAGGCCGAACTCGACGAGTTCGTCGAGGTTCGGGTAGAGACGGCCGTGGTTCACGTCGTCGTCGTATCGGTCTTCGAGCCGTCGCTTGATCGCCAGCCCGTAGCTGTCTTCCTCGCTCGACTCCAGTCGTCGCAGGACGACGAGTACGTCTCGCTGGAACGCACTCAGGTCCGCGTACGTTACGTCGGCCGTGGTACTAGATTCGGTTTCGGTCATCTGATATCACTCGGCCCGCCGTCGATACCGCAACCAACCAGCCACTCGGACGGGGTCGCCCCCATCGCGTGTCGGCTTGCTCGGTCCATCGAATTCGGTCAGGGTCCGCCCGGGCACGCCACCCGACGACGAATCACACTGTATCTACAGCCCTGTTGGTAATACACTTAATTGTTCCCACAACGATCGTCCATAAATTCCGGTCGTATCTCGTGAAGCGACTGTGAAATGAGAACGAATTTTAAGCCTGCCGTCATTACGGTACGACGATGCAGCCGCCCCTGGCCTCCTGGATGACACCGGTCGACCGCGACGTACTGGAGTTGCTCAGGAACGGGGACGAGAGCGAGCTCGTTCTCACGCCGGGCGTGATCGCGGCCAACACCGACTGGAAACGACAGACTATCCGCGAGCACCTCCTCCGGCTCTCGGACGAACGACTCGTCGAGTACTACGACGAGGCCCGCGCCCTCTACCAGTTGACCGACCGCGGCCGGCGATACCTCCGTGGTGACGTCGCAGTCGAAGCGCTCGAAGCCGACGACTGACCCGCAACTACTCGGAAGCTATCAGAAAGAAAGGAGTTCATAAGACCCTCCCGAGTATCGGCAGACGGATATGATCGAGGCCCTCCTCCAATTGCTACTCGGTGTCGGCATCAGCGTCCTCGCCGTCCTGTTCGCGCTCCCGGTGACGCTCGCACTCGGGAGAGCCTTCCGGCGGACGCTGGGCGGCAGTACCGTGCGCCGGGTCTGTGACCAACTCGGCGGCGACGGCTGGACCTTCGAACTCGCCGACAAGGTCGAGACTGCCATCATCGGCGGCCTCATCGGCGGCGTCGTGTTCGCCAGCCTCAGCCCCGCCATCGCCCCTGCGATGTACGACTTCCACGTCCAGAGCGGCATCGTCGACAGCCCGACTCCCGCCGTCGAGGTCAACCAGCTCGAAGTCCCCGACCGGGAACTGCAGGCCCGCTACAACCTCAGCGCCGGCAACTACTCCGTCTACCGAGTGGAACTCAGCAACCCGGACCAGCGAACCCTCCGGAACTTCGAGCTCAACGCCCGCTTCCCGGGCTGTGTCGAGCGCTCCTCGCTGGGCGCGACCAACTTCGGGACCGCCGTCGTCTCCAACGAGACTCGCGAGTTCCGGATCGGCGAGTACGCCAACCGCTCCGCCAACGCCACCTGCTACGGCGCAGTCGGCGCCGAGGAGTTCCCGCCTGGCAAGGCCGCCCGCGTCACCTTCGTCGTCGACGAGAACGCCTCGGCCAACCGCACACAGCTCTACGAGGCTCCCGAATCCGGGTCGGTGTTGCTCGCCGATTCGTTCTCCTGGACGTACAACGGCCGCAGTTACTCCGACCCCGCCGCAGTGAGCCGACAGTCCGTGGGCGGGAACCGAACGCTGCGGGCCTGACCCCGGTCGCGAGCCGCCGATCCTATATTCTCTTTCGACACTCGGTGATGAATATCCTGACATTCACCTTTAAATAGGCTTTACTCCGTAGAATCGGTTGCTGATTGATCTGATGTATCTGCGTCGGTTACCGGTGTATCTCTGGAAGGTTCTTCTACTGGGCGCTTACTGGAGTCTGGTGATCCTTCATTGACGAAGCCATATGCACTGCTGAGCATGGCAATCGCACCACCGATAATCGTTAGATACAGTCCCATCTCGATAGATATTGCATATTGAGTTATATCTGAGGATTCGGTTGTTACGCCAGCCAGTGGGTCTACAATATAGATTCCAGAGAGCCAGGTTACAATCACTCCCCCGACTACACCGACTATTTGTGTTTTCTTTGACCACTGGTATATGCCAGCCCCAGCGATAAGGAATGCTAGTACGAGCGTGATCACGCCATCGCCATCGACACCACGTTTTGTGAGTGTGGTACCAAGGGCGTTGACCGACATCCAAGGCAAAAGTGCACCAATGCCTATTATGCCCGAACCGGCGAACAACCCTTTCTGACCAAGCGGGAGGTTGCTCTTCGAGTTTACACTATCAAAATCTGATGACATCTTCTCCGTTTTCGCTTGTGTTGGGAGATTTGTACCACAAATTTGACAATGATTCCACTCTGACTCAGTTTCCGCCCCACACTCCGGGCAATATGTCATATTCGCGTATTTTCCCAGCAGTACTATATATCCATGGCCAGCGTACGACGCACTCTCCGCGGAAAAAAGCATCCGACCGCCCCCAGTCGTGGTGATCGCTGGGCCCCTGGTGTCAACCCCCGGCCGCTAACCGCCTTCCGGGAAGGGGGCATTCTCGGTGGTTTCCATGCCAGCGAGCTCGGGATCGTTCGCGTCAACGGTCCCGCCTTCGCCCTGCCAGTAGAGGGCCTCAGAAATGTACTGTCAGGACTAGTCCAGCCGCTCTCCTTCCTAAGAGTGGCTGGGACTCAAGCGGGCTCACTCCTAGGAGCCGTTGAAGTACGTATTTCTATATGCTATTTATTCGGCCACCAAACAGTCCATCGAAGCCGTTCGTGGCCGCCGACTGCGTTGGCATGTGAGCAAAACGGAGAAAGCCAGGGGTGGGATATTGAACCACGGTCGCTCCCGTTCGCTTCGCTCACCTCCCGCTCCCTGATTCAAATCCCAGACGGCTCGCCGCGCTCACGGGTTGTGAGCGCGCCGAAGCCAGGGGTGGGATTTGAACCCACGAACTCCCGATTACAAGTCGGGTGCTTGGACCGCCCAAGCTCCCCTGGCACACCTCCGGATAGCGCCTACCCCTTTGAGTGATTATCGCTTTCCACCGGCTTCTCCAGTTGCACCCGATGCGGATCGTACCCGTGTCGCCGATAGAACCGCCGCGCCGCCTCGTTGTCCGCCAGCACCTCCAGTTTCACCGCGTCGACCCCGCGTGCCGCCAGTTTCTCCTCGGCAGTCGCCATCAACTCACCACCGATACCCTGATCGCGGTACTCGGGACGCACGTACAGGTTCTCGATAGTCCCCCGCGTCGCCGTGGTCGCCAGTAGCTCGCTCCCCGCGCTGAACATCACGAAGCCCAGCACCGTACCGGGGTCGGCGTCGAACTCGTCGTCGGCCCCTGCGACAGCGACGTAGAGGCCGTCGGCGACGATGGCCCGGCGGACGTTCTCGCCGATAGTGCCCCGGTTCTCGACCGCCTGGAGATGGGAGCCGACCTCGCGCTGTTCCGCCGCGAGATCGACCCAGAGGTCGGCGATCGCGTCTGTCGCGTCCGTATCCGGGCGTTCGACGTTCACTACTCGCGCAGCACCTCGACCGCCGGCAGTTCCCCGCCGGTGAGTAACCGGAGGGCCGCACCGCCGCCGGTGCTGACGTGATCGAACCCCTCGATACCGAGTTGGCGGAGCGACGCCGCCGTGTCACCGCCGCCGACGATGCTGTACTCGGCGCTTGTCGCCGCGCCGAATATCTCGCGGGTCCCGTGGGCGAACTGCTCCTCTTCGAACACGCCGGGGGGGCCGTTCAGGATGGCCGTGCCGGCTGTCTCGAACACGTCGGCGTAGGCGGCCGCAGTGTTCTCGCCCACGTCCAGCGCCGGCGCGTCGACGGGCAACCCGTCGATACCGACCTCGACGCGCTCGCCGTCCCGCTCGACGGCCACGTCCTCGGGGACGTGGATCTTCTCGCCGTACTCGTCGAGCAGGGCCTCGGCCTGTTCGACGGCCGTCGCGTCGCGGTCGGTGATGGCGTCCATCGACGGCTGCCCGATGTCGACGCCGCTGGCCGCGAGGAACGCGTTGCCGGTCATCCCGCTGGTCAGGATCTCGTCGGCCAGGCCGCGTTCGAGGACGCTCTCGGCCACGTCGAAGGCGTCGGCGATCTTCGCCCCGCCGAGCGCGTACACCCGCGGGCGCGGCGTGTCCTCGATGTTGCTCAGCACGTCGAGTTCCCGCTCCATGACCCGGCCGGCGTAGCTGTCGACCCGCATCGGCAGGCCGACGATGGAGGGCTGTGAGCGGTGCGCGGCCGCGAACGCGTCGTTGACGAAGGCGTCGACGACCGGGGCCAGTCGGTCGACGAGGAACGTCTCGGCGGCCTCCGCGGGCGGGAACTCCATGTACTCCTCGCTGTAGAACCGCGTGTTCTCCAGCAGGACCGCCTCGCCGTGATCGAGGTCGGCGATGGCGTCCCGAGCCTCCGCGGAGAAGGTGGCGTCGCAGTACTCGATGGGCTGGTCGAGCAGTTCACCGAGGCGACGGGCGTGGTCTTCGAGCGTGGCGAACTCGTCGCCCCCGGGTCGGCCCTGGTGGGCGAGGACGGCGAGTTTCCCGCCACGGTCGAGCAGTTCCTGCAGCGTGCCGACGTGCGCGTGGAGCCGAGCGTCGTCGGCGAGGCGTCCGTCCTCGTCCAACGGGCTGTTGATGTCAACGCGCACCCCCACCGTCGTACCGTCGACGGCGAGGTCGTCGAGCGTCGGTATCCCCATGCTCCTCTCTCCCGTTCGGTGGAGGATATGTGTTTTGTTGTGGGTCGTCGGGGCGGGCCCCGGCGCGCTCAGACGTTCTTGCAGTCGCTACAGACCAGCTGCCCGTTGAACGTCGAGAGATCCCGGGTCAACGACCCACACAGCTCGCAGATGCCCTGGTTCGAGTACTCCTCGTCCGTGGCCCCAGCTTTGGCCGTCGCCGTCACCGCCTCGACCGTGGTCCGTTCCGTCTCCACCCGCTCGCTCTCGACACCCGGGTCGAGCGTCGAGGCCGTCACCACGTCGTGTTCGGTGATCACACCGGCAAGTTCGTCGCCCTCCATCACGAGGAGGTGACGCGAATCCGTCCCGGACATCCGGTCGGTCGCCGCCGTCAGTGATTCCCCGCGCCCGACCGTCGGCGGGTTGTTCTGCATCACGTCCGCGACAGTCACCGAAGCCAGGTCGCCCCGCTCGACCGCCGTCTCAAGCACGTCCCGCTGGGTGACCATCCCGATTGGGTCGGTCCCGCGCAACACGACGACCGTCTCGACGTCCTCTTCGAGCATCAACGCGGCCGTCTCCGCGAGCCCGTCGCCCTCGCTCGCACCCACGAAGTCCCGCCGCATCACCTGTCCGACCGTCACGTTGCCGTTCATGTGATACACTTTCACACACGGTGTCTAAAAGCTACCTACGCCACGCTTAAGACCGATCGTGCCCTATCTCCGAGTCCTTCGGCAATTCCAGAGAGCGACCCTCAGAAGTCCAGTTCCACGTCGGCGCCGTCCGCGCGACACGCCTCCAGTGCGTGTTTCGCGGCCATGCCGGCGTCCTGTGCCGTCCGTCCCCGGCCGACGCCGACCTTGAGGTCCACGTCGACGGCCTCGTCGACGTGTTCGATGGCGTCCCGATAGTCCGCGGCGTCGAGGTCGGGACAGACCGCGATGACGTTGTCACCGCCCACGAAAAATGACAGCGAGTCGTGGGCCTGGCGCATGTAGCGCATCAACTCGGCGTAGCCCTGTTCGATCCGGATGAACGTGTCGAACTCGTTGAGTTCGTCGGTGTACTTCCCGGTCGCGTCGTTCACGTCGAAGTGGGCGATCTGGACGTCCGCGGCGGTCCGGAACTCCTCGTCGATGGTCCGGCCGCGCAGAATCTCCCGCCGGTGTTCGTCCTGGGCGCTCCCGGCGTCCTGGAGTTCGCTCGTGGCGTCACCGAGCGCGGCGGCTGGCGTCGTTCCCGTCGCGACAGCCATGCTCATCGTCACGGGATAGCGGTTGCCCACCGATTCCTGAATCATCGCGTGATCGTCCACGTCCAGCCCGTTGGTCACCGCGATCATGTTGTCGAACCTGGAGAAGAAGACGTAGCCGTTGCGGTTCCCGAACAACTGCGAGAGGTCGGCGTACAGCCGGGATTGCAACGTCTGCAGGTCGACCTCGCGTCGCGGCTCCGGGGTGACCGTCCAGGGGCCGTAGTTGTCGATCTGGACGTGGGTCACCTGCGTGTTCGTCACAGTGGCCACGGCTTGGCCCCGACCCGCTATTTGTCTTTGGTTCTGACAGCGGTCTCCGGACCGCTCAGGGCGCTTCGTCCAGCCGTTCGGTCAGCCGCGGCCCACCGGTGAACTCGACGGTCCCCAGCCGGGAGTCGAACGCGACCGTCCCCGTCTCCGTCAACCGCGGCAGATGGTGCTGGTAGATGTCCGCCCGTGCGCGTCGCCGGTCCGTCGGCACGTCTGTCCCGTCGTCGGCCGCATCCCCGTTGTCGTCCGCCGACGCCACGACGGCTGCCGCCAGGTCGTCGACCGGCATCGGCTCCCCCGCCTCCCTGAGCCGTCGGAGCAACCGCCGACGCGCCGGCGACGCGAGCAAGCTCTCCACCACGTGTGCCGGTAGCTCACCGTCCCGCTCGCTCCCGCCCGGTCCCGTGTTCGCAGTGTGCGTAGCCATGGCTCGTCGTGGAGCTACGCTACCCCTCCACAAGTATGTGTCGTGCTCACACACCACTGGCCCGAGACGTTCGGGCGGCGGAAAAACGGTAGACGACCGTCAGGCGAGTTCGTACGGCCAGTAGCCAGCGTCGCGCATACACTGTCCGACGACCCTGTGGAAGTGTGGGAAGTCCTCGAACTCTTCCTCGTCGACGTTCTCGAAGATGTCGGCCACGCTGACGACCGTCTCGTAGTCGATCCGGATGGGGTCGTCGCCGAACTCCTCGACGAACTCCGCCTGCGAGAGCGGGAAGTCCTCGTCTTCGTCGATCTTCTTGGCGAGGATCGCCTGCCCGTACTTGCGGCGTCCCTCGCTACCTTCGTCGCCGTCGGGATCGTGGGGCCAGTCGCTCATACCACACGCTCGGGCCGAACCACGCAAAAGCGTTACTCTCCACGCTCGTCGGCGGGATCGAGCGACGCCGTGTCGGTGTACAGCGACTCGAGGTTCACTTCCAGCCGCGCTCCACCGTCGGCAGCCTCGGCGACCCGGACCGTCCACCCGTGGGCCTCCGCGAGCGTCCGGACGATGTTCAAGCCGAGGCCAGTCCCCGAGGGCGACCCGCTGACGCCCGCCTCGAAGGCGCCGCCGACGACGTCGGCCGGGAAACCGAGGCCGTCGTCCTCGACGGCGAATCCCGTCTCGGTGTCTTCGACGGTCACCCTCAGACTCGCCGCCTCCGGGTCCGAATCGTCCCCGTTCGGCTGGCCCGAATCCCCCCGCTCGTGCTCGACAGGGTCGTCCGACTCCCTCCGATTGCCCGTCGAGCCATGCTCGACAGCGTTGCGAAACACGTTCTCGAACAGTCGCTGGAGACGGCCCTCGTCGGCCTCGACCGTCCGCTCCGTCCGTACCACGAGGGTCTCGTCGGCCGTTCGAACGGTGTCCCAGGCCGTTCGCGCCACGGTCGCCAGTTCGACCGGTCGTCTCTCCAGCACCGTCTGCCCGCCCCTGGCCAGTGTCAGCACGTCGTCGACGATGCCTTCGATCCGGTCGAGTGCGTGGGTGACTCTCGCGATCGTCCCAGGCTCCGGAGCGCCGTCGACGGTTTCGAGCTGGAGTCTCGCCACCTGTAGCGGGTTCCGGAGGTCGTGTGCCACGACGTTCGCGAACTCCCCGAGACGCTCGTTCTGCCGCTCCAGTTGCCACTCGCGCTCCCGAACCGTCGTCACGTCTCGCCCCACCCCACAGAACCCCAACACGTCACCGTCCTCGTCGACCAGCAACTCCCCCGTCAACTCGAACAACACCGTCCCGCGCGTGGTTTCGGCCCGCGCCTCGACGACCGTTCGTCCCGTCGACATCACCTCCTCGATTGCCGCTTCGACCTGTGGCCTGTCGGCCGCGACGAAAAAGTCCGTGGCAGCCATCCCGGACAACTCCGCCTCTGTCAGGTCGAACAGTTCCCCCAGCACTGCGTTCCAGTGAATCAGTTTCCCTCCCTCGTCGTAGACGTAGAACACGTCTTCCAGGGTGTCCAAGGCGTCGTTGACGAGACTGCTATCGGCACCCATGGCTTCCCTACGTGCCGATAAATTATAACTACTCTGTCATTCTGCTGTTAGAATCCGCTCCGACGCCCGCTCGGGGCGGTCTATCGCCGGACGATGAACACCGCGATCCCGACCACCAGTAGGCCGATCCCCCACAGCACCGAGTCCCCCGGCAGATACGCCAGCAGCAACGTCACGATCCCCGACGTGATGAGGGACCACCCGATGGTCGTCCGATAGGTCATACACCGTCGTGGTCTCGCCGTCCGGTGTACGTTGTGCCGGCATTTGCAAGCGCGCCCGGTCGACGGACCCGTCCCGCGAACGAACCGTTCGCGACAGAATACGGTGGGAAGGGGATTCGAACCGGAGGAAGACATTCCTGCTCGCTCGCTTCGCTCGCTGTGCGGGCTGTGACTTCCAGGGCTCCAATCACCTTGGAGGTTCGCCCGCGGCGCGAATTGCGCCGCGGTCTCACGGTGGGAAGGGGATTCGAACCGAGTGGAGACGGTCGGCCTCACTTCGTTCGGCCGCTGCGACTCCCCGGGTTCGAATCCCGACACCGGATTCGTCGCTCACGAGATGTTCGCGACAGAATACGGTGGGAAGGGGATTCGAACCCCTGAGTCCGTGAGGACACCTGCTCTCAAGGCAGGCGCGTTAGGCCACTTCGCTATCCCACCACAGTCTCCACTTTTTCCCGGCGCTTCTAAGAGTTGTCGGTCACTTCCGACGCTACTCCCGCACCAGTTCCGAGCCGTCCCCGCCCGCGGTCACGTCCAGGCCCAGTCCGACCAGGCACTGCGCGGTGTGACCGGGATGGTTGCGCCCGGCCCCGGCCCGCGCAGCGGTCTGTGTGATCGCCGTCACCAGATCCGCCCGCGTCTCGACGACCGGCGCCATCGGCAGGAAGTCGACGCTGTAGTCGGCCGCCACGCCACGGTCCGTCAGCGACTCCACGACCGGCGGTTCGTAGGCGTCCTCGAAGTCGATTCCCTCGGCGAACCCCGCGTAGTACACCCGCCCGTCGCCCGCGGGACCGAGCACTACCTCGTGTCGCCGGAGCTTCATCGCGGCGTTGTCGACGATTCCACGAGTCAGGAACGGCCCCGTCGGCTCGACGACCGCGGCCGAGGTGACCTGCTCCTGATCGAGCAGGTGCGAGACCGTGTTGCCAGCTCGGGCCGAGAACGACGACCCGACCTGCACCTCGAAACGAGCCTCGTCGGGGGATTCGAGTGCCGGCGCGACGGCCGCCCGGAGCTGTGCCTCCGAGGACTCGCCGTCGTGCGCGGGGAGGTCGTCGTCGGCGCGGTAGTTAACGAGCAGGTCGCCCCCGCTGGCCTCGACGGCCCGGCACACGTCACGGAGCATGGCAGTGTACAGTTCGGCCGCCTCTACCTCCGAGAGTGGCGTTGCCGCGGCGAGTTCCGGCAGGACGAGTCCCTCGCGCGGCGGGTCCGCGAGTACGGCGACGGTAGTCATGTACACCCCTCGGCGCGGGCCGCCCTTGAACGCGCCGTTTCGAGCGCCGGAACCACCCCCGTTTATATTCTCCGTGGGCTAATCCAGTGATATGATCTACGAACAGATGACCGGGTTCGTCGCGGCCCTGCTGATCGCTGCGATGCTCGTCGGCAGTGTCGTCGGAATCGCAATGCTGGTAGCAGCCGTCCCGGCCGTGACCTCCATCACCGCAGTCGGCGCGACCATCGCACTCACCGCGCTCTTCGTCGTCGTTCTCGCGGCCGCCGGTACCGCCGGTAGCGGCGGTGTCTCGAACCCCTACTGGTAACTCACCGACTGCGCCGCCCTTTCGTCTGCCGATAGTCCCGATCCAGAAGCGACGCGAGGTGATCCAACAGGGCCGTCCGCTCCTCGCCCGTCTGCTCCGCCGGCGGGAGCATCGGCACGAGTTCGAACCCCCTTCCTCTGATCGTCGTCGCGTGGTCGGCCGCCACGTCGAAATCGTCGGCCCGCTTGGTCGTGTACTCTAGCGCTAGCGCCTCCAGCGGTCGCTGTCCCACGGGGAGAATCACTTCGGGATTGATCATCCGCACCTCGGCGGTCAGAAAGCCCTCGCAGTTGCGCACTTCCTCGTCGCTCGGGGGTCGTTCCGGGTGGTGACAGCGCGTCAGCGTCGTCAAAAAGACGTTCTCGACGGACGGTTCGTCGCCGTCGGGCGCGTCGACGAACCCCAGGTCCGCGAGGAGCGACAGGACCGCAGAGCCCGCCTCGTCGCCCGTGAATGGAACCCCGGTGGCGTCCGCGCCCGGGCCAGGTGTGTCCCCGAGGACCAGAAAGTCCGCACCCACGTCGCCGTAGCCGTGGACGACCTGCGTTCGCGTCTCACAGAGCTCCGGACACTGCCGACAGTCCGCGTCCATTCCGAACGGGTTGGCGACGGTCTCCTGATTCGGGTCCATGGGTGAACCAGGGCCGGGTCGCTCATAAGCCCCTGGCCGGGTGGGTCGCTCTGTTTCACCTGCTGATACGTCGAAACGATGGGATACGCTGACAACGCCTGACTCCGTAAGACAGGTGATGGGACACTTCAGACGCCTCGCCGAACTGACGTTCCTGATCGCCTTCTGCCTGGTCGAGATCACGACGGCCGTGTTCGACCAGTACCCGGTACTCGTGTGGCTCGGCGCGGTGGTCCTGCTGGCGATTCTCGTGGACTCGCTCCGCTGTGCGCGGTGTCAGTGGCGGCAGTTGCGCGAGGCCTGGTCCGGCAGTGAGGCGTCAGGCTGATTCCGCAGGCGCCCCTTGTGATGGTATGCCCTCGGTCCTCTCCGAGACCGACCGACAGCGCCTCTTCGACGGCGACGACGAGCGATTCTACGAGCAGCCGCGATTCGTCCAGCACGTCGACGAGCCGTTCCGAGAGCGGCTGACGGCGCTGTACCGCGACCGGCTCTCGCCGGACGACGACGTTCTCGATCTGATGAGCAGCTGGGTGTCGCACCTCCCGCCGGACCTGGAACTCGGCGAGGTGGTCGGCCACGGGCTGAACGAAGCCGAACTCGACCGGAACGACCGCCTCGACCGCTGGTTTCGACAGAACCTCAACGACGACCAGACGCTGCCCCTGGAGAGTGCCTCGGTCGACGCCGTGCTGTGTGCCGTCTCCGTCCAGTACCTCCAGTACCCCGGGCGGGTCTTCACGGAGGTCGCACGCGTCCTCCGACCCGGTGGCGTCGTCGTCGTGAGTTTCTCGAACCGGATGTTCGCACAGAAGGCGATCCGGGCCTGGCGGTCCCGGTCGATGGACGAACGCGCCGCGCTCGTGGGCACGTATCTCGATTCGACGGACGCGTTCGACGACCCGACCGTTCACGACGCGGTCGAGCCAGGACGGGATCCGTTCTACGCCGTGACGGCGCTGAAACGTTAGTCGTCGTCCTCGGTCGTCTCGGCCTTCGTCGCGGCGTCCTCGGGGTCGTCCTGCGGACTCGACGGGTGGTAGTCGGTGTCGTACTCGCCGGGGCGGTCGTCGATGCGGTCGGGGTTGATCCGGCCCGAGAGCATCATGAAGTCCAGCACGGTGCATGCAAGCATCGATTCGACGACCGGCACGGCCCGCGGCGGCAGGACGGGGTCGTGGCGGCCGACGACCTGGATCTCCTTGCGCTCGCCGTCCTCCCAGTCGGCGGTCGTCTGGGTCTTCGGGATGGACGTGGGCGCGTGCCAGGAGACCTCGCCGTAGATGGGTTCGCCGGTCGTGATACCGCCCTGGAGCCCGCCGTGATCGTTGCCCACGGGGACGGGATCGCCCTCTTCGCTCACCGTCTCGGGGTGGGATTCGCCGTCGTCGAACTCCCAGTCCTCGTTGCGGTCGATGCCGGCCACACCACGGGCGTCGCGGCCTAGGCCGTACTCGAAGGCCGTCACGGCCGGGATGGAAAATATCGCCTTCCCCAACCGCGCGGGTACGGAGTCGAATCGCGGCGCGCCGAGGCCGCGGGGGACGCCACGACACTCGAAGTAGATCGAGCCACCGATGGAGTCGCCCTCCTTCTGGTACTGGTCCGCGACCTCGCGCATCTCCTCGGCCGTCTCGGGGTGGGCACACCGGACCTCGTTCTCCTCGGTGTGTTCGAGCATCTCCTCGAAGGTCACTTCCGGGGCCTCGACCTCTCCGATCTGGTTGACGTGAGCCTTGATCTGCACGTCGTATTCGGAGGCGTCGAGGACCTGCTGGGCGATGGCACCCGCCGCGACCCAGTTGACGGTCTCGCGGGCCGACGAGCGCCCGCCGCCGCCCCAGTTGCGCGTCCCGAACTTCGCGGAGTAGGTGTAGTCGCCGTGTGACGGTCGTGGGGCCGTGACGAACGGCTCGTACTTGCCGGAGCGGGCGTCCTTGTTCTGGATGACCATCCCGACGGGCGTCCCCGTGGTGTAGCCGTTCTGGACGCCGCTGTTGATCGTCACTTCGTCCGGCTCGCCCCGGGAGGTGGTGATCATCGACTGCCCGGGCTTGCGCCGATCGAGTTCCCGCTGAATCGTCTCCTCGTCGATCTCGACGCCCGCCGGGACGCCCGAGACGGTACAGCCCATGGCCTCCCCGTGGCTCTCCCCGTAGGTCGTCATCTGGAAGAGCCGCCCGAAACTGTTGCCGTTCATTACTGTCTTTTGAGTGGCCCTGGCATTTGAAGCTTGAGAAAACGTCGGACCCGCCCCTCGAGCGTACGAGAGTTTATTTCGGAAGCCGAGATCACCACGGACCATGCGCTGACAGCCGCCGCGGCGCAGTCCGCGATAGCACGGGACCCTGCGCCGCGGCCCGCCTGTCCCGTCTGTTCGCCCCTGTCGCTCACCCCGAGGAGCTTTCACTCCCGACTGACTTCGGCTCCGATGCCCTCGAACACGTCGAAGAAGTCCGGGAACGACACGTCGACGTGTTCGCCACCCTCGATTGTCGTCGGGCCGTCGGCTACCAGTCCCGCCACCGCCAGTGACATCACGATCCGGTGATCGGCGCGCCCGTCGACCGTCGCGCCCTGCAGGTCGGTCTCGCCACCGTGAATCGTCAGGGTGTCCTGTTCTTCCTCGACCGCGGCCCCCATCGCGGTCAGTTCCTCGGCCATCGCGCTCACGCGGTCGGTCTCCTTGTAGCGGACGTGTTCGCAGTCGGTGATCGTCGTCGTTCCGTCGGCCACCGCGCCCAGCACCGCGATGGTCGGCAGGAGGTCGGGCGTGTCCTCGACGCCGACCTCGACCCCCGAGAGCGAGGACCGGCGAGTCGTGATGACGCCCCGGTCCCGGTCCCAGTCGATAGCCGCGCCCATCCGTTCCAGGACGTCGACGATGGCTGCGTCACCCTGGGCGCTGGGCTGTGCCCCTCGCACTTCGAGCTCGTCGTCGGCCGCCAGCGCGCCCGCGGCCAGCAGGTACGACATCGACGAGAAGTCGCCGGGGACGGCGTACTCGCCACCCTCGGGCGCGTAGGACTGCCCGCCGTCGACGCGGAACCCGGCGTCGGTCTCGACGGCCTCGACCCCGAACGCCTCGAGGACCTCGATGGTGATCTGGACGTACGGCGCGGACTTGAGTTCGGTCTCCAGGTCGATCTCGATCCCCTCGTCGGTGACCGCCCCAGCCATCAGGAGGGCGGTGATGTACTGCGAGGATACGTCGCCGGGAATCGAGACCGAGCCGCCGTCGACCGGGCCCTGGACTACGAGCGGGGCCTGGCCGTTCCTGCGGGTACTCTCCGCGCGACCGCCGAGTTGCTCGACCGCGTCCAGCAGCGGCCCCTGGGGTCGGGACCGGAGCGAGTCGTCGCCAGTCAGGACGGTGATCCCGTCGGCGAGTGCGCCGGTCGCGGTGACCAGCCGCATCGTCGTCCCGCTGTTTGCGCAGTCGATCACGTCGTCGGGCACGTCCGGACGGCCGCCGAACCCGTCGATGTCGAGGGTGCTGCCGTCGGCACTGCGGTCCACGGTACCACTGTAGGCTTCGACCGCACCCATCGTCGCTCGCGTGTCCGCGCTCACGAGCGGGTCGCTGACTGTCGCGCCGTCGGCGTATCCCGCCGCGAGGATCGCGCGGTGCGTGTAGCTCTTCGATGGCGGGGCCTGCACGGCTCCACTGACCCGGGACGGTGAGATCTCGACGTTCATGCGGGAGTCGTCGCAGTCCCACGCCATGAGGATACCGGAGAGTACCGAGGACCCACGAGGTTTTGTCGGTCCGGGCCGGACACCGGCGTATGGAACGCGATCTCTCCGCCCTCGACGCCTTCCTCGACGAGGCGGGCGTCGACGGCTTCCTGATCGACGCCGCCGGTGACGACTCAGACCAGCTGTACCTCTCGGGGTTTTCGGCCCCCGACCCGTTCCACACCCTTTACGACGGCGAGGTCCACCTGCTGGTCTCCAGTCTGGAGTACGGCCGCGCGAAGACCGAGAGCGGGGCGGCGTCGGTCGAACGCCACGTCGAGTACGACCTGCCCGCACTCGTCGAGGAGCACGGTCGGCTGGCGGGCGGTCGTCGCGTCCTCGCGTCGTTCGTCGAGGATCGCGGTGTCGAGTCCGTCGCCGTCCCCTCACGGTTCCCCGTCGCGACCGCCGACGGCCTCCGCGAGCATGACATCGATGTCCAGTCCCCCGACACGCCACCTATCGGTCGTGGCGGGACCAACGTAATCGAGGCCATCCGCGCGACCAAGACCGACAGGGAGGTCGAACACGTCCGCACGGCCCAGAAGGCGAACGAGGCTTCGATGCGGGCGGCGGAGGAACTCATCGAAGCGGCGACCGTCGAGGACGGGACGCTTCACTACGAGGGCGACCCCCTAACCAGCGAGCGCGTCAAAGAAGAGATCGAGGTGACGCTCCTCCGGCACGGCTGTGCGCTCGACGAGACCATCGTGGCCTGCGGGGCCGACGCCGCCGACCCCCACGACCGCGGGAGCGGCCCGCTAGCGGCCGAAGAACCGATCATCGTCGACATCTTCCCGCGGGACAAGGCCACGAAGTACCACGCCGACATGACCCGGACCTTCCTGAAGGGCGAGCCGTCCGAGGAGATCCGCCGGTGGTACGACCTGACCGCGGAGGCAAAGCGGGCGGCTCTCGAAACCGTCGAGGCGGGTGCGACCGGCGCGGCGGTCCACGACGCCGTCTGTGACGTGTACGAGGGCGCCGGCGAACCGACCCTCAGAAGCGACGAGACCACCGAGACGGGCTTCATCCACAACACGGGCCACGGCGTCGGGCTGGACGTCCACGAACAGCCACTCGTCGGGCCCGGCGGTGGTGAACTGGAGCCCGGGCACATCATCACCATCGAGCCAGGGCTCTACGACCCCGCGGTCGGTGGCATCCGGATCGAGGACATCGTGGTCGTCACCGAGGACGGCTACGAGAACCTCACCGACTATCCCGAAGCACTCGTCGTCTGAGGCCCATTCGCAGTGGTATTCTCGCTGGTTCCGGCTCGGTCGAGCCACTCGGGTGGCTGGACCGACACGTCCCCGTCCTGCGTGATCCGGTAGTCGACGGCGTAGACGAACGGTGCGCCCCGCTGGGTCCCCTGCAGGTCGATGGTCGCGCGGCGGATCACGCCGTTCGGGGCGATCAGGATTCGGCCCGACGAGTGGTTCAGCGTCACCGTGGCATTCGGGCCGGTCGCCGCCGCAGTCAGGTCGAAGGCGGCGTATTCTCGGCCGTCGCGGGTGACGTTTCCGGCTCGCTCGAACTCGCCGAACTCGTAGACCTGCCGGAGTCGCTGTGTCCGGAGACTACTGCCGTGGACGGTGTTGACGAAGGCGACGGTGCCCCGTCCGTCCGTCGTGAACGTGACGTTCTCGGCCCCGAGATCGGCCGAGTCGAACGTCGTCGAGCCGTTGGCGACGAACCTGGTGAACAACTGCGCGCCGTCGACGAACCGATCGAGGGTGCTGTCGGTCGTCCGTCTGTGGATCAACTGGCGCTCGCTGTCCGGGGCGCTGGCGACGCTGACGGTCCGGTTCTCGCTCCCGTTCGGTGTCCTGATCCGCACGTCGAGGCGGAGTTCGTATCCCCGATCACGGAGCGCGTCGGCGTGTGCGGCCAGTCGGTCGTAGGGGATGCTGGGACCGTCGTCGGTGCCGGTCGTGTTCCCCGCCGCTGGCCCGGCTGGTTCGGGTCGTTCGACCCACGAACACCCGGCCAGGATCGTCGCGACGGCGACTATGAGCACGAGCGCCACCCGGCTGTCCATGTCGGATAGCGTCAGCGCGGCGGTAAAAGGCTCGTGGTCGCCGACCCGAACCGCTTTTGAGCGGGCCACGGTTACCACGTCTCCATGAACGTACTCGTGGTCGGTGCCGGCGCGATGGGCCGGTGGTTCGCCGACGCGGTTCGGGCGGGCCCCGACGACGCGGCCGTCGCCTTCGCCGATCCCGACGACGCGGCCGCGAGCACCGCCGCCGACGCCGTGGACGGCCGAACCGTCCCGCTCGACACCGACGAGTCCTTTACTGCGGTCTGTATCGCGGTCCCGATCCCGGTCGCCGTCGAGGCCATCGCCACCCACGCCGGCCGCGCGGAGGACGCGCTTGTCGACGTGACCGGCGTCGCCGCCGAACCCGTCGCCGCGATGCGCGAGGCGGCCCCCGACCGCGAACGGCTGAGCCTCCACCCGCTGTTCGCCCCGGCGAACGAACCCGGGAACGTCGCCGCCGTCGTCGACGCCGCCGGGCCGACGACCGACGTGATCCAGGAGGCACTGCTGGCCCGCGGCAACAATGTCTTCGAGACCACCGCCGCCGAACACGACCGAGCCATGGAGACCGTCCAGGCGAAGGCCCACGCCGCCATCCTCGCGTTCGGCCTGGCCGCCGACGACGTGCCCGAGCAGTTCCAGACGCCGGTCTCCGCCGCGTTGTTCGACCTCCTCGAACAGGTCACGGGCGGCGATCCACGCGTGTACGCCGACATCCAGAGCGCCTTCGAGGGAGCCAGCGACGTGGCCGCGGCGGCCGAGGAGATCGCGGCGGCCGACGACGACGCCTTCGGGAACCTGTACCGCGACGCGGGTGACCACCGATGAACGCCGACCAGCGCGAACAGGTCCGGGACAACGCCCAGTACCTCCAGTCGGTCCGGCCCATCGACCCCGAGGAGATCCAGGAGTACGTCGAAGGCCAACCCCACCCGGCCACGATCATGCGGGTCCTGCGGGAGGACGCGTTCGACCTCGGACTACTGGAGAACGACGACGGAACCTTCGAGCCCGTCGAGGCCGGTCCGCTCTCTGTCCCCTTCCACGGCGTCGAGGACTTCCCGTCGGCGTACTCGATGGTGCTCGAGGAACTGTTCGTGGACGAATACGGCGCGGGCTGGCCCGACGGCGAGTCCGGCGACGCGATCCGCGAGCGGATTCGCGACCTGAAGACCGACTACCTGTGGGGCAACGACGTGGAGTACGACGAGGAAACCGCACTCGCTTACGCCCTGTATCACCTCCCGGACTACTACGCCGCCGTCCAGTACGTCCTCTCGGATCTGATCGCGGACGGCTTGCTGCCCCGGAAACTGCGCGTCCTCGACGTAGGGGCGGGCGTCGGCGGCCCCGCGCTGGGGCTGGCCGATCTGGTGCCCGAGGACGCGCTGGTCGAGTATCACGCCGTCGAACCGAGCGCGGCGACCGCCGTCCTCTCGGCCCTGCTCGACGAAACCGGCCGGAACTTCCGGACGACGGTCCACGAGGCCACCGCCGAGGACTTCGAACCCGACGGGGAGTACGACCTGATCCTCTTCGCCAACGTCCTGAGCGAACTCGACGATCCCGGCGGCGTGGTCGACCGCTACCGGAACGCGCTCGCAGCGGACGGCTCGCTGGTCGCACTCGCGCCCGCCGACCGCGAGACTGCGATCGGACTGCGCGAGGTCGAACGCGCCGTCGAGGACGGATTGTCCGTCTACGCGCCGGCGGTCCGGCTCTGGCCGTCGGCGACGCCGAGCGACGAGGGCTGGTCGTTCGACGTCAAGCCCGATCTCGACACGCCGGCGTTCCAGCGTCGCTTGGACGAGGCGGCCAGCGACCCAGACCACGAGCCAGGCGAGTTCGTCAACGCCGACGTGCAGTACGCCTACACGATCATGCGGCCCGACGGACAGCGCCGGATCGACTTCTCGCCATCGGTCAGCGAGTTCGCCCGGATGGCCGAGATGGACACGCACGTCTCGAACCGCATCGACGTGGCGGCGATCAAGCTGAGCCACGACCTCGCCGGCGATGACGCCAACCCGCTGTTCAAGATCGGCGACGGGAGCGAACGGGTGGCTCACTACGCCGTCCTCACCAAGGAGTCGGCGCTGAACCGCGACCTGGCGACGGCCGCGTACGGCGACCTGCTGGTCTGTGAGAACGTGCTGGCGCTCTGGAACGACGACGAAGAAGCCTACAACTTGGTCGTCGACGGCGAGTCCGTCGTCGACCGGGTACCCGCAGCCGCCTGAGCTACTCCGTGTCCGCGCCCAGGCCCTCGCCGCTCTCGAACCACTCCGCGAACGAGCCGAGCGCCAGGAGCCAGACGAACGCCAGCGTCCCCGCGCCGAGGAGTCCGAGAATCAGCCCGACCCACCAGAGTCCGACGCTCTGTAACAGCGCCGACGTGGCCGCGACGAAGGCGAGAAAACTCGTCGCCAGCCCGATGAAGACGAACGCGCTCCGGAGTCGGTCGGCCCGCGACTCGTCGAACTGGTCGAACAACAGCCACCGGCAACTCCCGAGCAACGACAGGTCCTCCGGTGGGGTCCTCTCCTCAGCCATACGCGATATCTTATAAAAGGCGTCATATAAAAACTGGTTCCGACTCAGTTCCCGAGCGTCGCGGGTGAGCGGTGGGCTTTTGCGAGGGCCGTCCTACGACTTCACATGGCCGATCCGGAGATTCTGTTGACGAACGACGACGGCATCGAGAGCACCGGGTTTCGCGCCCTCTACGAAGCGCTCTCGGCCGTCGGGACGGTGACGGCCGTCGCTCCCGCCGCCGATCAAAGCGCCGTCGGCCGCGCGCTCTCACACAACGTCGAGATCCACGAACACGAACTCGGTTACGCCATCGAGGGGACGCCGGCCGACTGCGTGATCGCGGGCCTGGGCACGCTGGTCCCCGACGCCGACCTCGTCGTCGCGGGGTGTAACCAGGGTGCCAACCTCGGCGCCTACGTGCTCGGTCGCTCGGGCACCGTCAGCGCCGCCGTCGAAGCCACCTTCTTCGACGTACCGGCCATCGCCGTCTCCCTGTACGTCCCCGTCAGCGAAGACACCAGCTACACCGACATCGACGTCGAACTGGCTGCCTACGACAACGCCGCCCGCGCGACGCGGTACCTCGCCGACCACGCCCTCGACGCCGGCGTCTTCGAGCGGGCGGACTACCTCAACGTCAACGCGCCCGTCCCCGATCAGGGCGGTGACGGGCCCGCGGAGATGGTCGTCACCGAACCCTCCCGGACCTACATGATGGACGCCGAGCGTCACGACGGGGAGATCACCCTCCACGACCGCATCTGGGAACTGATGGGGGAGGGCGACATTCCCGACCCCGAGGGGACCGACCGTCGTGCCGTCGTCGACGGCCAAGTCAGTGTCTCACCGCTGACGGCCCCACACACCACCGAACACCACGAGGCCCTCGACGCGCTCGCCGAGACGTTCACGGATTCTGCCGACTAGCTCCTGACCAGTTGTTCCTCTTCTTTCAGCACGATCCGGTCGTCGGTGATTCGCTCGACGTGTTCGGTCCTGATGGGGTAGCTCTCGTCGTCGTCGTCGCCCCAGCCGAGCGTCGACATGATCCGGTCGGTGATTCCCTGGTGGGGGTCGACGTACACGACCGACCCGTCCGATTCGACAGCCGTGACCTCGCCCACGTCGTCGCCGGTGGCGTCGACCACGCGCTTGCCGACCTCGTCGTCGCCGATCCGGCCCCTCCCTTCGCCGGCCATCGTCCCGGTCTCGCTGACGTCGCGCGTCTCGAGGATCTCGAGATCCCCGTACTCGCCGTCGGTGATCGCAGCGTGGAGGTGCAGTCGGTCGACCACCTCGTCCTCGACGGTCCGTTCACGCTCGAACTGTGTCCTGATCCGGTCGTCTTCCTCGAACTCGCTCTCGATCTCACACTGCGCGAGCACGTCGTCGGGTGCCCCGTCGAGTTCGACGAGACCCTCCTCGACGATGGAGCGGTGGAGCCCCTCGACGTCGACGTCCTGCCCTCGGACGGCCTCGTCCTCGCTCACGTCGACGCCCGTGACACGGCTCTCGACGGTGTACTCGTCGACGACCCGGCGCGTGACCGTCCACGTCTCCCTGACGTCGAGGTCGGCCCCGTAGGGCACGTCGTCGCCCTCGATCTGTGCGCCCTCACCGCGGGCGATCCCCGCTTCGTCACGGGTGGCCGCCTCGTACCGACCCCGGTCGAAGCGATCCGCCGCCGCCGGCGTCTCGTCCGTGACGAGATCACAGCTCGTACATTCGCGGTCGGCCAGCCGTACGTCCACGACCGTCTCGTCCGTGACGTCTTCGCCGACGAGTTCGCTCTCGACGGTCGCTTCCTCGTGGACGACGGTCTCGACGACGGCGGTCTCCTCGACCTGGGTCGTCACCGTCTCGCCCGTGATGAGCCGCTCTTCGAACTCCGCGTCGTCGAGGCCCGCCTGCGCCATCGCGTCCTCGCGCTCGAGGACCGCCAGCGGTCGATCACGGTCCGAACCGTACTCGACGACTAGCTCGTCTTTCGCGTCCAGTTCGGTCGCGAACGTCTCCCAGTCGACCCGCTGGCGATCGGCTCCGATCTCCGACTCGGGAATCAGCTCGAACCGCTCGCCGGACGACCCCTCGAACCGGACCGGGACCACGTCGTGTTCGGTCGCCCACGTACGGATCGTCTCCTCGTCGCTCGATATCCGCTGCTCACCGCCGGTACTCGGTTCCCCAGACATAGCATCTCTCGGTGCCACGGCAGTCCGAATAAACGCCGGACATCGTTCGTCCGGAAAGGCTCTCCTTCCCGGCCGGGCGCCTGCCGACGGCCCCGGTGTCCCACACGTACGCCCAGCTTACCCGGTCTCTCGCCGGCCGGTGGCGCTGTCACTGTCGGTCCGGTTTCGGCCTCACATACCAGACCCAAACCTTACCTACCTGTTACCCTGAGCGGGGGTATGGCCAAGATAGAGATGGAGCTGTCCGACCGCGTCGAGAACGATATCGAACGAATGGTGAGCCAGGGCGAATTCGTCAACTGGGACGAGGCCGTCGAGAAACTGCTCACGCAGGGTCTGTCGGCCTACGGCCCCATCGAGGAGGAGAGCGAAGAACTCGGCGGCGACATGTTCCAGCAGTCGGTCGCCGACCAGCAGGACCCCGCCATGCGCGACGAACCCGGTGACGACGACTACTCGCTGTAGTCCGTCGCTTCGCCGCCGCGACCGCGTCCGACGGCGGTCGCGGTTCGATCCCCCTTCTGTCGGGTTTTCGTGGGAAAACAAGAGTTACGTCGGTACCGTGTGCGTCTTGGGTATGGATCAGACGTTCGTCGACCTGCTGGCGCGGAACGCCGACCACGCCGCCACGTTCGACGCACGGTTCGACGACGTGCAAGACGCCCAGCATCCCGAGGCCGTCACCGTCTGCTGTTCGGACTCGCGCGTCCTCCAGGATCACATCTGGGGAAACGACGAACCCGGGCACCTCTTCACCTGTGGCAACATCGGCAACCGCGTCGTCCAGCGGACCGCGGTCGGCGAGACCGTCTCCGGCGACGTGCTCTACCCCATCGAACACACGGGCACCGAGATCGCCGTCGTCGTGGGCCACACGGGCTGTGGGGCCGTCACCGCCACGTACGACGCACTCACACACGGCGTGTCCGAACCCGACGGGATCGGCCACTGTCTCGACCTGCTGAAGCCCCAGCTCGAACCGGGCGTGGACCGGTTGCCCGCGGACCTCTCCCGACCCGATTCCATCAACCACCTCGTCGAGTACAACGTCGACCGGCAGGTCCAGTTCCTCCGTGAGAGCGACGACGTCCCCGATTCGGTCACCGCCGTCGGCACCGTGTACGACTTCCAGGACGTGTACGGTGGCCGTCGCGGCGAGATCCACGTCGTCAACGTCGACGGCGAGAGGGACGTGGAAACGCTCCGGGCCGCCCACCCCGAGATCGCCGAACGGATCGACCGCCGCTGGGAGTACTGACGGGCAGGTCACTCCCGGGAATCGTGTTCCTGATAGACGACGTGCCCACAGGCCTTGCAGTGTGAGGCGTCCGGATCGTGATAAGAAAGGCCACACTCGGGGCAGGTGACGTTGACTCTCTCCCGGCTGGTCCACTCCTTGAGGATCTTGCTCGCCTGTCGTGGGATGACGATGATCGCCGCGAGGATCGACGCCACGGTGACCCACTTGCCCGCCGCCGTCATCGGGACGATGTCGCCGAAGCCGACCGTCGAGAGCGTCACGACGGTGTAGTAGAACGCGTCCCCGAACGTGTCGACGTTCGGATTGACGCCGTGTTCGGCGCTGTAGAAGAGCCCGGCCGACGCCGACAGGAGGACCAGAATCGTGAGCAGCAGTTTCATCGCCCGCAGGGTGTTGTCCGAGACGGTGCCGAAGAAAAACTCTGCGTCCCGTGTGAACCGGTAGAAGCGCAAGAACCGGACGATGCGGAGAACGCGCAGGAACCCCACGTCGACCGCGAAGACCGACGCCGGGAACGCGACGAGCAACAGCGTCGGCAGGATCGCCAGCAGGTCCACCATCGTGTAGCCGTTCAGGAACTCTGCGAGCCGGTGTTCCGCACCGTAGAGTCGAACGAGGTACTCGACTGCGAATACGGCCGCGATGGCGACTTCGAGCGTCCACAGCAGGTTCTGGAACCGATCCGCGACCGGGTACGTCTCGACGACGAACAGACAGACGAACAGCAGATTCAACAGGAGCAAGGCGATATCGATGGCCTTCCCGAGGTACGTCCGGTGGTCCAGCAGGTAAAACCGAACCGTCGCACGGAGGTCGCCTTCCCCCGACACGGACTCGTCGCCGTCCATACGCCCCGTTTCGGCGGGCCCGTTACAAAGGTACGTTATCGGGACTCGCGCTGTTCGACCTTGTTCAACTCGATCAACAGGCGGAAGACGGCCTTGACGAGGTTCGAGTCGACGTCGAACCGTTCGGCGTTCTCGCCGGCACGTTCCATCACGGCCTGTTCCTGTTCCTCGTCGGTCGTCGGGAGGCCCTGTTCCTCCTTGACGGCCGCGATGGTCTCGGCCACGTAGGTTCGCTGGGCGATCAACTCCACGAGTTCCCGGTCGATGGACTGGATCTCCTCGCGGAGTTCGTCCAGGTTCATCTCGTCTGTGCGCCGTCGGTCTGTGTCGTTGTCAGCCATGTGTTACCGTCTCGTTCCGTCCAGATATCCCGCACTGTCTCGAGCGCGCTGTGCTCCCCGACCGCAGTGAAACTCGGCCCGGTTCCCGACAGGGAGACGCCCTCGACCAGCGGCATCGCCTCGACGATGGGCTCCGTCGGGAAATCGAGTGCCGCGCAGTAGGCCAGGCCGTTGACCGTCATCGCCCGCGCGAAGTCGCCGCCGAGAGCGAGGTCGGCCACCAGCTCGGCCATCGGCGCGACCTGCTCGCACCGATCCACGTCGGCGTCGGCCGAGAACGAGCGTTCCGGCGGCGTCCACACCAGCACGGACCAGTCGCGTTCCTCGCGCGCCAGCAACTCGTCGTCGGTGTTGTCGGTCACCGTCACACCACCGAGCATACTCGCGCTCGCGTCGTCGAACGCGCCCGTGATCGTGACGCCCGCGTCTCGGGCGGCCTGCACGCCGATCCGGCAGGCGTCCTCGCGGTCGATCTCGTCGGTCGCGTCGAGCGCCGACAGCGTCGCCAGCACGGTCGCGTTGGCGGCCGCGCTCGAACTCTTCAGGCCGGACGCCATCGGGACCTCGCTCTCGGTGCGAACATGGCCGCCCTGCCCGTCGCCGAAGCGCTCGACGACGCGTTCGACGCAGCGTTCGATCAGTCGCGTGTCCGCGTCGGGTGCGCCGGCGATCTCGCCGTCGACACCGCCGTCCGGGTCCAACTCGACGGTCGCCGTCGTGTAGGCGTCGATGGCGAACGCCGATCCGGTCCCGGTCGCGAGGGCGTTCAACACCGTCCCTGCCGCGGGGGCCTGGGCCCGACCTTGCATCATCCGTTCCTCTCGTATCTCGGTACTTACCTGTGGTGGTTGCCGGTCGCGGGTCCGGCCGAACTGCGTGCGGCCGGGCTCGGTAGTCGAGCGAAGCGAGTCTACCGGCGGTCCGACGGGATTTTGCCCTCGGGACCGAACGTTCGGGTATGACCACCCGTGAGGAAGTCTCCCCGCAGACCCTGCCGATCGAACTCACCGAGGACGGGATCACCGTCGAGTACACCGACGGGCGCGAGGCGTTCTACCGCGGTGTCCCCCAGAAGCGTGAGTCCCCGCTGAAGACCGCGCCCGGCCGGGACGTGCACGTCCTCGTCACCGACGGCAGTGAGACCCAGGGCGTGTTGACTTACGTCAACGACCTGAAGACCCACGCCGACATCCTGGAAGACACCGGCGTCGGTCGCGTCATGCTCGAACCAGACGAGCAGACCACCGTGTTCCCCGGTGTGACCGTCCGCAACGAGGCCCACCGGGTCTTCGTCGAGGCCGACCTGGATCGAGCCGACGGCCGCGTGTTCGTCTTCGAGGAGAACCAGATGGGCGAGCGCTCGTTCGAGATGGTCGCCGACGCGGAGTGATTTCGGGCGATCACGGCTCGGCGACGAGGTACCGAGCAGCGCCGACCCTCGCGAAACCGTCCACTGACAACCGGTGACGATTCCGGGCCGGAGGCCTACCCACGGCCCGATCCGTTCGCCACCCCAGCGTTCGACCGGCTCGTCGACGGTCTCCGAGCGCGTATCTACGGGAGTGGACTACCAGCGCGTTCTCTGTCGCTCGACCAACTGGCTCTATCGAACACCGAGGCCCTCCGGCCGGGGGCTCACGGCGATTCACTGCCATCATTGATTGTTAAATTGAGTCTCTTTTCTACTTCTGAGATTGGATTGGGTACGAATGAAGAAAACTATTAAATAGGTCTCGGTAGACTCTGACATGTGAAATGATACTATGAACCGTGCCGGTGTCGACATCGGTGGGACCTTCACCGACGTGATCGTGTTCGACGAAGAAAGCGGCGAGATCGAGATCGCGAAGACGCCGTCGACGCCCGACAACCCCGCGGAGGGTGTGATCAACGGGCTGACGAAAGCCGAGACGGGTATCGCGGACCTGGACTTCTTCTCACACGGTTCGACCGTCGGGACGAACGCACTGATCGAGCGCGAACTCCCGCGGATCGGGCTCATCACGACCGAAGGGTTCCGCGACGTCCACGAGATTCGAGACGCGACGAAAGACAACCTCTGGGACGCCTACGAGGACGTTGCCGACCCCTACGTCCAGCGACGGGACCGTCTGGGGGTCCCCGAGCGCGTCGACGCGTCCGGAGCGGTCGTCGAGCAGCTGGACGAGGAGGCCACGCGGGAAGTCGTCCGCATCTTCGAGAAACGCGGCATCGATACGATCGCCGTCTCGCTGGTCAACGCCTACGTCAACGGGGAGCACGAGGCGCGCATCGCCGAAATCGTCGAGGAGGAACACCCCGACGCGTTCGTCTGTACCTCCCACGAGATCCTGCCGGAGATGTTCGAACACGAGCGGACCAGCACGACCGTCATCAACGCGGCACTGGTCCCCGTCGTCCGGGAGTACCTGACGGACCTATCGGACCAGTTGGACGACCGCGGGTATCACGGCGACGTGCTGGCGATGCACTCCGGCGGCGGCGTCATGACGACGGAGGCCATCGCGTACTACGCCGCCCGCATCGCCAACTCCGGGCCGACCGCCGGCGCCATCGCCAGCCAGTACATCGCCGAACAGTGTGGCTTCGGGAACGCCATCGGCTTCGACATGGGGGGCACCAGCGCCGACGTCTCGCTCACCTACGACGGCGACATCGAGATGACCGACGAGTGGGCCGTCGAATACGGCTACCCCATCATGTTCCCCTCGACGGACATCGAGACGATCGGTGCCGGTGGCGGCTCCGTCGCCTGGATCGACGACGGTGGCTCGCTCCGCGTCGGCCCGAAGAGTCAGGGCGCGGACCCGGGACCGGCCTGCTATCTTCGCGGCGGCGACAAGCCGACCACCACCGATGCGAACGTCGTCCTCGGCTGGGTCGACCCCGACAAGTTCCTCGGTGGCGACATGGAGGCGACGGCCGAACCGGCAGAGCGAGTCATCGAACGCGACATCGCAGACCCGCTCGGCCTCGACCTCACCGAGGCGGCGTCGTCGATCGAGCAGATCGCCGTCGCGAACATGTGTAACGCGGTCCGACTGGTCTCCACGAGCAAGGGGTACGACCCCCGCGACTTCGCGCTCGTGGGCTTCGGCGGCGCGGGCCCGCTGCACGCCGCACACGTCGCAAAGCAGATGAGCATCCCGAAGGTCATCATCCCCCCGTATCCGGGGATCAACTCGGCACTCGGTTGTCTGCTGGTCGACGTCGAGCACGACCTCTCGCGGACGTTCATCGCGGACGCGACGGCGGACGTCGTCGACGACATCGAGGGGGCCTTCGCGGAGATGGAGTCGGAGATCTACGAGCGCCTCGACGAAGAGGGCGTCGAGGACGACGACATGCGGATGGACCACGAACTCAAGATGCGCTACGCCGGCCAGTGGCGCTCGCTGGACGTTCCCTGTGCCCGGCCGATAGAGAGCATGGAAGCCATTCGCGAGCAGTTCCACGACCACCACGAACAGGTGTACGCGTACTCCGACCCCGACCAACAGGTCGAAATCTACGGCCTGCGCGTCACCGGTCGGGGGATCGTCGACAAGCCGTCCTTCCCCGAACTCGACGCCGGGGGAGCCACGGACGCCCACGTCGGAACCCGTGACGCGTACTTCGACGACGCGGGCGAGTACGTCGAGACCGACGTCTACGACCGCTCGAAACTAGGCGCCGGTGCGTCGTTCGAGGGGCCGGCCATCGTCGAGCAGATGGACTCGACGGTCGTCGTCCCGCCAGGCACCGACGCGGAAGTCGAACGCACTGGAAACCTCATCATCACGGTGAAATAATGTCAGAATCGCAAGCGCAGACGGACATCGACCTGGATCCGGTCACCTTCGAGGTGTTGCGCAGTTCGTTCACGAACCTCGTCGACCGGATGGCAGAACAGATTCAGCGAACGTGTTACTCGTTCGTGATCTATAACCGAGACTTCAGTAACAGTCTCAACGACGCCGAAGGGAACACGGTCATGCAGGGCTCGAAGGACATCGCCGTCCACGTCGGGACCCTCCACTACACCTGCAAGGAGACGCTCGAATTCTTCGAGGGCGACATCAACCCGGGCGACGTCTACATCGTCAACGACCCGTATCTCGGTGGGACACACATCAACGACGTGCGTATCATGCGACCGGTGTTCCACGATGGCGAACTCATCGCCGTCACCCAGTCCAACGGCCACTGGGCGGACGTCGGCGGCCCCGCGCCGGGTTCGTTCAACATCGACGCCAACTCCCACTTCGCGGAGGGGTTGCGCATCCCGCCGCTGAAGATCTGGGACGCCGGCGAGTTCCGGGAGGACGTCGCCAACTTCATGACGACGAACATGCGCCTCTCGGAAGACCGAATGGGCGACCTGCGCGCCCAGGCCGAGGCGACTCGCATCGCCGAGGAGCGACTGCTCGAACTCGTCGACAAGTACGGTGTCGACACGGTCATGACCGCCTTCGGCGAGTCCAAAGACTACGTCGAACGTATCATGCGCGAGCAGATCCGCGACCTGCCGGACGGCACCTGGCGGACCCAGGACTACATCGACGCCGATCCCAACAAGGAGGAAGGCTACGTCACCGTCGACGTCGAGATGACCATCGACGGCGACGAGGTTCACTACGACCTCTCGGGGTCCGACGAGTTCATCGGCAACTTCCTCAACGCCACCTTCGGGACCTCCTTCTCGGCGGTCATCGCCGGGACGAAGATGTTCTTCCCCGACGTTCCGCTGAACTCGGGGATGTACCGCGTCGTCAGCGCCGATCTGCCCGAAGGGACGGTCGTCAACGCGCCCGAGCCGATCCCCGTGACGGGGTCGGTCGCCGGTGCCTACGAGAAGGTGATGAACGCCATCTTCGAGCTGTGGTCCGAGGTGCTGCCCGAGCGAGCGATGGCGTGTGCGTTCAACCTGGAGTATCTACTCGCGGGTGGGACCGACAGACGGGAGAGCCGCGAGGGCGAGGAGTTCGCCTGGTACGACTGGATGGCCGGCGGCTGGGGCGGCCGCGACGGCAAAGACGGTGCAAACGCCACCGCGCCGGTCTTCGGTGCCGGCCTGGCCGTTCAGTCCCTGGAGGGGCAAGAGCGGGACACCCCACTGCTGACCAGCCAACACGAGATCGTCACCGACTCCGCGGGCCCCGGCGAGTTCCGCGGCGGCTGTGGCCTCCGGAAGGGCGGCCGCATGCTCGACTGCGAGAACGCCGTCATGTCCTACTGTTCGGACCGCTCGCGTTCCATCACCTGGGGCATCAACGGCGGCCTGCCGGGCATCCCCCACGGCGTGACGCTCACACAGGACGGCGAACGCGAGGAGATGGGGACCGTCTTCTCGAACCACCCCGTCAGCGAGGGCGACGAGTTCGTCCGGCCGTCGTCCGGCGGTGGCGGGTTCGGCGACCCGCTCGAACGCGACCCCGAAGCCGTGCTCGAAGACGTCAAAGACGACTATGTCTCCGTCGAGCGCGCCCGGAAGGACTACGGCGTCGTGATCGAAGCCATCGACCCCGACATCTGTGCGTACGAGATCGATCACGACGCCACGGCCGAGGAACGCGACCACATCCGGGACAACCGGGAGGACTGGCTTCGAGAAGACCCGGACGCCGTCGCCCAGCGCTATCGAGACGGCGAACTGGACGAACTCGACCTGATCCGCCGATACGGGGTCATCCTGGACTGGTCGACCGGCGAACTCCTCGAACGCACGACCGAACAGTTCCGGGAGATGCTCGGCGAACGCGCCGAGTCCGAGTGGGAGCAGTGACGGACTCGCTCGCGAACCCCGTCTCAGGACGGTGACACTCGGGCCGCCGTCTGTCGGGTGACCGAATTCGCCGTTCCCCTCCGGCGCAGTCCCGTCACCGAGCGCTGCCGGAATCGTCGACACGACCGGAGTCGCTGCCGGAAACGAGTTAGAGAGACAGTCAGTAGAGGCTGTCGGCGGACAGTTCGGTCTTGAACGTGTAGCAGTACTTCTCCATGCCCTCCTTTTCGTAGAACTCGTGTGCCCGGTCGCGCCAGTGGCCCGACGCGAGTTCGACACACGAGCAGTCTCGGTCATCGGCCCACGACTCGACCCACGAGAGGAGTTCCCCGCCGTGGCCCTCCCCGCGGTGTGGCTCGTCGACGACCAGTTCGTGCACCCACGCGTGTTTGCCGTGGTACATGTTCGTCTCGACGACGACACCCGCGAGTGCTCTGATGTCGCCGTCACCGCTCCGGAGGGCGAACAGCTGGTACCCGCTTTCGGCCCGCATGGTGTCGTAGACGTCCAGAAACGTGTCCGCACCGATGGGCCGGAGCTGTTCCAACACTGGATACGCCTCCCGGAGTTCCTCCGCTGTCGTCAGTTCTGTAACCCGTTCACTAGACACACCATGTCAAGAACTAACACAAACTTATACGTTGTGTTCGAGAGACCGACGCGATGCGACTCACACCGCGATTGCTGGACACAGTTCGATACAGGGTTCGAAACGCGAAATAGACGCGATTGTATGGGGTACGGATCAGATCGAATCTAGTACGGGTCGTGCCGCTCGGCGGATCCGGCGACCGGTCTCACGTCGTCTCGATCCCGTCGGGTAGATCCAGCGGCACGCTCCCTTTCGTGTACCCTTCGACTCGACCGTCGGGCCAGGCCCGGAACACGACCGCTGGGCGGTGTCGGACCTCCGGCCGTTCGTCCAGCAGGGTCGCCCAGTGGTGGTCGGCGAAGGAGGAACAGTCGACGAACAGCACGACGCCGCCCTCGTGTTCGGACAGCTGGCCGGTGACTTTCGTCTCGGCGGTCTCGCGGATCGACTTGCTCGGCGAACTCGCGGCCCGTTCGGCGGGCGGTTGCGGCCGGGTGACCTCCACGAGGACGCCCTCGCCGTTCTCGTCCGCGCGGAAGTCGATGAAGTGGCCGGTGGTCACCTCGATCTCGGGGGTGACCTCGTACCCGGCCTCGTGGAGGAGCTTGGCGACGGTGAACTCGCTCATCGTCGAGCGCATCCGGCCGACGTTGAGGTGTTCGCTCGTTCCGAGTTTCGACGCCATCGTGTACCGGTCCTCGAGGGCGTCGGTCTGCAGGAACGCTTCGTAGAACTGGAGGCCCTCGTCGGGGTCGGCGTCGGGAAAGCCAGCGGCGTGGTCGTGCAGGAACTCTCGGGTCGTGTGTCGGCCATCCTTCGAGAGCAGGACGGGGAGGAAAAACCACGAGATGGTGGGGTAGTCGGCCAGCCACGGCGACTCCTCGTGTAACTGGGCCAGCAGTTCGCGCTGGGCCCACTCCGAGATGCGGTCGGGCACCTGCGAGAAGGTGTACTTGTCCGTGCGCCACAGGGCACTCGGCGTCTCGGTGTTGCCCAGCCAGTAGCCCTGGCCGTTCCAGGCGAACAGGGCGATGTCGCCGTTGTCCATCTCGAACCGGCGGGCTTCGTAGCCCGACGGCTGTTTGAACCAGGGGCGGCTCATCTCGGCCCCGAGGTTGGCATCCAGGGGGCCGAGCAGGTCCGACCGGACCCGACCCTCGGTCCACCGTTCGTTCGACACGCGAAAGCGGAGCGGCTTCGCCACACCAGCGCTTGATTATCGAGCGCATTACGTGTTGCGCGTCGCCGCCGAAGAAATCGCGCGGTTACGACCCCTCGTCACGGCTGTGCCGCACCGGGGGACGGGTCGTCGCCCCCGTTGATGATCCGTTCGACAACGTCACCGATGTCCGGCGCGTTCCGGTCTTCGTCGTCGCCTCGCGGGTCGTACGGAGCGATCGGCATGGGAGTCGCACCCCATCGAACCTCGTCGGCCCGCCGAAAAAACGCTTGTGCCGACTGCGAACCGAGTGCGGGCCATACTTGACGCTGGAGCCGTTGCCTGGGATATGGCCGACGAACACGGGGGATTCGAGCACGTCCGCGAGAGCGTCGACGGCAACGCCGTCTGTCGGCTCGTCGGCTACGCGCGCCCCTACTGGCTCACCCTCACCGTCGGTATCGTCGCCTCGTTTCTGACCCGCTTCGCCCGACTGGTCCCGCCGGTCATCGTGGCGACGGCCATCGACCGGATCATCAACCAGTCCGGGAAGCCGGGACTGCTCGCCGAACTCGGTCTCGTGCCGGCGGGCGCGATTACGAGCCAGGCGGCCCGGCTGGCGTTACTCGAACGCCTCGTGCTCATCGCAGCCCTGGCCTACCTGCTCCGCTCGGCGACGCGTTTTGCGGGTCGCTATCTGATACAGTCGACCGCCCAGAAGATCCAGCGAGACCTCCGCGACGACGCCTACGACCACCTCCAGCACCTCTCGATGGACTTCTTCGCCAACCACCAGACCGGTGGGATGCTCTCGATCCTCAACAGCGACATCAACAGGCTGGAGTCGTTCCTCAACACTGAGTTTCGGCAGTTCATCCGCATGCTCGCGACCGTCGGCGGCATCGCTATCGTGTTGACCTACTACTCCCCACAGCTCGCGCTGATCGCGCTCGCGCCGGTGCCGGTCATCGGCGTCGCGAGTTGGCTCTTTCTGCGCTGGATCGAACCACGGTACCGGGAGATCCGACAGACGGTATCCCGGCTGAACACGCGCCTTGAGAACAACCTCGGTGGTGTCGCGGTCGTGAAGGCCTTCAACCGCTACGGATTCGAGCGGGGTCGAGTCGCCGCCCAGAGCCAGCAGTACCACGACGAGAAAGTCGCCGCGCTCCGTATCCGCCGGGCGTTCTTCGCGACACTCAGGCTGTTCACCGGTGTCGTCTTCGTCCTCGTCCTCTACATCGGCGGCCGGGACATCATCCTGTACGGCGACGCGGGAATCATCACACTCGGTGGCTTCGCCGCCTTCTTCCTCTACCTCCGCCGCCTGTACTCGCCGATGCGCCGGATCGGCAAGTCCGCGAACAAGTACACCCTCGCCAAGTCCAGCGCCGAGCGGGTGTTCGGCCTGCTCGACACCGACCCGACGATCACCGACCCCGCGGCCCCCTCCCGGCCCGACGAGATCGACGGCGCGGTCGAGTTCGACGACGTGACATTCGCCTACGGCGACGGCGAGCCGGTCGTCCGCGGCGTCTCGCTGGACGTGCCCGCTGGAGCCACGGTGGGCCTCGCGGGCGCGACCGGCGCGGGCAAATCCACGCTCCTCAAACTCGTCCCGCGACTCTACGATGTCGACTCCGGGGCGGTGCGCGTCGACGGGACCGACGTGCGCGAGTTCGACCTCCGGCGGCTCCGCGAGGAGATCGCCGTCGTCGAGCAGAACCCGTACCTGTTCTCGGGGACCGTCGCCGAGAACGTCGCGTACGGCGACGAACTCGCCCTGGAGATCGAGAGCGACCAGCGGTCGGTCGACGCCGAGCGCGAAGCCGAGGTGCGCGAGCGCGTCGTCGAGGCCGCGAAGGCGGCCGAAGCGCACGAGTTCGTACAGGACCTCCCCGACGGCTACGACACGCAGGTCGGCGAGCGCGGCATCAAGCTCTCCGGTGGTCAGCGCCAGCGAGTCGCCATCGCTCGCGCGCTGCTCAACGACCCCGCAATCATCGTCTTCGACGAGGCCACGAGCGACGTGGACACCGAGACCGAGGAGTTGATCCAGGAGAGCCTCGACCGCCTGATCGAGGACCGCACCGCCTTCGTCATCGCCCACCGCCTCTCGACGATCAAGGACGCCGACCGGATCGTCGTGATGGACGAGGGCGAAATCGTCGAGGCGGGGAGCCACGAGGACCTGCTGGCCGTGGAGGGTGGTGCCTACGCCGACCTGTGGGCGGCACAGGCCGACGAGGAACGGTCGAAGTCGGTCGCCGACGACTGATTTCCGCGAGCCGAACGGTCAGCCCGCGGCCTCGACTGCCTCCTGGACGGCCTCGAAGTCTGGCTGGGTGTGGGGGTCGTCTGCGACCCACTTGTAGGTGATCTCGCCGTCGCCGTTGACGACGAAGACAGCGCGCTGGGCCAGTCCGTAGTAGCCCATGTCCGCGAAGTCGATCTCGACGCCGTAGTCCTCGATGACTTCCTTGTTCGAGTCGCTGAGCATGTGGAACTCGAAGCCGTGCTCCTCGCGGAACGCCTTCTGGGCGAACGGCGAGTCGACGCTGACGCCGTACAGCGTCGCACCCATGTCGCGGTAGTTGTCGATGTCGTCCTGGAACTGGCTCATCTCCTCCTGGCACGGCGGGGTGAACGCGCCGGGGAAGAAGGCCAGCACGATAGGGGCCTCGTCGAGGTGGTCCGACAGCGTGAACGGTTCGGGATCGCCGTCGTGGGCGAGCGGGACGGTGAAGTCCGGTGCCTGATCGCCAACGTCTGACATGCGCGAACTAGGATGGGCTCTGTATCCGTAAAACCCGGCCGCAACCTGTTCGGGCCCGGAGAGGAACGTCGCCGGGGGGGGGGGGGACTCGACGCTCGAACTGGCCAACGCGCTTACAACGGGGCTCCACCTAGAGCGTGCATGGTATTCTCACCCGGGAACGATGACGAGCGCGACGCGGGCGCGGAGCGGTCGTCGGTCGAGGGCGGGTTCGAGGCGCTGGCGGAGCGGCTCGGGCGTTTGGCTGCCGTCCTCCCCTGGTCGCTCGACGACGCCGTCCTGTTCCGGGACGACGAGCAGGTCGTCCTCGCGCGGCCCGCAGGCGGTTCGGGGCCGGCCGGGCCAACGGTCGGTCCCGCCCCTGCGGCAGTCGACGACGAAGCCGACGTACTGGTCGTCGCCAGCGACGGCGACGGACTGGTCGTCGAGCACTGCGAGCCCGGCGCCGTCGATTTCGACTCGCTGGCGTGGATTCCCGGCGGTCTGGAGGCGGCGACTCGGAAGTGATCAGGCGTCGGTCTCGCTCGCCTGCACAAACGACGAGAGCGGGCGGAGTTGCAGGTACGGCTCGATCGCGTACCAGACGACCACCAGCCCGGCACCGATGGCGTTCGCGTAGGCGTCTTCGACGCTGAAAAACCGGTTCGGGATCGTCCACTGACAGAGTTCGATCCCGATCCCGTACAGCATCGCCACGCAGAACACGCCGACGGCGAGCTCGGTACGCTGCCGCTCCGAGTCCGCCAGGGCGTACGCCAGCGCGTAGGCGATGGCCGCGTAGGCGAGGAAGTGACGCCACTTGTCGAGCGGAACGAAGTCGAACTTGCCCGGGATGACCGGGTCCGGGGGTGGCGCGACCAGCACCGAATTGACGAAGACGAACCCGGCGACGGCGGCCACACCGAGCCACCGCAGCCAGGCTGGAAGCAGCGGAACTGGAAGACGGCGCATGCCTCAGGACGCGCCCGAGCGGGGCAAAAATCCAGCGGTCGGAATCAGGAGGGGTGGCCGGACAGCCGTTCGTCCAGCTCGTCGAGTGCGGCTTCGGACCGGTCACGGAGCTGGTCGAGCCGTTCCACGTGCCGGTCGTACACGTCGTGGCCGGATCGTTCGGTCGGCGTCAGCTCCAGTTCCAGCGCGGCCTGGCTGGCCGCCAGCGAGAGGTACGTCTGCTTTCGGACGGCCTCGTCGGACATCGACGCCGCCGTCGCGACGGCCTCTCTGAACGGTTCCGGGTCCAGCGGTCGAACCAGGTACTCGGTGAACCGAAGTCCGATTCCGTCGGCGTTCGGTGCGTCGTCACCGACGACGATCACCGGACGGTCGACGGCCCGCGCGACTAACTCGTCGAACAACCGTTCCACGCCGTCGCTCGCGACCTCCGTCTCGACCACGATCGCGGCCACGTCTGGCGTCACCGTCGACAGTAACTCCGCGTCGCTCTCGACCACCTCGCTCGACCAGTCGTCGAGCCACTCCTGGTACGTCGCCGCCTGCCCGTCCGACGCAGCGACGAGAACACGCCTGGAATGCGGCATATCACAGTTCGACCGTATACCGGCATAAACTGCCGCGACCGTTCAAACCGTTTATTTCAAACGGCGGGTGTCCGAACCGTGCTACAGTCCCCCGGCACGCTAATGTTCGAGGGCGACGACGCGTGAGTGTGACGCTGCTCGTCGATATCGCCTGTCCGTCCTGTGGTCGCACCCGTACGCTCCGGAAAGTCGCCATCGGAACCTACCGGTGTGACGACTGCGACCGCGAGTTCACCGACGCCGATATCGACCCCTCGCTGTAAAGTTCGTATAGGTAACCTTGTATCAGGGGTGAGCGAGTAATTCCCGAACGTATTATTGTGTGGGACTGCGTGGGTCACGCCAATGACCACAACGGAGGAGTTGTTGCAACTGGAGCGTGAGTACACCGACGAAGTGACAGGATCGGGGACGGTTCCTCAGTTGTTCGAGGCCAGCGCCGAGCGGCACGCGGACCTGCCGGCCCAGCAGTACAAGGGTGGCGTCTACGACCGGTCGTTGACCGAGGACGTGGTTCCCGACCCCGCCGAAGGGGAGTGGGGGCTGTTGACCTACGACCGGATGGCCGACATCGTCCGCAACCTGGCGGCTGGCTTTCGGGAACTCGGCGTGGATCACGGCGAGCGCGTGGGACTGTTCTCGAACACGCGGATGGAGTGGGCCCAGACCGACTTCGCCCTGCTGGCCGCCGGCGGCGTCGTGACGACCATCTACACGGAGTCCTCGCCCCGACAGGTCCGCTATCTGCTGAACGATCCCGAGGCCACGGGCGTCGTCGTCGAGAACGAGGAACTGCTCGCCCGGGTGCTGGACGTGCAGGCGGACACCGACGTGGAGTTCATCGTCATCATCGACGGCGTCGACATCTACGACAACAACGACGACATCTACACTCTCGGTGAGGTCCACGAACTCGGCCGCGAGGCCTTCGACGAGTCGGCCTACCAGTCCTGGCTCGACGAGCAGTCGCCCGACGACCTCGCCAGCCTCATCTACACCTCGGGGACCACGGGCAAGCCGAAGGGCGTCCAGTTGACCCACGCGAACTTCCGGGCCAACGTCACGCAGATCCGCAAACGGTTCGGTCCGCGACCGGACAAAGACGAGGACACCCCGGTAATGGACTCCGACGTGAAGACGCTCTCGTTCCTCCCGCTCGCGCACGTCTTCGAGCGGACTGCCGGCCACTTCTCGATGTTCGGTGCCGGCGCGACCGTCGCCTACGCCGAGAGTCCCGACACCGTGCAGGAAGACATGAGCGCCGTCCAGCCGTCGACGGCCACGAGCGTCCCGCGGGTGTACGAGCGGGTCTTCGACGCCATGCGCGAACAGGCTGCTTCCTCCGATCTCAAGGAGAAGATCTTCCAGCGCGCGCTGGAGATCGGGAAGGAGTACGGTCGGACCGAGAACCCCGGCCGGCGGCTCAAACTGGAGTACTACGTCGCGAACAAGCTGGTCTTCCAGCAGGTCAAAGATCAGCTGGGGGGCAACATCGACTTCTTCGTCAGCGGCGGCGGGAGCCTCAACAAGGACCTCGCGGAACTGTTCCGCGGGATGGGGCTGGAGATCTTCGAGGGCTACGGCCTCACCGAGACCTCGCCGGTCGTCTCGACCAACCCCGCCGAGGACCCGCGACCCGGGACCCTCGGCCCGCCGATGGCCGGGATGGAGACGTACCTCGACGACTCCGTGATCGGCCCTGACCGGAAGGAGAAAGCCGACGGCGAGATCGGTGAACTCCTGTTGCGTGGGCCCAACGTCACGCAGGGCTACTGGAACAAGCCCGAGGAGACCGAGGACGCGTTCACCACCCTGCCCGACGACGACGAGGACGACGACGAGTGGTTCCGGACCGGCGACATCATCGAGCAAACCGAGGACGGCTATCTGGTCTATCACGACCGGCTGAAACAGTTGCTCGTGCTCTCGACCGGGAAAAACGTCGCGCCCGGCCCCATCGAGGATGCCTTCGCGACCAGCGAGCGCGTCGACCAGGTGATGGTGATGGGCGACGAGCAGAAGTTCATCAGCGCGCTGATCGTCCCGAACTTCGAGACTATCCGCCGCTGGGCCGACGAGGAGGGGATCGACCTGCCCGAGGACCCAGACGACGTGTGTGACGACGAGCGCGTCCACGAGTGGGTCCAGGAGGCCGTCGACGAGGTCAACGAGCAGTTCGAGAAACACGAGACGATCAAGCAGTTCGAACTGGTCCACGTCGAGTGGACGCCCGAAAACGACATGCTCACCTCCTCGATGAAGCTCAAACGCCGGAACATCCGCGATCACTTCTTCCACAAGGTCGAAGCGATCTACGGCGAGGAAGCCAGCGCGGACTGACCGCCGGATTCGTCGGCACCCCCATTATCACGAACGAACCCGCCTTCGGTGGCTACGGCAGTTTCAGATACGTCGCGCCCCGTTTCTGGGCACGAGTGACTTCCGCGACGCCGGACGGAACGGTCGTGACTCCATCGGCGAGGCTCTCGGCCGTGTGGTCGAACCGTTCGAGGGAGTTCCCACAGGCGGAAATTTCCACGCCAGCGTCCGCCATTCGTTCGATCTTGTCAGCTTCCGGGGCCGTCGTCAGGAGAAACCGGACGGCCGGCCCGTTGACGACGACCTTCATCAACCCCGGCGGTGTCGACACCGTCTCGTCCTGTACGAGATTCACGAGGTTACGCAGCGCCATTCGCCAATCGCCGGTCTCGCCGCTCGTGATGTGGATCACCATCTCACTTCCGGAATCCATACAATCGACATCGGGGGGTCGAAGACGTAAATCCCTGCCTCGACACGTCCGGCCCGACGGGCCGATTCGCCCCGTGCCGTCCGTGATAGTGCGTCTCGGACCACTACCGGTCTGACGGCTTCCGCTCAGAGTTCCGCCACGGCCGCCTCCACGTCCTCGTGGGGGAGCGGGCCGATCCACTCGTCGGCGACGTAGGCGAACTGCACTTCGAGGTCGGGATCGACGACGAACACGGACCGCCACGGCGTCGCGACGTTGGCCATGTGGTCGCGGTCGGTGAGCAGGTCCAGCGCCTCCGACACGTCGCCGTTCACGTCGGCGAACATCCGGAAGGGTGGGCGACCGAGCCAGCGGAGGAAGTCGTTCTGGGCGTAGGGACCGTCACGACTGATTCCGAGGACGGGCACCTCGTCGAAGTCGTCCCAGCCGTACTTCTGGAAGCGCTTCCACCAGTTCTGTGCGATGGCGCTGTAGACGAAACCGGTCGAGACCAGGACCGCGCCGCGTTCGCCTACGGCCTCGGAGAAGTGGGTCGAGCGAAACGTCTCGCCGTCACAGCACAGTGCCTCGAAATCGGGGATGTCGTCGCCGTCAGCGGGTGGCATACCCGGGCATGGAGTCCCTCCCTCAAAAACCCCGGCGAACGTCCGGGGCTGGGGCCACACAGACGACCCTGAGCCGCAGTTTTTTGCCAGCCGGCCTCGTAGCGGGTGGTATGACGATGACACTCTATCGGCTGGAGGGCTGTCCGTACTGCGAACTCGTCGTGGACCGGATCGAAGAACTGGACATCGACTACGAGTCGGTCTGGGTGGAAGGGCTCCACTCCCGACGCAACGAAGTCAAGCGAACCTCCGGCCAGCGCCAGGTCCCCGTCGTCGTCGACGAGGACCGCGGCATCACGATGGCCGAGTCCGAGCGCATCCTCGAATACCTCGATCAGAGCTACGCCTGACCGGGCTCAGTCGAGACTGTGCGGGTCGAGGCCGGGGTCTTCGACCGCCGGCGCGCCGACCGCGAGGATGACGCCCTCGTCGTCGCCGACGTAGCGGTGACCGTGCCCGATCTCCGGGCCGGCCGCCCAGAACGCGCCCGGGCCGACCTCCATCGTCTCCTCCTCGCCGGAGCGACCGAGCTTCAGCGAGAACTCGCCCTCGATCACGTAGTAGAGTTCTTCCTGCTCGCTGTGCGCGTGATACTGGATCTCCTCGCCGGGCTCGAAATGCCACAGCGTCACGTGGAGGTTGTCGAGGCCCATCGTCCGTCCGACGGGACGGATGTCCAGATCCGGCGGCACGCCCTCGACCTCCGACAGGTCGGTGACCGGTACGTCCTCGGTGTCGAGTACTTCGTACTCCATAGCGACGGAACCCACGCCCGGTCACATCAAAAGCGTGGGGGTGAGTATGCTACGCGGGCCCGGTCGCCGACCGCCCTCACTCCTTGACCGCCTGCCGCAGTCGCGGGAGCGCCTCGGTCACGTCCGCCCGGAGATCGTAGTCGGCCCGCTCGGAGACGGGCGTGGATTCGAGGTTCACCAACACGAGCGTCGCCCCCCGCTCGGCGGCGACCCGCGGGAGCGAGGCGGCCGGCTGGACGGTCAGCGACGAGCCGACGGCCAGGAACACGTCCGCGTTCTCGGCTTTCGCCTGTGACTGCATCAGCGCGTGTTCGGGCAACTGCTCCCCGAACAGCACGGTGTCGGGCTTGAGCGTGCCGTCGCAGTCGTCACAGGTCGGTGGGAGGTCGCCGTCCCGGGCCCGCTCCATCGCCGGTTCGGCGTCGAACCGCCGACTACAGTCCCGACAGACCACCCGCGCGGCCGAGCCGTGGATCTCGATCACGCCCTCGGAGCCGGCGTCCTGGTGGAGCCCGTCGATGTTCTGGGTGACGACGGTGTCGAGGTAGCCCGCCGATTCGAGTTCCGCCAGTGCCTCGTGGGCGGCGTTGGGTGCGACGTTGCCGTCGTCGAACGCCGCTGCCAGGAGTTTCACGCGGTCGTCCCAGAACCCCCCGGGGTCGGACCGGAACCGGTCGATGTGGAAGTCCATCGGATCGTGGCGCTCCCAGATGCCGTCCTCACCGCGGAAGTCCGGGATGCCCGACGCGGTGCTGACGCCGGCTCCGGTCAGCGCGACGACCGTCTCAGCGTCGCGGATCGCCCCGGCGACCGCTCGTACGTCCGACTGGTCCACGCTCATACCATTGCCTGGCCGCCTGCGGGATTAAAATCTCCGCCTCGCGAGATCGGTTTTCGCTCGGGTTACCGTATAAATCACCGTATTTGACTGTAGATTTATCCATGTGTGGGTCCAATTCACATACCGATGCCTGCCGAATCGGCTGGGGACCGTGAACGAGAGGGTTCGGGTTTCGAGGCACGAGCGGCCGGACTGGCCGCCGAAATCGACCGGCTCTGGGACGAGTTGCGTGACGAACGGGAGTCGGGGAGCGACGCTGGAGGCGAACCGGACGACACCGAGACCGGAACGCCGACGGCCGTGATCGACGCGGTCGTCGAACCACCGCCGGGCGCGAGTCAGTCGGCCGTCGAAGCGGCGGTCGCGGACGCCGGAACGGACGATACCCGTCGGAACCGTGAGGCCTACGACGGCGAGCAGCCCTCCACGTGACTCAGAGGGACCGTCGTTCGATCTCGGGGTCGATGTCGGCCGCGGCAAGATCCTGGCGAATCCGCTCGCGAAGCGGCGTCGGAACCGTGTCACGACCGACCGGAACGGCGATGTCCCCGTCGGGCGAGACCTTCCAGTAGACCACACAGTCGCTCGGTTCGTAGTACTCGATGCTGTAACGGTCGGTGCCGCCGTCGTAGTGAACGCGCGCCGCGGCGTTCTCGACGTGCCACCCGTCCTGCTGGGCCAACCGGTCGAGGACAGCAGTCATGTCCGTCCGTAGGGGAGCCAGGGGCTAGTGGTTTCGGTCACGGACAGACCTACCGCGAGGCGTCGTCACTCGGCCACGTTCCGAGGAGGGGGAGCGGAAAGAGGGAGGGGGAAAACCGGTTCGGGATTGGGAGCGAACCGCACCTGATTCAACGAACCCATCGTGGTTCAGTTTTCTTCACGAAATCATCGGCCAGTTATAAGTCCTCCCGATCGCGATCGAAGTGCGCGAGGGCTCGGTGGGAGTGCCCGGGCAATCCGCGTTCCCGGGAACGGCGTGACCGGGGAGTCGGGTGCGGGCCTCAGTCGGAATGGCGGACGATGTGTACGTCGTACCGGGGGTCTTCCGAGACGGGACTGCCGACGCTGGTGACCGGAGTCGAGACGCGGCCGGCGTTCTCACTGCCGATGAACACGATGGATGCGTCCACGTCGTCGGCGACGTGTCTGATGGTCCGTGTGATGTCGTCGATGACTGTCGCAGTCATCGAGTCGCTCGTGTCGGGGTGTTCACACCGGTAAGTCGCGTTCGGTGCGACTTCCTGGACGGTGCCCTCGAACTCGTCACAGACGGCCGCCTGGTCGTAGGTGCCGTCCTCGTCGATCCAGTCGCGCTCGCGGGCGAACTCCTCGTCGTCGGGGATGATCGTCAGCGCGACGACTTCCTCGTCGCGGTAGTCGGCGAATTCGCTCGCGCGTTCGAGCGCCCTCCGGGACAGCGCCGATCCGTCGAACGGGACCAGAAGCGTCATGCGATTCCGTTCTCTAGCCCGCGTCTTAACGCCGGGGGAGGCGGCAACGCCTCCCGAACCGCTCCGGACATTGATGTCGCTCCGTGACCTGCCCTCCCCCATGGAGACGCTGGGCGACGGCGACGGACCCCTCGACGTCCACGACTACCGTCACGGCCTGAAACTCCTCAAAGAGACCCGCGACACCAGCCACTGGGCGAACAAGAACGAGTACGCCTGCCCCGCCTGCGGGAATCCTTTCGAGCAGTTGTTCATCTCCGAGAAGACCGACAACACGTTCACCCCGTCCTCGGTGACGCCGTTTTGCATCCGACACGAACCCGACCGCATCCTGATGTTTCGGCACTGACCACGCCGACCCGATCACAGCGGACGCCCGACGGTGTCCGCGGGGGGACTGGTCGTCAGGGCCGATCCCGCAGGGAAACGGCCTCGTTTCGGTCCGGTTCGGTCATTCGCTCACTTCCGTCTTCACGACGGTCGCGGGGCGGGTCGTCAACCGTACGACGCGATCGGTGACGCTCCCGAGCAGGGTCCGGTACTCCTCCGGCCGACGTTTCGTCCCGAGGACGAGCAGGTCTGCGTCCTGCTCGTCGGCGTAAGCCACGATGGTCTCGGCCGGCTGGCCGTGCCGTATCTCGTCGCCCACCTCGACCCCGGCGTCGCTCGCCTCCTCTCGGATCGCGGCGAGTCGCTCAGTTCCCAGTTCCTCGAGCCCGTGTTCCGGTCCCTCACTCTCGTCGACGTACTCGTCGCCGCTGTAAGCGGTCACGACGTTCTCGTCGACGACGTACAGGGCGTGCAAGACGGCCTCGTGGGCCGCCGCGAGGTCGATGGCGTGCGCTTCGGCGTCGTCCGATGCGGCTGTCCCGTCGGTCGCGAGCAGTATTCTATCGTACATACACGTACAGATCGGATCGCTGTCGTGTTAAATTCACTCGACGGTTCCCATCGATCGATAGGGGCCTGGCCCGCCGCCGTCTCCGGACTGCCGACCGTCGTCGGTCGAGTGCGCCGGCTTACGACACGCCCAGCTGTTTGGCGATGGTGTTGAGCTGAATCTCGTCGGTGCCCTCGACGACCCGCAGGATGCGGGCGACGTGGAGGTGGTCCATGAACGGGTTGTCCTCGGACAGCCCGTTCCCACCGTGGACCTGCACCACGTCGTCGGCGATGTCGAAGTAGACGTTCGTCGCGAGGTACTTGAAGATCGAGGACTCCTCGATGGCCTGCTCGCCCCGGTCCATCTCCCAGGCGAGTTTCAGGCCGGCGGCGTCGGCGGCGTAGTTGCGCGCTCTACCCTCGGCGAGTTTGTGTGAGATACCCTGAAACTTCCCGATGGGGCGCCCGAAGGCCTCCCGGTCGTTGGCGTACTCGACGCCTTTCTCGATGAGGTGTTCGGCGTAGCCGACCGCCTCCGCGCCGAGTTCCAGCCGGCCCAGCGAGAGGAAGTCCATGGCGTTGTAGAAGGCGGTGTCGGGCTGTCCGAGGACGCGGTCCTCCCCGAGTCGCACGTCGTCGAACAGCAACTCGGCCTGCATCCCCTCGAGTCCGACGGCGTTGTTCATCGACCCGAGCTCGAACTCGTCGGCCTCCACGATGAAGCAGGTGATCCCGCCGTAGCGGCCGGCCTCCTCCTGTGGCGTCGTTCGCGCGAACACCTGCACGAAGTCGGCGTAGGGCGCGTTCGTGATCCACTGCTTCTGTCCGTTGAGGACCCACTCGTCGCCGTCCTTCTCGGCGTGGGTGTCCATGTTCGGCGAGTCCGATCCCTGGCCGGGCTCGGTCTGGGCGAAGGCCGTGGACACCTCGCCCGCGACGGCCGGCTCCAGGTACTTCTCGACCTGGTCACCTTCGGCCTGCATCAGAAGCGGCTTGGGCCCTTCCGGCCCCGCGAGGACGTACTCGGTCAACCCGACGCCGTGGCTCGCGACGTGTTTCTTCGCCCGGTACCAGGTGACGTTCGAGACGTCCTCCCCGCCTACGTCTTCGGGGAGGTTCATCGCGTAGTAGCCCGCGTCGGCGCTCTTCTTTCGGATGGTCTCGATGGCGTCGACGACTTCCGGGACCAGTCGCCCGTCGTCCTCGTGGCGCAGTCGTGGGTTCTCCCACGTCTCGCCCAGTTCGTCCCTGACTGGCTCGACCTCCTGCTCCATGAACTCGTCGAGGCTGTCGAGGATCAGTCGTGTCTCCTCGCCAGTGTCGAAACTGACCGACCGTTTCTTGTTTTCTGTTGCCATGGCGCAAGGGAACGCGCGCCATTGCTATGAAACCACCGCTCCGAGCGGTCGGGCTCGTCCCGCCGAGCCGAGGAGGTGGGGGCCGGACCGATCAGCGCCGCCGTACGGCGAGGACGGCCAGGCTGGTTGAAGCGACGAGACCGGTCAGCGCAACTCCCAGGCCGCCGCCGTCGGGCGTCCCGGGCGTCCCCGGTGCCGGAACCGTCGTGCCCGGCGTCGCCGGCGGTTCGGGAACGGGTTCGTCTGTCACGGGGGGTTCGGTAAGTGGCGGCTCGGTCAGTGGGACCTCGGTGATCGGTGGCGGCTGCGTAACCGGTTCGTCCGTGATCGGTTCCTCGGTAACGGGAGGTTCGGTGATGGGTTCGTCCGTGATCGGTTCCTCGGTGACTGGTCGCTCGGTGTCCGTCTCGGGAGGCTGGTCCGTCGCTGGCGATTCCGTTTCCACCGGCGGTTCGGTCTCCCTCTCGACTGGTGGCTCCGTCGGTGTCTCGACCGGTTCGTCGGTGATCGGTGGTTCGGTGGCTTCGGTCTCGGTGGGCGTCTCGTCGGGCGATGGCTCCTCCTCGCCGGGCGTCTGGGTTTCGGTCGGCTCCACAGTCTCGGTGTCGCCCGGCGGTACGTCTTCGGTTGGCGTTTCCGTCTCCGTCTCAGTCTCCGGTGCCGTCGGCGTAGCCTCTTCGGTCGGTGAGGGAGTTTCGGTCTGGGTCGCTTCCGCCGTCGGCGTAGCGGTCTGAGTTTCTGTCTCCGTCGGTGTCTCGGTCGGTGTGGCAGTCTCGGTGGGTGTCTCCGCTATCTCGATCCGTGCCTCGTCCCGATCGTTCACGGGAACGGGGTCGCCGGCCTCGGTCTCTGCCGTCACGTCGTACTCGCCGGGATCGAGGGTGTCGGTCACGCGCCCGTCCGCAGGCACGTCCGTCAGCAGACTCTCACCCCCCTCGGTGACCAGCGTCACCACGACCGTCACGTCGTTGGGGTTCTCGATGGTCACGGCCGAGCCCGCCTGCGTGACGGTAACGCTCTCGAACTCAGCTTCCTCGTCTGTCTCTTCGTCGGCGCTCGCGGCCGACTGCGCGTTCGACTCGATCTCGTCGGTGTCGGTGACACCCTGCTGTGCGGCCTCCTCGGCCGTGGACGCGGCGGCCGCCACGGCGACTTCCTGGATCTGCTCGATCTCGACGTCCTGGCGCTGGCTACGCTCGATCGCCCCGCTGCAGGCCCCGCTGGCCGCGGCCTGGATCTGGTCCGCGCTCGCCGTCTGGGCCTGACTGAGCGCGCCGGCGGCCGCGCCCTGCGTGATCGCCTGGATCTGGACGACGTTGACGGTCTGGACCTGTACGGTCGCGCCTGCACCCGCGCCCGCGGCGGCGGCCTGGATCTGCTCGACGTCCGTCACCTGGTTCTGGACCGCGGCCGCGGTCGCCCCGGCGGCCGCTCCCGCGGCGGCCTGCTGGATCTGGACGACGTTGACGACCTGCACCTGGACCAGCGTGCCGCGTGCGGCCCCCGACGCGGCGGCCTGGATCTGTCGGATCGAAGCCCGTTGGTGCTGGGCGATGGCTCCCTCCGCGCCGCCGGCCGCGGCCTGCTGAATCTGGGTGACGTCGGCCCGCTGGCGCTGGATCAGGGCGCCGCTCGACCCGCCGCGGGCCGCCGCCTGAATCTGGGTGACGTCGGCCCGCTGGCTCTGGACGAGCGCACCCTTCGCGCCGCCGATAGCGCCGTCCTGAACCTTCTTCGGATCGGCGTCGTCGTCGGTGATCGCGCCGCCCGCGCTCCCGAAGGCCGCGGCCTGGACCTGCTCGACGGCGATCTCCTGTGACTGGAGCAAGGCACCGTAGGCACCGCCCTGGGCCGCCTCCTGGATCTGACTGACGCTGGTGCGCTGTTTCTGGACGGCCGCCTCGACCGCGCCGGCCGCGCCACCGGCGGCGGCGAACTGCCGTTGCTCGACCGTCACGTTCTGTCGTTGTGCGAGCGCGCCGTGGCTCGCACCCTTCGCCGCGGACTGGAGCTGTGTGACCTCGGCGTTCTGGGACTGGCTCAGCGCACCAAGCGTCCCGCCGTAGACGACTGCCTGCAGTTGGTCGATCTCGACGTTCTGACGCTGGACGAGCGCGCCGTGGCTCGCGCCTTTCGCGGCCGCCCGGATCTCCTCGGCCGAAGCCCCCTGCATCTGACTCGTCGCGCGCTCCGCGGCCGTCGCCGCCGCGTCGAGCTGTCGCTGGTTCACGTCGGCACCCTGCTCCTGTGCCAGTCCCGCGCCCGCCCGAGCGCCCTCCCGGGCGGCTGTCGTCTGTTCCTGTGTGAGTGCGCCCGGATCACCGTTCTGACGACCGGCTGCGGACAGACCCTCCAGTTCCTCGTCGTACGCCTGCATCGCCGCCGGACCGGCCCTGTCCGCCCCATCGCCGACGTCGTCGGTCACCGAGTCGAGCAGTGTGGGCCCGCCGACCGCGAGGACGCCGACGAGACCGAGCAGGAAGACCGCCGCTATGGCGCCGGCCAGGTTCGTCTTCATCGGGCACCTCCCCGGTCTGTACGTCTCTCAGTGCGCTGGACTCGTGTGTGCATGTAGACCCCCGGTCGCTGTGGACCGCCACAGCACACCGACCCCGTACCCCGAACCAGCGAATAAAGCCGCCCGACCGTTGCACGGCGCTCGCGAGCGACGCGTCACTCGCCGGATCGTAAGTCCACCTTTCCCGACCGATCCCCGCTGTCCCACGTCGGTCGGCTCAGTCGTCGCCGGGACGGGGGCTTATGTTCGTGGCCTCGGGAAGAAGGGTATGCGACTCGACGGAGTACGCGTCCTCGACCTCTCGCGACTGTTGCCCGGCCCCTACGCGACGCAGCTGCTCGCCGACGCCGGCGCGGACGTGGTCAAGGTCGAAGATACGGACGCTGGCGACTACGCGCGAATCCTTCCACCGTACACCGACGCGGGCGTCGGCGCCATCTTCGACGCGGTCAACCGCGGGAAACGAAGCGTCGCCCTCGATCTCAAGAGCGACCGCGGTCGCGAGGCCTTCCTCGACCTGGCCGCAGAGGCCGACGTGGTGTTCGAGCAGTTCCGCCCCGGCGTCGTCGAGCGCCTGGGCGTCGACTACGAGGCCGTCCGCGCGGTCAACGACGACGTGATCTACTGTTCGCTGTCGGGGTTCGGCCAGGACGGCCCGCACGCCGACCGGGTGGGTCACGACCTCAACTACGTCGGCATGGCCGGCCTGCTGGACATGACCCGCGAGGGCGAAGACAGCAAGCCACAGATGCCCGGCTATCCCGTCGGCGACATGGCCGGTGGCCTCTTCGCCGCGTTCAGCACGGTCGGCGCGCTACTCTCCCGCGAATTGGGCAACACCGGCGGGGAGTACGTCGACGTGGCCATGACCGACGTGGTGGCCTCGTTCTCCCAGGCCGTCGCCCACGACGCGCTGACCGGCGGCGATCCACGCCCGGGCGACACGGAACTCTCCGGCGCCCTGCCGTGGTACGACACTTACGAGACCGCCGACGGGAACTACGTCACGCTCGCGGCGCTCGAACCCAAGTTCTGGGACGCCTTCTGCGAGGCAGTCGGACGCGAGGACCTCGCGGACGCGCACATGACCGACGACCCGGCCGAGCGCGAGGCCGTGCGCGAGGAACTCGAAGCGCTGTTCGCGGAGCGGACGCGCGACGAGTGGGAGGCCCAGTTGGGAGACACCGAGGCGATGGTCGCGCCCGTCCGGACGCCCGCCGAGGCGCTCGACAGCGAGGCCGCGGACGCTCGTGACCTGATCGACCACTCCGGAACCGTCCCCCGGGCCGCGTTCCCCGCCCAGTCCACGGCGGAACCGGAGGGCGTCGCCGGTTCCCCGCCCGGTCACGGCGAACACACCGACGACGTGCTCGAAGCCGCGGGCTACGACGCCGACCGGCTCGCCTCGCTCCGCGAGGACGGCGTGATCGAGTAGCGGCCGGAAGACTCCGGAGGGAGCTTTTTGTGCCGGGGCGGCGATTGCGGAGACCATGCAACCGGGCCTGCTCTTGCCGCCTGCCGACGTGATGGACCCGACCGGTGTCGCGACCACCGCCGAACAGCTGGGCTTTGGCTCCGTCTGGATGCCCGAACTCTGGGGGAGCGACGCGTTCGTCCAGCTCTCGGCGGTCGCCGAGGCCACCGAGGACGTCCAGCTGGGCACCGCCATCGCAAACGTGTTCTCGCGCTCGCCGGCCGTCCTCGCGATGGCCGCCGCGACCGTCGACCGCTACGCCGACGGCCGGATGGTCCTCGGCACCGGCGTCAGCACCGCCAAAGCCATCGAAGACCTCCACGGAATGGAGTTCGAGAATCCGGTTCGCCGGGCTCACGAGACCATCGCCATCGCCCAGCGCTACCTCTCGACCGACGACGGCACCGTCTCCTACGACGGCAAGCTGTTCCAGGTCGAGGACTTCGAGCCGCTGGGACGGGACGTGCCGGTCTATCACGCGGCGCTCGGCCCGGCCAACCGGCGGGTGGTCGCGCGGCTGGCCGACGGCTGGATTCCGCACAACGTCCCCTTTCCGGACCTGCCCGAGGCCTTCGAGGACATCGAGGAGACCGCGGCCGAGGCGGGGCGGGACGCCAGACAGATCACGGTCGCACCGTACGTGCCCTCGGCCGTCAGCGACGACGACCCCGACGCGGCCCGTGACGCGATCCGGGGCCACGTCGCCTACTACGTCGGGAACGGCGAGGGCTACCGGAAAGCCGTCGCCCAGCGGTTCCCCGACCAAGCCGGGACGGTCGCGGATCGGTGGCAGGCGGGCGACCGAGACGAGGCGAAGGCCGCGGTGACCGACGAGATGGTGGACGCGCTCGGGGTCGCGGGGACGACCGAACAGGCGCGTGAGCGACTGGCCGAACTACAGGACGGGTTCGTCGACCTGCCTATCATCACGGTCCCGCGGCAGGCCGCCGGGGAGATGGCGATGGCGACGATTCAGGCGCTCGCGCCGGACGCCTGACGGTCCTTAGGGTCAGGATTCGACACCGCCGCGTCTGATCGTGAGGACGCCACTGGCGAGCAGGAGCCCACCGACGAGCAGCGGCAACACTGTGACTGTGTGCCAGTTACAGCCGTCGTACCACGTGATCGCCAACTGTCCGAGATCGAACCCCGTCAGCCGAAGACCCGTCGGATCGACACCGATGGCGTCGTACACTCGTCCCCCGACCTCGGGACAGCGACGCTGGGTACTACCGCCGAGCGTGAGAATCGACAGCGTACAGAGGACGCCGAGTCCGATTACCCCGTAGCCTGCGAGTCGTGAGCGGAACATGGTCGCGGTTCGTGTACAGGACGGACCGCACCAATATGTAGCGGAGGGACAAGTCTCCGTTTGAGTCACTGGCAGTTCGTCCGCCGAGCGCGCCCTGCGCGCGAGGCGGTCCACTTCTCGCGAGCGAGACGGTAGTTTTCATACTAAATTTTTGCGAGTGGGGGTTCGCCGCAGGCGAATCCCCCCGAAGTGAAAATTTAGTAGGTGAACAGATCGACGCCGCCGGTGACGCCCATGACCTGGCCGGTGATGTACTCGGCCTGCTCGGAGGAGAGGTAGGCGACGAGGTTGGAGACGTCTTCTTCGCTGCCGAGTTTGTCCATCGGCGTGGCGCGGGCGATGTCGGCCCAGTGTTCGTTGATGTTTTCGAGCTGGTCGTGGGGCAGTTCGGCGAGGTCGCCGACGACGATGGTCGGCGCGAGGATGTTGGAGGTGACGCCCTCGGGTGCGCCCTCCAGGGCGAGGGTCTTCCCGAAGCCGATGAGTCCGGCCTTCGTGGTGGAGTAGGAGATCTGACCGTAGCCCCCCTCCCAGCCGGCCAGGGAGGACATCGTGATGACGCGGCCCCAGCCGCGGTCGCACATGTTGGGGAAGATTTCGCGGGTGATGTTGTACGTGCCCGTCAGGTTGACCGAGAGGTCCCGATCCCAGATGCTCGGGTCGAGGTCGCCGGCCGTGCCGACGGCGTCTACGAGGCCGGCGTTGTTCACGAGGATGTCGACGCCGCCGGTCGCGTCCTGCAGGTCGTCGACGACTTCGCCGACCTGGTCGCGGTCGGTGAGGTCACACTCGATGGCGATGGCCTCGCCGTCGTAGTCGCCGTCGTTGATGTCGTCTGCCACGTCCTGTGCGCCGTCCTCGTCCACGTCGAGGACGACGACCTCCGCCCCTTCCTGGGCCAGTGTCTTGCAGTCTTCTTCACCGATGCGGCCCGCACCCCCCGTCACGAGGGCCGTCTTATCGTCAATTCCGAAATCCATTGCACCTGCCCTGTACCGAACACACTTTGTTAACAGTTCCTCCTCAGAAGGGAGGGGGGTTTATCAGCCCGGCGCTCAGTCCCGTCGAAAATCAGCCGTAGCGGGTCGCTCGTGTGCGCCGGCTACTCGACCTCGACGACCTCCAGCAGTGTCCGGTGGTCCTCGACGGCGTAGTCGATGGCGTCCTCACCGACGACCCGGTACCCGTCACGGCCGACCTCTGCGGCACGCTCGAACGCTGTGCCGTTGTAGGCAACCGTTCCCAGTCCCGCCTCCGTGCCGCCCTGCATGTCGTGGTCGTAGCGGTCGCCGATCATCAGGCCCCGTGCGGGGTCGATGTCGGCTTTCCCGAGGGCGTCCTCGAACATCCGCTGGTCGGGTTTCTTGTACCCGACGGCCTCGGAGGTGGTCACGCCGTCGAAGGCGTCGTCGATGCCGAACTGATCGAGCATCCGGTGGGCCTCGCGGGTGTCGATGTCCGAGACGATGCCAAGGTAGAAACCGGCGTCGTCCAGCGCCTGGATCGTCTCGACCACGTTCGGTTCGGTCTCCATGGCGGCCTTCGTCGCCGCCTCGAAGCCGGGTTCCCACGCCTCACGGGCGAGATCGCCGTCCACGATGGCCTGGAAGGCCTCGTGGTACCCCTCGGCGGCGGACATGTACTCGGTCCCCTCGGCGGATTTGAAGTGCTCGCCCAGTCGCTCCCGCCAGGTCTCCAGTGCGGGTTCGGGCTCGAGATCACGCTCGGCGGCGAACTCCCGGAGGAAGTCGACGTAGCCCTGGCGGATCGAGGGGAGCGAGACGATGACGCCGCCGATGTCGAAGAAGACGGCCTCGTACTCGGTCATGCGACCTCGTAGCGACGGACGCCGTGGTCGTCCGTCTCGCTCGTGAGGACACCCTCACCGTCGAGGTGGGCCAGCGCGCTGGCGGTCTCGATGACGAGGTACTCCATGTTGCGGTCGCCCGAGCGCTGGAATGCGATCTCGACGGCCGTCGCCCCGCTACCGTTCTCCAGTGCCTCCTGGGTTCGGTCGAGCAGGCGGTCCAGACTCTCGCGGTCGTGCTGGACTCGGACGTCGAACTCCGTGTGGGGGTCGTCGTGGCCAGTGAACACGCGGTCCACGTCGAGGTCAGCTAGCGTGTCGAGGGCGGCGTAGAACTCGCCGATAGCGTCCTCGTAGCCGTCGTCGAAGCCGGTGTGCATCGCGACGGGGCGGAAGGTGCCCAGCGCCATGTCGCCCGAGAAGAGGACGCGCTCGCCGTCCAGATCGGACAGATAGCAGAGATGGTCGGCCTGGTGACCCGGCGTGTGGACCGTCTCGACGGTGAGCGGACCGACGTCGACGGTCTCGCCCCGGCCGAGCCAGTGGTCGACGGCCTCGCTCGGGAGGAGACTGCTGTCGCGTTTCAGCGACTCGACGGACATCTCGACAGCGTCGTCGAGGTACTCGCCCTGGACGCCGGCCGCCTGAGCGTTGGCCCGGACCGTGTCGGACAGATCCTCGGGGTCGCGCTCGAACCGCCGCTGGATCGACGCGGGTGCGTACACCTCCGAGTCGGCGGCGTCGATGACCGCCTGCACCTGCCCGATGTGGTCGGTGTGCGGGTGGGTGACGACCAGGTGTTCGATGTCCGCCAGTTCGTAGCCGTGGGATGCCACGTCCTCGGTCAACTCCTCGCGGGCCGTCTCGCCCGCCATCCCGGCGTCGAAGAGAATCGGCTCGGCACAGTCGACGAAGTACGCCGCGACGTTCTCCGGCGGCCAGTCCACGCTACACTCTAACCGATGAACCGTCGTCGACTCCTGCATTTGCTCTGCTTGCTCGTTCATTTTCCGAGTAGGAGTGTCTTGCGACAGATAAGCGTTGCCCTATTATGAAACAATGATAGATATATAGTCCACATCTATTAACGAAACCAGTTATTTGAGGCAGTTTATTTAACGAACGCAGACGAGTGGACGAACGGGCACCCTCACTGCTGGCTACGAAGTTACTCGTCGTCCCGGAGTTTGTACTTTTGGATCTTCCCGCTGGCCGTGCGGGGGAGACTGTCGACGAACTCGACCTCGCGGGGATGTTTGTACTCGGCCAGTTCGTCGAGGGCGAACTGTTTGACCTCGTCGATGGTCACGTCCTCGCCGGGTTCGACGTCCGGGCGCGCAACGACGTACGCGACGGGGATCTCGTTGCGGCGCTCGTCGTCGATCCCGACGACGGCGGCCTCGGCGAGGGCGTCGTGTTCGGTGAGCAACTCCTCCACCTCGCTGGGATAGACGTTGTAGCCGGCGGTGACGATGACGTGTTTCTTCCGGTCGACGATCTCGTAGTAGTTGTCCCGGTCGCGACGGGCCACGTCCCCGGTCCGGAAGTACCCGCGTTCGGTGAAGGCTGCCTCGGTCGCCTCGGGCATGTCGTGGTACCCTTTCATCACCTGCGGGCCACGGACCAGCAGCTCGCCCTCCTCGCCGGGCATCACCTCCTCGCCCTCGGCGTCGACGATCTTCGAGTCGGTCATCTGCAGGGGCTGACCGACGGTCCCCTCGCGGTGGCCGAACGCGGTCTCGTTCTCCGTGTGAGTCGCGCCGCAGGTCTCGGTCAGGCCGTACCCCTCGGTGATGTCGACACCGGCGGTGTCCTCGAACTCGCGCTGGACGGCGACGGCCATCTTCGCGCCCCCTTCCGCCGCGACTTCGAGACTCGACAGGTCGTGATCGCCGAAGGCCTCGTCGTTGACCATGTCGACGTACATCGTCGTGACGCCGACGAAGTGGGTGATCCCGAGGCCCTCGATGGTCGCCATCGCCTCGGCGGCGTCCCACCGCATCGCGCTCCGGAGGTGGAGCGACCCGCCGCACAGCAGTGGTTGCCACCCACAGTGGACGAAGCCCGTGATGTGGTACATCGGCAACCAGATCAGGCTCTTCAGTTCCGCGGGCGTCAACGGGGCGTTCTCGTCGTCGTCGACCAGCATGTCGATACCCTGGGCGCGAACGTTCCGGTGAGTCAACTGCACACCCTTTGGCTGGCCCGTCGTGCCACTGGTGTAGGGCTGGAGCGCCACGTCGTCGCCGTCGCGCTCGACGTGGGTCGGCTCGCCTGTCACGTCGTCGACGTGGTGGTCCCCGTCGGGTACCTGCCCGCGGTCGCCAGCCGTGATGACCACCGGATCCGCGTCGGTCTCCGCCAACGCGTCGTCGACGGTGCCACGGAGCCACCAGTGAGTGACGATGGCCTCGGCGTCCGTGTCTTCCAGCTGGTGAACCATCTCTCGGTGCTTGTACTGCGGGTTCATGAACGAGACGGGCGTCCCGGCCTTCAGCCCGCCCAGCGCGGCGATCACGTAGGTCGGTCCGTTGGGCAGGTAGAGGACGATCCGGTCGTCCGGTTCCAGCCCGAGATCGTGGAGCCCGCCGGCGAACGCCGCCGACCGGTTCCGCAACTCCGCGTGTGTCAGCGACTCGCCGTCCATCTCGACGGCCGTCAGAGCACCGTTCGCCTCCGCCGTCCGACCGTGCAGCCCGGCCGCGTTGCCCTCAAGCGGTTCGTCGCCGAGGTCCTGAAGGTCCATGCTACCCGATACCATTTAGCATCATTAATAACTACCGTCGTTCACGTACGCGAACTGGTAAAACGGGCGGTAGTCAGCCCCGGAGGGCTTCGACGGGGCGCTCGTTGGCGGCCCGCCAGGCAGGGTACGCGCCCGCGACGAGACTGGTACCGATGCCGAACACGACCGCGCCGACCAGGTAGAGGAGCGACCCCGACGTGAACGCGAAGGGACTACCCAGGAAGATGGCGTTGGCGGCCAGCACGACCAGCAGCGCCAGCGCGATGCCGATCCCGGCACCGATGGCTCCCAGCAGTGCGGCCTCGACCAGCAGGATTCGCAGGATGTCGACCTTCGAGTAGCCGACCGCCCGGAGGACGCCGATCTCCTCGCGTCGTTTGGTCACCGACATCAGCATCGTGTTGGCGATCGAGACGCCGGCGACCAGCAGCGACAGCGAGCCAAGGCCCGCCAAGAACAGGTTGATGCCGTTGACGATGGACGTGAACAGGCGCACGAGCGACGTGAGCTCGAAGACGATCAGCGTGTCTTTCCGCCCGTTGAACTCCTCGCGCAGCGCCGTGGCGGCGGCTTCGGCCTCCTCGACCGACTGTGTCGTGATGCGGACCTGTCCGTACTGTCGATCCCCGGTCGCTTCGATAGGCAGGTACACTTGGTCGACGCCGAACGCCTGGGTTTCGGCCAGCACGGCGGTCACGCGGTACGCGCGGAACTCCCCAGTTTCGTCCTCGTCGGTCTCCGGCGCCAGCACGATCCGGTCGCCGGGTTCGAGATCATTGTCCGCCGCGAACTCCCGGGAGACGACGGCACTCCGCCGCCAGTTTTTCGGGATCTCTCCGGCAGCCACGTCGTAGAGTCGGCGCGGATCGTCTAGATACGTCACCGACACCCCTCGCTCGCGATTCGAACGTCTCCTGTACTCCATCGACCGCGACTCCGTGGCGACGATGCCGGCTCCGCCGACCGTCTCGTCGATCCGCATCAGGTCGGTCCGGTCGAAGTGCCGATCTTCCTTGTCGAAACCGGGCGAGACGTAGACGTTCGTCGCCCCCTGCTCCTGAATCCTGTCGAGTTGGCTCTGCTTGAACGCCGCCCCGCCGGCCCCGATGCCGGCGATGGCCACGACGCCGATCATGATCGCCGCGGCCGCCAGCAGCGAGCGCGTGCGTGCCCGCGAGACGTTCCGGCGGGCGATGACGACCGACGGGAACCGACCGGTGAGCCGTCGTAGCAAACTCATCGCCCCACCTCCGTGTGACCCGACATCAGTCCAACGCCTCCACGGGCCGCTTGTTGGCCGCCTTCCACGCCGGATACAGCCCCGCGATCAGCGCGGTCACGATTCCGAAGGCGATGCCGATCCCGACGTACCGGAGCCCCGCCGCGGTGAACGCGAGCGGGTCCCCCAGCAGGAGCTGGTTGATCGCCATCCCGATCCCCAGCGCGAGGGGCGCGCCGATGGCCGCCCCGACCGCGCCCAGGATCGTCGACTCCGCCACGAGGAGACTGACGACCGCCCGCTTGGGGTAGCCGTACGCCCGGAGGACGCCGATCTCGCTCTCGCGTTCGATTGCCGCCATCAACATCGTGTTGGCGATAGTGACCGCGGCGACCAGCAGCGAGATCGCGCCGACGCCGATCAGGAACTGGTTGACGGTGCCGAAGAAGGCCTCGAACTGCTCGCGTTGCTCCTGGACCTGTTCGACCCGGACGACCTGTTCACGGGCGTTGAACTCCCGTTCGATAGCCTGGGTCGCCTCGTCGATGGAGCCGGTCGTCGTGTCGACGCGGACGATGGCCTGTTCGTACCCGTCACTCTCGAACTCGGAGGCCGGGACGAACACCGTCTGGTCCGCTCCGAGCGGGGCAGAGAAGCCCTGTGGCTCCAGAACCGCCGCGATCTCGAAGCTCCGGTCGAACTCGTCGGTGACGTTCACCCGCAACCGGTCGCCGGGCTGCAGGTCGTTTTGCTCTGCGACCCGGGATCCGATCACGATGGTTCGGCGCCAGTTGTCCGAGATCGTCCCGTTCCGGGCCTCGTAGAACTCGCCAGGGTTCTCCAGTCCCTTCACCCGAGCCATGAACAGGAGCGTCCCGGCCTGGGTCTGTACGGTCGCCCCGACCGGCTCGTGGACGGGCAACACCGTCGCGCTCGGGGTAGCCTGTCTGAGGCGGCCGATGTCGCCGTCCGACAGTTCGGTATTGGTGAGGTTGCCGTCCTCGAACTGGACGTCGGGTTCGACGGTCGCCGTCCCCCCGAACCCCTCGTAGGCCTCCAGTTGATCCTGTTTGAACGCTTCGCCGCCCGTGCCGATCGCGCCGATGGCCACGACGCCGATGACCACGGCCGCGACGGCCAGCGCCGAGCGCAGCGTCGCCCGCGAGAGGTTCCGCCGGGCCAGCGCCAGCGTCGGAAACCGCCCGACGAGCCAGCGGAGCGGGTTCACGGATCGGGACCCTCCTCGAAGTTGGCCCGCCGGCTCTCCGTGTCCCGAATCCGGCCGTCGATGAGCGTCACGACGCGATCGGCGGCTTCGGCCACGTAGTCGTCGTGGGTCACCGTGACGACGGCGACGTTCTCGTCACTCCGGAGTTCGTCGAACAACTCGAGGATCTGGTCGCCGGTGTCCCGATCCAGGTTTCCGGTCGGCTCGTCGGCCAGCAGGATGTCGGGGTCGTTGATCAACGAGCGTGCGATGGCGACGCGCTGTTTCTGCCCACCCGACAGTTCGTCGGGGTAGTGATCGAGCCGGTCGCCCAGGCCGACGCGTTCGAGCAACTGCGTCGCCCGCTCGCGGGTCTTCGTGGGCGTCCGGTCGAGCATCCGGGGCATCTCGACGTTCTCCAGTGCCGTGAGCGTCGGGATCAGGTAGAAACTCTGGAAGACGAACCCGATCGTCTCCTTCCGTTTCCGAGTCTGCTCCCGGTCGGTAAACGTCGATACGTCCTCGCCGCGCAGGCGAACCTCGCCGCTCGTGGCCACGTCCAGCAGGCCGAGCAGGTTGAGCAGGGTGGACTTCCCGCTGCCGGAGGGACCGACCACCGCCACGAAGTCGGCGGGCGCGATGCTGAAGTCGACGCCTTTCAGCGCCCGGACGATCTGACCGCCCGTCTCGTACTCTTTGACCACGTCGGTCCCGCGGATGATCGGGTCCGTCGCGATCGTCTCGCCCAGCGTGCCGGCGTCGAATCCGTCCTCGTCCGGGTCGGGTGTCACAGCGGTCACCCCCGCCGGCGGTAGATCACGACCGCCGCGATCACGGCCACGACCACGAGGATCGGGACGATCGGGAGACCACCCCGCTGTGGCGACCGATCCGGTGCCGCGGCCTGCGTCACCGGAATCTCGGTCGTGTAGTTGCGCCGGACGTCGTCGACGACGTAGCTCACCTCTACGGGGACCGTCGAGACGTTCCCTCGGACCGACGGTTCGAGGGTGAACGACGAGAAGTCGCTCGCGTCGACCGATCCGACGAAGTACTTCTTGCGGCCGACGTTTTCGGCCTCGCCCGTCGAGACGATCACCGACTTCACCTCGTCGGAGCCGACGTTGCTCGCGGTCGCGGTGATCTCCAGCGTTCCGCCCCGGGCGACCGCCTCGACGCCGGTGAGTTCGATCGCTCCGGGATTCGGCGGCGCGTCGAACGCGGCCTGGAACCGCTCGGTCACCTGCTTGCGCGTGCCGTCGTCAGTGTAGTTCAGCGTCACCGTCACTGGGTACGAGCCGCTTTCCGTCACGCGAGCTGGGAAGCGGAAGTCGGTGGTCTCGCCGGCCGTCAGCTGTGACGTCACACGTTCGCTCGCCGTGAACGTCGCGACCGGGGAGTCGACGGCGACTTCCACCTGGCTCAGGTCGCCTTCCAGCCCGTTCGCGACGGTGACGTTGACTGGACGGTTCGTGCCGGGCAGTCCGTCGGCCACCGACAGCGCCAGTTGCGGGCCGTCGACGGCGGCCGAACCGGTCGTCGCGTCGAGTCCGACCGTCCGTTCGAGTTCCTGGGTTTGTCCCATCGCGTTCGTGTATTCGAGGATCGCGGTGACGCTACCGGTGTCACCGTCCGGTATCGAGCCGGAGTACGTGAACGTCCGTTTGGTGCCCGGCTCTAGCTTCGCGTCGAGGCGCTCGGGATCGCCGATCCGGACGTTCCGACCGTCGAGCGTGAGGTCGAGGTTCCGGATGGCGTCGAGCTGGCCGTTCGAGACGTTGACCGCGATCTCGCGGTACCTGCCGACCGAGCCCGCCACGTCGATGCTCATCTTCGGCCCGCTCTCGGAGACGACGACCGTCACCGGATAGTTGAACTGGACCAGTTCGTCGTCGTTGGTCTTCACGGAGACGGTCAACTCCAGTTTCTTGACGCCTGGTTCCTCGAACGTCGTCGTCAGCGGTGCGGTCACCGATCCACCGGGGGTCACCGTTCCGAGATCTCTGACCTGTCCGTACCGCTTGAAACCGGACCGGCTCTCCAGTCGGACTGTCTGGACCTCCGCGGTCTCGGAACTGGTCGCCGCGTTCGAGACCTCGGCACTGATTTCGACCAGGTCGCCGGGCGCGGGCCGGGAGGGCGTGATGCTCACGTCGCTGAGCGATATCTGGGGCCCGGTCGACTGGGTACTGTTCACATTGTTCGCAGCCGCGAGTGGCGCGCCGGTCGCGGACCCGACCAGCAGCACTGCGACTACTGTCGTGGCGACCACAGATAGCGGCCGTCGGACAGTGGGACTCATGACTGCAACCTCGGAAGGGAAGGGCAGTTGGGGACCATCGTCCTATGGCTTGGTCTCCCACTTCTACCCATTAGAATTTTTTTACTTGACATTGGTAGCGGGGAAATCGCTCCACCCATGTCCGGTCCGTCACGCCACCCGGTATGTGCAGATTTATTAACATTGAGGTAGAACGCGGCATTGTTGATTAACAATGGTAACTGAAACGGAGGAAAGCCGATGAGAGAGCAGTTCGCAGTCGAGGATCAGACGGCGATCGTCACGGGTGCGTCCCAGGGGATCGGTCGGTCGATCGCCGAGCGGTTCGCCGACGACGGCGCCGACGTCGTGATCTGCTCGCGCGAGCAGGAGAAAGTGGACGAAGTCGCGGAGGGCATCAACGCCGAGGACGGTGGCGAGTGTCTCGCCATCGAGTGTGACGTGACCGAGCGCGACGCGGTCGACGCGCTGGTCGAGGCGACCGTCGAGGAGTTCGGCGGTGTGGACATCCTCGTCAACAACGCCGGGGCCTCCTTCATGGCCAACTTCGAGGGCATCAGCGAGAACGGCTGGAAGACTATCGTGGACATCAACCTCCACGGCACCTACCACTGCACGCAGGCCGCGGGCGAGGTCATGCGCGAGGGTGACGGCGGCGTGATCGTCAACTTCTCCAGCGTGGCGGGCAACCGCGGCGCACCCTTCATGAGCCACTACGCCGCGGCGAAAGCCGCCGTCTCGAACCTCACGTCGACGCTCGCGTTCGAGTGGGCCGACGACGGCGTCCGAGTGAACTGCATCGCGCCCGGTTTCGTCGCCACGCCCGGCGTCGAGAGTCAGATGGGCGTCAGCGCCGACAACATCGACCGCTCGGCGGTCGACCGACAGATCGGTCTCGAAGAGGAGATCGCCGACCTGACCCAGTTCCTCGCCAGCGATGCGTCCTCGTACATCACCGGCGAGACCATCACCGCGAAGGGCGTCCCGGACATCATGGAAGACCCGGACGTCTAACCTGCGACACCCCGCTCCGACTTTCGTCGTGCACGCACAGTCCACCGGGAGCCTCGCCTGGCGACCGAACGCCTGCCACGAGGCGGCAACTTATTTCCCGATCCCGGTCGGTGAGAGGGTATGGTACGTGACGTTTTCCTGCCGGTCGCGGCACAGCCCAGCGTGGACACCCTCGTCGAACAGGCCCAGACTGCGGAGGAACTGGGATACGACCGCGCGTGGCTCCCCGAGACCTGGGGCCGGGACGCGGTGACCACACTCACCAGCATCGCCCACGGCACCGAGGAGATCGGCATCGGCACCTCCATCATGCCGATCTACTCCCGGTCGGCCGCGCTCATCGGTCAGACCGCCGCCACGCTGCAGGAAGTCTCCGACGGCCGCTTCCGCCTCGGCCTCGGTCCCTCCGGCCCCATCGTCATCGAGAACTGGCACGGCAAGGACTTCGCCAACCCGCTGAAGTTCACCCGTGAAACTGTGGACGTCGTCAAACAGGTCCTCTCGGGCGAGCGAGTCAGCTACGACGGCGAGTACTACGACCTCGACGGGTTCCGGCTGCGCTGTGAGCCGCCCGAGCAGACGCCCCAGATCGACGCCGCCGGGATGGGGCCCAAATCCGTCGAACTCGCCGGCCGGTTCGCCGACGGCTGGCACGCCCTGATGCTCACGAAGGAGGGACTTCGGGACCGACTGGAGGACTTCGATCACGGCGCCGACCTCGGCGACCGCGACCGCAGCGAGCAGGAAGTCACCGTCTCGCTGACCTGCTGTGTCGACGAAGACCGTCAAAAAGCACGAGAACTTGTCAAATCTCATATATGCTTTTATATCGGTGGCATGGGTACTTTCTACCGGGACGCGCTGGCCCGCCAGGGGTATGAGGACCTAGCGCACAAAATTCACGACGAATGGGACGACGGCGACCGCGAAGAAATCGTCGCGGAGTTCCCGGAGGACCTGCTCGACGAACTCGCCGTGGCGGGGACGCCCGAGGAGTGTCGTGACCGCGTCGACGAATTCGAGGCGATCGATGGCGTCACCTCCGCGTCCGTATCCTTCCCCCGTGCGGCCGAACAGGCCGACATCCAGCGGACCATCGAGACGCTCGCACCCGATAACTGATAGGAACGGTGTCCCCGGACGAACGACACAGTTTCCAGCGAATCCCGCTCGGACGGTCGCCCTCGATATGTTTCCAGCAATCTAGGGCGTAACCATGGCGTGGTAGAGTGTGTGTAACACGGCCCACTGTTAAGACAACTATTTTTCAACTTTACACTTCTGTCATGGAAGGCTATATATGCAGTAAACGTTAATCCAGTTCCCATGCGTGGAAGATCCAGATTAGATACCGTTGATAGACGGTCGTTCATGAAGCGTTCGCTCGGTAGCGCAGGGCTCGTCGGTGCGGCCGGACTCGCCGGCTGTTTCGGAGACGAGGGCAGTGGCAGTAGCGAGGCGCCCGGTGCCGACGGCGAGATGGTCATGACGACCTCGACCCAGGACACCGCGGCCTACACGATGAGTACGGTCATCGCCAACGTCGTCAACCAGAACAACGACACGGTGAACGTCCAGGCCCAGCCTAGCGAGGGGACAAACGCCAACATCGGGCGGCTCAGCCAGGATCAGTCCGACATCGTCTACATCCAGAACTGGACGGCGAGCAAGATCGCCAACGAGGAAGAACCGTTCGGGAGCCTCGATTTCACTCCGTTCCAGGTGTTCCACCTGTACGACCTGGCGTGGTTCATGTGTTCGTCCAACGAGGGTTGGACGAGTGTGAGCGACATCGGCTCGGGCGATCGCATCTCGCCGACCCCGAGCGGATCGGGGACCGCGGAGATGCTCGAGTACGCGCTCAGCTTCGTCACCGAGGACTACGAACGCATCAGCATCGGCTACGGTGAACAGGGCAGTGCCATGAGCGAGGGTCGCCTGGACGCCGGGGCCGGGACCTTCGTCAACCTCGCCGTCGAGCCCAGCTGGCTCCAGCAGATGAAGAGTACGACGGACCTGCGCCTGCTCCAGTTCCCTGACAACGTCGTTTCCCAGCTCGAAGAGGATCCGTCGATCATCATGAGCGAGGTCGACACGACCCAGTTCGAGGGCTACGCGTACGCGCCCGATACACTCAACACGCCGGCGCTGGCGTACAACTTCGTCACCCGGGACGACTTCGACTACGACACGCTCTACACGTTCCTGGAGACGCTGTGGAGTCAGCGCGACGGCCTCGGCGACGAGAACGCCCTCCTCGGGACGATGGAGGAGGGATCGTTCTGGACGGAAAACGGCTACGACACGCTACCGTTCCACCCCGCTGCCGCCGACTTCTACAAGGAGAAAGGCGTCTGGAACGACAGCTACTCCGTCGGCGAACAGTAGCCACCAGCACCCCACGCTGTCGTAACCACTCTTTCCATATTCACGATGACCGATACCACATCAGAAACCGAGACCTGGTCGCCGCGCGAGGACCTCTCCGCCTTCCGCGAGCGGGGGATCGCCGAACAAGTACTGCTCACGCTGATCACGCTCATCGGCGTCGGCCTGACCGCCGTGACGCTGTACTTCGCCTGGGAGCGCCCTGTCGTCCGCGCGAAGTTCGCCATCGGCTTTTTCGGTGCCGGCACGGCCCTCTACTACCTCGCCCAGGCGCTGACCGTCGCCGAGGACCCGACCGACCGGAGTAGCGCGACGAAGCTGACGGCCTGGGTGCCCGACCGACCCTACCGTCTGGTCCGGATCGTCGACGGCTTCGTCTGTGTCGCGCTCGCGGTCGCTGGGGCCGCGACGAGCTACCACGTGTTCACCAACTACGCGCGTCTGGACGGCCCCGCTCTGATCTCGGGGTTTCAGAACGTCGACCTGTACGTCGGGCTGGTGATCGTCGTGCTGACCATCGACGCCACCCGACGGGCCTACGGCTGGTCCATCGCCCTCGTCGCGGTCGGCTCCGTGCTGTACGCGTTCTTCGGCGATCTGATGCCCGGGTTCCTCCAGCACCCCGGATTCTCGCTGGAGGGCATCGCGACCTACGGTGCGGTCCGGCTCTCCGGTGCGTTCGGGTTCATCATGGAGATCGGTGCCACCTGGGTCGCCATCTTCATCATGTTCGCCGGGCTCGCCCGCGAGTTCGGGGCACTGGACGTAATTTTGGGCCTCGGGAAGAAACTCGGTGAGAACCTGCGGAGTGGCGTCGTCCACGTCGCCGTCATCTCCAGCATGGCGATGGGGTCGATCACCGGGAGCGCGGCGGCCAACGCCGCGACCACCGGCTCCTTCACCATCCCGATGATGAAAGATCAGGGCGTTCGGAAGGACTTCGCCGCGGCCATCGAGAGCGTCGCCTCCTCCGGCGGACAGATCATGCCCCCGGTCATGGGCGTCGCCGCGTTCCTGATGGCCGACATCCTCGGTGTGGCCTACGTCCGGGTGATCCAGGCCGCCATCATCCCGGCACTCCTGTTTTACTTCTCGGTCGGCGTCGCCGTCCAGTTCGCCGTCCTGCGGTACGGCTGGACCACCGAGAACACGGACGGGCCCGGCATTCTGTCCTCACTCTTTAGCCGGGGTTCACTCCTGAAATCGCTGTACGCGCTGGTCGTCGTCGGCGCGTTCTACGTGGTCCGATTCGTCCTCGGCCTGGGCATCCTCCAGTCGGCCGCGGCCGCCATCGTCGCACTCCTCGTCACCCGCCTGCTGCAGGCCGTCGCCCTGCAGGGCCGGAACGGCAACAGTGTGGGCGAGGACTTCGCCGGTGCAATCGCCCGCTTCTTCGACGGCGCACACTTCGCCATCCCGATGTCCGTGCTGGTCTACACGCTGGTCGTCATGCAGCTCTCGCCGATGGCCGCGGGCCTGTACACGTCTCTGACGATGATCGGGACGATGGTCCTGGGCAACCCCATGGCGACGCTGGCCCGCAATCTCGGCGGGGTCACCGAGGGCGGTGAGTCCACCGATGCGACCGCTTCGGGCGTCTCCATCGGGACGGCCGTCGAACGGACGCTCTACACGCTCGTCGAGACGGTCTACACGACCCTCAAGGGTTTCCGCCGCGGCGCGATGGACATGGCCCCGCTGGTGGGCGTCCTCGCCGCGATGGGCGTCATCATCAGCATGCTCACCCAGACGGGGCTGACCTCCGAGATCAGTGTCCGGATGGTCGCGCTCGGCGGCGGCGTCCTGCTGGTCGTGTTGATCCTGGCGATGATCACGAGCATCCTGTTCGGCCTCGGGATGCCGACGCCCGCCGCGTACATCCTCGTGGCGACCCTGCTGGTGAGTCCGCTGGTGGAACTCGGCGTCACAGAGATCACGGCCCACCTGTTCGTGTTCTACTTCGCGATGCTGTCGGCGATCACGCCGCCGGTCGCAGTCGGCGTCGCCGTGGGGTCGCGGATCGCCAACAGCGGATTCATGATCTCGGCCAAGCAGTCGCTCCGGATCGGCGCGGCCGGCTTCCTGATCCCCTTCTCGCTCGTGGTGAACGACAGCCTCGTCAACTGGTCGCTGACTGGGACGCCCGTGTCGGCGTTCTGCGTGTTCGTCGGCGTCGTCGCACTCACCGCGGTCACCATCGGCTTCGACGGCCGACACGTCCTCGGAGCCACGCACCGCGCGGCCTACCTCCTGCTCGCGCTGACCGCGCTGTACGCGCCGGCACTGAACGTCTACATCGGAAGCGGTATGTCGACGATGCTCCAGCTCACTGCGGCCGCCATCGCGCTGGCGGGACTGACGCTCACACAGATGGATCGGCTACCCGGAGTAGTGACGCCCGCCAGGAGAGCGCGGGACCGCTGACCCCACGATCGCCCTCTCGGTCCCGAGCTCTCGGATTCGCAACACCAGGGACAGAGTGCCGTCCGTTCACAATGTGAACGCAATATCAGTCCTGAATACCGGAACGGAGCATACTTTGCGGGGTCCGCTGCAACTGAGACTATGCTCGCGTCGGATTCCCTCGATGTGCTGGTCGTCGACGACAGTGACTTCTTCGTGAGTGTCACTGCGGACAAGCTCGGCGACGAACACGGGATCGCGACGCGAACCGCCAACAGCGGTGCCGAGGCGTTGTCCGTCCTCGAAGAACACTCCGTCGACTGCGTGGTTAGCGACTACCAGATGCCCGAGATGAACGGGCTCGAACTGTACCGGCGGATCGACGACCAGTACGGGATTCCGTTCGTCATGGTGACCGGCGAGGGCGACGAGATGGTTGCCAGTCACGCCATGAGCGCGGGCGTCGACGAGTACTTCAAGAAAGACGAGATCGCGGCACAGGACCGACTTGAACTGCTCGCCAACCGGATCGGGAACGTCGTCGCACAGCGCCGGGCCCGCAACCGCTACGAGATGCTCGTCGACAACACGCCGGACGAGATCGTCCACGTCGACACCGACGGGACGATCGTCGCAGCCAACAGCGCGATGGCCACCTCCTTCGGCACCGACGAGTCCGACCTGATCGGGCAGCAACTCGGGCACGTGATCCCAGGAGACGTCGCACAGAGCCGTATCGAGGAGGGCAAGCGGGCCATCACGGCCGGGAGCGCCGTCACGTTCCAAGACGACATCGGCGTCCGGCACTTCCACAACATCGCCGTGCCGATCACGGAGGGTAGCGGCGGCGACTCCTTCCAGCTCATCTCGCGCGATATCACCCAGCAGAAACGCCGCGAACGGGAGCTGGCCGCCACCAACGAGGAACTGGCAGTCATCAACCGTCTCGTGCGTCACGACATCAACAACGACGTCCAGTTGCTCCTCAGCTGGGCCGAAGTCGCGAAGCAGTCCGCCGAGGGGCGACCCTGGGAGTACCTCGACCGGATCGAGGACGCATCTCAGCACATCTCGGAGTTGACGACTGTCGTCGGCGACATCGTCGACTCCATCGCTCACGGTGAAACGTTCGATCTGGAACCCACCTCCCTGAAGCCCGTCGTCACCACCGAGATCGAGAAGCGACGGACCGCCGACGACGCGACCATCTCCGTCGTCGGCGACGTACCCTCGGTCGACGTCTATGCCAACGAGTTGCTCCGGTCGGTCGTCGGCAACCTCCTGAGCAACGCCGTGCGCCACAACGACAGCGACGACCCGACCGTCTGGGTCACGGTCGAAGAGGCAGCCGACGACGTGATCCTCAGTGTCGCCGACGACGGCCCCGGCATCCCGGACGATCAGAAAGACGAGATCTTCGGGAAAGGCGAGATGGGCACCCAAAGTCCGGGCACCGGGATCGGGCTGTACCTCGTCAACCGCCTCGCCGAGGCGTACGGCGGCAGCGTCCGGGTCGAGGACCGTGCGAACACGAACATCCCGTCAGACGTCACGCCCGACGATACCGGTGCTGTGTTCAGTGTCCAGCTCCCGAAACACGCCGCCTAGCACGGACCGGAGACGACTCGTCGACGGTCGCGGCGTCCGTTCTAGAGGTCGAAATTGTTATGCTAGCGGAAAGATTAAAATTACACTTCGTTGAGAATAGTATCGTGGGGACATGAACCGGAGACAGTACCTTCAGGCGATCGGTATCGGCGTGGCAACGACTGGCGTTTCCGGCGTCGCGAGCGCCGGCACTTCGGATCTGGGCCTCTCGGACGGGCTGAACACGACTCTGACGACGACGGGGCAGACCAGCGACCTGGAGGAGCGTGCGGCGGTCGCCTGTGGCGGCGCGACGGGCGTCACCGGGACTATCGTGGCCTCGGACGGCTGTGAAGAGCCGGCGGTCGCGGACGTGAGCCTGACCGATGGCACGCTCCGACTGGTACTGGAGACCGTCGACGACACGGGGGGAGTGACGGTCTGCACGCAGGCCCTGGTCGGGCACGAGTACGTCGTGACCGTCGCCGGCTACGACGAGACGCCCGACGAGGTGGTCGTCGTCCACGACGGCACGGAAGTCACGAAGGAGTCCTGTGACGGTGGCGCGGGTGACGTGTTCGTGACGACCGGGGCCGGGAGTGAGATCGAGAACTCGGCGGACGCTATCTGTGGCGGCGTGCCCGTCGTCCGCGGGACGATCGTGGCGTCCGACGGTTGTAGCGTCCCGCGACTGGCCGACGTGTCCGGATCCGACGGGACCGTCCGCTTCGAGGCGGTGACCGAACGGCCCGACGACGCCGACGTCTGTACTCGGAAGATCGTCAGCCACGATTACCTCGCTGCGGCACCGGACCTCGCCGACGCGCCCGAGGAGATCGTCGTCGTCCACGACGGCGAGACCGTGACGGAGCGGACCTGTCTCACCGGGGACGGGGACGACGGCGGGAGTGGGGGCCCCTTCGATCGGCTGCCCGGTGGCGCGTAGATCGCGGACGCGGCGGCCGGGGTAACAAATTTTCCGAGTGGTCGCCGCTGAAAGCCGCTGGGAACCCCTCAGGCCTGGTGTGTAACTATTTTAGGGGTGCCCGCCGGAGACACAGTATCTCCATGACAGGCTACACGGGTTCGGATCTGTTCGTCGACGCGCTGGAGCAGTACGGCGTCGAACACGTCTTCGGCAACCCCGGCACGACGGAGCTACCGGTCCTCGACGCGATCAGTCGGAGCGACCTCGAATACGTCCTCGGACTGCACGAGGACATCGCGGTCGGGATGGCCTCGGGCTACGCCAGCACGCGCCGCTACCACGCCCACCACGACGAGAGTGTGATGCCGGCCGGCGTCGTCAACCTCCACATCACGCCCGGCCTGGCCCACGGCGTGGGCAACACCTACGCCGCCCAGTTCGCGGGCACGCCACTGGTCATCACTGCCGGCAACCACGAGCGGGACTTCCGCCACGAGGAACCCCTGCTCCACGGCGATCTGGAGGCGATGGTCGACCAGTTCACCAAGTGGTCCGACGAAGTGCTGGACGTGACGGCCCTGCCGACGATGCTCCGTCGGGCGTTCCGCGTCGCCCTGACGCCACCGACGGGGCCGGTCTTCCTCGGGCTCCCCCAGGACGTGATGCTCTCGGAGACGGACCCGGAGGCCATCGAGCCGCTGGGGCAGATCCCGAACGCTGGACCGGGCGACGCCGGGCAGATCGAACGAGCGGCCGACCTGCTCGCCGAGGCCGACGACCCCGTCCTCATCCTGGGCGATCACGTCGCCCGGTCGGGAGCCGACGCCGTCGACGCGGCCGTCGACCTCGCAGAGGCCTCCGGCGCGCGTGTCCACGCCGAGATCCTCTCCTGTGAGGTGAACTTCCCCGGCGACCACCCGCAGTGGATCTCCCACATCCCGCCCAACGAGGGCGTGGCGAGCATGCTCATGGACACCGACACGCTCGTGCTCGTCGGCACGTCCACCCACACGACCCTGCTGAACCACGAGAACGCGTTGGTCGACAGCGACACCACCTGCATCCACATCTCCGACGACGCCTGGGAGGTCGGGAAGAACCAGCCCGCACAGGCCGCCGTCGTCGGCGACCCCGGCCTCGTGATGGACCAGCTGGCCGAGCGCCTCGAGGACCGGATTGACACCGCGGAACGCCAGCGCCGGATCGACAGCGTCGAGACCACGAAGCAGGCTCTCGCCAGCACCATCCAGTCGATGAGCGAGGACGAGACGCCCGAGGGCGAGACCCGTGCCTCAAAGGCCGACCTCGTCGACGCGCTCAAAGCGACCGCGCCGGACGCCTACGTCGTCGACGAGGGCGTGACATCGAAGTATCCGCTCCTGATCCGCTGGGAGATGGAGGCCGAACAGATGATCTCGAACAAGGGTGGCGGCCTCGGCTACGGCCTCCCCGCATCCGTCGGCGCGGCGCTGGCCGAGTCGATGACCGAAGACCCCCGCGACGTGGTGGGCTACATCGGTGACGGCTCGTACCTCTACTATCCGCACTCGATCTACACCGCGGTGCGCCACGACCTCGACCTCACCGTGGTCATCCCGGACAACCGCAACTACCGCATCCTGAAGGACAACACCATCTCCATCTTCGGCGGCGACGACGAGGACCACGACTACGTCGGCATGGACTTCGAGCCGCCGGTCGATCTCGTGAAAAACGCCGAGAGCCACGGCGCGCGGGGACACCGCGTCGAGACGCCCGACGAGATCGCCGACACCTTCGCCGACGCGCTGGAGCGAGAGGGGACGGACGTGCTGGACGTGTTCGTCCACGACTGATCGGAGGCTGTTCGAGCAACCGTCGTTTTCGGCCCGCAGCTGCTCGCCTCGTGCCGTTTCAGGGACACCGTTTTCCTCCTCGGGTCGCCCTGGGCGATCGCTCGCCGAAAAACGTCTCCAGAGATCGTAGATCTCTGACGGGCTCGCGGGAGCGGCGCTCCCGCGAACGTGGGCGAAAGAGCCGGCCGATCCCTGCGGTCGCGTCCGGGTGCTCGGCTCAGTCGTCGGTCGGCTCGGCCTGCACCCGCTCGCCCTGTGCCGTCTCGGGGAATATCTTCCCCGGATTCAGCGTGTCCTTTGGGTCGAGCGCACGTTTGAGCGCCCGCATCGCCTCGACGCTCTCCTCGCCGTGTTCCTGTACGAGGTACTTGCGTTTCCCGCGGCCGACGCCGTGCTCGCCGGTGCAGGTGCCCCCCATCTCGATGGCGCGTTCGACGATGTCTGTGTAGACCTCTTCGCCGGTCGCGATGGTCTCGGGGTCGTCCAGATTCACCAGCACGGAGTAGTGGACGTTCCCGTCGCCGGCGTGGCCGAAGCAGGGGACGACGATGTCGTCTTCCGCGCCCCGATCCTTGGCGTAGCGGATGATCTCCGGGAGCTTGCTGATCGGGACGGTGATGTCGCCGGGGTGGAGCGGCTGGAGGTCGGGCTCCCACATCTGGATCGCGAAGGCGAGCTCGGCGCGAGCCTTCCAGAGCTGGTCCATCTCCTCCGCATCGGCCATCTCGAACCGCTCGACGTCGTGGCCCTCGAAGATCGACCGGCAGTAGTCGATCTCCTCGTCGATGCCGTGGTTGGCGTGGAACTCCAGGAAGACCATCGGGTCCGGCGGGAGGTCGGCGTCGCCGTCCGCGTAGTCCGCGGCGATCTCGGCGCTCACGTCGTCGACGAGTTCGATCTTGGCCACGTCCACGCCCGACTGGACGGCGTCCATCACGGCCTCGGCGGCGTCGTCGAGCGTCGGGAAGATGGCCCGCCCGCCCCAGATCTGCTGGGGCCGCCCCTCCAGTTCCAGGGTCGCCCGCGTCACGACGCCGAGGGTCCCCTCGCTGCCGATCAGGAGTTCCTTCAGGTTGTAGCCGCTGGAGGTCTTGACGGCCTTCGAGCCGGCCTCGATCACGGAGCCGTCGGCCAGGACGACCTCCAGTTCGAGCACCCAGTCGGCGATCTCACCGTACTTGACCGTCTGCATCCCGCTGGCGTCGTTGGCGATCATGCCGCCGATGGTGGAGATGTCGCCCGACGAGGGGAGTGGCGGGAAAAAGAGTCCGTGTGTGGCGGCTTCCTCGTCGATCACGTCCCCCATCACACCCGGTTGCACGTCGATCTGGAAGTCGTCGGGCCGGACCTCCAGCACGTCGTTCATGCGCGTCATGTCCAGGCTGACACCCTCGAACTCGGGCACCGGATTCCCCTCCAGGCTGGTGCCCGCCGCGTAGGGTGTCACCGGCACGCCCCGCTCGTCGGCGGCCGACAGGACCGCGGACACCTCCTCTGTGGACTCCGGCCAGACGACCGCGTCGGGCTTGACACCCGTGCCCGCCCCGTCGGAGGCCCAGTCCCCGGCGTGGTTGTCCCGGTCCGAGTCCCCGAACGACACCTGCTCGTCGGGCAGTACGTCCGTCAGAAACGAACAGTCGTGTGGCATTGTTGTACACCCACGCGCCGGACGGCTTAAATCCACGCCGTACACGGCCGGCCGGTCTGTCGCTCCGGTGGGCACGTCGGGAGCGCCTGATCGTCGCGTCCGACCTGCTCTTTTACTGTCCGCGTCTGAAATCCGTACGTATGTACGACCGGATCCTGCTGCCGACGGACGGGAGCGAGGAGGCGACGGCGGTCAGCGACGTGGCGTTCGATATCGCTGCGACCCACGACGGGTCGGTCCACGTGATCAACGTCGCCGACACGACCCGGGACAGCGTGACGAACGTCCGCGGACAGATCGTGGACGCCCTCGTGGAGGAGGGTGAACGGATCGTCGACGCTGTCGAGGAACGGGCGCGGGACCGGGGCGTGACCGTGCGGACGGCGGTCCTGCAGGGGGCCCCGTCACCGACGATCGTCGATTACGCGTCGGCGTCCGATATCGACCTCGTCGTCATGCCGACGCGGGGGCGACGCGGGCTGGAACGGGTTCTCCTCGGGAGCGTCACCGAACGGGTGATCTCGTCGGCTCCGGTGCCGGTGCTCGTCTGTAACCCCGGCTCGGAGTTCGCGTTCGCCTACCCGCCCGAGCGCGTCCTGGTTCCGATCGACGGGAGTGATGCGGCCGACCGAGCGCTGTCGGCGGGGATCGACGCCGCTACCGCAACCGGCGCGACGCTGCACCTCCTCACCGTCGCCGAGACCGCGTCGCTCGGTCCCGACGTGCGGTCGGCCAGCACGACGGAGCGACTCTCCGAGGCGGCCGAAGAAACGCTCGAGGACGCCCGTAGCCGTGTGGAGGCCGCCGGCATCGACTCGCTCGTGACCGCCGTCCAGCAGGGGCAACCGTACCGGGAGATCCGTTCGTACATCGACGACGAGGACATCGACCAGGTCGTTCTGGGCACCGGCGAGGAGTCCGACTTCGGCCGTTTTCTCTGGGGCGGTGTCACGTCGAAACTCGTCCGATCGTCACCGATCCCGGTCCTGATGGCCCCGACTCGTGACGGATAAGTCCCGACGGGACAACTCTCCACATCGGCAAAGTTCCCCCAGACCGGGGGAATTTACATAGGGGGGTTTCCATTGTAAGCTCATGAAGGTAGCTGAGGTAACAGAGTTCGGCGGCAACGAGAACATCGAGATCAACGAGCGGGAGAAACCCGAGCCAGGATCGGGCGAGGTCCGGATCGAGGTGAAGGCCGCTGGGATCAACTTCGCGGACATCATGCAGCGCCGCGGGCACTACCAGGGCGGTCCCGATCCGGCGTACGTCCCCGGGATGGAAGTCGCGGGCGTCGTCGACGCGGTGGGCGAAGGCGTCGGCCGCGAGGTCGGCGACGAGGTGATGGGCTTCGTCGAGGAGGGCGGCTACGCCGAGTACGCCCTCGCAAACGCCGCCGGCTTGTTCGACCTCCCCGAGGACATGTCCTACGAGGAGGGCGCTGGCTTCCCGGTCCAGTTTCTGACCGCCCACAACTGCCTGTTCGAGTGGGGCGACATGACCGAGGGCGAGCAGGTGCTGATCCACGCCGCGGCGGGCGGGGTCGGGACCGCCGCCGTCCAGTTGGCCAGCAACGCCGGCGCGGAAGTGTTCGGGACCGCCAGCACCGAGGAGAAACTCGACCTCGCCGAAGACCTGGGCTGTGACCACCCGATCCAGTACACCGAAGAGGACTTCGTCGAGCACGTGAACGACATCACCGACGGCGACGGCGTCGACCTCGTGCTGGACGGTATCGGCTCGGAGACGACCACCGAGAGCCTGAAGGCGCTGACCCACTTCGGCCGGATGGTCTCCTTCGGCGCGGCGTCGGGCGAACCGGGCCAGCCCAACACCGCCGACCTCCTGTTCAACAACCACACCGTCATCGGCTACCACCTCGGGCAGGCGATGTACCGCGACCCCGGTCGCGTGTTCCAGGCCGTCCCGAAGCTGACGGGTCAGCTCGAATCGGGCGACCTCGACGTGATCGTCGGGACGAGCTTCGATCTCGAAGACGCCGCCGAGGCCCACCAGTACATCGAGGACCGCAAGTCCAGCGGCAAGGTCGTCCTGACGCCCTGAGCCGCGCTCCTCCGCCTCGAAGCGACCAGTACCATTAGGGAGCGGCAGTCCATAGCCGGGATGATGACCCGCGAGGCTGTCAGAGCCGGGTTCGAGGAGTTCGTCGGTGACATCGTCGACACAGCCTACGAGGAGTTCGACGTGGTCGCCGTGTTGCGTGGCGAATCGGGCGCCAGCGGCCGGTTGCTCAACAAACTCCTCAAGAACAGCCGCCGCCTCGACCAGCGCGTCGTCCGCCCCGAGTTGCGCGACTATCGCCGCCGGGTCCTCGAGCAGTTCGAACCCGTTCTGGACTACGCCGCCGACGCCGACGGCGACTTCGAGGACTACCGTGATCGGGTCCGCGACACGGATGTGTACCTCGCCAACCTCCGGCCGAGCATCCGCGGCGACCGGCGACGGACCATCGAGCAAGCGCAACTCGACAGACAGCGCCGCCTGGCCGAGGCCGCACGGCCGCTGGTCGAGTCACCGGAGTCCGACTTCTGGGCCGCTGCCGTCGACTCGCTCGACCGTGACCACGCACGGGACCTCGTCCAGACGCACTTCACCTTCACCGATCCGCTCCGCGAGGACCCCGACGCGTACGTCTTCGAGACCGAGGTCGATCCGGGCGACGTCCTCGGCGGGCCACTGGCCGGCCGACTCCCCTCGGTCACCGTCGAGTACACCGACGAGGTGATGCGGGTGCTGGAACGGGCCGAAACTACCGTCGTCGAGCGAGCGCTGTCCGAACTCGACCGCCGGTTCGACCGCGACTGACTCCCCTCACTCGTCCGTCCAGGACCGCGTGAGTGTGTCTCGCCGCCCGTCGAGCACGTCGAACCGCTCGTCTCGGCGCTGTTCCAGCCAGGAGAGCAACCGTTCGGCCCAGGCCAGTTTCTGCCGTTTTTCGGCCCCTACGTCCGGGTCGTCGAAGTCCCAGCCGACGAACACCAGTTCGGCCGCACCGAAGTGGTCCGCGAGGAACGCCGCCCGGTCCCCGTCGGTGAACCCACCGAAGTTCTCGACCGGCCCCGCAGGCTCGGCCTGCGTCGTCGGGAGCACCTGCTCGCCATCGAACGTCGGGACCAGATCGCGGACGGCCGCGACGTTGTCGCCGTGAGCGTGGGCTGCGACCGGGACGCCCTGCTCGGTCAGTTCCCGGGCCGTCTCGGGGTTCTTGTCGAGATCGGTGACCATGCAGTCGACGTCGACGCCGGCGTCCCGGAGGGTGTCGGCGGCCGTCGACGCGGCGAGCACGGCGTCGGCCTCGGCCGCTCCGCCGGTCTCGGTCGCCAGTGACGGCCCGGCCCCGGCGATGGCGACTCGCTGGTCCCGGAAATCCAACCGCGCCGTGTCGAAGGGGTCGACCAGTCCGGCGAGCACGTCGCGGGCGTGTTCGTCACCGCCCCGACCGTAGCCGAAGTCCGTGAGGATGGCGTCGTATGCGGGTTCCCAGGTGTGAAAGTTCATGCTACTCGCTCACCGGGTTGGTGCTATATAAATCGAGGTGAGCCGAAGTGGCACAACCTGGTACCCCTACCCGGGTGCCCTTTCGGCCTTCACCCCCCTGTTCTTGCGCATTTGGCATAAGTTTTCTCTTCGTCAGGCAGTCCGGTCGGCCGTCGTACGGCGGCTGGCGTGGAACGGTTAAGCAGGGCTTACGCTCCGGGTAGCCCGTCCGTAATGGACGACACGACCGACGCGAGTGGGTCCTCGTCGACCCCCGTGGCCAACCGCCGGAGGGCACCGACCGTCCCGAACAGGAGCACGGTCGCAGTACCGTCGTCGCCCGCCCCACCCTCGACGGCCGTGACGCCGTAGGTGCCGGCCGCCTCGCGGAGTGACTGGGTGGCGGCCTCGTCGAGCCCCGATACCTCGAACACCCGGACGACGGCGTCGTCGGCGTAGGCACCGTCGACGCCCAGTCGGTCGAGGTGGCGGCCGACTTCGCCCGCCGTGGTCACGTCCAGTTCCTCGACTTCGGGCGTCCGGACCCGTTCGCGGGTGAAGGCGTCGCCGACCAGCGCGGCGTCGCGAGTCTCCCGTACGTCGTGTGTCCGGATCACGTGTGCGCCGCGCTCGACGGCCATCGCGGTGGCCGCGAGGCTCACGGGGAGGGCCTCCTCGGTCGTGCGGCCGGCGATCTCCCGGAGGAAGTTCTTCCGGTTGATCGAGACCAGCAGGGGGTAGCCGTAGCCGCGGAACTCCCGGAGTCGGTCGAAAGTCTCGCGGTCGTCCTCGATCGTCTTGTCCTCGCTCCAGCCGCCGAAGGCGGGGTCGAGGATCGTCTTGTCCGTGAACCCGTTCAGCTCCAGGGCGTCGTAGATGTCGTCCACGTCCTCGACGGCCCCGGGGCGTTCCAGATCCGGCGGGCTGGCCATCTTCCCGACGGCCACGTCGTAGTCGGCACAGACCTCTGCCATCTTCGGGTCGGCGAACCCGCAGATGTCGTTGACCATGTCGAACCCGCGGTCGAGCGCCGCCTCCGCGACCTCGTGGTAGCGGGTCTCGATGGAGAAGACGGCGTCGCCGGAGACGCTCTGGATGGTCTCGACCGCCGTATCGAGACGCTCGAGCTCCTGTTCGGCGGTCAGTACGTCGAACTTCTTGTTGGCCGACTCCAGGCCAACGTCGACGATGTCGGCCCCCTCGCCGATGAGTTCCGCGTCGACGTACTCGGCAGCTTCTCCGGGGTCGTCGTAGACGCTGGGGTCGTACGGCGACTCGCTGGAGACGTTCAGCACACCCATGATGCGGGGCGGATAGTCGTCACCGATGCCCAGTCCGGCTGCGTCGACGTTGCGCATACCTTCCCCAAGGAATCCAGGCGCTAAAGCGACGTGATTCGTTCCGGGACCGGAGGTCAGGCCCGATCCCGTCGTTCGACACCCGTGATCTCGAACCGTGCGCCCCCCTCGGTGCCGTCCGTGACCTGAACGTCCCACCCGTGAGCGGTGACGATCTCCTCGACGATGTTGAGGCCGAACCCGGTCCCGTCGTCGTCGGTCGTGTAGCCGTGCTCGAAGACGGCCTCGCGTTCGGCCGGCGGGATACCGGGCCCGTCGTCTTCGACGTAGAACCCGTCGGAGAGCGTGCCGACCCGGATCGTCACGTCCCGGCCGCCGTGCTCGATGGCGTTTCGGAAGAGGTTCTCGAACAGTTGCTGGATACGGCTGGTGTCGACCGAGAGCGTCCGGTCGGTGTCGACGATCAGGTCGGCGTCGCCCGTCTCGACGGTCTCCCAGCAGCTCTCGACGAGCGGCGCGACGTCGACTGGCTTCCTGTCCTCGACCTGTTCGCCGTGGCGGGCGATTGCGAGGACGTCCTCGATCAGTTCCTCCATACGGACGAGCTGTTCGTCCACGACGTCGAGGTGCTCGGAGTCGTACTCCCCGCGGACGAGTTCGAGTCGCGACTGGGCGACGTTGAGCGGGTTGCGCAGGTCGTGGGTGACGATACTGGCGAACTGTTCGAGTTGCTCGTTTTTCCGCTTCAGTTCGCGCTCGCGGCGGCGGCGGTCCGTGACGTCCGTGAGGATGCCGTCGATGTACACCTGGCCGTCGGCTTCGGTTCGGATCGCCGTGAGCGTCACGTCGATTGGCTCCCCCGAGAGCGTTCGCTGTTCGACCTCGAACTCGGTGACGTGCCCGTTCTCGCGAAGTTCGGCCCTGAACGCCTCCCTGTCGCCGCTGTCGGCGTAGAAGCTAGCCACGCTCTCCTCCAGCAGTTCGCTCTTCGAGTAAGCGTCGTATATCGACACGAGCGTGGAGTTCACCTCGACGAACTCGCCGCCCGCTTCGGCCGTCGTCCGGTAGACGCCAACGGGGAGATTCCCGATGATGTTCTCGTAGCGCTGGAGACGCTGCTGGTACGCTTTCCGCTGGGTCACGTCGGTGTTGATCGCGACGAACCCGTCGATGGTGCCGGCCCGATCTTCGATGGGCGCGACCGTCTGCTCTGCGACGTAGTTCTGTCCGTCTCGCCGCTGGTTGATGACCTCACCCTTCCAGACTTCCCCCGAGAGGATCGTGTTCCAGAGGCCAGCGTAGAACTCCCGGCTGTGCTCGCCGGATTTGAGGATGCTCGGATCGGACCCGATAGCGGCCGGCCGCGAGTACCCCGTCGACGCCTCGAAGGCTGGATTGACGTACTCGATGGTCCCGTCCGTATCGGTGATGTAGACGGCGTGTCCAGCCTGTTCGACCGCCTGTCTGAACGGATCCGGCGTCGCCGCGAGCACCCGCTCCGTCCGCCCCCGTCGCTCGCTCGGTGGCTCACGTGGGGACCGCACGACGATCTCGCGGACCCGTTTCGCGACCGTCGCCGCCGGCTCCGGTTCGGCGTCGACGAGGACGTACTCCGTCGCGTCGTCCTCGATCAGTTCCGGGATCAGGTCCGTCCGGTCCCCTCGAACCAGAACGACGAACGGGAGCCCCGGCGCCACGTCCCGTGCCGATTCTCGAACGTCGACGGCGCCGCCATCGGCGCAGTCGGCCTCGAGGACGACACACGCGAACGGTTTCGCCGAGAGCCTGTCCAGCGCACCGCCGACAGTGCCGACCCGGACGACGTCCAGCGCGGGAGCCTCGGATTCGCCGGAGGGGACGGCCGAAAACCCGTCGCCGGTCCCGACCTGCAGTACCCTGTAGGGCGATTCTTCGGGCATAAATCGCTAGGTGGTTGTTCGAGGTTCGGGCCTGGGGTTGGAAATATACACCGGCCCGATATCAGCTTCCGAGAATCGTGTTCGAGTCGCGCGCTTTTTGGTCGGCAAACGAGTACACTCGCCTATGGGCAAGGTCAACATCGGGCTGCGCGGCTGGCGGTTCGACGAGGCGGAAGTGTTCGACGAGGACGGCGACCTCGTGCCGCTGGGGACGATGGACCCCGAAACGCGCGACCGCATCGTCCGGCTCTCGACGATGATGGGCGAGCCGTGTGACGCCTGCTACCTGATCCACGGCGACGAGAACATCCAGGAGTGCAACGTCGCCCGCATCGTCTACGGCGAACCGCTCGGGGAAGTCCTGCTCTGTCCCGAGCACGAGGCCGACTTCCTCTACTGGTTCCGCGAGGCAGGTGGCAAGGAGTACGCCGGCGAGACGGAGATGGAAGACGCCTTCTACGCCTGGTTCGACGACGGCGGCCGTGCCCCGGACGGGTACGCCGGCATCGACCACGTCGACACCGACGCCGACGACGTCCCCGTCCCGGACCCGGCGGAGGAACTCCCCACCCTCGAAGAGGAACTGGAGAAACTCGACGACGAGACACTCGACGACCTGGGCGTCGACCTCGGCGACCTCGATCTCTGATGGTGTCCGTCGCCGTCGTCGACGCGACCGAACCCGGGAACGTCGGCACCATCGCCCGCTCGATGAAGAACTTCGGCCTCTCGGACCTCCTCCTCGTTGACCCGCCCGAACTCGACCCCGAGGGCGAGGCCTACGGCTTCGCCGGCCAGGCCCGCGAGGACGTGCTTCCCGAGGCCCGCGAACTCACCTTCGAGGAACTCGTCGCCGAGTTCCACACCGTCGGCTGTACCGCCGTCACCAACGAGGACGCCACCAAACACGTCCGCTATCCCTTCCAGACGCCCGCCGAACTGGCCGACGACCTCGCCCGCATCGAGTCCGAGACGGCCGTCGTCTTCGGCCGCGAGCGCGTCGGCCTCACCAACGACGAGTTGGCCCGGATGGATCAGGTCTGTTCGATCCCCGCCAGCGCCGAGTACCCAGTGCTGAACCTCGGTCAGGCCGCGACCGTGGTGCTGTACGAGTTGCGTGATCTGACGGTCGACGAGACACAGCACCCCGACGAGCGCCACGAACGCGCCGATCAGCAGGCGGTCGAAGGCCTGCACGAGCAGTTTTCGGACTTCCTCGACGACATCGGGCATCCGGAGGAGAAACGGCCCAAAGCACGCCGGCTCTGTCGACGGTTCGTCGGTCGCGCCCACCCCACGGGCCGGGAAGCCCGGACGCTCCGCGGCATCTTCCGGCGAGCAGGCCAGCGCATCGAGCGGGCCGAACGAGAGGACTGAGGTCCCTGTCGGCGAGTCGACGACGGTGTGACCCGAGTGGGGATCTCGATCCGCCGGTCCGAACCCCGGCCGGTCCGAACGGAACACTCGCACCTGCACACCGGTGTGTGTCAGGTACGCATCCGCGATCAAATCACTCTATATGTACCAATATGGAAATATTAGTTATTGGCTCAGGGAACAGATCCGTTCGAAGATAGTCGAATGACCGGAAATTCTGAAGCTGAAGCTGGACGTACGACTGGTATTCCGAGTGATACGCTGTTCGGAATTCTCTCGAACCCGACGCGGCGGACAGTGTTGTTTCATCTCCGACAGCACCGCGTGGCGACGCTGGACGAACTCGACGAGATCGTTCACGAAGTGTTGGTGACCGACGGCGACAGCGAGCGCGTCCGCACGGCCCTGCACCACGTCCACCTCCCGAAACTCGAAGCACAGGGGCTGGTGAGATACGACGTCGGCGAGGGGACCGTCGAGGGACTGGCCCTCGGTGAGGGGGTCGGCGAGTGGCTCGACCTGGCGGTGCGCCGGGAGATTCAGCTCGAAGCCACAGTCGACCGACGTCGGGGGGACGACGAGATGATCCGCGTCCTGCTCGTAGACGACGAACCGGGACTCCCCGAGACCATCGCCGGGTCCGTCGAGCGGACCAACGCCGACATGACGGTGACGACGGCGACGAGCGCGCTCGAAGCGGTGACCGCGCTCGAATCGGAGCCATTCGATTGCATCGTCAGCGACTACCAGATGCCGGCGATCAGCGGCCTCGACTTCCTGAAAGCCGTTCGCGAACGTGACGCGACGATCCCGTTCATCGTGTTCACCGCGAAGGGTAGCGAGCAGACCGCGAGCACGGCGATCGCGACCGGCGTCACGGACTACGTCCGGAAGGGGACTGGACAAGAGCAGTACGAACGACTGGCCTCGCGCGTCCGTGCGGCCGTCGACCGGACGACAGACAGCGACTGATCCATCTCCAGCCAGCGATGAGAGACACTGCCACAGGAACCGGGACCGACGCCGCTACTGCGGGGTGGGGGATCAACGTGCTCTGTGTCGACGACGAACCCGACGTGCTGGAGTTGACCGCCTCGTTTCTGGAGCGCGAGAACGAGCGCATTGCCACGACGACGACCACGAGCGCGTCGGACGCGCTCGGCAAACTCGGTCGCGAGCCCGTCGACTGTGTCGTCAGTGACTATCAGATGCCCCAGATGGACGGATTGACCTTCCTCGACCGGGTCCGATCCGAGTACGACGACCTCCCGTTCGTGCTGTTCACCGGCAAAGGCAGCGAGGAGATCGCCAGCCAGGCCATCTCACGGGGCGTCACGGACTACCTCCAGAAGAAAGCCGGCGCCGAGCAGTACGCCGTTCTCGCCAACTGCGTCGAGAACGCCGCCACCCGACACAGGGCCCAGAGTCGCCTCGAGAGCTTTCTCCACTCGGCACCCTACGGAATCGTCATCAGTGACGTCGCAGGCCGAATCCACCAGGTCAACCGCCACCTGCAAAACCAGTTCGGGTACGATCGTGACGAGTTGCTCGGCGAGCCGATCGAACGGTTGCTCCCGGAGCGGTACCACGAGGACCACGTCGCCTCCCGCGAGGCCTACGTCGAGGACCCCGACCGCCGCCCGATGGGTGCCGAGCACGACCTGTGGGGCCGCCGGCAGGACGGCACCGAGTTCCCCGTCGAGATCACGCTCTGTCCGATCGACCTGGACAGCGGCCTGGAGATCGTCGCCTCGATCCACGACGTGAGTGCCCAGCGAGTGCGCGACGATCGGCTCGAACTCGCCGAAACGCTGTTCGAGAACACACAGGACGCGCTGTTCGTGATCGACGTCGACGAAGCCGACGACGAGTTCCGGCTCCAGCGGGTCAACCCGGTGTACGAAACCAACACTGGCCTCTCCAGCGACCACCTCTGTGGACGGCGCTTGCGCGACGTATTCGGCGACGAGGTGGGCGGAGAGATACTCGACCACTACCGCGAGTGCGTCGCTCGACGGGAGCCGATCGAGTACGTCGAGTGGGTCTCCGTCCCCGAGATGGGACCATACTGGGAGACGCGCATCGCACCGGTCATCATCGACGGCACCGTCGAGCAACTGGTCGGCGCGACACGCAACGTCACGGCCCAACGGGAACGAGAAATCCGGTACGACGCCATCTTCAACCAGACCTACCAGTTTACGGGTCTGATGGACACGGACGGGAGGCTCCTCGAAGCCAACGAGACCGCACTGGAGTTCGGCGACCTCGACCGCGATAGCGTCGTCGAGAAACCGATCTGGGAGACCATGTGGTTCCGCGACGGTGACGTGTCGGCAGAGACTCTCCGGGACCTCGTCGAACGAGCGAGCGCCGGCGAGTTCGTTCGCGCCGAACTCGAGGTCGCCGGCGCCGACGGCCCAGCCACCATCGACTTCTCGATCAAACCGATCACCGACGAGACTGGCGAGGTCGTCCTCCTGTTGCCCGAGGGGAGAGACATCACAGAGCGCAAGCGTCGCGAGCGGGAGCTGAAACGTCAGAACGCGCGACTCGACGAGTTCGCCGCGGTCGTGAGCCACGACCTGCGAAATCCGCTGAACGTGGCGATCGGCTCGCTGGAACTCGGCCGCCGGAGTGGCGATCCAGTGGATTTCGACCGCGTCGAGATGGCACACGGTCGCATGAATGCGCTCATCAGTGACCTCCTCGAGCTCGCACGGAACGGGAAACGCGTCGAGGAGACGACTACCATCCACCTCGGCACGGTCCTCGAATCCGTCTGGGGGGCCGTCCACACCGAACGGGCGACGCTCGAATCGGCCGTCGGTGACTTCCAGGTGGAGGCCGACAACCACCGTCTTAGCCAACTCCTCCAGAATCTGCTCGCGAACGCCGTCCAGCACGGCTCGACGAGCCCACCGTCGCGGACGGCGGAGGATGCTACCGCTCCCGATGCAGCCGACGTGGCCGACGAAACTCCGGACGCCACCGTCCGTGTCGGCGTCCTCGAAACGGACGCCGGCTTCTACGTCGCCGACGACGGTCCAGGCATTCCCACCGAGGAGCGGTCGGCTGTGTTCGAGCACGGATACTCGACGAGCAGCCGCGGGACTGGATTCGGGCTCTCCATCGTCAGGAGCATCGCCGAGGCTCACGGCTGGACCGTCCGGGTCCGTGACAGCGCGACCGGCGGTGCACGGTTCGAAGTCGTCGTGGACCCGAACGGGTCCACAGAGGCGTAGCGACGGGTGTCTCAGGCTCGCTTCTGGATCTCCTCACGAAGCACTTCGCTCACGAGGTCGCCGTCGGCCTGTCCGCGCAGGGCACCCATACACTCACCCATCAGCCCGGAGAAGGCCTGCATCCCCTCGTCTTCGACCTGGTCGGCGTTGCGCTCGACGACCTCGACGACGGCCTCCCGCACTTCGTCCTCGGCGGCACTGCCCAGGTCCTCCTGTTGGGCGGCCTCGGCCGCGGAGAGTTCGGGGTTCTCCGCGAGCGCGGTCAGGAGGTCCGGCACGCCCTCCTTGGCGACTTCGTCGTCGGCTAGCAGGTCGAACACGCCCAGGAAGTGGTCGTCGGTCAGGTTCTCGACCGGCACGTCGTCCCGACGGAGTTCGGTCACGTCGGACTCGACCGTGCGGGCCGCGAGGTTCGCGTCCACGCCCGTCTCGACGGCCGCCTCGAACAGTTCCCAGCGACGGCCGTAGGCCACCTGTTCGGCCACGCCCTCGCCGAGTCCGTGCTCCTCGACGTAGCGCTCGACCTTCTCGGTGAGCAACTCGGGCGTCTCCACCTCCTCGGGATCGGGTTCGACCGGCGGCACGTCCGTCTCGGGGTACATCCGCGCCGCACCCGGGAGCGGCCGGAGGTAGCGCGAGGTCCCGTCCTCGTTGGCGTCCCGGGTCTCCTCGGGCACGCCGTCCATCGCCGTCTCGGCGCGCTCGGCGACGGCCTCGATCGCCAACTCGGCCGTCTCGGGGTCGTCCGCGACGATGGCCACCGCGTCCGCCGGGCCGGCGCCGACGGCCTCGCGGAGCGAGTCGACTTCGGCCTCGGTGACACCGTAGGCCGGCAGTTCGTCGGTGTGGAAGATGCCGCCCGCGCCGTGGCGCTTGGCGTGATCGGAGAACTCGGTCCCGAGCCGGCGGTCGGGCTGGATCTCCCGGCCAACCAGGCCGTCGAATCCCTCCAGCAGGACCGCCTGCACGACGCCGCCCGACGAGAGCGCGCCGCCGATGACACCCGAATCGGTGTCCTCGAACACGTCGGTCACGTCCTGCGGTTCGCCCACAGCGGCGTCGCGTTCGGCCAGTTCGTCGGCGATGTCGACGAGTTCGACCTGTCGGCGGACCTCGTTGCGCACCAGGTCGTCGATGTCGTCGAGGCTCTGGACGCCTTTCATTTCGATGCGCGCGCCGTCGGCGATGGAGACGTTCACGTCCTGGCGGATCGTGCCCAGACCGCGCTTGACGTGGCCGGTCGAGCGCAGGAGCATCCCGATCCGCTTTGCCGCCTCCTTGGCCTGTTCGGGCGAGCGGATGTCGGGTTTCGTCCCGATCTCGACCAGCGGAATCCCCAGTCGGTCGAGGCTGAACCGCACGCCCGAGTCGGTCTCTTCGACGCGCTGGCAGGACTCCTCTTCCAGCAGCATGTCCTCGATGCCGACCGGGCCCTCGGAAGTCTCGATCCGGCCGTCGTTGGCGACCATCATCGATCGCTGGAAGCCCGTGGTGTTCGAGCCGTCGACGACGATCTTGCGCATGACGTTGACCTGATCGACCACCTGCATGTCGAGGAGCTGGGCGATCTCCAGGCTCGTCGCGAGTGCCTCTTCGTCGACGCGGTGTGGCGGTTCGTCGTCCTCCTCGACCAGACAGGTCGTGTCGTAGGCCAGGTACTCGAATTCGCGTTCGACCTGGCTCTCTTCGAGGGCGGCCTCGTCGATCTCGCCCAGTTCGGACTTGGTGGGGTGGAGGTAGCGGGTGAACCGCCGCGTGGACTCCTCGGGTTCGCGAATTTCGGTCGGACAGGCACAGAACAGCTTGGTCTCGGTGTCGAGTTGCTGGTGGATCTCCAGGCCGGCCACCAGCCCCAGTTCCTCGTAGTCGAAGGCGTCCGCGTCAGTCATTGCCCGAACCTGCGAGGCCGGCGGTCAAAAAACGCACCCTTCCGGTCAGTTCGTACCCGACCGGCCGTCCCGTGGCCAGCCCACGCATAAATCGCCTCGGAACCGACGAGACACACACTTTCCGGTCGGTCGTGAACCGAAACCGTGACCGACACCGAGGAACTCGCCGACGAGGTCGAACGCGTACTGGAACTGCCGACAGACGAACTCACAGAGGAACTGCCCGCAGTACTGGACGACCTCGACGGCGAGGTCGAGCTGCTGGCCCTGGAGAACCCACTGCTACTCTCCGACGTGATCGACCGCGTCGGCGACGTGGACGTGGCCGAATTCGCCACGGAGAACCCCGAGACGGTCGATCAGTTCCAGGAACTCCAGTGGCAGGGCGTCGAACTCTTGGCCCAGTTCAGCCCCGACGTGCAACAGTCGATCGACGAAGACACGACGGTGAACTTCGAGGCGACCGACGCGCCGATGGCCAGCCACCTCGAACTCGACGCCGACGCGGGGACGGTCTCGGGCGGGGCAGGACTGGCCGAGACCCCCGACCTCGAAATCCGCGGGCCGGCAAACACCCTGACCGCGCTGACGACCGGCCAGCTCGACCCGGTCTCGGGTTACGAGGACGGCCAGTTCGAGATGGACGGCTCCGAGGCCACGGGCGACCAGCTGGCGACGACGATGGGAAAACTCGCTGAGAAACTGCCGGACAACTAGAAGGGCGCGCGGTAGATCCGGAACGTACAGCCACAGTAGTTCTCGCCGGGGCACTCCGGACAGTCCCGGCCCTCGCCGTAGTACTCCTCGTACTCGGCGATCAACTCGCCGTAGGTCTCGACCAGTTCGAGGTTCGCCACGTTGTTCTCCCGGACCCAGGCGACGGCGATGGCCTCGTCGACCCGTTCGTCGTCGACGAACGTCTCGCCGATAGCCCGCAGACCCAGTTCCGTCCCGAGCCGCCGGTCGCGGGCGCTGGGCTTCACGACCAGCGACTTGAACATCCCGACGGGGCAGTCCTCACGGTCGAACAACTCTTCGACCGGGACCTGCAACTCGGCGTCGAGTTCCTCGTAGGTGTGGACGCAGGTCAGGGTAAAACCGAGTACTTCCCGCCCGATTTCGGCGTCGTCCTGTGTCCCGAGCTCCCGATAGGCCACCTCGCCACCATCGGCGAGGGCGACCCAGAGGTGTCGGTCGGAGAGGTCGATCTGCCGCCGGAGGTCGTCCGCAGTCCACATCCCCTTCAGGAGTGCCGCGTCGCTGAGTTCGACGATCTGTTCGACAGCCGGCCCGTGTGTCGACGTCTGCGTTTGATCCGTCACTCGTACCCACCTACCTGCGATTTCTTCACGGGACTCTGCAGACTTAATTTTTCCCCGACTGCTGACCGTTCGATTCGGGGCCGACACTGGCGCGGCCGTCGTCCGCCCGGGACTGTTCGGTCCGGGGGAGCGAGACGGCGACTGCGCCGCCGTGGTCCGTCTCCGGGAACGAGACGGTGCCGCCGGACAACTCGGCGATCCACTTGACGATCCACAGCCCCAGTCCGCTCCCGTGTTCCAGCGCCGTCTCGTAGCCCTGTTCCAGCGCGGTCACGTCGGCTTCCGGGATTCCAGGCCCGTTGTCGACGACGAGCAGGCGGACCCATCCGTGGCCGTCGCGCTCGTAGGTGTCGACGGTCACCCGGAGCCAGGGGTTCTCGTCGTCGTTGTGCTCGCAGGCGTTCTCGACCAGCTGGCTCACCGCCGTCGGGAACGACTCGACGGCCAGCGCGGACGCGTCCTCCGGGACGGCCGTCTCCGCGTCGACTTCCGGGTACTCCTCGGTCACCTCCCCGACGGCGTCGGTGACGACCGTCGGCAGGTCGTGTACGGTCCGGGTCTCGTCCCCGTGTTCGAGGACGGTGGCGATCTCCCGTGCCTGATCGCTCAGGTCGGACAGTTCCCAGGACTGGGCGAGGATACGGTCGGCAGCCGTCGCGACCTCCGTGTCGTCGGCCTGCTGGCTGATCACCTGTGCGTACCCGATGACGCCCGCCGTCCCGTTGCGGAGGTTGTGCCGGAGGACGCGCATCAGGACGTTCAACCGCTGTTCGCGCCGTCGCTGACTGGTCACGTCCCGGAGGCTCACCAGACGGCCGGCGACCAGCCCGTGCGCACGGCGGAGTCGAGCGACGCGCACGTCGAAGTCGCGCTCGATCCCGTCGACGGCGATCCGGACCGACCCGGGCTCCTCGGTGTCGCCCTCGCGCAACTCGGCGTCCAGTTCGGGCAGGACCGACGAGAGCGGTTCACCCACGATCGACCCCCGCCCGACGAGACGCCTGGCGGATGGGTTCGCGTCGACGATCCGGTCGTCGGCGTCCAGAACGAACACGCGGTCTTCCATCTCGGTGATGAGTTCCTCCCGGGCGATCTCCTTGGCGATCGGGACGATCTCCAGCAACCGCTGGCGGAAGATCGCGACCGCGAGGACGACACCGGTGAACACGAAGCCGACGTTCGTCTCGACCCCCGCGGGCAAGAGCCCGAGCAACCAGAGGGCGTTCGCGGCCAGCGGGCCACAGACCGCCAGCAACAGCGCGACGCTCTGGTCGCGATAGAGTCGTTCAGTGTTGACGACCAGCCGCGTGAGCAGGATCGCCCCCGTCAGAAACAGCAGGTAGGTGTAGGCTATGTGCGCCTCGAACAGCGGGCCCGGATCGTACCGAAGCACCTGTTGCCCTCCAGCCGCCTCGAGCGTCGGATTCGACCGGAGCAACGGGGCCGGATCGAGTACCCAGATCGCGGCCGTGAACGCCGCCGGTTCCGCCAGCAACGCCGGGACGCTCCGCCGGTTGACCCACTCCTCGTGACCCGTGTACACCACCGCGAACCAGAGCCAGCACAGGACCGCCAGGGGCGCGAGTGACATCTGGAGGCGGCTCAACACCAACTTGCCCTCGATCCCCGAGACCGGGACCGCGACCAGATCGAGCGCCGACCACAGGCTGGCAGCCCCCATCAACGCCGCCAGCGGCACTGCGCCGGCGACGCGCCGGTTCCGGAGCGAGAACACTGTCACGCCGACCCCCAGGACCGTCGACAGCACCGTCAACACCGCGTGCGGACTCAACCACCAGACCATGTCGGTCTGTGCACGTGTTCGACGCCCGACCTGAAAAGTATTACCCGGATGATACTTGTCACTCTAAATGATTAATCTACTGGACGATCCGGGAGCGATGTCCGCCAGCCCCGCCCCGGCTGCGCCCGTCCACCGGCTGAAACTGACCCGAACGCAGGCGGCCCTCGCCGTCGTCCGGACGACTGCCACGAACGCAACCAGTCGCCAGTGGTTATTTTTACACAGAAAAATCTGAAAGTACTGTGGCAGATCCGAACGAAACCGATCGGGGATCGGACGTCTTCCCGGAGGAGTACTCGGACTACTGGGCGATCGTCCAGGGAATCCACAGCGAGGTGCGTTCCGACGCGGTCACACTCCGGAAACGGAAGGAGAAATCCGAGACGACAAAACACGTCACGTACGGCCGCAGCGAACTGGCGAAGAAACTGGCGGACGCACACGCCGCCGCGCGGTCGAGGACCAAATCGAACGCGAAGTTCGCCGGCGTCGAGGTCACGGTCGGCGAGATCGAGACGGCTCTGCGGAACCCGTCGTCGTACGACTCGTCCGAGGACTGGATGGCCTGGGCCGGCGTCCACGAGGGTCGCTGGTACGACACGCACAACGGCAAGGTCTGCGAGGACGACGCGACCTGGTACCGACCGGAGACGGAGTCCGCGTCGGAGTTCCCCGCGGACACGCTCCACCAGGACGCCCACTTCGAGGAACCGAAACCGGACGGCCGGAAAGGGTGGAACGAGTCGAACCCGGAGGCCGACTTCGTCTGGGGATGGGATCCCAAGCAGAAAGACCCGCGAACGCTGGAGTACGACGACGGCTACGTCGGCACCCACGTCGGCTCCCCCTTCTCGAAGGGCGAGGCCAGTTGTATCGTCTGTCTCACGCCACAGGTGGCCTTCGTCGAGGTCGTCGAGCCACATCCGGACCTGCCGCGACGCCTCCGGACGAGCGCGACACCGGACGGCTGGGACTGGGGGTACGGCCAGTGGAGCGTCAAGCTCCGCGACGGGATGTTGACGCCCGGTGGGGGCGAGAAGTGAGTTCCCGGTCGGTCGGAGGGCTCCGCTTGCTCGCGGCTCCTGCGTCGCGGCTCGCGCGCTTGGCGGGTTCGCTTCCCTCGCCCGCTACTCGTCGGCCGACAGGATGCCGGTCTCGGTCATCTTCATCGGGTCGAGCACGTCGTCGACCTCGTCCTCGTCGAGATACCCCTCTTCGAGGACGACTTCTCGGATCGTCTTCCCATCGGCGAGAGCTTTCTTCGCGACCTTGCTGGCCTTGTCGTAGCCGATGGCCGGGTTGAGGGCGGTCGCCAGCGCCATGCTCTGCTGGACGCGCTCCTCGCAGTGCTCGGCGTCGGCTTCCAGCTTGTGGACGAACTTCTCGCCGAAGGCCTCGCTGGCGTTGGCGAGCAGTTTCGCGGACTGTAGGAAGTTGTGCGCGAGCACCGGCTTGTAGAGGTTGAGGTCGATCTGACCCTCGGCCGCGCCGGCCGAGACCGCGGCGTCGTTGCCGACGACCTGCTTGTGGACCTGGTTGACCGCCTCGGCCACCACGGGATTGATCTTCCCGGGCATGATCGACGAGCCGGGCTGGTTCTCGGGCTGGTCGATCTCACCGAGCCCGTTGCGCGGGCCCGACGCCAGCAGGCGCAGGTCGTTGGCGATCTTGTTGAGCGAGCCCGCGATGGTTCGCAGGGCACCGTGGGCCTCGGACATAGCGTCGTGGGCGGCCTGTGCCTCGAAGTGGTTGTCGGCCTCGCGGAACTCCAGACCGGTCTCCTCGCTCATGTACTCGGCGGCGAGTTCGGGGAAGTCCGGGTGGGTGTTCAGGCCCGTCCCGACGGCGGTGCCGCCGAGCGCGAGTTCGCCGAGGTGGTGTCGCGTGTCCTCGGCCCGGGTGATGCCCTTCTCGACTTGTGCGCGGTAGCCGCCGAACTCCTGGCCCAGCGTGACGGGCGTGGCGTCCTGGAGGTGGGTCCGGCCGGTCTTGACGACGTCGGCGAACTCCTCCTCTTTGGCTTCGAGTTCGTCGCGCAGGACCTCCAGTCCGGGGATCAGGTCCTTCTGGACGGCTTCTAGGGCGGCGACGTGCATCGCGGTGGGAATCACGTCGTTGCTGGACTGACCGAAGTTCACGTGATCGTTGGGGTGGATCTCGCGAGTACCGATCTCGCCGCCGTAGATCTCGGTCGCGCGGTTGGCGATGACCTCGTTTGCGTTCATGTTCGAGGAGGTCCCGGAACCGGTCTGGAACACGTCCACGGGGAACTGGTCGTCGTGCTCGCCGGCGATGACCTCGTCGGCGGCCTCGATGATGCAGTCGGCCTTGTCCTCGGGGACGGTGCCGAGGTCCTCGTTGGCCTGAGCGGCGGCCTTCTTGACGATCCCGAGCGCGCGAACGAACCGACGGCCGAAGGTCACGTCGGAGATGGGGAAGTTCTCCACGGCACGCTGTGTCTGTGCGCCCCAGTAGGCGTCCGCCGGCACCTGCATTTCGCCGAGACTGTCCCGCTCCGTACGGTAGTCCTCGTCAGTCATGATCGTCCGACTCTCCGTCCGGAACGGTCCTAAAAGCACACGGTCCGGACCGAGCACCGCCCGTCAGTCGCCACCGTGGAGACTCGCCTGCAACCGGTCGCGGTTGAGTTCGTAGAGATCGCTCGCCGCGTCGGCCTCGATGTCGTAGGCGGTGGCGTCCTGCCGGCCCAGTAGCGACGCGGTGGCGGTGTCGGCAGTCAGGTGGGCCAGGTCGAGTCGGCGCTGGAAGACGGTCCGCTGGCGGATCACCGTCTGGAGCCGGTAGTAGGGGACGATCCGTGTCTTCCGTGTCCAGAAGCCGTCCCGGACGACGAAGTGATCCTCGCCCACGCAGTAGCCGCGGTGTTTCCACTTCAGGTGGGCGGCCGGCGGCACACCCACCAACAGAACGAGCGGCAGATACCAGAGACCGAACGCGGGGACGGCGACGGAGAGCCCGAACGTCAGCGCCGTCAAGCCGAGGACGACCAGCCCGTACCGAACCGCGTAGCGTCGGCGCGCCCGTCGCGGCGAGCGGGTGAAGGACAACTCGTCGAACGGTTCGAGTTCCCGCGCCAGCGCGAGCGTGCGCTCCCGGTCGGCCAGCGGAATCGCGGACTGGGGCCCCTGCTCGCTCTGACCGGGGCTGTAGCCGGCGGTCTCGACGGTGAATCCGGCGTAACCCAGCGCGCGCATCAGGACGTTCTCCTGGATCGTCAGGGTCTGAATCTTGTCGGTCGGGATCGACCCGCTGTAGCGCTGGAGCAGGCCCCGCTCGTACACCAGATCCTCGCCCTGCCGGCCGAGCGTGAACCCGTAGTACTGCAGGAACGTGACGACGCTGCTGACCGCCCACATCGTCACGACACCGAACGCGACGGCGAGCAGGCCGACCAGGATCGCCAGATCCGGCGTCCCAGTCAGCGCGTCGACCGGCGCCTCGATCCCCGTGACGCTCGCGAACAGGCCGACGAGGAGGTCCTCCACGATGGGAAAGCCAAAGAGGAGGAAGGCGACGGATGCGAGCTGGAAGGAGGTGAGCGCGAGGACGAGCAGCTCCGCCGACCCGAGCTCGAACAGCGTCGCCTCGGGCTGGAGGTCACCCTCACGGGAGAGGCGGTCCGCGACCGCCTCGGGGTCGGCGTGGCGGGTCTCGGACGGGGCGGTCGCCTCGACCGTCGCCTCCTCGGATGTCTCGGCGGTTTCGGCTTCGGCGGCTTCTTCGCGGGCGCGTGCCCTGCGGTCGCGAATCTCGCGCTGGAGCCGGCGGGCCTCGTCGGCGGCGACGAAGTTCAGCGTCGCTTCGGTCTGGGAGCCACCCGCAGTCTCGATCTGGACGATGGCGACGCCGACGATCCGGTGGAAGAGGCTCTCGGTCACGTCGACGTTCTGGATGCGTCGGTAGGGAATCTCGCGTTCCTGCCGGCCGATCACACCCGAGTACACGTCGAAGGTGTCCGGCGTGAGCGTGTACTCGAAGCGGTAGTAGTAGGCGACGCCGTACGCGACGCCGACGGCGAACAGGAGGACGAACAGTCCGGCGATCAGGCCGAACGAACCCAGCAGTTCCGGGGCCGCCACCTGTCCGATCGCGGTCACGAAGAACGCGAACGAGGCGGCGACCAGTCCCCGCTGGAGGCTGCGCGTGACCGCACTCAGCGGGTGGAGTTTCATACTGCGTCCTCCGGTTCGCTCTCGATGGCCAGGTCCCGGAGCCGGTTGCGAAGCTCGCGGGCCTGGTCGGGCTTCAGGCCGGGAATCGTCACGTCGGCACCTCTGGAGCCGGCCGTGTAGACGACGACCTGACCGAGGCCGAGCAGACGGTCCAGCGGGCCGCGCTGGGTGTCGACGTGCTGGACCCGGACGTACGGCACGGCCGTCTCGACCTTCGTGACGACGCCGCGTTCCAGTTCCAGCGCGTCGTCGTCGAGCCGGTAACCCCAACTGCGGTACAGCGCCTGGATGTACACCACCTCGAGGGTGGCGAGAGCCACCGCGACGCCCGGCCCGAGCAACGGCGAGAATCCGAGGACGAACCGGTCTATCGCATAGACGATTGCGCCCAGAATCGCCACGACGACGAGGGCGACGATACCCCAACGCACTCGGACGCGCGACTGGAGGGCGTTCATACCCCGTCAGTTCGGCGGCGCACCCGAAAACGTTCCGGAACCCGACACACTGCTGCCGGTCACGTCCACCGATCGAGCCCGGTCTGGACCGTCGCCTCCGCGATCCGCTCGAAGCCGCGCTCGACCTCGTCGGCCGCGACACCCCACTCCTCGACGACGAACGCCTTCGCCGCGTCGACGTCCGGTTCGATCCCGGCGTCGAACGCCACGTCGTCGGTCACGGGCGGATCGAGGAAGAGACTCCTGATGCGGTCGACGTTCTCGACGTACACGTCGCGGGCCTCGAAGACGCCCCAGATGTCGCCGTGTTCCCGGACCGTCTTCACCGCCGTCTTGGGGCCGATGCCGGTGACGCCCTCGTTGAAGTCGGTCCCACAGAGGATGCCCACGTCGACCAGTTGCTCCCAGGTGAGGTCGTGTTCGTCGAGGGTCGCGTCGAGGTCCATACACTCGGGGTCGCCCTTCGAGGTGAGTTGCCGGAGGGTCATCGGCGAGCCAAAGAGGAGGGCGTCGTAGTCCTCGGTGCCCGCGTAGTCCACGGTTCCAGAGCGCGCCATCCGGGCGGCCTGGGCCTCGCCCTCGGCGGGGGCGTCGACGACGGGAACGTCGAGCAGAGCCAGCAGTTCCCGGGTCGTGTCGACGATGGTGTCGGTGAGCCGCTGGGTGCGAGACTCCAGCTTGGCGACCTCGACGGAATCGCCCTCCTCGCGGGCTTGCTCCAGCTGTTCCTCGTACCTCTCGCGCTGTTCGCGGCGCTTCTGCACTTCGTCCTCTTTGAGATCCGTCACCCCGCCGTCGAAGACGAAGACGGGCGTCACGTCGTGTTCGAGGAACTTCGGGAGGCCCTGCACGACGCCGATGAGGTTGGCGACCTCCTCGCCGTCGGCGGTGGTGTACGCCGAGTCACGGGTGAACTTCACCGTCGTCGTCAGATAGCGGTACAGCCAGTTGTGGGCGTCGACGGCGACGACCGATCCCGCGAGATCGTCGTAGGCGACGGTATCGATGACCGCGAGATCGCGCAGATCTGCGTTTCCCATTACCCCGTGGTAGCGGCGGCCACCGCTTGAATCTCCCGACCCGGATCAGGCGTCGTCGGCGGGGACCAACGGAATCGTCGCCGGCGGGTCACTCCCCTCGCGCTCGCGCAGGAACACCCGTTCCGCATCCGAGAGGTCCCGCTCGCGGTACACGTCGAGCCCGGCCTGGTAGGACTCCCGGGTCCGCTCGCCGGGACAGGTCATGACGAGTTCGGCGATACCGGTCTCGTCGCCGGTGAAGGCGAAGCCGGCTTTCGACAGCGCCTCGAACGCGAAGGGGTTGTTGACAGCGATCTGTATCCGGTCGTACCCGCGATCGCGGGCGTGTTCGGCGGCGAACCGGCAGAGTCGCGGGCCGATCCCCTCACCGCGGCGGTCCTCGCGGACGGTGACGTAGCGCAACCAGAGGGTGTCGGCGTCGGTGCGGTCCTCGTTGAACGCGACGGCGGCGACGGTCTCGTCGTCGTCCCGGACCACCGCCTTGCCGGTCGCCGACATGACGAACTTCCCGGCGTAGCTGAACTGTCGGTAGTCCAGCCGGAAGGTCGGCCCGTCCGGGGGCCACCCCAGCAACGCGTACTCCATGACTGCTCCAACGGGCGGCACCCGCTTTAGTTCGGGGGAACGACTGAGGGGGTCGGGCCCGACGGTCCTGGTATGGCGTCCGACACCCGTACCGGCGACGTGGCGATCTTCGACCGGATCGCGCGGCTGTACGATCTGAAGCCGGCGACTCGCCGGAAGAAACTCGCGCCCGCGCTGGCGATGGCCGACCGCGACGTAGAGCGGGTCCTCGACGTCGGTGGCGGCACGGGACAGGGCGTCCGCGCGCTGAACGTGCCGACGGGCGTCGTCGTCGACGCCGCGCCGGGGATGCTCGCGGAGGCTCGTGACCACGGCGTCGCCGGGGTTCGCGGGGACGCCAGTCGTCTCCCCGTCGGCGACGAGTCGGTCGACGCCGTGTTGATCCTCGACGCACTGCACCACATGGCCACCCCTCGGGCCGTCCTCGGGGAGGCGGCCCGCGTCCTCAGACCCGGGGGCGTGCTGGTCTGTCTGGAGTTCGATCCCACGACGGTCCTGGGGCGGGGCCTGGTCACCGCGGAGCACGCGTTCGGGTTCGATTCGCAGTTTTTCACTGCGGGCGACCTGGCCGCGATGGTTCGAGCGGTGGGCCTCTCGGCGTCGATCCCCCGGACCGGGTTCGAGTACACCGTCGTCGGCGTCAAACGGTTCTGAGGGTCGAAGTCGGGACACACAAGTCCGCCCGGACCGAACGCCGGGGCATGACCGCGCTCGACTGGGTCCGGAGTCGTGTCGATCCGACCGCCACGACGGGGCTCGTTCTCGCCGGCGACCTGCTGGCCATCGCCGTGTTCATCGTGATGGGTGAGATCAGTCACGACTACCCGCTGCTCTCCGTGCGGGTCCTCGGAACGTACGCGCAGTTCCTACTCGGGTGGCTGGCCGTCGCGATTCCAGTGGGCGTGTACGCGGCGGACTACCGGCGCGATCTGACGCGCTCGACGGCACTCGTCGTGGGCGCGTGGCTCGGTGCCGACGTGGTGGCCCAGGGCCTGCGCTCGACGGCGATCTTCCCGGGCAACGCGGCGCTGACGTTCGGGATCGTCGCGTTCCTCGTCGGCGGCGTCCTGCTTCTGACCTGGCGGTTGACCTTCGCCCTCGTCACGTCCCGGCGGCAGTCGACGGCGCCCGCGTGACGAGGTAGGCCCCGAGGCCGGCGGCGAGGACCGCCAGGCCCGCGAGGACGAGGAACAACTGCTGGGGGGCGAAGAAGGTCAGCATCGTCCCGGCCAGCGTCGCACCCAGCGCACCCACGCCGAACACGCCGAGGTAGGTGAATCCGTAGGAGAGGCCTCGAGTTCCGGCCGGGGTGTACTCCGCGACGCTGGCCTGGTAGAACGGCTGGATGAAAAACAGAAAAAGGCCCAGTAGTGCCGAGACGACCAGCAGGGCCGGCAGGCCGAGCGCGGCCGCGGGCAGGAAGAGCACGGTGACGACGGCTAACGCGACGAAGCCGGCGAGAATACCGATCTCCGGACGACCGCGGTCGGTGAGCTTCCCGGCGACGAACTGCCCGCCGACGCCGACCATCAGGAGGCCGACGTAGACGTAGCGGCTGGGTTGGAGGGTGCGACCGCCGAACTCCACCGGAGCGAGCGCGGCGATCTGCAGGTTGTCCAGCAGTTCCGGCAGGAAGGTCAGCACGCCCCGGTAGTACAGCCCCGAACAGAGCGTCACGGCGAAGACGACGACGAAGGCGCCAGCGAACAGGTGCCGCGACTGGGCGAGGAAGTCGCCGAGGGAGTCGACGCCGCCCCCGGCGCGGCCGTCGCCGTGGTCGGCACCGCCGTCGGCGGCCGCCACGGCCGCGCGCTCGTCGATGTCCGCCCGGAAGGCGTAGAGAGCGGCGAACGCGGCGGGCAAGGCCAGGACGGCGACGACGACGCGCCAGTCGAACGCGAGGAGCAGGAGGATCGTCAGGAGCGGACCGACGGCGATCCCGAGGTTACCGGCCATCCCGTGGTAGGCGAAGGCGCTGCCGCGCTGTTCGACGCCGCGGCTGATGAGCGAGAGGCCGGAGGGGTGATAGACGCTGGCGGCGACGCCCCAGACGGCCATCGCCAGGCCGATCACTGCCGGCGTCGGCGAGATGGCCAGCAGGAGGAACGACGCGCCCATCCCGACCAGACAGCCCGTGATGAGGACGCGGGCGTCGATACGGTCGACGAGGACGCCGCTCGGGAGTGCGCCGAGGCCGAACAGCGCGAACCCGACGGTCACGAGTGCGCCGATCGTCGCCTCGTTGACCGGGAACTGTGCGAGGCCGACGTCGATGACCGAGAACTCGGTGAGCCAGATGGGGATCAAAACCGGGATCGATAGCTCGTAGGTGTGGACCATCGCGTGAGCGACCGTCACGAGACCGACGATCGATCGGTCGTTACTGTTCACGCGACACGGGTTCGACGTTGATCCGCTTCAACGCGTCGATTGCCCGATTCGGCCACTGGTCACGCCCGGCCGCCGCTCACGGTATCGAGAGAAACGTGTGTACGGGCCTTCCCCCTACGGTCGGCCTCAGCACTCTTCGTCGACCGGAATCGACACGCTGGACTGAATCCATGCCTGGTGGTTCTCCCGGTCGTAGATGACGAACTCGTCTTCGCCGATGTTGAGTTCGGCGCACTGTGGCTGCTGGGAGTCGCCTGCTTCGTCGTCGGTGTCCGTGTTGTGGATGCTCATGTGTGACCTCGGCGGCGTTGCCGCCCTCGTCCGCCTCGATGCGAACTTTCCCGCACGTCCTCATAAGGCCTTGCTCTAAATTATCAATCAATATAATGGTATATACTCGAAGAGGGGCGAAAAGGAATAATATTTTCAGCAGTAAAAATTGGGCTGGTACGCGATCAGAAGCAGTGGGGGCTCGGATTCTACCGCGTTCATAAACGACCCAAGACAGATGCCCTGCCGCTGTCCTGTGGTTTCGGGCTCATAAGTTATGCGTTGGATACGTATGGATCACTCGAGAACTTCAGAATAAATACCTCGTGCCTACAACAGATACTATGCAGTGCCTACGGGACAACACTTATTACCCCATCTGTCCTGTATTAGTACAAGTTATGACGGGATACTACGACTACGTTCTCGGTCTCATTCCGGTGTCAGTTGCAGGAATCAGCACGGCCCTTCTCGCTGCTGGATTGACACTCACGGTCGCCGTTCCGGTCGCTCTCCTGTTCGCGATCGGCCTGATCGGTCACGCGATGTTCGTCAACGCTCCGGTCGACGACGTGACGGCGACCGCCCCGGCGGCTTCGCAGGATAGCCCGCAGTTCTCCGCCGACTGAAGTCGTTCTCTCCGTCCCGGACCTCCCGTTCTCGGTTCTTCGGTCCGCGTTTCGTCGTCCTCACGGTTCTCCCATCGCTCCTTCCAGCACACCTATGAGTGGGTCGTCCGAACGGGCGGGCATGACGACACACAAGGAGGCACTGTTCCTGCGGAGCGACGAACTCGCCGGACTCGCCGAGCCGGCCGAATACGTCGATTCGGTTCGCGAGGGGTACCGCCAGCGCGGCGAGGGCGCACCCGCCGAACCCCGGACCAAGCTCCCGAACGCCGACCCGCCGGGCTTTTTTACCGGGTATCTCGCCATCCTGCCCGACACGGGTGCGATGGGGACGTACACCTACGGTGCCGGCTTCGGGGCCCAGGACGCCCACTTCATGCTCTCGCTGTTCGACGCCGAGAGCGGCGAGCCGCTGGCGCTCATGGACGGTGCGAGCATGAACCCGTTCAAGACCGGTGCGGTCGGCGCGGTCGGTATCGACGCGCTCGCCCGCGAGGACGCCTCGACGCTGTCGATCATCGGGAGTGGCGCGCAGGCCCGCGGCCAGCTTCGCGCCGCGACTACCGTCCGTGACTTCGACCGGATCGACGTGTACTCCCCGACCAAGGAACACCGCGAGAACTTCGCGGCGGAGATGAACGACGCGCTCGACGCCACCGTCGCCGCGGTCGCATCCAGCGCGGCCGCCGTCGAGGGCTCGGACGTGGTCGTCACCGCGACCAACGCCTCACAGCCGGTGTTCGACGGCGACCTGCTGGAGGAGGGGACCCACGTCACCGCGATGGGACAGTACGACGCCGACGTACGCGAAGTCGACGCCGAGACCGTCGAGCGAGCCACCTACGTCCCCGACCTCCGCGCTCGCACCGAGACCGACGCCGGCGCGTTCATCCAGGCCCGTGAGGAGGGCGTCGTCGGCGACGATCACGTCCACGCGGAACTGGGCGAAGTCGTCGCCGGTGTCGAACCCGGCCGGACCAGCGACGACGAGATCACGCTGTTCGACAGCGGCGGGACGGCCATCGAGACCGTCGCCGCTGCGCACATGCTCTACGAGCGGGCCGTCGAGCGTGACCTCGGCGAGCCCCTGGAGTTCGCCCCGGCCAGTCAGGCGCTCACCGGGAAGTGAGCCGTCGTCGGGCCGGTCAGCCCAGCCGCCGGGCCAGTTCGTACGCCACCGTCGCGGGGGCCGAGACCCACAACACGACGAACCCGACCGTCTCCGGGGACGGCTCACCTGGCCGCAGTGCCGCGTAGAAGAAGAGCGAACCAGTCGCCAGCACCATCACGATCGTCGCGACGTATGACGGATCGGTCCACGAACTCGGGAACTCGCGGGCGGACATGGCCGGCGGTTCCGCCGCCGGGCGGAAAAAGTTAGAGGAAGCCCGCGAGACCGAGCGCCTGCAACAGTGGAAGCCCGCTGACCAGTGCGGCGACGAGGTAGCCGCCGATGACGCCCCCGTTGAGCAGTGGCAGACCCGCGTGGGCGCGCCCTTCCAGCACCATCCGCAACAACAGCGCCAGTCCCAGGAAGGTGCCGACCATCGCGCCGAGGGCAGTGACCGGAATCACCAGCCCCAGCGCGCCGACGGTCGGCACCGACGCCGGTGCGAAGAAGGCCGCGCTGGCGACGAGGACGGTGGGAATCACCGCGTCCCCGAGGCCGATGAACAGCGCGTCACGGTCCATCGGTTCCCCGTCGATGGCGTCCGCGCCTCCGTCGTCCTCACCGTCCGCTCCGTCGACTTCTGCCTCGCTCACGGGCTCGCCGCCGTTGGCCGCAGCGTCGCCGTCGACCTCGCCGGTGGGGTCGGGCGTCTCCGCGGAGAGAAACGAGTACGAGAGCGTGAGGGGGACGACCAGTACCACCGGGACTTTGAGGTCCATCACGCCGGAGGCCAGCGTCAACATGTGTTCGGTGCCGTAGACGCTGATGGCGTCGTAGATGGCCAGCACAGATAGCAGGAGGATCGCCGGCAAGAGGCCGAAACTGATCCCGAACAGTCCGGCTGCGCCGGCACCCATGACGACGCCGGAGGCGTCGATGACGTACCACTCCGGGTACAGCAGGAGGGCGGCACCGAGCGCGAGCGCGGCCCCCACCGCCAGGAGATTGAATCCCGCGTAGGTGACGACGCTCGGGACGACGACGCTGAAGACGTACCACGAGAGGTAGACGCCGGCGAAGACGACGAACCCACGGATGAGCTGGTCGACGTCCAGCTTGATCGCCAGCAGCATCAGGCCCGTCGCCACGAGGATCGCCGCCACGTAGACGAGGGTGTTCGTCGGGTCACTCGGGTCCTCGACGGCCTGATAGCCGGCCGCCTCGAACGGCTGGACCAGCGCCAGCGCCCCCAGCTGCACGAGCAGAAAGATCAGTCCGATGAATGCGCTCGCGACGAGCGCCCGCGTTCGCTGCTCCATATCGACCCCACGCCCGTCTCCCGTTTCAGGATTGCGAAGGAATCGTCGAACTCCGGACTACGAGTGATTTCACCAGTCGGCGGTGAACTGACTGCACACCCGTGCGTACGAACCGAGCAAAACTGGCTGCACTCGGCTCCGCAGGACTGCAGGAGATCGGTTCACCGATGGCGAGGCCAGTGGCCACGGAAGCGACGCGAGCGCAACCACCCGACACGGAAAAGGTGGCTACCCGTAGATGTCGGCGGTGGCGACCTCGCCCGTGACGAGGACGACACGACCGTTCTGAGACGCCGAGATACGGGAGAAATCGTCGAACAATTCGATGTCCCTGTACGCGTCCACCGACTCCATGTCCACGCTCGCGGGTTCGTCGAACAGGAACACCTCCCTGGTCTCCATCGTCTCGCCGCGGACCGTGTCGGCGTAGCCGTACCCGACTTGCCCTTCGAAGAGACCGGATTCGAGAGCAGTTTCGGTGACTCGCTCCGACGTGCTGCCACCGAGAAACGTCCCACTGCCGAGTACGCCCGTGATGGTCGCCATGTCCTCGCCCTGGGTCGTATACCGATCGGTTTCACCCGCCTTCGCGTCGATGAGTGACTCGACGTTGGCGGTCGAGTCCATCTCTGCACTGGACCCCGAGAGCACGACTCCATCAGCCAGTGCCACCGTTCCGTCCAGCTCACCGCCGTAATAGAGCGTGTAGGCCCCGCGACGTTCCGTGGACACGCCGGACCTGTCCCCGTTTGCCCCCTCGGAGTCCGAAACCGTGATCGAGTCGGTGAACTCCTCCTCGACGTCCCCGCGGGAAAAACTCCCGAGAATGACGTTCCACTGCCCACCCGAGCCGCTCATCGGCCGGAGGTTGATCAGCGTGGAACTATCCGCGAGGCCGATACCGAACTGTGCGAACTCGTCGGAGCTGACGTTCGACCGAAGTTGACCGAACACGTCCGGGTCCATCTCGGTTCGCACCGACCTGAGCCGCTCGTAGTCAACAGTGCTGAAGGAGTAGTGGTCTCGTCCCGCGAACGCGTTGGGAGAGACCAGCCACTCCTGGTACTCGGTCGACGCAGTCGCGTCTGCCTGTGGAGACGCACTGTCTGCGTCCGCCGTCGAATCACGGCCGTCATCGGTGTCCGTGGTGCCCGTCGTGGCACCACGGTCGTCAGTATCGGAACCGCTGCACCCGGCGATGGCTACGAGCCCGGAACTCCCCACGAGTTTGATCGCTCGTCGACGTCGTCGATCCATGTTAGAATGTTCAAAGAGACTGGCATATCGATTGGCATCGACACAACACTTGCTCGTATATTTCAATAATCTTTGGCTATTTGTACGAATAGTACTACATTTATCATTGGCTGATAGATCGAACACTCTGCCAACCTGTCGATCCGCGAGAGAGCCAGTTGCGGTCCGATCCCGTGGCGGTACTCACCGCGCGTACAGCGCCGACCCCAAGAGCGTGGGCAGCCGAACTCCCTCGTCGGCCGAGACGGCCACGTATGGCTGGTCGACGGGCCCGAACACGTCCACGACCCGGCCGATCTCGTCCAGGTTCTCGTCGACGACGGGCGTGCCGAAGTCGGGGTGGCCGTCGTCGGGTGAGCGGACCACGGCGAGACCCTGCGCGGTGCGGACGACCTCGCCGACGCGTTGCATGCTCACGAGCGGATCACGTCGAGATAGGCCGCGACTGCCCCGAGCAGGTCGCTTTTCGTCGCGTCGTCGGCGTCCTTGACGAGGACGCGACCGCGGGGTTCGAACTCCCGGGAGTACTGTTTGTCGCGTTCGATGACGGCGTCGTAGCCCACCTGCTGGACCGCCTGTGCGATCTCGTCGACGGTCGGCTCGTCGACCGCTTGCTCCAGATTGACCCGTCGACCCTCGGCGCGGGTCAACTCCGCGTCGAGAAACGCGGGCCAGATGACGTTCTCCACCATACCCGCCTCTGACCGGCCCGTCGGTAAGGACTTTTCCGTCCAGCCTTCAGAGCCGCCGCCCGACCAGCAGCGCCGCCGCGGCCACGGCCAGCACGGCGATCGCCCCCACCGTGACACCGAAGCCCGGTCCGCTCGCCGCCGTCTCCTCGGCGGTCGCCCGGTTCGGCGTCGGCACGTCTGACTGGTTGACCGTCCGATTGGCCTCCGCCAGCCCCTCGGGGTACCAGGTCTTCGCGAGTTGTGTCACCGGGATCGCCACTCGAGGCCCAGGCTGGTTGATGTAGCTGTAATCGAGCGCGATGGTCTGGTTTCGCTGGAACGCGGTCGTGTCGTTGTACGGGGTTCCCCCGGCAACGGTGTAGTCGTCGGGGTAGACGATCCACTCTGGGTTCCGGTCGATCACGAGCTCGTCGCTGAGTTCCTTGTACCCCTCCAGTCCGGCCTCGGCGGCGACGTTCTCCCCGCCTGCGGCTTCGATTGCGTCGTGGATGTGGGTTCCCGTGCCGGTCGTGAAGCCGAAGAAGGTGTACAGAACCGACGGACCGTCGCTCGCGTTCGCCTGGGCGGCCCGTGCGCGCTCGACAGTGAGCCGGAACTCGTCGGCCTCCTCGCGGGCCGACTCACAGGAGCCGATCAGCCGGCCGACCGTCTCGACGTTCCGCGCGATTCCGTCCAGCGACTCCACGCCGGCGAAGTGATACACCGTCAGTCCGGCCTCCCGGAGCGACGCGACCGTCTCCGGATCGGAGACGTTCGCCGCCAGCACCAGATCGGGGTTGGTGCCGACGACTCTCTCGACGGTCCCCTCACCGCTCACGTCGGCCTTTCCGGACCGACCGTCGAGGTACGACGTGTACTGGGTCACCGGCATCCCGACGACCCGGTCCTGGGCGTCGATCTCCCAGAGGATCTGGGCGTCGCTGGGCTGGAGCGCGACGATCCGCTCCGGTCGCTCGTCGATCGTGACCTCGGTTCCCGTCACGTCCGTCCGCGTGACCGGGAACTCGCAACTGCTCTGTGCCACGGCTGCCTGCTGTCCGGCGGCCGGATCGACGGCCGACTGCTCGCCCGGCGATCCATCGACCGCTCCACCGGCCACCGCGCCGGTCGCCGCGAGTCCGCCGGCGACCAGCACCACCGCCGCGAGAACGAGTGTGCGTGTGTTCATTCGGATCAGGCTCTGTCGGTATCCAATAAGTATTTGCCTACTCCAATCCAGCTTGAAGACTATGCACACGGGCGTCCGGACCGTCTGGTGGTCGGTCGGGCTGTCCGTCCTCCTCGTGGGGGTCGTCCTCGCGAGCGCGACAATCGGACCGGTCGCCATCGACGCCGTCACCGTCGCGAAGGCCGCGCTCAACGCCGTTGCGATCCCCGTCGGTGTCTCGGTGACCGTCGAATCCGCCGGCGCGTTCGGCGCGTCGGTTCCCGTTCCGGTGCCGGACGTATCCTACTACTACCCGCTCTCGCTGTCGGTCCCGACGACCGCCGAGACCATCGTCCGGCAGGTGCGGCTCCCCCGGATCGTGCTGGCGGCCGTCGTGGGGTTCTCGCTGTCCGCGGCTGGCGCGGTCATGCAAGGGTTCTTCCGGAACCCGATGGCCGACCCGTCGATCATCGGCGTCTCTTCGGGGGCGGCCGTCGGCGCCGTCGCGACCATCGCTTTCCCGCTGGCGATCCCCTTCGGGCTCCAGACCGCCGCCTTCGTCGGCGCGCTCGCCGCCGCTTTCGGCGTCTACGCCATCGCCAGCGAGGGCGGACGGACGCCGGTCGCCACGTTACTTCTCGCAGGGGTCGCCGTCCAGACGTTGCTCGGCGCGGCCGTCTCCTACATGCTGTTGCAGGCCGGGCAGAGCCTCCGGGAGGCCGTCTACTGGCTGATGGGCCAGCTCTCCGGATCGTCGTGGGCCGAGGTCGAGGTGACCCTGCCTCTCGCCCTGCTCGCGTTCGCGGTCCTCTACGCCTACACTCGGGACCTGAACGTCCTCCTGCTCGGTGAGGCCGACGCGCACACGCTCGGTATCGAGGTCGAACGCACCAAGCGGATCCTGCTCGCGGTCGCCAGCGTCATCACGGCCGCGGCGGTGTCGGTCGCGGGCGTCATCGGCTTCGTCGGGCTGATCGTTCCCCACGTCATGCGGTTGCTCGTCGGCCCGGACCACCGCATCCTGCTCCCGACGAGCGCGCTCGCCGGTGGGGCCTTCCTCGTCGCCGCCGATACGGTCGCCCGCGCCGGCCCCGCCGAGGTCCCCGTCGGCATCGTCACCGCCGCGCTGGGTGCGCCCTTCTTCCTCTACCTGCTTCGCAACCGGGAGGTGCACGCGCTGTGATCGACGGTGAGGGTCTGACGGTCGCCCGCGGCGGCGTCACCGTCTTCGAGGACGTATCCCTCTCCGTCGACGAGGGGGAGTTCGTCGCCCTCGTCGGCCCCAACGGCGCGGGCAAAACGACGCTCCTGCAAGTGATCAACGGCGTCCTCACGCCCGAGTCCGGGACCGTCGAGGTCGACGGCCGCCCGGTCACCGACTGCTCGGCTCGGGAACGGGGCCGACTGGTCGCGACCGTCCCCCAGGACACCCACGTCGGCTTCGACTTCTCCGTCGCGGACATCGTGGCGATGGGCCGGACGCCCTACCACACTCGCTTCGGCCGGACCGACCGCGAGGCCGACCAGCGGTCGGTTCGACGCGCGCTGGACCGGACCGACACGGCCCGATTCGCCGACCGCCCGGTCGACGAAGTGAGCGGCGGCGAGCGCCAGCGCGTCCTGCTCGCTCGCGCGCTCGCACAGGACACGCCCGCCCTCGTGCTCGACGAACCGACTGCCAGTCTGGACGTGAACCACCAGGTCGAGACCCTCTCGCTCGTCTCGGACCTCGCTGCCTCCGGGAAGGCGGCGGTCGCGGCGATCCACGACCTCGATCTCGCCGCGCGATTCTGTGACCGGATCGTCCTGCTCGCCGACGGCCGGGTGCTGGCCGAGGGCGCACCGGACGAGGTGCTCGACGCCACGTCGCTGGGCGCGGCCTTCGACGCGGACGCCGCCGTGACGACCCATCCCACGACGGGAACCCCGTCGGTGACGGCTCTCGGCGAACCTCGGGATCGCGATCTGACGGTCCACGTCGTCGGGACCGGCCGAACCGCTGGGCGCGTCCTCACCCGCCTCCACGACGCTGGCGCGACCGTCACCGTCGGCCCGCTTCCGGAGGGTGACTTCGCCGCCGAGACCGCCCGCGCCCGCAACCTGGAGACTGTGACGGCCCCACCCTTCGGCACGCTCGATAGTGCAGTCCGGGACCGCGTGTGCACGCTCCGGGACGAGGCGGACGTCCTCGTCGCGGCCGACCCGCCAGCGGCCGACGGGATCGCGACCCTCCTCGACGCACGATTGCCGGTCGTCGCCGTCGACGGCACGAGTGGAGCCGACGCCGAAGCCAGTGGCCGGACCCCAGCGGTTCGGCCTCAGCAGACGACCCGGGTCGTCTCACCGGGGGACGTCCTCGGAGCCGTGGTCACCGTCGCGCCCGAGCGAGAACTCCCCGCGGACGACTGATCCGGCGACGCGGCTCGTCGCTGTTTCAGTGTCAGCAACAGTCACTGCTAGTTTATGTCCTCAGTCAGCGTACATTTAGCTATGTCTTCAGTATCCACATCCCAGGACATCGGACCTGGTACCGTCAGCCGCACCGTCGACTGGGCGGTCACGATCGTGACGATCCTCGCGGGCCTGCTGTTCGCGGCGGGCGGGGCTGCGCTCTACGCCGCGGCCGACCGGAGCTGGATCGCCGCGGCCGTCGCGGAGGGCACCGTTCGCTCGGACGGCCTGACCGACGCGCAACTCGTCGACGCGATCTACGGGCTCGCGTGGTGGGGCGGCATCGGCCTCGCGGTCACGGGCCTGCTGTTCGTGGTCGCAGGGATCGCGTTCATGATCTACCGCACCCGCTGGCACCGCCGCCGCGCCGAGAGTGGCGAGGCCGGCCCGGACACGACCACCAACGCCGTGATCGGTGCGGTCGTCACCGTCGTGACTTCGTTCGTCCCGTTCTCGCCCGTGCTGGGCGGTGCGGTCGCGGGCTACCTCGGCCGTGCAGACGGGAGCACCGGCGTCCGCGTCGGCGCGTACTCGGGGCTGGTCACCGCCATCCCGGTGATCGTCCTCTTCGCGTTCCTGATCGGCGGGGCCGCGGTCGTCGGTGCCGAGATCGGCGTCGGTCTCGGGGCCGTTGCCATCGCTCTCGTCTTGATGTTCGCGCTCCTCGTCACCGTCCTCACCGTCGTCGGACTCTCGGCGCTGGGCGGGTACCTCGGCGTCGAACTGTCGGAGCGGTCGGCCTGACGAGTCAGGACAGGTCGACGGTCAACACCGGGATCGACGAGTCGGCGACGACTTTCTCCGCCGTACTCCCGAGGATGTTCTGGGTGTAATCGTCGCCCTGGGTCCCCATCGTCACCACGTCGACGCCCGCTTCGTCGGCGTAGGCGACGATCTCGTCGGCCGGCGTTCCCCGTCGGATCGCGGTAACCGCGTCGAGCCCGGTGGCCTCCAGTTCCGCCGCGACGGTCCCCACGGCGTCGTTCCCTTCGGCCTGCAGATCCTCGAGGACTTCCGCTTTCATGTCGTCGTCGAGCGTCAGGAACGCGCGGTCGTCGACGACGTAGAGGACGTGTACGGTCGTCCGCTCGTCGGACGCGATCTCGACGGCCCGGTCGAGCACCGCCTCGAACCCCTCGCCGCCGTCGGTCGGGACCAGAATGTCGTCGTACATAGATGAAGGTCACCCCGCGGTGTACACACGCCTTTCGGTTGCGAGTCGCCCCCGCGTGCTGGGCCGGGTCAGATGACGGTACCGTGTTTCTTGCTCGGTCGATCCTTCTCCACGTCCTCGTAGAAGGCAAAGCGGGCGGCCAGTTCCGTCCGGAGGTCGCTGGGTGGCACGATCTCGTCGATGACGACCTCGCTGGCCATCCGGTGGACGTCGATGTCCTCGCGGAACTGCTCGCGGAGTTCCCGCTCGCGTTCGGCGCGCTCCTCGTCGTCGTCGATTGCCGCCAGCCGGTTGGCGTAGACGGCATTGATCGCCGCTTCGGGCCCCATGATCGCGATCTCGCCGCTCGGGAGTGCGATGGTCGACTCGGGATCGTAGGCCGGCCCCGACATCGCGTAGATCCCCGCGCCGTAGGCCTTCCGGACCACGACGCACTGTTTGGGGACCGTCGCGGCCGACGTGGCGTAGATCATCTTCTTGCCCTGTTCGAGGATACCCTCCTTCTCGACGCCCGAGCCGGCCATGAAGCCCGGCGTGTCACACAGATACAGCAGCGGCACGTCGTAGGCGTCGCAGGTCCAGACGAACTGGGCGGCCTTCTCGGCGGCGTCCGGGAAGATCGCCCCCGCGCGCTGGGCTGGCTGGTTGGCCACGACGCCGACCGGCCGTCCGTCGACCCGCGCGAACCCGGTCAAGATCTCCGATCCGTACTGCGGGCGCAACTCGAAGAACGAATCGGTGTCGACGACCCGCTCGATCACGCGGGTCATGTCGTAGCCCTTGTTGGGCTCGGCGGGAACGATAGCGTCGATGCCCTCGGGCGGTCTCGCGGGCGCGGTGCCCGCGGTCCTGGGTGGGCTCTCGTCGCTGTTGTCCGGGAGGTAGGAGAGCAGTTGCGCCACGAGCGCGCGAGCGTGTTCCTCGTCTTCGGCGATCAGGTCCGCGCTCCCGGTGTGGCGGGCGTGGACCTCCGCGCCGCCCAGGTCCTGCAGGTCGATCTCCTCGCCGGTTACCATCTCGACCATCCGCGGACTGGCGATGGCCATCGCGCTCACGTCCCGGACCATGACGGTGAAATCGGCGAAGATCGGCGTGTAGGCCGCGCCGGCGATACAGGGGCCGTAGAGGACGCAAATCTGGGGCACCCGGCCCGAGAGCCGCGAGTGGTTGTAGTAGTACTTCTCGATCCCCTCGCGGTTGGCGAAAAAGCCCGTCTGCTGGTCGATCCGGCCGCCCGAGGAGTCCATCAGGTACAGCACCGGTTTGCCGGTCTTGAGGGCCCGCTGTTGCATCCGGAGGAACTTCTCGACGCCTTTCTCTGCCATGCTCCCCGCCTTCACCGTGAAGTCGTTGGCCATGAAGTGGACGTCCCGGCCCTCGAACTCGGCCGCGCCCGTCAGCAGGCCGTCGGCGGGGAGGCGGTCGCCCCCGTTCTCGTCACCCTCGACGGCGTTCTCGTGCCAGCTATCGAAGTTGGCGAACTTCCCGTCCTCGAACGCGACTCCGTCCACACCGAACCAGAGGTCGAGTCGGTCGCGGACGAACAGTTTCCCCTGTTCTTCGAGACGGTCGCGGTACTTCTCGGGACCGCCGGCCTCGATGTCTGCGATCTCCTCGCGCAGGCGCTTCTCGCGGTCGGTCGGGCCGAGGTCTGCGTCCGGTTCCGGTGTGGTGTTCGACGGTGCGGTGTGGGTGACCGCCGGTTCGGTGGCGTCGCCGACGTACAACTCGACCGTGTCGGCCACGTGCTGGGCCATCGCCTCGGCGATGGCGGCCAGTTCCTCCTGGTCTGCCCCCTCGGGAACGCGGACTTTCATCGCCCACGACTGGGCCCAGGAGTGTGAAACCGTTTTCCCCTGTCCCGCTTCGAGACGCCGCCAGCGCGGCCGCCGACGTGCCCGCCGACGCGACGATGCTGGTCAGCGGCTTCGGGAGCGTCGGCGAGGATATCGACGTGGCGCTCGTGCAGGCCGACGCCATCGCACGCCGGTTCCCCTACCAGACCCGCTCGCCGGCCCGCGAGGCGGCCAACGACGGGCGGATGGCCTTCGCCGACCGCCACATCTCGACGCTCGGTGACGACGTGCAGTTCGGCGGCCTGGTCGACCCGGACGTGGCGGTGGTCGAAGCCGTCGCGGTCGGCGAGGACTGGCTGATCCCCTCGGGGTCGGTCGGCCACACGCCGGCCTCCGTCGAGAGCGCCGACAGCCTGATCGTGGAGGTCAATCACGCACAGCCGCGGTCGCTCGCGGGGTTCCACGACATCTACCGCCCGGAGCTGCCGCCCGAGCGCGACCCGGTCCCGCTGTCCGCGCCGGTCTCGCTCGCCATCGGCATCGCCGTGCAACTCCTCTTTCTGCTCCTGGCGGTCGCCATCGGGTTCGTGTCGGTCGTCCTACTGATGAGTCTGGTCACGCTCCCGGTCTGGATCGCGCTGATCGTGTTCGACCTCGCCTGGGGCACCCTCGGCGTCATCGCCGTCGGTCGGTTCGTCGCGAACCGCGCGGGTCGTGGTGGGGGCTGGGTCGGTCTCCTCGTCGGGGCCATCCCCGTGGTCGTGTTGCAGGCCGTCCCGTTCGGCGTCGTCCCGATGTTCCTGATCGTCTCACTCGGCATGGGTGGTGCCGTCCGGCCACACATGGGCGTGTCGACGAGCGATCGGTCGGTTCCCAGCGGGCGGTTCTGACTGCGGTCCGGTCGGGCCGAGCACACGGTAAGCCGGCCCTAGACCGTTCCGGATCCTGAAGCGACGAAGCCCGGTTATTCGACGACGGCGAACCCGGGGTATGCTCGGCACCGACGGGGACGAGCGCGGCCTCGGGGCGGCGGGGAAACTACTACTCGCCGTCGCGATCGTGCTGATCGTCGCCGTACCGGTCGCCGTGGCGGGGTTCGAGACCGACCTCCTCGGCGTTCCGGACGTCACCGCGGTCGACAACCGGTTCGCCGGAGCGACCGAGTCCGTCACCGTCGTCACGTCGGACGTGACGGTCCGCAATCCCAACCCCGTCACGGTCGCCGTCGACCGCGTCGACGTTCACCACACCGTCTACGCGAACGGGGTCAGACTCGGGGGCGGCGTGCGTGAAGAACTCGCACTCCCGGCCGGGAACTCGACCGTCCACGTGCGGACGGCCGTTCGGACCGACCGCGTCACCGACTGGTGGGTGCGCCACGTCCGGCGCGGCGAACGGTCGAACCTGACTGTCGTCGCCAGCGTCTCCTCGGCCTCCCTCGACCGGGAGTACTCCCGAACCGTCCTCACCCGAACGGTCCGGACCGACGTTCTCGCCGCGTTCGAGACCGACCGGTCCGTCCCGGTGGACGCGAACGTCTCGCTGATCTCGGGGCCCGTCCTGACCGTCGACTGCACCACGGCCCGGTGGGGTGCCGTCGGCGAGAACCGGACCGTGGTCGCCGTCGCCGCGACCGTCTCCAACCCGACGGCCTTCGACGTTCCCCTGCGGTCCGTCAGCTACGACGTGAGGATGAACGGCCGCGCAGTCGCGAACGGATCGACCGTAAACGCCACGACGATCCCGGCCGGCGCTACCGGGAACGTGACTGCGCGGCTGGTCGTCGACAACGACGACTTCGAGGAGTGGTGGCCCACGCACATCGAACGGAACCAGACGACGCGCGTCCGGATCGATCCCACTATCCGGGTCGACCTGTCGCGGTTCGGTCGTGGGTCCAGAACGTTCACGCCGTCTCCGATCACCCGACGGCTGGAGACGGATCTCTTCGGCGGCCGGTTCGAAGTGGCGCGGGACGGCTCAGTGTAGCGCGCCTTCCAGCCGTTCGATCAACTCGGTGTTGCCGACGTGAACCGGGACACGCTGGTGGAGGCGGTCGGGTTCCACGTCCAGCAGCGACTGCTCGCCGTCTGAGGAACGACCGCCGGCGCACTCGACGATGTAGCCGATCGGGTTGCCCTCGAACTGGAGGCGGAGTTTGCCGTTCTCGGCGGATTGCAGGGCGGGATATGCGAAGATGCCGCCGTACTCCATGACCTGGCTCACGTCGCCGATCATCGCGCCGCCGTAGCGCAGTTTCAGCTCGTCTTCGATCTCCCGAACGAACGCCTCGAAGTCGTCGTGCCAGTCCGGGACGCGGCCGCCGAACCCGTAGACCACGGGATCGGCGGGGATCGTCACGTCCTCCTCGACCACGCGGCGCTCGACGCCCTCGTCGGTGTCGTCGATCACGTACTCTGTCACCGTATCGTCCCGAGCCAGCACGAGCGTCGTGATCGGGCCGTAGAGGACGTAGCCCGCGGCGACGAGCGCGCGGCCGGGAGCCGGCAGTGGCTCGTCGTACACCGCGAGGATCGTCCCCATGACGTTGTTGGACTTCAGGTTCGACGAGCCGTCGAGCGGGTCACAGGCGACGTGGAGGTGCCCGTCGCCGGACTCGACGATCTCTTCGCGCTCCTCGCTGGCGTAGCCGGCGACGCCGTCGACGGCGAGCAGGCGCTCTTCGAGCAACTCGTCGGCGTGGCGGTCGGCCGCGAGCATCTGCTCGCCCGAGGGGTTCTCGCTGGTCTCGTACTCGCGCCGGCCGGTCAGGCCGGCCCGCACGTCGGGCGCGGTCTCGGTGACCACGTCGACGATCTCGGATACCGTGTCGCTCATCTATTCGGCTTCGGGGGCCGCACTCTCGGCGGCGGCCAGGGCCTCCTCGACGGAGGACTCCTCGAAGATGACCTTCTCCAGGGCGTCGAGGATGCGCTCGGGGTTCTCGCGCTGGAAGACGTTCCGGCCGACCGCCAGGCCCGCGCCACCCGCGTCGATCACGGACTTGACGTTCGAGAGGAATTCCTCGTCCGAGCGCTTCGAGCCGCCGGACATGACGACCTTCGTCTTGCCGGCCATCCGGACGGTCTCCTCCATCGCGTCCTGACTGCCGGGATATTTGACCTTGGCCACGTCCGCACCGAGTTCGAGACCGAGGCGGGCGGAGTAGGCGATGCTCTCCGGAGTTTTGGCGTTACGCAGGCCCTGACCGCGCGGGTAGGACCACATGACGACTGGCATGTCGTAGTCGCGGGCCTTCTCCTGGGCCTCGCGGAACTCCTCGACCATCTCGATCTCGTGGTTCGAGCCGCCGTAGACGGTGAAGCCGATGGAGTCGGCGCCGACCTCGTTGGCGTAGTCGACCGTCCAGTTGACCGCCGAGTTGGGTTCGCCGCGCCAGAGGTTCGACGTACCGTTGAGCTTGGCCAGCAGGTTCACGTCGTCCTCGTAGGAGGGGTAGTACGCTTCCGCGATGCCCTTCTGGACCGCGAGGGAGGTCACGGCGTCGTGGGTCGCCACGTCGAAGACGTGTGCGGGGTCTGCGCTCTCCGGTACGTCCTCGAAGTCGACCGGGCCGTGCTCCAGGCCGTGGTCGTACGCCAGGATCAGCACCTTCCCGTCCCGGGTCAGGGGGCTGTCGTCGATAGGGATCATCTCACCTTTCTCTGCCCCACGTTCGCTAATTAAGTTGTTGGAGACGCGTAGCGAAATCCTGCTCCGAACGTGAGTTAACTTTCCGGACGGTGGCGCACAGGTCGGCTCGGAGACAGTCCCGTCGACACACTTAGGCCGGTTCGCGTGGTCCCACCCGGCATGCGTGGATTCGACGAAATCCAGACCTGGGGCGTCGTCGGCGCGGGAACGATGGGCCACGGTATCGCACAGGCAGCGGCCACGAGCGGTTACGACGTGGTGATGCGGGACGTAGAGTCGGAACTGGTCGAGGGGGGTTTGCAGGGCATCGAGTCCAGCCTCTCCAGGTTCGAGGAGAAAGACGAGCTCACCAGCGAGGAGGCGACCGCCGCCCGCGAACGGGTCACCGGCACCACCGATCTCGAAGATTTGGCGGACTGTGATTTCGTCGTCGAGGCCATCGTCGAGAACATGGACATCAAACGGGACGTGTTCGCGGATCTGGACGAGACGGTCGACGAGGACGTGGGACTCGCCACGAACACCAGCACCCTCTCGATCACCTCCATCGCGAGCGCGACCGACCGCGCCGAGCAGGTGATCGGCCTGCACTTCATGAACCCCGTCCCGCTGATGGAGGGCGTCGAAGTGGTCGTCGGCGAACGCACGAGCGACGAGGTGGTCCAGCTAGCCCACGACCTCGCCGAGGACGTGGGCAAGACCACCTGGGAGTCCGACGACAAGCCCGGGTTCGTCACCAACCGCGTGCTGATGCCCTGGATCGCCGAGGGCATCCGGGCCTACGACGAGGGCGTCGCCACCAAGGCCGACATGGACCGCGGGATGAAACTCGGCACGAACGTCCCGATGGGGCCGCTGGAACTGGCCGACCACATCGGGCTGGACATCTGTCTCGACGCGATGGAGACGCTCCACGAGGAACTCGGTGACCGCTACCAGCCGCCGTACCTCCTGAAACGGAAAGTCGAAGCCGGCGACCTCGGGAAGAAATCGGGGAATGGGTTCTACGAGTACGGGGAGTAAGACTGTACCCGTCCGCCCCCGCTTCCACCCAAAACACTTGTTGGTTGATTCGAATGCGCCGACATGACCTTCAGCTACTGGGGCGCGGGCCACATCGCACTGGTCGGTGTCGTCTGTCTGGGATCCGTGCTGTACATCGAGCGCCCAGTCGTCAGTGCCATCGTCGGCCTGCTGGGTGCGTCGGCGATACTGCACGCCGCGTACACGATCCGCAACGAGCGGGTCGGAGAAGAGACACAGGTCGGGTTCTAGGACTCCTCGCTCACCGACCGCTGGAGCGCCTCGACGTCCTCCATCAGCGACTCGAACTCCTCGCGCACGCCCTCGCGGTCGCCGAACTGGCGCTCCGCCCGCGTTTTGAGGTCCGTCGCGTCGTCGCCCAGTCGCTGGACTTGCGCCTGGAGTTCGTCGCGTCGGTCCAGTAGCTCGGCCACCTTCTCGGCGAGTTCGTCGATGTCGGCCTCCCCGATCATGTCGTACTCGTCGTAGAGCCCCGAGCCCACGGCCCCGTGGCCGGAGCCGGTCAACTCGTGGATCACACCGTCGTCGGTCTCTGTCTCGGTGGCCAGCCCGAGCGTCGAGAGTTGCTGGCAGCGATTCTCGACCTGCGATCGTTCCAGGCCGGTCGTCTCGACGAGCGCGTCCACGTCGGCCCCCTCGTGGTCGTCGATGGCGTGCAAGACAGCGACCGCTTCCCAGTCGAGCACGTCCGAGAGTTCAGAAATCGTCGGCATACCCGGGTGCAAGCGTGCCGGCCGGGTAAGGCTTAAGACTCCGCTCGCGCGACGGCGCGGGTCGCCGTCGCCTTGAACGTCGCGACGACCGGGGTTCCAGTGGCGAGTTCCAGTCGCTCGACGCTCTCGACGGTCACCAGCGCGGCCAGGTGCAGGTCCGGGTCGATCGCGACCGTCACGCGAGCCAGCGTCTCGCCGCGGTCGACGGCCACTACCTCGCCCTCGAAGCGGTTGCGCGCGCTCGTCCCCCCGGGTTGGGGGGCCTCGGCCGGCCGGTTCAGGGTCACCGCGTCGGCCCGGATCGTGACGACCACGTCGGTACAGTCCGGTGGCGTCACGGCTCGAATTCGTCCGGCCGTGGTCTCGACGGTGGCGAGTTCGCCGTCCCGCTCGGTCACGCGGCCCGTCAGGACCGTCTCGTCGGCCTCGGCGACGCCCGCGAACTCCGCGCGAACGCGGTCGAACGTCGCCAGCACCTCCCGGGCGCGGTCGGTGAGTTCGCTCCCGCCGCCCCCGCCGCCGCCGCGACTGCGGTCGACCAGCGGGCCGAACGCGTCTCCGAGTTCGACGACGCGCCGCTGGGCGTGTGCGTACGACCGGCCCAGCGAGTCCGCCGCCGCGTTCAACGAGCCCGCCTCGTCGATGGCGGCCAGCAACTCCCGGTCCCGAACGGTCAGGGCGACGCCATCCCGACCGAGTTGCACGTCGAAATCCGGGGACACGTCCATAGATTGCGTTCGTCCGAGACGAACAAAAGCCCTCGTGTCGGCTTTGGTGAGCGCCCCTCAGTACACCAGTTCACCATCTATGAACTTCGCTGTGCGCTCGTCGGCCGGGCTCTCGAAGACGGTATCGGTCGGACCGACCTCGGTGATCTCCCTGTCGAGCAGGACCGCGACCCGGTCGGCGACCCGTTCGGCCTGGTGCATGTCGTGGGTCGCGATGACGACGCCGATCCCCCGGTTCCGCGCTTCTGCCACGGCCTCCTCGATGACGGCCGTGTTCCGGGGGTCGAGATCCGAGGTCGGTTCGTCGAGCAAGAGCACGTCCGGGTCGTACGCCAGTGCACGCGCGAACGACACGCGCTGTGCCTCCCCGCCGGAGAGCGACTTCGCGTGCTGGTCGAGTTGTTCGCCGAGTCCGACGACCCCCAGCGCCTCTTCGACCGTTTCCGGCGTCCCGTTCGACCGGAGCACCTCACTGAGACCGTCGCTGAGTCGGTCGCGCCAGGACCGCCGGACTTTGAGGCCGTACTCGACGTTTCGCCCGACCGTGGCGTCGAACAGGCTCGCCTCCTGGAACACCATCCCGATCCGGCGGCGCAGAGCGAGGCGTTCGCCGTCGCTACACCCCCACACGTCGGTGTCGCCGAACCTGATCGTCCCGGTCTGGGGTTCGATGAACAGCGCGAGAATCCGGAGGAGTGTCGTCTTCCCGACGCCGGAGGGGCCGATGATCGCGACGACTTCGCCGGACTCGACCGAGAGCGAGAGGTCCTCGACGACCGGCGCCGTGTCGTAGGTGTGGGTCACGCCGTCGAGTTCCATCATCACTGCATCACCCCGCCTTCACCCAGGCGGACGACGACGGCGTTGATCAACAGGACGATCACGAGGAGGATCCCACCGAGCACCATCGCCGTCTCGTAGCGGCCCTGCCGGGCTTCGAGCTGGATCGCCGTCGTGAGCGTCCGGGTCTTCGAGACGCCGTCGGCGCTCGCGATGTTGCCACCGACGATGAGGACCGACCCGACCTCGCTGATCGCGCGACCGAAACCCGCCAGGATCGCCGTCGCGATGCCGTACCGCGCTTCCTTGATCGTCACGAGGGCCACGTCGACGCGCGTCCCGCCGAGGACGTGCGCCGCGTCGCGGACGTTCTCCTCGACGCCGGAGACGGCCGCCAGGCTGATCGCCGTGATCGCCGGTGTCGCCAGCACGAACTGGGACATGATCATCGCTTCCCGCGTGAACACGAGGTCCAGTCCGCCCAGTGGTCCCTGGTTGGAGACGGCAAAGAGGACGAGCAGGCCCACGACGACGCTTGGAAACCCCATCCCGGTGTTGATGATGGCCTGCAGGAACTGCTTCCCGCGGAACTCCGTGAATCCGAGCAGGAGTGCGACCGGCAGGCTCACCGCGGTGCTGAAGACGATGGCCAGTCCGCTGACGTACAGCGAGACGTCGATGATACTCCAGACGTACTGTGGCTCGAACGGGAAAGCCGGGAGCGACACGATGGGAACGGCGCCTGCGATCACGGTCACCCGCTCGTCGCGTTACTACTCCAGCCCTCCGGAACGTACTGCTGGAAGTCGGGGTCCTCCGAGAGTGCCCGGGGGAAGAACAACTGTTCGCCGTTCGCACGGTAGCCGTCGATCAGGTCCTGTGCCTGCGGGCTGGTGATGTAGCCGATGTAGGCCATCGACAGATCGTAGTTCACGTCGTGAACCGCCGGGTTGACTGCCATGATCCCGTAGGGATTTGCCAGCGTTTCCGGGCCACCCTCGATGGGGCCCTGCACGAGGATCACGAGGTCGATCTCCGACCGCTGGGAGAGGTAGGTCCCGCGGTCCGAGAGAGTGTAGGCTCCCTGCTCGTTGGCGATGTTCAGCGCCTCCCCCATGCCCGTTCCGGTCTCCTGGTACCAGTCACCGCCCGGTTCGACACCCGCCTGCTCCCAGATCAGGAGTTCTTTGGTGTGTGTCCCCGAGTTGTCGCCCCGCGAGACGAACATCGACTCGGAGTTGGCGATGGTGGTGAACGCTTCGGTGGCCGAGGCCATCCCCTGGATGCCCGCGGGGTCACCCTCCGGACCGACGATCACGAAGTCGTTGAACATGATGTCCCGGCGGTTGACGCCGTGGCCGTTCCGCATGAACTCGTCTTCGAGCGACCGGGCGTGGACCATCACCACGTCCGAGTCCCCGTTCCGAGCGGTCTCCAGGGCCGCACCGGTCCCCTGCGCGACCGAGTCCACCGAGACGCCGTACATCTCCTCGAACGGTCCGTTCAACTCCCCGAGCAGTCCCGTATCGTACGTGCTCGTCGTCGTCGTGAGCGTGAGTGTCTCGCCGGCGACGCCGGCCGTCTGGTCGTTGCCGCCCAGAATCTGTGAACAGCCCGCCAGTCCTGCGACCGCCCCTGTCCCTGCCGCCGCGAGAAACGTTCGGCGTTGTATCGGCATGGACACAACCATGGAGGGGGCTCTGATATAGATTCCGGCTGTCGTCGGTCGTCGTTGGGCGGTTTCTGTCCCGTTTTCGGGCAGTCCATCGAGCGTAAACCTCACCACGGTCGCCGACGGGGATGCTACTATATGACCCGGGAAACCGGAGCGCTCCCACTGAACGCGCTGGGCCGGGGCTCGGTCGCTCTCACGGTCGTCGCCGTCCAGCTCGTGGCCTTCGCCGCCGCATACTCGCTGGGTCGGCCTACCCTCTACGCCGGCTTCGTCCTCCTGAGCGCCGCCGCCCTGGGTTTTGCCTCCCGACGCGGCCTGTTCGGCGTCGCGATGGCGACCCTCGGGAGCGTCCTGCTGGTCGCGCTCGGCCTCCCCCTGCTCCTCTTTGTGGCCCGGCAGTCCCCCTCGCTGATCGCCGAGAAAGCCACGGACCCGGGCGTCCACCGGGTCCTGTACCTGGGCGTGTACGCGCCGCTTCTGACCGCGGTCGTCTGCCTCGCGTTCGGCGTCCCCCTCGCGTACCACCTCTCGCGAGGCTTCCCGGGCCAGCAACTGATCGAGAGCCTGGTCGACCTCCCGCTCGTCGTCCCCCACAGTGTCGCCGGTATCGTGGTCCTCTACGGGTTCGGCGAAGGTGGGATGTTCCCGTCGCTGTCGGTGTTCGGGACGCTTCCCGGGATGATCCTGGCACTCACGTTCGTCAGCGCGCCCTACGCCGTGAACGCGGCCCGCGAGGCGTTCGAGTCGGTGGACGACCGGCTGGAGTACGCCGCGCGCGTCCACGGCGCGAGTCCGTGGCAGGCCTTCCGCCGGGTGACCGGTCCGCTCGCGGTGCGGGGGATGGTCACCGGCGGCGTCCTTGCGTGGGCACGCGCTGTCTCGGAGTTCGGGGCCGTCGCCGTCGTCGCCTACAGCGTCGAGTTCTTCTACCCGCCGGCTGGCGAGCAGGTGATCGCCCAGCACGCGCCCGTGTTCGTCTACAACACCTACCTCCAGGGTGGCCTCGACGAGAGCGGCGCGATTGCGGCGCTGTTGCTCGCCGTCTCGGCGGCCATCTTCCTGCTGGTGCGCTGGCTCACGACCGACGCGACGACCACGCAGGGTGTGGCATGACGCTCGAAGTCGACGTCGAGGCGACCTTCTCGGCCGACGGAGCCGACGCCTTCCACGTCGCCGCGGACTTCGCGGTGCGGGAGGGTGAGACGCTCGTGATCCTGGGCCCGAGCGGGAGCGGGAAGACGCTCCTGCTGGAGACCGTCGCCGGTTTCCACGACCACGGGGGCACAGTGGAGAACGGCGGGCGCGTCCTCTCGGACCGCCCGCCAGAAGGCCGGGACTTCGCGTTCGTGTTCCAGGACTATGCGCTCTTCCCGCACATGACCGCCAGCGAGAACGTGGGGTTCGGCCAGCGGTACCGCGAGGCCGACGCGGACCCCGACGCGTTGCTCGCGGATCTGGGCGTCGCGGACCTCGCGGACCGGTATCCGCCGACGCTGTCGGGTGGCGAAGCTCAGCGGGTAGCGCTCGCCCGGGCACTGGCGGTCGATCCCTCGATCCTCCTGCTGGACGAACCGCTCTCGTCGCTGGACGTGCCGACTCGCCAGTCGCTCAGGGACGACCTGCAGGACGTGCTGGCGGACGTAACCTCGATCTACGTCACGCACGACCGGACGACGGCGCGGGCGCTGGCCGACCGGATCGTCGTGATGAACGACGGGCAGGTGGTCCAGACCGGCACGCCCGAGGACGTGTTCGAGCGGCCGGCGTCGCCCCTCGTGGCGCGGTTCACGGGGAGCAACGTGGTTCCACTCGCCGCGTTTGGCGACCGGACGAGCCAGTTGCTGGACGGCGACCGCGACGCGACCCATCTCACCGTCAGACCGGAGGACGTGGAACTGGGAGCGCACGACCCGGACCTCACGGGGACCGTCGAGCGTGTGACCCGGGAGGACGCCACCAGTCGCGTGACCGTCGCGGTCGGGGACGTTCCGGAACCGATCACCGTCTTCAGCGCGGACCCGCCCGCGCCGGGCACCACCGTCTCGCTCCGCTTTCCCCGCGAGCGCGTGGCGACCTGTCGGGCGTGACCGGGCGTATTTAAAAAGCCGACCAATACTGACACTGGAACTAATTGTCGGAGACGGGAACTGACAGTATGGTCGAACGGATTGATTCGGACTTCGAGAGTCAGGGAACGCGCTGTGCGGGATGGCTGTACGAACCAGACGAGGCCGGCGAGGAATCGCCCGCCATCGTCGTGGCCCACGGTTTCGGTGGCGAGCGAACGGCCCGCCTGCCGGCATTCGCGGAGCGGTTCGCGGAAGCCGGGTACGCCGTCGTCCTGTTCGATTACAGGGGGTTCGGCGACAGCGACAGCGAGCCGCGGCACGTGATCGACGGGCCGGCCCACGTCGCGGACTGGCTGGCGGCGCTGGATCACACCCGCGCGCTCGACGCCGTGGACGGCGACCGAGTCGGACTCTGGGGCACCTCCTTCAGCGGCGGACACGTCGTCGAGACGGCGGCCCGGGACGACGACGTGGCGGCCGTCGTCTCGCAGGTGCCCTTCACCGACGGCCTGCGCAACGCCCTCCACCTCGTTCGGCAGGGCGGGCTGGGCTATCTCACCGAGACGGCGAAAGCGGTCGCGCGCGACCTCGGCCGGATCGTCACGCGCCGGGAGCCCTACTACGTCCCCATCGTCGCCGACCCCGACGAGTTCGGCGTCCTCAATACGCCCGACGCCAGGCCGGGTTACGAGTCGCTGATCCCTCCCGAGGAGGACTGGGACAACGAGTGTGCCGCCCGGATCCTCGCCACCGTGGGCCTCTACCGGCCCGTGACGGCGGCGAGCGACGTGGACTGCCCGGTCTTCGTCGCCGAGGCGACCGCGGACTCGATCATCCCCTCGAAGTCGGTGGACGCGCTGGTCGAGGGGCTGGACGACGTGGAGCGGGTCCGCTACGATATCGGGCACTTCGACGCGTACATCGGCGAGGACTTCGAGCGTATCGTCGCGCGCGAGCGGGCCTTCTTCGATCGGGTGCTTCGGAACTGAAGGGGAGATGGGAAAAGTAAAGGATTGACTGGCCTAGAGTATCGGTATGGATCTGAGTCTCACGCAAGAACAGCGTCAGATCAAGGAGATGGTCTCGGAGTTCGTGGACGAAGAAGTCGTGCCGCGAGCCGCCGAGATCGACAAGAACGACGAGTTCCCCTGGGATCTGGTCGACGAACTCGCCGAACTCGGGCTGATGGGCATGCCCTTCCCCGAGGAGTACGGCGGGGCCGGCCTCGACTACCACGCCTACCCGATGGCGCTGGAGGAGATCTCGCGGGGCTCGGGCGGCCTCGGGACCATCGTCGCCGCCCACATCTCGCTGGCCGGCAACATGATCTACGAATTCGGGGACGAGGCGCAAAAGGAGGAGTACCTGACCCCGCTGGCCGAGGGCCACGACGTCGGCGCGTTCGCGCTCTCGGAACCCGGTGCGGGCTCGGACGTGCCCGCCATGGAGACGACCGCCGAGAAGGACGGCGACGAGTACGTCGTCAACGGCAACAAGCTCTGGATCTCCAACGGCTCGGTCGCCGACACGGTCACGGTGTTCGCCAAGACCGACCCCGACGCCGGGAACAAGGGTATCTCCTCCTTTATCGTCCGCCCCGAGGAGGACGACGGGTTCATCGTCGAAGGGACGGAGGACAAACTCGGCGACAAGGGCTGTCCCACCGCCGAACTGCGCTTCGATAACATGCGGATTCCCGAGGACCGCCTCCTGCAGGAGGAGGGCGCGGGCTTCGTCCACGCGCTCAAGACGCTCAACGGCGGCCGCATTACCATCGCCGCGCGCTCGGTCGGCATCGCACAGGCCGCGCTCGACGAGGCCGCCGAGTACGCCGGCGACCGCGAACAGTTCGGCCAGGCCATCGGCGACTTCCAGGCCATCCAGCACAAACTCGCCGACATGGACACCAAGACCCGCGCGGCGCGCCTGCTGATGCACGACGCCGCCGACAAGAAGATGCGCGGCGAGAAGTTCATCAAGGAGGCCGCACAGGCCAAACTCTACGCCTCCGAAGTCTCCCGCGAGGTCGCCAACGAGGGCATCCAGATCCACGGCGGCTACGGCTACACCAAGGACTTCCCGATGGAGCGGTTCTACCGCGACGCCAAGCTCAACGAGATCTACGAGGGCACCAGCGAAGTCCTCCGCAACACCATCGGCCAGCAGCTCCTGGAGTAGACGGCCGCACTCTTCTCTTCGGCGCAACTCGACTGTAACTCCTCCGCCCCGTCCACGCCGGATATCCTGCCCCCACTTCAATAGCGGATAATCGAAGGCACAGGCTTTGTGCTATCGAGCCACTTGTGATGGGTACACATGACGGCAGCAGCCGACAACGTCGCCGACGGGCGGGAGCCAGTGGCGTCCGACGGTGAATCGACTGTGCGCGAAGTGGTTGGGGACACAGTGGACACAGCGCCTGAATCGATCGCCTACCGCGAGAACGTGGGCACCCTCGACGACCCCGAAGAGCAGTGGCACCGCTACGAGACGGTAGCGGAACTGCCCGACCGGGCCTTCGACGGATGGGACGAACTGTACGTCTACACGGAGACCCACGTCTACCACTGGGTCGCCGGCGGGTTCGCGCAGGGGCCCGAACGGATGCCTCGCGACCCCGAGTCGCTGCCGGACGGGGAGTAACCGCGCGTTTCTGCTTCCGACGGGCGATTACGACCGGCCCGCCCGTCGGATGTGCCACCGGTCCACGAGTCGGAACGGTGATACGTCTCACCCCGTTATACTCTGTCGTGTTCGTCATCGCTGAACTCGCGCTTTCCTCGCCGACCCTCGTGATGACACCGACCATCGAGGCGAATCCGTCGGCGCGGGTTCGCATCCAGTTCCAGCCCGCGATGGACCCCGAGCGGCGGCGCTTTTTCGTGCTGGTCGAAGGTCCCGACTTCGACGCGTTCGACGATGCGCTCGCCGACGACTACACAGTCGCGGAGCCGACCGTCGTGGCCGAACAGGACGGCGTGCGCATGTACCGGCTCGGGCTGACGGAAGACGTCATCGCCGTGACGCCGATGGTCACCGAAATCGGGGGGATGGTGCTGGAGATGCACAGCACCGGCGGCGTCTGGTTCGTCAAACTCCAGGTTCCCGACCGCGACGCGCTGGCCGCCTTCCGCGAGTTCTGCATCGACAGCGGCATCGAGTATCGCCTCGAGCGCCTCTACCGGACCGAGCCCACGCGGAGCGACGACCACGGCCTGACCGCCCAGCAGCGCCGGACGCTGCTGACGGCCGCCCGCGAAGGCTACTTCGACGTGCCGCGGTCGATCAGCCAGGCCGAACTCGCCGCGGAGCTGGGCGTCTCCGACTCGGCGGTCTCCCAGCGCGTCCGACGTGCCGTCGCCGCGCTGATCGAGGGGACGCTCTCCGTCGACGAACCGCCGGAACACCGGGCCTGAGGCTCGACGGGGCTCGCGCTCCGGTCGACGTTCTATTTAAAACGTGGCATATCGAAGCCGACAGTTTGGGACCGTGCAGTGCGAACTCTGGGCAACGATGCAGGACCCAGCCACCGCGACGACCGAAGGGGAATCGACCGAGGCAGTGGGTCCCGACGCCACGTCGGGGTCGACGATTCGCGAGCGAGTGGCGTCGGTGCTGTCCGGCGAACAGTTCGTCGCCGCTTTCCGCCGTCGGACGGAGAGATCGCCGTCGAACCCGGTGGTCAGCCGGGAGCGGTTCGACGCCCTGGATAGTCTCCCCGACGAGACCTTCGACACGACACCGGTACGGACGGAACTCGTCGTCTACTCCGAGACGTACGTCTACCGCTGGGTGGTGACCGCCGGGACCGTCGAGCGGACCCGCCTGCCCCGTGATCCGGCGGCGATGGCTCGCGAACAGTGACCTACGCCAGCTGGTCGCACAGCCACTCGTAGTGCTCCCCGAGTCGCTGCTCGCCCGCGTCGGTCAGGGAATACACGTCGCTCAGTCCCTCAGTCCGTGACTCGACGAAGCCCTTGCGTTCGAGGTCCTCGAGCGAGCCGTAGAACTGTCGCGGCTCGATCCGATCATCGTAGTGGCCTTCGAGCCGCGTCTTGAGTTTCTGGGCGGGCAACTCGCCGTCCTCGGCCCCACCGAGCAGGATACAGATGTCGCGGCGGGTGCCGCTCTGGAGCCAGCGCATACCCGAAGCCGGGGCTGGCGACCGTTTTTAGCTACTGATCTCGACCGGCCGCCGACCGCTCGTCGGCGACCAGTGCGCGGATGGAGACTCCGCCAGTCGATCACGACACCGCTCGCGGCTCACGCGTGGATTCCGGCGCAAGTTCTTTTCGGGGCCCGAGACTGTGTCCGTCCGATGACAGAGAGACGAGACGTCGCTCGCCGTTCGGTCTTACGGATCGCCGGACTCACCGTGGCCGGTGGTCTCGCTGGTTGTTCCGGATCGAGTGACAGTGAGTCGAGCCCGACCGACCAGCCCCCGGCGACGGACGGTGGCGAACCGACCGGGACCGAGCCGACTGCGACCCTGGACGCCGAACCGGTCGCGGTCGAAGACGGCACCGTCTCGGCGGGTGAGCTCCCACCCTACGCTGATCTGCTCCCTGCGACCGAGGACGCACTCCTCTTTGCCGTCTTCGGGACCGAGACCGAGAGCGGCCACGAGATCGGTGCGACGCCCGACGAGCCGAGCGATCCGCTCCGGTTCGACGGCCTGTCGGGCGCGGTGACCGGACGCGTCCTCGCCGCGTTCCTCCTGTCGACGGACTTCGGATTCCGCGTCGACAGGCTCGGGATCGACGAGACGGAACGCGTTCTGAGCGTCGGTGGTGTCGGCGTGCAGGTGTTTCCGGTCGATTTCGAGGGCGCGATGGCGGACCTGGAAGACGCGGACGTGTCGATGCGGTTCCAGGCGGACGACCGCGCTGTGTTCGTCGGCCCCGAAGACGACGTGTTCGGGCTGACCGCCGACGCGCTCGTGTTCGCCGGGGCCGAGCAAGGCTCCGGTTCGTTCGATCCGGTCGACCGGATTCGGGCCATCGTGGACGCGCGGACGGGTGCCGAGCGACCGAAACACGAGACGGACGACGACTTCGCGCAGTTCCTCCGCCACGCAGAGACTGGGGGCAGTGTCGCCGGTGGGTACGCGCCGAACGCCGACCTCGAGACGCTCGTCGGCGACCGTGCGAGCGACGCGTCTCCCTCTCGGGTGAATCTCGTGACCGACGGGTTCGGAGCCGCCACTGCCGGGGTCTTCCGGATGGGGTTGCACAACGGCGACGCGCACCAGCCCGCCCGCGGGACGCTGTTCTACCCGAACCGGGACGCTATCGACGAGGACGCGCTGACGACGACCGTCGGCGCGGCCGCAACGAACCGCTCGTACGTCCGGGACGGGACGACCGTCCGCGTCGAGGGGTCGTACTCCTGGGACGCCCTGAGCGAGTTCGAGACGGAGAGCACCTTCTCCTGAGGACTGGCCGTCCCGCCTCTCCGCGACCGACAGGTTCGACTGTCCCTCGGCCCAAAGGCGGGTAATGACAGACGCAGAGAGCGAGGTGACGGCCGAGGGAATCACCGCGCGTTACTACGAGACAGACACCGAACGCGTCCTCGCGTTCGAGCGCGACGGTGCGAGCGCAGCGGTCGCCCAGAACGTCGAAGGGTACGCCATGCTGAAGGTACGGCCGTCGTCCGACGGGGACGAACTGGAACGGTACTACGGGTTCGACATGGCGCTGGATCACGCCGCGGAGTTACTCGGCGTCGCGCCCTCGACCCTGCCCGTCCCCGACGCCGCAGCCGACATGGGGATGTGATTCAGGCGTCGAGGACGGCGGCGACGAGTGCCGCCTCGGCCCGCCGGAGGAGGTCGTTTGCGGCGCTGGGCACACAGTCCAGTTCCGTCGCGATCTCCTCGTAACTGGTCGCCCGTGGCGACTGGTAGAAGCCAAGCTCGAAGGCGGTCTCCAGCGCTTCTCGCTGGCGGTCGGTGAGCTGTGCCAGCGGACCGCTGTGGCCTGGTTCGTAGTCGCCCAGCCAGTCGATCGTCAGGTCGAACTGGCCGCTGATTCGGCCGTGAGCCTGCTGGATGTCCTCGGTTCGGCCCGCGATGGTGATCGTGACACCTGCCTCCGTCCACTCGTAGGGGCCGTCGACGAGCAGCGTGTACTCGTCGGCGATGTCGAGCAACTCACCCATGAGGTCACTCCGGTCCGCGTGGACGAACACGAAGAGCCACTCCCCGTCCATCTCGATGAGTTCGTACTTCCGGACGGTCTCGTCACCGTCGAGCGCCGTCTCGACGGCCCCCGCGTCTTCGGCGACGATCCGGTACAGCGCCGAGAGGCCGCCGTCGTCCATCCACTCCAGGTTCAACACCGCGTCGCGAGTGACGCCCGCCGTCTCCGCGAGCGTGCTGTCGACGCCCGGGAACGCCCCGCCGGGCGGATCGAGCGTGACCTCCGTGACCTTCATACCTCGCCGCTCGCCCCCCATCGCATCGCCGGTTCCTGTACCCCCGTTCGCACGCCGGTTCGCGTCATCGTCCGACCCTCTACCGGCCAGCGACAAAAATCGGGGGGCTCCTCGGGACCGTCGTGTCTCGCGAATTACGATTTGGTAAAAATACGCCTCTATATCCGCGGAAAATACCAATCGGTTACTTCCAGTACGGATACGTGCTGGCGAGTCGCCAGCACGCCGCACGCACTGACGGGGGTCGGGTGTGCGGACAGGGGGAACACCATGGACGAGACCGACGAGACGACCGACGGAGGGGGCACAGACACCCGGACGGACCGGGAACGAACCGACAGCGAGGTGTCACCGGCAGGGCACACGTCGCGCCGGCGCGTGGTGGTGGGCTCCGGCGCGGCGCTGGCCACGGCGGCACTCGGCGGCGTTCCGACGGCGAGTGCCCAGTCGGCCGATACGCGAACGACACTGGTCGTCGGCTGTCAGGGCACCGGGACGATCACCCTGGCCGACGCCACCACGTACGAACACATCGAGGACTTCGATTCCAGTCCCGGCGAGGACAGTCCACCGCTGACGGACCCGCTCACGAAGATCGCCAAGCCGATCATCGACAGCGTCGCCGGCCGGTCGAACGTCTGCGAACACGTCAACGTGAGTCCGGACGGCGAGACGCTGTACGTCTCCCGTGCGAACCTCGGTGACACCGTCGCCATCGACATGGAGACGCGCGAGATCGAGTGGCGGACCGAGATGCTCGGCTTCCGCTCGGATCACGCCAAGATCACGCCCGAGGGGGACTCCCTCTACCAGGCCGACATCCTGTCCGACAAGGTCTGGAAGATCGACACCGAGACCGGCGAGAAGGTCGACTGCTTCGAGGCGGAGGACTGGCCCCACGGGACCCACGTCCACGAGGACCGGATCATGAACGGCTCGCTGGGCAGTATCCTCCTGCCCGACGAGATCGACGGCAACCACCGTCTGACCTTCGCCGACCGCGAGACGCTGGAGGTGACGAAGACCATCGAGTTCGAGGAAGGCGTGCGCCCGTTCGCGTTCGCCGACGACGACGAGACGGTCTACGTACAGATCTCCTACCTGCACGGCTTCCACGAGGTCGACGTGTCCTCCGGCGAGATCCAGCGGACGAAGGATCTGCCGATCAACGAGAACGTGCCGGACTCGAAGGAGGACTACCCGCTGCAGTCGGCCCACCACGGCATCGAGGTCTCTCCCGACGAGCAGTACATCTGTGCCGCGGGTACCACCGGCAACTACGTGGCCGTCGTCGACCGCGAGAGCTTCGAGACGGTCGGCATCACCGACGTGGGGAAGTATCCCTACTGGGTTGTCAACGCGCCCGACGGTGAACACGCCTTCGTCTCGGTGAAAAACGAGGCGAAGATCTCGGTGATCGAGTACGAGAGCGCCGAGGAAGTCGCGACGATTCCGACCGGAGACTTCCCGATGGTCTCCCAGATCGCCGAGGTGCCCGAGTCCTCTCTCGGAACTGGAGAGAGAGTCACCGACCCGGACGACGGACTGTTCGGAGGGCTGTTCGACTGACCGGCTTCGAACCGGTTGCATCCCGTCTCTCAGCCGTTCTTTCGCGGCTTTCTGTCGGCGGTCGTGTGCGAAATGTGGCCACACCGGCAAGCCTAAATGCCGAACGCCTCGTAAGCCGTTGTGATGTCTGACCCACGCGTAGCCGGCGTCGGCCTCACCCACTTCGGCAAGCACCCCGAGCGAACCGGGCGTGCGATGTTCGCCGAGGCGGGGCTGGCCGCGCTCGACGACGCCGGGATCGACCCCGACGACGTCGAGGCGCTCTTCTACGGCAACTTCATGGGCGAACTGGCCGAGCACCAGGGCCACCAGGCACCGCTGATGGCAGAAGCCGTCGGACTCGACGTGCCGGCGACGCGCTACGAGTCGGCCTGCGCGTCGAGCGGGGCGGCGATCAGGGACGCCGTGTTCCGCCTCCGCAACGGCGAAGCCGACGTGGTGCTGGTCGGTGGCTCCGAGCGAATGACCAACATCGGGACGGCCGCCGCGACCGACGCGCTCTCTATCGCCGCTGACGACCTCTACGAGGTCCGTGCCGGCATGACCTTCCCCGGCGCGTACGCCCTGATGGCCCGAGCCTACTTCGAGGCGTACGGCGGCTCGAAGGAGGATCTCGCGGAGATCGCCGTCAAGAATCACGAACACGCGCTCCCCAACGAGTACGCCCAGATGCAACAGGCGATCACCGTCGAGGACGCGCTGGACGCCCCGATCATCGCCGACCCGCTCGGGCTGTACGACTCCTGTCCGATCACCGACGGCGCGACCGCCGCGGTGCTGGTCAGCGAGGACTACGCCGCCGACCACGACCTCGACACGAGCGTCGCGATAACCGGCACCGGGCAGGGCGGCGACAAGATGGCCCTGCACGACCGGCAGTACTTCGCGCGAACGCCCGCGACCAAGGACGCTGCCGACGAGGCCTACGACGACGCCGGCATCGGTCCCGACGCGGTGGACTTCCTGGAAGTTCACGACTGTTTCACGATCGCCGAAGTCCTCGCGCTCGAAGGGCTGGGGCTGTACGAACCCGGCGAGGCCATCGGGGCGGCGGGCCGTGGCGAGACCACGCACGAGGGTGCCCTCCCCGTCAACCTCTCGGGCGGGTTGAAGGCGAAAGGGCACCCCGTCGGCGCGACGGGCGTCGCCCAGCTGATCTCACTCACGAAACTGCTGGAGGGACGCCATCCCCGCGCCGAGGCCGTCGAGGGTGCGTCGACCGCGCTGGCACACAACGCGGGTGGGACCGTCGCGAGTGCGACCGTCCACGTGCTCCAGGAGGTGGTCGAATGAACGACACGTTCATTCGAGTACGTCAGAGCGAAGCTCTGGAGGTGGAGCAATGAGCGACGAACCGCGGGACGACGGCTTCGACGATCTGCTCGACGCCATCGCCGACGGCGAGGGCTTCTACGTGGAGTGTGCGAACGGCCACGGCTCGCTCCCGCCCCGACTGTCCTGCCCGCAGTGTGGCTCGCAGGAACTCAGCGAGGAACCGCTCCCCGACTCCGGCGAGGTCGCCACGTACACCATCGTCACCGTCCCGACACCGCAGTTCGATGAGGACGCGCCCTACGTCACCGCCGTCGTCGATTTCGGCCCGGTGTCGATCACCGGGCAGGTGCAGGGCGTCGACCCCGAGGACGTTGAGACGGGACAGGTCGTCGGCATCGACGTCGGCGAGAGCGTCACGCGCGACGAACGGCTGATCGTCTTCGAGCCGCGATAGCCGGCGTCGCCAGTCCGGCGACCGCTACTGCACTGCGGGGTAGGTGACACGGGGTTCGCGCACCAGCTGATCGACAGCGGGAGCTGCCGATGCCACGCCGCTGAGTCGTAATACACACACTGGTGCAGTGTGAACGGAAAAGAGAGATGATCGGGGCTGTCGGAGAATGGTTGACGGGAACCGAGGCGGCAGTCCTTCTCGTGATCCTCGTGCTGGCGACGCTGGGGACGGCGGCGTTGTTCGTGATCGGCCTCGCGGGGTACCGGCGGCGTCGTACCCGGACGTATCTGCTGCTGACCGTCGTACTGGGGTTGCTCGTCGTCCGATCTGTCGTTGGTATCGGGACGGTTCTCGGACTGGTTCCGATGCCCGTTCACCACCTGATCGAACACAGTGCCGACCTGACGGTCGCCGCGCTCGTTCTCTACGCGCTCTTCCAGATGGGATCGCCGACCATCGAGTGACAGCGGTTCGGCCTCTCCTCGGTGCCGGTAGCCGCCCGTTCCCAGAAATCGAGAACGTACGCCCTGGCTTTACCCGTCAGTGCCTAACCTCGCCGCACATGACCGACGTGAGACAGCAGGTCCTCGACCACGTCGACGCCCATCCCGGCGTTCACTACAACGGACTCGTCCGGGAACTCGACATCGCGGCGGGGCAGGCGCAGTATCATCTCCGCCGACTGCTCGACGCGCGGAAGGTCGACGTCGAGAAGATCCAGGGCCGGACACACTACTTCACCGACGGGTACGACGGCTGGGAACGGCGGACGATCGCACTCCTGCGTCGGGAGACGGCCCGACACGTCATCGTGTATACGCTCGAATCGGACGGCGCGTCGGCGATGGAGCTCGCGGACGAACTCGACCTCGCCCGGAGTACCGTCTCTTGGCACGTGTCGACGCTCGTCGAAGCGGGTGTCGCGGAGAAATACTACGACTCGAAGGGCCGGGCCCACCTGCGCCTGACGCGACCGACGGAGACGCGGACCCTCCTCGACGCGGTCACGCCGGCGCTGTCGGATCGGCTCGTCGACCGGTTCACGCGGCTGGTCGACGCGAGTTTCCACGGCTAGCCGTCGCGCCGGAACCGACGATTCGACCGGCTACTCCAGGAGGGTACCGCGGTACTGCTCGGCCAGGGCCCGGTCGAACGCGGACAGGTCGACGATGTCGTCCTCGGTCAGGTACTCCACCGCGTCGACGTACGCGACCGCGTCCGCGCGATTGGCGAACGGCGCGGGGTTCAGCCGCATCGGGTCCTCGAGTCGGTCGGAATCCGTCTCGAGCGCGAAGAACGCCTCGGTTCCGTCGACGAACTCGCGGGTCTCGAGGTCCGTCACCCAGAGCGCGGCGACGGCCGCGTCCGTCTGGGCGAACTCCTCGGGGACGGCGTAGTAAGTCGTCGCGCATCCAGCCGTACAGAAGGACGCCCGTCGGTCGTCCTCGTGGACGGCCTGTGCGTTCCAGTCCGAAAAGTTCGCGGCCTTCATCCCACAGACAGCACACGTCGCGTCGGCCGGGATGTCGACCGGTTCCAGCGAGGCCTCACCGGGCGCCGTCGTCGTTTCGTCGTCGGGGCTCGTTTCCGTCGTCTCGGCCGGCGTGTCGTCGGTACCGTTTCCGTCACCGCCGCTACAGCCCGCGAGTGAGACCGTCGCGCCGGCCGCCAGCAGCGTGATCGCGGTGCGTCGATCGACCCTCCGGCTGTCTCCGTTCGTCATAGTCGACCGTTGCAACCCGTGTGAGAAAACCCGTCTGGTACGTTGATCGAAAGGCTTCGAGTAACGCACCAGACGCCTTACCGTCGGACAGTCCGGACTGACAGACGATGAACAGGCGACGTTACCTCCAGTCGGTCTGTTTCGGTGCCGGCGTGGGGACGGCCGGGTGTCTCAAGTCGATGGTGAGCGGCGACTCGGCGGCCCCGGAGCCGGTTCTCGACCCGCCAACGAATCAGCAGTTCGACAGCGAGGACATCCCCTATCCGGCCTACGGGGAACGACTGCCCGACTTCGCGGTGCCGGACCCGCTCCGGGGACGGACCGTCGACACGGCCGACCTCGACGAGACCCTGCTCGTCACCGGGTTCTTCGCGACCTGTCCGGCGGAGTGTCTCAGCCTGATCTCCCGCCTGACGAACGTCCAGGCGGGGGTCGTCGACGAGGGGCTCACCGACCGGACGCGGTTCCTCGCGATCACGTTCGATCCCGAGCGCGACGACGCCGAGACACTGCGGGCCTACGGCGAACGGATGAACGTCGACTTCGAGGCGGGCAACTGGCACTTCCTGCGCCCCGCGTCGGCCGACCGCGCCGAGGCGGTCGTCGACGAGAGACTCGGGATCACCTTCGACCGGGTCGGTGCTGGCGAGTCGAGCCGGCTGACCGAGTACGACTTCGTCCACCTGTCGGTAACCGTCCTCCGGAACCCGGACGGGATCGTCGAACGCGCGTATCGGACGGACACCCCCGACCCAGAGCGCGTTCGCTCGGACGTCTCCGCAGTCGTCGACGCGTATTGATGCTCACGACATGCACACCGGTGAACCCCCTGTTCGGGACGGAGACGATCAGTCTGGGCCTGCTGGCGCTAGTGGGCCTGCTCGGTGGCGCCCACTGTATCGGGATGTGCGGCCCACTCGTCGTCACCTACTCCGACCGAATGGACGGCGGGCGGGCGGGGACGCTCACGCTCGGCGAGGTACGCCAGCACGCACTGTTCAATTTCGGCCGGACCGCGAGTTACACGGTCCTCGGTGGGCTGTTCGGGCTGGCGGGCGAACTCCTCTTCGTCGGCCTCTGGGACCTGACGCGGCTGGCGACGGATATCCACGCGATCTCGGGGATCGCGGTCGGCCTCGTCGTCGGCGTCGCCGGCGTCGGGTACCTGACGGGCGGAGTCGGTGGCGACGTGCGCCTGCCGGGACTGGCCCGTCTGGGCGCGGCAGTCCAGTCACGCGTCCTCCCCAGTGTCGAGGGGCTGGTGAACGGCCCGCGGATCGTCGGCCTCGGGGCCGTCCACGGGTTGCTCCCCTGTCCGTTGCTGTACCCCGCCTATCTGTACGCGTTCGCCCAGGGGTCGGCGCCGGGCGGTGCGACGGCCCTGGCCGCGCTCGGACTCGGCACTGTCCCGGCCGTCTTCCTGACGGGGACGGTGTTCTCCTCGCTCGGTTTCCCCGGCAACCGGCTCTTCCACCGGGGTTTGGGCGTCGTCTTCATCGCGCTCGGATACATCCCGCTCCAGCACGGGCTCGCAGCCCTCGGCGTCGCGCTCCCTGCCGTCCCGTTGCCACACTTCCAGCCGTGGTGACGACCGGACCGACACTCGACACCACCGGAGATCGAACACGACCACGACCGACAGAACACGACCATGACTGACACACGAGATTCACGCGAGTCGGATGGCCAGGGCCGTCGCGGCTCGTCGACGGACCGAACCGACGGACCGAACCACACCCACCAGTGCTGCCCACACCACCGCTCGACGTCGAGTCGGCGCGCCGTCCTCCTCAGTGGCGCGGGCCTCGCCGTCGCGCTTGCGGGCTGTGTGGGCGACGACGGGACCGACGGCACCGACTCCGACGCACCCGACCCCGTGACGCTGACCCGGGCCGACCAGTGTGAACTCTGTGGGATGGTCATCCCGAACCACCCGGGGCCGGTTGCCGAGGTGTTCTACGCCGAGCAGCGACCCTCGGGACACGGGAACCCGGCCCGGTTCTGTAGCACCTGGGAGGCGTTCACGTACGACTTCGAGCGCCGCGACCGCGGCTGGGAGCGGACGGCCTTCTACGTCACCGACTATTCGGCCGTCGACTACGATCTCATCACGGACGCCGGCGACACGCTGATCTCGACACACGTCGCGGCCTCCGCGTTCGCGGGCGCGACCGAGGTCACCTTCGTCGTCGGCTCGGAGGTGAAAGGTGCGATGGGGCGGGACCTCATCGGGTTCTCCGGCCAGGACGACGCGGCGGCATTCCGGCGCGAACACGGCGGCGAACTGGGTACGTTCGAGGAGATAACCGAGGCGACGATCGGCCAGCTCGCCAACCGATGATCGGGCCGAGCCAGCCATGAGAGCGGTCGTCGTCGCGGGCGCGGTGGTCGGACTGACCCTCCTGGTCGCCACGACGGGGTTCGTCGCGAACCCCGCCGCCGAGGCGGACCTCTCGCCGGTTCCGTTCGACCGGACGCTCCAGACGGGGATGACCGGCGTCGACGTCCAGCAGGCCGAGGCCGCAGGGCACGCGATTCCACGCGGGCAGGTGTTCTACTCCCAGTACGAGTACGTCGTCGGCTTCTACGGGATCGACGCGCTCCTCGCGGGGACGACGGGTCGGTACACCGAACAGTTCGGCCGGCCGCTCGCGGCCCACGTCACCGACTTCGCCGGGACCGACCCGACACTGACTGCGGCTGGATATCTGAACCGATCACGGGACGCGCCGATGGGCTGGACGCGCGCCACCGACGCGTGGTACGTCGTCGGGACGGCGGCCCGGACGCCCGCCGGTCCAACGCCCGTCCCGTTCGGCGACCGTGACGCGGCGACGGCCTTCGCACGCGAGTACGACGGCGAGGTTCTCGACTGGGAGACGCTCTCCGACCGACGCGGATCTCGATCGGCGACCGGCCCGCCCGCGTCGCCGACTGACGAGCGACTCCGATGGGCCGACCGGCAGGTCCGGGGAGCGAGTGCGATACGCGAACGCCCGGTCTCGGTGACGGTCGGCGAGGACGCACCGACGGTCGCGGCCGCGGTCGAGCGCGCGCCGCCGAACACGACGGTCCGGATCCCGCCCGGCCAGTACGACGTGAACCTCACCGTTACGAAGCCGATCACGCTCGAGGGCGCGGGCACGGCGACAGTCCTCGACGGCGGCGGGAACGGGACGGTGCTGACCGCCGCGACGGCCCGCGTCGGCGTCACCGACCTCCGCGTGACCGGGGTGGGTGACCGGGAACTGGTGAGCGTCGACGAGAACGAAGTGGCGGACGATCCCGCCTGGGACAGCCGCATCAGGCTCGTCTACGGACGCGGCGACGCGGGTATCAGGCTCTCGACGGCCCCCGGCTCGCTGGTCGAGAACGTCACGGTCCAGACGGACGCGAACGGCGTCGTCGTCTTCGACAGCCCGGGGGCGGTCGTCCGCCGCGTGCGGATCGACGGGCGTGACGGCTCGACGACCGGCGGAATGGGGGTGCTGGCGATGTACTCCCGGATGGTGATCGCGGACACGACCGTCGACGGCGGTGCCGACGGCGTCTACACCCACCACGCCGACGGGCTGGTCGTCCGGGACAGTGCGTTCCGTGGCATGCGCTACGGCGTCCACGAGATGTACACGAGCGACACGCTACTGGTGAACAACACGATCACAGGGGCCGATATCGGGATCTTCGTCATGACCCGGCCGACGGGCAACGCCATCGTCGGGAACCGGCTCCGGGACAACGGCGTCGGCGTCGAGACCGCGGGGACGGCCTCCGCCACCGTCGACAACGTCGCGGTCGGCAACCAGGTCGGGATCTCCATCGGCACGAGCCGGTCCGTCGTCGCGAACAACACCGTCGCCGCCAACGGCGTCGGGCTCCGGTCGACGACGCTGTTCCCGACCAACGACGTGACCGGCAACGACGTCGTCGCCAACGACCGGCCCGTCGAAGTCGACCTCGGACGGCTGACCGTCTGGGCCGTCGACGGCCGCGGCAACTACTGGGGATCGGTCCCGGGCACCGACCGCGACGGCGACGGGGTCGTCGACCGCGCGTTCCGCCCGACCGACGCCCTCGACAGCCGCGCACGCGTGCGACGAGGCGAGTACGTCCTCGCTCACGCCACCGCGGTCGAGCTCCGCCGAGCGTTCCAGCAGGCCGTTCCCGGACTGCGGCCGGCGGCCGTCGTCGATCCCGCGCCGCTGGCGGCCCCGACTCGTCCCGAGCGTCTCGATCGGTTGAACGTCTCCACGAGAGAATGATGTCCGAGCACTCCACCATTGATCCGACCGACGCATCGACCGAGCGACCGGAGCGACCGACAGCCGTCACCGTCGAAGGGCTCGACTACGCCCACGGCGACGTATCCGTGTTCGCCGACCTCTCGGTCGGCGTCGACGCGGGCACCGTCACCAGCGTCGTCGGTCCGAACGGCTCCGGGAAGAGTACCCTGCTGGCGCTCGTCGCGGGCGTCCTCGAACCCGACGCGGGAACGGTCACGGTCGCCGGGGACGGCGACCGCACGGTCGGGTATCTCGCCCAGCGTCCCGAGTTTCGGCCCCAGTTCACCGTCCGTCGAACTGTCGGGTTCTACTGCTCGCTGGTCGCGGGGGGCCAGGACGTAGACGCGCTCCTCGATCGAGTGGGGCTGACCCCGGTCGCGGACCGGCGGGTCGGGGCGCTGTCAGGGGGGATGGTGCGACTGCTCGGCATCGCGCAGGCGGCCGTCGGCGACCCGGCCGTGCTGGTGCTCGATGAACCCACCAGCGGGCTGGACCCGGAGATGACTCGCCGCGTCGCCGGCGTCGTCACCGACCTCGCCGAGTCGGGCGCGGCGGTCCTCGTGGCGACCCACGACCTGCACCTGGTCGATCGGTTCGTCGACCGGGTCCTCGTCCTCGATCGGGGCACACTCCGGTCGACCGGCTCGCCAGCCGACCTGCGCGATGCGACCGGGGCGGACACGCTTGACGGTGCGATCGCCGCCCTGACGCGTGCCGGGGGCAGTGACGGCGTCGCGGTCTCCGCTGGGCTCGACGGAGGTGTCTCCCGGTGACCCGCGCGCACGTGCTGGCGGTCGCCCAGCGGGAGTTCGCGACCGTCTTCCGGACCCGTCTCCTGGTCGTGTTGAGCGTGGGCTTCGTCGGTCTGATAGCGGGTGTCGCCTGGCTCGGTGCATCCCCGGCCTACCTCGCGCTCTCGTTCGATCTCCTGACGCCGCTCGAAGCGCTGGTCCCCGTCCTGGCCTTTGCCTTCGGGTACCGGGCACTGCTGGGCGATCGGGAACGGGGCGAACTGGCACGGCTGCGGACGTATCCGCTCGATCACCGGCTCTACGTCCTCGGCGTTTACCTCGGGCGCGCGGTTGGACTGCTCGGCGTCGTTCTGGTCGGTCTGTCGACGGCGGCGCTCGTCGTCCCGCTCACCGGGACGGAGTCTCTGACCGCCGTGGCGATCTACGGGACCGTCGATTCACCGGCGCTTTTCCTCCGGTTTCTGATTCTGACGGCCGTCTTTGCGCTGGTGGCGCTGGCGCTCGCGCTTCTGGTCTCTGCTGCGGTCCGCTCGACGTGGAACGGGCTCGCGCTCGCCACTGGCGCCGTTCTCGCTCTGGTCGTCGGTCTCGACGGCGCGCTCGTCGGAACGGTCACCGCGACGCTTCCGGCACCGGACGTGACCGCCACGCTCCTCGCGCTCAGTCCCACCAGCGCCTACAGGAGCCTCGCGTTCGCGCTCGTCTTCGCCCCCGGCGGCGTGACCGTCTCCGGGGGCTCGACCGCGGTGATCGGAGCACTCGCGCTCGGTAGCTGGTTCGTCGGCTCGCTCGCGCTCACGGGGGTACTCGTCCGCCGATAGTCCGGGTCGAACGAGCGCGCCCGAATCCGACCGCCGAGTCGACCGCTACTGGCTCGTCGCCCACGACCCCCATTCGCTGGCAGGGATACCGACACCGATGGCGGGGACGGCGCGGGGGCCGGTCTGCGCCCTATTCCTCCGTCTCGGCGGGGTCGCTCTCGCCGGGCACTTCGATCTCGATGCTGGTCGCGTCCCCGGGTTCCTCGCCGTGGACCACCCGGCGGACGAACTGGTCGGCGTGTTCGACGTGGGGTTGCACGTCGGACTCGTCGAACACCAGGAGCCTGGCGTTCGCCTGCTGGGCGAGTGCTTCGCCGTCTTCGAGCGGCGAGACGGTCGCCTGACGGCCCCACACGAGCGTCACCGGCACGTCGAGGTTCGCGAGGGTCTCGCCGACGTCGGCGTCGAGGTCGAGGAAGCCGCCGAAGAAGGAGGCGGGCGCGAAGCGTGCGCCGGGCTGGTGGGCCGTCGCCCACTGGTAGTCGACCAGTTCGTCCGTGACGTTCTCCGCGTCGTAGTAGCCGTGATCGGTGTTGAAGTAGCGGATCGCGGGCTTGCACGTCGCGAGGTTGTAGAGGGCGGTCCCGAGCAGCGGCGTCCGGACGAGCGAGCGAACCAGCGGCCGCCGCCCCTCGAAGGTGGTGGCGTCGGGACAGACTAGGATCAGTTCCTCGACGTCGGCGTCCTCGGCCGCGACGGCGGCGTAGGCCCCCGACAGCGAGGCACCGACGACGGTCGGATTCTCGGTCACGTCCGCGAGGAAGTCACCGACGAACGTGGTGTACAGCGAGCCGGAGTACAGCAGCGGTGGTCGGTCCGAGCGCCCGAAGCCCGGCATGTCCGGCACGAGGACGTGGTAGTCCTCGGCGAGGGCGTCGAAGATGCCACGGAACTCGTGACCGGACCCGGAGGCGTTGATCCCGTGGAACAGACAGACGTCCGGGTCGTCCGGATCGCCGGCCTCGACGTAGGCCACGTCGAATCCACGCCAGCGGTAGGTGTTCGTCTCGCCGTCGAGCGGTGAGTCGAGGCCGTCCGCTCGCCGGCCGAGCAGTCGGTTGGCGGCCCCAATCAGTCCGGCGGAACCCAGCGCCCCCAGTGCGACGTTGCGGAGCTTCATAGAAGAATCAAGGGGCGACAGGCGTTTATACGTGATGGGACAGGCGGGGTCGGCCGCGGGCTCACTCACGCCAGACGCGGGCGACCGCGACGCCCAGCGCACCGACGAACCAGAGGGTCAGCCCCGCCGTGCCCGCCAGTAGCGACGGGGTTGGGGCACTCCGGGTGTACACGTCACCGACCGCGAGCGTGTAGACGAGCCCGCGGTAGGCGCTGTTCGGGCTGAGCGCCGTGAGCGTCCCGAGCGCGTCGGGGCCGATCAGCCCGCCCGACAGCGCCGCGACGATGGTGGCGTCGAAGCCCAGTACGAGCGCGATCACGAGGACGACGGCGATAGCGAGCGCCTCGCGGCCCGACCGGGCGGCCGCCGAGACGGCCACCGCCACGGCCAGCGCTACCGCCGTGAACAGGACGGTCAACGTCACGAACCGCAGGAACAGCACGGGCGCGTCGACGGTCCCGTGCCTGACGACGACGGAGACGGCGTCCCCGGGCGTGAACACGACGGCACCGGCCGACAACCCCAGGGCGACGAGGACGACCGGTAACAGCCCCGCCAGTCGGCCGAGGAAGACGCCGCCGACGAACGAGAGCCGGCTCAACGGGTAGGTCTGGATCGTCTCCAGTTCCCCGCGGTCCGCGTCCGACTGGATCGCCCGGTAGCCGAAGGCGAAGGCGAGCAGCGGCACCAGAATCTCCATCGGGGCGACCAGGTCCAGGACCAGCGGGAGGTAGCCGCCGGTCCCGGCGGCGAGGACGAATCCGCCCACGACGACCACGAACCCCAGTGCCAGGACGAGGATCGTCGGCGTCCGGAGGAGCGTGGTGAACTCCCGCTGGGCGACGACCAGAGCGGTCCGGGCGCGGCTCATCCGTCCACCTCCGCGTCGCGGGTGGCGACCTGCCCGGACTCGCTCGCGACGAGTTCGCTCATGGCGGACTCCAGATCGTCGGTCCCCGTCGACGCTTGCAGCTTCGCCGGACTGTCGGCCGCGACGATCCGGCCCCGATCCAGCACGAGTACCTGATCGGCGATCCGTTCGACGGCCGTGAGGTCGTGACTCGTCACCAGCACAGCCGCGTCAGCGGCGAGGTCCGTGATCACGTCCGCGACGTGGCGGGTCATCATCGGGTCGAGGCCGCTGGACGGTTCGTCGAGCAGGACCAGCGGCGGGTCACCGACCGTCGCCTGTGCGATGCCCAGCAATCGCGTCATCCCGCCCGAGAGTGCGTCGACCCGTCGGTCGGGGACGCCGCCCAGGCCCACGCGGTTGACGGCCGCGTCCACGTCGACGCTCTCGCCGGTGAGGTCGGCGTAGAACTGCAGTGTCTCCGCGACGGTGAACTGCGGCCTGAACGCCGGCGCCTGCGGGAGGTAGCCGACGGGCCGCGTCGCGCTCTCGGGACGTTCGACGCTGCCGTGATCGATCCCGACGAGGTCCGCGACGGCCCGGATCAGCGTGGTCTTGCCGGACCCGTTCGGGCCAACGAGACAGGTGACGGTGCCCGGCGCGACGGTGAACGACACGTCGTCGACCGCGACCAGGTCGCCGAAGGCCACCACCAGGTCCTCGACGACGAGCGTCGGATCGGCGGCGTCCGCGACGGTGTCGGTCGCCGCGCTCTCCGCCGTCGTTCCGTCGGCCGTGTCCTCCGTCCGTTCGTCGGTCATGGTCGACTCCCGTTCGTTCTCGCGAGCGCGTTCGGTCGCGTCGGTTCGGTCAGCGGTGCGGTGTCGACGACGCCACTGGCCCGGAGGCCCGGCAGGCGGTCCCGGACGGAGCGCAACAGCGTCATCGCGGGTGACTCCCGGAGTGGGAGGCTGCCCTCGGACCGCAGGAGTGCGCCGTCGACGGCACCGGTGGGGCGGTACGAGTCGTCGAGCGTTCCGTCGCCGTCCGCGTCGACGCCCGGGAGCCGCCCCCAGTAGTTCCCGCGGCCGTCGGCCGTCCAGATCCGGACCGGCCCCATGTCGGCCTCGGCCTGCTCGTCGTTGGCCACCACGTCGTTCCCGGTGACTGTCAGCGAGGGCAGGAGGAGGTCCGCCCTGATCCCGATGCCGTTGTCGACGACGGTGTTGTGGGCGACGTAGGATCGCGCGGCGGCCATGCCCAGTCCGACCTCGTTGTTCGCGACGACGTTCTCGGCGACGAAGGAGGCGCTCCCGGCGACGATCAGCCCCGCCTCGCTCGCCCGCACGTCGTTGCCCCGGAGGACGTTCGCCCGCGGCCGGGTCATCACGATCACGCCAGTCGAGGCCCGGCGGACCGTGTTGTTCCGGATCAGCGCCCCCGAGGTGTACATCTCGTGGACACCGAACCGGAGCCCCGCCATCCGGGAGTCACGGACGACGATCCCGTTCGCCCGGTGGGTGTAGACGCCGTCCCGACCGCCCTCGAACGTGACGTTCTGGACCACGACGGGATCGAACATCGCCAGCACGCCCATGAAGCCGTCCTGCCACTCCGGGGGCCCCTCGATGTGGGAGTCACGGACGACGAGTCCCTGGCCGCCGCGCACGAGGACGCCGTTGGCGCGCGTCTCGATGTCGACGCCCGCCACGAGCGATCCCGTGCCGTTGATAAAGCGGATCGCCGAGTCGCCGCGGCCGTACGCGAGGCGGACGAACTGGTCCCAGTCGCCGCCGTCGGCGTCGCTGAACGACCGCGCGCCGGTCGACCCGACGCCGCTGATCCGCAGGTCGGTGACAGCTACCCGTTCGGCCGTGACCGAGAGTACGGTCCCTTCGCTGTCACCTCGAACGTGGGTCTCCGGCCCCGCACCGGTCAGCGTCAGCGGCTTGTCGACCGTGACGTTCCCGTCGTAGGTGCCGGGCGGGAGCCGGACGGTCGTGTCGGCCGGGGCCCGCTCGATGGCCGCGGCCAGCGTGGGCGTGTCTTCACCCACGACGACCGACACGGGGCGGTCCCGGAGCCCTGCGGTCGCCGTCACCTGCCGGTCGGCCCACTGGCTCCGGTTCGCGGTGATCCGGTCCATCTCCGTCGCCGGCGATGTTCGCTCGGCGCTCCGCGACTGGACCGAGCCCCAGTCGACGACCTGGCCGCCGTAGCGCTCCGCGAACGACCGGGCGGCGCTCCGTTCGCCGAACGGGACGATGGCGGGCCCACCCGGCGTCTTCGCGCGACTGTCGACGACGAACACCGCCGACTGCGCCGAAACCCAGCCACCGCCGAGGCTGTTCCGCTCGATCAGGAACCCGTTCTCGTTCAGCGCGGGCTCGGTCCCGGCGTAGTCGGTGACGAGGACGCCGATGGGTTCCCCGAACTGTTCGGTAGTGCGAGGACCCCGGAGGTGGGTCGCGGTGCTCTCGATCCCGTAGTAGCCGACGACGTACTCGTACTGGGAGAAGAACACTTCGGCTCTGGGGATCGAGAGATTACGCTCCTCGGCCTCCTTGACGTCGACGCCCGTCATCCCCATGGTCAGCGTCGAGTCGAACGACACCGGCTCGACGTCCCGTTCGCCGTGTGGATCGACGGTGAACCCCGTCGCCGTCACGAGGACGACGAGCGCGAGACCGGCGAGGACGTACTTGACGTCCATTATCGGCCGAGCTGCGCGATGAGTTGCGGCGTCACCTCGTCGGCCGTGACGAGTTTCCCGCCGTGTTCGTCCCGGAACGCCGAGGCGTCCGCCTCGTCGCCGAACCCGATCAGGTCCCTGCCCATCGCACCGACGACCTCCGAGTTCGCCACGAAGGTCACGTCACTGGCGGCCGCGAACGCCGACGCTTCGGGGTGCGTCGAGATGCCCGTGGTGTCTCTGAACTCGAACAGATCGTACTCGACCGCCGAGTAGTCGGTGACGTACATCACCGACCGCGACCAGCCGCGATCGGCGCGCTCGAAGTCGTACTGGAACGCCTCCCAGGTGCTGTCGAACCGGGCCGGGTTCTCGTGTCCCGACGGCTGGTGGTCCGGGTAGAAGATCTCCGCCGACGGTCCCGGGTGGTTCACGATGTTCATCCCACACACCTCACAGGTGTCGCCGTCGGTCAGCGTAACGGCCGCTGGCACGTCCGCCGTCCCGTCCCCGGAGTCCTGCTCCGAACAGCCGGCGAGCGCCGCCACACCGATCGCTCCCAGTCCGCCGAGAACCGCTCGTCGGCCGTACCGATTCCGCTCGTTCGCCTCCGCCGAATGTGCATGGTTGTCACACATGTATTGTCACCTGTTCCCGACGAACGACTGCGGGCTGGCCGAACTCGTCGGTCGGTCGTCGCGATGGTCTTGTGGAATTCGTACACGTAGCTCCGCCTAAAGTCCGCCGACGGTTCCCGGAACGTGGGAACACCGTCAGTCCCGCCGCTGCTCGACACACTCCGCGATGGGGCCCAGGAGTTCGTCGGCGACGGTGTAGGGGTCGGTCTCGCGGTCGAGGACGCGGTCGACGAACCCCTCGATGCCGCCGCGGGCCTCGATCTCCTCGGCCAGCAGATCGGCCGTGTCTTCACGCAGGAGCGTCCTGATCTCCGCGGCGTAGCGGTCGCGGGCTTTCGTCTCCAGTCGCCCGGACGCGACCAGGTACTCGCGGTGGTCGTCGAGTACCGAGAGGAGTTCGTCCAGTCCGTCGCCGCGTTTGGCCACCGTCTCGACGATCGGGGGTGACCAGGAGGGAGCGTCGGCGTCGTCGGTCCCGTCGCCGGCCCCGTTCCCGACCTCGGTCGTCTTCTCGACCGCGCCGTGGTGGCCGGTGGCGACCGCGAGTTCGTCCCGGCGCATCTCGATCATCTCGCGGAGTTCCTGTACTGTGCGGTTGGCCCCGTCCAGATCGGCCTTGTTGACGACGAACATGTCGGCGATCTCCAGAATGCCAGCCTTGAGCATCTGCACGTCGTCGCCGCTGGCCGGCGGGACCAGCACGGCCACGGTGTCGGCCATCCGCACGATATCCACCTCGTTCTGTCCCGCTCCGACGGTCTCGATGATGACCTTGTCTTTCCCGAAGGCGTCGAGCGCTTTGACGGCGTCCGTCGTCGCCGTCGAGAGCCCACCCAGCGAGCCACGCGCGGACATCGAGCGGAAGAACACGTCCATGTCGCCCGTGTTCGAGGCCATCCGGATGCGGTCACCCAGCACCGCGCCGCCGGTAAAGGGCGAGGACGGGTCGATTGCGATGACGCCGACCGTGAGCCCGCGGTTTCGGTACTCCTCGGCCATCTTGTCCACCAGCGTGGACTTGCCCGCGCCGGGACTGCCGGTGATGCCGATCACGTCGGCGTGCCCGGTGTGTTCGTGGAGTTGCGAGACCAGCTCGCGGTAGCCAGGCGCGCGGTCCTCGATCTTGGTGATCGTGCGGGCCAGCGCGCGATGGTCGCCGTCGAGGAGGTCCTCGATCAACGCGTTCATCGTCGGTCGGGTGCGTTCTCGCGGACGAAGTCGACGATCTCGTCCATGGACGCTCCGGGGCCGAAGATGCGCGCGACGCCGAGATCGAGCAGTTCGTCGCGGTCCTCGTCGGGGATGATCCCGCCGACGAGGATCAGCGTGTCCTCTTTCGCGCCGTACTCTTCGAGGCCGTCCATGATCTTCGGGACGAGCGTGTTGTGCGCGCCCGAGAGGATGGAGATGCCGAGTACGTCGACGTCCTCCTGTACCGTCGCCTGGACGATCTCGTCCGGGGCCTTGTGCAGGCCCGAGTAGATGACCTCGAAGCCCGCGTCGCGGAACGCCCGCGCGATGACGTGTGCGCCGCGGTCGTGACCGTCCAGCCCGACCTTCCCGACGAGACACCTGACCGTCCGCTGTTCCTGTGCTTCGCTCATGCCACCTCGTAACACGTTGGTGACTTTCACTCTTGTCGTTACGGAATGGCCCGCGTCGGCCGCGAACGGAATACTGATGTGCCGAACTGTATCTCTCAAAAACATATACGAGAGCAGTACAGTCATGGGTGGCATCGCACTGGCGGTTCTCGGGTCGTCATGCTGGCGGCCAGCGTGAACGGCATCGTCCCGGCCGTCACCGAAGCCTCGGGATACGAACGAATGTCGGCGACCGTCGTCGAAGCCGTGGTCGAGGAGTCCCAGAACGACCGCGATTACTACCCAGTTGTGGTCTACGAGTACGAGTTCGACGGCGACAACTTCTACACTGGGTCCACCGAACCGCCGTGCTCGGAATCGAAAGCCCGGGATCGGATCTCCGAATACGAATCCGGCGAGAACGCTACGGTGTTCGTCGATCCGGACGATCCGGATCGGGCGTTTCTGGAGCGACGGCCGCCGGCCGCCGGCCGAACGGGTCCTCGGCGTGGGCGGGTACGCCGTCGGCATCCCGATCGGGGGATTGCTGCTCGTCGGTGGTGGGAAACCCGTCGTCTCGGGCCGCCGCTCGACGGACGAGTGACCGAATTCCGACGGACTGATGACCGCGGCGTCCTCACGAACGGCTATGGCAGTCGCCGACGACCTCAATCGCTGGCCGAAGGCTCATCCTCGTGCCGTCACGACCGTCCTCTCGATCGTCGGATATGCACTGGTGATCGGCGCGTTCGGCGGCTTCCTCCCGCTCCCGGATTTCAGCAGGGAGGTCGTCATCCTGCTGGGTGACGCTATCGCCGTCGTCAACACGCTCGCGCTCACCGCAATCGTCGCCGGCGTCTACTTCATCCGCAACGACGAGGTCCGGAAACACCGCGCGGCCATGCTGACCGCCTTCACCCTCATCATGGTGTTTCTCGTCCTCTACCTCCTGAAAGTCGGCGGCGGGTTCGAGAAGGCCATCGCCGTCGGGGGACCCGTTCGGACCGCCTACCTCGCCATGCTCGCCATCCACATCCTGCTGTCGGCGCTGGCGGTCCCCGTCGTCCTGCACGCCGTCGTCCTCGGGTTGACGCACTCGCCCGCGGAACTACGCGAGACGATCCACGCGAAAGTCGGCCGGGTCGCCGTCGCCGCGTGGGGGTTGTCGCTCGCGCTCGGTATCGTGACCTACGTCCTCCTGAACCACGTCTACGGCTGGACGCCGCGCGGCCACAGCGCCGGCCTACTCCTCTTGCTGGTCTCGACGCGCTCACTGCTCGACAGTGAGTGAGCGACGTCCCGATCCGTTCACCGGTCGTCACAAATAGTACGTAGAGTGTCAGTACTGGACGCCGCTACTTCGGCCCCCTCACGACCGGACGGTAGCCCACGGCGGAATATATGAAAGTATAAACAGACGAGTACTGACGTTTCGAGAACATGGTCCCCTCTCGGCTCCTGCTGACCGGTCTCTACGTCGTCGCCGGACTTCTGCCGGTCGTTCTGTTCCCGCGTGTCCTCGGGAACCGTGACAAACCCGGCGCGGTCGGGCTGGTCCTCTTGCTCCTCGGTGCCAGCGTCTGGAGTCTCGGTACCGCGGTCGTCACGATGGCGACGACGATGCCGCCCGCGTTCGTCGGAGAGAACCTCACCTCGCTGGGCGCGGGCATCCTCGCGACCGGGTGGGTTCTCGTCGCGGCCGAGTACGCCGGTTTCCTCGTCCCGTCGCGCAGGACGGTCGGCGCGCTCCTCGGAGTCGGCGTGCTCCCCCAACAGGTCGCCGCCTGGACGAATCCGATCCATCACCGCTACTACCGCTCGCTGTCGCCCTCGGCGTCGCTCACCAGTGTGTCCGCGGACGTCGGGCCGGCGTTCTGGGTGTTCATCGTCGTCGGGTACACGTTCTTCGCCGTCGGCTTCCTCGTCTTCCTCAGCGAGGTCCTCACCTCGCGCAGCGTTCGCCGGCAGCAGAGTTTCGCGTTACTGCTGAGTACGATCCCGACCATCCTGGTCGGGTCGATCAGTGTCTTCCTGGTTCCCGAGGTGAGTCTGTCCCCGTTCAGTTTCGTCGGGATGGTGTTCATCGTCACCTGGGCGCTGTTTCGCAGTGATTTCCTGGACATCGTCCCGATCGCCAGGCAGGAACTCGTCGAGAACATCCGTGACCCGGTGGTCACCCTAGACGAAGGCGGTCAGGTCATCGACAGCAACGCAGCCGCCCGGGAGCTGTCGCCAGTCGGGCCCGATGTCACGGGCGTGCCGGCGGCGGAGTTCTTCCCGGACCGGACCTGGCAGCGTGCGGTGCGCGAGAGTAGTCCCGGCGAGACGGACGTGGCAGTCACTCGGGACGGGCAGGATCGCCACTTCGTTGCGGACGTGTCCCGACTCACCGACGCTCGCGGGACCGAACGGGGACGGCTCGTGGTGCTCCGGGAGGTCACCCGGCTCAAGGAACGCGAGCAGCAACTCAGGCGTCAGAACGAGCGTCTCGACCAGTTCGCGTCGATGATCTCACACGACCTGCGGAACCCGCTGAACGCCGCCCAGCTCCGGTTCAGTCTCGTCCGCGACGACGCGACCGAGGAACACGCCGCGGCCGTCGAACGGAACCTCGACCGGATGGAGCGTATGATCGACGACATGCTGACGGTGGCCCGGGCTGGAACCGATGTCGAAGACACTGAACCGGTCGACCTGCCGACCCTCGTGGCCGAGGCGTGGGACACCGCCGAGACCGACGGCGCGACCCTTGACAGTGACCTGCCCGCGACAGCGACCGTCGAGGCCGACCCGTCACGGCTCCGGAACGTCTTCGAGAACCTGTTTCGCAACGCCGTCGATCACAACACCGCGCCGGTGACCGTTCGCGTCGGCACCCACCGGGACGGGTTCTACGTCGAAGACGACGGCAGTGGGATCCCCGACGACGAGCGCGAGGACGTCTTCGACCGGGGATTCACGACCAGCGACGACGGGACCGGGCTCGGGCTGTCCATCGTGAGCGACATCGTCGAGGGCCACGGCTGGGAGATCACGGTCACCGAGGGGGAGTCCGGCGGAGCCAGGTTCGAGATTCACACGGCGTGACGCGAGCGAATCAGTCCGTCCGCGGGAGGGCGGCCGCACCGCCGGCGAAGAAGACCAGCGTCAGCCCGGCCAGCACGCCCAGGTAGAACGGCCACCCGGTCGGCAACCCGGCCAGCGGTTCGATCCCGGGACCGTAGGTCGCCGCCCGCACGCCCCGCGAGAAGTACGTCAGCGGCGAGAGCAGGATGGCGGGCCGGAACCACTCCGGGAGCATCGACGGCGGGACGAACGTCTCCGAGAGAAAAAGGAGAGGGAGCGCGATCCCGTTGCTCGCGGCGATGACGCCGTCCTGTGACCCGGCGAAACTGCCGATCAGCGCGCCCCCGCCACAGAACAGCGCGACGCCGAGGAAGACGAACGGGATCAGGAGTGGCGAGAACGAGATCTCCGCCCCGGTGACGACCACGATCAGGCCGAGCAGGAGCAGTCCCGCGAGGCCGATGACGACGACGTTGACCAGCGTCTGAGCGAGTAGCCACTCCGACCGCGAGAGCGGCGTCGTCGCCAGCTTCTCGAACTGGTTGCCCTCGCGGTGGCGCGCGACCTCGCTGCCCACCCGCGAGAGCGGGGTGAACAGGACGACTACGGCCAGGTAGCCCGGCACGTAGTACGCCGCCGGTTCGGTGAACAGTCCCGTCCCACCGCCGCCGGTCTGGACCAGCGCGCCGAAGATCACGATGATGATGACCGGGAAGAAGAAGGTGAAAAAGACCGCCGTCCGCCGGCGCAGGAAGGACTTCCCGGCGGCGACGGTGGCAGCCCCGATCCGACCGACCGCCGTCATCGGTCGACACCTCCAGTCCCGCTGTCGTCACCGTCCAGTCGCCCGCCGTCGGCCAGCGGCGTCTCCCCGCGGCTGACCGTCTCGCCGCTGGCCGTGACTGCCTGCCCGGTCAGGTCCAGATACACGTCTTCGAGGTCGGGTTCGGTCCAGTTGATCGACTCGTAGGTCGCGTCCGCCGCGTCGAGGGTGGCGACGACCCCGCCGATCTCCTCGGGCGGGACGTCGTAGACGGTCAACTGCCCGTCCGCGAGTTCTGCGGGGTAGTCGAGGTCGGCGGTGATCGCGGGACCGGCGTCCGTGTCGATCACCAGTCGGCTCTCCCCGCCGTGCTCGGCGATCAGCGCGTCGGGGGAATCCCGGGCGACGAGTTTCCCGTCGGCCAGCAGGCCCACCTCGTCGGCCAACCGCTCGGCTTCGGCCATGTAGTGAGTCGTCAAGAAGACGGTCGTGCCGCCGGCCGCCAGGCCCTCGATGAGCCGCCAGAGCGCACGTCGGCCCGCGGGGTCGATCCCCGTCGTCGGTTCGTCCAGCACGAGCAGGTCGGGGTCGTTGACCAGCGCCGTCCCGACACAGACCCGGCGTTGCTGGCCGCCCGAGAGGTTCTCGTACCAGGTGTCGGCGTCGTCGGTCAGGCCAACGTCGTCAAGCACCGCTTCGACCGACCGGGCCTCGTCGTAGAGCCCGCCGTAGTAGTCGAGCAGTTCCCGGGCGGTCAGGCGTGCGGGTGGGTCGAACGACTGGGGGAGCGACCCGAGTCGCGCCCGTTCGACCTGCTGGGGGGCCGTCCCGAACACGGTCACGTCGCCCTCGGCGTCGGTCGTGCCGAGCAGCGATCGGACCAGGGTGGTCTTTCCCGCGCCGTTCGGTCCGATCAGCGCGAACACGTCCCCCTCGTCGACGGAGAGCGAGACGCCGTCGAGTGCTGTCGTGTCGCCGTAGACCCGACGAACGTCCTCGGCGACGACGGCTGCTGTCATTGTCGGACCGCGGACCGGTATCGTCCTAAGCCCGTCGGTTCGGTGTCGTCAGACGTGGTCGCGGACTCGCCGGACGATCTCGTCCACGTCGAAGGCGTCGTCCTGCTTGTCGTACACCCGTTCGTCGTTCACGGACACTCGAAACACGCCGTTGGCACCGGTTCGGAGCGTCACCGTGTCCAGCTTCTCGCCGAAGGTCGTCAGCAGGACGTGCTGGACGTTCTCGGCGCGGTCGAGGAAGCCACATGGGACGCAGTACTCGATCTCGACGTCCGTCATGCGCACGAATACGCGAGTACGACAGAAAAGTCCGTCCGTCACCGCCCGAACGGTCGCCAGTACAGCAGGCCGACCGTCACCACGAACACGAGCGTCGAGAGGCCGTAGGATTGGGTGTACACCGCGCCAGCGAGGGCGCTCCCGCTCCCGAGGAGGCCCGTCGCCAGCGAGGCGAGCACCGGCCAGCTACAGCTGACACAGGAGAGCAGGCCGAGCAGGCCCGTCACCGCCGACCCCGCCGCGTCGAGTACCGTCGCGTACACGAGATACGCCAGCGCGACGTACCCGACGAGCTTGAACGGGAACAGCGCCGCCGAGAGGACGTCCCCGTTGTAGATCAGCGTCGGGGCCCAGCCGGGCGGCAGCGCAAGCACCGTGACTCGCAAGCTCCGCCCGGCCATGCTACTGGCGGGACCGACGAGACCGCCGGCGTAGGCCAGCACCGCGAAGTAGGCGACCGCGATGCCGCCCGCGAGCCAGCGGTCCCGGCTGGGGGACGGCGATGGCGTCGTCTTGAGGATGGCCCACAACCCGACGTTGATCCAGACGAACGGGTAGAGCCAGTAGCGGATCGAGGACAGGCTGGTCAACTCGCTCGGGCTGACGAGCCAGTAGACGCCCAGCAGGAGCACCTCGGAGTTGACGATCAGGAGCGCGATCAACAGATTCTCCCGGGTCGGTCTGAGGCCCGCGAGTCGGTCGGTGATCGTCGCGTCGGTACTCATACGACCAGTGCGTCGACGACGATTGCCAGCAGCAGTGCGCCGAGGTACGCGTTGGACGCGTGGAACGCCCGGAACGCGGCGGACTCGTCGCGTTCGCGGTGGAGGCGGACGACGGCCCACAGGAACACTGCCCCGAGCGCCGTCGTCGTGACAGCGTACACCCAGCCGAGATCGGTCAGGGCTGCCAGGCCGGCCGCGGCCAGCAGCGTCGTGGCCAGCCACAGCAGGATGTGTTTGCGGGTGGTCGCTTCGCCGCGGACGACCGGCATCATCGGGAAGCCGCCGCGCTCGTAGTCGTCCTTGTACGCGAGCGCGAGGTTGTAGAAGTGCGCTGGCGTCCAGACGAAGATGACGCCGGCCAGCATGAGTCCCGGCAGGCCGATGGTCCCCGTCACGGCGGCCGACCCGATCAGGGCCGGCAGGGCACCGGCCGCGCCGCCGATGACTGTGTTCTGGACGGTGTTGGGCTTGAGGACGAGTGTGTAGACGACGCTGTAGAACAGGATGGCCGACAGGCCCAGCGCCGCCGCGAGCAGGTTCACCTGCAGGAAGACGGCGACGGACGCGACCGCCAGCGCCAGGCCGAACGCGACGGCGTTTCGGACCGGCAACTGGTGGGTCGCGATCGGCCGGTCGCTCGTCCGGTCCATCTTCTTGTCACGGTCGCGTTCGAGTATGTGATTGAAGGTTCCGCTCGATCCGATAGCGAGGACGCCACCGCCGAGGGTCAGGACGATGGTCCGGACGGTCAGTTCCGTCCCGGCGGCCCCCGCGGCCAGCGCCATCCCGGCCGACGCCACGAGACAGAGCAACCACATCAACCGCGGTTTCATCAGCCGGAAGTACGCCTCGACGACGTGCGCCGCACGCGCGAACGTACTATCCGGTAGGGGTGGCTGCTCGCCGGGTTCGGTGGCCGGCTCCGCGGCCGGCGTCGGCTCCGGCTCCGGCTCGGGGTCGCCCGTCGACGCGTCGGCGTCGCGGGGTTCGAGTTGCCACGCCAGCGCGAGCGTCAGCCCGGCGAAGATGCCCATCCCGGTGAGCAGGTGGACGGCCGGGAACGGGTTCGCAGCGCCGGTCGTCGCGACCTGTGCGCCCAGTGCGACCTGCACCGGGAACAGGGCGAGTGCGAACGCCAGTGCGGCTTTCACCCGCCGCGAGACGGTCGACCTTCGCAGGCCGATCACCGCGGTGGTGAGAACCAATACGCCGACCAGCGCCGCGACGACGCGATGACCCCAGGCGACCACCAGCGCTGGCTCGGCCAGCGTCGGCGGGCTCGAACACACCGGCCACGCAGAACAGGCGCTCGCGGCGTCCGCGATGGCCGCCGTCGCGCCGGCGACGACGAGCAGGTACACACCGACTGCCGATCCGGACAGAAGCGTCGCGAAACGGGGACGAGAATAGCGTTCGGTCACAGCTGTACCTCTCACTACGAAAACCTTGGAGCGGTAGTACTTATGACCCGCGCTTTCGGTCAGTGGCTGGGGTTCCGACACCGGGAGAAACCGTTGCAGGGGGACCGCACCCACCCGAAGACAGCAGCTATTTATGGCCCAATTCCTAAGCCCCGCGTAATGATGAACCGCAAGCGCGCCGGGGCGATGGCGCTTTTCGGTGCCGCGTTGCTGCTGATGGCGGTCGAGCCCGCGGCCGCCCAGTCAGGCTCCGCATCGACCACCCAAGAAGCGATCAGTGGATTGAACAGTAACCTGTTCTACGTGGCGGTCCCGATCACGATCCTCGTCGAGGGTATCTTGATCTACACCGTCTGGAAGTTCGGGAAGAGCGACGAGGCCAAGCCGACCCAGGAGAACCGCCGCCTGGAGATCACCTGGACCGTCGCGACGGCCGTCATCCTGCTGTTCGTGGGTGTCGCTTCCTACCAGGTGCTGGGCAGCCCCTACGTCTCCGCGTCGTCTGAGAACACGCTCGAAGGCGGTCCAACCCAGGAGATCGAAGTGTACGGTCAGAAGTACAACTGGAACTTCGTCTACCGGAACGTCAGCGTGGACGGTGCGAGCGCGACCGACGTGTCGATGACGAACGTCTCCATCCAGGGAACGAGCGTGAAGAACGTCACCGACGAGGGAATCGTAATATCGGGTGGTTCGGCATCCAGTGCTACGGATGGCGCACTGGAGAGCGCGTCGCTCGTCAACGGGACGGTGACCGCGGGCGCAGGCAACGCATCCCAGTACGAGAACCGGATCGGTGAGCAAGTGAGTTTCACCGACGTGAGTGTCAGCGGAGCGGCGGTCGAGGACGCCTCCATCTCCGACGGCACGGTCAAGAGTACCAACACGGTCGTCATGCCGAAAGACGAGAACATTCGACTGAACATCACCTCCCGCGACTGGCTGCACGCGTTCCACGTCCCCGCCATGGGGCTGAAACAGGACGCGTTGCCAGGGGAGTCCAACTCCATCGTCACCAAGCCCACGTCGACGGGCGAGTACCAGCTCTACTGCGCCGAGTACTGCGGTGTCGGCCACTCGGGCATGCTGGGATCGGTCGAAGTCAAGACCCAGTCGGACTACAACTCCTGGCTGGCTCAGTCCTGGTTCAGCGCACAGGGATAACAGCGCGGTCGTTCTCTCTCCGTTTCTCCACCCCGATCAGTGACGCGCCCGCGACTAGTCGCTCGTCGCGGCGTCCGCCCGCTCGGACTCGACGTCCGTCTCTTCTGTCAGGAACCGTTCGCCACGTTCCGTCGTCCGGTAGACGACCTCGCCGCTGACCGGTTCGACCAGTCCGTGTTCGACGAGGACCGCACAGCGGCGTTCGACGTAGCGCAGATGCATCCCGAGGCGGTTGGCGACCAGCGCGAGATAGTCCGGCCGCTCCGCCCGGAGCTGCCGGAGGATCCGCTCGTCGGCCGATCGCATCCAGTTGGGTCCGGACATCGTTCTCGCTCGTAGTATGTGCATTGGTTCCACATAACATTACCGCAAGTCTTGCCGAGGGCTCGGGGGCGGAGAGCGGCCGGGAAAACGCGGGGCTGCGATCAGCAGAGGTTGCCGGTCACGTAGACGTCGCCGCTCTGGGTGACCTCGACACCGACGCCGATCTGCTTGGCGTTCTCGTAGAGTAGCCGGTTCCGACTGGTCCCCGAGAACCAGTCGGTGACGATAGCCCGTGCGACCTCGGTCTCGGTCGCCAGGAACTCACTGTCGTGCGTGCGTCCGGCGACCGTGTGGCCGATCACTTCGAGCCGGTTGCCCTCCGCGTTGACGATGTAAGTCCCGGCATCGGAGTTGAACTGACAGGAATCGAAAATTCCAGCGCTCTTGTACCGGTCCTTGCTAAACACTCCGTCGATAGCGTGGCTGACACGAGCTTCGTCGGCCATCGCGACGCTGTGATTGTGAGCCACCGTGTCGAGTTTGGTCGTGACTTGCCCGTCCACGATCAACTCGGCGAGATCACGGTTCGTCCGGCGCTGGTTGACCAGTTTCTTGATCTCTCGTTCGATCTCGTCGGCCTCGAACCGTCGCGCCGGGATCGTCTCTTCCTCGTCCGGTGGCTGGACGGTCTCCATCTCACCGCCCGGAATCGTCGTTCGCACGGCCTGGTCCGACCCGCCGCCGCTCGGCCCCTGCGATGTGTCCCCGTCCGGTGTGGGGGTCGACATGCTCGTCGTGCCGGCACCGTCGCCACCGATCTGCATCCCGATGAGTACGCCGACACCCATCGAGACGAGAACGATGACGCCCAGCACCGACAACGCCGCCTTGTTCACTATACTATGTGTCCCATGACCGACCTAGTAAATCAACTTTTGGTGGCGTTATCACCATCGTAATCGGCCGTTACACCCGCTAATTCCGGGAGTATCGAGCGCGAATCCGACTTCCGGCACCGACGTCCCGGCCGCTCACTCCGGTCGTTTCAGTGAGAGCGCCGTCCGGTCGAACTCACAGACCAGGCGTTCGTCCTCGCCGACGACGAACGCCTCGACGTGCATCGTGACGACGCCTCGGTCGCCGTCGCTAGTCTCGCGTTTGTCCGTGACCGTCGACTGCGCCCGGATCGTATCCCCATGGAAGACCGGTGCCGGATGTTCCACGTCGTCGTAGGACAGGTTCGCGACGATGGTCCCGTCGGTCGTGTCGGGGATCGTCAGCCCGACGGCGAGACTCATGGTCAACAGCCCGTTGACGACCCGTTCGCCGAAGTCAGTCTCGGCGGCGAAGGCCTCGTCGAGGTGGAGCGGTTGCTGGTTCATCGTCATGTCACAGAACCGTTGGTTGTCGCTCTCGGAGATAGTCCGGCGCTTCTCGTGGCGGATCGTCTCTCCGACCTCGAACTCCTCGTAGTACAGGCCAGTCATGCCCGCCTCCTCGACCGCCCGAGGGATAAACGCTGGCGTCCACCGGAGGGGAACGGCCTTGTGGGTGGGCGCACACGGCCGCGTATGGCTCGTAGAAGCGTCCTGTTCTCCCCCGGAGACCAGCCCGATCTCGTGCGGAAAGCGCCCGAGTCCGGTGCCGATGCCGTCGTGTTCGACCTCGAGGACGCGGTCGTCTCAGACCGCAAGCCCGTCGCCAGGGAGTCCATCCACGAGGTTCTCACGGATCCCGAATTCGACCCCGACTGTTCGGTCTGGGTCCGGGTGAACCCGCCGGGGACGGTGGCCGACGCGGACGTGGCGACCGCGCTCGCGGACCCAGCGCCCGTCGACGCCGTGATGGTCCCGAAAGCCGCCGACGCGGCGGGAGTCGAACGCGTCGTCGATTTGCTCGACGAGCACGGTGTCGACGCCCCGGTCGTCGCCTTGATCGAATCGGCGGCGGGCGTCCTGCACGCCGAGGGGATCGCCGCGGCCGACCGCGTCGACGCCGTCGCCATCGGGGCGGAGGACCTGGCAGCCGACATCGGTGCGACCAGAACGGCAGAGGGGATCGAAGTGCTCCACGCCCGCGAACAGGTCGTCCTCGCCGCCGCGGCCGCCGGCGTCGACGCGCTCGACACGATCCACGTCGACGTGGACGACGCCGACGGACTGGAATCGGCCGCCGAGTTCACGGTCCAGTTGGGGTTCGACGGCAAGATGGCGATCCACCCGGCACAGGTGCCGATCATCAACGACGCCTTCACGCCGAGCGAGGAGCGCATCGACTGGGCCGAGCGCGTGCTGGCGGCCAGCGTCGAGGCCGACGCGGAAGGCCGGGGTGTCTTCCGCGTCGACGACGAGATGATCGACGCGCCCTTGATCGCCCAGGCCGAACAGATACTCGATAGGGCCCGGGCCGCGGGGAAACGGTAGCCGACCTTATACAATATTAATTCTTCCACATGATAATAACACCACAACGTTTACTACCGAAACGGTCGACGACTGTGGCATGTCTGGTGACGTAAACCCGTTCGAGAGTCTGCAGGAGCAGATCGACGACGCGGCCGCGTGCGTCGACGTGGACTCCGACGTGCTCGAACGGCTGAAACGGCCCGAGCGCGTCCTCGAGACCACTCTCTCGGTCGAGATGGACGACGGGTCGATCGAGGTGTTCACCGCCTTCCGGTCGCAGTTCAACGGCGACCGCGGCCCCTACAAGGGTGGTATCCGGTACCACCCCAACGTCAGCCGCGACGAGGTCAAGGCCCTCTCGGGGTGGATGGTCTACAAGTGTGCCACCGTCGACATCCCGTACGGCGGCGGGAAGGGTGGTATCGTGATCGACCCGCGTGACTACTCGCTGTCGGAACTCGAACGCGTCACACGGTCCTACGCGAAGGAACTCCGACCGCTGATCGGCCCGGACAAGGACATCCCCGCCCCCGACGTCAACACCGGTCAGCGGGAGATGAACTGGATCAAAGACACCTACGAGACACTCGAAGGCACCACGGCACCCGGGACGGTTACCGGGAAGGCACCGACCAGCGGCGGGAGCGCAGGCCGCGTCGAAGCGACCGGGCGCTCGGTGATGCTCACCGCCCGGGAAGCGTTCGAGTACCTCGACAAGCCAGTGTCGGACGCGACCGTCGCCGTGCAGGGCTTCGGCAACGCCGGTTCCGTCGCTGCGCGGCTGATCGACGAGGAACTCGGCGCGGACGTCGTCGCCGTCTCCGACTCCAGCGGCGCGGTCTACGCGCCCGAGGGCCTCGACGTGGCGGCCGCCAAAGACCACAAACGAGAGACCGGTCAGCTCTCGGGCTATCCCGACGCCACGGAGGAGTTGACCAACGACGACCTGCTGACGATGGACGTGGACCTGCTGATCCCCGCGGCACTCGAAAACGCCATCGACAGGGAGATCGCCCAGCGGGTCAGCGCGGACATCATCGTCGAGGCCGCCAACGGGCCGCTGACGCCCAACGCCGACGACGTGCTGACCGACCGTGACGTGGCCGTCTTCCCCGACATCCTCGCAAACGCCGGGGGCGTTACCGTCTCGTACTTCGAGTGGGTGCAGAACCGCCAGCGGTTCTACTGGACCGAAGAGCGCGTCAACGAGGAACTCGAACGGGTCATCACCAACGCCTTCGACACGCTCACCGATACCTACGAGAACCGGGACGTGCCCAACTACCGGACCGCGGCCTACGTCACCGCCATCGAACGGGTCGCCGACGCCGCCGACGAGGCCGGCGTCTTCCCCTGAGGCTCCAGTCCGCGAACGCCGGAGTTTTACCCGTGCTGACCCTAGGAGAGACGTGTCTCAGTACCAGCGAACAGTCCGGGTCGACGCGCCGTTCGACGAGGTGTGGGATTTTCACTCCCGCGTGACGGGACTGGAAGCGTTGACGCCCGGCTGGATGAATCTGGAGGTCGAATCGGTCACGGGGCCGGACGGCGACCCCGACCCTGGCATCCTCGAAACCGGATCGCGGATCGAGTCGTCGGTCCGCCCGTTCGGTGTGGGCCCGCGCCAGGAGTGGACCTCGGTCATCGCCGAACGCGAGGAGAGCGACGGCTCGGCCATGTTCCGCGACACGATGGACGGCGGCCCCTTCGCCGAGTGGGAACACACCCACTCCTTCTTCGCGGACGGTGACGGGACTATCATCCACGACAGCGTGGAATACGAACTCCCGCTGGGCGGACTCGGCCGGGCAGTCTCGCCGCTCGCGGTCGTCGGCATGGAACCGATGTTCCGCTACCGGCACCGGCAGACGCGGAAACTGCTGGAGTAGCCCGGTTTCCGAACCACTAAGACCGCCCCGCTTCTGGGCGGGGGTATGCGACTGGAGGAGTACTGGGGCGTCGGGCCCAAGACGAAGGCGTTGCTGGCCGACAGTATCGGCGAGGCGGCGGCGATCCGGGCCATCGAGGACGCCGACAGCCGGGCGCTGATGGAGGCCGGACTGAGTCGGGGGCGGGCCACCCGGATTCTCCGGCGCGCCAGCGGCGGCGAGGGGATGGCCGTCCTCGCGACCCGCGACACGCGCGACGTGTACAAGTCGATCCTCGACCTGGCGAGCCAGTTCGCCGTCACACGCCACGCCGAGGACCGCATCCGCGTGTTGACGCCGCTACGTGACCGCGAGGAGATGACGGATCGCCTCGAAACCGTCCTCGCGGCCGTCGACGCCTGGACGGCCCTCACCGGGACCGAACGCGAGGCCGTGGTCGAAGCCTTCGAGGCCCACGACAGCGTCGCCGGCGGCGAGCGCTCCGCTGTCGAGACGGCGGTGGAACTGCTCGACCTCGGCGTCAGTGGCGGCGTCTTCGACCGCGTGGCGGACCTGGACCGCGAGGGACTGGCCGACGCCGCCGACGCGCTGGCGGCACTGGGCGACGGTGGCGTGGACCGCGGCGTCGACGACCGCCTCGACGAGTTGCGCGACCAGTACGCCGCGGTCGACGAACTCGCCGCGAACCAGAGCGCGGTCGTAGAGGCGGTCCAGGGGAGCGCCCGCGGGGCCGACGAGTTCCGCGAAGCGTTCCGCCGTCACGTCACCGACGAGACCGGCGTGCCGTCGGCCGCGATCAGGGAAGCGATGCCCGGCGACGCCACCGACGCGGCGGGCTTCGTCGGTGAGAGCCTCAGGGCCCTGGCCGACGACTGCCGGAGCGCGGTCGAGGAGCGCGAAGCCGAGATCGTCGCCGATCTCGAGGGGGCCATCGAGGACGCCCGCGAGGAGGTCGACGCCGCCGTCGCGGCCGTCGACGACGCGGCGCTTTTCGTCTCCCTGGCCCGCTTCGCCGACGCCTACGACCTGACGCGACCGACCTTCGTCCACGACCGTGAGACTGTCGCCGTCGCCGGCGCGCGGAATCTCGACCTCCAGGCGGCCGATATGAGCGTCCAACCCGTAGATTACGCCGTCGGGGACCACGACATCGACTTTCCGAGCGAGTCCGCACCCCCGACTGGCGACCGCGTGACCGTCCTCACCGGTGCCAACAGCGGGGGGAAGACGACCCTGCTGGAGACGCTCTGTCAGGTGCAGTTGCTCGCCCAGATGGGGTTGCCCGTCCCGGCAGACGCCGCAGCGGTCGGCATCGTGGACGTGGTCGTGTTCCACCGCCGCCACGCCAGTTTCAACGCCGGCGTGCTGGAGTCCACACTGCAGACCGTCGTGCCGCCGCTGACCGACGCGGGCCGGACGCTGATGCTCGTCGACGAGTTCGAGGCCATCACGGAACCGGGCAGTGCCGCTGACCTGCTACACGGGCTTGTGACGCTGACCGTCGACGAGGACGCCCTCGGCGTGTTCGTCACCCACCTCGCGGACGACCTCGAACCGCTCCCCGACGAGGCCCGGACCGACGGCATCTTCGCGGAGGGGCTGAACCCCGACCTGGACCTCTCGGTGGACTACCAGCCCCGCTTCGGGACTGTGGGGAAGTCCACGCCGGAGTTCATCGTCTCCCGACTCGTCGCCAACGCCGACGACCGGACGGAACGTGCCGGGTTCGAGACGCTGGCGGCTGCGGTCGGGCAGGAAGCCGTCCAGCGCACGCTGGCCGACGCGAAGTGGTCGGAGAACTAGTCGATCTCGTCCAAGTCTTCGACGGCGACGGCCAGCGCCGACTGCCCGCTGGGTCCCGGTTCGTCGAGTGACACCTTCGCGATCAGGTTCCCCTTCTTGGGCGTGTACGTCACCGACTCGACGGTCCCGCGAACGGCCTCCCCGTCGAGCGTGGTGCGCACTCGCTGGCCCTCCGCTGGCCGACTCCCGAGTTCGTCCATGTCCAGCGTTACGACCGAACCGTCCTGTGTCTTGTGGACCCGGCCCGCTCAGCTCACTGTCACGCCGTCGGTCGTCGAGACGACGACAGCCAGCCCGGCGTACTCGAAGGTCAACTGTCCCTCGGTGTCGCGGGTGAACAGTCGGTTCAGCGCGTCACCGTCGATGAACTCCTCCAGCGGCGGCAAGGATACCGCGTCCGTGCCCGTCTCGGACACCACGGCGTCGACGACTGCGCTGCTGACGGGGTCGGGCCGCGACCAGTCGATGACCTGTGTCGTGGCTCCCTCACCCGACGAGGAACTCGGGTCGTCGTGCGCATCTGGAAGCATCGCCGTCCCTTACAGCCCCACCGATATAAGCATCGTGACGGATATCGGTCACCGGTACCACGGCGGAATGGCGACGCGACGCTGTGATACGTATTCGATATTATTTTGGAATAATCGATCGAACCGCAGTCGGTGTTCGAAGTGTGTTCACTGAACTGTATCGCAGTAAGATTTTAGTGGAATAACGTCGTAGTAACGGATGGTGGAGGTGAAAACTATGCCCCGGAGTGACAACGCCCGATCGGGTCGTATCGGACTACAGACGCTCGATTCCGTGTCGCGGTACGATCTGGTACTCGCCCTGATTCCGGTGGTGTTCCTGCTGAGCGTCGTCCTCGGTCACCTGCTGTCGGTGCCGTTCCGGACGACGCTGGTCGGCGCGTCCGCCGTCGGCGCGCTCGTGCTGCTGGACGCGCTGTTCGTCAACCCGCCGGTCCGTCCGACGCAGTGACCGGCTTCTCCCTTCGTGCCATCCTAGCCCGTTAGCTACTGCTGTCCTCGCCGTCGTCGTCCGCGTCACCATCGGCGGCGTCACCCTCGTCCGTGACCGCCTCCGCTTCGGCCTCGGAGACGCGGACCCCCTTCGACGAGAGGTGGCGCATCCGACGCTGCGCGAAGTCCTCCTCGCGACTCCCACGTGTGGCCAGCACGTAGACCAGCGACCGTCCTTCCGGGCGCATGGTCCGTCCGGCTCGCTGGGCACCCTGCCGGCGCGACCCGCCCAGTCCGGAAGCGACGACCGCCAGTTCCGCATCCGGGAGGTCGATCCCCTCGTCGCCCACCCGGGAGACGATCAGCGTGTCGCGGTCGCCCCGGCGAAACTCGTCCAGGAGTCGCTCGCGCCGGCTGTGTGGCATCTCGCCGCTGACGAACGGCACGTCGAGGCGGGCCGACAGCTCCCGGCCCTGGTCGAGATAATCACAGAAGACGAGCGCCTTCTTGTCGGGATGGCGAGAGAGGATGTAGCGTGCCTCCTCCACCTTGGCCGGGTTCGACGCCGCCAACTGTCGGCGTTCGTGGCCGTCCGAACTGACGTACTGGTTGCGCGCGTCGTCGTCGACCCAGGGAACGTATCTGATCTCGACCTCCGGTTCGGCGACGAAGCCGGCCTCGAACAGCGCGTCCCAGTCCGTCCCGATGGGCGGGCCGATCAGCGTGTATATCTCCTCTTCCTTGTCGTCTTCCCGGACGGGCGAGGATGAGAGTCCGAGGCGGTGCTTGGTCTGGAGGTCGGCGCTCCGTCGCGCTACCGCGGCTGGAATGTGATGAACTTCGTCGTATATCACCAATCCCCACTCGCGGCTGTCGAACAGCTGTCGGTGGCGATCCATCCCGGCAGTCTGGTAGGTGGCGATGGTCACGGGGGCGACGGTCTTCTCGCCGCCGTGGTACTCGCCGACCTGCTCCTCGGTCAGCGTCGTCCGCGCGAGTATCTCCTCGCGCCACTGGCCGGCGAGTTCGCGGCTGGGGACGAGGATCAGCGACTCGCCCCCGACCCGCGCCAGTATGCCCAGCGCCGCGACGGTCTTGCCAGCGCCGGGTGGCCCCACCAACACGCCGGATTTGGTCTCCAGGAACTCACTCACCCACTCGTGCTGGTAGTCCCGGAGGTCGAGTGTCAGGTCGAGATCGAGGTCGTCGCCGGTGTCGAGGTCCCGTTCGTCCTGCACCGGGTAGCCAGCCTCGTAGAGCGTTCGCTTGACTTCGGCGACCGATTCCTCGGCGACCCAGCTCTCCGTGTCGGAGATGGCCGCCCGGAGCTGTCCCTCGTCGAGTTTCTCGCGGGCCACGTTGCCCATCAGCGAGTCCGTGGCGGCTTCGAGGACGACGTAGCCGTCCTCGTGGGTGCGGAGAGTGAACCGGTGGGCGCGTTTCCACTGGTCCTCGATCCACTCCTCCAGTTCGGGCGAGCGTTCGGGTAGGACGTCCCGCACGGTACCCAGCAGGTCCTCGAACTCGTCGTACGGTGCGCCCCAGATGTCCTCGCGGCGGAGTTCGTAGAGGTACCCGCCGCGATGGGTGGTGTCGACGAGGTGGGCGAACTGCGAGAGCTGTGCCCGCGTGAACTGCGTGGGGTGGTCGACGACGATCTCGCGGCGGCCCGGGAAGAGGATCACGCGCTCGCGGTCGACCAGCTGCGACCAGTCGGTCGGGTACCAGACGACGGGGTCGGCCGACACGTCCAGTCGGTCGACCGCGTGCTCGTCGGCCAGCGCGTCGAGAGCGGTGCTGGCCTCGTCCTGCGTCCAGTCCAGCGCCTGTGCGACGTGCGTTGCGGTGACGACGGGCCGCCCGATCTCCTGGACCACGTCGGCGAACGTCTCGGCGCCGAGCGTGGCGTCGCCGGCCGGTGGGTCACCGGTGGGCTGATCGTCCGCCTCCGCCGTGTCGGTGCCGTCGGACTCGTCGCTGTCGGTCACTACCCATCGGTTGGCGGTGGACGGACAAACGGCTTACGTCCCGCGAACGTCCGAGAAAGCGCTCGGTGCCCCCCGTCACTGGATGTACGACGGGTCTTCCCCGTCGCAGTCGGACTCGTGCTGGCTGGCGTCGTCTCTGTCGTCGAACATGAGTCCGCAGGCCTCACACTCGTACCAGGTGACCTCGTCGCGCTGGGTTTGCACGACCATGTGAGAGAGTGGTACGCCCGGCGGTATATGCGTTTCTCCGGGGAAACCTCTTGACGGTGGGGCGACTACGGCCGCGCATGAACGACGAGCACGGCGTCGAGTTGACGGTCGCCGGCGCCGACAAACGCGACGCCGGACGTGGCGTGGCGCGCCTCCCGGAATCCGCGCGGCGGCGACTGGGCGTCCTCAGCGGCGATCCCGTCGTCGTCCGCGGCGAGCGCGAGACCGTCGCGAAGGTGTGGCCGACCGACGACGGTGACGACGTGGTCCGCATCGACGCCGACACGCGAGCCAACGCCGGTGTCAACATCGGCGAGACCGTCACCGTCGCGACCACCTCCGTCGAGGAAGCCGGGATCGTCTCGGTCCGACCCACCGAGTCACTGCCCGAGGACAGCGACACCGATGCGCTCGTCGCGGACGCCCTGCTCGACCGCCCCATCCGGGAGGGCGAGCGCGTCCACGTCGACGGCCTCGGCGTCGTCGTCGTCTCCCTGACCGATCCCGACGGCCCCGTCCGGGTCGTCGAGGAGACCGAAGTCACCGTCCTGCCCGGCATCGACCTCGACCTGGGCGGGGGCGACGCCGGCGGCGACGCGCTCCCGGACGACGCGCCCGACCCCGACGCCGACGCGGCCGCCGAGGCGGGCGAGCAGGCCGAAGACCTCGGCTCGACCTACGAGGACATCGGGGGGCTCGACGACGAACTCGACATGGTGCGGGAGATGATCGAACTCCCGCTCTCGGAACCGGACCTGTTCCGCCGGCTCGGCATCGACCCACCGAAAGGAGTCCTGCTCTACGGCCCGCCCGGCACCGGAAAGACGCTGATCGCCCGCGCCGTCGCCAACGAGGTCGACGCCCACTTCCAGACCATCTCCGGCCCGGAAGTCGTCTCGAAGTACAAAGGTGAGAGCGAGGAACGCCTCCGGGAGGCCTTCGAGGAGGCCGAAGCCAACGCACCAGCGATCCTCTTTATCGACGAGATCGACTCCATCGCCGGCCAGCGCGACGAGGACGCCGACATGGAGAACCGCGTGGTCGCCCAGCTGCTGACCCTGCTCGACGGGCTGGAGGACCGCGGCCGCGTCGTCGTGATCGGGGCGACCAACCGGGTCGACAGCATCGACCCGGCGCTGCGCCGTGGCGGCCGCTTCGACCGCGAGATCGAGATCGGCGTCCCAGACGAGACGGGCCGCCACGAGATCCTGGAGGTCCACACCCGCGGAATGCCCCTCGGAGACGACGTGGACCTCGACCGACTCTCGGCCCGCACGCACGGCTTCGTCGGCGCGGATCTCCAGTCGCTCGTTACCGAGGCGGCGATGTCGGCACTCCGGCGGACCCGCGAGGAGCCCGTCGTCGCCCGCGAGGACTTCGAGGCGGCGCTGGCGGCGGTCGATCCATCCGCGATGCGGGAGTACGTCGCCGAGTCTCCGGGCGTCTCCTTCGACGACGTGGGCGGCCTCGACGGGGCGAAGGACCGACTCACCGAGGCCGTCGAGTGGCCGCTCGCCTACACGGAACTGTTCGAGGCCACGAAGACCGACCCGCCCTCGGGCGTCCTGCTGTACGGCCCGCCCGGCACCGGGAAGACCCTGCTGGCGCGGGCGCTGGCCGGCGAGAGCGACGTGAACTTCATCCACGTCGCCGGCCCGGAACTACTCGACAAGTACGTCGGTGAATCGGAGAAGGCCGTGCGGGAGGTGTTCGAGCGCGCCCGCCAGGCCGCGCCCTCGATCGTCTTCTTCGACGAGATCGACGCCATCGCCGGCAGGCGGGGTGAGACTGGCGAGGCGACCGAGCGGGTCGTCTCACAACTGCTGACGGAACTCGACGGACTGGCCGAGAACCCGAACCTCGTGGTGCTGGCGGCGACGAACCGCCGGGACGCCCTCGACCCCGCACTCCTCCGTCCGGGCCGACTGGAGGAACACATCGAGGTGCCCGACCCCGACGCCGACGCCCGTCGGGAGATTCTCCACGTCCACACACGCGAGAAACCCATCGCCGACGACGTGTCGCTGGTCGACCTGGCCGCCGAGACCGAGGGGCTCTCCGGGGCGGAACTCGACGCCCTGGTCCGGGACGCCTCGATGCGGGCCATCCGCGCGTTCGCCCGCGAACACGGGCCCGAGGAGGCGACAGCCCGCGCCGACGAAGTGCTGATCGGAGCCGACCACTTCGAGACAGCGCTGACCGAACTGGATCGGGGAGACTGAGGCCGTCGACGTCCCGCGTTTGCGACCCACGATTCCCGGCCCACGGATCTAGCAGGAACATTTATTACAGACTGTGGAGTACACCTACGTGTCACGATGATACCGACTGTACGCGGCCACTGTTCGCTTCTTTCCTGACGCGTCTCGGTATCGTTTCCAGAATCACGCGGCTCGCAGACCACGACAATGAGTACACGCACACCGACCCCGACGACCCGACCTACGACCACGACCGACCAGACCAGCGGCGCACCGCTGACGTTCGCGACCGACAACGAAGTGCCGATCACGGGTCTGTTCGACGCCGAGAGCGACCAGCACTGAGGCTCCGTCGTCGCCCGATTTTCCGGCCGAGATTTATACGGCCCGACGTGGACCAACGGGTATGCGATGGGCCGCCCAGATCGCCGTGTGCCTCCTCGTCTTGCTCGCGGGATGTAACGCGCCTTTCCAGTCCCCGCGGACGGATGCTGCCGACTCACAGACTGCGACGGCCGAGCCAGCCCGTTCCGACGCGCCAGGGGATTCGGTGACGCCGCTCCCGGGAACCCCTCGACCGGCCAGGGTCACGGTCGTCAACGGTGACCTCCCAGTCAGGCCCGGGCCGGCGTTCGCTCGCGTTCGGCACCTGCTCGACGCGTCGACGGGCCCGCCGATCGTCGAGGTGCGCGACCAGCCGACCCGTGAGGGCGGGCTCCGACCAGAGGCGGGCGAGTTCGAGTCACTCCTGGGGATCGAGGCGCCGCGTCCGGCCGCCGAGAGCGAGATCCGGGTCGGCGGTGCGACGACGCCCGATCAGACGGTGTACGTGGCGCCAGGCGACGCGTCGGCGAGTCGAGTCGAGCGCACGCTGGCCCACGAGTTCGTCCACGTCGTCCAGTTCGACCGGGACGTCGTCTCGCGACTGCCCGACCGCCTCCCCTCCGGCCGAGCCGACACCACTGACGGCGAGTACGTCGTGCGGAGTCTCGTCGAGGGCGCGGCCACGTACGTCTCGACCCGCTACACGCGGCGGTACCACCCGGTGGTCGAGACCGAGTACGAGACGCTGGCGCGCATCTACGCCGACGCCAGCGCCGGGACCCGCCTGTTCTGGGGCGCCTACTACCACGGCGCGCGGTACGTGGCCGCCTCTGTCGACGACCCGCGTGACCTGCGGTCGGTGTACGCCGACCCGCCGGCGACCACCGAGCAGCTGCTCCACCGCACCCAGGACCCGCCGACGCCACTCACCGTCACCGTCGCGGACGCCGATTCGGCGTGGGTCGGCGATTCGACCGACAGCCGCGGCGAACTGTTCGTGCGCCTCCTGCTGGACAGCGAACTCCCGCACGACCGGGCGGCCGCGGCGGCCGCCGGCTGGGGGAACGACCGTCTCGTCCCGTTCTACGGCGAGAAGGACCGGAGCTACGCCTGGGTCATCCGGTTCGACGACGCGCCGAACGCGACCGACGCCCGCCGCGCCGTGGCCGACTACCTCGACGCATACGCCAGTGACTCGGTCTCGGGCTGGACCCGTGGGGCCGCTACCTTCGCGCTCCGGCAAATCGACGGGCGCACGTTCGCACTGCTCGCCGGCGAGCGAGGGTTCGTAGACGGGGCCAGCGTCTCCACCGACGACGGCGAGGTCGTCGTCGAACCGCCCGAGTCGACCGGCGAGTAACTCAGGCCAGCCCGAGCGCCGACAGCCCGTCGAAGACGAAGAGGAAGTAGTACAGCTGGACCAGCCCGGCCAGCACGACCACGAGGCCGGCGACCTGCGAGATGCGACCGGTCGCCGCGGACAACCGTCGCAGAACGGCGTCCCGACCGAGTGCGGTCGCGGTCGTGACACCGATCATCAGGACGCTCATCCCGGCGGCGTACGCGCCCAGTGTCCCGACCGTCGCGACGGGGCCGGTCGTCACCGCGGCGAAGGCCACGCCCAGGAAGAGCGGCGCGGTACACCCCGCGGCCGCCGCGGCGTAGACCACGCCGAACAGGACGTAGCCCGCCGCCGAACGCCGGCGCTCGGGCAGTGGGACGTGGAGGGTCGTCGCCTGGAACCGTCCGGTCGCCATCACGCCGCCCACGACGATCAGCGCCAGCCCGACGACGAGTTCCAGCGCCGCGATGTCGTCGACGATCCGCGGCCCGACCGCGGCCAGCAAGAGTCCGAGCGCACCGTACACCAGCGCGAATCCGAGACTCACCAGCAGACCCACGCCGACCGCGCGACCGAGGCGGCGCGCCACCGGGCGCTCGGACGCTCTCCCGTCTGAGCTCCCGAGATAGTAGGCGATGTAGCCGGGCAGGAGGGGAAACGCACAGGGGGCGAAGAAGGTTCCAGTTCCGAGCGTGAACGCGTAGGCCAGCCGCGCCACCCCGAACTCCGTCACTGCCGGGCCGCCTCCAGTTCGGCCTCGATGGTCCCCGCCTCCGCGAGCCCCTTGTGCCGCCACGTCTCGGTCCCGCCGGCGTCGACGACCAGCATCGTCGGCAGTGCCTGTACGTCGTAAGTCGGTCCCGTCTCGACTTCGGGGTCCATCGCCACGGGCCAGGTCCCGTCGTACTCCCGCCAGAACGACCGGACGGTGGCCGCATCGCGTTCCCACGTGATAGACAGCATGTGAACGTCCGGGAACGCCGACCGGACCTCGCGCAACTCCGCCATCTGTGGCTTGCAGGGGGCACAGTACGTCGCGAAGAAATCCAGCAACGTGACGGTGTTCTCGGGCACGACCGGCAGCGCCTCGCCGGGGGAGCCGCCCACGTCGAGCGTGTCGAGCGTCTGTGCGTCGTTCCCGGTGCCGTCACCGTCACTCGCGCCCGGCGCGTCGCGCGACCCGGACAACTGCGTACAGCCGCTCAGGGCCGTCGCGGCGGCTCCGGTCGCGGCCAGGAAGGTCCGACGATCGTACCCGCGCATGCTCGGCGCTCGGGGCCGGGCGTAGAAAAAAGGCGCGTCATCGTGAGCGAGGGCCGCACTACCGGTAGCGCGACCGAAGGGGCGGTACGGAGACCGAATCGTTGATTACGCGCCGTCCGGACAGGCGGTCTATGACCGATACAGCCGAGCGGGCGAGCGTCTGGGCCGGGCTGGCCGCCCCGGTTCTCTCCCTCGTGGGCGTCCTGCTCGCGACGCTCGTCTCACCGTCGTTCGCGTGGACCGGCAACGCACTCTCGGAACTCGGCGGACCGGCCGACCCCGTCGCGACGGACCTGACGCGACTCCTTTTCAACGGCGGCCTGATCGCCGGCGGCGTCGTCGCACTCGGGTTCGGGTACGCTCTCCTTCTGACCGCGCGCAACCTCGTCGAACTCGCCGGCATCGGACTGTTCGGACTCACGTCGCTCTCGATGGCCCTCATCGGCGTGTTCCCGCTCCCCCAGGCCGCGCACTTCGTCGTCGCCGTCTCGTTCTACGTCCTCCTGTCGCTGGCGCTGTGGGTGTACGGAGCCGGCGGCGTGCTGGCCGGCGACCGGACCCGCGGCGGCGTGACGGTCTGCCTCGGCGTCCTGAACGCTGGCGCGTGGACCGTCTGGGTGGCCACCGGCAGGGTCAGCCGGCCTGGGCTGGCGCTCCCGGAAGTCGTCGGCGCGGCGGCGCTGGCTGGCTGGACCGTCGCGACGGCGCTCGGCGTTCGAGACCGACTCGACATCGCCTCCTGAGGGCCCTCTTTTCGCCCCGTGCTCACAAAAATAACGTGAACGATACGTTTACAAAAAGCGATTTACGATTGGTGGACATGCGAACGCGAGTTCTCGTGACGCTGGCGCTGACGATTGTCGTCGCGCTCGCTGGGTGTACAGGAGGTCTCTCAGGTGGGGAGGGAACGACCACGGACGCGGGGACCGATTCGGAAAACACGAGTGAGGAGGCACTCGATTCCACGACGGCGACGGTGACTGACTTCGCCTATCCAGCGGGAGCCTCGCCGTCCGGAATCGAGAACGTCACCAGCCTGCTCGACGCACACGAAGCCGCGCTCTCGGGGTCGAGTGTGACGCTCTCGGGCACCAAGGGGTTCTCCGCCGGTGGGAGACAGAGCTCGGCGACGGCGGGGATCGAGTACACGATCGAACACGAGGCGGCCAGCAACGAGACGCTGACCCGGATCGTCGGCGGTGGCTCCGGTGACACCTTCACCTCCTACGTCACGGACGGGACGGCAGCGTACCGCGTCGACGGATCCGCCGGCGTCGAGTCCGGGACCGTCTCGTCGGCGGTCGACGCCCCGTTCGCGGACACCGCACCGGACAGTTTCACCGGGCGAACGTTGCTGCGGACTATCCTGGGGTCGGGCGAGTACAACGCGACCGACGTGGTCAGCCGGAACGGGACCGAACTCGTCCGCTACGACCTCGAAACCGTGGTGTCGACGCCCGACGCGAAACTGAACATCGGGAGCGACACGCAGGTCCAGGGGACGGTGTTCGTCGACTCCGAGGGTATCATCCACGAGGCCAGCTTCAGCGCGACCTCGGGTTCGGACGAGGGTTTCTCCTTTGGTTACGAGGCCAGCGCCGTCTTCTCAGGTATCGGGTCGACGACGGTCGAGGAACCGGCCTGGCTCGGCGAGGTCTACTCGTAGCGGGCGGCGAACTCGGTGATGTTCTCGTCGGGGCCGGCGACGACCACGCTGTCGCCGTCTCGGATCTCGAACTCCGGGCCGAGTTCGGTGATCACTTCGCCGTTCCGCTCGACGGCGACGACGGTACAGCCCGTTTCCGCGCGGACGTCGGCCCCGGCGAGCGTCTCGCCGACGAGCGAACCCGCGTCGAACCGGATTACTTCGACCTGCTTGTCGTAGGAGATGATGTCCTCCTCGAAGATCGTCGAGGCGAGCATCCGGCCGCTGACGGTCGCGAGCGCGAGGACGTAGTCCGCACCGGCCTGGTAGAGTTTGCGGACGCTCTCTGTCTGGTCGGCCCGGGCGATGATCTCGACTTCGGGGTTGAGCTGTCGGACCACGAGCGCCGCGAAGATGGTCATCGTGTCCGAGGCCAGCGCGAGGATCACCGTACTCGCGTCCTCGACGCCTGCCTCCTGGAGGACCGACTTCTCGGTCACGTCACCGACGATGTCCACACCTCCGTTGGCTTCCCTGTCGACCGTCGTGCAGGAGACGCCTTCGGCAGCGACCCGCTCTCTGACGGTCGAGCCGACCTCGCCGTGGCCACAGATGACGACGTGGCCACGACGGCGGCGGCGCTTGTCCGAGAGGGTCATCTCCTTGAGCGGCTCGAGCTGGCGCTCGTGGCCGGCGACCAGCAGGATCGTCTGCTCGTCCAACCGGGCGTCGAGCGAAGGTGGGCTGACGAACTCGCCCCGGAACCACGCGCCGACGACGTTCGCGCCCGTTCGCTCGCGAATGCCGCTCTCGGCGATGGTCTCGCCGACCAGCTCGCTGCCGGCCAGGATGGGCAGCTCGACGATCTCGAAGTCCTCGCCGATCTCGACGGCGTCGCCAACCTCGGCGGTGATGCCGGTGGTCACCTTGCTCGCCAGACTCTCGCCGATGAGCCGCCGGGGCGAGAACACGTGATCGGACCCGGCGTAGCGGTGGTAGCTGGCGATGTCTGGATCTTCGACGAAAGTGATACACCGCACGTCGGGATCGGCAGCCTTGGCCGTCAGGACGATACTGGCGTTGGTCGAGTCGTCCACGTCGGCGACCAGCGCCCGCGCTGATTCCAGGTTCACCGCTTCGAGCGTGTCCATCGACTCCGGATCGCCGTGGACGACCTCGATCCCCTCCTCTATCAACTCGACCGCGCGGTCCCGGTCCGGCTCGATCACGACGTAGGGCACGTCGAAGACCTCCAGCTCGTCGGTCAGCATGTCGACCCGCGGGGAGAACGAACAGATGACGACGTGATCCTCGATTTCGTCGGCTGCAGTGGGTGGCGTCGTCGAGATCGTCTCCTCGAACAGCGGGAACAACAGGACGGGGAGTGCCAGGAAGATGAGCAAGACCCCACTGATGTCCATCACCATGACGACCAGGTTCGTCACCGTGCTCTCCCAGGGTGAGTGGGACCCGTAGCCGGTCGCGGTAAACGTCTCGACGATAAACTGGAGCGACTGCACGAAGGTGTACGTCTCGGGCTCGAAGACGGCCGTGACCTGCTGGTACACGAGCGCATAGATCAGCATCAACACCACGACGCCGACGCCGTAGTAGACCGTCCGACGCTGCCACGTATCCATCGCTAGCCACCCTAACGAACAGCCACCCCTTACGCTTTCTGACCCTGACCCAGCGCCCCGAGCCACCCCGCGCCTTTTTTGTCTGCGAGTCCCTCGTCAACGTGTGACACGAGAGATCACCCACGAGGCGACCGGGCCGAAGATCGTCGACGAAGACGACATCGCGGAGCAGGGGAACGTTGCGATCTGCATGTGCGGGCTGTCGGGTAACTACCCGTTCTGTGACGGCTCCCACCAGGTGACCGCAGACGAGGAAGACGGGACACTGTACAAGTACGAGGGCGACGACGACGAGAACGTGCGCCACGAGATCGCGGAGATGGTGTTCACCGACTCGGAGTAAGGAGGGCGGCGCGGCCGTTACTTGCCCTCGAATTCGGGTTCCTGATCGGTGACGAAGGCAGTGATACCTTCGCTCAGGTCTTGGGTGTCGAGCAGGTGGCCGAAGGCGCTGGCCTCCAGTTCGAGGCCGGCATCCAAGTTGTCCCACCCTTCCCGCATGGCGCGTTTGGTGTACTTCTGGGCGATGGGCGGGCCGCCGGCGACGTTCTCGGCGAATTCGAGGGCTCGCTCCTCGAACTCGTCGTCGTCGTAGACCGCGTGAACGAAGCCGAGTTCGTGCATCCGTTCGGCGGGGATCCGTTCGGCGGTGAAGACGACGTACTTGGCGGCGCTCTCGCCGACGAGTCGCTGGAGGCGCTGGGTCCCGCCCCATCCCGGCAGGAGGCCGAGATCGTGTTCGGGCAGGCCCATCTCCGAGGACTCGCTGGCGACCCGGAGGTCGGCACACATCGAGAGTTCGAGGCCGCCGCCGAGCGCGTACCCGTCGATGCCGGCGATGACGGGCAGGTCGCTCTCGCGGAACTCGCCGAACACGCGCTGGCCGTACCGGGAGTGTTCGACGCCCTCGCGGTTGGACATCGCGCCGTTGGCGGACACGTCCGCCCCCGCGGAGAAGGCCTTCTCCCCCTCGCCGGTAATGTAGATGGCCCGGACTGCCTCGTGGTCCTCGAGCACGTCGACGGCCTCGTCGAGTTCCTCCAGCATCTGCGCGCTGACGGTGTTCATGTCCTCGGGCCGGTCCAGCACGAGGTGGCCGACGTAGTTCCCGGGCGTCTCGATGCGAATCGTCTCGAAATCGGTGTCGATGTCAGTCATACTGATCCCCCGTGGACCGCGTGGCCCACTCTGTGGCTGTGGTGTGCCCACGACCGGCCTAACCCTTTAGCGTCGGATGTGTGGGAATTGAAGTTCAGTGGCTAAAGCCCCGGCAATCCTTTTCTCGCTGGCCCGACACCACTCGGAGGATGAACGCCATCGAGACGGACGGCCTGACCAAGCGCTACGGCGACGTGTCGGCGCTGGTCGACCTCTCACTGACCGTCCCCGACGGCGAACTGTTCGCCCTGCTGGGCCCGAACGGCTCGGGCAAGACCACCACCATCGAGATCCTGACCGGTCAGCTGGAACCCACCTCCGGCACGGCCTCCGTGCTGAGTCACGACCCGGCCTCCGATCCGCTCGCAGTCCGGCAGTCGGTCGGCATCCTCCCCGAGCGCGAGGATCCGCCGAGCTTTCTGACGCCGCGGGAGTACCTGGAGTTCGTCGGGAGTGTCCGGGACCTCGACGACGTGACCGCTCGCATCGACGAGTGGGCCGAGCGCTTCGAGTTCGCCGGCCTGCTCGACACGCTCTCGACGGACCTCTCGGAGGGGGAACGCCAGCGGGTCATGCTCGCGGCCGCGTTCGTCCACGAACCCGACCTCGTGTTCATCGACGAACCGCTGGTCAACCTCGACCCCCTGATGCAGGAACAGATCAAGGGCCACTTCCGGGAGTACGTCGAGCGCGGGAACACCGTCTTTCTCTCGACACACTTCATCGAGGTCGCCGAGGAACTCTGCACGCAGGTCGCCATCGTCAGCGACGGCCGCCTCGTTGCCGAGCGCGATCCACGGGAACTGGCCGACGGCGAACGTCTGCTCGACGTGTTCCGGGCGGAAGTCGGCGACGCCGAACCCGACACGCCGGCGGGCCGGGCCCAGCACTGACGATGTCGCTCACGACCGACCTCTTCCGGCGGATGCTTCGCGAGGAGTGGCGGCTCCACGAACACCTCTTCGGCGGTCGGCGGTTCGCCGCCTTCCCCGTCGTCGTGGCCCTCTTGTCCGCAGGCGGATTCGCGCTCCTCTCGTACACGGGCACGGACTTCGGCGCGGTCGTCGCCGGCCTGCACGGCCTGCTCTTTTTCTTCGGCTTGCAGGTCGGCACCATCGGACTCGTGGGCCGGGACGCCCTGCGTGACGCGCTGGGTGACGTGACGCTGCTCGTCTTCTCGGCCCGGACGCTCCCGGTGTCGTGGAATCGCCTGCTCGCCGTCTTCCTCTGGAAGGACCTGGTCTACTACACCGGCTTCTTCATCGCGCCCGTCGGACTCGCCGCGGTACCGACGGCGCTCGGAGCCGGAGTCGCTCCCGGCCGAATCGCCCTGCTGTGGCTGACGCTGATCGGCGCGTTCGCGCTCGGCGTGACGCTCTCGCTGACGCTGGCGGGCGCGGCGACCCGGAACCGCTGGCTAGTGGTCCTCCCGGTCGCGCTCGTGGTCGCGGCCGTGCTTTGGCCGGGTATCGACGCGCTGGTGTACACACCGTACGCGCTGTACCGGGACCCGTCCGCACTCGCGGCGGCCCGCGGGTTCGCTCCCGTCGCGGTGTTCGGCGTCCTCGGACCCGTCCTGTTCCGACCGGCCGACAGCGGCGCCTACCGGACGGCCAGCGAGCGGTTCACGACGCTCGAGTCCGCCCTCCGGGACGGCGACGGGTTGACGACGCGGGCCATTCTGGAGGTGAGCCGGTCCAGCGGTTCCGTCTGGAAGGTCCTGTTCTCGATGGGCGTCCTGTTCGCGGTGACGGCCCTGCTCTTGGGGCAGATCACGGCCGCCACGGGCCTCCAGCCATCGCCGGGTGTGGCCTTCGGCACCCTGCTCGGGCTGGGGTCGTTCACCACGTACAGCTGGGTGACGCAGTTCGACAGCGCCGACGAGTACCTGCGATATCCGGTGTCGATCGCGACCGTCTTCGCGGGGAAGCGGCGGGCGTATCTCCTGCTCTCGGTGCCGGCCGGCCTCGTCTATCTCGGGGTCGCGACGATCTGGTACGAGCCGGTGGCGCTCCTCTCGGGGCTGGTCGTCCTCCCGCTGCTGTCGGTGTACGTCTTCGGCGTGACGGCGTTCGTCGCCGGGCTCTCGCCGACGGAACTCCTGTTCGACACGCCGCGGTTCCTGGCCTTCGGCGCGGCGCTGTCGGTGGTCGCGATGCCGCTGCTGGTGGCTGCGCTGGTCGAACCCGCGTTCGGCCCGGGTGCGACTGTCGCCGCGGTCGCACTCGCGGCGGTCGCCGCCCTCGTCGGCATCCTCCTCCAGCGACGGGCCGGTCCGCGGTGGGAGCGCCGGCTTCGCGCGTAAAATCGCCCGTAGATATTTGACAGTGGGCCGATTCGTTGTGGATAGTACGTATGGCCAGTCCGTCCGTCGTCTCGCGCTGTGTGTGTCGTCCACTCACGGAGACCCCGAGCCATGACTGACGACATTCGCGTGCTGGTCGTCGACGACAGCGAGTTCTTCGCCGAGATGACCGCCGAGACCCTCGCCGAGGACCACGGGATGGAGTCCCACTGGGCCACCGGTGCCGAGGCGGCGACGGACGTCCTGGCCGACGCCGAGATCGACTGTATCGTCAGCGACTACGAGATGCCCGGGCCCGACGGCCTGGAACTCATGGAGATGGTCCGGGCCGAACACGGCGACGTCCCCTTCATCCTGCTGACCGGCCGCGGGACCGAGGAGATCGCCAGCGAGGCCATCTCCGCCGGCGTCGACGACTACATCCTCAAACTCGAAGTCGTCGAGGACCAGCAGTACCAGCAACTGGCCAACCGGATCACGAGCGCGGTCGATCAACAGCGGACCCAGCAACGATACGAACTGCTCGTCGACAACACCCCCGACGTGGTCGCACAGGTCGAACGCGACGGGGAGATCGTCGCGGCCAACCCCGCGATGGCCGACCTGGCTGGCGTCGACCGGGCGTCCCTGCGTGGGGCGTCGCTCACGGAGCAGTTCCCCGAGACGGGCGAGTCGTGGCTCACGGCCGGGCAGGCCGTGCTGGAGACCGGCGAGTCCCGGACCTTCGAGAGCGAACTCGACGGACGGCACTTCCACAACATCGTCGTCCCGGTCGACATCCGCACGGAACGGGATACCTTCCAGCTGATCGCCCGGGACGTGACCGAGCGGACCGAGCGCGCCCAGGAACTCAAGCGGAAAAACGAACGACTGGACCGCTTCGCGAGCATGGTCTCACACGACCTCCAAGGCCCGCTGGATATCGCGACGATGAACGCGAAACTGCTGGCCGAGGAGTTCGACGAGAATCCCGAGGAACTCGACGCGATCCAGCGGTCACACGACCGGATGGGGCGACTCATCGAGGACGTGCTGACGCTGGCCCGGCAGGGCGACACCGTGGACGACCCCGTGGCGACGACCATCGAGACGGCCGCCGAGAAAGTGTGGCCCTACGTCGACGCCGACGGCACGGAACTCGTCGTGGAGACGGACGCGGAAATCATGGCCGACGACGCGCGCCTGCAGGAACTCCTGAGCAACCTCTTTCGGAACGCGATCACGCACGGCGACGCCGATACGGTGCGGGTCGGCACACTCGCAGACGGTTCCGGCGACGAGGATGCTCTCGCCTTCTACGTCGCCGACGACGGGACGGGCATCCCCGAGGCGGACTACGACACGGTGTTCGAGACGGGCTTCTCGACGGCCGGTGACGGGACCGGGTTCGGCCTGGCGATCGTCGAACAGATCGCCGAGGCGCACGGGTGGACGGTCGACGTGGGCGAGAGCGTGGATGGCGGGGCACGATTCGACGTCACTGGTGTCGACCCGGCCTGACCGACGGCGCTGGCCTCGGGTTCGACGCTCGCGTCGGGACCGCGGTCGTTAAGCCCGTTCCTTCCATGGACGGGGATGATGACATATCGCGGCGTGGTGCTCGATCTCGACGGGACGGTCTACCGTGGTAACGAACTCCTGCCCGGCGCGGCCGAGACGGTCGACGCGATCCGGGCCCGCGACATCTCGCTGTGCTGTTGCTCGAACAACCCCACCAAGACCCGCGCCGAGTACGTCGATCGACTCGCCGGCATGGGCGTCGAGATCGACGAGGGCGAAGTCCTGTCGGCTGGCACCGTCACCACCGACTATCTCGTCGCCGAACACGGCGGCGACGACTGCTTTTTGATCGGGTCGCCGGGCCTGCGCGACCAGCTGGCCGACGCCGGTATCTCCCTGATCGACGAGCCGACCGCCGCCGACGTGGTCGTCGCCTCCTGGGACCGCGAGTTCGGCTACGACGACATGACCGACGGCCTCCGGGCGCTGGCGGACCCGACCACGGTGTTCGTCGGCTCGGACCCCGACCGGACGGTCCCCGCGTCGAACGGCCGCTCGGTTCCGGGATCGGGGGCGATCATCGGCGCGGTCGCGGCCGTGGCCGACCGCGACCCCGACCGCGTGATGGGCAAGCCCTCGCCGGAAGCCATCGACGCCGTCAGGGACGCCCTCGATATATCACCAGGTGAGTGCCTGCTCGTCGGCGACCGCCTCGACACCGACATCGCGATGGGCGAACGCGCCGGGATGACGACCGCCCTCGTCCTGACCGGGGCGGCCGACCACGACGACGTGGCCGACGCCGACGTGACGCCCGATCACGTGCTGGACGACATCGGCGACGTGCCGGCCCTGCTCGGCTGAGGCGAGTCGCCGGCCGTCGCCCCCGCCGGCTAGTTTTATGTCTGCGGCGTCCGTTAACACACCCCGTGTTCCAGCCGAACACGGACCCACTATGACTGGCAAGCAGATCCTCATGATCGTCGGCGACTTCGGGGAAGACTACGAGACGATGGTGCCATTTCAGGCGCTCCAGGCCGTCGGCTACGAGGTCGACGCGGTCTGTCCGGACAAGGAGGCGGGCGACACCTGCAAGACGGCGATCCACGACTTCCGGGGCGACCAGACCTACATGGAAGCCCGAGGGCACGACTTCGCGGTGACGGAGACGATGGCCGCCATCGACCCGGCCGACTACGACGCGCTGGTCGTCCCCGGCGGCCGCGCGCCGGAGTACCTGCGCACACACGAGTCGGTGATCGAGACGGTCCAGCACTTCTTCGAGGCTGGCAAGCCCGTCGCCTCGCTCTGTCACGGGCCACAGATCCTCGCGGCCGCGGACGTGCTGGACGGCTACGAGATGACGACCTATCCCGCCGTGCGGGCCGAGGCCGAGGCGGCGGGCTGTTCCTGGGTCGACGAGGTGACTCGCGACCGCAACCTCGTCACGGGCCAGGACTGGAGCGACCACGTCGAGTGGCTCTCGGAGTTCCTGGAGATGCTGGGCACCGACATCGAACACGGGGAGCCGGTCGCGCCGGCGGACGACTGACTGGTCACCGAACCATAAGGTTGTCGAGGGTGGCGCGGGAACGGGTCTGCGTGACACGCCGCCCTCCCCTCTCCAGACGCGCGCTTCTCTCCGGCATCGGTGCCCTCGGATTCGGAGCCGGGGCGCTGGTTGCCACTGGCGCCGACGGGTCCGACGGACCGGACTGGCCGATGTACCGACACGACCCCGCGGGGACCGCACACGCTCCGGATGCCACGGTGCCACGGGAGAAACCGGTCGAGCGGTGGCGCCACGAATTCGAAGAGATGGGCTTCAGCACGCCCGCACCGATCCTCTCCGACGGGCGCGTGTTCGTGGCCCGGAAATCACTCGTGGCGTTCGATGCCGAGACGGGCGACCGTCTGTTCCTGATCGAGTCCGAAACCGGTTCACGGGAGTTCCTGTCTACGCCGACAGTCGCGTCCGCCCGGGCCTACGTGGCGCCGAGCCTCGTCACCGCGTCGGAGTCTGGGCTCCGGGCGGTCGGGATCGACGGCGGTCCCGACCTGCCGGTGGGCAATGACGATGCGCTCTCACAGCGCTGGTCGACGGGGCAACAGCCGGACGAGCCGATCCTCGAATCGATGGGCTTTGGCGACGGCTGGCAGTCACCGCCCGTCGCCACGGCGGGGACCGTATTCACGGTCGACGACGGCGTCGCCGCGGTGGATACCAGTTCCGGCTCGGTCCAGTGGCGGACGCCGGTCGACACACTCGAAGCTCGACCTGCAGTCGCCGACGGACGGCTGTTCACTGTCACCTACGACGGAACCCTCACAGAATACGCGGTGGACGACGGTGCCGAGCAGTGGACCGCCTCGACGCCGGCGGTCCGGCACGAACTGCAACCGACCGTCGCGAACGGAGCGCTGTACGTGGCCCACGAGACGGGGGTGACGGCCTTCGAGGTAGACGGTGGAGACGAGCGCTGGACGAGCGGCCAGCCGGAGGGCGAATACGGTCGCTACGTCACACCACCGTCCGTGACCCCCGACGCCGTCTACGCCGCGGGGTCCGGACTGCTGGGTGACGAGTCAGACGGGCTAGTGGCTCTCGACGCCGAGACCGGTGAGCATCTGTGGGACGCTCCGCTCGGGGGGATCAGCGAGGCCAACGACGGGCCGGCCGTCGCCGGTGACGTCGTGGTACAACCCGACAACCACGACCTGCGTGCGTTCGACGCCGCGTCCGGCGAGGAGCTGTGGCGACTCGAACGCGAGGCACAGGTGTCTCAGCCCGCCATCGGCCGCGAGGGGTTCTACCTCGCGGACGGGTTCTCTCTCAGTGCCTTCGGGGGTGCCTGACCGTGCCGTACCGGACTCCCGGGATGGCAACACGGGACGCCAGCGACGGCGGTGGTGTCACGGCGGCGCTGAGCGACGGGATGCGCGTGTTCCTCAGCAGGCCGGCGCTGTTCGTCCCCTTTTTGATCGCCGGACTCGTGATCGTTGGCGTCGAGCAGGCGATGCTCGCCGACCCCGTTCCGGTCACGACGGTACAGTCAGTCACCGGAACCGGCGTCGATCTACAATTCCCGATCCTTCCGGTCGAACAGCGCCGCGTGACGACGCCACTTCCCGCCCTCTGGGGGCTCAAACTCCGCTGGCTCGCCCAGCGTGCGCTGTTCGCCGCCGTCACGACCGGGACCACCGCGCTGGCCGGCGCGGTCGCCGTCGTCGGGATGTACGAGGGCGGGCTCCGTCCGGGCCTGCGGGCACTCGACGGGGCGTCCGCCGCACGCGCGGTCGGCTACGTGGCCGGGTTCGGACTCGCGCTGTCTCCCGTCGTGGCGCTCGTCCTGGTGGCCCCCATTCTCGTCGTCCCGGCGTTCGTCCTGACTCTGTTCGTCGCCGTGCGCCTGTTCGTCGCGTTCCCGCTTGCCGTGCGTGGTGCGTCGATCGCGACCGCGGTCCGGACGAGCTGGCGACGCATGGGCGGCTACGGCATCTCGTTGACCCTCTTTCTCCTCCTGCTGGGCGTGTTCGGTCTGTCGCGGCAGTTCGGCTTCTTCGGCGGCGGGCTCGCGACGGTGCTGGTCGGCGTTCCGCAGGTCGGCACGATGGCCGTCCTCGCGTACTGGACCGAACCGAGCGACGAGGGTGAAGAGGGCACTGCCGACGCCGCGGACGCCTGACCCGCCGTCGACTCACGCCTCGACCATCGCCACGGGCCGGACCCACCCGGCGCTGGCCTCGGCGATCTTCACGGGGAAGGTGACGACCGGCACGTCGGTCCGGCGGGGCAGTTCGTCCAGGTTCGCCATCTTCTCGATCTGACAGTACTCGACCTCGCGGCCGGCGAAGTGGGCGGGCCACAGTTCACTCTCGTCGTCGGTCTCGACGTAGCGCCGGCCCATCTCGTCGAATGGCTTGTCGAAGCCGTAGGCGTCGGTGCCGATCACTTTCACCCCCTGCTCGACGAGGTGTTTCGTCGCCGCCGCACCCATGCCGGGGAACTCCGTGAGATACTCCGGTTCGCCCCAGAGGTCGTCGGCACCGGTCTCGATGAACACCAGTTCGCCGGCCGAGAGTTCGTGGTCGAGGGCGGCCAGCCGGTCGTCGATCTGCTCGGGTGTGATCTCTGCGCCCGCGTCGAGATCGGTGAAATCGAGGATCACGGCGTTGCCACAGCACCACTCCAGCGGAATCTCGTCGATGGTCTTCGCTGGTTCGCCGTCACACTCGGAGCCGTAGTGCCAGGGCGCGTCGAGGTGGGTGCCGGCGTGGGGGATCGCCGTGATCTCCTCCCACGCGAGGCCCTGTCCGTCGGGGAACTCCTCGCCCGCCACGTCGTGGCCCAGCGCCTGGAGGTTGCCGGCGAGTCGGGCAGCACCCTCCTCGTGGTCCATGTACCCGATCTGGGGCGGGAACGGTTCGCTCGCGACGCCCGGTTCGAGGCCGACGCTCAGGTCGATCAGTCGCTTGCTGGCGAAGTCCATGCGGTCCACGTCGGGCAGGGACGACAAGGAACTTTCCCGGCGTCAGGTTGCCCGTGTGCCGATCATCGGCGCGGCGACGGCACCACCACCGGTGACTGCGCCGCCGACGAACGCTACCGTCACCGGCGGATCGAGCGCGTAGAGGACCCCCGAGAGCCCACCGACGATCGCCAGCACGACGATCCCGGCGATCACTTCCCCGCGGCTCGTGGCGCGGATCGGGACGGTGTCGGCGACGCGACGACAGACGAGCCACGAGCCGACGGCTGCACCGGCGGCAGCCCCACTGATGGCCGAGCCGTCGACGAACATCGCGAGGACGCCGACGGCGACCGCGACGCCGAGGACGCGGCCGGGGTCGGTCCCGCCGTCGGCGAGCCAGTAGCACGCGCCGAGGACCGCCAGCCCGAGTCCGACGCCGGCGATCACGTCCACCAGGTAGTGGACGCCGAGGACGAGGCGCGAGGTCGCGACGATGGCGACGACGACCGCGGCGAGGCCGAACCGCACCCGGTCGCGCACTCCATCGATGACGAGCGCGACTCCGCCCCAGACCATCGTGGCTCCGAGTGCGTGTCCGCTCGGGAACCCGGAACTAGACGCGGTGGTGATGTTCTCGAACACCCCGGCCAGGATCGGCGGGAGCCAGCCCACTGCGGGGGCCTCGCCGGCACCGGGCGGTCGCGGAAGCCCGAACAGCGGTTTGAGCGTGCTGACCAGCACCACGTAGGTCACCACGAGCGCGAAGACGAACAGCCCCTGGCGGCGGTCGACCGCCAGGCGCGGGACCGTGCTCCCGGCGACGTAGACCCCGCCGCCGAGGACGAAGAGGAACCACACGTCACCCAGTTGCGTGAGCAGGGCGAACAGCGCGACGCCGACGGTCCCGGCCTGGCCGTGCAGGCGCTCCGTGACGCCGATTCCGCGTGCGAGTGCGAACACGATCACACTGCTCGTGGCACGACGACGCGCTCGCCGAGACGCGAGACGTGGTTATCCATCGGTGATCCGGTGGGGGTGATCGAGCGGCTTCACGAGCAGAGCCAGTAGCAGGTGACTCAAAAGGATGGCGGCTAGCAGACCGACGTTCCAGACGGGGTCGTTGTCCCAGATCAGGTCCACGATCACGGGTTCGGGGTAGACCGGTCAGAAGGGTTCGAGCGGCTGGGCGATGTCAGGCGAAGAGAGTACGTCGGCGAAGAGGTGACTGAGGCCCCCGATCAGGACCGCCAGGGCGACGAATCCGAACGACACCCGGGGCGTGACCGGTTCGCGCCACAGCCAGCGGTCGAGCGGCCGCCGTTGCGTGGCGACGACAGCGCCGACCGCGAGGCTCACGCGCCGGCGCCAGCAGAACCACGCCGGGGCCCCCCACAGCAACCCCATCGCCACGTGCCCCATCACGTCGACCATCTGTTCGGACTATGAGCTCACCCCGGAAACCGGACGGGCCTGCATTTGTAAGTGGCGGGTGGTCACCTTCCCGCGGGGGCACTCGCGATTACAGAATGACCTTCCCGAGTGCGCTCGCGGCGAGTTCGACCCCCAGTTCTGCGGTCTGGTTGTGCCGGTCGAGGATCGGGTTGACTTCGACGAGTTCCATGCTCGCCAGTCGGCCGGGGTCGGCGGCACGTTCGGAGATCAACTCCATGGCGGCGTGGGCCTCGCGGTAGGAGACGCCGCCGCGTTCGGGGGTCCCGACGCCGGGCGCTTCCGTCGGATCGAGCCAGTCCAGGTCCAGACTGACGTGGACGCCGTCTGTGCCGTCGGTGGCCACGTCCAGCGCTTCGGTGACGACCTCGGTGACGCCGCGGGCGTCGATGTCGGTCATCGTGTACGCGGTCACGTCACTGTTCCGGATGTTCGGGCGCTCGGCCGCGTCGACGCTCCGGAGTCCCACGAGGGCGACGTTCTCCTCGGCGACGTTCGGCGCGGGAGCCCAGTCGGTGTCGGCGAACGGCCCCTTCCCGAGGATGGCGGCGAGACCCATCCCGTGGACGTTGCCGCTGGGCGTCGTCGCGGGCGTGTTGAAGTCGCCGTGGGCGTCGAACCAGACGATGCCGGTCTCGGCGTCGCGGGAGACACCGCCGGCGGTCCCGATGGCGATTGAGTGGTCACCGCCCAGAACCAGCGGGAAGTCACCGTCCGCGACGGCGTCGGCGACCTCGTGGGCGAGGCGGGTGCAGACGGTCTCGGTCTCGGCCAGGAACTTCGCCGTTCCCGACGCCGGGGCCCCGGCGTCGGGATCGCTCCCCTCCGGCCGTGGGACGTGGACATCACCCCAGTCGGAACAGGCGACGCCCAGTCCCTCGATCGACTCGGCCAGCCCTGCGTAGCGGATGGCAGAGGGGCCCATGTCCACGCCACGTCGGTCGGCCCCGAGGTCCATCGGGACGCCGATGATCCGCACGTTCCGATCCATCACCTCCACCACTCTCGTGGATCGACAAAACTACTGGTACTGTGCACAGACCCGCTCGATGCCCTCCGCGAAGTCGATCCGGGGTTCCCAGCCCGTCGCGTCGTTGATCTTGGAGATGTCCGCACAGGTGTCGTGGACGTACACGTCCTCCGGGATCGGGTTCTCGACGTACTCGGGGTCGATGTCGGTCCCCAGTTCGTCGTTGAGCATCTCGACGACGGTGTTGAAGCTGAAGGCGTCCCCCGTCCCGAGGTTGTAGATGCCGGTCAACTCGTGGTCGGCGGTCGTCTCGATGCCGCGAACGATATCTTCGACGTGGGTGAAGTCGCGTGTCTGCTCGCCGTCGCCGTACAGCACCGGCGACTCACCCTTCGCCATGTCGTCGGCGAACTGCGCGATGACGTTGGCGTACTCCCCCTTGTGCTCCTCCGCGCCCCCGTAGCCCTGATAGACCGAGAAGAACCGCAGGCCTGCGACGTTCATGTCGTGGTAGTTGGCGAAGTACTCGCCGTAGCGTTCCCGGGCGAGTTTCGAGGCCTCGTAGCCGGTGTTCACACTCACGGGCATGTCCTCGGGCGAGGGCTCGGTTCGACTGCCGTAGATCGAGGAGGTCGTCGCGTAGACGACCGTCTCACATCCTTCCTGTCGGGCCTGTTCGACGGTGTTGACGAAGCCCTCGACGTTGACGCGAGCGCCCCGCTGTGGGTCGTCCTCGTGCATCTGGAGCGAGGAGAGCGCGGCCAGGTGGAACACCACGTCGACGTCGACGGGCAGGTCGTCCTCGAGGACGCTCGCGTCGACGAATTCGACGGTGTCGTCCAGGTTCTGGGGCGTTCCGAGGTAGCCGTCGTCGAGCGCGAGTACCTCGTTGTCGGCGGCCAGGTGGTTCGCGAGGTTCGAACCGATAAACCCCGCGCCCCCCGTGACGAGTACGCGTTTGTCTCGCATATTTCGACATCTTAGCCATGCATCAAATGTGTGTCGTTTCCCGAAGCATCTGACGCGGACTGCCGTCGGTGGGTCCGCTGTCTCTCGGTTTTCGGACACGTACGCGAGCACTCGTTTATCCGCCGGGTTTATGGAAAGCTACAACGAACGTCATCTCATGTCATCAATCGAACTCACGCCGAGTCAGAAGAACATCCTCCAGGAGCTGGTCAATCTCCACCGCCAGTCCGAGAGCGCGGTCAAGGGTGAGGACATCGCCGAACAGGTCGACCGGAACCCCGGGACGATACGCAACCAGATGCAGAGTCTCAAGGCCCTCCAGCTAGTCGAGGGTGTACCCGGTCCGAAAGGTGGCTACAAGCCGACCTCGAACGCCTACGAGGCACTGCAGGTCCAGAACATGGACGACGCAGCGGACGTACCCCTCAAACACAACGGCGAAGCGGTCCCGAGTGCCAACGTCGAGGAGATCGACCTCACGAGCGTCCACCACCCCGAGGAGTGCCGCGCCGAGATCAAGCTCCAGGGGTCGATCTCGGAGTTTCACGAGGGCGACACGATCACTGTCGGCCCGACACCGCTGTCGAAACTCCGCATCATCGGCACCATCGAAGGCAAAGACGACACCAGCAACATCCTCATCCTCACTATCGACGACATGAAGGCGCCCGTCGGCGACGTCGAGAAGTAACCGTCTGGGTCGACTCGCCGCTCGACCTCTTCGCTCCGTTCTACCGATAGAACGCCGGTCAGCTCTGGAAATTCCGGCAGCCGTCGCCGCTAATTCGTGAACCCCACCCACCGAAACGGGGACTCGTATAAAAACTGACGACATGGAGATGGCGATTTCAAAGCCTTTGTATCGGGTGACTCCTCAGGTGCGGGTATGACCGACGACGTCGTCGTGCTTGGCTCCGGCTACGCCGGTGCGGGCGCGATCAAAAATCTCGAATCGGAAGTAGGTAAGGACGCGGACATCACCTGGATCTCCGACGTCGACTACCACCTCGTTCTCCACGAGTCCCACCGCTGCATCCGAGACCCGAGCATCCAGGAGAAGGTCACGATCCCCATCGAGGACATCAAGTCCCCCAGCACGCGCTTCGTGCAGGGTGAAGTCACCGATATCCACACCGACGAGCGGACCATCGAGCTGGCCGACGACTCCGAGGTCGACTACGACTACCTGCTCGTCGCGCTGGGCTCTCAGACTGCCTTCTTCGGCATCGACGGGCTCGAAGAACACGCTCACACGCTCAAAGGGCTCGACGACGCGCTCGGCATCCACGAGGCCGTGAAGGAGGCCGCTCGTGAAGCCTCCCAGTCCGACCCCGCGCAGGTCGTCGTCGGCGGTGCGGGCCTGTCGGGCATCCAGAGCGCCGGCGAGATCGCCGGGTTCCGCGACGACCACCGCGCACCCATCGACATCCACCTCGTCGAGGGGCTCGACGAGATCTTCCCGGGCAACGACCCCGAAGTGCAGGGTGCGCTGCGCAAGCGCCTGGAAGCGCTCGACGTGAACATCATGACCGGCGAGTTCATCGGCGAGGTCGACGAGGAGACGGTCTATATCGGCGACGAGACCGAACTCGACTACGACGTGCTGCTCTGGACCGGCGGCATCACCGGCCAGGACGCCGTCGGCGACGTCGACCTCGAGAAAGACGAGCGCAACCACCGCATCGACACGGGCATGAACTTCCAGACCGAGGACGAGCGCGTCTTCGCCATCGGTGACTGTGCCCTCATCGACCAACCCGGCGAGAACCCCGCGCCGCCGACCGCCGAGGCCGCCTGGGAGGCCGCCGATCACGTTGGGAAGAACATGGCCCGCGCGATGCGCGGCCAGCCGCTTGAAGACTGGACGTTCAAGAGCAAGGGAACCGCCATCTCCGTGGGTGAGGACGCCGTCGCCCACGACGTGATGTTCATGCCGATGGAGACCTTCGGCGGTTTCCTGGCGCGCAACCTGAAGAAAGCGATCGCCGCGCGCTGGATCTCCTCGATCACCGGCCCGGGCCGCGCGATGAAGGCCTGGCCCGACATGTGACTACCTGTTGAGTCAGTATCACTAAGGCGCTCGGTCGACGACGCCCCGCTATGGAATCGTGGACGCCTCGCGAGGCCGCCCGGAACGCACCGCTCGTTTTCTTTCTCTCACTGGCCACCATCGTCCCGCTGGAGATGCTGGTCTTCGATTCGAGGGCGACCGTCCTCGAAGCGGTCGTCCGTGGGCTCCCCACCGCGACCGGCCTCGCCTTCGGATTCGCCTTCCTCCACCTCGCCCGCTGGCACTACGAACGGAAGGCAGTCTGAGCCGACGCGTCGGGGGCGCTACTTTTTTGTCATCCGTCCGTGAAGTCTGCACCGTCCGTGCCTCGCCGACCGAATCTGTCCGGGACGCTACCGGATATTCCGTTCCTGTCCCTCTTCAAACGGAAATTCCCGTTTACGATTCTCCTGATCGCCGGCGTCGGGTGGGTCCTCGTCACCAACGGTGTTCGGATCGAGGAGGTGTTCGGTCCGTCGCCGAGTCCGTTCAACCCGCTCTTTCACCTCTCGAACCAGTTCTTCCACGCGAGCCTCGACCACTATCGAGGGAACATGCTGGTCCTCGTCCCGCTCGGAGTCGTGCTGACGCTGTTGACCAGCGACAAACACGTCCTCGCCGTGGTCGTCGGGGCCGACGCACTAACGAGTTTCGTCTATCACGTCGGCTCCGGTCCGGTGGTCGGGTCCAGCGGGGTCGCGTTCGCCATCATCGGCGTGCTGATCGTCAGGACCGTCGGCGACGCCATGCAGAACGCGTCGATGGAGTGGTTGTTGACGATCATGGTCGGCCTGTTTCTCCCCTTCTTCCTGGTGTTGCTCGTCGTGGCCGTCGCCCTTCAGGGGGCCTGGGTCGCCCACTTCGGGCACCTGCTGGCGTTTTGTTTCGGCGGCATGTTGGCGGCCGCGTTCGTCGTCGTGGGCCACGCGAGCGACGACCGACTCGTGTTGTCGTGGTAGCCAGCGTAAAACCAGCCGACCGCGAGCCGACCGTTACGTAGCGTTCCATACTCCATCTAGCTGTAACTATCCATCCGAACGGTTGGTTCCAGGGACGACAGACATGTGACTATGGTAGCACATCGAGCCGGTACCCATCGGACACCTGTCGAATTCAGCTAAATATATTAAAAATATAAAATTTTAGTCGGGTTTCGGGCGGAACGTCGGCCGTGGAGCCCGAAAATCTCCCAGACATCGACCCGACGGCGCACAACAGACGAAAATTCCTGCAGCGAACCGGCGGCGTCTCGCTGGCGGCCATGGTGGGCATGTCCGGCGGCGCGTCGGCACAGGTGACGGAGGACGGCGAGTTCGAGAGCGACCCGTACTCGCTGGGCGTCAAATCCGGCGACCCGCTGCCGAACTCGGTGATCCTCTGGACGCGACTCGCACCGAATCCGCTCGAAGCGGACGGCGCGATGCCGAACGAGTCCTTCGAGGTGAACTGGGAAGTCGCGACCGACGAAGCCATGTCGGACGTGGTCACCTCGGGGACGGCGACGGCGAAGCCCGAACACGTACACACCGTCCACGTCGACGCCGACGGCCTGCAGTCCGACACGGAGTACTACTACCAGTTCGAGTGCCGCGGCGAGTCGAGTCCGGTCGGCCGGACCAAGACCGCACCCGAACCCGGCAGTTCGGTCGACGAGTTCCAGTTCGGGTTCGCCTCCTGTAACCGGTGGGCCGACGGTTACTTCACCGCGTTCCGGCGCATGGCCGAGGACGAACTCGACCTGATCGTCCACCTCGGGGACTACATCTACGAGTACGGCATCGACGGGCCGGCGACGCCCCGGAACCGTCAGCTCCCCCAAGCGTACAAGAAGGAGACGACTGACCTGGATACCTACCGCCTGCGGTATGCCCTCTACAACACGGACCCCGACATGCAGGCGGCACACGCCAGCGCCCCGTGGCTCATCACGCGCGACGACCACGAGGTCGACAACAACTGGGCCGGCGACGTGCCACAGGACCCGGACAAACAGAGTACCGAAGAGTTCGTCAAGCGCCGCGCCGCGGCGTTCAAGGCCTACTACGAACACATGCCCTTCCGGATGGCCCAAAAGCCCGAGGGCGCGAGTCAGAAGCTCTACCGGTACTACGAGTTCGGCGACCTGATCGACTTCAACGTCCTCGACACGCGGCACTACCGCTCCGACCAGGCCTGTGACGACGTGTTCAACAAAGTCGACTGCGAGGAACGCTTCGAGGAAGACCGTACCATCCTCGGGGACGCACAGGAAGCGTGGTTGCTCTCCAACCTCGCCGAGACCGAGACCACCTGGAACGTCCTGGCCAACCAGCTCCCCTTCGCCAAGATGGACTTCAAGCAGGGACCCGAAGAGGGCTACCGAACCGAGCAGTGGGACGGGTACGTCCCCGAACAGCGACAGGTCAAACGGGCCTTCGAGGAAGACGCCAACAACCCGGTCGTCATCACCGGCGACTTCCACTCCCACTGGGCGAACAACCTGATCAGCGCGAAGTCCGGCTCCGACGAACCCGTCGGAGCCGAGTTCGTCGGCACCTCCATCGCCTCCGGCGGGGACGGAGCCGACATGGACGACTTCGGCCGCTACGTCGTCACCGAGAACGACAACGTCGAGTACTACAACAACCGTCGCGGCTACGTCCGCTGTACGGTCACGCCCGAGGCGTGGACGACGGAGTTCCAGGTCGTCGAGTACGTCGAAGAACCCGGCGCTCCCGCACGGACGGACGCAGTCTTCCAGGTCGAAGCCGGGCAACCCGGCCTGCAGCCAAAACACCCGAAAGTCCTGGCAGACGCGGTGGCCGTCGGGAACGGCAAGACCGGCACGGCCGAACTGACCGCTCGCTGGCTCGACGAGGGCCTCGCCGGCGGTTCGGTGACGCTCTCGCTCTCGAACCCCGAGGTCGCGACGATCACCGACGCCTCCGTCGTCGACGCCTTCGGCATGGCCGAGGCGACCGTCTCGAGCGACGGGTCGTCGGCGACGCTCCGGTTCGCCGACCTCGACAAGAACGTCCAGTCGGTCGTCGCGGGGACGGACACCCCGCTGGCGACTCTAGACGTGCGTGGTGACGCCACGGGCACGACCGATCTCGAGGTCGCTGTCGACCGGCTGAACGACGAGGCCGGGTCCGACCTCCAGGCGACCACGGACGTGGGCGTCGTGGTCGTCGGTCCGCCGCCAGTCGGCGGTGGCGACGCACCGCGCGACCCCGACAGCGACGGCCTGTTCGAGGACGTGAACGGCAACGGCCGGCTCGACTACAGCGACATCGAGACGCTGTTCGAGCACTTCGACGACGACAGCGTCCAGCTCAACAGGGCCGCCTACGACTTCAACGAGAACGGCAAACTGGACTACGACGATATCGTCACGCTGTACGACGGCATCAACTGAACGTCGTCGAGCTCGTCCGCTGACCCCCACGTTCCCTCTCCCTTTTCATTCGATCCCTAGCCCCGCGTGCCACTCGCTCGCGCCCGATTCGGCCACCCGCTCGTCCATCTTCGCCAGCAGGTGTGTCGCGAGGCTCGCGGTCTCGGCGGCCCGCCGCTCGCCCTCGGTCCGGAACTCGCCGGTGACGCGGTTGGCGTAGACCGAACAGACCGCGCCCGCCCGCAGGCCGTAGACGCTCGCCAGCGTCAGGATGGCGCTGGCCTCCATCTCGAAGTTCAGCACGTTCGCCGCGCGCAACTCCTCGACGAGCCCGTCGCTCCCGCGAGCCTCGAACCCCTCGAAGCCGGGCCGGCCCTGTCCCGCGTAGAACGAATCCGTCGAGCAGGTCAGACCGACGTGGTAGTCGTAGTCCAGCCGCTCGGCGGCGGCGACGAGGGCGGCCACCACGGCGTGATCCGCCACGGCAGGGTAGTCCTCGCGGACGTACTCGTCGCTGGTCCCCTCCTGCCGGACCGCGCCACGGGTGATCACCAGGTCGCCGACTGCCGCCTCCTCGTGGATCGCACCGCAGGAGCCGACCCTGATCAGCGTCTCGGCGTCGACCCGGGCGAGTTCCTCGACCGCGATGGCCGCCGAAGGACTCCCGATGCCCGTCGACGTGACCGAGATCGGAGTGCCTTCGTAGGCACCGGTTGCCGTCCGGTACTCGCGGTGTTCGGCTACCTCCTCACTGTGATCCCACGTGTCGGTCACCTTCGGGACGCGCTCTGGATTGCCCGGTAGGAGCACGGTGTCGGCCACGTCCTCGGGACCGACTTCGAGGTGGTACTGCTCGTCGTCGTTGGGGTCTTCGCTGTCCATACCTACTTCCCCAGCGTCTCCGCGCTGATGGCGTCGGGCAACAGGTCGCCCAGTCGGTACTCGCTCGTTCCGTCGCCCTCGTCACAGACCACGACGAGGTCGTCGTCGCAGAACTCCACGAGGGTCTGTCGGCACATCCCGCAGGGCGTCACGCCGTCGCGTTCGCTCGACGAGACCGCGAGGCGGTCGAACTCGCGGTGGCCGGCCTCGACCGCTTTCCCGACGGCCAGTTCCTCGGCGTGGAGACTGTTGCTGTAGTTGGCGTTCTCGATGTTACAGCCGGTGAACACGGTGCCGTCCGCGGCCCGGAGTGCGGCGCCGACCCGGTACTCGGAGTACGGGACGTGGGCGTCCGTCCGTGCCGACTGCGCACGCTCGACCAGATCCTCCATGCCAGGGGCCGACGGGGCGACCGGACAAATACTCTCCCCCGGCTCCAGGGTGAGAACTGACGGGCGATTTATGAGGTCCTATTGACAATGGACGAGCATGCGGTACACGCGCTCGCTCTATCGGTCGCTGGTGGGGACCTACGTCGCGCTGGTGGTCGGGCCGTTGGCAGCCGCGCTGGCGGGAGCGTCGGGCGTCGTCGATCCCTGGATCAGCCTGGCGGTCGCCGCGGTGGGCGGCGGCGGACTCGGGTACTGGATGGGCGGCGGACTCGACGTGGAGCGGTTCGCCACGTCGCTGGCTCTCGCCGTCCCACCCGTGGTTCTGCCGCTCGGGTACCTCGTGTGGATCATCGCACTGCTCGCGCACAATCCCGGCATCAGTCCGCTGACCCTGCTCGTCAGACCCGCGACCCTCGGCGTGCTGGCCGTCGCACCGGCCGTGGCGCTGGTCGAACTGGGCACGCGCTCGGTGACGGTCGCCCGGATCGAAGCCGCCACGGTCCTGCACAGCTTCCAGACCCGTCCCGACAGGCGGGAACGTCTGACCACCTACGGCGCGCTGGCCGTCGGACTGGGCGCGATCGCCGGCCTGCTCGGCGTGCTGGTCCTGCTGGGGCAGGCGTCGATCGCGATCGTCCTCGGGACGCTCGTGGTCGTGCCGCTCGCGCTGGCCGTCCTCCGATCGGACGACCGGACCGTCGTCGTCACCGACGCCGGACTGGCCGTCGACGGCGAATTCACCGGCTGGGAGGAGGTGGAATCGTACGCCGTCGCCGACGATTCGCTGGTCGTCCGGCCGCGCGGGTGGTTCACCGACGTGTACCGACTCGACCTCTCCTCGGGGCCCGACCCCGATCAGTTACAGTCCACCTTCGAGAACCACGCCAGCCGCTAGTCGACGGCGCGTTCGACGGTCGCGACCGCCTGTTCGATCAGTGGGTCGACCTCGTCGCTCTCCGCGTAGACCCGGATGTACGGTTCCGTCCCGCTGGGTCGGACCAGTATCCAGGACGCGTCGGGGAAGGAGAGCCGAACGCCGTACTCTGTCTCGACGCTGGCCTCCGGGAATCGGTCCGGGAGGCTCGTCTCCAGGGACGCCATGGCCGCCGACTTGGCCGCGTCCGGGCAGTCGACGTTCGCCTTCCGGTAGGGCCGCTCGGTCACCGGGTCCGTCAGGTGGTCGAGCCCCGACGCCGCGACGAGTCGCGTGACGACGGCCGCGCTGACCACGCCGTCGATCCAGTCCCCGAAGCCGGTGTGCACGTGTTTCCACGGTTCGGCGGCGAAGACGACCTCGGTCTCCGGGCCGCCGGCGGCGCGGGCCGCGGCCAGTCCTTCGTGGAGGACACCCAGCGCCGTCCGCTCGACGCGGCCGCCCGCGGTCTCGACCCGTTCGTCGATCCGCGCCGACGCGTTCGGCGTCGTCACCACCACCGGGTCACCGGCGTCGCTCGCACGGACGTACCGTTCGGCCAAAACTGCCAGCACGGTGTCCTCGTGGACGACCTCCCCCGTCTCGTCGACCACGACGATCCGATCGGCGTCGCCGTCGTGACCGATGCCGAGATCGGCGCCACCGTCCGCCACGAACCGTCGGAGGTCCGCCAGGCTCTCCGGCGTCGGCTTGCTCTCCCGCCCGGGAAAGTGACCGTCGACGGTCGCGTTCAGTGCTCGCACGTTCGCGCCGAGTGCCCGGAGGACCTCCGGTGTCGCGACGCTGCCCATCCCGTTGCCACAGTCGACTGCGACCGTCAGTCCGTCCGGGGCCGTGCCGAATGCCTCGGCGTAGCCCGCGACGGCCTGGCGGTATCGCTCGAGGACGTCGAGGTCCGTGGCCCCGCCCCAGGCGTCCCAGGCCACCGGATCGGACCCCTCGGTGACGCGCTCTTCGATCCGTCCCTCGGCGTCGTCGCCGTACTCCTGCCCGTCGACGAACAGCTTCAGCCCGTTGTCGGTCGGCGGGTTGTGACTGGCGGTGACCATCACGCCGCGCCGCCCTCGCGAGGCGTAAGCGAGCGTCGGCGTGGGTACTTCGCCGATCAGCCGCACGGTCGCGCCGCCGCTCTCCAGGCCGGCCGCGACGGCCGCGGCGAGCGCCTGACTCGTCTCGCGCCCGTCGCGGCCCAGGACGAACTCGTCGCCGTCCGCCGCCGCCGCACGGCCGACGGACAGTGCCAACTCGGGGGTCACCCGCTGCTGGACCGAGCCGCGTATCCCAGCCGTTCCGAACAGTTCCATAGCTATCGAGAGCGGGGACACGCACTTAGAGGCAGGCGGTCCGCTCGCGTCCCCGGACCGCTCAGAGTTCGACGCCGGAGGGGATCAGCGAGTGTTTCCGGAGGAGACTGCCCTCGTCGTCGTAGACCAGGAGCGTCCGCTTGTCGGTCGCGTAGCGGTCGCCCCCGGCCACGTCGATCTCGAGGCTGTAACAGCCGGGCGCGTCGCTCTCTTCCTGCCCGTACGCTTTCGCGGCGTCGACGAGTTCGAGGATGTCCGTTGCGTCGGCGTTGACTTCGAGCACGAAGTCGCCGGTCAGTCGTTCCGTGATGGCGAGCACGCCGTCGGCGTCGGGATCGTCGACCGGCGTCTGGAAGCGGAAGGACAGATCGAGGTCCGTCCCGGGTGTCAGGCGCGTCTCGAGTTCGTCCGACGGGCCGTCGTACTCGACGTGTACCGTCGGCTGCTCGACCGGATCGTCCCCGCCGTCGCGCAACTCGAGCGTGAAGTAATCGCGCCTCATTCAGTGTTCCTGCCTACGTCGTCCGAGCCAATGAACGTAACGCCTGTTACGAGCGACCCCGACGGGCTCCCCCGCGGCGTGGGGATTTTTGACGGATGCGTTCGGGAGGGCTGGTATGGTCTGGGTGAAGTCGGAGTACGCCGAGGAACTCGCCGTCCTGTCGGCCTGGCTGAGTGCGCTCATCCCGTGGTCGATCTCCGTCGCCATCGGCGAGATCCAGGGGGGATCGCTGATCGAGTTTCACTTCCCGTTCCTGTTGATCCGCGTCCTGCTCGGTATCGACGTGCCCGGGCCGAATCCGCTCATCATGCCCCCCTGGGAGGCCATCGGCTACTACAGCGGTGCGCCCGGCCCGCTCCCCTTCGCCGTCTGGACCGTCGGTGCCGCCGTCGTCGGTCTCGCCGTCCTGTTGAGCCTCGCCATGTACGTCTTCGAGGACCGATTCCGAGCGTCCCGCCGGGACCCCGTTCGGATCATGGGCGGCCTCCTGCTGGTCGCCGCCGTCCTCCACACCGTCGCCAGCGGCTTCCTGCAGTTCGGTGCGCTCCCAATCGCCGGCCTCGCGGCCGACGCGTTCCCCGGCATCCTGTTGCCCGTCGGCGTCGTCTTCCAGTTCGCCTTCGCGTACACCCTGCTCCGGGTCGAACGTGTCGACGACCCCGAGGTCGACACGGCCGATTCCGACGCGGAGTCCGACAGTCCCGATGCCGACGGGACGACCGAGGAGTGAGTGCTGTTTCCGCCCGGAACCTGTCAGCTTCCGCGATCAAACGGGCGGAAACGAGATGCGAATTTAAGTAAGTGGCTCCGTAAGCGCCAGTAAGCATTCGCCAGATGGCGAAGTCCAGCTATGGCAGGGAAGGACGCCAGCGCCGGTGACGACGTCGGTGAGTCGAGAGTCGAAGAGGTACGCCGCTGGCTCTCTTACACCGCCGACCTGCTCCGGGGGACGACGATCCCGGTCCAGAACTACGACCCGGACAAACACGAGCGGCTCATCGCCTTCTCCGGCCTGCCAGGCTACGAAGAGACCGACCGCTACTGGCTGAACGTCCCCTTCTCGTTCGTCTCGATCAACTACGACCACGAGGACGACAAACACCGCTATCACGTCGTCGAACCCGAACTCGACGAACTGGAGGCCGACCTGCTCGACCGGTTGGCCGAGGACATCCGCGAACCGCTGTTGTACCGCGAGGACGTCGCCGACGACCCCGAGGCGGCACTGCGCGAGGAACTCCAGGAACGCCTCGAAGAGTACGGCGTCGACATCGGGCTCGAATCGTACTACCGGCTGTTCTACTACCTGCATCGACGGTTCCACGGGTACGGGCAGATCGACCCGATCATGCACGACCCGCACGTCGAGGACATCTCCTGTGACGGGCCGAATCTGCCGATCTTCGTCTACCACGACGACTACACCGACGTCGAGACCAACGTCACCTTCGAGAGCCAGGAACTGTCGAACTTCGTCATCCAGCTCGCCCAGCGATCGGGCCGGCACGTCAGCGTCTCCGATCCCGTGGTCTCGGCGACGCTGCCGGACGGCTCCCGGATCGAGCTGGCGCTCGGTGAGGAAGTCACGCCCCGTGGCTCCGCGTTCACCATCCGGAAGTACGCCGACGAACCGTTCACGCCGATCGACCTGCTGGAGTACGGCACCGCGAACCTCGACATGCTCGCGTTCCTCTGGTTGTGCATCGAGAACAACCGGTCGCTCCTCTTCGCGGGCGGGACGGCGGCGGGCAAGACCACGTCGATGAACGCCGTCTCCATGTTCGTCCCGCCACGGTCGAAGGTGCTGACCATCGAGGACACCCGCGAACTGTCGCTGTACCACGACAACTGGCTCTCGTCGGTGACCCGCGAACGGCTGGACGACGACGACATCACGATGTACGATCTGTTGCGCTCGGCGCTCCGGCACCGGCCCGAGTACATCATCGTCGGCGAGGTCCGGGGTGAGGAGGCCATCACGCTCTTCCAGGCGATGAACACTGGGCACACGACGTTCTCGACGATGCACGCAGACTCCGTCCAGACCGTCATCAACCGGCTGGAGAACGAACCCATCAACGTCCCTCGACCGATGGTCCAGTCGCTTGACGTCCTCTGCGTGCAGGTCCTCACGCGCAGTCAGGGCGAGCGCGTTCGCCGGATGCGGACCCTCGCCGAGATCGAGGGGATCGACCAGCGGACGGGCGAACTGGACTACTCGAACACCTACTCCTGGCGAGCGACCGAGGACCAGTTCTCCGACAGCGGGAGCGACCTGCTCGACGACATCCGCGAGGAACGGGGCTGGACCCAGTCCGAGTTGCTCCGCGAGATCAGGAACCGCAAGCGATTCCTCAAGTACCTCCGTGACGAGGGCGTCGACGACTACCGGCGGTTCACGGCGATGGTGAACAAGTACTACGCCGACAGCGACGAAGTCCTCGACCGGATCGAGGACGCCGGCATCGAAGTGGAGTCCTGACATGGTCTCGCCGCTCTCGTTCGTCCCGGCGCTGCTCGCGCTCGGTCTCGGTGCCCTCCTGATTTCGGCCGGATCGAGCGGGTCCGTCAACAAGCGACTGACCCGGATCTCCCGGGGTGTGTTCGGGCGGTTCGTCGACGACGACCGGATCGAGCGGAAGGAACTGTTGCAGTCCGCATACGTCCCCGAGACGTATCGCGCCTACGCGGCCAAGACGTACTTCTACGCGGTCGTCCTCGCGGTTCTGGGCGGCATCGTCGGCGGGTACGTCGTCGTCGGGTTCGTCCTCGCGGTCCCGCTGATCGGCGGTCTGCTCGCGGGGCTGCCCAACACGATGACGGCGGTGCTGGGACGCCCTTCGACGTGGTCGCTCGAACTCGCCCCGGACGTGTTCCTCGCTGTCGCCGTCGTCGGCGGCGTCGTCTCGGCGCTCGTGTCGGGTGCACTGGCGTTCACGATGCGGTGGCAGCTCCTGGCAAGTCGTGCCGAGGCACGGCGGCGGCGGATCAACGAGAGCCTGGCCCGGACCGTCGCCTTCCTGTACGCGCTCTCTCGCGGCGGGATGCCGTTCCCGGTCATCATGCGAACCCTGGCGGACAACAAGCGGATCTACGGGGAGAGTGCCCGCGAGATGTCCGTCGCCGTCCGGCAGATGGACCTGTTCGGCACCGACATGATCAACGCCATCCGTCGGATGTCCAAACGGACGCCCAGCGAGGAGTACAAGACGTTCAGTGAGAACCTCTCCTCGGTCCTGCAGAGCGGACAGAGTCTCCCGCAGTTCCTCCACGATCAGTACGAGCGCTACCAGGAGGAAGCCGAGGAACGACAGGAGGAACTCCTCGAACTGCTGGCGACCATCGCCGAGGCGTACGTCACCCTCCTCGTCGCGGGGACCCTCTTTTTGATCACCGTCTTGCTGGTGTTCGGCCTCACGACGACCGACACGCTCGGCATCCTCCAGTTGCTGGGCTACCTGGCGATCCCGCTCGCCAACGTCGGGTTCATGGTGTTTCTGAACCAGCGTCTGGAACTGCTCGGGATCGGGAGCGACGGCACGTCCATCCCCGACGAGTCCTCGCTCATGCGTGGCGGTGCCTCCTTCGAGGGTGACGTGCCCGCGGCCGACGGCGGCCACACGAACGCACTGACCCACAACTTCGATCGCCTGACCGTCTACGACCGGCTGCAGCGGTACAAGCGCGTTCTCAACGCCCCCGTCGAGACCGTCCTGCGGAACCCGACGGCACTGCTGTACGTGACGATCCCGCTCGCGCTCGTCGTCACTGCCCTGCGCCTCCCGGCCGCGCTCACCGGCGTCGGCGTCAACGTCCGCGTCCTCGACGACCTCGTCATTCAGGGCCTCCTGTTCGTCCTCGGGACCTACGCCGTCGTCCGGTTCGTCCAGCAGCGCCGGCTCGGACGGGTCGAGGCCGCCTCACCTGAGATGCTCGAACGACTGGCCAGCCTCAACGAAGCCGGCATGTCCGTCGTCGAGAGTTTCAACCGCGTCCGGGGGAGCGATCTCGGCGCACTGACCGACGAGATCGAACGCATCTGGGCCGACATCAGCCTCGGGGCCAACGTCGAGGACGCGCTCGTGCGGTTCGGGACGCGCGTCCGGACTATCCCCGTCACTCGCGCCGTGACGCTGTTGACCAACGCGATGCGGGCCAGCGGGAACATCGGGGCCGTGCTGCGGATCGCCGCCACGCAGGCACGCGCGGACCTGCGGATGAAACGCCAGCGCCGCCGGCAGATGCTCACCTACCTCGTCGTCATCTACGTCGCGTTCCTCGTCTTCCTGGTCATCATCGTCGCCGTCGAGGAAGTCCTGGTCCCGAGTCTGCCGAACAACGTGCCCACGCCCTCCTCGAACAACCGACTGGGGATCGACCCGAGCCAGTTCACCCGTTTCGGCAGCGTCAACAAGGCCGCATACACCCTCGTGTTCTTCCACGTCGGGATGGTCCAGGCGTTCTTCTCCGGTCTCGTCGGCGGGCAACTCGGTGAGGGCTCGATTCGGGACGGGGTCAAACACGCCGCCATCCTGCTGACCGTGGCCTACGTCGTCTTCGTGTTGCTGTCCTCGCCCGTCGCGTCGATGAACATGGAGGCCCAGTTCGGCGGCAAGGCCGAGGTGAACGTCGAGTCCGCCTCGCTCTCCCAGGGCGGGTTCGTCGTGGTTCGGCAGGGCAGTGCCGACGGGAAAGTGATCGGCGTGAGCGAGTACCTCCCCGCCGGGACCTCCGAGGACGTCACCATCCAGCTCGACAGGGAGATAGACGACGAGGAGACCATCGTTCTGGTCCCCCGCATGGACACCGACGAGGATCAGACCTACGACGAGACCGACGGCACCGACACGGTCTACCCACCGGGCGTCGAGGCCAACCGGGTCGAGTTCACCTTCGGCTAACGCAACCGTCTTGAGCCACGGCCGGAAACGCCAGCCATGGACGACGACCCGGCCCGCGCGGGCGTCCGGGACACCTACGACCGGATCGCCGCCCACTTCTCGGCCACTCGCGAGTACGCCTGGCCCGAAGTCGAATCCTTCCTCACCGACCGGACCGGGACGCTCGGCCTCGACGTCGGCTGTGGCAACGGTCGCCACGCCGAACTGCTGGCCGACCCGACGGATCGAGTCTGTGCCCTCGACGTGAGTCGCGGCCTCCTAGAGGAAGCCCGCGAGCGCGTCGCCAACACCGACGTGAGTGACACTGTGGGGCTGGTGCAGGGCGACGCGTCTTCGCTCCCGGTCTCGACCGGAACGGTGGACCTGGCCGTCTACGTCGCGACGCTGCACCACCTCCCCAGCCGCGAATTACGGCTGTCGAGTCTGGACGAACTGGCTCGCGTCCTCGCGCCCGAGGGTCGAGCGCTGGTCAGCGCCTGGAGCACGGCACACGACCGGTTCGACGCCGAGGCGGGGTTCGACACCACGGTGGACTGGACGCTCCCCGGCGGCGAGCGTGTGCCGCGGTTCTACCACATCTACAGCCCCGACGAGTTCCGGGCGGATCTGGACGCGAGTGGGCTACAGCCGGTCGAGGTGTTCGTCTCCAGCGGGAACTGTTACGCCGTGGTCGCCGACGGCGAAAGGAAAGCCACATAAATTGGCACGCGGAACTGTCTGGTGTCACCTCGCGCCGCGGCGATCCAGCCTGGATCACTGGCGCGCCCGGTCGGGGCGACGTTCGAGCGGTCAACCTACACACGCGGCGATGGTCTAGTGGTAGGACCTGAGCCTTCCAAGCTCATGGCCCGGGTTCAAATCCCGGTCGCCGCACTTCTGTCTCGAACAAGACGTGAGCGACGAACGCGGTCGGAAGCGATTTGAGTTCTGCCCGTCGCGCACGAACAACTACCCGCGACCGACGACGCGGAAGAGCAGGAGTTAATCGGTTCTACGCCCTAGCTGCCGACGCCGAACCGACGATGTCACGGGATACCGAGTCGGCGGAGACAGAAGGAGAGACTCAGTCAGAAAACACCGACCCGAGCTGGGCCGGCTTCGACAGGCAACTGCTCTCCGACCTGTTCGTCAACGTGGTCCCCATCGCCATAATCGCGGCGTTCGTCGTCATGTTCGGGCTCTTCTCGTCAGGAGGAGAGGGGGGTGATCCGCTCCTCCTCTTCCACGGGGCGCTGATCGGCGGGGTCGTCCTCGTCAGTATCGTCGCCGGGTGGGTCATCAGCGGCGAGGATAGCCCGCTCGAAGGGAGTGTGGCGGGCGGGTACGATAGCGAGTCGGATCGGGAATGAGATCGACTGGCGTCAGTCGTGCACGATTACTCCACCAGCCGCCACCCTTCTCCTGACGCCGCGGCAACGTCGCGGCGGACCATCTCGGCCATCACCTCGTCGAAGCGGTCGGGCTGGGCGATCTCCATCTCGATGCGCTCGATACCGTGGACTTCCCGGAGTGCGCCGCGAATCTCGGTTTCCGTGACGGTTTCGCCGTCGGCTTTGCGCATCACGTCGGAGACGAGGTCGATCATGTCCTCGACGAAGTTCCAGGGGTAGACGACCCAGGTCCACTCGGCGAGGCGTTCGCCGACGAAGTCGGGTTCGAAGGAACTCGTGCCCAGCAGCTGGAGAGTGGCGGTCCGGACCTCGTGGCAGTCACGATCCGTCACGTAGTCGAGGGCGCGGCTGATGGAGCCACCGGTGTCGGCGATGTCGTCGACGATCAGGACGTCCTTGCCCTCGACGGAGCCCTCCGGCATGGGGTAGCGGACGGTGGGTTCGTCGGATTTCTCGGCCGCGCCGACGTAGTGTTCCATCTTGAGGCTCGTCAGGTCGTCGAGGCCGAGGAAGTCACAGCAACAGCGGCCGGCGAACCAGCCGCCGCGGGCGAGCGCGACGACGATGTCGGGCTCGAAGTCGGCAGCTTTCACTTGGTCGCTCACGTCGCGACAGAGGCCGTAGATGTACTCCCAGTTCGTGATCGTACAGTCGAATTCATCCGGCAGGTCGGACACGAGTGGTCACCGTTTACCCCCCGGAGCGCCGAGAACTTGAATGTCACCGCCTGCGCTGTGGCTCCGGCCGCCGCGACCGCCCACTCAGCGTTCGACGTCTTCCCAGGTATCGGACGTGATCCGCGCGTCGGTTCGGTCGGGGTAGTATATCGAGAGCCGGCCGTCTTCCTCGGTGGCTTCGAGGTCGGGCGCGTTCTCCTGGCCGGTGTCCCGAGCGGGCTGGACCAGCGGGACCGACCGGTTCTGGAACGTCGTCTGTGTGTCGTCAGTGGCACCCTCCTCGTCCCGGGTCGCCGGACGGAGGCGGCGGGACTCGGCGACGTCCGCTTCCTCGACGACGAACGCCGACGCGAGATTCAGCGACGGGAACACCGAGAGTCGCCTGCGCACGCTGCCGAGGGTAGACCGTACGAACCCGACCACCGCCTCCCGAACCGACGCGCCGGCACCCGGTTCGTCCGCGTCCGGGGAGTCGCCTTCGAAGGGCTGTTGGGTGGGCGTGTTACCCATACCCAAAGATACGGCCGCCAGTACTAAACGGTTGTGTCGGGGTTGGTCACCTCTCCGAGCGACAGCATTATGTCCCGGTGCTCCGTGCCCATTCCACACCGTGACGAATCAGGGGAGCCTGGGCGACGACGCCAGCGACCGCGTGCAGGTCCTCGACGATGCCGGCCACGTCTTGGAGGGCGCATCGGTGCCCGACCTTCCGGACGAGCAACTCGTCGAGATGTACCGCCAGCTGTGGCTCGCTCGCCACTTCGACGAACGAATGATCAGCCTCCAGCGACAGGGACGGATCGGGACGTATCCCTCGCTCGCCGGCCAGGAAGGGGCCCAGATCGCTTCGACGCACGCCATGGCCGACGAGGACTGGATCTCCTTCCAGTACCGCGAACACGGGGCCGTGATCGTTCGCGGTCTCGAGCCTGAGTACCTGCTCTACTGGATGGGCCACGAACGGGGCAACGAGTGGCTCGCCGAGAAGAACGTCTTCCCGCTGAACATCTCCATCGCCGGCCACCTCCCCCACGCGACGGGGATGGCCTGGGCCGCCAAGCTCAAGGGCGACGACCGGATCGTCACCTGTCACTTCGGCGATGGCTCGACCAGCGAGGGCGACTTCCACGAGGCACTGAACTTCGCCGGCGTCTTCGACGTCCCGGCGATCTTCTTCTGTAACAACAACCAGTACGCCATCTCGCACCCGCGCGAGCGACAGACCGCGAGTCCGACCATCGCCGGCAAGGCCGACGCGTACGGCATCGACGGCATCCAGGTCGACGGGATGGACCCTCTCGCCGTCTACGAGGTGACTCGCCAGGCCGTCCGGAAGGCCAGGGACCCGGCCGACGAGCAGTGTCGGCCTACGCTGATCGAGGCTGTGATGTACCGTTTCGGCGCGCACACGACCGCGGACGACCCTTCGGTCTACCGCGACGACGAGGAGGTCGAGGAGTGGAAAGAGCGCGACCCGATCCCACGGATGGAGACGTTCCTCCGGCAGCGCGGCCTGCTCGACGACGAGCGGATCGACGCGATTCAGGAGGCGGCCCGCGAACGAGTCGCCGACCTGATCGACGCCGCCGAGGAGTTCGAACCCGATCCGGGGCAACTGTTCGCCAACGCCTACGAGTCCGACACGCCCCGGATCCGCGAGCAACGGGAAGCGTTCCGAGCGCTCCGGGAGCGCCACGGGGACGAGGCGTTGTTGGAAGACGAGTGAGTCAGTCGGTGGGTGCGGTCTCCACACCATCGGCGGGATCGACCCGGTAGAGGACGAGGAAGGCGACCGTCGCGAGGGCGATGAGGGCGCTGGCGGTCCAGAACGCGACGAACACGTCGGTGTAGTCCCACAGCGTGCCGACGGTCACCGGCCCGACGACCTGTCCGACTTTCCAGGCGATGGAGCGCAACGACATGCTCCCGGCGACGGCGTCGAACTGTTCGCCCTCCTCCACGAACAGCGCCATGCTCGCTGGCAGGCGGATGCTGTCCGCGATGCCACAGACGCCGAAGGCGACGAACAGCGGGAGGAAGGCTGGCGGGAGCGTGGCCGCTCCGGCGGCCCAGGGGATCGGGACCCTGACCGTCGGGACGACCCCGGCCGCGAACTCCGCCAGCGGGATCAGTGCCGCACCGAGTGCGTACAGCATGGCCCCGACGAAGACGAAGCGGTGTTTCCGGCCGATCCGGTCCGTGAGGTCGCCGACGTACCCCTGCGAGAGCGCCTTCGTCAGCTTCCCGCCCGCGAGGATGCCACCGACGAACAGCGCCGACATGCCGAACCCGGTCCGGGCGTAGATCGGGAGGAAGATCAGCACGGCCATCTTCCCGAAACTGAGGCCGAGTCGGAAGATGACGAGCGCGCGGACCGTCGTCCGGGCGAGCAACAGGCGGAACGTCTCGACGCTCCCCTGGTCGTCGGGGTCGGCCTGTCCGCCAGGATCGTCCCGGAGGTGCCGGTAGACCAGCAGTCCGGACAGGAGCGTGACGCCGCTCAGGACGGCGTAAGTGAACGTGAAGCCGTAGAGAGTCAGCAGCAGGCCGCCAACTACGTCGCCCGCGAGGCTGGAAAACGCGCCGACCTGATTGTACGCACCGAGCCACCGCCCGCGAGCGTCCTCTGGACCGATCTCGCCGACGACGGTCGTGCCGGTGATCCAGAGGATGCTCGCGCCGAGTCCCTGGAGAATCCGGACGAGCAGGACGTGTTCGACCGCCGAGACGAGCGTGAAGCCGACGAAGGTGACGACGTTGATGGCCAGGCCGACCAGGAGGATGCGCTTGGCGTTGTTCGTGTCCACGTACCGCCCCAGCGGGAGGACGATCAACAGTTGCGTGACGGCGAAGACGGTTCCGAACAGGCCCTCGACGAACCCGGAGGTCGAGAACAGGTCGGCGTACAGTGCCAGGGCGATGATGATCGTCGAGTAGGCCTGACTCCGCGCGAAGGCGGTGCTCGCGAGCGCGCGAAACTCGGTGTTCCATAACAGTCCCAGCGCACCACCAGCGTCGTCGCTCACGGTCTCGCTCGGCACCCGCGGGAATAATGGATTACGTCTCGCCGCCAGTTTGTGGCGCGGTCGCACCCGGATTTATGAGGCTGCCACGACCTCCGTCGTCTATGAGCGTGGCTCCGTACGATCACTACCGTGTCGGTTCCGACGCTCCGGTTCCGGCCGGCGTCTATCGCGTGGTGGGACTCCCCGACGGGTCGGTAACGCTCCTGCTGGTGGCAGACGAGAACGGTCACCGTCGCGCTACCGGCTGGATCGAGACGGTCGACCGTGACGTCGTCGACACGTTCGAACCCGCCGAGAACCCAGACAGCGGGTTCGACCCGCGGAATCTGGTGGAGGGAATCGTCCTGCAGTTCAAGCTGCTCTACTGGAAGGTACGGTAGGGTCGGGCGCTACAACTCGATGCGCTCGACGATCTGGTCGTCGTCCTCGTGGGCGTTGAGCGCGACGATCCGGAGGCGGTCTTCGAGTCCCGAGCCTCTGACCTTGGCCTTCAGGAGGTTGTCGACCTGGTAGACGCCGGCGGCGTTGGTCATCTCGATTTCGATGAGAACCGCGTTGTCCTCGCCGGGGTGGAGCGTGACTGCCTTGATCGCCTGACTGGAGACGGTGTTGATGCCGCGGCCGCCGCGTTCGTAGGGGATGCGCGACCGGCCCTGTTCCATGTCCAGTGCGTCCGCGACACGGAGGACGCCCGCCTCCAGGGTCAGCGGGTCCTCCTCGACGTGGTGACAGAGGATCGCGTGCAGGACCTCGCCTTTCGTCCGGACGATGTCGGGAACGTCGTAACCCAGATCGGGGAGGATGCGGTCGAGCAGATCCGCCGCGAGGGGGATCGAGTAGTAGGGGTGCTGGTCGCGGTGGACGACGTGACCGATGTCGTGCAGGGTCGCCGCCAGCGCGACGATGACCGGCTCGTCGGCCTCGGAGAGGCCCTGCTCCGTCGCACCGTTGAACTCGACGCCCTCGCCCTTGAGGAGGTCGTAGAGACAGAGCGCCCGGTTGCGGACGATCTCGACGTGTTTCTTGCCGTGGTCGTTGTAGCGTTTTCGTGCGACCGGGTTGACGTTCTGTGCTTCCAGGTACGCCGTGATCTCCTCGTCGTCCGCGATGTATTCGAGAGTCTCGGTCAGCCGCTCGTCGGGGAAGTTGTGGTCACCGTCCACGTCGTACACGCGGCCGTCGCCGCTCGAGCCGCTATCGCCGCCGCTGGTGGCGTCACTCATGCCCGTATCGTCACGTGCGACGGAGAAAAAGACTCGGGGGCGACGGGCCGATCAGGCGTCGGCGGCGGCCGATTCGACCTCGTCGTAGTCGGGTTCGACGCCGGGGTCGTCGCTGACCCACGCGTAGGTGACGTCGCCGTCGCCGTTCACCACGAAGACGGCGCGCTTGGCCACGTCGTGGACGCCCAGGTCGGCGAAGTCCATGCCGATGCCGTACTGGTCGATGACCTCCTTGTCGGCGTCGCTGACGAGGCCAAAGTCCAGATCGAGTTTGTCGCGGAACTCGTTGAGGGCGAACGGGGAGTCGACGCTGATGCCGTACACTGTGGCGCCCACGTCCTCGAAGTCGGCCAGGCGGTCCTGGAAGGTGTTCATCTCGTGGGAGCAGACGCTCGTGAACGCACCGGGGAAGAAGCACAGAACCAGGGGTGCGTCGTCGAGGTTCTCCGAGAGTGTGAACTCGGCGATGTCGCCGTTCGCGAGCGGTGCAGTGAAGTCGGGGGCTGCGTCTCCTTCGTCTACCATGACAACAACCCCTTCGGACGGGGGTGGGATTACTGTTGTGCCATCGACCTGCCGCGAGAGCGCCCCTGCGGCCGGTGTCGGGATCTGGGGCTGAGCAAAAAGCCTATAATTAGCCTCCGGTTATGCAGAGGTACAGATGATCCCATTGTTCATCCCAGGGGCACCCGGTGGGCCGGAACTGCTGGTGATCCTGCTCATCGCGATCCTGCTGTTCGGCGCGAACAAGATTCCCGAACTCGCCCGGTCGTCCGGGCAGGCCATCGGCGAGTTCCAGAAAGGCCGTGAGGAGATCGAAGAGGAACTCGAAGAGATGAAAGATCCCGACGTCGGCTCCGACTCCGACACGTCGGCCGACGCCGGCAGCTCGGTCGGCTCCGAGGTCGACTCCGAAGTCGAATCAACCAGCGAGACTGGCACGGACACCACGAGCAGCTAGACGCGCTCAGTTCAATTTTCCGGCCCGCAACCCGCTTCAGTCTCGACGCCGCCGACCGTGGCGGGTGCGGGTCCCTCCCTCTCGTGAGCACCGACCCGGCCGTTCAGGCCTGCGGATCGTTCCCGCACTCGCGACAGGTGAAAGAGAACTGCCCGTCGTCGGTGAGGCCCATCCCGTGGTCGGTCTCCTCCTCGCACTCGGTGCAGTACACCAGGGCGTCGAGTTCGTCCCAGTCGTGGCGGGAGTCGGGCGCGCCGATTGCGAACCCGCGGACCAGGTCGTCCGTCTCGTTGCCCCCGGTCTGGTACTCGCCCGGCTCGAAGCGGATACAGCCGTCTTCCGGTACGTCGACGACTTCTTCGGGCGTCTCGAAGGTGGCCGTGCCTTCGAGGATGTAGAACAGTTCCTCCTGATCGTGGTGGCGGTGCATGCCGCCGGAGAACGACTCGCCGGGCTGGAGCTCGAAGTAGTTGAACGCGAAGTCGGTCGTCCCCAGCGCGTCGGAGACGGGTTTGCGGACCGAGTGGACGCCCAGCGGGTTGTTCTCGATGCGAACGTCGTCGAGTGCGACTTTCTCCATAGCAGGTTCTGCGGTGGCTCCGACATAACCGTTGGGAGCGAAGAGCAATCGTTTTTCACCGGACCTGCACAAGTGGGGGTAGGGCGTGTGGCCTAGTGGACAGGGCGAGAGGTTCCTAACCTCTCGATCCCGGGTTCGAATCCCGGCACGCCCGTGCAGGGAGGAGCGAAGCGACGACCGAACCGGACCCGAGATTCGAAGTAGACCGAGGTTCTGCGCGGAGCGCAGGTTCTCGGGCGTGGTTCGAATCCCGGCACGCCCGCTCCCTTCGGTCGTGGGCCTGCCGATGTCCCACTCGCCACGCTCGCGGGACTCCCGGCACGCCCGCCCGATCCACTACACCTGTTTCCCAGGGTTTTCGGCACGCGTGCAAGTAAATATCGGCACGATTCGATTGGTATTTAATCCCCTGTAGAAAATGTCCGACTGCAATATGTTCGGTAAATTTGACAGACGGCAGTTTCTCGGTTTGACGGCTGGGGCTGCTGCGGCGGGGATCGCAGGGTGTACCTCGAACGATGGAGCCGGAACGGACACCGGGACGGACGATTCCGATGGCTCTCCCGAGTCGACCACGTCGTCCGGCGACGACGACTACACGAACGGCGTCGGGAGTGACGCGTCTGTTTCCTTCGCCGTCCCCTCGGACGGCGCGACACTCAGTAGTCCGTACGTCCAGTGGCAGGGCTCGGCCAGCGGCGTCACTATCGAAGAGTCGGGGGCCGTCAACGAGGGGGCCGGGCACTACCACGTCATGGTGGACACCGAACCTGTCGAGTCCGGCGAGACGATTCCTGGCGACGACCAGCACATCCACTACGGGACTGGACAGGACAACGGGGTCCTCGAACTCGAACCGGGCGACCACACGCTCCACCTACAGGTGGCGGACGGCGAACACACTGCGATGGCCCTGACCGACACCGTCGAGGTAACTGTCGAGGACACTGCCAGTCTCGACCTCTCGACCAGCGTCGACGGGAGCGTCGTGGAGTGGGACGTGACCGCCGAGAACTACACCATCGAACCGTCGAGTGCGGGCATCGACGCCAACTCCGGGCACCTCCACGCCGTCATCGACGCCGACCACGTCCCGGTCGGTGACGTGATTCCGAGCGATGCCAACCACATCCACTACGGCGACGGCTCGACCAGCGGGTCCATCGACCTGGCCGAGCAACCGGGTGACGCCTACGAACCCGGTGACCACACGATCCACTTCCAGGTCGGAACCGGCACTCACCGCGCGACGATGGTCCACGCCCACACGACCGTCACGACCGAGTGACGCCGCTCTCGAACTACCCGGCCCGGCTCGAGGCCGAGTAATATACACGAAGGAAATAGATCGAGGAGTATCTTCCAGAACGACGGGGACAGGAACAAACTTTTTGTCGGATTACACGCGACATGGAAGTGCAGTATGGCACAAGCGGAACGGTCCGGTCCCAGGGAGGAAGACCGGGACGGAGAGGAACGGGACCGCGAGTCCGAGATGCCGACACCGGGTGGACTCCGCGGTCTCGTCTAACCGGGTACAGACCGTCCTACGACGGGACGAACCACGTGGAGCGAACCATTTTTTCGGTCTCGTCGTCGATCACTCCTGCCCGCCAGCGACGCCCGGCGCGAGACTCACCGTCGTCCCGTCGGTCAGCGTCGTCGCCGCTCCGTCCGCGTTCCGGACGTTCGCCTCGTCGACCAGGACGTTGACGTGCGGTCTGAGGTCGCCGTCCCCGTCGAAGAGGAGCGGCCCAAGACTCTCGTACTCGTCGGCGAGCGACGAGATCGCCTCGCCGACCGTCGTTCCTGCCTCGAACTCGCGCTCGAGGTGTTTCTCGCCGATACTGTCACGGATCGTCGCGTACGTGACGAACTCGACGTGCATGGCCCTCCTCCGCCCGGCACCCGGTTAAGCCCGGCGACGTGCCAACGCTGTTAGCTCTCGTGCGCGTGACGTTAACTGTTGGAAGGAAAATAACTATGAACGGCGGTCGAGTGGAACCCACATGTCACTGGAACGCGCACCAGCCGAGCGGTTCGAGGATCTACCGGACTACGACTACGAGGCCAATTACGTCGACGTGGGCGGCCCCGAGATGGCCTACGTCGACGTGGAGGGCGAGGGCGACGAGACGTTCCTCTGTCTCCACGGGGAACCGACGTGGTCGTACCTCTACCGGAAGATGATCCCCACGCTCTCGGAGGCCGGCCGCGTCGTCGCGCCGGACCTGATCGGGTTCGGTCGTTCGGACAAGTGGCCCGATCAGGACGACTACACCTACAGTGCGATGTACGACACGGTCGAGCGGTTCGTCGAAGAACTCGACCTCCGGAACGTCACGCTGATCTGCCAGGACTGGGGTGGCCTGCTCGGGTTGCCCCTGGCGGCGAACACCCCCGACCGGTTCGCGCGACTCGTCCCGATGAACACCGGCCTCATGGACGGCAGCCAGTCGATGCCGGACATCTGGCACGATTTCAAAGACATGGCGGCCGAAGATCCCGACTTCGACGTGGGCCAGCTGGTCGAAGGGGGCTGTCTCTCGGCCCTCTCCGAAGACGTGGTCGAAGCCTATCGCGCGCCCTTCCCGGACGAGGATCACATGGCGGGTGCGCGCATCCTGCCGAGTCGGGTCCCTATCGACCCGGACATGGACGGGGCCGAACTCACCAGGGAGGCAAAGGCGACCTTCGAGGAGTGGGAGAAACCGGTGTTCGTCCTCTTCTCGGACTCGGACCCGATCACGCACGGGTCGCGTGACTACCTGCGTGACCTGTTCCCGACCGCGAGCGAACAGCCCGACGTCTGGATCGAGGGTGGCGCGCACTTCCTGCAGGAAGATCGCGGGGAGGAAATCGCCGAAGAGATCGTCGACTTCGTCGAGCGGACCTAGCGGACGACGACCGCACCGCGCCCGTTGTAGGGGCGGTCGCCCCGACAGTAGTAGCGATAGACGCCGGGTTCGTCCAGTGTCACGCTGTACGTGTAGCTTGCGTCCCGCACGTTGTCACTGGGCTCGAAGTCGCCGTCTTCCCAGGTCACGTCGTGTGTGCCACCGCGGCCGGTCCAGTCGAAGGCGATCCGGGTGCCTCTGTCGACCAGGATCGCGATCGGATCGAACGAGCGGTTCTGCCCGTTCGGGCTCCGTGCGCCGACCGACACTTCGACCGACCCCTCGCCCCGCCGGTCGGTCAGCCGGCCGCTGTACTCCTCGTACTCGCTGAGCCACTCGTCGACCGTCGGGTAGCCGCTGAGCGTCTGCTGTTCCTCGACGATGATCGCGCCGCGCATCCCGAGCGCGCCGCCGTGATTCGAACACTTGTAGAGGTAGACGCCGGGCTCGGTCAGGGTCACGGTGTAGGTCTTCCCGGACGACGCGACGGGGCGCCCGCTGTCGAACAGGCCGTTGCGTTCCCGGACGTTGTGCTGGTTCGCCGGATCCTCCCAGAGCCACTGGATCTTCGTCCCCGTCGTGACCCTGATCGCGGGTCTGCCGAACGCGAAGGTACTGCCCGAACCGTCGTCGACGCCGACGCCGATCTTCACGTCGGTCCGCCCGATCATCGGGTTGACCTTCCCGTTGTAGTTTTTCGTGTTCGCGAGCCAGTTGTCGACGGCCGCTTTCGGGTTCTGCACGTCGGCTGGTTCGTCGGGTTCGGTCGGTCCCTCCGGTTCGTCGGGTTCCTCGGGTGTCTCCACGTCAGCCTCGGTCTCCTCGGGCGTGGGCGTCGGCGTCCCCGCTTCGGTCTCCTCGTCGTCGTCATCGTCAGGGTTCTCGCCCGAACCGCTGTCGGAACAACCGGCGACACCCGCCGCTGTCGCCACCACTGCGGTCCGGAGAAACGCTCGACGCTTCGATTGCCAGGTCATGCGGGAAACCTCTGTGGCCACAAAGATAAATCACTTGACCTTCCTTCGGGGCCCGACACGCAGTTTTTGTGTCTATCGCCCTAGGCGGTGTACATGACGTCCCACCGCTGGGTGGAGGACCGCCCATGACGATACTGGCACTGGGCGATCAGTTGACGCGGACCGTCGGCCCACTCGCGGATCACGACGGTCGCGTGCTCATGATCGAGGCTCGCGACTTCGCCCACCGCCACCCGTACCACCCGCACAAACTCGCACTGGTGTTCGCCGCGATGCGTCGGTTCCGCGACAGGCTACAGGCGGCCGGTCACCCCGTCGACTATCGGCGAACCGAGACGTTCGCCGACGCGCTCGAGGCACACTTCGAGGCCCATCCCGACGACGACCTCACTGTCGTCCGCCCGGCGAGCCACGGCGGGGCCGACCGGATGCGACGACTGGTCTCCGACGCTGGCGGCTCGCTCACGGTCGTCGAGGACGAGCGGTTCCTCTGCTCGCCTGCGGCGTTCGACGAGTGGGCCGGTGACCGCGACACTCTCACGCACGAGACGTTCTACCGCCACATGCGGCGTGAGACGGGCTACCTGATGGACGGCGACGACCCGGTCGGCGGCGAGTGGAACTACGACGACCAGAACCGTGAGACGCCGCCGGAGGGCTACGAACCGCCCGAGGCGCCGACCTTCGAGTACGACGACGAGACCCACGAGGTGATCGAGTGGGTCGAGTCGGAGTTCTCGGGCGGCTACGACGAGCCCCCTTACGGTGGCGACTGGGCCGACCCCGAGCCGTTCCGCTGGCCCGTGACCCGCGAACAGGCTCTCCGCACACTGGACCACTTCGCGGAGAGCCGACTCCCCGAGTTCGGCCCCTACCAGGACGCCATGCGCGAAGACGAGTGGGCAATGAACCACAGCCTGCTGTCGGCCCCCCTCAACCTCGGACTGTTGACCCCCGACGAGGTGGTCGAGCGCGTCCTCGACGCGTACGAGTCGCGGGACGTGCCGCTCAACAGCGTCGAGGGGTTCGTTCGACAGGTGATCGGCTGGCGGGAGTTCCTCAGGCACGTCTACCGCCGGGAGATGCCCGAACTGGCGACCGCGAACCAGCTCGGGCAGACCGAGGGTCTGCCGGGGTTCTACTGGACCGGCGAGACCGACATGGCCTGTCTCTCGGACGTGATCGACGGCGTGCGCCGCCGGGGGTACTCCCACCACATCGAGCGGCTGATGCTCCTCTCGAACTTCGCGCTGATCTACGGCGTCGAACCGGCCGCGCTGAACCGCTGGTTCCACGCCGGCTACGTCGACGCGTTCCACTGGGTCACGACACCCAACGTGATCGAGATGGGGTCGTTCGGCGCGGGCGTGTTCGCCACGAAACCCTACGCGTCCTCGGCCAACTACGTCGACAAGATGAGCGACTACTGTTCGGATTGCTCCTACTACAAGACCAAGACGACGGGCGAGGGGGCCTGCCCGTTCAACACCTTCTACTGGGACTTCCTGGACCGTAACGAGGACGAATTACGGTCGAATCACCGGATGGGACTGGTGTACAGTCACCTCGACAACAAGGACGACGAAGAGATCGAGGCGATCCGCGACCGCGCGACCGAGCTGCGTGAACGAGCGGAAAACGATGACCTCTGATCAGCGGAACCGGCCGAACAGTCGGTAGTCCTCGCTGGGCGTGTACGACCGGAACGCGAGGCTATTGGCCAACACGGAGACGCTGGACAGCGCCATCGCGCCCGCCGCGAGCACGGGTTGCAACAGGCCCAGCGAAGCCAGCGGGATCATCGCGGTGTTGTACCCCAGCGCCCAGAACAGGTTCTGCTTGATCTTGGCGAGGGTCCCTTCGGAGACGCGGATTGCCTTCAGCACGTCCTGCGGATCGGATCGCATCAGCGTCACGTCCGCGGCCTCGATGGCCACGTCCGTCCCGCTCCCGATGGCACAGCCCACGAACGCCGCCGCCAGCGCGGGCGCGTCGTTGACCCCGTCGCCGACCATCATCGCCCGCTCGCCGTCTGCCTGAATCGCCTCGATGGCGTCGGCCTTGTCCTCGGGCAGGACCTCGGCCCGGACGTTCTCCGGACGGATCCCGACCTGCTCGGCCACGGCCTCGGCCGTCCGCTCGTTGTCGCCGGTGATCATGTGGACGCGCAGGTCCCGCTCGTGGAGCGCGCTCACGGCCGCCTTCGCCGACTCCTTGACCGTATCGGCCGTGGCGACCACGCCGACGAGGTCGCCGTCGACCGCGACCAGCATCGCCGTCTTGCCCTCGCTCTCCAGGCGCTCCATCGTCTCCGTCGCAGGTGCCGGATCGACGTCGTTCGACTCCAGCAGGCGGCGGTTCCCGACGAGGACCTCGCCGCGGTCCGTCGTCGCCCGCACGCCCTGCCCGGGGACGTTCTCGAACGCCTCCGGTTCGGCGGGCTCGAGGTCGCGCTCCCGGGCCCCCGCGACGATGGCCTCGGCCAGCGGGTGTTCGCTCCCCCGCTCGGCGCTGGCGGCGGCGGCGAGGACGACCGACTCGTCGACCTCCGGCTCCAGCCGGCCACCCTCGGGCGCAGTGCCCCCATCGGCGACAGCGCCGCCACCCACGACTGCCACGTCGGTCAACTGCATCTCGCCGGTGGTCAGCGTCCCCGTCTTGTCGAAGACGACCGTATCCACGTCCCGGACCCGCTCCAGGACGTCACCCCCCTTGAACAGGACGCCGTTTTGCGCGCCGATGGAGGTCCCGACCATCGTCGCTGCCGGCGTCGCCAATCCCAGCGCGCAGGGACAGGCGATCAAGACGGCGCTGGCGAAGACGACCACCGAGAACTCGAAGACCGACACCGTGCCCCCGGCCACCATCGGGCCGCCAGCCACGAGTCCCAGGAGCGGGATCGCGCCGACGATGCTCGCCAGCACGTCGGGAGCGGTGTACCAGACGCCCGCCCAGAACAGCGCGTTCACGATGACCGCGGGCACGAAGTACGCGCTGATGCGGTCCGCGACGTTCTGGATCTCGGGCTGGCGGCTCTGAGCGTCCTTGACCATCGAGACGATCTGCTGGATCGCCGTCTCCGAGCCCACCTTCGTGGCTTCGACCACGAGGACGCCGTTCTGGTTGACCGTCGAGCCGACCACCTCTTCGCCCTCGCTCTTCTCGACCGGGACGGACTCACCGGTCACCATCGACTCGTCGACCGCGCTGGACCCGTCGACGACCGTCCCGTCGGTCGGAATCTTCTCGCCCGGCCGCACCTTCATCCGGTCGCCGACGTCAATCTCCTCGACGGGGACCTCGCGCTCGTTTCCGTCCGCGTCGACGAGCGTGGCCGTGTCGGCCTGCATCTCCAGCAACTGTCGGATCGCCTCGCCGGCCTGCCCCTTCGAGCGGGCTTCCAGATAGTTCCCGAGCGTGATGAACGTCAGGATCAACGCCGCCGAGTCGAAGTACAGCCCCTCGGAGGCGATCAGCCCCAGGAGGACGGCCACGGAGTAGACGTAAGCCGTCGACGAGCCCAGCGCGATCAGCACGTCCATGTTGGCCGTGCGGTTCCTGACCAGCGCCGTGTAGCTGTTCTCGTAGAACTCCCGGCCCAGCACGATCTGGACGGGCGTCGCGAGCAGGAAGGCGAGCCAGCCCATCTCGATCCCGAAGACCGTGTCGGGTAACGCGCCAGGGGACAGCAACTCGACGGCCATCATCGCCACCAGCGGGAGCGACAGCGCCCCGCCGAACAGGACCAGTCGCTTCTGCCGGTCGATCTCGGCCTGGCGAGCGGCGTCCTGACGTGCCTGGGAACTGTCGCCGTCCCCGTCGCCCCCCTCTTCGTCGTCCCGGACCGGGGTGTACCCCGCGTCCTCGATGGCGTCGTACAGCGCCGATCGGCCGGTTGCGGCGGGGTTGTACGTCACACTGGCCTCGTCGGTGGCGAAGTTGACTTCGGCCTCGATCACCCCGGGCTGGCGTTCCAGCGCGGTCTCGTTGGTCTCTGCGCAGTTCGCACAGGACATGTCGGTGATCGGGATGGTGAGCGACTCCCGGACCACGCCGTAGCCCGCGTCCTCGACGGCCGCGTAGATCTCGGCCAGCGAGGTCGCCTCGGGGTCGTAGGTCACGGTCCCTTCGTCGGTGGCGAAGTTTACGTCCGACTCGGCGACGCCGTCCAGCCCCGCGAGGGCCTCGTCGATGGTGCCCGCGCAGTTGGCACAGCTCATCCCCGTCAACTCCAACCGCGTGCGCCGTTCGGTCATCTCGTCTGTACGTAGGCTACCCACGTTCAAGCGGTTTGTCCTTGTTTTCCCGTCGCAGAATCCGGACGAGACTTTGCTTTCGAAGGTGAAGATCCGATCGAGTTCAGGAAACGCACGCGGTCACGAGGTGGCGCCCTCTCGAAGCTCCTCGTACCGGTCGACGAACTGGGAGCGACAGGACGAACAACAGAAGTGGTAGCGACTCCCGTCGAGTTCCGTCGTTTCGCCACCGCTGCCGACGGTGTTGCCACACTCGGCACACTCGGGGGCGAACTTCGCGCCGTCCATCGAGGGCGACCAGGCGGTGTCGTCGAGCAAGCGTACGTCGTACCCGTCGAGGTCCTCCATCTCGACCGCGTCGGCGAGCATGCCGCTCACGTCGCCGTCCTCGACCGTCGCCGTGGCCACGACGCGCTCGTCCACGGTGGTGAAGACGTGTTCGACGGGATCGGCGGCCGACAGCGCGTCGGCGACTACCCCCCCACGGCCCGGCCGGACCTGCAGGTCGAGCAGCACCGGGACACCCTCCTGGAGCACCGACCGGTCGAGGTCGACGGTGAACCGGCGCACGATACCACGGTCCTGGAGCCGGTCGATCCGGTCGGACACCGCGGGCGGCGAGAGACCGACGGCCTCGGCGATGTCGCTGTACGGACGGCGACCGTCCGAGAGGAGGATGTCGAGGATCTCCCTGTCGGTCTCGTCGAGTCCGCGCATAGGGGCACTGCGACCGGCCCCGGCAAGTCAGTTTCGCCGCCCCGGCCCCACTCACCGCGTGCCGAGATCGATTCGTACCAGCACCAGAACAGAACCAAACGAAGGACTGAAACGCGAGAAACCGAACAATCCCGGAATATGGAACGTGATCTCGTCGACGTGGTGTGGGACGACTTACACGAGCGGGTCGGCGAGGACCTCCGCACTGTCGTCCAGTACGACGCGGGGTCCTCGGTGGTGCAGTTCCGGCCAGACGTGGAAGAACAGTACGAGATGACCGAACGACAGCAGATCCTCGACGACGCCATCGTCCAGCAACTGAGCTTCTCCGATCAGGGATCCGTGTTCAAGACCGGGGAACTGCGATCGTTCGTCCGCGTGTTCGACGAGGCCTGGGTCCTCACGTGGCGCGAACCGTCGAACGTGAAAGCAGGATTCCTGATCTCGATTCAGCGCGACGGCGAGGTCGCCACGATGGCGGACGTGGAGTACTGCGTCCAGTATCTCGACAGCGAGATCGAACCGCGGCTGTGACCGCGGCCGGCCGCCCCGCTACTCCCGCCCGAGCGTGTAGAACTCCGCGTTGGGCCGCATGTCGACCAGGTGAGCCATGCGGTTCGAGAGGTTGTAGAAGGACACGACGTTGCCGATGTCCCAGATCGCCTCCTGACTGAACCCGTGATCCCGGAGTCGCTGGAGGTCCTCGTCTTCGACCCGCGCGGGCTCTTCCGTGAGTTTGACGGCGAAATCCAGCATCGCGCGGTGGGTCTCGCTGATATCCGCGGTGCGGTGGTTCGCGGTCAGTTGTTCGGCCAGCATGGGCGCGTCGGCGTAGATCCGACAGAGCGCGCCGTGGGCGACGATGCAGTACAGACAGTCGTTGACGCCCGAGACCGTGACGATCAGCATCTCGATCTCCTCGCGTTCCAGCGCCGTCTCCTCCAGTAAGGCGTCGTGGTAGTCGAAGAACGCCTGTGCCTGCTGTGGGCGATAGGCCATGGCGAGGAACACGTTGGGCGTGAACCCAGCCCGCTCCGTCTCCGCCTCGATGCGTTCCTGCATGTCCTCGGGCAGGTCCTCGGTATCCGGCACTTCGAACCGCGTCATCGCTTCCGTCTCGTCTCCCATGCCACCCCTCTCGACCAGCGGGGGCTTCAGTGTTGGCCGCGACTCACTCCTCCGTGGCGCCGTCCTCGACCACGTCGCCGTCGCGCCACCGGTAGAACAGCCACAGCAGGGCGTAGGCGGCCACGCCGCCGGCGAACAGGACGACCGGGATCACGAACGGCCCGACCCGACTCAACACGTCTCCGGCGACCGACGAGAGCATACCCCGACTGTGGCCGGAAGCCGGTTAAGCGTCTCCATCGTAGCCGAAAGTTCATGTCCGAACACGAACCATCACCGTGTGTGTACCGGGCAGGTCATCTCGGCGTCTCGCTGCTGGTCGTGCTCCCGGTCGCGGTCGTGCTGGTGCTGGCGGGCCGGCCCGACCTGGCCGTCCTCGGGGAGGTGTGCGTGCTGTCGGTCGCCTCCCTGCCCGACGTGGACCACGAGCTGCCGCTGGTCTCTCACCGCGGCGTGACTCACACGGTCTGGTTCGCCCTCTCGATCGGTTTCGGGTTCGCCGCGGTCGGGTGGGTCCTCGGCGGGCGAGTAACCACACCGCGATCGGCCGAACTCGCGGTCGCCGGGTTCGGCTTCGGGACGCTCGGCATCTGTGCCCACCTGCTGGGTGACGTCCTCACACCCACGGGAATCACGCCGCTGTGGCCCCTCTCGAGGCGGACAGTTACCTTCGACCTGGTCCGTGCGAAGAATCCGGTCGCGAACTACGGCCTGCTCGGCGTCGGCGTGTTCGCCACGGCCGCAGCGGTGGTCCTCACACCGTGAGCCGTGGTGACCTCGGCGGGGTTCGTCTCAGACGAGGTCCTGGTTCTCCAGTTCGTCCACGATGTCGTCGACGAAGTCCTCGGCGCTGTCGTACGGGAAGTCCCCACCCGAGAGCTTCGTGTTGAGCTCCATCGCCGTCATGGAGAAGTTCCCGGACTCGAACGTCGTCGACGGCCCGTTGGGCAGGGCGGGTACGAGATCCATCGGACTCGAGATCGGATAGTCGGCGCCCTCGAACGCGTCGATCATCTGCTGTCGCAGATCCTCTTTGTCTGCCATGATCCACTCCAACGGTTTTCGAAGCTAGTGTAAAAACATTCGTGTGTGTGATCGGTCACGTTTCGGCGGTCCACACTCCCGGGACAGTCGGGCCGTCCAGGGACGAGAGTAACCCGCCACAACTTTTGATCCCGACGCCAGCGTAGGTGATCACTCGCGGTATGACCGCTTCGGAGGACCACTTGGGACCGTGGCGAACCTGCGACGGGAGTCGAGTCGCCGCCGACGGCGACCCGGACGCAGTCCTGGCACACGTCAGCGACCTCCACGGTCAGTTGTCTCCACGGCAGCAGGTCTACTACGATACGGGACAGCCGAACCCCGAGATCGAGTTCGGCGACGACGACCGCACGATCGAACGCGCGGGGGGCGTCCCCATCCTCACGGCGAAACTCGAGGAACTGCGTGCGGAACATCCGGTCCTGACGTTGATGTGTGGCGACACCTTCCACGGCTGTGCCGAAACGACCTACACGAACGGGCGTGCGATGCTGGAACCGATCGACCAGCATCTGCGCCCCGACGTGTACGTCCCCGGCAACTGGGACTACTCGAACGAGGCGGCCGAGGACGGAAACCTCACGGCCGTGCTGGACGAACTGGCCGCGCCAGTACTCGCCGCCAACCTCTACGACTGGGAGTCGACCGACCGGCTCTACGACGCGTACGATCTGTTCCAGGTCGACGACTGCACCGTCGGCGTGGTCGGCATGACGAACGTCTACGTCGACCGGATGGCCCCCGCGTTCTTCCGGGGGAGATATCGCTTCGGGAAACACCCGTCACAGCTCGAATCGGCCGCGGCCGATGCGCGCGCGGACGGGGCCGACATCGTGGTCGCCGTGACCGAGATCGGCCTCCCCTGGATGGTGCAGGCCGCCAAGGACTGCCCGACGGTCGACATCGTGTTCAGCGCTCACACCCACGAGTACACCGACGAGCCCCTGTTCGTCGACGGGACGGTCGTCGTCGAGTCCGGGATGGGCGACGCGCTCGGCCGCGTCGACGTCCGGACCCGTGACGGCCAGTTCCAGTTCCGCCACTCCCTCTACCGTCTTATCGAGGACGGCCCAAACACGCCGGAGCCGGATCCCGAGGCGGCGGCGACCGTCGAGGCTCTCCGCCGACCGTTCTTCGCCGAAGATCCGGGGTTCGAGCGCGGGGCCGGGCGGCTGGACCGGTCGCTCGACACGGTCGTCGGGCGGACGGAGAGTGCCCTGTCCCGCCGGTCGTTCCTGGAGAGTCCCTGGAACACGCTGTTCAACGACGCGGTACGCTGGCACTTCGGGACCGATCTGTCCGTCGCCCACGGGTTCCGGTACGGGAGCGCGGTTCCGCCCGGCGAGATCACGCTCGGCGACGTGTACACGGCGTTCCCGATGACGGCACCGGTCGCGAAGGGCGTCGCGTACGGGCAACAACTCACCAGCCACATGGAGGGCTTCCTCGAAGACAACTTCACGCCCTACCCGTACGCCCAGGAGGACGGCCGCGTCCGGTCGTACTCCTCGAACGTCGAAGTGATCGTCGATCCGACCGCGAAACGGGGCCGCCGCCTGGTGGAGTTGCGGGTCGACGGCGACCCGGTCGATCCGGAGGCGACCTACTCTGTGGCGACCGTCCGCCGGCCTGGCGACCCGGAGCGGGACCTCGGGAACTGCGGCTTCCCGTTCCGTGACGTCCAGGTCGACGACGAGGCGATCCCGGCCGACGTGGTCGTCGCCTTCCTCTCGAGGCACTCGCCGGTCGACTACGAGCCGTCGGGGCGGGTCCGGACGGCCGAGGACGGCGGCGACGCCCAGAACACCCCCGCGGACGGCCCGTACCCGTTCGTCCAGCCGGGCGTGGACTACGCCGACGGCGACGGGTACTGTGAGACACGGATGATTCCCCGCGGGAACCGCTTCCCCGAACAGGGTCGCAACCAACATCGATAGCGGTCGGGGACCGACTCAGGCGGAACGGCCCGACGACTGCACACCGATCCCTCATCGATCCATGGTCGAAACCATCACCGTCGAACGACTCGCGGACCGAATCGACGCGGACGAACAGTTCACGCTCGTCGACACACGACCGACCGACAGCTACGAGGCCTGGCACGTCCGGGGTGCCGAGAACGTTCCGTACGACCCCAGCGAGGGACTCGATCAGGCCCAACTGGACGACGTGTCGTCCATGGCCGACGGACGTTCGGTCGTCGCCATCTGCGGGAAAGGGCTGACCTCGACGCCGTTCGGGCTCGAACTCGCGGAGAACGGCTTCGAGGACGTGTCGGTCGTCTCCGGCGGCATGGAGGCCTGGAGCAAGGTCTACGAGGTCGTCCCGATCCCGACGGCGGACGACGATCTCGTCGTACGACAGGTCCAGCGGCGGGCGAAGGGCTGTCTCGGCTACGTCGTCGGGTCACGAACCTCGGGTACGGCCGTGGTAGTCGACGCGACCCGGCAGACGGACCAGTTCAAAGTCGCCGCACAGGACGCGGGCCTCGTCGTCGAGGGTGTCGTCGACACGCACGTCCACGCCGACCACGTCTCGGGGGGTCGACGACTCGCCGACGAGGTCGGGCTCGAGTACTATCTCGGTGAACAGGCCGTGGACCGTGGCGTCGAGTACGAGTTCACACCACTGTCGGACGGCGACGTGATCGAAGTCGGCGACGTGACGATAGAGGCGCTACACGCTCCGGGCCACACCTCGGAGATGGTCAACTTCCGTGTCGGTGGGGAACTGCTGTTGACCGGCGACACGCTGTTCGTCGACTCCGTCGGGCGGACGGAACTCCAGTTCGGGGAGGCGGACGCCGCACACGGCGCGCAACTCCTCTACGAGACGCTGCACGAGACGATTCTGGAACTGCCGGCCGACCTGACGGTGGCCCCAGGACACGTCGCCGTGACCAGCGACGGGCGCTACGAGTCCGGGTCGCCGGGAGAGCCGATATCGGCTCGACTGGGCGATCTCGGTACGGAACTGGACCTCCTCCAGCTCGACCGCGAGGCGTTCGTCGACCGGTTGACCGAGGACGCGCCGGAGAAACCACCCAACTACGAGGACGTGATCGCGATCAACACCGGGGCCGAACGAGTCGAGACGGAACACGAGGCCACCGAGCTCGAACTGGGGCCGAACAACTGCGCCGCCTGAGCGGCTACAGTTCCGGGACCGCCGTGAACAGCAGGACGAAGGCGTTCACGGCCAACAACAGGAGCACGAGCCACTGGAAGATGCGTTCGGGGATGTGGTCGAAGATGTACACGCCGATCCAGGCACCGAGAAACACCATCGGGATGGCCACGAGCGCCTCGGCGAGTAGCGGCGTCGTCACTGCGCCAGTGTACGTGAGCGCCCCGAGGCGGTACAGCATGAGCGTCCCGAAGAAGGCCGTGAAAACGGCCTTCATCTCCTCGCCGCTTCAGAAGCCGCTGGCCGACATGAAGGCGCCGTAGACGATCATCGGGGGGCCGGGGACCGCCACGGCACCGCCGAAGATTCCGGCGAACAGCCCGGCGGACGCCCCGACGACCTTCCCCGGCCGGTACTCACTGGCTTCGATCCAGTCGGTGACCACGTCCAGTTGCTGGGTCGCACCCACGACGAGGACGGCCAGGACCAGTACGACGCCGATGGCGATCCGCATCTGCGCCTCGTCGAACCGGCTGAACACGAAGATACCGAGCGGCATCCCGACGACGAGGCCGCCGATCGGAACGAGCCACCGCCGCCAGTCGAACGCGTCGCGGACGCTCCACCACACGCGGCCGTTGCTCACCACGGCGGTGGCCGTGAAGACGATGGAGGCGCTCGACGGACTCCGGAACAGCGGTAATATCCCCATCGACACCTGCGCGAACCCGAACCCAGCGATACCGTGCACGAGCGACGCGAACAGGATGACGACGGCCGTCAGCCCGGTCGTTCCCCAGTCGCCGATCATTCTTCGGCCCTCCGGGACCGTATCATGCACGGGGCGATTCCACGACCACGGTGATGTCTGTACTTGCGGGTTCGTCGACTCCCGACCGTGGGTGACAGACCCATACATATTTTACCGTCGCGCGAGAGATTGCTGTCACTATGCGAGTCAATTGTAAACACTACGTGAGTTTTCCCAGCGATCCGTTGGCAGGTGAGCCCTGATTATGGAGATCACAGTCGACGGCGAGACCGACGAGGACACCGCCCGCGTGATCGCGACGGCGGTCGCCGAACACCTCGGCCAGCCCGTCGAGATCGTCGATCCTGGCGGCGACCGGGTCGCGGCCGACGAGGAGGAGTGGACGGGCGGGGGCGACATCGTCACCGAGCGCGAGCAGAAACTCCGCGAGCAGATCGAGGACATCGTGTCCGGCGGTCCCGAACGAGGCCACGAGAAACTCGAGAAGCTCGGGAAGGCGTTCGTCCGCGACCGCCTCGATCTCCTCTTCGACGAGATCACCTACGAGGACGGAACCTTCGCCCGGTTTACCGACGACGACGAACTTCCCGCCGACGGCCTGCTGACCGGCGTCGGCGAGATCGAGGGCCGGGAAGTCTTCTTCACCGCGAACGACTACAGCGTGAAGGCCGGCTCGCTCGGTCAGATGGGCGTCGAGAAGGAGATCCGCCTCTCGGAACGGGCCGCCGAGGCCGGCGCACCCATCGTCCGCCTGATCGATTCGACGGGGGCGCGGCTCAACGCCGAGGAACGCGAGAAAGGCGACACGCACATGGACCGCTACCGCGGCGGGAAGATGTTCTACAACCAGTGTCTCCACTCCGGCCAGGTCCCACAGATCGGCGTCCTCTACGGGCCGAACATCGCGGGCTCGGCCTACACGCCCGTCTTCTGTGACTTCCTCATCATGGTCGAGGACATCTCCGGCATGGCCATCGCCTCACCTCGTATCGTCGAGGCGATGACCGGCGAGTCCGTCGACATGGAGAACCTGGGCGGCCCACAGGTCCACGCCACCCAGTCGGGTAGCGCGGACCTCGTGGTGCCCGACGAGGAGGCCGCCGCCGAGGCCGTGAAAGCCCTGCTCTCCTACCTCCCACAGCAGTACGACGCCCCGAACCCGACGCGGGAGCCGAAACCACCCGTCAAGAACCCCAAGGGACTGGACGCGGTGATCCCCGACGAACCGAACGCCGCCTACGACGTACACGAGGTGATCGACCGCGTGGTCGACCGGGACTCCTGGTTCGAGACCAAGCCGCAGTTCGCCCCGGAGATGGTCACCGGGTTCGCCCGCATGGGCGGGCGACCCGTCGGCATCGTCGCCAACCAGCCAAACCACGTCAGCGGGGCCATCTTCCCCGACTCCGCGGAGAAGGCCGCCGAGTTCGTCTGGATCTGTGACGCCTACGAGATCCCGCTCGTGTATCTGTGTGACACGCCCGGCTTCATGGTCGGGTCGAAGGTCGAACGCGAGGGCATCCTCCAGCGCGGCCGGAAGTTCATCTACGCCACCTCGAACGCGCAGGTGCCGAAGTTCTGCGTCGTCACCAGAAAAGCCTACGGCGCAGGTATCTACGCCATGTGTGGTCCCGCGTTCGGTGCCGACGCGACCCTCGCGCTCCCGAGCGCCGAGATCTCCGTGATGGGCCCGGACGCCGCGGTCCACGCGCTGTTCGGCGGGCAACTGGAGGAGATGGAAGGCGAGACTCGCGAGGCGTTCGTCGACAGCGCCAAAGCGCAGTTCGACGACTTCGTCGACCTGCGGGCCCAGGCCGCGAAGATGCAGGTCGACGAACTGCTGCCGGCCGGTGACCTCCGCGAGCAACTGCTGGCCCGGCTCTCGGCGTTCCGGAACAAGCGCCGGGACGACCCGGACCGTCACCACGGGACGATCCTGTTCTAGCTGTCTTCGTCGTCGCCGTCCTCGCTTCTCTCCCGCCGAACGACGAGCACGGGCGCGACGGCCCCGTCTGCGATCCGTTCGCTCGTGTCACCCAGCACCGTCGTCAGTAGGGTCTGCTCCCCTTCGCCCATGACGATCACGTCGAAGTCGTCCGAGCGGTCGACGATGGCTCGCGTGGGAAACTCCACGTCGTCGGATTCGGTGCGGATCTGTTCGTCGGCCAGGCCGCGGTCCCGGAGCGTCTGTTCGGACTGATCGAGGAGCGCGGTGTTCTCGTCGCCCGTGAGATCCCAGAGCGTGACCCGTTTGTCCTCGCCGTCGACGAGCGTCGAGACGAGATCGGCCAGTCGGTCCACGTCGACGACGTCCCGGAGCGGGACCAGAATATCGTCGATCTCGCCCGTCGGGTTCGGCAGGAGGACGGCGGTCGCGTCGATCTCGTCGGCGACGCGGTCGAGCGTTTGCTCCCGGTCGTGGGTGAAGGCCACGCGTTCCTCGACGTCGCTGTGTGCCTCGGCGAACGACGCGGCGATGTCATCGACGGCTGCCCGCACTCGATCCTCGAACTGCATGCTCGCCTGCTCGGTCGGCGTCTGCTCGGGGATGACGTGGTAGCCGAGGAGTATCAGCTCGGCTGGGGCGAGAAACGCCACGAGCGATTGCGGGATGGTCTGTCCCTCCAGCACTTCGATCGGTACGAGGACACGTGGCGGTTCGCGGATCGCGAGGTCACCGGCCGTGTCCGGTTGGTCGTCGGTCATCAGAGAACCCCCTTGAGAGACACGTCACTGGCGTAGTACTTGTACCACACGCCGGACGCGATCATTATCGCGGCACCGACTCGTCGTGAGAGCGGCTGCATGAACGCGATCATCCCGAAACTGGCGATCGCGCCGACTCCAGCCACGACCGGGGCCGCGGGGACCCGGAACTCGGGGTCGTACCATTCCGGCTCGTCACGGCGGATCACGAGTAACGCGACACAGATCAGGCCGTACATCACCAGATGGAGGAACGAGGCGACCTCGGCGAGGACCTGGACCTCGCCGGACGCGGTCAAGACGAGCACGGGGCCGCCGGCCATCGCCAGCGCGACGTGTGGCGTCCCGTATTTGAGGTTCATCCGACTGGCGTACTTCGGGATGATGGCGTCTTTGCTGACCGCGAAGACCGCCCGCGAGGTCGAGAGGATCGACGCGTTGGCGCTGGAGATCGTCGCCAGCAGTCCCGCGACCAGGATCAGAACCGCACCTGGGACGCCGAAAAAGGAGCGTGCCACTTCGACCATCGCGGTCTCGCCGAAGGCCGTCAATCGCTCGCTTCCGAAGGCGCTGGTCGCGACGAAGATCGTCACGACGTAGAGGACCCCGACGATGAGGACCGAACCGACCATCGCCAGCGGGAGGTTCCGACCGGGCTCTTTGATATCGCCGGCTATCGTCGCCACCTGCGCGAACCCGAGATACGAGGTGAACACGAGCGCGGCCGTCGTGAACACCGGCATCGGGCCGAACGGCAGGAACGACTCCGGCGCGCTGGGCTGGCCGAAGATTCCGACGGCATCGAGACCGCCGTAGCCCAGAAAGAGGACGAGGATGGTCAACAGCAGGCCGACGACGTAGTTCTGGAGTTTCGCGGCGTTCTCCGTCCCGAACAGGTTCAGTCCCGTGAGGAAGGCACCGAAGACGAGTCCGAGCGGGACGACGACGCCCGCCCCGCCCAGGTCGATGCCGGCTTCGGCCAGCACCGCCGCCGCGTAGCTCCCGAACCCGACGAGGTAGAACGCGGTCGCGAATACCAGCCCGAGCCACACGCTGATGCCGACGACGGCACCGGGGAGTGCGCCGAGTGCGCGCGAGACGAAGTAGTAGCCGCCGCCGGACTTGGGCATCGCGGTGGCGAGTTCGGAGGCCGGGAGCGCCACGAGCAGGGCGACGACCGCGCCGATGGCGAACGAGCCGGCCGCCGCCGGCCCCGCCTGGCCCGCCGCGATACCGGGGAATACGAAGATGCCCGCGCCGATCATCGTCCCGATGCCGACAGAGAGGCCGCCGACGAGTCCGATGGACCGCTCCAGCTCCGATCCCTCCTCGGTGACCGTCGTCTCCTCGTCCACGGCCGTCGGTGACGCGACGGTCGACGGTGACTCGCCGGCTCTGTTGGTCTGGTCGCTCTCGGCCACGGGTTTCCTCGGGTGTGAGTTATCTGGGGTCGAGAACGCCGGGCGTAATCAGTGCGGCGGTGGTTCCCCACTCCTGGGAACGACGGCTGGATCGGCCGCTGCCCGTCAGACCCGACGGTGCGCCGTTCTCACGTCCTGGGAACGCGCCTCGGAGGTTTCATGGGTCGCCTACGTATTTCGCGATAGCCATGACACAGCAATCGACGGCGGAGCGAGTGACGGTGTGGCTCGGACGCATCGTGGGCCTCCTCGCGGTGGCCTACACGGCGCTCGGCACCTGGGTCCTGCTCGGGCGACCGACGAGCATCGGGCCCAACGGATACCTCGTCGGATCGCTCGTCTCGATCCTGCTGTTGCTCGGGGTCGCGTACGTGCTGGCCGACCAGAAACCGCAGCTCCGCGACGGGGGACGGTCTGCCTGAGCAGACTGATCGCGTCTCCGGATACCGGTCGGCGACACGATCTCCGACGCGGATACAGGGATAGACGGCGACTTCGACTCTCGACAGTCGTCGAAAACAGCGTGCCGAGTCGGAGGCACGTACGCTGCAGCTATCACCTTCCCTCTCGCCTTCCGTTCACGCGGTGGTGAACGTCATTCGAGCGTCGTCTGGACGACACCGAGAATCGATTCGACCGGCGCTTCCCACGGATACGGTTCGCTGTTCCGGTCGCCTTTCGTGACGTAGGAGCCGTTCTCCCACCTGATCGCGCGTGCAAGCACTGGCGTTCGATCCCTGTCGCCATCCGGATAGTACCGGATCACGTCGCCACTTCCACCGAGCTTTTCGTAACCGATCTTCGTACCGGTCTCAACGGTGACGACACCAGTCGCCTGTGCGCTCTCGACCGGCCGATAGGAGTCGTACTGGACGATGCACACTTCTGCGCCCCTCGAAAGATTTGGTTCCATCCCGCCGCTCTCGATCCGTACTGTCGCTGCACAGTCTGGAGCACCGTCGTCGGCGGCGGCTTTCAGATCGGTTCCGTTCTCGACACCATCGATACTGGTTCCGCTGGCGTCCGTTCCGCCAGTCGTCGGTTCGCCGTCTCCGCCGGCAACACCGGGTTCTCCAGTCGATTCGTCTCTCTCTCCCGTACATCCAGACAGGACCATGGTTCCAGCGACCGCAGTCAGAACCGCGCGGCGTGTTTCCATGCACCGATATATATCGAACAATATATAATAAATTCCGCAGGTGTATCGAGCGCCCACCGTACGAATCGTCGTCGTCTCTCTCCAGCACCACGGCTGGCGGAATCACTGTCAGGCTCCGACAGACGGCAGAAATCGGGATTTCACACGTCGGTTCGCCGAAGCGGAGAGACCGACTGGACCTGCCCCGTCAGGCGTCCGCCGCTTCCGGTTTCTCGCTGACTTCCGACCAGACCAGTACCATCGCGAACGCGACGACGCCCATGCCGAGCGAGACTTCCATCGGCAGGTTGACGCCGACGAACGACAGCACGACCGGCAGTTCGATGAACAACGGGACCATGAACGCCCCGACGATCAGCAGCGAAGCCGGTGAGAGGCGACTCATGCGATCACCTCCAGCAGCGGTGCGATGACAGCCGGCGACGCTTCCTGTCCGGCCGGGTAGAGACCGGCACCCTGGACGATGCTGTACAGCGGCAGCGAGTAGGCGAGGATCACCAGCACGACGGCAATCAGCGCCCAGAGTTTGAGGTTGTCCAGCACCGTCGGCGACTGCTCGGGGCCGGACAGCGCCGGCGGCAGTGCCGAATCGAGGCCCCGGGCGGGCTTGTTGTTCATCGCAGTGAGGCCGACGTTCATGAGGAACAACAGCGCCGAGACGAACAGGAGGACACCACCGAAGGCGAGTTGCAGTCGGAGGCTACCGACCGATCCGGCGACCGTCTCGAAGGCGACCTGCGGGTACTGCGGTTCGGCGGTCCGACGCGGGATGCCCGCCAGGCCGCCGCGGTGCATCGCCGCCGACATGAACACCATGCCGACGAACCAGAGGACGACCTGGAACAGCCCGATGGGGCGGCTGTACAGTTTCCGGCCAGTGATCCGGGGCACGAGCCAGTAGGCCCCGGCCATGAAGGACAGCGCCACGGCCGTCCCGACGGTGAGGTGGAAGTGGCCGGGCACCCACAGCGTGTTGTGGACGAGGTAGTTGATGTTCATCCCCGCGTTGACCATGCCGCTGAACCCGCCGGCGGCGAACATCAGGCCCGCGAGTGCCATGCCCGTGAAGGCCGGGTCACGCCACGGGAGTGCTTTGAGCCAGCCGAAGTAGCCGGTGCCGCCGCGCTGGCGAGCGCCGTGTTCGATGCTGGCCACGACGGTGAAGGCCGTCAGCAGGCTCGGCAGCAGCAGGAACATCGTGTTGGTCATCGCGATGAATTTGAACCCCTCGGCGATGCCGGGGTCCAGATACTGATGGTGAATCCCGACCGGCGTCGAGAGGAGCAAGAAGAGGACGAACACGACCCGTGCGAGCGGGTCGCTGAACAGCCGTCCGCCGGCGATCTTCGGCAGGACCGTGTACCACAGCAGGTACGCCGGCATCAACCAGAAGTAGACGATCGGGTGGCCGAAGAACCAGAACAGCGTCCGGGTCAGCAGCGGATTCGGTGCGGGCATGATTCCGAGCGACCACGGGATCAGGAAGACGACGACCTCGACGGCGACGCCGAGGGTGGCGATGAACCACATGATCATCGTCGTCAGGACCATGAACGACTGCAGGGGAATGCGCTCATCGGGGTGCTCGCGTCGCCAGGCCAGGAACTGGCGGAACCAGTCGATGCCGGCGAGCCAGGTCCCGATGACGAACACGGCGAGCCCGATGTAGAAGATCGGGTGTGCCTGCAGGGGCGCGTAGAACGTGAACAGCACGTCCGCGCTGATGTCGATACTCGGGAGCAGCCCGGCGAGCATCGCGATACCCGCCATCGCAGTCCCGGCGGACATCGTGACGACCCAGAACCACGTGAACCGTTTGCTCACCGGTGGTCTGTCGAGGCTCCGCGTGTTCGCCCAGGTGAACACGCCCGCGAGGAAGAAGATGGTGAACACGATCGCCAGCAGGACGCCGTGGAGCGTCAAAAACGTGTAGTAGTCGGCCGATTCGACGATCCGGGCGATGCCCGTCCGGTGGAGCGCCTGCAGGACGCCCATGAACGCCCCGATCCCGAAGGCGACGAACGCCGTCAGGAACAGGGAGCGCACGACCCGCGAGACGTGCGGGTACTGGATCAGGAAGGAGTTGTCCGGGAGCATCTCCCGGGCCGACTCGACGGTCTCGCCGGCCGTCTCACCGGGGGTGCTCACGCCGACTCACCTCCGGTCGGCGTCGCCGTGGCGTTCGTCGTCTCGTTTCCACTCGTCGGCGTCTGCGTGTCGTCTTGCATCGTGAAGTTCGATGGCTCTCTGACGATCAACTCCGCGGCCATGCTGTGGTGGCCAGCGCCACAGTACTCGTGACAGACGATACCGTACTCGCCCGGTTCGTCGAACTCGACGGTGATCTGCGACACTTCACCGGGGATGACCATCGTGTTGGCGTTCGTGCCCGCGACCTCGAACCCGTGGACCACGTCCCGGGAGGTCACGTAGAACGTGACCGTGCTGTTGGCGGGCAGCTCGACGGTTCCGGGCTGGAACGCGAACTGGAGGGCCACGATGTGGACTTCGTACTCGTTGGGGCCGACCTTCGTCACGCCGGGGTCGTCGAACCCGCTCGTGTTCCCGAGTTCCTTGGGGTTCACCTGTCCGCCCTCGTCGTTGACCATGGTGATGCCGGCGCCCGCCGCCCCGTAGACGATAGTCGAGATGAACCCGACGATCAACAGGAGCGACGCCCCGAGCCACAGCTTTTCGTAGTTGTGAACGTGCATCGCCGATCACCCCACCACCGTCGCACCGTTGCCGAGGAACTCGACGAAGTACATGTACGTCCACATCAGGGCGAGGATCAGGAAGTACACCAGCAACAACGCCAGCGTCCCCTTCGGATCGTACTCGTCCTGTGAGAGCGACTCCTCGATATCCGGATCCCTGACCAGTGTCCCGTCGGTGTACACGTCGTCACCGACGACCGCGGAATCCGCCTCCGCCTCAGCCTCTGTCGCGGTCATACGAGAGTATATGCACATGTTCGTTAAATTCGATACAGGGAGTTCCCACGGAGTGAGAACACCGCCCAGGATTATACCGCGCGTTCTCCAAGCATCGGTATGATCCAGGCGTTCGACTCGCTGTCGCCACGAATTGTTATCGCTATTTCATTAATGGCGTTGGTGCCGGTAGTAACGTTCGGCCTCACACTGTCGTTCTACGTTGCACTCGCCGTGACGGTCACGAACGTCGTCCTGATCACGACCAGCCTGTACCTGCTGTTCTCGCCGACCGAGGCCGAAGAACACGGGACCGAGGCCGCACACAGCTGAGCGTGGTGCCGACTTCCCGATAGATGACCGCGACGACCCTCCAGTTGGCCGGCGTCTCCGCCGTCGAAGGCAACGTCGACCTGCTGGTATTCGCCGTGATCGGCCTGTTGGCCGGCGCACACTGTCTCGGGATGTGCGGCCCGCTGGTCACCCTGTACGCCGACCGGATGGACGCGAAAACCGGCACCGACCGGAGTCGGCGGCTCACGCCCTTCGCCGTCCGCCAGCACCTGCTGTTCAACCTGGGCCGGACGATCAGCTACGCCGCAATCGGCGCGCTCGCGGCCGCGGTCGGCGGCCTCGTGTTCGCGTCGGTCGACGGACTCCCCGCTATCGCGAATCCGGTTCGGATCGTCGCCGGACTGACCGTCGGCGCGGTCATCGTCGCGACGGGTGTCAGATACCTGCTGGGCGGCACCGGCCACCTCGACCGGTTCACGCCCGCCGTCGTCACGCGGGGGTTCCAGCGGATCAGCGGGTGGCTCACCGCACGCGTCGACCGGCTCGTCGGCGGGCCGAAGATCGTCGGCCTCGGGGCCGTCCACGGGATCCTTCCCTGCCCGATCCTCTACCCCGCGTACGTCTACGCGTTCGCGCTCGGTGATCCAGTCCGGGCCGCGCTCAGCCTCGGTGTGCTCGGCCTGGGAACGGTCCCGACGCTGTTCGCCTACGGCACGGTGCTCGGCACGCTGGGTGACGGGCACCGCCGGACCCTCCACCGGATGCTGGGCGGAGCCTTCATCCTGCTCGGGTACATCCCCCTCTCACACGGCCTGATGTTGCTCGGCGTCGGCGTGCCGATGTTGCCCGTGCCGTTCTACCAGCCCCTCGCATGACCGACTGTACTCTCTGCGATCGTCCGACGCCGGACCAGCCGATCACCGACGGCGACGGCGGTTCGTACTGCTGTCAGGGCTGTCTCTCGGTCGCGAACGCCCTCGACGACGTGGAGACGACCGAGGCGGAGCTCGACGAGCGCCGGAGTCGCGAGGAGGTCTCGGTGCCGGCTGACGCCGAGACCGGCTACCTCGCCGTCGACGGGATGCACTGTGGGACCTGCGAGGCGTTCGTCGAGTCCCGCGCCGTCGACCAGTCGGGTGTGCACGACGCCGCCGCGAGCTACGCCACGGACACGATGCGGCTGGTCTACGACCCCGAGGAGACTCGGCCCGACGAGCTCGCGGATGCCGTCTCCGGCTACGGATACGCGGCCCGCGACCGCGAGGTCGAAGCCGAGAGCGAGGCCGACGAGTCCGCCTGGGCGCTGGCAATCGGCGGTTTCTTCGGCATGATGGTGATGGGCTGGTACGCCCTCTTTCTCTACCCGACCTACTTTGGCTACGACGCCCCCTTCGTCGATCTGAACAGCCTCGTCGGGCTCTACCTGTTCGGGAACGTCTGTCTGATGACCTCGATCGTCCTGTTCTATACGGGGTGGCCGATCCTGCGGGGCGCGTACGTCAGCCTCCGAGCCGGCCACCCGAACATGGACCTGCTGGTCGCGCTGGCGGCCACGGCCGCCTACAGCTACAGCAGCGTCGCCATGCTGCTGGGCCGCACGCACCTCTACTTCGACGTGACCGTCGCCATCGTCCTCGTGGTCTCGCTGGGCAACTACTACGAGGGCCGGGTCAAGGACCGCGCGGTCGGCCTGCTCTCGGAGTTGACCGAGTCCAGAGTGACCGAGGCGCGCCGGCTGACCGTCGACGGCACGGAGACGGTTCCCGTCGAGGAGCTCACGGCCGGCGACCGACTGCTGGTCAAAGTCGGTGAGCGAGTTCCGACCGACGGCGAGGTCGTCGAGGGATCGGCCGCCGTCGACGAGTCCCTGCTCAGCGGGGAACCGATGCCGGTCGACAAGCGCGTGGGCGACGAGGTGATCGGCGGGAGTGTCGTTACCGACGCGCCGCTGACCGTCGAAGTCGCGGCCGACGCCGAGAGCACGCTCGACCGCATCGTCGAGTTGCTCTGGTCGATCCAGAGCGCCCGGCCGGGGATGCAGCGCCTCGCCGATAGACTGGCGACGGTGTTCGTCCCGACGGTGATCGCGCTCGGTACCGTGGCGGCCGCGGCTGTGCTCCTGACCGGCGGGAGCGGCGTGTCCGCCCTCCTGATCGGGCTCACCGTCCTGATCGTCTCCTGTCCCTGCGCGCTGGGGCTTGCGACGCCGCTGGCCGTCGCCGCGGGCGTCCGCGAGGCCGCCGACGCGGGCATCGTCGTCGTCTCCGAAGCGGTGTTCGAGGCCGTCCCCGAGGTCGACGTGGTGGTCTTCGACAAGACCGGGACGCTGACGACCGGCGAGATGCGCGTCGCCGAGGTCGTCGGTGACGACCCGGAGACGTTGCGCCGTCGTGCGGCCGCGGTCGAGTCCCGGGCGAACCACCCCGTCGCGACGGCGATCACCGAAGCCGTCGAGAACCCGACAGACGCCGTCGACTTCGAGCGCCACGCCACCGGGGTCAGCGCCGTCGTGAACGGCGATCGCGTGACCGTCGGCCGGGCAGACCTGCTGCGTTCCGAGGGGCTGTGGGTCCCCGACGAGCTAGACCAGCGAGCCACCGAGGCGGCCGACGCGGGCCAGCGCCCCGTGTTCGTCGGCTGGGCGGGCCAGGCTCGGGGACTGCTCCTGCTGGGCGAGCGCGAGCGCCCGGAGGCCGAAGCTGTTGTCGCGGCCCTCTCGGCCGACCACGAGGTGGTCGTGTTGACCGGCGACGAGGGCGGCGCTGTCGAGCGCATCGAGGACCGGATCGACGCCGACGAAGTGTTCGCCGGCGTCCCGCCCGAGGCCAAGGCCGAGACAGTCGAGCGACTGCGGGGCCGGGGCACCGTCGCGATGGTCGGCGACGGGAGCAACGACGGCCCTGCACTGGCCGCGGCCGACCTCGGTATCGCACTCGGGAGCGGGACGGACCTCGCCGCGGACGCGGCCGACGCGGTCCTGCTGGACGACGACCTGCGAAACGTCACCGCGCTGTTCGAGATCGCCAACGGCACGCACGGGCGCATCCGACAGAACCTCGGCTGGGCGTTCCTCTACAACGCCGTCGCCATCCCTATCGCCGTCGCCGGCCTGCTGAACCCCCTGTTCGCCGCCGTCGCGATGACCGCCTCCAGCCTGCTGGTCGTCACGAACTCCTCACGCTCGCTCCGTTCGTGACATATTAGGACATTTAATCTAACTCCGGTCGATATCGTAAACAATTATATGCAACCCTTTCGTCGGCAGTCCCATGGGGGATACAGGTACACCAGTGCCGACCACGTGGAACGACCCGAACGTCTGTCCGTTCTGTGAGATGCAACTCGAATCGCCGGGGGCCGGCTTCATGGATCATCTGAAGTCCAACCCCACCTGCGAGTCGGGCTTCGATCAGTGGCGGGGCAACATCGATAGCGACATCCGCGGCGGCTGGTCCGGCTAGGTCGCCGTATCTTTCTCGTAGCGGTAGGCCACACACCCGGTCAGGACCACGAGGAGTCCGATCAGCGGCGGCGTCGCCAGCCCGAACACGGGTTCCAGTCCGCCAACGACCGTCGTCGCGCCAGCCTGGGAAAGCGGCGAGATCTGGAGTATCTGGGCCACGTCGTCGAGCCTGACCGAAACGTTCGCCAGCAGCGCGCCCGCGATGATCAGCCGTCGCGGCCGGCCAGCCGGGAGGAGGTAGCACAGTGGCACCAGCGGAAAGTACAGGATCACGACGTAGATGGGATAGGAGGGGAAAAAGAGGAGGATCGCGATCAGGGTCCCCAGGATCGCGACCAGCCGGTCGAGTCGATCCTCGACGGTGCGATAGAGAGACGCCACCGGTGGTACGAGTAGCGCCAGCGCCCCACCGGCCCACAGGAGCGACGGCCCGGCCGGAAACAGCACCGACAGCGGCCGCCGGAGGGTCAGGTACGTCGCCGACGGAGCGAGTCCGCCCGCGAACTCGCCGTGGTCGAGGCGGTCAAGCAGCGCCGCGTGCAGGTAGCGTTCGGTCAGTTCGGGGCCGAAGGCGACCAGTCCCAACGCGAGCAGGCCGAGACCGGTTCCGACGGCGACCCCGATGGCCCGCCAGGAGCGCCGGCGGAGCAACCAGATCCCGACGGCCGCCGGGAACACCTTGAAGTACGCGGCCGCGGCGAAGGCCCCGCCCGCGACCCGCTCGCGGTTGCCTTCGAGAGCGACGACGCCGGCGGTCAGCGCCAGTGCGAGATGGTGATTCACCTGGCCGAAGACGAGCGACGGCATCGAGTGGATCGAGGCGGCGACGAACCCCGCCACGAGCAGGCGGTCAGGCCAGGAGAGGCGACCCCTGGTGCGCTCGACGGACCGCACCAGGAGCCAGGCGGTCGCTAGCCCCGCGAGGACGGTCCCGAGCGTATGGACGACGTAGCCCGGCACCCAGGAACCGAAGCCGGCGTACGGGTAGAACAAGAGGATCGAAAGCGGCGGGTAGACGTACGTGAACTCCGGGACGCGCTCGGGCGAGACGGCGTAGAAATTCTCGCCGGCCAGGGCGGCTTTCGCCGCGACGTAGTAGACCTCGAAGTCGATGCCGATCCGCGAGGGTCGGACCGCGAGGACGAAGCCCAGGTAGACCAGTCCGAACAGGAGTCCGCTGGCCAGGACGAGACGAGGGCCAGTGAGGCGGTCGCCATCAGTCATCGCCGCGCGACACCCGTCATCGCTCGGAGGTTGAGCGAGGGACCAATTCAGCCTACCGGAACCGGGGTCCGGTGACTCATTCGATACTCATGATCTCGCGGGCCTCGTCGGGCGTGGCGGGTTCTCTGCCCACGTCGCGGGCCATCCGTGCGGCCTTCTCGACGAGGTCGGCGTTGCTCTCGGCCATCTCGCCCTCGCTGACGTAGAAGTTGTCTTCGAGGCCGACCCGGACGTTCCCGCCCATCGACAGCGCCGCGCCGACGAGTCGCCACTGGTCCTCGCTGATCCCGATGACCTGCCAGGTGGCATCGTCGGGCAACTGGCGCACTTGGTGGGCCAGGTTCTCCGCGGTCGCGGGGATCCCGCCCAGCACGCCCATGATGAGGCTGAAGTGGAGGGGGTGTTCGAGTTTGCCCTCCGCGAGAAGCGGGCGTGTGTTGCCGATGTGGCCCGTGTCGAAACACTCCAGTTCGGGCTTGACGCCGGCCTCTCCCATCGTGGTTACCATCTCGCGGATCTCCGAGAAGGAGTTCTCGAACACCATGTCGAACACGTAGTCCTCCCGGGACTCGGAGTACTTGGCGTAGTTCATCGAGCCCATGTTGAGAGCGGCCACCTCCGGCTGGGTCTCGCGGACGTACTCCGCGCGGCTCTCGACGGGTTCGTGGATCGCGCCCGTCGAGAAGTTGATGACGATGTCGGTGCGGGCCTGCACCTCGTCTTTGATCTCCTGGTAGCGCTCGGTCGAGTAGGTCGGTGAGCCGTTGTCCGTCCGGGCGTGGATGTGGGCGACGGCCGCGCCCGCCTCGCGCGCGGCGGCGGCTTCCTCCGCGATCTCCTCGGCGGTGTAGGGGATCGCCTCGCACTGGTCCCGGGTCGTGAGCGCACCCGTCAGCGCCGCCGAGATGACGACTTTGTCGGGGTCGTTGCCCTTCACGGAGTCGCGGTTCGCGTCGGTCATTGGCGCACCTCCCACTCCGGATCCTCGTCCATCAGGAACGAGTTGATCCCCTCCTCGGTCGCGTCGCTCATCGCCACGACCGTGATGATCTCCTTCAGGTAGGAGAGCGCTTCCTGGAAGCCCATGTCTCGCTGGGCGTAGTAGGCTTCCTTGCCGACCTCGATGAGGACCGGGCTGTTGTCAACCAGCTGGTCCACGAGGTCGTCCAGGGCGTCCTCGAACTCGCCTTCGGGTGCCAGCTCGGTCACGAGTCCCATCTCGGCAGCCTCCTCCGCAGGTACGTGTTCGCCAGTGAAGAGGAGTTTCAGCCCGGCCTTCTGGTCGACAGAGCGCATGATCGGGGCCATCGCCTGCGCGGGGAACAGCCCAACGTTCACCTCGGGCGTGCCGAACTCGGCGTCGTCCCGGGCGACGACGAACTCGCAGGCCGACGCGAGGCCGAGTCCGCCCGCGAGACAGTAGCCCTCGACCGCCGCGACGGTGAGGACGCTGGCGTCGACCATCTCCTGGACGATGGCCGACAGCGAGGAGAACTGCTCCCGATAGGCCTCCGATCCCTGCCCGATGACACCGGACATCTCGGAGAGATCGCCGCCCGAGCAGAAGGTGCCGCCCGCACCGCGCAGGACCAACACCCGCGCCTCGCTCTCGTCGGCGAACTGGATCGCGTCCAGCAGGCCCAGGATCACCGGTTCGTTCAGTGAGTTACGTTCCTCGGGTCGGTCGATGGTCGCCCGGACGACGAACCCGTCGTCGCTCACCGCAACGTCGAGAGCCTCGTTCGAGAGTTCCTGATCTTCCATGAGGTTTTGTATCGTGGCACACGCCGCCGCAATAGTATTTCGGATAGGAAGAAACTCACGAGGGGTTTCCTGTTTCCGAAAGGTCCGCCGAGTCACTGTCGCAATAAACGGACAACGGGTGGGCTGTGTCTTTATGTGGGTCGTCCGCAAATGGCGTGGTATGGTGGATACCCCTATCGACTACAGCCGGTACGAGGCGGGGAGACACGTCAACTACTGGGAGCTCGACCTCGCGCTGCAGGCGGAGGTCGAGCGGACCTATCCGGGCGCGGAGTTCGAGTGGGCCGAACCCGAACTGTCGGACCTCGGTGAACTGACCGGTCACACCATCACCGACAACGCGGCGATCATCGACCGCGAGGGCCACGAGTTGCGGACCTACGACGAGCACGGCGAGGTGCAGAATCACGTCCAGTACCACCCACTGCAGCACGAGAACGACCAGCTGGTCTACGACCGCGGCGTGACACACGACGTCTTCCACGCGCCACCGGGACGGGACGATCCGTTGGGGTTCCAGCACGTCCTGAGCCAGCAGACGATTCTCTCCTTTGCCGACGGGGGCTTCGTCTGCCCGGTCTCGATGACCACCGGTGCGGCGATCGTCCTGGAGAAGTACGTCGACGACGACCACCCCAACGCAGACCTGCTGGACGAGTACTTCCGGGGCCTCACCAACCGCGACTACGACGACCACATCGAGGGCGCGATGTTTCTCACCGAGAAACAGGGCGGCTCGGACGTGGGAGCGAACGAGACTACCGCCGAGCCCACCGACGAGGAGGGGATCTACGAACTCCACGGCGAGAAGTGGTTCTGTTCCAACATCGACGCCGAGGGCACGCTCGCGCTGGCCCGCCGACCCGACGCCCCCGACGGCACCGCGGGGCTGTCGCTGTTTCTGGTTCCACACACCAAGCAGGATGGAAGTCTCAACGATCAGCTCTATCGCCGGCTGAAAGACAAACTCGGCACCATCGCCGTCCCCACGGGCGAGGTCGAGTTCCGCGGTGCGGAGGCCTACCTCGTCGGCGAGCCCGAGAACGGGTTCAAGCTGATGGCCGAGATGATGAACTTCGAACGGCTGACCAACGCTACGGGCTCGGTCGGCGGAATGGGACGTTGCCTCCTCGAATCGAAGGTCCAGGCCGCCACCCGGGACGCCTTCGGCGAGACCATCCAGGAGTACCCGCTGATGCGTCGCGATCTCGTGAACATGCAGACCGACTACGAGGCCGCGCTCGCCTTCACCTTCGAGGCCACGCGCCACTACGCCGACTACATGGCCAACGAGCAGCGCCTCGACGAATCGCCCGAGGACCGCGACGACGACGCGGCGCGGGCGTTCAAGCTGATGCGCCTGCTCGTCCCCATCGCGAAGTACAAGACCGCCCGGATGGCCGTCGACACCGCCTCCTACGCCTGTGAGATCCTGGGCGGTAACGGCTACGTCAACGGCTTCACCACCGAGCGGATGCTCAGGGACTCGCAGGTCCTCCCCATCTGGGAGGGTACCTCGAACGTCCTCTCGCTGGACGTGTTGCGCGTGCTGAACCGCGAAGCCGCCCACGAGGAACTGTTCCCGCTGGTCGAGGACGCCCTCGATACCGCCGACCACCCACACCTCGACGACCTCGCGGCGACGGTCGCCGAGGAGTTCGAGGACATGCAGGCGGCCATGCTCTCGCTGGCCACCGAGGACCAAGAGTACGCCCAGCACGAGGCCAAACAGCTCGCCGACTACATCTTCGACGTGGTGACCGCCGCCCTGCTGATCGAGCGCGCACAGGACGCCATCGACGAGCGCGACGACGCCAGGAAGGCCCTGGTCGCCGAGTGGTTCGTCGAGACCAGGTTCGCAAAGCAGGACGCCCGCGGCATCACGGACGGCGAGAAACTCCCCGACGATCACTTCGCGGAGATGGTCCGACACGGGTCGCTGTCACCGGATCGGTTGGCCCAAGCCGCGCCCGCGGACGACTGACGGGCGGTCGACGGAACGTTCGGACGCGGTCGGATCGGCGTTCACTCGTCGGCGGGATCAGGGACGACGGTCACGCTGGCGACTCGATCGTTGCCGTCGAGTTCCATGATCGTGACGCCCTTCGTGTTGCGGCCGACCGTCGAGATGTCGGCCGCGCGGATGCGCATGATCTGACCGCTCTCGCTCATGATGATGAGGTGGTCGCCCTCCTCGACAGCTTTCACGTCCGTCACTGGCCCGTTGCGGGCGTCCGTCTTGATGTCGATCAGCCCCTTGCCGTAGCGGGACTGCTGGCGGTACTCGTCGAGCAGGGTCCGCTTCCCGTAGCCGTTCTCCGTGACGGTCAACAGTGCGCGGTCGTCACTCCCGCCCGTCGCGACCAGCCCGACCACGCGGTCCCCGTCCTGGAGCTTGATCGCGCCGACGCCGCGTGCGTTACGCCCCATCTGTCGGGCCTCCGTCTCCGCGAACCGGATCGTCATGCCCCGTTCGGTCGCGATCACGAGATCCTGCTCGCCGTCGGTCACCTCCACGTCGACGAGTTCGTCACCCTCCTCCAGCGACGCGGCGATGATCCCCGTCGACCGGATGTTCTGGAAGTCGGTCGTGCAGGTCCGCTTGACGTAGCCGTTCCGCGTGACCATGGTGAGACACCGGTCGTCGCTGAACGCGTCGGTGTCGACGACGGCCGTGATCTCCTCGCCGTCGTCGATGCCCTCGATGACGTTCCGGATGTGGTTGCCACGGGCCGTCCGGCTCATCTCGGGTACCTGGTAGGTCTTCAGTCGGTAGACCTTGCCCTGATTCGTAAAGCAGAGCAGGTAGTCGTGGCTGTTGGCCCGAAACACCTCGTTGACCCGGTCGCCCTCCTTGGGATCGGCGCCGATGATGCCCTTCCCGCCCCGGCCCTGGGGCTCGAACTTCTCGACGGGCATCCGCTTGATGTAGTCGTCCTCGGTGATGACGACCACGCAGTCCTGCTCGGGGATGAGGTCCTCGTGGGTGACCTCGCCGTCGTCCTCGACGATCCGGGTCCGGCGCTCGTCGCCGTAGTCCTCGCGGATCTCCCGGAGCTCGTCCTTGATGACGTCCAGCAGTTCCTGCTGGTCGCCCAGGATCTCTTCGAGGCGCTCGATCCTGTTCTGGACTTCCTCGTACTCGGTCTCGATCTCGCCGACCTCCTCGGAGGTCAGGCTCCCGATCTGGATGCGGACGATGTGATCGGCCTGGTCCTCGGAGAAGTCGTACTCGTCTCGCAGGGCCTCTTTCGCGTCGTCGCGGGTGTCGGCGTCCCGGACGAGTTCGATCACGTCGTCGGCGTTCTGGACGGCCGTGAGTCGACCTTCCAGGATGTGCGCGCGGTCCTGGGCCTCGTCGAGCTCGAACTGGCTCCGGCGGCGAACGACCTCCTTGCGGTGGTCGACGTACTCCGCCAGGGTCTCCTTGAGCGTCAGCACGCGGGGCTGGCCGTCGACGAGGGCGAGGTTGATGACGCCGAACGTGGATTCGAGGTGGTGTTCGAGCAGTTGATTCTCCACCACGTCGGCGTTCGCGCCACGCTTGAGGTCGATCACGACCCGCACGCCGTCCCGGTCGGACTCGTCGCGCAGGTCACTGATCCCCTCGACTTTCCCCTCGTTGACGTTCTCGGCGATTCGCTCGACCACGCGGGCCTTGTTCTCCTGGTAGGGCAACTCGGAGATGACGATGCGACCCTCCTCGTGGTCGACCTCGTACTCGGCGCGGACGGTGAGCCGACCGCGGCCAGTCTTGTACGCCTTGTGGATGTCGTTGCGGCCGACGATGTTCGCGCCCGTCGGGAAGTCCGGCCCCTTGATCGGCCCTGGACTCTCCTCGAGGTGGATCAGGTCCTCCACGTCGCAATCGGGATTGTCGATCAGGTGGATCGTCGCGTCGATCACCTCTTCGAGGTTGTGCGGCGGGATCTTCGTCGACATCCCGACCGCGATCCCCGTGGAGCCGTTGACCAGCAGGTTCGGGTACGCCGCCGGGAGGACTTCCGGCTCTTCGAGGCGGTCGTCGTAGTTGGCCTGGAAGTCGACGGTGTCCTTCTCGATGTCCTCCAGCAACTCCTCGGCGATGGGGCTCATCCGGGCCTCGGTGTACCGCATGGCCGCGGCGGGGTCGCCGTCCATCGACCCGAAGTTCCCCTGCCCGTCGATCAGGGGTTCCCGCATCGTGAACGTCTGGGCCATGTTCACCAGAGTGTCGTAGATGGCCTGGTCGCCGTGGGGGTGGTAGTCACCCATCGTCTCCCCGACCACCGAGGAGGACTTGCGGTGGCTGGAACCGCTGGTGACGCCCATGGAGTGCATCGCGTAGAGGATGCGCCGGTGGACGGGCTTGAGTCCGTCACGCACGTCCGGGAGGGCCCGACCCGCGATGACGCTCATCGCGTAGTCGATGTAGCTCTGCTCCATCTCGTCTTCGACCCGCACGCGCTCTACGTTCGCCGCCGGGGCGGCCGTCGCGTCGTCGGGCTGGTCCGGCAGTTCGGAGCTCATATGTCGACCCACTCCGCTTCCGGCGCGTGTTCCTTGATGAACTGTTTACGCGGCTCCACGGCGTCACCCATCAGGACGTTGAACATCTTGTCCGCCTTCGCCGCGTCCTCGATGGTGATCTGCTTGAGGTGGCGGTGTTCGGGGTTCATCGTCGTCTCCCAGAGCTGTTCGGGGTTCATCTCCCCGAGGCCCTTGAACCGCTGGACCTGCGTGGGGTTGCCGTCACACTTCTCCTGGACGATGCGTTCCCGTTCGGCCTCGGTCATCGCGTCGTAGGTCTCGCCGCGATACCGGATGCGATAGAGCGGCGGCTGGGCGGCGTAGACGTACCCCGCCTCGACCAGCGGCCGCATGTGCCGGTAGAACAGTGTCAACAACAGGGTCCGGATGTGTGCGCCGTCCACGTCCGCGTCACACATGAAGATGATCCGCTGGTACCGAGCGTCCTCTATGTCGAACTCGTCGCCGATCCCGGTCCCGATGGCCGTGATCATGTTCCGGATCTCGTTGTTCTCCAGGATCCGGTCCAGTCGGTGTTTCTCGACGTTCAGGATCTTCCCGCCCAGCGGGAGGATGGCCTGGAACTCGGGGTTGCGCCCCTGTTTGGCCGAGCCACCCGCGGAGTCGCCCTCCACGATGAACAGCTCGGACTCGGTGGGATCTTTGGTCTGACAGTCGGCGAGTTTGCCGGGCAGGGCCGTCGACTCCAGCGCGTTCTTCCGGCGCGTGAGCTCTTCGGCTTTCTTGGCCGCCTTGCGAGCTTTCGCCGCCTCGACGGCCTTCCGGATGATCGCCTGTGCGGTGTCGGGGTGTTCCTCGAAGAAGGTCGTGAGCTGTTCGTGGACCGCACTTTCGACGACGCCGCGAACCTCCGAGTTCCCGAGTTTGGTCTTCGTCTGCCCCTCGAACTGCGGATCGGGGTGTTTGACCGAGATCACTGCAGTCAGCCCCTCGCGGATGTCCTCGCCTTTCAGGTTCTCGTCGAGGTCGCCGATCAGCCCGTGCTCCTCGGCGTAGTCGTTGACGACGCGCGTGAGTGAAGTCTTGAAGCCGGTGAGATGTGTGCCACCCTCGCGGGTGTTGATGTTGTTGGCGAAGGCGTGGATCGACCCCTGGAGTTCGTCGGTGGCCTGTACCGCGACCTCCACGCGGACGGTCCCCTCGTCGACGGCTTCCTCGTCGTCGAAGTAGATGACTTCCTCGTGGAGTGGTTCCTTGGTCTCGTTGAGGTACCCGACGAACTCCTTGATTCCCCCCTCGTAGCAGAAGGTAGATTCGGTGCCGTCACGTTCGTCGTGAAGCGTGATCTCGACGCCGGAGTTGAGGAAGGCGAGTTCGCGAAGGCGCGCCTCCAGCGTCGAGAACTCGAACCGGGTCGTCTCGAAAATGTCGCCGTCGGGCCAGAACCGGACCGTGGTGCCCGTCTCTTCGTCTTCTTCGAGGTCGCGAACCGACTTCAGTTCGTACTCGGGCTCGCCGTGGTCGAACCGCTGTTTCCAGACCGCGCCGTCCCGCCTGACCTCCGCTTCGAGCCACTTCGAGAGCCCGTTGACGACCGATACCCCCACTCCGTGGAGCCCGCCGGACACCTGGTAGGACTTGTTGTCGAACTTCCCGCCCGCGTGCAGGACGGTCATGATGACCTCCAGCGCGGGGCGGTCGTGTTCGTCGTGCGTATCCACTGGAATCCCCCGTCCGTCGTCGCTGACGCTGACGGAGTCGTCCTCGTGGATGGTGACCTCGATAGTGTCACAGTATCCCGCCAGGGCCTCGTCGATAGAGTTGTCGACGACCTCGTAGACGAGGTGGTGCAGTCCACGGGAGTCCGTCGACCCGACGTACATCGCCGGCCGCTTGCGTACGGCCTCCAACCCTTCCAGGACCTGTATCTGCCTGGCTCCGTACTCAGACTCGTTAGACATGAAATCTACTACGCCGTAGGATTTGCGGACTGATAAAACCCCCGCACGCGCGTGCTCGCGTGCGAACTCAACCAGTAGGGGCACGTTACGCCGTCTCTGCGCGGCGTCGGACGCGTACTCAACTGGCCCGTTCGCTCGCTCTTCGTCGGTCGCTCCGCGGTCTGTAAGAAAGTGACACGCACGGCTTCACTTTCACCGAGCTGCCGTGCAACATTTAACCCCTCCGGGGGTAGAAGTGTGCAGAGAATGACCTCGTACCAGTCGACACTCGCCGAGGGGGAGGGGATCGCAGAGGAGCTGGCGGAGGCTCAGCGGTCCATCTCCATCGCCGAGTTCTTCGAGAAGAACCGTCAGATGCTCGGGTTCGACTCGGGCGCGCGGGCACTGGTGACGGCCGTCAAGGAGGCCGTCGACAACGCCCTCGACGCGACCGAGGAATCCAGTATCCTCCCGGACATCTACGTCGAAATTCAGGAGAACGACGACTACTACCGCCTCATCGTCGAGGACAACGGCCCCGGGATCACCAAGGAGCAGATCCCGAAGATCTTCGGCAAACTGCTGTACGGCTCCCGGTTCCACGCCCGCGAGCAGAACCGCGGTCAGCAGGGGATCGGTATCTCGGCCGCCGTCCTCTACTCACAACTCACGAGTGGCAAGCCCGCCAAGATCACCAGCCGGACCAAGGGCAGCGCCGACGCAAAGTACTTCGAGTTGACCATCGACACGGACTCGAACGAACCCGAGATCGAGGGCGAGGACACGACCTCCTGGGACCGACCCCACGGTACCCGCATCGAACTGGAGATGGAGGCGAACATGCGCGCCCGCAACCAGCTCCACGACTACATCAAACACACTGCGGTCGTCAACCCCCACGCGCGACTGGAACTCCGGGAGCCACAGGAACACTTCAAGTTCGAGCGCGCCACCGACCAGCTCCCCGAGGAGACAGAAGAGATCCGGCCCCACCCCCACGGTGTCGAACTGGGCACCCTCCAGAAGATGCTCGACGCCACCGACTCCTACTCTGTGTCGGGCTTCCTGCAGGAGGAGTTCACCCGTGTCGGCGGGAAGACCGCCGACAAAGTCATCGACAACTTCCGCGATCGGCACTTCGGCCGCGAGATGGCCTGGAGTGCGCCCGCGACACACGAAGATGCAGACATCGAGTCGGCCGTCTCCGACGCCGTGGCCAACAAGGGCGCGGAGGCGACTGCCGAGTTCGCCGCGTCGATCGCCGCCGAGATCGACGACGCCGGTTCGGTCACCCACTCCCGGGTGCAGGGCATCGTCGAGACGGTCGCCGAGGGCGTCGAGGAAGCGTACGCGACGACTTTCGGCTCGACCGTCCGGGAGAAGGCCGCCGCGGCCGCCTGGGGCGCCGTCAGCGACGAGCGGACCGGCGACATCTACGCGCTGGTCGACGAAGCCACCACGGACCGGAAGGACGACGCTCACGTGCAGGGCCTGGCCGAGCGGGTCGCCACGAAGTTCGAGGACGAGGAGAATCCCCACGACCGACTCACTCGCGATCAGGTCGAAGACTACGTGGACCGGGCCGCCGACGCGACCGAGGAGTACGACGAAGCCACCTTCGGCGAGACGGCTCGCGAGAAGGTCGTCGACGCCATCTGGGGGCAGATGTCGACGATCCCCGACGAACCGCCGAACATCACGGCCATCGACGACGACCGCGACACCGCGAGCGAACTCCACGAGGCGATGCGCGAGACGGACATTATCGCGCCGCCGACGGACTGTCTCTCGCCCATCTCCGACGGGCTGGTGCTCGAGGGACTCAAAAAGGAGTTCGACGCGGACTTCTACGCGGCCTCGACGCGGGACGCCTCCGTCCACGGCGGCGACCCGTTCATCGTCGAGGCGGGTATCGCCTACGGCGGTGACCTCGAGGAGAGTTCCAGCGCCGACGTTATGCGCTTTGCCAACCGCGTCCCCCTGGTCTACCAGCGCGGGGCCTGTTCGATCACCGACGTGGTCAAGACGATCAACTGGCGCAACTACAAACTCGACCAGCCCGGCGGGAGCGGCATTCCCAACGGCCCGGCGGTCATCATGGTCCACGTCGCCTCCACGAACGTTCCCTTCACCAGCGAGTCCAAGGACGCGGTGGCGAACGTCCCCGAGATCGAAGACGAGGTCGAGCGGGCCATCCGGGAGGCCGCCCGCGACCTGAAGTCCTACCTCAAGAAGCGCCGGTCGATGGAGAAACGGCGGCGCAAGCAGGACAAACTGGCGACGATCCTCCCCGAGATGGCCGAGAAACTCCAGGAGGTGACGGGCAAAGGCGAGTTGAACATCGACGACTCGCTGGCCCGGATCATGAACAACGTCCTCGTCGACCGGGAGCACGAGAACGGCACGGTGCGGCTGATCGTCGAGAACAACGACGACACCAACGCCAGCCTGGAGATCACCGACATCGTGAGCGAAGACCCCGGCGAGGTCGACGGCGCGAACGTCGTCGAGATGGACGGGGAGTACTTCGTCAAGTGGACGCCCGAGGTCAAAGCGGGCACGGAAGCGAGCATCGAGTACCGCGTCGACGGCGACGCCACCTTCGACGTGCAGGTCGAGGGCATCGAAGACGAGAAACTGACGATCAACGCCTAACATGAGTACCGACAGCGACACACAGAGCGAGGCCGACGCGCGCGAGCAGTTGATCGACCTGGCGGCGGAGTTCTACGATCAGTTCGCCGGCGGCGAGGTCCCGACCATGTCGATCCCGACCCGGACGAAGTCCAACATCGAGTACGACGAGGAGATGGACGTCTGGGTGTACGGCGACCGAGAGAGCACCCGCAGCGCCAAGACCGTCAGCGGCGCCCAGAAGTTGCTGAAAGCCACGTACGTCATCGACTTCCTGGCCCAGCAACTCGAGGAGGACCGCTCCTCCACCCTGCGTGAACTCTACTATCTCAGCGAGTCGTTCGACCACGAGGAGGCCCAGTTCAACAGCCAGGACGAGTCGAACCAGCTGATCGAGGACTTAGAGATCGTCTCGGACGTGCGCCGCGAGGAGTTCCACATGCGCCCCGAGGAGTCCGGGGCGACGGTGATGGGCCCCCTGCTGATCCGGGAGCAGACCCGGCGGGGCGAGCGCGAGATCCACTGCCAGGAGGACGTCGGCGAGGGCGGCTACCAGATCCCGAACAACCCCGACACCATCGAGTTCCTCGACAACGACGCCGACTTCGTCCTGTGTGTGGAGACCGGCGGGATGCGGGACCGGCTGGTCGAGAACGGGTTCGACGAGGATCACAACGCCCTGATCGTCCACCTCAAGGGCCAGCCCGCACGCGCGACCCGGCGGCTCACCAAGCGGCTCCGTGACGAACTGGGCCTCCCCGTGACCGTGTTTACAGACGGTGACCCCTGGTCGTACCGCATCTACGGCTCGGTCGCCTACGGGTCGATCAAGTCCGCGCACCTCTCGGAGTACCTGGCGACGCCCGACGCGCAGTTCATCGGCATCCAGCCTGCGGACATCGTGGAGTACGACCTCCCGACCGACCCGCTCAGCGACTCGGACGTGAACGCCCTCGAATCCGAACTGGAGGACCCGCGGTTCCAGACCGACTACTGGCGCGAACAGATCGAACTCCAGCTCGACATCGAGAAGAAGGCCGAACAGCAGAGCCTGGCGGCGCGTGGGCTGGACTTCGTGACGGACACGTATCTCCCGGAGCGATTGGACGCGATGGACGTGATCTAACTACTGAGAAGCGCTTTCGAACCATCGTGCTACCGGTTCGCAGATCCTACTGATATTCCCCTCCGACGTACGAGAGCCATCTTACTTATATCCCCCTCCGACGTACGAGAGCCGTGAACCGAGCGTTTCTCGCAGTCTGTCTCGGCGCGATGGTCGTGCTGGCAGGCTGTGTGGGTGGTGGGACCGACACCGGAACGACGGACGCCGGCGAAGACGGTGACCCAGCGACAGGTGCCGGAGGCGGTGACGGGAGTCCCGAAGCCGGAAGCGGGGCCGGCGGTGACTCGGTCACCGACGGCGAGTTCGAGTACTTCGACTTCTCCCAGCCGGGTCGCTTCGAGTACGACATCGCGATGGACGGTGATACCGGCCGGCTGGTCTGGGACGTGCAGACGATCGAAGGCGACACCGTGACGGCGACGATGGATTACCGACTCGGCGGTGACAGCTACAGTTCGACCGTCACCGGGAGCCGCGAGGAGATCCAGGGCCAACTGCTGACGACGCCCGCGGCTGGATTCGTGGTGCTCGGCCTCTTCTCGCCGTACTACGGAGCCTACGAGGGGCGTGATCTGCGGGTCGGCAACGAGTGGTCTTACTCCGCCGACGGACAGACCGTCTCCTACAGCGTCGGCGACCGCGACACCGTCGGCGGCGTCGACTGCTACCGCTCGGAGATTCGGACGAACGGCCAGGTCGTCTACGAAGCCTGCTTCTCCCCCGACGTGGGACTGGCTCCGTTCACGGCCTACTACGAGGAAGACGGAACCGAGACGATGCGGATGGAGTTGACGAGCTACGAGCGTCGGTGAGGGTCACACCGCGGATGCCCGCCGCCGCTTGTGCACGTAGTACGGTCGGGACAGATACGGAAGGTAGACAGCAATGCCGGTCAGCAACAGCGGCGACGGATTCCAGTCACCGTCCGCGTCCGTGATGGCACGCAGGTCGTAGTACTCGGCTGGTACCACGACGAAACGGCCCGCCAGGCCGAGGGCCGAGATGACGTACGCGACCGGGTTCGGCGTCGAATCGTGACTGATCTAGCTGTACGATTCCCGGGAACTCCCCAACTCCTTGCCCGCCCTCCACAACGTTATCCACGCCGGTAGCGTAATTTCGAGGATGGCAGATAACAAGAAAGGGCGGGAGGACCAGGCCCAGAACGCCGACCGACGCCAGCGCGAACGTGCTATCGCCGAGGAACTGGAGCGACGGGACGAGCCGGAGCCGCCAGTCGATCCGTCGGAACTCGCCTACCTGGAGACGGAACTCGAAGCGGTCGAGTTCCCGGCGACGGGCGACGAAGTGATCGCGACGCTGGGCGACCGCGATGTCGAGGCGACCGACGGGACCTACACTGTCGAGGAACTGCTCCCCGAGACAGACGTGGAGACGTTCGAGTCCTCCAGGGCGGTTCGCGAGCGGATCGAGCGACCGACGGTGGCCGCGACGATGAAGCGGATCGTGGAGGCGAGTCAGAAGCTCCCCCGGGAGCAACTCGACGGGTCACAGTGGGACGCCTACCAGAAGACGCTCCGGGAACTCGCCGCGATCGACGCGGACGATGAAGACGAGGGCGTCCGCGTCCTCGGAGACTGGATCGTCGACCGGATCGAGCAAAAGGGGAAACTCCCCGGTTCCCGCGCGGTTCGGCGCGAAGCCGCGAACTTCTGCCGGTCGGAAGGCTACGAGATTCGAAACGACGAGTGGCTCGGGGTGTAGGGCTCAGTCGGCGTCCAGCGCGACTGGGACCCCCCGCGCGTCGAGGTCGTCCGCGAACGCCTCGGCGTCCGTCTCGATGGCCTCGAACGTGTCGTAGTGGATCGGGAGGACGAGCCCGGGAGCCATCGCTTCGGCCAGTTCGGCGGCCGCTTCACGGTCCATCGTGAAGGTGCCACCGATGGGTGGCAGGAACAGATCCACGTCGAGTTCCGCGTGGCCCGCGAGTACGTCGGTGTCGCCCGGCCAAAAGACGGTGGTGCCGTCGATGGTGAGCACGAAGCCACAGCCGAAGCCCTCAGGATGGATGGGCTCACCGCCGGCGTCGGTGTGGGGTCCGTCGGCCTGGTTGTACGCCGCGGTCGTCCGGACGATCACGTCGTCGACGAGGTCGTCGAGTTCGGCGTCGACCCGGCGGGTGTCGTAGGGCAGGTCACGCACCGGCGTCACGTCGCGGTCGGTCTCGCTGTGGTGGACGGCGTCGTAGACCAGCACCGTCGCGTCTGCCCGGGCGACCCGTTCGATTCCGTCGCTGTCGTAGTGGTGGACGTGGCTGACACAGACGAGCTGCCCGTCCCCGGGATCGTACTCGTCCAGCACGCCGTACCGACCGGGATCGATGTAGACCACGGTTCCGTCGGGGGCTTCGATGCGGACGGTCGCGTAGCCCAGCCAGTCGACCCGGAGGTCGTCGAAGTGGACGGTCATACCGGAGAGTTCGGCCGGCGCTCGAAAACCCGTGTCGGTTCACTCGCCGTCGGCCAGTCGCTCGACCCGTTCCAGCGTGTCCGCACTCTCCGGATCCTTGTCGTCGCGGACGTCGAGATAGCGGGGGAATCTGAGCGCGTAGCCCGACGAGTACGTCGGCGACGTCTGGATCTCCTCGTAGCCGACCTCGAAGACCACGGCGGGATCGATGGTCACGTCTTTGCCGTCTTCCGCCAGGACGTGTGGTTCCAGCAGGTCGGTCAGGTCGGCCAGTTGCTCGTCGGTGATCCCCGTCGCTACTTTCCCGATGGTCTCGAACGAATCGGGGCCAGCACCCACGGACAGCTCGAAGGTCCCGAGGAACTCCGCCCGGCGGCCCTCGCCCCACTCGGCCCCGGTGACGACGCAATCCAGCGTCTCCACGTCGGGTTTCCGCTTGAGCCACTCCTTCCCGCGCCGGCCCGGCGAGTACGTCGAATCGGGGTCTTTCAGCATGATCCCCTCGTGGCCCGCGTCGAGTGCCTCGGCCTCGACCTCGGCGACCTCGTCGGCGTCATCGGTGACGGCGAGGGCCGAAACCCCCGAGTCGAGGATCTCGGTCAGCCGGTCGTGCCGGTCTTCGAGTGGCGTGTCGAGCAGGTCCTCGCCGTCGGCGTGCAAACAGTCGAACGCCCACAGCTGGACTTCGACTTCCTCCTTGGTCTTCGCAACGTCGTGTTTCCGCCGGAAGCGACGCAGCACTTCCTGGAACGGAAGCGGGTCGCCCGCGTCGTCGACGGCCACGACCTCGCCGTCGAGGATGGCCGGAACGGCGAGGCTCTCCTCGACGAACGCGACGATCTCGGGCAACGGGTCGGTCACGTCCTCCATGTTTCGGGAGTAGAGCGACACTGCGTCCCCGTCGTAGTGGACCTGGACGCGAGCGCCGTCGTACTTGGTTTCGACGGCGACGGACTCCCACGAGTCGACGGCGTCGGTGACCGTTCCGGCCTGTGCCAGCATGGCCTGGACCGGTCGCCCGACTTCCAGACGCAGGTCGTCCAGCCCGGACTCGCCGTCGTCGCGGGCGACGGTGGCGACCAGCCCGTAGTCGTTGGTCACCTGGAGCGCACGCTCGACGGCCCTCAGCGGGACGTCGAACGCCTCGGTGATCGCGTCCCGGACCGTTCCCTCGCCGACGCCGATCCGCATCTCCGAGAGTACGATCCGCGCGAGGTAGCGGGCTTCCGCCGGCTCACAGCGGTTGAACAGACCGAACAGGAGGTCGAGCTTGCGGTCCTGACTGCCCGACCCGGCCGCTGCCGCGAGGTCGCGCAACTCCGATTCGACCTCGCCGACGGTCAGGTCCGCCGAGCCGCCGCCGTCGCCGAACGCGCCGAGGCCCTGCTGGCCGCCGAAGTCGTACTCTGCGGCCACGTCGCCCACGTCGCCGACAGCCGCGACGCGGGACTCTACGTCGTCGGCCGAAACGTTGTGCCCCGCCGCGCGGGCGATGGCCTCGTAACAGAGGCTCGGGCCGATGTCCAGCGTCGTCGATTCGTGGGCGGGAACCACACGGCCCTGTACGAACCTGGCGACGGTGTCGAGATCCTCTGCGGAGACCCTGAACAGGTCCCGAACGAGCGAGACGATATCGAGATCGGCCGAAGTCGACTCGATCTCGTCGGCGCGCTCGGCGAACACGGCGAATTCCATCGGAACGGAGTACCCACGAGTCGGTGTTAAATCGTCCGGAGTCGACGAATCCGTCGACCAACAAAAGCAGGTGGTCTCGGTAGCGGAGTGGGCTAGAGGGCGACCGACGACGGGAGTGGTGACTTACTCTCCGGCACTGGTCCGTTCGTAGGCCGCGCCGAGCCGGTCGATCATCCGGTGGATCGGCAGGGTGACGCCGAACCGGCTGGTCACGAGCGCGAGCGGCATCAGCACGATGCCGAGCATCAGACTCAGCTGGTACAGCGCGAACAGCAGGCCACTGTGCAGGCGGGTTTCCATTGTCCTCGACTAGGCCTGGACCGATCGGAGTATATAAATATTCCTCCTGTTCGAGAATCATAATGGTCTTTTTACGGAGACGATACCGCTCCCGTCTTGCGGTTCAGTTCTGGTTGGGAAAACGACAACCTCGGGCGGGGCCGGTGGGCCGTCGTCGGTAACACGGAGATAATCGACGCCAGTCGGAGCCATAAGTTATGGCCATTATCGAAGTCACGTGCGCAGCCGTGGTAAGGGCGCGAGCGAATCACAAGACACGTGGGGGTGGGGGACAGACCAGTGAGTATGAACTATCTCGTAGCGATGGAAGCCGCCTGGTTGGTTCGAGACGTCGAGGACATCGACGACGCCATCGGCGTCGCAGTCAGCGAAGCGGGCAAGCGCCTCAACGATCAGGACATGGATTACGTCGAAGTCGACGTGGGGGCCACGGGCTGTCCCGCCTGTGGCGAACCGTTCGACTCCGCCTTCATCGCCGCCGATACCGCCCTCGTCGGGCTGGTGCTGGAGATGAAGGTGTTCAACGCCGAGAACACCGAACACGCCCAGCGGATCGCCAAGAGCGAGGTCGGCGGCGCCCTCCGTGACGTCCCCCTCTCCGTCGTCGAGACCATCGAGTTCGCCGAAGACGAGGAAGCCGACGCCTCCGCCTGAGTCTGCAACTGGGGAACCTTTTTGTATTACCTCTGGTAATCGGATCGTATGGAACTACCGACCCCTGAGGATCTCCGGGAGCGTCGGAACGAACTGGACCTGACCCAGAGCGAGTTGGCGGAACGTGCGGACGTGTCCCAGCCGCTGATCGCCCGGATCGAGGGTGGGGACGTGGACCCGCGGCTCTCGACGCTCCGGCGGATCGTCAACGCCCTCGAAGAGGCGGAGGGCGGCATCCTGCGCGCCGGCGACCTGATGCACAGCCCGGTCTACGGCGTCGAACCCGACGACAGCGTGATGACGGCCATCGAAGTGATGAACCAGGAGGGCTACTCCCAGTTGCCGGTCGTCCGGGACGACTACCCCGTCGGCATCGTCGCGCACAGCGACATCCGCCACTCCGACGAGGACGACCCCGGCGAACTCCCCGTTGCCGAAGTGATGCGCGAGTCGATCACCACCGTCACGAAAGACGCGACCGTCGACGAGGTCGATACCCACCTCGACCACCACGAGGCCGTCATCGTCATCGAGGACGCCGAGATGGTCGGCATCATCACCGACGCGGACGTGGCCGCTCACATCAGCTAACCGCGTCGCAACCGCCAGTAGCCTCGCTCAGCGGCCCACCTTCGGGGCGTCGGTCACCCGTTGTCGCCTGTACCTCGCCACGTGATATCGAGTGACCACCACGGACAGCCCGACCGCCAGCAGCGCCAACAGCACGCCAAACGCGATGGGGCCGCCGGTGAGAAGCCCACCCGACACCTGCAGGAGTGCGAAGGCGGGTAAGCCCAAGGTAAAGAGACAGGTTCGGAGCGGGAACGCACGCGCCATCGCCAGGAACGCGTCCCGGTCGTCGGAGAGGTCCTCGGTCATCCGTGTCGAGCAAGCGGGAAGGGTACAGATAGGTACTTCGGATCCGGGTACGCCCCGCTTACTTCCCAGCCGCCGAATCGAATCGGGTCCCCGATACTACAGCTCCAGCCCGCGGATCGCGACCGCCTCCTCGCCCGCCTGTACCCCGCCGACGATCCGACCGTCGGTCTCCGCCACGAGCGCCTCGGCGTCCGCCGGATCGAGCGCCGCGACAAAACCAGTGCCCATGTTGAACGTCAGGTGCATCTCCTCGTCGGCCACGTTGCCCTCCTCCTGGACGAACTCGAAGACTGGTTGGGCCTCGAAGGGATCGGTGATCTCGTAGCGGAACGCGCCCATCCGTGTGAGGTTCCCCCAGCCACCGCCGGTGACGTGGGCCGCGGCGTTCGTGTCGTGGTTCCGGAGCGGGTCCAGCAGGTCGGTGTATATCCGGGTCGGCTCCAGCAGTTCCTCGGCGATCGAGCGGTCCGGGTTCGGCGGGAACGGGTCGGTGTACTCGTGGTCTCTCGTCACGGCCTTGCGTGCCAGCGTCAGGCCGTTCGAGTGGATGCCGCTCGAGGGGAACCCGACCAGCGCGTCGCCGGCCTCGGCCTCACCGGGGAACAGCGCGCCCTTCTCGGCCAGGCCGGCGCAGGTTCCGGCGATGTCGAGACCCTTGACGACTTCCGGCATCACGGCCGTCTCGCCGCCGACGAGTTCGACGCTCGCACGGTCGGCGCCCTCTGCCAACCCGTCACCGATCTGTTCGCTCGTCTCGTCGTCGGGTTCTGCGACGGCGAGGTAGTCGACGAACGCCACCGGGCGGACGCCCGCCGCCACGAGGTCGTTGACGTTCATCGCGATGCAGTCGATGCCGATGGTCGAGTAGTCGTCGATGGCCTCGGCGACGAGAAGTTTCGTCCCCACGCCGTCGGCCGCCAGCGCCAGGTAGCGGTCCCCGATGTCGAGCAGGCCCGCGAAGTCGCCCTCGAACCCCTCGGTCGCGCCGATCAGGGCGGCCGTCGCCGCCTCGCTGGCGTCGATGTCCACCCCGGCCTCGGCGTATGTCATCCCGTCGTCAGCGTCCTCGGTCATATCCGAGTTCGCGCCCGGCGCGCGCAAAAGCCCGTCGGTCGCGGGCGGTCTTCACCTCGCCTGGCCCGCCGAGTAAATTCGCCACTGTCCGTTCTCGGGCCGGAGCTCGATCCGCACGCGATTGCTCTGTTCCCGGTCGGAGCCCGCCGGCGAGAGCGTCACCGTCGCCTCGACGGTCGCGGAACTGCGGGCCTCGGACACCACCGTCACACGCTCGGCCGTCAGCGACGCCTCTTCCATCGAGTCGGCCGCCTGCTGGGTCACGTCGATCCCCTCCGCCTCGCTGTGGAGTCGAGCGTTCGCGGCCGCCCGGTCCCCGTCGTTGAGCGCGGCGTAGAATTCTGTGACGACGGCCCCGGGATCTCCGGGTGGACGGGGCCCGGGACCGGAATCGGGTGTCGGTTCTTCCTCCGGTGTCGGCTCGTCGGCCGGCGCTTCGCCCGTGTCGTCGACCGATTCGACCGAGTAGAGCCGCCACTCACCGGTCTCGGTCCGGAGTTCGATCTCCAGTTCCCGGGTGATCTGTCGATCCGTATCCGCAAACGTCGCGTCCAGAGTCGTCCGGACGACGGCCCGCCCCTCGCTCTGCTCGACAACCTCGGTGGCACTTGCACTGACGGACCCCTCGTCGAGGCTCCCGTACTGTTCTTCGGTCACGGGCGGCTGCGAGGTCTCGTTGTGCAACAGCCCGTTTGCCACGTCGAACCGGCCCGCATCTAAGGCAGCGTAGAACGTCTCGACTGCGGCGGCTGGTCCGTCGGCCTCGTCCGCTCCGGAGTCGTCGTCATCGTCGTCTTCGTCGGGCTCTGAGCCGCCACTCCCGCTGGTCCCGTCGAGTACGTCCTGACACCCACTCAGTGCGGCGACGCCGACGAGTCCGGCGATGTAGCCGCGCCGTGATGACTTGTTCATACGGATGGTTCCGATACCGGGGATATAAAACCCGTATCCGTTCCATCCGCCGAACCACGGTCAGAACAGACCGAGCCCGAACAGCGCCCACAGTGCCAGCGCCGCCGACGGGACGAACACCGCCACGAACACCGGCGTACTCCACTCTTTGACCGTGCTTCCGTCGAGCGGCCCGAACGGGACCATGTTGAACGCCGCGAGAAAGAGGTTGATCGTGAGCCCGAGACTGCCGATGGAGGCGAGAAAGCCACTCGCGAGGAAGGCGAGCGGGGCGAACATCGCCGCCAGGACGAGGTTCGTGACTGGTCCGGCCAGCGCGATCAGGCCGTTCTGCTTGAGCGTCGACCGGCCCTGATGGTACACCGCACCGGGCGCGGCGAAGAGGAACCCGATCGCCGCCCCCATGATCGCGACGAACAGCATCCCGTAGTCCGCTCGGAACTCCGCGATCTTGCCGAACCTGATCGCGACGACCTTGTGTGCGAGTTCGTGCAGGAGGAAGGCGACGCCGACGGTGACGAAACTCAAACCGAACGTCTGGACCGCTTCCGGCACCGACACCAGCTGGAGGCCCGGGATCAACAGGATACTGAACGCGACGCTCAACGCGACCCAGGCGGCCCCGAGATCCAGCAGTTCGCGGGGCGAAAATCGGACGTTCACGTCACCAACCCCCAGAGCAGGCGGGCGCTGTTCTCGGCACCCTGGGCCATCAGGCCGACGACTTCACCGGTCGACCCGATCTCGGCGAAGAAGTACGGCAGGAGGACGAACCCGAACAGGCCGCTGGCGATCATACTCCCGATGTTCGTCATCGCGACGATCAGGATGAGCCTGAACAGCGGCACGTCGTACATCCGGCCGAACAGGTCCCGGACGGGGGCCTCCTCGTCGCTCATGATCTCGTTGAGCTGATTGATGTCGCCGATGTTGACCGAGGTGTACCGGAGTTCGACGTAGCCGGCGAACCAGCCCGGAGCCAACAGCGGGTTGAGGCTCGTCAGCCAGGCGACGGCCCCGCCGACGGTCGCGCTCTGCCAGTGTGCACCCGCGAGTTTCGCCAGTCCGAACGCGATGATCCCGTTGATCAGGAACCACGAACCGAAGATCTGGATCAACAGGCCGGTCGAGATGCCCTCGACGCCGGTCGCGACCGCCATCACGAGCAGCGCGAAGATGACCAGGAATCCGAGCGTGAACAGGTAGCCAAAGAGTTTGAACAGCGAGAACCGGCGACCGGACTCGACGCCGATCAGCGACTCCATCGGCGGGAGCGTCTCGGGGTTGTCGAGGTACTCCTCGATCCCCGCACGGTGGCCCGCGCCGACGACCGCGACCACCGAGTAGCCAGCCTCGCGCAACTCGACCAGATTGTGTGCGATGTACGCGTCGCGTTCGTCGATCAGCGCCTCCGCGCCGCCGGGGGAGAACCGACGGAACTCCTCCATCATTGCAGACACCACGTCCGTGTTGGTCATCTCTGACATGTCCAGGTCCTCCAGATCCTCCTCTTCTCCGGATCCCGAGAGCAGGAGGGCCAGGGGCATCCCGACGGCGAGCCCGATCGTGACCACGAGCGCGAGGCCGTCGAGGAGGCCGACGAGGACACCTGGGACGACCCCGACGCCGCCCAGCAGCAACGGTCCGGCGAGCAGTTCCAGCGGGATCGCCAGGAAAACGCCCAGCGCGAACCCGAAGGTCATGCCGGCGACGAGTGGATCGGCGACGCCGGCTATCAGTCCGCCCAGTAACTTGATCTTCTCCAGTCCGGTGAGTCGTGCCCAGAACCGCTGGATCGTGGTCTGGATGTCGCGGTCGACCAGCGCGACGCCGAGTCCGAACTCCTCGGCGGTGTCGACCGCAGCCATCATGTCCGCGCCGGGGTCGACGTCGAACTGGTCGCCCAGCCGGGCCTGGACGTAGGAGAGCATCCAGTAGGCCAGGAACTGAAAGACCGTGTTCCCGCCCAGCAGGTCGCTCGGGTCGAGGTCGTCCGGCGTCTCGCCTTTGAGCTGGCGATACCGGCCATCGTCGAGTTCGACGGCGACCACGTCCGGGTGCTCCTCCTCGATGGTCTCCTCGACCTCGCGGACGCTGTCCTCGGAGACGTGGGCGGTCCCCAGCACCGTCACGCTCCCCTCCCCCGACGGGGCCGACGGATCCGACGGCGTCGGTGCCGACCGTTCGCTCATTGCCCCGTCATAGACAACCCCCCGTCTTACGATTGTCGGGACGACAACGCCTGCCCCACGAGCGGCGGCTCGGAAGACTCTTTTCCCGCCGACGGAAACGCCGGCACAATGCCGGATCTGATGGACACCTACATCGAGAACCGCAAGATGATCCAGCCAAACCACGCCAACAACCTCGACACCACCCACGGCGGGAACGTCCTGAAGTGGATGGACGAGGTCGGCGCGATGTCCGCGATCCGTTTCGCCGGGAGCGACGTGTTGACCGCCCGTATGGAACAGACGAACTTCCGCGGCCCCATCCCTGTCGGCGAGAACGCCCTCATCGAGAGCTACGTCTACGAGGTCGGGACGACGAGCATGCGCGTCCGGGTACGGACGTTCCGCGAGGACCTCCGGACCGCCGAGACGGAGTTGACCACCGAGTCCCACCTCGTCTACGTCGCCATCGACGAGGAGTTCGAGCCCCGGAGCGTCCCCGACCTCACCGTTTCGAGCGACCGCGGTGCCGAACTCAGGGACGCCGCCAGGAAGAGTGACGAGAACAACGAGCACGGCGAGTGAGCCTGGCCCCATCGGTCGGGTCCGAGGGCTGTCCTTTTCCGCACCGGCGTCCTATCGAGGGGCATGGGACTGGATGTTGACACCCCAGAGCCGCCGGAACTCGAAGCGTTCGACCCCAACGAGTACGAAGACGCCGAGGTCGTCGGCGACACGGACTTCCGGCGCGACGAGATCGCGGAATTTCTCGACGACGGAGCGTGGGACCGAGCGTTCGGCGAGTGGAGCGAACACACCGATCTGGACGCCGAGGACTACGACATCGTGACCGACCTGGGCCTGATCGAGCGATTCGACTTCTTCTGGGACTCACACGCGGACCGCGTCGGCTACCACGCCCCAGGCCTCCCCGAGGACTGGAAACAACACGACCTCCACCCCGAGCTGAACTCGTGGGGTACCGTCTCCTCGATCAACGCCGAACTCACCGAACTCGGACAGATCGTCTGTGACGTACTGAAAGACGACTACATCGACTGGGAGACCGACTACGAACCACCCGAAGACCTCCCGGACTTCTAGTTACTCCCGTGGCACCGCGATGTTCTGCACGTCGCCGCCACACCCCTCACAGGACGACAAGTGATCGTTCGTCCGGAACCGGCCGTTGCATTCGACACATTCGTACACTGATTCGTCCGGTCGGTACGGATCGATCCCATCCATGCGGAACAGTGGCAAAGGAACCGAAATAATCCTTTCGTTCGCGCTCGCCGGTCGGCTGTCAGGACGCGGTCCCGTTCGGGACGGTGTGTGGTGGGGGTCGGTAGCAGTCGAGAACTTCTTAACGGGTGGCCCTCCTCCTGTTAGACATGGCAGAGGTCATCCCGCCGACGGAACGGGTCTGCGAGCGCTGTGGCCGTCACGACCGCTGGGAGGAAGCGCGCGACACCTGGGTAATCGTCACCGAGGACGGCGAGAAAGCGGTCGGCAACCCCCACTGTCTCCACGAGTGGGACATCAACGGCGACTACAACCCCTTCGAGGGGTGACTGGCTCCCGCGAACGGGCCACGTTCTACCCAGTTACACCTGCCGACCGGCAGGTTTTCACGCCCTCTCGTGGTACACGTTCTCATGGCTATCGGCTGTAAACTCTGCCGGCACCGACTCCCCGACGTCGGCCACGACGCCCACTGCACCTGCGGATGGTGGCTCGACCGCAACTGCAGCGAGAACCACCGACGGTGGTGTCCCGACGGCGGGGAAGACAGCTGGATCGGGGCCGTCGAGATCTGACCGCCGGAAGGCGTTTTTGCCTGCCGTTCGTTCCCAGGCTCATGCCTACAGTGTTCGTGACCGCACCGCCCGAGGACGCCGCATCGCTCGCCGAACACCTCGTCGAGGAACGGTTCGCCGCCTGCGTGAACCGGTTCCCGTGCCGGTCGACCTATCGGTGGGACGGCGACGTCCACACCGAGGACGAGGAGATCCTGCTGGTCAAGACGACCGAGAGCGGCTACCGGGACGTCAAGGAACGCATCGCCGAGTTACATCCCTCCGACGTGCCCGCGATCGAACGGTTCGACGACTCCGGCGTCTCCGCCGAGTTCGCCGACTGGCTCGACGACTGCGTCGGCCCGACGGAGTGACCGGCCGACTGCGCCGTCACTCCTCGTCGGGAACGTGGGCTTGGGCGATCGGCTCGTCGGTTTCTGCGTGTTCCCGCGCGATCTGGACGTACTGATCGCCCGCGTACTGCCAGATGGAGTCCTCGACTTCCTTGACTACCTCCGCGGGCTGGCCCGCGACCAGCACCGACTCGGGTACCTCCGTGTCCTCGGTGACGACGCTGTTGGCCCCGACCAGACTCTCGGCACCGATGGTCGACCGGTCCAGGACGATCGCGCCCATCCCGACCATCGCTCGCTCCTCGACCGTCGACGCGTGGACGATGGCGTTGTGTCCGACCGTCGCGTACGGGCCGATCTCGACGCCCTCGTGGAGTGTCGCGTTGTCCTGCACGTTCGCACCTTCCCGGAGGACGATCTCGCCGTGATCGCCACGGAGCACGGTTCCGGGCCAGACGCTGGCGTCGGCTTCGAGCGTCACGTCGCCGATGACCGTGGCCGCCGGGTCTACATACGCCGAGTCGGCGATCGTCGGTTCGATACCGTCGAATGCTCTGATCATCGTGCGTCCCGACCGCCGCCAGTGACAAAAACGACCCGGCTCAGCTCCCTTTCTCGACGCTGTACCAGTCGCCCCCCCGGCCGTACGCGTACTCGATGACCGCCTTGATCGCGGTGAGGCTGTACAGCGGCACGACGATCGGCACGACCAGCCAGGCCCAGCCCAGGCGCTCGACCGAGCCGACCCGCCAGTCGTGGACCCGGACCGCGGCCGTCACGCCGACGACGGCCACCAGCGGCGGAACGAAGTACGACTCCATCCCGACGAAAAAGAGGACGACGAACTTCGAGAGGATCGTCAACAGCAGGAAGCTCCCGATCACGGTCCCCGCACAGATCGCAGCCGACGTGAGGTTTCGGACCTTCCGTATCGGTTGCGCGTTGGCCAACAGCTTGTGGAGGACCTGTACGTACCCGGTCATCCAGCGTTTGCGCTGCCCCCACCAGTCCCGCAGGGAGTGTGCAGCCTCGATCTTCGAGGGATGGTCGAGCTGTTCCTCGACGTCGAGGCGGTGCCTGTAACAGGTGTACGCGAAGTCGAAGTCCTCGGTCAACATCTCCGTGTCGTACCCACCGGTGATCGACAGCGCGGACCGACGCATCACTACGGCCCTGCTGGCCGCCATCCGGAACTCCGTGCAGAGGTACAGGAGTCGACGCGAGACGTAGCTCAACAGCACCGACTCGTAGTAAGCCAGTTCCTCGACGGCTCCGTCGGGCTGGGGAACCGTCCGGCCCTGCACTACGTCACACTCCTGGAGTCGAGCGACGGCTTTCGGGACGAACGTCGGATCGACCCGTTCGTCGGCGTCGAAGACGGCCACGTGATCGCTGTCGGTCTCCTCGACGGCGTAGTTGATCGCACCGGCTTTCGAGCCGGGATACCGCGTGTTCACCAGGGAGGACACGCCCGTCTGCTTCGCGAGTTCGCGAGCGCGCTCCAGACCCGCCTGGTCGTCTTCCTCGCAGACGATCAGGACCTCGAGATCGTCGTACTCGCTCGCGAGCAGGCTCTCGACGCTCCTGTCGAGGACGTTCGCGTCTCGATACACCGGAACGATCGCCGTGACGGTGTCACCGGCGTACTTCGGCGCGGGATCGGCGTCGCGACGGAGGGACCACAGGAAGGAGACCCCCGACACACCGACGAACCCGGTGAACAGCAGACTGGAGATCACCGCCTGCAGGAGGACCACTGCCAGGACGACGAATGCGAACTCGAACCGGATCGTCCCACCCAGCGCCACGTTCCCCTGGACGAACCCCCAGGCGAACACGCCACTGGTAACCCCCAGGAAACTGATCCGGTCGAGCCAGCGTCGTATCAGTTTCATAGCTCTTCAATTCAGACATGTTTTTAGAACCGTAAATGTATCTATCGGTCGACCGTCTACCTCCGCCACCCCACGATCACAGACCGAATCGATCAGTTCGGAATACGGACCTGTCAAATTCGGTGTGTCTCGCAGGCGTCAGCCTTCCGTCGGACGTTCGATCCCAGAGATAGACAGAGGGCCGTCAGCGTCGGCTCCCAGTTTTCAAATCTCGAAACTGCCGCGGTGGACTTATGTTCGATGTCCAACGATTAGGGGCCATGGCAGCGAACGGACGCGACATCGCGGTCTTCGTCGTCGGGCTCGCGGTGGCCGGTATGGCCCCGATCCTGGCGTTCCCGACGCTCGAGTTCTCTCCGATGGTCGCCCAGGTCTCCGCACTCGCGGGTGGCGTCCCGATCCACCACATTGGGGTCGTCGTCCTCGTGGCGCTCGTTGCGGCCGCCTGGGTCGACACGGGTCTGAGTGAGCGGACGAGCGACCGCGAACACTGGGATTGATCGACTGCGAACTCGACGTCTCGGCCCTCGAAAAGAGAGTCGCCGCGGTTTTCAGGGTGCGACGACTCCAGCGCCGCCTGCGGGTTCCGCGATCAGTGACGGACTCTCCGACCCGTCGGTCGACGTGTTGGTCGAACCGTCACTCGTGGAGTCGTCACCGGTCGTCCCGTCACCGCTCGTCTGGTTGGCCGACGACTCGTTCTCGTCGGGTTGGGGCTGGGTCAGGTCGGTCCGCTCCAGGGTGACCTGCACCGGCGAGTCGTCCTCGCCGATGACCTTCGCCTCGCTCACGTCCGCCGTGGCGTTGTAGACGTAACTCGACCCACTGCTCAGGTTCTGTGTCACGCCCGTCCGGATGGTGTACGGCCCCGCGGCTTCGACGGCCACGTCGGTGTACCCCTGTTCTGGGCCCCAGTTGTCGTAGCCCGTCGTGGAGTAGGGCACCGTCATGGAGAACTCGCCGTCGGGCCCGGTCTGAACGCGCTGGACGTACCGGAACGTCGAGTTCCCGGAGTTCAGTTCTATGGGGACGGACGCGACGACCGTCCGGTTGGCCGGGCCGGTCCCCTCGATGGTCGCCCCGGGAACCCGCTCGAACACCTTGGTCCACGGTGGCGAGGGACTCTGCGGTCCCAGCAGGATGCTCTGGATGCCCTGCAGTTCGGTCCGACTGGAGTTCCGGAAGTTCTGGATGCCACCGGCCAGCGAGGTGGCTTCGCGCTGGAACCCGCGGGCGTACGGACTCCGGGGCTGGAACGCCGACGTGTTCGAGTTGTAGACCAGTCGATAGTGGTCGAGCGCATCGACGGCCTCCGGCGGGTTCGGCCCGACACCCCCGAGCTGGGCGCTGCCGTCATCCTCGACGAAGTCTCGTGCTTCCCGCATCGAGTTGTACACGCGATACGGCTGGCGGTCGTCGGTCGGGAGCACTTTCAGTTCTCCGTTCTGTGTCTGTCTCGTGTCGTAGTCCATCACCACCGGTCGCGGCTGACGGCCGCTCCCGTGGAAGTACCACAGGCGGTTGACCATGCTCTCGTAGTAGCGCTGGGTCTTGAGGTTGTACCCGACTCGGGGCTGCCCGCTCCCGATGTCGATCACCCGGCTGTAGTAGTCCGTGGCCGTAGTACTCTCGTTGAACACGATCGGCGCGAAGAACTTCCCGCGGGAGAGTCGCGAGTACGTGTTGACCATCTTCCAGTCGATCATGACGTACCGCGTCTGGGCGTCGTCCTCGCTGACCTGCTCGATCACGTCGTTGGCCTGCTGTTCGTTCGGTGCGAGCAGGAAGTTCGCCGCCTCGGGCGCGCCCTGCTGGAACGGGTTGGCGTTCGGGATACGCTCGCCGCGCTGGGTGATCCAGTGCCCGTAGTCCCACCAGGACATCACGCCGTAGGCGCCGTCGGGATAGTCGTAATCGTCCTCTCTCGGGAACGCGCCAGTGAACTCCATCCCGTTGTCGGCGCCGCCCAGCGTCCCCGGAGCCGGCGTGTTGTCGTTCATCCAGTCGAGACTGTCGGACCAGCCGACCACACCGGAACTCGGCGCGGCCTGACTGCCTGTCTGGACCGCGGTCGACGAGCCGCTGGTCATCGGGACGACCATCGGTGCGACGACCAGGATCAACACCGCCATGATAGTCAGCACCTGGAACGTCTCGACCCCTTCGAGCGACCCGCTCGGGGAGACGTACTTCGCGATCAACGCGATGACGTACGCGTTCAACACGGCGACCGGCAGCGTGAGGTAGTACCCGAACCGGATCTGGGTCAGCGTCGCCAGCAGCATCATGACCGTCCAGATCATCACGAAGATGGTCTCGGCCCGACGCTCCGTGCCCCGAACGTGGCCGACCAGCATCACGACCAGGCCCGCAAAGGCACCGAACCAGGCCAGCCCGTAACTGCCGAACAGTTGCGGCAGCAGGTCGCCCAGCGGAAGTCGCTGTGCCTCACCGATGGTTCCGGCCTGTGCTCCGCCGCTCAGTCCGATGAACCGCTGGGTGTTCTTGACGATGTAGCCGAACACGTCGGGCACCACCACGGCCGCCAGCACGGCCACCGCCGCGATGGCACCGAACACCGCCGCCGGGTAGGCCCAGCGGTCGACGTCCGCGTCGTCGACCTGCCGGGCCAGCCAGGCCATGAACACGGCCCCAGCGGCCACGGCGAAGGCGAGCAACGGCTGGATGAACGTGAAGTCGACCGCCGTCAGCTCGAATGTACTCAGCGGGACGAACGAGAGGAGACCGGTGACGACGAGCGCGACCGCACCGACGAACGCGATGTGCTCCGGACTGCGACCGCGGAGATAGTCGACGTTCAGCTGGACGACGAGGAAGATACCGAAGATACCGACCAGCAGGATGGCGGGCGGCCACACCCAGATGTACAGGGCCATCGCGACGCCGGCGAGCGTCGCCCAGCCCGTGGGTCGGCGGAGCGCGTCCCACTCGCGGTTGACCAGAAGTTCCCAGACCGGCATCTCCTCCTCGGCGACCGAGACGGCGACCATGATCGCCACCACGGCGGTCATCTGGAGCAGCGCCTCGGCGACGTGGTGGTCGGAGAAGCCGACGATACTACGGTTGAGGAAACTCCCCGAGGAGAGCGCCAGGATCAGGACGCTGACCAGGCCACCGAACCGACCGCCGAGACGTTTCCCGGCGAAGTACACCGGAATCGCCACGAGCGCCCCGAACACGGCGGGTGCGATCAGGACTGCCATCGCGACCGTCTGGTCGCTCGGATTTCCGAGGCCGACGACCAGCGCCACCGTCGCGATCAACTGGTCGAACAGCGTCCCGAACTGGCCCGAGGACGTCCCGTACGGGAAGTACGTCCACGGGTCGAACGGCATCGTCTGTGGCCAGTTGTGCACGACGTACTGGGTCTGCCTGTAGTGGTACCACGCGTCGTTCCCCTGGAAGAACACCTCTCCGCCCCTGACGAAGTTACTCCAGTTTTGCACCCGGACCCACAGCATGAACCCGAGTAACGCGACCAGAGTCGGAATATGATACCAGTCTTGGACGTCTCCGAGGACGTTGCCGACGTCGAAGTCCTCGAAGTACCCCCGGCGTTGACTCATTGCCCGGGGTAAAAACGAACTCGGGGATAAGCTTTGTCAAATCGTCTTCTTCTCGCCCGCACTCCCGTGGTTCAGATACCGGCCCGAGAGGGCCCCTGTGTCCGTTATTCCACACTTTCGGCTTTCGAATCGAACACCGATACCGACACAACACTCAGGTGCGATCATTCCGAAGAGTCTGGAACTCCCGGCGTGTCCCGACCGACGCGACGGAGCGACGACGATGACCCGCGAGGACCCACAGCGAACGGCACGAGACGACGAACGCGCCATCACGGTCACCGACAGTGTCGCCGCCGGATCGCTCGTCGTCGTCGCCGTGCTCCTGGCTGCCGGGCTGGGGCTGGGTGTCCTGTACGCCCCGTCGGACGGCGGAAGTAACGTCACGCGCGCGAACTTTTCGTTCGAACACTTCCCCGACGATTCGGCGTTGATCGTCACCTTCGCCAGGGGGGATTCGATCCCGGCCGGCGAACTGTCGGTCGTCAGCGACGAGACCAACCGCACCTGGGCGGCCCTCGCCAACATGAGCGAGTCGAAAGCGGTCTCGCAGGGCTCGACGATCCAGTTGACCGGGACTGGCACGTTCGGGAAACCCATCACGACGAACACCCAGGTCCGGGTCGTCTACACTGGCGGCAACGAGACACGGGTGCTGGACCGGTGGCCGCCCGACAGCGGTGGCGGATAGAAATACATTTGTCGGGCGGGTGACGAGCGGTCCGTATGCGGGTCTCGGTCGTTCTCTGCACGCACACGCTCGATCGGTACGACGCTTTCACCGAGGCCGCCGACAGCGTCCTCGACCAGACACACGACGACACGGAACTGGTCCTGGTCAGCGACGGCTCCGAGGCCGTCTACGAGCAGTTCCAGTCCGACTTCGGCGACCACGAGGACGTCGTCACCCACTGCAACGACGAGAACGTCGGCCTGCTGGAGAGCCGCAACAACGGGGCCGAGATCGCCACCGGCGACGTGGTCGCGTTCATCGACGACGACGCCGTCGCCGACGAAGACTGGGTCGCCCAACTCGTCGAGGCCTACGAGTACAGAGACGCCGTCGCCGCCGGCGGGAAGATGACGCCCGAGTGGGTCGCCGGCCGCCCGGCGTTCCTCCCGGAGGAATTTTACTTCCTGGTCGGGGTCACCCAGCGCGGCTTCGCCGACGGTCCCGGGGAAGTCCGCAACACCTTCGGTTCCAACATCTCCTTTCGCCGGGACGTGTTCCTCGAACTCGACGGCTTCGACACCGACATCGGGGGGCGGAAGGGCGACGAGAACCTCCAGGGCGGCGAGACGGAACTCTGTGCCAGGCTGCGCGAGGCTTACGACGCCGGGGTATACTACAATCCCGACGCACGCGTGGCGCACAAGGTCTTCGAGTACCGGACCGATCCGAAGTGGTTGCTCGACCGCGCGTTCTGGCAGGGCTACTCCAAGCGTGGCATGGAAGTCCTGGTCCCCGAATCCACTGGCGAAGAGTACGACTTCCTCGGCCAGTTGCTCGGCGAGTTCGTCCCCGACCGCGCGACGGAACTGGTGACCGATCCCTCCCGCGAGAAGGCGCTCCAGTTCGTCATGCTGTTCGTGTTCACCGCCGCGGTCGGCTTCGGCTACCTCTACGGTGCGACCAAGTGGCGCTGACCGTCGGGACTGCCACCGAGGCGCGGACCGCCGTCGGTACGCTTAAGCACGCGCCGTCGCTCGCCCCCGATAATGACAGCCGGGGCGACCGAGGGTGACGCCGGGGAAGACGAGGGCGCGACTGCGAGCCTCGCGGACCTCGACGTGGCCGTCGCACACTGGGGGATCAACGCCTGGGGCGGTGCCGAGTACCTCGTCACCCACCTCGCCGAGGCACTCGACTGTGACCGGGTCTACACGCTGGGCGACCCGGACCCCGACGATCCCAACCCCTACGGCGACGTGACGTTCGTGGACGTGACGCGGGACCTCTCCCCGGCACCGCTCCGGCGACTGCAGGCGAAGGCCGGCCGCATCTTCGAGTACGCCCTCTGGGAGGACGTGGACTGGCGGGAGTACGGCGACCCGGACGTGCTGGTGACCTCGGGTGCCACCACGCGTGCGGTGATTACACCTGACGACACGCTCCACCTCAACTACTGTCACTCGCCGCCGCGGTGGTTCTACGACCTCTACCACGACCGGAAAGACTCGCTGACAGGCCAACTCGCCCGTCCCCTGGTGCGATACCTGCGGATGCGCGACGCCACAGTCGACCTCCGCGTCGACGGCTACTTCGCCAACAGTCCCGTGGTCGCCCGACGCATCCGGAAGTTCTACGACCGCGACTCGGAGGTGCTGTACCCACCCGTCGATCTCTCGGCCTACGAGAATCGCGACCACGAGGGCTTCTACCTCCACCTGGGTCGACTCGACGAGGAGAAGGGCGTTCCGGCGGTCGTCGAGGCCTTCGCGGGGAGCGACCACCGCCTCGTGCTGGCGGGCGGCCGCGGTGACGTGGACGAGGCCGTGATGGACCGGATTCGGCGGGCCGACGCCATCGACTACCGCGGGTTCGTCGACGAGGCCGAGAAGTACGACCTGCTCGCGACCTGTCGTGCGCTGGTGTTCAACGGCCGCGACGAGGACTTCGGGATCGTCCCTATCGAGGCCAACGCCAGCGGGAGGGCGGTGTTGACCCGCGACGAGGGGTTCCCCGCGATCTTCGTCGACGACGGCGAGAACGGCTACCGTCACGACGGCACCGCTGGGGGAATCCGCGACGCGATCGAGCGGTTCGAGCGAGACGGCATCGCGGGCGACCCGCGGGAGCGCGCCAACAAGTTCGACGTGTCGGCGTTCCGGAGCCGACTGCGGGAGGGGATCGAGCGCCGCTACGACGAGTTCAGCCACGCCGGCGCGTTCGCCGACCATGGTTGATACAGGTGTGGTTCAGTCACATTTATAACCCGTCCCGGCCGAACCTCGGGTGAATGACCGACGTCTCGGTAGTCATCCCGAGCATCAAGGAGGACGTTCTCACGCTGGAGAGCGTGCCCGAGGGGGTGGACTGGCAGGTCGTTCGGGAGGGGACGCTCAACGAGGCGCGCAACCTCGGCGTCGAGCGTGCCGAACACGACCGGGTCCTCATACTGGACGACGACATCTCGTTCAGCGAGTCCTTCTTCTGGGACCTGGCCGACCGGATCGAGCACGGCAAGCTGGTCGGCCATCCCGACTGGGACTACGGACTCGTCGCCGGGCGGGTGATGGCGTTTCACCGCACGGACTGGGAGCGGTTCGGTGGGTTCGACGAGTTCCTGAAATCGCACATGGGGGACACGGAGTTCGCTCTGAAGTTCGTCCACCGCGGGGACGGCGTCGCACACATCGATCCCGACGAGGTCGAACACGCCCCGCACGAGCGGTCGGTCACCACCTGGGATCGCGTCTGGCGGACCGCCTACATCGCCGCGAAGTACCCGCGGTCCGCGCCGAAGATCCTGACACGAACGGTTACCTGAGCTGGTGAGCTATGACTGACACGAACGTACTTCTGGTAGTGATGGACAGTGTCCGTGCGCGAAACTGTAGCCTGCTCGGCCACCACAACGAGACGACGCCGAACCTGGACGCCCTCGCCGACGAGGCGACGGTCTACACGCAAGCACGGTCCCCGGGCACCTGGAGCCTGCCCAGCCACACCTCGATGTTTACCGGTCTCCACGTCGAGGAACACGGCATCCGCAGGGCTCACCACCGGTTCACGGGTCGGACGTTCTGGGACGAGATTCCCCACCGGACGGGCGTCTTCTCCGAGAACATGTGGATAACTGACATGGGCGTCGGGCTGGAGGATCCGTTCGACGACATCCACGGCCAGCAGAACGTTCTCTTCCAGGAGGGACTAGACCCCGGCAACTTCGCGCTCTCGGAGGGACAGGGAGAGTACGTGAAGTACCTCAAACGCTGTCTCTCCCACGACCACCCGCTCAAGTCCGCCCTGAACGGGCTGTACATCAAGGCGGCGTGGGACTACCCCCAGCTCCTGCCCGACGGGCACACGACGGGGACGCCCGCGGAGGTGTACACGGATCTGTTCACCGACTGGATCGACGAGCGCACCGACGGCTGGGCCGCCTGTATCAACTACATGGACGCCCACCTGCCATACGAGCCCGAGGCGCAGTTCGACGAGTGGGACGACGGGACCGCCCGCAAACTCCAGGACGACTGTGGCGACCAGGTCTGGTCGTTCAACGGCGGCGAGAAACCAGTCTGGCAAATGTGCAGTTTCGAGGCCCTCTACGACGGGGCCATCGCCCAGATCGACCACGAGGTCGGCCGCCTCGTGGACGCGCTCAAGGCCCGCGGCGAGTGGGACGACACCCTCCTGATCGTAACCGCCGACCACGGCGAAGGGTTCGGCGAACCCTCGGAGGTCCGTCCCGACGCCATCGTCACCGGTCACGGCGCCGGTATCCACGAACTCCAGTTGCACGTCCCCCTGCTGGTGAAGTTCCCGGGCCAGGAGACGGGCGCGACCCACGACGAACCGGTATCGCTGACGGACACGCCACACGTCGTGCGGGCCGCCCTCGACGGCGACTGGGAGACCGACGAGTACGTTACCGAAGGGCCGGTGCTGGCCTCCTCTCACGGCCTCGAAGAGCCGATGGAGGAACGCGCCAGCAAGTTCGTCGACGACCTCTGGCTGTACAACGGGGACTACCGGGCGCTGTACACCGACCGCGGCGACCACGTCGAGAAGGCGATCACGTGGCGCGACGACTACGAGTCCGTCGTCGACGTGTACGACGCGCAGGTGAGCCGTGTGTTCGAGGGCGAGTCGGCCCCGAACGTCCGGGAGGCGTTCGCCGACCTCGCGGACGCAGGCGTCCGGGAGTCCGCCGGCGACGTGGACGTGTCGGGCGCGACCGAACAGCGACTCGAAGATCTCGGCTACATGTAGCGGTCGCCGGGGCGATAGACAGGTTGCCGGACCGGAACATACTTTGGCCGGCCCGTCCCTCCACTCCTCCAATGACAAGCGTCGCTCTGGTGGTGCTCGACACTCTCCGGAAAGACGCCTTCGACGACTTCTTCGAGTGGCTACCCGGCCGGCGGTTCGAGCGCGCCTACTCCACGAGCCACCGGACGGTCCCCGCGCACGCCTCGCTGTTCACCGGCAACTACGCCGGGGAGATGGGGATCGGGGGCGAGAACGAGCGGCTCACATACGACGGGGCGGTCCTGGCCGAGCGGTTGCGGGACGCGGGCTACACGACGCGGGCGTTCAGCGCGAACCCGTACGTCTCAAGCGAGTTCGCCTACGACCGCGGGTTCGAACACTTCGAGCGCGGCTGGCGGCTGGACGCCGGCGATCCCGACGTGTTCGACTGGGGCGTGTTCATCTCGAACTCCCACGGCGAGGGCGTGAGCCGCTACCTCCGAGCGGGCTGGAACTGCGTCACCTCCGACTGTGATACGGTGCGGTCGCTCCGCCACGGCGCGCGGCTGAAGTTCTACGACAGCGGCTTCGGTCCCTTCGAGATGGACGACGGGGCGAAGGCCGCGCTCGAGACCGTCCGCAACACCTCGTTCGGTGACGACGAGTTCTTCTTCGCGAACCTGATGGAGGCCCACGCGCCGTACAACCCGCCCTCGGCGTACCACACGACCGACGATCCGGAGTTCGACGGCGTGCGCGCGACCGTGTCGGGGAAATCGGACGTGGACTCGTCGCAACTGCGCCGGAGCTACGAGGACAGCGTTCGGTACCTCTCCGATATCTACCGGGACATCTTCGACGAGTTGCGCGCGAACTTCGACTACGTGATCACCTGCTCCGATCACGGCGAACTGTTCGGTGAACACGGCGCGTGGAACCACTGCTACGGCGTCTTCCCCGAGCTGACCCACGTCCCGCTGGTCGTAACGGGTGCGGAGGACGACGGCGAGGTGATCCACGACGAGACCGTGGTGAGCCTGCTCGACGTGCACCGGACGGTGCTGGATCTGTCCGGGGTCGACGGCGAGTCCCGCGGCCAGCACCTCCTCGACGACGCCGAGGGCGGCGTATACCTGACGGAGTGTCAGGGATTGACGCCGCGCCAGTACGACCGTCTCGCCTCGGAAGACGTGGACCAGCGGACGCTCGACAGCTTCGAGGCACCGGTGTACGGCCTCGCCGCCCCGGAGAAGTTCTACGGCTACGAGACTCGTGAGGGGTTCGTCGAGACCGGCACCGCGTCGATGGCCGACCCGAGAGAGCGCCTGGACGAGCTGAAAGAGGAACTCGCGGGTGGACCCGCCCAGACCGGCGACGACGACCTCTCGGAGGCGGTGCTGGATCAGCTGGACGACCTGGGCTACACGTAGCCGGTGGCCGTTCGCAGTGCCTGGTGTGTCGGGGTCGGTCCGTCGGGACTGCTCGGGCCCGACGAAAGCGACTTTATACGGTCGCCGGTGTACTGGTCAAATATGGTACTCGTCGTGTTGGCCCTGGACGCCGTCGACGTCCGTCACGCGGAGGACTTCGGCTGTGAGAACTTACTGCTAGACGAGCACACGAAGATGCAGTCGGTCGCGCACAGGCTCGAACACCCGCACACGGGCGAGGCCTGGCCCTCCATCGCGACCGGCCTCCACCCGACGGAACACGGCATGACGGGCCACGGGGAGTGGGACAGTCAGTTCCTGACCGCGCTCTCGCGGATCGCACACACCCTGAACGTCAGCGGGAACATCCGGAGTCGGATCGGGGACGCCATCAAGCAGAACACGGGGCAGGACTGGAGTCTCCAGATCGTGGACGAGCCGACCTTCCTCGACGGGGAGTACCGGGCCGTCCACAACTGGCCAGGGGTCTACCGCAACGAGGCACTGCACTACATTTGGGGGCTGTTCGAGGAGGTCAAGGAGGACCGGATGTCCGAGGAGACCTTGATCAGGGAGACCTACACCGAGGCCGCCAGCAAGTTCGGCTGGGTCCACGAGGCGATCACCCACGACATCCAGATCGCCGCCACCCACATTCACGTCATCGACGTGCTCGGCCACATCTACTCGGACGACCGAGCGGCGTATCGGCAGGTGTACGAGGACGTGGACGAGCGGGTCGGCGAGGTGAGAGAAGCGCTGGGCGAGGACGACGAACTCCTGATCCTGAGCGACCACGGCATGGAGACGACGTGGCTGGACGACGACGACCCGGGCACCCACTCCTGGCGGGCCATCGCCTCGACGACGGTCGGATCGCCGCCCGAACACGCCCTCGACGTCAAGGAGTGGGTCGAAGACCACGTCCAGGAGATCGACCCCGAGCGGACACGGGCCGACATCCCCGAAGATCAGCTCCGCGAACTCGGCTACATCGACTGAATGTCCCCCACCCTCCACGACGATGAGTGATCGCTCGGACTTCGGCGAGCAGGTCGGGTTCGGGTTCGTCGGTCGGCTCCTGACGGCGGCCCTGGGGCTGGTCGGGACCGTCGTCGTCGCCCGGATGACCATTCCGGAAGTCTACGGGCTGTACTTTTTCATCTACGGCGTGGCCGACACGCTGAACAACCCCTTCGGTGGCTGGGTCGAGGGCTGTCGCAAACGCATCACCGAGAGCGAGGCCGAGGAAGGCGAGATCATGGGTGCGTACGCGCTCGGTCTCGCGCTGTTCACCGCCTTCGGCGTCGCGGTGATCGCGCTCGTCGGTGAGTTCGGGGCGGGATACGTCCCTGTCGACGGGCTCGAACAGCACTGGCCGGTACTGGCCGCGCTGTTCGTCGGCCTGAACCTCACCCAGCAGACGGGGATGATCCTCAGCGTCCGGCCGAACTTCGGGTACCACAGCTGGATCGACCTCCTCAAGACCGTCCTGAAGTACGTCGGACAGATCGGACTCGTCGTCCTGGGCTACGAGGCCGGCGGCCTCGTGTTGGGGACGGCGCTCGCGCTCGTCGTGGTCGCGCCGCTGCCCTTCCGGCTCATCGGCGTCCGACCGCAACTGCCGACCCGCGCGACCGTCCGTCGGATCTGGACGTTCGCCAAGCCGAAATTTCCCCAGAGTATGCTCAACACGATGATGGGGCGGATCGACACTATCCTGATCGGCGTCCTGGCGACGAGCGCGTTCGTCGGGTACTACAACGTCGCCCTCCGCATCTCCGCGCCGGCGATCTTCGTCACGCAGCTGATCTCGAACGGGGCCTACGGCGACATCAGCGACCTGCACAGCCGGGGCGAGGCGGTCGCGGAACGACTGCGCCACGCCGCCTCGTACAGCAGCGTCCTGTCGGTCCCGCTGTTTTTCGGCGCGCTCATCCTCGGCCGGGAGATTCTGGTCACCGCCTACGAGCCGAAGTACGCCGCGGCCGGCACGTTCCTCGTGTTGATCGCACTCTATCGGTTGCTCATCACGCAGGAACAGGTCTTCGCCTCCGCGATCAACGGCCTCGACATGCCCTACACCAGTTTCCGAATCTCGTTGGTGAAGTTCGTCACGAACGTCGTGGGCAGCGTCGGGCTGTTCTTCGTGATGGGGCCACTCGGCGTCGTCGTGGGCTCGACCATCGCTCAGTTCGTCACGTACGCGCTGTCGGTCTACGTCGTCAAGGTGAAAGTGCCGTCGCTCACCATCGTTCCGAAGCCACTGCTCCACCAGCTGGTGAGCGGCGTCGTCATGGCGGGTGCGATCCTGGGACTGCGACAGGTAGTCCCGGTGCGCTCGTGGGTGTATGTGGTCGCTCTGGTCGGGGCTGGTGCAGCGGTCTACGGGGTCGTCCTGCTGGCGGTCAGCGAACACCACCGGGCGACGTTGCGAAACGTCTCGGGCGGCCTGCTGGGGAAGGTCGTTCCATGAGGACTCCGCGATCGGTCGCCGCGCTGAAGGGAAGGGACTAAATCGGGACGTTAGCAACACTGCTCCATGGCCCAGAACGTCGTCCTGGTGACGGTCGACTCGCTCCGGGCGGATCACGTGGGGTGTTACGGGTACGGCCGGGACACGACGCCGGAACTCGACGGGTACGCCGAGGACGGGCACCGGTTCAGCGCCGCGTTCACCCACGCCTGTGCCACCCGGCCGTCGTTCCCCGCGATAATGACCTCGTCACACCCGCTGATGTACGGGGGCTTCGAGCGCCTCTCCGAAAATCGGACGCTCGTCTCGGAGGTCCTCTCCGAACAGGGGTACGCTACCGGGGGATTCCACTCCAATCTCTACCTGAGCGCCGAATTCGGCTACGAACGCGGCTTCGACACGCTGTACGACTCCCGGGCCGACCCGTCGCTGATGACCCGGCTCCGGCAGGCCGTCAAGGACAATCTCGATTCGGACGGCCTCGCCTACCGCGCGCTCGAAAAACTGTACCAGGGCACCGAGAAGGCCGCGGGCGTCGACGTCGGCTCGTACTACGTCTCGGCCGAAGACATCACCGACCGGGCACTGGAGTGGGCCGCCGACCAGGACGACCGCCCGACCTTCCTCTGGGTCCACTACATGGACCCCCACCACCCCTACTCGCCGCCCGAGGAGCACCAGATATACTCCGACATCAGTCGCCGCGAAGGCGTCAAACTCCGGCCGAAGATGATGGAGAACGACGAGGACGTTACCGAGGACGAACTCCAGACGCTGATCGACCTGTACGACGGCGAGATCAGATACACCGACGCCCAGATCGGCCGGTTGCTCTCCTCGCTCGAAACCCAGTGGGACGACTGGACGGCCATCGTCACGGCCGACCACGGCGAGGAGTTCCGCGACCACGGCGAGTTCTTCCACCAGAACCGCTTCTACGACGAAGTGATGCACGTCCCGCTGATCGTCTACGACGGGGGTTCGTCGGGCACCCACGACGAGATGGTCGGGCTCATGGATATCGCGCCGACGGCGGCGACGCTGGCCGGCGTCGAGACACTGCCGGAGAACTTCTGGGGGCATCCGCTGGAGCCGCTCCTCGAGGGGCGGCCCGAGGACTGGGAGCGTGAGGGTGTCTGTGGGAGCTGGTACGACGTGCCCACTGGAACCGAACGCTTCGCCTACCGGACGGCCGACTGGAAGTACATCCGGGACTACGTCCACGACGCCGAGGAGCTGTACGACCTGCAGGCCGACCCGGACGAGCGGTCGAATCTGCTCGCCGCCGACCACGCGGACCCGGACGTGCTCGACGGGATGCGCCGTGTCGTCGACGACCTGGAAGCGGACATCGAATCGACCGACACCGACGTGGAATCCGTCGAGATGGACGACGAGATCAAAGAGCGACTCCGGAACCTCGGCTATCAGGAGTAGTCGTCCAGTGCTGACGGCGGTTCGCTCTCGTGTTCCCAGACGAGTTCGAAGTACCGCTGGAGCCCGGCGACGAACGACCCGTTGTCGGTCAGCGCGGCCTGTCGCATATGGAGGGGGACGTCTTTCTCCTCGACGAGGATGATCGCGCGGCCGGTCTCGTAGTCCATGCTCGGGTCGGTGACGGTCCCGCGCCAGGGGAGTTTCTCACTGCTGAACCGGAGATCGACCGTAGGGAACTCCGAGCGTATCCGCTCGACGATCTCGGCCTGAATCGGACGGTTCTCGGCTTCCAGGAGGTCGGGGTGGAGAAAGAGCGCGTCCACGTCGATCCCGCGGTCGATGGCGTCCTCGAAGGCCGGTCGAACGGCGTCGAAGTACTCGAAGCTCTTGGTGATGATCCGGACCCGGTCGTCGGCTTCGTGGTAGAGCTGGCGGGTCTCCCGTTCGCTGGGCTGGCCCACGTCGACGACGTGGAACAGTTCCTCTGTGGGCGTGATGTCCTCACTGGCGCGCTCGAAACGGGGCCGAAACTCCGCGAGGAACGCCGCACGGACGGCCTCCAGTTCCTGGACGAACCCCTCGAACTCCTGGCGACGGTTCTCCTCGGCCCGGTCGAGGATCTCTTCCGGGGACTTTGGCTGGTACTCCTTCGGCCGACCGGGGATGATCTTGATGAACCCTCGGTCCGACAGCGAGTCCAGTACGCCGTAGATACGGGCCTTCGGGATGCCCGTCGCCTGCGCCAGGTTCGGGGCCGTCGTCCGTCCCAGCGTCAGCAACTCCTGCAACGCCGTCGCCTCGTACTCCGTGAGGCCGAGCCGATCCAGCAGGCCGACCGCTTCGTCGGTCATGTATCGGCTTGTCGCCGGCCGGCCTTGTAAAATCGCCGAAAGGTATTTACGATCCGTAGCCAAACAAGTTACTCACAGACTGAGTAACTATGTCGAACGACCGGCCACAACAGGACGCCGACGAGCATCTGGAGGACGTGAGCGACGGGTGCGGGTGTACCGAAATGTGGGAACACATGAGCGACCACCGCGACGAGGAGTGAAGCCGTCTTGTCCGGGGTCGGTTCCGCAGTCGGGAACCGTACCTTTTTGCGGTCGCCGTAACGATAGAGCGACGATGGCCGACCGCTCGGAGGTCTGTGTGCTGGTGCCGACGCTCAACGAGGCCGAGACTATCGGCACCGTCCTCGATTCGTTCTCCGAGCACGGCTTCGAGAACATCCTCGTGATCGACGGCGACTCCACCGACGGGACCCGAGAGATCGCCCGCGATCACGGGGCTCGGGTGATCGTCCAGTCCGGGACGGGGAAGGGACAGGCAGTCCGCGAGGCACTTCGGCAGATCGAGGCCCCGTACGTCCTGATGCTCGACGGTGACGCTACCTATCGCGTCGAAGACGCCGAGGCGATGCTCGAACCGTTGTTCTCCGGGCGTGCCGAACACGTCATCGGCGACCGGTTCGCGGACATGGAGGCGGGCGCGATGTCCCGACTCAATCGCACCGGCAACGGGATCATCAACCGGGCGTTCCGCTGGATCCACGGCCGGAACCTCGAAGACATCCTGAGCGGCTACCGTGCGTTCACCCGCGAGTCGGCCGAGCGACTCTCGCTCACCGAATCGGGGTTCGGCATCGAGACGGAGATGGCCGTCGAGTGTGTCAAACACGGCGTCCGGACGGAAGTCGTCCCGATCCGGTACGAGGCCCGGCCCGACGAGTCGGAGACGAACCTCCACCCGTTCCGGGACGGGGCGACCATCATCCTGACGCTGTACCAGATGGCCAAGACGAACAACCCACTGTTCTACTTCGGGAGTGTCGGCGCGCTCAGCTCGCTCGTCGGATTCGTCCTCGGCGGGTACGTCGCGTACGACTGGTTCGTCCCGCCCCGGACGTCACACGAGGTGATCGCTATCGTCAGCGTCTTCTCGATTCTCGTCGGGGTTCAGTTGCTGATCTTCGGCGTCCTCTCGGACATGATCGTCGCGCTGAACCGTGAACAGACCCGCCGGCTCGAGGAACTGGCCGAGCAACTCGGCGGTGACCGGCCCGACAGGACGGGCGACGGCCCCGCCGACGGTACCCCGGCCGACACAGCGGCCGGCGCGGACGCCGATCCGGAGACCGACGAACTGGCGTCCGCCGGCGAACGCAATTAGAAGGGGACGAGCGCTCGCAACTGCATCAGCACGCTCGACGAGGCCGACTCGCGCATCTCCTCGAACACGGGGTGGAGGGCGTTCAGGAGTTCCTGTTCGGTCTCGAAGTACTCCTTGCCCGAACGGTCGATGGCCTCCGCGATGGTGACCTTGTTCCCAGTCGCGTTGTAGGGGATCTTGCGGTCGCCGAGCGCGGCGACGATGCTGTCTTTGTCCGCCGGGAACGCCACCCCTGCCTCCGAAAGCCGGGCGTCCAGCGCCGCGATGCCGAACTCGATGGCATCCGGTTCGTCGTCGTCCTGTTGTGGTGGCCGAACTCCCATCGTTGTCTCCTTTCGCTTCCAGCCCCGAAAACCCTATCCCTCGCCGAGAAAATATCGCAATATTTGACAGGTAGACTACGAACAACACAACCCATATCCGGGCGGTCGACCTCCAAGCCCACATGACAGACTACACTACCGTCTCGATCCCCCAGGACCTGGCCGACCGCGTCGAGGAGACCATCGAGGGAACCAGCTTCTCGAGTACGAGCGACCTGGTGCGGTTCCTGCTCCGCAGTATCGTCATTCAACACGAGAAACGCGGCGAACTCACCGAATCGGAGTTTCAGGAGATCACCGAACAGCTCCAGGACCTGGGCTATCTGGACTAGGCGACCCGCTCTTCGGGCGGTTCGGCGTCGACGATTTCCAGGTCTTTCCGGCGGCCGCTCCGGTCGAACGCCGCCAGTGACTCGTCGTCCCAGGGAGGGACGGCGACGAAGACGACCTCCGCCAGGTCGTCCCGTTCGGAGATGGAGAGGTCGCCGACCGGATGCGAGACGAACAGGCCCTGGGTCTGTCCGGGCGGCGTCCCGAGATCGATGCCGAACACAGCGCCGACGGAGCCGCCGGCTTCGGGCATGTAGAAGTGTGTGAACACCGGCGTCTCCGGCGGCAGGCCGGCGTCGTCGAGTTCGCTCGCCGGCAGTACCGAGAGACGGATCGTGATCGACTCCGGATCTCTGTCTTCCCCGAGTCTGAGCAGCGTCTCGGCCAATCCCCGTGTAATATAGACCACGGTGAGAGTTCGTGGCACGGTAATTTAATTGCATCGCCCCGGCGGTTCCACCGACCGCGAGCCGACGGCCCGACGGCGACACGGAACACGCTACCAATCCACTGGAAGGTGTTGTCTCCCTGCCAACACGTTTTTCCCTGTCAAACCGTAACATATAACGAACGATGCACGACCTGACCGCGTTCCAGCGCGACGTGCTGTACGTCCTGGCCGGACTCGACGAGGCTTACGGGTTGGCGATCAAGGCCGAACTGGAGGATTACTACGAAGGTGAGGTCAACCACGGGCGGCTCTACCCGAACCTCGACGATCTGGTCGAGCGCGGCTACGTCGAGAAAGGGCAGATCGACCGCCGGACCAACTCGTACGAACTGACCGACGCCGGGACGGACGCGCTCTCGGAACGCCGGGAGTGGGAGGACTCGTACCTCGAGGATCTTGAAGTCGTGACAGCGTGAGTCAGCCGAAGACGAACTCCTTGCCGATCTTCGCGTAGAGGGCGGGCGTCCGGGACCGCGATCCCGAGACGGCGTCGTGGAGCGCCTCGGTCGCGTCCTCGTGAACTCCCGTCCCGTGTCCGACCAGGACTCGCTCCGGCGAGAAGCGCTTGAGCTTGGTCGGGGGTTTGAGCCTGAGGGCCGGGTGGACACCCAACCGCTCCGAGGACGACAGGAAGTAACTCGCCGTCCCGACGGATTCGGGGACGAGCAACTCGCCGTGGTCCTCGATGGAGACGACTGCTTCCTGCCAGAATCGGTTGTCGACGAGTTTGTGAATCCCGACACCGGTGTCCTCGAGTTCGACGTGGACGCGCTCGACCCTCGCGTCGAGTTCGCCGGCGACTCCGTCCATCCACTCGGGCACGTAGACGGGTACGTCGTGGCGGTTCGCGACCTCGGCCGAGTCGCGTTTGTGGCGGTCGAGCAGGATCAGGACGCCCGCCACCTCGCCGAACTCGGCCAGCATGTCGTCCAGCCCGTCCACGTCGACGGGGTCGACGACGTACACGTCCCCGTCGACCTCGAAGGCGTGGCTGGCCCGCTGCATTCGTTCGTTGGGGTAGGCCATCCATCCGACCCCGTGTTCGCGGCGGTCGATCTCCCGATACTCCGTCGCCGGCCCAGAGCCTTTCATCGGCATATACCCGGGGTACGAGACCACGACTCAAAAATAGTTGTAAACTGGCAACGTATCTCCACCCGTTGGCTACCATCGTAAACCGGCCACGGAACTGGCCGCGACGCCAGCCCGCCGCCTCGCCCACCGTTAAGACCGGGCAGGATCAAAAGGCGGTATGCTCACGGATCTCCACTGGCTCGCACTGGAGGCCAAGTATCTCGACCGGGCCCGCTCGTTCTACGAGTCGTTTCTCGACCTGGACGTGCGACGCGAGCGCGAGGGTGAGGTGGCGCTTGCCGCGGGCGACACCGATCTGATCCTTCGCCGGCCGACGAGCGTCCCCCGGGGCGGTGTCCACACCCACTACGCCTTCGCGACCCCGTCGGCGGCCTACGACGGCTGGTGGGACCGACTCTCTGCGTCGTTCGACCTCGTGGAACACCAGTTCGGCGACGCGAAGTCGCTGTACTTCTACGACGTGGACGGCAACTGCGTGGAGATCGGCCAGCGTGGCGAGGGTGGGGTGGACGACGGCATCACCCGCATCTTCGAGGTCGTGTTCGAGGTGGCCGACCTCGACCGGTCAGAAGCGTTCTACCGCGACCTCGGGATGGAGTTGCTGGGGCGGGGTGACGACCGAAAGCGGGTTCGACTGACCGCGGGCCCGTTCGACTTCGAGCTCTGGGAACCCCAACTCGGCCTCGCGGACGGTCGCGGCGGGGTCCACGTGGACGTCGGACTCGGCGTCGAGGACAGCGCGGAAGCAGTCGAAACTGTCGGCAGGCGAGCGCGGTCCGTCGCGGAACTGGACGACGGTGTCAGAATCGAGGACCCGGACGGGCACCAGTTGACCTTGCGTTCGGCGTGAATTACAGCCGTTCGGTGTCGATGACGACGCCCGGGGGCGTCACGAGCAGAAAGTCCCGGAAGCGCATCAATTCGCCACCCATCTCGGTGATATCACGGGCGAAGCCGGCAGCGAGTTCGTTCACGTTCCCCTCCACGTCCAGCACGAGCACGGCACCGCCATCGACCTCCGCGATCCACTCCTCGTCGGGCGTCGAGCCGTCGAGGATCCCGAGCACGATCCGGCTCCCCCCGCGCTCGTCGTCGTCCATCCGGTCCTCGACCGCCTGCAGGTCGAGGTCGAAATCGCTCATACCGGCTCCCTCGCACCGGGCCGGCAAAAACCCCTCGCAACGTCTGACGATTCGGCCTCAGGTGAACAGCCTGAACGGCCGAACGATGCGGTCGGGGAGGCCACCGATCCGCTCGTGCGCGCGCCGTCGTTCGTTCCGAAGTGTGTCGGTGAGGCTCCGGTCGTCCAGACGGGACGCGTAGCGGCCGTCGTCGCGTTCGATCACGTCCAGGTCCAGAAGGGTGTCGAGTGCGTCCTCGACCCGCGACCGGGGGAGGTCGAGCGCGTCGTCCAGTTCCGCGACGGATTTCGGACCGTCTTCGAGGGACTGGCCCACGATGGCGGCGTCACCGAACCGGTCCATCGCGTCGGGTGCCCCGGGTTCGGTCCGGCCGGCGCCGGATCGGAAGTCGTAGACGCCATCGAGCGTCAACCACGCACCGACGACGAGGAACACGAGCTTGAGCACGTCGTTGCCGCCGGTGACGGCGAGGGCGTACGCTCCCAGTCCGATCAGGGCGAGGCCGAGCGGTACCTTGCCCCAGCCGCGGTTGATCCCGAAGCGACGCCGGACGTGGGGAAAGACGGTCGCCGCCGTGATGCCGATACCTGCGCTGGCGAGTCCGCCGGCCGATATATCTGTGAAGTACCAGACGAGCAGGAGTCCAGTCGCTGTTCCCGCCAGTTCCAGCACGAGCGAGTAGCGTCGGAGGAGGGCGATGGGCCGCGATTGCAGGGACATATCCGGACCAGTGGCCCGGATTACAAAAATCCTGTCGAGGGCCCGACCGGGCAGTTCCCCCCGCCGGACCTGTGGTAATTAAATGCACACGCCATGTCGCACGGACAGTTTTATATACGATACGCGATTTTGGGACAAGTGCTACAATGTCCAACGATACAGAGGGCACGTCGGGATCCCCGGCGGATCGAGTTCTTCCAGGGCACACTGGATTCCACTTCTGAGATAACAGAAGCACGCATTTTCGACACCACGCTGCGCGACGGTGAGCAGTCGCCACGCACGTCCTTCTCGTACGACGACAAACGCGAGATAGCGGCCGTGCTGGACGACATGGGCACCCACGTCATCGAGGCGGGGTTCCCGGTCAACTCGGACGCGGAGTTCGAGGCCGTCCGCGACATCGCCGAGTCCGCACAGAACAGCGAAGTCTGTGGGCTAGCGCGCGTGGTCGAGGAGGACGTCGAGGCTGCACTCGACAGCGGCGTCGATCTGGTACACGTGTTCGTGTCCACCAGCGACGTTCAGCTCCAAGACTCCATGCACGCCACACGGGAGGAGGCCAAACAGGCCGCCGTCGAGAGCGTCGAGCGTGTCACGGAGGCTGGCGTCGAGTGTATGTTCTCGCCGATGGACGCCACGCGAACGGACGAGTCCTTCCTGATCGAGGTCGTCCAGGCCGCCGACGCGGCCGGCGCCGACTGGGTGAACATTCCGGACACCTGCGGCGTGGCCACGCCCCGGCGGTTCTACGACATGGTCGAGAAGGTCGTCGACGCGATCGACGCGCGCGTGGACGTCCACACACACGACGACTTCGGGCTGGCAGCGGCGAACGCCCTGTCCGGCTTCGAAGCTGGCGCGAGCCAGTCGCAGGTGTCGGTCAACGGCATCGGTGAGCGGGCGGGCAACGCGGCCTACGAGGAGGTCGTGATGGCCCTCGAGTCGCTGTACGATGTGGAGACTCACATCGACACGACCCGCATCACCGAACTGTCGCGGCTCGTCGAGGACCGGTCGTCCATCCCGGTGCCGGCGAACAAGCCGGTCGTGGGGCAGAACGCCTTCTCTCACGAGAGCGGCATCCACGCCGCGGGTGTCATCGAGAACTCGGACACGTTCGAGCCGGGTGTCATGACGCCGGAGATGGTCGGGGCCGAGCGCGAACTCGTCCTCGGGAAACACACCGGCCAGCACTCCGTCCGGGAGCGACTGGTCGACGCCGGGTTCGACCCCACCGAAGAGGAGGTACGTGAGGTCACCCGTCGCGTCAAAGACTACGGGGCCGAGAAAAAGCGGGTCACGATGGACGTGCTGGAGAAGTTCGCCCGTGAAGTCGGCGTCACCGAGGAGGAGGTCCGGGTCTGAGATGGCCTCCTCTCGGGGTGTTCGCGCCCGTCAGCGGCTGGTAAAGGGCGCCACGACTCGGAAGAATTATGTCACTGGACGGGCCTACTCGGCATACGATGACCGCGCGTGCTGGACCCGGGAGCGCCCCCGTACCCAGCGGCGCGCTCGTGATTCTCGCGGGTATCGTAGGGGCCCTATAGCCCCTACACACGTCTTCACCCCGAATTCTGCAGCACAGTCGGTAGCGACCGGGAGGCGACACATGACATGCACACCACCACGCACACAACGACGGAGGAACGGACATGAGCGATAGCGCACAGACACCACACGCGGACGAAGTCGAGACGGAAGCGACGGACGACAGACCGGACGAACCCGAGGGCGAGAGCCACGTCGAACCCATCGAGACGGGCGCGGACGCGGTCGTCGCGGCCCTGAAAAACGCCGGGGTCGACTACCTGTTCGGCGTGCAGGGCGGGGCGATCATGCCCGTCTACGACGCCCTGTACAGCGAGTCGGACATGACCCACGTCACGATGGCGCACGAACAGGGGGCGGTCCACGCCGCCGACGCCTACGGGATCGTCACGGGCGACCCCGGCGTCTGTATGGCGACCTCGGGGCCGGGCGCGACCAATCTGGTGACCGGCATCGCCGACGCCAGCATGGACTCGGACCCGATGATCGCCCTGACGGGGCAGGTCCCGACGGATCTGGTGGGCAACGACGCCTTCCAGGAGACGGACACCATCGGCGTCACCCAGCCGATAACCAAGTACAACCACTTCGCGTCTTCGCCCGACGAGGTGGGCGACGACGTGAGCACGGCCTTCGCGCTGGCCGACGAGGGTCGGCAGGGACCGACGCTGGTCGACCTGCCCAAGGACGTGACCCAGCCCGCGACCGGCGTCGAGCCGGGCAAGCCGGAGACGCCTGACACGTACAACCCGCCGGAGAAAGCCGACGAGGACGCCGTCTCCGAGGCGGCCGACGTGATCTCCGACGCCGAACAGCCGATCATCCTGGCCGGGGGCGGCGTCATCAAGGCCAACGCCAGCGACGAACTGCGGGCGTTCGCCGAGGAGCACGAGATTCCGGTCCTGACGACGATGCCGGGCACCGGTGCCTTCGACCAGACGGAGGACCTGTCGATGGGTATCGCCGGCATGCACGGCACCGGCTACGCCAACATGGCGATCACGCTGACCGACTGCATGCTCGCGATCGGGACGCGGTTCGACGACCGGCTGACCGGCGACGTGAAGACGTTCGCGCCGGACGCCGACATCGTCCACGTCGACATCGACCCGGCGGAGATCAGCAAGAACGTCGAGGCCGACTACCCGCTGCTGGGCGACGCCAAGGCGGTGCTGGACCAGTTGAGCGACGCCATGACGGACTCGCCCGAGGCCGACGCCTGGCGCGAGCAGTGTCAGACCTGGAAAGAGGAGTATCCGCTGGACTACGAGATGCCGGAAGATCGGCCGCTCAAACCCCAGTACATCGTCGAGCAGTTCGACGAGGCCATGCCCGACGACACCATCGTCACGGCCGGTGTCGGGCAACACCAGATGTGGGCCTGGCAGTACTGGACCTGGACGGAACCCCGGACGTGGGTCACCTCCCACGGTCTGGGCACGATGGGCTACGGCTTCCCCGCGGCTATCGGCGCGAAGCTGGCTAAACCCGACAAGGAGGTCATCGCCTTCGAGGGCGACGGTTCGTTCCTGATGACGAGTCAGGAACTCTCCGTGGCGGTTCGGGAGAACCTCGACATCACCATCGTCGTCCTGAACAACGAGGCGGTCGGGATGGTCCGCCAGTGGCAGGACGGCTTCTACGAGGGTCGTCGGATGGCCTCGGAGTACCCGTGGGTGCCCGAGTTCGACAAGCTCGCGGAGGCCTACGGCGCTCGTGGCTTCCGGCTGGAGGACTACGACGAGGTCGACGAGGTCATCGAGGCCGCGCTGGACTACGACGGCCCGGCGGTCGTCGACGCGATCATCGACCCCGAGGAGAACGTGTACCCGATGGTGCCCAGCGGCGGTGACAACAGCCTGTTCGCACTGTCGGAAGGCCATCTGGACGAGATCTAACGATGACAGGGAAACTTCCAGGGCCGGGCCCGGGCGAGCGGATGCGACCCGAGGGTCGGCGCAACGAAGACGGTATTCGCATCGACCCCGAAGCGGAGGCGAAACACGAATCCAAGCGGGCCGTGCTGTCGACGTTGGTCGAGAACGAGCCGGGCGTCCTCGCGGAGGTCTCCGGCCTCTTTAGCCGCCGGCAGTTCAACATCGAGAGTCTCACGGTCGGGACGACAGTCGACGAGAGCCGGGCGCGCATGACCATCGTCATCGAGGAGACGCGGCCGGGGATCCAGCAGGCGAAAAAACAGTTGCGGAAGCTGATTCCCGTGATCTCCGTGCGAGAGCTGGCCCACGACTCGGTGCAGCGGGAACTGGTGATCGTGAAGGTCAACGGTGAGGAGCCGGACAAGGTCCACGCCATCACCGAGATGTACGGCGGGGAGACCCTCGACGCGGGGCCGCGGACGATCACCGTCGAGATCACCGGCAACGAACAGAAGATCGACGACGCCATCGACGCGTACAAACAGTTCGGCATCCGGGAGGTCGTCCGGACCGGCTACGCGGCGCTGGCGCGGGGCGAACAGCAGACGGCGGAAGTCGAAGACGAAGTGAAACTGACAGCAGACACAGAGGTGCCAGCAGACGATGACTGACGAGTTTACCAACGAAATCTACTACGACGACGACGCAGACGTGTCGCACATCGAGGACAAGACGGTGGCCGTACTGGGCTACGGCAGCCAGGGCCACGCCCACGCGCTGAACCTGCAGGACAGCGGCGTCGACGTGGTCGTCGGTCTGCGGGAGGGGTCGTCCTCGCGGGAGGCCGCCAGCGAGGAAGGCCTCGAAGTCACGAACCCGGTCGATGCGGCGTCCCGTGGCGACATCGTGAAGATGCTCGTTCCCGACACGGTCCAGCCCACGGTCTACGAGCAGATCCGCGACGAACTCGACGCCGGCGACACGCTCCAGTTCGCCCACGGGTTCAACATCCACTACGGGCAGATCGAACCGCCGGAAGACGTGGACGTGACCATGGTCGCGCCCAAGTCGCCCGGCCACCTCGTGCGACGGAACTACGAGAAAGGCGAGGGGACGCCCGGCCTGCTGGCGATCTACCAGGACGCAACCGGTGAAGCCAAAGAGGAGGGGCTGGCCTACGCGAAGGCCATCGGCTGTACGCGCGCCGGCACGATCCAGACCACGTTCCGCGAGGAGACCGAGACCGACCTGTTCGGCGAGCAGGCCGTCCTGTGTGGCGGCGTGACCGACCTCGTGAAGGCCGGCTTCGAGACGCTCGTCGACGCGGGCTACTCCCCTGAGATGGCCTACTTCGAGTGTCTGAACGAACTCAAACTCATCGTCGACCTGATGTACGAAGGCGGCCACATGGAGATGTGGAACTCCGTCTCCGACACCGCCGAGTACGGCGGCCTCACGCGCGGCGAGGAGGTCATCGACCGCGAGGGGATGGAGGAGATCCTCGAAGGCGTCCAGAACGGCGAGTTCGCCCGCGAGTGGATTTCGGAGAACCAGGCGCACCGACCGGCCTACAAGCAGTACCGCCAGGCCGAACAGGACCACCAGATCGAGGAAGTCGGCGCACGCCTGCGCGACCTCTTCGCCTGGGGTGAGGAACAGGAATGACCGAGGAATCCGACCGACAGACGATGCGGGACGTAGACCACACACCGCCACACGGCGAAGGCGCAGAGCGCGCCTTCGAGCGTGGCACCGAAGGACGAGCTGAGACAGTATGAGTTCAGGAACTCTGTACGACAAGGTCTGGGATCGACACAAGGTGACGACGCTGCCCAACGGGCAGGATCAGCTGTTCGTGGGTCTGCACCTCATCCACGAGGTCACGAGCCCACAGGCGTTCGGGATGCTCCAGGAACGGGACCTGGAGGTCGCCCGACCCGACCTGACGCTGGCGACCGTCGACCACATCGTGCCGACGGCCGACCAGTCTCGGCCCTACAGCGACGACGCGGCCGAGGAGATGATGTCGGAGCTGGAGCAGAACGTCCGCGACGCGGACATCGAGTTCCTCTCGCCCGAGACCGGTGAGCAGGGCATCGTCCACGTCATCGGTCCGGAGCAGGGGCTGACCCAGCCCGGCAAGACCATCGTCTGTGGCGACAGCCACACCTCGACCCACGGTGCGTTCGGCGCACTGGCCTTCGGCATCGGCACCAGTCAGATCCGGGACGTGCTGGCGACCCAGACCATCGCGATGGAGAAACAGAAGGTCCGGAAGATCCAGGTCGACGGCGAACTCGGCGACGGCGTCGAGGCCAAGGACATCATCCTGGAGATCATCCGCCGACTCGGGACCGAGGGCGGCGTCGGCTACGTCTACGAGTACGCCGGCGAGGCCATCGAGGACCTGGGCATGGAAGGCCGGATGTCGATCTGTAACATGTCCATCGAGGGCGGCGCTCGCGCGGGCTACGTCAACCCCGACGAGACCACCTACGAGTGGCTGGAAGAGACCGATTACTTCCAGGAACACCCGGAAAAGTTCGAGGAACTCAAGCCGTACTGGGAGTCCATCCGCAGTGAGGACGACGCCGAGTACGACGACGTGGTTCACATCGACGCCGACGAACTCGAACCGGTCGTCACCTGGGGGACAACTCCCGGCCAGGGCGTCGGCATCACCGACCCAATCCCGGCCCCGGAGGACCTGCCGCCGGAGAAGCAAGACACGGCCCGGCGCGCACAGGAACACATGCGCGTCGAACCGGGCGACACCATGGAGGGCTACGACATCGACGTGGCCTTCCTGGGGTCGTGTACGAACGCCCGCCTGCCCGACCTGCGCCGCGCGGCGAAGATCGTCGAGGGCCGCCAGGTCCCCGACGACGTGCGCGCGTTCGTCGTCCCCGGCAGTCAGCGCGTCCAGCACGCGGCCGAGGCGGAAGGCCTGAAAGACGTCTTCACCGAGGCCGGCTTCGACTGGCGCAACGCCGGCTGTTCGATGTGTCTCGGCATGAACGAGGACCAGCTGGAGGGCGACGAGGCCTGTGCCTCCTCCTCGAACCGGAACTTCATCGGCCGTCAGGGGAGCAAGGACGGCCGGACGGTCCTGATGAACCCGCAGATGGTCGCCGCGGCGGCGATCAACGGGGAAGTGACTGACGTGCGCGACCTGGAGGAGGTGGTCAGTGTATGAGTCCGGAGGACGACCGAAGCGAGTCCTCCGAACGGACGAGGAGCGCGGAACGAAGTTCCGCGGACCGTTCGAGCGAGCGAAGCCCGCGAGAAGACGGGGAGGAACGACCCGCGAGCGTCGACGCCGTCGGGAGCGGATTGCGAGCCGACGGCGGCGACGAGGTCGAAATCCCGGAAGTGAAGGAAGTGCAAGGTTCGGGTATCCCGATCCGCGGGAACGACATCGACACGGACCAGATCATCCCGGCGCGGTTCATGAAGGTCGTCACCTTCGACGGCCTCGGGGAGTTCTCGTTCTTCGATCAGCGGTTCGACGACCAAGACGAGCCCAAGGACCACCCGATGAACGAGGACCGATTCCAGGACGCCAACGTCATGGTCGTCAACGCGAACTTCGGCTGTGGCTCCTCGCGTGAACACGCGCCCCAGGCGCTGATGCGCTGGGGGATCGACGCGTTCATCGGCGAGTCGTTCGCCGAGATTTTCGCCGGCAACTGCCTCGCCCTCGGGATGCCGACGGTCACCGCGGATCAGGAGACCGTCGAGGACCTGCAGGACTTCGTGGACGAGAACCCCGACGCCGAGGTCGACATCGACGTGGCCGCCGAAACCGTTACCTACGACGGCAAGACGGTCGACGTGACCGTCGACGAGGGCCAGCGGAAAGCCCTCGTGGACGGCATCTGGGACACGACCGCACTGATGAAGGCGAATCAGCAGGCAATTTCGGAGACGGCAGAGGATCTGCCGTACGTCTAATCTACCGAGCAACCGCGGGTCGCTCTTTCTCGGTTTCCAATGGAACAGCCGCCGCGCTGGATCGTGTCAGCGGGGGTGCTCGCTTCCAGGAAACCGCAAGTCTATTCGCCCGGGCACTCGCCTGACGAGATAATGACACACCGGATCGCGGTCATCCCCGGCGACGGTATCGGCGGCGAAGTCGTGCCTGCGGCCATCGAAGTCCTCGAAGCGCTCGACCTGGGTTTCGAGTTCGTCGACGGCGAAGCGGGCGACCACGTGCGAGACGAGCGTGGCGAAGCGCTCCCCCAGGAGACCTACGACCTGGCGGCGGAGGCCGACGCGACGCTGTTCGGTGCGGCGGGTGAGACGGCCGCCGACGTGATCCTCCCGCTCCGGGAGGCCGTCGGTTCGTTCGCCAACGTTCGTCCAGCCCGCGCGCACCCGGGCGTCGACGCGGTCAAGCCCGAGACCGACATCGTGTTCGTCCGGGAGAACACGGAGGGTGTCTACGCCGGCATCGAGGACGACCTGACCGACGACGTGACGACACTCACACGCCTCATCACCGAGTCGGCCTCCCGGCGGATCGCCGAGTTCGGCTTCGAGTACGCCGAGGAGAACGACTTCTCGGAGGTGACGGTGGCACACAAGGCAAACGTCATGCGAAAGACCGACGGTCGGTTCCTTGCGGCCTGTGAGGCGGTCGCGGAAGAGGGCGGCTACGCGTACGAGGAGGCGCTGATGGACGCGCTGGCGATGCACCTCATCATGCACCCCGAGGACTACGGGGTCGTCATCTGTCCGAACCTCGCGGGTGACATGCTCTCGGACCTGGCGGCTGGCCTCGTCGGGGGCCTGGGCCTGCTCCCGAGCGCGAACGTCGGGCCGGACAACGCGCTGTTCGAACCGGTTCACGGCTCCGCGCCGGACATCGCGGGCGAGGGCATCGCGAACCCGGCGGCGATGATTCTGAGCGCGGCGATGATGCTCGATCACCTGGGGTACGGTGACGAGGCGGGGCGCGTTCGGGACGCGGTCACGGCCGTGCTCGAGGAGGGACCGCGGACGCCGGATCTGGGTGGCGATGCGACGACCGCGGACGTGACCCAGGCGGTGTTGAACGCGCTGTAGTCGGGTCGGTCACTGTTCCGGGGCCGATCGGCAGCGGTCCGAGCAAAACGAGTGAAAGAGCAGCGTCCCGTCTTCGGCCGTCTCCGTCTCGACGGGATACCACTCGTTGGCGTCGATACAGGCACCGCAGTGTTCACAGACCGGCGTCGACGACGCTGTGTTCGCGTGCAGTGGTCGTGGAGGGGTCGACGACTCCTGGCTCACCCGTCGATCCCTCGCTCGGTTCTCGGCGCGACCTCGAACGCGAGCTGGTCCTGTACCTCGCCGTCGACCGTGACGGCTCCGTCGGCGGTAATCCCGATCTCGTGTCCCCACGCCTCGAAGGACACGGAGAGGGCGGTCTGAGCCGACGCCGATGTGACGAGTCTGTCTAGCGCGTCGGGGTCGACGAACGCGAAGACCGGCTCCGATAGATCGACCGGTTCGACGCCTTCGGCCCGGGCGACTGCGTTTACGATGGCTTCGACGACAGGTTTGTTTGCCCGTGTCACGTGAGCGGTGTCACTGAAACTCGCACGCATGATTCTACGTAAGTCCAAACACACCACGATGCATGGCTGTGGTCACGATATAGATAACCGTCGCCGCGACCGGGCGTTATCAGTATAACACCGCCGGGTCGGCCGGGCTGCCCGCCTGGTGCCGACGTGAGTCAGCGGTCCAGTGCCTCGCTCTCGATGGCGTGCTCGGACAGCAACCAGTCGAACACCGTCCGCTGGGCGACCCGGAGGTGGCGGTTCACCGCCGGCTGTGAGACGCCGAGGGCGTCGGCGATGTCCTGTCCGGTACTCTCGCGGGGTCGCTCGAAGTAGCCGCTCAGATGGGCCGTCGCGAGGACTTCGCGCTGGCGCTCGGTCAGGTCACCGAGCACGTCGCTCCGGAGCTGTTCCGCGCTCCGCAATTCCCGGGTCACGTCCTTGCGGGCGATCAGTTCCGCCGTCGGGTAGGTGGCACGGACGGCGTCGACAAGTTCCCGGACGTGGATGTCGTGAGAGACGTCGACGATCAGATCCATCGCCCCGGCCGCGACGGTGAGTTCCCGCGGGAGGCCGCCGTGTTCCAGCAGGGTCCCGAGGACGGTCTGGTCGGCGAACTCCACCTCGTACACGTCGCTGTCGCACTCGCCCACGTGACGGTGGTCGGCGACGGCGACGGCCCGGTCGAGGGCGGAGTCGACGGCCGCCGAGTCGACGCCGGCGATCGTCAGGAACGCACGCAGACCGTCGGCAGTCCAGTTGTTGACGCCGTCGAGGCTGATAGTACAGTCGAGGTGGTGACTCAGCGAGACGAGCGGACTCGTCTCGTCTTCCAGCCGGAGTTTGAATCGGATGGCGTCGTCGCCGAGCAGCGACTGCTTGGTCTCGAATCCGTTGATGGCGTTGGCGATGGTCTCGCCGAGTTCGGCGAACACCGGTCGCTCGGTCTCGCCGAAGGCGCCGCTCTCCTCGCCGTAGACCGCCAGGACGCCGTAGGTGTAGTTCTCGTAGACCAGCGGGACGGCCACGACCGACCGGAAGCTGCGGAGCAGTGCCGCCTGCCGCCAGGATTCGTCGCGGAGCTGGTCCGATACCCGCGAGACGACCACCGGCTCGCTCGCGTCGAGTGCGCGGTAACTCGGTTCGCTGGCGTTCGACCCGAGCGTGTCGAGATACTCGCCACCCTCGCCGGCCCAGGTTCTGACGGTCAGGTCTTCGGTGGCCGGATCGAACTGGCCGATCCAGGCGAATCGATACGACCCCTCAGAGACCAGCCGCTCGCAGACGGACTGTTCGATCTCCGTCCGCGTAGTCCCGTCGACGAGCGCCTCGTCGACCCCGCGGATCACCTCGTTTATCTTCACCTGTCGTTTCAGCTGGCGATTCTGCGTTTCCAGTTCCTCGTCCCGCGCTCTGAGGGTGGCTTCGCCCTCGACCCGGTCGAGGGCGGCCTCGACCGACGTCCCGAACAGTTCGAGGACGTACCGGAGGTCGCCGTCGAATCCTCTCGGCTCGGTCGACAGCGCGAGCAGGAGGGCGTGGCCGCCCAGAGGGACGGCCAGGCCGCTCCGTGTATCCTCGTCGGTCACGGCCGACAGTTCGGCGGCCTCGAACGCGGTCGTCTCACCGTCGAGGAAGGCCGCCCAGGGCCCGGAGTCGACCGTTCCGGGGGCTCGCAGTCGGTCGGCGTCGAACTGCTCGGTGAAGCCGTCGGTGGACGCGCTCCGAACCAGGTCGCCCCCGCCGTCCAGCAGGAAGACGCCGATGTTCGCCGTCTGCAGGACGTCCGAGGTGGCACAGACGACTCGCTCACACACGTCCGCTTTCGAGTCGGCGTTGATGAGGTCGCGAGTCGATCCCTGGAGGGTCGTGAGCACCTGCTCGCGCTCCTCGCGGTCGATGGTCGCCAGTGCGTACCCCAGCGTCTCGCCGAGTTCGCTCAGGACCCGCTGTTCGCGTTCGTCGAACGCGTCTGGGCGGGTCGCGAACACCGAGAGCAGTCCGTAGGTGGTGTCCTCGAAGACGACGGGGATGATCGCGAGCGACCGGATACCACACTCGAAGGCGGCGGCCTCCCAGGCGTGGAGTCGGTCGCTGGCCCGCAGATTCTGGACGACCTGCACCGACCGGGTCCGGATAGCTTCGCGACTGGAGTCCTCGGAAGCCGTCCCCATCGCCTCGACCACGTCGATCCGGTCGTGGTCCCCGGCACCGGTCCGGGGGACGAACGCGTCGGCGGTCGAGTCGTAGCCTATGACGGTCGCGAACCGGTAGGCTTCCGAGGCGGCCAACCGGTCACAGACGACGCCTTCTGCCTCTCGGCGGCTCTGGGCACGGATCAGCGCCTGGTCGATGTCACGGATGACCGCGTTGATCCGGTTCAGGTCGTCGAGTTCGTCACGCTGGCGCTCGATCTTCCGTTCGCGGGCGGCCCGATCCGACACGTCCCGTCCGATCCCTGCCACGCCGATGAGATCTCCGTCCTCGTCGACGACCGGGCCGCCGCTGAGTTCGTGCGGGATACGCTCCCCGTCGCGCGTCTGCAGGTTCACTTCCAGGTGTTCGATCCGTCGGTCGGAGACGACCGTCCGGAGGGTATCGGCGACCCGCTGGCGGTCCTCGGCGGCGAGGAAGTTGAGGGGCTCCATCGCCTCGATCTCCTCGTCGCTGTAGCCCGTCGTCGCCGGAACGCTGTCGTTCCACCTGAGGAACTCCCCGTTCTCGTCGAACGCGTAGAGCAGGTCCGGGACGGCCTCGAAGATGGCCTCGACCAGGGCGCGTTCCTCCCTGAGGCGACGCTCGCGCTCGCGCCGTGCTCGCACGTCCCGGACGACGCCAACGTTCCCGAGGAATTCGCCGTCGTGCTCGACGATCGCGAGTCTGTTCTCGCAGGGGATCTCCTCGCCGTCGGGTCGCTCGATGGTCTGTTCCATCGTCCCGACGTGGCGGTCGTCGTCGGTCAGTAGCTCCCGGATCAACTGGCGGCCACACTCTACGTCCGCGTCCGGGAGGACCGTCGAGACGTGCCGCCCGACGAGGGATTCCCGCTGGTACCCGGTCAGGTCCTCGGTCGCGTCGTTGACGGCGACGAACCGGCCCTCGGAATCCATCAGGTAGACGCCGTCCTCGACCGTGTTGAGGATGGTCTCGTACCGCTGGAGGATGGTCTCGTATCGCCGTCGACCCGGCTGGTCGGGGTCCCTCGAGTGGTTCAGCACGATGCCGCCGTCACGCTGTGTCGTGTCAACCGTGCGGTCGATCAGGTCGGTCTCCTCTAGCGAGGGCATCGCGGACAGACCGCGGTCGGCGTCGGCAGTAGGCGCTTCGCGGTCGATTCGCGCCAACAGTTCCGGTCCGTCGGGGCCGACGAGTCGCGGGACCGTCTCGGGGGTGACGACGCCCGTCGCGCCGGCGTCGAACAGCGAGTCGTCGGTCTCGCTCCGCTCCGTGACGACCGCGATAACCGGGGCCTCGGGGGCCGCCTCGGAGATTCGCTCGATCAGGGTCTCGACCGACTGTTCGGCCGAATCGGCCACCAGCACCGCCGTCTCCCCGTCGGCGAGGGCATCGAGGGCCGCCGTCGTGTCGCCCGCTCTACGGATGCTGGTGGCCGCCTGCTCTTCGAGGTCGGTCGGCACTGTCCGTGCCGAGCCAGCGACCAACAGGATCGGATCACGTTCTGTCATGGGAACTTCGCTCGACGCTCGTGGGCCCTCGGCGACAGCCACGGAAACGCTTGCCTGATCCGGTACGCAAACCAGAACAGGTCACGTCGAGACCAGAACCAGGTCGGTACCGTCCGGCAAACAGGTTCCGACGATCGTTCGGCGAAGCGGACGGAAGGTACGGGTCCGGGCCCACGACCTCCGTCCGGGCGAGGCGACGAGAAACTTAACTACGTGGGTGCAGTCTCTGACACTGTATGCCAAGCCTGGATCTCGAAGAGGAGACGATCGAGCGGCTGGACGGGCTCCGGATCGAGGACGAGAGCTACGACGAGGTCATCAACGAACTCATCAACATCTACCAGGCCGAAGAGTTGACGCTGTTCCGTGGCAGCGACGAAGACTACTGATCGGACTCGGCGGCCGCGGCCCGGACCGTACTCCACCTGCCGGTCTCTTCGAGGTGTGTCTGTAACTCCGAGGCGTACTCGTCGGCCAGTCGTTCGGCCGTCGCCAGTCGCTCCTCGTCGAGGCCGTCGTCGTCACTGCCGCCACCCAGTCCGAGTGCGTCCTTGATCCCGCCGAGCACACCGTCGCCGCCACCGCCGCGACTACCCGGTCCACCGGGACCACCGGGTCCGGCCATCGGGTGCTCGTCCACCGAGTCGAGTTCCGGAATGACCGACGGGAGGGCGGTCGTGTCGGCGACGAGTCGCGCCGCCTCGTCGTCGGTGGGGTTCTCGATCTCGAATTCGATGGCCGTCATGACCAGTCCCCACTGTTGTCGGGAGAACGGTGACGACTCGACGCGGTCGGTGAACTGCTGGTCGACCGTCATCCGGTCGCCGACGATCCGGTCGGTCCAGTGTTCCATACCCCGACTGTGGCGGCCGAGTGGCTTCAGCGTTGTCACGGTCGCACCGCTCGGCGGCCGGTCGCGAAGAAACGGTGTCCGCGGCGGACGATGCGTGTCGGTGCCACCCCCACGTGGCAACTGGGTCCCCACCCATGGTGCGTCGTCCGACAGGCCGAAGCCTGTAACACGGTGCCCCCTCGGTCGCTGGTCCCACCCCCGACCGAATAGGCATCTAACACACGTCTTCCATCCCCACTGATGCTGTCGCCGGTTATGGACGGTCGTTTATAACAGTGGGGGCGGTTGACACGCCGTCCGAGCTGAAAGACGGAGCGCCGGAGTTACAGGCCGTCCAGGTCGACGGACTCGTCGCCGTCGAGGACGTGGACCTCGGCGTCGCTGCCGGTCGCGGCCACTTCTTCGACGAACCGATCGGTGTCGATCTCGATGGGCGGGAACGTGTCGTAGTGCATCGGGAAGACGTGCTCGACGTCGAGCCAGTCGGCCGCGACGGCGGCCTGCATCGGGCCCATCGTGAAGTGGTCGCCGACGGGCAGGGCCGCGGCGTCGGGTTCGAGGTACGGGCCGATGACTTCGCGCATCTCGGTCATCAGGCCGGTGTCGCCGGCGTGGTAGAACGTGGTCGAGTCCTCGTCGGCGACCTGCGTCGGCACGGTGTCGCTGATGACGTAGCCGGCACAGTTACCGCCGCTCGGGGCGTTGAAGCCGCCTTCGAGGCCGTTCGTGTGGTCGGCGCGATGCATCGTCACGTAGGCGTCGCCGAACTCGACGGTGCCCCCGAGGTTGAACCCGACCACGTCGTCCTCGGCGAAGTCGTGTTCCTCCGCGAGGTGGCCGACGACTTCGGGTGTCCCGCCGAGCGTCGCGTCGGTGTACTCGCCCACGTCGGCGACGTGGTCGTCGTGGCCGTGGGTCACGAGTACCACGTCCGGCTCGAGGTCGGCGGCCGCGGTGTCGGTCTTCGGATTGTCGAAGAACGGATCGATCAGGATGTCGGTGTCACCGACCGAGACACTCCAGGTCGCGTGACCGTACCAGGTGAGTTCCATTGCAACGAATCGGTTGGGTCGAAGCCCACTTAACGGTACAGGAGCCTGCAGAGCCGACCGCCTCAGCCCCGCAGATAGCGGTACGACCCCGCGACCACGACCGCCAGGATCGCCGCCCCGAGCGTGAACCCGCCGAAGGTCCCGTCCGACACCATCACTGTCCGATCGGCCGTCGCGGTCTCCGTGGCCGTCGCGTTGCTGGACGCGGTGGCGGGAGTCACGCCCGCCTCGGCTGTCGTCGGCACGACGGCCGACGGCGCGGCCGCGAGAACCACCAGCAGGCAACAGGCCACTCGGTACACGGGGTGGTGTAAGAGATGAATGCTTGTAAACGCTTATCAGGCGGCGCTCCGATTCGCGGGACATGAAACGCGTGCGCTTCCGGGATTCCGCGGGCAACGTGCGTGGGGGTCGCTGGACCGTCGAGAACGGGGAAGAACTGGTGACGGCCGCGGCCGGACCGTACGGACGCATCTCGTTTGGCGACGAGAAGTTCGCTCCCGACGAGGTCGAGATCCTCCCGCCCTGTGAACCCACCAAGATCGTCTGTGTCGGCCTCAACTACGCCGATCACGCCGCCGAACAGGACGAGGAGGTCCCGGACCGCCCGCTCCTCTTTCTCAAACCACCCAACACGGTCACCAGCCACAACAAGACGGTCCAACTCCCGGCCAACAAGGCACGCATCGACTACGAGGCCGAACTCGCCGTCGTCATCGGCGAGCGCTGCAAGGACGTGACCGCCGGCGCGGCCATGGATTACGTCTCCGGCTTCACCTGTCTCAACGACCTCTCGAACCGGGACGACCAGGAAGTCGAGCAGAACTGGGTCCGCGGCAAGGCCTTCGACGACGCCGCTCCCATCGGCCCGCTGGTCGCGACCCCGGAACACGTCCCCGAGGACGCGACCATCGAGTGCCGCGTCAACGGAGAAGTCAAACAGCAGTCCTCCCGCGACCAGTTCATCTTCTCCGTCCCCGAACTGATCGAAGAGATCACGACCTACATGACGCTCGAACCCGGCGACGTGATCTCGACGGGCACCCCCGCCGGCGTCGGCCCGCTGGCCGACGGCGACGAAGTCGCGGTCGAGGTCGAGGGCATCGGTACCCTCCGAAATACCGTCCACATCCCCTGAAACGCGCTTTCTCGGTCGCCCCCTCTGCACTCCCCAGCCACGGGTGTCCGCCGGCCGACACCAGAAGCCATAAGTTTAGGCTCACCTAATCCCGGCCGAGATGGATCGACGGCCGAGCGAGCGGGTCGACGTGTGCGTCGTCGGGGCAGGGCCGGCTGGCGCGCTCGCCGCCCACCGCCTCGCCGAGTCGGGGCACGAGGTCGTCGTGCTCGAGGCGGGGCCGCGATTCGAATTCGGGTCGCGCCTCGACCGGATGGAGCGGGCCATCAGGCCCGCCCACTCCGATACCTCGGTGTGGGACATGGGCGGCGAACGCGACGCCTACGCCAGCAGCGGTGAGAAGTTCTACCCGCTCAACAGCGCCCGCGTCAAGGGGATCGGTGGCTCCACGCTCCACTGGCAGGGGATGGTGATGCGCCACCACGAGGCCGACTTCGAGCGTCGGACCCGGGACGGCGTCGCCGCCGACTGGCCCGTCGGGTACGACGATCTGAAACCGTACTACGCCACGGCCGAAACTGAACTGGGGGTCTCGGGGGCCTCGGACAACCCGTTCGCGCCGCCGCGGGACGAACCCCACCCGCTCCCCGCGTTCGAGCCCTCCTACAGCGACTCGCTGTTCGCCGAGGCCTGCGAGCGACTGGGCGTCGTGATGCACTCGGTCCCGAACGCGCGTAACTCCGAAGGCTACGACGACCGGAGCGCCTGTGTGGGCTACGGCACCTGCAAGCCGGTCTGTCCCTCGGGCGCGAAGTACAGCGCCGACGTGCACGTCCGCAAGGCCGAGGACGCGGGCGCTCGCGTAATCGATCGCGCGCCGGTCCAGGAACTCGAAACGGACGATGCTGGCCGCGTCGAGGCCGCCCGCTACGCCACGCCCGACGACGAGAGCCACCGTCAGACCGCTCGTGAATTCGTCTTGGCCTGTGGCGGCGTCGAGATCCCCAGACTGTTGCTCATGTCCCGTTCGGCGGACCATCCGGACGGACTCGCCAACAGTTCTGGATTCGTCGGCCGCTACTTCACCGAACACCTCTTCTGCGGTGCCGGCGGCCTGCTCGACGAACGGACCCGACAGAACCACGTCGGCTTCATCACCAGCGAGTGTCACCAGTTCTACGACGATCCGGGCCGGGCGACCGAAGGAACCGACGGCGGGATTCCGGGGAGCGACACCGACCTCGGCCCGATGAAACTGGAGTTCCTGAACTACGCTGGCCCCTCACCGGTCGAACTGGCGCTGAGCGCCGACGAGTTCGGCGACGACCTGCTCGACTCCCTCCGGGGAGCCTACGGCAACAACATCGCCATGGGTGGGCTGGTCGGCCAGTTACCCAGGAAGGAGAACCGCATCACGCTCGACACCTCGACCACCGACGACCACGGCAACCCTGTGCCCGACATCACGTGGTCGCTGGACGCCCGGACCGAACGGACGATCCGTCGCGCCAACGAGATCCAGCACGCGGTTCTCGAAGAGCTGGGCGTCGACATCGGCTGGACGGTCGGCCCCGAGAACACCGGCCCGGCCTACCACCACATGGGGACGACCCGGATGGGGAGCGACCCCGACGAAAGCGTGGTGAACCCGCAGTTGCGCACCCACGACGTGCCCAACCTCTCGGTGGCGTCGAGCAGCGTGTTCGTCACGCCCGGGGCGCTGAATCCCACGCTTACGATCGCGGCGCTGTCGCTGAAGTGTGCGGATCACGTCGACGAACGGCTGTAGAGAACGGGTCGCCGTGGATCAGAAACCGCCCAGGAGCAGGCCGGCGGTGACCAGGAGACCGAGCGCGGCCACGGAGCCGGCGAGGAAGAACGGCCGGGCGTTGTTCGCGGGTTCGCGGAGCTTCCGTTCGGCGAGGCCGTCGCTGATCTTGCTTGTGCCGACCTCGACGAGGCCCGCCAGCGCCAGCCAGAGGACGATCATGGCGATGACGAGGTAGCCACGCGTCGAACCGGTCAGCGTCCCGACGGTGTAGAGGTTGCCCGCGAGGTGGCCGCCGGTCAGGAACAGGATCAGCGCGGAGGCCCGCGAGAGCGTGAGCAGGCGGCTCGTGATGTCGGCGAAGGGGTCGGTGTCGATACTGCCCTCCCGGGCGATCGGGAGGACGCCGTAGGTCATGAACAGGACGCTGCCGGTCCAGAGGCCGGCAAAGAGCATGTGTATTACGTACCCGATTGTCAGGTCGATAGACGCCATACCGGAGTGCTGGAGGCATCACCTCTTGAAACTGGTGAGTTCCGGCCGGATCGTTCAAGTAGGCTTAAGAATCGCGGTCCGCTTCCCTCGTATATGGAACCACGGGACCTGTCGGACCACTCCGTCTACCGGGCCGGGCGGGGGATCGAAGAGGTCGCCCGGGATCTGGGACTCGATCCCGAGGCGCTGGTGAAACTCTCCTCGAACGAGAACGTACTGGGTCCCAGCCCGAAGGCGGCTGCCGCGATCCGCGAGCACGCCGACTCGGTACACCTCTACCCGAAGAGTTCACACACCGACCTGATCGAACGCCTGGCCGACGACTGGAACGTCGCGTCCGAGCAGGTCTGGCTGGCAAACGGCGGCGACGGCGTCCTCGACTGCTTCTCGCGGGCACTCATTCGCCCGGGTGAGCGCGTGCTGGTACCACGTCCGGGCTTCGCCTACTACGCCATGAGCGCGCGCTACCACCACGGTGAGGTGACCAACTACCGCCTGTCGAAAGCTGACGACTTCGAACAGACGGCCGACGCGGTACTCGACGCGTACGACGGCGAGCGTATCGTCGCCGTCACCAGCCCGCACAACCCGACGGGCTCGGTCATGCCACTGGACGAAGTCGAACGACTGGCCGACGGGACCGACGAGGACACGCTGATCCTCGTGGACGAGGCCTACGGCGAGTTCGCGGACCTGCCCAGCGCGGTGGACCTCGTCCGCGAGCGCGACGACGTGGCCGTCCTCCGGACGTTCTCGAAGGCCTACGGACTGGCCGGGATGCGACTGGGATACGGGCTTGTCCCCGAGGACTGGGCCGACGCCTACGCCCGGATTCACACCCCCTTCGACACCGGCGAACTCACCTGTCGAGCGGGACTGGCGGCGCTCGACGACGACGCCCACATCGAGGAGACGGTGGCGATGGTCGAGACCGCCCGCGAGTACCTCTACGAGAACCTCGACGCCCGCACCTGGGAGAGCCAGGGGAACTTCGTGCTGGCGGAAGTGGGGGACGGTGAAGCTGTGACCGACGCCGCCCAGCGCGAGGGGATCATCGTCCGCGACTGTTCGAGTTTCGGCCTGCCCGAGTGCGTACGGATCACCTGTGGCACGCCCGAGCAGATGGAGCGAGCCGTCGACGTGCTGAACGGGGTGATCGACACGTGAGAGTCGCGGTCACGGGCACGCCCGGGACGGGCAAGACCACTGCGACGGAGCGAGTCGAGTCCGGTCTCGACCTCGTCCACCTCAACGAGGTCATCCGTGAGGAGGGGCTCGCTACCGGGCGAGACGAGGAACGCGACAGTCTCGTCGCCGACCTGGACGCCGTGGCCGACCGGCTGAGCGACCGTGACGACCTCCTGCTGGACTCGCACCTGGCCCACCGGCTAGACGTGGACCGCGTGGTCGTCCTGCGCTGTCACCCGGGAGAACTGGAGCGGCGGCTGACCGAACGCGGCGAACCCACTGCCAAAGCCGAAGAGAACGCCGAGAGCGAAGCGCTCGACGTGATCCTCGCGGAGTCGGTCGACCGTCACGGCGAGGACTCGGTCTACGAGATCGACGCGACGGACCGGGACCCAGAGGCGGTCGCCGGGGAGATAGAGCGTGTGATCGACGGCGACCGCGACCCGAGCGCCGGCACCGTCTCGTTCATCGAGTACCTATGACCCTCGACAGACTCAGGCCGCTTGCCGACCGCGCCCTGACGCCGTTCGTGACTGCGTCGAGCAAACTGGGCGTGACGCCGAACGTCGTGAGCGTGATCGCCTTCGTCCTCGCGGCCGGCGCTGGCGGGGCGTTCTACCTCGGGGGCGGCGGGCGGACGGCTGCCGGCGACCCGCTCTGGTACCTCGTCGGCGCGCTGTTCGTGTTCCTGAACGGCTGGCTCGACCTGCTGGACGGCGCGCTGGCCCGCCAACTCGGGACGGACTCCCGAGCCGGCGACCTGCTGGATCACGTCCTCGACCGCTACGCCGACATCGTGATGATCGTGGGCCTGGCCGCGGGCGTCGACCGCTACCCGCTCGGGCTGGCGGCCGTCACCGGCGTCCTCATGACTTCGTATCTCGGCACGCAGTCCCAGGCGGTCGGGCTGGATCGGGTGTACGGCGGGTTGCTGGGCCGGGCCGATCGGCTGGCACTCATCGGCGTGATCGCCCTGTACTCGACGGTAGTCCCGGAGTCGCTGTACGGGTTCACTGCGGCCGGGTGGTTGCTCGTCGTCTTCGCCCTGGTCGGGCACCTGACGGCGCTCCAGCGGTTCGTCGGCGCCTTCCGGGCGCTGTCCTGATTCCTGTCTCTGTGGCCGTGTCGCCTGGCGTACGATTTATACACGGGCGTGGCGAAGGCACTGGCATGGTCCAGTGTGAGATGTGCGGAGCCGATACGGGCTCGCCGAACACGGTGAAAGTCGAAGGCGCAGAACTCGACGTCTGTGACGACTGTGCCGATTTCGGCACCGAGGTCCGCACCCAGAGCAGTTCGAGCTCGTCCACGAAGTACTCGACGAGCAGTTCCTCCGGGTCGGGCGCCGAGAGTTCGGGCTCCAGCGGTGGGTCGAGTTCCAGCGGGAGTTCGTCGTCCGGTGGTGGGGGCGGTGGTCGCGGTCGGCGCGATATGTTCGACGAGATGGACGAGGTGGCACAGGACTACGACCAGCGTATCCGGCAGGCCCGTGAAACTGCGGGACTGAGCCAGGAAGAACTGGCAAAACAGCTCAACGAGAAGGCCAGCCTCATCCGTAAACTCGAACGCGGCGACACGCTCCCGAGCGACTCGGTCCAGACCAAACTCGAACGTGCACTCGATATCGTGCTGACCGAGGGGGGCGGCAGCGCCGACGACACGGAGTGGAGCGGCGGCTCCAGTGACGGCGAGTACACGCTGGGCGACGTGGTGCAGCGAAAGGACTCCTAGATGTGACGCTGGACGTCTTCGATCGAGAGGTCCTCGCCGATCTCGTCTAGCTCGGATTCGAGCCTCTCTATCTCGCCGGTCAGCCGCTCGAAGCGCTCGCTGCGCTCCAGTTCCGCGGCACTCTTTTCGACCTTGAGGACGTTGCGTTTCAGCTTCTTCGAGGTGAGTTGCTGGTGTTTCTCGCTGTACTCCGAGAGTTTGAGCAGGCGCTGTACCACGTCGAGCAGATCGTCGCGGGAGACTGGCTTGACGAGGTAGTCGTCACACCCCATGTCGATGATGTCGAAGCCGGGGTTGACCGCGGTGACCATCGCGACCCGACAGTCACAGCCGTTCTCGTTGATGTCGGCGAGCACCTTGTCGCCCGAGAGATCCGGCATCCGCCGGTCGAGCAGTGCCACGTCGACGTCCACGCCGTCGTCGTGGAGGATGTCGACCGCCGCTTCGCCGCCGTAGGCTGTCAGCACCTCGTAGTCTTCGGCCAGGTAGTCGGTGTAGAGGTCCGCGAGGTGCTGTTCGTCTTCCGCGACCAGCACTGTCGCCTCCGAAGTTGCCGATGACACGACTATCACTTCACCGGTACTGGTCCAGGCGTATTAAAACGGCATTCCGACTCACCGTGCCGAACTCCCACCCTTTATGTCCGCCGCGGCCGGCCCCCCGGTATGTTCGTCCTCGTCAACCTGAAGGCGTACCCGTGTGACCCCGTGGCGGTCGCGACCGCGGCCCACGAGGTCAGCGACGCCACGGGCGTCCGCATCGCCATCGCACCGCAGGCCGCTCGTCTCTCGGCCGTGGCCGACACCGGCGTCGAAACCTGGGCCCAGCACGTCAGCCCGGTCGAGCACGGCAGTCACACCGGCTCGACGCTCGCGGAGGCCGCCGCCGACGCCGGCGCGGTCGGCACCCTGCTGAACCACTCCGAGAACCGGCTAAAACTCGCCGACCTCGACGCGAGCCTCGACGCCGCCGAACGCGCCGACTTCGAGACCATCGTCTGTGCCAACAACCCCGACCAGATCGCCGCCGCCGCGGCGCTGGATCCCGACGCCGTCGCCGTCGAACCGCCCGAGTTGATCGGCACCGGCACCCCCGTCAGCAAGGCCGACCCCGACATCGTCCGGGACGCCGTCGACGCTGCGGCCGCCGTCGACGACTCCGTGGACGTCCTCTGTGGGGCCGGCATCTCGACCGGTGAGGACCTGGCGTCCGCACAGGACCTGGGTGCGGACGGCGTCCTGCTCGCCAGCGGCGTCGCGAAGGCCGACGACCCGAAGGCGGCGCTGGAGGATCTCGTCGAACCCGTCGCCTGAGCCGGACCCGTTCGATCCAGCAACACTTTTGCGCCCGCTGTGAGTGTCAGCGACCGTGACCGACGGCTCGGATCGCGGTCGTGGGGACACCGTTCGTCGGAACCTGATGGACGTGCGCAAGCGGGGACGGCGGCGACGGACCCGACGGTCTGGGGCTACCAGCCGGTGACGTTCTGACCGTCTTCGTCGTCGCCGGCGTCTCTACCCTCGCGGGTATCCAGCGGGTCCGGATTCCCGCCGTCGGCGTCTGGGGGCCGCTCGTCTCGCTCGTCGATTTCGCCAACGCCCACGTGGTGAGCCTGTTCGTGCACGAGGGACTGGGCCACTACCTGGGGAACATGGCCCTGTTCCTGCCGTTCGACGGGGTGTTGACGGCTCTGACGAGTGACGAGCACGTCCTGGGCGCGATCCAGGCGACCCACGTCCCCGTCTCGATCCTGTTCCCGGTACTCTACTCCACGTACGGGGTCGGGAGCAGCCTCGCGGTCGCCGGGATGATCGCGGCGACGTTCGTCCGCGCCGTGGCGGTCGTGACCGGACGGGTCGACGCCGACCCAGTGAGGGCGATCCTGGGCGGTGCGTTCGCCGTAATCGCCCTGACGTTGTACACCTGGGGCTTTCTGACCGAGAGTTTCCTCTACGTCCGGATCACCGATCACCACCTCGGGGGCTGGATCGCCGGCGCGCTCGCGGAGACGCCGTGGCTCGTCGGGCCCAGGACCGGTGAGTAACGCGCGGACGGTCCGTCGTGAAGCCGCAAATAAATCATGACCGGAGCCCGATGGAGTGACAGTGACGAGTCACCGATGACCGAGACGGTTCCGTTCACGCCGCTGGAAGAAGCGATCTTCTACATCGAGCGCATGCACGGACCCTGGAACGTCCAGTTCGAGGTCGAGACGACGGCGCGGATCGACGCCGACCGTCTCCGGGCGGCCGTCATCGCGGCCTGTAACGCTCACCCGCTCGCGCGGGCTCGCAAGCGACCGCACGACGAGACGGACCGTCGCTGTCACTGGGCCATCCCCGACGCCATCGCGGACCTCCCGCCGGAGACCGTCACCGTGGTGGACGACCTGACGGCGAGCGAAACGTCCGCGTTCTACCGCGAGCGGTTCGATCCGCCCGAGGAGTTGCCGTTCAGAGTACTCGTCGGCCGCGGCGAGGGGCGCGACGACGGCGACCGCGTGCTGATCTGCTCGAACCACGTCGCCGCCGACGGTGTGGGTGGCGCACAGTTCGTTCGCTCGCTCTGTCGCGCGTACCGCGGTGAAGCCCCCGACGTCGAACCGGTGGCCCTCGGGACGGCCCGGGCCGCGGTCGGTGACGCCGGTCCGACCAGTCCACGTACCACCCTGGAACTGCTGAGCGATGCACTCTGCTCCCTCGGGACCACGCTCAGGGAACCGGCCCGGATCGCCGGAAACGGCGGCGTCGAGGCCGAGGGGTGGCTCTTCGAACGGCGACGCCTCGACGCCGCCCTGACCGAACGGGTGCTGGGAGAGCGCTCGGAGAGGGCGACGGTCAACGACGCGATGCTGGCGGCGCTTCACCGCTGTATCGAGGCCTGGAATCGGGATCACGGGGAGCCAGCCGGACGGATCAGCGTGATGATGCCACTGAACCTGCGCCCCAGGGAGTGGTTCTACGACGTGGTCGGGATGTTCACGGCCATCGCCAGCATCAGTACCCGACGGCGGGACCGACGGGACCCGGGGACGACCCTGCGGACCGTCGTCGAGCAGACCCGTCGGATCAAAGACCGCGACCGGGCGACGATCCCCCACGAGGTGGCCAAACGTGTCCCGTCCGGAACACCCGTCGGCCTGAAAGAGTGGGTCCCGGAGTTACTGAACGGACTGGGTCGCCGGTTCGTCGACACCGCAGTGCTGTCGAACCTCGGCCGGATACCCGCCCCGCGGCCGGGATTCACCCCCGACGACGACCCGACGCTCTGGTTCTCGCCGCCGTCGTTCACGCTGGCCCCGGTAGGGATCGGCGTCGCTACCGTCGGCGGGGCGATCCACGTCACCGGTCGCTACTGGCGGCGCACGTTCGACGCCGACGCCGCGGCGGCCTTCACTGACCGGTACCTCGACTGTCTCGAAGCGGTCGTGGGGTGAGGTGTTCAGTCACAGACCCACGTCGTCGACTCGATAGTCGGACCGTCGTCGAGTGTGACCGTTACGCCCGACCCGCGGCAGTAACCCGCGACCAGTGCGTTGGTCTCGACAAGTGTTTCTGTGGCCGCCGTCACGGTCCCGTCCACGACGCCGACGTCCGGGCGTGGCGAGCATCGGACGACCCGACCGGGGAAAATCCCCATCCATTAGTCGGCCCGCCTCGACCCACTGCCATGACCAGTGCCTTCGGACAGGCCCTGCTGGACCATCACCGTGGCGAGCGCGAGACGCCGCTCCGCCAGCGCGACGGCGAGGCGAGCAAGGTTCATCCAGTCGAGGACTTCTACTTCGGTGGGTTTCCGGACGAACCGGCCGCGGACTGGGTTCGGTCGTGGCTCGACGGCCCTCTCCTGGACCTCGGTGCCGGGGCCGGCCGCGACGCCCTCCACTTTCGGGACCGGTTCGAGACGGTCGCGCTGGACGTCGACCCGGCGCTCGTGACGCTGATGGACGAGCGCGGTGTCGCCGACGCGCGACGAGGCGACATGTTCGCCCTTCCAGAGCAGTTCGAGCGCGACCGCTTCCGGTCGGTGCTCTGTATCGGCACGCAACTCGGGCTATCGAAGTCGATGCAGGGCCTGCGCTCGCTGCTGGCGGATCTCGCCCACGTCACGACGGCCGACGGGACGGTGGTCGTCGACGGGTACGACCCCACCTACGAGGGTGCCGCGGACATGCTCGGATTCCGGGCCGATCCCACGCCCGGCCTCGCGTTCCGCGTCGTCACCTACGAGTACGGCGGGAGGCTGGACCCGACACTGCTCTTTCGGCTCGTGAGTCCCGACCGACTCCGTGAGGCGACCACTGGGACCGACTGGCACGTCGCCGACGTGCGGCGGCCACACGACGCCTACTACTATCGGGCCGCGCTGGAGAAAGCGTAGACGCCGACGACCGCAGTCACTTCACGAACGTTTCCTCGATCGCAGACACTAGCACGTCGAGTTCGTCGGTGTCCGGTTCGCCGGGAGACTCCTCTTCGACGAGGTCGGAGAGTCTGTATCCGTAGTAGCCACGGCCCACGTGTTCGATGTAGCCGTGGGTCCGGAGGGTGCGGTTGTGGGCGTACGCGCTGGTGCGGTCGCCGTCGCCACCCCCGGCGAAGTGTGCGTCGAGGGGTTTGGCGGGCCCCTCCTTCCGGTAGTAGCGCAACATTCCCCGCGTCTTCGGCGGCATGGCGTCGATGGCCTGCCGCAACTGCTCGACGAGTTCCTCGCCAGCCGGCGGTACCTCGCCGGGCCAGGGGTCGGCGTCTATCGCGACGGCCTCGCCGGACTCGCCGTCGATCATCGCGTCGTCCCCGACGGCGGCCATCGCCGCCGCAACGTCGCCGTCGTCGGCGTCGTCGCCCTCGCCGTTCCGGGTGACGGCCGCGTCCGCACCGGCGCTCTCACCGGGTGGTCCCTCGAAGAACGACGCGGCGGCCGTGGCGGGGTCCGACTCGGGGCCGCTGTCGCCGCTGGGCTCTGCCGTCGCGCCACCGTCGGTCGTCGCCGTGCCGTCGCCGTCGGTCGCCGCAGTGTCGTCCCCGCCGACCCCGGCCGCGTCGTCGAAGTCCGGCATCGGCTGACGGTCGGGGTCCGCGTCGTCGGCCGTGTCACCCGATTGATCGCCGGCAGCGGTGGCATCCCCGGTGGCTCCGTCGGTCGCGTCGTCGACCGAGGGCTCGCCGGTCGCCAGTTGCCGTTGCTCGCGCATCCGCTCCTGTTCGGTGCGGCCGGGGTTGACGCCCTTGACGGTGTCCAGCAGGGCGTCGACGAACTGGTCGGCCATCCGCGACATGTCGCGGGCGTCCTGTAACTCCTTCTCCAGTTCCGCGATCCGGGAGTTCTTCTCGTTCAGTTCCTGCCGGAGTTCCTGGATACGGTCCTCGGTGCGCTGTTTCTCCTCGCTGATCTCCTCCAGCTCCGAGACCAGGTCCGAACTGACGGACTTGAGGTCGGGTCGGTCCACGTCCTCCAGTCCGGGGGTCGCGCCGGCGTCGAAGGTCTTCTTGCGGTGGAACTGGACGCGCTGGACGCGCTCGGTCCAGTCGTTCATCATGAACGCCTCGCCGTCGTCCAGGTCCTCGACGGCCTCGGCGTACTCGCTACCCAGGATGCGGCTGACGACCTTCGTGTCGTTGTTCCAGGTCAGGCGGTGCCAGACGAGCCAGTCACACTGCGTGATGAAGTCCTTCTTCACGTCCGCCGGCCGCTGGCTGATCCCGACCATGCCGAGACCGTGCTTCCGGCCCCGCTTGCCGATCTTGATGAGCATCTTCCCGGCCTCGGTGACCGAGCCCTTCTCGGGGATCCACTCGTGAACCTCTTCGACGAGCATCAGGAACGGCTGTTTCAGCTTCTTCTCCTTGGCGAACAGCTGTTTCGAGACCTCCGTCAGCAGGGTCTCGGCCTCGTCCTCGTCGAGGAACGAGGACACGTCGAGGATGATGGGGACGTTCTGTTCCAGCGCCAGCGACGCGATCTTGCCGGCGTGTTCGGTCGTCACCTGGATATCACACTCCTCGTCGGCCCCGACGTGGAGGATCTCGTACTCCTCTTTCAGGCCGTAGTACTCGCCGTCGATGTCGACGATGAGGATCCCGAAGCCGGCGTCCAGCAGGTTCTCCGCGATGACGCTGGCCGTGTTCGACTTCCCGCTACCACTCTTGCCGGTGACGAACCCACGTCCGGTCAGGATCTCGACGACCGGGAGGTCGACCGACCGGTCCGGCGTGGTGCCGGTCGGTGGGCCGTCGCTCGACTCGGCAACAGTAATACTCTCTTTCTCGTCTCCCATCGTTTGTCGGACAATCTGACTCCGGCGACATAATCATCCGTCAGCCAGCCGTCAGACGCGAGTTGCACCGGCGATACTGGCCGAACCCATATTACCGAGCGATGTGAAGACGACACCTACCGAGACCGTTCACAATGCGCCGTCACGAGACCACCGTGGACGACGGCACCGTCTACGTCGAGACCGGGAACGGCCGTCTGGAGGTCGGCGCGCTCGATCGGATCATCGACGCCGTGGGCGGACACGCCTGGACCATCGAGTACTCCGACTGGGAGAAGGAGTACTACGACGACCTCGACACCTCAGACGAGGGTATGATCGTCGACGTGGTGGACATGATGGAGGCGATGACTCACGGTGAGTCGTTCGTGGAGATGCTTCGAACGCACCCGTCGGAACCACCCACCACTGGGGAGGGAGCCGGTGACACCGGGACCGACGAGGAGGCCGACCTCTCGCCGCGCATGGGGCTGTTCGTCGGGAAACTCCTCGAAAACCTGGAGAGCGGACTGGACTGAACGGCTGGCAGTTCAGAGTACCCGGAAGACCCGAATCGTGTCTCGATCCGTCGGCTCGCGGAGCAACTGGGCGAAGCCCCGGTCGGAGAACACCTGTTTCCAGTCGCGGTGGTAGAGCGGGAACTCGTCGTCGACGTAGCTCACGTCCGTCTCGCCCTGTCCGCGGTTCGGGCCGTTGCCCTCGTTTTCGGCGGTCACGAGCAGGTCGGTCGTGAGCCGCTGGAACTCGTCGAACACCCACCGATCGTCGGGGTGGACGTGCTGGAGCGTCTCCACGGTGTAGATCACGTCGAACGCGTCGTCCGTCATCTCGGGCAGGTGGTCTTCCAGGGCGCCGTCGAGGAAGGTCCCAGTTTCGACCAGTTCGGGATAGTGGTCGCCCATGACCTCGAAGGCGGCCGGGTTGATGTCGATCCCGGTGAGGTTCTCGAAGCCCTGCCGACGGAGGTGTTCGAGGTGCCGGCCGCACCCACAGCCGACTTCCAGGATCGTCGCGTCCTCGACGGCGTAGTGGTCGACGATCTCGCCGACGGTCTCGCTCACCTCGTTCGGGCCGATCTGGGCGTAGTAAGTGGGCGAGAAACGGCCGGAACGGTCGGCCCAGTCCTGGCGAACGTCCTCGGGGTCCATGGTTCGACGCTGGCGTCCGCGGGTAATACAATGTGCGGTCTCTCTATGATCGTCGGGTCGGCCGTCCCGGAAAGCCGTCACTGGAACTCTCCCAGCGAGCTCTGTCCCTGTGGGTCGGCGTCGTCGGCCTCGTCTCCCGGGTCGCCGTCGGTGAACGCTCCCAGGGAGTGGTTCTCCCGCCGACCGGACCCTGCGTCACCGGCCGACGCGTCCTCGAACCCGTCCAGACTGGCCTGCTGGGCGGCCGAAAAGTCGAGATTCGAGACGCGCACACCCACTTTCCGAACGTCGTCGTCGCGAAACTCGGTCAGCAGGTCGAGTGCCACCTCTTCGACGAGGTCGGCGTCCTCGACGGGGCCCGGGAGCGACTCCGCCCGGGTGTGTACGTCGAACGGCGGCGTGACGACCTTGATCCCGATGGTTCGGTAGAGCGCGTCTTTGCTCCTGGCGCGTTCGGCCACGTCGCCGGCCAGCGCACGGACGCGGTCGCGCTTTCGCTCCGGGTCCGCCGTCGCTTCGGTGAAAGCCGACTCCCGGGAGAGGCTCTTTGGTTTCCCGACGGGTTCGACGGGCCTGTCGTCCTCGCCGCGGGCGTACGACCAGATCTCGCGGCCGCGCTCGCCGAAGCGGTCGTCGATGCGGTCCGGATCGGCGTCGGCGAGGTCACCGGCCGTCTCGACGCCCATCGACCTGAGTTCGCGGGCGGTGACCGGACCGACGTTGTGGACCTCTTCGACGTCGAGCGGGGACAGAAAGTCCCGGACGTCGCCGGGTTCGACGATCACGAGGCCGTCGGGTTTGTCGTGGTCGCTGGCGATCTTGGCCGCGCTCATCGCCGGCGCGACTCCGACGCTGGCGACGACGCCGACCTCCTCCTCGATCCGATCCTTGAGGTCCTGGCCGAACGCCGCGGCCGCCTCCCAGTCCACGGTTTCGGTCACGTCGAGGTAGGCCTCGTCGATGCTGACCTCCCGCACCGTGTCCGCGGTGTCGTGCAAGATCGCCTTGACTTCCTCGGCGACCGACTCGTAGTAGTCCAGGTCGACCGTGCGGTAGAAACCCGCCTCGTCGGGGTCGATCTCGGGGTCGTCGACGGCGTCGACCTTGCGGGGGAGCAGTTCCAGCGCCTGCGAGATTGGCATGGCGCTCTCGACGCCGAACTCGCGGGCCTCGTAGCTAGCCGTGGCGACTGCGCCGTGGGTCTCACCGGACTCGTAGCCCATCCCGACCACGAGCGGTTCGTCATCGAGGGCGGGCTCGCGGAGGCGTTCACAGGCCGCGTAGAAGCAGTCCATGTCGACGTGACAGATCACCTGCTCCGGCGAGCCGTCGTCGACGCCCGGGAGCCGCCCGTCCATGCGCCGGCGTTCGGACCGCCCCCACCTAAGTCTCTCGCCCCGTGGAAGCGTGGACCGCCGGAGTCACCGATTCTCCGGCCCGGCCGTCAGCCGCGGCGTCGCGCCGTCGAGTCGGTCCCGATTTTCCTCGATGGCCAGTCGCACCTCGTCGCTGACGCCGGGGAGGAAACCGACGGCGACGACCGCCTCGACGGGGTGGGCCTCCAGTTGACTGCGCGCCTCGAACAACCGACCGTAGCCGTCCGATCCCCACTCTACGTCGCTGGCGAAGACCATCTCCCGGAAGGTTCGGCCGTAGTTGGCCTGGGCCTTCTGCGAGAGCGTGTCCAGACGCTGGGTGATCGCCGACCCCTCCCTGTAGGTCCCCAGCAGGAGGTCGGTCAGCGGATACGCTGTGTCGTCCTCGATCGGGGGTGCGTACGCACCGGGGATGCGGGAGAGGTGTGGGCCGTCGCTGCCAGTGCTCGCGGCCGGGTCGCCATCAGCGCCGCTTGTCACCTCGTAGGCGAGAAACCGGGGGATGCCACCCTCGTAGAGGTGGGCGACGACGGCGGGTTCGACGCCGCCGCCCAGTGGCGGGGCGGTTCCGATCTGGACGACGGCGGTCAGGGCGCTCATCGCTTCTCGAGCAGTGCACCGGGGTTCATGATCCCGGCGGGGTCGAGACGGTCTTTGGCCGCGTGCAGCGCGTCGCGGAACTCGTCGGGCGACTCCTTCTCGTACCACTCCCGATGCGTCCGGCCGACGGCGTGGTGGTGGGTGATGGTTCCGCCGTACTCCTCGATCACGTCCGAGGCCGTCCCCTTGATCTCGCGCCACTGTTCGAGTTCCCGGCCCACGTCGGCGGGAGCCAGCAGGGTGTAGTAGGGTGCTGGACCGTCCGGGTAGACGTGGGTGAACCGACAGGAGAGGAAGCCGGCACCACACTCCTCCTCCATCGTCGCGGTCACCTGTTCGGTGATCTCCCGATGGAGCCGGTCGAACTGGTCCCAGGTGACGGCCGTCTCGAAAGTCTCGACGAGGACGCCGAGACTCACCAGCGCGTTGAACTTGTAGGGGGCCTCGAAGAAGGCCGACCGCCAGTCGCCTTCCTCGTCGTCGCGGTCGGCGTCGTCGGGGTCTTCGTCGCCCGCTGCCTCGCGGTGAGGTCCCTCGTAGCTCGGGTCGCTCGAAACTGTGCCGCCGTGATCCTCGGCGATTTCGAGCGCCCGGGCGAGGTCGTCGTCCACGGGGTGATCGGTCGACTCGAAGCCCAGCACGAGGACGTGACTGCCGTCCATCGCGACCTCGTTCATCATGGCCTCCCTACTGTCGAGCAGGCGGCAGTTCGCGGGGTAGAGCCGCGCCTGCACGATCTCGCGGGTCGCGTCGACTGCCGCGTCGAAGTCACTGAACCGGACCGACGCACGGGCACGATAGGGCGGGCGGGGCTGGACGCGGAGCCAGCCCTCGGTGATGACGCCGAGCGCCCCCTCAGACCCCAGCACCAGCCGGTTCGGGTCGGGCCCAGCACCCGACGCGGGGAGCCGGCGGGACTCGAATTCGCCCGATGGTGTGAGCATCCGGACGTTCTCGACGAAGTCGTCGATGTGGGTGTAGACGGTGGCGAAGTGACCGCCGGCGCGGGTGGCTATCCACCCGCCCAGCGTCGAGAACTCGTAGGATTGGGGATAGTGTCTGAGCTGGAGGCCGTGTTCACGGAGCTGGTCGTTGATCTGTGGCCCCGTCGCGCCGGCCTGGATCTTCGCGGTCCGGGAGTGTTCGTCGACTTCCAGCACCCGATCCATCTCGCGGAGGTCCAGCGAGAGTACGCCGGTGTAGCCGGCCCCGTCGCCGTCGGGGTCACACTCGACGCCGGCGACGACGCTCGTGCCGCCGCCGTAGGGGACGACCGCGATCCGTTCGTCGGTCGCCCAGTCCAGAATCTCGCGGATCTCGTCGTCCCCTGTGGGTTCGGCAACCACGTCCGGGGCCGACGAGAAGTCGCCGTGGAAGCCCCGAACCAGGTCGCGATAACCGCTCCCGTAGGTGTGGCGAATCCGGTCTTCGGTTTCGGCCGAGCAGACCCCGGACAGGTGATCGGGGACCGACACGGACGACTCGGGGATCGACACGTCCGAGAGCGTCGGCGGCTCCAGTCGGGGGCGTTCCGGGAAGCCGAGCATCGTCTCCATCCGGGTCGCGAGTTCGTCACGCTCTGCCTCGTCCGGAAACTTCTCTGCGTAGCCCCAGCCCCAGAAACTCAGGTCACTGTCGGACATCACCCTACCTGTGTCTATCGCTACCAAAAGTATTGGGCCTCAGTTCCAAGGTAGGGGTACCAGAAAATCGGATCCCGGAACGAGCGTCGGCTGGCCAGCCGTCTGCCGGGAGTCCTGATCGTCTGCCGATGCCAATTCCCGAGCGGTTACGACGGTCGTTCCCGTCGAGAACCCCCAGCGAATCGGGGTTCTACAACCGTGTTAGAGAGTGTCAAACATAACTCTTTCGGCGGTCACTGGCGGACGAGCCGGGCGGTCAGCGCCGCGCCGCCGACACCGTAGAGGAAGCCGGCGGCGTGGGCGAAGACGTTCGTGACCGCCCCGCCCTCGACGATGTCGGGCGGGAACAGGACGGAGACGAAACTGACCAGCAGGGCCACGACCAGCAGGGCCTGTGCCAGCTGGATCAGTTCGAGCCGCGACCGGCGGCGGGTGACTGTCGCCGGGCCGGTCGACTCCCGACCGATTCCGACCAGGCAGGCGACCCACCCGACCGCGAAGAGGCCGCCGACGACCGGCGTCACGTCACCCACGTAGATGAGGTACACCTCGAACAGGAGCAAGAGCCAGATCGCGAGTCCGCTGTAGCCGGCCACCCGGTAGTCGTACAGCCGGTTCAGCGCAGAGAGCAGGGCGACGAACACGAAGCCCGCGAAGGCCGCACCGACGCCCGAAAAGCCGCGGCTCACCGGCTCGATGCCGGGGTAGAGCAACCCGATGACGGCGTAACTGGTGAGACTCACCGCGACCGGCAAGACGAGCAGGAAGCCGGCGAAGGTGACCCGGAACCATCGGCGGTGGCCGACCTGCACGCAGAGTCCGTAGGCGACCAGCGCCGCGGCGACGAATCCCGCGACGTTGCCCGCGAGGTGGGCCACGTCGAGATGGACGAACGCGCTCGTGTACAGCGAGACGGGATCGAGGGACTCGTGGCGGAAGGCCATGCGCGTGCGGACCGCCGGTGGGAGGGCGAGATGTATCCAGACGAGGACGGCCGCGACGGTACCGATCAGTCCCAGGTCCCGGAGGGCCGTCCGATACCGGTCGACGCTGGCGGCGCCCATCGAGTCGACGCAGGGTCCCCAGCGGCGAATAAGTCCCGGTTCCGGAGACCAGACCCGTCCTGCGCCGGAGGGCGAAACCCGCTCGTCGGTGTGGCACCTGTCGGCGCGACCCGGGCACGATTTTTGTCCACTCGGTGACTGACCACACGTATGGGACTGGACGAGGACGCACTGGAGTATCACCGGACCGACCCGCCCGGGAAGATCGAGATGGAGACGACCAAGCCGACCAACACGCAGCGCGATCTGAGCCTCGCGTACTCGCCGGGCGTCGCCGCCCCTTGCCGCGAGATCAGCGACGACGCCGGCGAAGCCTACACCTACACCGCGAAGGGCAACCTCGTCGGCGTCGTCTCGAACGGCTCCGCCGTCCTGGGGCTGGGCGATATCGGCGCGCAGGCCTCAAAGCCCGTGATGGAAGGCAAGGGCGTCCTCTTCAAGCGCTTCGCCGACATCGACGTCTTCGACGTGGAGTACGACTTCGCGGACCCCGACAAGTTCGTCGAGGCGGTCGCCGGCATGGAGCCGACCTTCGGCGGCATCAACCTCGAAGACATCAAAGCACCGGAGTGTTTCGAGATCGAGGAGCGCCTCCGCGAGCGCATGTCGATCCCGGTGTTCCACGACGACCAGCACGGCACCGCCATCATCACCGGCGCGGCCCTGCTGAACGCCACTCACATCCTCGACAAGGACATCGAGGACCTGTCGATCACCTTCGCCGGCGCGGGGGCTGCCGCGACCGCGACCGCCCGCTTCTACGTCTCGCTCGGCGTTCCGCACGAGGGGATCACCATGGCCGACGAACACGGGATCATCACGACCGAGCGCGACGACCTCGACGAGTTCGTCGAACCGTTCGCCAGCCCGCCCGAGGAGAGCGGCGACCTAGCCGACGCGATGGCCGGTGCCGACGTGTTCGTCGGCCTCTCGGTCGGCGGCATCGTCTCCCAGGAGATGGTCCAGTCGATGGCCGACGATCCCGTCGTGTTCGCCATGGCCAACCCCGATCCCGAGATCGACTACGCGTCGGCCAAGGCCGCCCGCGACGACACCGTCATCGTCGCCACCGGGCGCTCGGACTACCCCAACCAGGTCAACAACGTCCTCGGCTTCCCGTTCATCTTCCGGGGCGCACTGGACGCCCGCGCGACCGAGATCAACGAGGAGATGAAAGTCGCCGCGGCCGAGGCCATCGCCCGCCTCGCCCGGACGGACGTGCCCGACGCCGTGCGGAAGGCCTACGACGACGAACCGCTCCAGTTCGGGCCCGACTACATCATCCCCAAGCCGCTGGACTCCAGAGTGCTGTTCGAGGTCGCGACCGCCGTCGCCCGGGCGGCAATCGACAGCGGCGCGGCCCGACGCGACCTCGACCTCGCGGCATACCGCGAACGCCTCGAAGCCCGCCTGGGCAAGTCCCGTGAGATGATGCGCGTCGTCCTCAACCGCGCGACGAACGATCCCAAACGCGTGGTGCTGGCCGAGGGCGACGACGAGAAGATCGTCCGCGCGGCACGTCAGCTCTCCGCGGAAGGCATCGCCGAGCCCATCCTGGTCGGCGACCGCGAAGAGATCTGGCGCTCCATCGACGATCTCGGCCTCGACCTCAACCCGGTCGTCGTCGACCCGGAGGAAGACCAGCTCGACCCCTACGCCGAACGGCTGTACGAACTCAGGAAACGCAACGGCATCACCCGGAAGGAAGCCGACGAACTGGTCGAGAACGACAACTACCTCGCCAGCGTCATGGTCGAGATGGGCGACGCCGACGTGATGCTCAGCGGCCTGACCCACAACTACCCCTCCGCGCTGAAGGCTCCTCTGCGGGTCGTCGGCACCGCCGACGACGCCGACTACGCCGCGGGCGTCTACATGCTCACGTTCAAGAACCGCGTCGTGTTCGTCGCCGACGCCACCGTCAACCAGAACCCCGACGCCGACGTGCTCGAAGAAGTTACGCGCCACACCGCCAACCTCGCGCGCCGGTTCGACGTGGACCCCCGCGCCGCCCTGCTCTCCTACTCGGACTTCGGCAGCGTCGACAACGAGGGCACGCGCAAACCTCGCGAGGCCGCCCAGCGGCTCCGGGCCGATCCAGCCGTCGACTTCCCCGTCGACGGGGAGATGCAAGCCGACACCGCCGTCGTCGAGGATCTGCTGACCGACGACTACGAGTTCTCGGATCTGGACGGCCCCGCGAACGTCCTCGTGTTCCCCAACCTGGAGGCCGGCAACATCGGCTACAAGCTCCTCCAGCGACTCGGCGGCGCGGAAGCCATCGGGCCGATGCTCGTCGGCATGGACAAGCCGGTCCACGTCCTCCAGCGGGGTGACGAGGTCAACGACATCGTGAACCTGGCGGCGGTGGCGGTGGTCGACGCCCAGCAGAACGACTACTGACCACCTCCTTTCGAGGGGGTCTCGGCGATCCCCAAGCAGAACGGCCACTGGTCCGACCGATCAAAATTCACTGAGCCGTGACTGGCCACCGGCGGTCGTTTCGTCCTGCTCGCTCTCCCGGCCGCCACTACCGCGCCGTGACAGACTCGCCCGCCGCCGGATCTCCGGGTCCGCGAGGGCCTCCTCGGCCCGATCCGCGAGTCGTCCGAACACCTCGCGGGCGCGCTCCCGGCGCGCTTCGAGCTCGACGACCGGCCGGGGGTAGTCCTCGCCGATCCGGATGCCACACTCGTCTTGCACCGCGAGCGGTGCCTTCTCGGGCTGGTCGAGGTGTTCCGTCGGGAACCCGCGGAGTTCCTGAACGTACTCCCGGACGAACTCCCCGTCCGGATCGTTCTCCCGGACCTGTTTGCGCGGGTTGTAGATCCGAACTGGGCTGACGCCGGTCAGCGCCGACTGGGACTGCCACTGCGTGTAGTTGATCGCCGCGTCCGCGTCGATCAGGTGCCGGTAGAAGTGATCCGCGCCGACACGCCACCAACACTGGAGAACGTACGTGTAGAAGGTGGCACACATCGCTCGCATCCGGAAGTTCAGCCAGCCCGTCTCCCGGAGGGCACGCATCGAGGCGTCCACGAGCGGGTAGCCCGTCCGCCCCGCCTTCCACGCGGCGACCAGTTCGGGGTCGTGCCGGTCCCGGAAGAGCCCCGTGTAGACCGGGTTGACGGCCCGTTCCATCCACCCCGGCCAGTCGGCGAGTTTCTGGTTGTAGTGGCGGTTCCAGAACAGTCGGCTCGTGAACAACTCGCGGCCGGTCCCGGCGGGCGCGTTCTCGTTGACGTGCCGGTAGACCTGTCTCGGCGTGAGACAGCCTACGGCGAGATAGGGCGAGAGTCGACTGCTGTTCCGTTCCGCCTTCGCTGGCGGGGAGATGCTCCCCGGATAGTCTGTGATCGCGTCGGCGAAGGCGGCGAGGCGTTCCCAGCCGGCCGTCGCACCGCCGTCGGGCACGTCCGTCTTCTCGGGCTCGACGCCGTACTCGCGTTCGATTTCGGCCACGCTGGTCGTACTCTCCAGGGGGTTGTCGGGGAGCGGACCGGGCGGCCGCCTCGGGTCGCGCTCGAAGTATGCCTCCGCCTGGTCGCTCCAGTCGTATTCTTCGCGGGAGCGCTCGGTCCAGTCGATCCCGTCGTCGGCGAACACCCGGACGTCCGGGCGGTCGAACAGCCACTCGTCGCGCTCACGGCCGTACCGCCCGGTGACGCTTCGGTTGACGTAGATCCGGTCGACGGGCAGGTCACCGAGCACGTCCTTTGGATCACCGTGACACAGCACCAGATCGCTCCCGTGATCGCGGTAGAGTCGACGAAGACCCGCTACGGACTCGTGGACGAACCGCAGTCTGGCGTCACAGGCCATCCCGCTCCGATAGAACTGCGGATCGAAGACGTAGATCGGGCACGGACGCCCGTCCGCGACGGCCGCGTCGAGAGCGGCGGCGTCCCGAACCCTGAGGTCGTCACGGTGACAGACCGCGATTCGTGGTGTGGAACCCATCGCGATTTTCGGTCTCTAGGGACGGTTCCCTCATAATCCTCTCCCCAGCTTCGACCCCGAACAGAGTGTCCGGTCCGTGGAACACACCTTTCACCGACCCGCCGTAACCACGCGTATGCCCGACGAGCAGAACGTCCTCGGGACGGAGTTGGAGACCTGCAGCGAAGATCCGATGACCGGATTCGAGCGTGACGGGTGCTGCCGGCCACATCCGGCAGACGCCGGCCGCCACGAGCTCTGTGCCGTCGTCACCGAGGAGTTCCTGGAGTTCAGCAAGGCCCGTGGTAACGACCTGATCACGCCACGGCCCGAGTTGAACTTCCCCGGCCTGGAGCCGGGTGATCGGTGGTGTCTCTGTGTCGGCCGCTGGCTCGAAGCCGAGAAAGAGGGTGTCGCGCCGCCCGTGGTCCTCGAAGCGACGAGCGAGGCCGTACTGGAGGACGTCATGTTCACGACGTTGAACGAGTACGAGTACGAGGGCTGACGGCGACGGGTGCACAGTGGGCTCCGGGTCCCTCCCAGCCCGAACGGCCTCCTGGCTGGCACCGGCTCGGAACCACGACGCGCGACGGTGATTACTCGGTCGCCTCGCCTCGAGCACTGGCCCCGACACTGCAGCCAACCGGTATTTGATAGTCGTCAAGCCCGTAGTGTTCGGCATGCCCGTAGAGACGACGACCGACACCAGCGGCCGCCTCGCACCAGTTCTGGGCGTCGCACGTGCCCCGTTTCTCGCACTCCCGCTCACCCTCGCCGCAGTCGGGGTCGGTGCAGCGTCCCTCGACGGTGTCGTGGACGTCGGTCGTGCCGTACTCGCAACAGTCGGCCTGATCGCCGCCCACGTCGCCGTCAACGCCCTCAACGAGGCACGCGACTACGAGAGCGGGATCGACCTGGAGACCGAGTCGACCCCGTTCAGCGGCGGTAGCGGGACCCTCCCGTCCGGGGCACTGTCCCCACGCGACGCCCGGTACGTCGGATACGCCGGCCTCGCTGTCGCCGCTGCCGTCGGCATCTGGTTCCTGACCCTGGTCGGCCCAGCACTGCTCCCGATCGTCGCTCTCGGCGGTCTGACGGTCGTGGCCTACACGCCGGTGTTCACGAAGTACGGCCTCGGCGAACTCGCCGCCGGCCTCGGCCTCGGATTCCTGCCCGTCGTCGGCATCGGGTTCGTGCAGACCGGCCAGTTCACGCCCGCACTCCTGCTCGCCGCCGTGCCGCCGCTCTTCCTCACGTTCGATCTGCTCCTGTTGAACGAGTTCCCAGACCTGGAGCCCGACCGTGCCGGCGGCCGTCGGAACCTGCTCCACCGTTTCGGCCGCCGAGCCGGCGGCCTACTGTACGTGCTCGCAGGGGTGGCCGCCGTCGCCACCGTCGTCGGCGGTGTCGTTGCAGGCCTCCTCCCGGTGCCCGCCCTCCTCGCACTCGTCCCGTTCGCCCTGTTCGGCCGCTGTGCGCGCTGGGCACTGACCCGACCGGACACGGACGTTCCCGTCGCCCGCCTCCGGGACAACGTGCTCTGGATCCTCGCGACGAACCTCGCGCTGGCCGTCGGGCTGCTGGTCTGATCCGCCGAGAGCGCCGTCTCTCGGTGTCGAACTATCGAATTCGAGAGAGTGGCGTCGACGGGATTTGAACCACGATCGCAGCGAACTGCTGCCTGGTTCAAATCCACCTCCCGTCACACTGCTGTCGCTCGCCGTATTGTTCGCGACAGCAAGAGTGGGGTCGGAGGGATTTGAACCCCCGATCGACTGATATCTCCGGTCGCGCCTCGGAACTCCAGAGGGTCATCAGCGCGGGCGGTGATCAGCCGTCCGCTCAGTATATCAGTCTGGAGTTTCGTCACCGGGCGCGGTGCCTCTGGAGTCAGTCGCCATGCCGGGCTTGGCCACGACCCCTCACCACCCGCTTGGATCAGTCTCCGTAAAGGGATTTCGATTCGGTCAGTCCCGATCCGTGTCGGACCAGTCACAGTCCTGGCACTTCTGTCCGGTGACGAACTCGGTGACGGAGGGCATGTAGCCCACTTCGAGGACGTTGCCGCCACAGTCGGGGCAGTCCCGGTCGGCGTCTTCGATTGCTTCTGCGTCCATCACACTGTCGTCTTCGATGAGTTCGGCCAGTTTGCCGGGCGTGACCATCCGGCCCTGAACGACGCGGTTGTCGGCCATACCCACAATCGCGGACTCACGTTCCTAAGCCTTCCCTTCGACGCGAAGTTACAGCCACGGGGCGTGGTCTTCTTCGGCCACCGTGTCGGCACTCGCGGGACCGACGGAGTCGTACTCGTCGTCGCTCCGGGAGTCGCCGGGACCGTCCTCGGAGTCACCACCGGAGCGGAAGTCCGCGACCGAGTCCTCCGGGTCGAACGCGAACAGGAAGGTCATTCCCAGCACGGCTAGGGCCAGCGGTGCGTCGCCGGGCACGAGGCCGAACAGCCCCAGCGGGAGGACCCCGAGGGCGACGGCGCTCCCGAACCGGAAGCGGTCGATGTCGACGATGTCGCGGAGCCACGGGCCGAACAGGGCCAGGTGGAGTGCGAAGGCGACGGCGACGAGGGCTGCGGCCGCGGCCCGCGCCATGAGTCCGGGGTCGAACTGGACGACCAGCTGTGCGCCGGAGGGGTCGAAGCTGGCGACCAACCCGAGCGCGATGATGATCGCCGGCCGGGGGAGGTAGTCACCGATCCGGGCGCTGGCGGTCTGGGCGGCCACCGCGAGGATGACGAGGCCGGCGAACCGCTCGAACACCGCGAGGTCGAGGAACCCGGCGATGGTCGGAGCCAGCGCCGCCTCGACGACGGCACCCACGACGACGACGCTCCCCACGAGCAGGACGGACTTGGCCTGTTCCCGCGGACTGCCGTCCATGTCGGCCAGGATGACCGCGACGGTCGCGCTCCCGCCGAAGATCAGCAGTCCGACCTCCAGAATCCCCGCGGGCTCGGACAGCGCGCCGGCGAGGACGAGCGCCGGGAAGATTCCGTCCAGGAGCGGGAGACACATGACGGTCGCGAGCAGGCGCGTGGCACCGCCGACGCGCTGCTCGATACGGAGCGCGACCGGATGCTGAGACTGGCTCATTCAGTGCGAACGGCCCTCTCCCGTGGCCATCGGGTGATGTGAACGATATACCGGGGCGCGTCGGCGCGGTTCGCCGTCGCCCGCTGTGGCCGGTTTCTCCGCCGTATTGAATGTGCGACCGTCGCAGAATGTGTTGTCGCCACCCGCTGGCGACGGCTCGCTCGCGACACGCACGTTCGATTGGCTGGCGGAGTCCATACTCGAAACAAGTATTGACGGAGCCATAAGCGTTGTGTGGTATACGACCCCACACCGCGGGAATCGTCCAGTCTCGTCGCTGGTAACTGGCCGCTCGTTTCGCCGCTCGTCCACGAACGGGACGAACGGCCACTTCTATTCGCTAGTGTAGCTGGTCGGGCACCGGCCAGGACCAGTGAGAATCTACCACGAGGACGGGCCGTCTCGCAACGTTTTTCCCCGGCCCGGTTCCACGGTTTACATGGCGAACGACAACGAGTTCTTCTCGGAAAAACTCCGGGTTCCAGAGGCGCTGACGTTCGACGACGTGCTCTTGCGACCCAAGGAGAGCCGCGTCGAACCGGACGAAGCGGACACGACGACACGCGTGTCGAAAAACGTCGAACTCACCGTGCCGGTTCTCTCGGCCGCGATGGACACCGTCACAGAGAGTGACATGGCCATCGCGATGGCACGGCAGGGCGGACTGGGGGTCCTCCACCAGAACATGACCATCGACGAGATGGTGGCCGAGATCGAGCGCATCAAGCGCGCCGACGAACTCATCATTCGCGACGTGGTCACGGCCAGCCCCGACCAGACGGTCCGGGACGTCGACGAGATGATGGAGAAGGCAGGCGTCTCGGGTGCACCCGTCGTCGACGAGGACGACCAAGTGCTGGGGATCATCTCCGGTACCGACATCCGCCCGTACCTGGAGGTCGGCGACCGCGACGAGGTCAAGGAGGCCATGACCGACGAGGTCATCACGGCCCCCGAGGACGTGACCGCCCGCGAAGCGCTCGAACTGATGTACGACCACAAGATCGAGCGCGTCCCCATCGTCGACAATGAGAACCGTCTCGTCGGTCTCGTGACGATGCAGGGCATCCTCCAGCGCCGCGAATACGACGACGCCGCCCGCGACGAAAACGGCAAGCTCCGTTCCGGCGTCGCGGTCGGTCCCCACGACATCGACCGCGCGACCGCCGCCGGCGACGCCGGTGCCGACGTCCTCTTCATCGACTGCGCGCACGCCCACAACCGTAACGTCGTCGAGAGCGCCCGCGAGATCAAAGACCTCGTCGACGCGGACGTCGTCGTCGGCAACATCGGCACCCGCGAGGCCGCCCAGGCCGTCGTCGACTTCGCCGACGGCGTCAAGGTCGGGATCGGCCCCGGTTCGATCTGTACCACCCGCGTCGTCACCGGCGCCGGGATGCCACAGATCACCGCCGTCGCACAGGTCGCCGACGTGGCCAGCCAGCACGACGTGCCCGTCATCGCGGACGGCGGCATCCGCTACTCCGGCGACGCGATCAAGGCCATCGCGGCCGGTGCCGACGCCGTGATGCTCGGCTCCTACTTCGCCGGCACCGCCGAGGCACCGGGTCGCGTCATCACGATGAACGGCAAGAAGTACAAGCAGTACCGCGGCATGGGGAGCGTCGGCGCGATGAAGTCCGGCGGCGGCGAACGCTACCTCAAGGAAGACGACGAGGACGAGGAGTTCGTCCCCGAAGGCGTCGAGGCTGCCACCCCGTACCAGGGCCCCCTCGAAGACGAACTCCACCAGCTCGTCGGCGGGATGCAGAGCGGCATGGGCTACGTCGGGGCCGAGACGATTCCCGAATTCAAAGAGCGTGCCGAGTTCGTCCGCGTCTCCTCTGCCGGTCAGCAGGAGAGCCACCCCCACGACGTGGTCATCACGGACGAAGCACCGAACTACAGTCCCGGCGAGTAACTCACGAAAACACTACCGTCGATCGAACGGCCGTTCCGGCTACGCAGTCACCGGCGGCTATCTGAGGCCTTTGCCGTCAGTTTCACAGGCCGGGCTGCAGTACGTGTTCGCTGCGGCGTTCGAGCTCGGGTGTGCACTGAACTCCTCTGTACAGCTGTCACAGGTGTACGTCTCGAACTCCGACATCACGACCTACTGTGCGAGGCCAGCAAAAGAAGGCTTCGGACACTGAGCCTCGAAAGAGCCCACCGGGCGACCGTCGAGGCGGGACCGGAAGCGGTGGAACGTTCAGACGAGCCATAGCAGGTGGATCGGTGGCTCGCGTCCTCGTTTACACTCACCGCTGGAGTGGAGACCCTCCGCTCGCCACGTGTCAGAACACATATTTCATTCCGGGCCCACGTCGAGCCCACAGTGGGCGACGGCACGGCTTCGGTCGACAAACTCGTCGGCGAGTTGTCACCAGCCGTCGCCATCTACGCCCTGGCAGTCGGGTTGCTGGCGGTTTCGCTGGCGAACTTCGCCCGCGAACTCAGTTCCCTCGGGGCCGGTCTCGGTCCCATCCTCGCGGTCGGCATCAACGTGACGCTCTCCCTGGGCGTCTGTTACGGCGGCTACAGGCTCTCGAACTCGTCGCTGGCGCCGGCGCGCAAACCGACCGTCGCCGTCTGGTGTCTCGGGGGGGCCGGCGGAGCGGCACTGGTCGTCTGTCTCACCGTGGTGGTTCGCGAACTGGAGGGTCGTGCCGTCCCGGAGCCCGTCTTCGCGCTGGTCGTCGTCACCGCACTCGGCGGGCTGTTCGGCGGCCGCATCGGCTTTCTGCGCGAGAACCTTCGGGAAGAAGCGGCGCGGGCCAGCGAAGCACGTGACGCCATGGCGTTCACCAACAGTCTGCTCCGACACGACGTGCGCAACGGCCTCCAGATCATGCAGGGACACGCCGAACTCGTCGAGTCCGCCGACGACGACCTGCTCAGAGAGTCCGGCCGGGCGCTCACCAAACAGGTCGACACACTCAGGGAACTCGTCGAGGAGGTCCGTGCCGTCTCGAACGTCCTGCTCGGCGAGGCCGACGTCCAGCCGATCGACGTCGTCTCGATGATCGACGACGTCGTCGAGACCACCGGCGAGTCCTTCCCCGACGCGTCCGTCGAGACAGACCTCCCGGCGTCGCTGGACGCCCGCGCCACGCTCGCGCTCAAGCCCGTCTTCACGAATCTGTTGAACAACGCAGTACAGCACTCCTCGGACGCCCCCGAGGTCCGTGTCACCGGTCATCGTGACGCCGACCGCGTGGTGATCAGCATCGCCGACGACGGCCCCGGCGTCCCGCCCGACCAGCGCGACCGTATCTTCGAGCGCGGCGTCACGTCCGACGGCGGCGACGGCGGCCTCGGCCTCCACATCGTCGCCACCATCCTCGACCGCACCGACGGCGACATCCGCGTCGAAGACAGCGACCTCGGCGGCGCCGCCTTCGTCGTCACGCTCCCCGCCAGCGACGAGTGAGGTCGGTCTCGATCCTGTACGGCCACCGGCCGATGGACCGCCTCGACTGCCCGTCTGACCCACCCGACCCGATTCAAATCTCTTCGAACGCACACCCGGCGCTCACGAACTGCGAGCGCCCCGAGGAACGGGCCGAAAGGGATTTGAACTACGTCCACTTCGGTCGCGTCGCTCCCTCGTGGCCTACTTCAAATCCATCCGGCGACGACACCCGCCGCTCACGAATTGCGAGCGCCCCGAGGAACGGGCCGAAAGGGATTTGAACCGGAGCAAGACGGTCGCTCGTTTCACTCGCGCTGCGTCTTGCAGGGTTCAAACCCCCGGCCGCTCTCTGACTCACGGACGCGAGCACACACTACGCGGAGCTCGCGGTACAATTCGTCAGAGAAGCGGGCCGAAAGGGATTTGAACCACGGTCGGACGGGCTCACTGCGTTGCGGGCGATCTCCCTGATTCTAATCCCTTCGGTCGCACACCCGGCGCTCACGAATTGCGAGCGCCCCGAGGAACGGGCCGAAAGGGATTTGAACCCTTGACCGACGGCTTAAGAGGCCGTCGCTCTGCCGGACTGAGCTATCGGCCCTCGCGACGACTGAACGTAACGGGGTGGTATTGAAATACGTTTCCTTTCCATCGTCGGGCGGTTTCCGGTCATCCCAGTTCGAAGACGTGACGGGAAGGTGTGTTATAAGTAGCTCCCGGACCGAGCGCCTGTAGCATGAGCAGCGCCATTACGATGGCCTCGATGTCTACGTATGCGATTCTCGGGTGCGGGAGCGTGGGGCACGCGGTCGCCGAGGAACTCGAAACGGAGGGCAAAGACGTCCTCATCCTCGACAAGGACGAGGGCCGCGTCGAGGCGCTCCGCGACCAGGACCTCGACGCTCGCACCGCCGACATCCGTGAATCGACGACCGCCGAGGCCATCGAGGACCGGGACGTCCTCCTGATCCTCTCCTCGGACGTCGAAGCCAACATGGCCGCCGTCCAGAACGTCCGCGACCGCGGCGGCGAACAGTTCATCGTGGCGCGTGCCTCAGACCCCGTCTCCGCCGACGAACTCACCGAAGCCGGCGCGGACGTGGTCATCAACCCCTCGGCCGTCATCGCCGACTCGGCACTCCGAGCGCTGGAAACCGGCGAACTGGAGTACAAGGCCACCCAGCTCGCCGACGTCATCGCCGACACCGACGAGCGCATGGCCATCCTCATCCACCGCAGCCCCGACCCCGACTCCATCGCCAGCGCCGCCGCCCTCCAGTTGATCGCCGACAGCCTCGACGTCGACGCCGACATCATCTACCAGGGCGAGATCGGTCACCAGGAAAATCGCGCGTTCGTCAACCTCCTCGGGATCGAACTCCGGCAGAGCAGCGACGTGGACCTCGACGAATACGACACCTTCGCGATGGTCGACCACGCCAAGGGCGGCGAGCCCGAGGTCGAACACGAGGTCGACGTGGTGATCGACCACTTCGAGCCCGAACACGATCACGACGCCGCGTTCGTCGACGTCCGCCCCAACGTCTCCGCCACCTCCACCATCCTCACCAAGTACATCCAGGAACTCGATCTCAGCCTCGATCAACACGTCGCGACCGCGCTGCTCTACGGCATCCGCGCCGAAACCCTCGACTTCAAACGCGACACCACGCCCGCGGATCTGACCGCGGCTGCCTACCTCTACCCCTTCGCCGACCACGACACGCTCGAACAGGTCGAATCACCGTCGATGTCGCCCGAGACGCTGGACGTGCTCGCCGAGGCCATCCGCAACCGCGAGGTCAAGGGGTCCCATCTCATCTCCAACGCCGGGTTCATCCGCGACCGTGACGCCCTCTCGCAGGCCGCCCAGCACCTCCTGAACCTCGAAGGGATCACCACGACCGCCGTGTTCGCGCTGGCCGACGACACGATCTACCTGGCCGCACGCTCGAAGGACATCCGGATGGACATCGGCGCGGTGCTGGAGGACGCCTTCGCCGAGATCGGCGAGACCGCGGGCCACTCGACCGACGCCAGCGCGGAGATTCCGCTTGGCATCTTCACCGGCATCGAGACCAACGAGGACAACCGGGACACGCTGCTGGAACTGACCGAACAGGCCGTCAAACAGAAGCTCTTCCAGGCGATGGGTGTCGACGGCAGTGAAGGCAGTAGTAACGGTAGCTAGAGAGAGTCAGGCCGTGATTTCTTCTTCCTGCTCTTCCTCGGGGGTTCGGAGCCGCTCGATGATGTCGCTGACGAGCACGACGTCGCCGACGGCCTGCACCCAGTCGTAGGGCAGGATGATGCCGCGATTGCCGCGGACGCGCTCGCCGAACAGGTCGTGATTGATCTCGTGCAGAGCCAGGCCGGTCACCTGCACGTCGTCCAGATCGAGTCGCACGTCTTCGACTTCGCCGACGAAGACACCGTTGCTCGAATACACTTCTCGCCCCACCAGCGCGGTAATTTCCTGCGTTGGTCCGTCCATACGAACCTCCAACACAGCCTCCCTCTTAACTTTTGGCAGGCGTCTGACGTACGTCAGCCGGGGCGATGTCAGAACCCGACGTTCGCGCCGTGACCGATGGACATACGACGTCTCCGTCCTCAGTGTTCACACTGCGTGTCCGACCGTTCGCCCTCCCTCGCGGCCCTGTACTACGCCGTCGAGACGGTAGTGATCGCCCCTGGCATCGTCAGCCACGAGGCCGCCCACCTGCTGGCCTGCCGGCTGGCCGGCGTCGAAATACGGGGTGGATCGGTACTGAATCCCTTCGCCGCCGACGCGTATCTCGACCACGAGCGCGTGACGTCGTTCCCTGCCGACCTGCTGATCGCCGTCGCGCCGCTCCTGTGCAACACGACGCTCGCGTTCTGCGTGTTCGCGCTGGCTCCAGCCGTCGGGACGCTGCTCCTGTCGGTTCCGCTGTACTGGCTCGGCGTCTGCTTCGCGCTGACCGCATTCCCGAGCGTCGGTGACACCGAGACGCTGTTCGAGACGGCCGGCGAGCTCCCCCGGATTCTCCGGCCGGGCGGCTATCTGCTCGCCGCGCCGATCCGGGCGTTCACCGTGATCCCGGGATCTGCGGGCGTCGGTGGGTTCGCTCTGCTCCTGGTCCTGTTCGGACTGACCCAACCGTAATTCGCTTGCGGCTCATTCCGCGGGTTCCGGCGGCGTCGCGGGCTGTTCGTCCGCGACGACGACCCGATCCGGGAGCTCGAGGTCCGGCTTCCGACCCAGCGTGAGCAGTCGTTCGGTGAGCGTGAGTTCCTCCGTACTCGGACTCGGTTTCCGGATCTCCTCGAACTCGACGGCCACGCTGTCGGCTTCCGCGGCGATCCGGACGGCACAGAGCTGGTACGACGGATAGAACACCGGCGGAAGGACGCCGATGACACCGTCCCGGCGGTGGAGCCGCTTGAGCCACGTCCCGCTGTTGACGAGCAGTCCGCCGTCCAGCTGCGAGACGGCCGGTCGGTGGGTGTGGCCGTAGCAGTAGATGGCCGTCTCGTCGTCGGTCGCGAAGCGTTCGCGTGCGGCCTTCTCGTACGGTTTCTCCGCGTCGACCGTGAGCGCCGTCTCGAAGACACCGAACCGCTCGATGGTCTTCCGGACGTCCCGGCGGAGGAGGTAGAGTGGGATACCCACGAGCAAGAGGAGTCCGGCGATTGCCACGTTGACCGCGAGCAGGAACCAGATGGCCGTGCCGGCGGCTCCGAACTGGCCGAGGAACGCCGTCCCCCACTCGACGGGTGCCGACCAGACGTCGGCGACCGAGAGTCCGGCGAGAACTGCCAGGACGGCACTGACGTTGAACAACAACAGGAAAGGAACCAGCGCGTACCGCAGGAGCGGGTTCATCTCGCGGTAGAAGTACTTCGAGAGCAACCACACCGGCATCCGTTCGGTCGGCGTGACGGCCTGGACGTCTTTCAGCCAGTTGTACCGCCCGCGGTCCGAGAGCTGGCCCGCGCGGCTGGTGACGAGGGTGTTGTAGTAGTACCCCAGCGGCGAGGCGTTGGGATTCCCCCAGTCCTCGATCCGGTTGTTCGGGTCCCGCTGATGGCCGTGCTCGAAGTACACGACGCGGTCACCGACGCGTCGTGTGATCGAGTCGTCCAGCACCAGATTCACGTTGTAGGCCGCGAACCGCTCGACGTACTCGTCGTAAGCTGCGAGTTCGTGGTCGTGATTGCCCGGCAACAGCGTGATCGTGACGTTCTCGCCGGTCGCGCGCAGCTGCTCGAACAGTCGGGGGTACGTGTCGGTGAGGTAGTCGAACTTGTCCGTCCCCTCGACGCTGGTGATCTCCCAGAGCCCGAACGCGTCGCCGTTGACGATCAGCTCCGCGTTCTCGTCGGTCCGTTCCAGCCGTTCCAGAAAGTCGAGCAGTTCCGGCAACGCCTCTACCTCCCCCAGTTGCTCTTCCCCACCGACGTGGAGGTCGCTTATCACGTAGCACACCCGATCGTCGGCGTCTGTCGGCACTGTCACCGTTTGACCTCCCAGTGATCATAGGCCTTGTTCTTTCGGGGGTCTCACCCGGCCGGTCTCGTCGGTCCCTCGCCGCTGGCGCAATCCGGCCGCCGCCCGGATCAACCCCGCCGCCAGTCACGGTAATTTCGGGATCCATTCGTGTTAACGCAACTCCTGATGGCACGCGACACGAAAGTACACTGTTTAGGCGCGGCTTCCTCGGCCTTGGGTATGAGCGACCGGCACGGTAGAGACGACCTGATCCCGGACGAGGAGACCGGCATCATTTTCACCCGGATGTCGCCCGATCCCGAGACCGCCGAATTCGAGTTCATCGAACTCATTTCGTCCGTCGAAGGGGCGCCGGTCGAGGAACTGCCGCTCCTCTACGACGAGGTCGATCACCTCGTCGAGCGACTGTTCGAGACGCCGCCATCGCTGGACGCACAGGTCGAGATCTCGTTCTCGTACTCGGGCTACCGGATCACGATCAATCGGAGCGGCGACGTGAAACTGATCCCGGTCAAAGAGACACGGGAGTGAAGCTGTCCTGCGGTCACGGCGCGCCGCGCCGGCGCCCCATCACGTGTGCTGCGACGAGCAGGGCGACGAGCGTGGCCAGGAACCCGAACCCGGGGCCGACCCTGGTAGACGTGTTCGCCGGTGCAGCCGGGGCGTCGGGGCTTTCGGTTCCCGCCGTTGTCCGAGCGTCCGTCGACTGCTGAGTGGCCCTCGCGGTCGTCGGGCTCTCGGTCCGCACGGTATCCGCCTCCGACGTGTCCGATCCGTCCCTGTCCGGTACCGTAGTCGTCGGTCCCGACTCCGGCGTCGTCGCGGTCGGCGTCGTGGTCGCATTGAACCGCACCGTCCCGTTTCGTTCCGGGGTGGCGGCCGAGACGGTCACGAGCGCCACGTCGATGTCCGAGTTACTGCTCTCGTCCCAGACCCGGAGCGTCACCGCGTACTCACCGGGACTGTCGAACGACCGTGTGGCTCGTGCGCTCGTCTTCTCGTACCGGCCGTCGTCGTCGAGGTCCCACTGGAGGGTCTCGAGTTCCTCGTCGTCGGAGGAGTTCGTCCCGTCGAACGTGACCGAATCGCCGACGGTGGCCGACCGATCCGGCCCAGCGTCGGCCGTCGGTGGGGTCCTGTCGTCGTCGACCGGCCCGCCACCGTCCCTGACACCGGTTATCGTCAGGGTGATGCGACCCTGAGCCGTGCCGCCGTTCCCGTCCCCGACGGTGTAACTGAAGCTGTCCGTGTCGGTCCCCCCATCGCCGAGGGCCTCGAACTGGCCGTTGGGATCGTAGGTCCAACTCCCGTCGTCTGTGACGGTGAGGGACGCCCCGCTTCCGAGCGTAATTCGATCGCCCGAACTGAAAGTCGAAGCATCGACCTGCGTCAGGGTGAGTGTGTCACCGTCCACGTCGCTGGCCAGGTTCAGCAGGTCGAGACTGTCTCCGTCCGCGACTTCGAGGGGCGTGTCCTCGTCGGTCGTCCCGGTGTCGTCGCTCGCGGTCGGCGCGTCGTTGACTGCGCCCACCGTCACGCTCAGTTTCGCCGTGTCGGTGCCACCGTTCCCGTCGCCGACCTCGTAGGTGATGGTGACGTCACCGGTCTCGTCGGTCCCGGGGTCGAACTGGATCCGGTCGTTACTCGCGCCAGTGATCTGTGCCGTCCCGTGGCTCGGCCCGTTCGTGATCGCCGTGACGTCCAGCGCATCGCCGTCGACGTCGTTGTCGTTGGCGACCACGTCGACGGTGGCGCTCGTGTCCTCGTTGGTACTGTCCGAATCGTCGGCGGCCGTTGGCGTGTCGTTGACCGGATTGACCGTGATACTCAGCGTCCCGGTGTCGGTGCCACCGTTCCCGTCGTCGACCTCGTAGGTGATGCTCACGTCGGCGGTCCGGTCAGCTCCGGGATCGAACTGGATCTGATCGTCGCTCCCACCGGTGATCTGTGCCGATCCGTGGCTCGGGCCGTTCGTGATGGCACTGACGTCGAGGGCGTCGCCTTCTGGGTCGTTGTCGTTGGCGACCACGTCGACGGTGGCGCTCGTGTCCTCGTCTGTGCTGTCGGAATCGTCGTTCGCAGTCGGTGCGCCGTTGACGACGTTGCTGGTCTGTGTCGTCGCCGCGCCGCCGAAGAAGTTGAACGACCCAGCCTGGTTCTCGGTCACGTCGATGGTGACCTGGGTCAGGGTCTTGCTGGCGTCGGCCGACACGGCGTACCCCCAGATTCCAGGTTCGTTGGCGTCTTCGTATCCCCCGCCGCCGGTCTCGTATCGGTCCATGCCGTCACGGACAGCGTATCCCGGGTCGCTCGGTGGCGAGCCGAACCAGTCGGGGACGGTGTACTCCGGCGACGTCACGGTCGTCGTGTCGCTGTAGTGGAGCGTCACCTCGAACCTGGCCGGACTCCCTGTGCCCGCACCGCCGGCGGACGCGACGACGTGCACAGTCTCGTACTGTCCGTCCGTAACTGACGCCGTCTGACTCCCGGTGCCGGTCGTCTGCCAGGCGTTGCTGTCGACCGAATCGAAGTCCACCAGGTCGAACCGGGGGTGAACGCCCGTGACTGCCGGGAACACACCGTCGTCCGGAACCCCGTCGTCTGCTGGGTTCCCGTTGGCCTGTGCCTCCGACGACGACACCAGTGTGAACCCACCGTTGTCGAAGTCCCCGTCCGTCGCGTCCGCCGTCCCACGAACCACGTCGGCGTTGTAGATGCCCGAGAAATCGAGTTGGGCCGTGTTCGCCGCTGCCCCGACACCGGAAAAGGCCGCCACGCCCGCGACCACCGAACCGAAGGTCAACAGCGCCAGTGCCAGGGCTCGCAGTTTCCCGGCGCTTTCGGTCACGGCCGTCCTCTCAGTCGTCGCGACCGCTCGTTCACAGTCGTCCCGGTCCGGTAGTTCATGAGTTAGATTGACGGTAACTCGATAAAGTAACATCGCACGTTTCAACCGTCGACTCGTCGGTTGAGCGGTCCAGAACCACCAAAATCAGTCGCACTGGAGAAGCAAAGCGTCCTGGTCAGCGTGGCGCGATCAACTCGACGGGATGGGGCACCTCGCGCTCGTAGAGCACGTCCAGTTGCTCCTGGCAGGAGGTCCCACTGGCGACGAGCGCCCGCTCATCGACGTCGCCGAGGTCGTCGTGCAGATGTTCGCCCACGTCCATGCTGACCTCGTAGTACTCGGACTTGTAGCCGAAACTCCCGGCCATCCCGCAACACTCCACGTCGGAGGTCCGGACGCTGTAGCCCAGGTCCGACAGGACAGACTCGGTGTACTCGTCGACGCCCATCGTCCGCTGCTGGCAGTGGCTGTGGTAGGCCACGCCGGCATCGTCACCGGGCGTCTCGAGGTCGTCACCGTCCGCGCCGTTGTCGAGGAGGCCGTAGACGAACTCCATCACGTCGTACGTGTTCTCGGCCAGTCGCTCGGCCGACCGCTCGGGCAGGAGGTGGTCGTAGTCGCGCCGGAACATCGCCAGGTCGCTGGGTTCGATCACCACCACGTCCCGGCCGTCGTCGATGTGCGTCACCAGTGCGCCGTGGACCGCCTCGGCCTGCTCGCGGGCCGTCTCGATCATCCCCTGCGAGAACGGAGCGCGACCGCTCTCGGGTACTGCCGGAATATGGACCCGAACACCCAGGGCTTCGAGGGCCCGCACGGCCGCTTTGCCCCGGTCGGGGTCGAAGTAGTCGGTGTACACGTCGGGGTACAGCACCACGTCGCGGTCGGGATCGGACACCTGCGCACCGCGTGCCCCGTACCACTCCCGCAGCGTTTCGTCTGCAAACTCCGGGAGGTCGCGGCGCCGATCGACGCCGAACGCCCGCTCCAGCAGCCACTTCCCGGGACGACTCCCCGCCACGGCGTTGCTCAGACCGGGCACGAGCGAACCGACCTTCGCCAGCGTCTCGACGTTGCCGAACAGCCGTTTCTGGAGGTCGAGTCCCGCGGGCTCGTCGTCCGGTGTCAGTCCCTCGACGAGGAAATCGAGGTCGTCGTCCTCGCCCTGATGGTTGATCCGGTCGCGAACGACCGTGTTGACCCACGGGATGTCGATCTCGACCGGACACTTCGGTTCACACCGCGAGCATCCGGTACAGAGGTCGTTCATCTCGCCGGCGCTGTCGAGGTCGTGAACGCCGGCCTCCCAACCGGTGCCGATGCCGCCGGTGTAGGTCTCGCCGCCGAATCCGTGGCCGCCGACGGCCTGGAAGTTAGAGCAGGCGTTCGAGCAGGCCCCACACCGGATGCAGTACAGTGTCTCCCGGAGGTCGTCGTCCTCGCGCATCCCCATCCGACCGTTGTCGAGCAAGACGAGGTGGAAGTCCCGGTCGTCGGCGGGTCGCATCTCGTCGGCCTCGAAGTCCGGGACCGGGGAATCGACGGGCGGCGTCAACAGCGAGACGTACGAGGTGATGTCCTGTCCCGTCCCCGTGCGGGCGATGAGTTCCGTGAACGGCTGGAGGTCCGCCAGGCTGGGGACGAGTTTCTCGATCCCCGCGACGGCGACGTGTGTGTCCGGCGTCACCGCGGTCTTCCGGGCGTTGCCCTCGTTGGTGACGAGCATCAGCGTCCCCGACTCGGCGACGACGAAGTTCGCGCCCGTCATGCCCACGTCGGCCTCGCGGATGTGCTCGCCCACGCGCTCGCGGGCGAACTCCGTCAACTCGTTGGGGTCGCCCGACAGGTCCTCCTCCAGATCGAACTCGCGGTTGAACAGGTCGGCGATGTCCTCGGGCGAGCGGTGCATCGCCGGCCCGATCAGGTGCGACGGCGCTTCGTCTGCGATCTGGATCACGTACTCCCCGAGGTCCGTCTCCACCACCTCGTAGCCCGCCGCCTCGAGGTGATCGTTCACGTCGATCTCCTCGGTCGTCATCGACTTGCTCTTGACCAGTTTCTCGGCGTCGCGGTCGGCCATGATGTTCTCGACGATCCGGTTGGCGTCCGCCGCGGTCTGTGCGACGTGGACCTGGCCACCGTTCGCCTCGACGGCCTCGGTGACTTCGTCGATCAGGTCGGGGAGATTCGCGATTGCCGACTCCTTGATCTCCCGGGCCGCGTCCCGGAGGTCCTCGTAGTCCTCGAACCGCTGGATGGCGTAGTCCGAGAGTTGGTTGACGGTGCGGGTGTTCTGTCCGACGGCGTCGCCCTCCGTCGCCATGAGGCGCCGGAGACGTTCGGCGGTGTCACGACGGGAACTCATCGGTCCTCCAGCACGACGACGTGTGTCTCGGAGGGGCCGTGAACGCCCTGGACGAGCGTCCCCATGTCGGCGGTCGCGCTCGGCCCCGTCGCCAGGACCTGCGTGTCCATCCCGGCCGCGAAGTCCTCGCCGAGCCGTTCGTAGGCCGTCGGCATGTCCGGGACGACGTCGCTGGCGGCGACGACGGCCACGTGGCGGGGCGTGTACAGACTGACCAGTTCGTCGCCGGCCGCACCCGACGGAATCGTCACGGTGCCGTACTCCGCGATGCCCAGCGCCGCCGGTGTGACGCCCGTCGCGGCGGCTTCGAGCGTCGAGGGCGACGGATCGGTGTCGACGGATCCGGGGAGGGATACGTCGTCGTACGGCAACGCGGTGCCGACGGCTGGCTCCTCGACGGCATCGTCGAGAACTGCATCGGCGTCCGCGGTGGTTGTCCGGTGAACGTCACCCGGGACGGACGACTCGAACGTCGAGAGCGACTCGGAACTCATGTCACGTGGTGTCTGGTACCAGGCACCTAATTCTGTCGCCCTCGCGTGGGCCCGAACCCGTCCGTGAGCGTATTCAGAGCCTGAAATTACTGATGGGTTTATATAAGGGTATAGGGTATAGGGGGCTATATGGGTGCAAACGACGGTGAGGTCTACATCCTCCGGTCGGACGAGGAGGGTGACACCGACGACGAGGAGGCTTGGGTCAGTCCACAGCCGGCGAGTCGAGTCGTGCTGGAGGCGGTCGCGGAGGCCGTCGACGGCGACGCCGACGATTTCGACGATCTCGACGTCTACGTCGATCTCGACGACCTGGCTGCCGTGTTCGACGACGACGAAACCGACGACATCACGTTCTCGGTCGAGGACCACGAGGTGACGGTCGATGCCACCGGCGACGTGACGGTCGACGCGGCCGATTGACATCGGCAGACGGGGGGCGATCCGCGGCGATCGAACCCGCTTTCGATCCGCCCAGCGACGACTGGTCGTGCTCCCGAGCCGCACAGCCAACGCCGTTTTAGGGGACGCTACCGTACGGACTGGTATGAGTGACGCCAGCGACCCGGACGATATCGAGTCGATCCGAGAGCGAAAGAAAGAGCAACTGGAGTCGGAACTGTCCGGTGAGTCGCCGGACGAACCGGTCCACGTCGAGGACGGTGATCACTTCGCCGACCTCACCGGCGACGGTGTCGTGCTGGTGGATTTCTACGCCGACTGGTGTGGCCCGTGTCAGATGCTCGAACCGACCGTCGAGGCCATCGCGGCCGAGACGGCGGCGACCGTCGCGAAGGTCGACGTGGACGAGCACCAGCCGATCGCCCAGCAGTTCAACGTCCAGGGCGTGCCGACGCTCGTCCTGTTCGCCGACGGCGAGGCCGTCGAACAGGTGGTCGGTGTCCAGGACGAAGGGACGCTCGTCGAACTCGTCGAACAGTATAGTTAGACGCCCCGAACCGTGTCGAAGCGGTTCCGGAGCCTGGCGAACGTCCGTTCGCCGATCGCGCCCTCGACGACCGCATACGCGGCGCTGACGTCCCGTGCGCGTGTCTTCTGAATCAAGTGGTCGACGAGCCGGTAGACCTGCTGTTCGTCGGCGTACAGCAGGAGGACGTTCAGGTTCTCGAACAACACCCACCCGTGGCCCCGGGTGAGATGCTGGAGCGACCGGGTGAAGGCCATGCTGAGCCCCGTCAGGTCGCTCGGCGAGATCGTGTCGGTCGTCCACAGCGGCCCTTCGTAGCCGTGTTCGGAGCCCGAGATCGGGATGAGGCCGACGTTCGACACGTCGACGCCCCTGTCTCTGAGCTCGGCCTCGACCTGCCGTGGCGAGTTTGGCGAGACGAGCAGGAGGTTGTCGAACGCCCCCGCCGGCGGTACCGACAGCGCCGACTCCATCGACGACAGCGCCGCCAGCAGTTGCGTCCCCGGAACGACCCCCTGTTCGCTCCGCTGTGTCGCGTCACTCGTGCTCGTCATCGCCGATTCTCCCACCGTCCCACCGGTTTGTAGTATCATACGTCCGTCCCATTCCGTAAGCCCCCGTCGTCGTGTTGCGCGGCGTTACCCGCCGTCGTCGTCCCCGAATCCCCCGCTGCTGTCGCCGCCTTCGTCGTCGACTAACTTAATCCGTTCGGCAGTATCGACGAACGAACTGGCGAATTCCCAGCAACCGGCGCCGAAACTGACGGCACTCGCCAGTCCAAGCACTGGCGCGACCGGGCCGGGGGCGGGAACGAACTCCATCGCCCACTGCGCGCTCAGGAGCAGGAATCCCAGTGCCAGCAGGCCCACCCCGCGCCCGTGAGCGACGTTCTGTGGGTGCCGGACCACGGGATACACCAGGAACAGACTGGTCACCAGCAGGAGGACGGTCTGGATGAACTGCAACAGCCACTGGAACAGGTCGGCGTAACGCGACAACTGGACGCCGCCGATCTGGAGCCACGGCGTCGGATCGCCGATCAGCGGTCCCACCGGACTCGCGGGATCGATCACAGTTTTCGCCTCCCCGTCAGGAGCAGTAGCGCCTCGAACGCCATCGCGAACGACGCCGCGACGGCCAGCGACGACACGACCGTCGAGTACGCGACGGGCGGGTCAACTGCCAGTACCGTGGGCACGTGTAACGCGACGAGCGCACCGAGGATGACGGGGAGCGGCCGCAGTAACCGGCTGAACGGGGCCCGCCAGTACCCGCGGACGGCGATCGCCGCCAGCGGCAGCGTCGCCGCCAGCACGAACACCGTCGCCAGCGAGAGGATCCTCGTGAACATGCAACGACTCGCTTGCCAGGGACTCCGGGGGTGAGCAGTTAACTCTCACGGTGCGACAGTCAGATTCGACCGGTCACGCCGCTGCATCGTCGTGGTTGCTGTCGCCCAGCACGTAGCGGCTGTACAGGGCCCAGGCGCGGGCCAGGCCGTTCGAGAGGTTGAAGACGAGCACGGCGGCCACGAGCCCCGCCAGCGAGGCCAGCAGTGCCTCGGGCGGCGTCTCGACCTGCCAGGAGGTCACGCGAAGCATGGTCTCGACGCCGACGGCCAGTTCGTTCCAGGGCAGGGACAGCGACGGGGTCAGTCGGATCGGCTCGGTGAGCTGTACCCCCACGGTCACCCCGGGTTCGTCGTAGTACAACGGCGCAGTGAGCAAAGTTCCGCTGATCACCGAGGGGACGCTGAGGACGGCGAAAGCGACCGTGCCGTAGACGAATTTGCTGCCCAGGTAGAACAGCGTCGTCCAGACGGTCACGTCGGTCACCAGGCCGCTCGCGCGCTCGACCGGGGACCCCTCGAAGAGATAGTCGTAGGAAGGGACCGGGATCGGCACGTCGAGCAGCCACCCGCTCAGCGCGAGTTCGACCCGACCGAGGACGAGCGTCACCAGCAAACAGCCCAACAAGAGCGGCACGCCGACGACCAGGACGAGCAGGCTGGCACTGATCGCGAACGCCGTGACCAGGACGGTGAGATACACGACGCCGAGCGGAAAGGCGAGCCACAGGTACACGAAGTTCTTGTACGACTGGAGGCGCAACGGTGCGGTGAGGGCCGACCGAACCGACGGAAACGAGAGGGCGGGTGTCCGTGACCGTACGTCCGGAGGCATCTGACGTATCCCACCGTTTGACGTGCGACATAAAAGTGAGCACCACGTGTTGCAGCGTCTGCAACAGTGGCCGGGGTATCATATTCCCCGATGCCGGACCGGTGGATATGTACCGTTTTCTCGACCGGTCGGGTTTTTTCGGCGTCCCCGAGAACCCCGGACGAAGATGAGACAGAGCGACGGCGAGGACGAGGACGTGCTGGCAGTCCTCGACGACGAGTACGCCACGGACATCCTCGTCGAAACCTCCGCCGAGCCGCGTTCGGCCAGACGTCTCGCCGAACTCTGCGACGCCTCACGCTCGACCGTCTACCGCCGGATCGAACGACTCCAGGCGCACGACCTGCTGGAGACGCGCCAGCAACTCGACCCCGAAGGCCACCATCGTGAGGTGTACGCCGCCCGTCTCCAGCGGGTGACCGTCGAGTTGACCGACGACGGCCTCGACGTGAGCGTCGACCGCGCCGAGGAGGATGCGGCGAGTCGCTTCACCAGGTTGTACGAGGAGTTTACGGGGGAATCGTGATCGAGACGGTCCTCCTCTCGGCCGGTGGGGTCAGCGCCACCGGCGGGTCGACCGCGTTCGCACTCTTCGCCCTCCTGCTGTTCGGCCTGGCGCTCGTGCTGTCCGTCGTCGTCACCTATCACTTCGTCCGGGGATACCGGCGGACTGGCCGACGGCCCATGCTGTTGCTGGCCGTCGGTCTGTTCCTGCTGGCGGCCGCGCCGATGTTCGTCAGGCTGGTGCTGGGGAACGTCGACGTGACGACCGTGGACGTCCGGCGACTCACCGTGGCCGCCCTCGAACTGTGTGGGCTTCTGACCGTCCTCTACGTGGTGTTCGACCCATGATCGGAATGCTCGCGGACCTGGCTACGGCGGCCACCGCAGTGGTCGGCGTGTTCGTCGCCGCCCTCGCGTTCAGGGGCTACCGACAGAACGACAGCGGTGTCATGCTGGCACTGGCCGTCGGCGTCGTGGCGATCACCGTCGTCCCGTTCCTCGTGATGGAACTGCTCGGCCCGTTGCTGGCACTCTCCGACGCACAGGCGCTCGTCGCGATACTGCTGGCCCACACGCTCGGTCTGGTGGCAATCTACCGGACGTTCCGCAACTGATACTTATATTTTCGGGCCGTGTCCCTGACTCGGCGACGCTGGTTCGGGGTATAGGGGGCCTCCGCCTCGACGACTAGGTGGACAGATGACACGGACTGCCGCACCTGACCGATCCCTCACGGATAGCCTCCGGGGCTTTTTCGGCGTCCCGTTCCGGGGACAGACCTACCGAAGCCTCGCGTACCTCCTGCTTTCCTTCCCGCTCGGGCTCGCGTACTTCGTCGCCGTCACCGTCGGCGTCGCCACCGGCGTCGGCCTGCTGATCACGCTCGTCGGTGTTCCGATCCTGCTGGTGACGCTGTACGGCGTGACGCTGATCGCTGGCTTCGAGGCGTCGCTGGCGCGTCACCTGCTGGGGATGGACGTCCCGGCCCCCGAATGCCTCCAGCGGGGAGACGCCGCCGACGGGTGGGATCCGGGGTCCATCCTGGCCTGGGCGCGGACCGTCGTGACCGCACCCACGACCTGGACGGCACTGGTCCTCGTCGGCGTGAAGTTCGTGTTCGGACTGACGGCGTTCGCCGTCCTCTCCGCCGCGGCGACGGTCTCGCTCGTCTTGCTGGCCGCACCGATCGCAGTCCTCACCGACGTGCCACTGCAGGTGGCGTCGGCGACCGACGGACTCACTGTGGGCATCGTCTCCAGGGGGCAACCGCTCTGGGTGGCCGAAACCCTCCCGGAAGCCGCGGCGCTGGCCGTCGTCGGCGCGTTCGCGACGCTCCTCACCCTCCACCTCGTCAACGGCCTCGCCACGTTCGGTGGCGTCTCCACGGCCGCGTTGCTGGACGTCGACGGCTCCGACGGAACACCGGCGTAGCGACGACCCGGCTCTCCGGCCGAACCCGAAGCCCCCACAGTTGCCTGGTCGTCACCAGTCGGTCACGCACCCCTAGCTTTATTACCTCGTCAACTGACGAATTGTGTGTGGTTTACGAGACCGGCAATCGGACGATCGACGACGCCGTCGAACGAGTGCTGGCGGGCGAGCGACTCGACCGCAGAGACGGACTCGCCCTGCTGGCACAGCCGGTCGAGGAACTCGCGGCCGGGGCCGACTACGTGCGCTCACAGTTGGGCGACGACACGGTCGACGCCTGTTCCATCGTGAACGCGAAAGCGGGCAACTGCGCGGAGGACTGTGGATTCTGTGCGCAGTCGGTCCACTTCGACACCGGCATCGAGACCTACGGTTTTCTCGACCCCGAAGAGATCCTCGACGCGGCCAAACGCGCAGAACGCGACGGTGCACAGCGGTTCGGCATCGTCGTCGCGGAGAAGGGCGTCTCCAAGGAGAACCGGCCCGACGAGTGGCAGGAGGTGCTGCGTGCGATCCGGCTGGTGCGGGACGAGACCGACGTGGAAGTCGACGCCAGCCTCGGCATCCTCACCCGCGAGGAGGCCGAAATCCTCGCCGACGAGGGGATCAATCACTACAATCACAACGTCGAGACCTCGCCGAACTTCTTCCCGGAGATCGTCGACACCCACTCCTTCGAGGACCGGGTGGAGACGCTGGAACTCGCCAAGGACGTGGGCATGGACCTCTGTGCCGGCGTCATCCTCGGGATGGGTGAGTCGCCCACGGACCGTGTCGACGCGGCCATCGCGCTCCAGGACGTCGGCGTGTCCTCGCTCCCCGTCAACATCCTCAACCCCGTCGCGGGGACGGCACTCGGGGAGAAACTGGGCGACTCGGCCGCGATCGGCACCGAAGAGATCATCGCGACCATCGCGGTCTACCGTCTACTCCACCCCAACGCGAGAGTGCGGCTGACGGGCGGGCGCGAGGTCAACCTCGACAAGGACGAACAGCACCTGCCGTTCGAGGCGGGTGCGGACGGCATCCTGACCGGCGATTACCTCACGACCGGCGGGCAGTCGCCCGGCGACGACATCGAAGTCATGGAGGAAGCCGGGATGGAGCCGAACATGGCGGCCAACGAGTTCGACAAAGAGGCCGTGAAGGCCCGCGCGGACGCGGACGGTGATGCCGGCACCGCCGACGCGGAGACAGCTGCGGGCACGGCGACGAGCAACGCGGAACTCGACGACTAGCGGGAGGTCGACCATCGGGAGACCGCCGGACGAGCGAACGGTGTCTCCAGACGCCGTAAGTCTGCGGATGCGGACACAGCTACGACACATGGACGAAGTCAACTTCGCGGTACTGGGATGCGGTGGCATCGGCCGACGAACGCTCGAAGTTTCGACGGACAAGGAACACCTCACACCGGTCGCGGCGTGTGATCGCAACGGCGTCGCCGTCGATCACACGGGTCTCGACGTGGACGAACTGCTCGCGGCGACGGAAGGGAACATCGCGAGCGATGGCGGCACTGCGGCAGCGAGTAACTCAGGTGCGGACTCCGGCGGCGTCAAGCAGACCGGCGAGAACGCTGGCGTCGCGGCCTCGGTCCAGGCCGACCCGACCGAGACGCCGATCGAGGACGTCGTCGAAGCCAGCGACGACGTCGACGCCGTCCTGATCGCGCTACCGAACTTCGAGCACGACTTCATTCCGCGGGTGGCTGATCGCTTCGCCGCGGCGGGCTACGAGGGCGTCCTCGTGGACGTGCTGAAGCGCTCTCGCGTCATCGACATGCTCGACGAGCGGACCGACGAGTTCGAGGCGCAGGGCATCACGTTCGTCTGCGGTGCGGGCGCGACGCCCGGGTTCCTCACCGGTGCGGCGGCCATCGCCGCCCAGTCGTTCGTCGATGTCCACGACGTCGATATCTGGTGGGGCGTCGGCCTGAAGTCCGGTTACGAGGACAACCGCGGCACGGTGCGGGAAGACATCGCCCACCTCCCGGACTACGACATCGACGACGCCCGGGAGATGAGCGACGCGGAGATCGAAGCCGTCGTCGACGAGCACGACGGCGTCATCGAGTTCGAGGATATGGAACACGCCGACGACGTCCTCCTGGAACGGGCGGGCATCTGCGACGCCGGGGACGTGACCGTCGGCGGGATTCTCGACGTGACCAGCGACGAGAAACCGACTACGACCACAGTCCGGGTCACGGGGACGACCTTCGACGGTGAGACCGGGACGAACACCTTCGAACTGGACGACGCGACGAGCATGGCGGCCAACGTCAACGGCCCGGCGCTGGGGTATCTGAAGGCCGGCGTCCGCCGGAATCGTACGGGCGAGTACGGCGTCTTCGGCCCCGCCGACCTGATGCCCGGGTTCTGATGGCCAGCGACGCCCCACTGGAGGAGCGCACGGAGGGACGTGGGACCGCGGACCGCGGATTCGATCCCGCCGACCGGCTCGCGGAACGCGAGCGGCGTGGCCTCCGTCGGGACCTCACACCCGTGGCGGACGTGGCGGCCCGGAGCCCCATCGCCGACGATCCGGGGGCGGACGAACCGGTCTTCGACGGCCCCGAACAGGTGATCTTCGCCGCGAACGACTACCTGGGGCTGGCCGACGACGAGCGCGTCCAGCGGGCTGCAGCCGAGACCGCACGGGAAGTCGGAACTGGCGCGGGTGCGAGCCGTCTCGTGACCGGCGATACGCCGGCCCACCGTGCGCTGGAGCGGGACCTGGCGGCCGTGAAGAACGCCCAGCGCGCCCTGGCGTTCTCGTCGGGGTACGCCACGAACGTCGGCGTGATCTCGGCGCTCTCGCCCGACGTGGTGTTCTCCGACGAACTCAACCACGCGAGCATCGTCGACGGGTGTCGGCAGGCCGGCGCGGAGACGGTGGTGTACGATCACTGCGACCCGTCGGACCTGCAGGCGAGGATGGACGAACGGGCCCGCGCGACCCGGGCGGGGACCGACGAGTCCTGGCTCGTCCTCACGGATTCGGTGTTCAGTATGGACGGCGACGTGGCTCCGCTCGAAACGATCTGTGACGTGGTCGAGTCCTTCGGTGCGTGGCTGATGGTCGACGAGGCCCACGCCACCGGGCTCTACGAGGGTGGCGGCGGGATCGTCCAGCGCGAGGGACTCTCGGATCGCGTCCACGTCCAGATGGGGACGCTCTCGAAGGCACTCGGGAGTCAGGGTGGCTACGTCGCGGGGAGCGAGTCTCTGATCGAACACCTGCTCAACGCCGCACGGTCGTTCGTCTTCTCGACCGGCCTGGCCCCGCCCGCCGCTGGCGCGGCCCGGGAAGCGCTGCGAATCGCCCGGGAGGACGACGCCCACCGCGAGCGACTGTGGGAGAACGTCGCCCGTCTTCGGGACGGCCTCGACGCCGCTGGCTACGAAGTCTGGGGCGAGACGCAGATCCTCCCGGTCGTCGTCGGTGACCGCAAGGACGCCATGGCGCTGGACGACCGGCTGCGCGAACACGACGTCGTCGCGCCCGGCATCCGACCGCCGACGGTCCCGGAGGGGACGAGCCGCATCCGCGTCGCACCGATGGCGACCCACACCGAGGACGAGATCGACCGCTGTCTCGCGGCGTTTCGCGAGGCCGGGCGGGAGCTGGATCTGGTATGAGCGACGGATTCGACGACCCCACCGACTTCGCCGTCGTCGGCACGGACACCGGCGTCGGGAAGACCATCGTCACCGCGGGGCTGGTCGGCTGGCTCCGCGAGGCCGGCGTCGACGCCCGCGCAGTGAAACCCTCCCAGACCGGCCATCCGCCGGACGACGACGCCGACTTCGTGGTCCGGGCCTGTGGCGACGACGAGGCCGCGACCTGTCTCCGGCGACTGGAGCCGGCACTCGCGCCCGCCGTCGCCGCGGAGCGTGCCGACGTGGACCTGTCCTACGAGTCGATCCTGTCGGGGTGTCGGGATGCGATGGCCGACGCCGAGGTCGGCGTGGTCGAGGGGATCGGCGGGCTTCGCGTCCCGCTCGCGGACGGACGGGAGGTAGTCGACCTCGTGGCCGACCTCGACGTACCAGCGCTCGTGGTCGCTCGCTCCGGACTCGGGACGCTCAACCACACGGCCCTCACTGTCGAGGCGCTGCGAGCGCGAGACGTCCCGGTGAGCGGTGTCGTCCTCAACGAGTACGACGGCGCCTCGACGGCGGAACGGACCAATCCCGACGTGTTACACGAGATGTTGGACGTGTCAGTAGAACAACTTCCGTCACTGACTATCGATTCGCCGACGGTCGCAGTCGACGGCATCAGTGAGCACGTAGCACGGTCCGTGGTTCCGACGAAATCTCGCCTCTAGATCCCGACGGCGTAGAATACAGGGAAACCAGGGGGCGTGTGCCCCCGGCGTGTGACACTACGGAGCCAATTGGCTCCACACCTCGATATGGCGTGAATCTGTATAAACCTACAGTCTTTATCTTTCGCTTACAAGAGTCGGAAAACTACGCGTCGGTGTGAGTCACTCGCCGAGGGCCAGCAGTGCGTCCAGATCGACGGCGTCGGCCAGCAGGTCGCCCATTCGCTCGACGGTCCCGGGATCTCGGGTGCGGCCGCTCCGGACGACCGATTCGGCGCGGTCGATCGTCGTCCGGGTGTCGCCCTGGACGAGCAGGATGGGTTTGCCCGCTTCCTCGGCCCGGCCGACGACCGCGCCGCTGGGTCGGTGGCCTCCGGTGAGCAGGAGGCACTTGACGCCGGGCGCGCCCAGCGCGGCCGTCTGGATGTCCGACCGATCGCCGCCCGTGATGACCGCCGCCTCGCGTGCGCGACGGAAGCCCGAGAGCGCGGCGTCTCGCCCCATCGCACCGACGAGGAACCGCTCGACGTAGGCGTCGGTCGGCGCGTCGCTGGTCAGTAGGTCGGCACCCAGTTCCGCGGCGAGTTCGCCGACCGTGACGCCCGAGAGTTCCTGCACCTGTGGAATCGCACCGTAGACGGTGACGCCACGCTCCCGGAGGAACGGGATCACGTCCTCGGTGAGTTCGTCGAACTCGTCGTCGGAGACGCCGTTGAACAGGACGCCGCCCAGTCGGTCGCCGAAGGCGTCGGCCGCCGCCAGCACGTCGTCGAGGTCCGCGGGCTCGTCGTAGTTCGCGATCAGTAGAACACGGGCGTCGAGCAGGTCCGCCAGGTCCGGGTCGGTCAGGTCGATGATGCCGCCGGTGGTGTACTCGCCGGCCCCTTCGATGACGACCGCGTCTTTCCCGTCGGCGATCCGCTCGTAGTTATCGGTGACGCTCTCGTGGAGCGCGTCGAGGTCCTCGCGGCCACGGACGGCCTCCTGGACGAAGGTCGGCGAGTAGACGATGGGCTCCATCTCGTGCATCTGCTCGTCCAAGTCGAGGATCTCGCGGGCCAGCATCGGGTCCTGGTCGAGGGTCTTCCCGACGGCGCTTTGCAGACGGGTCCCCTTCGGTTTCATGTAGCCGACCGACTTGCCCCCGTCGGCGGCGTGGCGGGCCAGCGCGAGCGCGACGGCCGTCTTGCCTGTACTTGCCTCGGTCGAACTGACGAGTATCGGGTTCATAGCTTCTCCTGGTCGATAGTGAGTCGCACGTCGACCGCCGAGACGCCGGACGGCGTCGCGACGAGCGGGTTGATGTCCAGTTCCAGTATCGCGGGGAAGTCCGTCACTAGCTGTGAGAGGCGCTGGATTGTCTCGACGACGCCGGCCTCGTCGACCGGCTCGCGGCCCCGCGCCCCCCGCAACAGCGGCGCGGACTCGATGTCGTCGATCATCGACTCCGCCTCGGGTTCGCTGACCGGCGCGACCTTTACCGTCGTGTCTTCCAGCACTTCCACGAAGATACCGCCCAGCCCGAACAGCACCAGCGGCCCGAACTGCGGATCGCGGTTCATCCCGACGATGGTCTCCGTCGCGGCGTCCAGATCGAGCATCTCCTGGATCTGGACGCCCAGAATCGTCGCGTCGGACTGGTAGTTGCGCGCCCGCGTGACCAGATCCTCGTAGGTGTCGGCCACGTCCTCGGCCGGGACGCCGACCTCGACGCCCCCGATGTCGGACTTGTGGAGGATGTCCGGGCTGACGATCTTCATCACGACACCGTCGCCGTCGTCGATCCGCTCGGCGGCTTCGCGGGCCTCGCTCGTCCCGTCGACGATCTCGCCCTTGGGGATCGGGATGCCGTATGCCGACAGCAGGTCCATCGCCTCGACGCCGAGGCTGTTGGTGTCGCGGCGCTTCGCGGCTTCGAGAACCGCGCGGGCGCGCTCGCGGTCCACGTCGAACTCCGTGGGTTCGGCGTACTCCCGGGCCTGTATCTCGCGGAACTCCCTGAGCGCGTCGAGACTCCTGACGGCCCGGGCCGGATCGAAGTACGTCGGGATGCCGGCCTCCGAGAGAGTGGCCTGGGCCTCGCGCGTCGAATCCCCGCCCATCAGCGACGCCGCGACGGGCGTCTCGTACTCGGCCTGCAACTCGACGGTCGCCTCGGCCAGGTCCTCGAACGCCAGGGTGGCCGTCGGGCAGGCCATCACGATGGCCGCACCGACGTTCGGGTCCGCCAGCGTGATACGAATGGCCTCGCTGAAGCGATCCACGTCCGCGTCCCCGATCACGTCGACGGGGTTGTACACGTTGGCGCCCGCGGGCAGGGCCTCGGTCAGTGCGTCGATGGTATCGTCCGAGAACGAGGCCAGGTCGAGGTCGGAGTCGCCGATGGCGTCGGTCGTCATCACGCCCGGGCCTCCGGCGTTGGTGACGATGGCGACCCCGTCGCCCTCGGGGAGCGGTTGCCCCGAGAGGATGCCGGCGTAGTCGAACAGTTCCTGGACCGTCTCCACGCGGAGGACGCCGGCCTGTTCGAGCCCGGCCTCGTAGGCGCGTTCGCTGCCGGCCATCGTCCCGGTGTGGGAGGCCGCGGCCGAGGCCCCTGCCTCGGTACGACCGGACTTGACCATCAGGATCGGCGTGTCCTGAGTCACTTCGCGGGCCGTCCGGATGAACTGCCCGCCGTTCTCGATACCTTCGAGGTAGGCCAGGATCACGTCCGTCTCGGGGTCTTCACCCCACTCGGCGACGAAGTGGCGCTCGTCTAGCACCGCCTTGTTGCCCAGCGAGACGATGTCTTTGAAGCCCACGTCACGGTCGTTGGCCCAGTCCAGCACCGCGGTGACGAACGCGCCGGACTGGCTCATGAACGAGATCGGGCCAGGTTGGGCGTTCTCGGGGCCGAACGTCGCGTTCATCCCGACGCCGGTGCTCATGATCCCCAAACTGTTGGGCCCGACGACGTTGAGGTCGTACTCGTCGGCGACCTCCCGGAGGCGGCGTTCGCGGCTCGCGCCGTCACTGCCGGCCTCGCTGAACCCGGCCGTGATGACGACCACGTTCTCGATCCCCGCTTCGCCACAGCTCGCCACCACGTCCACGGCGATGGATGCCGGCACCACTACCACGGCCACGTCGACCGTCCCCGGTACCGAGCCCACGTCCTCGTAACAGGGCAGTCCGAGGACGGACTCGGCGTTGGGATTGACGGGGACCACCTCGCCGTCGAAGTCGGCGGCGAGGTTCGACGTGATGGCGCGGCCGACTGATCCCTCGCTTTCGGTCGCGCCGACGACCGCTACCCGGTCGGGCGCGAACATCGTAGCTAGCTCGCCCATCGTTCGCGGGTTCGCCACCGCGACGGATATAGTTCGGGAAACCGGCCAGCCTGCCCCCCCGATGCCGGGACGGTGGACGCTCAGCGCTCGACTAACCGCGTCTCGCCGGCCGTCACTTTCTGCCCTTTCTCGACAGAGAGGTCGTCGCGAGTCACACCCTCCGGCATGATCACGTCCACCCGACTGGAGAAGGAGATGTGGCCGATGCGCTGGCCGCGCTCGACACTCTCGCCCGGCTCTACGTAGGGGTGGATGCGCCGCGCGATCGCACCGGCGATCAGGACGAGCGTGTAGTCCTCGAACTCGACGTGGACCTTCTCGTTGCGGTCCGACTCCTTGGTGAACGCCGGCCAGTGTTTGCCCGGCGAGTGAGTCACGGCCTCGACGGTCCCCGACAGCGGCGCGCGGTTGACGTGCACGTCGGTCAGATTCATGAACACGCCGAGACGGAGCCGGCCGTCCTCCTCGCGGACGACCGAAACTCGTCCGTCGGCGGGTGCGAGGAGCCCGTCCGCCGGTGGACTCCGGTCCGGATCGCGGTGGAACCCCAGGGCGGCACCGCTAGAGAGGAAGGCGACGGCCGCGCCGGCCAGCGAGAACGGCAACAGAAAGAGCCCGACGAGCGCGGGAGGGGCCGCGTACCGCCAGGATCCGCGGGCGAAACGAGCGCACATACCTCTCCGTTCGGTCCCGAGGGAATGAACCTATCGGACCGGGGCCTCGGCGGCGACGGTGTTTTTGTCCCTGCCGGTCCTCGTTGGAACGATGACCGAGGACACGCTCGCTCCGTTCGACGACGACCTGCTCGGAACGGTCGCCGGCCGGCACGACCTCGACGAACCGGCCCTCCGGGACCTCCTGGCCCGGCACCAGCGACAGGTCCGCGACAATCCCGGCGTCGAGGACATCGTCTACGAGTGGCGGTCGCAGTTTCACGAACAGCCGATCCTCCAGCGGACCGACGACACCTACTACCTCCGGCTGCGAGCCCACGTCTGGGACGAGTTCGCCGACGCGCTCGACATCTCCGAAGCGGACCTCCACGCACTCCTCGACGCCCACGAAGAACAGTGCCGACGTGAAACCGGCGCCAGTATCGGCGACGGCGAACGGGCGATGGTCCTGAGCCGCCCCTGAGCGACGCCCCGAAATTTCGGCTCCCCAAAATCAGTTTTTGGCTTGCGAAAAATTGTTTTCCGAACCCAAAGTTTATGATACCGCGGGACCACCATCTAGACGAAATGAGTACCGAGAAAACCGTCCGGAAAGAGTTCGGTGAAGTAGAGGAGAACGCACTGCGGCTCGATCAGGAGAAGGCGGAACAGATCGTCGAGGCGCTCAACGACGACCTCGCGGACACCTACGTCCTCTACCACCAGCTGCGCAAGCACCACTGGAACGTCGAGGGGGCAGAGTTCCGCGACCTCCACATCTTCCTCGGTGAGGCCGCCGAGAACGCCGAGGCCGCCGCCGACCAGATCGCCGAACGGCTCCAAGCCATCGGCGGTACGCCCGTCGCGAGCATGCCGAACCTCTCGGAGCGGGCCGGCGTCCCCCACGAGGACGGCGACGTGTACCCGATCCGCACCTCCCTGAAGAACGATCTGGAGATCTACGGCGACGTCATCGAGAGCCTCCGGGAACACATCGAACTCGCGACCGAACTCGGCGACCACGCCACCGCCGAGATCCTGCGTGAGATCCTCGTCGAAACCGAGGACGACGCTCACCACCTCGACCACTACCTCGAGGACGACACGCTCGTGTTCGAGACGAGCGCAGAATAGAACTCTCGGTCGCGAGAAGCGTCCGTTCGGAACGCGCGACTCCGTATTTTACTCCCGACACTCGACGGTCAGATCCGTCGCGATCCAGCCGTCCGTGTTCCCGTCCTCGGTGAAGACGGTCCGTTCGTCGGTCGCCCGGTGGCTCTTGATCAGCGGTGCGTCGTCTTCCGGTTCGGCCGTCGGCTCGGGTTCGTCGACGGTGTCCGGCGCGTGGCTCATTGACTGAGGTTAGGTGGGCCTAAATCTAAAAGGGTTTTGGTTAGCCTAAATCGACCCAGTCGGTGGTGACCCCGTGCTCAGGGAAGTGCCAGCGCTGTCGCGGGCGCGGGTCGTCACGAACCTGGACGATCGCGTCGAACAGCGGCTCCAGCCGACGGACCAGGTCGCTGTCGTACGGTTCGGACACGTGCACGTGTCCCAGCGCGTTCACTACTCCGATTTTCTCCAGGACGGCGTCGAGGAAGACCGATTTGGCCTGGAGCGTGTCGGGCGCTACCGGGCCCAGGCAGACCCGTAACTCCGCCGGGGCCAGGCCGTGACTGTGCTCGTCGATAGCCGCCGTCACTCGATCCGCCAGCGACGACGACTGCAGGACTGCACCGGCCCGGCAGGCCGTCGCCTGCGCCGGTTGTCCCTGCACGACCGTCGCGTCCCGTGTGCAACTGGCCGTCAGACAGGAGTCCTGTGACCCCACCACGACTCGTTCCCTGTCCGACGACCCGAGCAACCGGTCACAGAGGCGCTGCTGTTCGCCCGCTGCCCCCACGACGAGGATTCCACCCCCACGGCGTTTGAGGCCCGACAGCACCCCCGGGACCTTCGCGGCCGCGGATATCGCGCTCATTGAGGATTATTTACGCGCCCAGAGACATAAGATTTGCATTGGTTTCGGCGATCGAAACACACAGTTCGTTGTCACGATCCGGCTAGCCGAACCACGATGAAGACCCGGGCTTAAGACCCGACGCTCCGTACGGGTCGTATGAGCGATTCGGCCAGCGACGAGGACCTCGCGCGCCTCACGGCGGACCTCGCACGGTCGCTACGGGACCTGCAGCGTGAACTCGAACCCGGGGAGCGACGGCGGCTCCGCCCGCCCTCCCCGCGGGAACTCCTGCAGTTCACCGACGAAGTGGCGATTCCGGCGGCGATCCTCGTCCTCGAGACGAACGTCCGGGCTCTCCGACTGCTCCAGCGAGCGATCCGGCTCGCCGATCCGGAGCGGAGCCTGACAGACGGGCGCGACACACCCGTCCGCGACCGGGCGGTCCAGCTCAGTCAGACCACCGTCCGGAAGCTGGACGACGTGCTGGCGGACGTCCAGGACGCCATCGAGGGTCGCCCCACCGACGACGAGGCGGAGCGCGTCCTCGCGGAGGCGCGGTCACTGCGCGACGAGATCGACGACCGTCTCGCCGCAGAGACGGAGTCACGCGACCCCGGCGCGGACGCCGAGGCCGGTGGGCCGGTACCCGTCGACGTCGACGCCGAACTCCAGTCGATCAAAGACGACCTCGACGGGGACGACGACTCCAGCTCGGCCTGACGCCACCGTCACGGACCACGGGACTGCCGGCACCGCCCCGTCCCGTGAGTAACAGTGTCAACGAAGCCTAACATAGCAGGTTTTATTTATTTCATGGCCAAATCCCGTAGTACAAATGACCGGTAACGGGAGCACCGCTGGGACATGGGTCGAACTGTTCGCTCGGTCCTCGCTGCCCGAGGTCGCGTCGCGGCGACGTGACGAGGTGGCGGGACGGCTCAAGCAACTCGCCGAGGACGGCTACGTCGGCGACGTGGCGATCCGTACCTGGAACAAGAAAGTGCCGCTGTCGGGGGACCACGACGAACTCGGCGAGTACGAGCGATTCCGTGACTGGGCCGACGAAACGGGCGTCGCGCTCGAACCGTTCTTCGATACCCGGTCCTGTTACTCGATGGAATCCGGCGAGCGGGGCGAGTGGCTCGTCCTCCCCGCGCTCTGTCTCGCCGTCTACCGCGACGGCGACCTCGACGCCGTCTACCCTCACTCGACCAACGACGGCTCCCGGTCCGTCCTCGACTGTATCCGCGCCATCGAAGCCGCTCCGGGTCGCGTCACCCAGCCACTCGAGTCCGAGGAGACCGAACAGGTCGACCTCGCCGAAATCTCCGACTGACACCGGACGTTTTGCCCGCGGTCGTCCCACCGACAACTGTGTGATCGTTTCCCAAACAGCTAAGCGCACCGACAGCGTGTAGGTAGCAACCATGACGCAGGTCACACGCGCGGAACTGTACCTCCGCAACGGGGTGCCGATAGCAGCCGAGACCGAGCAATCCCGAGTGCTCGGTCGCCTGCAGGCGCTGGCAGCGGCAGGCATCATCCGGGACCTGCAGGTCCAGCGCTGGCCCCACCGAGTGACGGTCGGGGACACCCAGGCCCGTCGGGAGTTCGCTCTCTGCCGGGAGTTCGAGGGTTGGGCCGACGCCCACGGCGTCGAACTCGCCCCCGCGTTCGAGCGCCACGACTGCTACAACAGCTTCACCGATAGCCGCTACAGGACCGCCGTCCTCCCGGTGGTCTGTCTGGCCCTGTACGACGACGACGATCTCGTCGCACTCTTCCCACACTCCTGTGACACCGGGATCAGAACGGTCCTCGACGGGATCTCCATGCTCGAAGCCGGAAGTGGACTGGTGGCCGGGCAGTCTCGCCCCTGGAGCCAGCCACGACAGGCGAGCGCGGACCGACCCCACCCCTGAGACACCGTCCGGGTTCGATTGAGCCGAGCTACTCCGACAGCGGCTTCACTGGGAAAGCTGGAACCTCCGATTCCGACTGTCGGTTCGGACAGAGCCCTCACTGAGACAGTCGGAATCGGTACCCGTCCCACTCCTGATCCGCGTCGGCGGGCTTGAGCCCGACGCCCGGCTCTCGCAGTTCTTCCGCGTACACCGGTTCCACCTCGTCACCGGTCTCGACGTCGGCGTTGTCCGCGATCTGACCCAGCGCGCGTACCGGCGTTCCCTCCACGTCGAACTCGACGAAGGCCAGGACGTTCGGCTCACGGACGCCCGGTGGCGTCGCGGTACTCTCCGTCCAGGTGACGACCTCGCCAGTGCGGTCGCTCAGGTCGATCGTTTCGACCGGTTCCTCGCCACACTCCGGACAGCGGGGGTGCGTGGGGTACTTCACGTGACCGTTCGGACAGCGGATGGCGTCCATCGACATTATCGTGCCTCCATGATCGTGGTGATGACGCAGTTCCCGAAGCCACCGACGTTGCAGGCCAACCCCGTCTCGGCGTCGACCTGCCGCTCGCCGGCTTCACCGACCAGTTGCTCGTAGATTTCGTAGCCCTGTGCGACGCCGCTGGCACCCAGCGGATGGCCCTTCGACTTCAGGCCACCGGAGGTGTTGATCGGGCGGTCGCCGTCGATGGCCGTGCGGCCCTCCTCGACGTGTTTCCAGGCCTCACCCTTCCCCGCGAAGTCCAGTCCCTCCATCTGGAGGAATTCGAGGATGGTGAACATGTCGTGGAGTTCGGCCACGTCGACGTCCTCGGGGCCGATTCCGGCCATGTCGTAGGCCTCCGCTCCGGAGTCGACGACGCCGCCCATCGTCGTCGGGTCCTCGCGCTCGTGGACGACGTGGGTGTCGGTCGCACCGCCGATGCCCGAGACGACAGCGTAGTCGTCGGCGTACTCTTCGGCCACCTCGACGGGGCAGAACATGAGCGCCGCGCTGCCGTCGGTGATCGGACAGAAGTCGTACAGCCGGAGCGGGTCGGCGATGATGGGGCTCTCCAGGGCCTTCTCCTCGGTGATCTCCTTCTGGAACTGCGCTTTCGGATTTCGGGTGCCGTTCTCGTGGTTCTTCACGGCCACCTTCGCCAGGCTCTCCCGGGGCGCGTCGAAGCGTTCGAGGTAGTGCCGCGCCGTCATCCCCGCGAAGGAGGGGAGCGTCACGCCGTGTTTGTACTCGGCAGGGTGGGTGATCGACGCGATGATGTCTGTCGCGCCGCCGGTCCCCTTGTGGGTCATCTTCTCGCCACCCACGAGCAGGGTCATGTCGCTGGCCCCGGACTTGATCGACTGCCAGGCCGCGTACATCCCCGCCCCACCGCTCGAACTGGTCTGGTCGACGCGCTGGCTGTAGGCCGGTAGCAGCCCGAGGTCGTGGGCCACGGCGTTCATGATTCCCGTCTGTCCCTCGAACTCCCCACTGGCCATGTTCGACACGTAGACGTGGTCGACCGCGTCCGGTTCGACGCCGGCGTCGGTCAGACACTCCTCGCCGGCCTCGGCGAGCAACTCCCGTATCCAGGCGTCTCGCTGGCCGAACTTCGTCATCGACCCGCCGATGATGGCAACCTCCCTGTCCATATCACCTGCAACTGCAACGGGCGGTATTGTAAATCTGGCTGAAAGCGCGGTATTCGACCGGTGTTCCCGAGTGCGAGCCACGTCTCGATGGAGTCTTGTAATTCCGTTCACAACTGGTCCCCATGACCGGGACCGTCGAGCGCATCCACGTCGCACCGACACCCGGCGCGCCGCCCGAACGCGTCGAGTCCGTCCGGGCCGTCGCCGGCGAGGGACTGGAGGGTGACCGCTACTACGAGGGCGAGGGCACCTTCGGCCGTGGTGAAGACCGCGCCATCACGCTCATCGAGGCCGAAGCACTGGCGGCCGCCGAACGCGACTACGATATCGACCTCGAACCGGGCATTCACCGCCGGAACGTCACGACGTGCGGCGTCGCGCTGAACCACCTCGTCGACACACGATTCCGCGTCGGGGACGCCGTCTGCGAGGGTGCCGAGCTGTGTGAACCCTGTTCGTATCTGGAGCAACACACCGAGGTGCCGGACGTCGAGGGAGCGCTGGTCCATCGGGGCGGCCTCCGGGCCCGTATCGTCGAGACCGGACCCGTCTCCGAGGGAGATACGGTCGGACCAGCCTCGGAGTGAGCGCGAAACTCAAGCTTCAAAGTTCCCCGGCCCCAGTTACGAGTATGAACGAACCGGGAGTCGAAGTCCTGCTCGATCAGGCGACGCTCGCGGACCGTGCGGCCGCGGGCGACCTTCCCGAGTGGGCGGTCGACCACTGGGAGAGTTTCCGGAACGGTCTGCTCGGCGAGCGCAACGGCTCGCCGTTCCCCTGCTTTTTCGGCGTCGAGTCCGTCGAGAACGGCGACCCGCTCTACGCGCTCTGTTCCTCGACGACCGACAAGGACGCGCTGTTGCGCTTCCGTGACACGCTACTGGAGTATCTCGACACGTACGAGGATCACTCCGACCAGGCGTCGCTGGTGACCTTCTTCAAGCCGCCGGAGGGCCCCCTCTCCGAGCGGGAGTATCACGAGCGGCTCTGGCACCTCCTGCAGTTTCTGCACGTCCACGACCCCGAACCGTGGCCCGAGGACGTACCGACCGATCCCGACGACCCCTACTGGGAGTTCTCCTTCGGCGGCGAGTCGATGTTCCCGACCTGTCGTGCACCGTTCTACGACACGCGAAAGAGTCGCTACTGCCCCATCGGTCTGGAGATCACTTTCCAGCCCCGGTCGCTGTTCGAGGGGATCACCCACGACACCGAGGCCGGCCAGCGCGCCCGCGAGGTCATCCAGGACCGCATCGAAGACTACGACGGCGTCTGCCCTCACGCCGACATCGGCGACTACGGCGTCGAGGGCGACCGCGAGTGGCCCCAGTACATGCTCTCCTCGGAGCCGGAGCAGGCTCCGGACGAGTGTCCCATCAACGTGACTCGCGACCACCCGAAAGCCCCCAGCACGCTCCCGGACGGCTATGCCGCCGATTGAGGAGCGGTCGGTGACGGTCGCCGACGACGCCGTGCTGATCCTCGTGGACTTCCAGGAGGGCTTCGACGATCCCGTGTGGGGCCAGCGCAACAACCCCGACGCCGAGGCGGGTGCGGCCAAACTGCTCGCCTCGTGGCGTGAAACTCGCAGACCTGTGGTCCACGTCCGCCACGACTCGACCGAGCCGGACTCGCCGCTCAGACGCGGCGAACCGGGGTTCGCCTTCGAGCCCGAACTGGCACCGGCCGACGGCGAGCGCATCGTCACGAAGCGAGTAAACGGTGCCTTCGTAGGCACTGGGCTCGACGACTGGCTCGACGAGCGCGGGGCCGACCAGCTCGTGATCGCAGGCTTGACGACGGACCACTGCGTCTCGACGACGACGCGGATGGCCGAGAACCGCGGGTACGAGGTTTTGCTGGTCGCGGACGCGACGGCCACGTTCGACCGCGAGTTCGACGGTGAGTCGATGCCGGCGGAGCAGGTGCATCGGTCGGCGCTGGCCCATATCGACGGGGAGTTCGCGACGGTCGTGACCGCGGACGCGGTGCTGTCGTCGGTCGAACTCGACTGAATCGCCGCCGAGAGCTACCCGTCGTTCGGAGCGTACTGTTTGCGGGCCACGAAGGCTATAGCGAGGGCACACGCAGGACCGGAAACAGCGGCGACCAGTACCGAACCGTCGAACAGAGACAGTTCGATTCCGACCCAGACCGCTACTGACCATGCGATCATCGCCAGCGCCTACGCCGCGGAATCCGCAGCGAAGTCGACCACGGCCTACAGCGACCGCGACGCCGCCCGCCACTCGCTGCCACGCTCGACGTTCCGCGGCCGTCGCCGGTGCGTGACACCGTTGGATCGCAGGCGTCCGTCGAGCTTCCATCCGGGCACGGTCTCGGGCTCGTCGTCCGCAGCAGCGTCGGCGGCTGCGAGCGCCCGATCCGTCCGGTGTGTCGCGATGGCCACCGCGACGGCCGCCGCTTCCCGTTCCGTCGGAACGGTCGTCTCGAACTCCAGGCTGGCGAGTAACTCGTCCAGATCGACTTCGAGGAGGTCGTCCTCGGAATCCATGTCGAATTCGGCCCGGCTCATAGCGGGATGTTGCCGTGGTCTTTGGGCGGGGTGTCCTCGCGTTTGCGTTCGAGCAGTTCCAGGTCGTCGATGAGGCGCTTGCGCGTGTTCTGTGGCTCGATCACGTCGTCGAGGTAGCCCCGCTTTGCCGGGCCGTAGGGATGGGCGAACTCCTCGCGGAAGTCGTCCATGAGTTCCTGGCGCTTTGCGTCGGGGTCGTCGGCGTTGGCGATCTCTTTGCGGTAGAGGATGTTGACCGCGCCACGGGGGCCCAGCACGGCCATCTCCGCGCCGGGCCAGGCGTAGTTCACGTCGCTCCCCAGGAACTTCGACGACATGACGATGTACGCACCGCCGTAGGCCTTCCGGACGACCACCGACATGAGCGGGACGGTCGCCTCGGCGTAGGCGTAGATTAACTTCGCGCCCCGGCGGATGATACCGTTGTGTTCCTGGTCGGTCCCCGGCATGAACCCTGGCACGTCGACCAGGGTAGCGATTGGGACGTTGAACGAGTCACAGAAGCGCACGAACCGCGCGGCCTTCTCGGAGGCGTCGATGTCGAGAGTGCCCGCGGAGACCCGGGGCTGGTTGGCGACGACGCCGACGACACGGCCGTCGAGGCGGCCGAAGCCTGTGACGACGTTGCGTGCGAAGCCGTCGTGAACCTCGAAGAACGAATCCTCGTCGACGATTCGCTCGATCACGTCGTTCATGTCGTAGGGTTTGCGCGGTTCCTCGGGCACGATGTCCACGAGGTCATCGCAGGTCCGGGTCGGATCGTCCCAGGGCTGGACCCGCGGTGGGTCCGCCATGTTGTTCTGCGGGAGGTAGGAGAGCAGTTGGCGGATGTCGTCCAGCGCCTCTTCCTCGGATCGCTCCGCGAAGTGGGCGACGCCGGATTTCGTGGCGTGGGTTTTCGCGCCACCGAGTTCTTCCTTCGAGACCTGCTCGCCCGTGACGGTCTCGATCACGTCCGGGCCCGTGATGAACATGTGGCTGGTGTCTTCGACCATGAACGTGAAGTCGGTCAGCGCGGGCGAGTAGGTCGCACCGCCGGCACACGGCCCCATGATCGCGGAGATCTGGGGGATGAGGCCGGAGGCTTCGGTGTTCCGGTTGAAGATCTTCGCGAACCCGACGAGCGAGTCGACCCCCTCCTGGATTCGTGCGCCGCCGGAGTCGTTGAGTCCGACCACCGGAACGCCGTTCTCGATGGCCTTGTCCATCACCTTGCAGATCTTGTCCGCGACCACTTCGCCGACCGAGCCGCCGAGGACGGTGAAGTCGTGGGCGAAGACGAAGAGTTTCCGGCCGTTGACCTCGCCGTAGCCAGTGACGACGGCGTCGCCGGGGAACGTCTTCTCGTCCATCCCGAACGACTGGGCGCGGTGTTCGACGAAGGCGTCGACCTCCCGGAAGGTCCCGTCGTCGAGCAGGTAGTCGACCCGTTCGCGGGCGGTCATTTTGCCCTTCTCGTGCTGGCGCTCGATCCGCGCTTCGCCGCCGCCGAGTTCGGCTTCGCGGCGGCGTTCGCGAAGTTCCTCGACGGGTGACTGCCCCTCCTGGTCGGACGCTTCCTCCTCTTGCTGGCTCATGTTACCACTCCATGCCGCCGTTGACGGCCAGGACCTGGCCGGTCATGTAACTGGAGTCCCGACTGGCGAGGAAGCGAACGATCCCGGCCACGTCGTCGACCGTCGCGAACCGGCTCAGGGGAATCCGGTCGAGGATCTTCTGCTGGACGCGCTCGGGAACCTCCTCGAGCATGTCCGTCTCGACGAATCCGGGGGCGACACAGTTGGCCGTCGAACCCGTCGAGGCCAGTTCCAGCGCCAGCGTCCGGGTGAAGCCGAAGAGGCCGGACTTCGTGGCGGCGTAGTTGGCCTGACCGTAGTTGCCCTGCTGGCCGACGACCGACGAGATGTTGACGAGTCGGCCCTCGTCGGCGGCCTTGATGTCCTCGAAGAAGGCGTTGGTCGCGTTGAAGACGCCGCCGAGGTTCACGTCCACGACCGTCTCCCAGTCGTCCTTGGTCATGTTCTCGAACTTCTTGTCGATGGTGATACCCGCGTTGTTGACCAGGACGTCGGCCGGTCCGTACAACTCCGCGACCCGGTCGGCCATCGCGTCGACTTCGTCCTGATCGGCCACGTCGGCCTGCAACGGGACGGCGTTTCCGCCCTCGGCTTCGATCTCGTCGGCGACCTCGTGCGCCGCCGCTTCCGAGGACCGATAGTTGACGACGACGTTCGCCCCGTGACTGCCCAACTCCTCCGCGATACCGCGGCCGATACCTCGTGATGCACCGGTTACCACACAGGTCTGATTTTCGAGCATGGTTAGTTATCTGCGGTGTGACCAGAATCGGGCCCGCTCTCTCACCCGCGCGCCTGTGTGGCCACACCCCTGTCTTCACGTAATCTTGCCCATGCACTGGCAAATAATAGTTCCCCTTATACTACATTAATCAAAATCGGTAGTGTATAATGTACCACTGCAGTCGATTCCCACTCGCCGGAAAAACACGACAGGTATTTTTGGGTGGCCTAAAGAGAACCGACAAGAAATGACGCAAGACGTTTGTGTTATCGTACCGACGATTCGCGAGTTCGAGTGCATGCGGACGTACTTCGAGAACGCCCGGGACCACGACTTCGACCTGGACCGACTCCACGTCGTGCTCGTCACGGAGGACTTCTGTGACACCGACGAGATGCAGGCGATGCTCGACGAGGAGGGCGTCGATGGCCGCGTCTTCGACGGGAGCGCCCGTGAGGAGTGGTTCGAAGAGCAGGGCGTCCCGGAGTACTCTCACCTGATTCCGGAAGCCAGCCACGCACAGACGAGTTTCGGCCTGCTGTACATGTGGGCCCACGACTTCGAGTACGGCTTCTTCATCGACGACGACACGCTCCCCCATCCCGACTTCGACTTCTGGGGGTCCCACTTCGAGAACCTCGCCTACGAAGGCACCATCGAGTCGGTCGGGTCGGACGAGCGTTGGGTGAACGTCCTCTACCAGAACGTCGACGAGCACGGGCTCTATCCCCGTGGGTACCCCTACAGCGCGATGGACGAGGAGGTCGAGACCGACGAGATCGAGATCGACGACGTGGTGGCCTCGCAGGGCCTCTGGACGAACGTCCCCGACCTCGACGCGGTCCGGATCCTCATGGACGGCGATCTCCAGGGCCAGGCCCAGACCCGGACTTCGACCGACGACTACGAGGGTAACTTCGTCGCCGAGCGGGGCAACTACCTCACCGTGTGTTCGATGAACCTGGCCTTCCGCCGGGAGGTCGTCCCCGCGTTCTACCAGCTCCCGATGGACGAGAACGAGTGGGACGTGGGTCGGTTCGACGACATCTGGAGCGGCCTGTTCCTCAAGCGAGCCTGTGACGTGCTGGACAAGCGGATCGTCAACGGGAACCCGCTCTGTGAACACAACAAGGCCCCGCGATCGACGTTCTCGGACCTGAACAACGAGGTTCCTGGGCTGGAGCTGAACGAACACGTCTGGGAGATCATCGACGAGGTGGGCGAGGACGCCGAGACCTACGCCGGCGTGTTCGCCGCGATGGCCGACGCCCTCGCGGAGGGCGAGTTCGACTACGAGAACGCCGCGTTCCTCAACTACTGCGGCGAGTTCATGCGGGACTGGCTCTCCTGTCTCGAACACATTCGGCCCGGCTCGGTCACGGAACACGCGCCTGCGACCGCAGACGACTAGAACCGGCAGGTATAAGTGTTTTAGGCCGGCCTAAATTGATACATGGAAGACGAAGTCGATTCTCGCGGACGGAGTGTTTCACGACGGCGGCTCGTGCAGGGCGGGGCCGTCCTCGGAACCGCATCCGTAGCCGGATGTTTCGGGATGTTCAACGACGACGACGGGAACAACACGCCCCAGAACGCGAACGTCTCGGACTTCCGGGGGACGGGACCCCTGGTCGAGGGTAACTTCCGTGGCTCCGGCCGGTTGGCTTCGGGCCGTCCCTACCCCGGTGGTACGTCGATCAACGATCTGCCCGACCTCTCCGGCGACCTCGCCCTCTACATCGGCGGTGGTGAGGGTGGTATCTACACCAACCTGATCAACAAACTCGAGAGTATCTACCCGGATTTCTCGGTCCAGCCCAGCAGCAACGACTCCGCGTCGCTGGCACAGACCATCGTCGAGGAGGTCGACGCCGGCGCGTCCCAGGCCGACGTCTTCTGGTCCATCGACGCCAGTTCGCTGGGTTACGTCGCGGACAACGACGCGTACGACCCCCTCTCGGACGAGGCCGTCGGCGCCGTCGCCAACTCGCAGTTCGTCGGCGACGACAACGCCTGGGCCGGCGTCGCGGGTCGCGCGCGAGCCGTCCCGTACAACACCAACCGGTTGAGCGAATCGGACGTCCCGAACAAGGTTCAGGAGTTCCCGTCGACGAGCGCGCTCCAGGGGTCGATGGGCTGGGCCCCGACCTACGGCGCGTTCAAGTCGTTCGTCACCGCGATGCGCCTCGTCCGCGGCGAGGAGGCGACCCGCCAGTGGCTGGTCGACATGCGTGAAGCCGGGACGGAACGCTACGGCAACGAGTACGCCGTCTCGCAGAACGTCGCCAACGGGTCGCTGGCAGCCGGGTTCGCCAATCACTACTACGCGCTGCGCGTGAAGAACCAGCGCCCCAACGCGCCGTTGGAACTCGCGTTCACCGAGGGCGACGCAGGCGGTCTCGTCAACATCTCCGGCGTGATGAAGGTCAAAGGGACCGACAAGGGCGATCTCGTCGACAACTTCGTGCGCCACCTGCTGTCGGCCGAGGCCCAGGAGTTCTTCGCGACGGTCAGTTTCTCGTATCCGATGATCAAAGGAGTCAAGCCCGTCGCGGGCCTGCCGACGGTCGACAAGCTCAGCCCGCCGGACATCGACCTCTCGGAGTTGTCGAACGTGCAAGAGACAATTGAGTTGATGGAGTCAGCTAACGTTTCCCCATGAGCGGCCAGGAGGACCTCGAGCGGATGAGCGGTCGATCCCCAGACAGGTCCTCCACCGTCGACTCCGGGCTCACCATGCTCGGCGCGGCCATCGCCGCGGTCCTGGTGCTTCCGATCGGCTGGCTCGCCATCGACGCGGCGGGCCTCGGCTGGACGGCGGTCGAACTCGCAATCGAGTCCCGGACGACCGGGGTACTGGTTCGAAGCGTCGCCCTCGTGTCGGTCGTCACCGCCGCGAGCATCGTCCTCGGCGTGGCGCTGGCGCTGCTGACCGTGCAGGGCGATCTGCCCTTCTCGCGGTTCTGGACGATCCTCTGTGCGTTGCCCCTGGCAGTGCCCAGCTACCTCGGTGCCTTCGCGTTCGTCTCGGCGTTCGGGCCCAACGGGGCGTTCGCGAACGTGCTGGCACCCTTCGGCGTCGACTCGCTTCCCTCCGTGTACGGCTTCGCCGGCGCCGCGTTCGTACTGACGCTGTACACCTACCCCTACGTGTTCCTGACGACGCGAGCGTCGCTACTCTCGCTCGACGGCACCCTCGTCGAGGCAGGGCAGACGCTAAACTCGGGCCGCTGGGAGGCGCTCAAACGGGTCACCGTCCCCCAGATCCTCCCTGGTATCGCCGCCGGGTCCCTGCTGGTGGCGCTCTACACGCTGGCGGACTTCGGAACGCCAAATATCATGCGGGTGGAGGTGTTCACACAGTTCATCTACGCGCAGTACAACGCCTTCGCCCGGGACTACGCGGCCGTCCTCTCGCTCCAGTTGCTCGGCGTCACGGCGGTCATCCTGGCCATCGAGTCCCGCATCGGCGTCGACGAGTCCGGGGCCTACGAGAGCGGGGGTAACCGCGGCGCGGTCGACCTCGACCTCGGTGCGTGGCGGTACCCCGCACTGCTGGTTCCGGTGGCCGTCTTCGCCGTCGCCATCCTCGTGCCCATCGGCATCTTCGGCATGTGGCTCACCCAGGGTGGGCCGGGCTACGAGGCCGGGCAGGTGGCGTTCTCCTGGGAATACGGCTGGAACTCGGCGAATCTCGCGTTGCTCGCGGCTGCGGCGTCCGTGGTCGTGGCACTCCCCATCGCCATGGCGTCGGCCCGGGCGGACTCCCGGCTGGCGGCGCTGGCCGACCGCGCGTCCTACGTCGGGTACGCGACGCCGGGCATCGTGCTGGCTATCGCTCTGCTCAGTCTCAGTCTCGATCTCCTGCCGACCCTCGCGGACCTGACGGGCGTCGACGCGGTCGGACTGTTCTACAAGACCATCCCGATGCTCGTGTTCGCGTACGTGGTCCGGTTCATGCCCCAGGCGATCGGGTCGATCCGGACCTCGACGCTCCAGGTCGACCGGGAACTGGTCGAGGCGGCACAGACGCTGGGGCGGTCGCGGCTGAGCGCCTTCCGGTCGGTGACGCTCCCGCTGATCCTCCCGGGCCTGGCCGCCGGCGCGGCGCTGGTCTTCCTGACGACGATGAAGGAGTTGCCCGCGACGCTGATGCTCCGCCCGCTGGGCTTCGACACGCTCGTGACCTACATTTGGCGGGTGCAGGAGGCAGGCTTCTACGGCCAGGCGGCGGTGCCGGCGCTGCTCCTCGTCGTCGTCTCCGGCCTCTCGATGGCCGTCATCCTCTCACAGGAAACAGGTGATTCATGATGACCGAGTCAACTCAGACACAGACGCGGACGGAACGGATCGTCGCGGCGACCCCCGACGAACAGAATCAGTCACGCGAGGTCGTCCTCGAACTCGACGGCGTGACGCGGACGTTCGGTGACGAACGCGCCGTCGCAGACTTCTCGTTGTCGGTCGACGAGGGCGAACTGCTCACGCTGCTCGGGCCCTCCGGCTGTGGCAAGACGACGACGCTTCGCCTGCTGGCGGGGCTTCTCCGTCCCGACAGCGGTACCATCGCCGTCGACGGGGAGACCGTCGCGGGCAACGGACAGTTCGTCGCGCCCGATCAGCGCGACGTGGGTCTGGTCTTTCAGGACTACGCCCTCTTCCCCCACCTCTCGGTCGGCGAGAACGTCGCGTACGGCATCGAGGACTGGGACAGTGACGCACAGGACGCCCGGGTCGACGACCTGTTGGAGCTGGTCGGTCTGTCCGACTATCGGTCGGCGAGTCCCGAGGACCTCTCGGGCGGCCAGCAACAGCGGATCGCGCTGGCGCGCTCGCTGGCACCGGAACCGGACGTCCTCCTGCTGGACGAGCCGTTCTCGAACCTCGACGTGTCCCTGCGCAAGCAGATGCGCGAGGAGGTCCGCCGCATCCTCAAAGAGACCGGTGTCACCGCGCTGTCGGTCACGCACGACCAGGAGGAGGCCCTCTCGATCAGCGACCGCGTGGCAGTCATGTCCGAGGGTCAGATCGAGCAGGTCGGGCGGCCGGAGATCGTCTTCCAGCAACCCGAATCGCGGTTCGTCGCGGAGTTTCTCGGTCAGGCCGGCTTCATCTCCGGCCGCCTCGACGAACACACCATCGAGACGGGGCTGGGGACGCTCGACACCGACATGATCCAGGGGCTCGGCCCGGAGTACGACGGGGCGGAGATCGACGTGCTGGCACGGCCCGACGACCTGCGGGCGATCCCGAGCGAAGACACCGAGGGCGACGGCGAGATCGTCGAACGCGAGTACACGGGCCCCTCGTTCGTCTACACTGTCGAACTCGACTCGGGTGACGTGGTGTACTGCGAACACAACCACTCCGACCACCTCGACCTGGACCGTCGCGTGAGAGTCGACCTCGTCGCCGACCACCGGCTCGCCTGGTTCCCGACCGAGAGCGATGGCCTCCGGGACGACTGAGAGCCGGTCGCGGACGTGGCGCGTCGGCGTCGTCGCGCTCGCCGCCGTCGCCGCGATCGCCATCTGGGTTCTCGCCACCCGCCTGTTTCCGCACCACTCGCTGAACCACGACGAGGCGGTCTACCTCCAGCAGGCGGCGATGTTGCTCGACGGTCGGCTGTTTCTCTCCCCGCCGGTCGAGGACGTCTTCCGTCCCTGGTTTTTCGTCCAGGACGGGGGCCAGCTCTACTCGAAGTACGCGCCGGTGGTGCCTGCGTTGTTCGCCGTTGGACAGTTGCTGGGCACGCCACGACTGGCACTCGCCGGCATCGCCGCTGCCAACGTCGCACTGATCGGGCTGATCGTCCGGCACCTGTTCGACCGCCGGACGGGCCTCCTCGCGGCCCTGTTCGTGCTCGCGTCCCCGCTGTTCCTGATCGACTCGGCCGTCTTCCTGCCGTACGCGCCGACGACGATGCTGAACCTCACGTTCCTCTACGCGTACCTCCGGGCCGGGAAGAGCGGGGACCGGCGCTGGGCCGGGGCGGCCGGCGCGGCCGTCGGACTGGCCTTCTTCGCTCGGCCGTACACTGCGGTGCTGTTCGCCGTGCCCGTGATCGGCCACGCGCTCTGGACGCTCTCGCGCGAGCGCCGCGACGCGCTCCCGCGACAGATCCTGACCGCAGCGTTCGGGCTGGCCGGTGTCGCACTCTCGCTCGGGTACAACGCCGTCGTGACCGGTTCGCCGCTGGTCTTTCCTTACCAGGCGTTCGCGCCGAAAGACGGCCTCGGCTTCGGCTATCACGAGATTCTCGGGCACGACGTGGAGTACACCGTCGGCCTCGCCCTCCGGTCGAACGCAGTGGTGCTCGAACAACTGACGACGACCTGGGTCGCGGGCGGCCTGTTCGGGACGGCGCTGGCAGTCGGCGGCATCGCCGTCGCGGTCAGGCGCGGGCTCTCGGCCCGGCAGGGAATCCTCGCCGGACAGATCGGGACGATCGTCGTGGGCAACGTCTACTTCTGGGGCAACTACAACGTGCTTGGTGTGCTGGAGCGGGCCGGCGACGGACTGATCGCCTCTCACGGTCCCTACTACCACTTCGACCTCCTCCTTCCGTTCGGGGCGTTCGCGGCCGTGGGAACACTGGCGCTGGTCGGTACCGTCCGGGAACTGGCGCGAGAGCGGTTCGCCCCCGGGGCGGTGCAGGCGGTGGTCGTCGGCGTGGTCCTCGTGACCGCGGCCGTGCTGGGCACCGCGACGGCGGCGAAGGTCGAGCGGCCAGTAGAGATGAACGCGCTCGCCACCGAGACCTACGACCGGGCCTACGAACCGTTCGAGGAGCGGTCCCTCGACGGCGGGCTGGTCCTCCTCCCGACGCCGTACGGCGACTGGCTGAACCACCCGTTCCAGTCGCTCCGGAACGACCCGGACTTCGACGGGGAGACAGTCTACGCCATGGACGAGCGCCCGTTCGCGGTCGTCGACGCGCATCCCGACCGGCGGCTGTATCGATACACGTTCCGTGGTGAGTGGGAACCGTACGACGGCGCGCCGCGAGGCGCGGCCATCCAGCCCGTCGATCACGCGGCCGGTGAAACGGTCACGCTGAACGCGACGGTCGGCCTCCCAGCGACCTACCGGACGGTCTCGGCGACCCTCACCGCCGACGATGAGAGCGTGACGGTCGTCGCGCGCGACGCGTCGAACCCGGCGACCGCCCGGGTCCGCTTCGCCGACGGGGCCGCGCGACTGGTCGGCCCGGCCTGGCCGTCCCGGGATCCCATCCCGTACGACGACCCGGCGGAGGTGTCGTTGACTCTCTTCGTCGACAGCGGTCCCGGGGCGAGTTTCAGTTACCGGTTCGAGACCCCGGTCAGCCGGGAGCAGGGGCGTATCCGGGCGCTCACGCCCCGGGTCGAACGCTGCGTCGCCATCGGCGAGTGTGGCGGGGAAGCCGGCTACGTCCCCGGCCTCTCGCCCGACTGGGCGTCGGTCCGGACGAACCTGACGGTCGGAGAAGACAACCGATAAACCGCCGAAAGACCACTCGTCTCTATGGAACTGACCCGACGGGATGCCGTCGCGGCGCTGGGGGCTGTCGGCGTCGCGGGCGGTGCGCTGGCGCTGTCGGAGTCGGGGGACGACGACGCCGGGAACGAGGACCGAAGGACGACCACGCCGACCGGTTCCGAGGAGGAGACACCGAGTCTTTCGGAGCACGAACTGACGACCGCGGTGGCGGTCGCGGAGGCGATCTATCCCTCCGCCCTCGAGGACGTCGAGCGCTTCGTGACCGACTTTCTGCGTGGGCGCGTCGCTGACGACCCCGACCGGGCGACCGAGATCCACGAGACCGTGACCTACCTCGACGACTACGTGAGTACGTGGTACGACGTGGACGCCTACGCGTCGCTCTCACGGGCGAACCGGACGGAAGCGTTCGAGCGCATGAACGCGGACACCATCGATCCCGACCCCGACGGTGGGAACGTCCAGCGCGTGCGCTACTACCTGATCAACGACCTGCTCTTCGCCCTCTATGCTTCCCCGACCGGTGGGGAGCTGGTCGGCATCGAGAACCCCCAGGGTCACCCCGGTGGGACGACCAGTTATCGGCGTGGCCCGCAGTCGGGGCCCCAGAACTAGCCGCGGTCAGCGCAGTCGTTCTTCGACCGAGACCGTGACGATGGACTTGGCGATAGCGTAGCCCCCGCTGATCGGGTCGAGTTTCGTCTCGCCCGCGCGCTCGCCGTACTCGATAGGGATCTCACACACGTCGTACTCCCGCATCAGGGGACGGATCAGCAGTTCCGCCGACAGGCCCGTGTTCTCGGTCCAGTCGATCTTCTCGATCACTTCGCTCCGGTAGGCACGCATCCCCGTGGTCGTGTCGTGGACCCGTTTCCCGAGCAGGACGCTCGCCAGCGCGGCGAAGGCGTGGTTCCCGAAGCGGTTGAACGCCGGCATGGTGTCGGCACCGTGGTAGAGGCGGTCGCCGCTGACCACGTCGTAGCCCTCGTTGATCCGGTCCAGGAAGTCGGGCAACCGCTCCATCGGGTACGTGTCGTCGCAGTCGGTCGTGACCACGACTGGGTCGTCCGCAGCCTGGAGCGCCGCCTCGACCGCGACACCGTAGCCCTGGGGCTCCTGTTCGACGACCCGCGCACCGTGCTCGCGGGCGATCTCCGGTGTCCGGTCGTCGGATCCGTCGACACAGACGACCTCGGCACGGCCGCCGGTCACGTCGTCGATGTCCTCGAGGACCGTACCGATCGCCGCCTCCTCGTTGTACGTTCCCATCACGACGCTCAAGTCGTCGAACGTGAACCGCTCGTGCTCCGCACGCGCCTGCTGAAGACTCATTGTGTACCCGTCTGCACGTGGGCCTCTTGAACTTTTAGGTTCGCCAAAACTAGTGTCGGCGAACCGACCAGACGGTGCGGGTAGTCGGTTAGAGCCACTCGGCGAACCAGTCGGCGGCGACCGTCGCAACCGCTTCGAGTTCGCCCGGCTCCTCGAAGAGGTGGCCCGCGCCCTCGACGACGTGCAGTTCCGCGCGGCCGGGGAGGCGGTCGGCCGCCGTCCGATTGGACGACAGCACCTGTCGGTCTTCACTGCCGACGATCAACAGTGTCGGCGCGCGAACCGACGTGAGCGCGTCCGCGGCGAGGTCGACCCGTCCACCCCGGGAGACGACGGCACTGATTCGTTCACCGAAGCGAGCGGCGGCCCGGAGCGCCGAGGCTGCGCCCGTACTCGACCCGAAGTAGCCGAGCGTCGGGTCCGCCGTCGCGACTCGCTCCCGGGCCCACTCGGTCACCGCGACGAGCCGGTTCGTCAACAGGGGGACGTCGAAGCGGTTGCGCCGGTTCCGATCCTCCCGTTCGGTCAGCAGGTCGAACAGGAGCGTCCCGACTCCCCGCGAGCGTACGGTGTCGGCGACGAAGTTGTTTCGCGGACTCTTTCGACTCGACCCGCTCCCGTGGGCGAACACGACCAGCCCGTCCGCGTCGGCCGGCATCTTCAGCGCCCCCTCCAGCTCGACGCCGTCGACCGGAATCGACACGAGGTCTTGAGACTCCTGACTCATGCTCCCGTGGACGTGACCGGCGTCCTTCAGCGGGTGGGATCGTTGCGGCCGGGCGTACGGACCGATTATACGTGCCACTTCGTTAGCAGACACCGACAATCACCGCGGGATTCTTCGGCGGGTCAATCGAAGATTCTGGTGTCGGCGAACCACTAGCCAACGGCCAGTTCGGTGCGGGGAACGGACAGATCACGGATATTAGAGGCGTCGTCACCAGGGCGTTCGTAGCGTTCGGTCCAGACACGAGTGTCTCGACGCTCGTCGGTACCGTCGAGGATCACGACGTGCAGGGAGCGATCGTCGAGGGAGACGCGTTCGAGGGCGTCGTCACGCGCCGACAGCTCGTCACCTCCCGCCGGCAACCGAACGAGAAGCTCCGGTCGCTGGCGTGGTCGGTTCCGCGACTCGGACCCGACGAGGACGTCCACGACGTCGCGCGGCTGATGATCGACAGTGACACGCGACTCCTACCCGTCTCCGAGGATGCGGAACTCGTCGGTGTGGTCACTGCCGACGACATCCTCGCGGCAGTACAGTCGTCCCCCGACGCGGCGACGGTTGGCGAGGCCGCCACCCGGGAACTGATCACGCTCACTCCGGACACCGCGGTGAGCGAGGCACTCCACCGCTTTCGCGAGAACCGTATCGCCCACCTGCCCGTCGTCGACGACGGGTCGACCGTGGGTATCCCGAGCCTGTACGACGTAACGGACCTCGGATCCAGCCACCGGGCGCGAACCGGGGCGGGAACGCCGGCGATACCGACAGCGTTGTGGGTTCGCTCGAGAAGCGCGCCGGCCGTACGCGGAGCGGCGGGTTCGGTTCGCGCGGAGGTGAGCGCCGAGTGGCCCTCGCCATTCCCGTACGGGACGTGATGGCCTCACCGGTCCGGACAGTTCACCCGGACGCGACCCTCGACACCGCCGTCGTGGAGACGTTCGACATCGACGCTTCCGCGCTGGTGGTCACGGCGAACGGCGAACCGTACGGCATCCTGACCGGGACGGACGTGCTGGATGCGCTCACCTGGGAAGCCGGCGGCAACCGGGCCGTCCAGATCAGCGGCTCCGACCTGATCGAGGACGTCAGTTACGACGAGGTCGCCGAGATGATCGAGCGGTTCGACGAACGCGGGCGGGGCACGAACGTCTTCGACGCGACGATCCACGTCCAGGAACGCGACGAGCAACGACTGGGCTCGCCCCTGCTGCTCGCAGGAATCCGCCTGCACACCGACCGCGGCCTCTACACGGCCTCCGGCGAGGGGTACGCTGCCATGCACGCCCTCGACGAGGCCCGGGACGTCATGGAGCGACGCATCCGGGACGAGAAGGCCCGCGGCCACACCAAGGAACACCCCGACGAGGCGTTCTGGGAACGCCGGTTCGGCTGGCTGCTCGAAGAGTGACAGGGGCCCTGGAACCGTTCGGGATATCGACACCCATGCAAGCGGTTATCCGTGCTAACGTGGGACGATATCACATGCAGGGGCTCCGCTGGACTTCCCTGACCGACGGTGAGATAGAGACATTCCTCGGACGCGGCGGGGTCGGTGCGCTGTCGTTCGCGACCGGATCGGACCGGCCACCCGTCTTGCGCCCGGTCTCGTACGGGTACAACGCAGCCACGGGCAACCTCTTTTTCAAACTCTCCGTGCCATCCGGCGCGGAGAAGAGAGCCGTCCTCGACAACCCGGTCGCGTTCACCACGTTCGGCCGGGTCGACGGACGGTGGTGGAGCGTCGTCGCTACTGGATCGCTCGAAGTCCTCGACGAGTTGCCGTACGACGCCAGCGCCGTCCACGAGCTGTGGGACGTCCGCATCCCCGCGGTCGACATCTTTGACCGCCCCCGCGACGAGGTCGCGTTCCGGACCGTCAGGCTGGTGCCGGACCGTGTCTCCGGACGGAGAGAAGTGCCGTCCGAGTGACGGCGACGGAACCGTCGGGGCCGAGTATTTGTGGCTGTCGCCCGTTTCGGTAGACATGCCGAAATTCGTCCTGTACGGTGGAAAGGGTGGCGTCGGCAAGACGACGTGTGCGGCCGCGACCGCGCTCGAACTCGCGGGCCGTGGCGAACGGACGCTGCTCGTCTCGACCGACCCGGCACACTCGCTTGGCGACGCGTTCGACGTGCCCCTGACCGGCGAACCGACGGCCATCGACGACGACCTCTGGGGCGTCGAGGCAGACCCGGAGCAGGGACAGGCGGCCTACCAGGAGATCGTCGCGTCGCTGGCCGCCGACTTCCGGGACGCCGGCATCGCCTTGACCGACGAGGACGTCGAACGACTGTTCCAGGCCGGATTCGTCCCGGGGAGCGACGAGATCGCCTCCCTCCAGTTCTTTCTGGACTACGCCGACGACGAGTGGGATCGGGTCGTCTTCGACACCGCACCGACCGGGCACACACTCCGGCTGTTGACGCTGCCGGACGTCCTCAGCGAGTCGCTCTCGACCGCGACGAAGGTCAGAGGTGAGGTCAGGCGGCTCGTGGACACGGCCCGCAGTATGGTGATGGGCCCGGCCGCCTTCTGGGGGAAAGGCGATGGCCAGGACGAGATCGAGGCGTTTCGCGACCGGATGGACCGTGTCGCCGGACTCCTCCGAGACCCCGAGCGGACGGACTTCCGTGTCGTCCTCCTGCCCGAGACGCTGGCTATCGAGGAAACGCGGCGACTCGTCGACCGACTCGAATCGTACGACGTGCCCGTCGAGACGTTGCTCGTCAACCGTGTGCTGGAGACGGCCGAGGACGGGTGTCCGCGGTGTCGGGACCGCTACGAGAGTCACCAGCGCCAGCTGGACCGCATCCGCGAGGCGTTCTCCGACAGGGCGATCCAGGTACTCCCGGACCTCGGCCCCGAAGCCTACGGTCGCGACGCGCTCGAACGGCTGGCCGACCGGATCGACATCTGAACGGCGGGTCAGTCAGTCGGCCGACGCCGAGCCGACGGTGAGGACCGGCACTGGCGCCGACCGGACGACCTTCTCCGTGACGCTCCCCAGCAGGTATCGATCCAGTCCGGTCCGCCCGTGCGTTCCCATGACCACGAGGTCGATGTCGTGCTGGTCGACGTAGTCGAGGACGGCACGGTAGGGCGACCCCTCCCCGACCACCCCTTCGACGGTGCCGACGTCGGCGGCTTCGGCAGCGTCGATCACTTTCTGAATCGCCCGCTCACCGGTCGTTTCGAGCGATTCGAGGACTTCCGGGCCAGCCGCTTCGTCCGTCGGCGGTTCCTCGACCACGTAGAGGGTGTGCAAGGCCGCGTCGTATTGCTTCGCGTGATCGATGGCGTGTTCGACCGCCGCCTGTGCCGTGTCGCTCCCGTCGGTCGGGACGAGTATAGAATCGTACATAGTGGTCGTTCCACGTCCCGGGCAAAAGGCGTACCGTGAGTTTTCACCGGCCTGTAACGACCGGAACGGACACCGGTTCGGCAGTACGCGGTGCGGGGCTGCTATTCGCGCGCCGGTGACACGTTCACGCCGAGCGCTCGCGCGAGCGCCTGGACGAACGCTGTACCGGTACGGTGGCGCGCGTTCGGATCGCTGTGCATCGCTTTCCCCACACAGTCGCTCACAGCCGCTGGCAACTGGGCGAGTTCGTGCGGTGGTGTGAGGTCGCCTTCCCTGATCGCAGTCGTGAAGTCCTGGCGGGTGTGGTACGGTTCCGTTCCAGTCAGGAGCCAGTACGCCACGGCTCCGAGCCGGTAGACCGGCGTCGTCGGCGTCGCTTCCTGGCGAAGTTGCTCGGGCGCCATGTACCGACTCGCGTCGTATCGGTCGACGGCCTCACTCACCCGTCGATGGAGACCGAGACCTGACACGCTGGGGGACGGTCCGGAATCCGACTGGTCGCGTCGCAGGCCACCCGGATCGACGCCCGAAGCGTCCGCCGTGTCGACTCCGATCCTGTCGGGTTCGAGGTCAGTCCGGTAGATACCGCGCTGCTGGGCGGCCGTGACAGCCGACCCAAGTCCCGTCAGGAGTCGGATCCGCTCGCGGGTCGACGTGTTCTCCCGGAGGTCCGCGATCGGCGTGGCGCTCGCCTCGAAGACGACCCACGTCGCGGGTTCGCCCCCGGTTTCGTGGATCGTCGCTACGGTCTCGTGCTCGGCCAGCGTCCGCCAGGACTCGACCGCGTCCCCGAACACGTGTTTGAGCGTCCGATGGTCCTGATGGTCCGGGTTCAGTATCAGGACGTGCGCCCGCGTCTCGTCCCAGGGGGTCCGGTAGCGGTAGACCGGTCCGTCGACGTCTAGCGCTTCCAGCTTCGTGATGTCGGGGATGACGGAGGCCAGTGTGTTCATGACCTCGCTCGCCTTTTGTCCCTCCTCGTCGACGGATTCCGATTCCGTTCGCAGGGCTTCCTCGGGCGGCGGTGCCGGCCGCTCGACGCTCGCGGGTACCTGCCCACGCTTGAACCGGACGCCGGACTTCGTGATATCGTGTCGGAGGAATCGGTGATCCCGCTCCGTCTCGAGTTCTCCCTCGCGCGTGTAGAACTCGACGGTCCTGAAGTCGTACTGTTCCAGTACCAGTTTGCCGAGTTGGTACGCCCCCTCGGTCGAGTCCGAGGCCTGGAAGACGAAGTGGTCGTCTTTCGCCGTCACGACCCACGACCGGAGCAGGTCGCTGTACTCGACGGCGAGCGTCTCGAAGGCTGGATTCCAGTAGAGCCCACCCACACTTCGTTCGGTGTCCCACCGCAACAGACAGGGATGGCGACGACGCTTCAGAACGCGCTGGCCGTCTCGCATCGCGTCGATCCGCGAGTCGTACGTCCCGAACGTGAAGACACCGTCGTCGGGGTCGTCGGTCCGTCGGTAGTACTCGCGAACGATCCACTCCCCGTCGCGTTCGATGGCCTCCAGCGGTCGCTTGCACGGCGGCGGATCGACAGCGCCGATCCGGACGCCGGACGTCGTGTCGTCACCCATTCTGCAGTTGTCAACACTTCGGAACCACTCGACTTAGTGGTTCGTGCCGAAACGATCCCGTAACCGCCGCCGACGGATCGCCCGCTCCGGAGTGTTCACGCGGACGCGCCGTACCCGGCCTCGTCGACCGCGTCGTCGAGCGTCCCGACGTCGGCGTCTCCCTCGACCGTGATGGTTCGAGTCGTGCGCGCGTCCGGTCGGTCGAGGATCGGTTGGTTTCGCCTTCGGGCGCGAGACGTGTGGAAACCGACGAGCACGCTCGAATCCAGCCGTTGGACAGGACACTCGCCGGGGTGCGCTGCGGGTTTCAGGACGTCCGAACTCGCCGGAGACGTATCGCTCTGGAAGTCGTTTTCGGCGGATGAGAAGTGCGGTCCCGTATTGTGGTCTCAGTTCGCACACGGGCGGCTCTATCGACGGGTATTTATGTACCACCCTCATCGAATGAAATGCACACGACGGATGGCGGCGAGCGGAGGTCGCCCGCTACGCCATCCACACCCTAGACGAGTTTCCTCGTCGATGATGGCGTTGTGAGCGAGATTCCACGCAGTGGCGTCTCGCTCCCCACGACCGTTCGTGGGGCGGACGAAAGTATGAGGATTCCACCCCTGCGGCCTCGCCGTACAGATGGTATCTGATGTGAGCCTCGACAGTTCGGTGATACACTATCGAATATCTCGATACCTCGTCACCGAATGACGGACACATAGCGTGTCTCCGCCAGCCCCCCATGATTGGGGAATGCATTCCGGTTGATCCTGCCGGAGGCCATTGCTATCGGAGTCCGATTTAGCCATGC